>CBDCDQ010000009.1:0-3468846 GCA_965215415.1 Acidobacteriaceae bacterium | reverse complement strand
AGTAAGCGGGAAAGGATGGCCAGCGGTGCCGGGGTCGACGATGTTCCACGCGGCGACTACGACAGTACCATCGGTCTGGCGCGTCACGAGGACGTTCGATGCTGCGTTCCCTACCCGCTCGGCGCCAAGCTGGTGAAGCAGCGCGAAGGCATACAAGCTCGGCTTGTTGATGCCACCCCTCGCACGCAAGCCGAACGCGCCCAGAAAAGGTTTGGGGAAAGGCCCGCCTTCTTCAAACACGTCCGAGAACGTCCACCACGACATCTGGTCTACCAGGCCGTCGCACTGCCGGATGGTGTTGGCGAGCGCGGGTCCGGTGAAGGTCGTGTCGCGGGACTCGTGGTTGCCCTGGACGTTCCACTCGGTCCAAAAGAGGGGAAGGGCCGGCATCGCCGAGGCTTTGATCTCCGCGTGCACTTTGGCTACCGCCCGGCAGACCCGATCATCCATCGGGATGTCCTCGGTGGTGTCGAGCATATCTTCGGGCGAGTCGTCCGCATAGCCGTGGGTGGAGACAAAGTCGACGGGGACGTGAGCCTTCGCGGCGTGGGCGAGAAACTCCGGCACCCAGTGGGCGGCGGAGGTGGCGGGACCGCCGACACGAAGGCGCGGACTGACGGCCTTCAGGTCGCGGGCGGTGTGATCGTACAGGTCGAAGTAGCTGCCCTGCTGCGGAACGCCGCCCCAGAAGTCGATGTTGGGCTCATTCCAGACCTCGAAGTACCACTGCGCGACTTCGTCGATGCCGTAACGGTCGACCAGGTGCTGGGCAAAAGCGGTCATCAGGCCATCCCAGCGGGCCATGCTTTTGGGTGGGGAGACATTCTGCTTGTACCAGAATGGATGAAGCGCGTCGGGGTTGAAGGCGAGCTTCTTCGGCATGAAGCCGATCTCGACGAGAGGGCGAACGCCGTTCTTCAGCAGACCGTCGTAGACCTGGTCGACATAGGCGAAGTTGTAGACGGGTTCGCCGTGCTCGTCCTCGGTGTAGACGCCGAGCTCGTCGTGCAGGATGGCGTGAAAGCGGACGTAGCGGAAGTCAGTGACGGCCTTGACGGCGCGGAGATCGTCGCGATAGCTCTCCCGGAGGGTAAGGATGGCGCGGCCGGAGCCGAACATCTGCTCCCAGAAGTGCGGAAACGGGGTAGCAGGAGCCTGCGCGTCGATGCTGATGGCCCCGGCAGCCTGTGCGTGGAGGAGGGAAGGAAGAAGCAGAAGAGCGGCGGCAAGGAGGCGGATCGAGTTCACGGGCTTCTCCGGCGACAGCGATGAAGGGAAGGAGCGGGCACGATGACGAAACGCGTCGACCGCACCTCCAGCATAGCGCGAGCACCGTCCGGGTAAGCTTGGGCCGCACGACGTGTCAGCTCGACAGGAGCTTCTGCCAGCGGTCGTCGAGCGGGTAGCCGAGGCTTCTGTTCGGCAGAGGGAATGCCTGCTCTAAACTGAAGACAGCCATGATCTTCGTCCTCGACAACTACGACTCGTTCACCTACAACCTCGTCCAGTACCTTGGAGAGCTGGGTGCGGAGCCCATCATCCGCCGCAACGACGAACTGACTCCCCTGGACGTCGAAGCGCTGCATCCGTCGCACATCCTTATCTCACCCGGCCCGTGCACGCCACAGGATGCTGGCATCTCCATTGCGCTCATTCGGCACTTCGCCGCCCTCGGTACCTCTGGCGGCGCGAAGGTCCCGATCCTCGGAGTCTGCCTTGGCCACCAGGCGCTAGGCGCGGCCTTTGGAGCCAACGTCATCCGGGCTCCGATGCTGATGCATGGCAAGACCAGCGAGGTCACGCACGACGGTCGAACCCTCTTCGCCGGCCTGCCAAAGACGATCACCTGCACACGGTATCACTCGCTGATCGTCGAAGACAACGATCTGCCCAGGGAACTGGAGGTCTCCGCCCGTACAGCCGACGGCGAGATCATCATGGCCCTCCGCCACCGCGAGTTGCACATCGAAGGCGTTCAGTTCCACCCCGAAAGCGTCCTCACGACCCACGGCAAGCAGATCATCCAGAACTTCATGCGCCTACCGTTGTAGGCTGATGCTGTGAGACTTCTTCGTCTAGCGCCGGTCCTGTTCGCCTGCTGCGGCCTCGTTCCAGCCCAGCAGCCCATCGGCACGATCCTGCTTGAAGACGCCACCCTTACCGGTGATCTCTCCGTCACGGCTGGCCGCGCGCTCCTGAACGGCAGCAGCAGCATCACCGCGCGCGACCATACTGCGCAGCTCATCCTCAGCCGAGGCGGCGCGGTCAGCGTCTGCGCCACCAGCGGCCTCCATGTGATGCAATCGCGGGCTACGCCGCCGTTTCTCGTTCTTGCGCTCGACCGGGGAGCCATCGAGCTTCACGGTAAAGCACGGGCCAATGACCTGATCCTCACTCCCGACCTTCGCTTCACCGCCAAGTCCGAGGGGCCGCTCGACCTTCGCCTCCGTGTCACCCGCAACGGCGACACCTGTGTTGAGAACCGTGGCTCCGGTGCGCCGATGCTCTCCATTACAGACGCATTTACTGACGCGATATATGAGCTGCATGGCGGCCAGCACGTCCTCTTCGAACATGGCAGCCTGAAGGAGGTCGTGGATAACGAATCTTCCCCGTGTGGCTGCCCGCCTGCTACGCAAACAGCGCCGGTTGGAGTCTCCGTGGCCGAAGCCCTGTTAACCCCTGGAACCGTCACCAGGTCCGCCGCCGAGCAGCATCCCTTTCCCGCTGCCGTCAGTCAGGGACTTGCCGCGCCACCACCCGTTCCGCAGGCCGTCGCCGGAGCGGCCAACGCGCAGGTCAGCGCGCAACTCGGCTTCTCCGGAGACGGCACGGGCACCATCGCCGGCGCGCCCGCCCCGCTCGCCCAGACTACCCCTGTCGCCGCAGCAACACCGTCCGCGCCCAGCGCCGGCTTCGGTCACCGCGTCGGGCGCTTCTTCAAACGACTCTTCGGCGGCTGATGCAGCTCAGCAAGCTACAATCAAAGGGTTGAAGTCCACCCGTTCTGCACCACGCAGACAAAGGAACGTATGTCCATCCCAGCAACCCAGATGCGCCCCGGCATGATCATCAAGCACAACAACGACCTCCACCTGGTCTTTTCGGTCGAGCACCGGACCCCCGGCAACCTCCGCGCCTTTATCCAGGCCAAGCTGCGCAACGTCCGCACCGGTGCCATGTTCATCGAGCGCTTCCGCTCCCCCGACCCCATCGACCGCATCCGCGTCGACGAGGTCAAGATGGAGTACCTCTACAACGACGGGGATGATTATTACTTCATGGATGAAGCCTTCGAGCAGACCATGCTCAAGCGCGAAACGCTTGGCGACGCGGTCGAGTTCCTGATCCCCAACCTGTCGATCAGCGTCTCCTTCCACGACGGCAAGGCGGTCGGTATCGAACTGCCCGGGGTCGTCGAAATGACGGTCGTTGAGACGGAGCCCGGCATCAAGTCAGCCACCGCCTCGTCTGTCACCAAGCCCGCGAAGACGGAGACTGGCCTCACGGTCCAGGTTCCTCCCTTTATCAATGAGGGCGAGAAGATTCGCGTCGACACCGCCGAAGGCGCGTATATGTCCCGCGCGTAAGTCCCCCGGCCCGCTACCACAAGGAGCAAGCCCAGAGGACTCGCTCCTTGTGGTAGCGGAGCCACTTACATCGTCACGCCGCCGGATGCGTTGATGCGCTGTCCCGTAATCCAGTATGAATCGTCGGATGCGAGGAAGACCGCCACTTTCCCTATATCTTCCGGCTGTCCGATGCGACCGAGAGGAGTCGACCTTTCGAGCGTTGCCTTGAAGTCGCCCTGAAAGAACTCCTGGGCCCCTTCCGTGATTACGGCTCCAGGATTCAGGCTGTTGACCCGGATATTTCGCGATCCCAGCTCCTTCGACAACGCGATGCTGATGGTGTCGACCGCACCTTTGGTCGCCGCATAGACCGTGCTCGCCGCCTGGGGCATCGACCCGATGACCGAGCCGATGTTGATCACCGAGCCACCCTCGGGCGGCATCAACGCTACGCCCGCCTGCGTCGCCAGCAGCAGCCCGAGCACGTTCAAGTCGAACATCCGGTGGAACTCCTCCGCGGAGATCGCTTCCAAGGGCAAAAACCCGTACACGCCCGCGTTGTTCACCAGGATGTCCAGCTTGCCATGATGCGCCTTTACCTCATCGAAGACGCGCGTGATGTCCGCAGGTTTCGAGAAGTCTCCCTGGATCGCAAACGCCCTGCCACCGGACGCTTCGATCTCCGCGACAACCTTGTCGCTGCCAGTTTTGCTGGTTGCATAGTTCACCACCACCGTCGCGCCCGCCGCCGCCAAATGCTTTGCGATGGACGCGCCAATCCCCTTCGATGCTCCACTGACCAACGCGATCTTGCCGTTCAACTTGCTCATCTTCGCTTGCTCCTCTCTATTCGATGCTTCTACAGCTATCGAATAGACGAGCAGCCTTGAGCAACGGTTCAAACTTTCTCCAGGCCATCGTCTACGGTTTGAAGTTCGGCGAGGTAAGCCCGCCACACTTCGCGTCGCGGAGCCAACTTGCGGTAGCGTCCGTCCTTGGTCACCTGGATCAACTCTGCCAGCTCCAGTTCACGCAGATGGTGCGAAGCCGTGCCGGCAGCGATGGGAAGTTCGCAGGTCACCCCCCCGCAGGTCTGTCCTTCGGTGCTGTAGATGCGTCGTAGCATCTCGTACCGGTTCGGGTCCGCCAGAGCGCGGCTGATGCGCTGAAACTGCTCGGCAGTCAATGAGATCGGGACCATAGGGCTACTCGCAGACTACCCCATCCGCTTCCATCGGACTGCGGGCGCACAGACCAACGTATGGTCAAGCAGCTGGTGTCAGGGGTGCAGCGCGAACAAACAAGGAGTGAGCCGAGAACGGTTCACTCCTTGTTTGTACCTGCGTCAGCAAAGGCAACTGCGATCTGCGGCTACCAGACACGGCAGCTGTTGGCTGGGACCATGGGAGTGCCTGTCTTGCAGTTGAAGGCTGCGGCAAAGCCAGGCTGGTTGACGATTGCCCCGTTGGCGCGGAAGTGGTCGGGAGAGTGGGGGTCCTGAAGCACCTGAGAGCGGACCTGTTCGGGACGGGCGTTTTCGCACCAGTTCTGAGCCCAGCCAATGTAGAAGCGCTGAGGCGAGGTGTAGCCCTCGATCTTCTTACCCAGGTCGATATGGTTTTGAGCGGCGCGGTCGAGATACGCCAGGTAGGCCAGTACGAGGCCACCGTTGTCGGCGGTGTTCTCCCCAAGGGTGAGCTTGCCGTTGACGTGGACATCGTCAACCGCGACGAAGTTGCCATACTCGGAGACGAGACAATCGGTGCGGGCGACGAACCTGGTGGTGTCTTCGGCCGTCCACCAGTCGGAAAGATTGCCGTGGCCGTCGAATTTCTTGCCTTCGTCGTCGAAGCCGTGGGTGAGCTCGTGGCCAATCACGGCACCGATGTGACCGTAGTTGACGGCGTCGTCGGCCTTGGGGTCGTAGAAGGAGGGCTGGAGGATGCCCGCAGGGAAGTTGATGTCGTTCATGGAGGGATCGTAGTAAGCGTTGACGGTCGGCGGCGTCATACCCCACTCGGTGTGGTCGACGGGCTGGCCGATTTTGGCGAGCTGGCGGTCGTTCTCAAAGGCGTTGGCGCGTTCTTTGTTGCCGAGGGCGTCGCCTGCTTTGATTTCAAGCCGGGTGTAGTCGCGGAATTTGTCGGGGTAGCCGATCTTATTGGCGACGAGGTGGAGCTTCTCCTTGGCACGCAGCTTGGTGGGAACGGACATCCACTCGAGCGCGTCGATATCGCGGCTCATGGCCGCCTCGATGTCGCCCACCATCTCGAGCATCTTCTTCTTGCTGTCGCCGGCAAAGTACTGCTGGACGTAGACCTCGCCCAATGCTTCGCCGAGAGCGGTATTGACGGCGTTGGAGCAACGTTTCCAGCGAGGCTGCTGCTCCGGCTGACCATTAAGAATGCGTCCGAAGAAGTCGAAGTTTTCCTCGTCGACCGCTTTGGGAAGGTTGGCGGCGAAGGTGGTCAGGAGGTGGTAACGCATATAGGCCTTGAGTGTAGCCATGTCTGCGGCACGAACCTGTGCGACGAGCGCGGGCAGAAAGCCGGGTGTGGCGTTGTTGATCTCCGTCACGGCCGGAGAGTGGATGGCCTCGCGGAACTGGGTAAAGTTGACGCCGGGCAGCTGGGCCTCAAACGTCGCAACGGGTTGGAGGTGGTAGGTTTTCTCCGGTTCGCGGAGATCGACGACACCCAGGGAAGCTTTGGCGAAGGCCGTCTCCATGGTCATGATGTTGGCGGCGTCTTTTCTGGCCTGCTCGGGAGACTCGCCGCCGAGGACGAGCATCTTTGTCACATGAGCGACATACTGATCACGGAAAGTCTGGTCTTTGGCTCCGGTGCGGAGATAGTAGTCCTTCTCGGGCATACCGATACCGGCCTGCTGGATGGACGCGATCTGTTTGGAAGCATCCTTGAAGTCCTGCTGCTCGCCGTAGTTGAAGAAGACGTCGACGCCAACCCGCTGGAGCTTGCCGATGAGGGCGGGTAGACCGAGCTTGCCGCGGATGCCGTTCGGAAGGGCGTCTATTTCGGCGAGGAGCGGCTGAATGGGGGTGAGCCCCTGCTTGTCGATCGCGGCCCTGTCGATGCAAGCCTGGTAGTAGTCGCCGATCTTCTGGGCGTTCGGCGTGCGTTCTGTACCGCCGGTTGCTGCTTTGGTCAGGATGGTGTTGAGCGATTGGGTGTTGACGTTGAAGAGCTCGTAGAACTGGTCGACGCCCGCCTGGTCAGCGGGAATGGGATGGTTGGCGGCGAACTTTCCGCAGGCGAACTTATAGAAGTCCTGGCAGGGATCTGCGGCGGGGTCGAGTGAGCTGGTGTCGAAGGCCGGCACGGGGAGGTAGGTCTTAGTGGGAGCAGAGGTTTGTGCGGAAAGGAGTGTGGTGGCGAAGGCGAAGGCGGCGAGCGGGGCGAAGCGTCCCATTGAGGTGATTCTCCTGTGTATCGCATCATCTCAGGTTTTAGGCGACTGCGTACATTTCGTGAAGGGGATCGTCTATGGAGCAGAACTGGGATTCAAGGCTTATGGCCATGTGGGTGTGCCCGCGACGAGTTACGTCGACAGGACTGCGGTGGGTCGCGGTGCTGGTGTTGTTCGCCACGGTGGCGGCAGAGGCGAAGGGACCGGAGCCACCGCGGCGTATTCCACTGGCGCAGCTGGGCTACCTGCCACCGCAGGCGAATCTGCTGGCCGGGAGCGGAGCGCTTTCAACGGTGCACTTTCTGGATGAGACGCACCTGCTGGTGACGTACAACGTCCGGCAGCTGATGAAGCGCCTGGCCGAGTGTCCGCCCGAGGATACCGACCGGATGGTCGAGGCCGTGGTGGTCGAGTTGCCGAGTGCAAAAACGGTGGCGAAGACGCAATGGCGAGTCCATGACAGCGGGCAGTACCTGTGGAGTTTGGGCCGGGGAAGGCTGTTGCTGCGCGTGCGCGACACGATGACAGTAGTGGCGCCGCTGGAAGGATTTGCAGAACAGCCGTTCTTGAGGTCGCCACTGAAGGTTGCGGCCGTCATCGTGTCGCCGGAGAGGGACTTGGCGACGGTCGAAACCATTGAACGGCCGCACCGCCTCGAGACGGGTGAAGTGCTGCCGCAGAGTGTGCCACGAGAGATGGAGATCGCCTTCTACCGGATCGTGCGCGACGGTGGGACGGTGACGGCGCAGGCGGCGGGCCAGGCAAGGGCGAAGGGTTTGGTGCGGATACCCCTGAATGCGGCAGGATACCTGGAGATTGCGCAGGAGAGCGCAAGCCGCTGGCTGTTCGACTACACGACGTACACGGGAAAGCATCTGGAGCTATCCCCGTTCGATACGACGTGCCGTCCCGCAGCTACCTTTGTAGACGAGGCAGAGTTTGTAGCGTTGGGGTGCCGGGGATCGAGCGACCGGCTGAGTATCGGCGGCTTCAATCTGCGGGGCGAGCAGATGTGGCAGCAGGATTTCTCCGACACGCACGCGTTTCCAAACTACGTGTTTGCTCCCGCTGCGGGACGGTTTGCGCTGAGCCGCAACATCGTGGCAGCCGGTGCGGGGATCACGGCAGAGTTTGCGCCGGACTCGTTCACGACGCAGGAGATACGGGTTTACCAGAGTTATAACGGCAAGCAACTGCTGCGGGCGGAGGCGACGCCGGTGCAGCGGAGTGGGCAGAACTATGACCTGTCGCCGGAGGGTCTCGGCTTTGCCGTGCTGCATGGCGATTCTGTAGAGGTATACCGGCTGCCGGAGCCTTCGAAGGCGGATGTCGCGGGGGTAAAGGCAGCGCGGGCTCTGGCTCCGGCGCGTGAAGCCATGGTCGCGGTAAACCTGGCTGCGCGGAAAGATGCAGCGATGGCGACCAAGGTGGAGGTGCCGATAGCTCCGTCTGTCTCTGCCCCAGATGAGAAGCCAGCTTTAGTGGCTCCGTCGGCGGTAGTACCCAAGGGGGAAGACGCAGCGCCGGTGACTGCCGTAGCGGATGAGGGTTTAGGAGACCGCGTGCGAAAGGCTCCGACGCTGTACACGCTTCCCGGGGATAAGGGGCAGCCAGGGAACTAACGAGAGTCTCTCAGTCAGAGAAAAGCCGCTTGAGCGTCACGACAAAGGAAGCTCCGCACTGGAAGACGAGATGTCGAGCAGGACGTTACCCTGAACTAAGCAGCGGTCTTGAGGGCTACAGCCTTGACGCGGGCGTTGAGGCGAGCCTTGTAGCGGCTGGCGGTGTTCTTGTGGAGAACGCCCTTCTGGACGCTCTTGTCGAGGATGGAGACGGTGGCGCGGTACTGCTCGGCGACGATCTTGATGTCGCCCTTGATGATGGCCTCGCGCAAGGTGCGAAGGACGCCGCGAAGCTTGCTTTTGTTGGCGCGATTGTTGGCGGTCTTACCGACGGTCTGGCGGGCGCGCTTAAGGGAGGAGACATGATTGGCCATGGAAGCTCTTTTCTTGTAGTCCGCGGTGCGGACGGGCAATTTGTGGAGCGGAGCTGGGATCGCACAGCTTCCAGTTCTCTCTTTCATAGTGTAAGGAAGGGCAACGGGATGGTCAACCATGGACGCGTGTGCGGTGTAAGAACACCTGACGTCTGGGAACCGCAGCCAAGAGGGCGGAGGCCGGCACGAACGTTGTGGTTATCAAAAATTGGCTTGACGGGCTCGTCAGAACGTTCTACTCTTCGCCCATTGAGACTTGTTTGGCTCGACTCGCCAATCCGGTTGCAGCCTTCCGAAGCCTGTCATCCGACTGCGCTCCTTCTCCCTCACCCTGGCTCTACAGAACTTCCTGACGGAGGTCAGGCACTCTATTGGAAAGAAACGGTTTGACTCAAAAACTATTCGCCATTACAACCGGGCTGGAGCCTTTGTACGGGACGCGCGATGAGAATCTCCGCCTGATGGAAGATGGCCTGCAGGTGACAATTGATCTGCGGTCGGATTCGATCCATGTGTCGGGCGCGGCCGAGGCGGTGGCGCGCGTGGAGCGCATCTTTGCCGACTTCGAGACGTTGCGGAAGGGCGGCGTGCATCCCCACAATGGGGAACTGAACGGGATGTTGAAGCTGGTGGTGGCGGACCCCGCGGTCACGTTGCGCGGGCTGATGGACGCAGGCAAGCAGCGTTCTGTAGGGGTGAAGCGGGTGGTGCAGCCGCGGTCGCCCAACCAGCGGAAGTATGTCGAGGCGATCGAGACGCACGACATGGTGTTTGGGCTTGGGCCGGCGGGGACGGGCAAGACGTACCTTGCGGTGGCAATGGCAGTGTCGTCGCTGATGGCGAAGAAGGTAAGCCGGATCATCCTGGTGCGGCCAGCGGTCGAGGCCGGGGAGCGGCTGGGATTTCTGCCGGGATCGCTGCAAGAGAAAGTAGATCCGTACCTGCGGCCGCTGTACGACGCGCTGTACGACCTGATGGACCAGGAGAAGGTGGATAAGCTGCTGGAGCGGAACGTGATCGAAGTCGCGCCGCTGGCGTTTATGCGCGGGCGGACGCTTTCGGACGCGTTCATCATTATGGATGAGGCGCAGAATACGACGAACGAGCAGATGAAGATGTTCGTGACGCGGCTCGGCAACAATTCGCGGGCGGTGATTACGGGCGACCTGACGCAGATCGATCTACCCAACCCGAAGAAGTCGGGCTTGCTGGAAGCGCTCCACGTGCTCGACGGGGTGGAGGGGATCAAGTTCTGCCACTTCGACGATGTGGACGTGGTGCGGCATCACCTGGTGCAGCGGATTGTGCGGGCGTACGACAGCTATGGGCGCGCCCAGCACCAGATGCCTGTTGGGATCGCAGAGACTGTTTTGCCGGGAGATGTGGCGGTCAAGGCGATGGCGAAGACGCAGTGATCTCAGTAGGCTGCGTGCTAACCTTCAGCGTGAGGGCTTCTCATGTCGACCAGCGATTTGTCTGAAAACGTAATGTCAAAGCTGCGGATTCTGCAAGAGAAGCTGGGTGCGGACGATCTGGAGTCGACACTCGAAAAAAGCCTGAACATTGCGAATTTCGTGGCGGACACGGTGAGCAATCCCGAGAGTAAGTTGCTTGTGGAGCGGCAGGGTAAGTTTACGGAACTGCGCGAGATCGCTTAATGGGCGGACAGAGCGACCCGTTTTCGTCAAGTCCGTTCAAGACGGCGGACTACGATCCGGAGCCGACGCGGGAGAGCATCCGTGGGTACGTGACGCTGGCGGCGGCGGTTACTTTTTTTACGCTGGTGGCGTTCTATCTGTTTGAAGCGGGCCATGCGGGTGAGGGTGCTTGGGGACGGATCAAGGAAGCAATGCAGTCGGTGTTGCCAGCAGTGACTTCGGTGTTAGGGACGGTGCTGGGGTTTTATTTTGGGGCGCAGAAGCGATGACGAGCGTACTCGTTGCCAGCCTCTTTGGTACTCGATTCGATGATTAACATCGAACCCCCAAGTACATCTTCCATCTCCGCCGAAGCCCTTGCTGGGCTGTCGAAGGCGGGGCTGGCGCGGTTTCTGAACCGGGCGCGTGCGGCGGTGGGGCTGGTGGGCGGAGTTGAGGTACTGCTGACCTCAGACGCTGAGTTGAAGCGGCTAAACCGGAGCTTCCGGGGGAAGAACAAGGCTACCGATGTCTTGAGTTTCCCGGTGCCTGCAGAGTTCGGGGGCGAGCACGCTGGTGATCTGGCGATCTCTCTCGAGACGGCGGCGCGGCAGGCAGAGGCATTTGGACACTCGCTGCGGGACGAGGTTCGGGTGCTGCTGGTACATGGTCTGCTGCATCTGGCTGGAATGGATCACGAGGTGGACGGCGGGGAGATGGCAGCCCGGGAGCTGGCGTTGCGGCGAGAGCTGCGGCTCCCGATGAGCTTGATTGAGCGAACGGGCGCCCCGAAGAAACCAGCTCAGAAGAGGGCACGATGAGCCTGCTGGCAACGCTGGCCGTGGTGGTGCTGCTGGCTGTGCTGACGCTTGCAGCGTATGTGGACCGAATGTACTCGGAGATGGGCAAGTTTCTGGCGCGGGAGTACCAGGACAACATCGACGCGTGGGAGCGTGTCGTCGAGCCGAAGCTGCGGCTGGGGCGGGAGTCGGTGGCCCTGTCGGCAAGCGTGCTGCGGCAGCTGTCGCTTGGCGGGATCGCAGTGCTTTCTGGGTTACGGCTGTATGGCGCGGGCACACGGGTGGGAGCGGGCGAGGTGCTGCGGACGGTGGTGGAGTTGGTGCTGCTGATCCTGATATTCGACCGGCTGATTCCGCAGGTGCTCTTTACGCGGACGCGGGGGGCGTGGATCGCGCGCATTCTCTACCTGCTGGAGGCGCTCTTTTACCTGATTCTGCCGGTGACGCTGCTGCTGGGCCTGCTGCTCTCGATCGCGGCGCTGGCGGAGCCGGAGGAGCATGAGGAGGCCGAACATCCTTCTGAAGCCATGGACGCGCTGCTTGAAGCCGGCGAAGAGGAAGGGATTCTGGAGGAGTCAGATCGTGAGCTGGTGCGATCTGCGGTGGAGTTTGGGGATAAGGTGGTGCGGGAGGTCATGACGCCGCGTCCGGAGATCTTCGCCGTGCCGGAGGCGATGACGCTGGAGGAGTTTACGGCCCTGCTCGACGAGCATGCTTTCTCGCGTGTGCCGGTGTATGCGGGGTCACTGGATACCGTCACAGGGATCGCCTTTGCGCATGATCTTCTACAAATATTGGACACGGATGCGCGTACAGTCACCGTGGCCGAGGTGCAGCGGCCAGCGGCGTTTGTGCCGGAGACGAAGAAGGTAGCCGAACTGCTACGCGAGATGCAGCGTGAAAAGCAGCATATGCGGGTGGTCATCGACGAGTACGGGAGTGTGGCGGGACTGGTGACGATCGAGGATCTGCTGGAGGCGATCGTTGGAAACATCGCCGATGAGCACGATGAGCATGAGGAAGACGACGCGCCCGTGCGTGAGGTAAACGGGGCCTATGCGGTTTCGGGCGGATTTGAGGTGTCGCGGCTGCGGGAGCTCTTCGCGGATCAGTTTGAGCAGGAAGGCGAGGCAGTAGAGGAGGGTGCGGCCACGGCGCTGCGGCTCCCAGAGCACTATGAATCGACCACGCTCGGGGGGCTTGTATCGGAGATCGCGGGACATATTCCGCTGCCCGGCGAGGTGGTGGAGGAGGAAGGGCTGAGGATGGAGGTGCTGGCGAGTACGGATAGAAGGATTGACCGGATACGGGTGAGTCTGGCGGTATATAGCGACTAATCTTATTCTTCTGCACCCAGCGCGTTTGAAGAATTGATGTTTCCATGATAATACTTTTGGGGCATCGCGAATCAAATTCGCCGTCGGTTAGACCATTAGCATTGCGGCTAAACTTCTTGAGGGCAATTAATGAACCAACGCGGCAAAGGATCTTTTCTCATTCTTATTGCGGCTGCCTTGACGACGATCATTCGATCGCCTCTACTTCTCCTGCATGGGCGCGTTTGGGCGGAGGAAGGTACAGTCTACTACCAGCAGGCCTGGGACACCCATGTCATGGACGCATTACTGGCTGTCCACGTGGGGTATTATTCCTTGTTCATGAATGGGCTTACTCTTATTGCCGAGAAGTGCGCTCCACCGGAACTGCTTGCATTGATCCTTACTTGGGCGGCCTTCGCCGCGCTCATGCTTACGGTCTATCTTGCGATCGAGTGCGAAGCATTCCGCGATGCGCGCTCGCGCTGGCTCGCGGCCGGCATTGTGGTACTCACACCGGCAATCGAAGTGTGGCTTACAGCTGAGGATGTCCAGTTTTATTTGGTCGTCTGTGTCGCTTTGATATGGATCTCCGATGAGACACGGCATCGCGTTCTAAGAAGCGTCACGCTGTTACTGGGCGGACTTACCGGTCCAGTAAGCTGTATTTTGACTCCGTTTTTGTGTTCGCGCCTATCGGAGACGTACCGGCGAAGCAATTGCGCAGGCTGGCATACTGGTGGTCTGTTCTACGGTACAGGGCGCGATCATACTTCGTTCGTTGCAAGGTGGTATACGCCCTCTGAACACAGCCACGAACTTTGAATGGTTTGGCCCCGTTCTTTTCATCAAGATTTTTGCGGTTTCCTTTTTCAGTCGACTGGGTGCCCTCCTAGCACAGCGAGTCATCATACATCACACCAATTACATGGTCGGTCTGCTGTTCTGGCTTTTCACTCTTGTTTCGCTGCTTATATTTTGGAAGTTCGCACAGTGGGGCGGGGAGTTGGCGACGATTGTCTTCGGAATGGCCGTCGCGAGCCTTACCTTCAATTACAGCGGAATCACCGAACCACTTTCATCGATATTTGTGGGCACACAGCGTTATTTCTTCCCAGGTTACGTACTGTTGTGGCTGGTACCCGTTGTGGCTTACGCCACGCAACGAAACTTAACCATCAAACAGCGGAAAATGCTTTTGACTTTTTCACTCCTCCTAGTCTTCTGGGGAGCTGTCGATGCCGCAGGCTATTGGACACGCGGCCAGAGGCTTGCCCCAGACTGGAGAGCACAAGTGGCGGCATGGCGCCAAAACTCCAACAATCCCATCCGCGTCTCACCTTACGAGCCGCTCAGGGAGATGCACCTTCATGTCCATTAGCCCTTTATAAGGATGCGCCATCCATTTTTGGATCGTACGGCTAAGACGATGTTCGACGGGGACGGAAAGTGCGGTGTTGATCCATATTCAAGGCATAGTGGAACTCCGTTGTAGATCGGCAACTCGATGGGTGTTGCGGCGACAGGGCTTGTGCTGTCTTTCACATTGAAGATGATGGGCCACTTCCAGCGTCGCCTACACGGATCTCTCTCAGTATGTTCTCGGCCATGAGATTGGGCAGCGTTCATCCCTAGATCGCCGCGAACGCGCATAATCGACACATGGCGTTTCGTTCTGGATTTGTATCGATTATTGGAAGGCCCAATGCGGGGAAGTCGACGCTGTTGAATGCGTTGCTGGGGCAGAAGCTCGCGATCGTGACGCACAAGCCGCAGACGACGCGGACGCGCATCCATGGCGTTTTGGAAGTGCCGCTGAAGAAGAAGGGGAAGGGCGAGGCGGGGCATCCGGCGGCGCAGGTGGTGCTGGTAGACACGCCGGGGGTGCATAAGCCGGAGACACAGCTGGACCGGCGCATGATGCAGGAGGTGCATGACGCGCTCGAGTCGCGGGACGCGGTCTTGTTCATCGTGGATGTAACGCACCGGCTGCCGCAGGCGGAAAAGCCCGACGCGTTGAAACCGTTCACCAAAAGCCGGGTGGAGTTGTCGAAGGCGGAGGACGACTTTGCGTTGTCGCTGATCCAGAAGCTGGATTGCCCGGTGATCTTGGTGCTGAACAAGATGGACGCGATCCCGAAGGCGGATTTGTTGCCGCTGATCGCGCACTGGTCGGCGCTGCACAACTTTGCGGATGTGATTCCGATCTCGGCGCGCAAGGGGGAGAATCTCGACCTGCTGCTCGAGAAGGTGGTGGGGCAGATGAAAGAGGGGCAGCGATACTTTCCGAAGCACCAGCTGACAGACCAGCCGGAGCGGTTTTTGGTGGCAGAGCTGATCCGGGAGAAGATCCTGATGCTGACCGGGGAGGAGGTTCCGTATGCGACGGCGGTGGTGATCGAGCGGTTTGAGGAGCCGGTGCCGGAGCTGACGGAAGCGGGAAAGCTGAAGAAACGCCCGGCCGGGGCGAAGCTGCCGTTGACGAAGATTGCCGCGGCTATCTTCTGCGAGCGGACGGGGCAGAAGGCGATCCTGATCGGCAAGCAGGGGACTATGTTGAAGGCGATCGGTACGGCGGCGCGGAAAGACATCGAGCGCTTGCTGGGCACGCGCGTGTTTCTGGAGCTTTTTGTCAAGGTACAGGAGGAGTGGCGGAGCTCTCGAGGGTTCGTCGAAGATCTTGATTGGCGACGCCAGCTGGAACAGATTGCGGCCCAGCAGGCAGGGGCGCAACACGGTAACGAATAGGATTGGCCGCCCGGCGTAGCATCGAGGCATGGATGCTGTCGACTTTCTGGTGTTGGGCGGAGGGATTGCGGGACTGAGCGCGGCAGTGCGGCTGGCCGGGTCCGGGCGCGTGCTGCTGGTGTCAAAGGAAGGATTGGCGGAGTCGAACACTGCCTATGCCCAGGGCGGCATCGCCGTGGCGATGGGCGGGGCTGAGGATGTCGCGCTGCATCTTGAGGACACGACCGCGGCGGGCGACGGGTTGGTGGATCGCGCTGCGGCGAAGGTGTTGGTTGCGGAGGGACCGGCGCGCGTCGAGGAGCTGCTGCGCTGGGGAACGGCCTTCGATCGTTATCCGAAGAAGAAAGACGGGGAAGACGGCGAGCTGATGCGGACGCGCGAAGGGGCGCACAGCCTGCCGCGTATCCTGCACGCGCATGGGGATGCGACAGGGCGCGAGATCGCGGTCTCACTGCTGCGCCATGTGCGGGGACTGGCGAATGTGGAGCTGCTGGCGTGGACGACGGGCGTGGAGTTGTTGGTGGAGCGCAGGCGCGTTGTAGGCATGACGCTGCTCGACGGCGAGGGAACGCTAGAGACAGTACGAGCCGGGTCGGTGCTGCTGGCGAGCGGTGGGGCGGGGCAGGTTTATAGCGAGACGACCAATCCGGCGGTCGCAACCGGCGACGGCATCGCCATGGCGTACCGTGCTGGCGCGGCGGTCAGCGACATGGAGTTCTACCAGTTCCATCCGACGGTGTTTGCGCGGGAGGGCGCGTCGCGCTTCCTGATGAGCGAGGCGCTGCGGGGCGAGGGCGCGCTGCTGGTGAACGCGGCGGGAGAGCGGTTTATGAGCCGCTATCATCCGGGGTTGGAGCTTGCGCCGCGCGATGTGGTAGCGCGGGCGATCACACGCGAGTCGCTCGCCGGACCGGTTTACCTCGATATGCGCCACGTCACGATGGACTTGAAGGCGCGGTTCCCGGGCATCTCCGCGTTCCTTGCGGGGCAAGAGCTGGAGTTAGGACGCGACCTGATCCCGGTACTACCGGCGGCGCATTATTTGATGGGCGGCGTGGTCACCGATCTGCACGGTCGGACGACGCTGCCGGGGCTGTACGCCGCTGGCGAGGTGGCGTGTACCGGGGTGCATGGAGCCAATCGGCTGGCGAGTAATTCGTTGCTGGAAGGGCTGGTCTTTGGGGCGCGCGCGGCGAAGGCGATGGCGGCAGAGTTTGATCCTTCCCTTCGCAAGAGCGCGAAGGACCAGGCACCCGAAGGACCTGCGGCTCACCAAGAAGGCAAAGACGTGACTGCTTGGATCGCAGACGTGCGCAGTCTGATGTGGATCGAGGCCGGCTTGCTGCGCGATGCGTCTGGGCTGCGGCGTGCCGAGGCGGCCTTGGAGGCACTGGCATTGCGGATGCCTTCCGGAATCATGCGCATCGCGGTCGAGGCGCGGAATCTGCATACGGTGGCTGTCTTGATCGTAGCGGCAGCGTTGGGACGGGAGGAGAGCCGAGGCGCGCACTTCCGAAACGATTTTCCGCAGCGGCAGGCGGTGGGGCGGCATTCGGTAATGGAGCGCGGGGCACTGCGGTTTGTGGAGCGGCTGGCGGGGGTAGGGGCTGGGGAGATGGTTGGTGTCTGAAGAAGGGGAACAGCAGATTCCCTTCGGGAATGACAACTAAAGTGCTACGGAACAGCAGATTCCTTTCGGGAATGACAACTAAAGTGCTACGGGAACAGCAGATTCCCTTCGCGAACGACAACTAAAGTGCTTAGAAGAAGGTGAAGAGAGCGGGGAGGACGATGCCCGCCAGCCAGAGAGCGGTAAGAACGATGGTGTTGCGACTGTATTTGTAGGCCATGTAGAGGCCGGAGATTGTGGAGGAGATGAGGCCGGCGCAGACGAGCGCAAAGAAGACTTTCATGGGCCAGAGGTTCTTTTGCCTGGTGGGTGCGACTAGGGGCGAGTCGGATTTGGGTTGTGGGATGTCGGAAGCCTTGGCGTCGGCGGGAGGTTGCGGCTTGCGCGCGGGGACGACAAGGGTCTGCTTTTTGTGGAGCTGGCCAAGTTCAACGAGGATCTTGGGCGGTTGGTAGCTGCTGCCGCGCGTGGTTTCATGAAGGTTGAAGGTTTGGATGAAGCCAGTGAAGGCGAAAAAGATCAACGCGGGGGCGATGAAGACGCCGAAGTAGAGGTGAGCGGGACGAACGATGCTAAGGAAACTTTGCTGAGGAGGCATGTCTAACTTTTACAGCAAGTCAGAATGGAAGATACGTATGGAATGTCTGCGCGAAGCATCAGACTCTACAGTGCCCACAAATGACTGTTCCTGAAAGGTTCTTCGATGTCTAAACTCGCTCGCGTGTCCTTTGTGCTTTTCTTTGTCTTGATGCTAGGCAATGTAACGCACATGATCGGTTCTGGCCTGTTTGTTATCGGAATGCTGATTCTTGCCGTGCTGTTGGGGGCCGATTATTACAGTAAAAAGCTGTCGCCAGCCGCGAAGGCCGCAAAAGCTTCCGCCAATGAGTTGCGGGACGCGAGTTTGAGTCTGGTGCTTACGGGCGATCAGGGTGTGCTGTACGTGTATCGCGAGGGTTCTTCGCTTGGAGCGGGACTGGCGCAAGCAGCACCGGATGCGCTGGCGGCTGTCGATTTGAGGCCGATGTGTTTTACGCGCTGGGTTCTGCCCGCCGGGGATCACACCCTGCGCGCCGGCGTAAAAGGAACCAATAAGTTTGCGGAGAACCTTGGTGGCCAAACTGTGTGTTTACGCTTGCGGCGGGAGAGGCGGTCTATTTCCGGTTGACTATGGCAATGGACCTGAAGAAGTTTACGGCCAGCCTCCATCGTGAGACAGATGCACGAGGGGTGATGGCAACGCTACGACGGCTCTCCCTGGTGGAGTCAGGGAGCAGTGAGGCCTCTACAACGGAGAGCTATACGGCTGTTTCGAAGGGGGTGTAAGTAGAAGCGAGGCGGCGATGGTGATGCCAAGGAGCAGGACGATGGCGGCCAGGGATGCAAGGGGACCGACTTCAAGCCATCTCGCCGCCAGCATCTTGCAAGCCGCAAAGGCGAGCACGGCGGCCAACCCATAGTGCAAAAACCGCAGCTTGGTGAGCAGATGCGCCAACAGGAAGAAGAGCGAGCGGAGCCCCATGACGGCCATGATGTTTGAGGTGTAGGCGATGAATGGATCGCGGGTGATGGAGAGGACCGCCGGGATGGAGTCCAGCGCGAAGACGATGTCGGTCAGCTCGATGGCGAATAGCGCGAGCAAGAGCATCGTCATCATGCGGCGACCGTGCTCGACGACAAAGAAGCTGTCCTGGCGTAGCGAGACGGGCTGCAGCTTTGTGATCCACGCCAGCCATGCCGGTAGGGCGTCCTTGTCTTTCTTCTTCTCGGGCAGCAACAGGCGGATCGCGGCGAAGAGAAGAATGGCGGCAAAGGCGTAGCTGATCCAGTGAAAGCGGGCGAGCAGGCCCAGACCGGCGGCGATGAAGGCTCCTCGCATGACGATGGCTCCAGCGACACCCCAGAAGAGAACTTTCGGCTGGCGGCCTTCTTCGATGCGAAAGAGCTTGAAGAGCAGCAGGAAGACGAACAGGTTGTCGATCGAGAGCGCTTCTTCGATGCTGTAGCCGGCGAGATACTGAATTGACGCCTGACGACCCATGCAGTGCAGGATGAAGACCGCAAAGGCCAGGGCGGCGGCCACCCACCAGACGGTCCCGACAACGGACCTGGTCTGGCGGGAGTGCGAGGTATGCCGGGCGTAGAGGAAGTCGGCGGTGAGCAGGACGAGGAGGGCAAGATGGAACCCGATCCAAGCCGTGAGTGGAGTTTCCATTTCCTTTTCGATGGTAGCGCGAAACTGCAAGCGTCTGAAACGGTTTGGCGGATGGTGGCACTACTCTTCGCCTCTCACGACGAGAGCCATCAAAGAGGAGAAGAAACATGACCACCCAAGTAATTCATGAGTACAAGACGCCCGCCCAGAACGTGGAAGCGGCCGCCACGCCCGCAGCCGTTTCGCCAGCCGCCCTGGTCGGGACCTGGACCAATATCGATCACGCTACCCGCAACCTGGTCAAGATCGTCATTGCCGCCGCTGGCACCGGGATCAGCGTCCATGCTTTCGGCGCGTGCAGCCCCACGCCCTGCGATTGGGGCGCGGTATCAGGGTTGGTCTATTCGGCCAACGTCGGTTCGACGGCGGCGGTCGCTTTCACCGCACAGTTCCGGTTCAGCTTCTCGCAGCTGGTATTGACGGGTCATGTCGTGGGGCGTGAACTGCTGCTGGAAAGCTTCACGCACTTTACGGACGGTAGCGGGCGCAACAATTATTACAGCACAGACACGATGGTGCGGTAACCATCCAAGGCAGCCCTCCCCAAGGTAGAACGCCGAAGCTGCCCATGCGGAGCTTCGGTGTTGCGGTTTTCAGCGTTGATTGATCAGGCGGATCATCTCGAGGAACAGGTCTCCGGAGATCTGGAGGGAGCGGGCGCTGATCTTATCGAGGGTGTCCTGATCGGTGTGGTGCCAGCCGTCGGGGGCGGTGGCGGTGTGGGGACCGTAGTCGATGTCGATGAGGTCGAGGACGGGGACGCCGCGCTTCTTGAAGGGGATGTGATCGTCGGTGAGGCCAGGAACGTTGTTTTTGTAGATGGAGTCCAGGTGACCTGTGTTTTTGGCGGCGGTACGCAAGAGGTCGCGCAGCCACGGGGTGGACATTTCATCGAAGTCGAGGTTGAGGTCGCGGTCGGCGCACATATCGGCAAGCAGGAAGGCCTTGATCTTGGAAAGAGTGCCATCGTTGGCCCACCTGGCGGCGAGGTGGCGGGTGCCGTAGAGGCCCTCGCCTTCGGTCCAATTGCCGGTGACGGACTCTTCGCCGTCGTCGAAGACGAGCCAGACGGAGTAGCCGTCGGGTGGATGGGTGCGGAGGAGCGCGCCGATCTCGATGAGCAGGGCGGAGGTGGCCGCGCCGTCGTTCGCGCCGACGAAGGCCGTATCGCGCAGGTTGTAGTTCGTCTCGTAGTGTGAGGCAAGGACGATGATCCCGTCCTTCTTGCCAGGATACTTAACAATGTAGTTGCGCATGGCCTGCGCGCCGGCGGGAGTGTTGGAAGTGAAGCTGTCGACTTCGAAGTTGCCCTTGGCGGCTTCGGGGGCGAAGTGGGCCTTGATAAAGGTTTCAGCAGCGGTGTGTCCGGGGGAGCCGTTGAAGCGTTTGGGGGCGGCGGCGAGGAACTGCTGTGTAAGGGTATAGGCGGCCTGACCGTTGAAGTGGGGTGCCTGCGCTGGCGTTGCGAGCGCGGAGAGGATCGTCAGCGCCATAAACCCATGTCTGAGAAGGGAGATGTGGGGTACCCGATCACTTACCAGACGACGGGTCATGCGGCTGCTGCTTCTTTCGCTTTGCGGCGGGCCGGATGCACGAGGAAGGCTACGGCCACGCCAAGAAAGTAGAGCGCGAGCATCGGGCTGGCGAAGAGGCACATGCTGAAGGGGTCCTGGAGCGGACAGATCACAGCGGCAATGATAAAGATCGCCAGCACGGCGTAGCGAAAGTGCTTGAGCAGGAACTTGCCGTCGACGATGCCGAAGAGAGCGAGGAAGAAGATAAGTATCGGTAGCTCGAAGCAGATACCCAGACCCAGGATCACCGACATGAAGAAGGAGGTGTAGTCCTCGATAGTAAGGATGGGGTTGAACTTCTTACCAAAATCGAAGATGAGGACTTTGATGGCTCCTGGCATTACCCACCGGTAGCCGAACCAGACGCCCGCCATGAAGAGGCCGATGGTGGCGAACATGAACGGCCAGACATACCGCTTCTCGTTCGCATACATGCCCGGGGAGATAAAAAGCCAAAGCTGATACAGGATGAAGGGACTTGCGAGGATGCAGCCACCGACGAATGCAGTCTTCAGATACAGATTGAGCCCATCGGTTGGGTGGGTGAAATTAAGCTGAATATGCAGCTGATCGAGCGGTGCCTGGATGATGCCATAGAGCCGCTCATGGAAGGCATACGCAACCGCAAATCCAACGACCAGGTAGGCGACCGAATGCAGGAGGCGCTTACGTAGTTCGCCAAGATGCTCCATCAGGCTCATGCCCGGAAGCTCTGCGCGATCGGTGACTGCCTGCCGTGCACGATCAATGGGGTCGAGGATGATCTCAGCCATGGATGATGGCCTCTGAGGCAACGGACACCGATGGCGGTATCTCTGCATCGGTCATATGTGGGATGCTATCCAACACAGGAGCTAACGTGGTGCCCGCAGACCGGCTCAACGGCAGGCCAGTAGAGGGCGGCATCATGCTCATGCTTCCGGATGACGCGATGGGTAATGGTGCGGTGTGACGATCCGGCTTTTCCGCGTCGGCAGCTCCGTCCGTCTCGCTGACCACCGGCTGTGCAATGGTGTTCTCCTCATAAATCGCGCCAGGGGGCTGATGCGGATGAACTGTGACGGTTGTCTCATCTTGCAGCAGAGGCGGGGCAACCGGAGCTGCGGCCTCCATCGCCGCAATCTTCTTCTTCTGTTCCTCCTGCTCGGAGAGGCGTAACTCGTCTTCCATCTGCATCCGGAACTCGTTCGAGGCGCGACGAAACTCGCCCATGAGCTTGCCGAACTGGCGGGCAAGCTCCGGTAGCTTCTTCGGACCGAAGAGGAGAAGCGCGATAAGGGCGATCAGGGCGGTGTCGCCGAAGCTCGGCATACGTGAGTTCCATGATACGGGTTCGGGCGCGCGGTGAACAAATGGACCAGCGCGGCATTGGACAGGACACCACAGTGTTGTAAAGTGAACGCTGTATCGGGTGCTGAAGTGCATCTTTCGCGCGTCGTCTCCGTCTAAACGTGGGACGATCGGCACACCCGCCGATATGTCGTATACGGGCAGCAACATCCCCGTGGATTGGGTGCTCTTCCGGAGCATAGCGAGTCCACTGCAGCCCTGGTAAGAAATGCTTTCAACATCCCCGTTTCTCCGGCATGGCTGGATGAGACTGAAGGCGAGTGTGCTGTGATCGATTTATTGGAAGAGGAAGCCGTTGCGCCTACTCCGGCGTCGTGCTCGCTGGATCATTATCTGGAGCAGCCCGACGAAACCATGGACGTCCGCATCGCGGCCGCGCGGGCAACGCTCGGCACAGATGTCGTTCTGCTCGGCCACCACTACCAGCGTGACGAGGTGATTCGCTACGCCGACTTTACGGGCGATAGCTACAAGCTTTCCAAAGTCGCCTCTGAGACCAATGCGAAGTTCATGCTGTTTTGCGGCGTTCATTTCATGGCTGAAACGGCTGACATTCTTGCCCAGCCATGGCAGCAGGTGATTCTGCCCGACCTGAACGCGGGCTGCTCCATGGCCGATATGGCGGAGATCGGCCAGGTGGAGGACTGCTGGGACACGCTCGAGCGCGCCGGACTGACGGACGATCTGATCCCCTTGACCTATATGAATTCCGCCGCCGCCATTAAGGCGTTCTGCGGCGAGCGGGGTGGGCTAGTCTGCACCTCATCAAACGCGCGGAGTGCCTTTGAGTGGGTGTTTGCACGCGCGGGCAAGATCTTGTTTCTTCCTGACCAGCATCTGGGACGCAATACTGGCTCAGCGATGGGCATCCCCCTTGCCGAAATGGTCGTCTTCGACCCGTATCAGATCGGTGGAGGCGTTGCGCCCGAGCGGTTGCGTGCGGCGAAGATCATCCTCTGGAAGGGGCACTGCTCCGTGCATCAACGCTTTCTGCCGGAGCACGTGGATCGCGTGCGCCGCGACGAGCCCGAGATGCAGGTCGTCGTCCATCCCGAATGCCGCTGGGAGGTCTGCCAGAAGGCCGATGCCATTGGTTCGACCGAGCGCATCATCCAGGTTATCGAGCAGGCTCCTGCGGGATCGAGCTTCGCCGTCGGCACGGAGATTCACCTCGTCAACCGCCTGGCGAAGCGTTTTGCGCCACTCGGCAAGCGGGTCAGGACGCTCGACGAGAGCGGCTGCCTCTGCACCACCATGTACCGGATCAGTCCGCAACATCTGGCTTGGACGCTCGAAAGTCTCGTCGCCGGCGTGGTCGTCAACCGGATCAAGGTCGCTGCCGATGTGAAGCACTGGGCGAAGGTCGCGCTCGACCGTATGCTGGAGGTGCGATGACCCGAACCTTTACCGTCTCGGAGGCGCAAACTTTGTTGCCTGTGCTTGAATCCCTCTTGATCCGCGCCCGGGAGCAGGGTCTCCGCGCAAACACGATGAACTACGAGATGCAGCAGCTCACCCAGCGTATCCATCTCGCAGGCGGAATGCACGTGGATGTGGTCGCTGCCGCCCGTCGTCGCGGAGAGCGTGACAAAGCCGTTCAGCAAGCCAAGGATACGCTTACCGAGATTGAAGAGATCGGGGTGACCGTGCAGGATCTGAGCGAGGGTCTGCTCGACTTTCCCTGCCAAATCGATGGCGAGGTGGTGCTGCTCTGCTGGAAGCTAGGAGAGACGGGTATTACGCATTGGCATACGACAGAAGAGGATGCAGATGCGCGGCGGCCCCTGGACGCACGTTTCGGCAAGAGCGAACGCGAGCGCCTGAACTAGCCTCTGCCGTATCATTCGTTAGAAAAGGATGTGGCACAGAAAGAAGGGGAGCCGATGAGGGCTCCCCTTTTCACGCCTAGCCGGCCAACAACTACTTGCTTGGGAACTTCATCTTTGTGCTGCTCTTGGATGCGGTGGTCTTGCGGCCTTCCTGCGCGCTGGCTCCCGGGCTGTCCGGGGTGCTGCCCTGGAAACGGGAGTGCGTTCCATCACCCGGCTGTAGCGGCGAGATGCCCCCTTTCTGCATCAGCTGCGCGGCGATCTCGTAGATCTCCTCAGGCGCATAATCTGGCGAAAACAGCGTCGGGCACTCGCCGATGACGGGACCCTCGGCGGCGTAGTCCGGAGCGCCGGCAATCACCTCCAGCGGCTCGCCATCCGCCCAGTCGGCCGGGCCAGACCAGACACCCGCCGCGTCCGCGTAGTCGGTCTCGGAGAATGTATAGATGTGCCGATGGCTGCCAATGGCCTGCCACTTACGAGCCTCAGGGATCTTTGCGTCGTCGATGTTCGGTGTGGGCAACATCTTGGTAACCTCGACCCCGGTGATCTTGCGCAGCGCAAGGGCATAAGCTGCCTGGTGAACGCCGCCCCGCACCATCAGGTAGCCGATCACGTTGCGAGCTGCCGGATTGGTCGTCATCTGATAGCAGCGATGCTTGTGCATGCGCGCGCCGGTCTCGAGAAAGAAGTTATGGAGCAGATCGGCGACCAGGTTGCCGGAAGAAAAGACATGCTCGCCCGACCAGAAATGGCCCATCGAATCCATGACCTGGTGGCCGCCGCCACCCACGATGGTGTGGTGTGTATTGCGAAAGTTTGCCGCAGCCTGCAGCGGGGCGTCGACCGACTCACCTTCGGGCACGGAGCCTTCCAGCATCAGGTTGATGGCGGTGGAAATAAGTTCCACGTGGCCGAGCTCTTCGGTCGTGATCGCTGCGATCAGGTCATAGAACGGCTTGAGCTTCTTCTTCTCTTTGAAGCCAAACGATTGGTGAAGGTAGTTGTTCAGCGTAGACATCTCGCCGAACTTGCCGCCGAGCAGCTCCTGAATTGCGGCTGCGCCGTTCGGATCGGGGCTGGCGGGCTTTTCGAGTGGAATCAACAACTTCTCTGAGCGGAAGAACATGAGAGCCTTTCGTGGTGCGGGTCGAAGGGAGGACAAGCCCGTTTTCGCAGTGCCGGCAAGCACCTGGGTGGGCGCGGTTTCTAATTCTGGCCAGTGAGATGCGAAATGTGGCCGCAGGAGCGAGTCGAACAACACAATCTTCATAGGCAGTCGGGCAGGCGAAGAGTTCCGAACACGCCCGTTCGTCGAAAGGATGCCGTGAGAATGCCTACTAGAGAGTAAGAGTTATCGTCTATGATGGAATCAATGACAACGGCACAGAGCAAGTCTTTTCGTCATCTCTGTGCCGAGCACGGCATTGCAGCCACTCATCAGCGGCAGGTGCTTTACGACGTCATGCACGGGATGGAGGGCCATCCAAGCCCTGAGGAAGTTTATGCCCGGGTACGGGAGCACGTGCCTTCGATTTCGCTGGCTACGGTGTACAAGAACATTCATCTCTTTGTGCAAAGCGGTGTGTTGCGCGAGGTAAGCCTGCATCACGGGTCGGTGCGGGTGGAACGGAACGAAGCGGCGCACCATCATCTGGTTTGCTCGAGATGCAAGTCGATCCAGGATATAGGCGAACAGGAGTTGGGTTTCGATGCAAGGCGAGCGAATCTGCCTTCGGGCTTTCAAGTCGAGCGTTATGCCATTGATGTGATTGGGGTTTGTGCGCAGTGCCAGTACTGACCCAAAGAGCAACGCAACACAGAAGATTGAACAGGAGAACGCTTTGTCGAGTGAAATGAAGTGCCCGGTACCCCATGGAGCAGGAGCAGGATCAGCAGGGAAAGCGGCGGCGACCGCCACAGAGACTGAGTCGCCGATGCATGGTGCGGTCACCTCCACCGCCGAGCAGATCAAGAACAATTCGACATGGTGGCCCAATCAGCTAAACGTCGCCGTTCTGCACCAGAATGCCAAGCTTGCTAATCCTATGGAGCACGGCTTTGACTATGCCGAAGAGTTCAAGCAGCTGGATCTCGACGCCGTCATCAAGGACTTGCACGAGTTGATGACCAGTTCTCAGCCATGGTGGCCAGCCGACTTTGGCCATTACGGTCCCTTCTTCATCCGCATGGCGTGGCATAGTGCAGGCACGTACCGTATCAGCGACGGCCGCGGCGGAGCCGGTATGGGCACGCAGCGGTTTGCGCCTCTTAACAGTTGGCCCGACAA
Organism: Acidobacteriaceae bacterium; assembly: GCA_965215415.1. Taxonomy (GTDB): domain Bacteria; phylum Acidobacteriota; class Terriglobia; order Terriglobales; family Acidobacteriaceae; genus Edaphobacter. The sequence continues at coordinate 3,442,463 of CBDCDQ010000009.1, read as the reverse complement.
CGTCAATCTGGACAAGGCGCGCCGCCTGCTCTGGCCGATCAAGCAGAAGTACGGCAGCAAGCTTTCCTGGGCCGATCTAATGGTGCTCACCGGTAACGTTGCGCTCGACTCCATGGGCCTGAAGACCTTTGGGTTCGGTGGAGGTCGTGCCGATGTCTGGGTACCGCAAGAGGATATCTATTGGGGACCAGAGGGCACATGGCTCGGCAACGACCGGTACACGGGCGACCGCGAACTTGCCAAACCGCTTGGTGCAGTCCAAATGGGCCTTATCTACGTCAACCCCGAAGGTCCTGACGGCAAGCCCGACCCGCTCGGCTCTGCGCGTGACATTCGCGAGACCTTCGGACGGATGGCAATGAACGACGTGGAGACGTTTGCCCTCGTTGCGGGCGGCCATACCTTCGGCAAGGGTCATGGCGCCGCGGACCCCAACAAGTACGTTGGGCCGGAACCGGAGGGTGCCGCCATCGAAGAGCAGGGCTTCGGCTGGAAGAACTCTCTCAAGACGGGCAATGCCGAAAGCACCATCTCGAGCGGCCTCGAAGGCGCTTGGACCACCCATCCCACCCGATGGGACAACAACTATCTCGAAAACCTGCTGGGCTACGAGTGGGAGCTCGGCAAAGGTCCTGCCGGTGCCTGGCAGTGGTATCCCAAAGACGGAGCCGGCGCAGACACGGTACCGGATGCGCACTTGGCCGACAAACGGCACGTGCCCATGATGTACACGTCGGACATCGCTCTGCGAGTAGATCCGATCTATGGACCGATCGCGAAGCACTTCCTCGCCCATCCCGATGAGTTCGCCGACCAATTCGCCCGCGCGTGGTTCAAGCTGACTCACCGCGACATGGGGCCAAAGGTCCGTTACCTTGGTCCGCTGGTCCCGGAAGAGACGCTGATTTGGCAGGACCCCGTGCCGGTCGCCGAGTATCACCTGATCGGCGAAGCGGAGATTGCGTCCCTTAAGACCAAGGTTCTCGCCTCGGGCTTGTCCATTGCGGAGCTGGTCGCGACGGCCTGGGCCTCGGCGGCCTCCTTTCGCGGCTCCGATAAACGAGGCGGTGCCAATGGAGCCCGTATCCGGCTGGAACCCCAGAGGAGCTGGGAGGTCAATCAGCCGCATCAGCTGACGAAGGTACTTGCAAAGCTCGAAGCCATTCAGAACGACTTCAACGCCGTCCAGAACGGCAGCGGCAAGCGGGTCTCACTGGCTGACCTGATCGTGCTCGGCGGCTGTGCGGCGGTGGAGGAAGCGGCAAAGAAGGCGGGTCACCTTGTGACGGTCCCCTTCGCGCCGGGACGTACGGACGCCTCACAGGAGCAGACCGACGTGCAGTCCTTCTCCGTGATGGAGCAGACCGCGGACGGTTTCCGCAACTTCCTCCAGGTCGGCCACCCTACACCCGCCGAGGCTTTGCTGATCGACCGGGCGCAGCTGCTTACCTTGACGGCACCCGAAATGACCGTGCTGATCGGAGGCCTGCGTGTGCTGAACGCCAACTATCGCCAGTCTCAAGATGGTGTCTTCACCGACAGGCCGGAGGTGTTGACGAACGACTTCTTCATCAACCTGCTGGATATGGCAACGGAGTGGAAGCCCTCGGCGACGGTGCTGGGCTCGTTCGACGGCGTGGATCGTGCCACCGGCGAACTCAAGTGGAGCGCGTCGCGCGTGGACCTCATTTTCGGAGCGAACTCGCAGCTGCGGGCGGTTGCGGAGGTTTATGCCTCTGCGGATGCTCCGGGTAAGTTCGTCAAGGACTTTATCGCTGCGTGGAGCAAGGTGATGAACCTCGACCGCTATGATCTTCCCCAGCGGGACGAGAACTCGTACAAGCGGGAACGGGCAACGGTTCAGGCCGGCTAAGCTCGATGGGAGCGAAGGGTACCCCTCTTTGTCGCGTTGAAAGCGGCGAAGAGGGGGAGTACCTGGCCAACGTGACTCACGACCGGGAGCATCGTGCAGGCTACATTACGGACGGCCTGGACTGAGCGACGACAATAGTGTCCAGATGGCCGGACGTCCGGTGCCATATGACCGTCAGCGCGACTCCGGCGAGAATAAGGCCGGCGCAAAGGCCGAGCCACAATCCAACCGCGCCTTGTTTGCCGTGGAAGCCAAGCCACCAGCCTATGGGCAGGCCAAACAGCCAGTAGGAGCAGAAGTGAACATAGAGGCCGATACGCGTGTTGCCCGCTCCGCGCAGCGCCCCGGTAGCTGTCATCTGAAGGCCGTCAAAGAGCTGGAAGATGGCCACAATCATGAGGATCGGCGTAGTCGCGGCGATAACGCGCGGGTCAGGTGAAAAGCCATGGGCGATCTGGCGCGGGAATAGCAGGAACACTGCGGACATGGTAAGCATGAAGGCTCCGCCAAGCAGGATGCCGGACCATCCAGCAGCTCTCGCACCCGCCGCGTCTCGCCGCCCGATGGCCTGACCGACGCGCACAGTGGTAGCGGTAGCGATGGCCATAGGCACCATAAAGGTGAACGACGCGCAGTCGAGTGCGATCTGGTGGCCAGAAAGCGGAAGCGCGCCGAATGTCGAGATGATGGCGGTGACCGCGCCGAAGATGGCAACCTCGACGAAGATCTGGGCACCGACGGGCAGGCCTAAACCGATAAGTTCGCGGAGCCGCTTTGGTTCATACTGCCATTTCGTCTCGAAGAGGCCGTAGCCGTTGCGCCGCTGGTAGTAGACGAGGAAGCCGAACATGAGCGCAGCCTGGTAGCAGCGGGAGAGCGTGGTCGACCAGCCGGAGCCAGTGACCCCGAAGGCCGGGATGATGAGGCCATGCCAGCGATGACCGTAGATCAAGAGCCAGTTGAAGAAGACGTTAATGAGATTGGCCGAGACAAGGGTGATCGCGATTGGCCGGACGTGATTGAAGGCCTGGAGGTAGCGTCGCAGCACCATCCAAAGGAAGAGCGCGGGAGTGCCCCAGTTGAGCGCATTGAGGAACGGAAGCGACAGGCGCAGCACCTCGGGATCGGTGTGGAGGCGTCCGATACCAAGCGGAAGCGCGGCGGTGAGGAGCATCAGGACGGCGGCAAGTGCCGCACCCAGGAGCAGACCGTGCTGCAAGGCCCGGTTGGCGTCATCGATGCGCTTGCCGCCAAAATGCTGCGAGAGTACAGTGTCAAGGCCAATCAGCACGCCTCCGATGCCGAACGCCAGCGTATGGTAAAGCACCTGCCCCAAGGCAGCCGCTCCAAGGGCCACCGCGGAGTTGGGTAAATGTCCCACCATGATGGTGTCCACGATGCCCATGGACATCCAGCCCAGCTCCGCCAAAATAAGCGGGAGGGCGAGATGGAGCATCTGCGGGATTTCTCTCCGGATTGACCGGCGGCTGTACATTTCAGGTGACCGGAAGGGGTTCGCGAACTCGTGTGTTGCTGTGGGTGGTGAGGGTGACGGCGGCAGCAAGGATCAGCGCTCCCCCCAGCCAGGCAGCCGGTCCGAGCCGTTCACCCAGGACGAAGATGCCGAGCAGAGAGCCCATCAGCGGCTCCATGTTAAGCAGGATGCCGGCCTGCGAGGCGGGGACCTGGGTCATGCCCCAGTTCCAGAGCAGCGTCGTTGTCGCAGTGCAGAGGATACCGCTGGCCGCAAGCGCGCACCAGGCCTTACTTGAGACTGTGTGGACAGGCGGAGCACCGTAGCGGAACGGCACCCAGACCATCAGCATCAGGGTGCCAAGGACGATTCCGTAGGCCGTGACCATCAGGTGCGAGTGGCGCTCCATCAGGCGCTTGTTGATGAGAATCCAGAAAAGCGCGATACCAAGTGAAAGGACGACGAGCAGGTCGCCAGCAAGCGAAGCTTCCCCGGGCCTGTCGTGGGTGCCGCCATGTCCGCTTAGCGCGATGAGCGCCGCTCCTGTGGTGGAAGCCGCGAGGGCCGACCAGCCGAGGGCGTCCATGCGCTCCTGCGCGAAGACCGCGGCGCCAACGGCGAGAATGACAGGCATCGTGCCGACCATGAGCGACGCGTGGCTGACGGTGGTCAACGACAGGCCGTAGAACTGGATCAGGAACTGGACGGGAACGCCGAGGAAGGAAGCGGCTAGGAGCAGGCCCCACTCGGCGCGGCGCAGCCCCGGACGGTGTGAAACAAGCAGCGGCAGAAGCACGACGGCGCCGAAGAGGAAGCGATACAGGACCATGTGAGCGAACGGCATCTCAGCGAGGGCGATCTTGCCGAAGAAGAAGCCTGTCCCCCAAAGCGCACTCGCCAAGGCACAGGAGGCAAAGCCCAGGGTGCGGTTTTGGTGCGCGGGTGGCATAGCTTTACTGTCGCACACTGCGGGGAATCATCGCGGGCTGTTCTGGCTCAAGCGTCGATGTGGCTGTTTGAAAGGCTGCCACTCTGGTGAAACATCAGGTGCTAAGACCGAGCTCGTTCGATAGCGCGGATGACAGCGCGCGCTTTGTTGATCGACTCGGCGTACTCCTGCTCGGGAATAGAATCGGCGACGATGCCCGCACCGGCCTGGATGTGGCCCTGGTCGCCGCGCAGGAAGAGGGTGCGGATGGCGATGCAGGAGTCCAGGTTTCCTGAGAAGTCCGCATACAAAATAGATCCACCGTAGACGCCGCGGCGGGCGGGCTCCACCTCTTCGATGATCTCCATGGCGCGGATCTTGGGCGCGCCGGAGAGAGTGCCCGCGGGAAAGCAGGATTTGAAGGCGTCGATGGCGTTCAGGCCGGCCTTCAGGGTGCCCTCGAGCGAGGAGACGAGGTGCATTACGTGGGAGTAGCGCTCGACGAACATCAGGTCCTTGACCTCGACGCTGCCAAATTCGGAGACGCGGCCGACGTCGTTACGGCCAAGGTCGACCAGCATGATGTGCTCAGCGACTTCTTTACCGTCGGCGCGGAGGTTGGCTTCGAGGGCGCGGTCGGCGGCTTCGTCTGCGCCGCGGGGGCGGGTTCCGGCGATGGGGCGGTACTCGACTCTCCTGTCGTGTACGCGGACGAGGAGTTCGGGGGAGGAGCCGACGATGTGGCCCTGCTCCTGATCCAAGCCGAACCGGAGGAAGTACATGTAGGGGCTGGGATTGACGATGCGGAGGGCGCGGTAGATGTCGAAGGCTGGCACGGCGGGGGTGCAGTCGAAGCGCTGCGAGAGGACGCACTGGAAGACGTCGCCGGACGCGATGTAGTCCTTGGTGCGGGCGACGGCCTTGAGGAAGCCCGCCTTGGAGGTGCGGGGGGTGAGTTTGAGCTTGCCGTGTTCGGCGCGGGAGGTGGGTTTGGGGAGGGCTTTGGCAAGGCGTTTCTCCAGCTTGTCGAGGCGTCGGACGGCGTCGTCGTAGGTGCCGCCGCGGGTAAGGTCGGCGGTGACGATGAGGTGGATCTCCTTCTTGACGTGGTCGAAGGCGAGAACCTGGTCGAAGAACAGGAGGCAGGCGTCGGGGACCCCGAGCTCGTCCTTGGCGGTGGAAGGGAGGCGCTCGATCTGGCGGACGACGTCGTAGGCGAAGAAGCCGACGGCCCCAGCGGTGAAAGGGGGCAGGCCGGGAAGGCGAGCGGGGGTGTGGCCGGAGAGAGCCTGCTTGAGCTCGTCGAAGATGTCGCCCTGTAAGCTGCGGGTGCGCTTGCCTTCGGTGAGGGTGATGTCGCGGCCACGGGAGACGAGCTTCTTATAAGGCTGGATGCCGATGAAGGTGTAGCGGCCGACGTGCTCGCCGCCCTCGACGGATTCGAGGAGGAAGGCCTCAGGCTCTTTGTCGGCGATGCGGAGGAAGGCGGAGACCGGGGTCTCAAGATCGGCGGTGACGGTGCGGAAGACGGGGACGAGGGTGTGGGTCTTGGCGAGTTTGGCGAAGTCGCGGGGGGTGGGTGTGGAGGTCTGCATGGCGCTCTTGAGTATGGTAAGGCACGGGGAGATTGGTGGCAGCAAGCCCACCTTTGCGACGGTGAGACTGTCGCGAAGGTGGGGCACCCGATGGTCCGCAAACACAGATTCACTTCGGGAATGACAAACAAGAAAGCAAATGCGTCTCTGAAGATTGATCGGGAGCAAGGTTCGACGGGCTGTGACGGCATCTATCCTTGAGGCGCAGCTGTAAGTGGGGCGGGTTGCCGATGAGCTTTGGGAGGGCTATCGTTGAAGGGTTTGCGCGTAGACGGCGTGCCACTGGAACGAGGCACGGCGATGGCACACGAAACGCTCGAACCAACAGATATGGCAAAGGAATGGAAGATGATGGCAACGATGACGGCAGCTGGCGTAGAGGAGGGATTGCGTGCGATGACCTTCGCGGAGGAGACGAACCCCTGGTTGGCGCAGGCGGCGCGGTTCGAGATCGCGGCGAAGAAGTTGAACCTGGATAAGGGCATCTGGAAGGTGTTGAGCCTGCCCACGCGCGAGATCATTGTGCACATCCCGGTGGCGATGGACGACGGGACAGTGGAGGTGTTTACCGGGTATCGGGTCCAGCACTCGGTGGCGCGAGGACCGGCAAAGGGCGGCATACGGTACTCGCCGGACGTGTCGCTCGACGAGGTGCGGGCACTGGCGAGCTGGATGACGTGGAAGTGCGCGGTGGTGAACATCCCGTTCGGCGGAGCGAAAGGCGGCGTGATCTGCGACCCGAAGACGATGTCGCAGGGCGAGCTGGAGCGGATGACGCGGCGGTATACGGCCGAGCTGATGGAGTTCCTGGGGCCGGAGAAGGACGTGCCCGCGCCCGACATGGGCACGGATGAGCAGACCATGGCATGGATCATGGACACCTACTCCATGCATATGCGGCAGACGGTGACGAGCGTGGTGACGGGCAAGCCGGTGAACATCGGCGGTTCGCGCGGACGGACGGCGGCCACCGGGCGGGGGATTTCGGTAGTGTGCGATCAGGCGCTGCGCTACCTGGGGATGCCGGTGAAGGGCTGCCGGGTGATCGTGCAGGGGTTTGGCAATGTGGGGTCGAACGCGGCAAAGTTGTTGCAGGAGAAGGGGTATACGGTCATCGGCATCGCCGAGTATGACGGCGGGCTGTACAACGAAGCAGGGATTGACATTGCGGCACTGGCTTCGCACCGGAAGGGCGCGGGGACGATTCGCGGGTTTGCCGAAGCTGCTGCGGCCGATCCGGCGGAACTGCTGACGCGGGAGTGCGAGATTCTGATTCCGGCGGCGACAGAGAACGTGATCACCAGCCGGAACGCGGGGGCGCTGCGGTGCCGCATCCTCTGCGAAGGCGCGAACGGACCCACGACGATCGTGGCCGACGACATCCTGGAGGCCAACGGCGTCTTTGTGGTGCCGGACATCCTGGCCAACGCGGGTGGGGTGACGACCAGCTACTTCGAGTGGGTGCAGGACCGCATGGGCTACTTTTGGACCGAGGCCGAGGTAAACGAGCGGCTGGACACGATCATGGTAGCTAGCTTTGTGGATGTGATCCGGTACGCGGAGTCGCATGGGGTGAATAATCGGATTGCGGCCTATATGCTGGCGGTGGACCGGGTGGCGTATACGACGAAGCAGCGGGGGATTTATGCGTAGGTGCCCGAGGGAACCTGTACTATGGGCTGTCGGTGGAACAGGAGCGGAGGAGGCGTTGAATGAAAATTGTGGATCGCATAGTAGGCTCCGCCTTCGTGCTTTTGTTCCTCACAGCCCCTCCGCAGCTTCCAGCATCGGCAAAGCACGATGCGGAAGCAGTACCTTGGAGCAAGGCGGAGCTGAAATCGGTTATCAAAGGCGCTGCGTTGATCGCGCACGGACGAATCATCGCATATACTCCGCCGTCGTTCGATGAGAAGGAGCATACCGGAAGTCCTGAACGTACTTCCTTGCTGATCGCCGAGTCGTTGCGGGGACCTTTTAGAACTGGTCACACCTTGGCTTATCTTTGTATTTGTTCCGGCGATAGCAGCAGTACGCCTGAGAGAATGATCGGCAGCGATGTGATCGTTTTTCTGACCTATGACAAGTCGTACCAATACTGCAAGCCATACACGGAGACATCTCGACTGCCATACTCCACTCGTGTCTGGCAAGAGATCTCCACGTTTACTCGGAGAACAAAATGATTTTGCCCACTTACGAAGTTCTCAAGCGCTCTTATCCTTCCGGTTCCGATTCCGACTTGATCCTAGCTCAAATCGGAGGCGAAGTAGCCAAACTGCAATCAGGAACGAATTCTTGTGTTGTGCGTATGAGCAAAGCATTCAACTATGCGGGCAAGATTTACGAACTTCCTCCCGGCAAGGAACATTCCCCGCTGCTCACGAGACGCGGGTTGGACGGCAAGAACTACGCTCTAAGGGTAGCGGAGTTTCTTCGGTTTCTTAGAGGCAAGTACGGGCCGCCGAGCCTGTCAAAGAGATATGCCAAAGCTGAGAAAGAATCGATAGAACCGTTTCTGGGAAAGCGTGGGATCATTGCCTGGCACATTGAGGGTTGAGCGACGCCACGGGCCACTTTACCCTCTGGGACGGCAGCAAAGGCCTTTATGAAGGCCATCACGACTATTTCACATCATTTCCGTACTCTTTTGAGATCAAGCCGGGAGTCACCGCCACAGTTCGCGAGAGCGGCCTTGATCTTTGGGAATGCTAGCCTAGCGTTCACGGACAGTTCCGTTCTAGAAGCGGGAACAGCATAGAGACGTCTGGCCGGGATGACACACTGGCGAGTGTGGGAGAATGATGGCAGATTGCCGTGAATCTGCCGAACTCCATCACGCTTAGCCGGATCGCCAGTATCCCACTTCTGGTGTGGGTGCTGTCGTCGGTGTTTCCGTGGCGCGGGGGGCATGGTACTGTTGGGCTTCTGGGTGGGGAGCAGGAGGTGATTGCCTCGCTGCTGTTTATCGCGGCCAGCATCACGGACGGGATGGACGGGTACCTGGCGCGGCGGCGGAAGCAAATTACGACCATGGGAATCCTGCTCGATCCCTTGGCGGATAAGCTGCTGATCTCGGCGGCCTTCATCATTCTCGTGGCGTATACGCCGAATCTGGTACCACCCTGGATGGCGATCGTGGTGATCGGACGGGAGTTTTTAGTGTCCGGGCTGCGGTCGATCGCGGCGGCCGAGGGCTTCACTATCGAGGCCAGCGAGATCGGCAAGCTGAAGACGGTGATCCAGATTGTTTCGGTAGTGGCGTGCGTGCTGGCGCACCGATGGGTGTACTGGGATTGGTTCGGCTACATCTTTGGTGTCCGGTTTATCGCCTTGACGGCGCTGTACTGGATGATTGTGGTGTCGATCATCTCGGCGGTGGACTACTTCGTGGCGTTCTGGCGCAAGATCGACCATGCGTCGCACGTGCACCGGGTAGAGCCGGGATCGGTGCTGAGCCGGCGAAAGCATACAGGGCCCGAGCAGCCTTCGCGAATTGTTTAGAACGCGACGGGGCCAAGCAGTTTTCGCTGGAAAGAGCGTCATCCCAAAGCCTTGCCTGACCGCCTTGGCGGTGGCTACTGGAGGATGGCTAAGCCACCAGGACCAGCGGCGATACGACCTTGCCACTCGGCGGGGCCAGTTTGGTGTATGGAGTGGCCTTTGGTGTCGACGGCGATGGTAACCGGCATATCTTCAACTTCGAACTCGTAGATGGCCTCCATGCCAAGGTCTTCAAAAGCTAGAATCCTCGCGCTCCGAATGGCCCTCGAGACGAGGTAGGCCGCGCCGCCGATGCCGATCAGGTAGACGGCCTCAAACTCGCGGATGGCGTCAATAGCTACGGGGCCGCGCTCAGCCTTGCCGATCATGCCGAGCAAGCCTGTTTCGGCGAGCATCTGGCGAGTGAACTTGTCCATGCGCGTGGCGGTGGTGGGGCCGGCGGGGCCGACAGCTTCGTCGCGGACGGCATCGACCGGGCCAACGTAGTAGATGAAGCGGTCCTTGAAGTCCACCGGCAAAGCTTCGCCGCGGGAGAGCATGTCGGTCATGCGCTTGTGAGCGGCGTCGCGGCCGGTGAGCAGGCGGCCAGAGAGGAGGACGACTTCGCCGGGCTTCCACGTCTTAATGTCCTCGCGGGTCACCGTGTCCAAGTTCACACGACGGGCGGAGTGGGTTTCCATGTGGAGCTTCGGCCAGGCGTCGAGCGACGGCGGGGCGACCATCACGGGGCCGTCGCCGGTGAGGGTGAAGTGGAGATGGCGAGTGGCGGCGCAGTTGGGGATCATGGCAATGGGCAGGTTGGCCGCGTGCGTGGGGAAGTCCTTGATCTTGACGTCGAGGACAGTGGTGAGGCCGCCGAGGCCCTGCGCGCCGATGCCGAGCTGGTTGACTTTGGTGTAGAGCTCGATACGCAGGGCTTCTATCTTTGAGTTTGGGCCGCGCGCGATGAGCTCTTGGATGTCGATGGGGTCCATCAGCGACTCTTTGGCGAGGACCATCGCCTTCTCCGCCGTGCCGCCGATGCCGATGCCGAGCATCCCCGGGGGGCACCAGCCCGCGCCCATGCCGGGGAGGGTCTTGAGGACCCAGTCGACGATGGAGTCCGACGGGTTGAGCATGGCGAAGCGAGACTTGGCTTCGGAGCCGCCGCCCTTGGCCGCGACGGTCACGTCGACGTTGCCGCCGGCGACGAGCTCGACGACGACCATGGCGGGGGTGTTGTCGCCGGTGTTCTTGCGGGTGAAGGCGGGGTCGCGGAGGATCGAGGGGCGGAGGGGATTGTCGGGGTTGAGCCAGGCCTGACGCACCCCGGAGTCCACCATCTGCTGCATCGTCAGCATCCCGGCGGAAGACGCGGCCCATTGCGCCTCCATGCCCACCTTGACGAAGGCGGTGACGATGCCGGTGTCCTGGCAGATGGGGCGGTGGCCCTCGGCGCACATGCGGGAGTTGATGAGGATCTGGGCGATGGCATCTTTAGCGGCGGGAGATTGTTCTAGCTCGTAGGCGCGGGCGAGATTGCTGATGTAGTCGACGGGGTGGAAGAAGGAGATGTACTGAAGGGCGTCGGCTACGGATTGGATGAAGTCGTCCTGGTGGATGATGGCCATAAATCCCTGTCTATCGGTTGAGCTGGTTTGGAATAACGCCTAATTTCATGAGTCAGCCTAATGAATACTGGAGCCAGAAATATCCTGCACAGAGAGCTGCTGGGATGCCCGCGATGACTCCAAGAATTAGGGCTGGAATCTCTGCTTGACCATCGTGCGCGGCCACATTGTCAAAGCTGATATAGAGATAGCCGACAACCATACCGGTGCACAGAAATGTGGAGGCGACGATCAGTAATCCGACCACGATGCTGGCAAGGGTAAGCAGCGTCTGTTTCGGAGCACTCAGACCCTCAGACATCGAGCGTGGCAAAGATTTCAGCGATCGACAGTACGATCAGAGTGCCTTCGGCGCGAATGGTGCCGGTGGTTTGTTCGGTCATTTGCGCGACGGTGACGGTGTGGGCGGTGCGGGTCTCGGGGTCGAGTATCCAGATGGTCGGGACGCCCATGTCGAGGAAGTCCTGCACACGCCTGCGCATGGCTTTGAGGGTGTCGCGCGGGGAGAGGACTTCAACGCAGAGCAAGGGCGGCGTGCGGATGATGCGTTCTCGCGGAAAGTCCGGGGGCAACACCACAACGTCTGGAATCCGATAGCGGCTGGGAGATACTCGTGTTCGAACTTCCCCGAAGACGCGAATCGACCAGTCCCGTTGCCGATTGCGAAGCAGGTTCGCGACGTGGAACTGTAGATCACCGTGATCGACTTCGCCCCCATTTCGCTCCTCAAGTTCGCCGTCCACATAGTTCACCTCAGGGCGATAGGTGGTGTTCAGATAATGATCCACCGGGATGAAGTGGGACAGATTGGCCGTCGCCATACACAACCTCGTACTTCTATTATGCTCTCGGCTGTCGCGCCGCTCAAGATGTTAGAAGTCGCTCTAGTTGTCGAGCGTGGCGAAGTCGGCGATGGATAGCGCGATGGGGGTGCCTTCCGCGCGGAGGGTGCCGATGGTTTATTCGGTCATTCCGTTTACGTTGACGGTATAAGCGGCACGGGTTTCGGGGTCGAGTATCTAGATGGTGGGGACGCCCATGTCGAGGAAGTCCTGCACGCGTTGGCGCATGGCTTTGAGGGTGTCGCGGGGGGAGAGGACTTCAACGCAGAGCAGGGGCGGGGTGCGGATGATGCGTTCGCGAGGGAGACTGGCCAAGTTGACGCAAACGTCAGGGATGCGGAAGCGTGTGGAGGTCACCTGCGTGCGGGTCTCGACAACAACGCGCACAGCCCACTCTTGCTGCTTCATCCGTAACAGAACGGCAACCGCCGTCTGCAGATCGCCGTGGTCGAACTCGCCCCAGTTGCGCTCCTCGATCTCACCGTCCACATAGTCGACGTCCGGGCGGTACGTTGTACTCAGGTAATGCTCGACCGTAAGGCTGTGGGGCAGGTTGGCGGTAGCCATGGCGCACCTCGCTGCTTTCATTATGCTAAGCAAGCCGAGCCATCGTGGGTGGAAGTGGCGGCACCGTACTGCCAACGCTGGCTGCCCGTATTCACACCGAACAAGATGCGGGAGCGGCTATCCGGTGTTTCAGCACAGTACGGGTGGTAGGTTCCCGATGCCGGGTAAGTGGATCGAGCGGACAACTAAACGATGGAGAGAAGAGCAAGATACAGGTGCGGAACGCCCGCTGATTGCAAGGGTGCAGAGATCGTTGAGACGGTCAAATCGGGATGCTCGGTCGGGCAGCTTTGTGCCAGAGCCGCGTCATGAACACGGCAGCGGATGGTATTCTGAGCACCAAAGACGACGCAGGACAAGGAGTATGCAATGGCGACAGCAACGATCGATGCGGTAGCTTTTTCAAAGTCGAACTTCAAGACTGGACGCGCGGCCCAGTACAAAGTGGCAGACATCGGCCTGGCCGAGTTCGGACGCAAAGAGATCGATATAGCCGAGCAGGAGATGCCGGGGCTGATGTCTATCCGGCATAAATATGCCGCAGGTAGGCCGCTGGCCGGGGTGCGTGTCACCGGGTCGCTCCACATGACCATCCAAACAGCAGTGCTGATCGAAACGATGGTCGCCCTTGGCGCGGACGTTCGCTGGGCGAGCTGCAACATCTTCTCGACGCAAGATCACGCGGCGGCCGCGATCGCCGAGGCAGGCGTGCCGGTGTTTGCCTGGAAGGGCGAGACACTTGAGGAGTTCTGGTGGTGCACGAACGAGTCGCTGAGCTTTCCCGACGGCAAGGGTGGTTTGCTGGGACCGCAGCTCGTGATCGACGATGGTGGAGACGTGACGCTGCTGATCCACAAGGGCGTGGAGATGGAGCAGGGCGGCGACTGGGTGAACTCCCCTTCCGGCTCAGCCGAAGAGGATGTGATTAAGGCGCTTTTGAAGAAGGTGCACGCTGAGTCGCCCACCCGGTGGACTGAGGTAGCAAAAGAGTGGCGCGGCGTGTCGGAAGAGACGACGACAGGGGTGCACCGGCTCTACAAGATGCTCGAACAGGGCAAACTGCTGGTTCCCGCAATCAACGTCAACGATTCCGTGACAAAGTCGAAATTCGACAACCTCTATGGGTGCCGCGAGTCGCTCGTGGACGGGATCAAGCGTGCCACGGACGTGATGATCGCCGGTAAGGTAGCCGTCGTCTGCGGATTCGGCGATGTGGGCAAAGGGTCGGCGGCTTCGCTGCGTGGGCTGGGCGCACGGGTTATTGTGACTGAGATTGATCCCATCAACGCACTCCAGGCCGCCATCGAAGGCTATGAAGTCACGACGGTTGAAGAGACGCTGGGGCGCGGTGACATCTACGTGACGGCGACTGGCAATGTAGACATCATTACCGTCGAGCATATGCGACTCATGAAGGATCAGGCGATCGTCTGCAACATCGGGCATTTCGACAACGAAATCCAGATGGAGCCGCTGAACGCGCTTGCGGGGGTAACCAAGCTGAACATCAAGCCTCAGGTTGATAAGTACACCTTCGAGAATGGCAACAGCATCTTCGTTCTTGCTGAAGGCCGCTTAGTCAATCTGGGATGCGCGACGGGGCACCCGAGCTTCGTGATGTCCGCCAGCTTTTCCAATCAGACACTAGCGCAGCTGGACCTTTGGGCCAACAAGGACACGTACAAGGTCGGCATCTACATTCTCCCGAAGAAGCTGGACGAGGAGGTGGCGCGACTACACCTCGAGAAGATTGGCGTCAAGTTGACGACGCTCTCGGACAAACAGGCGGGTTACCTGGGTGTTCCGATACAAGGTCCTTACAAAGCGGAGCACTACCGCTACTAAGACCAAAGTGACAGGAGGGTCGTCCGGAGGGCGGCCTTTCTCTCTGTGCGGGGTAGATGCCTTTCGCATCGATATATGCCGATCACAGGGATCATCTCTTGACAGCACGCGCGACGATCAGCTCCTTGATGCCGTCATAGGTTGCCTGAGGAAGAATGCCACGGCTGGTGAGCTGGTTCTTGGCGGTATAAGGGCGGCCATCGATGATCCGCTTGGCGTATGCTTCGCCGACTCCTTGGAGCGCTTTGAGCTGCACGGGGGTCGCGGTGTTGATGTCAAGCTTGTCAGCTTCCGACGCGGTAGCCCTGCCAGCGGGTACTTCGGTGACGGAGGCCTTCCCGGTCCTTGGCGTAGACGCACCTTGTGCCGAAGCGATGGGGAGAGACGCGAAGACCAGAATAGACGACAGGAGAAGGCGGCGAGCAGTGCGAATCATCGTGGCAGTTTCCTCGAGTTACGGCAAGGGCAAGAGTAGAGCAGAGAGTGCAGGATGTAAATACCGCCAGATCTAAATGGACTGCTGCATTGACAGCTGCCGCAAGGCCCGGTAGTTTGGAGCCATGAGCTTTTGGTATGTCAACCATGGACACCCACACCATCATCACGCAAATGACGTGTTGGCGGCTGCGTCCGGTGCGGCGATCTAAGCGAAGCGCGAACCAGGATCCGAAGAAGCCCGCCAACGCGAACTCCGCGAGCGGGCTTTCTTTTTGTGTCAACTTCACATTACAAACAGGATGAACATGACGATTGACTTTGAAAAGATGGACGGGTTGGTTCCAGGTATTGTGCAGGATGCGGCGACAGGGCAAATGCTCATGTTGGGGTTCCTTAATGAAGTGAGCTACAGGAAGACTCTCGACACAGGCTATGTGACATTCTGGAGCCGTACTCGCGGCAAGCTGTGGATGAAGGGCGAGTCGAGCGGCAACCGCTTGCGGGTGATCGAAGCTTCGACGGATTGCGATAACGACGCACTGCTGTTTAAGGTGGAGGTCGAAGGCGACGGGCTGGTGTGCCACGAAGGCACGGTCCACTGCTTTACCAGGCCGATCGCTCTGGGGGTGACGGTTTGAGCGGCAAACTGAAGCTGGGCATTCCTAAAGGCAGTTTGCAGGATGCGACCATCGCGCTGTTTGAGCGGGCGGGCTGGCGCATCTTTGCCAATGGCCGAAGCTACTTTCCGACCATCGACGACACGGAGATCGAGTGCATGCTGGTCCGAGCGCAGGAGATGGCGCGCTACGTCGAGCATGGCGCGCTCGACGCAGGCCTGACGGGCAACGACTGGGTGCTCGAGAATCAAACGGACGTGGAATATGTCACCAGCCTCACGTATTCGAAGCAGAGCCGGCAGAAGGTGAAGTGGGTGCTCGCGGTGCCGGAGGACTCGCCTTTTCAGCGGCCAGAGGACCTTGCGGGCAAGATCATTGCGACGGAGTTGGTGGAGTTTACCAAGCGTTATTTTGCGGGCAAGAACATCCCGGTGACGGTGGAGTTTAGCTGGGGCGCGACCGAGGTCAAGCCGCCGATGCTGGCTGATGCCATCGTGGAAGTGACCGAAACGGGATCGAGCCTGAAGGCCAACCGGCTGCGAATCATCGAGACGCTGATGGAGAGCGAGACACAGCTCATCGCCAATAAAGCAGCGTATAGGGACGCATGGAAGCGGCAGAAGATCGACAATCTAGCGTTGATGCTGAATGCAGCGATCGCGGCGCAGGGGCGAGTGGGGCTGATGCTGAACGTGCGGAAGGATGCGCTCGAGGCGGTAATCGGTGTGCTGCCCGCATTGAACTCGCCAACGGTATCGCAGTTGAGCGATCCGGCTTGGGTGGCGCTGAATACGATCCTCGACGAGTCGCTGGTGCGCGAAGTGGTTCCGAAGCTGAAGGCTGCGGGCGCGACCGGGATTGTGGAGTATCCGCTGAGCAAGGTAGTTTTGTAACGGAGACCGTGGCATGAAGCTGGTGCGTACCTTTGGACGGAGCAAGGAAGAAGCGGAGGCGTCGATCGCCACGCTGGAGCAGCGCGGTGCCGCGAACACGGCGCGCGTGGAGCCGGTAGTGAAGAAAATCCTTGCGGGCGTCCGCACGGGCGGCGACGCGGCGTTGATGAAGTACGCGGTAACCCTGGACGGGTTGGCAAAGGGCGTGAGCCTCCGCGTGACGCCGGAGGAAATGCAGGACGCCTGGGAGGCGACCGATCCGGCGTTGCAGAAGGCGATGAAGGTCGCGCAGGCGAATATCCGCGCCTTTGCCGAGGCACAGATGCCGGGTGAGTGGACGATCTCGCCCGCGCGCGGCGTGAAGACGGGGCAGATCGTGCGTCCGCTGGCGAGCGTCGGCTGCTATGTGCCGGGCGGACGGTATCCTCTGCCGTCGACGCTGCTGATGACGACGACTCCAGCGCACGTGGCGGGTGTAGAGCGGATTGTGGTTTGCTCCCCGAAGCCGGCGCGGGAGACCATGGCTGCGGCGCATCTGGCGGGCGTGACGGAGTTCTACCGCGTGGGCGGGGCGCAGGCGGTGGCGGCGATGGCTTGCGGAACCAAGACGATCGGGCGCGTGGATAAGATCGTCGGACCGGGGAACCTGTACGTCACCTCGGCGAAGATGCTGGTATCGGGCGAGTGCGGGATCGATATGCCCGCCGGTCCGACGGAGATCACCGTAACCAGCGAGAAGGGCAATCCTGTTGGGATCGCGGCGGACTTGGTGGCGCAAGCCGAGCATGATCCGGAGACGCTGGCAGTGTTGATTACCAGCAATGAGGCACTGGCGAAGCAGGTGGCGGCGGAGGTAAAGCGGCAGGCGAAGAGCAATCCCATCGCTCTTCAGTCGCTGGAGGCGCAGGGTTGCATTTTTGTGACCGAGACCGTTGCGGAAGCGTGGGAGCTTACGAACCGGCTTGCTCCCGAGCATCTGACGGTGGATGCGGCGGCGGATTTGGCGTGGGTCAAGAACGCCGGGTCAGTGTTTGTTGGGGACTTTGCGCCGCAGTCGATGGGCGATTACGTCTCCGGGCCAAACCATGTGCTGCCTACGGGACGCTACGGCCGGATACGCGGCGGTCTGAGCATCTTGGATTTCGTCAAGGTGATTACGGTGCAGGAGTACACGCGCGGCGGGTTGAACGCTCTGGGACCGCAGGCGATCGCATTGGCGGAGGCGGAAGGCCTAAAAGGCCATGCAGAAAGTGTGCGGGTGAAGATGCGGTGAGTACAGCGACTATGACCGTAATGCCAAGACGGACCGTGCTGGAGATGCCCGAGTACCATCCTCCTTTGGCCGCGCGCGAAGCTCTGCGGCTGGACTTCAACGAGAACACGCTGGCTCCTTCTCCGCGCGTGCTGCAACGGATTCGGCAGATTACGGCGGAGGGGCTGACGAAGTATCCCGAGCGCGAGCCGGTCGAAACCATTGTTGCCAAGCACTTCGGTCTGGCGGCCGATCAGGTGCTGTTGACCAACGGCGTGGACGAGGCGATCCATCTGGTCTGCGCGGCGTTTCTGGATGCCGAAGATGAGGCGCTGATCGCCACACCCACCTTCTTTATGTACGACGTGAGCGTCGGGGCGGTGACGACGCATCTGCGCAAGGTGCAGTCGGACGCGTCGCTTGAATTTCCTTACGACCGGTTTATGGAGGCCATCGGCGAGCGGACCAAGCTGATTATGGTCTCGTCGCCGAACAATCCCACGGGCACGATCGTCAGCCGGGAGCATCTGCTGAGCATCGCCGAGGCCGCGCCTCATGCGGCAGTGATGGTGGATGAGGCGTACTTTCATTTTCACGGCGAGACGCTGCTGGGCGACATCGGTCGCGTGCCGAACCTGATCGTGGCGCGGACGTTTTCCAAGGCCTACGGGCTGGCAAATCTACGCGTGGGGATGCTGGCGGGAAATCCCGAACTGCTGCGGTATGTGCGGAAGGTGGCGTCGTCCTACAACGTCAACGGCGTTGCGCTCGATTGCCTGCCCGTCGCGTTGGCGGACGAGGAATACCTCGCCTGGTATGCGGAGCAGGTGCGCGTCGGGCGGGAGCGGATGATGGAGGAGCTTCGCGCGCTGGGCGTACCGTATTTTGAGAGCCATGCGAACTTCGTGCTGATGAAGATTGGAGCGAAGCATGGGGAGTTGGTGGAGGCGATGCGGGCGCATGGGGTGCTGCTGCGGGACCGGTCTTCCGATCCCGGTTGCGAGGGATATGTGCGAATCACGATAGGCGTGGAAGAGCACGTGACCGCCGGTTTGCGGGCGCTTGAAGCGTCGCTGAAGGAGATCGCATGGCGACCGTAGAGCCGCGCACCGGCACCATCAAGCGCCACACCACCGAGACGCAAATCGCGCTGAAGCTTGTCATCGATGGTCAAGGCGTGTACAAGGTCTCGACCGGCATCCGCTTCTTCGACCATATGCTGGAGCTGTTTACGCGGCACGGCGGCTTCGACCTGACGCTCTCCTGCAAGGGCGATCTCGACGTGGACCAGCACCATACGGTGGAGGACGTGGGCATCGCGCTGGGCGAGGCATTTGGCAAGGCGCTCGGCGACAAGAAGGGTATCCTGCGCGCTGGCTACTTCGTCATGGCGATGGACGAGACGCTGGCGGTGGCGGCGGTCGACCTGAGCGGGCGCGTGGCCTACGTGGTCGACGACAAGGTGAAGGTGCGGCTGGTGGGCGACTTCCAGGCCGAGCTGCTCGCGGACTTCTTCGACGGCTTCGCCCGCGGCGCGAAGGCGAACGTCCACGTGAAGACGATGTATGGCCGCTCCAATCACCACAAGATCGAGGCGATCTTCAAGGCGTTTGCGCGGGCGCTGCGCGGAGCGTGCAGCCGGGATGAGCGGATGCGGGAGATGCTGCCGAGTACGAAGGGGCTGCTGTGAAGACCTCTAGCAAATGGCTTATAGGGCTTGGATTCGCCGTCACGATTCCGCTGTCCCTCTTCGCTCTTTACGTGATCTTTTTTATAGTTCACCACCATATGTTCATTCTAGGCCGGAGTAACTAGCTACATGAGCGTAGTCGCTAAAGTGCGAGACGTGCTCGCGGTACTCGGAATTGCAGCCCTCGCGCTTTCTGCCGCATTGGTACTTGGCAGCTTTGCACGGCCTGTCATCTCAGATAACTACTTCAAACAGGCGGATGAAGCTCGTCCCTGGGTGCAATGGGGATCGCTTGCATCTCTTGCAGCTTTCGCGCTTTCGTTCTTCCACTACGGTGCCTTGCGTATCGTGACTGTGTCTCTTGGGTTTGTGTTGATGTTGTGGTGGTTCGGCGCGGCGGCGTCCCTACTCTAATGATCGCAGTCATCGACTACAAGGCGGGGAACCTGACAAGCGTGGTGAAGGCGCTGCGCTATCTGGGCGCGGGCGAGGTGACGGTCACGCAAGATCCCGAGTTGGTGCGCCATGCCGCGAAGATCGTGCTGCCGGGGGTGGGGCACTTCCAGTCGACGCAGTTGCTGACCGACCTCGGCCTGACGGAGGCTGTGCGGGAGAGCGTCGCGCGGGGAGCCTTCTTCCTGGGCGTCTGCGTGGGGTTGCAGTGGCTGTTTGAGGGCTCGACCGAGGCTCCCGCGACGGCGGGCTTGGGCCATTTCGCGGGCCGGTGCGAGCGGTTCCCCGCCCGCTACGAACGCGCGCCGCTGAAGTCTCCTCACGTCGGCTGGAACTCCCTCGAAGGCCTCCGCAAAGACTCGCGCCTGCTACGCGGCGTGCCGGAGGGCGGCTTCGTCTACTACACCCACTCCTGGCGCGCTCCCGTAGTCGCGGGCACGGCAGCGGTCACCCACTACGGCGGCGCATTTACGGCGGTTGTGGAGCAGGGAAACGTGATGGGCGTGCAGTTCCATCCGGAGAAGTCGGCGGAGGTGGGCCTGCGGATGCTGAAGAACTTTGTGGAGATGTGAGTGGAAACTCAGACCCATTACTACCGGCTTTCGTACCAGGAATGGCTTGCCGGAGTGCGCTTTGCACGAAGGCGAAATTCTTTGTGGATGGCACGTTTTCTTGCAAGTTGGCTCATACCGCTGCTCTTGTTCTACTTCGCCGTAGCTAATTTGTATAACGCTGTCCATGAGGCTGCTCGTTGGCCCGATGTTTTACGTGCAGAACTCGTCTTTGTCTCATTGCTAAGCGCAATCGTCGGCTATCGCATCTTTCGGCTGAGAAGGATGTACAAGCGGTCCGCGATGGTTCAAAACGAGCATGGGATAGCCCTGGCGTTCAATGAGGAATACTTTGTCTGCGGGTTGCCCGGTAGAAGCGAAGGTCGATTCCTGTGGCCAGCTCTATTCGACTTTGCGGAGAACGAGCGTCTTGCGCTGATTTACACCTCGAAAAAGGGCTTTATCGTCGTTCCGAAACACGTCATGCCTTCCGAGTCCTGGAATATGTTCCGAACGCTGGTTCCACAAAGGAGATCCTGATGCTCACGAAGCGGATCATTGCGTGTCTGGATGTGCGGGGCGGGCGGGTGGTCAAGGGAATACAGTTCCTCGACATCGTCGACGCGGGCGATCCGGCGGAGCTGGCGCATTGCCATGCGGCGGCAGGCGCGGACGAGATCGTGCTGCTCGACATTACGGCGACGCATGAGGGGCGCGGCACGCTGCTCGACACGGTGCGGCGGACGGCGGCGGCGCTGTTTGTGCCGTTCACGGTGGGCGGCGGGGTTCGTAGCGCCGCGGATGCTGAGGCCGTATTTGCCGCGGGGGCGGACAAGGTGAGCATCAACTCGGCGGCCATCGCGCGGCCGGAGCTGATTGGCGAGATCGGCGGCAGCTTCGGGGCGCAGGCGGTCATCGTAGCGATCGATGCGCGTAGAGGCAAAGGAGTAGATGACGCCGAGGTGTACGTCAGCGGCGGGCGCACGGCCACCGGGCGGCGCGTGGTCGATTGGGCGCGGGAGGCGGAGGCGCGCGGCGCGGGTGAGATCCTGCTGACCTCGATGGACACCGACGGGATGCGGGCGGGGTTCGACTGCGAGCTGACGGCGATGGTCTCGGAGGCGGTGCAGATTCCCGTGATCGCGAGCGGCGGCGCGGGGACGGCGGGGCACTTCGCGGAGGTGTTTGGGCATCATCCAGGAGGCGGCAAGGCCGATGCGGCATTGGCGGCGAGCATCTTTCATTTTGGAGTGACGGATTCAAGGGCATTGAAGGGGGAATTGCGGGCGGCGGGGGTGAGTGTGCGGCTGCCTTGTTGAACGAAGGCTTAACACCGATCAGGGCGATGGTACGGATTTACAAACAAGCGAACCGCAGGTCCTTCGACTTCGCTCAGGATGACAGAGTTTTAAGGAGATAAGAACGTGTTGATACCTTCGATCGATTTGATGGGCGGGCGGATTGTGCAGCTTGTGCACGGTGAGAAGCTGAAGCTGGCGTTCGACGATTTTGAGTATTGGATTGGACGGTTTGCGAAGTACCCGATGGTGCAGTTGATCGACCTGGACGCGGCCATGCGGCAGGGGGAGAACCGCGCGCTGATCGAGATGATCTGCAAACGGCTGCCATGCCAGGTGGGCGGCGGGCTGCGGACGGCGGAGGATGGGCGCGCGCTGCTCGACGCGGGGGCGAAGCGGGTGATCTTTGGGTCGAGTTTGTTTGGCACCCACCCTTCGCTCGAGGCGGCAAAGGATGCGGCAGCCGAAGTTACGTCCAAGCCGAGGCGGCATAAGGTGATCGATCTGGAGTTTGCGGCGGGGCTGAAGAAGGCGCTGGGGGAGGACGCGCTGGTCTTTTCGGTCGATACCAAGGGCGGCAAGGTGGCGGTAAAGGGGTGGAAGGAGGCCGTCGACCTGAGTCCGGAAGAAGCGGTGACGTGGCTGGAGGACTCCTGCTCGGCCTTCCTCTACACACACGTCGACACAGAGGGGACCATGTCCGGCTTCCCCATGGATGTGGCGGCGGTGCTGCGGGCGACGACGGGGCGGCAGTTGATCGTGGCTGGGGGTATCAAGGAGAAGGCGGAGGTGGAGGCGCTGGACGCGATGGGCGTTGACGCGGTGGCGGGGATGGCGGTGTATTCGGGGACGATGGAAGCGTAACGTCGTTACGAGTCTTTGCGGTAGAGCAGGTTCTTCATGGCGGCACGGCGCGCTTCGTTAGCCTCGGCGGCGGCTTTGCGATCGTCCGCGTCCATGCTCTGCTTGCCCGTCGTCTCGACCGCGTCGGGCGCACTGCACTCGGGGCAGCGATTGGCGAAGCCGGGCTTGTCAGGCTTCAGCTCGAACTCCTCCTCACAGACGATGCAGATTCTGATGGGAAACGCCATACCCCTCTCCAACTTAAGCGTACGCTAGTTGCCGTCGTCTGCGCCCCCAGCGATGGCGTAGTAGCCCTTGCGGGCCTGCACTTTCTGGTCCTTGGCACAGGCAATGTTCAGCTTGCGGAAGGTGCCGTCGGCCTTCAGATTGGTGGGCGTGTAGCTGACGAGGTATTGGGTACGAAGCTCGTCCTGGATCTGGTCGAAGGCGTCTTCGAGCTTCCGGCCGTTGTTGCCTACGTCGATGACGCGCCCGCCCGTCTCGGTGGCGAGGCGGCGCATATCGCCATCGCCTGAATAGCCCATGCCAAAGCCGCCGTAGAAGCCTCGATCGGCAATCAGGATGACGTAGATTATGGCGTTCGCCTTCTGTGCAGCCTCAACAGCCGTCTTGAGCGTCTCCTGGGAGCCTTGATCTCCGCCGTCGGTCAGGAGGACAAGGATCTTCCGTCCCGCTTCAGACCGCAGCTTATCATGTGCCGCCAGATAGACGGCGTCATAAAGCAGCGTTCCGCGTGCCGCACCGTTGCCCGTCACAGAGCCCGTGCCCGCGCCTGTGTTGATCGAAGCTTTGTTGATGGCTCGCCGAATCTCGCCCACGTTGTTGGTGTAGTCGGCGAGAAGATCGACATTGATGTCAAACGAGATGAGAAAGGCCTCGTCTTTGGGCGTGAGCACCTCTTTCAGGAAGCGTGTGCCTGCTTCTTGCTCGAGTGGCAGGACGTTTTGCTGCGACCCTGAGGTGTCGAGCAGGATGCCGATGGTCAGCGGCAGATTCTTCTCTTGCGTAAAGTTCTTGATCTTTTGCGGAACCTTATCTTCCTCAATCGAGCAGTCACTCTTGTGCAGGTTGGTGATGTAGCCACCCTTGTCGCGCACGGAAAAGTAGAGGTTGACGAGATTAACGTTGACCTTCAGGGTCTGTGTATTCTCGTCAAGGCTTTCGGGCGCAGCGCTGCTCGCGGGAGGCGGGCCGCCGGGTGAGGGAGCCTCTTGCGCGCGGAGCAGAGGCATGGGGGCAATGGTGAAGACAGTGAGAGCGAAGGCCAGGAGGCGCATACCTCATTAGACGACGAAGAGGCCAGGGGGTCAGCCGGGTAGTCGCCGTGCGGCACACCGATCCTGCGGAACGTGGTTACTGGCGACTGAGCAGAGCGGTGGACACCGGGCAAACACATCGCGTCCAAAGATGAACTGATATCCTCAATCTGGAAGTAGAAGGTGGAGAAGATACTCGTGAATCGTAGTGTTTGGGCAGACATACTGGTGTGCGTCATTCTCGGGCAAGGGGCCATTCCTGGAGCGGTGGCACAGACGGCAGCTCCTGTGCAGCAACAGGCCATTCCGGACGCGCCCAAGCCACAGGCGCTGCCTATTGGACCCGTTACGCCGGGCATCGGCACCACGCCTACCTCTATCGGCGATACTGCACCAGAACTCGATGAACAGGTCGCGCCGGGTAAAGCCCTGCCCTCTACCCCGGCAGCAGCCGGCGTCCACGAAGACGATGGCGAAGCTCCCGAGCTGCCAGCGTCCGGCGAAGCGACAAAGGTATTTACGCTGCGCGGTACGGGCGTTAACTTTGTCGAGGTGCCGTTTACTGTCAAGGACAAGAAGGGCGTCCTGGTTCCCGGTCTCACCTGGCGCGATGTACGGGTTTATGAGAACGGCCTGCGGCAAAAGATGCAGCTCTTTACGGTTGATCCGTTCCCGCTTTCAGTCGCGTTGGTCATCGATCAATCCATGACACACGACGAGATGACGAAAGTGAACAACGCTCTGGGCGCGTTGCAAGGAGCCTTCAGCAGTTACGACGAGGTTGCTGTATTCACCTACAACAATGGCCCGCAGCAGCAGACGGAGTTTACCGGCGGCCAGAGCGCACGCCTGAATGCTGTGCTGGAGCGGTCCAAAGGCACTGGCCGCGACGCGCTGCTGGCAGGTTCGCTCGACGGTCCGATGGCCCAGACGACCAACATCAACAACCAGCAGTTTGATCCCAATACCGCGCCTGTTCGCAACAATGCGGGTTTGATCCTGAACGCGCCGCGCGACGTCCACACGCTTAATGATGCCATCCTGGCAGCTGCGAAAGCGACCACCAAAGCTGGACCCGGCAGGCGGCGGATCGTCTACGTGATTGGCGACGGCAAGGAGTATGGCAGCACGGCCAAGACGAAAGACGTTGTCAAGTACCTGCAAACCAACAAGATCGCCGTCTACGCTACGCTGGTTGGCGACTTCAAGATTCCCTACACTGGTTTCATCGATCGCATTCACCTGCCGTTCCAAATGCGAGACGACATCCTTCCTGTCTTTGTGGGTGCTACCGGTGGTCAGCTCGATGCCGAGTTCCGCACGCCCGGCATCGCACGCAGCTTCTCACGAATCGCAGAAGAGGTACGCACGCAGTACACCGTGGGCTACTACTCGCGGGAGCCATTTGTCGACGGCAAGTACCGCAAGCTGGAAGTCAAAGTTCTTCGTCCAAACCTGAGCGTGATCGCCAAGGAAGGCTATTACCCGACGGCGGAGACAGTGCGTCCGCGAGTCACCCAGGCACCCTAGGCTTGATCCTGTTTGTTCCTGAGAATATCCTTCTGGCGGTCGGCTCGGCCCTGGCGTGGGGTGGCGGTGACTTCTCGGGCGGCATGGGGGTGCGATCCGTTGGCGGCAGTCCACGAGGCGCGCTCCAGGTCGTGCTGCTGAGCCACGTCACGAGCTTGACCCTCCTGCTCCTCGCAGCTTGTGCGCTGCATCGATCAGCCCCTCACGGCGCTCTTCTCGCGTGGGGCCTGGCTGCTGGCGTCATTGGTTGCATCTCCATCACGGCCTTCTACGTCGCTCTTTCGCGTGGAGAGATGGGCGGTGCCGCAGCGGTGAGTGGGTTGCTCGCGGCGGCTATTCCAGCGCTCCTCTCGGCATGGAACGAGGGTCTTCCTACCCGATTGCACCTGGCGGGGTTCGTTGTCGCCGGCGTGTCGATCTGGCTGATCGCCGCCGGGGAGCAAGAAACTACAAGAGACCGTCTAACGGTAGCGTTGGCGATCGGCGCTGGCGCTGGCTTCGGCCTCTACTTCGTTTGCCTCAGGATGGCCGGACCCGCCGGGCCCGTGTGGGCTATGGCTTCGGCGCGTATCGGGAGCGGGACGACCTGCGGTTTGTTGCTTCTGGCTGTGCGGCCGCGTGGCAGAGGGACCGCGGTGATCGAAGGACTAAACACGCTGCGTTGGATACTGCTTACGGCCCTGCTCGACACCGTGGGCAATATGCTGTTCGTGGCCGCTACACAGGCCGGAAGATTGGATACCGCCTCGGTTCTGGCGTCGATGTATCCTGCTGGAACGATCCTGCTCGCCGCGTGGATGCTTAAAGAACGGCCCGGAAAGCGGCAACTATGGGGGATGACCGTTGCCTTCGTTGCAGTCGTGATGATCACGCTGTAAAAGTTCACGCAAGCATCACAGAGAGCGCTCCTTGAGGGTCTCTTCCGGCTTTGGCGTAACCGTGTGAACAGCCTCACCGGGTTTGTTGACTTCGTCGGTGACACCCTTCATACCATCCTTGAAGCCGCGAAGGCCTTCGCCAAGTCCTTTGCCTAACTCGGGCAGCTTTTTGCCGCCAAACAGAACAAGAACAACGACGGCGATGACGATCAGGTGTGTCGGTGTAAAAAGTTCGCCCATACTAAGTCTCCCTGCGATCGTGCGGGTTGGTCGCACGTCTGCTATTGTCGCACACGCTCTTATCTCCAAGTACGATGGTACCGGACCGGCGGACGTGCCCTTGAACGATATATCCTGAAAGCAGATGCGGGCGGACGACCGGTTGCTGACGATTTGGAGAGCGATGTTGCGTATGGAGTTTCAGAAGAAGGCGGCATGGGCCGTGAGCCTGATGGTGGCAGGAGTGGTTCTTTCGAGTGCAGCTGCCAAGGCCCAGAACAAACTGGGGCTGGCCGCTCCAGTCAGCTACGACAATCGCTACGAAGTGTATGGCGGCATTAACTTCATGAATTTTCAAGCAGGTCAAACGCTGCCCAAGCGCATGAACTTCGCCGGCGGCGAGCTGATGGGGACCTATTGGCTGACAAAGAAGCTCGGACTTGGGCTCGACTATCGTGGCGAAGCAGGGACGACGCCCGTGCTGCCGAACCCCTTCGTCAATAACCGGCCGCTCGTCTACATGAATATGCTCATGGTGGGTGGGCAGTACCGCGGACCGAAGAATCGTTATGCGGCCATCGACTACCACGCGTTTGTAGGGGCGTCGGATGGCGTTTTTACCTACAGCACGAAAGACGTTCCGTCAGGCTCCTACAAGCTGATCGGTCTCTACACCGACCGGACCAAGCCCATCGGCGCGTTTGGTGGAAGCATCGACTTCAACCGCTCGAAGAACTTTGCCGTGCGCTTACAGCCAGATCTTATCCTGGAGCGCTTTGGAAGCGAGACCCGTGAGTTCTTTTCGATCTCCGCCGGTATCGTTTACCGCATCGGCAAGAGATAGGGCTTCAACCGATCCGAGCGGATGAACGACAGTACGTGAGTACCTCGAACCCCCGCCCGATCCGCTTCAGGTCCAACTGTTGCCGTTGCCCTGCTGGAGGAACTCAGGCGAGACCGGGTTTTCGTAGACGGAGTAGTCGCGTGTGACGACGGTGATACCTGAAGACGAGACAAAGTAGTTCTTCTTGTCTTCGTTGGAGTCGTAGCCGATTACCGTGCCGTCGGGTATATGCACGTCGCGATCAATGATGGCGTGCCGGATGCGGCAGTGCCGGCCGACGTTGACGTGAGAGAAGATAATGCTTGAGTCGACATCGGCGTAGGAGTTGACGCGGACATCCTGCGAGAGCACCGAGTTCCGCACGACAGCGCCTGATACGATCGAACCCGAAGCGATGATGGAGTTGATGGCCATTCCGGTACGCCCTGGCTCGCCAAACACGAATTTGGCAGGCGGATACTGGTAAGCACGCGTCCGCATCGGCCAAGCCTTGTCGTAGAGGTTGAACGTCGGCGTTACCCCTGCCACGTCCATATTGGCCTCGTAGTACGCCTCGAGGGTTCCTACGTCGCGCCAATAGAGAGCTTTCTGCTTGTTCTCGTCGACGAAGTTGTAGGCCATCATTTTGTAGCGGCCAAGCAGGTTGGGCAGAATGTTATGTCCGAAGTCGTGCTTTGAGTTTGGATCTTCGGCGTCCTTGATCAGCTCCGGGAGCAACACATCTGTGTTGAAGATGTAGATGCCCATGGACGCATCCACCATGTCGGGCATAAACGGAGAGCGCATCTTGGTTTCTTTGGGCTTCTCTTCAAATCCGGTGACTTCGCCGTTGCGCGCTATCTCCACCACGCCGAAGGAAGACACCTCGTGGGGCGGTATCGGGAGGGTCGCGAGCGTCACGTCCGCACCGGACTCACAGTGCTGTTGGATCATCAGGGCGTAATTCATCTTGTAGATGTGATCGCCCGAGAGGATGATGACGTACTTCGGCTCTTCTGCACCGATGGAGTAGATGTTCTGGTAGACCGCGTCAGCAGTGCCGCTGTACCAGTTCTTGCTGACGCGCTGCATAGGGGGCAAGATCTCGATGAACTCGCCCAACTCATTGGCTACCACCGGCCCCCAGCCCTCGCGGATGTGACGATTCAGCGAGAGAGCCTTGTATTGCGTAAGAATGTAGACGTGGCGCAGACCGGAGTTGATACAGTTCGAAAGCGTGATGTCAATGATGCGGTACTGACCTGCGAAAGGCACCGCAGGTTTCGCCCGGTCGCGGGTTAGGGGGAAGAGCCGTTCACCGGCGCCACCGGCGAGCAAAACGCCGAGCGTCTCTCTCATTGCAGAAAACCTCTGAGCTCAAATAACCGTTCGGGAGAAATCCTCCGCGCCGGAGAACGCGAGTCTACCACGGTGATTGACACGGTTTCATGTCAACACATTCAGCATCACCTCTAGCCGCCCGAAGCGTTTCCGTCTGCTGTATCGGAGACGGCAATGCGTAGAGACTTCAGGAAGTTGAGATCGGTTGAGGTAAATGGCCCATCGACCGGACCCTCCACCTTGTCACCAGCTTCGGCAGTATCGAGATCGACCTCATTTAACCCGATCGTGGCCTCGAGCATCAGCAGCACATCAAACCCCTGTTCGCGAATGTTCTTTACAACACCCGCGATGTGCTCGGACTCCGAGACCGACTCGTGGATCGCTTCCCCGAGCTTCTGTATCAGTTTCTTGACGTTCTGATTCAATGCCACCTCCGAAAGGTCCCTGGCGCTGCAAAGTTCTAGGCCGCATCGGGTATTCCCGCGGTGTTCTGTCTGCGGGAACGGCATTGCGGGGGCTGAACGTCAGCCTGCTTTCTAAAGAATATACGCTCGCAGCCCGGCGACAACAATCCTCACGCTCCCGGCCTTACACGACCGTGTGATGATCGGACCAGGCGGCCTCCAGGTTGTGCGCCAGCTCGTCGACGGGTGGAACCCGCTTGGTGCTTAGAACCAAAAAACCTGCGGCGGCGGCGCAAACCCCACCTACGATCAGCAAAAACTTCTTCATCGATCTCTCCTTACAGCCGGATTGTTTAGAGCTACGATGCGGTATACGGCTGGAGAGTTCGTCCACCCTGCGCAAAGTGTTTGTGGAAGACGCTACACTTTCCATATGGATACGGTGCGATTCGGGCGGGCTTTGGGTATGGGTGCACGAGGCGCTGCCAAAGCAGTGCTGGCCGCAGCCGACGCGGCGGCTTCACCGGGTGCCACCCCGGCCAGGCCGAAGCCTGGATCGGCTCAGCCCCGCGTCGTACCCGTCAGCCCAGCCCGCACCGTCGAACAGCTGCGGCAGACGCGCGCGCATCTTGTGCGGGGAAGTCAACGCTTCGGAGAGGCGGCTTGGCGACCGTTCGTCCGGCTGGGCGGCGTTCTCTGGCTGGAGCTGACTGGCGTCTTCTTCGGTCTGTTCGTGCTCTTCGCGGTCACAAACGCCTGGAAGCTGCGCGCTCACCTGGTTGAAACAGCTGCTGACCACGCCGAACATCAGCACCTCATCTGGTCGATCGCCATGGGTCTTCTCTTCGGATACTTCTGCGTCAGTAGCTTCGTAAGGGCGAATCGCCGCAGTCGTGGGCGTTGATAGGTGACGTATCTGCGCTCCATCTACGCCCCACGGTGCACCAGGAGCCTGTGTCTCTGGGCGGTATTGTCTTGGCGAGGCATACCGATGCCGGCGCAAGCAGCGCCGCCCCGCATCCCTCCAACGGGTGGTGAAAGTTTTTCCGGTGCGACAATCTCTTTGCCGGGTGCCCTGCACGGACAGCCAGGCATTCTGGTGATTGGCTTTACACAGGCCTCGCGCGACGCCGTTACCCGGTGGGGTACCTGGCTGGCGGATGCGCACACCGCGCCTAAAATCCCTTACTATGAGCTGCCCGTTCTTACCTCGGTGCCGAAGTTCCTGCGTGGACTGGTCATTGGCCGGATCAAAGCGGCGGTAGCAGATCCGGCTAAGCCGCACTTTCTTCCTCTGCTGGATCATGAAGCGGAGTGGCGGAATCTGGCGCACTACAACATCGCCGATGACGCCTATGTACTGCTGGTCGATGGCGACGGATACGTCCAATGGCAGACCCACGGTCCTCCTGTGGAAGCCAATTTAGCAGCACTCGCTCAGGCACTTGCGTCTTTGCGGAGGAGATAGACCGTCTTCTGGTTAGCGATTGCTGTCAAAATGGAGGAGAACGCACCACGCGCACGAGGTTTACGCCATGGCCGGAATCGCCGCTACACTTCGCAAGACGGCCCTCAACACCGCCCATCGCGCCGCACGAGCCAAAATGGTGGACTTCGGCGGCTGGGACATGCCGGTGGAGTACTCCGGCCTGATCGCCGAGCACATGGCCGTCCGCACCGCCGTTGGCCTCTTCGACGTCTCGCACATGGGCGACATTCAGCTGCGTGGGCCGGGCTCGCTCGCCGCCGTCAACGAGCTCTGCATGAACGACGCCTCGAAGCTCCAGGTGGGCCAGGCGCACTATTCTGCAATGCTGTACCCGAACGGCACGTTTGTCGACGATGTGATCGTCCATAAGCTTTCGGATAACGACTACCTGATCGTCATCAACGCCGGAACGCGCGAGAAGGACATCCAGTGGGTTCGCAAGACGGTCGGCCATATGCCGAGCGTCCACATCAACGACTTCTCCGATCACTACTCGCAACTCGCCATACAGGGCCCGATGGCTGAGAAGACGCTCCAGAAGCTGACCGCCGTCGACCTCAGCGCGATTAAGAACTATTGGTTTACTTGGGGCAAGGTCGCCGGGCTCTATAATGTCCTAATCGCTCGCACCGGCTACACCGGCGAGGATGGCTTTGAGATCTACATTCCGTCGGACGAGCCGACCAGCGGCCGCGTTTGGGAGGAGGTGCTCACCGCCGGGGCCGAGTTCGGCATCGTCCCCTGCGGCCTGGGCGCGCGCAATACGCTGCGGCTCGAATCTGCGATGGCCCTCTACGGCCACGAGATCTCCGACACCATCAACGTCTTCGAAGCGAACCTGGGCCGTTACGCCAAGCTCGACAAGCCGTCCTTCGTCGGACGCGAGGCTCTGCTCGCCGTCCAAGCCGACGGAGGCCCGAAGCGCAAGCTCATCGGCCTGGAGATGCTTGAACGCGGCATCGCCCGCGATGGCTATACAGTCACGAATGCCGCCGGCGAGGTCATCGGCGAAGTCACCAGCGGCTCCCCAGCGCCCTTTCTCAAAAAGAACATCGCCCTCGCCTACGTCCCCGTGCAGTACGCCGGGGTGGAAGAAGAGGTAGCGGTGCAGATTCGGGGCCAGCAGGTCAAAGCAAAGGTAGTCCCTTTACCGTTCTACAAACGCCCGAAGAAAACCGCCTAGCCCCAACATCTACACTTACACAGGAGACGGAATGGCCTACCCAGCGGAGTACCGCTACACCAAACAGCATGAGTGGATCGACATCGCGGGCACGACCGGCACCGTCGGCATCACGGACTACGCGCAGAGCACCCTCGGCGACATCGTTTTTGTAGAGCTGCCGAAGGTTGGTCAGGAGGTCCAGGCCGGCAGCACCTTCGGCTCGGTCGAGTCCGTCAAGGCCGTCTCCGACCTTTATGCGCCCATGAATGGCACTGTTACCGAAATCAACGAAGACCTTGGCTCCGCGCCCGAGACCCTCAACACCGACGCCAACACTACCTGGATCATGAAGGTCGAACTCGCCGACCCTGCCGCCATCGACGGCCTGCTCACCGCCGCCGACTACGAGACCTTCATCGCCGAAGAAACGGGACACTGACCCCATGCGTTATCTGCCTAAATCGCCCTCCGACCGCACCGAGATGCTTGCCGAGATTGGTGTAGGCTCCATCGCCGACCTCTTCGCCACCATCCCGGCCGAGTACCAGCTCAAGCGCGACCTCGACATCCCGCGCCAGCACGGCGAGTCCGAGATCGTCGGGCGGTTCCGCGCCTATTCTGAGAACAACGCCACCGGCTACGCCAGCTTTCTCGGCGCGGGCGTCTACCGGCACTACCGCCCGGTCATCATCGACTCGCTCGTCCAGCGCGGCGAGTTCCTCACCAGCTACACCCCCTACCAGCCCGAGATCGCCCAGGGCACCCTCCAGGCCATGTTCGAGTTCCAGACGATGATCTGCGAGCTGACCGGCATGGAGATCGCCAATGCCTCCATGTACGACGGGTCGACGGGCGCGGCCGAGGCAATCATGATGGCCGTCCGCATCACCGGACGCGACGGCGCGATCATCGCCCGCACCGTCCATCCCGAGTACCGCGAGGTCATCCGCACCTACGCCCAGCATCAGCAGATTCCGCTGACTGAAGTCTCATACGAACAGAACGGTCGCGTCGATCTGGCCGTCCTCGACGCCGCCATCACTGCCGACACCGCCTGTGTCCTGATCCAGTCGCCCAACTTCTTCGGAACGATCGAGGATGTGGCCGCCATCGCCGAGATCGCCCACGCCAAAGGCGCGCTGCTCATCGTTTCCATAGCGGAGGCAGTTTCATTAGGGGTAGTAAAGCCGCCCACCGAGGCCGACATCGTCTCGCTTGAAGCCCAAAGCTACGGTGTCCCCGTCGGCTTCGGCGGCCCCTATTGCGGCGTCCTCGCCTGCAAGGAGAAGTTCCTCCGCCAGATGCCCGGCCGCCTCATCGGCGAGGCTCGCGACGCGAACGGCAAACGCGGCTTCGTCCTCACCCTCTCCACCCGCGAGCAACACATCCGCCGCGAGAAGGCCACGTCCAATATCTGCACCAACCAGGCCCTCGTCGCGCTGATGACCACCATCTTCCTCACCATCTACGGCAAGGAGGGCATGAAGGAGCTGGCCGAGCACAACCTCGCCAAGGCTGCATATCTAAAGTCCGTCCTCGGCAAACAAGGCAAAGTCCTCTTCGACGGCGCGCCGCGCTTCCACGAGTTCGTCCTCGAAACGCCCGAGACCGCCGAGGGAATCAACGCCACCCTGCTCGAACATAAGATCATCGGCGGCCTGCCACTCGCCAAGTGGTATCCCGAACTGGGGGCGAACGCCAGCCTCTGGTGCGCCACGGAACTCACCACCCGCGTCCAGATGGACGCCGTTGCTGAAGCACTGACAATACAGGCACACTCAACTATGCTGGTCCATGCCTAAAGATGCGGTAATCCTGCCAATGTCCGAAAGTGAAATGCGGCACATCTTTCGCAAGGCTGAAGGGCATTTACTGGACTCACCGGCGAACCGGGCGATGCTTCTCGAAGTTGCAAACAATATGGCTTGTACACCTTCGACGGACCGGTACGGAAACAAATGGTCTGCCAGAATGTTGCCGGACGGAAGACAGATCTGGACGCAGGTACGAAGCGGTAAGCTGATCAACGGAGGCATTAACGATCAACCTTGCAGCTTCAACCCGGAGACAGGATTGAAATCCCTATGAGAGAACAAGCCGCTTACAACGCGATGGTCCAGTTTCTGGAGGACCGCTATGAACGATTGCCGTCCGATTCGCTGGGCGGTCTTCTGGGAGAACTCAACTTATTGCCCGACGGAACACCCGCCGACCCAGCCGTGAATGCGGACTGGGACCGCGCCTTGAGCAACGTGAACTATGAAGGTGCTAATGCGTCCGGCGTTTTGCCCATCCGGAGAGCGGGCTAGCTATGGACATCTCCGCCATCGACGGCTCCGAACTCTCAGCGGTCGAGTTCGTCCAGGATTTCCTCATCCTTAAGTTCGAAGGCCCCGCGCTGACCTTTTACACCTGGCCCGAAGTCTTCCGCGAGGAAGGCTCCTACGCCTTCGGCGAACCGGAGTACCGCAACTGGCTCTGCTCGCTCATCGGCGAAACAGTCAAGGCCTGCACCCTGGAAGAAGGCCTTGCGCTGGAGATCGAGTTCGAAAGCGGCGTGATCCTGCGAGCGTCGCTCCGCGAAGAAGACCTGGACGCCCCCGAAGCGGGCGAGTATTCCGCCACCGGCGACCCTGGCGAAGTTCCCGAAGAGTTCTAGTAGAAAGAAGGCACAGCATGGCGACAGCAACTTTGCTCCACGAAGAAGTCGAAACAGCCACACGGTTCCAAGGCACCCCGAAGAAGGCCAGCACCCACGTCAACCAAAATGAGGGCTTGATCTTCGAAAAGTCCTCCCCCGGCAAGAAGGCCTACCGCCTCGCCGAACTCGACGTGCCCGCCACTGAAGCCGCCGCGCTCCTCGGTGATGCCGTCCGCACCGATCTCGGCGTTATGCCCGAGCTCTCCGAGATCGAGATCGTTCGCCACTTTACGCGGCTTTCCACCTGGAATTACGCGATCGACCTCGGCATGTACCCGCTCGGCTCCTGCACGATGAAATACAACGGCCGCGTCAACGAGGCGGTCATGCGGTTCGAAGGCCTGTCGGAGGCCCACCCCTACCAGCCCGAATCGCTCTCGCAAGGCTGCCTACAGATCATGAGCACGCTCCAGGACGCGCTGATCGAGATCACCGGCATGGACGCCATCACGCTCCAGCCCGCCGCCGGCGCGCACGGCGAGTTCACTGGCATCCTGCTCGTTCGCGCGTACCACGAGAGCCGCGGCAACGCCCGCAAGACCATCATCGTCCCCGACTCCGCCCACGGAACAAACCCCGCGACCGCCGTTGTCTGCGGCTATCAAGTCGCCAATCTCAAGTCCAACCCGCAGGGGATGGTCGACCTCGCCGAGCTTGAGCGCCTGGTCGACGAAGACACCGCCGCCCTCATGCTCACCAATCCGTCGACTATCGGCGTCTTCGAATCCGACATCCACAAGATCGCCGACATCCTCCACGCCAAGGGCGCGCTGCTCTATATGGACGGCGCGAACATGAATGCGCTCGTCGGCAAAACGCGGCCCGGCGACTTCGGCGTCGACGTGATGCACCTGAATCTCCACAAGACGTTCTCCACCCCGCACGGTGGCGGTGGCCCTGGCTCCGGCCCAGTGGCCTGCAAGAAAATCCTTGAGCCCTTTCTTCCCGCGCCAATCGTGACACGGCGCGAAGACGGACTGCTCAGCTTCGACTACAACCGCCCGCAGACTGTCGGCCGCGTCCGCATGTTCTATGGCAACTTCGGGATGTTTGTCCGCGCGCTCGCCTACATCCTGGCCAACGGCCCAGACGGCCTGCGCCAGACCACCGAAGACGCCGTCCTGAACGCCAACTACATCCGCGCCAAGCTGGAAGGCACCTTCGAGCTGCCCTACACCACGCGTACCCTGCACGAGGTCGTCTTTTCCGATAAGCTCCAGGCAAAGAACGGCGTCAAGACCGGAGATATGGGCAAGCGCCTGATCGACTACGGCTTCCATGCCTACACCACCAGCTTCCCCATGATCGTCTCCGGCGCGATGATGATCGAGCCAACCGAAAGCGAGAGCCGCGAGGAGCTCGACCTGCTCATCGACGCGCTCCAGCAAATAGCCCGAGAGGCCGCCGAGAACCCGGAGCTGGTCCGCTCGGCTCCGCACTCCACTCGCTTACAGCGGCTCGACGAGACCGCTGCCGCTCGCAAGCCGGTGCTGCGCTGGAAGGCTCCACCCGCCCCTACGCCGCTCGTGGTTAATTCGCCCGCTAAGGAGTGGTAGACACACTGGTTCGAGACGAATGGGCGCGAGTGCATCAGGCAATCGCGCCCATTCTTTGTAGCATTTCGCTTATTGAGCTTTGACGGTCACAAACTCGTCCGTCTTCTCCCACTTGATGTGTAGCTCGGTCTCCGAGCCCTTTGTATTCTCGAAGTCGATGGTCATGTTCTCCATGGGCGTTCCGGCGGTCTTCGCAGTCAGCGGTGTGCGCCCAAGGTCCTGCTTTTCGTCGTAGTCCGTGCCCCATTGCCCGTTCTGCTTGTTGATGATGAGCAGCCAGCCTGATTTTGCCGGGAGCGTGTAGATCGTATAGGTTCCGGCGGGCACATCGAGGGTGCCCACGGTCAGCCCCGTAGTGGTCTTCAGCGTCGTGGCCGGGTTCGCACCGGTACGCCAGACCTTGTCGTAAGGCACCAGACCGCCCATGATGACGCGGCCACGCATACGGGGCGAGTTGTAGTCGACGCTGACTGCCTTGCCATTCAGCGTCACGGATGCCTTAGCGGCGGGGCTGAGAAGGGGTTTCTTGGAGTCGGACTTCATGTCCATGCCACCCATCTGGGCGTGGGAGGCGGCTGCAAGGACAACGGTACAGGCGAACGTTGCGGCGGAACGGAGGAACATGGTGGGGAACTCTCTTTCAGTAGTAGCGTTACAGGGATCATGCTACGCTTAAAGGACGCATCCGTAGCTCAGCTGGATAGAGCGGCAGCCTCCGAAGCTGTAGGTCAGAAGTTCGAATCTTCTCGGGTGCACCATCTTTGCACTTCGGCAAATAGAAGCGGCTCCGAGACCGGAGCCGCTCTGTCGCTTACAAAGCACGCTAGAAGAACAGCTTAGCCGTCAATTGGAGCTGGCGTGGACCGTAGAGGATGCTGCTGGTGCTGGTTGGTGTGGCAAACGCCTGCGAACCAGCGGCCAGTGGAACGATGCAGCCGTTCGTCGTTCTCGGACAATTGCCTGTTCCGGGGGGGGGCGAAGTTATACAGGTTTGTGGATACGCCAAGAATGTTCCTGTGGTTAACGACGTTAAACGCTTCAGCGAAAAGTTGCAGCTTGATCGTTCCGCGTAGAGGAACGTCGCGTGAAAGGCGTGCGTCCAGATTGTGGATGCCAGGACCGGTAAAGGCGTTGCGGCGAGCCACCGCGTCCGGCACCCGGCCATTAGTGCCGGAGTTGAAGAGCGACAGCTCCGCGCCTGAAAGGCCGCCGTCGCCGATCGCGGAACGGGGAGCGCCCGCCATGAAGCCCGTCAGCGGCTGGCCCGTCTGCGCGGTCAACGTACCGGCGAGGGTAAAGCCGTTCAAGGCGTACCGCGCGTACCGGTTCTCCACGACACGATCGATGGTGGGCGAGGCGACGATCGAGCCTACGAAGCGGCCACGCTCGTCAAGGTCGGAGCGAGCGTACTCCGCGCTGCGACCCGACCGGCGGCCACGGGCGAAGGGGTCGATGGGAACGTCCGTGCCATTGAAGGTGCCGTTCACGCCCGAGACCTGACCGCCGTCCATCGCTCGCGACCAGGTGTAGTTGGCCAGCACTTCGATGCCGTGGCTGAAGGGCTTCCGCACCGTCGCGACAAACGAGTGGTAGCTGCTGTTCACATCCGAGAAGCCCGTGAGCACCGAACCCGTGCTGTTGGACAGACGCGCGGTATAGAAGGGCACCGCCACTGTGACTGCTGCACCGTTTGCAGGCAGGAAGCTGTAGGTGTTCAAGACCGCAGACGCCGGATCGACGTTGGTGTCTACAAAGACGGGCAGACGCAAGCCGCGATTGCCGACATAGCTGACCGTCAAGGTGGCCTGTAGCGGAAGCTGCTGCTCGACCGCGAGATCAAACGACATGGCTTCAGGATTCTTGAAGCTGGGATCGAGGCCGCGTGCGCTGATCGTTCCAAGCGCGAGACCTGTGTTGACCGCGGGTGTCGCCGCTCCCGTCACCTGGTTCACCGGAGCTGGACCAGGAGGGGTAAACTCCGGAAGGCCGCCCTGCGGCGCATTGGCTGCATAGGCACCGGACTGCTGAAAGCACCGCGTCTGGCCTGCTGCCGGTGTGCAGAGCGGACCCTTCGTTGGATCGTTGTTGGGCAGGATAAAGGTCTGATTCGGCAGGACGAGCGGCGTTACGTTGAACTGCTGCTGGTACACACCATTCTCCCGACGTTGCGTGTAGTAGGTGGAGTTGGAGTTCAACCCATAAAAGATGCCGTAACCGCCCCGAACCACGGTGCCCTCGTGCGGATTGTAGGAGAAGCCTACACGCGGCTGGTACATGCTTTTGTAGTTGTTGATCGTCGAGGTGTAAAGCGTTGCGACCGCAGAGGACGTATTAGGCTTGTCCGGCTGTGGCACAAGCTGCACGTCATAACGGAAGCCCAGCGAAAGCAGCAGCTTGGGCGTCACCTTCCAGGCGTCCTCGACAAAGCCGTCGAGGTCCGGATTCCAGAAATCGTCTGCGCCCACATGGGTGATTGGGTCGTTGACCTGCGTGAAGCCGTTGTAATGTTTTCCGCCGTTCACCTGGTACACATCCTGAATCCAGTTGGCGAAGTTGAACTCCGGGGTGCCCGTGCCATAGGTGAAGGCGCCGTCGCCCTGGAAGAGGTTCTGCAACTGCTCATGGATGAAGTTGCCGTCAAACCCGGCTTTTAGTGTGTGGCGTCCAAAGCTTGTGGAGTAGATGTCCGTGATTTGAATGCGGTGCTCGTCGGGAAAGGCGCCGCGAGGCAGAGCGTTAGTTTCGCCATAGGCCGCGATGCCGGTGATGCCGATCGCCGGTCCGCCGGAATTCGTGCCGTCCGTCTCCAGATCGCGCGCCCATTGGAAGTGGACGATGTTCGCCGCACGGGACGTGAGCACCGTCTCCGCGTTGGCCACGAGGAACCGCGAGTGGAAGTCGGCCGTGCCATTTTGGCTTATGCCGCCGCTAAAGACGGTCGTGTTGGTGTTGTATCCGTTCGGTTGATGAAAGTTCTGCCACAGGAAGCTCGCCGATACGTGGGTCTTTGGCGTCAGCTGGTAGTCGAGCCGTGGGAAGAAGACGTCCTGCTTGACGTTACGGCCATAGGTTCCGAGCTGCTTGGTCTGGAGAAATGTAAGCGCCGCCGTACACTGTGCCGGTGTAATGTTCGGAATAGCCGACGGGTAGATCGCCGATCCCCGCGTGAGATAGCCCGACGTTCTCTGGTCGCAAAGACCCGCCAGATCATTCAAAGTTTGCGTGGCGCTGTTGTACGCGCTGAGGTAGGTAATCGGCGTCACCTTGCGGTACCCGTCATAGGTAAAGTGGAAGAACAGCTTGTCATGGAGGATTGGGCCGCCGATCGAGCCGCCAAACTGGTGCTGCTCTTTAACCGGCTTGGTCTTGGTCAGGGGGTCGATCGCGTTATAGCCTGGCGTTCGGTAGTACTCGTACAAGTCGCCATGAAAGGCGTTCGTGCCGGATTTGGTGATCGCGTTGATCACGCCGCCTGCCGCCTGGCCGAACTCCGCCGAGTAACCTGCGTTCTCTGAAGAAAACTCCTTGATCGAATCCACCGGATAGACGTACGGCGCTCCGATCGAACGGCCGCGCGCCTCCGAGAAGAAGGCCTGATTGTTATTCGCGCCGTCCACGATGTTGGAGTTGTAGATGCCCGAGATGCCCCGAAAGCTGATCAGTCCCGTATTGCCGTCCGGTACCACGTTCGGCGTCAGCAGCACAAAGTTGTCGAAACGCCGCCCATTCACCGGCAGGTTCGACACCAGCTCCTCCGACACCACCTGCGACGCGTCCACCTTGTCTGTCTCGAGCAGCGGAAGGTCGCTCGAAACCGTCACTTCCGTTGAAACGCCTCCTGCATGCAGCGTCGCGTCCACCGCCACCGTGCTGCCGACCGTCACGTTGACGTTCTTCTGGTCCACCTGGGCAAACGAGCCGCCGCCGAGGATCACCTCGTACACGCCCGGCTGCAGAAAGGTCGCCGCATAATGGCCTTCGCTGTCCGTGCTCAGCGTGCGCGACGCCCCCGTTCCGAGGTTCTTGACGACCACGGTCGCGTTCGCGATCACGGCTCCCCCAGCGTCCTTCACCTCACCCGAGATGTTGCCCAGGGCGGCGTTCTGGGCAGCCGCCCCTGCGGAAAGCCCGCCCAGTAGAGCCGAGGCGGTAAACAGTGTACGAAGAAAGGCAGATCGATTCATAAAGGGCAAAGCTCCTAAAGCAAAAACACAGCCGGTCAGCAGCCGTGCGGGGAAGAGTGTTCTAGCGTGTGCTGGTGACAGGGTTTGCAGAAGACTGCCGGTCCGGCGCATGGTCATAAAGAAGTGTGTTGTTCCTTAACGCTCAGGCACGGCAAGGACGATGTCAAGTATGTTTCGCGCCCAACCCGCCGCCCCAACCCGCCGCACCCGCTACTCGCTCTATGACCCAGAAGAGTTCTACCAGTCGGGGCAGACGGGCGCGCTAAGCCGTTTGAGGACGACCCTCACGGCTCGGGAGCTGGCACGAGGAACAGTCGGTGAATGCAAACCTTAGTGCAGCTGGTCGGGAATCACCGCATACTGGATCAGCAGATCGAACGGCACCACCTTCAGGGTAGCCTCATGCGTTGCCTCCAGCACGACCGGGCACGCCGCTCCTGCCTGCTGCACCTGGAGCCATCGCGCCGCGCACACGCACCACCGGTCACCCGGCTTCAGCCCCGGAAAGTACGACCGCGGCGTCGAAAGGTCGTTCCCCAGCGCCTTGGACGCCGCCAGAAATGGCTCATCCACGATGCAGCATACCGTATGGACGCCCAGATCGTCCGGGCCCGTCTCGCAGCAGCCGGTGCGGTAATACCCCGTCATCGGCTCGCACCCGCAGGTGGCGAGCGGCTGGCCCAGAACGTTCTTGCCCTGCGGTTTGCGTGTTTCGGTCGTCGCCATCGTATGCCCTCGCGCATCATTATGACATTTTAGGACATCGATATTCCGACGCAGCCGCCACTATGTTCGTACATACGCAAAGCGGCTCTTCAAACGCAGGAAGCGTTTTTCGTAGAACTCATAGGAAATAACAGCGCACAGGCAAGTTAGCAGCAAGGCAACAATCATAATGAGCAGACTAACCCGATTATGGTTGATCACCCAATGCGACGCCAGCTGCCGGGCTAATTCTGTCGCGGCAA
Source organism: Acidobacteriaceae bacterium (assembly GCA_965215415.1). Lineage (GTDB taxonomy): Bacteria > Acidobacteriota > Terriglobia > Terriglobales > Acidobacteriaceae > Edaphobacter. Next base: position 3,401,655 of record CBDCDQ010000009.1, on the reverse strand, counting down.
ACAGCGCAAGAACATGAAACACGTACAGTCCATACGAGATGCGTCCCAGGTAGATGAAGGGACGCGCCCACCGGCCCATCGGCAGAGAGAGCAGAGACAAGAAAAGCAGGCAACAGCCCACAAGGATCAGCTCGAAACCGAGCACGTGCGGCAGTTGCTGACGGTCTGCCACAACTTCAGTGCGCTTGAAATGGTAAACACCATCTGAGATTGCCCAGCTCGATAGCCCAAAAAACAGGAGGCCCAGCCGCTGCAGACCGGTCGGCTTCCAGGACCGCCCATGCAGAGCGAGGGCAAGCAGCGCCCCGGCGGCGAAACAGCCGAATTGCGTAATGCTGTTGGTCCAGATGGCGAAACCTGGCATCACAGCGTGTGCCGTCAGCCAGCTTGCAAAGGCGACACCCGCTGCGAGGATGAACAAAGAAAACCAGAGGAGCCCTCTCCTTCCCCATACGAGCGCCACGAAAGGCCAGCACAGGTAGAACTGCTCCTCCACCGAGATGCTCCACAAGGGACCCATCGGATTGCCGTTGATGTTGTGGTAAAAAGCATGGTTGCCGAGAAGAAAAACGTATTGCAGTACAAACGACCCCGGAACAAACAGCACGGTAACAAAACGACCTAAAACGTAGCTAAAAGCAAGAAAGATGGCGTAAAGAGGCCAAATTCTGAGAACCCGTCGAATGTAGAACGCTTTCAGATGGATGGTCCCTGTGAACTCCCTCTCCCGCAACACGATCTCGGTGATTAGGTAGGAGCTGAGGACGAAAAAAAGCGAGAGACCGTACGCCGTAGGAAAGCGAATAAGCTGAAACCATTGCGAATTCCAAAGCGCCAACCGATTCGTATACGTGCTGAGCAGATCGTGGTGTACAAACACCATTAAGAACGCGGCGAAGCGAAGAATGTCCAATTCCGGTCGGTGAAAGGACGGCTTGACCGCCGAACGCGGCGGTTGGAACGGAGCAGTTTGGGCGTTCATTCGCTTGATTGTAAATGGGTCAGCCGGCAGATACCCTTCTTGCTATAGACAAGATAAACCTGAAGCGACGCCGTCTTCTACGGAGCGACGATTCGGCGACAGCATCTATACGGATCGTGATGGGACCACCTCAAAACGGCTCTTGAGGAGAAGTGCCTTTCGTTCGAAGAAGCGGTAGGAAAGAGAAGCTGTGCCGATCGTGATTAGAAGCGCTATGCCATCACCGAGGACCGGTGGGATCATCCCCCGTGTCATGGTGGCGACTGCAGCGCTGAACGCCAGGGATAATACCCACTTATGGTAGACATAAAGTCCGTAGCTTATCTTTCCGAGGTACGAAAGCACTGGAACGCTTCGACTGCAGCTGTCAAGCACGCTAAGGAAGATCAGTACGCAGCCCGCTAGCAACACGCCGTAACCTTTCACTAAACCAGAGCCTGTTGAAATCATGTCAGACTGCAGTCCGTAGACAGCCCCCGCGGCATACAGGAGACCAAGTCCCGCTCCCATCATGACGATCCGAACGGCTGGATGCAAAAGAAGACGTCGTCCTGAAGTTGCAAGCGCTATAACTCCCCCGGCACCGAAGAACTGAAACTCCACAAAGCTGTTTGTGAAAACGCCAAGGTGGGGATTCACGTTGTGATGTCCGAGATAGGCCAACGCGATATAGGCCGTCAGAATCGATAACCAGGAAAGGAGCTTGATTGCGCGCGTACCGCTAAGCTTCACAAACATCGGAACGAGCAGGTAGAACTGCTCCTCGATTGAAATGCTCCATAGGATCGAGACGGGTGTAGCAAGCCAGCCTATGCGCGCTGTGTAAAGATTGCCTCCAAGCAGCATGAAGGCTGCGATCATGTTGCCTGTGATACGGTAAACGTCCACCAACCTTCCTAAAGCGTATGCGGCGAGTAATGCAGTAAAGTACAAAGGCCAGATCCTTAGTATTCTTCGCACAAAAAACGCGCGTACGGCGATCGTGCCGGTCTTTTGGCGCTCCCTGACTAACAGGCTGATGATCAGGTAAGCACTAAGTAGAAAGAAGATTTGGACGCCAAATGCTCCCATGTTCACAAACATCGGAGGCAGCGCAGAGATTGGTTCCATGTGGCGATAGAAGACGAGAAAGAACGCGAAGAAGCGCAACGCATCCAGTTCCGGATGGCTGAACGGAAGGTCCGGGCTCTTATGTGATTCCATTGTCTTCGATCACCACTCATGTGAGATTCGACGTACTGACAAGTACACCTACGGCGTAGACCTCTCGTACACATCCAGATCGCCGATGCTCTTCTGGAACCGGTAGCGCTTCCACTGCTCCCGAAACGCGGAGCTGACCTGGAGCCAATCAATCAGGGGAGGGAACTTGCCCTGGAACTCGGCCTCGCAGAACTCCCGCATGGCGCAGCGGTCGACCACGACGACCACCGGTTGGAAGTGGGCCAGGTCTTCGGCCTCGGTCTGACGCAACACCTCGCCGAGCTGCGCCGCGCGGAGGGGGGAGAGGTGCTTTGCGAGGTCGAAGTCGTTGACGTTCTGGCTGCGGATCACAGCCTCGAGCAGCCACATATGGAAGTAGCGCGTGCCGAGCAGCTTATTTTGCTCCACCAGTGCAGGGAACTCCCACGGCCCGGCCGAGTAGAAGGTGACGGCTGAGCCCGCCGGATACGCGCTGAAGACGTCTGCCAGCACCTGTTTGGGCGGCTCGCCATAAGGAGCCAGCGGATGGTGCCGGATCAGCGGCAGGGCCACCACCGCACACAACAGCGCCGCCCCCAGTGCGGGCACGGCGGGCGCGAGGCGCGGCCCAAACGCTGGCAGCCGGTCGGCAATCATCCGCTCGAACCACTCCGCCCCGATCTGCGCAAGGGCCAGGCAGGTAAAGACGTTGAAGACGATGAGCTGGTAGTGCCATCCTTTGTGCTGCTGCAGATAGGCCACCGCTGCGCCGACCGAGGCGGTCAGCAGGAGGGTGACCAGGGCCTCCGAGCGCAACCATCGCCGCAGCGCGAATGCGAGTCCAACCGCAGGCACCCAGTACCAGACCGGCTTGCGGAACTGGAGCAAGACGAACCGCCAGCTGGCGTCGAACCCCCAGTAGGTCTCCTTGAGGACCGGCACGATGTCCGTAAGATATGCAGGCGCAGCCACTCGGACCGCCACGAAGTACACCGCCAGCGATACGCCGAGCACCACCCAGGAGAGATCGAACCAGGCGCGCCAGCTTCGTAGCCTTACCAGCAGCACAAGCTCTACCAGGGCGACATCGAGCATGTGCTGTGGCTTCAGGCAGATCGCCACGGCGGCCAGCAGCCCCAGGGCACAGACCTCCGCGGGAGCAAGTTTCGAGCCGCGCAAGCGTCCGGCGGCCCACAGGAGGTAAGGCAGCAGAAAGAAGGCGACGAAGTGCTCGCGTTGGCCGAAGTCGACCGGCAAGATCATGATGCCGTAGGTGACAATCTGTGCCAGGGCAAAGAGCCACACAGCCACAGGTGTCGCGAAGAGGATGCGGCGGAATAGCGAGAGCGACCACAGAACGCACGCCCCGCCCGTGAGTACCAGAAAGCAGCGAAAGCCTGTCAGCACATCCACATGCAACAACCGGCTGAGAAATACCGGCAAGCTCATGAACCACACGAGGAACGGCGGATTGACCTCCGTCAGGTAGGGACCATTCAGCTGCACCCCGCTCAGTGTCTGCATACCGAGATACAGCCCCCACGCCTGATCGTGGCCGACGTGCTGATTGCAGAAGCGGGCCAGCGACCACGCCCCAAGGATGGCGGCCAGGAGAGCCAGGCAGAGCACAAGAGGCGTGTGCCGGTTACGCTGGAGCCTCGCGCGTTCGTCGAGGGCGGCAATCGCCGGAGCGTCGGGGCGGCTCACCTCGCCGCCATCTGCAACTGCTGTTGATACTCCTCGTACGGGCCTTTGTGGTCCGTGATATGGAACTCCGCCGGTCCGCCCTCAAAGTGCCAGATGCGGGTGCCCGCCTCTTCGATCAGGTCCTGGTCGTGCGTCACGAGAAAGACGGTGCCCTCATACTTTTGGATTGCCTGGTTCAGCGCGTTGATACTTTCGAGATCCAGGTGGTTGGTCGGCTCGTCGAGCACCAGCACATTCGGCTTCTGCAACATGATTTTGCAGAACAGCAGCCGCGCCGCCTCGCCACCCGAGAGCGCGTCCGTCTTCTTCAGACCCTCTTCGCCCTTGAAGAGCATCTGGCCGAGGATGCCCCGGATCTCCTCTTTAGTCGCCTGCGGATCGTACTGGTGCAGCCAGTCCGACGCCGTCATCCCGAGCTGAATGGAACCCTTGTGGTCCTGCGCAAAGTATCCGATCTGCGCCTCGTGCCCCCACTTCACCGTGCCTGCGTCGATCGCCACGTCCTTCTCTTCGATGCCGGGTCCATTGGCGAGCAGCGCCTTGAGCAGTGTCGTCTTGCCCTGCCCGTTGCGCCCCATCAGGATGACCTTGTCGCCCCGTTGTACGGCGGCTGAAAAGTTCCGGATCACGTGCTCGGTCTTGCCGTCGGGTTGCGTATAACTCTTGGCGACGTTCTCAAACTCCAGGACATTCTTGCCCGAAGGCCGCTCCATTTTGAAGCTGATGAACGGGCGCGCGATGTTTGACCTCGCCAGTTCCGAGGTGGCTAGCCGCTCGACCTCTTTCTTGCGCGAATTGACCTGGCTCGACCGTGTACCTGCCGAGAATCGCGCGATGAAATCGTTCAGCTGAGCGATCTTCTTTTCGCGCTGCTCGTTCTGGCTTTCAATACGAGTGCGTACAGAGGTCTTTTGGAAGACCATGTCGTCGTACCCACCGTTGTAGGTGATGATCGTCTCGTAATCGATGTCGGCAATGTGGGTGCAGACGGCGTTCAGAAAGTGCCGGTCGTGGGAGATCGTGATGACCGTGCCGTTGTAGCGCAGCAGGAAATCCTGCAGCCAGTGGATCGACTCCAGATCCAGGTAGTTCGTCGGCTCATCGAGCAGCAGCGCCTGTGGATTGCCAAACAAGGCTTGCGCCAGCAGCACGCGCACCTTCTGCCCGCCCTGCAACTCACTCATCTTCCGTTCATGCAGTTCGTCGGGAATGTCCAGCCCTTGCAGCAAAACGGCTGCATTCGACTCCGCTTCATAGCCGTCCTCGTCGCCGACGATGCCTTCCAGTTCGCCCAGCCGCGAACCGTCCTCGTCGGTCATCTCCGCCTTGTTGTAGATGATCTCCCGTTCTTCGAGCGCCGCCCACAATCCCTTGTTGCCCATGATCACCGTATCGATCACGCGGTATGCGTCAAACTCATATTGATCCTGCTTGAGTACGCCGATCTTGCGCGGCTTGACGACCGTGCCCTTCTGCGGATCGATCTCGCCCGTCAGGCACTTCATAAAGGTGGATTTGCCGGCACCGTTCGGCCCGGTCAGGCCGTACCGGCGGCCCGTGGTAAACGTGACGGAAACATCCTCAAAGAGCAGCTTTGAGCCAAAACGCATCGTGACATTGGAGACAGAGATCATGGAATTACCCCTATTCTAACCGTTCGCCGGGTAAATACACTCCTTTGCGGTAGAGCTTTCAGATCGCCCCTGGCCTTTTCGGTGTGGATGGAGCCATCTGCCTGGTCAACTCTGACCGATCAGCACACCCGCCGCAAATACCAGTCCTCCGCCCACCACCACTTGCAAGAACGACAACGCGAAACTCGTTTTGAAGTACCGGTTGCGTATTAGTGCAATCGCGATCAACTCCACACCGACCACGGCGTAGGCCCACAGCAACGCCGTATGCACATTGGTGATTAAGAACGGCAACGTATGCAGAAAGCCACCGATAAACGTCATCAGCCCAGTCACCAGCCCGCGGAAGATCGGGTTGCCACGTCCGGTCAGTTCTCCATCGTCTGAGAGGCCCTCAGAGAACGCCATCGAGATCCCTGCACCTACGGCCGACGCCGCGCCAATCAGGAACACAGTACGGGAGTTATGCGTGGCAAAGGCCGTCGCAAAGATCGGTGCCAGCGTCGAGACTGATCCATCCATTAGCCCAGCAAGCCCTGGCTGCACAATGCGCAATACAAAGTTACGGTCGTCGGCAACCAGCTCCGTCAGCTCGTCAAGGTTTGTAGGAAGGTCGCCGGACATACCTCTCTCTGATGCACAACAGCACCGCTTCGTGTCGGCGCTGGTTGGCGCGGAGCGAAGACGGTGCTGTTGTGTCTCGACGAGATTACTGCCCGCGACGCGCGGGACCGGAGCGGCTGGCGCTGCCCGGACGGCTGCTGTTTGGCCTGCCGTTCGAGCCCTGGCTGCGGCCTCCGGCGTTACGTCCGCCGGCAAAACCGCTTCCGTTGCCGCCGCGACTCCGGAACCCGGCACCGCTTCCGGTGGACCGGAAGGGGGCGCTCGGCGTCATGGGAGAGATGGGGTCGTTACCTTTCCAGGAGCGGGTCTCCATCTGCATCAGATCGCTGCTCTGGTTGAGATCGACGGGCTTGTTGCGCTCTTCCTTCTCAAGGTTCTTATCGGCCTCGCGCCATTCGAACTTTATCTTCAGCTCCCGTTCGAGCTTCCTGGCGTCTCCACGCTCCTGTGGCATCACAAACGTCGTCGCCACGCCTTTCTTGCCCGCGCGGCCTGTGCGGCCGATGCGATGCACGAAGTCGTCGGACGCGTTCGGAAGGTCGTAGTTGATGACATGGGCGATGTCGTTCACATCAATTCCGCGCGCCGCTACGTCCGTCGCCACCAGCACGCGGTGCTTGCCGTTCTGGAAGCCCTTCAGTGCCGCGGTCCGCTGTGACTGCGAGCGATCGCCATGAATCACATCCGCGTCATGACCAAGCTTTTCCAGCTTCTTCGAAATGCGATCCGCGCCGTGCTTCGTTCGCGAAAAGACCAGGAACGTCCCTTCTTCCTGCTTCAGCATCTGGTCCAGCAAGCCCAGCTTCTGATCCTGCATGACGGTGTAGACCCGAAGCTCCACACGGTCCGACGGCTTGGACGCCGTGCCGATCTCGATCCGCACCGGCTTCGTGACGTAATCCTTCACAATCTCCTGGATGTTTGCATCGAGCGTCGCGGAGTAGCACATCGTCTGGCGTGTCTTTGGCAGAGCACCCACAATGCGACGGATCGCTGGCAGAAAGCCCATATCGAGCATCCGGTCCACTTCGTCCAGCACCAGCATCTCGACGGAGTTGAGATTGACCGCGCGGCGGCGGAGAAAGTCTTCCAAACGCCCCGGAGTAGCCACAACAAGCCTCGGCCCTCGGCCCAACTGATCCAGCTGGGTGTTTTCAGAAAGACCGCCGCAAACCAGCACCGCGTCGCCACGCGAGCCGGGAACCAGCTTGCCGTAAGCCTCGAGCACCTGCATCGCAAGTTCGCGGGTTGGCAGCAGAATGAGCGAACGGATTGGCCCGCGCTTGCCTTTAGTGCTCGGAACGGAGTTCGCATCCATTCGCTCGATCATTGGGATCAGGAAGCTGAGCGTCTTTCCCGTGCCGGTTGACGCAGTCGCCAGGATGTCGGCACCTTCAAGTGCGGGCGGAATCGCCTTTGCTTGTACCGGCGTCGGCAGCTGGAAGCCGGCTGACGCGAGACGGCTCTTCAGTGAGTCTGAAACCTTGAAGTCGTTGAACGAAACATCTTTGACGAGAGTCAGGCCGGTAGGAGTCAAAATTACGGGTTCATCTATAGAGAGGGGTGTTTCAAGCGTTGCAGAGGTCAAAAGAAGATCCTTATCGTTAAGTAAAGCAGCGTCGATTGCAGACGCAGGAGCGCAGTGACAACATGGATTCATTGAGTCAGCAGGTCTTAAGTAGATCGAAGCGCTGCTGCTGCACGGCGAGTCTCGTCCGTTGACGAGCCTCCAGCCAGAGCAACCAGCGCGGCACCTGTATCAGGCTTGCGATGGATAAGGCGAATCGCAGTCTCTGGCCAAACCCCAAATCCACGCCGGGTCTTTGCCTGCGATGCCCGCGTCGTTCTTTTCCGACGCATTCCGATCATAGCATGAATGTACGCTGTTCTGTAGCAGGGAAGCGGACCCCTCTTCTCTGCGGGTCTAGATATGACAGCTCACCATCCCGCGCTTCTCCAAATACCGTTGGTGGTATTCCTCGGCCTTCCAAAATGTCGCCCCGGGCAGCACTTGCGTGACGATGGGCTGCCGGAAGCTGCCCGAAGCGTTGAGCTCAGCTATCCTGGCCTCGGCCTCAGCGGCCTGCTCCTCCGTTTGCGAGAAGATGACGCTCCGGTACTGTGTGCCGTAATCGGGCCCTTGCCGGTTCAATTGCGTAGGATCGTGCATCGCAAAGTAAGCGTCCAGCAGCTCCGCATACCCGATGCGCGAACCATCGAACGTCACCTCGACGACTTCTGCATGGCCGGTCCGTCCACCGCAAACCTCTTTGTACGTTGGATGATCCAGATCACCTCCGGCGTACCCTACTGCCGTATCCAGAACTCCGGCTAACTCGTTGAACTTCGCCTCGACGCCCCAAAAACATCCAGCCCCAAATACCGCTTTCTCCAGTGCCACGCCGCTGCTCCTTTTGCTCACGAGCTTTGGATGCGCGGCGTTCCAGACCGTCACCGCCCTACCCGTGAATAACCTGAGTATTCTGGGCGCGTGGACCGAGCCCCGTCAAGCACAGAGAATGGACCTAAAGCACATTCGAGTATCGCTGGTGAGCCTCTGCTATATAAATTACTGATGTCGACAATGGCGAACAGAGCTGGTGTAGCTCTCTTGGCCATTGTCTCAGCGGATCAGGTCCGTTCGCTCCCGTCCCAGTAAGTCGGCTGCCAACTAGCTGACGCCTCGTCGCGAAGGCGGCCGCCTCCCGAACTTCGCCTTTTTCACCGGCGACTTCAGCTGCGAAAACTCCGGCAGCTTGGTCTTCGCGACTACCTTCCTGCCCTTTGCGGCCCGATCGAGCGCCATCACCTCGCCCGGTGTCAGCTCCCGAAACTCACCCGGTGGTACGTCCAGCCGTAGCGCGCCGTACCCGATGCGCCGGATCTTCTCCACGTGATGCCCGATCTCTTCAAACATCTTCCGCAGCTGTCGATTGCGTCCCTCGGTCAGCGTCAGCTCGTACCAGGGATTGTCTCCGCCCCGCGCCAGCTTGACCTGTGCCGGAGCGGTTATCACCCGATCACGCCGTCCCGACCGCACCTCGTCCAACCGCCCTCGATCAATCATGATCCCGCGCCGCAGCTGTTCGATGCTCTCCGGCGTTGGCTGCCCGCTTACCTTCACGAGGTACGTCTTCTCCACGCCAGCCGCGGCCTTCGAGAGCGAGTTCGCTAATGCGCCATCGTTCGTCATCAGCAGCAAGCCTTCGCTGAGATAATCGAGCCGCCCCACGGGATAGAGCCGCACGGTATCCCCATGCGGCCCGGACTTCTGCCTGGCCATCAACTGCATTACCGTGGGGCGCTTTTCCGGATCGTCGAGCGTCGTCACATACCCGCGCGGCTTGTTGAGCATGTAATAGCGCTGCTGCTCCGGTCCCTGCAGCAGCTTGCCGTCAACACGGATATGGTCGCGCGACGCATCATGCCGCGTTCCCAACGTATTCACGACCGTGCCGTTGACGACAACCCGCCCTGCCAGGATGATCTCCTCGGCCTTGCGCCGACTGGCAATGCCCGCCTGCGCCAGTATCTTTTGGAGCCGGTCACCCTTCAGCTCAACCTCTTGTTTGCTCTTGCCTGTAGCTTCTGTGCACATGTATCCAGCTTTCCGTCCGCGGATCAGCTCATCGCGGTCAATGTACCTTTAGTATCGCCCGTACCTGGGTCAACGCGCCGGGATAAACCGCCATGCGCGTTCCAATGCACCCAGCGTTTGCTCCGCTGAAGAAGTTCCTGCAACAGGACCTTCCCACAAGATCGTGTATAGAAAGCGGCGCGAGCGGTCCATGGCAAAGTCCGCAAGATAGCCATACGCCTGCAAATCCAAGGCACAGCGGAACTCGGCGGAGACGTGCTCCCCGATGTGCCCATCCATGTGGAGCCTGTTGTACTTGGCGGATGCAACGACCCCCGATTCCTTGCTCAAATCGTCAATCCGGGTGGCAGCCAGGGAGCGCAGGTCCTTCGTATCTTCACTGTTCACCTCACCGTAAACCCAGATCGTTCCTCCGTTATCGGGTAGGAACAGCGTAAACCCGCGTTGGTACGAGGGATCGTTCCCGTCGAGGCCAACCATCCCGGGAGGGATGAGTGTAGAGAAGCCATACGCTCCGTTACGATAATGACCCGTATAGCGTCGAGGCTTTTTGCCCAAGTAGGTGCGGGCCGGACAGGTTTGGCCCACCGCGAAACAAGACAGTAGCCACATCGCAACCGGCAACAGAACCATTCGTGCTCTCATTGGCCTACGTTGCACGCTTTCATCGCCCGCCCCACGTCATCGTATCTTGCAACGAATTCAACATCATAACTTGGGTTCACCGTATTGTAGTGAAGCTCAAGCAGCGCGGTGACGAACTTTTTGGCATCTGTGATGCCGCGGACGTGTTCTCCTCGGATCACATATTGTTGTGTGGTGTAGTTCAAGACCCTTTCGCTCTTCCAAGCTGTTGTCGCATCGTTGAGGGTCGCATAGCGTCGGTTCCCAACAGCACTGCCGTGTTTGGTCAGATTGATTCCAAAAGGATTATTAAGCGGCTGATTGTGGTCGAGCGCGGGTTTGTTCCATCCACCTTCCTTCACGGCCAGCGTCATGATGATCTGCGGTGTTGTTCCGAGATCGGCCGCCATATCGCTAAGAGCTTTCGAAACCCAGTTGAAGAACCTTTGCTTGTCCGCCGTGCATAGTGGCGATCGGACGTGCAACACCATCAATCCTTGCGATACCGCCGTTGCGATCAGTCCAAGCACTTCTTCATCGCTTAAGTGGCTGGCGGGCTGCGGAACCAACAGCCTGAGGCCCTGCATCGCCGTCACTTCGTGCTTTACCGGTTGCAGCGCGGCCAGCGCGTGTTCACGATCCATCGGGAAGGTACCGACGCGGGTGTGCCGGAGCGTAAGTGTCGTACCTTCAGGGAGCTTGATAGTTTCAGGCTGCATATGTCCTCAAAACGGGGTGCCGGTTCATCGTATTCCATACAGCGTTTTAGCGAAACCAGATTATACCTCGTTCGTATCGATCGCCGGAACCCGTTGCAAACCCTCCGGCGCGGGTGTCAGCGGCTGGTCCGGCGCAAACTCGTTATCGCCCTCGGGTGTTCCTACCGTATCGGGGGCATCCGCCTGCACCTGCGCCTCTGCCGCCGAAGGATCGCCATCCTCAGTCGCAGCGTAGCTCGGCGGAGGACCGGACATCCGGCCGTCCACCGGCGCAACCTCCGAGCTGTCCCCATCCGCCTGCGGCTCTGTCGCGTCCCTCTCTTCTTCCAGGTTTGCCTCGGTCATGCTCTCTGATGAGTCCGTCATCGCCATCTCCTCTTGAAGCGGCTCGGCCTCTGTCAGCTCGCCCGCCATCTTCTCGAACTCTTCGATGCTCGGAAGTTCGGTGACGTCCCTCAAGCCGAATTTCAGCAGAAAATCCTTTGTCGTCTTATAGAGGATGGGTCGCCCGATCACCTGCTTGCGGCCCGCTGTCGTCACGAGCTTGCGCGCCATCAGCGATCCCAGCACCCCCCCGGAATCCACTCCGCGAATCTCCGACACCTCAGGCCCGGTGACTGGCTGCTTATAGGCCACCACCGCGAGTGTCTCCAGCGCCGGAAAGCTAAGCTTCAGCGGCGGCTTTAATAAGCGGACAAAACCTCGGACCGCATCGTGGTACTCCGGCTTGGTGGCGAATCGGTATCCTCCAGCCACCTCGCGGATTTCCAATCCTCGCCCGGCTTGAGCGTAATCTGCAATCAGCTCGCTCAGCAAGCCGCGAAAGTACTCCCGAAGCCGGCTCGCCCGAGCCCTTTCCTCCCGCGCCGCTATGCGCTCATCGAGGGCGATCGACTCCGCGTCATCTCGGGCCTCGCCGCCATCCTCAGCAGAGCCCATCCCCTCTCGCGTTGCGGGCTCACGCAGCGTCGCCGGCTCATCCAACGCCAGCTTCTGCTGCGCCAGGTTTGCCTGGTCGAGCTCCGCCTGCGCCTCTTGGCTCAACAGGCCCGTAAGCTGCGCCAGCGTTACCGGCTCCTCCGACGCGTAGATAACGGCTTCGATCTTTGCTTTCAGGCTCAAGGCAGGCGTTCGGTCTCCAACCCTCAGCATACCAACCGCGGCCGAACTCCGTGATTACGGGTGCCGCATACAGAAACAGATCGAAGCTGAACCTCGATCCGTTCCTGCTCAATCTCTTCCGGCAGCTAAACGTGCTTCGCCACAGTATTGAACAGCCAGAATAAGATTCCCGACAGCAGCGCCGCCACCGGCAAGGTAAACACCCACGCCAGCGCAATGTCCCGCAGCGTCGACATCTGAAGCCCGCTCCTGTTCGCCATCATCGTCCCGGCCACGCCCGACGAGAGCACATGCGTCGTACTCACCGGCAATCCGAAATTGTCCGCCGCCAGGATCGTGCACATCGCCACCAGCTCCGCCGACGCTCCTTGGGCATACGTCAGGTGTGTCTTGCCAATCTTTTCGCCCACGGTGACCACGATGCGCTTCCAGCCCACCATCGTGCCCAGTCCCAGTGCCAGGGCGACCGCCACCTTCACCCACGTCGGGATGAACTTCGTCGACTTGTCCAGAAAGCTCTTGTAGTTCGAAACAATCTTCATGTCTGCCGCGTTCATCTTCGGTCCCGACTTACCGAGCAAACGCAGCGACTCGCTCGTCAGATACATCTGATTGCGGACGTTTGCCTGCATCGCCTCCGGCACATTGCCCAGTGCGCCGTAGCTGCTGGCCTCATTGCGGATGTCGATCACCATCTGCTGCAATGCCAACACCACGCCCGGCTCGTACTTCTTCGTTTGCACAAAGTGCTCCAGCTGCGGACCAGCCTCCTGCAAGACCGCGCCCGGCTCGGCATAGTTTCCCAGCGCCCCCGCCACCTGCGTCGAAACTGCCGCAAATGTCTGCACCTCTCCCGCACTCACCGTATGGTTCAGTGCATAGGCCGTTGGCACTGTGCCGACCAGAATCAGCATGATCAACCCCATGCCCTTCTGCCCGTCGTTGGAGCCGTGCGCGTACGAGACGCCACCGCACGTCAGGATCAGCAGCAGCCGGATGTAGAACGGGGGTGGGGCCGTGCCTTCTGGTGCCTTGAACAGCCGCGGGTCCTTCGCCACCGCCTTGAAGATAAAGAACACCACTGCCGCCAACACGAACCCGACGATGGGCGAAATCAGCAGCGCCTTGAAGACTTTCGTTACCTGCTCCCACTCCACGCCCGCCGTGCCCGAGTTGCCCTGCATCATCTGGTTGGCAATACCTACCCCAATGATCGATCCCACCATCGTGTGCGAGCTTGATGCCGGCAGCCCGCGCCACCATGTTGCAAGATTCCACAGGATCGCTGCCGTCAGCAGCGCGAAGACCATCGAGAACCCTGACCCCGCGCTCACCTTCAGGATCAGCTCCACCGGCAGCAGCGTAATGATCGAGTACGCCACCGCGCCCGAGCTCAACAGCACTCCGACAAAGTTCATTGCGCCTGAATATGCGACCGCCACGTGCGGCTCCAGCGAGTGCGTGTAGATGCATGTGGCCACTGCGTTCGCTGTGTCGTGAAAGCCGTTCACAAACTCGAACGCCAGGGCAATCAGCAGTGCCACCGCCAGCAACACGTATGGAAAGACCGACACCATATGGACGGTAGACAGATCTTTCGACAGCTTGACAGCAATGTAGATCAGCCCGCCCAGCAGCATAACGCCGAACACAGCCGAACCGATGAATCCGGGATTGGAGTTCTGCAGCTTCTCCTGAACACTGGAGTGCGAGAGGACCGGGGTTGCCATAGAGCCGCCTTGAAAAAGAATATGGGTAGACTCAGCAACGGTAGATCGCGTATGCAAACGCCGTGTTACAGAATGATGAAGGATTCAAATAAATCTTGCTGGCGGTACGTTCCTGTTCTGAACCGGCCTTGCTTTCCAAGGGCATGTTCAAAGGAACGTTCCGCACCTCACCTGAGTGCCTATTTTGGCGACGCTTTGAGCGTTTGCCGCCCTCCTACCGCCGATTCTCCGGCACCGCCGCCGTTTCAAACTCCGCCGCCAGCTTCCTTAGCGCGCTCGCAACCTCCGCCCCCGCCAAGGCCTTTCCATGACCCGGCGCAACAATCATTGGCTCAAGCTCGGCCAGCTTTCGCACCGACTGGCCTGCCGAGATCCAGTCCGGCGTAAAGTAAGCCGGTGGTCCGTGCAATTCCGGTTGCTGCGCGAGCGCCGCCTCGAAGAACGACTCTGGCTTCGTCGTGCAGAACGCGTCCCCCGGCAGCAGCGTCCGGTCCGCCGCCCGAAAGAACGACACGTGCCCCGGCGTGTGCCCCGGCGTCGTCAGCACCTCCCATCCCGGCATCTCCGGCAGCCTGCCCTCCGGCAAGGCGCGCAGCCGCTCCCCCACATGGATCGGCTTGCGTGGGTACAACGGTGACAAGAAACTCATGAGCCCCCCGCCCGCGCCAACATTCGGCGGCGCATACTCCTTCTCCCCCGTCAGGTACGGGAACTCCAGCGGATGCGCATAGATGGGTACGCCCCAACCCTCAGCCAGCTCCTTTGCCGCGCTCACATGGTCGAAGTGGCCATGCGTCAGGAGGATGGCGTTCGGCGGCCTGCCAAACTCCTTCTCCGCCCAGCTCCGTATCCGCGACGCCGACAACGGCAGCGCCGCATCGATCAGACTCCAGCTCCCATCCGGCTGCGCCACCCCGAACACATTGACGAACACGATCCGAAGCCCCTTTACTCCAGGCGCAATCTCCTCCAGCGCCACCGCCTGCTCATCCGCGATCTCAATCCCGTCCATACAACACCTCACGCGCTGAGATGCTCGGGCGAGAACTTAGGTCCAACAAGTAGCCTTTACAGTGTCACTCCCGGAGGAACTCTGTGTTTGCGGACGGATCGAGCGCTGAAGGCCGCCTCAGAGCTTTCTTCCTCTCACCGCCAATCATCCCGTGCCGCCGTCCGCTCCCCAAACACTGCGTCAAACCCTTCCGCCTTTTTCACCAGGATATCTCCCTGTGCCACTGGCTGATGCAGCAACACCGCCTGCAATCGCACCAGCTCGAGCATCGCCAGAAAGATGGAGATCACCGCCCGTTCCGTGTGCGTGTTGTGCAGCAGCCGCCGCAGCGACACCGGACGATCCTCCAGCAGCAGCCGCCGCTTTACGTAGTCGATCATCTGCGCTACTGTCACGGCGTCCTCGTCCACGTTCAGTACCGGACGCTCTTTCAATCGCTGCAGCACCTCCTGAAACACCCGCACCAGATCAACGGTGTCCGCCGCAATCTCTCGCCCCTCATCCTCCGCATCCCCATCCTCAAGAGCGTCCTCGCGCCGGAAGTAGCGCAGCCCTGGATTGGTCCATGTCGCCGCTTCGATCTGCTGCTTCTGCATCAGCATCTGAGCCGCCGCTTTGAAGCGCTCATGCTCCAGCAGCCGCTCCACCAACTCCCGCCGGGGGTCTTCCGAATCCGCCTCGCCCATCCGCAACGAAGGGTCGCGCGGCAGCAACGTCCGGCTCTTGATGTGGATCAGCAGCGACGCCATGTAGATGAACTCGCCCGCCGCGTCCACGTCCGTCTGCTTCAGATGGTGCGTGTAGTCCAGAAACTGCGCCGTGATCCGCGCGATCGGAATGTCGTAGATGTCTATATTCTGCTTGCGGATCAGGTCCAGCAGCAAATCGAACGGCCCGTCGTACACCCGCCCCACTGTCACCGAAAACGGCGACTGCGATGCCTCTTCTTTCGCCCCCCCTGGCTTCTTCTCCGGCAATGGCGGAGCGAGGGGCTTTGGCTCCAGGGTCAACTCAGGAACGGTCTCTCCCGCTGGTTGAGAAAGCGGGATCTCGTCGCTCATCGCCGCCCGATCCCCACAGCTTGCCGTACTTCCCTCATGGTGATCGCTGCCCGCGCCCGCGCCCGTGCTCCACCTGCGTCGAGGATCGCGTTCACCTCATCCGGATGCGCCTCGTAGTACCGCCGCCGCTCCTGGATAGGCGCAAGCTCCCTGACAACGGCATCCGCCAGCCATCCCTTGCACTGAATGCAGCCGATCCCCGCCGTCCGGCACCCCTCCCAAACCTCCGCGCGCTTCTCTTCTGTCGAGAAGACCTGATGCAGGTTGCCCACCGGACACACCTCTGGATCGCCGGGGTCGGTCCGCCGCACTCGTGCCGGGTCGGTCACCATCGTCTTCAGCTTCGCCCGCACCTCCGGCTCCGGGTCGGAGAGCAGGATCGTATTGCCGTAGCTCTTCGACATTTTGCGCCCATCGGTTCCCGGCAACTTTGGACTCGGCGTCAGCAGCACCTGCGGCTCTGGAAGGATGGTCTCTCCTGGCTCTCCCTGCGTCAACTCCGCCGCCAGTTTCTCTTTATCCGAGGTCGCTGCCTTCAACGCAGCTGTCTTCTTCGCCCCAAAAAGATGATTGAATCGCCGCGCCAGCTCCCGTGTGATCTCGACATGTGCCTCCTGGTCCTTCCCTACAGGTACAAAGTGAGCCTGGTAGACCAGGATGTCCGCGGATTGCAAAACCGGGTACCCTAAGAAGCCCAGCGTAGCGAGGTCCTTCTCCTTCAGTTGTTCCTGCTGGTCCTTGTACGTCGGTACCCGCTCTACCCACCCAAGCGGCGTAATCATCTCCAGCAAGCTGCTGAGGGCGAAGTGCTCCATCACTTCGTTTTGCAAAAAGATCGTACACAAAGATGGGTCCAGTCCTGCCGCCAGAAAGTCGAGAACCACATCCATGGTGTTCTTGCGCAACAGACTCGTGTCCGCGTAATCCGTCGTCAACGCATGGTAGTCCGCGATGAAGAAGTAGCACTCATACTCGTGCTGCAACTTCACCCAGTTGTAGAGTGCGCCCATATAATTGCCCAGATGGAGCCGCCCTGTGGGGCGCATTCCGCTTAACACCCGCGCACGCCTCGGGAATGTCTCGTACTGTGACGCTAACTCCATCGGTCCTCGATCTTTGCTACGACTTATTTTGCCTAGCTCGTCCCCAGGTAAAGTGGATAGGGCTCAGGACATCTGGGTGCAGACTCTTGTGTACGGGACAGGTGTGAGCGGCTCGCTCGAGCTTCCGCTTGTTCTCATCGCCGAGGGAGTGGGGCACATGGATGTTTACGTTCAGGCTCGCGATCCTGCGTGGAGGCGCGGTCGTCATCTCCTTCTCCACTGTCGCTGTGGTTCCGGCGATGTCGATCGCGAGCGTCCGCGCCATGATGCCCATCACCGTCAGCATGCAGGTGCCGAGCGCGGTCGCCACCAGGTCGGTCGGCGAAAAGCCTTCGCCGCGCCCCTGATTGTCCTTAGGTGCGTCGGTACTCAGTTCGGTTTGCGAGGGGCCATGCACCGCTTTGCAGTGGAGGTCTCCCTCATATTCCATCTGGATAGCGACCACTTACCCTCCACGTGTCTAAAGTACGGCCAGCATCTGGTTGAAGACCGCCAACAACGGACTTAGAAAATACAGCACGATCCTGAAGCCGAGGAACATAAACCCAAACATCAGGTAAAGGCCGATACTGTCAAACGTCTTCGCCGCGTTATAGGGCAGGTAGTTCCGCAGGATCTTGCCCCCGTCCAGCATCGGCAAGGGCACCATGTTGAACACGAACAGTAGCAGGTTTACCAGCACCCCGAAGTAGAGCACCAGCACCAGCGGGAACATCCGCGGCAGCCCTTCGGTCGGCAAAGGCACCCGCAGCGCCAGCAGCTCCGCCGCCTGCAAAGACCCGCCCGCTCCCGGAACAGCATGCTTGATGACCAGCAGAACTATCAAGCAAACCACCGCAAACAAAAGGTGCGCCGCCGGCCCCGACGCATACACCATCACCTCATCCTTCGCCGGACGACGTAAGTTGTTCGGCGTGATCGGCACCGGCTTGCCCCAGCCCAGCACGAGCGGGCTGCGGAAGATGTACAGCAGCGGCCAGATGCCGGTACCAAACACGTCGAAGTGCTTGACGGGATTGAGCGTCACCCGCCCCAGCATCCGCGCCGTCGGATCGCCCAGCCGCGACGCCGTCCACGCCTGTGCACAGTCATGCGCCGAGATGGCGAGCACCAGAACCACATACTCAAAGATCGCGAGAACGACATCCAAAGACATACAGGATCGATGGTAGCAGGCACCTAGTCATCAAGGTGACTGCCTACCCCTTCGCCGCCAGCACCGCCTTCGTCAGCTCTGGCACGATCTCGAACAAATCCCCCACCACGCCGTAGTCCGCCACCTCAAAGATCGGCGCGTTCTCGTCCTTGTTGATCGCGATCACCGCCTTCGAGCCCTTGATGCCGACAAGATGCTGGATCGCGCCCGAGATGCCGACTGCGAGATACAGCTTCGGCGCGACCGTCTGCCCGGAGCTGCCGACCTGCCGTTCCATCGGCAGCCAGCCCGCGTCGCAGATCGGCCGCGACGCCGCCAACTCCGCTCCCAGCGCTTGCGCCAACTCCTCGACAACGCCCAGGTTGTCCTGCTCGCCAATGCCGCGCCCGACTGAGACGATCACCGGTGCGAGCGACAGATCGACCGTCTGCCCCGACTCACGAAACCGCTCTCCGGGCTTAGTCCGAATCTGACCGGCCTCAAGCTGCACCGCAAACGTCTCCACCGTCGCTGAACCCGTCTCGACCGCATCCGCTCGGAACGTCCCGGCCTGGATCGAGACGAAGCATGGCCCATCGCCTCCATGACGGTAGTCAGCATTGAGCTTGCCTTGCAGCAGCTGCCGGACGAACACCGGCCCGTCATCAACGGCGATCACATCCGAGATCAGCACCTGCCCGAACCGCGTGGCCAGCGACGGCGCAAAGTCGCGCACCTGATACGTGTGCGGGAATACTACGTAGTTGGGCGCGGCCTGCTTAGTAAGCTGTTCCAGCGAAAGCACATAGCCATCTGCCGTGTAGCTCGCCAGCAGCGGATGCTCCACCCGATACACCTTGCCCAGTTTCTTTCGGGCCAACTCAGCCGCCAGCGGACCGACCGCCTGCCCCAACACCGCCGCACGACACTCCAGTTCCAGCCGCGACGCCAGCCGCTGTCCCGCCGCCAGCGCCTCCAGGCTTATCTTGTTCCACGAGCCTTCATACTGTTCCAGCACAACCAGAACTCCGCTCATAGCACCCTCACCTCAAACCGCAGCTTCTCGACCAGCTTGGCCGCCACCTCCGCCGGTGTCCCGGTCAGCATCTCGGTCTTCTTCTGCTTCTTCGGCAGATAGACGCGGTCGAGCGAGATCGCCGCCTCGCCGTTCGCCCCATCGGCGGAGACTGTCTTGACCTCCTTCGACTTGGCCTTCTTGATCCCCATCAGCGTGGCGTAGCGCAGCTTGTTGCCGCCGGACTGGATGGTCAGCAGCGCGGGCAGCGGCAGCTCGACGTGCTGGTACCAGCCGTCTTCCAACTCTCGCTTTAGCTTGAGGCCGGTGGCGGTCGCCTCCACCTGGAGGATGATCGTCGCGTGCGGGATGCCGAGCAGCTCCGCTACGATCACACCCGTCTGGCCCAGCCCAAGATCGTCGGACTGGAGTCCGGTCAGGATCAGGTCGGGCGACTCGGCCTTCACCGCGTCGGCCAAAAGCCGCGCTAGCGAGAGCGTGTCGCGCCCGCCAAGGTCGTCGGCCTCGATATGGATGGCGCGGTCGGCTCCCTTGGCAAGCGCGTCTCGCAGCGTGGACGTGACCCGCTCTGGCCCGGCGCAGAGGGCGATCACCTCGCCTCCGTTCTTCTCCTTCAACTGCAACGCCTCTTCGAGCGCGTAAGCGTCGGGCTCGTTGATGGTGTAGGCGAGGTCGTCCTCGTCGATCCACTTGCCGTCGTCGGCGATCCGGACCGGCGCGTCGCGCTCAGGCACCTGCTTGATGGCTACTAGAATCTTCATTGCGGATCAGCTCCGTCGTGCGGAATGAATGCTCATTCAGTTGCAGAGTGTAGCGCACGGACGGAAGGTTTGGCTAGCTGTGAGTCAACAGGTACTACACTGTCTCGTAGGAGTCTCAGATGCGGATCACAAGCAAAGGACAGGTGACCATTCCTCAAGCGATACGCGATCGGCTCGGACTCTTTCCGCATGCTGAAGTGGAGTTCGGGTTGGCGGACGATGACGCCATCATCCGCAAGGTTAGCAGTGTTCCAGTAAGCGGCGAACGGGGAAGGCGGGCCATCGCGGCGCTTCGCGGAACGGCGGATTCCGACATGAGCACAGACGAGATTATGGCTCTGACCCGTGGTGAGATCGAAGTATGATGACGCTCACAGAGCTAGCCGCCCGTCTGTGACGAGCTTAACCCCATCTTGATGGGACGATCACATTATTGTTAGTGAGAGGTCAAAAGAGTCGGCGATGACCAGAGATTATCTTCGTTATTACGATCTCGAAACGTACTTGTTCGAGGATGTCCACCGCCGTTTCCACTCGGAGAAAAGCCTCGATGCGTTTGACCTTTTCTCCATCATTATCTGGAAGGCCAATCGAGCCAAGTCGAGATTGGCCTTCAGGCTGATTCGCAAATCTGGATCACTGGAAGCTGCCGCCAGGCATTTGACAAGTGCTGTTTACGCGGCCCAGACAGATAAAGAGAGGCTGACCATCATGATGGTGGATTGGCAATTCTATCTGCCGATGGCTTCCTCGATTTTGACTGTTCTCTGGCCAGAAACCTTTACCGTATACGACACTCGTGTCTGCGACGAGCTTGGAGACTTCCACAAGCTAAAGAACCTCACGAACATGGAAGAGATATGGGTTAGGTACCAATCCTATTGCTCCCCCGTGGCAGATGCCTTCCAAGGTGCCGATTCGGTGCGGAACAAAGACCGCTTTCTGTGGGGACGTTCTGCCGCGGAGCAGCTTCTCAAAGACATTGCGAACAAATTCGTGGTCCCGGATGCAAGCCTAACTAAGAAGGCTAAGCCGATATCTTCAGATTCCTGAATAGCTATAACTTCGTCGCCTGAGGCAAGGCCCGCGCCGTAAGCTGGGCGATGTCCAGCAGCTGCGGCGGTGCTTCGCTGACGGCCGACAAGGCGTCGCGGAACATGGTGTTACAAAACGGGCAGGCGGTGCCGACCGTCTTCGCTCCGGTGGCGGCGAGCTCCGTGGCGCGGACGTGGCTGACGCGGGCTGTTCCCCCCTCTTCGCCGAGGAAGGCGAGACCGCCGCCGGCTCCGCAGCAGAAGGAGCGCTCGTGGTGGCGGGGCGCTTCCATCAGTTCGCCGGCGAGGGCGACGACGGCGCGGGGCTGCTCATACTTATCCTGGTAGCGGCCGAGATAGCAGGGGTCGTGATAGACGATGGAGTCGCCGGTGTCCTGCTTCGGCAGGCGGTCGGCGAAGCGCGCCATGAACTCGGAGTGGTGTTCGATCTCGGGAGCAATGCCGTACTCGCGCCAGTCGGTGGCGATGGTGCGGACGCAGTGCGGGCAGATGGCGACGATCTTCTGGACTTTGGCGGTTTCAAATGCCTTCAAACCGGCTTCGGCGAGCGTCCCGAAGACGAGATCGTTGCCTAGGCGGCGGGCGGGATCGCCAGTGCACTTTTCCTTCTTGAGGACGCCGAAGGAGGTGCCGAGATGGCGCATGACGCGGGCGAAATCGGCAATGATCTCGCGGCCTTTGGGGTCGTAGCCGCCCATGCAGCCGAGCCAAAGGCAGTACTCCTGCGTGCCGTCGAAGATGGGGAACTCCTGCTTCTTGATGAACTTGTCGCGTTCCATCGCGCTGAGGCCAAGGGCGTTGCCGTTCTTTTCGAGAGCGAGGAAGAGCTTGGTGCCGTAGGAATCTTCCCATTGGCCGGTGTTGGTCGCGCCCCTTCGCAGCCCGACGATCAGCGGGAGGTGCTGGATGCCGACGGGGCACTGGAACTCGCACGCGCCGCAGGTGGTGCACTCGAAGGCGGCCTCCATGCTGAGGGTCTGGCCGAAGGTGGTGTCTGTCCTCTGCTCGAACAGGAGCGGCGTCTGGCTGTCCGGACCGAGTTCGTTCAGGTAGCCGCGCAGGCCGAGGATGATTTCTTTGGGATTGAGCACTTTGCCGGTGGTCGAGGCGGGGCAGTGCTCGGTGCAGCGGCCGCACTCGACGCAGCTGTAAGCCTGTAGGCTGGCGAGTTGCGTCAGGTCTTTGCCGGTGGCGAGGCCGAAGTCTTCATCGCCCGCAAGCGTGGGGATCTTCGAGAAGCCGTCGCGCTTGAGGAAGACGGTCAGCGGGCTGAGGACGAGATGAAGGTGTTTGGTGTGGGGGATCAGCGGGAGGAAGATGAGCAGCGCGAAGGTGTGGGTCCACCAGAGGACCTTGACCGCCGGACCGCCATCTGCGACAAAGAAGGCGGCAAGATAGGTCACCATCAGAAGGAAGATGAGAAAGGAGATAAAGCCGGACTCGTACGAGATCTTCTTGCCGAGCCAGACCGGGCGCACGAAGAAGCGGCGGATGAAGAGCCCGACGATCGAAATGGCGACGAGCGCGGCCCAGGCGGCGGCGAACCAAAGATAGAAGCGACCGACTACGCTCCGCGGCGGAAGGAAGCCGAGGCGCAGGACGGTGGCGAAGTGGTTCAAGGTGACGAGGGCGAAGGCGAGAAACCCCCAAAAGACGAAGGCGTGGGCGATGCCGGGGGCGGGCCTTTGCTGGATGACCTTGGCCTGGCAGAGGACCTCCCAGAAGAAGTCCCAAAGGCGGCGGCCCAGGGGATGGAGGGAGAAGTCCGCGTCTTTCTTCGAGCGGAGGATGTTGCGCAGAATGGGGCCAAACCGCGCGAAGAAGAGGCCGACGGAGAGGACGACGACGAGGATGAGGAGAACTCTCTCCAACGAAGAGAATGAGGCAGGCTCGGCGAAAGATGCCACAAAAGATGGTCTGTTCACTTGAACTCTTCGCTGCCGACGATAGCTGAAGAGTGAGAGGAGCGCAAGTACCTGCTACAAGCCCTGCCCTAGAATCGAGACTCGTAGCATCCAACGCTGTTTAGTAGCTCAGGAACTCATTCCAGCCGCGGCGAGCGTTCAGGCCCAGGAGGCCAAAGATGACGGCCAGGCCGCCCGTGATGAAGTTCCAGTAGGCCATAGGATGTGCCCAGCCGGGCGAGTAGGTGAGGTCCTGCCCGCTCCACAAGGTCAGCAGCGTAGCCACGATAACGCATTGGAAGCAAAGCACAAGGTAAAGCTGGCCACGGCGGCGGCGGCGATCGAGCACCTCCACCTCATCTGGAGTAAGGTTGCGTTCAGCGAACGGCAGCAGGGTATTGGCCATGACGACTCCTCGTTGTTGTCATTACACCATATCGGCGCACCGGCCGGTGAGAGCAAGCATGGAAAGACACAGGCAGTTGTTTGAAGTGAAACAGCCGCCTCCTGCCGGGGTGAGAACCCTTGTCTGTTTGCGTCCGATGAAAAGAAGAGGGAAGGGAAAGCAGCGGAATGGGTGCACGTTGCGTCCGATGCATGTATGACAACAGCCAAGAAGCCAGCAAAGAAGACAGCGAAGAAGGCGGCCAGGAAAACAGCCAAGAAAGCGGCGAAGAAGAGCGGCAGCGACACCTGCTGGCCGGGTTTTGAGCACACGCCCGGAACGACGCCGGGGGAGAAAGGCAGCTGCAAGCCCGAGCCGGGTACGCACAGCAAGGCTACCAAGAAAGCCACACAAAAGACGGCCGCTGCCAGCAAGCTCGGGAAGGCTGGCAAGCCAAAAGCCAACTAGACGCCGCTATACTGGGCGGCATGGATGTCGAGCGTGCCCGCACGTTTCTGCTGACCCTGCCGCACGTCGTGGAGACGATGCAGTGGGGCACTAATCTTGTCTTCTGGGTGGGCGACAAGGCGATCGGCGGCAAGATGTTTGCGCTGATTGATCTGGATGCCGATTTGAGCGGCAGTGTGATCCGGGCAGGCGTGGTGTCGTTTGTGGCAGGCAAGGAGAGAGCAGCGGAGCTGCTGGAGATTGCCGGGATGTTTCCAGCGCCTTATTTTGCACGGATCGGCTGGGTGGCGGCGGAGCGATGGGGCGCCTTGCGTTCGGGCGAATGGGAGAGTGAGTTTCAGGCGGCGCATCAGCTGACTCTCGTAAAGCTGCCGCTGAAGGTGACCCGGCTGTTGGCTCTGCCCGAGGCGGAACTCGCGGCCTTGGTGGAGGGGCGCCGAATGAGGCTTGCGGCGAAGGGAACAGGGACGAGCGCCGTTCCTGCGGGGAGTTCTACTCGGAAAAGCTAGCCGGGAGGCCAGTGCATGGGGCGTCCGCCCAATAGATGAATGTGGAGGTGGTCCACAGTCTGACCACCATTCTCGCCGGTGTTGATCACCAGTCGGTAGCCCTTTGCGAGACCTTGAGTTGCAGCGATGTGTGCGGCGGTGGCGAGGAGATGACCGAGCAGCGCGGCGTCTCTGGCGGTGGCGTGGGCGGTCGAGGCGAGGTGCTGCCGGGGAATGACGAGCACGTGGGTAGGAGCCTGCGGGTGGATGTCGGCGAACGCAAGGCTAAGGTCATCGTCGTGAAGGCGCACCGCGGGGATGGTGCCAGCAACGATCTTGCAGAAGAGGCAGTCTTCACTCATGACGGCTATTCTACTTGGCAAAGTAACGGGGCTGCTGGCCCGGCACCCAGGGGTTATAGGTGGCGGCGAACGCGGCGCGGGTATGGATGGCGTCATGATCATAGCGCCACCACTCGATCAAGGGGTGCGACTCGGGTGTCTCGAGTGCCTTCTCGCCGAGCAGTTGGAAGGTTTGTACAGCGGTAGTCTGCGGATCGGCGACGATGGTGTGCATCGCCTCCTGGCTGTAGACGTCGGCAGCGTGCTCGTGGGCGCGGCTGTAGGCGTTGACGAGCGGCTCGGAGGCAAAGGTAAGCGCGGCGAGGATGAGCATATAGAGCGGAAGGGCTGCCCAGTCAGTGGGTCCTTGTATCTGCCAGGCGGCACCGTAGCGGTGCAGGAGCCAATCCGATGCAACCGATCCTATCCAAAAGGCGGCAAGCAGCAGTGCGCCCAAAAAGACGATCGTCTTGTAGATGTGGTTCAGAACGTAGTGGCCCATCTCGTGACCGAAAATGAAGGCGATTTCGTCTTGTGTGGCGGCAGCAATGCTTGTATCCCAAACGACTACGCGCTTGGAAGGGCCAAGGCCGGTAACGTAGGCATTGACGCCCGTGTAGCGCGAGCTCGCGTCCATCCACAACATGCGCTCAGGCGGGATGGAGAGCTGGCCTCGGGCGACGACTCGCTCAAGACGCGCTACGAGGCTGGGATTGTGGGCGGCGAGCGGCTCGAAATGCGAAAAGAGCGGGTCGATCAGGATGGGAGCGATGAAGATTCCGGCGAAGACGGCGGCCATCGCAGGAAACCAGAACCAGAGCCACCAGTGCCGAGGCGAACGGCGGATGACGGAGAAAAGCAGCATGGCTCCCAGGCCGAGCGGCCCCCAGTCGAGGAACAACTGCTTGCCAAGATCGGCGAACCAGCTGAGCCAACCCTGAACGGAAAGGCCGTAAGCGAGGCTTAGATGGTGGCCGTAAACGCCAAGCGGCAGGTTCAACGCAGCCATGATGAAGAGCAGCAGAAGAGTAAAGAGGAAGCATTGCGCCCAGCGGTTGCGACTGGTGCGCTGAGCGATATCGCGCAACCGGGGCGGAACGCGGAAAGCTAGAAGAAAGATGGTTTGGAGGATGCTCCAAACGGCCCCGGCAAAGTAGAGCACCGTACGCGTGCGAAAGAGAGCCTGAGCAAGGCGGAGCTTTTCAGGCGGCAGCGTATAAGCGCCTTGAGCATGGAGGGTAGCGGCAAACACGGTCAGGGCAGCCAGCGGGAGCCACTTCGACATGGTACGGAGCATGAAGCATCCTCTCACCTTTCCGGGCGCGACGTTCCTCCTTCTCTTCCGTCGAACTTCGGTACACTCGGCTTCAGACAGTGTGCTTTGCGGAGTCAACTCTTTTGATGGATCGTTCGGTATCTCTCTTCTCTCTTCCTCTTCTCTGCACATCAGCACTACTTGCTCTTCCAGCCCGGCAAGTCGAAGCCGCCCCCGAGCCGGTGGTGGTGCAGGCGATGGAGGCGGAGCTGCATCGGGCGATGACTTCGCTGGGGGCCGGTAGCGGAGAATCGCCAAAGCCGTACTTCCTCAGCTATGCGGTCGCGGACAGCAACGCTGTCAGCATCTCGGCGCAGTATGGGGCAATCGTGAGCTCAAACGCGGCACACCGGCGCACGGCCGATGTGCAGGTGCGGCTGGGATCGCCCGCGCTCGACAATACGCATGGGGACCATCGGGCAAGCGCACTGACGACAATCCCGCTGCCTCTGACCGACGATCGAGCGGCGATCGCACGGAGTCTCTGGTTTGCGACCAATCGCGGGTACGGCAAGGCACTCGACAGCTTCCTGAAGGTGAAAACGGAGCAGCAGGTGCGGGCGAAGGAAGAGGACATCTCGGCGGATTTCTCGAAGGAGACGGCGGCGAAGGAGCTGCTGCCGCCCGCGCCGGAGTTGAAGATGGACCAGGCGGCGTGGGAGGCCCGGCTGCGGGAGCTCTCCGGCCAGTTCCAGAAGTATCCGGACATCTTCTTCAATACCGCCGCGTTGGACGCCTCGACGGAGACGGACTACTTCGTGTCGTCTGAAGGCGCGAGCGTAGCGACGCCAAGCCATGTGGCGCGGCTGGTGGTGGTTGGGCGGACACGGGCGGCCGACGGGATGGACCTCTTTCGAGTAGAGACCTTCGAGGCCGACAGTCTGAACCATTTGCCGGACCAGAAGGCCTTGCTGGCGAAGACTGAAGCCATGGCAAAGAACCTCGAAGAGCTGCGGGTCGCGCCGATCACCGAGCCATTCAACGGGCCGGCCATCCTGAGCGGGCGGGCGGCGGCGGTCTTCTTCCACGAGGTGCTGGGCCATCGGCTGGAGGGGCAGCGGCAGCGCGGCGACGAAGAGGGGCAGACGTTTACCAAGCTGCTGGGCAAGCCGATTCTGCCGGGCTTCCTGAGCGTGGCCGACGATCCGACGCTCGAGACGTTCGAGGGGCACCCACTGAGCGGGCACTACAGCTTCGACGACGAGGGGCAACCGGCGCGCAAGGTCGAGCTGGTCAAGGACGGCGTGTTGAAAACCTTCCTGATGTCGCGGCTGCCGGTGGCGAGCTTCGCCACGAGCAACGGGCATGGCCGGGCGCAGAGCGGTCGGATGCCGACAGGAAGGCAAGGGAACCTGATCGTGACCTCGTCGAAGGCGGTGAACGACGCCGAGCTGCGGGGGATGCTGCTCACCGAAGCGAAGCGGCAGGGCAAGGCGTACGGGCTCTACTTCGAGGACATCTCATCGGGTTTTGCGGTGACGACCCGGCGGTCTCCGCAGGCGTTTCAGGTGATTCCGCTGGTGGTGTACCGCGTCTTCGTTGACGGACGACCCGATGAGTTGGTGCGCGGGGTGTCTATCGTCGGAACGCCGCAGGCCGCGCTGAACAGCATCCTGGCCACGGGCAATAAGCAGGACATCTTCAACGGTGTCTGCGGGGCGGAGTCGGGGCAGATCCCCGTGAGCGCGGTGGCTCCGGCGATGCTGGTGTCGGCCATCGAGACCCAGCGACAGGCGCAGGGGACGACGCGGCCGCCCATCCTGCCGCCACCGGGAGCTGACACGGCTTTTGTGAAGGAGGCGCGATGAAGGCTCTCCTTGTAGGTGCGCTATGTGTCGCGGCTTTGGCACCGCCGAACAGCTTTGCTCAAGACAAACCCGACCCAATGTTGCAGGCCATGCGCGACGAGCTAGCGCGGGAGAAGGCGGAGCTGCTGCTCCCCGGGATGCAGCGCCCTTACTTCATCGAGTACCGCCTTGATGAGCAGACGACCTGGGAGGCGGTGGCCAACTATGGCGCGCTGACCCGCGACGAGACGGGTCGACAGCGGGTGGTGCGGGTGACCGTCCGCGTCGGCGACTACAAGGCCGATTCGAGCTCCAGCCGGGGCGACGGCGTGGTGCAGCTTGGACCGGAGGACAACGACGCCATGGCGCTGCGTTATGCGCTGTGGACGGCGACCGACGAGGCGTACAAGGGCGCGCTGCGGGCATATTCGGCCAAGCAGGCCAACCTCCAGCGATTTCAGTCGAAGGCGACGGCGGACGACTTCTCGCCCGCGAAGCCGGTGACGAAGATCGAGCCGCTGGTCGCGCTGGACCTTGACCGCGCGGAGTGGAAGCGGAGAATCGTTGAGGCCAGCGGGCTGTATGCGGGAACTTCCGGCGCGGTGGATGTGCAGAGCTCGTCGGCTAACGTGCGCGGGCTTGCTGTCAACCGCTACTTGGTCAACACCGAAGGGACTGCGGTGCGGCATGGCTACACCGGTTATAACGCGACGATTTCGGTCGGCGGCCAGGCGGCGGATGGGATGCAGCTTGGCCGCTCCAACGGGACGACCGCGGCCTCGGCCAAAGACCTCGAGTCCGCCGCCGCGTTCCGGCAAAGGACCCTCGACGACCTGAAGAGCCTGGAGGAATTGCGGAACGCTCCCGTGGTTGCGGCGGAGGACTTCCACGGCCCGGTGCTCTTCTCGGGCGACGCGGCGGCTGACACTCTGACGCGGCTCTTCCTGCCGAACATCGAAGCCGACCGGCCGGACGCGGGCACGACGGCCCGGACACAGGGGGCGTACAGCTCCAGCCTCCACACGCCGGTGCTCTCAGCGCTGCTGAACGTCAAGGACGATCCGACGCTCTCGACTTTCAACGAGCAGCGGCTGTTGGGTGCGTACTCCATTGACGAGGAAGGAGTTCCGGCGCAGCCAGTCGATATTGTCTTAGCCGGTAAGCTAATGAACTTCGTCATAGGCCGGGAGCCAGTGAAGGACTTCGCGGAATCGAACGGGCACGGGCGGGCGGCCCCGGCACAACCGGCGCACTCGCGGTCGGCCGTGGCGGTGTTCACCTCGACGCAGCCGAAGAGCAAGGCTGAGATGGACGCGGCACTGCTCGACCTCGCCAAGCGGCAGGGGCGCGACGTGTATGCGGTGGAGACGCTCGGCGGCGAGCTTGCGCCGCGTCTGCTCTATGTCGTCCACGCGGACGGCAAGCGGGATCTGGTGCGCGGGGCGGCCTTCGACGAACTGGATGCGCGCAGTCTGCGGTCCGGGATTCTGGCTGCGGGCGGCGACGGGTATGTGGCCAACTCGCTTGGGCCCATCCCGCAGACGACGATTGCGCCGAGCCTGCTATTCGGCGACATTGAGGTAAAACGCGCCACAGAAGAGCAGCAGAAATTGCCTTACTATGAGCCGCCGGCAAGATAGTAGATTAGTTCTTCAGGAAGTTCTTCGCGAGGAAAAGCACATTTGCAGGACGCTCAGCCAATCGCCGCATGAAGTAGGGGTACCACTCGGTGCCAAATGGCACATAAACCCGCACGCCATATCCCTCCGCCGCGAGCTTGCGTTGCAGATCGCGCCGTATTCCGTACAGCATCTGGAACTCAAACGCGCTTTTGGCGACACCGTGTTCCGCGACAAAGCGGCAAATTTCTCTGATGATAGCTTCATCATGGGTAGCGATGCCGCAGAAAACAGGCGACTGGACCATGCGCTTTGACAGCTTCAGGTAATTGGCATCCACGTCTGCCTTGGCCGGGAACGCAATATGCGCCGGCTCTTTGTAAGCTCCCTTACAGAGCCGTATGCGAATATTCTGCGCCAGCATGCGCTCCGTATCGGCCTCGGTGCGGTAAAGATAGGATTGAAGCACCGCTCCAGTACGTCCCGGCCAGCGTGTATGAAGCCGTTCAACAACCTGCAGCGTAGCTTCCGTCAGTTCGCTTCCTTCCATGTCAACCCGTAAAAAGCTGCGGGCGGCATCAGCATGGGCGACGATCTCACCGGTAATGCGCTCTGCCAGGCAGGGATCGAAGTCCATACCCATTTGCGTCAGCTTTGCGCTGATGTTCGCGTGGATACCTCTCCCGGCAATGGCATCGAGCAGCCGATGGTAGACCTCCGCCGAGGCGCGTGCCTGTGTCTCCGTGGTTACACTTTCGCCGAGCGAGTCGAGAGAAACGGCAATGCCCTCGCTGTTGACCGCTTCACAGGCCGCAAGCGCCTCGTCGACCGTCATCCCGGCGACAAAGCGGCCGGATAACCTGCGTCCCAACGTGGAGCGTTCAGAGAAGGTACGTAAACGAGTGTTCCGCGAGAGCCCGATAAAGGTTGAACGAAGCAAGTCGACTCCCTACTTAAGCTTATGGGTTGATGCAGGTGGTACCTAACGCCAACTCACCGCGAGGTGCCAGCGGTCTCCCGCAAGAGCCGCTTTCCGCAGCACGCGCGCATATTCGTCCAGTTCGTCGATCACCTGCGCTCCATCCGAACCAAGCTGCTGTGGATCGTCTCGCAGGGCTTCTAACAGCGTTTGGACGGAGGCAAGCCCATCTTCGGCACCGTACCACTGTGGCGGAGGCAGCCGCCGCATCAAGTCGGGATTCCCGGCACCTTCCTCAATCAGCAAGGACATGGAGTTCTCATCGGCTGAAAAGAACTCGATCAGCGGACGCGTACCTGATCGTAAGGCCAAGCGCTCCAACGCGTCTTCGTTCCGAGCGAGTGCGCGGCCATTGACGAAGATGTCGTACCCCGGATCTTCGCCCTGGACGACGATGTACATCGAAGCTGCCATGCACACTTAGTGTAAAGCTTGGTGTGGCGATTGGAGCAAGCGGGTTCTGAGGGCGAAGCCAGACGTCAACGCAAGCTGAGCGGCACGTCGTTCCCGTTCCTGCTCGAGAGCAGAGAGCGGGTTCCAAGCAGCAATAACAAAAAGCCGATGACCGGGCGTCCGCCCATCTGCGGCCGGAGCAGAAGCGCTCCTTCGATGAGCGTCACGAGCGGAGCCAGGAAGAAGCGGGAGGTCAACCGCTCCGGCGCGACTGCAGTCACCAGCCATCCCAACAGAAATAGCTGCGGCACCGCGAAGCCAATGGCTGCGTAGTCTCCCCGGGCTAGCGGCACAAGCCGCTCACCGCGCATGGCACCAGCAAGGCCCAATACGCCGGCGTTGGCAAGCGCAATGGTGGCGACGCTTTCCATGACAGGTCGTCCTGTAGCCACGAAATGCGTCCAAACGCCTCCTGTCGCCGTCAGCACGACCCCAATGATCGTCACGCCGAACGCAAGACTCGCCGCAGGGGTCGAGGGCGGTCGCCATGGAAGGAGCAGGAGCACACCCGCAAACCCTGCGAGAGACGGGAGCATCGCCGCGCGGCTGCCGTCGTTGCGGGTGTGGGCGACCCCTACGATGGTACAGAGCGGCACCAGAGCATACAAAGCTACCGTCGTCTCTGGAGAGATAGCCGGCGCAAACTGCTGCAGAATGAAGGGCACACCAAGCAGGAACAAGCCCGCAAGAGCGACAGCCGGGATGGGTGGAGGACACGTCTGAGTCCGGCGTGGCGTAAACCTGAGAAAGAGGAGGGCGATCGCTCCCGCCAGCGCATCACAAAGGCTTTGCCCCAGCAGCGGCGGCAGCAATGCAGGCCAGGTCGCCTCTACGAGCCATCGGCTCCCGGCCATCAGGCACAGCGCTGCCAACCCGATCCTGTGACGACGCTGCATCGTTCTCCCAAACCAAAGGGGCCGCGCTTTCCACGCGGCCCCTGCTTTGCTTGTCTTCGTGCAGCCGCTTAGGCGTTTCGCGGACCACCGCTGCCACCCTGAGGCGCACCACCTTGTCCCGGACGACGACCACCGCGACGGCGCCGCCCACCTGGACGTGCGCCGCCGCGGTCTCCTGAAGGATGCGGAGCTCCCGGAACACCTTGCGGTGCACCTACTGGAACGCCGTCCGCACGGTTGAAGTTGGGCTCGTCACCGCTCTCCTCGTCATCGAGATCAAGATCGTTTTCCTCGTCAAGCTCCACGTCAGAGGTCGGCTCGTAAGCGGCGGCGGGCGCGTTCGCTGCAACAGAGATGCTCTGCTCCTCGGTACCGGGCTCAGGCAGACCAAGCTTGGCGCGCTGCTCGCGGAGAACGGCTTTGCGGGAGAGCTTGATACGGGTGCCCTCCATCGACAGCACCTTGACCAGAATCTGATCGCCTTCTCGCAGCTCGTCCTTTACTTCCTTGACGCGATGCTCCGCAATCTCGGAGACATGGAGCAGCCCGTCTGTACCGGGGAAGATTTCGACAAATGCGCCGAACTCGGCAATACGAACGACCTTACCAAGGTACGTCTTGCCGATCTCCGGCACGGCCGTCAGATCGCTGATCATCTGGATGGCCTTGGCAAGACCGTCGGCGTCGCTCGAAGCCACGTTCACCCGGCCTGTGTCATCGACATCAATCTTGACGCCGGTTGCGTCGATGATGCCGCGAATGACTTTGCCGCCCGGTCCGATCAGGTCGCGAATCTTGTCCGTCGGGATCATAATGGTGTGGATGCGGGGCGCGAACTGGGACTTCTCTTCCTTGGCGGAGGCGATCGTCGCATCCATTGTGTCGAGGAGGTTCAGGCGGTTGATACGGGCCTGTTCGAGCGCCTCGCGCATGATCTGGGGGGTGATGCCCATGATCTTGATATCCATCTGCAACGCGGTGATGCCCTTACGGGTTCCGGCTACCTTGAAGTCCATGTCGCCGTAGTGGTCTTCCGCGCCCGCGATGTCGGTGAGGATGGCGTACTTGTCGCCTTCCTTAACCAGACCCATTGCGACACCCGCGACTGAACCCTTGAGGGCAATACCCGCTTGCATCAGCGCCAGCGACGCGCCGCAGACGGTGGCCATGGAGGACGATCCGTTCGATTCGAGGATGTCCGAGACGACGCGCAGGGTGTAGGGTGACTCGTCTTCGCCTGGCAGCACGGCTTCAATGGCGCGGTACGCCAACGCTCCATGGCCTATTTCGCGACGGCCGAC
The DNA here is from genome assembly GCA_965215415.1 of Acidobacteriaceae bacterium. Lineage (GTDB taxonomy): Bacteria > Acidobacteriota > Terriglobia > Terriglobales > Acidobacteriaceae > Edaphobacter. The sequence continues at coordinate 3,368,634 of CBDCDQ010000009.1, read as the reverse complement.
ACCGGTCATGCGACCGACTTCGCCGACCGAAAACGGGGGGAAGTTGTAGTGCAGCATAAAGCGGCGTTTCTGCTCACCCTCGTAGCTCTCAAGCCGTTGGGCGTCGTCCGTCGTGCCGAGCGTGGCGGAGACCAGGGCCTGAGTTTCGCCGCGCGTGAAGAGCGCCGAACCATGCACGCGGGGCAATACGCCTACTTCGACGGTGACCTCGCGAATCTGGTCGAACGCGCGGTGATCAGGGCGAATGCGGTCGTTCAGCACCTGCTCGCGGAAGATGTTCTCCCGCAGCAGCTCGTAGTACTTGCTCAACTTCTTGCCCGCGGATGCGTCGCCTTCGGGAAGCTCCTTCTTCAGCTCGTCCTTGATCGCCTTTACCAGAGCGTAGCTGTCGAACTTGGGATGCTTTTGCGTGTCCAGCGCGTCCTTCAAGCGGTCGCCTACCTTGGCCGTCAGCTCCGATAGGTAAGCTTGATCGACCTCAATCGCATGAACGGTGCGCTTGGTCTTTCCTGCGCGGCTCACGAGGTCTTCGATCGCGGCGCAGATCTTCTTGATCTCCTCATGCGCGAACTCGATGGCCCCGACGACCGACTCTTCCGAGGTCTCCTTCGCGCCCGACTCCACCATGACGATGCCGTCCTTCGTGCCGACGACCATGATGTTCAACGTGCTCGCCGCGCGCTCTGTATAGGTCGGATTGACGATGTACCCGCCTTCAATGTGCCCAACGCGTACCGCACCGACCGGACCATGGAAGGGGATGTCCGAGAGCGCCAGTGCGCAGCTTGCACCGTTGATGCCGAGCACGTCGGGATCGTTCTCCTTGTCGGCCGAGTAGACGAACGCGACGACCTGTGTCTCGTTGCGGAAGGCCTCGGGAAAGAGGGGGCGGATGGGACGATCGATCTGACGGCTGGTCAGCACCTCCTTTTCGGAGGGGCGGCCTTCGCGCTTGATGAAACCGCCAGGAATGCGACCACCGGCATAGGTGAACTCGCGGTATTCGACCGTAAGCGGGAAGAAGTCGATGCCTTCCTTCGGGTCAGGTGAGGCCACCGCTGTGGCGAGGATGACGTTGTCGCCGCTCGAGGTGAGGGCCGCGCCGGAGGCCTGCTTGGCCATGCGTCCGGTTTCAAATTTGATGTGCTTGCCACCTGCAAGCTCTACGGTTACGTCCTGCTTCATAAGCGTTCTCTTTTCTCTTCAATCGTTTAGGGAACTTGGGTGCGCCGGCTTCGTCATACACGCGAAAGCGCAGCCAGACCGAAGCTACCGCTTCAAGGTCGTGGGCTGCATACAACATTGAGTCGGATAGGCCCAATCATGGGCGGCGTCCTTCAGCGCATGGACATCCATATCCATGCGCTGTGACTGCGTTCGAGGTGAAAGGGGCCATACAAGCTGCCATGATGTCGGGGAACTCTGCGCTTACTTGCGGATGCCGAGCTTGGTGATGACCTCGCGGTAGCGGTCCGCGTCGCACTTTTTCAAATAGTCAAGCAGACGGCGACGCTTGCTGACAAGCATCAACAGGCCGCGGCGCGATCCATGGTCCTTCTTGTGCGTCTTGAAGTGCTCAGTAAGCTGCCCGATGCGCTCGGAGAGGATAGCAATCTGAACCTCGGGGCTCCCGGTGTCGGAGTCATGCGTGCGGAATTTCTCAATGATGTCTGTCTTTTGTGTGGATGCCAACACGGCGGTGGTTACTCCTGCTTGTCTCTAATTCACTCTTCGTAAGTGTCTCTGTTAAGATAACACCGCTTCCCGTACCCGACAATCGAACCGGCTATAAGCCAAGCGGCGTTCAGGCGCAAATTGGGCTGCTTCAGCTGATGTGCGTCTTGAGGAACTCAAGCGTTCTCGCGCGCGCCAAAGCTGCCGCTTCCGGGTTGAAACTCGCCCGCGCATCGCAGTTGAAGCCGTGCTCGGCGCCGGGATACACCAGGATGGCGACCTCTTCCGGATGCGCCTGGCGAACAGCCTCCACCTGCTCCGGTCCGATATGTGTGTCTTTGGCGCCGAAGTGGAGCATGACCGGGCAGCTTGGCTCCTCCTCTGCAACCTTGCCGATTCCACCGGCGTAGTAACCCACCGCGCAGGCTGGCTGTACCTCTACCGTTTCGCCTCGCGTGGCCGTCAGCCAGCTTATAAACCCGCCGTAGCAATAGCCGACCACGCCCGCATCTTTACCGGAGTCCGCTTTGGCCTTCTCGAAGGCGGCGGCCACATCGAGCAAGACCTGCGCAGGATCGAGACTGCCCATCAGCGCAAAGCCCTTCTGTCCGCCCTCAGCGTCATACGCGAGCTCGACGCCACGCTCGACGCGATCGAAGATGGCGGGAGCCAGGGCGAGAAAGCCGTCCCTCGCAAACTCGTCCGTTACCTTGCGGATGTGCGCATTGACACCAAAAATCTCCTGGATGACGACCAGGCCGCCGATCGGTGCGCCCTCTGGTACCGCGACGTAAGCTTGCAGTTCATGCCCGTCCGTCGCCTTCAACGTGGTAAAGCTCCCCATAGTAAGTGCCTCCCGGCGACGCCGCATGGACCAACGGCGCGGACTCGCCAACCAGTCAGATGCGAGCGCGCAACCTCAGTGCACTCTATCGCGACGAATCGTTGGCGATGGCTTTCATCTCACCCAACCATCCCAGAAAGCGCAAGAGCTGGGTGCGTTCCCCGGTAGCGAGACGCCAGAAGTCGTGCAGCTCTACCTCTGAGGCTGGTTTGCCCGTGTACGTTTCAAAGCGCCATCGAAGGTAGGGGCTGCGCCACGGACATAGCCGGTATCCGCTTGTAGCCCTCCAAAGGAATCCGGCTATCGCAAGAACCGTTCGCATCCCTCTGAGTATAAGAGTGAGCAGACGCGACAAACCCCACCCTTTTTGACGACGATACCGTCGCAGGGGTGGGGTCAGCCTTTGCGGGTGCTATTGTATGTAACTGAACAGGCTGGCGTTCTTACCCAACGCTGCAATGACGCTGATCAGGGCCTGGTTTTGCGTTTCGGCCTGACTCAAGCCAGTGGCTACCTGTGCCGTGTCGGCAGAGACAAGGGAGCTTTGCGTGATCTTGAGGTTTGCTTCTTGATTTTGCGCATAGCTGCCCGTATCGGAGAGGCGTGCCAGTGAGTTGCTGATGATGGTGCGCTGACCCGAAAGCTGGGTGAGTGCAGAGCTGACCAGTGAGCCCGTCTGCGAGATGGTCCCTGCATTGCCGGTGCCTAGATCAGACTCAAGCGAGTTCAGAGCGGTCAACGCAGCCCCGAAGAGCGAACTGCCGGAGATGCCGATCGCGATCGATTGGCCGCCTGGAGTCACGATCGATTGCTGGTTCGCGTCTCCGTTGTAGGTGAACGTGGCTGGACTGGCAGCCGTGTTCAAGGTGAAAGGCTGCGTCGTGCCCTTGCTCCCGCTAAACAGGTATGTGCCGGTGTAGGTGGTGTTCGCGAGCGACAGCACTGTATCGCGGATGCCTGAGATCTGCTGCTTGATCGCGTTCAGGTTAGCCGCATTCAGGGTGCCGTTCGAAGCCTGCGAGGCCAGGCTGATGGCGGAGGTCAGCTGCTTGACCGTTTCACTTAAGGCGGAGTCGGCGACCTGAAGCCGTCCTGTTTCGGTAGCGGCCAGCTGGACGTAGGTGTCCTGCTGGCTGATGCTGGTGTTCAGGAGGCTGCTCTGGGCGGTGACCGTCGGGTCCACGGACAAAGAGGAGACGCGGAGTCCGCTCGAGAGTTCGGCGGTAAGCTCGGCCTCTTTGGCGGTGGACTGGCTAAGCGACGAGGACAGCTTGGTGAGATACGTAGGATCGACGCGCACGATAGTTCTCCTTCATTCCGATCGGTTTAGTTGAAGCTGGTCTGGGTACCAAGGTTGAGCGCGGCGGCAAAGAGCGTGTCGACGATCGTGAAGACCTTAGCCGCTGCCTCATAGGAACGCTCGTATTGCGTCAGGTTGGCGGCCTCTTCGTTCAGGGAAACGGCTGAAAGCGAGTCACGCTGGGACTGAAGTTGCGTGAGTGCGGCCTGCTGCACCGCGTCGTCCGAGGTGGCTTGGGAGACTGCCGCGCCGATGGTCGCCAGGTACGAGGCGTAGAAACCTGAGGCCGACTGCGTGCCCACGTTGTTCTGCGTGGCCAATGCAGCCAGCGCGACTGCGTTGCCGCTGCCGGTCGCGCCTTCCCCGACAGCCGCCGCGGCGATGCTGGCGGTGTTGACACCCGGAGCAAGGGTGATCTGCGAAGCTGCGTCGACGGAGGTCGTCGGCAAGGTGAACAACACTGCGCCCGGATTGCCACTGCCATCGAGGCCTGCGGCGTTCTGCGTGTTAATGGCGGTGCCGAGCCCGTATGCGAGTGTGTCCAGGCTCGATTGAAAGGCTGGGATCTGGACGTCCCGGGCCTGTAGCAGGCCGCCCAGGCTGCCACCGCCGATGCTGGCCGTGATGTCCGTTCCGTTGAAGCCGGCGATCAGGTGAGTCGTGCCGCTCAGCTGCGAGGTCTGGATGGGGAAGGTATTGCCTGCGCTCACCAGAAGGGCCCCGCCTGTGGTCGTCAGCGTGATGCCGTTTGAGTTGGTCGTGATCTGATCGAGACCGATCAGCTGCGAAAGGCTGGTGATCGCCGTCTGCCGCTGGTCTTCAAGCGGACCAGCGTCTCCGGTGGGTGACGCCAGAGCAATCTTCTGATTCAGGTCTGCCACGTTGGTCAGCAACGTGTTGATCTGCGTCACCGTGTCATTGACCTGGTTGTCGAGTGAGGTGACGTTACTCTTGAGCTGAGCCGAGGCAGCGCCGAACGCCTCCGTCAGGCTGCTGGCGGCACTCAGCACGGTAGCGCGGCTTGCAGGGCTGGAGGCATTGCCCTCTAACGCAGTAAAGGAGTTGTAGAACGAGTCGATGGCCGAACCGATCGTCGTCGTCGCGGCAGAGGTTGAGGTGGCCTTCACCCCAAAGATGTTCTGCACCAGCGTCAGCGTGGATACAAGATTGCCGCTTTGACCCGCCGTCTGGGTCTGCTGCTGGAGCCGCTGCTCGAGCACGCGGTCGCGCACCGAGGTGATCGTCACATTGACGCCCTCGCCCGTGCGAAGACCGCCGATCGTTACGGAATCGTTAGCCTGGAAGTTCGCCACCTGCCGGGCATAGCCCGCGGAGTTCTGATTGGCTACGTTGTTGGACGTGACATTCAGCGCGACCTGTGCGGCATCAAGCGCGTTTTTGGAAAGGTTGATCAGCGAAGTTAGCGTGGCCATAATACGAGGTTGCTCCTGTCGTGAGTTGCGACGCGTTTTGCTTCCACTACGGCGGCCACAACGCGCAGATTAGCCGCGGTGGCATTCAACATCTCGCTCAGCAACGTATGCTTGCGGAGCAGCTCGGGCATGGCGTCGCACCTTTGGTCCAGTGCACGCGCCAGGTTTCCCGTGGTGAGCGCACGAACCTCAGCTTCCAGCCTTTCGAGACCATCCGCGTCGAAGGTAGAGAGCGCGGCAAGCGTTCCGTCCAACGCCACGTGCAGGGCCGCGATGGTGTCAGGCGCGTCGAAAGGTTCGGGTTGGAGCGGCTGCGTCATAAGTCCTCAAATCATTCTCAGGGAGAGCCTTGCTGTGTCTCTGATCGTTCTTCCCGGGTAGCGCCGTTGCGCTTGCCGTGATTGTGCTATCGCAGAAGCGACTTCAACAATTTGCTTGCTACATCCGAGGAAGATACCTTGTAGGTGCCGTCGTTGATCACCTTCTGCAAGCCAGCAACCTTGTGATGGCGAACGTCGGAAAGCGAAAGCGCTTTAGCGATCAGGCCGCCCGTCCGGGAGAAGCTGGTCTGGTCGGGCTTTGCTGTGGCATTGGTTTGAACGGTCTCCGGCGCGGGGGTATTTTGTGCGGCCACCTGCTTGAGAGCGGCAGGCGAGGCGCTGGTGGTGAGTGCGGGGAGAGAGGGAGTGTAGTTTACGGTCGTGTTGTTCATGATGAGAAAATCGGCTCACACGGCGAAAACTTCAGTACCGTATGGCACTTTATGTGCCTGGGGATACCCGTTGGTGCGTCTCTCTGGTCACTTTGGCAATCACTTGTTTCGCAATGCCGATGCCGCCAGCATGGGAGATTGCCGTTGCGACGGCTTCCGTTCCGTAGCTGCGCAGGGTGTCGGTGGAAGGATCGCCGTTTTCACCACCTCCGGTAAACTCGTCTTTGCCGCTGCTCATCGATTTCAGCATCTCCTGCAACAGGATGCCTTCGAACTGGTGCGCGGCGTTTTCGAGCTTTGCCTGTTTGGCTGCAGCTGGATCGGCGGCGATGGCCGGTGTAAGTGCTTGTAAACCCTGAATCGTTGTCATAGAACCTCAATCTCCGCTTCAAGCGCGCCCGCGGACTTCATCGCCTGCAAAATGGAGATGACGTCGCGCGCCGTTGCGCCAATCTGTTGCAGGCTGCGTACCAGATCGTCGACCGTCGAACCCTGCTTCAGCTCGATGCGGTTCACCGGCCTGTCTTTCGCCGTGACTTGCGTCTGCTGGACCGGCACAGTCGTCCCGCCGCCAAAGGCGTTCGGCTGCGATACCTGGAACTGGCTGACGATGTTGACCGTCAACCCGCCGTGCAGGATCGAGACGGGCTGCAGCACCACCATGCCGCCGATCACCACCGTCCCTGTGCGCTCGTTGACGATCACTTTGGCGCGCGGATAGATCGGTACCTCAATGGCTTCTACCCGCCCCAGCAACGCCGGAATCTCCTCGCCGGTTGCCACAGCGAGCGTCACGCGGCGGCTGTCCACGGCATGAGCCACCGTCCGGCCAAGCTCCTTGTTCACCGCCTGCGCCATAGCCTCTGCTCCGCGGAAGTCGGCCTGATCGAGCAAAATCGAAAACTCGTTACGTCCGGCAAGCTCCAGAGGCACCGCTCGCTCGACCATCGCTCCGCCGGGGATGCGCGCCGTGGTTGGGAAGTTGACCTGCTTTGTGTTTCCGTTCGCGCTCACCGAGTAGCCGCCCACCACCAGCGGCCCCTGCGCCTGCGCGTAGATCTTGCCATCAGGCCCATACAGGGGTGTCATCAGCAGCAACCCGCCTTCAAGACTCTTGGCGTCTCCGGCCGAAGACGCCGTGATGTCCAGCTTTGTACCTGGCCGCGCAAAGGGAGGCAGCGTAGCCGAGATAAACACCGCAGCCAGGTTCTGTACCCGGATCGACGTCGCCGGCACACTGACGCCCATCCTGAGCAAGGTGGCTGCCAGCGTCTGAATCGGAAAGCTCGTTTGCTGTGAGTCGCCTGTGTTCTGGAGCCCCACGACAATGCCGTAACCCACCAGCTGGTTGTCGCGTATGCCTTCGATGGAGGCAATGTCTTTGATCCGCGCCTCCCGTGTCGGTGCCGTGGGATTGCCGGAGATCGCCGCGATGGGACGCGTCATCGGCTCGGCGTATGCGGACGCTACCGGCGCGGCAGCCGGGTGAGTGGTGATCTGCTCGTTCGGCGGAATGGAGATGCCACTATTCACAAGGATGGCTGGCCTCCCGGTGGCTGGCCGGGCCGGAGCTGCCGTCTGCGCTGCCGCGCTTGCCCCGTAAGAAAACAACAGGGCTGCCGCGGTTCTCTTGATCGTTTCCGTCCATACTTCCGACATGACTGCTCCCTAGAAAATGATGACCCGTTCGAGCAGCCGCACCAGCGGGTTCTGCCGGTAGGTGGCGTCGCTCACGATGCCTTTGCCTTTTACCTCAAGCTCCAGGCTGGCAATAGCTGTCGAGAGCACCTGATTCTGCTGCGAGATGTCTTCGGGTCGTACAAGGCCCCGCAGCACAATCGTTTGCTTCTGCTGAGAGAACTCCACCTGGCGCTCCGCTTCGACCACCAACGTGCCATTTGCCAGCACCTCCACGACCTGGCCGCCGATGGTCGTCGTCAGCGAGGAGTTCGTGGCGCTTGTGCCCTGCGCGTTCAACCCCGAGGTTGAGGTCTGTCCGACCAGATGTTGCAGCGCGTTGCCCGCTTTCAACAGACCGAAGAGGCTGGTGACGCTCGAGTTGGCGTTTGAAGCGCGCGAGTTTTTTACCGACCCGTCGGTCGAAGCGTTCAGATTTTCGGACACAACTACAGAAATCAGGTCGTTTGGCCGCATCGCCCGCACATCGGTGTTCATCCGGGTAAGCCGCCCATTGTCGGTCCATATGGCACCGGGTGTCGCCAGGGCACTTGAGTTTGCCGCCCGCACCCGAGACAGATACGAGTTGAGCGAACTCGATGCTACTCCTGGCTTGACCAGATCGAGCCTCTGCCGAACCGATTCGTGCGCTTCCAGGTTGGAAAGCGGCGCAGCGTTGGACTGCGATCCTGGAGCGTTGGTGATCGGGGGCATGGTCTGTGCGTTCAACGAAGTCACTGCCACCAGCAGGTACGACACCATCACGGTGACCAGCGCGAACATCCAAAGGTCTCGATGCTCCGCTTCAAAGTCGATGTGCACGCGTCGTTTCATTGCTCTATCTCCACATCCGCCGGTCCGCGCACGATTCCGGCCACATATTTTGGTGCAGCATATTGCCCATCGGGCTCTTTCGCCGTAGCCAGCCGCACGCGTACTTTCGCGCCCAGGGGGCCGTTCTCCTCGGCCGTTGCCGTTAGCTCGATGTGCGCCTGCCCATCCAGTCGCCACAGCCGGACGGCCTCGCCTGCATGAACCACCGCAGCCGTCGTATTGAGAGGCGCTATTCTGGCGGCAACAGGTAAAGCTCCAGCAACCGTTAGAGCCACGGGAGCGTCATGCGGCAGATCGGCAAGCATCGCCAGAGTGGGCCGTTCTGCATGATCGCAGCTTCGGATCACTGCCCAGGTTTGGCGCTGTGCGGCATCCCATCGCACCGACTCGACTCGGAAACCTGTTGCCTGACTCGTTACCTGCCCCGCCCGTGCCGCGTCAATGGCCGCTGCCGGAGTCTTTGCGCATCCTGCTGACGCGGCTGCCTGCCCCCAGCACGAGCCGCCAAGCGCAACCGACATCACCCCGATAGCTGCCCAGCACCCTGGTTGCATCACGTCTCCGCCTCTCTGGTTCTTGTTCACGAAGGGCTATCAACTCCCTTCGTCTACCGAATCAAGCTATTGACCTGCGAATACATATCGTCGGCTGTTTTGGCGACCTTGGAGTTGCTCTCATACGCGCGCTGCGCCAGGATCATCTGCACGAACTCCGCAACCACGTCCACATTCGAGTTCTCCAGGTAGCCCTGCTGCAAAGTGCCCATGCCGCTGTTTCCACCCGGAACATCGGTGATCGCGTTGCCGGAAGAGCCCGTCGGCTGAAACAGGTTGCCGCCAATCGAGCTCAGCCCGCCAGGATTGGCAAAGGTTGCAAGCTGGATCGTGCCTACCTGCGCCGGAAGGTTCTGTCCGGGAATGGTCGCCGACACGACGCCATACTGGGAGATCGTCACCGCCGTCGCGTTGGAGGGAATGGTGACATTGGGTGTCAGCAGCTCACCATTGGCCGTCACCAGCGTTCCCTGATTGTTCATGTGAAAGCTGCCATCCCGCGTATAGGCGATCGTGCCGTCGGGCCGCGTCACCTGAAAGAACCCGGAGCCTTGTATCGCCAGATCCATGGGATTTGACGTCTGGTTGAAGTCGCCCTGGGTCATAATGACCTCGCTGGCCGCCGTCTTTGTCCCCAGACCGATCTGCAGACCTGCCGCGACCGTGGAAGTGCTTTGCGCCGTTCCAGGCGTGATCAGGTTCTGGTAGATCATGTCTTGGAACTGAAGCCGGCGCTGCCGGAAGCCCGTCGTCGCCGAGTTCGCCAGATTGTTGGCGACCGTGTCCAGGTTCGCCTGCTGGGCGCTCATGCCGCTCGCCGCCGTGTAAAGTGCTCGAATCATCTCAATCTCCCCTTGCTTCTGTTTTTGGTTCCCGGAGGAACTCCCCGTAGCACTCTCTAAACTCGCGACAACTCTTCCGCCGCCGTCTTATCCATATCGTTGTTGAAGGCGCTCAACGCCTTTTGCATCATCTCTGCCTGCCGCTGGACGAGGATCAACTGCATCGACCCATGTACCGAGTCCAGATTTGCACCCTCAAGCGACCCCTGCTGCACTCCCGCCTCGCTGACGATTGGTGGATTGTCTTTGTCGGTCGCAAAGCGGTTCACTCCTTCGGCCTTGAGTACCCCGGGATTGGCAAACGTAAACACGCCCACCTGCCCCACGACGTTCGCTGTTCCGTCGGTGTTCGTCACCGAAACTGTGCCGTTGCTCGAAATCTGGATAGGCCCCGAAGGCACCGTGATGGGCTGCTGTGCGATGTCTAATACCGGCTCGCCAAGGGAAGTTTGCAGCACCCCCGCGGGCGATTTGGTAAATGATCCATCGCGCGTGTAACGCACACCCTGCGCGGTCTGCACCGCGAAGAAACCCTCGCCATTCAACGCAAGGTCGAGTGGGTTGCCTGTGGGTGCAATCTGCCCCTGGCCCAGGTCAAGGCGGTTGCCCCCAAGGACGCCGAACCCGTTGACCGCAGAGCCGACCTGCGAGCTCTCCTGCCCTGTGATGTTATCCGTAAGCACGCTACGAAAGTAGTCGCGCTGCGCCCGGAAGCCATTTGTACCCGCGTTCGCGAGATTGTTGGCCGCTGTGTCGAGAGCCTGGGTCCGGGCCAGAAGACCGGCATACGCCGCATAGATTCCGCTATCCATGCCAAAGCTAAATGCACGGATGTGGCCGAAAATGCGAGGAAGGGAGTTAGAGCGCTATAAGAACGAAATGCACGGCTACTAAGGAGCATGCCGCAGCCCAGGGCCTGCCGACTGCGCTAGCGGACAACCTGCTGAAAGAGCGGCGATCCCAGCAAACTCGCAAACTGACTATCCGAGGAGCTGTAGTTGACCGACAATACCCCGGAGTTCGAGTCGATTGTCGTCTGATCGAGCGCCGATTTCTCCATCGGAGAACCCGTGTTCTTTTTGAGCAGCGCGGCACCCTTCATGAGAGTCGCTACGGTTGCCGCCGTGACGGTGTCCGACATCACGACGGCCATCTCGAATTTGACCCCGTTCTGAAAGTCCATCGTGTAGCGTGAGCTCTTGAAGCGGTTCTTGACCGTGTCGTAATCAGCCAGCTGCGCTGCATCGCCCAGAACGCTTCGCATCATCGTCTGCGTTCCGCGCTGGTCGAGCAGGCTCCAGACCGCCCGCGTCTCAACCGACGCCATCTCGTTGGTCAACTCGCCGTTTGAGAGGAAATTGGGCACCATACCGTCGCGAGCGTCGAGCGCACCGCGCACTGCGTCCTTCTCCCCAAACACCATCGTGGTCTGATTCAGGAACGTCACCACGTTGCCGCCCGCCATGGGATACACGCTGTTATTGCGCACCATGGTTGGCTTTACCTTCGCTTTGGTGAACTTCGCGAGGATCTCGCGCGTCTGGAACTGCCCCTGCGCGATCCCCACGGTCCTCGTTCCATCCCCGGCCCGAAAGGCAGCAAATGCCAGCACATCGGCATCCTGATCGACCTTGAGGCCCGAGGTCTTGAGCGCCACCTCCAAACGTTTCAATTCCGGGGGCAGCACACGATCCTTCAGGTTCATCGCCGCGGGGGAGTTCTGCATGGCGCGGTAGTCCACCACGATGAGCTGCTGCACATCCTTCGGGATGGCGGTCTTCCCATCGCTGCTCAGTTGGGCAGCGAACGCCAACGAGGGGACCAGAGCCAACGTGCTTGAAACAAAGAAGGAACGCAAAAAGCTATGCAAGGTGTATCTCCCAATAAGAACGCCGCGAAAACAGGCGGCAACAGGTCTATTGTTCCGCTAATTGAAGGACGAGGCAAGCGTCTCGCCGGATGGTTGGACGGTACGGTAGAGGGAAGGTGATGCCAGCCTGCAAGGCCACGCAGCTAAGCTGCGTCGAAATGGATCAGAAGGCCCCCGCTCACCACTTCAATTTTCACGCTCTCGAGCGATGGCGTCACAAAGTCAGCCTCCCCCAGATCTTCGCGCGAGTGCGTTCCAAGTACCCCGAGAACCCGGCACCCCGCGGCCCTCCCTGCCAATACGCCCGACGGCGCGTCCTCGACGACCAGGCACTCGTCTGGCCGAGCACCCAATAAGGCTGCCCCGCGCCTGTACGGCTCCGGATGCGGTTTGCCGTTTTCTACCATGTCGGCCGAAATCAGCCGCTCCGGCACTGGCAGCCCAGCTACCTCCAGCCTGCCCAGCAGCAACCGGTGGGTGGCTGAGGTCACAATTGCCCATCGTTCCGGTGGCAGGGAAGTAAGCAGCGCCCGCACACCCGGCAGCACCTGGAGGCCGGCCGTGTCGGCGATCTCCATATCCTCGATGACCCGCAGCCCCTCGGTCGCATCGATATCAGGCCGCAGCGCGCGAATGATGTCGATGGCTCGCTTCCCATGCGGCACCTCGAACGTCTCCGCTCCTGGCACGTCATACAACGCGCACCACCGCCGCCAGCACCGCACGACCGATCCAATGGAGCTGATCAGCACCCCATCCATGTCGAACAAGATGCCTTTGGTCTCGATCCTCATCAAGCTGCACCGGCCATGACGAACGCCTTCGCCGCCTGGAGGATCTGCTCCACCGAGTGCATCGAGCAGCTTTCGCAGTACACCCGCAGCAGCGGTTCCGTTCCCGAGGCCCGCAGCAGCAGCCATGTTTCGGCGGCATTTGACTGATTGGAGCATGCTGGATTGTCGAGGAAGAATTTAATCCCATCCAGCGTCTCAGTGCGCAGGACCATATGCCCGGCGATCTCCATGCCCGGCTGCAAGGATCGTGCCCGAACGATCGCCGATTGTTTCAGTTCATGGTCGATGTGCATATCGATCCGCCCGTACTGGTGCTCGCCGAACTCCGCCTGCAACGCTGCGACGAGCTCGCCCAGGGTCTTGCCCTCGTCTGCCATTACATTCGCGAGCAACAGCGAGTTCAGCATTCCGTCCCGCTCCGGCAGATGCCGGCTGATCCCGACGCCGCCCGACTCTTCGCCGCCGATGAGGATGTCCTTTTCGAGCATCAGGTCGCAGACATACTTGAAGCCGATCCCATGCTCGTGCAGCGTCCGGCCATGCCGGGCGGCAATCCGGTCGAGCATCTTGGTAGTGTTGAAGGCTCGGGTCACATCCCCCGGCCATCCCTTCCGCTCCAGCAGCCACTTCAGCAGAATGGCGAATATTTTGTGCGCGTCGACGACATTCCCGTGCTCATCCACCGCTCCGATGCGGTCCGCGTCCCCGTCCGTGATGAACCCGGCGTCGCATCCTTGCTCCACGACCACTTCTCGCGTCTCGGCGATGTGCGGCATGATCGGCTCTGGATTGATCCCAGGAAATGCGGGGTTGATCTCGCTTCGCATCTCTACAAACGGGACCCCCGCCCGCGCGAAGATGCCGGAAACCACCCCGCGCCCCGCCCCGTACATACAGTCGATAAGGAACTTATAACCTGACTCCCTGATCGCTCGAAGATCGACAAACTCGGTGATGGCTGTAACGTAGCTGCTGTTGAAATCCGCAAGGACGATGGGAGCAGGTGCGACAGACGCAAGTAACTCCCGGCCCAGGTAAGTTTCGATCGCTGCGATGATCGATGGTTTGCCGGACCCTCCATAGCTCGCCTTGTACTTCACCCCATTCCATTCTGCAGGATTGTGGCTGGACGTAATCATGACGCCGCCCGCCGCTCTTCGTTCGCGAACTGCAAACGACAATGCAGGGGTCGGCGTGATCTCCTCAGCCAGCATCACCGGGATGCCTGCGGTGGCCAGCACTTCCGCGACGACCCGCGCAAAGCTCTTCGACCCGAAGCGCGTATCGTACCCGACGCAGACGCCTCGCTCTGCGGCTTCGTTTTCGAGTACATAGTGCGCAATGGCCGTAGCCGCCACCCGCACATTGGCAAAGGTAAAGTCGTCCGCGATGATCCCGCGCCACCCATCCGTCCCGAACTTGACCGCCGTCGTATGCATGCTTCACCCAGTCTATGGCAAGGGTCGCGGGCTGCAGACGAAAGCCCTTTCTTTCCCGTTCGTAAGTTCCCGAACGGAATTTGCGTTCCACGCCTACAACAACTCCTCGCGGCCCGCCGCCGCCAGTGCTTTGACCACCTTGCCCACGTCCTGGGACCGGTCGCGCGTCGTGATCAGCAGCGAGTCTTCTGTCTCCACGACCACCAGATCGCTCACGCCCAGCAGCACCACCGCCTTGCCCGGCGCGAAGACGTAGTTCCCATGCGCCTCAAGCGCCAGACTCTTCCCGGCATCCACCACATTCGCACCGCCGCACCCCGTCAACTCTGGCAAGTTCACCTGATGCTCATGCAAGGCCGCCCAGGAGCCGATGTCCGTCCACGCGAAATCTGCGGGTAAGCAATAGATCTCGGAGGCCAGCTCCCCTTTGCCCGAACGCGGCTCCAGCACGGCGTAATCGATCGAGATGCTTTCGCAGCGGGGGTACACTTCGTGAAACACCCGCTCAAAGTCCGCCGTGCCCCAAGCTGCCGCAATCTCCTCGAGCAGAGGAGCCATCGCCGGACGATGCTCCCGGATGGCCGCCGTCAGCGTCTGTGCGCTCCAAAGAAAGATCCCCGCGTTCCACACATAGTTGCCGGTGGCCAGAAACTCGACCGCTGTCGCAGCGTTGGGCTTTTCCGTGAAGCGCTTCACCCGGCGGACAGGGATCGTTCCGGCACACTCCGCTTCGACGGATGAACCCAGTTCGATATACCCGTATCCTGTCTCTGGCCGCGTGGGCGGCACCCCCAGAACGACGATGCGTTCAGCAGAGGCGGCCAGGCTTGCTCCGGCGCGCACCACTTCTGCAAACCGTGCGTCGTTCTTGACAATGTGATCGGACGGAAATATCCCGATGACGGCTTGGGGTGCCGTTTTCTCTAACAGGAAGGCGGCCAGAGCGCAGGCCGGAGCAGTATTCTGTGCCGAAGGTTCGCACAGGATCTGCGCGGTGCGCACCTCCGGCAACTGCGAGGCAATCGTCTCGCGCAGCAAGCCATTGGTCATGATCCACACATCCGACGCCTTGCCCACCAGCAACAGCCGCTCAAGCGTTTGCTGGATCATTGTCCGCTCGCCGTCGAGCGCCAGCACCTGTTTTGCCTTCGCTTTCCGGCTACGGGGCCAGAATCGCGTTCCGCTGCCACCTGCCAGAATCACCGGAGCAAACTGCATCGCACCCTCTTGTGCCCCTATCGGCTGCACCATCTCATCGCTCGAGTTACGCACCCGAACCCGCGCCTAGCGCCGCAAAGAACGCCGCCATCCTCTTCACGCCGTCATCCACTACGTCCGCCGCGACAGCATACGACAACCGGATATGCTCGGCCGTCCCGAACGCTTCGCCCGGCACCACCACCACATGCGCCTCTCGCAGCAGCTTCGCGGCCACGTCCGACGCGGACTTGATCCCGCCCTTGCCGAAGAACGCACTCACGTTCGGGTATACATAGAACGCGCCCTGCGGCACCGTGCAGGTCAGGCCCGGTATCGCCTTGAACCCGTCGAGCACACGGTCGCGCAGCCTGACGTAATCCGCCCGCATCTCGCCGACGCACTCCTGCGATCCGGTCAGTGCCGCGATCGACGCCCGTTGCACGATGCTCGATGTATTCGACGTGCTCTGCGACTGCAGTTTGCTCATGGCCGCGATGATCGGCTTCGGCCCCAAGGCAAATCCCGCCCGCCAGCCCGTCATCGCATACGTCTTCGAAAGCGAGCCGCAGATCAGGAGATGTTCCTTGCACTCGGTAAACGATCCTCCGCTCACAACGTCGCCGGTGAACGTGAGGTAGACGTAGCACTCGTCCAGCATCACGTAGATGCTGTGTTTGTGCGCCAGGCGAACGATGGCTTCGAGGTCCTCTGGCGAAACCACCGCTCCCGAGGGATTGGAAGGCGTGTTCAGGATGATGGCTTTGGTTCTTGGAGTGATGGCCGCTTCGATCATCTTCGCCGTGATCCGGAAGTCTTCCTCTTCACGGCTCTCGACGTACACCGGCACACCGCCCGCGTACTGGATCATGTCCTTGAACGAGACCCAGTAAGGAACCGGCAGGATCACCTCATCGCCGTGGTCGACCAGCACCTGGAGTGCGTTGAAGAGCGCAAGCTTGCCGCCGGTCGTAAACACGCACTCGTCCGGTGTGTAGTCTGTGCCGAAGTCGCACGCATGGCGGTCGACCACGGCGCGCCGCACCTCCGGCACCCCCGCTACATTCGTGTATCGGGTGAAGTTCTGCTCGATAGCTTCGATCGCCGCGTCCTTGATGTGGCGCGGTGTGGCAAAGTGCGGCTCACCTGCGCCGAAGTCCGCCAGATGCACACCCTCGGACTTCAACTTCAACGCTGCTGCCGTGATCGCCATGGTGGCCGAGACTTCAATCCGCCCGATGCGCTCCGATAGATTCTCTGCCGCTTTAACAGTCATGCCCGTAGTGTTTCAGAATTGTTTCTCAAGATAAAGCTCATGTCGGGGATTGCGTGACCGGCAAGCTCAGCAGCACGGTTTGAGTGAGCGCTCTCGACTACCTGGGATACGCAGGACGACGCTGTCCTCTAAAGTTCGACCGCTGGAGTATGCTTCGGCTTTTCCGGAGCCTGGCTCTGCGCCGCTGCGCCATTCTCCCGGGGGTCCGGCCCGTCACGGGCACAGGCGCAATGTTCTAATAAGAGAGCGGGTGGTGTCACCGCGCTCCACCCGGCGCAAACTTAAAAGATTGGACAGACCGCGCCGAAGCTTAGCCCACCGCGCCAGCCTGTGCAGGGGAAACCGTTGATGTTCGCAAGCCCGCTGTTTGCTCCTAAGAACTACCTTGTGCGATCCGCCATGGCCGCCCTCTTGCTCACCCTTGCATGCTCAGGCATGAGCCAAGCCCAGACTCGTCGGCCACGCCGCGAATCGAGCGCCAATCGCCGCGCCCGCGTCGAACGCACCATTGCGGACACTTATAGCCATCGCTGGGAGGTTGGCGGGGGCGGCGGCTATCTTCGCTGGAGGTCCGGACCGTACCTCCAGAAAAACAACGAAGTGACCTTTTGGACCACAGGGACCTACTTCCTGAACCCGAAGCTGGGCGTTACGGGGGGCATCGACGGTGCATACGGGAATGCCAAGATCGGCAATACCATCTTCAACATCTCTAACCCGCAGATCTCCGAATACACCTTTATGGCCGGACCTACCTATCGCGTCTACGCGCAGCAGAAATCTGCCGTCAGTGTCTTCGTTACGGCCGGCAGTGCGCTTGGCAAGTTCGGGGGCGGCTCGAAAGGCATCCTCGATACGGATCTTGGGCTCTGGCCTTCGTCAAATGCCCGCGCCGCCTTCTCCGTTGGCGCAAACCTCGATTACAACTTCTTCCCTAACCTTGCCGCACGCGTGACCCCCGCTTATCTTGGCACCACCTTTGGCGGCACGATCCAGAATAGCGCCGGCGTCAAGGTCGGCTTTGTGTACCGCTTTGGCCGCATTCGATAGAGGTGTTTCTCGCTGCAGTCGCCGCCTTATGAGGCACCCTAAGGAAGTCTGCCTCCCGGAAGGCGCACCGCAACGAGTACCCCAGGGATGCTGTGACCTTGAAGCAGCCGGCTATCTGACTGGGTCGAAGAGGCTGGCCATCCGTGTCCAACGGCGATCTTGCCGTGATTGAACTTCAACCGGAGCACTCGCTCATTGGAGAGCAAACGCTCTGCCTCGATCCGGTTGAGAGGCACATTCCAGTTGTACGCCCTCGGATTGCGCAATCCCGCGAGATCGTCCACCGGCACCCGGCCTCCCCGGTCATTGGCAAAATAGCTGTCTGGCGCACTCCGATACGTCAGAACGCGCTCGAGACCAGGGTTGGCTATGATTGCCATGTTCGCAAAGATGCTGTCGTCATCGGGCATATCCTCGAGCAGTACAGCTTGCGTCTCTGGCCTTGCTGCCAGTTCCTGCGCGATCGTGCCGTAGAGCGCTCGCTCGAGACCTACCTCGGACGCCCCCCAGGTGTAGCCGCCCGCCGGGAACAAACCTGTTTGCTTCAAACGCACATCCACAAAGCCCATCACCACCAGCACGCAAAAGATCAGGCAGCACACCCTCCCCGCCTGATTTCCTGGCTCCGCCCAACCGAACCGGCTCAAGGCGATCCCCAGCGCGAGACTCACCCAGAACGCCGCCATCGAGCCGTAGTATGGCGCAACCCGGGCGGGTAGTACCGCAAATAGAGATAGGGAAGCGACCCCTGCCAGCGCGCAGAACGCCACATCACGCGGACGCTCGCCCAGCAGTCGCGGCCATCGTCGCAAGGCCAACACCACCGCGCACACTGCCAGGATGCCGGCAGCTGGCGGCAGCAGAAGCAGCTGTTTATATTTGCTCGGGAACTCAAACGTCCCGAGATACCAGGCAGCGTAGGCAAACGTTCGCAGCAGCGCGTCGAGCGAAAACGCGACCGGGTATGGTGGAACTCCGGCCAGCAGCCGCTTCGCATGAAAGAAGGGTACCGCCGCAGTCGCTCCGTACACTGCCACACCCAATGCCGCTTCGCGCAACCGTAGGTGCATCGTCCACTTCTGCGCTGTTCCGGGTCGAAGCAGCAACAGCAGACCGACAATCATAGGCGCGGCAAACGCGCTCTGCTTGGCTAAAGTCGCCACACAAAAGCACCCCCAGGCCAGGACATGGAAGACGGCTGCGCTCCTTCCGCTCCGCTTGATGGCAGCCAGCAGTGCCAGAGCCATGCACCCGCAGAGCAGGATGACCACTGCATCCCCCAGCGCGCACGTCCATGTCATGATGGTGTACGTTTGGCTGCGGGAAAGGTACAAGATCGCGGCCGCCGCCGCCGCCATCCGGGAATATCCCAAGGTCCGCACGATGGCAAAGGCCACCAAAGTCCCCAGTAGATTGACTGCAAACAGCCCGAGCAGAAAGGGGCGGGCCCATACGCCAAAGTGCCGCAGCAGGATGCCCATATACAGCACGGTACCCACCGGACGGAAGTTTCCATCGACCGAATCCAGCGTCTGCCATGCCAGCCATGGCTGCCCGGCAAGTACCTTTCGCACGGATGCCGCACCCAGCAGCATCCAGTCGTCACGGTCGAACCCGCCCGCCAGCACAGCAGGTAACCAGAAGAGGCAAAACGCCACACCCACCGCACCCACAAAGTATGTCGATGGCAGGTTCCCCACCGGCTTCCATCGAACGAGCAACCATCGACCTGCGGCCACCAGGACCAGGAAGCAGCATGCCGCCAGCAGCGCCCCTGGCAGATGTTCAAGACCATATGCGACGCGTGCCTTGACGTCCGTCAGTCCGCCCGCACGAAGCCGGTCGCGTACGACACACGCACACGCACACGCACACACCAGAGCCAGCCCCGCGCTGGCACACGCCGTCTCCTCAAAGCCCCACCGCTTGCCGCCGCCCGCATCCATCATTCGCTTTTATAGTAGAGGACTTACGTTCGTTCGATCGCCAGCAGCTTCTGCTTCCGCTCCACGCCCCAGCGGTAGCCGGTGAGGCTGCCATCCTTGCCCACTACGCGATGGCACGGCACGGCAAGGGCGATGGGGTTCGCTCCGCAAGCCGACGCAACGGCCCGCACGGCACTGGGGGTGCCGAGACCGGCCGCGAGTTCTGTGTAGCTTCGCGTCTCCCCCCGCGGAATCTCACGCAGCGCCCGCCACACCCGCTGCTGAAACGCCGTGGCCCGCACATCCATAGGAAACGTCACCGCCAGGGGATGCTCCGTAGTCTGGCTCAGCACAAAAGCCACCGCCGACGCCAGCCATCCTGTGTTGCCCTTTGCCGCCACCAGCTGTGCCTTCGCAAAGCTCGCCCGCAACCCGGCAACCAACTCTGCGTCGTCTCGCCCAAACGTGATGGAGCAAACCCCCACATCGGTAGTTGCCACCAGCATCTTGCCGAGAGGGCTTGCCGCCGTGCAGTACCGGATCATCAGGCCCGCGCCGCCCTCC
This sequence comes from Acidobacteriaceae bacterium, assembly GCA_965215415.1. Classification (GTDB taxonomy): domain Bacteria; phylum Acidobacteriota; class Terriglobia; order Terriglobales; family Acidobacteriaceae; genus Edaphobacter. The sequence goes on along the minus strand of CBDCDQ010000009.1, from coordinate 3,348,649 downwards.
CGCATCACCCGTGGCGTCATGCCCAGCACCGCGTTCGATTGTTCGTACAAGCGGCTCGAAGACCCGTACCCCGCTTCATAGATCGCGTCCGTTACCTTCTTGCGCGGCTCTCGCAGGCCATTCTTCAATCTCTCTACCCGTGCGGCTTTCGCAAACTGGCCCGGGCTTACCCCCAACACCCGCTTGAACCCGCGCAGAATCGTCAGCCGCCCTACGCCCGTGGCCCTTGCCACATCGTCCAGCCGCGTCCGCTCCGTCGCATGAGCCTTCAGATAGTCCGACACGGCTGCGATGGCCTCAGCCTGCGGATCGGCTTTGGCCCCTGTCCGGTCCGGTTCGCAGCGCAGGCATGCCCGGTATCCGGCTTCGATCGCCGCCTCTGCCGTCGGATAAAAGCTGACGTTCTTCCGGGCCGGCCGCCGGCTGGGGCAGCTTGGCCGGCAGAAGACCTTGGTGGTTTTAACTGCATAGAAGAACTGCCCGTCTGCGGCCGCGTCGCGCTCGAGCACCTGTTGCCATTGCCGCCCCGGAAAATAGCTTGGGACCGCGCCTACTTTCATGTCTTCGGCCATCGTCGTCATTTCAGTATCCTCCACCAGGCAGGCCAGGCGCGACACTCCGTTTCCTGCAGGCGAACGTGTGCTGTGCCGCTTGCGCCTGCCCCGCACGGTTCAGACCTGTTGCAGCGCACGCTAAACTGAAGCTATGCGTTCCCTCGTGTCCCCGCTTCTCTATCTTCTTGGCTCATTCGTTGCAGCGCAGACACCCGACCCTACCGCGCCTCCGGCCAACCAGAACGCCGTCCTTACGGTGCGGGGCAGGGGAGCGCAAGTCTACCGCTGCGAGGCCGCCGGCTCCATCGCTCAGTGGACCTTGCGTGCCCCGGTCGCCCGCCTCTTTGACGCGCAAGACCGAGAGGTAGGCACCCACGGCGACGGTCCCAGCTGGACGTATCAGGATTCCAGCTCGATCGACGGCAAGGTCGTGGCCAAAGCGTCACCCGATCCAGCCAGCCTGCCGGGCCTTCTTCTGCAAGCGATCAATCCGAAGCGAACCGGGCTGCTCACCACCGTCGACTACATCCGTCGTTCCGAGACTCACGGTGGCCTTGCTCCCGGCGATGGATGCGATGCCGCCCACCTGGGCGACCTCAACCGTAGCCCCTATACGGCGACCTACACCTTCTATTCAGGCAAAGCCGCCAGCCGGTAAGCGGCAGCACGATGCAGCGATACCTTGCCGCTTCAAAAGTGAACGGGCGAACGCCGGATGCATGGCGCTCGCCCCTTCAACATAGCGCAGTTACTGCGCGGTTAACTCGAGCGAAGCTGCTTGTTCTTTAAGCGCCATAGCCTTGTCTGTCGCTTCCCAGGTAAAGACATCACCCTTGCGTCCGAAATGGCCATAAGCCGCAGTCTGCTTGAAGATTGGTTTCCGCAGATCGAGGCTTTCAATGATTCCCTTAGGCGTCAGCGAGAAGTTCTTCCGCACCAGATCTGCCAGCGCGCCATCATCCAGCTTGCCTGTGCCGAAGGTCTCGACCAGCACGCTTACTGGCTCGGCCACGCCAATCGCGTAAGCCAGTTGCACCTCACAGCGTTCTGCAAGGCCGGCCGCAACGATATTTTTCGCCACATACCGGGCCATATACGCCGCGGAGCGGTCTACCTTGGTGGCATCCTTACCCGAGAAGGCACCGCCGCCGTGCCGTCCCATGCCGCCGTATGTGTCCACGATGATCTTCCGTCCTGTCAGGCCGGTATCGCCCATGGGTCCGCCCACCACGAAGCGGCCGGTCGGGTTGATATGGTACTTGGTATCCTGGTCGAGCAGTTCCGCCGGGATGACGGCCTGGATGACATGCTTCAGAACGTCGCCGCGCAGCTCTTCGTTGCCTACAGTTTCGGCGTGCTGGGTTGAGATCACGACCGCGTCCACACGCACGGGCCGATTGTCGGCGTCATACTCCACCGTCACCTGGCTCTTACCGTCGGGCCTCAGGTACGCCATCATGCCGTTCTTGCGCACCTCGCTCAAGCGCTGAGCCAGCCGGTGCGCGAGCGAGATCGGCATGGGCATCAGTTCTGGCGTTTCCCGGGTCGCATAGCCGAACATCATGCCCTGGTCGCCCGCTCCCCCGGTATCGACACCCATCGCGATATCGCCCGACTGCTTGTTGATCGTCGAAATCACCGCGCAGGTGTTCGAGTCGAAGCCGTAGAGCGCATTATCGTAGCCAATCGCGGAGACGGTGCCGCGCACAATGCTCTGGAAATCCACATAAGCCTTGGTCGTGATCTCACCCGCGATCACTACAAGACCGGTGCAGGTCAGCGTCTCGCACGCCACCCGGCTGTAGGGGTCCTGCGTCAGGCAGGCATCGAGAATGGCGTCTGAAATCTGATCGGCGATCTTATCGGGATGTCCTTCAGTCACAGATTCGCTGGTAAACAGAAATTTGTCGCGCTTTGCCAAAAGTGCTCCTTTATCGGAACTGCGAGACGCCTCAATGCGCTCGGCAGCGTATAGCCTTTATCTTACCTGCGTGTGCCTTATCGGAACAACGGCGTCGTGCTCTGTCGCTGCCCGCACAAGCCTTCTGCCGTGCACGTCCGCACGGTTCCCTCGTGCCTGGGTGGCCCTTAGTGCCGCTCGCTCGCCCTTGTACCAGCTTCAGCCTTTCTCCCGCCCCTGAGCCAACTTGGCCGGGTTCATCTCTTGGGCGCTTGTATGCTTTGTGTATGCGGCGGCTTCGGTCCGCGTTCCATACTTTCCGCTCCGAGAAAGGGCCACCATGAGTGCTTCTGATACGCTCCTTCCGTCTTCCGCCGTTCATGAAGCCGTGCCCACTCCGCTGACCTCTGCTGAGGTCGTCCAGATCACCCAGCAGACCAACTACGGCACCTGGCGCTTCCAGAAGGGTTGGACGCCGATGCATCTGGTCGATGCCGAGGGCTGCACCATCGTCGACAGCAACGGCAAGTGCTACCTGGACTTCAGCGCGCAGCTCATGTGCATGAATCTGGGCCACAAGAACCAGGCTGTGATTGAAAGCATCGCCAGACAGGCGCAGGAGCTTGCCTACGCTATGCCCGGCTATGCCACGACGGCTCGCGCGGAGCTGTCGCAACTGCTGCTCGAAGTGCTGCCGAAGGGCCTGAACAAGTTCTTCTTTACCACCTCCGGTACCGATGCGAACGAAGCCGCGTTCAAGATCGCCCGGATGTACACCGGCAAGACCAAAATCCTTGCTCGTTACCGGTCTTATCACGGTTCGACATCCGGCTCGATCGCCGCCACTGGCGATCATCGCCGCTGGCCCATGGAGCCGCGCGGCAAGTCGCAGGGCGTCATCTTCGGCCCAGAAGTTCACTGCTACAAGTGTCCCATCCGCCACACCTATCCCGGGTGCAACATTGCCTGCGCCGACTATCTCGAACACATGATCCGGAACGAGTCCGACGTGGCGGCTGTGCTGGTCGAGCCTATCGTCGGCACCAACGGCGTGATCGTGCCGCCTGAAGAGTACATGGGCAAGCTGCGCCGCATCTGCGACGAGACCGGGGTCCTGCTGATCGCCGACGAGGTCATGTCTGGCTGGGGCCGTGCAGGCGAGTGGTTCGCCATGAACCTGTGGGGGGTCACGCCCGACATTCTGGTCACTGCCAAAGGCATTACGTCGGCCTATGTGCCGCTGGGTCTCTGCGCCACGAGTGAAAAGATAGGCGACTTCTTTCAGGATCATTACTTCGCGCACGGTCACACGTATGAGGCGCACCCGATGACGCTTGCTCCGGCGGTGGCGACGATCCGTGAGATGAAGCGGCTCCGCTTGGTCGAGCGCGCGCGTTCGCTGGAGCCGTTCGTCCGCGCGAAGCTCGAAGCATTGAAAATGCGACATCCCAGCGTCGGTGACGTACGGGGTAAAGGACTCTTCTGGGCGGTCGACCTCGTCAAAGACCGGACAACGAAGGAGCCGTTCAATACCTACGCCGACAAGCTCGCGGGAAGCCGCTCATGGTCGATCAGATCGCTGCGAAAACGCTGGCCGAGGGCGTCATCATCCAGGCCTGGGTGTCGCATTTTGTCATTGCTCCGCCTCTTATCGTCACGGAAGAGGAGCTTGTACGAGGGATCGACGCTTTGGATCGCTGGCTTTACCTGGCCGACGAGCAGTGCGCTCCGCAGCACGTGCCAGCCGCAACAAGCGTCACACAGGATGCATAGGCGGGTCGTTCGCCTCCCGGCAATCCGTTGCACAGGTTTGAATCCACCCGGTTCGCCGAAGCTCCGAGCCGGTCGCGGAGGACATACCTCCAGGCCAGATAGCCGCAGAGCAGCAGCACCAAAAACATCAAGACAACGCCCAGCCACCGCATACCCGTTGGCGGCCCGGGCGCGGCGCGATTGCGCTTCACATTTTCGGCGAACTCCGCCCACTCTGCGTGGCCCTCATCGGCTGTGCCGCCCGTTCGCTCGCCTGCTGCCCGCAGAGAGGAGTCGAACCGCTCCATCCATGGCCCTTCTTCAAGGCCGACCGCATCCAGGTAGCTCCGCACGATGCCCTTGCGGAAGACCCCACCGGGCAGCTCCTCAAGGTGTCCCGCCTCCAAAGCTTCGAGATGACGCGCCGAGACCTTGGTGATCGCGCAGACGGCGTCTAAAGGTACGCCACGATGCTCGCGTGCCCGCCGCAAGTCCTGCCCGAACTCGACCATCACTCCGCTGTCCGCGTACACAGGCCGTGTCCTCTGCGCCCAACGGCTTATTTACAGAAAGATAGTTGCCCGGCACGCATCACGTCAAAACTGTCGCATTCCGTCTATCACCTCGACCGGCACGTCCCAGGCCGTCTTCCTTCACGTTCGCTCCCATACACTGGTATGCAGATGAACAAACTCGTCGTCGGCAACCTCGTCCATCGTCCCCTGCGCTCCGTCATCAGCGCCTTCGCCGTAGCGATCGAAGTCATCATGATCCTTTCGATTACTGCCATTCTGATGGGCAAGCTGAACGGCTTCAAAGACCGTCAGAACGGCATAGGCATGGATATGTTCGTTCGGCCCAGTACCACGAACGTCTTTGTCGGCATGAGCCCCGCAGCTGCTTCCATCAAGGTAGCCGACGTGCTCGCGCAGATCCCGCACATCCAGGTGGCAGCGCCCGTCAATATCCAGATCACCAGCACTCTCGACAATATCTATGGCATCGATTTCAAAAGCTACAACGCGTTGCTGCCCTTTGTCTTTCGAGAAGGTGGTCCGTTCCAGGGTCCGTTCGATGTCCTCGTCGACGAATACGCGGCCGCTGGCAAGCACACCGGCGACACCGTTAAGCTGCTCAACCACGACTTCCGCATCGCGGGCGTCGTCAACCATGGCAAGGGCGGCCGCAAGTTCATCCCCATCGACACCATGGGCCAGCTGACTGGCACGGAGGGCAAAGCCACTACTTTTTATCTCAAGACAGAGGCCGCTCCGAAGTATGAGGATGAGGTGATCCGGAGCATCGCCGCTACACCCGGCATGCAGACCTACTCTGTGCTCAAGACAGAAGAGTACCTCGCCTCCATGACGCCCGCCGCGCTGCCGGGCTTCAATATAGGCCTCCGCGTCGTCATCGGCATCGCCGTGGTGATCGGCTTCCTGGTCATCTTCCAATCTATGTATACGGCGGTAATGGAGCGCACGCGCGAGATCGGCATCCTGAAATCCATGGGCGCGTCGCGCTCGTACATCGTGTTTCTTGTGCTCTCCGAGACAGGGCTGCTCGCGGCGATCGGCATCGCGCTCGGCGTTGGCGCAAGCTACACGCTCAGCGTCATCTTGCAGGCCCGCTTTCCCACGCTGGACTTCGTCATCAACCGGCCTTACGTCGCGTATGCCGTCTTGATTGCTCTGGCGAGCGCTCTGCTGGGCGCGTTCTATCCCGCGTTGAAGGCGGCTCGCAAAGACCCCATCGATGCGCTGTCGTACGAGTAGGGAACACGCGAACCAAGGGCATCCGATGACAACCCAACGCCACCTTCCCGGTCTCGACGGTCTTCGCGGCTTTGCCGTCCTGCTGGTCTTCGTCTACCACTATGGTGGCGGCACCCATTCTTCTGTGCGCCCCCTGCAACTGGTCGGCTTCCTTAATAAAGGTGGCTGGGCCGGGGTCACCCTCTTCTTCATTCTCTCGGGTTTTCTCATCACCGGCATACTTTGGGATTCTTTCGACGATCCGCGCTGGTGGCGCAACTTCGTGGTGCGCCGTACGCTTCGTATCTTCCCCCTTTACTACGCCGCAATTTTGGCCGTGCTGCTCGCCGCGCTTGCAGCAGGCACGCTCCTTTTGGCTCTTCGTACGATCTGGGTGCCCGTGCTGTTTCTCCAGAATCTTCCAAAGCTTGCTGAAGACATCAATCATCTCTCCTCACCCTTGCCGCTCTTCCATTTCTGGAGTCTCGCAGTAGAAGAGCAGTTCTACCTCATCTGGCCCTTCCTGCTCGTCCTTCAGAAGACCCGCCGTCGTGCCAAACTGCTCTGCCTTGCCACCTTTGCTTTCTCGTGTGTCTTCCGCATCGCAGTCTGGCACGTGGCCGCAGATCCCGCAGCTTATTGGCAGTTGCTTCCTTGCCGCGCGGGCGAACTCGCCGCCGGAGGGTGGCTGGCGCTCACATACCGCAGTCACGAGGAGTGGATGCGGGCCGTTCGAATCGCTCCACGGTGCGCCTGGTTAGGCTTGATCGGCTTTGGGGGTGTCGGCCTCTATGCTCGCAGCCTGGAAATACAAACTCGCCCCATGATGCAGTGGGGCTTGCCCTCCGTCACCCTTTTCTTCGCCGGGGTTCTTGTTCTTGCCCTGGAGCCGGGCTGGATTGCAGTATGCGCCCGTGCGGCCTGGCTTCGTTGGTTGGGAGGTATCAGCTTCGGCGTCTACGTCTTCCATGTACTTCTTGGCCCGGTCTTCCACGTCTTCACCGTCGCCCTTGTGGGTGGTCGAGGTCCGATAGTCGTCAACGCCGTAAACTTCCTGGTCGCTGCGGCAGGCACAGTTGCTGTGGCCCTGCTCTCCTCGCGCTTCCTCGAGCAACCGATATTGAAGCTCAAGAGCCGCTACGCGTCGCCAAAGCCTCGGAGTGCCGCGACGACGCCAGCCGCCTGACCAGCCTTCCACGAAGCACAAGCGACGGCTGCTCGATCACCTCATAGGAGAACAGCGCCATCAGGCAGAAGCCTGCCCAGCTCACGGGCGGAATCGTCAGCCAGGCCAGAGGGGCGAACACTGGCCCGTTCAGATGGTGAAGAAAGAGGGTCTGCCAAAGATAGATGCTGTACGACAGTACGCCGACGCGCGCAACCGGACCCCAGTTCAGCACCCGTCCGACAGCCGTTCCGGGGTTGCGTGTGCACCACAGCAAAAAGAAAGCGATGGCCGCGCCGTTGATCGTGTAGCCAAAAGGGAGATTGAAGTAATTCTCATAGCGCGCGCCCAATACACTGCATACCGCCATCATCGCGGGAGGTAGCCACCAAAGACGCGTGGCCCTCCGGTAGAGAGTCTCGAACCAGGCTGTGCCTTGCAGCAGAGCCACCAGGCAGCCAAACATCAGGAAGTCGAAGTTCAAGTTGCTTACGCCGATGCGATGAAGCGCCGGATTGCTGGACTGCCCGAGTACGACCCGCGCCACCGGCGAACCCACAAGGATCGCCAGCGGCACTACTGATGCGGCGTAGCGGCCACGCATCCCGCGCCACCTCAGGCAGAAGACGAACAAGAACGGCCAGACGAGGTAGAACTGCTCTTCGACGCTAATCGACCAGAGGTGTTCGAGCGACCACATCTGCGAGTGTTGTATGTAGTTGTGAAAGAAGAAGGACGCACTGACGAGGTCGCGCCGGTCGAGCGTCAGCCGTCCCAGCAATCCGAGGACGGCGACAAACCCGATATAGAAGTAGAGCGGCGGCAGAATGCGGAACGCCCGCCGGAGATAGAACCCTCGCAGGCTTACGAAACCGCGTTTGGCGTGCTCCTGCAGGAGCAGCGTCGTGATCAGAAATCCGCTGATCTCGAAGAAGATGAACACGCCGCTCGATCCATTGAACAACGCGTACCAGCCCCAGCCGACATAGCGGGTCTCGTTGATCCGCTGCAGCGTATGGAGAGCAACCACGAGAAAGATCGACAGGGCACGCAGTCCATCGAGGCTCGGAATGCGGTGAGGTGTCTGAGCTGCAGGGGCGTCGACCATGGCGTATCAGGTGCGATGATACCCGACCTCTGCCCGGCGAGGAGCATCTGTACTATGCTGAGGCTAGCCGTGGAGGCAGACTGAAGACCGTTGGCGCACCCTCTTCCCAGCTCGTTGCTCTGGCGTCGCGCCTCCGCTCTTTGCACGGCTCTCCTGCTGACCGCTGCTGCTCTGTTCTCCGCGCTCCATTTCCTTCATCTCACGGCGGACTTTCCCAACCATTCACCCTGGATGGACTGGGCCAAGTACACCGACGAGGGATGGTATGGCGATGCAGCGATCCGTCACTATCAGCGCGGCTACTGGTACGTTCCCGGTGACTTCAATCCTGCCGCTGCGCTGCCCGTCTGGCCTCTGGTGGAGCTTGCCGTCTTCTATTTCACCGGGGTTACGCTGTCGGCCGCTCGCGCACTGACGGTATCGATCTTCATGTGTATTCTCCTCGCGACGTGGTTTTTGCTGCGACGCTGGCTTCCCCCCGGCAGCACGCTGGTGCCCGCCGCCTCAGTCCTGTTGCTCGCCGTCAGCCCGTTCTGCTTCGTTTTCACACGTATGGCCATTCTGGAGCCGCTGCTCGTTCTGCTGATGCTGCTCGCGTTGCTGGCCGCCTCGACGCCATCGCGCGGGCGAGCCGTCGTTCTCCTCGGTCTGTTGCTGCCGCTAATGGTCCTCACCAAGACCACCGCTCTGTTCCTCTTTCCGGCAGCCTTCTTCCTTCTCCTGGCGTCGCGCGGCTACCGCCTGCGTCCCTTCTTTGGCACCGCCCTTCCCGCCTGCGTGATTGCCGCGGTACTTTGGACCGGCTACTTCGCCTTGTTCGTCCACCCGCGTTTTCTGGCAGACTATCGATATCTCTTCAGCGCAAACGCCTACACGGGCATCACTGCGCAGACCGCTCCGGCCGTGCTGGCCAACACCTTTACAGATGGAATGTGGGTCGGCCGCTTCCTGTTTCCACTCGCACTCGCTGGATCGGCTACAACGCTGCTGCATCTGCGCCGCCGCACCCCGCCCTTGATTGCCGCCCTGCTGCTGTGGGTTCTGGGGTATGCGGCCTTTCTCGCGTACCACAACAACTTGCAGCCGCGCTACTATCTTGTCATCGCGGTGCCCTTGACGTTGCTGCTGCCGCTTACGTTGCGCGAACTCACGGTCAGGCTTCCTCCGGCCATGCGCCTCACCGGCCTGGCCACTGCCTCGGCGTTGCTTCTACTCGTTGCTCTTCCCGATGCGCTTGAAACCGCAAAGTACGTCCGCACCCCCGAGTACACCTTCGCCGCCGCCGCCGCCAATGTGAAGCGGATCGTCGCCGCCGATGCTGCACAAAGCCAACTGGTGCTTTCGATCTCCGGCTCCGATCTTTCGCTTATGACAGGCCTTCCCTCCATCTGCGACGATTTTGGCACCATGGAGCTTGCACAACGCGTGGAAACCTATCGTCCCGGCTGGTACGCCGCCTGGAACCAGGTGGATGATGACAAGATGGAGGCACTCGCCCCGCTCTACCGCCTCGTACGGGTGGCGGCCTTTCCCGCTTATGATGACCCTGAGCGGAACTTGCTCATTCTTTATCGGCTTGACCCCCACAATCCCACCCCACGCGGAGTGCGCCGCCACAAACCCGTAGTGCCGCGTCTGCTGGAAACTCGTCTGGGTCAGCAGCCCACCGCCATCCAGCTCGAACACTGAGACCCGATCGATGACCGGAATGCACACCTTGATCGCCCGTGCCCTGCTTGGATCGGCCGCTGCCGCAACCGGCGTTGTGCTGACGAGATGGCGGCGGGGGTACGATTTGCCGCCAGTCACGTTTGACAAGCCGCCGTCCTTGCCCTTGCCCTCAGCCGGCTTCTCCTGTTCGCACTGATTTTCCTGGTGCTGCGGGTGGCACCGCGGGGCGACATCCCCGTCTTTTACTTTCCGCAGGCGATGAACGCCCTCGACCATCGTTTGCCTTACCGTGACTTCCTGAGCAGCTACGCTCCGTTGCACTCGTACCTCGATGCCCTTTTCATCTCTCTTTGGCACACGCCGCTTGCCATCATCCTGGCTTCCGTCCTCGTAGAACTTCTGCTTCTTCCGATGTGGCTGGGTCTCGGCCGCAGGCTCTTCGACGAATCCACGCTGCGGACGGCTGCCCTGCTCTATGTGGCCAGCCCCATCAGCCTGCAATTCGTCACGGTGGATGGCCAGGACAACGTGCTCATCGCGCTTCTCCTGGCCGGTGCGCTCCTGCTGATGCTCCGCAGCCGGGCCTTTTGCTCGGGCGTGCTGTTTGGGCTCTCTGCCGCGGCCATTAAGTTTCTCCCGCTGCTCTTCGCTCCCGTCTTTCTGGTTGCGGCTCCGAGGCGGGCGCGCTGGGCTCTCGGAGCGGTGTCGACGCTTGCAGTGATCTACGGTGGTGCGCTCCTGCTTCGGCTGCCGGTACTCCAGCCGCTCACGTCCGAGGGCGTGATGCAATCAGCGGGGAACCTTCCCTATCTCCTGGAGTCCCTGGACGGACTGGCGCTCGGCCCGCGATGGATCGACTCGCTTCTCCTGATCGTTCTCACGAGTATCTGCGGTCTATCGGCGCGCCGCGGATTGCGGTCTTCTCCAGAAGCCGCGATGCGTCTGCTCCTCTTTGCCATGTGCGCACTGACGCTGGCGCTCCTGCTGTTTTCAAAGAAGTCCTGGCCCCCATACCTGATGCTCTGCCTCTTCCCGGTCTGCCTGCTCGTCGCGTCGCTTGCACGACGATCCCGTTGGGCCATCGTGGCGTTTGCATGCTTTGGCATTGTGGCAGTGACAGAACAGAGCATCTGGGCCAGCCTGCTGCTCCAGGCACCGTCGCTCACCCTTCACCGGGCGCTCTCCACCGGAAGCCACACCGCGCAACTATTCTTTGGAGTGCACCTCCTGTTGATCGCCGGCTACGGCTGGTTGTTGTGCGCGGCGCTGCGGCGCATCTGGCCACCCGCCAAGGATCATCTCGTATAACGGTTGACCGGTCGTTCGTCCACTTCGGGAAGGCTATCCTGGAGGTATTCGCCGTGTGCGCTCTGTAGATCAGTTTGCTTTCCGTTCGCGAGGATATGATCTAATCAACCCAGTTGGAGGCTCTTACGAATGCGTGTGTTGTTTCTCAATCCGCCCTTTCATCCCCGGTTCTCTCGCGAGCAGCGCAGTCCGGCGGTGACCAAGAGCGGCACCCTGTATTACCCCAAGTGGCTGGCCACAGCGGCTGGCGTTGCGATCAAGAACGGTCACGACGTTGACCTCGTGGACGCGCCCGCGGGTGGCTTTTCGGTCAAGGCGGTCATCGACCGCATCGACGCGAAAAACATTGAGGCCGTCGTCTGCGACACTTCCACGCCCAGCATCATCAACGACATCTCCGTGGTGGAGGCAATGGTCGCCGCGAGGCCCTCACTCCATGTGCTCATGGTGGGACGGCACGTCTCGTCGCTGCCGAAAGAGACGCTGGCGATGTCCACCTCGCTCCAGGCCGTCGCCATTCGCGAGTACGAGTACACGGTCCGCGACTGGCTCGAAGCCAAGGCTTGCGGTGCCGACCTGGCCGCGGTCGATGGCCTGGTCTGGCGGCATCCCGAGACGGGCGAGATCGTCAGCAACAAGCAGCGCGAGGCCATCAAAAACCTTGACGAACTCCCCTTCGTCTCCGAGGTCTATAAGCGCTTTCTTCACACGCCCGACTACTTCTATGGGCACTCCTTGTGGCCCTTGGTCGTCTTCGACACCAGCCGCGGCTGCCCCTATCATTGCTCGTTCTGCGTCTACCCGCAGACCTTTAGCGGCCACACTATGCGCTATCGCTCGGTCGCAAACGTCGCTGACGAGTTCGAATACGTCGCCCGCGAGATGCCTGAGATCAAAACCGTTATGCTGGAAGACGACACGTTTATCGTCAGCAAACCGCGCACCCTGGAACTCGCCAACGAACTGATCAAGCGCGGCAACAAGCTGCCTTTCGACGCCAACTGCCGCGCCGACATCGGTGCGGAGGGCGAGCTGCTCTCCACACTGCACAAGGCCGGTGCGCGCCTCTTCTGCGTCGGGTTCGAAAGCGGCGATGTCGATGTCATCAACGGCATGAAGAAGAATAACGACGACCGCCGCGACGCCAAGTACCACGAGGAGGCACACAAGTTCGTCCGTCGCTGCCAGGACGCCGGCATTATGGTGCATGGCTGCTTCATGGTTGGCAACCTCAACGAGACCCCAGCCAGCATGGAGAAGACCCTCACCTTCGCCAAGAAGCTGCGCCCCGATACGGCTCAGTTCTTCCCGATCATGGTCTATCCCGGTACAGTCGCCTATCAGGAGGCCAAGAAGCGCGACTATATCCAGATTGAAGACTGGGGCGCGTGGCTGACGAAGGACGGCCTGCACAACTCCGTCGTGACGCTGCCAAACATCACGCACAACGAGCTGGTCAGCTTCTGCGACAAGGCCCGGCGCAGCTTTTATCTTGCGCCGTCGTATCTTGCGTACAAGCTCAAGCAGTCGCTTACCGACCGGCGCGAACTGCAGCGCAATGTCAAAGGCTTCATGACTTTGTCGAAGTACCTGATCAAGGGAAGCGAACACGCGAAAACAGAGACCGCTCCCGCGAAGGCGCAGGGCGCGATCGCCTGACCTGCTGATGGAAAATGCATCCCCGCAGAACCACACGGGAACAACGATGAAGGCGATTGAAGCCTCCATCGTTGTTCCCACCTTCAACGGTGCGGCCCGTATCGGTGACTGTCTCACGGCCTTGCTCAGGGAGATTGGTACGCGGGCGGTCGAGATCCTTGTTGTCGATGACGGTTCGACCGATGCGCTGAGCAACACTCTCCTCGACTACCCGCGAGTCCGCCTTCTCTCGCAACGGAACTCCGGTCCGGCTACGGCTCGGAATCGTGGTGCATGCGAGGCGCGCGGCGAACTCCTGCTCTTCACCGACGACGACTGTGTGCCCACTCCCGGCTGGCTTGACGCGATGCTTGCACCCTTCGCTGACCTCGAGGTCGTAGGGGTTAAGGGCGTCTACCGGACCCACCAGCGATCGCTGGCCGCCCGTTTCGTCCAGGTCGAGTACGAGGACAAGTACCGGCTCATGGCCGGGCAGCCCTCCATCGACTTTGTCGATACCTACTCGGCCGCGTTCCGCCGTGAACGATTCCTCGAGATGAACGGCTACGACACCTCGTTTCCGGTCGCCTGCGCCGAAGACATCGAACTCTCCTACCGGATGTCGGCGCTTGGCTGGACGATGAAGTTTGCTCCCTCTGCGATCGTCTTCCATACACACCCGGATACCTGGACCAAGTACCTCAGAAAAAAGTACAAGTTTGCCTTCTGGCGCGTTCTCGCCGTTCGGAAGAACCCCGCCAAGGGCGTCCGGGACAGCCACACCCCACAGGTCATGAAGCTCCAGCTGCTGTTGCTGCCGGCCCTGCTCGTCGCGGTTCCTCTCGACGTCGCTCTCCGCGCTCGCGTTTCGGCGACCGCGCTGGTGCTCGCCGCGTTTGGTGTGACGACGCTTCCCTTCGTGGCGCGGGCAGCTCGTAAGGACCCGGCCATCGGCATCCTGTCTCCGGTGCTGCTTGCCGCGCGCGCCTGCGCCCAATTCCTTGGAGTTGCCGGAGGCATCCTCTATGCATGGCGCAGGCCGGTGCCTGTTCCGACTCAATCACCGACCTAGCCTGCCGCCGGGATGTTGACCTCGCGCCGTGCCACCCGCGCCTCGTTCCCGACGATCACCCCCAGCGCTGACCGCAGACCCACATGAACATCGGCCACCGGCTTTGCTCCCGTCCGCAGACATTCGATGAACGATCGGCAGGCCGCGGTCGTCGCATCCTCCGCCGAAGGGAGAGCGACGGGCTTGCCCGGCCCACGATAGGGCATCTCGCCGCCTGCCCGGTACGACGCCCCCGTTGCATATCCCTTGGTGCCTTCTTTGCCCGGCACGATGACCGCAGCGTGTTTGGGCTCATAAAAGAACGTGGCGTCTTCGAGCGTCACGTTCAGGCTGCCCTTGCTGCCATACATCCATAGCTGATCGCCGAGTTTGGCGTTGTTCGTCATGGATGAGAACAGGAAGCGCCGTCCCCGCGTATAGCTCAGCACCGCCTGGACGTTGTCATCCGTTTCGCGTCCATCACGATACGCGGCAATGCTGCCGGTCGCCATCGCGGCGCTCGGAGCCTCGCCGAAGACCCAGTTCGCGATGTCGATGTGGTGCGATCCCAGCTCCGCCAGCAGCCCGAGTGAGCTCTCGTTGTAGAGCCGCCAGTTAATCAGCCGCTCTAAAGAAGGCTGCGGCACAGGTCGCCGCCAATCGTTGTTGCGATGCCAATAGCCATGGATCTCGGTCACCTCGCCGATCTCGCCCGCCTGCACCCGCTCCACCGCGGTGCGTATCCACGGGGAGTAGCGATATTGGTGCCCGACCTGGAACGTCCGCCCGGTCCGCTTTACGGCGGCAACAATGCCTTGCGCCTCCGCCACGGTAAACGCGAGCGTCTTCTCACCGTAAACATGGCGGCCACTTTCGAGCGCCGCCACCACATGCTGGCCGTGCAGGCTCAGCGGTGTCGCCACCGCAATGGCGTCGAGGTCCTTCCGCTCCAGCATGACCCGGTAATCTGCATAGGAATCAACGGTGTACGCGCACGTCCGGTTCAGCTGCGGAAAACGAGCGGGATACACGTCCGCCGCCGCGACGATGGTCACGCCCGGAACACGCAGGAAGTTCCGCACCAGCTCCTGGCCCCGGCTGCCCGGCCCGATGATGCCGAGCCGAATGGGTGCGGCACCCACCGCCGCCATACCGGCCCTGGATGCCAGTGCCGTTGCCGAAAGTCCCTGGAGAAAGATCCGCCGGTCGATAGCAGTCATCGCACCACCTCCACCTCTACGATATCGCAGTCAGCAGCCCCCTTACCGGCCAGCGGACCGCTCGCCGCTCCTTTTCCGTGAGGAGCAACCCCTCGACATCCCGCAGCTCGTGCAACAAGGACGATCCTGCCTCCAGACCCAGCACATACGTTGCGGTTGAGAGCACTTCGCTCTCGAGTGCCGTCGCCGCTATGGCGTGCGTCTGGCGTGTTTCCCGCACCGGTTTGCCCGAGCGGGGATCGAAGAGATGACCCGTCCGCTCGCCGTCGCGTTCCACAAAGTGCTCCTGTGCGGATGAAGTCGAGATCGCCCGATCGCAAAGAAGCACCTCTTGTTCCAAGCCCCCAGGCAGGCTCACCCAGACCTGCCATCCCTCCTCACCGGGAGGCCTGTTAAGACCATAAAGGGTGCTCGAACCGGCGGAGATCAGTGCGGCGGTTACTCCGTGCTCCCGCAGCAACGTCGCGACGCAATCCACCGCGTGGCCCTTGCCGATAGCACCCAGGTCCAGTTCCAATGCACGCTCTTCGGCAAACTCCACCGTCCGTGCTGAGGGGTCCAACCGCAAAGCCGTCCAACCGACGTGCGGTTCGTTGCGTGCGATAAAGCGAGCATCGGGGGAAGGGAAGCCGAAGGCCCGAAGCAGGGGCGCAACCGTGATGTCGAACGCGCCCCCGGTCCGTTCACTCCACGCCCGCGCGAACGCCAGCAGCCGGAACACCTCGGGGTCGATTGTGACCGCCCCGTAAGGAGCCTCCCGTACGATCCGCGCGATCTCGCTGGTAGGCCTGAACCGGCTAAGCAGCGCTTCTACCCGGTCGATCTCCTCGAATGCCGCTTCAAGCAACGGCCTGGCTTCCGGCTGCGACGCCACATGGAGCGCGATCGTCCATTCTGTCGCCATCGCGGCATGGCTCGCCTCCACCAGCATCCATCGCTCCGATTGCTTACGCCGGCTTTGTCCCGTCGAGTGCCTGCTTCATCCCCAACCAGCTTGCCCGGCTTGAAGCCTCTGGCGTACCGCCACCCTTCCAATGCGTTTCAAGGCTTACGGCATCGCGGTAACCGGCGGCCTTCAGCGCCTTGAACTGGGCCGCCCAATCGACATATCCCGTGCCGACAGGTGCCCATTCCACCTTGCCGGCTGCATCTTTCACCGCATTCTTTACGTGACAATGGTGGATGCGCTGCTTCGGAATGGCCTCCCAGCCGCCGGGGAAAGCATCGAGCTCTCCACGCATGACGGCGTTCCCAGGGTCCCAGTTCAGCGCCAGGTGCGGCGTCTTCACCGCGTTCAGCACAGCGCCAGACTCTCGCCCCGTCGCCGTGTTGCAGGCAAATTCGTTCTCCAGCACCAGCGTGATCCCTTGTTTGCCGCAGGTCTCCGCAGCGGCGTGCAGACGCTCGTCGATGGCCGCGCGGTATGGCGCTACATCGTCCAGCCGCCAGAAGTCGAAGCACCGTACCTTGTCCGTCCCGAACTGTTTTGCCAGCGAAATGCTCCGCGCCAGCACTTCATCCTGCTGCTTCAGCGTCGCCTCTGCCGCCCCATGCAGGTCTTCCTTGGAGGAGTATTGCGATTTCGGAGCGCCTGGCCAATCCACCTTGAACAGAGGACTGGCGATGTCCGTCACCTTCAGGTTGTGCTTGGCCAGGATCTTTTTCGCCTCGGCGATCTCTGCGTCCGAGACAGCCTGAAGATTCTTTCCCCACACCTCGCGCAGCTCCACGTAGCTCAGACCGAACTCATGTGCAATCACGGAACAGGCATGGTCGAAGTCCTGCGAGATCTCATCCGAGATCACCGCCACCTTGAACGGTGGCCACGACGAGGAGGACGTGCCCGCAAACCCGTACTTGACTCCCGCGCCGGCCAGCGCCGCACCCGTTACAAATTTGCGCCGTGAAATGCGTTCCATACTGCCTCCATGCACACAGACCAGAGTATCGTGAATCCCCGTTCATAGGGCAGGCTAGAACGAGATCTTCGCCGAAGCCTGCAGCGTTCGTCCGCCGCCAACTCCGTTCACGCTGCCTTGCCCGCTGCCCAGCGTGCTGGTGACGGTGCCAAAGTTCGCCGCGCCCAGCGTGCCGGTGTTCGGATTAGCAAATTGTGGCGTGTTGCTCAGGTTGAAACCTTCAATGCGCGTCTCGAGGGCCGACTCGCGGAACAGCGGGAAGCTCTTGAACAGCGACAGATTGTCCGAGAGGTAGCCTGGACCGGTGAACTGATTGCGGCCCGTGTTGCCGGTCGTAACACCCGTCGGCTGACCGAAGGCCGCTGGATCGAACCATGGGCTGCCGGAGCCTATGCCGTGCAGCACACGATAACTGCCGGTAAGATTTGCGGTCTGTGTCGTACCCGGCGTCTTCAACGAACCACCGTTGGCATTGACGGTAAAAGGAATACCCGAGACGACCGAGATGATTCCAGACGCCTTCCAGCCGCCAAGAACGTAGGATGCCGGTCCACTATTGAAGAACCGGTGACCGCGCCCCGCCGGGAGCTCATAGGTGAAACTCTGCTCGTAGTTGAACTTCCGGTCGAAGTCGGCGCGCGCGTAGTTGCGCCGCAGCTGCGCGTAGAAGAGTACGCCGCCGTCGTCACCGGTCGCGTAGTTGAGCGCCTTGCCCCAGGTAAAGGCTGTCGTCAACGCCAGACCGTGCGAGAAGCGGCGGTTGAGCTGCGCCTGAAGTGACTGGTAGTTGGACGAGAAGCCAAGAAAGTACTGGTTGACAGCCGCCGTCTTGCCGTAAAGCTTGTTCAGCGGCTCGGAGGCAACGTCGCCGCCGAGGAACGAAGGAAGGTTGATGTTCTGCGCGCTCGGCATGTGGACGCCATGGTTGGCCACATAGGCGAGCTGGAACGACAGGCTGCCGGGCAGTGCCTGCTGCATCGCCACGTTCCACGATTCCACATAAGGGTTGTAGTAATTGAGCGGGATCACGTTGTACGACTGGCTCAGAAGCTGGGGTGTCGAGGCGGGAATGACGCCGTTTTGTGGAATGGTGACCGGTACCGGCGCCGGGAAGCCCGCCTGGAAGGTCGCGGGCGTCACGCCGTCGGCCAGCACCGCCGGTCCATACGTATAGGCGGGTTGATAGCTGTTGTTCGCGCGTACCGGGTAGTTGTAGGCATAGCTGTTATCCGGAAACGGCGTGTAGCTTATGCCGAAACCCCCGCGAATGACGGTGTTGTCGGTCGCCCGGAAGGAAAAGCCGGTGCGCGGCGCGAAGTAGCTGTAGCGCGTCTTAATGCCAAGGTTGGAGGGATTGCCGCCTAGACCGGCGAGCACCAGCGTGTTCGTCGTGGGATCGTAATTCGAGAAGCCGCCGGGGATCTTTGGCGTGGCTGGAGGGTAGAACTCCCAGCGCACGCCCAAGTCGACTGTGAGTTTCGGCGTTAGCTGCCACTTGTCGCTGGCGAAGGCAAAGAGCCACGTCTGCCGGTAGGCAGGAAAGAACGTGTTGACGTCGCGGCCGGTCTGGTTCGGCACATCGAGCAGGAAGCTGGCGATATCGTTGGCCACGTTGGTCGCCGATCCCGTGCAGGTGGGTGGCTTTGTGGGGTCTGCGTTTGGAATGCAGGTCTGGTTCGCCGTCTGGTTCTCGCCGAACGTGAACGCTCCGCGCGCCCCGAAGGTCTGATCTTGTAAAAGGTCGTCACGAACACGCCGCACGTCGGCGCCAAACTTCACCGTATGGTTGCGGATGATCTTCGTCCAATTACTGACGGCGTCGATATTTGCCTCGGCGCGTATCCATGGAACAGAAGCAGAGTAGCCAAACGTCGGGCCGGAGAAGTTGCCGATGTTGATCGTCGCCTGCCCGCTTGTGAACGGGCTGATGTTCACGCCCGGAATCCCGATCGTTGTGGCGTCGCTCGACCCATAGTCGCTGGGCTGGGCATCGTTGTGGAGATGCGCCACGCCAAAGCGGGCCTCGGTGAAGAGGGTCGACGAAAACGCATGATCGTAGTTCAAGCCGAAGCTGTAAGCCTTCTGGTTGCCCGTACCCTCAAAGCCGCCGCCGGCCGGTCCGCCCGCAAACGCGCCAAACGCCGGTTGCTGATAGGTCAACACCCGCTGCCAACTCCAACGTCCGCTCAGGTGGTCCTTTTGGGTCAGCGTGTAGTCCATCTTCACGTCATAGCTGTCCGTTGTCTTGCGGAACGGCAGGTTGGTCACAAAGTTGTTCGTGGGCGCGGCGAGATTGCTTTGATTTCGATTTGGCTGTGGAAGCAGCTTCAACAATGCCAGGGAGACTGGATTCACGCGGCTGAGCGGTATTTGGTTGTTTGCGAACGGTGTGCGGAACGTCCCCGCGGGATTTTGCGTCGTGGCGTTCGCGGGCGTCGTGCCGGTTGTAGGATCGTAGACTTGCCCCTTCGATGAGGTGAGCGGTGCGCTCAGGTCGATGAAGCCCGCCGCGTTTGGCGTAAAGAAGGCCGGCGGCGGCAGGGTGAAGGTGTTGGCGATGGCTTCATGGTCGACCGTCCGCAGGTAATCGCCAAAGAAGAAGAGCTTGTCTTTCCAGACCGGACCGCCGATGCTGCCGCCGAAGTAGTTGTACGAAAGATGCCCCAACGGGCCGCCGAAGTACGACCGGGCGTTGACGGCGCTGTTCTGGATGAACTCGAAGGCGGAACCGTGGAAGGCGTTGGTGCCGGACTTCAGTGTCACGTTCGTCACCGCTCCCACCGCGCGGCCGAGCTCCGCCTCGAAGTTGTTGGTGGAGATGTCCACGGCCTGGATGGCCTCGGCCGGTGGAATGACGATCTGCAACAGGCCGGTGCGCTCGTCGTCGTCGATGCCCTCGATCTGGTAAAGATTGCCCATGCGCGGAATGCCGTTCGCCTCAGTCTGGAGGGCGGACTGCGCGTTGAAGAACTGCGAGTGCTGGAAGGTCGCAGGCGCGGTGCCCGGTACCAGGTTCAACAGCGATTGGAAGTTCCGATTCGTCCCCAGCGGCAGATCCGCCACCTCGCGCGCCTCGATCTTGGTCGAGATGTCCGCGCGGTCGGTCTGGAGCATCGGCGGGGCCGTCGACACCAGCACCGTCTCGGTGACGCTGCCGGTTTGGAGGTCCACATCGACGCGGGTCGAGGTGTTGCTCAACAGGTCGATATTCTCCCGCTGCTCCTTCTTGAAGCCCTGCGCGGCGACCGTCACGATGTAATTGCCGGGCGGCAGGTCGGGCATCGTATAGTTGCCGCTGGCATTGGTGGCCGTATCGCGCACGGTGCCGGTGGCCTTGTCGGTGGCCGTCACCGTGACGTTCGGCACGGCGGCGCCGCTGGGATCAGAGACGGTGCCGAGCAGCGTGCCGTTTACGGCTTGTGCCGTCAGGGTGATGGGAGAGAGGAGAAGGGCGGCAGCCAGGGTGCAGAAAAGCCTCAAGGTACGAAACACAGTCAAGCCTCCAAAGGTATACCCGCATCAATCGATCAAGTGTTCCGGGACGCAGCCCACGCTATGCCTTTGCGTTTTGCCCTGTCAAGCGGAAATCGACCCCATGGCTCGTCGCTGCCGCGTGCCGGTGCCCTTGAGGGCGAGTGGACAGGGTTGCAGGACCGCGGTTAAGATGACCGTCATGCAAAGCCTCTCTCGCCGTGCGGTCCTTCGGGGCAGCGCCGCCCTCGCCGCCGTCTCCGCGTATCGCCCGGCCTTTGGCCAGATGTCCACCGCTGCCAAGCCGTCACCGATCCGGCTGGGGGTGGCCAGCTTCAGCTTACGTACGCTCGACGCCGCCCATGTAATCGAAGCTATGAAGCAGCTTCGCACCCCGCTGCTGAACCTGAAAGACCTTCACCTGCCCATGACGCCCGCGAGCGAAGTGGCGACCAGGGCTGCGGCCTTCCGGGCGGCCGGGATGCAGTTGACCGCCGCGGGGGCCATCTACTTCTCCAAGGATGATGATGACGACATCCGCGCCAAGTTCGAGTACGTCAAGGCTGCCGGCATTCCAATGATCGTCGGCTCACCCACGCGCGAATCTCTGCCGCGCATTGAGAAGTTCGTCAAGCTGTATAACATCCGTCTCGCCATCCACAACCATGGTCCGGAGGATAAGCTTTGGCCCTCGCCGCTGGATGTGCTGGCCGCTGTCGGGAAGATGGACCCACGCATCGGCTGCTGCGTGGATCTCGGTCACACCATGCGGGCGGGGACGGATGTGGTGGAGGCTCTCCGCAAGGCCGGACCGCGCCTCTTCGACATCCATATGAAAGACCTTGCCGAGGCCACCTCGAAGGAGAGTCAGGTCGCGGTCGGAGAAGGGATCATGCCGGTCCACGCCATCTTCGAGCAGCTGATCGCTATGGGATACGCCGGCAATGTAGACCTGGAATATGAGATTCACGCCGACAATCCGTTGCCCGGAATGCTCGAAAGCTTTGCCTATATGCGTGGCGTGCTGAGCGGCATGGGGTACTCGGGCTAACTCTGCAAGATGCCCCAACTTCTTCATTCTTATAGATGAAGATGCGGCATCTGGTGAGGGAACGCGAGATACGAGAAAGCGTCTCTCGCTATCTGGCTGATCTATTGGTTACAGACACTTGGAGGGTATGTCCGCGCTCTGAATTTGTATCTGAGGAACCTGCAGAAGGGATATCTGGCACTTTATCGGGTGCTTGCCGCAATCTTCGCAAAGCGATTGAGAGGCGGGAGACAAGTGGTGTGGCCGAGCTGTCTAGGAAGAAGCGGGCAGGCGTGATCACTTCCACCTGCCCGCTATAGTTAAAGGGGAATGCGTTAAGCTTTGGGCTCCCAGCCTTTTTCATAGGTGCGGCGCGTCATGGCTTCGGCTTCCTTGTCGCCTAGGATTGCGCCTGAAGCGTCTACCTTCAACTCCCGCTGTGTGAAGTAGGCCACGTTGGCCAGTTGCAGCATGGTTACGGCGACATTGCCCTGGGCAACCGGCTGGTTGAGCTTGGCGCCCGTGCGGATCGCGGCGATGAAGTTGGCAAAGTGCGCGTCCGTCATCGTATCCGCACCGACCAGATCGGTCGAGGAGGTTGCCGCCTTCTTTGCTGAAGATTCCGCTTTCTTTTCGTCGGCAAGGTTGAAGACTTCGTAGCCGCCGCGGTCGATGATGGCGGTCCCTTTAGTGCCGTGAACGGCGGTTCCGCGGTCCCGGCCATAGGTCTTTTTGCCGCTGCAGCAGTCGCCCTTCCAGGTCAACAGCTGGTCGGGGTAGTTGAAGCTGACGTCAATGGTGTCGTAGAACTGCCAGTCGTCTTTGGCGGTGTAGCGTCCACCGGTGGCCGAAACGCGTTGCGGCATCTCTGCGCCCAGGGCCCAGCGCGCCACGTCGACCTCATGGGTGCCATTGTTGAGCGTTTCGCCCGTGCCCCATTCGCGTATCCAATGCCAGTTGTAAGGATGGACGTTATCTTTGTAGGCGGTACGGGGAGCGGGGCCTTGCCAAAGATCCCAGTCGAGCGTCGCGGGAACGGGGATGACTTTGCCCACACCGATGGGTTTGCGCTGATTGGTGTACCAGGTCTCGGCCCAGTACGGACGGCCGATCAGTCCGTCGTGTATCTTTTGGACGATCTCCACGGTGTGTGCCGAGGAGCGTTGCTGCGAGCCCATCTGGCACTGCTTGCCGTACTTCTTCTGCGCGGCGACGAGCATGGCGCCTTCGTGCGGATTGTAGGAGCAGGGCTTTTCGACGTAGACGTGCTTACCCGCCGCCATGCCGAGAATAGCCATGGGCGCATGCCAGTGGTCGGGCGTGGCGATGGTGATCGCGTCCACATCTTTAGAGGCGAGCACGCGGCGGAAGTCTTTCTCGGCCCTTGGCATCTCGCCCATGCTGTCGTTGGTCTTGCCGGCGAACTTCGAGAGGATGGTCGAGTCGACATCGCAGACCTGTGTGATGCGCGCATCTTTTTTGTTCGCCTGCAAGGACGCAAGATGAGCATACGCGCGGCTATTAAGGCCGATAACGGCAAAGTTTACCCGATCGTTCGCGCCCGCGATCTGACCGTAACTCTTGGCCGTGCTTGCCACCGCCAAGCCCGCCGCACCGGCGGCAGCCGTTCCTAGAAACTTTCGTCGTGAAAGCATATGTGTATCCCCTTCAATGCGCTTTCATCCTAGCGCATTGAAGGGTGCCTTGTCCTACACTTTCCGCGTGCATCGGCCAGCGAGTACGATCTGCTACTGGACGAGCATCTCTGCGTTCAAGCGCACAGATCCACTGCCCACAGCCATGCTCCGCGTCCAATCCTTGTAGCCGGACTTCTTGATCACAACGTCGTGTTTGCCCGCTGCCAGAGTGAGGGTCGACGGTGTGCTCCCCATAAACGTGCCGTCGACGACGATGTCGCAGTTGGGGACGCTCGCGTCGATCGTCAATCCTGAGGGAAAAGCGGGAGCTGCGGCAAGCGTTCCGCTCTGAGCCGTAGCGGGAGTGAACTTCGTCATGTCGAGCTTGGTATCACCTTGCACGAAAGCGGTGACCTCAGTGCCCTTGGGATGGTGATGTCTTTCCCATGCACGAACAGGAACAAGGGGGCAGCCGGAAAGAAGACGATGGCCGTGGCGACCATGGCTCCTGTCATCGCCCCGGTGTGACCGCCCCCCTTCGCATCCCGTACGGCGCGAAGCTGTACCTTCTCGCCGTCAGCCAGACGTGCTGAATCTACATTTACGTCGAGCTTTCCTCCGCGTCCCATAGTCTTTCTCGTGGCGGCGTCCGTAACGGTGGCAAGCGCCTGGGCACCCTTGGCCAACACCACTATCCCTTGTACGAGCACGTCTTCTGTGACTTCAAACGAGACGCCTTGACCCGTCTTTGCAGTCGCGGAGGTTAGATTCTCTGCAAGTCTCAGCTTAACGGCTGTTCCGTCGAGGAGGGTGTTGGGCGTGGGAGGTGTAGGCGTCGCTGTGAGCTGAACAGAAGTTGTTGGAGTAACGGGGGGTAAGGTTCCTTGCGGCACCGCTGGTTGTTGCGCCGAAGATTGATAGTTGAAGGCAGATGACAGAACAAGAGAGACAGCAAGGACGTGCCGCATTTGTAACCTCTGGTGATGATGATTTTGGATCACCTCACTGTACGTCAATCAAAGCTAAAAAGACAGAATGATCCCGCGGCGACCGAGCGGGCCTCGCCGTGCTCACCGCGCCCATCCCAGCCCATCCGCTCCTTTGCCCGCGTCTACCGCGCCTACGACGGTCCAGGCTGCAAGATCGACGACGGCCACTTGACCAAGGCAGGAGACGTACGCCCGCGCGCCGTCGGGGCGGACCAGAACCTCTTGCGGCAGGCCGGGCATGGCGAGGGTATGCGCTACCTGCATGGTTTTAAGGTCGATGACGGCGAGCTGATGCGCGGCGGGGATGGCGACCAGCAGCCAGCGGCCGTCGTGGGTCGGTGCCGTGCCGTATCCGAGATCGGGGAGGGTGACCCACTGTTTGATCTTGCGAGTGGCTGTGTCGATGACAGCGAGCCGGGGTTGCGTTTGGTCGGAGGTAAAGACCATGGTGTCGTCGGGTGAGACGGAGATGCGCTGAATCTTTGCGGAGACGGGGATGATCGCAACGGTTTTCCGGGCGGCGAGATCGAGCACGGAGACGGTGCCTGGACCGACGTTGGCGGTGTAGCCCCAGCGATCATTGTGCGAGATGGCAAACATGTGCGATTCGGGCGAGCTTGTGGGGATGCTGCCGAGCCGCGCGTAGGTTTTGGGATCGAAGGTCGTGACGGTGCGGTCGAGCTCGGTGGTAACGTAGAGTACCTTGCCGGCGTGATCGAAGACGGGCAGGTGCGGGCGAACGCCGTGGTCGAAGGGAATTGTGTGGACGATCCTGCGGCTGGCGAGATCAATGACCTGGATCTTGTCGCCGTCCGTGCCGGGTTTTCCGACGCCGGAGTTGCCGTAGATGGGCACGAAGGCAGTGCGGCCATCGGGGGCAGCGGCGACCTCGTGGCCCGTGATGCCGCCGACGTCGATGGCGGCGACCTGCTTGTCTGTGCCTCCGTCGACCAGGCTGAGCGTGTGATCCTGCTGGTTGGCTACCAGCAGCAGGGAGGTTTGCTTCGGTGCGGACGCCATGGAGACCCCCACGACTAAGAGCAACGGAAGACCGATCTTCATGCCGGAAGAGTAGCACGCTGTGCAGGCCGCTGCGAACCGCCCAGGCAAGAGGAACGAAGAGGAGGGCTCGTCTTCGTCTGGGGCCGGACAGCTGGCGCCGGACAGCTCGAGGCCCAACCTTATATAAGGAGAGTGGATCATGCGCGATGGATCATGCACGGCGGATCTACGCAGCGGCGCGATGACCCCAGCGCGCAAGCGTGCGGGAAAGAACGGTCATGCAGCAGCGTTCGCTGCAAAGATGTCCATGCTGGAGGAAGTCGCGCTCGGACCAGGGATAGAAGGTGACGTGTCCGGCTTCTTCGAGGTAGGTGAACCAGTGGTTGGCCTCGCGCTTGGGGGTACTACAGACATCGCAGGTGACGGACTGGATCAGTGCCATAGGACCTCCGTGGGCGGCAGCGGGGTGAGCGCGTCGCGGATAGGGACCGGGAAGACGGTCTCTGGTAGAACAGTGGCCGGGGAGAGCGAAACGTTACGACTCCTCGAGATGTGGGGCTTACTGGACGGATTCTATCTGCCTCATCGGATGCCAATTGTGTTTGGAACGTTGAATGAGCACACGGTCGTGCCGAGGCTTCCCTTTCTGGAGTGCTGGTATGCTTCGCGGATGGGAGAGCGGGCGCGCTGGCTGGTGGGTGCAGGAGTGGGGTTGCTGGCAGTAGGGGCGTGGCTGCCGGGGTACGGTCTCTGGCTCCGATGGCTCGCGGTGGGGTTGCTGGGGGTGTTCGCTCTGAGGCGTAAGTCGCTGACGCCGTGGATCTTTGTGGCCATGGTGGCGGGGGTGGAGCTTGGGCTGGACGCGCCACGGGCTGCGGTGGAGCTGCGGGTGTTGAGCGATGTCTTTCTCCGGCTGATCAAGACGATTGTGGCTCCGCTGATCCTTGGGACGCTGATTACGGGCATCGCGGGGCAAGGGGACATGAAGAGCGTGAGGCGCATGGCGTGGAAGAGCCTCGTGTACTTTGAGGTGGTGACGACGCTCGCCTTGGTGATTGGGCTGGTGGCGATCCATGTGACGAAGGCGGGGGTGGGATTGAAGATGCCCGCGCTTCACGCTCGAAGCGAGGCGACCCTGGTGCCTGCCACACCGCCCCGTGCGAGCAGTCCTGGAGAGCCGCCGGTCGCGGACGGTCAGCAGCACTGGCAGGACTTTGTGGTCCATGTGTTTCCGGAGAATCTGGCTAAGTCCATTTACGAGGGACAGATTCTGCAGGTGTCGGTGTTTGCGGTGCTGTTTGGGATTGCGCTGGCAACGCTTCCAATGGAGCGGCGCACGCCGATGCTGCGGCTGACGGAGAGTCTGAGCGAGGTAATGTTTGGCTTCACCAATCTCGTGATGTACTTTGCGCCGGTGGCGGTGGGAGCGGCGCTGGCGTATACGGTCGGATCGATGGGCGCGGGGGTACTTCTGAACCTCGGCAAGCTGGTGCTGACCTACTATGGGGCGTTGCTGGTGCTGTTCGGCGGAGTGATGGTCCCGGTTATGTGGGGGTGCGGCATCCCGGTGGGTGGCTTCCTGAAGGCGGTCGCGGAGCCGGCGGGCATCGCGTTTGCGACGACGTCCAGCGAAGCGGCGCTGCCCCGCGCGATGGAGGCGATGGAGGCGTTCGGGGTGCCGCGGCGGGTGGTGGCGTTCGTCATACCCGCGGGGTATAGCTTCAATATGGACGGGGCTGCGGTGTATCTGACGCTGGCGGCGATGTTTGTGGCGCAGGCTGCGGGGCTGCACCTGCGTCTAGGCGAGCAGGTGGGCATGGTGTTGATGCTCATGCTGACGAGCAAGGGGGTAAGCGGGGTGCCGCGGGCGACGCTGATGGTGCTGATGGCGTCAGCGGCTTCGTTGCAGTTGCCGGCGGAGCCTATTGTTGTGATCCTAGGGATCGACGCGGTGATGGATATGGGGCGGACCACGGCGAACGTGGTGGGCAACTGCCTGGCAAGCGCCGTGGTAGCGAAGTGGGAGAGCGAGTTTCGGGCTGGCACACCGAGCCCCGCGATGGTGGAGGGAAATGGCAATGAGGAGAAGATGCTCTGTTTGGACAATTGATGATGGGAGGTGGGAAACGGATGTAGGCTGGGTCGCACCATAAAGTCGAGTTCGTACGAATTGACTGAGGAGAGCACGATGATCGAGCAGGATTCCGCCACCACGTCCAAACGCACGAAGAAGCCCATACCTCCACCGGTGCCGCCGCCTGGACCGGGACCGGTGGTGGGCCAACCGATCTTCGCGCAGCCGAAGCCTTCACCCAATCCCGGAGGCTTTCGGACGCCGGTAACGGACCAGAAAGAGTTTGGATTGAAGGTGCTGGGCGCCGTACCGGAGCCGCGCGGCGGCAAGATGGAGCCGGTACTGACGCTGGCTCAGGTGTATGGGGCTGCAGGCGAGGCCAAGGTGGCGGAGCTGATGAAAGCGGGCCAGATCGTCTTCCATTCGGTAGGGGATACGGGCGATGTGCATGGGCCGCAGACGCAATCGTTGGTTGCCGACAAGATGGTTGCGGACTTCCACGAGCCGAAGCCTGAGGATGTGCCCTCGTTCTTCTTCCATCTGGGCGATGTGGTGTACTACTTCGGCGAACCGACGTACTACTACGACCAGTTCTACGAGCCGTACCGGGACTATCCTGCGCCCATTCTGGCGGTTGCGGGCAATCACGACGGTGTGGTGTATGCGCGCGACCCGAACCCCACCTTGCAGGGGTTCCTCGAAAACTTCTGCACGGCCAAAGCGGGGCAGGCGCAGGATGCGGGCGGGCTGC
The DNA here is from genome assembly GCA_965215415.1 of Acidobacteriaceae bacterium. GTDB lineage: Bacteria > Acidobacteriota > Terriglobia > Terriglobales > Acidobacteriaceae > Edaphobacter. The sequence continues at coordinate 3,320,655 of CBDCDQ010000009.1, read as the reverse complement.
TGCGGTCGACGATGATCCAGCCGGGCGTGTACTTCACGTTTGAAGCACCGTTTGTGCGGGTATTGGCGCTTTATAGCAATGTGCTTGAGGACCCGGGGGTGATCTCGGATCAGGGCGGCACCATGACGGCGCTCGATGGCCGGCAGGTAGCCTATCTGACGGCCGCTCTCCAACGAGCAAAGGCGGAACACTTTACAGGGGCAATGATCGTGGCCGTGCACCATCCTCCGATTACGGGCGGGGCGACCCATGGAGGCAGTCCGCTGATGCTGGCAGATATCGACGCAGCGGCCAAGGCGGCGGGGATGTGGCCGCACGCCATCTTCTCCGGCCACGCACATAATTATCAGCGGTTTACGCGAACGGTCAACGGGCTGCACGTGGCTCATCTGGTGGCCGGGTGCGGGGGCCATTCCCCGTTATCGAAGATGAAGACGACCTACCGGACGCCGTACGTGGTGGACGCGACGCTGACCCTCGAGAACTACGACGATGGAGACTTTGGCTATCTGCGGGTGGTCGTGAATGCGAAGACGATGACGGTCGAGTTCCATCCGCAGAGCGACGGTGGGACGACCAAGACGCCGAACGATGTGGTAACTATCGATCTGGCGACGCATACGGTGAAGTAGCGGCCAACGGAGCTACACGTTAAGCTCATGGTGAGGAGGGGGTCTGGACCCGTTCAGCAACGCTAGGTTTGGAGGATGGGATGAGAACTGACGCCAACCTGTTCCGAGTGAAGGATATCGATCCAGTGATGCGAAGGCTCTTTGGCGAACCCAGAAAACTGACGTTGGCAAATCAAGATTAGCGAATGGAAATTCACAGTCGAACAGGGGTACTAAAATTCATAGCTTCATGGACCGACGCCAGCGGGCATTTTACCTTGTGGGGTAAAGATTCCATGATTAACATGCCCGAAGACAACCGTGACGTCGCCCAGCCAGCAATCAATGGCGTTTTCTTCTGGGAGGTGCGATGAGAGTCGTGGTAAGCATCATGCTTCTCTTTGCTGTTCCGAGCGGTTTTAGAGCACAAGAAGCGACCAGTTCTCTCCCCGTCAAGGAATGGCATTTTCAACTACAGCACGGCGATGCACAAATCTCGCTCTCCCATGGAGTGGGAACACGTTTATCACTAGGCATTCTTGGCCCACTTGCGTTCCTTGTGCGTCGACCCATGAAATGGCAGAGGCGTTGTCCGAAGTGCTTCGACAGATCCCAGGCCTGGGTCTGGACCCTTAAGATCTAAGCGTCATCGATGTTGGGGTGGGCGACCCAGAGACTCGTCAGAAAATCGCTGCCTTGGCTTTGGCTTCTGACCGGTGGAAACGCTGCCGGAAAGTCGTTGGGTGCACGGCAAACGGTTTTCTAGTGGACTTGCTAACTCAGATCCATGCATTCGCACCTTCAATGAGCCGCTCAAGAAGTATGGTCTCGAGATCCGTATCGAAGGAGCGGAGAAAGTATGGCTGGTAAGGGCGGATGCAATCCCTGGTTTGGTCCTTCCGTCCGGCACTAAGGGAACGATGAAGGTACCCGTGAATGGGAACATCACGCTTGTTACACAAAAGATTCCATAAGCCAGCAGCTGAAGCCTACTTCTGTTGCAAAGCGGGGTAATCGAAAGCGAACGGACATTATGACGGCTATCGACGAACAAGAAGTGCGGCAGCGTGGTAACGACGACGAGGACGACGCAACAAGTTCCGCCATCAACGGCGTCTTTTTTTGGGAGGTAAAGTGAAGCCGTTATCTGCATCTTTGCTCTTAGCTTTGCTGGCGGCCGTGGCGTATCCGCAAGACAAGGGCGTATCGGGACCCACTAAGGATTGGAAGTTTCAGATGGAACATGGTGAAGCCAGCATAAAAGTCGAGCATGGACCAAACGACCAGTTGATTCTTGGTATTCTGGGCCCTCCCTGCCGGCCTTGCGCCTCGTTAGAGGAGATGGCGCGCGCTATAGAGCAGGTCGTGCGCCAGATGCCGAGCGCGGGTCTTGATCCAAAGAAAATCTCGTATATTGTGACTGGTATCAACGAACCAGAAGTGCGGGAGCGTGTCGCGATGGCAGCGCTTCGCTCGAAGGACTGGTTGTCCTGCGTCAGGGTAGTTGGATGTGCGGGAAACGAGTCTCTGGTGAACCTGCTTAACGAGACTGGAGCTTATCTGCGGTTTGGAGATTCTTTTACGCGATATGGCGAGACGCTCCATGTTGAATCAGCGGAAAAGATTACCGTTATTAGAGCCAGCGGGATCAAAGGACTTGCGATACCAGCGGGAACCAAGGGAAGGATACGGGTTCCGGTGGATGGAACATTGCTTATACGGCTGGAAAGTGCGCCAGTTCATCTGTGACGAGAAGTAGCGGGTGCTTTTAGTGTTCCGCGCGGGACGGTAGGCGGGCGGTGAAGCTGATTGACCACAAGCAATGGATTGCGAGCGTATGAAGGAAGGGAGCGTACCGAGGTTGCTGTCGGTGGTGTAGCTGACGTTCGCCGCCCATCAGCTAGGGAGAGGACGTTGCTCGTAGAATGGGTGTGGGCCAGCGATGAAGTTGCACTGGATGATAATGACGCTGGCGTTATCGGTAGATGCAGCTCGGGCAGCAAGCCCGTTCTGCGGAAGGGCGATGCGGCCGCAAGAGAGGGCAGTGTGCAGCCAAGCTGACCTGCGGGCGGTAAACAGTGAGCTGTTAGCAGCTTACCGGCGGGCGCTCCAGCCGCTCTCCCCTGCCGCAACGGGGTGGATGCGTCACGATCAAAAGAATTGGACCAAGTGGATCGCAAAGGTATGCCGGGCTGCATCGTCGAAGGACGATGTCCAATTGGCGACCTGCATGATTGGTGAGTACCGGGGCCGGGCGGAGACGCTGGCGGGGGCAGGTGTCCGGCGTGGAGGAACGGTGTTCTTTACCCGCACCGTGTACCTCGCGCAGGCCGAGCGCCCGGAGGATGGAACGAGCGGCGTGAGCTTTCCGGGATTTGGCACGCTTACCGCGGCCTGGTTGCAGGCAGATTCAAACGATACGGATTGGACGGCATGGAATGCGGCTATGGAACGGGCGGCGCTTCACGCCAGCGGAGAGCACACCCCGTGGAGGAACGAGATGGCGGTGGGATCTGATGATGAAGTAGCGATGCATCTGGAGCGGGTCGATGCGACTCTTGTTTCCGTTGAGGTGGGGACGTTCTCGATGGGTCATGGAGCAGCTCATCCAAATCACAGCTTCGAGCAGGTGAACTGGCTCCGCAAGGAGGGCCGTGCGCTTCGGGCGGAAGACGTCTTCAGGGACGACTCTCGGTGGCGTTCGGCTGTTGCGAAGGTATGCTGGAACTTCTTGAAGCAAGAGCTGGGTGAGGACGGGCTTCTGATCAAGGGGCCAACGGATCGAAATCTAATCGAGGTTGTGAGTTCGCCGGCGAACTGGACGCTCGGCGCGAAGGGCTTGTCGATCGGCTTTCCGGACTACGCGGTTTCGGGACATACCTCACCCGCGCCGGATGCCCTGCTTACGTGGAGATGGTTGAAGCCGTTTCTTGTTCCGGGATCGGCTATCAACAAGTGAGGCGTCCGGGACGTTTGCATGGCGAGGCCGGACGATATACTTGAGGACTAGCGCCTTTGCGCGAGCACGGGAATTGTCGGTGAGTTTCGATGGGCGGTTTGCTGGAAGCGATCTATTCGCCGGAGGATGTAAAGCGGCTCTCGTTGACCGAGCTGGAGAGGCTGGCTGCAGAGATTCGCGAGCGGTTGATTACGAGCGTGTCGAAGACGGGCGGGCATATAGGGCCGAACCTCGGTGTGGTGGAGCTGACGGTCGCCATGCATTATGTGTTTGATACGCCAAGAGATAGCTTTGTCTTTGACGTGAGCCACCAGGCGTATGTGCACAAGCTGCTGACGGGGCGGGAGAGCCAGTTCCATACCATCCGGCAGCCGGGCGGGCTGAACGGGTTTATGCTGCGGACGGAATCAGAGCACGATAGTTATGGGGCGGGGCACGCGGGGACGGCGCTGTCGGCGGCACTGGGGATGGCCGTGGCGCGCGATATGTCCGGCGGAACGGAGCATATTGTCGCGCTGGCGGGCGATGCGGCGTTCACCAACGGGATCAGTTTTGAGGCGCTGAACAACATTGCCGCGCAGACGCGCCGGATGATCGTGGTGCTGAACGATAACGCGTGGTCGATAGACAAGAACGTCGGAGCGATCGCTGAGTACTTCCACAAGATTGTGACGAATCCAACGATCAACAGCCTCCATGACCGGGCGGCGGGGCTGATCGAGCGTTTCGGAGGCAAAGCGGCCCGCCACGTGGCGAAGAAAGCCGAGGAGGCGGCAAAGGGCATCATCGGCGCGGGGATGCTGTTCGAGGAGTTTGGGCTGAGCTACTTCGGCCCGATCGACGGGCACAACCTGCCGCTGCTGATTGAGACCTTCCAGTTCCTGAAGAAGCAGAACAAGCCCGTGGTGCTCCACGCGATTACGCAGAAGGGCCGGGGGTTCGAGCCGGCCATCACCATGCAGAAGAAGTTCCATGGGCTAGGTCCTTACGACGCGCAGACCGGAGAGACCAAGCCGGCGGGGCAGAAGACATACTCGGAGGTGTTCGCCGAGACGCTGACGAAGCTCGCGAACACGAACGACAAGGTGGTGGCCATTACGGCGGCGATGCCGAACGGGACCGCGCTCGACCTCTTCCGGCCGCATCATCCGAAGCGGTACTTCGACGTGGGCATTGCGGAAGAGCACGCGGTGATCTTTGCGGCGGGGATGGCAACCAAGGGCTACCGGCCGTTCTGCGCGATCTACTCGACGTTTCTACAGCGAGCCTTCGACCAGATTGTGCATGACGTGTGTTTGCAGAACCTGCCGGTGGTGTTTTGCATGGACCGGGGTGGCTTGAGCGGCGACGATGGGCCGACCCACCACGGGCTCTTCGACATCAGCTATCTGCGGAGCGTGCCGAACCTGATCCATATGGTGCCGAAGGATGAAGATGAGCTGGCGGACATGATGGTGACGGCTCTCGCGCATGAGGGGCCGAGCGCGATTCGCTACCCGCGCGGTGTCGGTCCGGGAACTGTGGTCAAGAGTGCGCCGGTGGCTTTGGAGATTGGGAAGGCTGAGGTGATTTCGGAGCCGGACCATGCGGAAGTCGCGATCTTCGGTCTGGGAGCGATGCTGCCGGAGGCGGTGCGGCTGGCAGCAATGCTCGGGCGCGAAGGGATTGCGGCGGCGGTCATCAACCCCCGCTTTGCAAAACCGGTGGATGCGGCGTGCGTGGCGCGGTTTGGGCGGGAGTGTGGGCTGATTGTCACGCTGGAGGACCATGTGCTGGCCGGGGGCTTTGGATCGGCGGTGCTGGAGGCGTTGAACGAGGCCGGAGTGGAGGTGCCGCTTGTGCGGGTGGGCTGGCCGGACGAGTTTATCGAGCACGGCAAGGTGGAGGACCTGCGGATGAAGTATGGGCTAACGGCGGAAGCCGCCCTCGCGAAGCTGCGCCCCCACCTGGCTGCTACCCTCTCGCGGCAAATGGCCGTTCGCTAAAGAAGCTTCTACAAGGAAGGTTGGCTGAGCGTCAGTTCGGCACGTCTTGCCAGTAGCTGGTGCGGGCGAGGACGGCAAGGTGGTCGTACTCCGGAATGCGCACCGAAAGAAAGTGGAAGCCGGGGTGCGGCGACTGCGGATGGAAGCTGAGGACGTAGCGGTTGGGCAGATGGTTGGAGAGGGTTTGGAGGCTGCGCTGGAGGGCGCGGGTGTCGCCCATCTTGAAGGACTCGCCACCCGTCAGACGCGCAACGGTTTCGGGGACGTTGCGGCGGAGGCCGTTTGCGCCGAGGATCTCGGCCATCTTGACAGCGCGGAGGGGCGGGGCAAGCTGGCTGAGGCAGTCCCATATCTGCGCGAAGCGGTGTTTGCGCCGCGTCGGGCGGGACGTTGGGATCGTTCGGGTCGGTGCTGAAGCAGCCCTTCGCCGGACCGGGGTTTGAGTTGCTCAGCTTGCCGGCTTCCTCCCGGATGCGTGCTTTGGAGGACGAGAAAGCGACGCTGTAGATGGAGGTGTTGGTGTCCGAGAGCTCCCGAACGGCGTCGTCGAAGGAGAGCTTGCTGCCGTGGTCGACGGTCTCGCTGAGCAGGAGGATGGCGCGGCGATACTGTACGGGCTGTTGACGAAGCAGGTCGACGGAGAAGCCGAGCGCGTCCAGGATGGCGGAGCCGCCGTTGCCTTGGTCGAGGTTGCCCAGCGTCTCGGCGGCTGTGCCGATGTCGTCGGTGAAAGGCTGTTCGAGCGACGGGACGGTGTCGAAGGCCACCACGGCGACCTTGTGCGGGACGTTGCCGATCAGAGTCTCCAGCGAGGTGGCGAGGCCTTTGTACTTGTCGAGCTGGTCGACCGCCGTTGCCCCTATCTGGGCGACGATGACGAGCGCGAGCCGGTCTGTTCCGTTGTCGGCTTCGAGGGTGAGCTTCTGCTCGATGCCGTCGTCGGTGAGGGTGAAGTCGTTGGCGGTGAGGGTGTAGACGAGCTCGCCGGACTTGGTTTTGACGAGGGTGGGGACGAGGACGAGGGTGGAGCGGGCGGAGAGGGTGTATGGCTGGTCGTGCGGCGTTTCGTTTTGGCCAAACGCCGGAGCAAGGGCAAACAGCCAAAGTGCGACGGCGAGGAAGAGTTCTCTCACACGGTCAGTGTAGAGGGAGCGAGCTTCACCATCTGTCGGGGGAGGCTGGACGCGCAGATTTTCCTCTGAGATGACAAATAGAAAAGCAAAGGCGTTCAACGTCAGGCGGTCGACTTGGATGAGGAGTGCCCCGCTTTAACGAGGATAAAGCCGTGGTCAAGGTGGGGCACCCGAACTTTGCGATGATCACTGCTTGACGTAGAAGCCGGTGGTTTTTTCGGACTCTTTGCCCGAGCTCCAGGAGGACTCGGTGAAGGATTTGCCGTCCGCGGCAAGGGTGTCGACGCCGTAGTAAAAGGGTTTGCCGTCTTTCTTTGTGATGTACGACATGGACTTCGGAGAGACGATCTTGTAGGAGACGGTAAAGTCGGGGGTCACCAGTGGACCAGTAATGACAAGATCGGTTCCGTCCGGCTTGCCCTCCATAGTCTGCTGGTAGGCAGGGATGTCCCAGTGGAGGACGCCGCCGAGTCTGGCCGAGACGGTATAGGTGTCAGGCGCTGAGTCCTCGTACTTTGTGGAGCGCCATGTGCCTACCAGCCCGGATGTGCCGGTGACGCGGGTGTAGACGGACTCGCTGGTGGTGGTCTTGCCGTCGGGCAAGATGTTCGTGCCGTGGATGGTGTAGGTCTTGCCGTCGGCGGAGAGCGTGCGATGCGCTTTAAAGGTAACGACTCCTTTGAAGCGGGCAATTGAGTCCCAGGCATTGTCTCCGGCCGCGGTCCAGGCGGTTGTTCCGCCTTTGACGGAGGTCGGGTATTCCTTACCGTCTATGCCAAAGTCTCTTTTGTTTGGACCATCGTCGTAGCGCATCATGCCGTTGGAAAGTTTGGAGTACGTGAAGGTGTCCCCGGTGAGATGGCTCTTGGCGGGATCGAGCTTCCAGGTGCCAACCCATGGGTTGTCGGCGGCAAGGACGGGGATTGTGGACGCGAGAGTGAGCGCGCAGGTCAGGGCGAAACGCTTCATAGGAGTTGCTCCTGAGAGAGAAGATGGGGGCCCGGCGGACGCGATGAGTGAAGCACAGGGCGTGGCGTATTGTAAAGCCTAAAATGGGTCTGCTCTACGACTTGTGTTCTGGGGCGGCGGACCCTTACGGTTGCCTGTCCTGGAGTCGAACCGCAGGTCCTTCGACTTGGCTCAGGATGACAGGCTAACGTCCGCTAGGAGCGGCGAGGAGCTCTTTGGTGCGGGCGTGGCGGAAGGCGAAGGTGGAGCGGATTTGGCCGGACACCGCAATCCAGTTGGCAAACGCGCCAAGGGGGCCAAGGGGCATCTCGTAATGGAGGTCGTCGGTGAGGAGGGTGCCGGGAATGCCGTCGCGGGTTTCGGGGGCGACGTGGTGGCAGTGGTGCCAGAAGGCGAAGGGACCGCGCAGCTGCGTATCGCAGAAGTGGTCGTCCAGGACGAACTGGTCGATCTCCGCATCCCAGGAGACACGGACAGGGGAGAAGGGGACCGGGCGGAACGAGAGGGTGAGGCGAGTGCCGGCACCGGCGGCCTGCGGCGGCGCAGCAGGGCTAAGCGGGCGAATGAGCGTGGAACGATCAATCTTCGCGTGTTGCCAGGCAGGCATCAGGCGGGGGAGGTTGGCCGGGTCCGAAAAGAAGGCAAAAACATACGCGACCGGGTAGGGGAGCCATTGTTCAGATTGGAAGTGGTGACGCATCGGTATGGAACCTGTCCCGTTAGTATAAGTTGAGCGTCCGGCGCTCTGTTGATGGCGTGGTGTATTTTGTACCGAGTGGCGCGAGTGGGCAACGTGGTCAGTCGCCCGCGACCTCAACAAAGGGCCGCAGGGGGCGACGATTCTCTCGCCGGGCGGCAAAGCGTACCCGCAACCCGTCGAAGAAAAGGTAGACCACCGGCGTGGTGAAGAGGGTCAGCGCCTGCGAGACGATCAGGCCGCCGACGATGGTGATGCCGAGCGGGCGGCGCAGCTCCGATCCGGTTCCCGTGCCCAGCGCGAGCGGCAAACCACCAAGCATGGCCGCGACCGTCGTCATCATGATGGGGCGGAAGCGCATCAGGCACGCCTGGTAGATGGCGTCGCGTGGGCTGCGGCCATGAACGCGCTCCTCGACCAGCGCGAAGTCGATCATCATAATGGCGTTCTTCTTCACGATGCCGATCAGCAGGATGATGCCGATCATGGCGATGACGGAAAGGTCGACGCGGGTCAGCAGCAGCGCGAGGATCGCTCCGACCCCGGCTGACGGCAGCGTGGATAAGATCGTCAGCGGGTGAATGAAGCTCTCATAGAGCATCCCTAGCACGATATAGACGGTGACCAGCGCGAGCAGGATCAGCCACGGCTCGGAGGCGAGCGACTTCTTGAAGGCCTCGGCCGCGCCTTGGAAGCCGCCGTGGATCGACGCGGGCATCCCGATATCGAGACGGGCGCGCTCGATCGCGTCCGTGGCGGCACTTAACGAACCGCCCGGAGGCAGATTGAACGAAAGGGTGACGGCGGCGGCCTGCGACTGATGGTTGACCACAAGCGGAATGCGCTGCGACTCGAACTTGGTGACAGCGGAGAGTGGGACCATCGCGCCGGTGGTGGACTTCACGTAGATGTTCTTGAGCGCGTCGGGATCTCGCTGGAACTCGGGCGCGACCTCCATCACGACGTGGTACTGGTTGAGTGGACCATACGTGGTCGAGACCTGCTTCTGCGAAAAGGCGTCCGACAGCGTAGCGTCGATGGCCAGCGGTGAGACGCCGAGCCGGCTGGCCGTGTCGCGGTCGATGGTGAGCTGCTCACGGAGGCCCTGCTCCTGCTGGTCGGTGGCTACGTCCTTGATCTCGGGCAGTTTCTCCATGGCGGCCTTCAGCCTGGGCGACCACTCGTTCAGGTCCTTGAGGGAGTCGGTAGTCAGGGCGTACTGGTACTCGGTGGCGGTGTTGCGTCCGCCGATGCGAAGGTCGGGGAATACTTGTAGATAAAGGGCGGCTCCGGGAACAACGCCGACACGGGGACGCAGTCGGTCGAGGATGACCTGAGCTGTCTGCCCGGCGCGGCGGCGCTCGGCGTCGGGCTTGAGCGACATAAACATAAACCCACCATTGGAGTTGCCGCGGCCTCCGGCAAAGGCGGTCACGTCTTCGACGCCGGAATCTTGCCGGACAATGTCCACCAGTTCGCGCACCTGCGCCCGCATGGTGTCGAACGAGACATCCTGCTGGCCCTGGATCTGGCCGCCGATGCGCCCGGTGTCCTGCTCAGGGAAGAAGCCTTTGGGCACGAGCGTGTACAGGTAGACGTTGAGAACAAAGGTCAGGACCGTGACGGTGAGAACCAGCGGGCGGTGGCGCAACACCCAGCCCAGTGCGCGGGCGTACTCGGCGGTCATCCGGTCGAGGAACCGCCCGGAGACGCGATAGAAGCAGCCCGGGGTGCGGTCAGCGTGCGCCTTGAGGAACTTCGCGCTGAGCATCGGGGTGGTGGTGAGCGAGACGACCAGCGAGATCAGGATGGCAACCGAAAGCGTCACGGCGAACTCGCGGAAGAGCCGCCCCACCACGCCGCCCATCAGCAGGATCGGGATGAAGACGGCGATCAGCGAGACGGACATCGAGAGCACGGTAAAACCGATCTCCTTCGAGCCGAGCATGGCTGCGGCGAACGGCGACAAACCTTCTTCCAGGTGCCGGGAGATGTTCTCGATGACCACGATCGCGTCGTCGACCACGAAGCCGGTCGAGATGGTAAGCGCCATCAGGCTAAGGTTGTCGAGCGTGTAGCCCAGCAGGTACATGACGCCAAAGGTACCCAGTAGCGAGAGCGGAACGGAGACGCTCGGGATCAGGGTCGAGCGGACCTCGCGCAGGAACAGGAAGACGACCAGGATGACCAGGAGGATCGAGAGCGCAAGTGTGCGGGTGACATCGGCCACCGAGGCGCGGATGGTGAGCGTGCGGTCCAGCGCGATGTGCAGCTGAACGACGGGCGGGATGGAGTGCTGGAGGATCGGCAGCATCGCCTTCACGTTGTCGACGGTCGCGTTGACGTTTGCACTGGGCGACTTGAAGACGAAGACCATGATGGCCGGCTTGCCGTTGAAGAACCCGGCCGTGTGGATGTCTTCGACACTGTCGACCACGCGGGCCACATCGCGGATGCGGATCGTGCCTGGGGTGTTGGTCGCGGAGGTTGACGCGGCGGTGGGGACTGTTGTGTTCCCGACGGTCGAGGCGGGCAGGCCGGTCGGAGCGGCGGCGGCGCTGACCCGGCCCCGTCCCGTGGCGACGACCAGCGGAGCGTAGGATGCCGCGCCGAAGAGCTGGTCGGTGTCCGAGATGCTCCAGCGTTGGTTGTTGCTCTGGAGATATCCCTTCGGCTGGCTGACGTTGACACCGCCGATGGCCGCGCGCAGGGCTTCCAAGCCAAGGCCGTAGTGAGCGAGTTGCATCGGGTTGGCTTCGACCCGGACGGCGGGCTTGGCGCTGCCGCCGCAGAAGGTCTGGCCGACGCCGGGGACCTGCGAGATCTTCTGGCTCAGGATGGAGTCGCAGGCGTCGTAAAGCTGCGGCACGGTCAGCGTGTCCGAGGTGAGGGCGAGGATCAGGATGGGCGAGTCGGCCGGGTTGATCTTGTAGTAGCCGGGATTGCTGGGCAGGTTGGTGGGCAGCTGGCTCCGGGCGGCGTTGATGGCGGCCTGCACGTCGCGGGCGGCCCCGTTGATGTCACGGCCCAGGTCGAACTGGAGCGTGATGCCGACGGTGCCGGTCGACGACGAGGAGGTCATCTCGTTGACCCCCGCGATCTTCGAGAACTGCCGTTCGAGCGGCGTGGCCACCGACGACGCCATCGTCTCGGGGTCGGCCCCCGGCAGCGACGCACCGACGGAGATAACGGGGAACTCGACTTGCGGCAGGCTGGCCACGGGCAGCAGCAGGTAGGCGACCGCTCCGGCGAGCAGCAGGGCGATGGAGAGCAGCGAGGTCGCGACCGGGCGCTTGATGAACGGCGCGGAGAAATGGACGCCTTCACCCGAGAGCATCCGCTCGGCGAGGGTGGGCTTGGGTTGAGGATCGCTCGTCTTGTGGCTGGTAGCTTGGCTCATGCGGGTCCTTCTTTATTGTGCTCCCGGACAGGTTATCTGAGATAAAGGCGTACACTTGTGTACACAATGAGGAGTGGCCGCATGGCGACACAAAGCGTAGGCATACGGGAGTTTCGCGACAACTTAGCGACATACCTGCTGGAGGCGGAAGGGCCGATGGCCATTACCCGCCACGGCGACACGGTGGGTTACTTCATTCCGGCGCGCCGCAAGCGGACCGATGCACAGAAAGCCGCGTTCGCGGAGACTAGCGCGAAATGGCATGAGATGCTCGCGGCTGCGGGCGTAGACGAAGACGAGGCTATTGAAGAATTCAAGCGCTTGCGACGGAACGAAAGGAACAAGAGCGTTGAAGCGCATTGTTCTTGACGCGAACATCTTGGTGCGCGCCGTTCTGGGTGAACGTGTTCTTGCCTTGCTGGAGCGGTACGAAGATGTAGCTGCCTTTTGCTGCCCCGACGTTTGTCTCGAAGACGCTCATCGTCACATTCCAAGCCTGGCTGCGAAACGCGGCGTTGACCCGATTACGGGTCTCGGCATCCTCGTCGAGGTGAGCCAGATGGTTCAGGTGGTGGATCGCAGCCTCTATGAGCCGCACGAAGTCGCCGCGATGAGCCGTATCGCGCATCGAGATGCGGATGACTGGCCGATTGTAGCCACCGCTCTCATGTTCGATTGCCCTGTATGGACGGAAGACCATGATTTCTTTGGGAGCGGTGTGGCTACGTGGACCACGAGGACGGTTGAGGTCTACCTGCGCAACGCGTAACTTGGTTAGAACAGCAAGTATAGTTTCTTGCGTTTGCCAAGTACCGGGGGCCGGATCGCACAAACACGGCGGTAAAGCCATGCCAACCTTCACGTGCTGAAGTCCGACCGGACTACGTTCGGCTTGTCTAGGGTGGCTGAATCGTCGAAAACGTAGTCGAGAACCACCGCACACGTGCGTGTGCCACCGTACTCATTAGCTTTCCAGCCGCTTACATACTCAAGCGCTTCTTCCCGCAGCAGCAGTGGTCCACTTAGAACATCCATGTGGTCGACATGCCCATCAAGCGCGAAGCTCGTCATAAGAATGAATTGGCCTTGTACGTGTGCGGCTCTCGCTATCGGCGGAATCTTTGGTGCTGACGCTTCAGTGATGGATGTGATTCCGCATGGAGCAGACTGCCCATACATATCGAGAGTGCTCAAAACCGCACTCATTACACTCGCGCCGACGAGAAGCAGATTCCTCCGCTCCGCTGCGGAATGACAAACAAGGGAAGAAGGCAGCATAGACAGGGTCAGTCTCCCGCTGCGTGGGCGTGTTCATTAGTCAGCTGCGGTTTGGCAGGCTTGCCCAGTCCTAAATAGCGACGCCCAAGCCGGTCAAAGAAGAGGTACACCACTGGCGTCGTAAACAGTGTCAGCACCTGCGAGACGATCAGCCCTCCAACGATGGTGATGCCCAGCGGACGGCGTAGCTCCGAGCCGGTCCCCGTCCCGAGCGCCAGAGGAACACCGCCGAGCAGCGCGGCCATGGTCGTCATCATGATGGGGCGGAAGCGTAGCAGGCAGGCCTGGTAGATGGCTTCGGTCGGCGAGAGGCCCTGGTCGCGCTCGGCTTCGAGGGCGAAGTCGATCATCATGATGGCATTCTTCTTGACGATGCCGATCAGCAGGATGATGCCAATCAGCGCGATCACCGAGAGGTCGACGTGGAAGAGCAGCAGAGCGAGGATCGCGCCGACGCCGGCCGACGGAAGCGTCGAGAGGATGGTGATGGGGTGGATGTAGCTTTCATACAAGACACCCAGCACTATATACACAACAATGAGCGCGGCGAGGATGAGGATGGGTTCGTTCTCCAGCGAGGCCTCGAACGAGGCGGCCGTGCCTTGGAAGCGGGCGTTGACGCTGGGCGGCATGTGCTCGTCGCGGATCAGCTCGGCCTTGGCGGCCTTGACCGCGGCTACAGCATCCCCAATCGATTTGCCCGAAGCCAGGTTGAACGAGATGGTGGCCGACGGGAACTGTCCCTGGTGGTTGATGGCGAGCGTGGTCTGGCGCGGCTCCAGTCTCGTGAACGTGGAGAGCGGGACCTGGCTGCCGTTCGAGCTTTTAACGTAGACGCGGTCGAGCGAGGCCGGGCTGATCTGGAAGCCCGGCGCGACCTCCAGCACGACATGGTACTGATTCGACTGCGTGAAGATGGTTGAGACCTGCCGCTGGCCGAAAGCGTCGTCGAGCGCGTCGTCCACATTCTGCGGCGTGATGCCAAGGCGGCTGGCGGTGTCCCGGTCGATCACGAGATGCGCCTCCAACCCGTTAAGCTGCTGGTCGCTGGCGACGTCCGTGAGGGTCGGCAGCTGGCTGAGCTTCTCGACCAAGCGGTTCGACCAGGTGGTCATCTCGGCGGTGTTGGCGTCCTCGATGGAGTATTGATACTGCGTCTTGCTGACGCGGTCTTCGACGGTAAGGTCTTGCAGCGGTTGAAGGAAGCACTGGATGCCGTTGACCTTCGTCACAGCAGTGGCGAGGCGGCGAACGATCTGAACGGCGGTGGTCGAGCGCTTCTCACGGTCGCGCAGGTTGATCTGGATACGGCCGGAGTTCAGCGTCATGTTCTGCCCGTCAATGCCAATAAAGGACGAGAGGCTCTCGACATCGGGGTCGCGCAGGATAACGCGGGCAAGTTGCTGCTGACGCGTGGCCATTGCCTGGAAGCTGATCGTCTCGGGGGCTTCCGTGATGGCCAGCAGGACGCCCGTATCCTGCACCGGGAAGAAGCCCTTCGGCACGATGAGGAAGAGGTAGACGGTAAGGATGAAGGTCGCAAGCGTGACGAGCAGAGTGAAGGTCTGGTGTTTGAGTACCCAGCGGACGCCCACGCCATAGCGGGCGATGACGCGCTCGAAGAACCGCTCGGAGACCCGGTAGAACCAGCCCTGCTGCGACTCGGGCGTGTGCTTGAGGAGCTTGGCGGCCATCATCGGCGTGAGGGTGAGCGAGACGAAGGCCGACATCAGGATGGTGACTGCCAGGGTAACGGCGAACTCGCGGAAGAGGCGGCCCACGATGTCGCCCATGAAGAGCAGCGGGATCAGCACGGCAATCAGGCTCACCGTGAGCGAGACGATGGTGAAGCCGATCTGTTCGGAGCCCTTGAGCGCGGCTTCGAGCGGCCCGTCGCCCTCTTCCAGGTAGCGCGAGATGTTCTCGATCATCACGATGGCGTCGTCGACGACGAAGCCGGTCGAGATAGTGAGGGCCATCAGGCTCAGATTGTTGAGCGAGTAGCCCAAGAGATACATGACGCCGAAGGTGCCGACGATCGACAACGGCACGGCGACCGACGGGATGACGGTGGCGGCGAACGACCGCAGGAAGAGGAAGATGACCATCACGACCAAGGCGATGGTCAGCATCAGCTCGAACTGGACATCTTTGACCGAGGCGCGAATGGTGTTGGTGCGGTCGGTCAGGACTTCCAGCGTGACGGAGGACGGCAGCGTGTTCTTGAGCTGAGGGAGGAGCTTCTGCACCCCGTCGACCACGCCGATGATGTTGGCTCCGGGCTGGCGCTGGATGTTGACGATGATGGCGGGGTGGAGGAAGCTCGGGCGGTCGACTGTGGTGGCGCGGCCCATCCACGCGGCCTGATAGAGGTTTTCGGCGCCATCGACCGCGTTGGCCACATCCGAGAGGCGCACGGGAGAGCCGTTGCGATAGGCGATGATGACGTTGTTATAGTCGCGGCTGGAGAGCAGCTGGTCGTTTGCCTCGATGGTGAATGCCTGCTTCGCTCCATTGAGGCTGCCCTTAGCCTGGTCTACATTCGCCGAACCCAAAGCCGCGCGCACGTCCTCCATGCTGAGGCCGTAGCCGGAGAGCGCGGTAGGGTTGGCCTGGATGCGGACGGCCGGCTTCTGGCCTCCGGCGATGGAGACGAGGCCGACGCCCGAGAGCTGCGAGATCTTCTGCGCCAAGACCGTGTCGGCGAGGTCTTCGACTTTGGAGAGCGGAAGCGTGTCGCTGGTCAGCGAGAGCGTCAGGATGGCCGCGTCGGCCGGGTTGACTTTGCTGTAGACCGGCGGGTTAGGCAGGTCCTTCGGCAGGTAGGTAAAAGCAGCGTTGATGGCCGATTGCACGTCTTGCTGGGCGATGTCGATGGATTCCGTCAGCGAGAACTGGAGCGTGATGACGCTGCCGCCGCCGGAGCTGGTGGAGGTCATCTGCGTCAGGCCGGGGATCTGGCCGAACTGCCGTTCGAGCGGGCCAGTGACGGAGGAGGCCATTACCTCCGGGCTTGCACCGGGGTAGAAGGTGAGGACCTGAATCGTCGGGTAGTCGACCTGCGGCAGGGCGGAGACGGGCAGCTGGAGATAGGCGACTGCCCCGGCGAGCAAAATGGCTACCATCAGCAGCGAGGTGGCCACGGGCCGAAGGATGAAGGCGCGCGAGGGACTCATTGCTGGTCGCCAGTGGAGCTCATCAGCTTTGTCCGGTGTGGGAAAGGACAACGCGGCTGCCGTTGCGGAGGCGTTCCTGTCCGTCAATGACGATCTGATCGCCTGGGTGCAGACCGCTTGCGACGATGAGTTGCGAACCTTCCGTCACATCGATCTTGACCGGTTGAGTGACGACGTAGAAGCCCGACGGGTTCGCGGGTGTAGCGTTTATCGACGAGCCCGCCGGCGAAGGTGGAAGAAGCTCCGAAGGGGGCTCCCCCTTCCGGATCAGATAGACGAAGCTGCCCTGTGAGCCGGTCTGGAGCGCGGCGGCGGGGATGACCGTGGCGTCCTGTCTTTGCTCGAGCACAAGCCGGACGTTGACAAACTGATTCGGAAATAACGCATGGTCGGCGTTCGGAAACACGGCCTTCACCTTGTCCGTGCCGGTGGCTGTGTCGATCTGGTTGTCGACGGTCAGCACGGTGCCGGTCGCAAGATGCGTGGCAGAAGAGCGGTCATACGCCTCGACCGTGAGGCTGCGGCCTGCACGCGTCAGCCGCAGCACCTCCGGCAACTGGTCCTCCGGCAGCGTAAAGATGACGGAGATTGGCTGTAGCTGGGTGACTACGAGCAGGCCGGTGGTGTCCGCCGCGTGGACGATGTTGCCTGCGTCTACCTGCCTCAGGCCGACAACGCCGTTGATGGGAGACGCTATATGGGTATACGCCAGGTTGACCCTGGCGGCCTGGATGGCGGCCTGGTCGGAGAGCAGCGAACCGGCGGCCTGGCCTGCGTTCGAAAGCTGAGACTGCTCACTTTCGCGGGAGACGACGCCTGCTTCGCGCAGAGCGGTGTAGCGTTGCGCCTCGGCCTGGGCGTTCTTGGCGCTGGCTTGATCCTTGGCCAGTTGGCCCTGCGCCTCAGCGAGCGCGGCCTGGTAGGGGGCGGGATCAATCTCCATCAGCAGCTCGCCTTGGCGCACCGCCTGCCCTTCGCGGACGTTCACCCGCATCAGCTGACCATCGACCCGCGTCTTGATTGTTACGGTGTTGTATGCGGTCACTGTACCGAGGCCAGTGAGATAGACCGGCATCGTCTTGCGTTCGACTGCCGCGACCAGTACCGGTGTAGGGCGATCCTCCTGCGCCGCCATGCGGGCGTTCTGGGCTTCCTGCTCGGCGGCGTTGCGGCGAATCTTCCAGACGGCCGCTCCGACGGCGAGCACGACAAGCAGCAAGAGCAGCAGTTTGCGGATCGCCCCGCCCCAGTTGGTGGAGACTTCCCCTTGCGGAGCACTGCTGACCGGCTCTCTGGCTGGCGAACCTCCCGGTGCACTGACTGGGCGGGGCGCGTCACCGTTTGCCTCAAGATGAACTTCGGAGTCGCGCTCAGTCGTTGGTAAGGCCATCCGGCTTGCCTTTCGCGTAGAAGGAGATGCGGAGCGACAGCAAGGTGATCGCAGCGACCCTCAAGGTCTTACAAGTTCCTGCAATCTTTACCCTTCTCCCCTCAGAGTAAACGATAATGACGTATGCAGTCCTCTCAAGGCTCCCTCATCCCGGAGGTCCAGACCGGCGCAACGTGTCCGCTCTGTGTCGATCTCGATGGCACGCTGGTCAAGTCGGACACGCTCTACGACTCGGTGATGGCACTGGCGCGTCAACATCCGGCGATGCTGCTGAAGCTGCCAGGATGGCTCGGCGAAGGCAAGGCGGCGCTGAAGCGTCATATCACCTCCGCCGTAACGCTGGACGTGACGCATCTGCCCTACAACCGCGAGCTGCTGCAATACCTGGAGCAGGAACACGCCACAGGACGGCCGATCTACCTTGCAACGGCGGCCGATACCGCGCTCGCTGAGCGGGTGGCGACACACCTGGGATTGTTTGCCGGGGTGCTGGCGTCGTCGGGAACGGTCAACCTGGCGGGCAAGAACAAGCTGGCGGCCTTCCATGAGCGTTTTGGCGACGAGTTTACCTACATCGGCAACGCCGTGCCCGATGTCACGCTGCTGGCCCATTGCAAAGATCCAATGGTGGCCAATCCGACCGGCGGTCTTCGTGCCGCCCTGGCAAAGGCGAAGGTCACGCCGGTGCGGTCGTTTACCGACGTGGCCCCCTCCTACAAGGCGTGGTTGAAAGCTATCCGGCTGCATCAATGGGCCAAAAACGTCCTGATCTTTCTGCCACTGCTGCTGGCCCATGCGTGGTCGGCAGGACCGCTGCTGGGCGCAGTGGTAGCATTCGTCAGCTTCGGCCTGTGCGCCTCGGCGACGTACATCGTCAACGATCTGCTCGACCTGGAAGCCGACCGCAAGCACTTGAAGAAGCGCCGGAGACCCTTCGCGGCGGGCGACCTGTCGGCTGTGGCAGGGATTGGGGTGGTGGCGCTGTTTTTGCTGACGTCGCTGGCACTGGCGCTGTTGCTCCCGCGCCTGGTTGCTTCCGTGGGCGAAGCGCTGCCCAGACCTTTCTACTTCCTGCAATGGCTGGCGATCTATGCCGTGACGACCTCGGCGTACTCGTTCCGGCTGAAGCGGGCCGTGCTGGTCGATGTCGTCGTCCTTTCGGGTCTCTACACGATCCGGATCATCGCCGGATCGGCCGCGACCGGCGTTCCGATCTCGACCTGGCTGGGCGGCTTTTCGATCTTCTTCTTTCTGTCGCTTGCGTTTGTCAAACGCTTTGCCGAGCTGGAGGGGCTTCGTCAACGTGAATCGGCTCCCACCCAGATACAAGGCAGGGGCTACCACGTCTCCGACATCGAGCAGATGCGCAGCTTTGGGTCGGCCTCCGGCTACGCTTCAGTCGTGGTGCTCACGCTCTACATCTCGAACATCACAGCCGTCCAGCTCTATGGCCACCCGAACCGGCTCTGGTTGCTGGTGCCGGTGCTGCTTTTGTGGATCAGCCAGCTTTGGCTGCTTGCCTCGCGCGGGCAGCTCGACGAGGACCCGGTCGTGTACGCAATCACCGATAAGAAGAGCCTCCTGATGGGCGTGCTGGTGCTTCTGGTGGTTTGGTCGGCGCTGTGAGTAGGCGACCAAGAAGATTTCTTTTACGATGAAGACGCGGGATGCTTCGCGCCTTGTACACGGGGACGGCTGGTATCAAATTGCCCAGCGCGGCAACCATCGCCAGTTCAAGCATCCGGTCAGAGCGGGCAACGTGACCATTGCCGGTCACCCGTCCGAAGAGATTGCCGAAGGAAGGCACAAAAACATTTTGAAGCAAGCGGGGCTGGGAAATGAAAGACTACGCAGTGGTGTATGAACAGGCTTCCACCGGATGGAGCGCCTACGCTCCCGACCTGCCGGGTCTCGGAGTGACTGGTTCTACGTTTGAGTCCGCAGAGCAGCTAATCCGCGAAGGCATCGCGTTCCACACCGAAGGCCTGCTTGCCGACGGCTACCCTGTTCCTGAACCAACCACACGCGTGGCGAGGATGCCGATTTCGGCATAACTTCTAACCTCATGAACGATCAAATCCCCTTACTTCGAGGCTACGACGATCTGGCCCTGGATAACGCTTTCAAACTACTGTTCAACGAAGTAGAGCAGGAAAGCCAACGTTTGATTTCGAGCAGTTCGCTAGAAGAGTTCAAGCTGCGGTGGCGCGGAAGAAAAGCAGGACGACTAAAACAAATTAGGGACAACTGGCTCAAGGAAGCACCTTTAGACCGCAAAGGTGCTGTCGGCATACGTTTCAACGAACTGGATGACAGGATAAGGCAGAGTCAGGTAAGCACGTGTGAAATCTTTGTTTTCCCAGCTGGCGAGCCGCGCATCGACATCTCGCTACCCGGCACCGCCCAAACTCCCGGCATCGCTCATCCGCTCCTCAAAACGATGCAGGATATCGTCGCCGTCTTCCATCATCTCGGCTACTCCACCAACCTCGGCCCGCAGGTGGAGACGGACTTCTACAACTTCGAAGCGCTGAACTTTCCGCCGAACCATCCGGCGCGCGACACCCAGGACACGCTTGTCATCGCTGGTCAGCAGGGCCGTCCGGCGCGCGACCGGCTGCTGATGCGGACGCATACCTCGCCCGTGCAGATCCGCACCATGATTGCGCAGGCGCCGCCGCTACGGATCGTCATTCCGGGCAAGGTGCACCGCAACGACGCCGCCGACGCCACCCACTCACCCGTCTTCCATCAGGTCGAAGGCCTTTGCGTGGACACGAACATCACCTTCTCCGACCTGAAAGGCACGCTCGACCACGCCATGAAGGCGCTCTTCGGCTCGGACGTAAAAACACGCTTCTTCCCCAGCTTCTTCCCCTTCACGGAGCCAAGCGCCGACGTGCAGATCTCCTGCATCTTCTGCGCGGGCAGGTGCTGCCGCAAGTGCAAGCACTCCGGCTGGATCGAGCTGCTGGGTTGCGGCATGGTCGACCCCGCCGTCTTCGCCGCCGTCGATGGGCAACGTGCCGCGCAAGGCCGCACAGCCGCCTACGATCCCGCGAAGATCAGTGGATTTGCCTTTGGCATGGGCGTCGAACGTATCGCCATGATCCAGCACGGCATCGCCGACATCAGCCAGTTCTACTCGGGCGATATGCGGTTCCTGGAGCAGTTCGCGTGAAGATACTCACCCATTGGCTTCGCTCTCTTCTGCCCGCACTCGCCATCGATGACCGGCAACTGGCCGACGACCTGACGCTGCGTGGGATTGCCGTCGAAGGCGTTCATAGCCTGGGTGTGGGCAACGGGCACCTCTTCGAGATGGACATCACCACCAATCGCGTCGACGCCATGAACCACTACGGCATCGCGCGCGAAGCGGCCACCATCTATGATCTGCCTCTCCCGCCGCTTACGGGCACTCTTACGACGGTACCGTCAGCCACCGCGTTTCCCGTCCGCATTGACGCTCCCCAGCTCTGCGGCAGGTTCACCGCGCAGGTGCTTCGGGACGTCATCCTGGCTCCGAGCCGGGGAGAGGTAGCAGACCGGTTCGCGCTCCTCGGACAGAAGCTCATCTCTAACGCGGTCGACGCTTCGAACTTCACGCTGCTTGGCATGGGGCACCCGACCCATGCCTTTGACCTCGACAAGATCGAAGGCGGCATCATCGTCCGGCTGGCCCGCCCGGGTGAGCGGCTGAAGCTGCTTGATGGCACAGAGCGTGTGCTCGAAGGCGACGATCTCGTGGTGGCGGACGAGCATAAGGCCCTTGCTCTCGCTGGCGTTATGGGCGGCTGGGACTCGATGATTACGCCGGCCACAAAGAACGTCCTGGTCGAAGCCGCGTGGTTCGATCCCGCAAGCGTCCGCCGCAGCTCCCGCCGCCATCTGCTCCATACCGACGCCTCACACCGGTTCGAGCGCGGTGCTGACTTCAACGCCGCGCCTATCGCCAATGCGCTTGTCTCGCAGCTGATCCTCAGCTACGGCGGCTGGGCAGAAGGCAGCCTGATCGACATTGTCTCGCCGGATGCGCAGGCGAAGACGGCGTTGCGTCTTCCTGTCGCGCTCTCCGTCCGGCAGGTGCAGCGGCATCTGGGCACGACTCACGACCCTCAAGGCATCTCCACGGAGATCGTCGCACGGTATCTCTCCGCTTTGGGCTGCAAGCTCGACCTGTATGCGGACGACACCTTCGCCGTCACGCTGCCCAGCTGGCGGCTCGATCTGGATCGCGAAATCGACCTGATTGAAGAAGTCGCTCGCGTCTACGGCTACAACCGCTTTGCCAACACGCTGCCCGCGCCGGGGATCGTCATCGCGCATCCGCTCGCGGCGAAGGAGGCGGCGGTGCGCGCGCGGCTGCTTGCGCTTGGGTACAGCGAAGCCATCTCCGGCACCTTTGCCTCGCAGGCGGACGGTGAACTCTTCGGCGCGTCGGGCAAGGGCACGGTCGCCATGGAGAACCCGCTCTCTGAAGAAGCTACGCTGCTGCGGCCTTCGTTGATGCCGGGGATGCTGGCCATGCTCGGCCACAACCTGAACCGCGATGTGCGCGAGGTGCGACTCTTCGAACAGGGACAGGTCTTCACCGGCTCGACCGAAGCGGTCGAAGAGACGGGAAGCCTTTCGCTTGGCCTGACCGGCACTGTCCAGGGCACATTCTTATACAAGGAGGTGGACGCGCCCTTCTATGGACTCAAGGGTGCTGTGGAGTCGCTCGTCTCGCTCTTTGACACACGAGGCGATGCGCTGACCTTTACGACGGAATCTGCTCCGTGGCTTCAGCCCGGACGCTCCGCCTCGGCCACGCTGGGCACCGCGCGCATTGCGGCCTTTGGCGAGCTTTCGGCCGGACAGAGCGCACAGCGCAAGCTGCGGCAGTCGGTTTGGCTGGCGGAGATCGATCTTGCGCGGCTGTACGCCTTGCCGCTGCGGACGGCGATGGCGCAAGAGCTTTCGCGGTTTCAGGCCGTGGAACGGGATTTCTCCTTCACCTTCCCCGACGCGACCGGCTGGGCAAGCGTCGAACTTGCCATCCGTTCGCTTGGGATCGTGGAACTCGTCAAGCTTTCGCCCGTCGAGATCTTCCGTGACGCAAAGGGCAAGTCCGTTCCAGCAGGCTCCTACGCCCTGCTGCTGCGCTGCGTCTTTCAGTCGCAGGAGCGCACGCTGGGCGAGGAGGAGCTGACGGGCTGGTGGTCGGCAATCATCGTCGCGCTGACGGCGCTCGGAGGGACTATCCGCGCGCCGGAATCCGCAGTGACCGCAGGGAAAGAGCAGGCCTGAGCGCCCGCATCCGCGCAGGTTCCTCCCCCTATTGCGTACCCGGAAATCCACGCTCCGGCCTTCTATACTTGCGCTTATGAGCACAGCCGCCAGTCCCGTTTCAATCAGTGTGGACGAGTTCCAGGCACTCGAAGAGAAGGTCTTGCGCGCGGTCGAAATCGTTCGTCGCGAACGCGATGCCCGCTCTGCCGCCGAAGCCGAGACCGCCCGCGTGCGCGAACAGCTTGCCGAGCAGACCGCCTTTGCCGAGATGGCGATGGCCTCGTTGAAGACGCTTGAAGACGAACGCGTCGACATTCGTGGGCGCGTCGAAAAGATGCTGACCCAGATGGACGAGCTGGTCTAACACGAGGAGAAGTCGTTGGAACAACCAGTCACCTTGTCGCGCGATCTTTCGATCAACGTCTCCATCTACGATCAGATCTATCACCTGCGCGGCACAGATCCCGCACATATCGAAAGTCTGGCTGAGTTCGTGGACGCCAAAATGCGCGCCGTCTCCGCCAACGGCAACACTGTCGATTCGCTTCGCGTTGCCGTTCTGGCTGCCCTGAACATCGCAGATGAGCTGGCAATGCTCCGGGCGCGTTATGAGGTGCTTGCCGGAAAGATGGACAGCACACAGACTTCTCTGCGTTCGCGTGCCGGCACACTTTCTGGCATGCTCGACGAGGTGCTCTGCGAGCCTGTGGAAGCCCGGCGAGCGAGCTGATGCTCTGCGACTCTCCGTGCCGAAGTTGAAGGTCTTACGTCGGGTATTGTGCCGATTCAGACCGCCACAAAATAGTCTTTCCTGGGGCTTGACTTGCGATTCCGCTCGGTCCGGGTTAGCATCCAACCTAGAAACCGGCCTGCAAAGCAGGTGTGGGGAATTACGCTGGTTGAACCAATATTCATTGAACAGGGACCTAGCTCGTATACATGGCTCGGTGTGCTATGTCCGCCAGTCCGGAAAGCCTAAAGAGCCACGGCGGGGTCCCGCCGTCTATAGACGGGTTCACCAGCGCCTCGCTGCACGGCCCCGTGGGTCGGTTTTGCCCTTCTCTCCTTTGAAGGTGCATCTGTAGTGCGACCTTCCTTACTCCTGGGACACCTCCAACTGCCGGTCTTCGGCATCTGTGCCGCGCTTGGCCTATTTGGTGTTCTGGTGCTGTCGCAGATCACGGCACGACGTGCGCGGCTCGACCTCGATACGGTCTGGGATACGGTCGTCGCTCTTGGAATGACCGCCCTGGTGGTCTCCCGCGTCCTGTTGGTTGTGGGCAGCTTCCGCTTCTTCGTTCAGCATCCCCTGCTGGTGCTCTCCTTGCCGACGGTCAACGACACGGGCCTGCTCGTAACCGCGGTCATCGGGTGGGCTTACCTTCGCTGGAAGCGCCTGCCGCCGCTGCGGCTCCTCGACGCGCTAACCCCCTGCGCGGCCTTACTCTGGGCTTTTCTGAGCCTTGGCCGGTGGCTTGAAGGCACGCGCGACGGGATGCCCTTCCAGTCCAGCGTGTGGCCGGTGGAGTTGCTTGCGATGTGCGCCGCGGCCTCGCTGTGCGCTGGATTGCTGCACACAATGCGGCGGGTACGTCCTCCCGGACGCAGTTGCGCGTTCGGCATGATAGCTGCCGGAGCAGCGACCTTCGCGCTTGCCTTCCTGCGGCTTCCATCCGATCTTTCCGGCGCTGCTATCCTCGACCCTATGCAATGGCTTGGCTTAGGGATGCTCGTCGTCGGTTCGGCAGTCGTCATCGCTTTGCCTGCTCCACAGGCGGAGATCCCCCGTGCCGTCTAAGAATATGCTGCCGAAGGGGCAGCGCCACCACTCCGTCCGAGCAGAGTACCGAGCGACACGCGGCGTCGAGACCGTCGAGACGCCACTCGTTCCCGTGCTCGACTTCGACGCTGAAGAAGACTCCCGCTTTGAAGAGGGTGTCCGCAGCTTTACCGCCGATGCTGCGTCCGCCGGATTGCGACTCGACCAGTATCTGGCGCAGGCCATCCCGGACATCAGCCGTGCCCGCGTGCAGCTGCTGATCGATGCCGGACAGGTGCGCGTCGACGGGCACCCCGGCAGGGGCAAGCAGAAGCTCAAGGGCGGCGAAGCTCTCGAGATCGAAGGCGAGCCGCAACCCGAGCCGCTCCACGCCATGCCCGAGGACATCCCGCTCCAAATCCTGTACGAAGACCTGTACCTTGCCGTGGTGAACAAGCCGGCCGGGATGATGGTGCACGCCGGCGCGGGCGCTACAGAGGATGACCGCAACCGAGGCACTCTGGTCAACGCTCTGCTCTTTCACCTGGCGAAGCTCTCGGAGATGGCGGGGGAGCTGCGGCCGGGCATCGTGCATCGCCTGGATAAGCAGACCAGCGGAGCCATCGTAGTGGCCAAGGACGACAGCACGCACCGCAAGCTGGGGGCCATGTTCTCCGAGCGTAAGGTACACAAGACGTACCTCGCCCTCGCGCACGGCCATATTCTGAAGAACGATACGACCGTCACGCTGCCGATCGCCCGTGACGTCAACCGGCGAACGCGGATGACCACGCGTCGCGCCGACGGCCGGTCCGCGGTGTCGCACATCCATGTGATGGAGAGGCTCCAGACTCCGTTCGGGCCCTTCAGCCTGGTCGAGGTGCGGATCGAGACGGGGAGGACGCACCAGATCCGCGTGCATCTGCAATCGCTGGGGCATCCCGTAGTCGGGGACACGCTGTACGGCGCGCCCCGGCACATCGGTCCTGCCGAGGGTGGTCTGGAACTTACTCGGAACTTCCTCCATGCGGCTCGACTCGCCTTCACTCATCCGCAGACCGGCAGGGAGTTGGCGTTGGAGGCTCGGCTGCCGGACGAGCTGGAGGCGTTTCTGCAGGCCCTGCGGACAGGAGAAGCTCCCGTTGCGTAGAATCAACGAGTGATTCCTTTGTTGCGCAAAGCCGTATTCTCCCTGACTGTGCTGTCGATTGCATCGCTTCCTCTCTGCGCGCAGGCATCCCTTCCTACAGTTTCTCCTACCGCTGCTCCTGAAACGACAACGCCGATGCCGCAGCAGCCTGCCTCTGCAAGCGATGCACCGGCGACCGATGTACCCGTGCCGACGATTAAAGTGCAGGCAAACGAAGTAAACCTGATCTTCACCGTGACGGATAAAAAGGGCCGGTTCATCACTGGGCTCCAGCGGCAGAACTTCGGTCTGCTGGACGATGGCAAGCCGCCCGCAGCCGTGATCCGGTTTACGCAGCAGACAAATCTGCCGCTGCGAGTGGGCATCATGCTCGACACCAGCAGTTCGATACGGCAACGGTTTCAATTCGAGCAGGACTCGGCCGTCGAGTTCTTCCTGCAGGTGTTGCACCGCGACGACCGGGCCTTTATCGAGGGTTTCGATATTCAGACCGATGTTGCTCAGGCGTACACAAATAATGTGGACCTGCTGAATCAGGGTGTGCACAAGCTGCGCCCCGGCGGCGGCACGGCCATGTATGACGCACTCTACAGAACGTGCCGCGACCAGATGCTCACCTTGCGCGAGACCGGTTCGGTGCGTAAGGCGCTTATCCTGGTGTCGGACGGCGACGATAACTACAGCCGCGCGCTTGAAAGCGATGCCATTAAGGAGTGTCAGCGCGCTGAAACCATCGTCTATGCGATCTCCACCAACGTCAGTCCCAGCAAGGACAAGGGAGACGACGTGCTCCGCGAGATCGCCGAAGCGACGGGCGGCCAGGCCTTCTACCCAACGCGGATCGAGGATGTGGCCACCGGCTTCCACAACATCGAAGAGGAGCTGAGGAGCCAGTACTCGCTCGAGTATCGTCCGGCCGACTTCAAGAACGATGGATCGTTCCGCACCATCTATCTTCAGGCGACGGACCCTCGCTACCACGTTAGAGCGCATAAAGGGTACTTCGCGCCCGCGCCCCGCTAGCGGCTACCAAAATCTGATAAGCAGGGAGAAACCCGGACAGGAAATCGGTGTCTAACAACGCAGGGGAATCTCCCATGAATCTTTCTTCGCTCCTCCGCGCGTGCCTCTGCTTGTCTACATTCTGCTTGTCAGCTCTTGCGCAGGTGCCGCCGGGAATGACGCAGTCGCTTGGCATTCTGGCCGACCAGCCAGGAACCCATACGAGCTTTACCTTCGATCGCTCGCTCATGCAGATCGCTCAAAACCTGCTCGAGTCAAACGGATTGGACGCCCGCCGGGCCGCAGCCGCTCTGACCGGCATCTCGGTCGACTCCTACCATTACCCACAGCCTGCCTTCTACACACCGGAGGTCATGGCATCGATCATCGACACGTTCCACGCGGCGGGCTGGAAGCACATGGTCAACGGCAACCAGACGCCTGCCAGCGCGGTCCAGCCCCGGACGGCGGCGACCGACCTGTGGCTGCACTTCAACGGCGGCGACATCGACGACCTCGTTGTGCTGATCCGCGCGTCGCGCGACATGAACGTGATCTCGGTGACGGGCGATCTCCGGCCGCTGGACCTGCTGCACCTCAGCGGGCACTTCGGCATTCCGAAGATCGACCCGAACGCGGTGATGGTGCCCGCTCCGCGGTAGCCTACGCACTGTATACTTTGCTCACAGAGGGAACGAGGTTAACCGTGGCGATCAAGATCGACAAGGACGGGTGGATTACGGGTGATCCCACGATAAGGAAGGAGCCGCGACCGCTCATGGAGCATGGCGAGTTGAAGTCGGTCAAAGGTCTCATCGTCCATTAGACGAATTACCCAACTGCGGCGAGCACTCTGCAGAATTATCGTTTACCTGGGCAGAACGGTGCTCATTTTCTAATTGACAAGGATGGCAAGGCTTACCAGGTAGCGTCGTTGCACAAGCGAACTTGGCATGTCGGAAAGCTGCGGGCCAAATGTTTGGAGACGCATACATGCACGGCGGAAGAAATCAAAGCTACCACACCGTTTAGCCCGTCCAAAACAAACACGATAGAGATGAGAAAGTCTATACCCATGCGTTTTCCCTCTAATGAGGATAGCGTAGGTATCGAGTTGGTTGGACTCTGCGTCCTCGATCAAAGTACATCCGCCCAGGTATGACGAAAGAGCAAATACGACTACTTACAGCGGAGAAGGGAGTTTATGAGAAGGTGACGCCTGCTCAAAACCATGCCCTGCACAATCTGATAGTCAAGCTACAGACCCAGCTTGAGATATCTAAGAGCGAGGTCTACCCACATTCCGAGGTGTCTCGCAAGAATCCGACAGAGGCGGTTACCGCTAATTGGATCGACACCAGGTGAAGCATATATCGTTTATTTCAACTTTGTTGTGGCTCAACCTTTGTCCGAACCTGTTTGCGCAGGCAGATGAAGTGTATAAGCTTATCCCTTATAGGATAACTTCCATCAAAGCTTTTTCTATTAAGAATCCCTCCGCAAGAGTGGGCCTCGATTCGCCAGAAACATGTGAACGATTCGTGTTAACCAATAAGTTTGGAAAATTCTTCTTTGCGCACGCGAAGGTCACGTCCGAAAACTTCTTTACTCACGATGCCGATTATTCTTCCTGCGGCGCGGAAGGGCAAATCGAGTTCGACAACGGAGATCGCGCGGATTGGACGATCAGGCGCTACGGCACCGGAATCCTGAATGTCACAGCGGGTAAGCACAAGGGGCGCGTTGTCTTTTTGTATTGCCGTCGATGCGAGAGTTGGGGAAATTAGAACGCTGTATATATCCGACCTTACGGCATCTTCTAATTTAGTTTGTGACAAACGTTGCGCACAACACACAAGTCATTCGCAACCGGTAGACAGCTATCGAATGGGTGAAGATGGCAGGTATCGTCGTCACCGTGCTCACAAGCGACGAGACGGCTACAATTCGCAAGAAGTCTGCGAGACGTTTGTCATGGCACCTGAACGCGCACAGCCGCTTATCGCACGCGGCGACCTCTACCGACTCGGAGGTGTTCCATTTAGGTAGTTTTTCGTCCCTCCCAATCTGCGGGCACGGTGAAGTTTGCGAAACGGGACCACCGGGCCGTTGGGTTATATCGCGATACGAAAGAGGGTCCTGACGATCACGACCGGTAAGGACAAGTGTTTGATGGTCTGTCTCCATTGCTACCGCTGCGAGATTGGAAGTTCCAGGCCATATATTACATCCCGTAGAGTTCAACCTGTCGAAGCAGCGACAACTTGCGCGCAGGCGGCAAAAAGCTGGCTTCCACCGAGTTGGCGGCCAGCTCGCGCATCTGGTCGAGCGAGAAATCGAAGTTCTGGTGGGCGAGGATGTACTCATCCAGCAGGGTCGCTCCGAACATCGGTGGGTCATCGGAGTTGAGCGTCACCATAAGTCCCATGTCGAAGTAGCGTCGTACCGGGTGAACGTCGACTGCCGGGCAGCAGGCCGTCCGCAAATTGCTGGTAATGTTCAGCTCTAAAGGCACCTGCCGCTGTGCGAGCTCTTCGAGCAGTTCAGCATCGTGCTGCGCCGCCAGTGCGTGCCCAATGCGCTCCGCACCCAGGTTGAGGGCAGCCCAGATGCTTGCCGGTCCATCGATTACTCCGCCCGTCTCCCCTGCGTGAGCCGTCAAACGCAGCCCGGCATCCCGCGCCTCGGCATAGACGTCGCGGAACTGTGCGGCCGGCCCCCGCGCCTCATCCCCGCCGATGCCGATGCCAACGATGCTCGGATAAAGGACGCGGAGCTCCGCTGCCTTTCGAAAGACCCGCGCCGCTTCTTCTACCCCGAAGTGGCGCACCGCATCGATGATCCAAAGAACGGTCGTGCCAAACTCGCGCTCGGCTCGCGTGCGTCCGTCTTCCATGGCCGCAGTCACGTCGTCGACATCCAGACGGGCAAAACGATACAGAATGCCGAACGAGATATACACCTCAGCGTGGACGACGCCCTGCTCCGCAAGCGCACGGACCATCTCGTAGGTGATCAGCTCGTAGTCGGCGGGGGTACGCAGGCGCTCTGTTACGGCCTTAAAGGAGAGAAGAAAGGAAGGGAAGTCATGGTACTGGTAAAGCTGCCGGGCGGCTTCGAGGGTCAGTGGAGCCGTGTCGTTCCGCTCCGAAAGCGTAACGAGCGTTTCGGGCGTAATAGAGCCTTCGAGGTGAAGGTGAAGCTCAGCTTTGGGCAGGTGCCGCAGCCAGGTGGGGACGTCAAGTTCGTCCGGAGAAAGCTGGGGGGGGCGTCGTGCCATTGTTTGAGTGTAGCTGGCTCGGAGCAGGAAGCCCTGTACTCCCGTCACGCCGCAGACTGAGCCGCAGTCGACCTGTATGCCCAGGCTACGTGGCTCCACGAAGGAGGCACGATGCAGGCGGCACCGATGCACGAAGCCAGGTGAATCGTTCATGCTCTCGGAGCGATCATCATCCTTGGAGAACACCGAGGCGGTTTTCGAACCCCGTTCTGCCGTGTTGAGCGCTAAGATCAAGTCGGATCAGCCTAGGTCCCGCAGAACGTCTCCCGCACACACTCTTCGGGCCGTGCCGGAGCCATATACCGCTCCAGATCCGAACGCTCCCGGCAGGGCCGCGCCACGGCCTCCAGCAAGGCTTCGAAGGGCCGGAAATCCTGCTGCTCCACTGCCGCGTCGATCATCTCCGCGACGCGATGATTGCGCGGGATATACGCCGGGTTAGCCTGCCGCATCGCTATCGCACGCTCCTCAGGCGAGATCGTTTCTTCCAGCATGCGAGCTCGCCATGCCATCGCCCACGCATCGTAGGCCTCGGGGTTGGCGAAGAGCGCCCGCACCGCCGTATCGTTCCCAGCCGCCGCATCGCACAACCGCCGGAAGGTCAGGGTAAAGTCTGCCCGCCCCGCCTCCATCGCGTGGAGCAACCCCTCAGCTAACGCCAGATCGCCCTCGCGCTCCGTCGTTAGTCCGAGCTTCCGCCGCATACCCGCCAACCACGCCGCCTCATAGCGAGGGGCGAACCCCTCCAACGCTTCCTGGGCCGACGCGATCGCGGCCTCCCGGTTCCCATCCTCGACCTCTAGAACCGGCAGCAAGGCCTCCGCGAGCCGCGTCAGGTTCCAAACCATGATTCCCGGCTGGTTGCCGTACGCATACCGCCCCTGCCGGTCGATCGAACTAAAAACCGTGCCGGCGTCATAAGTCTCCATGAACGCGCATGGTCCATAGTCGATCGTCTCGCCGGAGATCGACGTGTTGTCCGTGTTCAGGACCCCATGGACAAACCCCAGCAGCATCCATTGCGCCACCAGCGACGCCTGCCTCGCTACTACGCCGTCGAGCAGCGCCCGGTACGGCCTGTCAGCGGAAGCCGCCTCAGGATAGTGCCGCGCGATCGCGTAATCCGCCAGGGTCCGCAGCCCCTCCACATCGTTCCGTGCCGCGAAGTACTGGAACGTCCCCACCCGCAGATGGCTCGCCGCCACCCGCGTCAGCACCGCGCCTGGAAGCATCGTCTCCCGCACCACCTCTTCGCCCGTCAGCACCGCCGCCAGCGCGCGCGTCGTCGGCACCCCCAGAGCCGCCATCGCCTCGCTCACCAGATACTCCCGCAGCACCGGACCCAGCGCCGCGCGTCCGTCGCCACGGCGTGAGAAGGGCGTCCGTCCCGATCCCTTCAACTGCACGTCAAACCCCCGCACCTCGCCCAGCAGACACGCCCGTCCATCCCCCAGCTGCGGAACGAAGTGCCCGAACTGGTGCCCGGCATAGGCCATCGCCAGCGGCTCCGACCCCTCCGCCACCTTGTTGCCGCTGAGGATCGCCACACCTTTGGGACTCGCCAGCGCTTCGGGCTGGAGGCCAAGCTCCCGCGCCAGCTCCGCGTTCACCTTGATCAGCCGCGGAGCCGCCACGGGCACCGGGTCCACCCGCGCCAAGAACCGCTCCGGCAGCCGCGCATAGCTATTGTCGAACCCAAACCGCTCCGTCATCTTCTGTACGTCGCTCATGCCCATTCGATGCACCCAGAATCCATGCAGTACTATCCCGCTATGCCGTTGCCGCTGTTCGCCGTCGAAAACCTGACCAAAGACTACGGCCTTTCACGGGTCGTCGATCGCGTCTCCTTCACCATCGCTTCCGGCGAGACACTTGGTCTGGTCGGTGAGTCGGGATCTGGCAAATCCACCATCGCGCGGATGGTTCTGCGCCTGATCGAACCGACCTCCGGCACCCTCCACTTCGCGGGCGAAGATCTCCGCGCGGCGTCTTCCTCGCGCCTTCGTGCGTTGCGCCGCGAGATGCAGATCGTCTTTCAAGACCCCTACGCCGCCCTCAACCCGCGCATGACCGTCCGCCAAATCCTCGCGGAACCCTTTGCCATTCACCGCGAACCGCTCGCTCCCACCCGTCTGGCCGAGCTGCTGTCGGAGGTCGGCCTCGACGCCTCCGCCCTTCCACGCTACCCGCATCAGTTCTCCGGCGGTCAGCGCCAGCGCGTCAACATCGCCCGCGCGCTGGCCCTCCGCCCGCGTTTCCTGGTGCTCGATGAGCCCGTCAGCGCCCTCGACGTCTCAGTCGGCGCGCAGGTCGTCAATCTCCTCCGCGACCTCCAGCGCGCGCACGGCCTCACCTTCCTCTTCATCTCACACTCCATGCCGCTCGTTCGCTATCTCTGCGACCGCATCGCCGTCCTGCACCGCGGCCAGCTGGTCGAACTCGGCCCCACGGAACAGGTCTGCGCCAGCCCCGCCCACCCCTACACTCAACAACTGCTCGCCGCCACCCCGGAGCTGCCCACCGGCACAGCCGCCTAGCTCCTCTACAATCAGGAAAGTGCACCTCCTCCTCACCCACTGGCATTACCTCTGGCTCATCGCCGCCTCCTTTATCGCCGGGGGGATGAACGCCATGGCGGGCGGAGGTTCCTTCATCTCTTTCCCCGCCATCCTCTCCATGGGCGTTCTCCCCATCGCCGCCAACGCCACCAACACCGTCGCCCTTTGGCCCGGCCAGCTAACCTCCGTCGCCACGCTCCGCAACGACCTCCGCCGCGACCTTCTTCCAATCGTCATCGTCGCCTCCATCCTCGGCGGCGTGAGTGGAGCCGTCGTCCTCCTCCGCACCCAGCAAGTCACCTTCCTCCATATCCTTCCCTGGATGCTCCTCTCCGCCTCGCTCCTGTTCGGCATCAGCGGCCCGATCTCGCGCCGACTCCGTGCCCGCTCGTCCAACTCCGGCACGCACACGACGCCCGCGTTGATCCCGCTCTTCTGCGTTCTTCTGCCGGTCTGCTTCTACATCGGCTACTTCGGCGCAGGGGCGGGCTTCCTCATCATGTCCACACTCGCCCTCTTCGGCGTCGAAGAGATGCACCAGCTCAACTCGCTCAAGGTCCTCGCCGCCTGCCTCTCAAACCTCTGCGCCGTCATCACCTTCATCGTCAGCGGAGCCGTCCTCTGGCATTTCTGCGTCATCTCCCTCGTCTTCGCCGCGGCTGGCGGCTATCTCGGCGCGCTCTACGCTCGCCGCATCAACGGAGACGTGCTGCGCATCGTCGTCGTCGCCACGGGCTGCATCATGGCCGCCTACTTCTTCTGGCGACAGCCGTGACAAGATAAAGGGATGTCCCACGAAGGAATCCGCATCGTCTCCGAAGCTGACGCCCGCCGCGAAGACGCCTTCCACCGCCCGCTCCCGCCGAACGCCACCATCCCCGCCAAAGTCCGCGTCCACAAAACAGAAGGTACCGGCGTCGAGATCGACTGGCGCGACGGCCACCGCTCCGCCTGGACCTTTGCCTTTCTCCGCGACGCCTGCCCCTGCGCCACCTGCCACGAAGAGCGCGAGAAATCCGGGCGCGCTCCCGGCATCTCCAAACCGAAGGCCGCCACGCTTTTGCCCCTGTACGAAGCCCCCGCCCGTCCTGTTGAGGTCACGCCCGTCGGCAAGTACGCCCTCCGCTTCAAGTGGACCGACGGCCACAAGAGCGGCATCTACTCCTGGGAATACCTGCGCAAGGTCTGTTCCTGCGTCTCCTGCGCGTCGGCCTGAGTCGTCCTTGCCCTTCTGGTTGTCGTACCTGAGGGGATCTGCGTTTCTCAATACGGAGCCACCATGAACCCGCACCTCATCGCCCTGGAATCCCGTCTTGCTCCCCTCTCTGCCCAGCTCGCGCACCATCCGCTCTACCGCAGCTTCGAGACCCTCGCCGACCTCCGCCTCTTCATGGAGACCCACGTCTTTGCAGTTTGGGACTTCATGTCCTTGCTGAAGACCCTCCAGCGCGGCCTCACCTCCGTCGAAGTCCCCTGGACGCCCAGCCCGCTTCGCGAATCCCGCCGCCTCATCAACGAGATCGTCTTCGGCGAGGAGTCCGACCTCTACCAGGGCCAACCCGTCAGCCACTTTGAACTCTACCGCACCGCCATGCTCGAGTGCGGAGCCGACACCGCCCCCATCGACCGCCTCCTCGCCGCCATCGCCCAGGGCCAATCGTGGCGCGAAGCCCTCGCCGCCAGCGGTGCCCCCGCGCCCGCCGCCCGCTTCGTCGAAGCCACCTTCTCCATCCTCGAAGCAGGCAAGCTCCACAGCACCGCCGCCGCCTTCACCTTCGGACGCGAAGACCTCATCCCTGAGATGTTCCGCGGCTTCCTGCGCGACCAGGATGAGCTGCTCGGCGGCCAGCTGAGCACCCTTCGCTGGTACATGGAGCGCCACATCGAAGTCGACGGCGACGAGCACGGCCCCCTGGCCCTCCGCATGGTGAGCGAACTCTGCGGCGAGGACGCGCAGAAGTGGCAGGAAGCTACCGAAGCCGCCGTCGAAGCCCTCCAGGCCCGCATCGCACTGTGGGACGGCGTCGTTGCCGCCCTCCTATCCACCCGTGTACCTGCTTACGCGGGCTGACCGACACCCAGCAGATGTAACGACTGCGCCACCGTCCCCGCCACCAAAAGGATGTCGCGGTTTCGGCGCTTGAGCATCCCGGCTTCCACCGCGCGATCGAGGAATCGCAGAAGCTCATCGTAGAAGCCGCCGATGTTCACCAGCACGACGGGCTTGGCATGGAGCTTCAACGTCTGCCATGTCACCGCCTCAAACAGCTCCTCCAACGTCCCATACCCGCCCGGCAAGACGACAAAGGCATCGGCTAGCTCCGCCATAAGAGCTTTCC
This sequence comes from Acidobacteriaceae bacterium, assembly GCA_965215415.1. Classification (GTDB taxonomy): domain Bacteria; phylum Acidobacteriota; class Terriglobia; order Terriglobales; family Acidobacteriaceae; genus Edaphobacter. The sequence goes on along the minus strand of CBDCDQ010000009.1, from coordinate 3,285,695 downwards.
GCGTGTGCATCGTGTCGACCAGGCGCAGCTCAGACAGCCCCTGGTGCGCCACCTCGGCGCTCATCAGCACCTCGGGGATCACGCCGACCACTCTGCCGCCGCCCCGGAGCGCCGCGTCGGCGACCGCTCGCATCAAGCCTACCCTCGCTCCACCGTAAACCACGCCGATGTTGTACTCGGCCAGCGCCGTGCCTAACTCGGTAGCCGCTGTTCGATAAAGAGGATCGAAACCATCGGCGGATGCACAGTACACCGCAATGTTACGGATCATCGTGTGCCGAGCGCTAGCGAGTTCAGGAAAGTGTCGTATACAGACTTCATCTTTTGAAGTTCTCCAGGCGGGGAAATCAATAACACCTTGCCGTCAACAACCCGGCTCTTCTGTTGAGAAGAAAAATAAGTCGTGATGTTGATCGGACCTTGCCCATGGTTGCCGTTGGACGTTTGCCAGGCTGTGGCATTTCCCAGCAAGAACCGTCCTGCCCCACGCGGCCGTACCCGCGCCTCATCCTCATCGATCCGCAAATGAACCTCAAAAACAATGCAGGAACCCAGTGACCGGTCCAGAAATATAGTGAATCCATGGAATGGAGCGTCGTTTGCGACTCCACCCCATCCTGTAAACCCTTCGGGCACGCGGGCATGCAGCTTGTAATCGTCGATCAACACTTTCCCGCTGTAAGCGACCCCCGCGTCTGGTTTAGCCGGTGTTGCCTGATTACAGGACAGCCGGGCTTGTGTTTGGGAGTGAGCCAAGTGCGAGGCGGCAAGCGGCGCACTCGTGACGAGTATAAGTATTGATAAAAGGTTGCCGCTCGACATGGATTACTCCCGAAAGCTTGGCTCCGCAGGCAGCGACGGGCGGCGGCTAGTTGCCGGTATCGTTTGGCCAACCCCCGGATACCCTGCATCGGCATTCTACAGGTGCTTTTTGCTGTTCAACGTCGCGGGTTGATATTCAGTTCTTTCCCTCTTCTCGCAATTCATCGTGGCTAGCTGGTTTGCGTGATCCTGCGGCTTGGTAGTCATTCGGCTTGTCTTCTCGATTGATCGCCAAAGCGTATCACACCCTTGAGCGGTCGTCCCTTAGCCTCTTCAAGGTGCGATCTTTCAGAGCCACATACTGCATACGGCATACGCAGCACCAATCTTTCCGCTAGCTTTGCGACTCATCTGTGAGGTCAGTCAGGCGAGGAGCGGCGCGATAAACTGGAAGCGTGCATCACCTTCTCCAAAATATGAATCCGCAGCAGCAGCAGGGCATTCAGGCCGTTGACGGCCCGGTCCTTCTGCTCGCCGGGGCCGGCTCCGGCAAGACACGCGTCATCACGCATCGCATCGCTTATTTGATTGAGGAGCGCGGCGTTCCGGCCGACGCGATCCTTGCCGTGACCTTCACCAACAAGGCCGCGAAAGAGATGGCCGAGCGCGTCGACAAAATTCTCGGCCACAGCTCGCTCGCCAAGCCGACGCTGTCGACCTTTCACTCCTTCTGTGTGCGGGTGTTGCGTCGGGACATCGAAGCGCTGCGCATCGGCACGACAGGCCTGACAAAGACATTCGCCATTTACGATGAGACCGACCAGCAGGCCGTCGTGAAGGCCGCGCTGAAACGCCTCGCCATCGACGACAAGCAGCTCAAGCCGCGTGTCGCCCTTGGCCGCATCTCCTGGGCCAAGAACCACATGATCGACCCGCAGGAGTACTTCCTCGCGTCCACCAACCCGCTTGAGGAGAAGATCGCGCACATCTTCGAGATCTACCGCAAGGAGCTCTTCAAGGCCAACGCGCTCGACTTCGACGACCTTCTGCTCGAAACGGTGCGGCTACTGAAATCCTCGAGCGAAGTACGCGAGCGTTACAACCGCCGCTTCCGCTACGTGATGATTGACGAGTACCAGGACACCAATCGCCCGCAGTATGAGCTGATGAAGCTCCTCGCCGGATCGCATGGCAACATCTGCGTCGTCGGTGATGAGGATCAGTCTATCTACAGTTGGCGCGGCGCGGACATCAAGAACATCCTCGAGTTCGAAAAGGATTTCCCCAAAGTCCAGACCATCCGCCTGGAGCAGAACTACCGCTCCACCTCGACGATCCTCGAAGGCGCTTCCGCTGTCGTGGCCAATAACAAGCAGCGCAAGGGCAAAAACCTCTTCACCACGCGCGAAGGCGGCAGCTTGCTCGGCTACTATGAGGCTCCCGACGGCGAGAACGAAGCTCTCTTTATCGCAGACCGCGTGAACAAGTACCTCCGCGCGGCCGGGCAGACCGAAGACCTTCCGCGCTGCGCCGTTCTTTACCGCACCAACTCGCAGTCGCGGCTCGTCGAAGAAGCCCTTCGCCGCTATCAGATTCAGTACCACATGGTCGGCGGCTTCTCGTTCTACGACCGCGCCGAGGTCAAGGACATTCTCAGCTACTTGAAGCTCGTGCAGAACCCGCACGACTCGATCGCCCTGTCACGCACGGTGAACTCGCCGCCGCGCGGCATCGGCAAGACGACGATGGAGATTCTCGAACGCATTGCTTTGACGTCGGGCATGAGCACCTGGGACGCGATCGCCCGCGCCATTGCCGATCGGCTGCTGCCGCAGCGCGCGCTCACCGCGCTCGAAGGCTTCCGCCGCCTGATCGAAGACGCGCGCGCCATGCTCGGCACGGAGTTCGCCGAGAAGCTCTCCGCAGATGTCTCCCGTGCCCCTCTGTCATTCCGCAGTGAAGTGGAGGAATCTGCTTCTGGCGGCGCCACGGACTTCGACCCCGAAGAGTTCGCCGCCCCTCAAGACTCCACCTTCGACACCTCCTTCAATTTTGGCTTCGACTTCGGACCGTCGGAGGAAATCTCCACCCTGACCGCCGAAAACTCGATCGACTCCGACGGCGCTCACGGCATCGAGCCAGAAAGAGACGCCGCTAACTTCAACCCCTTCGCGCCTGTTGTCCTCAAGAAGTCCGCCAACACTACGCCCGAACGCGCCGCCGAGCTCGTGATGGAGTCTGACAAACCGGCCTTCCGCAAGCCCGGCGACGCCGCCACGTTGCCCGAACTGATCAAGTTCCTCAACGACCGCAGCGGCTACATCCGCGCCCTCGAAGCCGAAGCGACACCTGAAGCCTTTTCGCGGATCGAGAACCTGAAGGAGTTGGCGAACGCGGCGCAGGACGCACAGGAGCGCGGCGAATCTCTCGCTGAGTTTCTGGACCACGCAGCGTTGGTTTCGGATGCCGATTCGTATTCGGCTGACGCGCGTGTCACCTTAATGACATTGCACGCTGCAAAGGGGCTGGAGTTTCCTCTCGTGTTTCTGACGGGCATGGAAGAAGGCCTCTTCCCGAGCGCCCGCACGCTGGTTGAGCCAGCCGGGCTTGAAGAAGAGCGCCGCCTCTGCTACGTCGGCATGACCCGCGCGATGGACACGCTCGTGATCACGCGCGCCCGTCATCGCCGCCGCTATGGCTCCGATATGCCTGAAGCGAGTATTCCATCTCGCTTTCTTGAAGAGATTCCGTCGCACCTGATCGAAGACCTCGGCAGCCCCCCGGCGCGGCCGCAGTTTTCAAGCACCGGGTACTCCACTCCTTACCCTCAGCCCGGTCAGCGCAGGGCCGAAGCCGATGCCAACGATCGACACTACAGCTACGAAGATGAAGACCAGACAGCCACGTCCTATGCTTCGTCCGGCAGCAAGTTTTCGACGACGGGGCTTGCTGCTGGCTCACGGCCAGTCTCCGCGTCCGGGTCGATGGACAACATCGCGAGCTTCTTTGCGGCTCGTGGACAATCTGTACCGCGCCCTGGTCAGAAGTTCGCTCGCCCCAAACTCGACATCCCTGAACCCACCGGCAAGACCGGCCTGAAGCAGGGAGCACGCGTCCGCCACCCGAAATACGGGGAGGGCACCGTCTTTCGCCGCGAAGGCGACGGAGACGACGCCAAGATTACAGTACAATTTCAACAGCACGGTGTGAAGAAGCTGGTGGAGAAGTTCGCCCAGCTGGAACGCCTTTGAAGCTACACATCTCCGCACTATAGAAAGTTCAGGCACACCCATGGCAAACACCACCGGCATCACCGACAAGATCGAGCGCAAGAAGATCAAGCGGGCCGCCCGCAAGAAGGCCGCCCCGAAGGCTCCCCGCACGGGAGCTCGCGGCGAAAACAAGGCCAAGCTGAAGAAGGCCACGCGCGGACAGAGCAAGCGCTAAGCGGCCACTGAGGTAAGCTTCGCACCCTCACGGTGCAGCTTACCTCGGTGACAAACGATTTTGGATAATTCTGAGAGCGATGCACCTCATGCATGATGCCCTTACGCTCGGCTTCACGATAGGCTCGCCGCTCGTTGCGGTCATGTTCGGTCTTCTTCTCAGCCAGCGCTCGCTCGACAAGCACGAAGAGCGCATGAACGCCCGTTTCTCCCGCATCGACGCTCGCATGGATAGGCTGGAAACCCGTATGGATCGTCTGGAAACCCGCGTCGACTCCATCAAAGAAGATCAATCCCGCTTCTTCGAGACCCTTGCCTCGCACGACGCGAAGATTGGCGTTCTTATGGACGAGCGCCACAAGTCGTAGTCACCGAACAAAACAGTTGTGCCTTCCGGCTCCATCGGCGATAGTGGCAGTAACACTTCCCTAACTTTCCCGTCTCAGGAGCCACCGCTGGCCAGGCAGATCTTTCGCACCAAGTCGATCGACAAGCTCATCCTTGCGTCCGAGCAGCCCGAGCACGCCCTTAAGAAGACCCTCGGCCCTGTGTCATTGACGGCGCTTGGCATCGGCGCAGTCATCGGCTCCGGCATCTTCACCGTGATTGGCACCGCCATCGCGGGCGAGAAGTTCGACACCACCTCCATCCTCCGCGCGCCCGTCCTCGACTACCTGATCCACCACTCCGCGCTCGCCGGACGCCCCGGCGCGGGGCCCGCCCTGGCTCTCTCGCTCGTTCTAGTCGCACTGGTATGCGGTCTCACCGGGCTTTGCTATGCAGAGCTGGCCTCCATGATCCCGATCGCCGGCTCCGCTTACACCTATACCTATGCCACGCTCGGCGAGCTGGTCGCCTGGATCATCGGCTGGGACCTGATCCTCGAATACGCCGGGTCCAACATGGCCGTGTCTGTCGGATTCGCCGCGCATATGGTCGATCTTCTCGATTGGTTCGGCCTGCACCCCGCCTTGCGCTGGATCTCCCCGGCCTATCTTCCCGCCGGTCTGCAGGACCTCCAGGGCCACGACCTTTACGCCCCCGGCTGGCACTTCGGCTTCGACTGGCCCGCCTTCCTGGTGGTGATGCTGCTGACGATCGTCCTTGTGCGCGGTATCCGCGAGTCGGCTAAGACCAATAACGTCATGGTGCTCCTGAAGCTGGCCGCCATCCTGCTCTTCATCGGAGCGGGTGCGCACTTCATCAAACCGGTCTATTACCATCCTTTCTCGCCCAACGGCTGGTCCGGCATCCTCACGGGCGGCTCGATCATCTTCTTCACCTACATCGGCTTTGACTCTGTTTCGACTGCGGCCGAAGAGTGCAAGAATCCCCAACGTGACGTGCCGATTGGCATCATCGCGACGCTGGTGATCTGCACCATCCTCTACATTGGTGTGGCGATCACGCTGGCCGGGCTGGTGCCGTGGCAGAGCATGGTGGATGACGCGGCTCCTGTGGTTAACGCCCTCAAGAAGCTCTCGCTCGAACCGGGCGGCCATGCTCTCCACTGGGTGCGGCTGGCGGTCCTGTTTGGCGCGATGCTGGGCATGATCTCGTCTATCCTGGTCTTTCAGCTGGGACAATCGAGAGTCTGGTTTGCGATGTCGCGCGACAAGCTGCTGCCGGCCGTCTTTAGCCGTGTGCATACAAAGTACCGCACCCCGGCCGTCGCCACGTGGGTGGCTGGCCTGGTTGTGGGCTTGCCTGCCGGACTGTTCGACATTGGCACGTTGACCGACCTTTCAAACATTGGCACTCTCTTCGCCTTTGCGTTAGTGTCCATCGGCGTGTTGATTTTGCGCGTCCGCGAACCCGAGCGCCGCCGCGGCTTTCGCGTGCCGTTTGGCCCGGTCATTCCTGTGCTTTCTGTACTGTTCTGCATTTTGCTGATGATGGGTCTACCGATCCTCACGTGGATACGCTTCTTTGTCTGGCTCAGTCTGGGTCTGCTGATCTACTTCTTCTATAGCCGTAAGCGCAGCGAGTTCTACGCAGGATAGAAGACGCGGCCCGTACGTGCGCAAAGGTGCCGGGTCATGCGAGAGAGGCGAGCGCTTCGAGCGGCTGCCTTTCCGCGGCTACGCCCCAGATGGCCTGGGCAACTCCGGCCAGGACCATGGCGACTGCGACAGCGGTCGCGGTAGGGGCCTGTAAAGAGACGGAGGGTCCGGAGGAAGCTGCCATCCGAGCATGACGCCGAGCCAAAAAGTTGAGTTATGAGCAAATCGACGCGGCCACGGAGGCGAGCGGGAATCAGCTCATCGACCGCGGAGGTGATGGCGGCGTACTCGCCTCCGATGCCTGCGCCGGTAAGGAACCGACAGACAGTGAAGGACACCAGGCTCCAGGAGAGGCCTGACAGCGCGGTGGCCGTAACGCGTTGAGCAGCAGCGTCCAGAAGAAGAGTTTGCGGCCGCCAAAGCGGTCGGCCAGGTAGCCGAAGGTGAGCGCGCCGGCCACGTTCCCGGCGAGATAAAACGACGAGGGAAGACCGAGCTGCGCGTCAGTCAACGCGAGCGTCTCGTGCAGCTTAAACTATCGGTAGATAGTTCCGGTGAAGCCTGCGTCTGCTGACCCGTGCGTTCTCACAAGCCGCTGACCGTGATCGTCCGCCGCGTTGCCGCTACCAAGGTCGCCCAAAGCGAGGGGCCCAAGGTACTTCCTGTCGGAGCATGCTCCAGATCGCCTTCCATGGTTGCATTGAAGCCTTGCTCCATCTCTGCTTCTGACATACCTTTTGGCACTTCCGGCGCTTTGTCCACAAAGGAATGCAGCTTCTGGAGAGCCGCTTGCTCGACGGGCGGACGTAACGCGCCTTCTGCTTGCCCTTCTCCCGTCCACGCGATGCTGCCGCTTCGGAGGGCGAGGGAAGCCTGCACTGTCGCGCGGGATTTCGGCAATGCATTGCTGCTCGAGAACATGTTTATGGTCGCTCCGGTCGACTCGCCCGTGAGCTTCTCTACCACCAGCACGGCATCCTGCCCAAGCGAGGAGAGTCGCTTTGCCAAGGCCGGGTGCGGCAGCTTCCACGCTGTGCCCGTTCCGAATGCGGCGATCTCGTCGTTGGCCAGGCAACGGCGCCGCTCCGCGCTCGTAGCAAACCAGCGCTCTCCTCCCGCGCCGCCCGAATACTTCAGCGAGTAGCTGTTCTTCATCGTGGACAGTCGCTCTTGTTCCTCCTTGTCGTCCTCGTTGAGCTTCACTCCGGGAAGCAGCGTCACGGTGTACCCTCGTGCGCGAAGCATTGATGCCAAAGCCGTTACTGCCGGACTGCGGTATTCTTTGCGCACTTCGCCAGGTTGGCCTGCGTAGAGCGCATAAAGGGCGCGCCCTGGCACCCGTCTGCGTCAATGTTTCCATCGAGAAGACCGATGCTGTGCACGGAGTCCATTCTGGACGCCTTCAACGCATCGGCCAGGTGGCTGATAGCGTCTGCAGTTTGTCCGTCGGCGCCTCCATCTTCGTTGGGCCTGGCGGGTGCGATCACGGTATCGGCGGCACTTGCCTGGTTTTTACCTCGTATTTCTTCTGTGCTTGATTCATCCGCATGTGCGGCTCGGCGACACCACAGGAGCACGCCAGCGAATAATACGGCAACAATAGCCAACGAAGCAAAGCGACTTTTTGGAATCATCATGATCTCAGAGTTTACGCCGCAGTCGATCATTTTCGCTGAAGACCAGCATCTTGATTGTCCTTACGGAGCCACCTTGAGCGAATCGAGGATGGTGTCCAAGAGGGTGAGGAACTCTTTTTCATTGAGGGCCTTGGTGGGATTGTCGAGTGTGTCGAGGCCGATTTCTAGATGCGGCTGCGAAGCGGAATTAGGCACTCCGGGTGTTTCAAAGCTCGCCACAAACCGGTTTACTCCTTCGTGGACATCGGTGTTGACGCTCTCCTCTCCCCTTTGCCCCGCCACGGTGCGATGCGTCTTGCGGAGATTGTGGTACACCACGCCGTTCTCGCGTCCATAGGTTAGCATCTGCGAGGTGCGGTCGAAGAGATCGACCTTAACCGGCTCAGCTATCACCTTGGTTATAAAGTTTAGCTTTGTGGCGGCGTCGCCAACGTGGAAATCGGCGTCAAGGTCTTCGGCAACACCGAAGCTCTGGTGTACGCTGCCTTCCTTTATGCCGAAGCGCGAGAAGGTGCCAGGGGCGAAGTCGCCGGGGACGTAGTTGCCGAGGATCTTGCGGACAATTTGCTGCATCAGGTCGACTTTGCTTTTGTCGCCGCTGGTGACCGCTATGACCGTTCCATTGAGTAGGAGTTTATGCGCTTGAATTTCTAGATAGGTTGGGTCTGAATCATCCCTAACATATAGGACGCCCCCCGTATCGATGCTCCATTGCGGCGTAGCGATCAATCGTTTGTGTGCGTCAGCACTGACCTCCTTTGAGATTGTCTGGAGTGTAGCTTTGAGGGGTTCGGAAGGTGCATTTTGATCGACACTGAGCGTAATGCCGTCGATCATCTGAGTTTGCTGGTACAGCACAGACGAAGGGGGCAACCTTAGAATGAATCGTCCTATGTTCGCTGTCTTCCATGAATCTGGTGCCTGCACGATCGTTTGGGTACCTTTGCAGCCACAGAGTAGGACAGCAACAAGAAAGAAACCCACTGCTATGCGTGCCGTTTTGCAGGGTGCGATAATAGAGGCGATTATGGAGCCACCTTCATTGAGTCGAGAATGGAATCCCAGAGGGTCAGGAATTGCTTTTCGTCGTTCACTTTACCTTTGTGCGAATCGGTGGAAAGGTGAACGATGAGATACGTCTGTCCAGCTGAATTGGGAACACCCGGCGCCTCGAAGCGGGCGTCGTACTGGTGCTGCTTGTTGTCGATCGCCGTGTCAACGACCTCCCAACCCTCCTGACCGACGGCGGTTCGGCGCTGCTTGCGCAAGACCTTGATAATCAGCCCACCCTCCTTCGCCGCCGATACGGTGTTCGCCTCGCGTTCGTAGACATCAATCTTTACCGGTTGCGCCACCACCTTTGAGTCAATCTCGAGCTCTATTCCCGTACCGGGAAACGTAAACTCCACATGCAAAATTTCTGAATTACGAAACCTTTGATTAAGGCTGCCATCGGTCAACCGGAATCGGCTGAAGCTCGCGCGATCGTCTTAGCTAGAAGCGTAATTGTTCAATATCTCCTGGATGATGGCTTGCATGACGTCGACTTTGCTCTTGTCCCCATCTGTAGTTGCTACAACAACGTGTTGGGGGAGCAACCGCCGACCCTCCATTTGATAATAGGTCGGGTCTGAGATGTCCATTACGTGGAGTACGGCTCCCATACTGCCGCTCCACAGGTATTCATCTACCATTGGGGACCGATGGTCCTTGGTGAGGTCGGCAACACGTTCCGACAATTGCACTTTTAGCGGAATAGACGACGCGGATTCAAGCGTCACAGTTATTCCGTCCAGGACTTGAGTTTGTGTGGTCAGTGTGGACGAGTCCGGAAGTTGTAGAATGAATCGCCCTATGTTCCACGCCGACCATGATTCAGGTGCGTTTACTAATGTGTGACCTCCCCTGCAAATGCATAGGAGGGAAGCAAAAACTGCGCCCACAGCAATCCGCCTTGGTACATTCATGAGCGAGCTACTGAACTACTTTGATCCCTGCACGAATCGTGTCCCATAAGGCTATAAATTCCTTCTCATTAAGTGGTTTATCCAGGCCTGATAGCGTCGCGAAGTGAAGGTCCAGATGGGGCATGCTTGCTAAATTTGGGATGCCTGGTGTCTCGAAGCGCACGTCGTAGCGCATATAGCCATTCCCAACGTCAGAGGTTATGCTTTCATCGCCAAGCTGCCCGGCAATCTCCCGATGACCTTGCTTCAAGACATGAATCGGCTGCTTATCTGCTTTTGAAGCCGCGATTGCGTTAGCGGTGCGTTGAAACAAATCGACCGTAACAGGTTCGGCAACAACGCGCGATGAGAACTCGAAAATTGTCTTTGTTTCAGGAAGATTGAAGGCAGCCAGAACATCTTCCTGATGGCGAAACGCCTCGTGCAAGCTGCCACCTTGCATACCGAACCGGTCAACAGAAGCAATCGCACCGTCCCCATTTTCGAAATGAGCGATCACCTGCTTTACATCTTCGGTCATAGCCTTCTCGAATTTCTTGTCTGCGCTGGTGACTGCAACCAACATTCTTCCCGGCAATAAGCGGCGCGCCTCAATCTCATAATAGTCTGGCGTGGAAACGTCGTTCACGTACAAGACAGCCCCGGTGTCTTCAGTCCAGTGATAAATCCTTTTTAGGGGCGAACGCCCGTTCGTTTTCAGTTCCGCACTCCGTCTCTGCAGAACGGCTTGCAAAGACTCACCCACGTTTGCAGGCTCAAAGGTTAATGTTATGTCTTCCACGACTTGGGTCTGGCGCTCGAGGAGTGCCGTCGGCGGAAGTTGCAGAACAGACCGTCCGACGTTCCACGGCTTCCACGTCTCCCGTGCCTGCACCATCGCTCTACCTCCTCTACAGCCGCAAAGGAGCGGCGCAACAAAGAATACACATACTGACACCACTCTTATCCTGTACGGGAACAATCTATGGAGCCACCTTGAGCGAATCGAGGACCGCGTCCCATAAGGCCAGGAACTGCTTCTGGTCGTTGGCCTTACCAGAGCGGGAATCCGTATAGAAGTGAACGATCAGATATGTCTGTCCGGCGGAGTTCGCCACGCCCGGAGCCTCAAAGCGCGCGTCGTATTGGTGCTGCTTGTGCTCGACGCCCGTATCTACGACCTCCCAGCCTTCCTGGCCGACGGCCGTGCGGCGCTGCTTCCGCAGAACCTTGATGACCAATCCACCCTCCCTGGCCGCGGACACCGTATCGTCCTCCCGCTCGTATAAATCGATTTTCACTGGCTGCGCCACGACTTGGGAATTGACCTCCAAGTAAATTCCCGTGTCCGGCAAGGTGAACTCCGCACGGAACTCTTCTTCCACGCCAAACTCCTGGTGCACACTCCCGGCAGCCAATCCAAACCTCTTGAAAGTGGCACGTTCGTGATCGTCGGGCACAAAGTTTGTGAGAACTCTTCGAACAATCGTCTCCATCAAAGCGACTTTGCTCTGATCACCATCGGTGTCCGCGATTAACGTCATCGAAGGTAGCAATCGCCGGGCTTCCATATCGTAGTACGTCAGATCTGAAAAGTGCGGCACGTAGAGCACAGCTCCGGTATCCGTTGTCCATAGGTAGCGACGTAGGAAAGGTTTTCGCGGGTCTTTAGAAAGCTCCGACTGTCGTCCGGAAAGAATCTCCTGTAGAGTTCCGCTGGGCGGTTTGTTCTCGAACAGTATTCTGACACCATCGATTGCTTGAGTTTGCGCAGTCAGTAAAGACGACTGCGGTAGCTTTATCTCATAACGTCCAACATTGAAGTTTTTAGCCGGCCCGATGTTCGTGTCTGCCATAGTCGTTCGGCCTACCTTGCACCCATCGGCTAGGGCTACAAGCGAAGATATGGCAAACCAGGTTGATCGTTTGAGCACCGACACCTTCCTTACGGAGCCACTTTGAACGAATCCAAAATCGTGTCCCATAGCTCAAGGAACTGCTTCTCATCGACGCCCGGGGATTGCCGATCATCTGTGGCGAGGTTGATTTGGAGGTAGGTTTGTGCGGCGGAGTTGGGCACTCCCGGCGCTTCGAAATGCGCGTCGAACTGCCGCATTTTCCTCGACACACCCGTATCCACCACCTCCAAACCCTGCTGACCGGCCACATTGCGAAGGTCCTTGCGTAGAACATCAACCACCAACCCGTCCCGCTTCGAGACTGCTACGGCCTGCTCCTCGCGCTCAAACGCGTCCATCTTAGCCGGCACGGCCACCACAGACGAGTCGATGGTCAGCGTGATCCCCGGTTGCGGCAAACTGAACACCGCGCGCACGTCTTCGGCGTCACCGAAGCTCTGGTGCAGGCTGCCTTCCTTCATGCCGAAACGGGAGAAAGTACCAGGGGCAAAGTCGCCGGGGACGTAGTTGCCTAGGATTTTCTGCACAATCTTTTGCATCAGTTCCAACTTGCTCTTGTCACCACTTGTAACCGCGACGACCGTCTCATGTGGCACCAATCTGCGCCCTTCGATTTCAAGATAGGTAGGGTCCGAATCGTCGCCGACATAAAGAACTGCTCCGCTGTCAGTGCTCCATTGCTGCTGAGCCAATATGGGCGTGTGGCCATCGCTGCCGATATCTTTGGCTCTTTGTGCAAGCATCGCCTCTAAAGGCGCTGCGGGAGCCCCTTCTACAGTAAGCGTGATGCCATTGAGGACCTGCGTCTGCTTATCCATCAGCGAAGATGGTGGTAACGCGAGAAGAAAACGACCAACATTTACGGGCCTCCACGAACCTGGTATCTGCACCATTGTTCTGCCTCCTTTACAGCTTGTTGTTAGCAGGAGCACTATCACAGCTTGTTGTAATAGCTTCATCGCGAGGCTTTACCTTTCGAACTGCCACTTGCAGTCGGTAAACGAGTGGTGAACTGTTTTTGTGTCAATTCATATATGCACGCCATCGTAAAACTACTTACGTCGGCATTGTTATAGAACTGACTGTGTTCGACGCTTCCAATTACCTTGATGTTCAATCGGTTACCGACACCCTTGGATTTACTTCTCAGCGCGGCTCCCGAAGACTCAGGTACGGTTCCATCGCCGTAACCATCTGGACCTTGAATTTGGTAGTATCCCTTGCGGTTTTGCTGTTCTTTGTTCTCCCAATAGTCTGTACCCGTACCTTCTGAGGGGTCTGCGTCTGTACTCGTGTATAAAGACACTCCGTACGCTTTTACCGTGTGAGGCTTAGCATGATCGCGAAGATATAGGTACTCGATCCTATCCCACGTAGCTAGTCCCGAGTGACCGACCCAAGATGAGTAGGTCGTTTTGTGACACATAGTGTTCAAGTTTTGATGAAATGTTGCGGCTAGACGCAATTTCTTAACGAACTCTTTTCGCGCTGCCCTGACCGAATCAAGTGCAGAGTCTGGCGAACTTTTGTCTGCTGTTAGCGGACTGATGTACTCGGGATGATAAGCAAGCCGCAAAAATGAATTTGCATCTTCGTAAATCGATGAATACGGGTCGCCGGAAGGTAAGGATTCGATCTCCAAACCGTCTTTCGTCATCTTCAGCCATTTGGCTTCTCCATGGTTCGTCTTGTATTGGGTGTTCGGCAATAACTCCAACGCTCCTACACTGTGCGCCATCACCGGCATAACATCTTCGGAGCTTGCGCCCAGCGCATGCCTAAACACGAATGAATCCGACTCAAAACCGGCTCGCATGCGTTTATAGGCCGCTGGCGCGCCCAATACAGGTTGCGCTCCATGGATCACTCCTAAGATCGCTTCTTTAGCGCCACTGAGCATGGCGGCTGCTCTGGACACCAAACCCCCCATGGAATGGCTGACAAGGATCACCTTCTCGCAGCTTTCTGCCTTTCGCCTTTTCATCGTCAATGATGGACTGAATCTTGGCGGTCAAATCGTTACCGGAAAGCGCATTGTCCTGTGTCCAGTTGTAGCCGACCGCGTAAACCGGATGTTCAAACACCTTGTTGAAAGGGTGCCAGTTGTGTTCCGCAAGCGCCTGGAGAATGCCGCCATAGTACTTCCACGCCACCCCGCCCCAACCCTGCTTTATCGCATCACGCCCTTGCTGCTTTGCCCGTTCATATTGGTCGTTCGCGATAAAGTAGCTATGATCCGCGTCTTCAGCGGCTTTCATGGGTTTGCTGGATACGGTATCCTCCACGTCCGAGTTCTTGTTGTCCACCTCTAATCCCGGACTACCCAAAAGCTGTTGCCGCGTCTTGGCGCTCGCGTAGACATACTGCTTCATGAACCATTGTGAATCCGGGTCCCATACCTTCTCCTTACCGCGCTTCAATCGACTGCCCATAATTCCCGGTACAAACACGATGGGGATCGACTCCTTCTTCACGGTGATGATGTGCTCCTCGTCCGTGAGATATGCTCGCGGTAACATTTGGTGAGCATCCCACCAATCCATGTGGATATCCATCAGTCCGCCTCCTCGTCGCTGGGTGGAGTATAGTTCAGCATCTCCTCGTAGAACCTTGGGAAGCCGAAGGTGTTGCTGCCGGCCGGGATGCCGGTGAAGCGCTGCCCGGCGGAGATCTCCGTCTTGTGTTGTGCGCCATCAGTGGTCTGGCCGTGCAATTCGTCGGGAGCAAAGGCCTTGCCGTCCTGATCGACCAGCCGGATTTTGACCCAGTGGAGATCGACCTTGGCGGGAACTTCGTCGCCGAGCGATTGGCTGCAATCCATGCTGGTGTAAGCGGCTCCCATCTTTTTCGCCGCGGACATCTGCGCGCCGCAAGGGGAGGCCACACCGCCCAGACCTACCTCGCCGATGAGCACGTTTGGAGAACCACCAATGACGACCCCGCCATGTACGGTCGGATCGCCCATGCGAGCCGCGGGGCGGCCATTGATAAAGACGCCGGTCGAGCCCTTGGCGATGGCGTCCGGAGGGCCGGCACACTGGGCCAGGGTGCCGACCATAGCGGCGGGCAGGCCGTTGATGAAGACGTCGGGGGAGCTTTCAATTGGAAGGATCGGCCCGCCGACGTGCGTCGGGAGCGGACAGGTGTGCATATCGGTGACGCGCGCGGCTGGAGGCATGGGGAATCTCCAAAAACACTCTGCGGTTAAGATGCCTTCAGGATAAAGGCCGTGCCTGCAAGCTGCGGAGGTGAAGGAACGACGTAGCCGCGGACGGGTCCGAAGAGCGTGCCGATCTGACCACGTTCGAGGTGTCGTTTGAGAACCCGTGGATCGTAGAAGCGGTAGTGCCATCGCTGCCCGTCGGCGAGGGTGACAACGAGTTGATCGCGAAGATGTTCGAAGACTGGGAGAAGCGGCAGTGGCGAGAGGGCGAAGATACCCCAGGGCTGTTCGGCGAGTTCGGCTTCAAGCCAGCTAAGCAGCGCCTCGTCAGCCTGGACGAGAAAGGGCGCAATACCCCAGTAGTCCTCGCGGGGTCCGCCGAGAAAGAGCGAGCGGGCCTTGTCGATGCCGAGACTGACCATCTTCACAGGTACCAGTGGCTGGTCTGTCGCGTCGACGATGGCGTAGAGGTATCCGGCGCGCGCATACTCGCCAAGTGTGTCGCGTGAGACGGCTTGAGGCACGACCGGTGTGGCATCCATAAAGACCTCGTGAAGCCGTTAGATGTCCAGGTTCTTCACGTCGAGGGCGTTTTCCTCGATGAATCGGCGGCGTGACTCGACGTCTTCGCCCATCAGGGTGGTGAAGATCTCTTCGCAGGCGGCGATGTCTTCGAGCTTGACCTGCATGAGGGTGCGGCGCTCGGGGTCCATGGTGGTCTCCCAAAGCTGGGGAGCGGTCATCTCGCCGAGGCCCTTGTAGCGCTGGACCTGGTACTCCTTGCGGCCCTGCTCGATAACGTAGTCGAAGACTTCGCGGGGGGTCTTCTTCTCGACGGGGTCCTGGTTGATCTTGCTGGAGCGCTTGGCGGGCTTGGCCTCGGCGGCGGTGCCGGGAGCGGCGGCGATGGTGTCGTTGACGCCCTCTTCGGAGGCTACTTCTTCGGCTTCGTCCAAATCTTCCTGGCTGTCGCGCGCCTCCTGTGCGACGGCTGCGGCGGTTTTGGTGGCGTAGGAGATGTGGAAGGGTGCCTGGAGCTGCTCGGCGATCTGGGCGTACTTTCCGAGGAGCTGGCGGGTTTCGGCGGCGTTGGCGAGGGCCCAGTCGATCTTGCGGATGGCGCCCTGCGCGTCGATGAAGGAGACGGAGTATGTCCCGTGCTCTTCGTCGAGCAGGGGAGCGTCCACGCCGCGGAACTGGAAGTCCTTGCGGATGGCTTCGAGCTTTTCCTGCATGAGCGCCAGCTTTTCGGGTGACTGGAAGTCAGCGCGGACGGCGGGGTCTTTGCCTTCGTGGGCGAAAAGCTCGGTGAAGGCGAGCAGGGCGGTGTCGTTGCGGAGGCGTTTTGAAACCTTGTCGAAGAAGCCGAGATAGTCGTTCAGGTTGCCCATGAAGGCGGTGAGGGCGGCGCCGGAAAGCTGCCTCTTTTCAGGGCCGTAGGTGAGGACCATGCCGTCGGAGGCGCGCTTGACCATCACGTCGACATACTCGCGCTCGTCTTTGATGTACTGCTCGAACTTGCCCTTCTTGATGCGGAAGAGCGGCGGCTGGGCAATGTAGACGTGGCCGCGCTTGATCAGCTCCGTCATGTGGCGGAAGAAGAAGGTGAGCAGCAGGGTGCGGATGTGCGAGCCGTCGACGTCGGCGTCGGTCATGAGGATGAGCTTGCCATATCGGAGCTTGGTGGCATCAAAATCGTCCTTGCCGATGCCGCAGCCGAGCGCGGTGATCATGGCGCGGATCTCTTCGTGGCCGAGCATCTTGTCGTAGCGGGCCTTTTCGACGTTGAGGATCTTGCCCTTGAGGGGGAGGATGGCCTGGAAGCGGCGGTCGCGGCCCTGTTTGGCCGTACCGCCGGCGGATTCGCCCTCGACCAGATAGAGCTCGCAGCGGTCGGGCTGGCGTTCGGAGCAATCAGCCAATTTTCCCGGAAGACCTCCGCCGTCGAGTGCGCCTTTGCGGCGGGTCAGATCGCGGGCCTTCCGAGCCGCTTCACGGGCTCGTGCCGCGTCGATGGCCTTGTTGATGATCTTCTTCGCGACCTGGGGATTCTGCTCAAGGAAGCCGCCGAGGCGCTCGTTGACGAAGGCCTGGACCGTTCCAGCGATGTCGCTGTTCAGTTTCCCTTTCGTCTGGCCTTCGAACTGGGGCTGCGAGAGCTTGACGGAGATGACGACGACGAGGCCTTCACGGACATCGTCGCCGGAGAGGTTCTCCTTGACGTCTTTAAAGAGCCCGAGGGACTGGCCGGCGGCGTTGATGGTGCGGGTCAGGGCGGTCTTGAAGCCCGACAGGTGGGTGCCGCCGTCGACCGTGTTGATGTTGTTGGCGAAGGTGAAGACGGTCTCGGAGTAGGCGTCGTTATATTGGAGGGCGATCTCCATGGCGACGTTGTCGCGCTCCGCCTCCATATAGATAGGCTTCTCATGGAGCACCTGCTTGCCCTTGTTCAGGTGCTTGATGAACTCGGCGATGCCGCCGATGTACTTGAATTCCTGGCACTTGGCTTCGCCGGTCTTGGAGTCGGTGGTGCGCTCGTCGGTAAGGGTGATGACGAGGCCCTTGTTAAGGAAGGCCAGCTCGCGGAGGCGCTGGGCGAGGGTGTCGTAGCTGAACTCGTGGACGGTGAAGATGCTCTTGTCTGGGAGGAAGTGGACCTTGGTGCCCTTGCGCTTGGACGGTCCCATCTTGCGGAGCAGGCTGGTGGGCGCGCCTTTGGAATAGTCCTGCTCCCAGGCATGGCCGTCGCGCCAGATCTCGACGTCGAAGGCCTCCGAAAGGGCATTGACGCACGAGACGCCGACGCCGTGGAGGCCGCCCGAGACTTTGTAGTTGGAGGCGTCGAACTTGCCGCCGGCGTGCAGCATGGTGAGGACGACCTGGACGGCCGGCATGACCTCGCCGGTGTTGAGGGTCTTGTTGTCGACCGGGATGCCGCGGCCGTCGTCGACGACGGTGATGGAGTTGTCGACGTGGATGGTGACGTCGATACGCGTGGCGTGGCCGCCGAGCGCCTCATCGACGGAGTTGTCGACGACCTCGTAGACGAGGTGGTGCAAACCTTGTTCGCCTGTAGACCCGATGTACATGGCGGGGCGCAGGCGTACGGCTGCGAGGCCTTCGAGGATGGTGATGTTCTCGGCGGAGTAGCCGCCACCTTCAGGAACGATGGAGATCGGAGCGTCGGATGCGAGGTCGAGCAGAGCGGATTCAAGGGGCGGTGCAGTGGTGGCCATGGATCTCCGTGCGGCTGCCGGTTGCATTTCCTGATCCGCGCGTTCGGTATTCAGAAGGCTATAAAAATGAACAGGTTAGCGTAGGTTGAGCCGTTGATTTGACTCCCTGAGTGTATCATGCGCGGCCTGCTTCTAAGGGGGCTCGAGAGCCGGACTGTAATGAGGATGCAAGAGGAACGTTCATGTCCTTCGATTGGCGCGCAGGGCAGGCCTCCACTCGCAATTTGATCCGCTTGAAAGCTGTTTCGAAGAGAGCGGCGCGTTGTGTACGATTCTCATTGACAAGCAACAGTGTTACGTCCGTAATGGAGTAACCCTATGACTCCCGTGTTCGACAACAGCGTTGCGCCGCGATCTGGTCACCTCAAGGCTCTCGATGGGGTGCGTGGCTTGGCTATCTTGATGGTGCTGGGGTCGCATCTTTTCTGGTCGAACTACACGACGGGCGGGCACCTGATCAAGCTGGTCGGCGATACGCTGCGCTACGGCATGTTTGGGGTAGACCTCTTCTTTGCGCTCTCCGGCTTCCTTATCACCGGCATCCTGGTCGATTCGCTTGGCGGGAGAGGGTACTTCGTGAAGTTCTACGCACGGCGGATCGTGCGGATCTTCCCTCTTTATTACGGGGTGTTGCTGGCGCTTTTCCTGTTGACACCACTGCTTTCGCTGCATTGGCATGGCATGGGATGGCTGTTCGCTCTTTATATGCAAACACTTCGCCCGGACCTTCTGGGTACGTTCAGCCCTGGCAGCAGCATCGCCTTGAACCATTTCTGGTCGCTCGCCGTTGAGGAACAGTTCTACCTGCTGTGGCCGGCGTTGGTGTTTTGCATACGCGGACGGAGACGGCTT
Source organism: Acidobacteriaceae bacterium (assembly GCA_965215415.1). Classification (GTDB taxonomy): domain Bacteria; phylum Acidobacteriota; class Terriglobia; order Terriglobales; family Acidobacteriaceae; genus Edaphobacter. Next base: position 3,266,731 of record CBDCDQ010000009.1, on the reverse strand, counting down.
TTGTTGGCCACGCTGAGCATCTCGGGGGCCGCTCTTCTCCTCCGCCTCGTTCTTGTCGGCAATGGAGTGAGCAGCATCGCCATCCACATGAGTACCCTGACTCGGGCCGACTCGCTTCTTTTGGGCGGAGCGCTTGCGCTGCTTTACCGGTCAAAGGCCTGGCCGCGGTTGCTGCAGGTGGCACCGTATGCCTTCTTTGCGGCTGCGATCACCGTGCTTCTATCCCTGCGTCATTTTGGTACCGAGTTCTCAGCACAAGCACCCATACCGATGGTAATGCGGTTGTGGGTCGACGGAGTGCGTTACACCGTCGTCGCATTTGGAGCGGTGTGCCTCATCGCGTGGTCCCTCCGCCCTGCTTCCATGTGCGCACGTTTGTTTGAGAGTCGTATCCTGCGCTTTTTCGGTAAGTACAGCTATGGCATCTACGTTCTGCATATGCTGGCCCTCTCGATCCTGTTGGAGAAGCAGCGGGCGGTGATCGAGCATTTGACACATAGCAAGCTGCTGGCTGTTGCCGGAGCAGGGTTGTCCACACTCGCCTTGTCCGTGGCGGCGGCAGTGGTGTCGTTCCGTTTTTATGAAATGCCGTTTCTACGATTGAAGCGCTACTTTGAATACTCTCCGGAACGAAAGATGCCGCCCAACCTGCGAGTCATGGTGCCGCGACGAGCGGCTGCCGATCTGGTATCCTCAGAGGATCGAGTGAGAGCGGTTTCTCGCCGTTAGGACAATATGCCAAAGCTAAAGACACATAGCGGCGCAGCCAAGCGCTTCCACAAGACAGGCACGGGCAAATTCAAGCGTGGCCAGTCGAAGATGCGCCATATCCTGACTTCAAAGGCGACCAAGACCAAGCGCAAGCTTGGTGGGTCGGCGTTGATCTCGGATGCGGACCATCATGTAGTCGCACGGATGCTTCCCTACGCCTGATTCGGCGAGGGATGAGTTTTCAAGTCGAGCCGTCGTAAAGACAAAGGGCCAGAAACGCGTTGCGGCCCCTGGGAGAGCGAAAGCACCCATTGAGACTTGAAGTGGAAGAGCGCGTGAAGAGGCCACCCTTACCTCCAGCCGCTACACGATGTACGCAAAAGGAGAACGACGATGCCCCGTGTCAAACGGAGTACCAAGCGCAACGACCGCCGCAAGAAGATTCTAAAGCGCGCGAGCGGCTACTTCCTCACGAAATCCAAGCTGTACCAGGCCGCGCAGGAGGCCGTCGAACGCGGTCTGATGTTCGCCTACATAGGGCGTAAGCAGAAGAAGCGTCAGTACCGCTCGCTGTGGATCGTGCGTATCGGCGCGGCGAGCCGCCAGCATGGGATGAGCTACTCTACCTTCATCAACGGCCTGAAGCGCGCCGGCAACGGGTTGGATCGCAAGATCCTTGCCGACATCGCGGCGAATGACGCGGCGGGGTTCGCGGCATTAGTGGCGCAGGCCAAGGCCGCGCCTCCGGCAGTTGCTCGAACCGCAATGGCGATTTAACCGAGCGTTCTGTTCGTTTGAAGTATGCACGAAAGGCATGATCGAAAGATCATGCCTTTTGTGTCTGGTTGAGCCTCCTTTGACACGCATGACGTATTCTTATCCTTATGGCCCAAGCAACTGCAACGTCCGAGGCGACCACGATCAGCGATCATGCTCCGTTCGAGTCGTGGGGACGTTATCCGACCTATCCAGCGAATATAGTTCCCCTCAATTGGCAGACCGATTATCCTTCTGTCGCGACAGGCGTCCATAACGGCGCGTTGCCGGTTGGCATGGGTCGCAGCTACGGCGATTCATGTCTGCTTAAGGACGGCAATCTGCTGCTAACGACGGGAATGAACCGGCTATTGCACTTCGACGACCAAACCGGAGTTCTTACGGCGGAAGCGGGCGCGACGCTTGCGCAGATTCTCGACTTTTCCGTGCCGCGCGGCTTCTTTCTACCGGTTTCACCAGGGACAAAGTACGTCACACTGGGCGGCGCGATCGCCAATGACATCCATGGCAAAAATCACCATGTTGCGGGTACCTTTGGCTCACACGTCACGGAGTTTGAACTGGTGCGTTCCGATGGCTCGAAGCGCACTTGTTCGCCCACAGAGAATCTGGACTGGTACGCAGCGACAATTGGCGGGCTGGGGCTGACCGGCGTGATCACCTGGGTCAAGCTCCGAATGAAACCTATCGTTTCCCGAGCGATTGACTACGAAGGAATTCAATATCACGGCGTCGACGAGTTCCTTGATCTCACGCGGCAAAGTCAGCACATTGAATATACGGTGAGCTGGATTGACTGCGCGTCTACGGGAAAGAACTTCGCGCGTGGTGTTTTCATGCAAGGTGACCACTCACCGGTGCCAGCCGAGTTGAAGCCTTCGCCAGAGCCGAAGCTGGTGTTTCCCTTCGATGCACCAGGATTTGCGCTCAACCATACGACGGTGAGTCTTTTCAACACAGCTTTCTTCCATAAGCAGATCAAGCCCCGGGTGACCCAGTTGCAGGACTACGAGCCCTTCTTCTATCCATTGGATAAGGTGCTGCATTGGAACCGGTTGTACGGACGGAACGGCCTGCTGCAATTCCAGTATGCGATTCCATGGGCGAATGCGCGCGAGGGGACGATTGCCATCCTGCGAGAGGTGGCGAGGTCAGGTCTAGCCTCGTTTCTCGCGGTGCTGAAGGTGTTTGGCGACGTTCCTTCCCCGGGCATGATGAGTTTTCCGCAGCCGGGCGTGACGCTGGCGCTGGACTTCCCCATCAAAGCCGATAAAAGCTTTCCCTTGTTCGAGCGGCTGGCCGACATGACGCGTGAATTTGGCGGGCGGCTGTATCCGGCCAAGGACGCAGCCATGACCGCCGTTCAGTTCCAGGCGTTCTACCCGCAGTGGGAGAAGTTTGCGCGCTATCGCGATCCTCTGCTTACCTCCAGCTTCTGGGAGCGCGTCACCGGAGAAAAGACCCTGCTATGAGCACCTCGCCCGCATTGGCCACAGGCCCCAAGAAGATTCTTGTGCTCGGCGCGACCTCTGGAATCGCCGAGGCCACGTGCCGCATCTGGGCCTCGCAAGGAGCGCGACTCTTCCTGGTTGGGCGCAACGAGGGCAAACTGGCTGCCGTCGCAGCCGATCTGCGGACGCGCGGCGCGAGCTTCGTCGATATAGCCGTTGCTGACCTCGACGACACGGCTCAGCACCCTTCGCTGCTGGCCCATGCGGTCAATTCGCTCACCGGCATGGACGTGGCGTACCTGGCGCATGGCGTCCTGGGCGAGCAGCCGCAGGCGCAGACGGACTTCGCTCACGCCGCGCAAATTCTGCATACCAATTTCGTCGCTCCGGTGTCCCTGCTCACGTGGCTGGCGAACTATTGTGTGCAGCGCCATGCTGGCGTGCTGGCGGTAATCTCGTCGGTTGCCGGAGACCGTGGCCGAAAGTCGAACTACCTGTACGGCTCGTCAAAGGCGGGGTTGTCGGCGTTCCTGGGTGGCTTGCGAAACAGGGTCGATCGCGAAGGCGTGACGGTGCTGACGATCAAGCCCGGCCCGGTGAAGACGGCGATGACCAGCGGGATGAAGGGCGCGGAGAAGTTCGCCGACGTGAACGCGGTGGCGAAAAGCATCGTGGCGGCTGTAGATGCGCGCAAGGACACCCTCTATGTACCGTTCAAGTGGCAGCCGATCATGTTTGTCATACGCAACATTCCCGAACGTGTGTTTAAGAAGCTCAATCTGTAAGCGGCCTATTGCTGCTGTTGCGCCATTTGCTGCTGGAGCCGTGTGGGTGGAAGCGGTACCTCGGGAAGCTGGATCGCCTTCTCGACGAGCGTCGTCCAGTCTTCGGGAATGGGCAGCTCCTGGTCGAGGGAAGGGGTACCTTCGCTGGGGGTGACGCGAACGGCGACCGTAAGCTCGGATTTGGCGCGGCCGCGGAACATACCGTGGGTCGGGGGAACGTCGTCGTAATCGCGGCCGATGGCGGTGCGGATGTGACGGTCTCCGGCGACGAGGAGGTTGGTGGGGTCAAAGCCGACCCAGCCGAGCTGTGGCAGCAGAGCCTCGATCCAGGCGTGGGTGGCGGTGCTGACGGAGCGGTCCTGATTCCGATTCGGATCTTGGTCGCCGTGGTAAAGGTAGCCCGAGACATAGCGGCAGGGAACGCGGAGTTTGGCGCGGACGAGCGCGATCATGATGTGGGAGAAGTCCTGACAGACGCCCTGCTTGCTGGTAAGGGCGACATCGATAGGAGAGTCGACCCGCGTGGATTTCGGAACGTACTCGAAATAATCGTAGATTTGCCGGTTGAGCTGGTGGAGAACCATCAGAGGATCGTCGCGGCGGCTCACGTCGAGTTTGGCGGCAAGCTCGTCGAGGAGTTCGGTGGGCTTGGCGAACTCGGACGGGGCGAGCATCTCCCAGAAATCTCCCTGCTCCACGCTGGCGTCGAGTTCGGCCCAGGCATCCGGCGCGAGGAAGGAAGGCACGCCGGCCCAAGGCTGCATATCGACCAGCGATTCTGCGACGATGACGAGTTGGCCGTGCTGGCCGGGGATGTCAAAGTGGTGGACGTGGTTGGCAAGGTGGTCGCGGAAGGAGAAGACGCGGCAACGCGGGCTGACAGAAAGATGGAAGGTGAGGCACCGCTGGTTCTGGTCGCTGCGCGGATGCATGCGCGTCTCCATCATGGATTCGCTCACCGGATTGCTATAGAGAAACTTGGTCAAATGGCGAATGGAGTAGTACATACGGCTCCTTACCCGGCCAGGGCGGTTTGGATGGCGTAGTCGACGTAGAGCTCGTAGATGGTGTCGTGGATTTCCTTACATTGGTGCTGGATCTTGCGGAGATAGGCGATCACGTCTTCGTTGAGGATGTCATCGACGCTTGAGTACGAAAGGGAGGCCTGGAGGCGGCCGGCGAGGCGGCGTAATGGCTCGGCACGGCTTTTCCCCGCTTCGCCGTGTATAGCCTCAAGCGCGTTTTGCAGGCCGTCGATGGAGAACCGTATCGAGTGCGGGAACTCGGGGTCGAGCAGAAGGAATTCCAGGATCTGCTCTGGCGTAAGGTCTGCGGTGTAGACCTTGCAGTAGGCCTCGAAGGCCGTTGCGGATCGTAAAAGCCCCATCCAGCTGAGGTATTCGTTGGCTTCGGGAATGCGGTCCGGGTTGGACCAGAACTCTTCGTGATAGGCCTCAAGGAGCATGGCGGTGGCGGAGGCCCGCTCGATGTAGCGGCCCACCTGGATGAACTGCCAACCCTCGCCGTGGCTCATGGTGGAGTCAGTGACGCCCTGGAACTGGTGGACGGCCTCCATGACCTGGGCGAGGAACTCGGTGGGCTGGTCGTTGCCGGTCATCTGCGCTTCAGCGAGCATGTCGGCTTCGAGGCTCGGGCGGGTGACCTGGAGGAAGAGCCGGTTGAGGCGGTCCCACTGCTCGGTCGAGATCTGCTCACGGACATGCCGTGCGTTTTCGCGCGCGGAGATGATGCAGGCCAGGATGGAACCTTTGTACTCGGTGTCGAAGGTGAGGGTCCGTACGAGCGCGTACGGGTCACCCCCCCAGGCGATGTCCTTGGGCTGTCCAAGGGCGAGCAGCACACGCTGCCAGCGACGCTCGGCGTTCGCGGCGGACTCGTCGAGCATCAAATTGAGGTTGACCTCCAGCAGACGCGTCGTGTGCTCGGCGCGCTCAAGGGAGCGGGACATCCAATAGAGAGAATCGGCTACGCGGGACAGCATGGAGTCTCCCTCGAACTTTTGATAAAGGTGAACTTCCTTCAGGCAGACCTGTGCAAGAGCAAGAATCTCGGTCAGCAAAGCAAACTCGTTCGGATCGCTCGCCCGTTCAATAAGCGCTTGCCATTCGGGAATAAACTGCCTCATCTGAAGCGTGTTGAAGGTGGTATCGCCATACCAGTCGATACCACCTAGAATACCCTCGCTCGTCATGGTGAGTTGGCGATGAAGCAGGTCGCGAGGATCGAAAACTCGTGTTTTCGCCTCACCGTTCTCGTTCTGCAGAGATATCGTAAGCCCCATCAGTGCACCCAATTTCGAGGACAGGTTGAGAGAGACTCCCTATCAACTCGCTTTACTCATTGGAGAATGCTCAATGGATGTCCGCGAATTCCGCTCAGTTGCAGCGGCCGATTGCTGCATTTCGCGCCTGAGAACGTGATTGATGACGCGGGCGTTCTTCGTTCCCACCTGTATAAGCCAGTCGTAAACTTCGGCGTCGAGTGCGAGCGTGAGCGTATGCGTTTCGAGCGGCAGCCAGCCTCGCACCGCATTCTTGAAGAAGTCGTCTGGCAGCGGAGGAATGTCCGAGTAGTCGATGTCTTCGTCTTCCAAATCGGCTAAAGCGTCAAGCTGCTTCCTCGACTCTTCAGAGAGAGGAGTACCGGGAACTCTCTCGTGGCTGACGATATAGGCGCAGCTCTCGTCTGTCTGCGGGCCGGGCTGAGATGATGCGGATAATGGTTCTGTCTTCAATTTCATATCTCACCGTATGGACTACTAAAAGTACTCTGCTGTTCTCCGCTTTGCCTATGGCTTGCCATCTCCTTTCGGAGAGTTCCCAATCTTCACGGTACACAACAAACGGATCATCGAATACGACTTCAGCGGTAGCAAAGTCTATCCCGTGTTTACCGAGGTTCTCGGCTTCTTTACGGACATCCCATTCGTATCTTTCCATGTTCAGGCTACATCAGTCATTGGCTCAGCACCCAGGTGTCCTTGCTGCCCCCGCCCTGGCTGGAGTTGACGACCAGCGAGCCGCGTTTGAGGGCGACGCGGGTGAGGCCGCCGGGAACGATGGTGACCTTGTCGCCGTAGAGAACGTAGGGGCGGAGGTCGACGTGGCGGGGTTCCAAAGCATCCCCTATAAGGCATGGCGCTCTTGAGAAGGAGATGGTGGGCTGGGCGATGTAGTTGCGGGGGTCGGCCTCAATCTTGGCGGCGAACTCGGCGCGCTCGGCGGCGGTGGATTGCGGGCCGATCAGCATGCCGTAGCCGCCCGATTCCCCGACGGCCTTGACGACGAGCTTGTCGAGATTGGCGAGGGCGTAGGCGCGCTCTTTGGGCCGGGACATCAGGTAGGTCTCGACGTTGTGGAGGACGGGCTCTTCGGTGAGGTAGTAGCGGATGATGTCGGGGACGTAGGCGTAGAGGGCCTTGTCGTCGGCGACGCCGGTGCCGAAGGCGTTGGCGAGGGTGACGTTGCCAGCGCGATAGGCGTTGAAGAGGCCGGCCGCGCCGAGAATCGAATCACCACGAAAGGAGAGGGGATCGATGAAGTCGTCGTCCACGCGGCGGTAGATCACGTCCACCCGGCGCAATCCGCTTGTGGTCCGCATATAGACGATGTTGTCGTGCGTGACCATATCGCGGCCTTCGACCAGCTCGATGCCCATCTGGCGGGCGAGATAGGCGTGCTCGAAGTAGGCGGAGTTGAAGACGCCGGGGGAGAGCAGGACGATGTTTGGCTCGGGCCGGCCTTCCGGGGCAAGCGAGCGCAGCGTCCCGAGCAGGAGCTGGGTGTACTGCTCGATCGGGCGGACGTTGTAGGAGCGGAAGAGCTGCGGGAAGATGCGCTTCATCACGCGGCGGTTCGTCAGCATATAGCTCACGCCAGAAGGAACGCGGAGGTTGTCTTCGAGGACGACGAACTCGCCATTTTCAAGCCGGATCAGGTCCGTGCCGCAGATGGCGATATAGACGTTGCGCGGGACTTGGAGGCCGACCATCTGGCGGCGAAACTGCTTACAGGTGTAGACGACATCGCGCGGGACGATGCCGTCTTTGAGGATGCGGCCCTCGTTGTAGATGTCTTTCAGAAAGAGGTTGAGGGCGGTGATGCGCTGGGTAAGGCCGCGCTCAACCTTCTCCCACTCGGCGGCGGTGATGATGCGGGGGAGGAGATCGTAGGGGAAGATCTTCTCAAGGCCTTCCGAGCGACCGTAGACGGTGAAGGTGATGCCCTGGTTCAGAAAGCTGAGATCGGCAGCCTGTTTGCGGCGCTGGAGCTCGTCGCCGGAGAGGGCGGAGAAGTGTTCAAGCAGCGGACCGTAGTGGTCATGCAGCTGCTCCGGGCCGGTAAACATTTCGTCGTAGGCGTGGTCCAGCAGGTAGTTCTGGAGCGCGGCGTGGTCGAGCTGGTGAGGCTGTCCAGAATTGGCAGGCGGCATGAAGTTGCTTGAGTATAGCGGGTGCGGACGATGGCTCCAAGCTCAATCTAGGAAGAGGCGAGACGAGCTCCAGGCCCTTTGTCAAGACTCATGCAGGATTGTGCCGCATGATCTGCGGTAGACTGAAAAGGACGCGCACTTGCCTCCGGCGACCGCCCGGAAGCGCGCACCCTTCTCTACAGAACAGGACGAACACTAGAAGTGAGCACCCAGACCGCTGTCCCCTCCTCGGCTCAGGCCATCCGCAACATCGCCATCATCGCGCACGTCGACCACGGCAAGACGACGCTCGTGGATGCCATGCTACGCCAATCCGGCACCTTTCGCTCGAACGAGGCTGTCGCCGAACGGGTGATGGACTCGAACGACCTTGAAAAAGAGCGCGGCATCACCATTCTCGCCAAGAACACCGCGATCCAGTATCACGATTCGAAGATCAACATCGTCGACACGCCGGGTCACGCGGACTTTGGCGGCGAGGTGGAGCGCGCGCTGAAGATGGTCGACGGTGTGGTGCTGCTCGTCGACGCGTCAGAAGGCCCTCTGCCGCAAACCCGCTACGTGCTCTCAAAGGCGCTTGAGGCCAAGCTGACGCCGATCATCGTCATCAACAAAATCGACCGGCCCGACGCGCGCTGCCAGGAGGTGCTGAACGAGGTCTATGACCTGTTCATCGACCTGGACGCGGACGAGTCGATCCTGGACTTTCCGGTCATCTACACGAACGGCAAGGCGGGCACGGCGACGATGGACCTGGCGGTTCCGGGCACCGACTTGCAGCCGCTGTTTGAGCTGATCTTCAAGACCATTCCAGCCGCGACGGGCACGCCGGACGGCGACCTTCAGGTGTTGGTCACCAACCTCGACTACTCCGATTACCTGGGCCGGCTGGCGATCGCGCGCGTCTTCAACGGCACGCTGAAGATCGGCCAGGAGGTCAACCTGTCGAAGCTGGACGGGACGCTCGTTCCGGTCAAGGTGACGAAGCTCTTTACCTTCAACGGGTTGAAGCGCGAGGACACGGTTGAAACGGCGGTGGGCGACATCGTCGCGGTCGCCGGGATTCCGGGCATTACCATCGGCGAGAGCTTCTGCGCGCTCGAAGATCCTAAGCCGCTGCCGCCGATCAAGATCGATGAGCCGACGATCGCTATCGTCTTCTCCGTCAACAATGGGCCGTTTGCCGGGCGCGAGGGCAAGTTCGTGACGTCGCGCAACATCAAGGAGCGGCTGGAAAAGGAGCTGCTGACGAACGTGTCCATCCGCCTTGAAGACACCGGGACCCCGGACAACTTTAAGGTGCTCGGACGCGGCGAGTTGCAGCTTTCGGTGCTGATCGAGATGATGCGGCGCGAAGGGTTCGAACTGATGGTGTCGCGTCCGACGATTGTGACCAAGCGAATCGATGGAGAGCTCTTTGAACCATCGGAGGTCCTGACGATCGACGTGCCGGAGAGCTTCGTGGGCACGGTGATCGAGCGTCTGGGACCGAGAAAAGGTGAGATGGCCAAGATGGCCAATCATGGCTCGGGCCGCGTGCGGATGGAGTTCAAGGTGCCGTCCCGCGGGCTGATCGGGCTGCGGAACGAGATGCTGACCGAGACGCGCGGCACCATCGTGATGAACTCCATCGCCGGGGACTACATCCAGTATCAGGGCGAGATTCCACAGCGGCCTTCGGGTGCGCTCATCTCCGACCGGCAGGGCGTGACCACAACCTACGCGCTCGATGGCGTGCAGCAGCGTGGCGTGCTGTTTATTGGCGATGGCGTCGAAGTCTACGAGGGGATGCTGGTCGGCGAGCATTCGCGCGACAACGATCTTGACGTGAACGCCGTTCGCGAGAAGAAGTTGACCAATATGCGCGCTTCGGGCTCGGATGACGCCTTACGGCTGGTTCCCTTCAAGGTGTTGACGCTCGAGCAGTCCATCGAGTTCATCGCAGACGACGAGCTGGTGGAGGTTACGCCCAAGTCGCTGCGGATGCGGAAGAAGGTACTGCAATCGAACCGTCGGCCGAAGGGGAACCGGGGCGGGTCGACGCTCGAGTAGCCGTGCATTCAGGCAGCGGTCCTTTCCTGTCGGGCTTGGAGGTCTTCGACGAGCTGGCTGAGGCGGCCGTCGTGTTCGAGGTCTTCCCGGTCTTGTTTCTCGGTGAGGGTGTCGAGGGGGAAGAGGGCGTCGTGGAGTTTGGCGCGGGCCTCCGCGCGGTCGTGGATGCCCTGGGCGAGGGTGTTGTAGGCGTCGGCCCAGGCTTGGTAGGCGGCGTCGTGTCTGGCTTTGGATTGGAGGAACTCGGGTTCGGGGGGCAGGGTGAAGCGGGCGATGGGGTCGGGGAGGGGGGCCTGGGGTTTTGTGGCCTGTGGTTTTGTGGCCTCGGTGGAATCCCACCTTAGCGACGATGAGACTGTCGCGAAGGTGGGGCACCCGGCTTGTTCGGTGGTGGGGCACCCGGCTTGTTCGGTGGTGGGGCACCCGGCTTCTGCGACGTTTTCCTGCGAAGTCTCAAAGTCTTCATTCTGCACGGTTTGAGTCTGGACTGCGGCGGGTTCGGGGGCGGGGGCGATCGTGCCGAGGGTGGGGTGGTTGATGTAGCCGGTGACGGGGGCGCGGTCGAGGTGGAGGGCCTCCGCGCGGGCTTCGGCGCGGGCTTCGGAACGTCCGATGCGGGCGAGGTTCTGGCTGGCGGAGGCGAGCTGGCGGTGGAGGGCCGCGGCGACGCGGAGGTCGATGAGTTCGGCGGCGGTGAGGCGGAGGAGTTCGGCGAGGCCGCGCTGGACGGCGTGGAGGTCGAGGGGCTCGGGGAGGACGGCGCGGGTCCGCTCTCCGTGGAGGGCCTCCGTCTTGAGCGGGCGGCGGGTGGAGTGGTGGTAGAAGCAGAGCTCTTCGCCGCGGAGGGCGGGGGAGCCGCATTGGTGGCCGTCGGTGAAGAGGTGGCGGCAGGGGCGGACGGTCCTGGCTGTTTTGGCTAAGAGCATGGGTGGTCTCCTTGGTGGCGTCGGCGGGAACCCACCTTAGCCACGGTGAGACTGTGGCGAAGGTGGGGCACCCGGGTGGGCGGGTGCGGGTTAAACGCGAAAGGCCCGGCGTGTGCCGGACCTTGTTGGTGATCTATAAATCAATTATAGAAGATTGGACATAACTGGTGCCCAAAGTCGGAAGAGTTTATGTGGTTTGGAATGAAGGAGATAAAAGTAATTTCGCGCGGAGCGGCTTGACAAGATGGCGGGGATAGCGAGAGCAACGGCGGATTGCCTTTCCGAATGGCAACAAACGGCAACGGGGCACCCGGCGACATCTAAGCAGGCTCACTGCTATGTATGCGAAGCTGCGTCAGCAAGAAAGCGTAGTCGAAGGCAATTTCCTTGAGATAGTCGTAGCGGCCGGAGGCCCCGCCATGCCCTGCGTCCATGTTGATGTGGAGAAGCAGCGGGGTGTCGTTGCGCTTCAGGGTGCGCACCTTGGCCACATATTTGGCGGGCTCCCAGTACATCACCTGCGAGTCGTTGAGGCTGGTCTTGACGAGCATGGCGGGATAGTTGCCGGGTTTCAGGTTGTCATACGGCGAGTAGGCGTGCATGGTGCGGAAGGCTTCGGGCTCGTTGGGATTGCCCCACTCTTCGTACTCGGCGACGGTCAGGGGAAGGCTGGCGTCGAGCATCGTGTTCATCACGTCGACGAAAGGGACGTGCGAGAGGACGGCGCGGAAGAGGTCCGGGCGGAGGTTGACGACCGCGCCGAGGAGGAGGCCGCCCGCGCTGCCTCCCTCGATGGCCACGCGGGCTGGGTCGCCGTAGCCCTGTTGCGTAAGCTGCTCGACGGCGGCAATGAAGTCGGTGAAGGTGGTCATCTTGGTGGCCATCTTGCCGGCGTCGTGCCACGCGTCGCCAAGCTCGCCCCCGCCGCGGATGTGCGCGTAGGCAAGGACGACGCCCCTATCGAGCAAAGAGAGACGCGTGGGGCTGAAGCCTACCGGGAGAGCGTAGCCGTAGGAACCATAGCCGTAGATGTAAAGGGGGCTGGAGGCGTCCGGGCGGAAGGTCTCTCGTTTGTAGACCAGGGAGACGGGCACCTGCACGCCGTCCGGTGCGGTGATCCAGAGGCGCTCGGAGGCGTAGCGAGCGGGATGGAAGCCGCCGGGAACTTCCTGCTGCTTGAGCAGGGTGGAGGTGCCTGTGGCGAGGTCGTACTCGTAGACGGAGGCGGGGGAGACGAGCGAGGTGTAGCTGTAGCGGAAGGTGGTGGCGTTGAACTCGCGGTTGGCGTGCGAACCGGCGGTGTAGGTGGGCTCTGGGAAAGCGATGGCGCGGGCGCGGCCAAGGGTACCGTTCGGGGTCAAGTCGAAGACGGCGAGAACGGGCAGGCCGCGGGTGCGGTGAGTGGTAACGAGGAAGCTTTGCAAGAGGTCGACGTCTTCCAAGGGCGATTCAGGGTCGAGCGGGAGGAACTCGGTCCAGTTAGTGCGGGCCGGCTCGTCGACGGGTACGGTGACAACGCGGAAGTTCTTGCCAGTGTCGTTGGTGCGGATGTAGAAGAGGCCGTCTCGATGGTCGGGGTAGTACTCCTGATCGTCCACGCGCGGGGCAAGCAGGCGGAACTCGGCGTTGGCCGTGTCGGTGGAGAGGAAGCGGTACTCGTTGGTGGTATGGCTCCCTGCCTCCATCATCAGGAACCTGCCATCGCGGGTGCGGCCCACTCCGAGGTTGAAGCGCTCGTCTGATTCGGCATACACCAGCACATCCGAAACGGGGTCGTCACCGAGGCGATGGCGGAAGAGGCGGTCCTGGCGCTTGGTGGTCTCGTCTTCCGTCGTGTAGAAGAGCGTAGCGGAGTCGGCTGCCCAGGCAAGGGAGCCTGTGCGGAGGGCGGTGTCCGGCAGGTCTTCGCCGGTCGCCAGGTCGCGGATGTGAAGAGTGTACTGTCGAAAGCCGGTCTCGTCCGTGGAGTAGGCGAGCAGGTTGCCGTCGGGGCTGACGGCCATGGCACCCACGGACATGAAGGGCTTGCCCTCGGCGAGCAGGTTGACGTCGAGCATGACGGCTTCGGGGGCGCTCTCGTCGAAGCGCGCCGCAACAGACTGGCGGCGGCAGTGGATTGGGTATTGCAGGCCTTCGACGGTCCGGACGTAGTACCACCAGCCGCCGTGGCGATAGGGCACACTCTCGTCGGTTTCCTTGATGTGCGAGATCATCTCCTCGTAGAGCAGCTTCTGGAACGGCTCGGTGGCGGCCATGGCTTGGGCGGTATATGCGTTTTCGGCTTCGAGATAGGCGAGGACTTCGGGGGAGGTCTTGTCGCGCATCCAGCGGAAGTCGTCCTGCAGGGTAACTCCGTGGAGAGTGGTGGGGGTGGGTTCGCGGCGGGCTGTGGGAACCTGGAAAGGAGAAAGGGTCATGGCGAGGTGTCGCTCCGATGGTTAGGATACAGGCGGGTAACCAAGTCCTGCTTTTCAACACCCAAAGGACAAGCGTATGGTGTTGGTGGTGACGGGAGACCCGTTGCCGGGGAGGAAGATTATGACGAGGCTTTGGACACGGGCAGTTCTGCTGAGCGCGGCGATTGGTCCATGCGCTGTGCATGGACAGATGAATGCCAATCCATCTCATCCAGCCGATCTAAATCAGCTGACCGCGATGCAGGCCAATGGAACCGGTGCGGGCATGGCAGGCGCGATGACGGCGTCGCCTTCGACCGGCGCTGGCGATGCTCAGGCGCAGAAGGACAAGATGTTCCTGCGGAAGGCGGCGGCGGGCGGGATGGCCGAGGTGCAGCTGGGGCAGCTTGCGGCGGAGAAAGGAAGCAGTGCCGACGTCAAGGCTTTCGGCCAAAAGATGGTGACCGATCACACCGCCCTGAACAACAACATGAAGCCGATTGCCGAGCAGATGGGCGTGATGCTTCCAAAGAAGATCAAGAAGGAAGACCAGGCGGAGTACGACAAGCTGAGCGCACTGTCGGGCGACGACTTCGACAAGGAGTATCTGACCTACATGGTGAAAGATCACCACGAGGATGTGCGCGAGTTTCGCCGGGAAGATAGCGAGGTGCAGGACCCCACGCTGAAAGCAGCTGTCGATCAAGGCTTGCTGGTCGTCCGCGATCATACCCGCATGGTGGATAAGCTGGCCAAGGACAAAGGCTTAGCGGTGCCAGAGCGGCGTGGCGGACCTTCCGCGCCTCCTGCGCAGCAGTAAAGTACAGGAGTGGTGCCCAGGAGGAGGGGGCGTTCTCTTTCTGCCTTTTGGATGCAGCGTACGATGAGAGGTATGAAGTCCTTTACGCGGGCAGTGTGTCTGCTGCTGCTTCCGTCCTTATGGCTGTGCGCGGAGAAGGTGAGTGAGCTTCCTCCCCCGACCTCGTATGTGAGCGACATCGCCGGAGTGCTGGACGCTTCGACCCGTCAGTCGGTGGAAGACCTCTGTACGGAGGTCGACCGGCAGGCCCACGCCCAGATCGCCGTGGTGACAATCAAGACTCTGGACGATGGGCAATCCATCGAAGAGTTCGCGACCGAGCTTGAAGACAAGTGGAAGGTGGGGACCAAGGGCACGGATCGTGGTGTGCTGGTCGTTTTGGTCATGTCGCCGACGCGCGGACGTATTGAGGTGGGCTATGGGCTGGAAGGCATTCTGAACGACGCCAAGGTCGGCGACATCGGGCGATCGATGCGTACGGCGGCGCAGCAGGGAGACTATAACCAGGCTGTTCCTCTTGGGGTGCAACAGATTGCCAGCGTCATCGCTACAGATGCGGGCGTGGTGCTGACGCCGATCGTGCATACGTATCACCGGCAGCAGCCGGCGGGTTCACCGATCAGCTTCGGGCAGCTGCTGGTTGGCGCCGCGGTGGTTCTGTTCATCCTCTTTATTCTGATTCGGACGGGGAACACAGGCATTCTCTTCTTCATCCTCGGCAATCTGATGGGGGGCGGCGGTTTTGGGAGTGGTGGAGGAGGCAATCGAGATGACGATCGAGGCGGGGGTTTTGGCGGCTTTGACGGTGGTGGCTCGGGCGGCGGCGGCGCGAGTGGCGACTTCTAGCGGTAGACTGAGCTTGCAGCAATAGAGGGAACTATGAAGTCATCGATGTGGGCAGTGCTGGGCGTGGTGGGGCTGATCGTAGTTCTGCTTCTGTTTGTAGGCGGAAGCTATGTAAGCGCAAAGAATACACTGGTGCAAAAGAACGAAGATGTGGACCGGGCGTACTCGCAGGTCAACATTGTGCAGCAGCGCCGCCTGGACTTGATCCCGAACCTTGTGGCGTCCGTCAAGGGGTACGTGGCCGAGGAGAGTACCGTGCTGACCAACATCGCCAACGCGCGTGCGGCGATCACGTCCGCGCCGGACCGGGCGAGCAGCATCCAGGCAAATAGCAAGCTGGATGTGGCTTTGGGGCCGTTCTTCCGGCTTCAGGAGCAGTACCCCAACCTGAAGGGCAACGAGCAGTTCACTCGTTTGGAAGATGAGTTGGCGGGAACGGAAAACCGAATTGCGACGGAGCGAGGACGCTACAACAAGTTCCTTGAAGATTACAACGTCTATGTACGGCAGTTTCCAAACAGCATCTGGGCGAACATGGCCGGCTTTCATTACCGCGACGAGTACTTCAAGGGAAATCCCGAGAATAGCGTTGCGCCGAAGGTGGACTTCAGCAAGTAAGCGGGCGTACAAGAGAAAGCCGTCGCTCTTCGCGACGGCTTTCTCTTGGCACAGCAAACGCAGATTCCCTTCGGGAATAACAACCAGAAAAGCAGCTGTGTCTTGCTGTGCCGGTACGGCAGATATAAGGTTTCTTTGGAATGACCAGCAGAAGAGCTATGTCGTTGCAAAGGCGGAGATCGCGGAAGCTTCGTCATCCTTGACGTCGAAGACGGTGTACAGCTTGGTGATCTGAAGCAGGTCGTGAACCTTCTTGGTCAGATTCAACAGCTTGAGTTCGCCGCCGCTGTTCTTGATGGTCGTAAAGGCGGAGACCAGCTCGCCGATGCCGGAGCTGTCGATGTAGCTGATGTCGCCGAGGTTCAGCAGAATCTTGTTCGAGCCTTTGGCGAGCACATCGCGCACGGCATCCCGGAGGGTCACGCTGCCTTCGCCCAGGGTGATGCGACCACTCAGGTCGAGAATGGTGATGCCGTCGACCTGGCGGGTCTTTACTTTCATGCTCATGGTAAGTCTCCTTAGCTCTTTTGGGCTTGAGTACGGTGTTTTACAAGTGTCAGTTCCGTGCCTGGGTGTAGCTGGCGAAAGTGTACCTCATCCATAAAGGCACGAATCAAAAAGATGCCGCGACCGGAGCCGCGCAGGATG
Source organism: Acidobacteriaceae bacterium (assembly GCA_965215415.1). Taxonomy (GTDB): domain Bacteria; phylum Acidobacteriota; class Terriglobia; order Terriglobales; family Acidobacteriaceae; genus Edaphobacter. The sequence goes on along the minus strand of CBDCDQ010000009.1, from coordinate 3,250,249 downwards.
TTTTCCGGCGCGAGCGGATCGGGGATGGTGTCGGGATTGAGGCCCGCTCCCTGATCGGCGACGCGTATGGTGAGCGCCTCGCTCGTCACCTCAAAGGCTGCGGTCACCTGTTTTTGGGTGCTGTAAGAGTTGCCATGAACGACCGCGTTGACGCATGCTTCACGCACGGCCATGGCGACATGGGGCACGGTATCCTCGTCGAAGCCGGCGAGCTGGGCGTACTCTTCAGCCGTCTGCTCGATCGTATCTACCGTGGCAAGGGAGGACGGAAGCGTGAGGGTCACACGGCTGGTCGTCGAATCTGCCAAGGCAAAAACCCTCGTGTGTGTTGCGGGGCCGATGCTCTGGCGGTGTTCGCAGTGTGCTTGCACGATGGAGAGAAGTCAAGGGCGGCCTTTTAGAAGCTGTACTTGATGCCGCCGTCGGGAAAGATGGGCATCTGCGTCTGCTCAATGGGGGAACCTTTGTTGGGCTGCCATTGGTACGAATAGAAGTTGGTCTGGTTCAGCGCGTTATCGAGACCGACGTGCCAGAGCAAGGTGCCCGCGCGGACGCGAGTCGCCCGTTCTACGCGAAAATCGAGTCGCCCGTAGGCTGAAGAACGTGCGGCGTTGATTTCCGAGAGTTGATAGACATCACGATTCTGAGCGGCGCTGAGCGCAAGATCATCGGGCGTGTAAGGGCGGCCGGAGGTTGCGGTGTAGCGGATAGAAGACGTGAACCCTTTGCCCAGGTGCAGCACGGCGGCCAAATTGGCAACAAGCGGGATGTCGGAGCTGCCGTTGCGGAAGACGCCGTCCAGACCGCTGAACTGATTTCTGGAATACGCAAGATTGCTCGAGACCGTCAGCCGGCTGGATGGCCGCACGTCGATTGAGAGCTCCGCACCGGTCGCCCGGCCCTGACCTTGGCTGACCATAGGAAACATCAGAAAAGCCTGCCCGAACGTATCCGAAATATTGGCCAGCGAAAGCTGCCGGAACTGCGTCGACACGGGATAGTCGCGATAGGTCTTGCGGTATCCGGCGAGTGAGACCCGGACGTGGCTGCGATCGAGCAGTGTCATGGCGCCGGTCAGATGGCGGGCGCGGATCGGCTCCAGGCTCGCGTTGCCCGGGAACGCGAGCAAATAGAGCGACGCTGGCATCTGCGCGTAGTCTGCGTAGCCCAGCGTGAAGGTCCGCGCACGGCCCAGCGGGAAAGAGACGGAGGCTTTGGGCGTCAACGCGTTGTGCGCTCCCATGGCCCAATGATGGGCACGTTCGGCGAGCGTGAGACGGATGTTGCAGGGCAGATTGATGTTTGCCTGCGCGTAACCGGCGTCCTCGCCCGTGGAGAAGCCACGATGGACGTTGGTGGCGCTGTTGGCCGTCGGGTCGACGTCATAGGGGTTTGTGGCAAGGCCATCGGGCTGCGCAATCTCGTAGTGCAGCCGGCTGATCGTTTCCGTCGAGCCGAACGAAAAGGTCACTCGGGGGCTGGGCTGCATGGTGAACTGCGACTTAAGCGACGTATTGCCGTCATGCGTCTGCTCGTTGTAGATGGCCAGGCCGCCCTGGAGTTGATCGCTTTCAAGTACGCTCTGCGCCTGCTCAGAGTTGGAGAGGGTGAACAGGCCGAACGCTTTGCTCGAAAACAGGTGCTGCCAGTTGAAGCCGGTGGTGTTGCGCCAGCCGCTGTAACGCACATCGACAGGGTTGGTCTCCTCAGGATCATTTGGATCGGGATGGATGTTGATCGAATCCATGCCGGTCAACGAGAGACCCCAGATCTTGTCCCCATTGTTGAAGGTGGTGTCTCCACGAACAAGGTTGTTGGAGTAGCTTGGCACACCATTCATGCCGATGTCGTTCGTAAAGAAGCGCAGGATGCCTTCGCGTCCTGAGATGAAGAGCGACCCGTGCTGGCCGATGGTGCGCGAATCCATACCGCCCACGCCTGCGATGCCCGCCTCGAAAAGATGCCGGACGCCAGGGTGCGCCCCAGCCTCGTCGTCCGGGATGGTCGATATCTCGACGACCGAGGAGAGCCTGTCGTCGAACTTTGCGTCATAGGACGCGGTGTGCAGCGTCATGTTCTGCACGGCCGCGTTGTCGATCATCGAGACGAAGCCGCCGGTAGAGTTCGACAGGGCCAGATGGCTGATGGAGTGGACGTCGATGTTGTCGATGACGAAGAGGTTTTCAGAGGGATTGCCGCCGCGGACGAGGAAGTCGTTGCGAGCGTCCGAGCCGGAGACGACGCCGGGTAAGGTCTGGAAGAAGCGGCTGGGGTCTTCGTGCGCTCCCGCGGTCTGTTCGATCATAGCCGGCGTGACGAGGATGCTGGTCGGATCGACGATCGCACCTGGAGCATGGACGTCCACGGAACTGGTCGTCGAAGGGCGCTCTCTAAGGGCGGTGACCGCAGCTGGCAGCGCGCCCTCAGAGCCGGACGTTCCAGGAGAAAGGGTGCCGACGCCTCGCTCTTCAGCCAGTTTTGCGGGAGCGGCTTCGCTGGCAAGGACGGGAAGGGCCGAAGAGCAGAAAACCAGTGCGGCAAGTAGATTTGTGACTGAAAAGTACATCAAGGCCCCCAAGAGTCTGTGATTTCTCTAATCGACCGGGGCAGGAGAGTCGTGCAGTTGTTTCAAAGTGGAACAATGGGCGGGTTCCTTCCCACTCTAACTGAGGGAGTTCACATCGTCCTTGGGAAATCGACAGGAATCAGGGTTTTTACCAACGAGAAACATTGCCGCATCTGCTTCGTTCACGGGTGCTGCGCGGCGGAGAGGCAATGTTGATGAGACCTGGTTGGAGCCTGGGATGCGGATGCACACGGATGTACAGGCCAATCTTTCCGGTACGTGCTCTACCGAACCGCGTTCAGACACGAGTAGCGGAACAGTGAGTTACTGGCGGCTGGGTGCGGGGATGCCCAGGTCGCTCGCGGGCGGGAGGGTTTGGGTGTTGGCCCATTGGCGTTGGGCGGCGCGGAGGCGGTCGATGCGGGTGAGCCAGAGGTTGACCGTGAGGTCGTAGCGAGCGAGATTGTTGCGGAGGAAGTAGGGGCGATTGGTGCGGAGCCAGAGGTTCTCGTAGAGGTCGCGGAGGAGGGCGTAGCCGTTGCGGAGGTCCTGGAGCTTGCCGTTGACGGCGTTGATGTTGCCGAGTTCACGGGCGACGTCGGCGCGGTCGTCCTTGTTTTTGGAGGTCTGGAGGGCGTAGGCGTGGGCGTAGGAGGCGGCGATCTCGTCGGTGATCTGGAACTTGAGGCCGATGAGGTCGATGCGGCGGGCACCAAGGTCGAGGGCGTCGAGGGCGTCTTGTTCGCGCAGGTTTGGGGATGCGTTGCGGGCTTGGGCGACGAGGGTGATGGCGTGCTCGGCGTGGAGGCGGACCTCGGCGAGGATGGGGCGGATCTGGCCGAGCTCGCGCTGGCCGTCGGGGGACCAAGGGTCGATCCAGAAGACGAGGTCGGAGGCGTCGGTCTTGAGGGGCGAGTCGTGGAGGAGCTGGTGGGCGGCCATGAGCTCGCGGTGGGCCTGGTCGATCTTGCCGGTGGGGTCACCGTGGAAGACCTGGCCATAGCTGGCCTGGAAGGCGGGGATGGAGGCTTCGCCTTTGTGCCAGGCGGCTTCGGCTCCGAAGAGGACGCCGTACCAGTTGTTGGAGGCGAGGGCTTCGCCGTCGTCGTCCCAGATGGTGTTGAGCTGGCCGGTGGCGCCGGCGGCCTGACCCTGCGCGGTGAACTGCTGGATGTTGGCGAGGGCGTTATTCCAGTTGGGGTAGACGCGGGACCAGTTGTTGATGCCGGGGGCGATCCAGGTCTCCATGCCGGCGTTGGTGAAGGGGGTGATCCACTTGCTGAAACCTTTGGGCTGGGGGTTGTACTCCCAGGCGACGGCGATGGTGGCCTGCTTGAAGGATGCTGGGAGCTGCTGGACGAGATCGGGGTCGTGCATGGCAATGTCGCCCCAGAAGAGGAGCTTGCGGTGGAGGGGGGCGAGGTTGGCGACGATGCGCTGGAGGGTGTCGAGGTAGACCTTGCCGAGGCCGTCCCGGTCGACGGCGGCTTTGGTCTGGCCCTTGCCGAGCTCGACGGTCTCGTCGGCTCCGAGGTGGAGGAAGGGGCCGGGGTAGACCTGCGCGAGCTCGGTGAACATGTCGTGCGTGAGCTTCATGGCGTCGGGCTGGTTTGGGGCGAGGACCTGGCCGTGGGGGGTTTCGGCGAGGGGAGCGTACTGCTCCCAGTTGAGGAGATAGTGGAGATGGCCGAAGGCTTCCTGCTCAGGGATGACCGTGACGTGGTACTGGGCGGCGTAGGCGACGAGCTCGCGGGCCTGGGCCTCCGTGACGGTGCCGCCGGGCGGGGCCATTAGGGGATGGCCGGTGTACTGCATGGTGTGTTCAAAGTACGGGGAGTAGATGTTGAGTTTGTAGGCGGCGAGGGTGCGGATCTGCTGCTTTTGGAAGTCGAGCGTTGGGACGGGGCCGCGGGAGAGGTCGTCGTCGAGGCCGCGGTAGCGGAGGGCGGGCCAGTCCCGGATGTTGGCGGGGTGAAGGGTTGCGCGGTCTACGAGCTGCTTGACGGTCTGGGCACCGTAGAAGAGGCCGGAGGCGCTAGCGGCGGCGACGGTGAGGCCGGTAGGGGTGGAGGTGACGGTGTAGCCCTCTGCTTGCATATCTGCGGGGAGGGTGGCCAACCGGGTGAGGGTGATGGGGAAGCCGGAGGGGCTACTCGTGGGGGTGCCACGTTCGGCGAGAGTGCGGGCGAGGTCGTCGGCAGCGAACTGGTCTTCTGGATTGCAGGCGGGGCAGAGGATACGGACGCCATGGGGGAGCGGCTGGTCGGGGAGGGCGCGGACTTCGCGAGGGATGGGGATGAGGTGCAGGGAGGTTTGAGCATGAGCGGCGAGTGAAAGCGTAGCGAGAACTACTACAAGAGGCAGGCGGCTGAAGGGCATACCTCAAAGTACATGATGTCGGGCGTGGCAAGCCGAGGATCGTTTTGGTCCTTCTTGACGAGAATAATGAGCGATTTTCTTCGTGTGTTCATCTTCATTTGGGAGACTAACAACCAAAGAGCAGATAGAGGTTTGTCCCAGCAAAGGTGTGGGGTATGTCCTGTGTACTGTCGCTCTTACCATTTGAGAGGTTCCATGACCAAGCAATTGATGGCCGCCATGACCATGGTGTTGATCGCAGGATCGGCATCGGTACCGGCGCAAACCGCGTCCGCGCACAAGAAGGCGAAGACGCACAAAAAAACCGCCGCTCCTAAGTCTCATGTTGAGAGCGCGACAGAGCGTCAAATCCGTGAGCTGCGCGAGGAGATGCGCGGGCAACAGGCGCAGATCGACGCGTTGAAGCAGCTGAATGCGGATAAAGACGCCAAGCTGGCGTCTGCGGCTGCCGACGCGGCAACGGCGAACACAGCCGCCGCAGCTGCTACGGCTCAGGCTCAGACGGTCAGCGCAAGCGTGCAGGCAACTAGCGATGCGATCACGGCGGTGAACTCCACGGTCAGCGACATGAAAGCTGCCAATGTTGGTCTGGCGCAGACAGTCAGCGACACAAAGCGGGATCTCACAGCGGCCATCGAGTCTCCGTCGACGATCCACTACAAGGGTGTAACGATCACGCCCGTCGCGTTCCTGGCTTTTGAGAACGTATTCCGGACGCGGGCTACGGCATCAGACATCAATACGCCGTTCAATGCAACACCGTTCCAGGGCGCAGCACAGGCTCACGTGAGCGAGTTGAACTTCTCTGGCCGACAGAGCCGCCTCGGCGGTTTGTTTGTCGGCAATGCGGGCGCGGTCAAACTGTCCGGTTACTTCGAGGCGGACTTCCTGTCGTCGGGCGTGACCAGCAACTCCAACCAGAGCAACAGCTACACGCTACGGCAGCGGCAGGCCTGGGGCCAGGCGGCAACCAAGTCGGGCTTTGCGGTAACTGGCGGGCAGATGTGGTCGCTGATTACCGAGACCAAGACGGGCACGGACAATCGGCAGGAGAACCTGCCCATGACGATCGATCCTCAGTACAACGTGGGTTTCAGCTGGGCGCGTCAGCCAGCGATTCGATTGCAGCAGAAGCTGGGTGTCGTGACGGCGGCCATGTCGCTTGAGAACGCGCAGATCCTCTACGCAGCTACCAACGCGAACCCGAACTTCTTCATCGGCAATGCGGGTACGGGCGGTGGTCTGTACAATGCGACCGCAAACTACTCGAACAACGTGGCTCCGGACGTGATCGTCAAGTTTGCGTTCGATCCCCCGAAGATGGGGCACTATGAAGTGGGTGGTTTGGCGCGGTTCTTCCGGGATCGCTTCTACCCGGGCATCACCAGCGTTGCGGCCACTGGTGCGGTGGGTACCATCGCGGGTGCGACCAACGATACAAAGGTCGGCGGCGGTGTGTATGGCAACGCGCGCGTACCGTTCGGCAAGTTTGCGGACATTGGGGTCCATGCGGTTGCGGGACAGGGCGTCGGCCGGTACGGCACTTCAACCTTGCCCGACGTGACGGTTCACCCGAATGGCACCCTGGCTCCGATCAAGTCCTACCAGGGCCTGTTCTCGGCCGAGTTCCATCCCATGCCGAAGCTTGACGTGTTCGGCTACGCGGGCGGCGAGTACGCACAACGCACGGTGTACCTGAACACCCTTCCTGGCACCAATCTGGGCAAGCTGACGGGGTATGCTCCGCCGACAGTAAACAACGCGGGTTGCAACATTGAGACTCTGCCAACCGCGGCAGCCAGTGGTCTTGGTAGCGGTGGAGCACCGTACAATCCTGGAGTTCCGGCAAGCTGCGGAGCCGCCACTCGTGGCCTGATGGAAGGCACAGCGGGTTTTACCTACCGCGCGTACAACAGTCCCAAGTTCGGGCGGCTTCAGTATCAGCTGCAGTACAGCTATCTGAAGCGCGAGACGTGGACCGGAGTTGGCGGATCGCCGAACGCGACCAACAACATGGTCTTGACGGGAATGCGGTACTACATCCCGTAGATCTGGCCGCATCTTCCAAGAGGGGTACCCACGGGTACCCCTCTTCCATTTGGTACGCTTCATAGGTGTGAGGTGACAGATGCTCGATGCAGACCGGTTATTTCCTGTCGAGGGTGCCGCGCGGGCGGTGGCAAAGCGCTTGTACGAAGCGGTTCAGGATCTGCCCCTTATCAGTCCGCACGGGCATACGGACGCGCGGTGGTTTGCGGAGAACAAGCCTTTCCCCAACCCGGCAGCATTGTTTATCCAGCCGGATCACTATATCTTTCGGATGCTGTACTCGCAGGGGGTTACGCTCGAATCGCTGGGTATCGGCGGACATGACGCCGACCCGCGGGAGGTGTGGCGCATCCTGGCGCGCAACTACTCTCTGTTTCGCGGAACACCGACGCGGCTCTGGCTGGACTATGTGCTCGAGAAGGTGTTTGGGCTGACGGAGCGCCTGCGCCTTGAGAATGCAGATACCTTCTATGAAGTGATTGCTCGAAAGCTCGGGGAGCCTGAGTTTCTGCCGCGCGCCCTCTACGAGCAGTTCCGAATCGAGGTGCTGGCGACAACTGATTCTCCCCTGGATGCGCTCGATGCGCACCGGGCGATCCGGGATTCAGGATGGAAGGGACGCGTCCTGCCGACGTTCCGGCCAGACGCGGTCATCGACGCGGAGTATGCAGGCTTTCGGGAGAACATCGACAAGCTGGGGGAGATCAGCGGGCAGGATGTGGCGAGCTGGGCAGGATATCTGTCGGCGTTGCGGGAGAGACGGGCGTTCTTCCGATCGATGGGGGCGACCGCGACCGACCACGGACACCTGACGGCTTTGACGGCCGACCTGAGCCTCCGCGACGCCGAAGACTTGTACCAGGCGATCTACACGGGACGCGCAGACGCTCGGCAGAGGGAGCTGTTCCAGGCTCAGATGCTGACGGAGATGGCCGGGATGAGCGTCGAGGACGGGATGACGATGCAGCTGCATCCCGGCTCGGTGCGGAACCATAACACGGCGGTCTACCACCTGTTTGGGCGGGACAAGGGCGCTGACATCCCTTCGCCTACGGAGTACGTGCGTAGCCTGCGGCCGCTGCTGAACAGGTTCGGTAACGACCGGCGGCTGACGCTGATCCTGTTTACGCTGGACGAGACGACGTACTCGCGAGAGCTTGCGCCGCTGGCAGGGCACTATCCAGCGGTGAAGCTCGGGCCGCCGTGGTGGTTCCACGATTCGCCGGAGGGCATGATGCGCTTTCGGGAGCAGGCGACGGAGACGGCGGGTTTCTACAACACGGTCGGATTCAATGACGACACGCGGGCATTCCTTTCGATTCCGGCACGGCATGACGTAGCGCGCCGGGTAGACTGCGCATTTTTAGGAAAGATGGTCGCAGAACACCGGCTTGACGTAGAGGAAGCCTTCGAGGTGGTGCGTGATTTGACGGTAGGGTTGGTGAGGAAGGCTTACCGGCTGTGAGGTTGCAAGCCGGAGTATGCCGTCGTTCGAGCGAGGCGCGGTTGTTGATTGGAACGCAACGAGAAGTCGGCAGGAGCACGACCCAGAGCAGAGCGAACTTTACCCCATGTTGTAAAAGAACTGCTCGTAGACCACTTTGCCGTCCTTGACCTCGTAGACGGCTATTTCTTGCATAAGGAAGCGACGGCCCGCAGGCTTGAAGGTCACATCGAGCTTGAAAGTGGCAGAGAAGTGGGAACCCGCCACGAGAGGACCTTCAACGGTAACCGCATGAACGTCGTGGTTCTCAGACCACCATTGTCCTTTGGCTTTCACGGCGGCAAGGCCGACCGACTCCTTCGATTGACCTGGAGGGGCGCCAGCTTCAACGCTCACGATGTCCTCGGCGTACAGGGCATCGATCGCGTCGTGGAACTTGCCTTCGCGGCAGAGAGCAACCAGTTGATCAGCAACTTCCTGGGTCGTCATGATCATGCTCCAGTCTTTTGCGCTACTTGGTAGGGCGAGCAACTTCTTTCAGGCGAGCAGCCTTTCCACGGAGTGCGCGGAGGTAGAAGAGTTTCGAGCGGCGGACCTCGTAGGAGCGAACCTTGACGACGGTGTCGACGACCTTGGAGTTATAAGGAAAGATGCGCTCGACGCCCTGGCCGAAGCTCATCTTGCGAACAGTGAAGGAGCCTTGCGGTCCTTTACGGGCAGCGATCACCATGCCTTCAAATGCCTGGAGACGCTCTTTCTCGCCTTCGCGGATCTTGACCTGCACGCGGACAGTGTCGCCAGGGGCGAAATGAGGAAGGGCGTCCGGGCGCTGGAACTTGGTGGCCAGCTTCTGCATGATGGGATGGATAGACATAGGGCTGCTTTCTGTCGAAAACTCGAGTCTTCAGTGTACAGGAGAAAGACAGGTTGGAGCTAGCGAGGGAGTCTTCTCGTAAGTCGGCGGCGCATCGCTCCGGCGAGACCTACGCTGCCGGTGGCAAGCAGGAGGAGGGAAGAGGGTTCGGGTGGAGTGGCCGTGGTGGGGATCGTGGCTCCGAAGGCCGAACTGCCGCTGATGCTGTTCAGGATGAAGCTGCCGCCTGGGGTGGCGAAGGCTTGGCCGCTGTCGTAATCATAGAAGCCGGTGTAGGGACCGATCGCGGTGTTCAGGGTGTATGTACGGAAGAGCGGGTTGACGATGAAGAGGATGCCGAGGTTTGTGGTGACGTCTCCTAACCCGGCGAGCGTCGGGCCTTGATTGTCGACGAATTGGACGGGGCCACGACGCGGCAGAGGTTCCGGGTGTTGACTCAGCGTAGGGGGCTAAGTTGTGGGGGTCAGGTTGTTTGTCACGACGGTTGCTTGCGCAGCGGGTGCACCCGCATCCACTAAACTGACTGGAATGAAGATCATGGTGTGGCTGCTGATGACGCTTGCGGCGGGGCGGGCGGCGGCTCTGGACCCCCATGAGCCGCTGAGCGCATACGGGCGGCGCGTATGGACGACCGAGAACGGCCTGCCGCAGAATACCGTGCGGTCGATCCAGCAGACCGTGGACGGCTTCCTGTGGCTGGAGACGGAGGAGGGACGCGTTCGGTTCGATGGGTTGGAGTTCCTCGAAGTGGCGGGTGCGGAACTTACCCTCCCAACCCGTAATACAAAGCACTCGCTCGCTGTACCCGACGCTCTGGGAGCGGTGCGAGTTTCTTTTACCGATCGTGAGGGAACGGTCTGGGCGGGGTGCGACGGAGGGCTGGCGCGAGAGGTAGACGGCCATGTCGAGGTGCTGCGAGGAAGTGCCGTGCTGGCAATCATGGAGGATCGCGAAGGCAATCTGTGGGTCGGGACGGAAGCGGAGGGGCTGATGGAGCTGCATGAACAGGCTTTCCGGACCTTTGGGGTGGAAGAAGGGCTGGGCAGCAATGTGGTGCGGGCAGTTATAGAGGATGCCCGGGGAGCGATTTGGGTGGGAACGGATGGAGGAGGGCTTGCGCGACAGGCAGGGACACGGTTTGCTGTGGTTCCGGGACTCTCGAGCAACGTGGTGCTGGCACTGGCAGGGGCTGCGAACGGAGATGTGTGGGCAGGAACACCTACGGGGTTGAATCGTATCCGTGGGGGACGGGTGAACGTGCTCAACGCTGCGAATGGGCTGGCGGACGACTATGTGCGGTCGGTAGCGACGGCGCGGAACGGTGCGATATGGGTGGGGACGCGACATGGGCTCACGCGCATCGCGTCCAACGGGGCGATGCGGACGTATACCGCGCTTGATGGGTTGGGAAGCGACTTCATCGGGGAGATGGTGGAAGGAGCGGACGGCGTATTGTGGGTTGGGACGTCAGGGGGACTGTCGCGATTCGATGGGCGTGAGTTCAGGAACCTGACCACGAAGAATGGGCTGATGAGCGATGTGGTCACCGCGATGCTACCGCTGTCGAATGGTGGCATATTGCTGGGGCATGATCTGTTGGGATTGAGCCTGTATCAAGAGGGTGTCGACCGGCGTGTGGGCGGCGGGAGGTTGCCGACGAGTGTGTTCGGGATTCTTCCCGATGCAGCGGGAGCGACGTGGGTAAGCTCCCGAAGTGGAATCTACCGCTGGGATGGCGGACAGGCGACGGCATATGACACGGCGGATGGGTTGCGTGTGCGGGAAGGATCGCGCGGCGGACATCCAGCAGCGGCGCGGGCACGAAATGGAGCGCTCTGGTTTGCGACGTTGCGCGGCGTGAGCGTGGTTGACCCGCAGCACGTGCATCGCAACGGAGTAGCTCCCCTGGTGGCGGTTGAGCGGGTGCTGGTGAATGATCGGGAAAGCGACCCGCCGCTTCCAAGAGAAGCTGCAAAGGATGGCTCACCTCAACCAGGTTCTCGCAATGAAGAAGGCGAGGTAGTCGTACCAGCGGGGCAGCGGAGGGTGGAGTTTGCATATGCCGGGCTGAGCTTTGTGGCACCAGCAAAAGTCCATTATCGATACCGGTTAGAGGGGTTCGACAAGGATTGGGTAGAGGCGGGAACGCGGCGAACGGCCTCCTATGCCAACCTGCGGCCGGGACACTATGTATTCCGCGTCGCGGCGTCGAACAACGATGGGGTCTGGAGTGTGGGCGCGGCGGAGGTGCAGCTTCGGCTGAAGCCGTTCTTCTGGGAGACCTTCTGGTTCTATGTGCTACTCCTGCTTGCAGGGGCAGGCATGGCGTACCTGGCTTACACGCGACGGGTGCGGCGTGTGGAGGCACGGTATGCCGGTGTGATGGAAGAGCGCGGGCGCATCGCGCGGGAGATCCATGACGGCCTGGCGCAAGGAATCGTCAGCATATCGCTACAGTTGGAGGTCGTTGGGCGGCTGATGGGGACATCCATCGAGGCAGCACGGGGACAGCTGGAGACTGCCAGGGAGATGGTACGCGCAACCCTGGCAGAGGCGCGGAGCGCGATCTGGGAGCTGCGCGAAGATACGGGGGAACTGCCGGTGCGAATGGGCGCGATCGTTTATAAGGTGACCGGAGCGAAGGGGCAGTTTCACGTAACGGGCACTTACCGCGCTTTAAAGGCGGAGGTAGAGGAGGAGCTGCTGCGGATTGCCGGGGAAGCCGTGACCAACGCGGTGCGTCACTCGGGTGGCGCAATGATTGCGGTACGTCTGGTCTACGAACTGGACCAGCTGGCGATGACGGTACGGGACGATGGACGAGGCTTTGCAGCAACTGCAGAGACCGGGCGATTCGGGCTGCGGGGAATGCGCGAACGGGCGGAGAAGATTGGAGCGGTTTTCGCCGTAGAGAGCCGAGACGGAGAGACGGTGGTGCGCGTGCAACTGGCGTTGTAGACCGGTTCGTTACCATCGCATCTGCGGTCAGCGGGCGCACGGGCAGGCTTCGCGTAGATGTATAACTGGGGGGTGAGCGACGCGATACGGATTCTGATTGTGGAGGACCATGCCGTGGTGCGGCAGGGTCTGGTAGCTTTGCTGAACACCATGCCTGAGTTCGTTGTGGTCGCGCAAGCGGCGGACGGAGAGCAGGGCGTGGCGTTGTTCCGCGAGCACAGACCGGATGTAACGTTGATGGACCTGCGGCTGCCGAAGGTGGAGGGTGTCGAGGCCATCGGTCGCATACGGAAGGAGTTCCCCGAAGCTCGGGTGATTGTGCTTACGACCTTTGACGGGGATGAGGACATCTTTCGGGCGTTGCAAGCAGGAGCGAAGGGCTATCTTCTCAAGGGGATGGACGCAGACGTCCTGATGGAGGCTTTGCGTGCCGTTCATGCAGGCAAGTCGCGGGTGCCGGAGGCGGTGGCGGAGCGCCTGGCGGGCCGACTCTCAGGGCAGGCGTTGACGGAACGCGAAACGGACGTGCTGAAGCAGATTGTGCTTGGGCGCAGCAATAAGGAGATCGGTGTAGCCTTGTTTATCTCTGAGGCTACGGTGAAGACTCACATCAATAGCCTTCTGGGAAAACTCGGTGTGACGGACCGGACGCAGGCGGCGACAACAGCACTCCAGCGGGGGATTGTGCACCTTGCATAGGCTCTTGCTGGTTATGCTCACGGGTTTGGCCGTTGCACAGCCCGGGTCTACGAAGCGGGACGCAGGGCACCTCCCGGCCTGGCATAGTGCGTCAGAGGGCGAGCTGCGAAGGTTGATCCCGGCGCGGGCTCCGGTCGTGGCAGAGCGGATCGAGACGGAGTTCCGGACGGCTTCGGGGATTACCGATGGTCATGGCAAGTTTGTTGCCGGTGTGGTGTTGATCACAGCAGGGTACTCGGCGGAGGGGAAGTATTCCAACTGGCTGGTGACGCAGGTGCCGGTGAAGATCGGCGGCCTGGCTTTGCCCGCAGGACAGTATGTGTTTGGCTGGACACGAGGCGAGGAGTCGCTTGCGGTGCGGTTCTATGAGGCGGCGACAGGCCGGGAGCTGGGCACCGTCGAGGCTCAGCACGACATGACGATCAAGCGAGTGGAGTCGTTTCGCATCTGGTCGCCAGGGGAGCATGGAGTCTTGCAGCTCGGGCGGTTCGTGATGCCTTATACGCTCCATCCCTAACTCTCTCCATCCTCCGATGGAACAAGAACCATCCTTTTTGGTCAGGAAAGAGGGAAGATTGAGGGCTACTCTCACGTATGTGAAGCATCACTCTCCCCAGAGGCACCCAAGCGGTGCCTCTCCTTTTTTAAGAACGCAGGTCTGCAAGAAAGCGATCGTCCTCTTCGCTGAGCGTCGCCTTTGCGAGCAGGTCGGGGCGGTTCCGGAATGTTTTTGTGAGAGCCTGCTGTCTGCGCCAACGCCGGACGGCTTCGTGACTGCCTCCGGTAAGGATCTCGGGAACGGCGTGGCCGCGGAAGTTGGCCGGACGGGTGTAATGAGGGTAGTCGAGAAGACCGCCTGAGGCGTGGATCGCGGACGGCGGCGTGCCGGGGATGTGTGCGTCAGGCTTGATGTGAAGGCCAAAGCTCTCGAACCGGGCGGAGTCGGGATTGCCAAGCACGCCGGGGAGGAGGCGAATCACGCTGTCGACGACTACGGCGGCACCAAGTTCTCCTCCTGAAAGGACGTAGTCGCCGATGGAGAGTTCCCGATCGCAGAGGTGCTCGTTGACTCGCTCATCAATGCCCTCGTAGCGTCCGCAGACAAGAACGACCCGCTTCGTTGCGGCAAGCTCATGGGCAAGGGCCTGTGTGTAGGGCAGGCCCTGTGCGGAGAGCAGGATGACGGTCTCCTCAGAAGCGTCTCGCGTGGCTTTGGGCGCAAGGTTCAGGGTGTTGAGGCAGTCGAAGATCGGACCCGGCTTGAGAACCATGCCTTCGCCACCGCCGAAGGGGCGATCGTCTACCGTCTTGTGACGGTCGGAGGTGTAGGCGCGAAGGTCGTGCAGGTGGACGCTGGCCGCTCCGGAAGAGAGGGCGCGCGTAAGGATGCCGTGGTGGAGAAAGCCTGAGAAGAAGCTCGGAAAGATCGTGAGGATGTCGAAGCGCATGTGCGTTGAACGGTGGAAACCCCTTACTCAAAAGACTATAGGAGGTGTGGTAAAACAAAAGGACTCGCCGTCGGGTCGGCCCTGTTCCACAGGCTGTAGCCCTAAAAAGAGCGGCACCCGAAGTGTGTCGCCGGAGACCGTTTGACTTTCTTGTTCCCTCCTTGTGTGCATCGTTGAGGACCTATGCGGCTGAAGATGTTGTGGTGTTGCGGCACGTTTGCTTTGTGGCTGTTAGCAGGGCGTCGCGGGCTGAGCCAGAACCTCGTTGCGGTAGAGGGTGTGAGTTCATCAGTCGATGCCGGGCTTCTGCCGGATGCGCCGGAGATAGGGATGGCGCGCGGCAGCGATCGCAGTGGGGTCAAAGTGGAGTACCAGACCAACATACGTCGCTTTTCGCATGTTGCACTCGGCGTCGAGGTGGGGCTTAACGGGTTCGGGGTGGAGGTGGCGACGCCCCTCTCGAATAAGTGGAATCTTCGAGCAGGCCTAAGCTTTCTCGCAGGCAGCTACACCTTTACCACAAGCAGCTCAGCGTCCTCGAGCAGCTTCGGGGCGACCTTGCCCGGAAACGCGATCGATGTGATCTTTCAGCCACACCTGCTGAATGCGACTGTGTCGGCGGACTGGTTTCCGCGGTACGGAAGCTTTCGGGTAAGTCCAGGTCTGACGGTCTACAACGGCAACCATGCGACTGTTCTGGCTACAGTAGAGGGCGGCCAGTCGATCGACGTAGGGAGCGGCACCTACATCAGCGATCCCAGTGACCCCATACGCGCTGTCTTGCAGACGAAGCTCGGAGGAGTGGTGGCTCCGCGACTCTCGGTGGGATGGGGAAACATGATCCCACGCGAAGGACGTCACCTGAGTTTTCCTTTTGAGATAGGGGTAGAGTACGCCGGTCGGCCTCGCATCCTGCTGGGGTTGACGGGAAGCGAGTGCGACTCCGATGGATTGTGCTATCCGGTGAGTGTCGACCCGGGAACGCAGGCGAATATTGCAGAGGAACAAAGGACCTTGAATCAGGATGTCCGGTTGTTGCAGTTCTACCCGATCCTCGCGACTGGTATGAGCTGGCGGTTTTAGCTGTTGATGTCCAGGAGTCCTTCGGGAAGGCGCATCGCGAGGATCTTGGCAGGGATGTCGGTTGTCTCCATCCAGGCAGCGATGAAGGGGATGAGGAGTTCAGCTCCGTTTGGGGAGTGAACGACCAGGAGGGGGGCGGCGTCGTCCAACCGTGAGCCACTCGCCGTGGTGGGGAACTGAACGTCGTGAACGGTGCCGATGAGTTTTCCACGATCAAGGACGGCGCAGTCGAGGAGGTCGCCAATGTACTGGGCGTCTTCATCCGGTAGCTCCATGCGCTGTTCGTCGGGGATCAGCAGGTCGGCTGCCGCGAGATGCTCGGCAGCCTCTATGGTGTCAACGCCCTCGAACTTGAGGACGATTCGTCCGGCGTTGCGTCCCAGGGGAAGCCAGTGCGACTCGATTGCGACCGGCTGAAGATGGCCCAGAGCGTGGCGAAGCGTGAGCCCAGAGCGGGTGGTGAAATGCTCGGGGAAATCTGTGAGAAGGTCGGCAAGGATCTCACCTTTACGGCCCTGAGGGCGGAGCAGGTGGGCAAGAGTGGTCCAGGCTGTGCCATTTTCCATAAAGCGAGGTTAGCAGGGTGGCGCACGCATTCCGGCAGTCAGTCGGTGCGGACGAGAAAGGCCTGGGCGTCCGGGACGTGGATGGTAGCTGCGATCTGCGAGGCTTGAGTGCGGGTCCCCACCCTGGGATGGATGCGAACCCAGAAGCCGGTCGGGCCGGGGAACTCGATGACCCTGGCAGTGGTGTAGTGAAGCAGGAGGTCGTTCTTGAGCTGAATGGCGTCTTCAGCGCTAAGAAAGGCCCCGATCTGGACGCACCAGTGGCCGTTGGGATCAGCTCCCGGCTTCGGCACCGGAAAAAAGGCCTCGACACGAACCTGAGCGATGCCCGCGCGCGCTATATCGATGGCCTGGGCGGCAGCGAGCGAAAGGTCGATGAGGCGGTCACCGACAAAGGGGCCGCGATCGGTGATGCGGACTTCCACCGAGGCGTCGTTTGCAAGATTGGTGACACGGACCAGGGAGCCGAGAGGAAGTGTTTTGTGGGCCGCGGTAAGAGCGTTCTGATCATAGATTGTGCCATCGGCACCGACATGGTGGTGATACGGCGGGCCGTACCAGCTGGCGGTGCCCGTTTCAACGAGGTCGGGGCGGCGGCCGGGTGCCAGTAGTGCTGGCCTGGAGACCGAAGGGAGAGCGGCTACGGGCAATTGCGATTGGATCGCCGGAGGCGCCGGCGCATAGATGGCAACCTGTGTGTGATGGCAGCCAGCCAGCGCAATACCGAACAGCCCAAGAAGCGCTCGTGCCGGGCTCACGGCCGTGACGGGCCGGGACGATCATCCAGCTTGCGTGCAAGGCGGTCAAGTTCAGCGGACGCTTTTCGCAGCGCGACAGAGCTGTTTTGCCGGACTTCTGGAACGACTTCATCGTTGAGGTACGAGACGACGCGGCGAAGTTCATCCTCAACCGTAGTTGCGACTTCGTGGAGGCGTTGCTCCCAGGGATGCCTCGGGGTTTCGTTCATGCGACAGCCTCCTCTTGGTTATACGGTCGAGGGCCTGAGATGGTTGGCTGAGCCGTACGCTTTGCAAGGCGAGTTGCCATTGTGGTAACCCAACCGCTATAGCCGGCAGGTACTCTGTGCGCCGCGCTGGGTGCCGTTCACGCTTTTCGGGTCCGTTCCTGGCGTCCGACAGGCTAATCTGTAGAAGCGATGAAGACGAGCACGGCTTTCCGGAGCGCGGGGTGGGTGTTTGGCCTGATGTGGCTGGCAGGTGCCGGGTCCGCGCAGGACTTGGTCTTGCCCGAGGCCCCCAGTTCGTTCAGCTCCTCGGCATCGATCGTTGACGGCGAGACAACGCGCTCTACGGTAGCCTCGCGCCGGGAGAAGTTCATCTTTCCCGGACAAACGGGACCGCAGTTGACGGCAAGAGACAAGGTAACGATGGGACTGATCCATGGCATCTCGTTCTACTCGGCGACGGGATGGGTAGCAGCGGCGGGGTATGTGCAGGTGCTGAACGGCGCGCCGAACTACGGCACGAATCTGGGTGCGTATGGGCAGCGGCTGGGATCGGCGGCACTGCGCGGGTACAGCGAAGAGGTGCTGGGGACGTCGGTGCTTGCCTCGCTGTTGCACCAAGATCCACGCTTTTACAAGATGGGACCAGGACACAGCGTTCTGCGGCGGACGCGCTACGCGGTGACGCGCACCTTCGTGACGCGCAGCGATGCTGGTGGCGCCACAGCGAACTGGTCGTTATTAGGCGGTAACCTGCTTGGGTCGGCATTGACGAACGCTTACTACCCGGTGCGCAATCGCAATGCAGGGCAGACCTTCCGGACGTATGGCGGGTCGATAGGAGGAGCGGCGTTCGGCTTTCTGGCGGACGAGTTCCTGCCGCCGAAGCTGCTGATCCGGACTATTTTCGGAGCTCGGAACCGGTAGAGGGTGCGTCTCCGCCAGCAACGCGTCTTTTACGGTGTGTTTGTGTCTCATGGAAACAGGGGGAACGACCAGGATGCGCTTTGTCATTTGGGCGGCATTGCTTCACCCCTTACTTATAGCGCAGCAGACCCAAGCGACACCTCTGCCGGAGAGTCCCGGCGCAACGACTTATCAGCAGACGGCATCAGTGACCACGGCTGTCCCAGCTTGCAAGCAGGGCGAGGCTGATCCGGACGGCAAGCCCTGCCCAGCGAGAGTGAACCGGAATCCGTATCAACAGTTTTTGAACTCACCCGATCCTTTGCCCCTATCGGCTCGGCAGAAAGGGGTTCTGGCTATCCGGGATGTGGTCGATCCTGGAAACCTGCTTACCATTACAGCGAATGCTGGGTTTACGGTGGGGATCGACCCGCACACGGGCTATGGACCGGGGTTGAAGGGGTTTGGGCGCGATATTGGCTACAGCCTGGTGCAGGACGCGACCGGGGAGTTTCTCTCGACCTTTGCGCTCGATTCCTTGTTGCACGAGGACCCGCACTACCATCGTTCTCCTAAAGCAAGTGTGCCGATGCGGCTGATGCATGCGATTGGGCATACGGTGATTTCGCAGCACGATGACGGTCAGCGGATGGTGAATTACAGCACGCTGTTGACGTATCCCATCACGGCGGAGATTGCCAACTTGTATGTGCCGGGCGTGCAGGGCAACGGGCCCTCAACGCTGAAGCGGGTTGTCACCGGCCTGGCCAGCGATCCTATCGACAATCTAATTACCGAGTTTCTACCAGACTTCGCAAGACGGGTCCATGTGCGTGTGATCTTTGTGCAACAGATCATCACCAACGTGGCTGCTGAACGTCCAGGGCAGTAACTTTCACTTGGGGATAGCGACCGTTCAATGCGGGATGTCACCATTGGCTGCGGAGGGCTTCAAAATAGAACTTTGCGGCTCGTATCCTCATCACTTAGGGAGCTTGCTTCTGCGCAGATGGCGTATCCGATAAGGCACCCTGTTGGGGTAAGTTCCTCATCGCACGAGGCATCCGTTCCATAGATGATTGACTGAGGAGAGTAAAGAGACAGATGGCGAAGAAACCCGCGAAGGTGTTCGAGAAGGCGCTTGTGCTTGCAGCGAAGGGCGGCTGGGCCGTTTTCAACAAATTGAACGCAATCAGCCCGAACGCCAGCTTCACCCCGAAGTGGAGCGACAAGCCGCTGCTGAAGAGCTACCAGAAAGAAAAGCCGCCGCTGGGCTGGCCGCGGACGACGGACTCGCTTTGCCCGAAGTGCATCCCGGAGATTCGGCAGCAGATCGTGGACGGCAAGCTGCCGCACGAGATTTTGTTGAACGAAAAGGTTGGCGAGATCAAGGCGCAGATCATTGAGCGCGACGGTCAGATCCTGATGGTGAAGGACTGCCCGATCCATGGCCACTTTGAAGACGTGATGTCGATCGACACGGCGTTTTTCAAGCACCTCGAAGAGGTGTTCCCCGGACGCGACATCAAGGCGCATAACGACGAGGGCCTGCATAATCACGGCACGTCGACGGTGACCCACGGGCGCGGCTCGGTGCTGACGATCGACCTGACGAACCGCTGCAACATGATGTGCGATCCGTGCTTTATGGACGCGAACCAGGTGGGGTTCGTCCATGAGCTGACGTGGGACGAGATCAAGACGATGCTCGACAACGCGGTGACGATCAAGCCGAAGCGGCAGATGTCGGTCCAGTTTTCGGGTGGCGAGCCTACGCTGAGCCCGTACTTCCTGGACGCGGTGGCGTATGCGCGCAAGGTTGGGTACACGTCGGTACAGGCGGCGACGAACGGGATTGAGTTTGCCAAGTCGAAGGAGTTCTGCAAGGCGTCGGCCGAGGCGGGGCTGCGGTATGCGTATCTGCAGTTCGATGGAATCGGCAACGCGGCGAACTCGCACCGCAAGGTGGGCAACGCGTTCGACGTGAAACTGCAGGCGATCCACAACCTCCATGAGGCGGGCGTGGACATTGTGCCGGTGACGACGATTATCAACGGCATCAACAACGAGCAGGTCGGCAACATCATCAACTTCGCGCTGGACAATCCGAAGAAGATCAACTTCCTGAGCTTCCAGCCAGTGAGCTTTACGGGGCGCGACGAGGCGATCTCGGACGAGCGGCGGCAGGCGCAGCGGTATACGCTGTCGCACATGGCGCACGACGTGAAGAAGCAGACGGGTCTCGGCGAGCCGATCCGGGATTGGTTCCCGATCTCGTTCATGTCGACGTTTGCGGACTGGGCGGACCTGGTGCATGGACCGAACCACGATTGGGGCCAGCTCTCCTGCGGATGCCACCCGAACTGCGGCATCGGCATGGCGCTGATGATCGACAAGGAGACGAAGGAGGCCGCGCCGGTGACGGCGTTCCTGAACGCGGACCGCTTGGCGAAGGATGTGGCGCGGATCAACGACGCGGCGCGGGGCAAGTGGATCTCGATCTTTGGGATCACGCTGGCGTTGCTGCGGAACTACACTCCGGACAATGCTCCCACGCACTTCAAGATCAAGGACCTGTTGCAGAAGTTCGACAAGAGCTTCGGTGCCACGGGCAAGAGCTACGGCAAGGTGACGGCGGACCGGACGATGGAAGACATCAAGCTGCGCCGCTCGGACCGCTGGAACTTCCTGTTCATCGCAGGCATGTGGTTCCAGGACCTGTTCAACTACGACTTCCGGCGGACCGAGCAGTGCATCATCCCGTATGCGACGCAGGAAGGCGAGATCAGCTTCTGCGCGTACAACACGGGCGTGGGCTGGCGGAACATTATCGAGAAGATGCACATGACCTCGACGCTGACGAAGTGGTACGAGGAGCATGGGCGTCACGAGATCTTCGCTGGCGGCAAGAAGGTCGGGCTCGAGAAGGAGTCAAGCTACGACCTGGTGCTGAACGATACGCACGTGAACGCGGCGGCCAACGATACGTTCGACAAGAGCGGCATCGCGAAGAATGCCCGCGAGGAGAAGATCCGAGCGCGCGATGCGAAGATCAAGCTGGACGCCGAGAACGCGAAGATGGCCAAGCTCTACCGCAAGGAGGTGCTGGGCGAGCAGGAGCAGCCCGGATTCATCTCTTTGGGCGAGATCAAGGCGGCGCCGGTCCGCCGCGCTGAGGTCGAGGTCGTAGAGCAGCAAGTAGAGGAAACAGTGTCAGGCGACTAGCTACTGTAGGGTCATAATAGCGTTCCAATCCGGGCACGAGGAAAAGAGAATGGCCGCTGAAACGGCCATTCTCTTTTTGCACATAAAAAACGACAAATGTAGCGTTACTTTGAAGTTACTGCTTAACGAGTTGCAATCCAGCCGCCGATAACGGGCCTGTGATGACAACTCTGCGCTTCCTCTCCACCGTTGCTGTTCTGCTTTGCCCGATTCTGCAGAACGAAGCTTGTGCTCAGAATGCAGCGCCGACTGCTGCCCAGGCGACCACCTGGAGGTACGATAACGCGCGAACAGGCCAGAACACTCTCGAGACGAAGCTGACACCGGATAACGTCAATACGGCTACCTTTGGCAAGGTGCGATCGTATCCCGTGGATGGCGCGATCTACGCTCAGCCGCTTTACCTTTCGGGGTTGAGCATGGGGGGAGTGGCGCATAACGTCGTCTTTGTGGCAACGCAGCACGACACGGTGTACGCCTTCGATGCCGATCACAACGTGCAGCTTTGGGCGGCGAGCCTGATTGACACGGCGCATGGTGCCCTGGCGGGTGCATCCACTGTCCCCAGCCAGGATGTAGGCACCAGCGACATTGTGCCGGAGATCGGCATCACCGCCACGCCTGTGATCGATGCTTCGACGAACACGATCTATGTCGAGGCAAAGAGCAAGGAGGGCGGCACCTATGTGCACCGGCTCCACGCGTTGGATGTGACGACCGGCATGGAGCGGACGGGCAGTCCGGTGGTGATCGCGCCGTCGATTGCGGGAACAGGTACGGGAAGCGTAAACGGCGTCGTGGCGTGGCAGCCACAATGGCAGATGGAGCGGGCGGGTATGCTGCTGCTTCGCGGCAAGGTGTACATGGCCTTCGCGTCGCACGGCGATAATGGACCGTACCATGGCTGGGTGCTTGGCTATGATGCACAGACGTTACAGCCGACGGCGGTCTACAACACTGCGGCAAACGGGAGTGAAGCGGGCATCTGGCAGTCAGGAGCTGGCTTGGCGGCTGAGACGGACGCGAATGGCGATGACCGGATGTATGTGGCTATCGGCAACGGCAACACCTGGGATGGACCGCCATACACGGATACAGAAAGTTACGGGAACGCGATCGAGAGACTGGATCTTGGCAAAGGCATCCATGTGGCCGATCAGTGGACGCCTTACGACACGATCGAGTTGAGCGCGGCGGACGTAGACCAGGGCTCTGGCGGCGTCATCCTGCTGCCCGACCAGCCGGGAATGCATCCTCATGAGCTGGTGCAGGTGGGCAAGAACGGACGGATGGAGCTGCTCGATCGCGACAACCTTGGTGGGTTCGATCCGGGTGCCAACCATGTGGTCGAGGAGCTGTTCGGACAGGTAAACGGGTTGTGGAGTACGCCGGCGTATTGGAACGGCAGCGTTTACACGTGGAGCGTCCAGGATGTGATGAAGCGGTTCTCCCTGCGCCCCGATGGAACGATGACGGGGTATGTCTCGAATGCATGGGATCTGGCCGGATTTCCGGGATCTTCACCCGTGGTGAGTTCGAATGGAACGACAGGGGGGATTGTTTGGGCGTTGCGCACGGACGCCTATGCAGCAGGGGCTGCGGAGTTGCTCTATGCCTATGACGCCGTGAATTTGAGCAGGCTGCTCTACGTCAGCGACCAAAACGCCGATCGGGACGCAGCCGGTGGAGCCATCAAGTTTGCGGTCCCGGTCGTAGTGGACGGAAAGGTGTTTGTGGGTGCGCAGGGCGAACTCGATGTGTATGGACTGCTCGCAGATGCGCCCGCCACCGCGCCAGAAGTGACTTTCACACCCGCACCAGGCAGCTACGTTGCGGCGCAGGCAGTCACACTTGGGGCAGTGCCGAACGCAACCATTTACTACACAACCGACGGAAGTACACCAACGACTGCATCTACGGTCTATACCGGCCCAATTCCGGTAGGAGCAAGTGTATGGCTCAAGGCCTTCGCAGCCGTTTCCGGCATGGACAGCAGCAGTGTAGCGCTTGAACACTACATCATCGGAACAACGGCAGACATCAGCTTCAGTAACGGTTTCTCCTCGGTATTGGGAATGACGCTTAACGGGAGCGCCGTCAACGCAGACGACAGCCGACTCCAGTTGACGACAGGTGGGCAGAACCAGGCGGGTAGTGCGTTCTGGAACACTCCTGTCGATATACGTACCTTTATCAGCGATTTCACATTTCAGGTGTCAGGCGTATTGCCTGTAGCAGATGGCTTCACCTTTACTCTCCAAAATGATGGCGTACGCGCTCTGGGGCAGAACGGCGGCGGTCTGGGGTACGGGTCGCAGGATCAGAACCAACCCCCGGCCATGCCTCACAGCATCGCCATCAAGTTCGATCTTTGGAGCAATAACGGGGAGGGAAACGACTCGACCGGGTTCTATGTCAATGGGGTGTCGCCCACCGTACCGGCAGTTGACATGACCAGGAGCGGCTTGAATCTAAGCAGCGGGGACACGATGCGCGCACACATCGTCTACGACGGAACGACACTCTTCCTGACGATTACCGATCCGGTTGCGCTCACCTCATTTACAACGAACTTCCCTATCGACATCCCCAAAGCAATTGGAAGCAACACGGCGATTGCAGGCTTCACCGGAGCAACGGGCTACTATGCCGCAAGCCAGAAGATTCTGACCTGGAACTTCTGGTCCAAGCCGAACCTGGGACCGCCACAGCCGGTCCCGGCTCCCACGGTCACGCCGGCCGCTGGGGTCTTCACCACACCGCAGCTGGTCAGCATGACGGACACACTGAACGGAGCTGCAATTCATTACACGCTGGATGGAACGGCTCCGTCTGCCTCCTCGCCGCTGTACACCGGCCCGGTTATGCTTGCAACCACGACGCTGTTGCAGACGATTGCTCTCGCTCAGGGCTACCCCGTCAGCAGCACGGTTACGGGCAAGTATGTCTTCCCCAGCGCTACGGAACCGGCGATGACGGCCTCAACCCCTGAGGTGACGAGCACGAATACCGTTCTCACGGGACCTGTTGTGCCCGTCACGAGCGACTTCAACGGGGACGGCAAGGCCGATCTTGGCGTTATTAATGCGGTCACTTCCTCGGTCAGCGTGATGAACGGCAATGGCGATGGCAGCTTCCAGGCTGGAGTGGACTACCGTGTCGCCGGAGGCGCTACATGGCTGGCGGCGGGTGACTTCAACGGGGACGGCTTTGCTGACCTGGCCGTGGTAAGCGGCTCGACCGGCAAGCTCACAGTATTGTTGAACAACGGCCTTGGTGCATTTACACAGTCGCTCCCACTTGCTATCGGGTATGGCGCAGTCCATGTAGCCACTGGAGACTTCAACCGGGATGGAAATCTCGATCTGGTGGTGACCAGTGGCAGCGGCGGATCTGTCAGCATTCTTCTCGGCGATGGAGCAGGTAGCTTCTCGATTGCCGCTACGTATACGGCCGGCCGCGCTCCAGGCGGAACCACGGTCGCCGACCTGAACGGCGATGGCTTCCCTGACTTGATTGTGTGGAGCACAAAGGACAATACAGTCACTCTTCTGCTTAATGACGGAGGGAACGGCTTCCTCCCACCAGTGGCGTACCCGGTTGGCTTGGCTCCCTCAAGCGTTGTAGCGGGCGACTTCAATGGCGATGGCTTCCCCGATCTGGCTGTCAGCAGTCTGGGCATCGGTACGGTTGAAATCCTGTTGAACGATGGAACGGGCAAGATGGTTGCCGGTTCCTCCGCTGCGACGGGGAAGTCACCAACTTCTTTGCTGGCGACGGACCTCAACGGGGACGGCATACTCGACCTGGCTGTTACCAACCAGGCGGGCGGATCGCTGAGCATCCTGCTTGGCAGAGGAGACGGTACGTTTCTCCCGTCATTCATCGTGCCACTGAATGCTCAGCCTTACCTTGCGGTGGCGGGGGACTTCAATGGTGACGGGTTGACCGACCTTGCTGTGACGAGCTATACCCCGCCGCCGGGGCCGTTACTCATCGTATCGAGCAGGACAACGATCAAGCCGCGAGCACTGTTTCCTGTGTCGATCGTGCTCCAGCAACGTGCGGCTGCGGCTCAGTAGAAGCTGCTTTGCAAACGGCAAGAGGCCCCAACTGGGACCCTCTTGCCGTTGCTTTGTAGGTTGGCGATCTGGAACATGGATTATCCTGCAGTCATCGATCCGCAACTTGAGGCAGATCGACGCGCCGGGCAACGTGGTCTTTGATCCAGTGCGGGTCCCACCATTCTTTCGGATCGATCTGAACGCCGTCGAGCTGCATGGCGAAGTGGACGTGGTCGCCGCCTGCCATACCCGTCATGCCGCTCAATCCCATAACCTGCAAGCGCTTGACAGTGTCCCCGACATGCACATCGATCTGGCTGAGATGGCCATAGATGGTCTGCAAGCCGTAGCCATGGTCGACCACGATGCAGTTGCCGTAGATGCCGAGCGGAGCAGCCCACACGACTTTGCCGTCGTTTGATGCCTGAACGCCCATGTGTTGGGTAGAGGCAAGGTCGTAGCCGAGGTGCACCTGCTGATCGATCTTTGTGCCGTGATAGATATAGCTGCGTATGTCGGCAAACGTGGCTTCGGCTTTGGCATGCTGGCGTGCAAAGGGCAGCGACCAGAGAAAGCCTTCAGCTGTCTGGAGTCGAAGATCGGCAAGCGTCTTGTTGTTAGCCTGGCGCATCTCCGTGTTGATCTTGACGAATCGCGCCACAGGATCGCCCGTCCCAGCGGAATCAAGCTCGCCAAGAACCTTCTGCATGAACTGATCGGAAATCTGGATCTCGTGCTGCGTGTAGACGGGCTGCTCTCTCCTGGGGAAGATCACCGTCAGCGGCGTGGTCACGTCGTTGCCATCCCCGTTCGAGGCGAACGCTACGGGCGTTGTGCCGGAAGGCATATTCCATGCGAAGGCGTAAAGCGAGAACAGGCCAGGTTTGCCGCCGGGGAGTGGCCAGGCGCGGAAGGTCTGCTCACCGACGCGAACTCCAGCCGCGGTGTAGGTGCCAGTGACGTTCAGGGTGGCAAGGTCGGCCATGCCAAGGTAGAGGTAGTGCTGCTCTGCATCCGTACTGACGAGCGGCGGCTGGGTGATCACACGAACCTCTTGCTCCCACCGCGTGGTGCGATGCAGCAGTCCACCGGAGGTAGCTTCAAGGATCAGGTGGGCCGGGCCATCTTTTAAGCTGGGCGTGGTTTTAACGCCTACCTCAAAGTGGAACGTGGAGTCGACACTCTTCGATGCGGCGGGTGCCTGCCACGCCAGATACTCTGCCCCATTCTGTTCGAGTGTGGCAGTCAATTTGCCGACGCCATGAGTATCGTGGACGCGAACTGAAACGGAGGTCGCCTGACCGACCGTCGTTACGGGAGAGGACACATCCAGCGAGGGCTTGCTGCAGCCGGTCAGCGTACAGCAGAGGGAGGATGAGAAAAGAGTGGAAGCAACGAGGAGGGATCGCACAAGTCGATTCTAGCGGAGCCGTTAGGGCTGAAACAGGCGTGCGGTTTACCTTGCCATAGAACAAGTGATTACGGTGAGGCTCAGGCAGGATGGTGCCCAGCATTGCAGCTATGTCTCGCCGGTCAGCATTGTGGTGGGCACAGCAGGATTCGAACCTACGACTTCCACCGTGTGAAGGTGGCACTCTACCGCTGAGTTATGCGCCCTGATCTCGCCGAACGGCATCGCCATTACGCGAGGGTCTCCTTAAACATACCATCTTGCTCTGCGGCAGTAGAATGGCGAGGTCACATGTCTTCCCCTCCACTGCCAACCCGCACTCCTGCGCCTCCGGAAACGCTTCGGTCCGATACGTCGGGCGTGACGCCACTCGAAAGTGAAGATCCGGCGCAACCTGAGACAACAAACGGGGTCATAGACATTATGGCTACGATGGCGCTCAACCCGACGCCCTCCCGTTTCGGCAACCTGGCGTCCGAATCGATGCGATCCCGTGTCCCCGGCAGTTTTACGCACATGGAAGACTCCGACATCATGCTTGCTCTCAGCGCAGGCGATATGGCGGGCTTCGACCACCTGATAGCCAAATACCGAAAGCCGATCATCCACTTCATGTACCGCATGGTGCACAACCAGGCGGTTGCTGAAGAGCTCGCGCAGGAGGTGTTCCTCCGGGTCTATCGTTCTCGCGAGACCTACCGCGCTGAAGCCCGCTTCTCCACCTGGCTCTACCGGATTGCCACGAACCTGGGTGTCAATTATGCGCGGGACAATCGGCACGAACGCACGGCCTCGACGGTGTACCTTGACGAAGCCGACGCCGAAACCGGGACCACACCCGATGTAGCCGACGCCTCCCCAGGGGCTGAATCGAACATGCTTCGGCGAGAGCGATTGAACGCCATCCGTCAGCAGGTCCTCGCGTTGCCGGAGCGGCAGCGGAGTGCGGTGCTGATGCACAAGTATGAGGGTATGGATTACCGCCAGATCGGCGACGTCCTGAAGCTATCCGAGTCTGCAACCAAGTCACTTTTGTTTCGTGCCTACCAGACCCTGCGTACGACCTTGAAAGAGTTTGTCTAACCCTGAAGGAGGCGCTTTGTGTCGAACGCGCGTATTCGCAGGTCGGAAAGGAGCAGTATGAAGTGCATTGAAGTCCAAAAGAGTTTGCCCGATCTTCTGCTTGCAGGGCTGCCGCTGCCCCCGGACGTGTCGGCGCACCTCAAAGGCTGCGTGCCGTGCGAGCGGGAGTTAACTTCGTTCCAGGCGACGTTGGCTCTGCTCGACGAATGGCAAGCTCCTGAGCCTTCGCCCTATTTCGACCAACGACTTACGGTTCGTCTGCGGGAAGAAACTGCAGCACAGCCTGCCGGTTGGTTGGAGCGCCTGCAGTTTCGTATGCTGTTCAACACTGGCGCTCAGTTTCGTCCTGTGCTTGCCGGTACGTTGGCAGCTTTGCTGATTATGGGTGGAGGGGCTTTTGCCGGACTCTCTACCGTGGCCAATCACCGCGGCGGCACACAGGTCTCCGCTGCCGTCGACGACCTGCAGATTCTCGACAAGAACGACCAGGTGTTTCAGCAGATGGATCAGCTCCTGCAAGACGATCCAGCATCGGACGATGTTCTCTCGATCGCTCCGCGTACTTAGTTGTCATAGGATGTAACCCGAAGGAGCCTTTACAGCGTAAGCTGATCGTATCCGCAAGCCAGCTGCACCAGAGCTGTTGTTATGTGCCACCTCACTCCATCCCGGCGTCCCTGGATTGCAGCCTTCGGAGTCGCTGCGTTCGCTACCGGTTTTGTGCCTCCCCGTGTGGCAGCTCAACCCATCCGGAGCGTGCCGGCAGTGCACGCGCCAGCCGTCAAATCCTCAAAGCCTCAGCAGGAACACCTGGCGCAATGGATGGATCGCCATCGCAATCTCCCATTGCAACAGCAGCAGAGCGCCTTGGAGCATGAACCCGGATTTCAGAACCTTCCCGCAGAGACACAGCAGCGTATGCGGGACCGGCTTACGCAGCTGAATGCGATGCCGCCCGAGCAACGCCAACGCCTGCTTGCCCGGACCGAGGTCATGGAGCAGCTCTCGCCAGCGCAGCGGCAGCAGGTCCGCGGTGCCATGCAGCAGCTCGGCAGTCTCGCCCCCGAGCGTCGCCGCCTCGTCGCACGCGCCTTCCGCGATATACGCGAGATGCCTGTTTCCCAGCGTCAAGGTGTTCTTGAGTCGGATCGTTTGCGCAGCCAGTTATCCGAAGGCGAACGTGTCACACTCCTCAACCTGCTGACCGTAGAGCCGTACTTGCCCGCAAAGAAGACTGGCGAAAGTCCTGAGTAGCTTCGGACTGTAGATCGTGTCTTGTGCGGGAAACTTGACCTCACTCTGAAACTGCTTTATCGTCCCGGTATGCTCTTTCGTGATGCGCTTTGTTGTTGCGGCTCTTTGTAAGCCCCCCCTTGCGCCTGTCCGGATCAAGCACCTTTCTCAAGTTCCCTGCCCAAGAAACGAGTTTTGCTGATGAAAATCTTTGCCAGCCTGTTGCTGCTTTCGAGCACCCTTTTCGCTCAAGCGCCTATAGCGTCTGGGCTTTGGCAAGGCACCGCCACCGTGAAAGGACACCAGGTTCCTCTTACGCTTGAACTCTCCGGCGATAGCAGCGTTCTCAAGGCCGCTCTACGCAACGGACAAGAGACGAGTTTCGCAAGTGCGGCGACACTTACCGGCGCTCACCTCGTTCTCGATTTCGATTATTTTGCTCGAACCCTGGACGCGACGATCACGGGAGACACGCTCGTTGGTACCTTCAACATCTCCGCCACCAGGCTGCCCCTTGGGCTACGCCGCAGCGTGCATCAGCCTGAGATGCCACTTCCTTCGAGCCTGAATGGTGATTGGGAGATTGCCGTCCACAGCACCAAGAACGAATCCGCGTGGAAACTCCGCATTGACGGTGAGCGAGCCGTCATTCAGCGCATCGATGGCGACACCGGTTCTCTTTTTGGACGCTTCGATCCGGAAGCGAAAGTCGCTATGTTCTCCCACTTCAACGCAGCCGGACCCGCTTTGTACAGCTTCAAGCTACAGTCCGACGACACCTTGCTTGTCAGCAACCTGCTTAACGATCAGCAGCGGGATCTGGTTGCCCGGCGGCCCGACTCCGCGCGCAAACAACGGCTGGCAGGGCCTACAGATCCGATACAGCAAACCACGTTGAAAGATCCTGGAGCTCCGTTGCACTTTTCAGCGCCCGACCTTTCCGGCAAGCTGGTCTCGAGTACCGACGCCCGGTTCTACGGAAAGGTCCTCCTCGTAGCCGTAGGCGGTTCCTGGTGCCCGAACTGCCATGATGAGGCGCCACTACTCGAGAGCCTCTACACCCGTTACCACGCGCATGGTCTCGAGGTTGTAAGCCTGTCGTTTGAAGAAGCCGATCAACTGAGAGAGCCTACCCGTCTCCGCGCCTTTGTCTCCCGCTATGGCATCACGTATCCGGTGCTGTTAGCCGGTCAACCCGATCAGCTGAACGAGAAGATCACCATCGCCAACAACCTGAACTGCTGGCCGACGTCCTTCTTTGTCGGGCGTGACGGCCGCGTCAAGGAAATTCACGCAGGGTTTGCTGGTCCTGCCAACCCGCCTGCGCATGAACAGCTCTCAAAAGATATAACCCAACTCATCGAGGAGCTTCTCGCTCAGGCGGCACCAGCAGAGCACGCTGCCCGGCAGCCTGCAGGCGCGGCATCAAGGCCAGCCTCCTAGAAGGCCTATCGGTCAGCCAGTGTGCGCAGCAGCGAACAAGCAGGCCGCGCTTATGACCTTAGGAGGCCGCGCGACTGTTATCGATAATGTCGAGCGAGTATCGATGATGTGCCTTCATGCTGGCTGCGCCCAATATCGTGCGGAGGGAGCGGGCAGTGCGGCCTTGCTTGCCGATGATCTTGCCGATATCTGTCTGGTCTACCCGGAGGCGCAGCGTCGTACTGCCGCCTTCGGAGATGGTCTCTACGGCAACATCGTTGGGGGAATCGACGAGCGCCTTGGCGATCTCGAGAATGAGGCCGGAGATGCCGGCGATCGTACTGCTCGTCTGTACTTCGTGGACAGCCTCTGACATCACACACCTCTGGGAGAGTCCCGTCACCGACCCTTGCTCCCACTCTTCGCCTTCTCTGATGGAAGGTCTTGGAGAGGGAACTGCAAACGGGTAAGACGACAGCTAAATGACTGATCGATGGATGGTTATGCCATCTAATCGCCTTGCAAAGACGCCGTAAAGGCCGTGTTTCCTTTAGATAGAGTGTACGTGAGCAGAAAGTTCTGGCACGGGTTCAATTGAGGCGGAAGACCGATCTTTAGGCATCGCCACAAAGTCCACAAGATACCACGGGGATGTTACGCGGCGGTTTCGAGGCTGGGGGTCGCGGACACCTGGGCCAGGAGCTTGCCGACGCGCTCAGAAAGCTGCGCACCCTTGCCAGTCCAGTATTCGATACGGTCGCGCTTCAGATTGACGGTGGCGGGATTGGTGCGCGGATTGTAGGTGCCCACGACTTCAACCGAACGGCCGTTGCGTGCACGATCTTTTTCGATGACGATGACGCGATAGTGGGGCTGCTTGCGGGCGCCGACGCGCGACAGACGAATCATTAGCACTTGGAATACCTTTCAGAATGGGATCTCTGGGCGGCTGCCGGTCAGAGATGAGCTTGAACGATGGAGCGACAACCTGGACCCAACACCTAAGTATGGCGGAAAGATAGCCTTTTCGCAATGTAAATTGCCCAGGAAGCTACGGAACCGGAAAGAGGAAGCGAAGCACTTGATCAAAGCGAGCAGCCCAGGCAGCTTCGTCGTGAATGGCTCCGGGGTACTCGTGGTAGGCGAGTGTATCGTCCCGCCAGCCCAGGCGGCGAAGCATGCGCGCAAGAAGTTGCGTGTCGCGAACGTGGCGTGCGCCTTCGGCGGTTCCCATGTCAAGCCAGATACGCGGTCGTGGCCTCGGTTCGGCCTGACCAACGACGCCAAGAATGCTGCGATGATTCCACCAGATGGAGGGAGAAAGCACGGCGACTTTGCCGAAGACTCCGGGGTTCTCAAAGCCAAGGAACAGAGAGATCAGACCGCCAAGCGAGGAGCCGCCGAGAGCCGTATCCTGCGGCCGCGGTCGCGTACGGTAGGTGCGATCCAGGAACGGCTTGAGTTCGTCTGTGAGCAGGCGGCCATAGTTGCGGCCTTCACCTCCGCCCATGTGCGGGTCGCAGGTCGGGGTGTACTCGGCCATGCGACGGACGCCAGTATTGGCGATGCCGACAAGGATGACCGGCTCGATCTCGCCAGCTGCAATCAGGCGATCTGCGGTAGAGTGAGCTTCCCAGGTCCGGCCTGCGACGTAGGAGGTGCGTCCGTCGAAGAGGTTCTGTCCATCGTGCAGGTAAAAGACGGGGAAGCGACGATCGCACTCAAGCTCATAGCAGGCAGGAAGGTAGACAAGGATGTTGCGGTGCGCGGGATCGGGAAGGATCGCAGAATGGAACTGCCAGGTATCGAGACGAGGGATCGAGCCTGCGTTTCCAACGATGCGGATCGGATCTTCGCGCAAGTCACGCGGAGCGCCATCGAGATGCTGACCGAGTTGCGCCGGGAGGGTCAAAATGGAATCGGGAAACGGCTCCGTTACACTGTTGTGACTCAAAGAGTAGCAGAGGGAACCGCATGAGACGGGAGTGGCATAAGTGGCATTCGTCGAGGCTTGGGCGCGAGATGGAGCTCCTCATCTTCGGCCATGGTGGTCTTCCGTCAATTGTGTTCCCCACCTCGTGCGGGCGATTTTACGAGTTTGAAGAATTCGGCATGGTACACGCGTTGGAAGGGCAGATCGGCCGCGGTGAGGTGCAGCTTTTCTGCATAGATTCAGTGGATGCGGAGAGTTGGTATAACCGCAGCGTCAGCCCAGCTTGGAGAATCGCGAGGCACATCCAGTATGAAAGCTACGTGATGGAGGAGGTTGTGCCGTTAGTGCGCGCGATGAACCGGGGGCCGCTGGCGGCCATCGGTGCCAGCTTTGGCGGTTTCCATGCCCTGAATATAGCCATGCGTCAGCCGGACGTCTTCCGGTCTGTGTTGTCGATGGGCGGAGCGTTCGATATGTCTGCTTTCTTAGGCGAGTACAGCAACGAGGACACATACTTCCATAACCCGGTGCAGTACCTGCCGAATACCTGGGACGGATGGTACCTCGACCGGTACCGTCAAAACACCTATGTGCTTGCGGCTGGCGAACACGACATCTGCCGGGGACGGACCGAACACATGGCGCACCTGATGCAGCAGAAGGGCATCCCGGTCCGGCTGGATATCTGGGGTGACGGGTCTTTGCATGACTGGCCGGAGTGGCGCAAGATGGTGCAGGCTTACCTATAGCCAACGGCGGAGACGCCAGGCTGGATCAAGCACGAGGAGGATCATGAAGAAAATTGGGGTCTTGTTTGGCATGGAAAACACCTTTCCAGGAGCGTTGGTCGAACGGATCAACTCCATGGAAGTGGACGGAATTACGGCAGAGTTTGTCCAGTTAGGCGTCGTCAAGGAGGCGGTGCCGTCGGGGTATACGGTGATCGTGGACCGTATCTCGCACGACCTGCCGTTCTATCGTTCGTATCTTAAGAACGCCGTACTGACCGGCACCCAGGTAATCAACAACCCGTTCTGGTGGTCGGCTGACGACAAGTTCTTCAACTATGCATTGGCTTCACGGCTTGGTGTAGCAGTGCCAAAGACAGTGCTGCTGCCGCATAAGCACTTTCCACCAGAGATCAACGAGCGCTCAGTAAGGAACCTCGAGTATCCGCTGGACTGGGAAAGGATCTTTGAGTACGTTGGGTTTCCGGCGTTTCTTAAGCCGCACGATGGCGGCGGATGGCGCGATGTCTTCCATGTGCATAATCAGCACGAATTCTTTGAAGCCTACGACCAGACGCGCGACCTGTGCATGACCTTGCAGGCTGCCGTCCACTTCAAGGAGTATTTCCGTTGCTACGTAGTAGGGCAGGAAGAAGTGCGCATTATGCCCTACGATCCAAAGCGGCCGCACCATGAGCGCTACGTGCTCAATCCACCAGCCTTCGATCCGCAACTGTTGGTCCGGGTGGAACGAGACGCACTGACGGTCTGCCGGGCGTTGGGCTACGACTTGAATACAGTCGAGTTTGCCGTAGAAGACGGTGTGCCGTATGCCATCGACTTTATGAATCCGGCGCCGGACGCAGATTTGCACTCAGTGGGCCAGGAGAGTTTTGAGTGGATCGTGGATCGGGTGGCAAAGCTGGCGATCAGGAAGGCGCAGGCCTCCGAAGGGTTCGATCCGGGAATGTTGTGGAGTACGTTCTTGAATCCGGCGGTGGCTGTGGTCGCTCCGGCCAGAAAGCCGACGGGAAAGAAGGCTGCTAGCAAAGTAGCGAAGAAGATTGTCAGGAAGCCGGCTCAGTAGCTGAAGGATGCTGGAAGGCTAATCTGTCCCTCTAACTCACCATTCATCGAGGACGTACGATGCGGCCATCATTTTCGCTCGGTATCGAGGAGGAGTATCAGACCGTCGACCCGGAGACGCGCGACCTGCGTTCACATATCGCAACGGAGATGTTGTCCCAGGGAAAGATACGACTGGAAGAACGGGTCAAGGCGGAGCTGCACCAATCTGTCATTGAAGTTGGAACCCGAATCTGCTCCAACATTCAGGAAGCGCAGCAAGATCTCTTCGATCTGCGCCGCAACATGATCCGACTGGCAGAGGAGAACGGTCTCGTCCTTGTGGCAGGAGCAACCCATCCTTTCGCCGACTGGAAGCACCAGGAGATTTACCCCGATCCGCGTTACGCTCAGGTGGTGGAAGATTTGCAGTTGGTGGCGCGAGCGAACCTGATCTTCGGACTGCACGTCCATGTCGGGATTGAAGATCGCGAGTCCGCAATCCGGATCATGAACTCGCTACGGTACTTCCTGCCTCATATTCTTGCGTTATCGACCAACTCCCCTTTTTGGATGGGGATCGAGACAGGCTATAAGAGTTACCGCGCAAAGGTCTTCGAGAATTTTCCGCGAACCAACCTGCCGGATAGCTTTGCGAGCTACTCAGAGTTCGAAAGCTATGTCAATCTGCTGGTGAAGACCGGTTCCATCGACGACGCAAAGAAGTTATGGTGGGACGTGCGTCCTCATCCGCACTTTTCTACTGTAGAGGTCCGCATCTGCGATATTCCGATGCGCGCCAAAGAAACGATCGCGATCGCCGCATTGATCCAGGCGACGGCGGCGAAGCTCTGCCGTTTGCACGAACGCAATCTCGATTTCAGGCAATACTCCCGTGCGCTCCTGATGGAGAACAAGTTCCGCGCCGTGCGCTACGGTCTTGGCGGCAAACTTATCGACTTTGGCAAGGAAACAGAAGTTCCCGTAAAGGATCTTATCCTTGAATACCTTCTGTTTGTCGATGAGGTACTGGACGAATTGGGCAGCCGTGAGGAGATAGGGTACATCCATACGATGTTAGAACGGGGATCTGGTGCCGACCGGCAGCTGGCTGTCTTTCGTGAAACGGGCAGTCTGAAGAGCGTCGTCGACTTTATGGCGATGGAGACGCGAGCCGACTTGTAACCTCCCGTAAACAGAAACTGTACGATAGAAGCAACGAGGGCGCGATGACAACAGGTCTGGCAAGCGGAACCGTAGAAGGCAGCTTCGGCACCACGGCGCAAGCTGGAACGGAGCTGCTGCGGTCCACCGTCTTCCCCGAGGAGTTTCGTCCTGGTGCGCAGAACGCGGTTTCGACCTGTCTCCGGATTCAAGCGCAGGAGAAAGTCACGCTTATTACGGATCAAAGCTGCCTTGCCATCGCCGCCTCTCTCGGCTCTGAACTGGACCGGATCGGCTGCGCCTGGAGCGGGTTTGTGCTCGAGGCAGAGGCGTCGCGTCCGCTGGTCGAGATGCCCCGTGCGGTCCTGGACGACATGGAAGATGCGCAGGTGAGCATCTTCGCCGTGGTCGTGCAGCCTAATGAACTCCGCAGCCGGATGCAAATGACGGATGTAGTGAACCGGCGCCGGATGCGGCATGCTCATATGGTCAACATTACGCCTGAGATCATGACGCAGGGAATGCGAGCAGATTTTCAAGCCATCGATCGGCTGAGTCAGGCGGTGCTCGATAAGGTACGCGCTGCAACGTATGTGCGAGCGACAACGGCAGCCGGCACAGATATCCACGCAGAGTTGTCTTCAGAGTACAAGTGGTTCAAGACCTCAGGGATTATCTCCACCGAGAAATGGGGCAACCTGCCGGGGGGAGAGTGCTTTACGGCTCCGGCGGAGGTGAATGGTGTCTTTGTTGTAGACGGTGTCGTCGGCGACTTCCTCTGCGCACGCTATGGCATTCTGCGCGAAACGCCGCTGACGATCAACATCGAAGGCAATCGCATCACCAAGGTTGCCAGCAGGAACAAAGAACTTGAGCGGGACTTCTGGGCGTACACACACACCGATGCCAACTCCGATCGTGTCGGCGAGTTCGCCATTGGGACGAACATCGGCATAGAGCGGGTGATTGGCAACATCCTCCAGGATGAGAAGTTCCCCGGTGTACATATTGCGTTCGGTGATCCGTACGGAGCGCACACCGGTGCGCCATGGCGTTCGTCGACTCATATCGACGTCGTGGGGCTCGGATTCAACATCTGGCTTGGCGACCACGCAGGCGAAGAGCAGATCATGCGCGATGGAGAGTTCTTGATCGAGGCATAATCGTGGCGACTGCGCATTTTCTGCAATCAGCACGGTTGCAGTTCCGGCATTGGACTGAAGCGGATGATGCTCTTGCGTTTAGCGTATGGGGTAATCCCGAGGTGGCGCGCTGTCTCGGGGGCGCGCTGACCCTTTCGCAGCGTGGATGCGCCCAGCTCTTCGTCCGTCTGCTGCAAGGCATCCACTGTGGCTCCTTCTGACGGCATCAACAGGAAGTCCTTATAAACGGCGGGTCAGGAGCAACGATAAAGAGTCTGACACGGCATGGATGCCAATATAACCGAGCAGACATCGGCCCCCTCAGGTTTTGTGATCTTGTAGCCGATTCACACTTTATGGTCGTTCTTCAATCCTCGATGAAGTGCGGCGCCTGCAAGGATGGCACCGCCCAGCCCTTTCCGTTCAGCATGGCCTTCCAGCCGATCGTCGACATCGATGCCAACCACGTCTTTGCCTATGAAGCTCTCGTTCGTGGCCTCCACGGAGAATCTGCCTGGAGCATCCTCTCCCAGGTCACTGAAGCGAACCGCTACGCCTTCGACCAGAACTGCCGGGTCAAGGCCATCACGCTCGCCTCCGAGCTCGGCATCGTTCCGACCGGCGCAAAGCTCTCCATCAACTTCATGCCCGGCGCAGTTTATAGCCCCGCCGCCTGCATTCAGCTGACGCTCAACACCGCCTTCCTGCTCTCGTTTCCTGCCCATCGCCTCATCTTCGAGATCACGGAAGCCGAGGAGGTCAAAGACCGCAAGCACCTGGTCGACATTGCCACCGAGTACCACAAGCACGGCTTCAAGATGGCTCTGGACGATTTTGGCGCCGGCTATGCGGGGGTAAACCTGCTCGCCGATCTCGGTCCGGACATCCTCAAGCTGGACATGGAACTCACCCGGAACCTTCACAAACGCCCCATCTCCATCGCCATCGTCCGGGCCATGGTCAAGCTCTGCGACGAGCTCGGCATCGCCGTGATTGCCGAAGGGATCGAGTCCATGGAGGAATACCGCGCCGTGCAGGATTGCGGCATCCACCTTATGCAGGGTTATCTTCTTGCCCGCCCAGGCTTTGAAAGCCTGCCCACCTTCCGGCTTCCTTCTGAGCGAGGTACGGACTCGCGGTAACCCACAACAACCCCCCCAGCATTGCGGAAACTCTAGGCGAACAGTCTCCCCTGCACCTCTGCCCGCACAGGAGCAGGCGGGTAGGAGCGTCCTGTGTCCCTCGTCAGCAGCGCGTCGCTCGATCGCTGCGCCAACCGGTATCGTGCGCAAACCGCATCCACCATCTTCGCCAGGCGCTGCCGCTCCTCTCTGCCTGCGAACGCCTCCTCGCGA
Source organism: Acidobacteriaceae bacterium (assembly GCA_965215415.1). Classification (GTDB taxonomy): domain Bacteria; phylum Acidobacteriota; class Terriglobia; order Terriglobales; family Acidobacteriaceae; genus Edaphobacter. Next base: position 3,212,488 of record CBDCDQ010000009.1, on the reverse strand, counting down.
AATCGCGCCACATACCTCGGCAGAAGAGCGGGGAAGTGCTCTTCCACAAAGGCCAGATAGGTCGGCTTCGAGCAGGGCTTCAAAAACAAAGGTTGTGCCGCAAAGAAGCTCGCATCGGCCTGCGCCGACCGTTGCGCCATTCCGTCGAGTGCCTCCGGCGTGTCCGTAATCCCTGGCAGCAACGGCGAACACAGCACCCCCGTCGTAATCCCTGCCGCTCGCAGCGTCTTCACCGCGGTAAACCGTAGATCGGGCCGGGGCGCACGCGGCTCCAGCTTGCGCGCAAGCCCCGCGTCCGCCGTGGTGATCGTCAGGTGAACCACCAGGGTGTTGCGCCGGGCGATCTCCGTCAGCAGATCCACATCCCGCTCAATCAGCCTGGACTTGGTGACGATGCCCAGCCGGTGTCCCGCTCGTCGCGCAAAGACCTCCAGCAGACTTCGCGTCACGCGCATCCGGCGTTCGATGGGCTGGTACGGGTCGGTCGCCGTTCCCAGCGCGATCTCCTTCGCAGGATCGATCTTCCGCAGCTCCTGTTCCAGCAGCCACGCCGCGTTCTCCTTGACAAAGATCGTCCGCTCAAACGCGTCCGGCTCGCGCAGATCCCTGCCGTTCGAGAGCCCTTCTTTCGGCGCAAGGAACTCATGTGTGTACCGTGCATAGCAGTACCGGCAGCCGAACTCGCACCCTCGGTACGGATTGATGCTGTACGCCAGCGACAGCTGTCGCTTCGAGATCGCCCGATTGAGGACACTGCGCACCTTCAGCAGCTTGAAGTCGACGTCGTGCCCCTCGTCTGCGTACTGCGCCTCAGCTGCCATCCTCACCAGCCCGGTCGCCGGCCGTTGCAGAATTGGAAACAAGCTCATCATTTGTTCGCCTTTATTTCGCCTAAGCACCACGCTACGTCCACTTACCTCCGGCGTCAAGCGGCATTTCCGTACAATCGCTCCATGGACCTCGTTCTCAGCGGCGTCTCCTTTCCGTTTCGCCTGCGGCTGGAGACGCCCCTCTCCGGCGACGAACTGCTGCGTTTTTGCGCCGACAACGAAAACCTCCGCATCGAGCGGGACGAAACCGGGGAGCTGCACGTGATGACACCGGCAGGGAACAGAACAGGGCAGAAAAACTCCTATATCGTACGCATGCTGGGGAGTTGGGCCGATGCGGACGGTCGCGGTTATTCCTTCGATTCCAACACCGGCTTTACGCTGCCGGACGGCTCCATGCGCAGCCCGGATGCCGCCTGGTGCAAAGCCGCACGCTGGGATGCGATGTCCGACACGGACAAAGACGGGTTCTCTCCGATCTGTCCCGAGTTCATCATCGAGCTTCGCTCCCAAGCCGACCGGCTTGCGGCGCTCCAAGCCAAGATGCAGATGTGGATCGCGAACGGAGCTGAGCTCGCCTGGCTGATCGATCCCCTTGAGCAAGCCGTCACCGTCTATCGCCCCCACGAGACACCGGAGGTGCACCTCCGCCCTATTTCGATCCATGGCACAGGGCCAATCGATGGCTTCACACTGATCCTCGACCGCATTTGGGCTTAGGGACGCCTGCACCTGGGCTGCGGACGGACTGATCGGCTGCGCCATGCAGCTCCCAGCGTCGACCGAAAATGCGCTATCGTCGTTCCATGCCTTTCCGCACGCTCTTCGCCGCGTCTCTCGCAGCCTCTGCCCTTTCGCTATCTGCCCAACTCTCTGCCCAGCTGCCCGGCAAGCTGCCCGCTCTCGTTCCCGCGCCTCGCGAAATCCGCACAGCGGCCCTTGTGCCCGTCGCGTCTGCCATCGTTATCGCCCCTGGCGCGGAAGACCTCTTTACAGCGCAAGACCTCACCGCGGCCCTCAACGCCGAAGGCATCTCGGCGCCCGGCGGCACACCGGCACTCACCATCACCCTGCTCCGCACCAACGCTCCGGCTGCCATCGCGCTGCTGCGAGAAAACCAGCTCAGCTTTGAGCCTGCCATGCACGATGAAGGCTACATCCTTCTCGTCCATCCCACTCATGCCGAGCTGATCGCCGACACGCCAGGTGGCCTCTTCTACGCTGCCCAGACCCTCAAGCAGCTCGTCATCCACACTGCAGCTGGCCCGCAGGTCTTTACCGCCACTGTCCGGGACTGGCCCGCCATGAAATACCGCGGCGTCCACGACGATCTCTCTCGCGGCCCCTTTCCCACGCTTGCCTTCCAGAAGCACCAGATTGCGACGCTGGCCGCGTTCAAGGTCAACCTCTACTCGCCGTATTTCGAGCACACCCTCCAGTACGCGGCCGACCCGCTCGCCGCTCCTCCCGGCTCCTCCCTCACCCGTGCCGAAGCGCAGGAGCTCGCCGCCTACGCCGCTCAGTACCACGTCACCATCGTCCCGGAGCAGGAAGCCTTCGGCCATCTTCACCACCTCCTCAAGTTTGAGAAGTACAGCGGGCTGGCGGAGACCCCTCACGGCCATGTTCTCGCTCCCGGTGAGTCCGGCACCCAGCCCCTCATCAGATCCTGGTTTACTCAGATTGCCGAGGACTTTCCCAGCCCGTTCCTCCACGTTGGCGCAGACGAGACCTTTGAGCTCGGTACCGGCCGCACCCGCCCCGAGGTCGAAAAACGTGGCCTTGGCCCCGTCTACGCCGACTTTCTCTCGCAGATCCACACCACCCTCGCCCCGCTTCATCGCCGCCTGCTCTTCTGGGGGGATGTCGCCGAGAGCGATCCCTCCGCCATCGGCCACCTGCCCAAAGACATGATCGCTATCCCCTGGATCTACTGGCACAAGGACAGCTACGACGGAGACATCCTCCCCTTCAAAAAAGCCGGGATGGAGACCTGGGTCGCGCCGGGCGATGCCAACTGGAAGGTCGTCTATCCCCTTGGTAAGGTGGCTCTCGACAACATCCGCGGCTTCGTCGAATCCGGCCAGCGCCTCGGCAGCACCGGTATGCTGCTTGCCGTGTGGAACGACGACGGGGAAGGACTCTTCAATCAGGACTGGTTCGGCGTTCTCTTCGGGGCTGCCGCTGGCTGGCAACCCGCCCCCACCGACCCCATCCCCTTCGAGCGTGCCTTCGGGCACACCTTCTTTGGCGACGACTCCGGCAAGATTGATCAGGCGCAGCAGGAGCTGCTGGCAGCCGAAGACCTTGATGTCTCGGACGACGCCTTCTGGATCGACCCCTGGTCCGCCGCCGGGCAGGCTCTCAACGCCAAACTGCGGCCGAAGATCCACGCCGCCCGCCTCCATGCCGAACGCGCCCTCGAACTTCTCCACGAAGTCCGTACCGGCAGCCCCAACCTCCGCGAGCTGAACGCGCTAGCTGCCATGGAGCTTGGCGCGCGGCGCATCGACTTCATCGGCCTCAAGTTCCAGCTATCGGACGAGATGTCCGAAGCCTATGCCCGCGCCTACGCGATCAAAGACGACCCGAAGAAGCACGCCGCCGCCGCTGACCTGCTTGATTCCATCTCCAGCATGAACGGCCGCTGCCAGGATCTTCGCGACGGCTACTCCCAGCTCAAGAACCTTTACGCGAGCAGCTGGCTTGCCGAAAACCGCCCGTACTGGCTCGACAACGTCCTTGTCCGCTACGACCTTCGCATCCAGCTCTGGCAGAGCCGTGCCGATCAGATCGACACGCTGGTCAATACCTGGGAGGATACGAAGCATCTTCCGGCACTCGGGGAGGCCGGGCTGCCGCCGCTTGCGCCTCAACCATGAAGAAGAGGCGCTGCTGCGATCTTGTCCACGCTCTTCCGCTGCCGGACGTTGAGCCAGCGGCGCGTCAGAAAGTCCGTAGCGACGCTCGCCACCAGCAGGAGGCCGCTCAGCGCAAACGCGCCAACTATCCAGAACGTGTCGAGCCGGCCCTGCGCCAGGTAGCGATCAAGTAACGCCAGCACCAGGACGAGCACGGCCGCCTCGGCAAAGAAGGACGAGCAGCGTGGGGCTGCTACCGAAACCAGTTCGGCCAGCGTAGAAGAAGCATTCGGGGCACGGGGAGTGCGCTCGCCATCTGCCGTCACTAAAACCAGCCTGGCCGGAGCATCAAAAGGGGAAGTTGCGGGCGTCGGTACAAGGTGCAAACTGCTGTTTCCACTCCCTGAGGAGCGCCGTACATTGGGGTGCGACATAAACAAGCCTTTGAACTGCCTGCATCCATTATCCGCCGGACCTCCATGACAGTGCCATGAATAAACAGTAAGCGGTTTTTATACAAGTACTTACGCATGAAGATGCAGACCGAATGAGAGAATAAGCAGAGGAGAAGCCTGCATGATTCGCATGATCGCGCTCGATATGGACGGCACGCTGCTCAACGCCAAGGGGGAGATTGGGCCCGCCAACCGCGCCGCGCTTCTGGCCGCCGAGCAGGCAGGCATTCGCGTCGTCATCGCTACCGGCCGCCGTCACAGCTACGCCATGCGCCAGATGCGATCTGCTGGCCTGGCTGATCACAGCGTCCTCGTCAGCTCGAACGGTGCCGTCACCCGTACCCTCGGCCCTGGCGCACACCTCATCCATCGCACGTTCCTCTCCACCGAGACCTCGCTTTGGCTCTGCGAACATCTCCGCGACTTCCGCAACGCACTCGTCATCACGTTTGATCGTGTGGGTCCGGACGGCGAAGACGAGCGAGGTGCGCTGGTGGTCGAACACCTCGACGAACTCCACAGCAGCATTGACCGCTGGATGGTCGCGAACGCCCCCTACATCGATCAGGTGGTTCCCATCGAACTAGCTCTTATCCCTGGCCAAACGGGAGAGCCGCGCACCCCGCCCATCCAGATGATGCTTTGCGGGAACGTTGAGCGGATGCGCCTCGCCGAAGCGCGCCTCCTCGAAGACCCCGGCGTCTTTGCGGTCGGCGCCCTGTCGGGCAGCGTCTCCGAAGCAGCGAAACTGAGCCTCAGCCGCACGGAATACCCGGAGCGTGATCTTTCGATCGTCGACATCCTGCCCCCCCACTGCGACAAGGGTACCGCCCTGCGCCGTCTCGCCGAGAGCTGGGGCATCGACCGCACCGAACTGATGGCGGTGGGCGACAATTGGAACGACACCTCGATGCTCGACCTCGCCGGCGCGCCCATCCTCATGGCGAACGCCCCGGACGAGCTCCTCAACCTTGCTCCACAACGAGGCTGGCGCATCGGCGGCCACCATGATGCGGATGGTGTCGCTCAAGCTATCGACCAGGCGCTGACAACCTCCGTCCTATAGTTTGGTTCGGGTGACCCACCTTCGGCACGGTCTCATTGTGCCTAAGGTGAGCTTTGGCAGCCGCCACACTACGGTGGCGTAACGATTACCGGTGATAGCCTTGACTGTGTGAACTTCCGTCGTGCAACCCGGCTGCTCCTCCTCGCTGCGGCGCTCGCCCCGGTCGCCCGCGCCGCCGAGCACATCACGCTCCGCAACGGCTTTGGGCTCGATTGCTTTCGACGCGAAGCCGCTGGCGACAAGGTCCGCCTCTATATACAGAGGAACGAGCCAGGGAGCTTCCTCGAGGTCGCGGCAGATTCGATCCTGACCACTGAACCCCTCGTTGAGCCTGCGCTAAGACCCGTCGCAGTGCAGCCTCGGCCCGCACCCATGCCGCTGCACGAGCTCCTCGCACACGCTGGCACCGCGCACCGGATCGACGCCGACCTGCTCGCTTCCGTCGTCCAGGCCGAGAGCGGTGGCCACAGCCGTGCCGTCTCCCGCACCGGCGCACGGGGCCTGATGCAGCTTATGCCCGCAACCGCCGCCCACCTCGGCGTGGCCGATTCGTTCGAGCCCGCGCAGAATATTGCCGGAGGCTCGGCCTATCTCGATCAACTCCTCACCCGCTACCACGACGACATCGCGCTCGCACTCGCCGCCTACAACGCCGGTCCGGGCGCAGTCGATCGATACCACGGCATTCCGCCCTACCGCGAAACGCAGCTTTATGTCGCCCGCGTCATTAACGAGTTCAACCGGCGCAAGAAGGTAGCCATGCTGGTCGCCCAAGCCGGCCATGAGTAAACGCAATGGCGTCCTCGCTCTAATCCTCGTGGCGCTGGGCGTTGCGATTTTCCTCAACCGCGACCGCATCCACTTCGACTGGGGCACCTTCGTCCTCCAGCTCAGAACCATCAGCCTCCCCCGCTTCGCCGCTGGAGTCGCCCTGATCTACGCCACGTTCTGGCTGCGTGCCGTCCGCTGGGCCGTCTTTCTTTCGCCGACCAGGAAAGTAGCTGCCACTCGCCTCGTTGGCTCCCACTGTATCGGCTTCACCGCCGTCGCGCTCTTCGGCCGTCTCGCCGACCTGACCCGCCCGTACCTGCTTGCCAAGCGCACCGGCCTCTCGATCACCTCTCAGGTCGCGGTGTATACCATCGAGCGAATGTTCGACCTCGGCGCGGCAGCCATCATCTTCTCCTGCGCCATGGCCGTCACGCCGAAGAGCCTGCCGCATCACGAGCTCTTCGTCCGCGTCGGCGTCGGCAGCCTTGTCGTGACCGTCGCTATCGCGCTCTTCGCCGTGGCTGTCCGGGTTGCCGGAGGTACAGTCGCCGGCTTCGCCCGAGGCACTCTCGGGAAGCTCTCCCCACCGGCAGGTGAAAGCTTCGCCACGAAGGTGCTCGGCTTCCGTGACGGCCTCGACACGCTGGCCTCCGTGCGGGAGTTCCTGCTCGTCCTGGTTCTCTCGCTGGCCATGTGGGGGATGATTGGTCTCTTCTACTACGAGGTCGTCCACGCCTTCGTCCAGACGCCGGAGCTTGCAGACCTCCCTTTCTCCCGCATCATGCTGCTCATGGCTGCAAGCATTGGAGGCAGCCTGGTCACGCTGCCTGTCATTGGCTGGTTCACGCAGATCGCCGCACTGGCCGCCGCCATGCAGGCCTTCTACGGCGCGCCGCTTGAGGCCGCCACCGCCTGCGGCGCGCTGCTGCTCATCGTCGGCACGCTCGCCATCGTGCCCGCCGGCCTGCTCTTCGCACGGATCGAGCAGGTCAGCCTGAAGCCTGCCGCCGAACGCGCCGCTGAAACGGAGACCGCCGCGGCCAAATAAACGCCGCTGCTAGAATCGACAGACGTTATGAAGTGCCCTTACTGCTGTTTTGCCGAGGACCGCGTCGTCGACTCGCGGGAAAGCAAAGAGGCCGATTCGATCCGCCGCCGCCGCGAGTGCGCCCGCTGCAACAAGCGCTTTACTACCTACGAGCGCATTGATGAAATCCCGTACATGGTCGTCAAGAAGGACGGCCGCCGCGAGAAGTTCGACCGCTCGAAGGTGCTCGACGGCCTGATGCACGCCTGCCTCAAACGCCCGGTCGGCTCCTCGCGGCTGGAGCAGATCGTCGACGAGACGGAGAGCTTCGTCGTCGACTCACCCGAGCGCGAACGCTCCACCTCCGAGATCGGCGAGCTCATCATGATGCGTCTGAAGACCATCGACACGGTCGCCTATATCCGTTTCGCCAGCGTCTACCGGGATTTCAAGGACGTCAACGAGTTCAAGGCGGAGCTAGAAACGCTGCTCGGCAGCCGAAGCAAAGAACCCGAACCCACCGCAAAGAAACGCCGCTAAGGAGAGCCATGCCCACCACGCACACCATCACCCTCATTCCCGGCGACGGCATCGGCCCCGAGGTGGCCTCCGCCATGGTCGCCGTCGTCGAAGCCGCGGGCAAGCACACCGGTGCCGCATTCGAGTGGCACAGCTTCGAGTGCGGAGCGGAAGCCTACGCCAAGAACGGTGACATCCTCCCGCAGGCCGCCCTTGACTCCATCGCCGCCAATAGAGTTGCCATTAAAGGCCCAACAGCCACCCCCATCGGCGGCGGCTTCAGCTCGATTAATGTGGCACTCCGCAAGAAATTCGACCTCTACTCCAACTTTCGTCCCGTCAAGAACCTTCCCGGTCTCAAGACCAACTACCCCGGCATCGACCTCGTCATCTTCCGCGAAAACACCGAAGACCTTTACGCCGGTCTCGAGGTGATGATCAACCCCGACATCGCCCAGTCGCTGAAGATCATCACCCGCAAGGGCAGCACACGCATCGCCCGCTCCGCCTTCGAGTTCGCCAGGAAGCATGGACGCAAGAAGGTCCACGCCATCCACAAGGCGAACATCATGAAGCTGTCGGACGGCCTCTTCCTCCAGTGCTGCAAGCAGGTCGCCGTTGAGTACCCTGAGATCGTCTACGCCGAGCACATCGTCGACAACACCTGCATGCAGCTGGTGATGAACCCCTGGCAGTACGATGTGATCCTCACAGAGAACCTTTACGGTGACATCCTCTCCGACCTGTGCTCGGGCCTGATCGGCGGTCTTGGGCTGGTTCCGGGCGCGAACCTCGGGACGGAGTGCGCGATCTTCGAAGCCGTCCACGGCTCGGCTCCGGACATTGCCGGACAGGACAAGGCCAACCCCACCGCGCTGCTGCAAAGCGCCGTGCTCATGCTCCACCACCTCGATGAGGCCGTGACTGCGGAGCGCGTCCAAAAGGGCATCGAGGCCGTCTATGCGGAGGGTAAGACGCTGACCCGCGACGTCGGCGGTACCGCAGGCACAAGCGCCTTTACCGAGGCGGTGCTCGCCGCCATGGAGACCGCATGAAGAAGACTCTCGGCATGATCGTCCTGCTTGGGCTGCTCCAGGGATGCAGGGCCAAGCCCATCCCGCAAGCGAGCAGCGACTCCACCACCACGGCGAACAGCGTGCCCGTCGATGCGCCGCCGCCCGCCGATCCGGCGACATTCGGCGCGATCACCGGCACGATCCATCTCACCGGCAAGCCGCCCGCTCCGGTCAAGATCGACACCAGCATGGACCCGGCCTGCAGTCTCGGCGGCGCGTCCGACTTCAACTCCGAGCAATACGTAGTGCAAGATGGCAAGCTCGCCAACGTTTATATCTACGTCAAGTCCGGGCCGCCGTATCGTGTAGGTCGCATCATGAGCAACAGCGCGGCAGCGGTCCTCGATCAGAAGGGCTGCCGCTATACCCCGCACGTGATCGCAATCATGGCGGGTGACGCGCTCTCCTTCCAGAACTCCGACGTGACCATGCACAACATCCACACCATGCCCACCACGGTCGGCAACGAGACCATCGACATCTCGCAAGGACCGAAAGGTGCGCCCATCGTCAAGCAGTTCAAGGTTCCCGAGGTCATGCTCCCGGTCCGCTGCAACAACCATCCCTGGATGAACGCCTTCATCAACGTCTCCGCCACACCGTTCTTCGCTGTCACCGACGCCGCTGGACACTTTGACCTGCGCGGTCTGCCGGCGGGCGACTACGTCCTGGGCGCAGTCCACGAAAAGCTCGGCGAGCAGACCTTGAAGGTCACTGTCCCCGCAAAGGGCACCGCCAAGGCCGACCTCAGCTTTACGATCAAGTAGGTGCTCATGCAAGTCAATCTGGCCGTCCACTTTCTCCCGCTCTGGTTCTTGATCTTCTCGCTCTTCTTGCCGCGTATCGCGCTGATCGTCGGCTGGTTCGACCGCGACCTGGTGCACTTCTATCTCGGCAACAGCCTGATTCCGCCGATCCTTGCGCTGCTGGTCCCGCGCGTCCTGATCCTCTTTCTGATTTATCAGGACCAGGGCTTCAGCACGTGGTTTCTGATCCACGCCATCGCGCTGCTGCTGGCTTACGGGGGCGGCGGGCACCGCGTCAGCACCTATCGCAGCCGCCGCTCCGACCGGTACGCGAGCCGCTACGAAGATTAGAAGCTCGACCACGGGCAAACGCGGACAGATGCGGATCAAAGCTGGAACATCATTCTTCCAGATCCTGTCCTTGATCCGTGTCCGTCCGCGTCAATCCGTGGTCGAAGCGTTATCCTAAAACGATATGGAACGGCGCAAAGTAGGTATCCTCGGCGCGACCGGCATGGTCGGCCAGCGGTTCATCCAGTTGCTCGATCATCACCCATGGTTTGAGATCGCGTGGCTCGCCGCCAGCGACCGCAGCGCGGGCAAGTCGTTCGGCGAGGCCTGCAAGTGGAAGCTAGACACCCGCTTGCCCGCAAAGATCGCGGCCATGACCGTCCAGCCGAACGTGCCGGAGCTGGCCGTCGGCGAGCTGCCCAAGATCATCTTCGCCGCCCTTGACGCCGACATCGCCCGTGAACTGGAGCCCAAATTCGCCGCCGCCGGATGCGCCGTCATCTCGAACTCGAGCGCCTTCCGCATGACCGCCGACGTGCCGCTGGTTGTGCCGGAGGTGAACGTAGACCACCTCGCCCTGATCGAAGCACAGAGCTGGCGCAAGGATTCGGGCGGCTACATCGTCACTAATCCGAACTGTTCGGCCATCGGTCTCGTTCTCGCGCTCAAGCCGTTGGAGCAACGCTTCGGCATCGAAAGTCTCTTCGTCTCGACCATGCAGGCGGTCAGCGGCGCGGGCTACCCCGGCGTGGCCTCGCTCGACATCCTCGGCAACGTCGTGCCCTATATCAGGAATGAGGAAGAGAAGATGCAGGAGGAGGTCGGCAAGCTGCTGGGCCGCCTCTCGGGCGCACACATCGAGATGCTCGACGCTAAAGTGAGCGCACACTGCAACCGGGTGGCGGTCGAGGACGGCCACACCGAGTGCGTCAGCATCAAGTTGAAGCAGAAGGCCAGCCGGGAAGAGATTCTCGCTGCCTGGGCGGAGTTCGCGCCGTTGCGTTCAAATGGTGCAAGCGCCCATCTCCCGACCGCGCCCGATCGGCCGGTCGAGTACGATCCGAGCCCCGATCGCCCCCAGCCCCGGCTCGACCGGATGCGCGGCCAGGGGATGGCGACGACCGTCGGCCGTCTGCGCGAGTGCCCGCTGCTCGATTGGAAGTTTGTGCTGCTCTCCCACAACACCATCCGCGGCGCAGCCGGAGCAACCCTGCTCAACGCAGAAGTGCTCGCGCTCCTCGGCAAGCTCGACCCGCCGAAGAAGGCCCGCGCATGACCGCGCCCCGCGATCGGCTCGTTGTCATGAAGTTCGGCGGTACCTCGGTGGAGGACGCCGCCGCCATGCTCCGCACCACAGCGATCGTCAAGGGAAGGCGCGCGCGCGGGTTGCAGGCTGTCGTCGTCGTCTCCGCCATGGCCAAGGTGACGGACATGCTGCTTGCCGCCTCCGACGCCGCTGGCCGTGGAGACAAAGCCGGCGCACTCGCCCTTTCCGCGAGGCTCCGCCATCGCCACGTCGACACCGCTACAGAGCTGCTTGATCCAGGCCGGTTTACCATCCTCCAACCTCTCCTGACCGCCGAGTTCGACGCACTGGACGACCTCCTGCGCGGCATCTCCGCCGTCGGCGAACTCACCCCCCGCACCAACGATCTCGTCGTCAGCTTTGGCGAGCGCCTCTCGAGCCAGATGGTCGCCGCTGCCTTTGAGCAGCATGAACTCTACGGTGCCCACGTCGACGCCCGCACCTGCATCATCACCGACGACCACTATGGCAAGGCTGTCCCCCAGGAAGCAGCGATCGAAGCCAAGCTGGTCGAGCACGTCCTTCCGCTGCTCGACGCGGGTAGGACGCCGGTTATTGGCGGCTTCATCGGCTCGAATGCCCTTGGAATCACGACGACCCTGGGCCGCGGCGGCAGCGACTACACGGCCGCGCTGGTGGGCGGCGGTCTCCACGCGGGTGCCATTGAAATTTGGACCGATGTCAACGGCATCATGACGACCGATCCGCGCATCTGCCCCGATGCCCTTCGGGTCAAGGCCATCTCCTTTGAAGAAGCCGCGGAACTCGCCTACTTTGGCGCGAAGGTCCTCCATCCCGCCACCATCCTGCCCGCCGTGCAGAAGAGCATTCCGGTCTGGGTGCTGAACTCGCGCAATGCCGAGAACGAAGGCACGAAGATCACCGCGGTTGCGCCGAAGTGCGCCAGCCCCTTCAAGAGCATCGCCGCCAAAAAGCGCCTCACCATCATCGACATCGTCGCCAGCCGGATGCTCATGTCCCACGGCTACCTCAAGGCCGTCTTCGATGTCTTCGACAAGTACCAGTGCGCGATCGATATGGTCTCCACCTCTGAGGTCAGCATCTCGCTGACGGTAGATTCCAACCAGCGGCTGCCGGAGATCTGCGCGGAGCTGGGCAAGATCGCCGACGTCAAATATGAAGGCCGCAAGGCGCTCGTCTGCCTGGTGGGTGAGGACATCCGCGGCCACAACGGCATCGCCGGTAGGGTCTTCACGGCCATCAGCCACGTCAACGTCCGCATGATCTCCCAGGGCGCGAGCGAGATCAACATGAGCTTCATGATCGACGAGGAGGATGTCGAAGAAGCCATCCGCAGCCTTCACGCCCTCTTCTTCGCCGAGCCGGACGAGACCGTCTTCGATCTCACCGCAAGAGCTTCCGCCGCACAGGTTTAGACTGGAACCACGATGCGTATTCTGGTTCTGGGGCATGGCAAGACGGGGAGTCTGGTGGCGGATGTAGCCGCCGAGCACGGACACAGCGTTCACGTTCTGGACGCCAAGGAAAACAAGGACGCCGCCGCTCTGACGCCACCCTTCGTCGCCGGGTTCGATGCCGTCATCGACTTCACCGCGCCCGACGCCGCCGTGCAGAATATGCGCGCCTGCCTCGCAACCGGCGCAAAAATGGTCATCGGAACCACCGGCTGGTACGACAAGCTGGCCGACATGAAGAGTCTCGCCGAACGGCGCGGCGGCACCCTGCTATACGGCACCAACTTCTCCGTCGGCGTGCAGATCATGCTGCAACTCGCCGCGCAGATGAGTGCCGCATTGAAGAGCGCAGGCTACGAGTTCCACATTCGCGAGACCCACCACGCCAGCAAGCTCGACGCTCCCTCTGGCACAGCAATCAGCCTCGGCGAGATGGTCGAGCGCGGCGCGGAGCTTAAAGAGGTTCCCATTCTATCCATTCGCGAAGGCGAAGTGATGGGCGTCCACATCCTTGAAGCAAGCAGCCCCGCCGACAAGCTCACCCTTACGCACGAGTCCTTCTCGCGCCGTGGGTATGCCGAAGGCGCAGTGCGCGCCGCCGAGTGGCTGGTGAAACAGCGGGAGGGAAGCTATGACTTCCGCGACATTTGGACGAAGTTGTAGGCGGCCAACTACTCAGTATGAGCCCCAATCGCGATGATTTAGGTGCAATCGACGTAGCAGCTCTCATGGCGCAGGTGAGACTGCAGGTTCCACGCGATACGGTCACCGTCCAAGGCACAGTGGCAGAGCTGCGAACCTGGAGCAAGGACCCAACGATAACCTTTGGCGAGTTGCGAGGCTTTGACGGATCGACCATGTCCTTCAAGTGTCCCGTCTCAGCCGGATTAAGCAGAGAAGACCACGCGGTTCTTCGCGGAACCTTGTATTCATATAAGTCCAAGAAGCATCGTGGGTTTGATCTTCTGCTTGAAGGCACACGAGTGGGAGCTTGGACGCCGAATGAGCCACCTGCGGTTCAGCGGCCTCTTTTAGAGAGAACAGAACCTAAACGTACACTCCAGCGCTATTTGTCTGGAAAAAGCATCCAGAGTTTAGCTTTGATCGGCACCGAAGTTGGCATAAGAGACACAAAGCAGGCCTGCTTGGAGCCGACAACGTTGGCGGCAACCGGAGGCGGGAATCGAAACTGGAGTCTCCGCAGTTTGGACTAGAACGAATAAGTTCCACGACGCTCGATGGGTTATTGCCTGTTATCGCGGAAGCCGCAGAGAAGTACGATGGACTTTGCTTGGTGCGGGGCGGAGGAGACGTGTCCTCCTTCTCTACATGGAATGATGACCGCCTCATCGAAGCTCTACTCATCTCCGGTAAGCCGTTCTATACAGCATTGGGACACACGCATGACGTGACCTTAGCCGATGTATATGCGGATGAAAGTTTCGGAACGCCGTCGATCCTAGGCGCGGCGTGCAAGGACGCATGGCAGGCGCGCATCGAACAAGAAGAGCAGGACAAACGTCTCAGGTTTCTAAAACTTGAGAATGAACGGCTCAAAACGGCGAACGAAGGCGCGAGTCGGACGGAGTTGGACAGAAAGATGCTTCAACTTCAAACTTCTCTACGAGTTTCAGAAGTTGCCTGGAGTCCTCGGCAAGCAGACGGGGCAAGCGGTCAGCCTAGCGGTAACAGCGTCCCTTCAGGACCACTTGCGGCAACCAGTTTCAGAAGCCCTTCAAGGACCTATTGCCAACCTCAGGCACACCACCGATCAGGCGCGCAGCGTCTTGGCTGAGGTGCTTCGGAAAGCGCGCTTTCACGCGTGGGCCTGGTTGTTCTCAGCCTTTCTGCTTGGGGTCCTTGCTGGGGCATTCGGCTTGTACTCGCTCGAAAGGTCGGCCCTCCTTGCGGAACAGCACCAGCCAACCGGCGCGCGAAACCATATCGCACCGGAGACAAAGCCTGCCGAAGTAAAGCCAGGATCGGGCACTCGGAAGCACTAAGGTGTTTCAGCTGTATCTATAGTGTGCAACCTTCGCGGTGCCTCTTCTTGATTTTGCGCGTTCCATCCCGATCCTCAGCCTTGCGGTCTATCTCGCACAATCCGGCTGAGCCTTGCGTTTCCGGCTCCGTCCGCCTAGGCTTAAGAAATGGCCACCGCTGTCGCTCCCGCTCCTGTTTCCTTCGATTTCGCCTCCCTTCCCTTTGAAGAGAAGCTCGACCGGTTCGCCCGCGTCGCTGTCCACGTCGGGCTGAACCTTCAGGCCGGGCAGGAGCTGCTGATCTCCGCGTCCATCGAGATGCTGCCGCTCGTGCGTCGCATCACCGAGCACGCCTACAAGGCTGGAGCCCTGCTGGTCACCACCTTCTACAGCGACGACGAGACCGTCCTTTCCCGCTACCAGCACGCTCCCGACGCCTCCTTCGACCACGCCGCTCGGTGGATGGCAGACGGTGTCGCTGCTGCCTTCAAAGGTGGAGCAGCCCGGCTCGCCGTCGCCGGAGCCAACCCGGCCCTGTTGGCAGGGCAAGATCCGGCCAGGGTTTCGCGCGCCAACATTGCCGGCTCGAAGGCCAACAAACCCGCCATGGAACTCATTACCCGTCACGCCATCAACTGGTCGATCCTGGCGGCGGCCACTCCCGCCTGGGCACGGCTCGTCTTTCCGGCACTGCCCGAAGAAGAGGCCATTGCCCGGCTGTGGGACGCCATCTTTACCGCCTCCCGCGCCACCTCGGACGATCCTGTCGCCGCGTGGAAGAGGCACAGCAAGCACCTCCATGAGCGCGTCGCGTACCTGAACGAGAAGCGGTTCCACGCCCTCCGCTTCCACTCTGAAGATGGGGAGACGGACCTCACGGTCGGGCTGGCCGACGATCATCTCTGGGCTGGTGGCGGTGGGGTCTCAGGCAATGGTGTCTTCTGCAACGCCAACATTCCCACCGAAGAGTGCTTCACCACGCCGCACAAGGATCGCGTCGATGGCCGTGTCAAGGCCTCGAAGCCGCTCTCACACCAGGGGACGCTCATCGAGAACATCGCCTGCACCTTCGAAGGTGGCAGGATCGTCAAAGCCACCGCAACGGCAGGTGAAGATGTGTTGAATCGTCTCATCTCAACCGACGACGGTGCACGCCGCCTGGGCGAAGTGGCCCTGGTACCGCACTCCTCCCCCATCGCGCAGAGCGGCATCTTGTTCTGGAACACACTCTTCGACGAAAATGCCGCGAGCCACATCGCGCTCGGCCAGGCGTACGCCACCTGCCTGAAGAGCGGCGAACACCTTGACGAAGCAAGCCTCGCCGCTCTGGGTGCCAACTCCAGCCTCATCCATGTCGACTGGATGATTGGCTCCGGCGCTATGCACGTCGATGGCCTGACAGCAGACGGGCGCTCCGAGCCGTTGATGCGCGCCGGCGAGTGGGTCTAACCTAAAATGCCGGGAGACACGGGCAGAACCAGCCGAGAGTTTGGGTTCGGCTGGTTCGCCTTCGGAATGTTCTTCTTTCCTCGTGCTGCCAGAAAAACGAAGAAGAACACCAGAATGACCACGATCCCGACGATCACCGCCGTCAGAAACACCTTGATGTTCAAACCCTTGTTTGCATCGTGCTCTTGCGCTCGATTACCCATAGCGCACTAGATGCTGCCAGCGCCCGCTGGGTTGATGCTTTCGCCTAAACGACTCGTTTGCGCGTGAACAGGTGATAGATCGCCAGCAGGATCAGCGCGCCCACAAGCGACATCAGGAACCCGGCACTCTGGTCTGGACCATAGTGACCGACGAAGCGCCCAAGAAACGTGCCAATGAAGGAGCCTGCGATGCCGATGAGCACGGTCGCGATGAAGCCGCCAGGATTGTCGCCCGGCAGGATGAACTTGGCAATGACGCCCACGATAAGACCGATCAGAACGACCCAGAGAAGGTGCAGCATAATAGAGTTCGCTTTCTCGCCCGCTCCCGACACACGTCTGGGCAGGCAGATAAGGTAGGTTGAGTTGCGCTTGCTTCCACCGTAGGATGCGCTCGGCCGAAGGGAAACAAATAAGAGCACTCAAATAATTCACAAACGTGATTAAAGTACCCTTACGTCCGGTCGATAGATGCATTAGGAGGAACTCATCATGGCCAGCATCTCTCTTCTTCGCGCACTTCCCCACACCCCGGTAACCCCCGCCATCGAACCGGTTCCGGCAATCACGGGCGTCACCCACTCCGGCAACGCCAACCACCCTGCCGCAGACGATCGTCAGCCCGTCGCGGCGCGCGATCAGGCACAGCTCAGCGCTGCGGGCACGGTGCTGGCGCGTGCGTTGCACCTCTCGGACGTTCGGCTCGATAAAGTGGCGGCCCTGCAGCAGGCTATCGCCAACGGCACCTACAGCGTCTCCTCCGAGGCCTTGGCCGGATGGTTGATCGAGTCGCTGGCGGCATAGCGGCTCGTGCAGCGCGTCCCGGTCGCCTCCTGCGGTGCAAACCCGTCCGTCAGCCCACGCAATACGGCACGGACGGGAAGTCCTGCCAATCCTTCCGCACCACGCCTCGTTACGGAAGCTGTCCTTTCATCGCCTCAGTCTTCGGGAGAGTCGTTTCGATCGCAGGCGTGGATCTCAGTTCGCGCGCCCGCTGCTCCACGCTCCGCATCACCCGCAGCAGATTGCCGCCATAGATCTTCTTGATGTCGGAAGCACCGTAGCCTTTTTCGAGCAGCGCACGCGTCAGCGCGGGAAACTTATCGTACGAGTTCAGCTCAGCCGGCACGCAGCCCACGCCGTCGAAATCCGTGCCGATGCCGACATGGTCGATGCCCCCCACCTTCACGGCATGGTCGATCTGCGCCACTACATCGGCCAGCGTGGCGGGTGGCAGCCTTGCCGTCGACTCCGCTTCGATCTTCTCCATGGTGGCCTCGCGCACGGAGACATCTTCAATTTTCATGGCTTCCTGGAAGCGCGGTCGAAGCTCCGCCATGATCGGCTTCGAGGCATCTGAGTAGCGCTGCGAAAGATACGCGCAGTCGAAGTTGATCTGCATCGTTCCACCCTTTGCCGCCAGCGCGCGGATCATGTCGTCCGTCAGGTTCCGGGTATGGTCCGAGATCGCCCGGCACGAAGAGTGCGACGCCACGATCGGCGCAGACGACACCTCCAGCGCATCGTAGAACGTCTTGTCGGCCGTGTGCGAGATATCGACCATCATCCCCAGGCGGTTCATCTCGCGAATCACGTCTTTGCCAAACGGCGTCAACCCGTTATGGTGCGTCACCTTCGCGTCCGTAATGTCGCCCTGCGCGTCGGCCCAACTATTGGTGTTGAAGTGCGTAAGCGTCATATAGCGCACACCCAGAGCGTAAAAGTCGCGGAGAGGACGCAAGGAATCTTCAATTGCGTGGCCTCCCTCGATCCCCATCAGCGCAGCAATCTTGTGCTGCTTGTGGGCGCGAACGATCTCGTCAGCCGTCGTGGCGAAGACGAAGTCGTTTGGATGGGCCCCGACGATATCGGTCCGCACCGTGTCGATCATCGCCAGGGCACGGCTGGCGGCGTGGTTGCCGTTCACGTACTCGGCTCCCACGTACACGGCGAAAAACTCCGCGCCCAGAAAGCCCTTCATCCGCGGCAGGTCGGTCTGCCCGGTCTTGTTGGGCTTTGCGATGTCGTAGCCCGTCACCGTCTTCGAGGTAATGTCGTCGTGGGTGTCGATCAGGATGGCGTCGCGGGTAATCTTCGCCACCTCCGCGTCCGTCACCGGCCTGGTGCGCGGTGTCTGAGCGAAGGCCGCGGAAGCCAGCGCAAACGGGACGAAAGCAGCGAAGAGGCGGCAAGGCAGGGGCACGAAGATCCTTTCAAAGCACGTCGAGGGGATGTAGACCACTGTATACGAGCGGGGAATGTTTACGGCGTTGCGAGAGCGAGCCGGTACACTAGGGCCATGCTCCTGGCCGCCATCGTATCAAAGCCGCAGAAGCCGGAACTGGCGCAGGTTCTGCCAGAGCTGGTGCGTTGGCTCGAGTCGCATGGCTACGGCTACGTGCTGGACGGAGAGAGCGCGTCCTATCTTGGGGTCACAGGCGTAGAGCGCCGGGACCTGCCCGCCCGCCACCCGAATCTAGTCATCGTCTTCGGCGGCGACGGCACGCTGCTATCGGCGGCAAGAGCCTTTGCACGCACTGAAACGCCCATCCTCTCCGTCAACCTGGGTTCGCTCGGATTCCTTACCGAAACGCCCCTGGGTGAGATCTACACGACGCTCGACGCATGGTGCGCACATCAGGCGCAGATCGATGAGCGGCGCATGATGCGCACTGCTCTCTACCGCGATGGCCGCATCCTCCGTGAGTGGGATGCGCTGAACGATGTCGTAGTCGCCAAAGGCACGATCGCGCGCATGGCCGACTTCCGGGTCGAGATCGACGACCAGTTTGTGGCCACCTTTCGCGCCGATGGAATCATCGTCTCTACCCCTACCGGCTCTACCGCCTACAACCTGGCCGCTGCCGGGCCTATCATGATGCCGAGCGTCAACGCCATCGTCGTCACGCCCATCTGCCCGCACCTGCTCACCATACGGCCCATCGTCGTGCCGGGGGAGTCTACCATCGCCGTCCATGTAGTCGGCGTGCCCAACGAGACCTACCTGACCGTCGACGGACAGGAGGCGGTCGAGCTCTACCTCGGCGACCATATACGGTGCCACCGCTCCGCCTATAGCGTCCGCCTGCTGCGCCACCAGCCTAACGGACTGTTCAACGTCCTGCGCTCCAAGCTGAAGTGGGGCGAACGGTAAGGTCTCGCCTGCATAAAGCAACCGACCTCGCAGCGAGCTTTCATCGCAGCAACATTCATCGCAGCAAGGCGTACCCAGCGACATTCCCAAATTGGTTTAGCGAGCCTCACCGCGCGCGGAACATTTGCCTGCCAGACCCTCTAGGCTCAAGCCTCGCCCTGCCCGGTCGATAACTTTGAGAGCGTTCTAAGGAGTCCGGTGTGCATTCGTTGACGTGTTTTCTCCTCGCAAGTTCTCTTCTCTCTTCCGCCCCGCAGGCCATCTTTGCGGAGTTGCCTGCCGCCAGCGACAGCATTGCGGCGGCTGTCACCTCGACCCAGCCACGAGCCAAAAACGACCTGAACCGCTGGCTTGAACTCAACACCGTGTCGACCAGTCTTCGCTACCGGAACACCATGAACGTCGAAGGCGTCCATATGTTTGCCTTCGGCCAGCACAGGGAACTGTTAGACGGACGCGTCAAGCTCGACCCCGCGGGCCGCTACTCCATCAACTTCCACGGATCGTCCGGACGCTACTTCAACTGGGCCTATGCCGACGCGATCGGCGGGCAGTTCACCGACACCGTTCCTGCCGGAACCGCTCACCTCAAGCCTAATGAGCTGGGCGCAGTCATCCACGCCATCATCACCGATCCCGATGGCCTGACCTACGCGCAGGGCATCAACTCGCGCGGAGGATACTTCTACCTGCGTCAGCTCTACGGGAGCGCAACACCTATCTACGCCGTCACGGTTGAGTTCGGCTCCCTTCCGATTGAGCACGGGGTCAACACCGAGATCACCTCCTTCGACGACGACGGGTACATCGCCGGAGAACGGGTCCGCATCCACGACGCCAAGCACCTCTTCTTCGACGAGATCGATGGCACATGGGCCTATCTCGGCGACGCCTTCACCCCCAACTTCTTCTCGCGAGGCCAGCGTCTCGGCCAGTGGAACTACCAG
This sequence comes from Acidobacteriaceae bacterium, assembly GCA_965215415.1. Lineage (GTDB taxonomy): Bacteria > Acidobacteriota > Terriglobia > Terriglobales > Acidobacteriaceae > Edaphobacter. Next base: position 3,192,369 of record CBDCDQ010000009.1, on the reverse strand, counting down.
CAGTACCTCGCCAAGAAAAAGGTCGGCACGCGCGCCGTCGTCTCGGCAGACTTCACTGAGCTGTCGGGAACGCACACCATGCGGGAAGCCGCTACCGTTGCCCTTCCGAAGGAGGCCGTCTTTGATTCGGCCCGCGGCGAGTTCTACCAGCGCTTCAACGAAGTCAGCCTGTTCGGCACACCGGCTCCCGCTGGCTCGGGCTACTCCGTCAGCGTCATGAAGAACGCCCTTCACAAGCGGCTCCAGGGAGAAGCGGGGTTCGCCTCCGTAGACAACAACTACGCGGTCTACTCCGGCAGCTCGTTCCTGCTCTCCATCCAGTTTTCCTGGAACTCGGACTCCTTCATGAACGGCAAGCACCCTTACGCCCGGCTGGGCTGGAAGGTCGGGCCAGGCGTCATGCTGAACGGGTTCTACACCCATCGGCTCGATGATGGAGCCTACTCTGTCAATGGGCAATCGTTGAACGGCGGGCTTACCTTCGATCTCGCAGACGTGCTCCACCGCAAGCATCTCGTGCAGTAAGGGAGGTAAACCAATCCACGCGACGGGGGTTCGTGCATCGGCGCGGACCCTCATCGCGTTCTATCCTCAGGGCCTTGGCCGCAGTGCTTCCAGCAAAGCTTCCGCTGTCGGTCGCGTATTCAGCAGATCGTCCGCCGTCAGCCACGCTCGCCGCAACTGCGTGATGCCAAAGGCAAGCTGGTCCAGCTCTTCGGTAGCATGAGCATCCGTGTTGACCACCAGTTTGCAGCCGTGGTGCTTTGCCAGCCGCAGATGCGCGTCCGACAGGTCCGCCCGGGCCGGCGCGCTGTTATGTTCCACCGCGACGCCCAGCTCTGCGGCGCGGCGCAGCACCCGGTCGAGATCGATCGCATACGGTTCGCGGCGCAGCAGCTTGCGTCCGGTAGGGTGCGCCAGGATGCGGAGAAACGGGTTCTCGAGCGCACGCAGCACCCGGGCCGTCATCTCCTCGACCGGTTGTGTAAAGTGCGAGTGAACGCTCGCCACCACAATGTCCATCTCTGCCAGCGTCGCATCCTCGAGATCGAGCGCGCCGTCTCCCAGGATGTCCACCTCAATCCCCGGCAGGATGCGAAAGGGTGACGGAAGCGTGGTGGACGCAAATGCCCCCGTCCTCGCCCTCCACTCTACGGCAAGCTCTGCGTCGACCTCGCGTATACGCTTCACATGGGCCAGGGCGCGCACGTCGTCCAGCCCGTTCGTCATAGCCAGGTTCTTCGAGTGGTCCGTAATCGCGATGTACCGCAGCCCGCGCCCGATCGCCGCCTCAGCCATCTGGCGGATTGTGTCCCGCCCGTCTGTCGCGTCGGTATGCATGTGGAGATCGCCGCACACATCCTTTCGCTCGATCAGCCGCGGCAACGTATGGAGGGCCGCCGCCTCCAGTTCTCCGCAGTTCTCCCGCAGTTCCGGCGCAATCCAGTCGAGATCGAGCGCCTCGTAAATCTCCTCTTCGGTCCTCGCCGCGACGATCGTATGGTCATCCAGCCGCGTCAGCGCATACTCCGAAAGCGTCAACCCACGCTTGATCGCCCGCTGGCGCAGCGCCACATTGTGGTGCTTGGAGCCGGTAAAGTATTGCAGCGCCGCACCATAGCTGGCCCGCGGCAGCAGGCGCACATCCACCTGGAGGTTGTTGCGCAGCGTAAATGTCACCTTGTTCTGGCCACGCGCGTGGAGCTTGTCGATCAGCGGAAGGGTCGCTACGTACTCCACCGCGGCGGCCACCACCTCGGGCTCGCAGGCCGGCCCCGTGGCAAGCAGATCGAGGTCGCCCACTGTCTCGCGCCCGCGCCGCAGCGATCCGGCCGGCGTCACCTGGTCGATCCCCGGGAACTGCAGAATCAAGCCCCGTATGCGCTCCGCGTAATTCCCGGCCGCATCGATGCGGAAGCGTGAAGAGTTGCGGCGGTGGTCCTCGATCCCCTTCAGCAGCTTGGCGACGAACTTCTCCCCCATACGCGGCAGCCCTTCCAGATGCCCCGCCTTCGCTGCCGTCTCCAGCGCGTCGAGATCCGCCACCCCCAGCGCCGACCAGACCAGCGCCACCGTCTTCGGTCCCATGCCCGGAAGGCGCAGCAGCTCGAGCATCGTCGGCCGGTATTTGGTCAGCAACTCGGCCCGCAGCGGCATCGTGCCCGTCCGCACCAGGTCGACGATATTGGCAGCCATACCCTTGCCGATCCCGTTGATGGCAAGCAGCTCTTTTGGCTCCTCGATCAGGGTCGCAAGCTGGGTCGTCTGCTGCTCCACCGCCTCCGCAGCCCGCCGGTATGAGCGGATGCGGAAAGGGTCGGCAGCGTCGATCTCGAGAAGCGCCGCAGTCTCGTCGAGCAAGCGGGCGAGCGTGATGTTATCCATAGATTCAGCGGCGCAGAGGGAAGACCGTATAGCCAGTATGCGGTCCCCTGCCGGCTTACGCCAGAGGCGTTCTGCTAGAGGGCCTCTTTCAGGCGCATCACCTGGTCGGCCTGCGGTCCCTTGGTTCCTTCAATCACATCGAATTCAACGTCGTCGCCCTCTTTCAGGCTCTTATATCCTTCGTGCTGAATCGAGCTGTAGTGTACGAAGACATCCGGGCCTTCCGGCCGACCAAGAAAGCCATACCCCTTTGCGTTGTTGAACCACTTCACCTGACCCTTGTACTGTGCCACGACAACCTCCTTCCACTTTGCTACCGCGCACGGCGGCAGGACGCGAACCTCGGACCCCCCAGGAGCCACCAGCATCGTTCGTCACCAAGTCTGAAGGTAAGTATGGGCGCAAGGAGGATTTCGTGTCTGTCGTGAGTCGGACACAACGCTTTCAGGACAGCGGACTTTAGACGTAGCCTAAGACTCGTTCGAGCGGCGGCTTGCGGCAAACAGCAAAAGGCCGATCAGCGTCTTTCCATCGTGTATCCCGTTGCTCGCCACCAGGCGCATGGCTTCCGAAAGGGCGACACGGTGTATCTCGATGTGCTCGTCCTCTTCGGGCGTCGCAGTCCCTTCGCGCAGATCTTCGGCAAGATAGATCTGCATCCACTCGCCCAGGAACCCCGGGCTGGCAAAGTATTTGGTCAGCAGCGTCCACTTCTTCGCGCGAAATCCAGTCTCCTCGATCATCTCGCGCTTGGCCGCGGCCAGCGGTGTCTCGCCCGCGTCGATCCGTCCCGCAGGCAACTCGATCAGGAACTGGCCAGCCGCATGGCGGTATTGCCGGATCAGAACGACCGTAGGATCGTCGGCATTCGTGCGGTCGTCCACCGCCAGAATCACCACCGAGCCGTTATGACGGATCACGTCTCGCGTGTTCTCCCGGCCCCCCGGCTCCACCACCGTATCCGTGTACACGTTGAAGACCTTGCCCGCATAGGCCAGCCTGGAGTCCACCACCTTCGCCTTGAGCGAGCTCTTCGGCAGCTTCGGCAGGGAAGTGTGGTGTCCGGAAGGCGGAGCGGCAGGGGTTTTCTTCGAAGGGGCAGCCATGAAGGTACGGTATCATCCCTGCATCGGGCCTGCGCCGCGCCGCATCCAACTGCCGTCAGCCCTGTCACCGACCATGAGCACGGAGTGTTACCCCATCACGGTGCTGCCTCAGCTCTCCCCGTTGTACCGGGAGTACCTCGCCATGGGAGACAGTCCGGCCGGTGCGCCCATTCGTCAATGGTACGGCGGAGAGCCGTTTGCCGCACGCTGGTCCACCCAGGCCGCCGGTGTCGGCGATCCCGGGCAGTTGGCCGATGCTCTCGAGCGGCAAAGCCTGGGCTTCGGCGCAGGCGCAGCAGCCCTCGCGAACATCCAAAAGCTCCGTTCCGGTGCCCGCGCCATCGTTACCGGACAGCAGGTTGGTCTCTTTGGCGGTCCGCTGCTGACCCTGCTCAAGGCAGCCACCAGCATCGCACGGGCAAAGCAGGCCACAGCCGCGACCGGCATCGACCACGTGCCCGTCTTCTGGCTCGCCACGGAAGATCACGATCTGGCCGAGGTCGACCACGTCATGCTGCCGGGAAAGGACGCCGTGGAACGTGTGCGGCTCCCCCTCAGCGTCAGCCGCGCCCTCCCCGTCGGAAGCATCGCTCTCGATGGCGGAACCGCCGAGGGAAAACAGCACCTCCAAGCCGCCCTCGACCTCGCGAGCGATCTGCTGGGGTATGCGCCCCCGTGCGACGTGCTTCGCGAGTGCTACACGCCCGGAGCAACGCTGGGCGAAGCGTTCGCGCGATGGATGGCGCGCCTCTTCGCCCGGAGCGGCCTTATCGTAATGGACGCGAGCAGCTCCGAGTTCCACCGCATCGGAAGCGATACTCTGCGCTTCGCCATCGAGCACGCCGCCGCACTCGAATCCTTGCTGATGCAGCGAGGCGAAGCTCTCCTCTACGCGGGCTTCCACACGCAAGTGCTGGTTACGCCCGGTTCCTCGCTGCTCTTCCTCGAGGAGGAAGGGACCTCCGAGCGGCAAGCCCTCAAACGGCTCCCCGGCGGCGAATGGAAGGCCGGCCGCAAGCTCTACAGCGCCGCCGAGCTGCTGGCAATCCTTGATGCAGCACCCGGACGGATCAGCCCCAACGCGCTTTTGCGCCCCATCTTCCAGGACACCATCCTTCCCACCGCTGCCTACATCGGCGGTCCGGCCGAGATCGCCTACTTCGCCCAGAGTGCGGTCCTCTACCAAGCCATCCTGGCCCGTATCACGCCCGTCCTTCCTCGCCTGAGCGCTACGGTGATCGAGCGGAACCTGGCAGAGATCATGGCCCGGCACGAGGTCGACCTGCCCGGCGCGATGACCACCGCCGAAGCCCTTGCGCAGCGTCTGGGTGCGCGTGCCATGCCCATCGAAGGCAAACGGCGTCTCGCCGCAGCCGGCAACAGCATGGACGCCGAACTCACCGCCTTGTCCAGCTACATGGCTGCCATCGACCCAAGTCTTGGCCGCTCGGCTACCGTGGCGGGCAACAAAATGCGCTACCAGATGAACCGCCTGCGCCGTCTGGCTGCGACTTTCGAGCTCCAGAAAGAGGGGAGCCTTCGCAAGCACGCCACCGCCCTGACCCTTCATCTCTTTCCCGACGGCCATCCGCAGGAGCGCGTCCTCGGCGGTATCTGGTTCCTCGCGCAGGACGAAAACCTGGTCGAACGGCTCATCGAAGAGGCCGCCAACCTTTGCCCCGGCCATCTTGCGATCCGCCTCTGAACGAGCCGCACAGCCCGCGCGACCCCGTCACCGCAACCCAGCTACTCCAGGCTCGCCGTCCGGAGGAAGTCGAAGTTCCCGCTCGCACTCGGCCGCACCCCCTGCAGCCGCCGACGATGCACCAGGATCGTATTGGGATACCACAGCGGAATCCCAGGCAGCTCCCTCCCGAGTATCTCCTGCGCCGCCCGATATAGCGGGCGCCGCTCCGCAGGATCGCCCGTCGCCGCCGCCGCCCGCAGCAGCCGGTCCAGCTCCCCATTCACATAGCGCCCCCGGTTTCCCCCACGCGGGGGAAAGCTCGCGGAATCGTACGCATACCGAAAGATATCCGGATCTTCGTTCGATCCGATCCACCGAAGGATGTACATCTGGAACGCCCCACGCGTCACATCCGCGTAAAAGGTCCCGAACTCCGCCGAGCGCAGCTGCAGATCGATCCCTGCTGCCCGCATCTGCTGCTGCAGCACCGCCGCCAGCAGCCGCGTCGCCTCATCCGTACTCGTCTTCAGCGTGATCCGCAGCCGGACTCCATCCTTGCCCGCACGATGTCCCCCCGCCTCCAGCAGCCTTTCCGCACGGGGGACATCGTAGCTGCGGTCCATCCCCGGCTCCGCAAACGCCCAGTGCTCCGGCGGCAGCAAACTCTCCGCCAGCCGCGCCTGCCCCCGCGCCAGCGCTTTCACCAACGCCGCACGATCGATCGAACACGCAATCGCCTGCCGCACCCGCACATCCCGCAGCACCGGGTCCTCCGTGTTGAAGTTCGCATACACCACCACCGAGCTTGGCCCCGTCTCCACCTCCAGGCCCGCCACCTTCCGCAGACTCTCCACCGTATCCACAGTCAGCGCATCCGACTCTACATCCGCCGAGCCCTTCTGCAACTCAAGCGCGCGTGTAATGCCATCTGGCACCACGGCAAACCTCACCCGCTCCACCCGCGGCGGCCCCGCCCAATAACCCGCATTCCGCTCGAGCACCACCTCCTTGTCCTGCGTCGCCGCCACAAACCGGAATGGCCCCGACCCCACCGGATGCAAGCCAAAGTCCCCTTTAGCACCCCGCGGAACCACGCCAAACAGCCCATCCGACAGGTTGAAGAGCAGGCTCGCATCCGCCCGCTTCAATCGCACCCGCACTGTCAGCCGCTCCGGCGTCTCCACCCGTGCCACCGCCGCAAACGCTCCCCCCTTCGCCGTCACCAGCGACCCATCCACCAGGCTCCGCAGCGTATACGCAACATCCTCCGCCTCGAGCGGCCGCCCATCATGAAACCGCACCCCCGCGCGCAGGTGGAACACCATCGTCAGCGGGTCTGGCTGCTCCCACCGCTCCGCCAGCCACGGTTGGAGGTTGAAGTGCGCATCCTTCTTCACCAACGCATCGAACACAAGCCCGCCGATCCGCTCCGACTGCGCATCCGTCCCTTGCCGCAGATCGAGATTGTTCGGCGACGATTCGATCTCCATCACCACCGTGCGCGCATCCTCCGGCCGGGAACGGCAGCCAGCCAGTAGCAGCAGCATCGCAAGCAGCGAAAGACGTTTTGGGATTCGGCACACGGCGAGTCTCCCCAGTCTAGCGGCTTCGCTCCCGGTAGCCCCGCGCACGATGCTACAGTCGTATCCAATACGCCGGAGCACAACATCCATGGTCGTCACCGTACAACAGCACATCCAGCAGCAGCAGGCCGATATCACCGCCGCCAGCGGCACCTTCAGCCTCTTGCTCGGCGGTATCACCCTTGCCTCCAAGATCATCGAAGCCAAGATCCGCTCCGCCGGCCTCAGCGACGTCCTCGGCGCATTCGGCCAGACCAACGTCCAGGGCGAAGCCCAGCAAAAGCTCGACGTCTTCGCCAACCAGGCCCTGCTCGCCTGCCTCGGCGCACGCGATATGGTCGCCGCCCTCGTCTCCGAAGAGGACGAAGAGCCCGTCACCTTCAACCGGTCCGCCGAAAAAGGGAAGTACATCGTCGTCTTCGATCCCCTCGACGGCTCCTCCAACATCGACGTCAACGTCAACGTAGGCACCATCTTCTCCATCCTCAAGCGTCAGCCCGGCGAGGAGATCGACACCGCCGTCCTCCACCCTGGCCACCAGCAGGTGGCCGCCGGTTACGTTGTCTACGGCCCCTCCACCGTGCTCGTTTACACCACCGGCTCCGGCGTCCACAGCTTCACCCTCGACCCCACCATCGGTGCCTTTGTCCTCACCGCCGAAGGCATCCGGATGCCCGAGCAAGGCCCCTACTACAGCGTCAACGAGGCCAACGCCGCCGAGTGGCCGCCCGCCTACAAGATGTATGTCGACCGTCTCCGCAGCGGAGCGAGCGGCACCTACAGCTCCCGCTACATCGGTTCGCTTGTAGCCGACTTCCACCGCACCCTGCTCAAAGGGGGTGTCTTCCTCTATCCGCCCACCGCCAAACAGCCCAAAGGCAAGCTCCGTCTGCTTTACGAGGCTAACCCCCTCGCCTTCCTCGCCGAGCAGGCCGGCGGCGTCGCCTCCACAGGCACCGGTCGCGTGCTCGACGTCCAGCCCGAAGCTATCCATCAGCGAACCCCCTTCATGTTCGGCAGCAAGCGCGAGATGGAGCTGCTCGACAAGACCGTCAACCGCGTGATCGCCCGATGAACGAGTTCCACGCCGAAGTCCTCGACATCCGCGACGAAGGAACCACAGAGGGCCGGCGCCGCTTCCAACTCCTCCTGACCGCGTCGCTCTTCAAGGGTCCGGGCGGCATCCTCGTCTCCATCGCGCGGAGCGGGGCCAGGCTGGAAGTGCCCATCCTCGGCGTTGTCGTCGAGAAGGGTGAGCTTTGGCACATCGTTGAAAAACCGCTCGCCGCCGGAACCCCCGTCACGGGACACGTCCCCGCAGCCGTTGAGCAAACCGGTTGAGCGGCTAAGCCGAGCCTGCTACACTTAATGAGTTCGCCAAGGCGTCGTTTGGGGTGAAGTACTGCGGTGTACCCAGGCAAGGGGCTGTAGCTCAGTTGGGAGAGCGCGTCGTTCGCAACGACGAGGTCAACGGTTCGATCCCGTTCAGCTCCACCATCCTCAGGTCGCTCGAGCCACCTCATCGGGCGGGAGTAGTTCAGTGGCAGAACGTCAGCTTCCCAAGCTGAATGTCGCCGGTTCGATCCCGGTCTCCCGCTCCAAGACAAATCAGCCGCCCTTACTTGCCTTCTGTACGGAAATCTCCACACCGACTGCGGCCCTGCGGCTCGCCCCTCCTTCACGGCGAACCCTCTGCATCTACCATCACACCAGCCGCAAAGCATGCGGAGGCGTGTCGACCCACCGCCACCGCGCTGAGATGAATCGCGACCTCGAAGCCGCCTAGAAGCCGATCTCGATTCCATGATCCCGATCCCCGATCCAACGGAAACAGGATCTTACCCGAAACGTAAAGGCACCTTCGACCTCACCAGCCAGCCCCAACCAACCGGCAACAGGCCAAAGGCCAGGCAGAGCTCACGCGCCGGGTGCCCCATCTTGTCGAAAGTCTTGCCATCGCTAAGGTGGGTGTACGCTGCCATCTTCTACTTGCCCCGCACCGCAATCACTTCGATCTCTACCAGCGCCCACGGTGCCGCCAGCGCCGCCACCTGGAACGCGCTCCGTGCCACCTTGTTCGGCTGCTCGGTCGTGCCAAAGTACTTGACGTACTCCGATTGCATTCCGGCGAAGTCCAGCTTGCCCGTCTTTGGGTCCGGCCCCAGAAAGACCGACATCTTGACGACATCCTTCATATCCAGACCCTGCTCCTTCAAGAGCGTCTGGATCTTCGCGAACACGCTGGCCGACTGCGCCTTTGTGTCGCCGTAGTCCGCCGCCGTCCCCTTGGCCGCGTCCGCCGGGGTTACCGGCGAAGCCAGCTGCCCGCTGAGGTAGTACGTGTCGCCCGCCCAGACTCCGGTGGCTATCGGCGACTTCTCCGTTTGCACATGCTTCACCACGACCTGAGCCGATCCCGCGCCCAAACCCAGAACCACAATCGCCGCCATCAGCATTCGCTTCATCGTCTCTCCTCTGTCAACTAACAACTTAGGCCTTGGCCGTCTTCACCTTCTCTGAGATCATCCCTACGGCCCGCCGCGCGCTCAACGCCGCGCCCTCCTGCCAGCCCACGATGTGGCTGATCGTGTCCCCGGCGAAGTAGATCGGCCCGTCCGGCTGGATCACCACGTCGTATCCCGGCAGCCCCCCGCCGTAGCTCCGTATCCACGAGCCCTCGTTCCACTCCACGTGCTTCCAGCCGCAGAAGACCGGGTTGGTCAGCTCCTTGCCGTGGCCCGGATGCAGCTTCTCGATGGTCGCGCGGCTCATGGCAAACTTGCCCTTCATGTCGGCCTTGAGGAACGCCGGGTCCGACGCCTCATCGGTATACCCCGCCACGACGATGCCCGTGTCGTGCATCAGCCGCGAGCTCGGATACCATACCGGGCTCGGCCCCTGCGCCGCAAACGACAGCCCGCCGTAGATGTTGTAGTCCTGCTCCCAGAAGCGGCGGCTCTCCCACGCGACCTTGTAGCTCCCGGCCATCACTGACTCGTCGACAACCCTGGCAAACGCTGGCGAGAGGTCATGCGGAATCTTTTTCAAGAGAGAAAAGGGAATTGCGCACACGCAGTACGCCGCTTCGATCTGCTTCGGCGCGCCGTTCTGCGTATAGCTCACCTGGACGCCGTTCGCCGTCTTCTTGATCCCCGTCACGGGCGAGCTGTATTGGACGACCGGCCCAAGCGCCTTGGCAAATGCATACGGGATCTGGTCCATGCCTCCGACCGGCTGCATCATCGTGGCCTGCCAATCCCACGTCTCCTCATACAGCATCCCGTCCCAGAAGTTCGCGTCGAGCAACAGGTGCATCCCCAGCGGCTCTTCCACCACAGGGAGCTGGGCACCCGGGCCTGGAGGCGTCTTCAGCCCCGCGCGGTCTGATCCTATGTACTTGCCCGTCTTGTCGAGCGGTCCGTAGACCGTCAGGAACGTCTTCATGCGGTCGCGGTCTTCGGCCGTGATCTCCGCATCGAGCGCGCCCTGCGCGATACACTTTTGCAGCAGCTCGCTGACATGGCCGCGGGTGTCGTTGATGGCCTTGCGCTGCACCACCGGGGCGCCGCCGCTCGCCCTGTCGTTCTGCAACAGGGCCGACCGCGTCGTGTTGATCTCGACCTCCATCGGCACCTTCAGCTCGCGCGCGTAGCCCAGCATCGTCCAGTGCGTGCTCGGCAGCCGCGCCGGGCCGAGGTTCTGGTAGTTCCCCTCTTCCCACGGAATCTCCTGCACGGTGCCGTCGACGAACTTGACCTTGGTCCCCTTGCGCCCGGTCCAGTTGCGCCCGCCCGGCCGCTCCCGCGCTTCGAGCAGAGTCACGTCGTAGCCTAGCTTTTTCAGCTCATACGCCGAGACCAGCCCGCCGATCCCCGCGCCGAGCACCACCACTTTGGTGCCCTTGCCCACACCCGGAGCCGCCGTGATTGGCAGCGTTTGCTGCCCCTTCATCGGTATCAGCCCCAGCGATTGCATCGTCGCAAACGCCGCCGCATACCCGCCCGCCTGCCCTACCCGTGTCAGAAAATCCCGCCGCGAAATCCCCATAAAGACGATTCACCTCAGAAAGCAGATTGGGGAAGATGCAGCGACAGCCCAGGCAGAGAGGGCCAAGCCGCTGAACCAACCAGCCAGTATTAAGTAGCGATGACCTCACTGTACCGCAGATCGAGCGCGCCATCCACGGAAAACGAGCGAACGCGAAGAGGCGAGGCAAACCCTGATGAATGTAAAGGTGTCCAATGGAGTACTATGATCCTATGCACGGTGTGGTCGAGACTCCCGGTTATCTCAAGGACGCCGACGCCATCTTCACCATCCAGGAGCGGGAAGCGATTGTGACCATGGTGGCTAATGATCCAGAGTGCGGCGAGATCATGCAGGGTACGGGTGGCGTTCGCAAGGTGCGAGTCGGGCGTGGCGGCAAAGGCAAGAGCGGCGGTGGCCGTGTGGTCTACATCCACCATGACGATGAGCGCCCTATTTTCCTGCTGACAGCCTTTGCCAAGAACGAGAAGGGCAATCTCAGCAAGGCGGAGCGAGATGGCGAAGTTCGTCAAGACGCTCTTCAAACCAATCGGAGGGAACGGATGAGCGAGAGAGCTTTTAGCAAGATCATGCGGGGCCTGGAAGAGGCCAAGGCGTATATGGAAGGCGAGCGGGAGGGATACAAGGTTACCGTGCCGCCCTCTGTGGACGTGAAGAGCATCCGGAAGGGATTGAACATGACCCAGGCCGCGTTCTCCGACAGCTTCGGCTTCAGTCTCGACACGGTGAAGCACTGGGAAGGAGGTCGCCGGACGCCCGAGGTGCCTGCCAGGGCTTACCTCACCGTGATCCAGCGCAACCCCTCCGCCGTGCTCGAAGCCCTGCATCCGGGGCTAGTGCCCAAGGAGCAGGTAGAGGTTGCGGTTGAACGGAAAGCGTAAGCGGCTGAGCTGCGAACAGTATTGCAAACGTGTGGGCGGCTTTGAGCTGCCGATGGGGATGCTATCCTCCAGCCATGAGTGCGTCTTACCACATCGGCCCCAAGCGTTCTGGTGTTGGAGCTGAAATAACGATCACGATGGAATCGATTGTCTTTGGGAAAGACTTCAGTAGTCTAAACGATGCTGCCGATGAAGCCGCGAACTTAGGTCTGATCACCGACGCCGAATCTTAGCGCATCTTCATTGAAAAGACTCGTAATAGCGGAGTGTCCCTGACGACACCCAACCTTGAAGGATGCGGCTTTAGAGTCCTGCGTCGCAGGTGAGATTCTTATGCTGGCTTTTCTAAAGCCAAAGGTTACAGTCGGCGCAATTGCCGATAGTCACGTCTCTGTCGTTCTTAAGATTCTCTCCCCGGAGAAGTTCCTACGCGTCGGCGAGCTAATTGCGCAAATGACGGAAAGGGGAGCAGATATGCCGAACCTACAAATAGAACTGGGTATCTTCACGCTCTTCACTCAATGGCTAGGGCTAGCAACAGCCGTTCAGAAGGGACGCATCACCGAATCGCACTTTGAAGAAGTTGGGAATGAAGTTCGGCGTAAACTTGCCGCTGCCTTATCTGATACGGGTGTGGATGCACTGTGTCATCGCGAGCGGGGTGCAGGATTTACGGATTTCGCATGGGAACGATTCGAACTGTTGATCAAAATATCAACGGAAGCACCGCGCTCCACTGCTCAGACGCAGATTATTGATGAGGTCAGTGGTTGGCTTTGTTTTGCCGAACCTCCTGCCTCACTCAAGCTGGCTGTCTTGTATCAATACGTCCAAAACACTGGAACTGTTGCAGACGGTCTCGCATGGGCGCGGGTAGTTAGTTCTTGATCTTCCGCTTGAGCTGCAATGAAACGTAAATCCAAGCCGCGCGCAATGGCTCATCAGAATTTCTAGAGATGTACTTGCGGCACCCGCACCCACCGCATCCCCGCCGCCTTGGCCGACTCGATCCCCGCGTCCGCGTCCTCGAACACCAGGCAGGTCTCCGGCGCGACGCCCAGCAGCGCGGCCGCCTTCAGGAACGGCTCGGGCGCGGGCTTGCCGTGGACGACATCCTCCGCGCCGACCACCACGGGGAAGAAGTGGGCCATGCCGAGAAGGTCGAGCGTCCTGGCGATGGAGGCGCGGCTCGAGCCCGACACGATGGCGAACGGCAGGGTGCCCGCATAGGCCTCGATGACCCGCAACACCGACGGGACGGGTTGCATCCGGTCGAGCATCCCGAGAAAGAGCGTCTCCTTGCGGTGCCCCACGGCCTCCGGGTCCATGGCCGTGCCGAAGCGCTCGTTCAGCAGCTCCACCGTACGCAGCAGCGGAATGCCGCCCATCGCGTAGAAGAGCGGTTCGGGAAACTGCCCGCCGTGCTCCTCGACGGCTTGCGTCCAGGCGCGGAAGTGAAGCGGCATGGAGTCAGCAACGGTGCCGTCCAGGTCGAAGAGGAACGCGGCGAAAGGACCGGGCGGCAGCACCAGATCTCCGTCGGAGCCGGCCATCAGCGACTCACCATCGGCAGAGTAAGCGGGGCCGGGAACGTCCTTATTTCGTCAGAGATCGAGGCGATCGCTGGAGGGGTGGATATATGGATGATCATGGTTGTTCTCGGCTGGCAGGAGGAGCCTGCTGCGCTCGGTGTGCAGTTTGTTCGTTGTCGTGTCCGGGCCTTCATGCGATGCCCTGAGTATAGAGGGTCGGCTGGTTGGGTCCTGTTTTATGTCGAGGCCGCCGCGAGCGCCGGTCTGGGTCTTCGGAGGTGAACTCTGGCCCATTCAACGGGAAACAGGTTGTCTGGCGCGCCGTGCCATCGGAGCCGCAGTTGCATAAACGGTAGTCTTCGCGCATACTTCTAACAGTGCCTCCTTCCACGCGAACTGAGGCAGTCGCACCACGCCCGGCAGCCAGCAATGCCAGAGGGGTGGCAGACCAAGGACCAATACACTCATGGCGCAAAAAGTTTCCAAGAATCTGACGAAGGCTCGTGCCCTTGTTGAGCCGCGTCCTTACACGCTTGCCGATGCAGTGCCGCTGCTCCAAAAGGCGAAGTATGCCAAATTTGACGAGACGGTGGACCTGACGCTGCGCCTGGGAGTCGATCCCCGGCATGCCGATCAGATGGTACGGGGTACGGTGGTTCTTCCTCATGGGTTGGGCAAGACCAAGATCGTGGCCGTCATCACGTCGGGAGAGAAGATCAAGGACGCGGAGGCTGCCGGAGCCGACTTCTTTGGCGGGGAAGAGATGGTCGAGCGCATCCAGAAAGAAGGCTGGACCGCCTTCGACGCGTTGATCGCAACGCCCGACATGATGCGCTCGGTGGGACGTCTGGGTAAGGTGCTGGGACCGAAGGGGCTGATGCCGAACCCGAAGACGGGCACTGTAACCACTGATGTCGCGAGCGCAATTCGCGAGATCAAGGCGGGTAAGGTCGAGTTTCGTACCGATAAGACGGCGCTGGTCCATGTGCCGCTTGGCAAGCTTTCGTTTGATCCGCAAAAGATCATCGACAATGCGACGACCGTGATTTCGAGTGTGGTGAAGGCGAAGCCCGCGGCCGCCAAGGGCAAGTATATCAAGGGCATCACGCTGAGCTCTTCGATGGGGCCCGGCATCCAGCTGGATAACGCGGTCGCCGAAGCTGCTGGACGCGTCTAGAACGTCGCTCGCGCTTGAGGGCGCACATTCCGCTGGTGACCACGCCCAGCTTCTAAGGTTAGGTAAACTATGGCACTGAGCAGGGCAACAAAAGCGATCAAAGTGGAGAAGCTGGCGGGTGAACTCGCCACGTCGACCTCGGCTATCATTGGCACGTTCTCCGGTCTGACCGCTTCGAAGGATTTTGAGCTTCGCAAGACAGTGCGCGAGGCTGGCGGGAGCTACCATGTCGTGAAGAACAAGCTGGCGGCCAGAGCCTCGCAGGGTTCCAAGATCGAGGCTGCTCTCCAGGGATTGAAGGGTGTCTCTGCTGTTGCGTACACAGCGGGCGATCCGGTGGCTTTGGCGAAAGCGCTTTCTACCTGGGTCAAGGACAACGCGCAGTTTGTCTTTAAGCTGGGAATTGTGGACGGAAAGGTCATCGGCGTCGAGGAGATCGCCGCGCTGGCGACGATGCCGGGCAAGGAAGAGCTCTTCTCGAAGCTTCTCTTCCTGATTCAGTCGCCCGCACAGCGGCTTGCTACGGTGATCAACGCCACCGGACGCGATCTGGCGGTCGTGATCAATCAGGCGGTTGAAAAGGAGAAGTTCTCCGGTTCCCCAGCCTCGGCGGCCTATGCGGAGACGCCTGCGGCCGAAGCGAGTGCTCCTGCTGTTGCGGACCCGGTCCCCACAATCGCTGCACCGGATGCTGCATCGCCTGCGGCCGAGGAGCAGTCAACTGAAGTCGCGATTGCAGGCGTTGCTGGCGAGACTCATGCTGCAGAACCTGCGCCCATGCCCCCCACGCCTCCCGAGCAGGGTGCTACAGAAGAGTCTGGCGAAGTTGTCAGCGCAGACCTGTCGAAGGATAACTGATTCGCTCCGCCTTCGGGTGCGCCGGTCTGGGCGCAACGGAAACCTGAAAGACGAGAGCAACCGAAGCGCATTCCGGCCTCGGCAACGTAGCGCAAGCAACACCCAATTTAGAAGGACACGGAGAATTACATGGCGGACATCCAGCAGTTGGAAGATCAGATTGTTAGCCTGAGCCTCTTGGAAGCATCGGCTCTGGTCAAGAAGCTTGAAGAGCGTCTCGGCGTTTCGGCAGCAGCTGCAGTGGCTGCTCCGGCAGCGGGCGGCGGCGCGGCAGCAGCAGCCCCGGTTGAAGAGAAGACGGAGTTCACCGTAATCTTGAAAGATGCCGGCGCGAACAAGATCGCGACCATCAAGGCTGTGCGTGAAGTGACGGCTCTGGGCTTGAAGGAAGCCAAGGACCTCGTCGACGGTGCGCCCAAACCGCTCAAGGAAAATGTCTCAAAGGATGACGCGGCGGCAATCGCGAAGAAGTTTGACGGGATTGCGGGAGTCGAGATCAAGTAGTCTCCCGATTTGGTGCAAGGGGTTGGGCGTGCAGCTTGCAGAACAAGGCAGAACGCGGTATTCTTCTCGTTGAGAGGAAGCGTTCTGCCTTGCTTTATCGGCGATGCTCCCTAGCTAATACGTAGGCTATACCCGGTTCATCCCGCTGTTGCGGGCTAAGGAGCCGGCCATGATGCGTTTCGGGCGGCGGACACGTATCGTGTAATCTGGCTTCATCCGGCGGCAGCAACCTCGGGGCAAGGCGAGCCTCGAAGGGCGGCAAGCATCTCTTTTATCCAGAATGATTTGTGCACAGTTCGATGCCTGCGCTCACGGGGAGACTTGTCCCTGAGAGCGTTTTTCGGCGTCTGCGTCTTTATCGACTGTTCTGGCGTTCACGATAAGGCTTAGTGGTATGAGCTACCGAACATCAACTTCTTGCACCAGTTCTGCAGTCTCGTGTAGTGAGCGGCAGAAGCTAGACCTAAGATCGTAGATAGGCACGTTGCAAGACCGACATTCCGCGTAGGAACTGCCTGCTTCGGGGTGGGTGGTTCCAGTTTCTCACGCGACTCAGCAGCAACCCTGGAGGGCTCGGCGTAGCCCCCATCTTGCCGGACCTGGTCCGGCAAGTCCTCGAAAACGTCAACAGGAGAGAGCATGTCCACAATGCCCACCGCAATGCGCGCAGTTCGCAGCCGTCTGGACTTTTCCAAGATCCCGACTTCCATCCAGATTCCGAACCTCATCGAGGTTCAGCGCCGCAGCTACGAGCGCTTTCTCCAGATGGACAAGCTCCCGCAGGAGCGCGAGGACAATGGACTGCAGTCCGTGTTTACCTCCGTGTTTCCTATCACCGATTTCCGGAACGTTTCGGAGCTTGAGTTTGTCGACTTCTCTATTGGGAACTGGGAGTGTAAGTGTGGCTACCTGAAGGGCCTCAATCATCTCCGAACGGCGTGCACCAGTTGCGGTCACATGGTCATCACCGACCCATTCCATCCCGGGGACGTCCTGTGTAACTTTTGCGGTACGTACAACAAGAACACGCCGGACTTTTGCACCAAGTGCGGCGACCCGGTGGGTCTTCAGCTGAAGTACGACCAGGCCGAGTGTGAAGAGCGTGGAATGACCTACTCCGCGCCGCTTAAGGTAACCATCCGCCTCAAGATCTACGACAAGGACCCGGAGACGGGCGTCAAGAGCCTGCGCGACATGAAGGAGCAGGAAGTCTTCTTTGGCGACATCCCGCTGATGAGCCAGAACGGCACCTTTATTGTCAATGGGACCGAGCGCGTCATCGTGTCGCAGCTCCATCGGTCGCCCGGCGTCTTCTTCGAGACCGCAGCAAACCGCACCTACTTCCTGGGCAAGATCATTCCGTATCGCGGCTCCTGGGTGGAGTTCGAGTACGACCAGAAGAACACCCTTTACGTCCGCATCGATCGGAAGCGCAAGTTCCTCGGAACCATCTTTCTGCGCGCTCTGGGCCTCCGCACGGACGAGGAGATCCTCAAGACCTTCTACACGGTGGACACGATCCAGGTCGCCGACGCCAAGCTGCGCTGGACAGTTGCGCCTGAGGGCAAGCCTACAAATCTGCAAGGCACCCGACCGGCAGCTGCGGTGCGGTCCGCTGCTGGCGACGAGATCGCTGTCGCGACGCGCAAGATTTCGGCGCTGACGCTACGTAACCTCCGATCGAACGCGATTGAAGCGGTGGATGTCGAGACCGGTGAGTTTGATGGCGCGATGACGGCTTCAGACATCGTCGATCTGACAACAGGCGAGCTGCTGTATGAGGCTAACCAGGAGCTTTCCGCCGACAAGCTGCACAAGATTGCCCAGTCGGGGGTGACCACCTTTGAAGTCTTTTTTCCCGAGCGCGACGATGTCGGCAACATCATTAGCAATACGCTTCGGCGTGATACAGTCCGCAAACCGGAAGAGGCTTTAATCGAGATCTACCGCAAGCTACGGCCGGGCGATCCACCGACGCTCGATACGGCCACGGCCCTGTTTGAAGGGATGTTCTTCGATGCACGGAAGTATGACTTTTCACGTGTGGGCCGCTTGAAGTTTAACATCAAGCTGTACGAGGACCAGGACCCATCCGGGCTCGACAAGCGAACGCTGACGCCAGAGGATTTCTACGGCACCATCCGATACCTCCTGAAACTGCGCAAGAACATCGGCTCGGTGGACGATATCGATCATCTCGGCAATCGGCGCGTCCGGGCCGTAGGCGAGTTGATGGAGAATCAATTCCGCATCGGCCTCGTTCGCATGGAGCGCGCGATCAAGGAGAAGATGTCGGTTTATCAGGAGATGTCGACGGCCATGCCGCACGACCTCATCAACGCTAAGCCCGTCATGGCCGCAATCCGTGAGTTCTTCGGCTCCTCCCAGCTCTCGCAGTTCATGGACCAGACCAACCCGCTGTCGGAGATCACGCACAAGCGCCGCCTCTCCGCCCTTGGGCCCGGCGGTCTCTCCCGCGAGCGCGCCGGCTTTGAGGTCCGCGACGTCCATCCGACCCACTACGGTCGCATCTGTCCGATCGAGACACCGGAAGGCCCGAACATCGGCCTGATCTCGTCCCTCTCGTGCTTCGCCCGCATCAACGAGTACGGCTTCATCGAGTCGCCTTACCGCCGCGTCAAGAACGGCCAGGCGCTCGACTACGTTGCGGTCACCAACGCAGGCGAGTCCGGCCTGCGTCAGGGCGACTACCTCGAAACCGCCGAAGCCCGTGCCAAGAACGACGAGCTTCGCGCCGCCGGCAAGCGCACCATGGATCTTGAACCCTTCTCTTTCTACCTTTCGGCATGGGAAGAGGACCGGCACACCATCGCGCAGGCCAATGTGGAGCTCGACGAGCACCTGAACATCGTGCAGGACATCGTCGACGCGCGCCGCCAAGGCAATTTCGTCCTGGTCAATAAGGCCGATGTGGACTACGTTGACGTCTCGCCCAAGCAGCTCGTCTCGGTTGCTGCGTCGCTCGTCCCGTTCCTGGAGCACGACGACGCCAACCGTGCGCTAATGGGTGCAAATATGCAGCGTCAGTCCGTTCCCCTGCTTGTGGCCGAAGCTCCCTTCGTCGGCACCGGCATGGAGGGCGTCACCGCCCGCGATTCTGGCGCGGTTATCCTTGCCAAGCGCAACGGCATCATCGACTCGGTCGACTCCGAGCGCATCATCGTGCGCGTCGAAGGCGAGCACCACCCTACGCAGCTCTCGCGCGAGGTCGGCTCGGACATCTACCAGCTGACGAAGTTCAAGCGCTCCAACCAGAACACCTGCATCAACCAGAAGCCGATCGTCCGCAAGGGCGACCGTGTGATCAAGGGCCAGGTCATCGCCGACGGTCCGTGCACGGAGCAGGGCGAGCTCGGGCTTGGCCGCAACGTCCTGGTCGCCTTTATGCCGTGGCGCGGGTACAACTTCGAGGACGCGATCTTGATCTCCGAGAAGCTTGTCCGCGAAGACTACTACACCTCGATCCACATTGAGGAGTTTGAGATCGAGGCCCGCGACACCAAGCTTGGGCCAGAAGAGATCACCCGCGACATTCCCAACGTCTCCGAGCACGCCCTGCGCGATCTCGACGACTCGGGCATCATCCGCATCGGCGCGAAGATCGGCCATAACGACATCCTCGTTGGCAAGGTAACGCCGAAAGGCGAGACCCAGCTGACCCCCGAAGAGAAGCTCCTCCGCGCGATCTTTGGTGAAAAGGCTGGAGATGTGCGCGACGCTTCGCTGACCTGCCCTCCGGGCATCGAAGGCACGGTTGTGGATGTCCGCATCTTCTCCCGCAAGGGGCAGGAGAAGGACGCTCGCGCTCAGCAGATCGAGCAGGAGATGATCGAGAAGCTGGAACGCAACCTCGCCGACGAAATCCGTATTTTGACCGACGAGCGCCTCAAGCGTCTTGAAGGTATTCTCGGCGCGAAGGAAGTTCTGGCCGACCTGCATGATGAGCGTACCAACAAGAAGCTCCTCAATAAGGGCGACGTCCTCGACCGCGACACCATTGAGCTGATCTCCACCCGCAACCTCAAGCGTATTCGCTATGCCGACAAGGACCCCCGCGTCAACGAGCAGATCGACGAGATTGAAGAGATGACCTCGCGTCAGATCGACGTGCTCCGCAAGATCACAAACGAGAAGATCGGCAAGATGTCGAAGGGCGACGAGCTTTCGCCCGGCGTCATCAAGATGGTCAAGGTCTACATCGCGATGAAGCGCAAGCTGTCGGTCGGCGACAAGATGGCCGGCCGTCACGGCAACAAGGGCGTTATTGCCCGGATACTGCCCGAGGAGGACATGCCGTATCTCCCCGACGGCACCCCGGTCGAGATCGTCCTTAACCCGCTGGGCGTGCCCTCGCGTATGAATGTCGGACAGATTCTCGAGACGCACCTCGGCTGGGCCGCCCACACCCTGGGCGCACAGGTCGCGGAGCTTGCCTCGACCATGCAGGACGCCAACGAGGTCCGGGAGCTGTTCAAGGCCCGGTTTGCCGGGACTGCCGCTCTCAACCAGCTTCTCGACCTCGACGACGAGCAGACCATGCGCGTCGCTGCCGGCATGAAGCGGGGCATCTGGTTCGGCACGGCGGTCTTCGACGGCGCGCGCGAGACGGAGATCAAGGCCCTGCTGAAGGCCGCCGGTCTCCCCTCGTCGGGCAAGACGCAGCTCTACGACGGCATGCTTGGCGATCCATTCGAACAGCCGGCTACCGTGGGCTACATCTATATGTTGAAGCTGTCACACCTGGTCGACGACAAGATTCACGCGCGTTCGATCGGACCGTACTCGCTGATTACCCAGCAGCCGCTGGGCGGCAAGGCGCAGTTCGGCGGACAGCGCTTCGGCGAGATGGAGGTCTGGGCCCTCGAAGCTTACGGCGCGGCCTACATCCTGCAGGAGCTTCTGACCGCCAAGTCCGACGATGTCTTTGGCCGCACCAAGATCTACGAGGCCATCGTCAAGGGCGAGGCGGCGATCGAACCCGGCATCCCGGAGTCGTTCAATGTCCTCATCCGCGAGTTGCAGGCACTTTGCCTCGACGTCGAGCTGATCAAGCAAATCGATAAGAACAAGGTCGTGCAGCCACTAATCGCCGCCGCCGACTGATGTAGTTCGCGTGACGCGCTAGGCAAGCGCGTCACGCGAACTATAAGGAGCTTGTATGTCGGGTGCTCTGATTCGAACGCTGAAGGGGATTGGAGCTTGCTTCATGATTGCTGGACTGCTTTGGGTCCCATCCCCGCGCAGTCTCAGCGAGAGGACGAGAGCTGATGGTTGGAAGCCGATTTTCAAAGAGGCTTTCCAGGGATTCTTACTAGCAATAGTTGGTTTTCTCTTCATCCACTATGCAAGAACACACTGACTTAGTAACACTGGACTTTCAAGCTTATAGCTTCACCACAACTGAATAAAGCACCCGCACCAGAACCAACGGCATCGCGATGCGCCGAAAGTCATCGCGAGGCAGACTCGTAACCCGCGGCCACGCCGCACCGGAGACGCAAATCTATGTTCCGCTCCAGCCCTTTTGAACTCACCGGCCCCATCGCCGACTTCGACGCCATCCAGATCCAGCTCGCCTCCCCGGAGAAGATCCGCTCCTGGTCCCATGGCGAGGTCACCAAGCCCGAGACGATCAACTACCGCACCTTCAAGCCGGAACGCGATGGACTCTTCTGCGCGCGCATCTTCGGACCCATCACGGATTGGGAGTGCCTCTGCGGCAAGTACAAGCGCATGAAGCACCGGGGCGTCATTTGCGACAAGTGCGGCGTTGAAGTCACCCTTTCGAAGGTCCGCCGCGAACGCCTCGGCCATATCGAGCTCGCCAGCCCCTGCTCGCACGTTTGGTTTTTCAAGGGCCTGCCCTCGCGCATCGGCCATCTGCTCGACATTTCCCTGCGCGAGCTCGAAGCCGTCCTTTACTTCGAGTCCTACGTCGTCGTCGATCCGGGCGATGCTCCCGTCAAGGAGCGTGAGGTGATCAAAGACGAGAACCAGTTCCGTGAGCTCGATACGCAGTACCGGATCTCCGGCTTCAAGGCCATGATGGGCGCGGAAGCGATCAAGGAACTCCTCAAGCGCGTGGAGATTGCGGAGCTGTCGATCGAGCTGCGCGAGCGGATGAAGACCGAGACCTCGCTCCAGAAGAAGCTCAAATACTCCAAACGCCTGAAGATCGTGGAGGCGTTCAAGAAGTCGAACAATCTGCCGCAGTGGATGATCCTCGATGTGATCCCCGTCATCCCGCCGGAGCTGCGCCCACTCGTTCCGCTCGACGGCGGACGCTTCGCCACCTCTGACTTGAACGATCTTTATCGCCGTGTGATCAACCGGAACAACCGCCTCAAGAAGCTGATGGACCTCCACGCTCCTGAGGTCATCGTCCGCAACGAAAAGCGTATGTTGCAGGAGGCCGTGGACGCCCTCTTTGACAATGGCCGCCGCGGTCGCGTGCTGCGTGGCGCGAATAATCGTCCGCTGAAGTCGCTCTCCGACACCCTCAAGGGCAAGCAGGGCCGCTTCCGTCAGAACCTTCTTGGCAAGCGTGTGGACTACTCCGGCCGCTCCGTCATCGTGGTTGGCCCTGAGCTGAAGCTGCACCAGTGCGGCCTGCCGAAGAAGATGGCGCTCGAACTCTTCAAGCCCTTCATCTATCATCGGCTGGAGCAGACCGGCCACTGCACCACCATCAAGCAGGCCAAAGAGATGGTTGAGATGCAGGAGCCGATCGTCTGGGACATCCTCGAAGAGGTGATCAAGGACCACCCGGTCCTGCTGAACCGCGCCCCGACGTTGCACCGGCTCGGCATCCAGGCGTTTGAGCCTGTGCTCGTCGAAGGTAAGGCGATCAAGATCCATCCGCTCGTCTGCACGGCCTTCAACGCGGATTTCGACGGCGACCAGATGGCTGTTCACATCCCCCTGTCGCCCGAGGCTCAGATCGAGGCTTCCGTGCTGATGCTCGCCTCGCACAATATCCTTTCGCCTGCGAGCGGCCAGCCGATCACCGTCCCCACCCAGGACCTCGTCCTTGGTCTTTACTACCTGACGAAGTCGAAGGTCAACGCGATCGGCGAGGGCCGCGTCTTCGCCAACATCGAAGAGATCTACATGGCGCTTGAAGCCAAGCAGGTCGAGACACTGACCCCCATTCGGCTGCGCTACACCGGCATGGTTCTCGATATGACGACGGCCTACGACGACCAGGACCTGAACCATACGGAGCCGGTCGAGTTCAACAAGCAGTACATCAATACCACTGTCGGCCGGGCGATTTTGAATGACGCGCTCCCGGAAGGCATGCCGTTCGTCAATGGCTTGCTGAAGAAGAAGGGCATCGGCCAGCTCATCAACTACTGTTATCTGAACCTTGGGCTGGAAGTTACGGTGAAGACTCTCGACCGCGTCAAGGATCTCGGCTTCACCTATGCCACCAAGTCCGGCCTCTCGGTCGGTCTCGACGACATGGTCATCCCCGACTCCAAGTACACCGTTGTGGGCGAAGCGGAAAAAACCGTGCTTGCTATGCAGCAGCAGTATCTGGACGGCGCGATCACGAACGGCGAACGCTCCAACAAGGTGATCCAGATGTGGTCCGGCGTAACCGAGCGCGTCGCCGACGAGATGTTCGGCAACATGAAGAAGGCCGACAAGGAAGGAGCCATGAACCCGATCTACATCATGGCGGATTCCGGTGCTCGCGGTTCCAAACAGCAGATTCGTCAGCTCTCTGGGATGCGCGGCTTGATGGCCAAGCCCTCCGGCGAGATCATCGAAACTCCCATTACGGCTAACTTTCGTGAAGGCCTCACCGTGCTCCAGTACTTCATCTCCACGCATGGTGCGCGCAAGGGTCTCGCGGACACCGCACTGAAGACCGCCGACTCCGGCTATCTGACCCGCCGCCTCGTCGACGTGGCCCAGGACGTCATCATCTCTCACAATGACTGCGGCACGGTCGAAGGTATCTACGTGACGCCGATCATCGAGGCGGGCGAGACCATCGAGCCACTTCGCGATCGTATCATCGGTCGTGTTTCCCTCGAGCAGCTGAAGGATATCGAAGGCACCGTCATCGTCGACGTCAATCAGGAGATCGACGAAGACCTCGCCTCACAGATACAGGCAGCGGGCATCGAGAAGGTCAAGATCCGTTCTGTTCTCACCTGCGAGTCCAAACGCGGTGTCTGCATCCTCTGCTATGGCCGCAATCTGGGCTCCGGCAAGATGGTGGAGATGGGCGAGGCCGTCGGCGTGATCGCGGCCCAGTCGATTGGCGAGCCGGGCACGCAGCTTACCATGCGCACCTTCCACATCGGCGGCACGGCAAGCCGCGTGTCCGACGCCTCGCACCTCGAGGCCAAGAACGCCGGCACCGTTCGCTTCATCAACCTTGTCACCGTCCGCGCCAAGGAAGGGGGCCTGGTCGCCTTCAACCGCAACGGCTCGCTCGCCATCATCGACGAGAAGGGCCGCGAAAAGGAGCGCTACGCCGTCGTCTACGGCGCGAAGCTCCGCGTGGAAGACGGCGCAACCGTGGCTCAGGGCGACACGCTCGGCGAGTGGGACCCCTACACCTTCTCGCTGCTCACCGAGATTGCCGGGACCGTCCAGTTCAAGGACCTCCAGGAAGGCGTCACGCTCAACGAAGAAGTCGACGAAGTCACCGGGCTCTCCCGCCTTGTGGTCGCCGACTCCTCCGACGAGAAGCGTCAGCCCGCGATCCTGATCAAGTCGGCCAGCGGCAACAAGCGCTATCTCATGCCTTCGCGCGCCCACCTCATGGTCGCCGATGGCGATGAGATCTTCCCCGGAGACATCCTGGCGAAGATCCCGCGCGAGACCACCCGCACCAAGGACATCACGGGCGGTCTCCCCCGTGTGGTCGAGTTGTTCGAGGCTCGCAAGCCCCGCGATCCGGCGATCATCTCGAAGATCGACGGCGTCGTCCGGTTCGGCGATGTCTCGAAGGGGCAGCGCAAGGTCTACGTCACCGCCGACAACGGGCAGGAAGAAGAGTACTCGGTCCCGCGCGGCACCTACGTCAACGTCCAGGAGGGCGAGCGGCTCCGCGCCGGCGATCCGCTGATCGACGGTCCGCGCAGCCCGCACGACGTGCTCGAAGTGCTCGGCGAACGCGCCGTCCAGATGTACCTTGTCAACGAGATCCAGGAGGTCTACCGCCTCCAGGGCGTCACCATCTCCGACAAGCACATCGAAACCATCGTTCGCCAGATGCTTCGCTGGGTCAAGGTCGACGAGGTCGGCGACACCAACTTTCTCATCGACCAGCAGACCGACCGCTTCCGCTTCAACGAGGAAAACGACCGCGTTATCAAGACCGGCGGCCGTCTCGCCACCGGCCACAGCCTCCTGCTCGGCATCACCAAGGCGTCGTTGTCGACTGACAGCTTCATCTCGGCCGCCAGCTTCCAGGAGACCACCCGCGTCCTCACCGAAGCCTCGATCAACGGCTCGATTGACACTCTCCGCGGCCTCAAGGAGAATGTCATCGTCGGCCGCCTGATCCCCGCCGGCACCGGCATGGAGTACTACCGCAACGTCCAGCTCTCCCCCGAGCTTGAAGAAGCGGCAGCCCAGGTCCAGCAAGAGGTCACCGCCGCCATTGAAGCCGAAGAACGTGAACTGGAGCAGATGCGCATGGAAGGCGAACAGGAAGAGTTGGCCGCCGAGTAGCGGAGTACTATTCACTAGACAAACGAAGATGAGCGGGTTCTAATCGGATTCGCTCATCTTCGGCTTTGGAGATGCGTCGAATACGCAGCGGAGGACGATGGCGGACACTAATTACAAGAAGCTGATGGACGCTGTTGAGCGTCTCACGGGGAGTACCGACCGTGACGTACTCGTCTTTTCCGGAGGGATCGATGAGAGATCATCGGAAACTTTCATCAACCAACTCGTAACTTATAAGCAACGTCGGCGCAAGGCAACTCTGTTCCTCTGCACGTATGGAGGTGATCCTCATTCTGCATACAGAATGACAAGGGTTCTGCGTCGCTGTTACCCCGACGACGTCCGAATACTAATCGGCGGGTACTGCAAAAGTGCTGGAACGCTTGTCGCCCTATCAGCCGATTCATTAGGCTTTTCAGAAGTTGGCGAACTTGGTCCACTCGACACTCAGATCAGCGAACGCGACGAAGTGCTTCAGATGGCCTCAGGTTTAGAAGTCTTCAGTACGCTCCAGTATCTAACCGATCACGCGTTTGCTTGCTTTGAGAAGAATATGCTTGCTCTTGTGAGAAAGAGCGGACAGACCATCTCAACGCGTCTTGCAAGCGAGATTTCAACAAATTTGGCCACGGGACTTCTCAATCCCATAACCGCGCAACTTGATCCAAACAGAATAGGAATCGCACAGCGCGGCTTAGAGGTTACCAAAGACTACGGTCGCCGTCTTGCAAACAAGAAGAACTTGGTGCGCGATGCGGCTTCGATCGTGCATCATCTAGTAAACGACTATCCAACTCATGCATTTGTTATCGACCAAGAGGAAGCCAAGACACTCTTTACTAACGTCGACTCGTTTTCGGACGATGAGAACGCCGTATATGAGCAACTGCGGGAACAACTGACGGTTCCAACCGATGACGATGGCCTGATTGTAAATCTCAGCGCCACACTGACGTTCCAGGAGGAAAGCAATGCAAGCACAGATGAAGCAAGTAGAGAGACTTCGTCAGATAATCCGGGAGACGCAGGATCAGCGAGAAAAGGAACGAAAAGCGATACTAAGTCGTCTGGAAAGAGCAAGTCAGCAGAGTCAAACCTTACCGAGATCACCGCAAACATTGCGTGAGCTAGTCTCAAGCAAGTGACAACGTGGTGCCCCATTCTTTCGCTGTACCCTGGTGAGAGCATGGGGCTGTAATACTGTGTTCATCGACTAAATACTTCACAGGTCTTAGCCTACACCTATCTCGGCTTCTATATTTGAGGCGTCTGGAGACCACGTGCGAAAACCCCTGAAGCCCCACCACCGCGTCATCAAACAAGCTAAACACCCATGGGTAGCGAAGAGTCCTGACACCGTTCCGGAGACCTCGCAAGCCGCGCTCAAGACGGCCATGAAGCTAGCCGGTCTGCCCAACTCCGATTTCAACGATCTACTGTGGATCATGGCCCAGGAATCCGAAGGCAAGGTCAACGCCCACAACCCGAAGTCCACCGCCAGAGGCTTGTTCCAGCTCCTCCGCAATCAGTACGACCTTAATCCGAACGGCGAGAAGTCTTTCGGCAACGCCGTCGAAGAGGCGCAGGGCGGCATCAACTACATCGTTGGCCGTTATCACACCGTCCACGCCGCGCGCGAGTTCTGGGAAAAGCACCACTGGTACTAGCCATGAAGACGCCCAAGACTCTGTACCTCATCCTTGCGTTCGCAGCCCACACGGCCCTTGCCCAAACCGCGCCTCCCACCTTCACCGACTACCCCGCCCCGCCCGAACATCTCCAAACCACCCACAAAGCCCTCATCCGAACCCCGCAAAGCCGCCGCTACGCCACCATGCTTCGCGAAGCCGTCACCCACCCGCCCGACTTCGCCGGCCATTACATTCTTGCCACTGTGGGTTGTGGAGCCTCCTGTGTCCTGGCCGCCGCCATTGACGCGAAAGATGGCACGGTTGTTTGGCTTCCCTTCACCGTCTGCTGCTGGCCCCTCGACATCACCGAGCCTCTCGAATACAAACGTAATAGCCGCCTCCTCATCGTCCACGGCCAACGAAACGAAAAAGGAAGCAACGGCAGCCACGTCTACGCGCTTGATCCTGGCAAGCACCGCTTCGTGACCTTGAACAAGTCGCCAGGTCATTGATCCTGCTACTTCATCCTCCACCCTCAGCCCGGGTTGGGTCAGGGCAGTGCGCTCAGGAGCAATCGACGACGTCCTCCCTGTCGCGAGCAACGGCGAACAGGCCAAGATTACCTGTCCCGTCGACTTGCCTCAGTTTCAGCAATTTTCTTTCAAGGGAGGTATAGCCATGTTCGTGCCGTCTGTCGTGCTGACAAAAGAGGGAAGCAACTCACCACAATAAGTTAAGTCGGGACGCTGAGCTAGCCCCATAGAAACGGGTCGTCGACACCAGGAACGGCAACGTTGCTCTCGATATTTCCGAGTCTCGAGCTATACAAGAGGGCTGCAGCGGTAGACTTGTCAAACCATGCTGGAGCCCTTTCGAGTCGACTTCAATGCCCGATTTACCTCTGAGAAGTATCGTGTGCTGATGTCGCGACTGCAAACGAAGACACGCACGCCGAGGATTGACTTTCGCGTGGCGGAGACGCCATGCTTTCTGCCGAAGGCGTTGTTGGACGATTTAGCGAAGATCGGGGCAGAGCTGACGCACCAGGTAGTCGGCAACGCGGAGTATACGGCCGCAGCGGAGGTTGCTGTCCCGGATGCATACCGTGTGCCTCAGGAATCGGCGCATCCTCACTTCATGACCGTGGACTTTGGATTCATGCGGGGGGAGGATGGAGCTCTTGAACCAAAGCTGGTCGAGCTGCAGGCTTTTCCGTCTATTTTCGGATACCAGGATGTGCTCGCGCCTGAGTACATTGAGACCTATGGGCTTGATCCTGAACTACGTTGGCTGCTCGGTGGTTTGGATGCATCGAGCTACTGGAGTCTTCTCCGTGAGGTGATCCTTGGCGGCCACGCCCCGGAGAACGTCGTGCTGACAGAGATCGAGCCTGAGGAGCAGAAGACACGGCCAGACTTTCACGTCTATGAGGATCGGCTGGGGATTCGCACCGTCGACATCGCCAGCTTGCGGAAGGAGGGCCGGCGGCTGCTCTATGAGCGGGATGGCGTATGGACGCCAATTACGCGCATCTACAATCGGGCCATAGTGGATGAATTGGAACGCAAGCAAGTGCGGCTCAGCTTCGATTACCGGGACGATCTTGATGTCGAGTGGGCTGGTCATCCCAATTGGTACTTCCGCATCAGCAAGTTCTCGCTTCCGTTCCTGAAGCACCCTTCTGTGCCGGAGACCGTGTTTCTGGACGATTGGTTTCGTGGCAAGGGTACGGAACGACTCCGGAAGGACCGTGGGCAGACCCTGCTGAAGCCGCTCTATTCCTTTGCCGGCCGCGGCATCTCGTTCGCACCCGGCGATGAGGAGTTGCGATCTATTCCGGAGAACCAGCGGCATCTCTACTTGTTGCAGGAACGCGTGCCGTTTACGCCGATCATTGGAACACCGCATGGAATGACCCAGGCGGAGGTACGCGTGATGTACCTATGGCCGGATAACGGAGAGCTCACGCCAGCCATCAGCCTGGTACGTATGGGGCGCGGACTGATGATGGGCGTCGACCACAATCGAAACAGCAAATGGGTCGGCGGATCTGCAGGGTTGTACTTGAGTAAGTAACCATCGTTTTCGTATCTTGCGACAGAGGAAAGTTGCCCAAGGGACCTGAGCTAGACTAAAGTCATCCGTGAGCGACTTATGCCGGATGAAAGCAGGGACATATGACACAACAGCTGGAAGCAAGACATGCTGCGGCGGTTGTGCTTCCATTTCGGCAGAGCCCCTGCCGGGCGGCTGTGCGATTCCCCGTATGTTTGGAGTTGACGATTCAGAGCCCGACGGGCGAGTTCGTGGCCTTTACGGAAAACGTATCGGCGAATGGTCTGCTCTTCGTCTGCTCGCACCTGCCCCTGCTGGAAGACGCGATCGAGTTCACAATGTCGATGCCTTCGGAGATCCTCGGAACGGAGAAGGATGTGCGTGTTCACTGTGTGGGACGGATCGTCCGGCGTGAGCAGGGCCGACATCTCGCAGGATTGCAAGAGACCAGAGCGGCGGTCATGATTGACGAATATAACCTAAAGGCTTGAATCTATGAGCGTTGAAGTTCTGCAGCAGGACCCAAAAGAACATTCTGAGACGATCGCGCCAACCACCGGCATACGCGTGATCCTGGCCGATTCGCAAGCGATCTACCGTGTGGGTATCCGCAAGGTGTTTGCACTGGAAGACGACATCCGCGTCGTGGCGCAGGCCGAGACCCTGGTCAACCTGCATTCGGCGCTCCAGCGTTATCCGACTGACGTAGTTGTACTGGAGGGAAATCTACTTGCTGGTACGGTAGACGCGATTCCCGACCTGGTGCGGCGTGCCCCGGACGCCAAGCTGATCGTGCAGGTCGTCGATACAGATGAGGGTCATACCGTCGAGCTATACCGCAAAGGAGTGCGCGGTGTGGTGCCCCGGTCCATCAGCCCGGACCTGCTGGTCAAGTGTGTGCGAAAGATCGCGGCAGGGGAGACCTGGATCGATAATAAGTCCGTAAGTTGGGTGATCGATGCGTACCGCTCCCAGGCGACTTCGTTGACGAACCCCAAGTCACAGCCGAAACTCTCGAAGAAGGAGCTGGCAATCATCAGCTGCATTACGCGCGGGATGAGGAATAAGGAGATCGCTTTCCAGATCGGCACGACCGAACAGGTCATCAAGAACTATCTGCGGAAGGTGTACGACAAGCTGGGCGTTTCGGATCGGCTGGAGCTTGCTCTGTACTGTCTTCACCATCAGCTGCTCAAGAAGTACACGGAGGCCGAGGGAATGCCGACACAGCCCGAAGAAGCGTACGGACAGCTGCGCGCCAAAGCGTAGTTCTGGCCGTACCTGCAGAAGGCGGCTCGGCTGAGGAACCGCCTTCTACTGTGCTACTTGCTTATTTCGACATCGATGGTGAACTTGACGTCGTCGCCCAGCATTGGCGAACCGTACTTTTGACCGAAGTTGAAGTCGGCGCGATGTAGCGTTCCGGTCGCTGAAAAGCCGCTGACCTGCTTACCGTCGCGTCCTTTTTGCGGAGGCGCGGGACCATCCACGTCCAGCGTGACCGGCTTGGTGACGCCATTCAGGGTAAGGTCCCCGATCATCTTCAGCTTGCCGCCAGCATTTGAAAGCGAAGTGGACTTGAAGGTGATAGACGGGCTCTTTTCAGCATCGAAGAAGTCCGGTGACTTCAAGTGCTTGTCCCGCCCGTCGTTGCCGGTGTTGACGCTCGCTGTAGCCAGCGTTGCTTCGACCTTCGACTTGGTTACGTCCTTTTCATCGAGGTCTACAGTACCCTTAACGCCGCTGATGGAGCCGCGCACGTTGGACACGCCAAGGTGCCGGATCTGAAAGTCCACCTGTGAGTGGTTGGTGTCCATCGTCCAAGTCGAGGTTTGGGCGCAAAGGCTGGGCGCGCCAAGCAACGTAGCGGTAAAAGCGAGGGCCAATAGCTGTTTCATGCTCATCGTTCGAGGTGTCCTTTGTCCGGCGCTTCCAGGTTTGGTTGGATGGCTACGCTACCGTTGTAACGCAATCGAAGAGGTTGCGCCAGAGAAATCGAGGTATAGCCAAAAGCTGGCGTGTTCTCAAGAGGTGTCACACACGATGCGACAGTGAAGGCCTTGAGCTATAAGGAGACTGGCGGGCGTAGGAGCCCGGAACATTGTGCAAGACTCCACGAACCACTAAACTATAGAGGGAGAGACAAGATGGCAAAGCGACGTGGCAATCCAAATTGGGGTAAGCCGGAGCCAATCGGCCCGGTGGTGCCCACTGTGACTTCGTTTGAGCTGGTAGTTAAGGAATTCAAGCTGACTCCTGACCAGTACGTGCGGTCAACGCGGTTGCGCGAGTGGGCGCGCCGTAACAAGAATTCGAAGTATATCCCTGAGGCACTGCTCGAGGCGTGGGGCTTCGAGATCGAGTCGACCCTGTAGGTTGATGTTCGACGGGACGAACGCCGCCTCTGCCGGGGCGGCGTTTCTGTTTTCTGCCGCCGGATAAGATGGAGGGAGAGGGAACGCCGATGTTTGCTGCCGTGGAAGACGCCGTCGCCGAGTTTTGTGCTGGACGGATGGTCGTGGTAGTGGACGATGAGGATCGTGAGAATGAAGGTGACCTTACGCTGGCCGCTGAGTTCGTCACGCCGGAGGCCATCAACTTTATGGCGAAGTTCGGGCGAGGATTGATCTGCCTGACGCTGACAGAAGAGCGCGCCGACCACCTGCGGCTTGGGCCTATGACGCAGGAAAATACGTCCCGTTTTGGCACGGCCTTTACGGAGTCGATCGAGGCACGGCTGGGGGTTACGACGGGCATCTCGGCTGCCGATCGGGCACATACGATCCGGGTCGCAATTGATTCAGCCTCAACCGCCCGTGAGCTCGCACGGCCTGGCCACGTCTTTCCCCTTCGGGCGCGCAAAGGCGGAGTGCTGGTTCGCGCCGGGCAGACAGAGGCCTCCGTCGATCTGGCGCGCATGGCCGGTCTGGTTCCCGCAGGAGTTATCTGCGAGATTATGAACGACGACGGTACGATGGCGCGAGTGCCGGACCTCGTCAAGTTCTGCGAAGAGCATAGCTTGCTGATGGTGACGGTGGCCGACCTGATCCGCTATCGGCTACAGCACGAACGCTACATCCAGCGCGTCGGCGAATCGATGCTCCCTACAGAGCACGGAGAATTCCGCGCCATTGCCTACGCCAGCGAGGCCGATGGGGGCGAGTCGCATCTGGCGTTGGTCTACGGTGACGTAGCGCAGGAAGGAGATGTCGTGCCGGTGCGGGTACATACGCATTGCCTCGCCGGGGACGTCTTCGGCAGCACGCTGTGCGACTGCCGTGCGGTGGTTGACGGCTCGCTCCAGATGATCGCGCAGGCTGGCCGGGGAGCCCTGGTCTATCTTCATAACGGAAGGAACGGCTTTCACCTTGATCGCACTGTGACGCCGTCACGGGTCGTCTTTCATCGTGATGTGCGCGGCAAAGATCGTGCCGATGATAAGAGCCAGCGCACGCTGCGCCAGGTAGGTTTGGGGGGACAGATCCTGTCAGACCTCGGCATCCACCGGATCAAGCTGCTGACCAATACGCCCACGCATGTCCCTGCGCTGCAAGGGTTCGGGATCGAAATCGTGGAGCAGGTGGCGGTACGAGGTCGTGGAGTGCGCGTCTAGCTTATTGCACGACTAAGCTCAGCGTCACGCTCTGCGAGGTAACGGTTCCTGTCGTCGAGCTGGCAGAGACGGTGTAGGTATAGCTGCCCGAAGGTGTTTTGCGGAGGTTACTTGTGGCGCTCCCGCTGCTGCCGCAGCCGCTGACCAGAAGCATGGCAGAGGTGCAGAGCAGAACCAGCAGCATGGGCCAGCTCTGCGTGGTGAGGGTACGGCGTAAGCGCCAGAAGAGCAATACTGTGGGTGCCAGAAGGCAGAGACTGCTTCCGTTTCTCTGGTGCCGCCCGGAGGGCTCATTGCGCGCCGTGGTGACGGTGTTGATGGTTACGGACGCAGTCTGCGGAGTGGTGCCGTTCAACGAAATGCTAGAAGGCTGAAGGGAGCAGGAAGCATACTGCGCGGCCACGAGGGCGGCGCAATTGAGTACAACTTGCCCCGTGAAGCCGTTTGCCGGCGTGATCGTCAAGGTATAGGTGGCCGGACTGCTGGAAGATACGGTAGCGGAGAGGGGCGAGGCGCTAAGGGTGAACGACCCGCTTCCGGGAGGGGCAACGGGGGAAACGCCCGTGCCAGTAAGCGGGACGACCAGCGGCGAAGCGGGATCGGAGCCGGCGATGGTGAGCGTGCCCGTGCGGGTTCCGGAGGTGGTTGGCGTAAAGGCCACAGTGACCGAGCAGCTTGCGCCGGGCGAGAGCGTCGAGGCGGCGCACGGCGAAGTCACTACGAAATCGCCCGTCGCCGTGAAAGCGAGGCCGGTGATGCTGATCGTGGTGGAGTTGTTGGCGAGCGTGAGAGACAGGCTTGCCGTCGTGGCCTGGGCGACGCTGCCGAAGTTGAGTACGCCGGGACTGATCTGAAGGTGTGTCTGCGCCGCCGCGCCCGTCACTTGCACGACCAACGGCAGGCTGGAGGCCGAGCTCACAATGGAAACGGTGCCGGGGCGCGACCCAGTATCGGTGGGCGTGAAGGAGACCAGTTCGGTGCAGCTCGCGCCCGCGGCAAGCGTGGTGCCGCAGCCGCCGGAGACGGCATAATCGCCCGTAGTGGCGATGCTGGTGAAGGTGACGGTCGTGGTCCCGGTGTTTGTCAGCTGGAGCGGTAACGACGTGGTTGCGCCGATCAGCACCGTGCCGAAGGCGAGGGACGCAGGCTGAAGCTGGAGAGTTGAGGCTCCTGCAGTGCCAAGCAGGCTGATGAACTCAAGCGAGGTGGAGGAGTCCGACGCAATCTCGATGGTTCCCAGGCGTGCACCCGGAGCAAGGTCCAGGATCTGCGGGGCAAAGCTGGCCGAGAGAGTGCACGTAGCGGCAGGGAGGACCGCGGCGCAGTTGCCGGTCACCATGAAATCGGACGACGCGGTTAGACCGGTGATATGCAGAACGCTAGAGCCGGTGTTTGTCAGCGTGACGCTTTGTGCAGCCGAGCGATACCCTACGGTCGTTGCGGCAAACGTGAGTGCATTTTGCGAAAGGGTGAAGCTTGCGCTTGGTGCAGTGTTTGAGGGTGAGGAAACCGCGGTCGCGCTGCCGGTGCCTACGAGGTTCACATCGTTGGGACTGCTGAGGGCATCACTCTCAAGGATGAGGGTGCCGGCGTCGGCCGAAGGCGGCGGGGTCGTGCTTCCAGCGGCTATCTGGTTGATAGGGCTGTAGGTCAGAGTGACGGTGCAGTTCCCCCCAGGTGGAATCTCGCCGTCGCACGTCGTCGTGGACAGGAACGGGAAGCGGCTGGTGACGCGATGCACGTTGATGGGGTCCGGACCAGAGGTGTTTGTCAGCGTAAGAACCTGTTGTGCGGTCTGGCCGGAGGCGACCTGACCGAAGTTCAGCAGGTTACCGGGCGAGAGGTTACCGGTGACGGCGAGCGTCTTGGTTCCTGTACTGAAGCCTTCAAGATAAGCGACTCCCTGAACAGGAGCGCTGCCGTCCGTCGGAATGCCCTGTGCAACCACGGTGCCAATCAGATCCCCAGCCGTGACGGGAACGAAGCTGACGGAAAAGGTGCAGGTGCCATGTGGCGCGAGCGTGGTGCACGGCGCGCCAGACAGGGGGAACTCACGCGGAGCCACCATGTTGACTGTGAGCGCCTTTGCCGTCAAGTTGTTGACGGTAAACTGCCGCGTTCCACCTACCGTGTTGACCGCCGACGGACCGATGCTGAGGGTGTCGGGCGTGATCTGAAGACCGGCTGTGGCCGAGGTGTAGGTGGCGGAAAGCGCAAGCGGATAGCTGGTCGTGACGGGCGCCCCGCCGACAATGCCAGTGATGGGTACATTAAGGATGTCCACGGTAAGCGCCGCGCCCGGGACGAACGTGACATTGATCGTACAGGTGGCGGCAGGCGCAAGCGTTCCGCAGGTCGAGGATGCTTGAAATGCCGCATGACCATTAGTGGGTGTTCCTATGGTCAGCACACCCGTGCCCGTGTTCGAGACGGTGATGGTCTGCTGCGTGGCCGTGGGTCCGGGCACGTTGTTGAAGATCAACGCCGCCGGATTAAAGGCGACGCTCGGATCGGGCAGTCCAGACCCGGTGAGAGCGGCAGAAGCCGATGCGCCGCCAGCCTGGATGGAGACCATACCCGTACGCGGGCCTGTCGCTGTGGGCGCAAAGACGACTGCGATCGAACAAGAGGCGTTCAACGCAAGAGTGCCGCCGCAGGTCGTATTGGCCGCGCTGAGAGTGAAGTCGCCGGAGAACGTGGGCGTGCCAACCGTCATCGGCGCGATGTTGCCAGTCAAGTTGGTCAGCGTAAAGGTCTGCGGAGCGGAAGAACTGCCCACCGCGATCGAACCGAGGTCGGCGGTGGCCGGGGTAAGGGTCAGGCCGGTGGGCGTCAGGCCGTTCCCGCTCAGGTCCAGCACGAAGGGATTTCCGGCGACCGTCGAAAGAAGCTTGAGGGTGGCTGTTTGTAGACCCACGGCGGGCGGCGTAAATTGCAGGCCGAGCCAGCAATTGGCACAGGAGCCGGTCGTGGCGGAGAGGAAGGAAGTGCTGGGTGGCGTGCCATGGCCGCTGCCGATGTCTTCAACCAAAACAACCTTGAAGTTGGGGCTGAGCGTGGCGGCCGTAAGGGTGGAGAAGGGCTGCGACACCTTGAACCATTGCACGGAAGGCTGCCCGACTGGAACACCGCCGAAGTCGAGCGGACCGTTTGTAGCTGGAAGGATCGCGGTGGCCGTACCGCTGAGCGGAACATAGGCCGGATTGGTTCCGCTACCTGCAGTGACCCCGAGCAAGCCTGCCCGTGCGCCGGGCTGGGACGGAGCAAATGAGACGATGACATTGCAGCTTGCATCGGCGGCCAGAACTGCGGTGCAGTTGGTCTGCCTGGTAAAGTCGCCCGTCAGGGAGAGTGCCAGACTAAATGACGAGGTGCCAGTGTTTCTTACGACCACCGTCTGCGTCGTAGAGGACACAGCCGTGACAGGAACGGGCGTGGAAAACGCGAGCGGTGTGGAAGGGGTGACGCTCAACGTAGGCGGAGTCGTGCTTCCATTGGCGCTTGGCTGCGGAATGGTCTGTCCCGCGACCTGCACGGACAATCCCTGATCGAGGGTAAGCCTGGCCGCGTTGGTGGAGGGAGCCGTGTCCGTGGCTGTAGAGGAGAGGTAATCGACCCTGATCTGACAGACGGTATGGGGGTTGAGTTGTGAAGGGCAAAGGTCGGTGACGGTGAAGGAAGGATCGGAGAGGGTCGCTACGGCAGTGTGGGCGACCACGGACGTCGAGTTGTTTGAAATGTAGAGGAAGCGCGGAGACGTGAGGCTGCCGTAGAACTGCGTTCCGAAATCGAGGGCCGGGGAAGATAAAGAGAGCGAGGCAGCTTGAGTAAAGCCCGTCAGCAAAACATTGCCGGCGGTGCCGACCTTCCAATTAGCTGTGGCGGGTCCATCGTTGGCGGACGAGGTGGACGCTGAGAAGCTGAGAACAAGGTGGCAGGTCGCTCCTGCTGCCAGCTGTTTTATGGTTTGAGAACCAAGGACGGAGCAATCACTGCCGGATGTTTCGGCGAAGGTGTAGGGGGTGCGGCCGACGCCATTCAGCGCCGAGGTGAAGGTGGTGGCACCCGGACCAAGGTTTGTGACCGTAATGGTGCGGGTCTGCGCGGGGCTGGTTGCTGTCTGGATGCCGAAATCGATTTCACGGGGCGAGAAGACGAGAGTCTGAGGGTTTACGGTGGCGGCAATGGATGGAAGTTGGACCGTCTGTGTGAGGGCGTTCGAAGCGGAGATCGTCAGGGTGCCCGGGCCGGAACCCGTCAGTACAAGGGTGCACTCCTGCCCGGCATTGAGGGCTGTACCGCAGGTGTCGGCCTCTGTAAAGCCGCTAACCGCGATCTGGAGGCCAGTAGCCTGTGCGGAGCCAAGGTTGCGCAGCAGGATGGTGGGCGAAGCGTCGATCGACACGGCCAGCGAAGCACCATCGGTCGGCGTTACACGCGCGAGAAAGGCTGCGCCGCTGGTCGGCGTTGCGGCGGAACGGTCTACCAGGCCGTCGTGGATCGTCGACGGAAGGGCTGGAGTGGGGGCGTTGGTCAGCGGGAGGTCGAAGGTTTGCGTAGCAACAAGGCTGGGGTCTGCTGTAGGCGAGATGCCGCCCGCGATGAGCCCGGAGCCCGAGGAGTCGACTGCGAGCGAGGTGAGCGTTGTGGTCACAGCGGCGTAGCTGGGGTTCGACGACGGGAGCCCACCGAAGCGAAACGCCTCATCGACCACCGTCGCACCGGAGGGGCCTTGCGGAGAGACGCGTAGCGCGTAGGCAGTACCCACGTTTGAGACAGCGGGGGAGGGAAGCAGCGGTGTAGAGAGCGGACCATCCACCCAGACGCTGCCGTTTGGCCCGGGAGTGAGGTAGGACTGATTGCCCGGCGCAAGGACGGTCGAGGAAAGAACGCCCGAGCCATCGAGCGGCATACGCAGCAGTACCTGGTAGTTGGTGCCCACCAGGGGCGCATCGACCGCCGCGACGGGAAACTGCCCAAGCGCAATGTTGCCCGAGAGCAGCAGCGTATTGCTCGCGGGATCGAGTGCGAGCGAGGTGATCCCGCCGCCCGGAATAAAGGTAGAGAGCGTTATCCCGTCCCCGGCCGGGGTTAGTTCTGTAAGGAAACCGGTTTGTGTCGCATTGCCGACATACCTGGGGATCAACGCGGGGTACGTGCCAGGAAAACCCGGCGGGGTGGTGGGGTAACCTGGAGCGGTGGTAAATCCGGCGATGAAGGCATCGTCCTTCGCGTCGGCCGTAATCACAAGGGGCGACGTGTCGCCCTTTGCTCCACTGAGGTAAGTCGCATACAGAAGGTTTGTGCCATCGGCTGAGAACTTCTCTACAAAGCCATTCTGCGTACTGCCCTCTGCCGGCGCTTGTGTAATGCCGCCGGGCGTGACGGGCAGCCCTTTGCCATAGATCAGGCCTGTAATGAAGACCGCATCGGCAGTGGCGGCGATGGCCGATGCCGGTGCGCGTCCGCTGCCGCCAAAGGTAAGCCACTGGAGAGCAAGGTTTGCGTCGAACTTGGCAACAAACGAGTTTGGCGTGGCGTCGACGGCGTGGACGAACGGTGCGCCGGACGTCCCTGAAAGCGCGTTCGATACCGACTGTCCCGTGACGTAGATATTGCCGGAAGGGTCGAGAGCCATCGCCAGGCCCTGATCGCCCGCCGAGCCGACCGACACCTGCGCCAGAAGGTTCCCTGCCGACCCATCGGTCTTGAGCAGCCGAATGCCATCGCCCTGATCCAGCAGAAGAACGATGTTGCCGGAAGCGTCTGTAGCGACCGCATTGAACTGGCCTTGCTGGCTTACGGAGTGCAGCCCGGCAAACGCGAGCTGTTGAGGCCCAGGAGCTTGTGCACCGGCCGCCAGGCCGAGGCTCAGCAGCAGACCCAAGGTAACAAAGAACGCGCGCGCGGTACGTTTCATTTCGATCATGGCTCTTGACCGCGGGCGGTGCACAGGTGCGGCCTGACCTTCGATATCCATGGAATGACGGAAACTTGAACTGCAACTCAAGCATATCCGGCACAAGGTACCGTGAGATGTACTCTAAATCCTTTTCGCCGCAATGCGCATTACTTTCGTACTAAGATGCCCTGCTTCAGACCTCACGTCCGGGAAGAAGAAGGTGGCCGAAGCCGCTGGCATTCATTTCTGCAAGGAAAGCTGGATGGGCGGTGTACAGGATGGCCTGCATTCCCGCCGCGTGCGCCCCTTCGATGTTTTCGGGACGGTCGTCGATAAACAGAATGTTGCCGGGAGCGGTTTGAAGGCCTTCGGCCGCATGGCGGTAGATGGCGCGCTCGGGCTTCGCGAGATGGAGTGCATAGGACCACGTGCAGTGATCGAAGCGTTCGAGCCAACTGAACTTCGCCAGCACACCGGCCGCCATGGCGTCTCCCAAATTGGAGAGAATGCCTGTGCGAACGCCCGCTTGTTGCAGACTCTGTGCCCAGGCGACCATGGGTTGATTGAGGTCCGTCCAAAGAGCCGTGTCCGCGCTGAGGAGGGCTCCCAGCCGCAGCGGCTCGAGCGTTTGTTCGCCCACGACAAGCTGCCAGTACGCTGCGCCCGTGTGTGTGCCGCGGTCGTATTCGTGCCGTGGCCGCCAGTAGCGGCGCTGGAGAGAAGCCTCGTCCAGACCGCTGATCTCCCGCAGCTGCGCCCAGGCAGCAGGATTCGGCGGTCCGGAGAGGACCTGACCGTAGTCAAAGAGGACCGCTTCTATGGCATCGCCCGATGTGTTCATGGTCTTCACCGATTGTATGGGAGCATGGAAGGGAGGCCATTTCAGTGCCAAAAGCGTTCTCGAGACGGACCAGCTGGGACCTCGGCGAGAGCGCGTTTGCGTCGGCGATTCGGGAGGCGCGCGCGTCTGGCGGGAAGCTGATCGATCTGACTGTCTCCAACCCGACCATGTGCGGCTTCGCGTACGACGCGGAGGCGGTGCTTGCTCCCCTGAAGGCCGCGCGAGGTCTGGTCTACGATCCCGATCCACGAGGGATGCGGTCGGCACGTGAAGCTGTGGCCGGCTACTATGCGGGCCACGGCACGACGGTCGACCCGGACACGCTCCTGCTGACCACGAGTACCAGCGAGGGCTACGCTCACCTGTTCCGGCTGCTGTGCGATGCCGGCGACGAGGTGCTGGTAGCGCAACCGAGCTATCCGCTCTTCGACTTTCTAGCAGACTTGCACGATGTGCGGCTGCGGACTTACCCGCTGTTCTACGACTATGGCTGGTACATCGACTTTGCGGAGCTGGAGCGACGAATCGGACCCCGGACCAGAGCAATTCTCATCGTCCACCCGAACAACCCCACGGGTCACTGGACAGGCGCTGCGGAGCGGAGGCAGATGCGCGAGCTGTGTGCACGGAAGGGAGTTGCCCTGATCGTCGATGAGGTGTTCCTTGATTACCCAATCGACGAAGCGGCGCGGCAGCCAGGCTTTGCGTCCGAAGAGAGCGACGTGCTCACCTTTATCCTGAGCGGCTTGAGCAAGATTGCTGCGTTGCCGCAGATGAAGGTTGCCTGGGTGTTGACGCTTGGACCTGACGAAACGAGGCGCGAAGCTCTCCAACGATTGGAGGTGATTGCAGACACCTTCCTTTCGGTGAACGCGCCAATGCAGCACGCGTTGCCGGCATGGCTGGCAGCGAGTGGTGGCATACGGCAGCAGATCCTCCACAGGGTTCGCGCGAACGTTCAGGCACTAGAGGCTTCGAAGATAGCGTTGCTCGAGGTGGAGGCGGGATGGAGCGCCGTGCTGCGCATCGCAGTGGCGGCGGAGGTCCTGCTCGAGGAGCGCGGGGTTATTGTTCATCCGGGGTCGTTCTACGGGATGAGCGAGCGAGCACGCGTCGTTGTCAGCCTGCTTACGCCGGAGGAGGACTTTGGAGAGGGGCTGCGGCAAATCCTGAGAGCGGATCAACTCGAGCCGAGTGTGTGAGGGCAGGGGCGCAGCGAGCCGCCGGTGGAGGTGATCCATGGAACCTTGCAGCTGTGAGCGAATAAGTCAGGGTTGCAGGTATGGATTGCTACCTCGCTCTTTGCCGATGGTGGTAGTACGGCCATGGCCAGGGATGACGAGGGTCTCATCGGGAAGCACCATGAGCCGGTTGTGTATCGAGCGGAGCAGGGTGCGGGTGTCACCGCCGGGTAGATCGGTGCGGCCTACCGAGCCGTCGAAGAGGGTATCGCCCGCGAGAAGAAGCTGAGCGGCAGGGAGGTAGAAGCAGACACTGCCTTCCGTGTGGCCCGGAGTATGAAGGATTGCTCCTGCCACGCCGGAGATGGCGATAGTCTGGCCATCTCGAAGATCATCGTCGGGCGGCGCAACCGCGGGTGTGGGGACGCCAAGCCAGCTTGCCTGCACGTCCATCATTGAAACGAGCGGGAGGTCGAGCTGGTTGTAGAGGATCGGTGCACCGGTCAGCGCTTTTAGCTGAAGTGCGCCTGCAATGTGGTCGATGTGGGCGTGAGTGACCAGAATCCGCCGGACGATAAGATGATGCCGGGTAAGCACCGACTGGATGTGAGGGATGTCCTCGCCAGGGTCGACCACGATCGCCTCACGAGAGGCTTCGTCGCCTAAGATGGTGCAATTGCAGCGAAGGAGGCCGACGGGGAAGGTTTCGCGGATCATCAATCGTCACGCCGGATAGAACACACGTCAGGTCGCTTTGGGAGGGCAGACGGGAGCGACACTCCCGAGACCGCTCCCAAAAGGTGACGGCTACTTTTTAGGTGAGGACGTGGTCGTCTTTGTTCCTGACAGGACGGAGTGATCGCCTTTGGCTCGCGAAAGCAGAATGGTCAGTCCAATCGAGAGCAACATAAAGAGGATAGCCGCGTAGGTCGTCAGCTTCGTCAGCAGGTTGGCTGCGCCGCGTGGACCAAAGGCGGTCTGCGATCCCTGTCCGCCAAAGGCACCGGCGAGATCGGCCGACTTGCCTTGTTGCAGCAGGACGACGCCGATCAGGAAGAGGCAAACAACGACGTGGACGAAGACGAGCAGATAAACCATAACGTGGTTCCAGACTTTCTCGGGCGGCTGTTCCCTACAGGAGACAGTTTAGCATTGGCGGGTCTGCACCGGTCTGCATTGCCGGGAAGCCGCCGAAAGGAGCCGGAAGAAATCAGCCACGCGTGCGGTACGTTCCGTATCGTCTAATTCTCGCTGTAGTGCACTGCTACGATCTGCACTTTCAGCGGAGTGGCCATCAGTTTGGACGACCGGAGCAAGATCTCTACATGGTTGGGAAGAGACAGGCTGCCAATCCGGTCCATCACGGCTTTGGCACCTGCGACCGAGGTGATGAAGTTGCTGGCTGCCAGGGTTGATTGAGAGTCGTTCCCTTCGATGATCAGCACATGCCGTTGCGGATCGAAGTTTGGCAGGATGGCGACCACAGCGAAGCCGCCGCCCTCTGCATCGTTTGTATCGATGGGGTACTCTTTTAGTTCTCCGGGGCGCGGGTCTGGATTACGAATGTAGGCGACGTTGCCTGGCGCGTCTTTTTCCAGAGAGAAGGAACGGCGGTCACGATATAGATCGACCCACGGATTCGAAACACTGCTGCCGATAAGGATGACGTTCTTGGTTTTGATCGCATCCGGCGAGAAGTCGTGTGGAGACCCAAGAACGAGATGTTCCGGCCGGTTGATCAAAGCGTACAGGTTCTGTGCGGCCTTGAAGTCGCCCACGCTGCCGATGTTGCGGGAAAAGATGGCTGCCAGCGCACCTCGGGTGTATCCATTTATACGGGTGTCTGTTATGAGGTCCCGGTATGTATAGCCCAGGTAATCGGGGAGCGCTACATGGACATTGGTGATGCTTTTTGCCAGGGCAAGACTGCTGTCAGCCATGACGACCTCGACCTCTCCGCCCGGCTTGAGGAAATCAGACCAAAAAGCACGGAGCGGTGGAGTGCGCTGCCAGGGCTCACGATTCGCCATCAACCAAAGACGACTCCCAAGAACCATGGCAGCCAGAACAACTCCGCTCAGGACGAGGGTGCGCGTATCGAGCAGCCAGGCTTTCCAGGGTGTCGGTGTAAGAAGCGGCACGGTCTCGACGGGCGGGGCAGGCTCGATCGCTGGCGCAGGAGTAACTACGATCGAGGCGGGAACCCCCGGAGTGATGTCCTCCGGTGGAGACTGCTCCAGGATTTGGACAACGCGATGGTGGAAGGTGAGAGCGTAGCCTCCTCGAGGCATCTCACATATGAGATCCTCCGCGCGTCCCTCGTCGAGGAAGTAGTGATCTAAGCGCCTTCGAAGGTCTCCTGCTGAGACGCGAACGATGTTGTCGGCTGCCGTATCGTACCCGGCGACTCTGTGAAAAACGGCAACGCCGATCTCCTGTTCCGGGATGGGACTCGCCGGATGCTCGATGCTGCGTGCGGCGACATAGCGCAGGAAGTCCCGTAACCTCACCGTACGACTGAACTGATCGCTTGCAAGTATTCGCGTGATCAGTGCAGATCGGATCGCACTCACAGCTTCGTCGAGGCGGCCACCGACAACCTGCACGGTAATTTACCTCTTGGTTTACTCTAGCAGAGTGGCTACAGGCGGGCCAAAACGCTTCAGTCACGGTCATTTACCGTAAATTCATTTGTCAGCGGTCGTCGAGCGCAGTAACACTCCATCTCGCTGACCGTTCCGCCGTTTGGCCCGTTACGAGGGCTGGTGAATCGGTACAGTCGACTTTGGAGGATTTGATGCGTTTCACGTTTGTTCAATTTGCACACTGCCTGCGGATACGTTCCTTGCGAACAGCCCTTGCTCTCACTACCCTGCTGTTTGCTCCTTTCGCGTCGCACATGGTTCAAGCGCAAGGGATCACCGGGTCCTTTGCAGGTACGGTTACTGACCCCAGTGGCGCAGCCATCCCGGATGCCTCGATCCAAGTGACCCGGGTCGAGACCGGAGAGGTGCGGAGCGTCAAGTCCTCAGAGTCCGGTTCATACTCCATCCCGCAGCTGGCGCCTGGAACCTACACGGTTCAAGTGACGAAGGCCGGCTTCGGAGCGTTCGAGCAGACCGGGATCGTGCTCAACATCGATCAAAGGATTGAGGTGAACTCGTCCTTGAAGGTCGGCACGGAGCAGACTAACCTCGACGTGTCGGCAACACCAACCGTCCTGCAGACCGAAGATTCCTCTGTCGGTCTGGTAATCGACGCCTCCACCATCCAGAACACACCGCTGAACAGCCATACGAACGTGATCGGCCTTCTGCAGCTGGCTCCTGGCGTCCAGAACGCAGGCTCCCAGGACCAGGTACCCAACCGTGGGGTGACCCCGGCTTTTGGCAGCAGCCAGCGGAACGCTTTCGGCGATGCCAACTTTTCGTTGGACGGCATCCGTAACGTGTTCATCACACTGCAACGGCCGCTGGCTGAAGTACCTCCGCTGGACCTGGTAGGACAGTTCAAGGTCATTACGAACGGGGCGCCCGCAGAGTTCAACCAGCCTAACCAGGTGATCGTCGTAAGCGCCAGCGGCACGAACAAACTGCATGGCGAACTTGTAGAATATAACCGCGGCAAGGGAACGTCGGCCAAG
This sequence comes from Acidobacteriaceae bacterium, assembly GCA_965215415.1. Lineage (GTDB taxonomy): Bacteria > Acidobacteriota > Terriglobia > Terriglobales > Acidobacteriaceae > Edaphobacter. Next base: position 3,148,026 of record CBDCDQ010000009.1, on the reverse strand, counting down.
AACTACAGTTTCTTAGGAGCGGCAGCACCGCCGCGGCCAGTGTATGAGCGCAATGAGTTTGGCGGCAATGTCACGGGGCCCATTCTGCTCCCCGGCTACAACGGACGGAACCGGTCCTTCTTCAGCTTCGGCTACGAGCGATTCCAGCTGGACCAGGCTGCGGTGAAAAATACAATTCAGCCCACCCTCGCGATGCGCAATGGCGATTTCTCGGCGTACCTGCCTGCAAACGCCGCGGCCAACAAAGTGAAGCCTGTCCAACTCGTCGATCCGCTTACTGGTCTGCCGTTTGCCGGCAACATTATCCCAGCGAGCCGCTTCAGCAAGCCGGACCGCGCGCTCATGAACCTGCTCATGCCGTTGCCGAGCGTGCTCACCGGACCGCAGGCGTTCAACACCTTCGAGCAGGTTCCGTATAGCCAGAACATCCGGCGGTACTTCCTGCGGTTGGACCATTCGTTCAACAGCAACAATCAGATTCGCGGAACGTTCTTGAAAGCCTTCTATGGTCCGGTGCCGACCGTCGGTGGCGATAGCTTGCAAGGTGGACTCGCAGCTGACGGGGAAGTATCCACCTACACCATCCTGGGGTTCACGCACACGTTCTCTCCTAGCTTGATCATGGACACGAATGTTTCATACACGCACATCCCCGTTTTCCGCACGCCGCAGAACTACAAAACAGACTTCAGCCAGATTATCCCGCAGCTAGGACCGCAAGCGATCAATGGTGCGCCGCAGATCGGCATCACCAACATCACGGGTACGGGCGAGGCTGGATCGCGCGATCTGGAGCAAGATATGCAAGGGAACGTATCCCTTACAAAGATCGTGGGTAGTCACACCGTCAAGGCAGGCGGTTCCTACGTCTACTCCAACCATTTCAACGTTTCGGCGGTCTCGCCGCAGCGTGGAGGATTCTCGTTCAACGGCCTCTACTCGGGAGTTGCCTTCGCTGATTTCCTGCTCGGCTACCCGATCACCACACAGCAACCCCTGCCCAGCGCGATCCAATATCGAAACCTGAGCAACGAGATCGGTGCCTACGCGCAAGATGACTACAAAGTCACTTCGAAGTTCACGTTGAACTACGGGCTGCGCTACGACGTCCAGATCTTCCTTGATAACCCCTACGGGACGAACTCTACGTTTGTGCCCGGGTTGAATCAGGTCGTTGTATTTGCTCCCTCCTTGCCAAAACAAACGATTCCGGCCTACGCCCAGTACGTCACCTTAGGATCTGCTGTTGGCTTGGGAGACAGTCTTTTTGGCTACCTTGGCCAGGATAAGAACAACGTCGCCCCGCGCTTCGGTTTTGCCTACCAGCCTATTCACAATACGGTGGTGCGTGGTGCCTTTGGCATTTACTACAACCTCCTGCCGGGTTCATACCAGCAAGCCAACGCGTTTACTAACTTCCCCGTCTCGGCGGCAGCTACCTACTCGCAGCCCGCTGGACCGGTGCCTACGATCACAATGGATGCGCCCTTCTCGTCTACAGGAAAGTTTGGGTCGAATCCATCCGTGACCGCCATCCACAAACCGGTAACACCATATACAGAGCAGTACAACCTGGCGGTAGAGCATCAATTTCCGCTAGGGTTGGATTTGCGCGTCAGTTATATCGGCCAGAATGCGCGCAAGCAAAACAACTTCGGGGGCAACGGACAGACGACGCCCGACCTCAACGCTGTAACTCCTGCTAATGCGGTCGTGCAGCCAAGACGGCCCTTCCAGCCGTTTGCCAGCATCAACTACGCCATGGACCCCCTCTTCTTTACCAACATGAACGCCCTTGAAGTAGGTCTGCATAAACAACTGTCGCACGGCCTCCAGATAAACGCTGAATACCAGTGGACGCAAGTGCTCGGTGAGGAGAACTTCCAGAACACGTTTACGACGAACGATTCCTATGGACCCATCGGGGGCGTGACGCCGCAGGTCTTTACTGTCAGCTACTCGTATGAGCTCCCATTCGGTCACGGTCACGCGTTCCTCAATCAAACGAACGGCTTTGTCGACAAGTTTATAGACGGCTGGCAGCTTGGAGGAATTACCTCAGCCCAAACCGGACAGCCTTTCTCCGTCACCTACTCCACCAGCGTGACGGGTGGTGTGGGTGGCCGGGCAGATCGCGTTGCGGGCGTTGCTCTCTACCCTAAAAACCGAACGAAAGCGCAATGGTTCAACCCGGCTGCGTTCGTCGCTCCTACGTCATCCTTCCAGTACGGCAACTCGAGCTATAACCTGCTGCGTGGGCCGAATTACCAGGATTCAGACATGAGCCTACAGAAGAATACTTACTTCGGCGAACGGTATCGTGTGCAGCTGCGTGCGGAATCGTTCAACGTCTTCAACCACCCGAACTTCAGCACCCCTAACAGTTCACTCTCGAGTCCTGGTTCAGTGGGCACCATCTCATCGCCCACTGGCTTCAACCGAACTGTGCAATTTGGATTCAAGTTCAATTTCTAGGTTGTAACCGATGAAGCGGATGGGTGCACAAAGCACGCATCCGCTCCATTCGCTGCGGTACCTGTAAAGATTGCCTTCTCCATACCTGGCGGTCACAGTTTCCATGATTGCGCGCCACAACCCATCTTCGCTTAAGAAGTAATTCCGTTTGCCGACGCAAGAGTCCTTCTCGATCGCAGGCATTCCAACGGAGCAGGTTATCTACAGAATGAGTTGTGCGCGCACTTTCTCCCGCTTGCTCCTCGTGTTTCTGTGTCTGGCCGCAACACGCCCGTTGAGGCCGCAGGATCGACCCCAACTCGGTGCCCAGATCTGGTTGGAACCCGGGCAGACGCCTGCTGAGATCGATCATTGGTTTGCGACACTGGAAGATGCGCAGATGCCCGTGGCGCGGCTGTTCCTGATGTGGAGTTACCTGGAACAGGCCCCGAATGAATGGGATTTCTCGCTCTACGATGCTGCCTTCCGTTCGGCTGAGAAACATCACGTTCGTATCGTCGCGACGCTGACGCCCAGCGGTCGTCCCACCTTCCGCGGTGGCGATGGCAATCAGGGTTCCGGTATCGTGGAAAGTGAAGGGGATAAAAGTGCCGCTGCCACCTATATCGCCAAAGTAGTCAACCGGTACAAGGGGAGTGCTGCGCTGGACACCTGGTTACTCGTAAACGAGCCCGGTCAATCGCCATCGTCTTCACCTACGGCTGTAGCAGCGTTCAGGCTTTGGGTGGGCATACGCTACCGCACGGTAGATGCACTTAATGCCGAGTGGGGTAGTTCCTATAAGTCAATATCGGATGTAAGAGCTCCCCGGCTGGATGGAGGAGGATGGAACCACAACGAAGAGCTCGATTGGCGGGCTTTTTGGCTGAATTATCAAACAACAGGTTTGCGCTGGTTTGCAGATGAAGTGAAACGGTCAGACGCCAAGCATCCGCTGCACCTCAACCCGGCCGGTATTCTCGGCAATCTTGCCAGCCTTTCGGATGATCTGCCTGCCTGGCGAAGTTTTCTGGATACTCTCGGCTGCTCGATTCATCCCTCCTGGCACTTCGGATTACTGAAGCGGGAACAGTACGATCTGGGTGTCTCGTTCATAAACGACCTTGTCCGTGGCAGCATCGAGCCTAAGCCTTACTGGGTGACTGAGTTGCAAGGCGGCAACAATATCTACAGCGGTGTAAAGGCGATGGAACCTACTCCGGACGACATCGCTCAGTGGACCTGGACAAGCATCGGAGCCGGTGCAGACCGCACAATCTATTGGCTGCTGAACGCCCGGCGCAAAGGGGTGGAAGCAGGCGAGTGGTCTATGCTCGACTTCGACCAGCAGCCAAGCGGACGCCTCAAAGCTGCCTCGGAGATCGCCTCCGTCCTGAATCTTCATCAAGAGTTTTTCAAGAGCGCACAGCCGGTGGTCTCGCCCGTAACATTGCTTCTAAGTCTCGACACGATGACCTTTGAGGATGTTTACCAGTGGCGGTCGGAGCTAGGCCGCACGGAAGATGCCGCACGCGGCGTGAACGCACACGTGACGGAGGCTTTGGGGTTTTACGAAGCTTTGTCTACTCTCGGTCTTCCGCCAAACGTCAAGCATATGAGCGACTATGATTGGACCTCTCGCTCGTCCGCGCCGCGCCTTGCTATTGTGCCGGACGCGCGCTCTCTTGCTGCTACCGACTTGCAGCCTATGCAGACCTTTTTAGAGAACGGCAACTTCTTGATCATCTCCGGACTGACAGGATTTTATGGCGCCCATGCTGAAGCGCTGCCACTCTCCGGGTTCCCACTTGCGGCGATCACCGGCGCTTCGCTTAAGGAAGTCCATCTTGTCGAGCAGACACCCTATCTATCGATCGGAAAATCGGGTCAGCCTCTGCCATCTCGTTTATGGGTGAGCACCGTGCGGCCTCAAAGTGCTGAACCCATCAGTTACGACAAGGGGGAGGTGGTCGCGACCCGGCGTTCGACGAAGAATGGCGGAAAGGTGCTTTGGATACCATCGCCGATTGGCATTGGAGCTTGGCTTACCGATCCGCAACCACTCGCACGCTACTTACTGTCTGTCTTCCCTGCCGCGGTCGACGGAACACCTATCCATTTCACGACAACACAGCTACCTTGTTTGCTGCGCGTCATGAAGCGGGATCGTCAATGGGTCAGTGTAGTGACCAATACGAGGCAAAGTGCTGCAACGTGTACTCTTGCTGTTCCTCCTGAACTGCGTGGCGAAGCTTTGTGGGGCCATCCGGCAAAGCTTGAGCAAGGCAAGGCGGTTTTCGAGATGAGTGCTGAAGGTACCTCAGTCATGCTTTGGCACTGATCGACTCACACTTCGTAGGTGAGACTATTCTTCCCTTGCTGAGCAGGTCGTTGAACCTGCTAAATGGTGTAGTGTCGTTGTAGCCAAGCCAAAAATCTGATACTTGAAGGTAACGCTGTTCTTCGTAGTGTATTGTGTGCTCTCATCGTGACGACCGTCCAGATGTTTGGACAAGCCAAGTTAGCCCAGTTACCCCTATGGGGTGGAATAGCTGGAACTATTTCGAGAAACATGTGACCGAGCAGGACGTCTGGTCCGAGCCCGATTACATGGTGCCGACGGGCATGCGAGACACTGGGTTTTACAACGAACGAACTTGGAATGAACCTCATTCCCTGGTACAGCCTACAGGTTTGTTAGGAGATTCGGCTTCGTCCGAGCGGTGGAGGCAAGGAGCTCCCCAAAAAGCGTGTTCGCCCAGGCGAACCATTTGCGGGTGAAGTTTGCAGGATCGTTGCGGTGGTAGCTTTCATGCATGAAGCCGGTTCCCGCGGAAGATCGTTTGAGCATGGCAATGGCTTGGCGCACCTCAGAGTCGGACGTGGCGGTAAGGCCGTACATTATCTGAGACATAGGCCAGATCATGTCCGCTCCGACGTGGGGTCCGCCAATGCCTTCGCCGGCTGATCCTTTGAAGAACCATGGGTTCTGTCCGCTCCAGATGAACGTACGGGTGCGCTGATAGAGGGCGGGGTCCGGGGAACTGGCCAGATAGGGAAGCGCAAGGAGGCTGGGAGCATTGGCGTCATCCATGAGGAGGCGGCTGCCGAAGCCGTCGATCTCGTAGGCCCAGATGGTGCCCTGGGGCGTTGCGATAATGGCATGCTGGCTCAGGGCAGAGGCGACTTCGCGGGCAAGTGCATCGGCGCTGTCAGCAAGTGCCGGGTCGTGGAGCACAACGTTGGCAAGCTCGGCAAGCTGACGAAGTGAGGTAACCGCGAACAAATTGGAGGGGATGAGGAAGGGGAAGACGCAGGCGTCGTCCGAAGGGCGAAAGCCTGAGGCAATCAGGCCGACAGGGTTGACTGGGTTGCCGAAACCTCCATTTGCCAGCATCTCGTTGGTGGAGGTGGAGGCGCGTTGAAAGTGGTAGGGCCCGGAGTCTTGTTTGCGTTGTTGAACCCGCATGGTGGTGAGAACGAGTCGCATCGCCTGGTGCCAGGTGGCATCGAACGGGCGGATGTCGCCAGTTTGCTTCCAGTAGCCATAAGCCAGGCGGATGGGATAGCACAGGCTGTCGAGCTCGTATTTACGCTCACCGATGCCGGGCTTCATATCGGTTTTGTCCTGAAGCGACCAGGAAAGGGGCTTAGCCGTGGGATCGCGCATGAACGCGTTGGCGTAAGGATCGAGAAGAAGGCAGCGACTCTGGCGACGGATGACTCCTTCAAGCAGCTGACGGAGGCGATCGTCCTGCCGGGCCAAGGGAAGGTAGGGCCAAACCTGAGCGGAGGAATCGCGCAGCCACATGGCCGCGATGTCCCCGGTGAGGACGAAGGTGTCAGGATGGCCATCGAGCGAGCTGAATTCCACGGTCGTGTCGAGCGTGTTGGGATAGCAGTTGCGGAATAGAGTGGCGAGCTGCGGGTCGGCGATCCGGCGCGAGGTCTCGAGGAGGAACGCCTCGAGAGCGAGACTGGTGAACTTCCGATCCTGTGGGATGGGACGAGCTTCGGGAAGTGTGGAGGAGTCCTGTGCGAGGAGAGCCGACGAACGCCCGAGGGTGGTGGCGGCCACAAGGCTACACGAAGACCGGGTAAAATCACGACGGGTCATGCTCTTCACGTTGATTGCTCCTGATTGCGGCTGCTGAACAGTGTTACGCCCCTTGCCGGTTAGAAGCAAGCCGGCAAGGGCAAATAGAAGCGAATCCGCCTACCGGGCGTCCCTGACACAGCGGAACCCGATGCCTCCGGAACGATCGTAGCTGGGTGCCATCAGGAGCAGCTTGCCGTGCTGATCGTTACGATAGGCCTGCGGGAAGTACCAGACAGAGCCCTGAGGCTGATAGTAACTGCCGCCGCGTACGATCGCGGAGCGGGTGTGGTCGTCCTGGTACTGGTCGGTCCACTGCCATACGTTGCCAACAAGGTCGAGAACGCCGAAGGGGCTTGCTCCCGAAGGGTGGCTATCGGCGTCATCGGGGCCGCGCATGGTGCGGGACTGATCCGGGACAGGGACGGCACCGGGCAGCCAGGTGTCTCCCCAGGGATAGCGGCGGTTGTCTGTGCCCTGCGCGGCCATCTGCCATTCCCATTCATGCGGCAGGCGCTTTCCAGCCCAGGCGGCGTATGCGGCAGCATCTTCGAGCGAGACCCAGGTCACAGGTTTCTTTGCCCATCCGCCAGGATACGTCCCGTTCTTCCAATCGCGAAGGAAGTTGAGACTGTCCTGAGGACGATAGTGGGTCGCATCGAGGAAGCGCTTGAAGTCGGCGTTGGTAACAGGAAGTTTATCCATGTAGAAGGGATCGATCTTCATGCGCTGCTCGTGGAAGCGGCGGGGCATATCTTCCCAGGAGTACTGAACGTCGACACCGATGTCGTCATGACCTTCGAGCTCGATCCCCTCGACCTTGAAGAGAAAGTCGCCGCCAGGAATCTTGATCATGGAATCATCAGCCGAGGCTGCGGGGATCGTGGCGGCTACCGGAACAACCGCTTGTGGAAGCGTCTGCCATTCGCCGGAGAAGCTAGCAAGAGGTTTCGCGGTCAGGGAGCTCATGCGTGAGAGAAGTTGTTGGGTCGCGGGTGCCGGCTCGCCGCGAGTGCTAAGGATAGCTCCAAAGCCATGGGCCTCGATCGGGAAGGAAAGAACGTCGGCCTCTCCTTCGCGGGCGGGTTGCAGCTCGACCCCATGGTAGAGGTCGAAGTAGCGGGAGCCGCGAGGAACGGTCACCGACATCTGGCGACCCGTGGTGTTGTACTCGGTGCGGTTGACGATGGTCCATACAGTCTCATTCCCCAGCGGCCAGCGGCTGGCAAAGTGGCCGTAGCCATGCATCGGGAAGAGGGGTTCCCAGTCGCGGCTGACGAGGAACGGGGCGACTGCGCGTTCGATGGTAGCGACGCGGCGGGTCGCCTCGGCGTCGCGCGGAGTAATGCCGTTCCAGATACCCCAGATGTTCTCCCAGCTTTCCCAGCCAACGCCATTGAAGAAGGCAAATTGCAGATCGTCGCTTTTATTGCGGTTCCAGCGGTCGGAGATGTTGACCATGTGGCGAGGCTCCAGCCACTTGTAGCGATCGACCGCGGGCAGGAAAGGGAAGCGGTATTGACCCCACGTCATGAGGTTCCAAGCCAGACCTTCATCATGAGGCCCACCCTCGGGCTCGAAGACAAGGGGGTGTTTGATCTTCTCGGCGGCAAGCGAGAAGGCAAGGGGAACGCCGTCCTGAGTGTCTCCGTTGATGCCGTCTGCTCCGATCTCCTTCATCAGGGCGGCAATACCGTCCGGCCAGGACTGACCGGGATCATGGGTGCCCTGGTCCCACATCATCATGGGAAAGAGGACGCGAACGTGGCGCCGATGGAAGGCGGCGATCATGTCACGCACGCCGGCGACTCCGCCGGGCATCGAGCGAATCATGTCAGATTGGTTGCGATCGTCGACCCCCATATTGGGGTACGTGGGCCATATAAGGACAGAGTCGATGCCGCCAAATCGCTTGTCGAGATCGTCGAGATAGCGGTCCACCGTGTACCGGCCCGCAACGGGATCGTAAAAGAAGCGGTCGTGGACCATCATCTGAGGCTGCATAAAGCTGGACTGAGTCCACTGGAGGGCAGGCAGGGCGTAGCGTTCACCGTTGTAGCCGATGCGAATCAGCCGTTCGTTTCGCCAGTGGGTGATGTCCTTCAGCCAGGCCTGGTGCGTTTGCTCATCACAAACGGGAGCAGGACCGCGCCAAGCCTCGTGGAGGATGAGGCAATCGGGAGCCGGTAATTGCTGGCCTTCAGCGGGGAAGCGGGTGTCCTGCGCGATGGCGGAGACGGAATTGCTCATCGCGCCGAGAAGTAAGAAGAGGACGGCTAGTGTCTTAAGGCGGCGTGGGGCTGCGATCATAGCTCTAAAGTCTCGTTTACGGTTTCAACGTTGAAAGCATCGGTTCAAACCCGATGAACGATAATCCCATGTTTTTGGAACGGAAGTGTATCTTCTTCGCGGAGGCCCGTATCGGTAATCATGACATCGGCGCAGAAAATAGGAGCGATCAGCCAATACGGTGCTGCACTGCAGCATCTTCTGGTGTCTCCAGGGACCCCGGCAAATCGCTTGAAAAATAGAGCTTTTTGAAGCACCTAAAAGCGCCGGCCGAAGACGCGCATCGCTTCGTGTAGACGATGTCCTCCTCGAGTCGACTGCTGATCTAAAAGAATTCGGGACCCATTGGGTAAGCCTCCACCCTGTGCCAGGACACGCTACAAAGGAGGTGTAAGGAGAACGCCGAACAGCCAACTCGATGGAGCTGGCCGTCTAAGTCTTCCTATGGAGTGATTGGTGCGGAGGAGGGGACTTGAACCCCTATGCCTTGCGGCGCTAGCACCTCAAGCTAGTGCGTCTGCCAATTTCGCCACCTCCGCATTCCGCTTCGCAGGCCCTCACGGGCCGCTTAGAAGACGATACGGTGCTCAATCTGAGGACCATCATAGCATTTCCATGCGCTTAGAATCGGTCCGTCAACATGGAAAAGCTCGGCAACTCCAGGAAGGTCTGGCCCGGTGGAGCAGGGTCGACCCTTTCATGTTCCAGCACCCAGGTGGAGGTATGCGGTATGTAGATGGCGTGTAGACCGGCGGCGAGCGCAGGGTTGATGTCCGACTTGGGGCTGTTGCCAATCATCCACGTAGTGGCCGCTTCAAAGCCGTGCTTGACCGTCAGCGAGCGGTAGGCTGCGTCGTGCTTCTCCGGGAGCACTTCCACCGCGCTGAAGTACAAAGCCAACCCGGAGCGCCGGAGTTTGTCGTGTTGTTCTTCGGGATCGCCTTTGGTGACGAGGAGAATACGATGCCGCCTGGCCAGGCTCGCAAGGGTACGGGGTACTCCTGGCAGAAGCTCGACCTCATGTTCCGCGATCGCCTGGACGAACTCGGAGATGCGGGTACGGTGTTCTTCAGTGAGCTGCACATCGGAAAGCTGTTCTAAGCACGAGGCCAGGGAACGGCGAAAGCTACTCAAGCCATACCCGTGTTCGGCTACGGTCGCTCGTTCTACCGCATTAAGGTGGCTGCGAACTTCTGCCGGTGTATGGATTCGATGATCGAGGTAGGAGATGAATGCGGCGATCGCGCGCTCAAAGTAGATGTTGTTCTCCCAAAGAGTGTCATCTGCGTCGATGAGGAGCGTTTGACCTGGCGCGTGTCGTTGAGTAGGCACTCACACATTGTAAAGCCCACCGGAGGCACGGCCTGTGCGCTGCCGGTGGGCTGGAACGTGTTGAAGAACCTGCCTGATGCTGTTCGAGATGATTCCTCTGGCTTGTGTCGTCTCCTTGAGCTGAGTACTACGCGAGGTGCGGCTGCTTGATGGTATCTACCCACGGGTCGATAACGATCTTCGTAACCGCTTCCTGCTTGTCGCGCCACATGGGGTACATATCGGGTACCTGGTCGATACCCACGCGATGAGAGATGAGGAACGAAGGATCGATCTTCTTATCTTCGATCGATTTGAGCAGAGGCTTCAGATACTTGTGCATGTGAGTTTGGCCCATGCCCATCTTCAGGCCTTTTCCGAAAGCTGCCCCAAAGTTGACCTTGTCGAGCACACCACCGTATACGCCGGGAATCGAGAGCGTGCCTCCCTTACGAATCGACTGAATGGCCTGGCGAAGAACAAAAGGCCGATCCGTCTCCATCATGAGCGCCTGCTTAATCTTGTCGTATAAACCGACCACCGTGTCGGAGTGCGCCTCCATGCCAACCGCATCAATGCAGCTGTCAGGCCCTATGCCACCGGTCAGGTCGCGCAAGGCTTCGACAACCGTTACTTCGTCCTCACTGTAGTTGATGGTGGTAGCACCGCAGTAGTCGCGAGCTAGCTTCAGGCGTTCAGGGAAGCGATCAATGGCGATGACCTTGCCCGCGCCAAGAAGATAAGCACTGGCGATCGCAAACAGTCCTACAGGGCCGCATCCCCAGACCGCCACCGTATCACCGGGTTCGATGTTCGCGTTGTCCGCACCTTGGAAGCCGGTCGGGTAGATATCTGAGAGGAACAGAACCTTCTCGTCGTCAAGATCGTTCTCGATCTTGATCGGCCCTACGTCGGCGAACGGAACGCGAGCATACTGAGCCTGGCCACCAGCATAGCCGCCGTAGATGTGAGAGTAACCGAAGAGAGCAGAGCCCGAATAGCCGTACATCGCCTCGGCCACGTGGGCATTGGGGTTTGAATTGTCGCAAAGGGACCACAGATCCTTCTTGCAGAACATACAGGCGCCGCACGCGATGGTAAACGGCACGACAACCCGGTCGCCGCGCTTCAACGTTTTGACCTCGCTGCCTACCTCCTCGACAATGCCCATGAACTCATGCCCAAGGATGTCGCCTGATTCCATGGTGGGGATGTAGCCATCGAAAAGGTGAAGGTCTGAGCCGCAGATAGCCGTCCGGGTGACCTTGATGATGGCATCCTGCGGATTGATGATCGTAGGGTCGGCGACCGTGTGCACTTCCACCTTGCTCTTACCCATCCAACATACTGCTTTCATACCGCCTCCTTGGTGGCACTGGTGTTTTCAGACATGGCTTGTTCGCTGGTGCCCGGGGGCGTGGGATTGTTCTCGCCATAGAGGAGTTCTTTTGCCGCGCCACTGAGACCACGCGGACCGTGAGGCTGCCCTTTGACGGAGGGGATAGCTCCCGCCTCCACCATCTCCTTGAAGTGCCTAAGATTTTCAATGACGGTTTGCTTGGGCCCACGCTTTACCGCAGATGCGGCCGCATTGCCGAGTGCGCCTCCTGGTACTTTGACCTGCTGCTGCAGCAGGACGATGGTGCCACGGCCTGCTGGATGCGGAGTAAAGGTTACCTGGCCGCTTTGATCCACGCCTTCGGTGATGGAACGCCACGCGATGATCTTGCCGGGAACGTCTTCGGTGATTTCGGAGTCGAACTCGATGCGCGTACCCTTGGCATCTTCGGGGTTGCCGACAATCCAGTGGGTGACCTTCTCTCGTACGGGTGTGACCGACACGACGTGCTCTTGCCAAAGTGGGTAGGACCGCTCCGCATGCCAGAACTGGTAAAGCTGTTCGGGTGAGGCGAGGATGGTTTGGTACGCGTGCGCGAAGCTCCGGCCATCCTTCATCTCGTTGATCACCGGAACATAGGTTGTACCTGAAAGCGGGAACGTTGGTCCTGTGATTTCAGCGGCTTCATTGTAGGCGACAGTCATTGCGAAACCTCACGGCGTGTTGACACACGTGGAGATGGATGTGCGATCGTCGCTTTACGCTGCCTGTCCAAGCGAATTCGTACGGCATCTCCTCCGCGCAGGGTGGCATCAGACTGCCTGGTGCAAAGGTGTAAACCGACAAGGAGGAAGTCATGGCAAAAGGATTGGCACTGGTAACGGGCGCTTCGAGCGGAATTGGGCTGGAATTAGCGAAGGTGCTGGCTGGAAAAGGATACGATCTGGTCATTGCGTCAGAAGGAGACCGGCTTGCAAGTGCCGCGGCGGAGTGTCGCACCCTGGGCGTTGCCGTGACCGAGGTAAATGCGGATCTGGCTCACAAAGAAGGTGTTGCGGAGCTTTGGTCCAAGATCCAGGCATTGGCACAACCGCTTGCTGTGGCTTGCCTCAATGCGGGTGTAGGTTTAGGCGGGTTGTTTGCCGAGACCGACGTTGAAGAGGAGTCGAACATGGTGCACCTCAACTGCGTCGGCACCGTCCGTCTGGCGAAGGGTGTGGTGAGACAGATGGTGGCGCGCGGCGAAGGCAAGATCCTGTTTACGGCATCGATCGCAGGCGAGATGGTGGCACCGCGCGAGGCAGTCTACGCGGCGACCAAAGCGTTCGTGCTGTCGTTCGCTCATAGTTTGCGCTACGAATTGAAGGACACTGGCGTCACAGTGACAGCACTGCAGCCCGGGCCGACGGATACGGACTTCTTCCATCGCGCGGGTATGGACGACACGCAGGTCGGGCGTGATGGCAAGTCCGAAAGTCAGCCTGCGGACGTGGCAAAGCAGGGGATCGAGGCACTGTTCGACGGCAAGGACCATGTGTATGCCGCGTCGCTGAAGACCAAAATCGAGGGGATGCTGGCGAATGTAACGCCCGGCGCCGTCAAGGGTGCCATGCACGAGAAGATGGCTGCACCGCTCGGCGAGAAGTAGACGGATCTGAAAGCACAAAGGCCCTCTCCTAGAGGGCCTTTGTGTTGATGCGCAACGCTACAAAGAGGCAGGCGAGGCTGCCGTTGAAAGACCCGGAAGTGGGCTGTCAAACGTGTCCGATGCCTCGGCTGCGGCCATGCGACGAAAGGTTGCAAGAGCCTGCGCAACGACCTGATCCATGTTGAAGTATTTGTAGTTCGCTAGCCTGCCACAGAACTCCACATTGTCAGTACGCTCGGCAAGATCACGATACCGGGCATAGAGCGCAGCGTTCTCCGGACGTGGAACTGGGTAGTACGGATCGCCCTCGGCGCGCGGGTGCTCGTAGACGATGCTCGTGCGCTTGTGCTTCTGACCGGTTAGATACTTGAACTCTGTGATTCGCGTATACGCGTGTTCGTTGGGATAGTTGATCACGGGTGCAGCCTGGTACGTTTCTACGTCGTGCGTCTCGTGCTGAAACTCCAGCGAACGATAAGGCAGCTTGCCGAAGCGGAAGTTGAAGAACTCGTCAATCGGACCGGTGTAGACGATCTTCGCTCCCGGATAGGTACGTGCCACATCGTGGGAATCGACGCCCGTACGGATCGTGATGCGAGCATGATCGAGCATCCGCTCAAACATTCGGGTGAAACCCTCCGCGGGCATCGCCTGAAAGCTGTCGGTAAAGTAGCGGTCGTCGCGGTCGAAGCGGACAGGGATGCGTCCGGCTACGGAGGCGTCGAGCTGCGAGGGATCGAGGCCCCATTGCTTGCGCGTGTAGCCACGAAAGAACTTCTCGTAAAGTTCACGTCCGACGCGACTGACGACGATGTCTTCCGACGTCCGGATCAGCGCCGGCTTCTCAACACGCGCAGCAAGAAACGCCTCCATTCCTGCTGCGTTGAGCGAAAGGTTATAGAGCCGGTTGATGGTGTCAAGATTGATCGGTACAGGTATCAACTGCCCATCGACTTGTGACAAGACCCGGTGCTCGTAGGGACGCCAGGTAGTGAACTTCGAAAGGTAGGCGACAACATCGTCCGAGTTGGTGTGGAAGATGTGCGGTCCATACTTGTGGATCAGAATCCCATTCTCGTCTAAGCAGTCGTACGCGTTGCCGGCGATGTGCTCACGCTTATCGACAATCAAGACGCGCTTACCCAGTTGACTGGCAAGCCGCTCTGCAAGGACGCTGCCAGCAAAACCGGCCCCGACCACCACGTAATCGAAGTGCTCTTTGCCTCGCCGCGCCTGTGTTGACTTGAGCAAGCGTGACGAGAGCAGAGCTTCAACCCGGAGTGGCGAAACACCGGACGTCACTATGTGCGACGCTGCGAGCAGGGTTGCTGGTGTTTGCCTGGCCTCCATAGCGCGATGGATCTCTCGCTGCATGGAGGCCCAGGTGCGAGCCCAGGAACCCTGAGCCAGCTTCTGCGCGACCGCATTCTTCCACTCGCCGGTTTGCGGAAGGAGTGCGGCATCAATCGCTGCGGCAAACTCCTCTGGCTTCTCGGCAATGGCGACCAGACCGGGCTCCCCATAGCCTCGCACAACGTCCCGGATCGGTGTAGATACGACAGGTTTACCACCTGCAAGATACTCTGGAGTTTTCGTCGGTGAGATAAACCTGGTCGCGTCGTTGCGCGCAAACAGGAGTAGAGCGACATCCCAGCCGGCGAGGTAGGCAGGAAGCTCCTCGTAATGCTTGCCGCCTAGATAGTGAATGTTTGCAGCTCGGGGCAGGGTTGCAGGGTCGATCTTGACGACTGGACCGAGGATGACAAACTGCACGTCTGGGCGAAGTGCGGCGACCTTCCCGAGCAGATGAGTGTCGAAGCGTTCGTCCACAACCCCGTAAAATCCGGCGCGGGGGTGCGGAATGGCAGCTTGATCCGCCGGCTGCGGCAAGGTACCCCGCCGCGACTGCGAGAAGTGCGCCTCATCGATGGAGCTGGGGAAAGCGTGTACATTCGGATGTTGCCGTTGTTTAGCCTCGTAAAGGCTGATTCCTCCGGTAAAAACCACGTCGGCTTCAATGAATAGCTGCTGCTCGCGTTCAAGGAGTTGCGGGGGAGCGCCAAGGAAGCCGCTCAATTCGTCCATGCAGTCGTACACTGTGGCATCACCGGCGAGGTGAGACGAAAAGCTAAGCGCCATCGGGGTGTAGTACCAGCGCAGATAGCGTTTGACGGAGAACCGGTTCATGAACTCCGTGAGCAGCTGCCGCTGCGCGGCGTCAGCATCCAGGCCGTGCAGAAGATGAGGGCGGAGCACCCAGACCGAAGGTTCCTCGTGCAGCACTTCAAGGTACGCTCCCGGCGTCTCTTGCGACTGCATCGGAAGGTCTTCGGACGTATGGAAGATCGGCTCTTCAAAGTAGAACACCCGGCGGTCCTGGGCGGCATGACGCAATAGATGCTGCGGACGTTGTGTAACGAAGTGCCAGCGAAGATGGCTGAAGCAGAGCAAATCGGGGAGCAGCGAAGTGATGTCGGTGAATTCGCCGGGTGAGGAAGTCTGCACAGTAGGGCCTCTATCTATAATGAGATGCAAAGTGCAAGGAGCGCAGTATGGCCCATCGGGGTCTGCTGCTCTGACGCAATATTCATACTTCTGAGTTGTTCCCGTACTTGATCGAGAAAACCAATCGTGCTAGCTGAGAAGCCGCACATCATGCGCAAAGAGGGCGAAGCCATGGTCCGTCTGGCTTATTTGCGTGATGCGATTCACTTGTTGGACGAGGCCTGCCTCTCCAGTATGCACCCTGCATCTTCGAAACGGAACGCGCCAGGCGAGCGGGAAACGTTCCTTACCGCACGAAAGTGACCTGTACAGCGTCAGGGTAACCGCCCGGTGGATCGGCGGCTGCCAGAACGGTGTCGAAGACCCGGAGCAGATTGCCTCCCGCGATCCCATCGAGGTCCTCTGCGGTGTAGCCCCGGTCCGCAAGCGCGTCGAAGACCTTCGGCAGATCGGCGGCTGAGTCCAATCCGTCGGGTAGCGCGGGAATGCCGTCGAAATCTGTGCCTAGGCCCACGTGCTCGATTCCCGCTATCTGTGCAACATAATCGATGTGGTTGATCAGCGAAGCCAGCGGCGCACGTGGAATACGTTCTGCAAACCGGCGATCAATAGCGTTCGAATGCGTAAACGGAATAGGTTCAGGGTGCGTCGCCGCAAGGTCCTGATGCGCTTCCTGCCGTTCTTTACGTTGCGTGTTCCAGGCTGCACGCCACGCTTCGTCGATAAAGGCAGGGAAGAAGTTCACCATAGCCATTCCCCCATTTGCAGCGAGCCTGTGCAGCATCTCGTCTGAAAGGTTGCGGGGAGCTGCGGTAAGCGCGCGAGCCGATGAATGCGACGCGATGATAGGCGTGCGTGTCGTGGCAAGAACCGCGTCAAACGTCTCATCGGATACGTGTGACACATCAATCATCATGCCGAGCCGGTTCATCTCACGAATGACCTCGCGTCCGAAGCCAGTTAGTCCTCCATGATGCTTTACAGAGGCGTTATCGAGGTCGCCTGACGAGTCTGCCCATTCGTTTGAGTTGGACCACGTAAGCGTCATATACCGTACGCCAAGACTGTGAAAGCGACGCAAGAGGCCAAGGTCGTTTTCGATGGAGTGACCGCCTTCAATGCTCAGCAGCATGGCGAATCTTCCGTCTGCCTGGGCCGCCAGGATCTCTGCGGGCGTTGTGCAAAGACGGAGCTGACCGGGATACCGTTCTGCTTGCTCACGGACGCTGCCGATCAACGCCAACGTGCGTTCAGCATAGCGATCTCTCCATTGGGTCGGCTCGGCCCAGGCGGCAAAGAACTCCGCTCCGAGGCCACCCCCGCGCGCCGTCTCAAAGGAGAGGTGACCGCCGCTCAGAGCCTCGGTAAAGTTCCAGGCATCATTGACGAAACGCTGTGCCGTATCCGCGTGGCCATCGATCAGGAGGCGCGGCACGGGTTCGCTTACCAGCCGCGCGTCTGCATCAGGTTCTTCTCTTCGATCGCCGCCGCGGCCAGACCCTTCATCGTGCCGGTGCAGTCTTCGCTGGCCTCGGCGACAATCTTCGGATTGTTGAAGTGGAGCGTTGCCAGCACGATCGCTTTTGCCCGGGATACTGCCTCGGCACGCTCCTCATGATTATGGAGGTCGAGCGGGGTCGCACCGCCCTTCATAAAGATTCCTGAACCGACGAAGACCGTCTCCGCTCCAAGCTGCATCATCAGGGCCGCGTCAGCCGGTGTGGCAATTCCGCCAGCAGAAAAGTTTGGTACCGGCAGTTTACCGGCTTTGGCGACCATGCGAACCAGCTCGTATGGCGCACCATGCACCTTGGCGGCGTTGTAGAGTTCTTCATCGCCAAGCACGGTAAGTGCTTTGATCTCACGCAGAATCTGCCGCATATGCTGCACTGCATGGACCACATCGCCGGTGCCGGGTTCGCCCTTTGTGCGGATCAGGGATGCGCCTTCCGCGATGCGGCGAAGAGCTTCGCCCAGGTTCCGCGCACCGCACACGAAGGGCGTCTTGAAGGCATGCTTATCTATATGATAGGTCTCGTCCGCAGGGGTAAGAACCTCGGATTCGTCGATAAAGTCAACGCCAAGCGCCTCGAGCACCTGCGCCTCGGCGAAGTGTCCGATGCGTGCCTTTGCCATGACAGGGATGGACGAGACGCTCATGATCTGCTTGATCAGTTTGGGGCTCGCCATGCGGGCAACCCCGCCCTCCGCGCGTATCATCGCCGGAACACGCTCGAGCGCCATGACGGCGACCGCACCGGCTTCCTCCGAGATGCGGGCCTGCTCAACGTCCATGACATCCATGATGACGCCGCCCTTGAGCATCTCGGCAAGCCCAACCTTCAGGCGCGGGCCGGGCGCCGTTTGGCCGTAATGTCCGTTTCCATTGGTGGTGTGGTCTGGCATGGCAACTCCTCCGCGCCGCGGTTGGCATGAGGATGGCATGGTGGCCGCGTGAGTCTTAAACATAGCAGCTTTCGGATGCGATGCCTGGCCTTGCCGTGCGGTTACCGGATAGAACGCGTTGCCTGAAAATTCAAGGAGCTTTGTTCCATGTGCAACGCCCGGGCTGCAACATCGTTACATCGTCCCTGTAGAGGCCGCCTGATGACGCCAGTCGATTGCCCCGAGCTTACGATTGTCATCCCCGCTAAGGATGAGGCGGTGATGTTGCCCAGGCTGCTTCTTTCGTTGTGTAAGCAGGACTACGCCAGGTTAGGTGTGACCCGCGTGCTCGTGGCGGACGCCGGCTCCACCGATGGCACAGTAGAAAATGCCCTGAGCTTTCAGAACCGGCTCCGCATCGAGGTCGTGCCTGGCGGTCTGCCGTCGGTCGGACGCAACGCCGGCGCACGCCTGGCCGATACCAAGTACATCCTTTTTCTGGACGCCGATGTGGAGCTTTCCGAGCCGACCCTGCTGCGGCGGGCTCTGGCAGCGATGCGGCGGCGCGATCTGCACCTCGCCACGACGAACATCGCTTGTCGCTACGGCAGCTTCTTCGATGATCTGTTGTACGCCGGCAACAACTTGATGCAGCATATCGGCTCCAGGCTGAAGCCGTTTGCCACTGGCATGTTCATGCTCTTCGAACGCGAAGCGTTCTGGTCCCTGGGCGGCTTCAACGAAGAAGCCTTATTTGCTGAAGACTATCTTCTCTCGAAAGGGGTGCATCGGACGAGGTTCCGCATCGTCAAAGGCAGGATATGGACGACGAACCGTCGCTTTCAGAAGCTGGGGCATTCGCGCATGGTTTTCATGTTCTTTCAAACAATGATGCATACGTGGGACGACGAGTACTTCCTACGCGACCGAGACTACTGGGAAGCCGGCTAAGTGAGATACGTTGGGTCGATGACGATGAAGAGGCCTGTGGCTGCGGCGAGCAGCGTGCCGTCAGCGTCCCGCAACGCGGCGCGATGGAAGAGCTTGCGGCCTTCGCGCTTCACGTGGCTGGAACTGAGCGTCAGCGGCTGGTCGAGAGGGCTGGGGCGCAGGTAATCGACCTCCATATGACGCATCATGGCAAGAGCCTGCAGTGGCCTGTTCAGCTTGCTCATCACCTCATCCATCATCGCAGCCACGATACCGCCGTGAATGTAGCCGGGTGGTCCTTCGTGCAGGCGCGTCAGCGTGACCGTGGTCGTGGCGGTCAGGGCTTCGGCATCGATGACGAAGCTGAGATGAAGACCCTGCGGGTTCGCTGTGCCGCAACCGAAGCAGTGAGAGGCAAGCTCGTCGAGCGTCGGAGAGTCGAGTTCGGCGGGATGGTGGGCGTCTTCTGTCTGAGGGCTCATCACTGGTTACAGATCTCAAGGATAGCTGAGCCGAACTTGTCCAGCTTCTCGACGCCGACACCCGAGATGGATCTGAGTTGCGGCAAGGTCTTCGGATGCAGCAGGACGATGTCTCGCAGGGTCGATGAGCTGAGCACAAAAAACTGCGGCAGGCCGAGCTTGGCCGACTCCGCCTTACGCCACTCGCGAAGGTTGGCGTCAAGGGCCTGCTGGACTGGAGTGAGGGCGACTGCGGCTTCGGGCTGCGTTGCACGCTGACGGGCGAAGGCGGAAGTCGATGTTTCAGGTCTGAACCCTCGGCGCTCTGTGTCAGGCTCTTTCGGGCTTGAGGGAGCGCTGCTCTCCTGGTCACGGCAGACGGCGACGATCTCCGCCCCGTAGCGGTTTGCCCGGTCCTGGTTGAAGCTGCTGGTTTGCTCCAGTGCAGAGATGGTTTGCGGCGCGGCTAGAACCAGGTTCCGAAGAACAGTGTCGCCAAACACCATAAAGGTGGGCTTGCCGGTCTTGGCGGCTTCGGCCTTGCGCCACTCGCGGAGGCGGGTTTCGAGCGCTTGCTGCGCGGGCGTGTAGGCGGCAGTAGTCCGCTCGCGCTCGGTCTTGAGGTTGGCTTTGGACGGACGGGCCGATAGGGCAGCCTCTTTGCCTTTGGCCGGAGTGCTGTGGCGGAGCTGGACGAGAAGCGCGTCGCCGGTCTTCTCGACCAAAGTCCCTTCGTGAGTGAGGGAGGCCTTCTTGTAGGGGATGACGTCGCCGGAGGAATTGGTGAAGGTCTCTGGGGTGAGCTGAAGAAGGCCCGCCCGGGCGAGAGCGTCCAGGTACCCGTCGAAGAGCTTACGGTCGGATGTCAGAGCAAGGTCGCTGTGGAGCTTGCCCGTTGAACGGGAAATGCCTCCGGTGAGCGCGCGAAGGATGGCGCGGAGATGACGCTCTTCTTCACGCGTGGGTTCTCGGAAGGACTGAGCGGTGGTGCTTCCCGGGGAGCAGAAGTCGCAGTGGCCACACGGTTTCAACCTGTCGGCGGTGTCGCCAAAGTGCTGAATCAGGGCGGTCATGCGGCACTGGTTCGATTCGGCAAAACGCACCATGCGATCGATCTGAGAACGGCGAAAGGCGAGCTGGGCGTCGTAGCCGGTGCGCCAGTCCGTCAGGCCGGTCGCGCGGACAAGGCCGTCAAGGTCGATCTGCGCCGCCCCTTGCGCGGCAAGCTTTTCAACCGCTTTCTTGAACACTTCGAAGGGCATCTTGAGCCGTTGTGCCAGGGGCCCGGGCATCAGGAAATCGTCCGTAAGCACGGAGGCGACGTGCGCCAGTTCATTCGAAGGCGGGTAGTCCCGTTCGAGAAAACCTTCGTGAATCTTCCGGTCCACAAAGGAGTGGAGCAGGACAGTCCGGCTCGGCTGGCCGTCGCGCCCGGCCCGGCCGATCTCTTGGTAATAGGCCTCGACCGAGGCAGGCAGAGCGATATGAACGACGGTGCGCACGTCTGCCTTGTCGATGCCCATGCCAAAGGCGATCGTAGCCACGACAACCTCCACCGTGCCTGCCTGGAAGCCGCGTTGGACGCGATCGCGCGTGGCGGAGTCAAGCCCGGCGTGGTAAGCCGCAGCATTGCGCCCAAGCAGTGCTGCAAGCTCTTCGGTGGCTTTCTTGGAAGGAGCGTAGACGATGGCCGGTCGACTTCCGGGCTGCTTCAGCAGGTCAACGGTAAAGTCGTTTCGCTGCGGCCTGGACATTTCGACGACCTCGATATGGAGGTTGTCGCGACGGAAGCCATGGATGAACAGGGCTGGGCGGGAGAGCTGTAGCTGGGCAACGATGTCTTTCTGGACGGCTGGTGTCGCCGTAGCGGTGAGGGCAATGATCGGGCTGGGCCGAAGCAGCGGCAGATGCTCGCCAAGCATCCGGTAGTCCGGGCGGAAGTCATGACCCCAAGCCGAGATGCAATGAGCTTCGTCGATCGCGATCAGAGCAGGCTTGCGCTTCGCCAGCATCTGCGGAAAGCCGGGAACGCGCATACGCTCGGGAGCAATGAAGAGGAACTGGAGTGAGCCGTCGAGGTACGCGCGGCAGGCATCCCGGGCCTGGTCGCGCGAAAGGCCTGAGTGGATGCGGGCGACGCGGAGACCGGCGGCGGTGAGCTTGGCGGCCTGGTCGTCCATCAAGGCTATCAGGGGGGAGATGACGAGGGCCGTGCCTCCACGAGCGATGGCAGGCAGTTGATAACAAAGAGATTTACCGGCACCCGTAGGCATGACGAGCAAAACGTCACGACCGTCGGTAGCGGCCCGGCAGACAGCCTCCTGGTTGACGCGGAAGGCTGGGAAGCCGAACGTTTGCCCGAGCAACGATTTAAGAGAATGTGCGCGGACGGGAGGAGGCTGCGGAATCGGACTCATGACATGAATGGGAAGAATAAGAAGTTCAGGCTTTGGAAACAAAAGGCTCATAGACAAGTGCTGGCTGCCGATGAGAGTATGTGTTCAGGCGATCTTCCGGATATTGTTTTCTGTAAAGAAATATTAGAACCGGGAACAACTTTTTGTTCGGAAGCGCGTCTGATTCACTGTAACAAGCAATTGCCGGGCTTGCAGTTCCCTTCGGTTCCGGCTTCACCTATCTGCAAAACCCTCCCCTTCCCAATATGTAAGGCCCCCAGACGATCGGGGGCCTTCACTCCTCCTGGGTACCGAAAAGCGCGTGAATGGTGCCTTCAGATCTCCAGGATGACTGGCATGATAAGCGGGCGGCGGCTGGTGGACTTCTGAATGTAGCGTTTGAGGTCGTTCCGGATCTTCTCCTTGATCAGGCCAGGGTCTTTCTTCTCTTCGGGGCTCGACGAGTCCAAGGTGCGAAGGACGATCTGGCGGGCCTCGGCGATCATCGCGGGGTCTTCGATGGCAGTGCCCCGCATCACGATCTCGGGCGGGTTTTCGACACGGCCGGTGCTCTTGTTGATGGCGATGATGGGGAGGACAATGCCGTCTTCCGACAGATGCTTGCGGTCGCGGATGACGAGGTCCTGCACGACGTCCGAGGCGGCGCCGCCCGAGTCGATACAGACGCGGCCTACAGTAACCTTGCCGTTCTTGTTCGCCGATGTGCGGTCAAGTTCGAGCACGTCGCCGTCCTCGAGCGTAAGGACTTTCTCGACCACGCCGGTGGCAGCAGCAAGCTCGGCGTGGCGCTTCAAGTGGCGATAATCCCCATGTACAGGGATGAAGAACTTGGGGCGGACGAGGTTGATCATCAGCCGCAGCTCTTCCTGGCTGCCATGGCCGGAGACGTGGATCAGGCCCGCGGTGCCGTCGTCGTGGATGACCTTGGCATCGCGCCGCTCGAGATGGTCGATCATCCGGTAGATGGACTTCTCGTTGCCGGGGATGACGCGCGAACTGAGAAGGACGGTATCGCCCGCGTCAATATGGGCAAACTTGTGGTTGTTGACGGCGGCGCGGGAGAGCGCGGACATCGGCTCGCCCTGGGTCCCGGTAATAAGGATGCAGACCTTGTGCGACGGCATGTCGCGGACTTGGCCGGGGTTGATGATGAGGCCCTGGGGGAGGTCGAGGTAGCCGAGGTCCTGCGCGATCTCGGTGGAGTTATCCATGGACCGGCCAACGATAGCCACCTTGCGGCCGTGCGCGTGAGCGAGCTCCATCGCAAGCCGGATGCGGTGAATGGAGGACGAAAAACAGGAGAAGAAAAGCTTCTTCTTAGTCTGGGCGAAGATCTCGTCGAGGCGTGGGCGGACGGCGCGCTCGGACGGCGTGTAGCCGGAGCGATCAACGTTGGTGGAATCCTGAAAGAGTGCGAGGACGCCCTGCTTGCCGAGATCGGCGAAGGCTTGCAGGTCGAAGGCTTTGCCATCCGGCGGCGAAAGATCGACCTTGAAGTCGCCGGTATGCACGATTACGCCGACCGGGGTGTGGATGGCGAGCGCGACGCAATCGACCAGCGAATGCGTGACGCGGATCGGCATGATGGAGAACGGCCCAATGGTGACGCGCTGACCCGGAACCAGCTCGAGCAGCTCCGTGCTGTCGAGCAGACGATGCTCTTCAAGCTTGCCTTCCACGTAGGCGAGGGTGAACTCTGTGCCGTAAACGGGGACGTTGAGTTCGGACAGAATCCAGGGCAGGCCGCCAATGTGGTCCTCGTGGCCGTGGGTGAGAACGATTGCTTTGACTTTGGAGCGGTTCTCAGTCAGGTAGGAGATGTCGGGGACGACGATGTCGACGCCGAGAAGCTCTTCTTCGGGAAACATAAGGCCAGCGTCGATGACGATGATGTCATCCTGCCAGCGGAGGGCCATGCAGTTCATGCCGAACTCGCCAAGGCCCCCGAGGGGAACGATGCGTAATTTATCTTGTGCCATTCAACCCTAAGTCTAACAGCTATAGGAGGGCGGGACTTTTGTTTGCTGCACGGTGTACAGTGGAGCGGCTGGAAAACAACTCCATTTTTGAGGCATCGCTGTGATTGGGTTCAACTCCTCTGTTGTGAGCATCGCGCGCATCTGCTCTCTCTCGATCGCCGGGGTTCTGGCACAACCCCTGTCCGCCCAACTCTTTGAGGCGCAGCATACAGAGCCGGGTCAAGCGGTACTCTCCGCGGCGCAGCTGGCGGTGCTGACGCGTCTGGAAGCTCTCCAAACGCTGCCCGACGGTCCGTGGCGCTTCCACGCGGGCGATGTGGCGCATGGCGAATCGCCAACGCTCGACGACAGTTCGTGGCAGCAGAGGAGTGCCCGGTCCAAAGCTCCGAAAGAAGCCGTCTGGTATCGCCGCTCGATCGAGGTGCCGAAGACGTTGGGTGGTTACGATCTGACCGGCACGACGATCAGCTTCCGCTTTCGCGCGTATGCGAATGGTCCGATGCCGGAGATCGTGTACTTCAACGGCAGCCGCGTGGCTCTCGGCGACGATCTCGAAGAGGTGCAGCTGTTTGCCCATGCCAAACCTGGAGACAAGGTGCTCGTGGCGGTCAAGTTGCTGGCGACAGTCGACGACAAGAACTTCGACCATGTAGAAATGAAGATCGGGTTTGCGCCTCACCGTCCCAATCCGGAGATCCTTCGCGAAGAGTTGATGAGCGCGGCATACCTGGTCCCGTCTCTTGCACCCGGAGCTTCGGCCGAAAGCAAAACCTTGTCCGACGCCCTGGCAGCCATCAGCCTGCCCGCACTCGACAAATCCGATCAGGCCGGCTTCGATGCTTCGCTTACCAGGGCCCAGGAAATCGCGAGCGCACTTCGGCCAAAATTGCAGCAAAGCACCTTTCATTTGACGGGAAACTCGCACATCGACGCAGCCTGGCTGTGGCCATGGACGGAGACGGTGGATGTCGTAAAGCGAACGTTTGGCACCGCGGCGCAGCTGCTCAACGAGTACCCGACCTACACCTATACACAGTCGGCGGCAGTTTACAGCCAGTGGATGGCAGACAAATACCCACAGCTGAACGAGCAGATCAAGCAGCGCATTGGCGAAGGCCGCTGGGAGCTGGTCGGTGGAATGTGGCTGGAGCCTGACCTGAATATGCCGGATGGCGAGTCACTGGTGCGGCAGATTCTTGTTGGCCAATCCACCTTCCAAAAGCTCTACGGCAAGACGACGCGCATCGGCTGGAATCCAGACTCGTTTGGGTACAACTGGCAGCTGCCGCAGATTTACAAGCGTTCGGGCATGGATTACTTCGTCACGCAGAAGATGAGGTGGAACGACACAAATCAGCTTCCGTTCAAGCTGTTTTACTGGCAATCGCCGGACGGGAGCAAGGTGCTTAGCTACTTTCCGCATGACTACGGCAACGATCATCTCGAGCCCGTTCGCTTGTCATACGACCTTGCCACGGCGCGGTCTTACTCGCCCGGATTGACGAACATGATGGACCTGTACGGTGTGGGAGACCATGGCGGCGGTCCTACGCGCAATATGCTCGATCAAGGCTTGCAGTGGATGGAAGGCGACAAAGTGGTTGCGCACGAGGAGTTTGGCACCGCGCAGCCTTTCTTCAGCAAGGTAGAGGCCCAGGTCGCAAGCAATTCGCCGATGTGGAACTACGCTTCTCTCGCCAGGGGTGACAGCAAACTGCCGGAGCCCACAGCCGGTCAGATCTCCATCCCCACATGGAAGGATGAGCTCTACTTCGAGTATCACCGCGGCGTGTTTACTACGCAGGCCGACCATAAGCGCAATATGCGCGATAGTGAGGAGTGGCTGCTGGACGCCGAAAAGTACGCCTCTCTGGCCTGGCTCGACGGCCAGAGCTATCCCGCCACGCGGCTGATGGACGGATGGAAGCACGTGCTCTTTAATCAGTTCCACGATCTGGCAGCCGGGTCGGGCATCGGCGTCATCTATAAGGACGCGCAGAAGGACTACGACCAGGTGCGCTGGTCGACGGACGAGATCAAGGCCAACGCGCTGAAGACGCTCGCCGCCACCATCGATACGCGCACCAAAGAAGGTGTGCCTGTGCTGGTGGTTAATCCGCTCGCGTGGGAGCGTGGCGGCCTTGCCGAAGTATCTGTCCAGCTTCCGAGCGGGTCGGGCGAAGCTGCTTCTGTGCTCGATAGCAGGAACGAGGTCGTGCCTTCACAGGTATTGTCGAGCGATCCACGCACGCACACCTTTCACTTATTGATTGATGCCAGGGCTGTGCCCTCCATGGGGTACGAGGTCCTCCACGCAGTGGATGGCACCCGGTCCTTCGCCACAGACCTCAAATCCTCTGCAACCACCATCGAGAACGCGAAGCTTCGCATCGTCATCGATCCCCAAACCGGCTGCATTACGTCACTCTACGATAAGAAGGCCAACGCGGAAACTTTGGCCAGGAACGGCTGCGGAAATGAGCTGCAGGCCTTCCAGGACACGCCGAAGGATTACGACGCCTGGAACATCGATCCCGGCACCTACGATGTCGCACCCGCTCTACTGCACGCTGTGGACTCGGTTAAGTTGATCGAGCAGGGCCCGTTCCGCGCTGTCATCCGCGTCGCCCGCACGTGGCAAAGCTCGAAGTTCACGCAGGACATCATCCTCTACGCCGGGGCAGACCATGCCGTTGTGACGAACGATATCGACTGGCATGAGACGCACGTGCTGCTCAAGGCCGCTTTCCCCTTGGCCAACTCCAGCCCGATGGCCACCTATGAAATCCCCTATGGCTCCATCGAGCGTCCCACGACCCGCAACAACAGCTTCGAGAAAGCGAAGTTCGAGGTGCCTGCCATGCGCTGGGCCGACCTTGGCGATCAGACCCACGGCTTTTCGCTGATCAACAACTCCAAATACGGCTACGACGGCGCAGGCAACGTGCTGCGGATGACGCTGCTGCGCTCCCCCACCTGGCCCGACCCCGATGCCGATCGGGAGCGTCACCAGTTCAGCTACGCGCTCTTCCCTCACGCCGGCAGCTGGAAAGATGCTGGCACAGTGCAGCATGGCTACGAGTTCAACTACGCGCTCAAAGCCATGCAGGTCGAAGCGCACCCTGGCCAGCGCAAGGCGGAGCAGTCGTTTGCCTCCGTGGACAGCAGCAACGTGGTGGTCACGGCGGTCAAAAAAGCAGAAGCGGGCGACGCCCTGATCGTGCGTTTCTATGAGTATGCCGGCAAAGACGGCAAGGTGACGCTCACCGTTCCTCCGGGAGCGACTGCGGCGACCGTCACAAATCTGATGGAAAAGCCAGAGGGTGGTTCGCTTGCCGTCACGAACGATCGCATTGCTGTGCCGGTCACGCCGTTTCAGATTCAGACAGTCCGCATCGACTACAAACCAGCCAAAACGCTCTAGTTCCCGGGCAGGCTGCACACGAGGGTGCCGAGCAATTGTCGGCACCCTCTTCCACGAGAGGGGGGTTACTTCAAAAGCCTCCATCGAATGGTTGACATCCCCTGGCCTTCCTCCCTATAGTTGGGCGACTCAAAAACAGAGCATGTGGCTGCTTCAAAAACATACAGTTTTCTTACTTGAAGGTTTTCGGGAGATCGTGGCATGAACAAAAGACAGTTTCTTCTCCGGGCAGCATGGATGTTGCAGGTCCGCCTGGTTGCGCCGCGCGCCGTCGCTGCGGGTATGTTGATGGCGGGCGCCGCATCGATCGCCTTCGCCCAGGCATCAAGCGGCGTCACAGGCACCGTGACGGACAGCACCGGTGCAGTGATCTCCGGCGCAGCCGTCAGCATCGTCAACAATGGCACACAAACCTCGACGCAAGCGGTGACGACCTCGGCTGGAACCTATGCGGTCACCGGCCTGCTCCCTGGTCGTTACACCATCTCCGTTAGCGCCCCAGGCTTCAACCGCGAGCGCAAGAACGAAGTCAACGTAGAGGTCAGCGTCACCGCCACCATCGACTTTAGCCTGAGCGCAGGCAGCGGCGAGACGGTAACCGTCAGCGCCGACCTGATCGCGCTGAACACCACGCAGCCGGAGCTCGGTACC
The DNA here is from genome assembly GCA_965215415.1 of Acidobacteriaceae bacterium. Classification (GTDB taxonomy): domain Bacteria; phylum Acidobacteriota; class Terriglobia; order Terriglobales; family Acidobacteriaceae; genus Edaphobacter. The sequence goes on along the minus strand of CBDCDQ010000009.1, from coordinate 3,120,137 downwards.
ACGATTGAACCCATCGTCGTCAACTCTCTGCCCGTTGCGATCGGCGGCGGTCGCGGACGCCAGATCGATCAGCTTCAGTTCCTGGCACCCGGGGTGCAGGGCACTACCTTCTCACACCGCGTCAATGGCGGTGTCGACTTTCAGTCCGAGATCATCTACAACGGCATCCCCGTTCCGCAATCGGAGACCGCCGGCTATACCTCGAACTTCAATCCGCCCTTTGAGCTCGTCAACGAGTTTCGCGTCGAGCGATCGACCTTCTCCGCACAGTACGGTCTGGCTCAGGGCGCCGTCACGTACAACATGGCCTCGGGTACCAACGCTCTCCATGGCGACGTCTTTCTAATCGACCGCAACGACTTCTTCGATGCCAAAGGGTACTACAACACGGTCGTTCCCACTGACAAGGAGAACAACTACGGCTTTACCGTCGCCGGTCCTGTCTTCATTCCCCACCTGTACGATGGTCGCGACAAGACCTTCTTCCACTTCTCGCTGGATTTCACGAAGGTCAACGCCAGCAACACCACTATCGGCAGTGTGCCCACAGCCATCGAAAGGACGGGAGACTTCTCGGACTTTGTGGATGGCAAAGGCAACCCGATTCCAATCTTCGATCCGCTGACCGGGCAACAATTTACTTATAACGGCCGGCTGAACGTCATCGATCCAGCACGTATCAGCGCGTTGAGCGCCAGCATCATCCCCTTCATCCCTAATCCCGATCGTCCCGGCCTTTCGAGCAACAAGTCGCCCGTAACCAACGCCCAAGCCACCATCAACCACGTACTCGGTTTCGTCATCGACCACAACCTCACGCAAAAGCAATCCATCCACTACACACAGTGGAGAGACCCCTACAGCTCCTCCGGATTCGACTATGCGCCGATTGTCGCTTCCACAAACCCTTTGCAGAGCCTGAAGACATTCCCCACCCTCGGTACGGTCTATCTGCTCAACTACACCAACAGCATTTCGCCCCGGCTGGTGATGACGGCAGGCGCAAGCTGGGTCGGTGAGATCAACAACCAGTACAACGCGCTGCGTGCCCAGTCGTTCAAGGGCGTCCAGGCAAGTCCTATCAGCGACATCTTCCCCAATATTAAATTCGACGGCTCCTATCAGCCCACCGGATACGGCACCGATAGCGGATGGGTGCAATCAATTAACCGCAAGCTTGGAATCGCGGCAGTCAATAACTGGTTGTGGTTGAAAGGTCGGAATACCTTCAACATCGGCGGAGAGTTCCGTCGCACCTACCAGGATGATAACGAGTGCCAGGCCTGCGGCGGACAGTTCAACTTCAGCCAGCGCTCTACCGCCGATCCCAACAATATCAGCAGCACAGGCAGCGCCTTTGCCAGCTTTCTGCTGGGCCAGGTGGATAACGCCAACCGCACCTTCGCCAACGAACTCCGCCTCCGCAATCTTTCGTTGTCCCCCTACGTGCAGGACGACATCAAGATCACGCCCAAGCTGACGCTTAACGTGGGTCTCCGCTGGGACATCATGCGGCCCTTCAAAGAGAACGGCAACCAGATTGTGTATCTCGATCCGTCCCGGCAGAACCCCGGCGCGGGCAATCTCCTGGGTGCGGCCACCCAGTTCGGCACCTGCGCCGCCTGCTCCGGTATCACGCGCGCAGATATGCACTGGAAGAACTTCGGTCCGCGTCTCGGTTTCGCCTATGCAGTCAATCAGCGTACCGTCGTTCAGGGCGGCTACAGCCTCTCTTTCCTGGACGGTGGTGCCTATGAATATGGCACCAGCAAGGTTGCAACCAGCTATGGCAACCTGTTGCAGGGTTCATTCAACCGCAACACCACGGGCGGCGTCACGCCGGGCTACGGCTCATGGGACACCCAGGTGCTTCCGGCCCCGGCCACATCGACCATCAATCCTTCACTGGGTATCGGAGCTACCATCCGCGCCTTCGACCCCAAGCAGGACGGCCTCGCGCCCTATGTGCAGCAATGGAATGTGCAGGTACAGCGTCAGCTGCCCTACAACCTCTTTCTGAACGTGGCGTACATCGGCAATCGAACCATCCACTTGCCCGCTCAGCTCAATCCGCCCAACCAGCCAAACCCGTCCATTCTCAAGTATGGTGCCCTGCTGACCGACAACATCAACGATCCAGCAGTTGTTGCGGCTGGGTTCACCAGTCCTTACCCCAACTTCGCGCGGGATTTCGGCAAAAGCGCGACCCTCAATCACGCGCTCGCTCCGTATCCGCAATACGCCAACGTCTATGACAACTTCGACTTGTCAGGCGCAGCGAACTACAACGGTCTTCAGGCCAGCCTGGAGAAGCGCTTCTCGAACGGCCTCGCCTTCCTCACCTCGTACACTTTGTCGAAGAGTATGTCGAACGTAGACAGCGGCTTCTCCACCTTTGCCTCGCTTCCCGTCAATAAGTACAACCAGGCGGCGGAGTGGACGGTCGGCGGAGGCGACATCCGCAACAACACCAAGGTAAGCGGAACCTATGAGCTACCCATCGGTCCTGGCAAGAAGCTGCTAAATAACCGGGGCATCTCGGGCCGTATACTGGGGGGTATCCAGATAGGCTTCATCACCACCTACCAGACTGGCACTCCCTTTGGCGTGACCGAGAACTTCAATCCGCTCGGAACCGCGAACGGGTATGACCGTCCAAACCGCATCACGTCCGTGCCGTTATCTACCAAATACACCCACCCGGTAGGACAAGCGCGCAACACCGCGTCCGTCGTGTCCGCAGGGGCGTTCGCGTTGACCGGACAGTTCGAGCTCGGCAATGCTGTCCGCAACTACACCGAGCTGCGCAATCCTGGGCAGTACGACGAAAGCATCGACGCGCAGAAGAAGTTCCTGATTACAGAGCGCGTCGCCTTCGTCCTGAAGATGAACTACTTCAATGTTCTTAACCGGACCATCTTCAATAACCCGTCAGATAACAACAACCTCAGCAACGGCGACTTCGGTATACCCAACAGCGGCCAGAACAACGCGCAGCGCACGGGGCAGATCGAAGGCCGCTTCACCTTCTAAAACACTGTGACGCTTACCGGCGGGGCTGCTTCGGCGGTCCCGCTTTCCTTTTCGTATACTGCAAGGGTCTATGCTCCGGCACTTTCTTCTCATGCTTGCTCTGTCGTTTCTGTGCGGCCAAACTCACGCCCAGTCGCCGGAGGTGCAGCGACTCTATCAGCAGGCGCACGATGACAGTGAGGCCGGGCGCTTCGACCAGGCGATCTCGGGGTACAAACGCATCCTGCATCTCGCGCCGGAGATCGCTCCCGCTTACAACAATTTAGGGCGCTTGTACTTCAACCTCGGCCGCTTTGCCGAGGCCGCAGTGGTTTTGAAGCAAGGCCTCGCTGTCGACTCTTCCATGCACCCCGCCGAAGTGCTCCTGGGCGCAAGCTACCTGCAGACTGGCGACGTCGCCGACGCCTTGACGCTTCTTCAGCATGGTGTGGCGGCCATGCCGGACGATCGTTTTGCCCGGCTCACGTTGGCCCAGGCCCTCGCCAAGGCTGACCGTCCCGACGACGCCATCGTCCAGCTCAATCGGCTGCTGGCACAAGCGCCGAACGACCAGGAGGTCTGGTACACGCTGGGCAAGCTCCACCTCCAGCTCTCGCAGGCCGCCCTGACCCGTGCTCAGGCCATCGATCCGAACACCCCATTGGCGCATCAGCTTGCGGGCGAGGTCATGGAGGGCATGGCCAACACGCCCGGTGCCATTGCCGAGTACAAACTTGCCCTCGCTGCCGCGCCGGACGACATCCCCGCGCTCGATCACCTCGCCAATGTGTACTGGGCGACGGGCGACTGGGCCCATGCACAGGAGAGCCTCCGCGCCCTCATCGCTCGGCAGCCGGCGAATTGCGTCGCCCAGTGGCACCTGGCGAGCGCACTCGACGAGCTGGACGTCGCGCAAGCAGATGCGTTTCATGCACTCGATCGCACGCTGACGCAATGCCCTGAACTCGCGCAGGCCCACGCCGAACGCGCCCGGCTGCTGCTTCGCACCGGGAAACCCGAACCTGCTGTAGCCGACCTCCTCGCGGCCGAAAAGCGTGCCCCCGACGAGCCCTCCCTGCAGCGGCTCCTGGCGCAGGCCTACCGTGCACTGGGCAACCGGGCCGCGGCCGATCAGGCTAACGCGCGGTTCGAGCAGCTCACAGCTGCAGAGCATGCGTCCAGGGAACACCACGCCGCCGCTGTGCTTCAGGCTAACCCCTAAGCGGGCTATCGCAGAAGGTCTTCAAGAGCGAGAGACAGTTCCGTCTTCTCGTCCCGGTACTTGACGATGATGGGCGTGGCGAGGGAGAGTCCCCACTCTGCGCCGTGCCCATGGCGGATGGCACGCGAGCCGGGAACCACCACGGCCCCTTCAGGGATGATCAGCGGGCTGTGGGCGGTAGCCTTCAGAATGGTGCCGTGCACGAGATCGTACACCGGTGTCCCGCGGGTCAGGATGGTTCCGGCGGCCAGCACGGCGCGGCGGCGAACGACCGTGCCCTCGTACACGCCGGTGTTTCCGCCGATCAGGCAATCGTCTTCGATGATGACGGGCGAGGCGTTGACGGGCTCGAGCACCCCGCCAATCTGCGCGGCGGCTGACAGATGAACGCGCTTACCGATCTGCGCGCAGGAGCCGACCAGCGCGTGCGAATCGACCATCGTGCCCTCGTCCACGTAAGCCCCGGCGTTGATGTAAGCGGGCGGCATCATGACGACGCCCGGAGCCACATAGGCGCCCGCGCGGACGGCCGAGCCGCCGGGAACGATGCGAACACCCTGCTCCGGGTAGAAGCCGCGGGTGGGATAGGTGTGCTTATCGACAAATTGCATTGGCCCGGCGTTGCTCTGCACAAGGGTGCCGATGCGAAAACCCAGGAGGATGCCTCGCTTGACCCAGGGATTGACGCGCCAGCCGGACGCGGTGGAAGAGTCCGGCTCTGCGGAACGGATCTCTCCCGTCTCCAGGCGGTCCCGCAGTTCCTGGAATGCCAACGCCGCTTCCATATTGCCGATTGCAGCTGCGCCTTGGCCGAAGTGGTGCTCGATCGATTGTTGAAGCAAGGTCAATGCTTGTTCCGTCATGGCGTTCCTGGTGCGTCTCGATTCGGGCGGCAAGATACTGGAAGGATCGAAGCTGCCTTCGGAGCCGCCCAGCAGGGGAAACGGGTCAAAGCTAGAACGTCCGAAGGTCTTCGTCTGTGGCTTGCTGCGAAGTGAAAAGCCCAAGCTCGCCGAGAAGCCGTTCCAGGGCGCGGCGAGTCGTGGAGGTGACGGGAAGCATCGGCAGACGCAGGTGGTCTTCGCCGTGACCCAGAAGGGCAAGCGCTGCCTTGACGGGAGCGGGGCTGGGCTCGGCAAAGAGCATCTGGATCAAGCGGAAGAGATGCCGGTTGAGACGGCGCGCCGTGCGAAGATCGTGGTCGAGCACAGCGCCGACGAGTGTGGTCATCTCGTGCGGAATGGCATTGGAGGCCACCGAGATGAGGCCCGACGCGCCGAGAGCAAGCGTGGGCAAGGCAAGATAGTCGTCGCCGCACAAGACGAGGAAGGAGCGTGGCGCAGCGGTAAGGAGCTCCGTAATCTGGACGAGGTGACCGCTCGACTCCTTGATGCCAAGGATGTTGGGGATCTCGGCCAGGCGGAGAACCGTGGCGGGTTCCAGATTCGCCCCGGTGCGTGCGGGGATGTTGTAGAGGAGGATGGGGAGATCGACGGCTTCGGCGACCGCCTTGAAGTGTTGATATTGGCCCTCCTGGCCCGGACGATTGTAGTACGGGTTGGCGATCAGGAGGCCAGTCAGTCCGTGAACGCTCGCGAGCCTGCGCGCGCGGATGACGGCCTCATGCGTGGCATTGTGGGTACATCCTGCAAAGATGGGCATACGTCCAGCCGCGGCAGCAACAACCGTCTCGACGACGCGGAGGGTTTCGGCTTCGGTGAGGGTGGCGGCCTCGCCGGTACTGCCACAAGGCACAAGGAAGTCGATGCCCTGAGCGATCTGCCATTGGACCAAGGCATGCAGGGCTGGCTCATCGACGCCGCCGTCGCGGCGAAAGGGGGTGACGAGCGCGGTACCGCATCCTGCGAGATTCATAAGCTGAGTAAGTTTAGCGCGGACAGGCTGGTTTAGGTTGTGGCGAGTTCGGCTTGAAGTTGGGTAAGGAGAGCGGGCTCGACGTTGCCTCCCGAGAGGATCGCGACAACCGTGCGGGCAGGCGGCAGCTCGTGCGCGTGAAAGAGCGCGGCGGCCAGGGTAAAGGCGCCGCTTGGCTCGGGCACGAGCGAGGTGGTGGCGAGGAGGACGCGCATGGCGGAAAGCATCTCCTCTTCCGTGACGGGGACGATGCCGTCGACGTAGCGCAGGATGTGCTCGAAGTTCAGCGCGCCCAGGTTCTGTGTGCGGAGGCCGTCGCCCAAGGTGCGGGACGTAAGCGCGGCAGGCCACTCGACCAGCGTGCGGGTGTCAAAGGACTCTTTGGCGTCCGCGGCGAGTGCGGGCTCGGCTCCCCAGACCTGTGTGCCCGGCGAAGCGAGCTTGACGGCGGTGGCGATGCCGCTGAGCAGGCCGCCGCCGGAGACGGGGGAGAGGATGAGGTCGACTTCGGGCAGGTCTTGCACGATTTCGAGGCCGCAGGTCGCCTGGCCGGCGATGATGTGCGGGTGGTCGTAGGGCGGGATGATGGCGTAGCCGTGTTCGGCGGCAAGCTGCTCGGCTTTCAGCTTGCGCTCGGACGATGCTGGGCCGACGAGGACGATCTCCGCCCCGAGCGCGGCGGTGGCGCGAAGCTTGATCTCCGGCGCGTTCGACGGCATGACGATCACCGCCTTCGTGCCCAACGCGCGGGCGGCGTAGGCGACGCCCTGAGCGTGGTTGCCGGAGGAGTAGGTGATCAGGCCGCGCTTCCAGACCTCAGTCGGCAACTGGGCGGCCATGTTGTACGCGCCACGCAGCTTGAAGGAGCCGATCGGCTGCTCACTTTCGGCCTTGATGTAGAGGTCGAAGGCGGGAGCGGGGATGCCGAGAGCCGTCAAACGGGTCAGGTCAAGGCGATGCAGGCTCGTGCGGACGGCCACGCCATGAATGCGTTGATGGGCGGCTCGGATTTCGGAAAGGGTCACTAGGCTATGCATATATTTATGGTTGAGTGCTGCCAGCTTCCGCAACTGCCTTTTGCGGCGGCTGGGTCAAGCTAAGAGAAGTTACGGTGTCTTTGTGATCGAAGGTGATCGGGTTGAGGCAGTAGTTGATGTATAGGAAGGAGAGAAAAAATGTAAGGACCGCACCAATTTCGACGTCCCAGCCCTTAGACTCCCAAAAGTGCCTCCTGATCTCGTGCCTGAGAGAAAAGCCGGCTGCAATCCAGATAATGGAAAGCACTGTGATGGCTACCTCGGCCCAGGACGAAGTAGAGGCAAATGTTTCAGCAGGAATGGCTAACATGACGATCGCGAATCCGTACAGGGGGAGTGCAGATCGACCTTTGCTACGAATCCAGACTGCCAAGTAAAGTGATAGCAAGTAAGCGGCGGTTCCGCTCGTGAGCACCACGATGAGGACAATCCAGCCAAAGTGGGTAGATGCGGTCCAAGGCAATCCTTCATCGTTTTCGAGGCGGAACGCCATGGTTTAGTTCTCGCCTTCTACTGGCGCGGAAGTCTGGCTTCGATTGCCGACAATCGGTCTCTGAACTCGATGGCGTCGTCGAACTTTCTCTCCAAACCCGCGAGAGAACGCTCGTTACGCTCGTCTATGTGGCGGATGAGCTGCTCCATCTTCTCATCGCGCAGCTTCATCTCCGCACGCAGGTAGCCCATCTCTGTGTGCGTCGCTTCCTGCGAGACTTTGATTGCTTTCAGTTCCGGCACGAGCAGGTCCTGAACCACATCCCTGAACGATTCGACAAAGTTCTTTGCGGCAGTCGCGGCGCTCATCGTTGCATAAGTATACGTCAGGCGTCAGAACCGGCCCAACCCGAAGTAGTCCTTCAGCAGCAGGATGTACCAGAGCACCGGAGCGGCGAGCAGCAGCGCGTCGATGCGGTCGAGGATGCCGCCGTGGCCGGGGAGCATGGTGCCGGAATCTTTGACGCCTGCGCCGCGCTTGATGGCCGATTCGAGCAGGTCGCCAGCCTGGGCGGCCACGTTGAGGATCACTGCCAGCAGCATCGATTGCCAGAGCGGCTGGGCGATGTGGAGGAGGAGGTTATTGCGGGCGGTTAAGGCGTCCGACACGAGAACGACGGCGAGGGCGGCGAGGACGCTGCCCACGACCGACGCGATGGCTCCTTCGACCGTCTTACCGGGGCTGAGGCGTGGGGCGAGCTTGCGTTTGCCGAAGGCGCGGCCAATGTAGAGCGCGGCGATGTCGCCGGACCACACGCAGACCATCAGGAAAAGAAGCAGCGCGGGACCATCCTCCCCCTTCCACATCAGCGGGATCAGGGTGAGTGGATAGGCGATGTAGATGAGGCCGAAGAGGCCCTGGGCCGTGTCGGGCAAGACCTGGATGAGCGGGGCGTGGAGGCCGTTCCAGGCGAAGAGCGCGAGGGTGAGGGCGCTGAGGACGGGAAGCTGGGCCTCGACGGGGAAGTTGGGCAGCGTGACGACGAAGGCCAGAGCGGTGCCGAGCGCCATCCACCAGGCCGGGATGCGGAGGCGGGCGTTGTTGACGGTCGCCCCGACGGCAGCGAGCTGGAGGTACTCGAAGGCGGCGAGCTCGGCGACGAGGGCGGCGGCCAGAGTGATCATCCAGAGCTTGCCGAAGAAGATGAGGGCGAAGACGACGAGGATGAGGACGAAGGCGGTGAGGATGCGTTTCATCGGGCAAGCTCTACTGTATCGCGTTTGTTTTTTGGTTTTTGCGAAGTCCTAAAGTGTTGATCAGTATAGGCTTAGGCGCGATGAGTAAAGCAAAGTGTTCATTGCAGAGACTTTACCTGCAAAGTCTTCAAAGTAAACGGTTTGCAGGCAACTCATTTAGTGAAGGGACTGAAGAGCAGATTTCGTCTGGGAATGACACAAAGATGCGGAGTGTTGCGATGCACCGTGATCTATTGCGATCAAATTGTCTCCCGCAGGCTGTTCCCATGGAAACGCGTCTACGTCTATTTTACCGAAGCGAGCATAACTCCTGCCCAACTTTAGAGAACTCTGTAAGTTGCTGAGGCCTATGAGCGCTAATGTGTTTTGGCGACCAAGAGGGGCTTGACACGGTTCAAGTGTGGCGGCCGTTGGAGGAGACGCAGCCCTATTGCGCCGCGAGGGTCTTGTGGTTTGCGTCGGCGATGGCGTCGGCGATGACCTGATCCGGGATGCCTTGTTTGCGGAGGCTGTCGGTGAGGGCCTGCATGGGGGATTCGCTCAGCTCGGCGAGATGCTTGCGGAGGCCCTGGCCGATGTAGGCGCGGATGAGGGGCTGGTAGCCGGAAAAAGCCGAGCGTAGGAGCAATCTCCTTGAGATCGTCAATCACGTCTTCCGGGAGGCGGATGCTGATAGTGGTCATGGGACGGTCCTTCCTCATGCGGAGCGTCAGGCGTTCAGAGAGCGTCTTCATAGGAGTTCCGTACCTCGTTTCGGCTTGCTGAATTCCGATAACTATGCGGCCTTTTGTTGCGACTGACTGCCTAAGTCCTTGTCGATGAGCACAAACATTCGCTTCAACACCATCACAAGAGTGAAGATAAAGTTCACCGTCAAGAATGCTAAAGAAAATGTGCCCCATGGACCGGTTGTGGCACCAACAATGGAACGCATGTAAGACAGTGCAAACAACGCGATGCAGACCACGACTACCGCCACTAAAACTGCATAGCAAATATTGGCAAAGATCTCCCTAATCAAACGCGCTCGCCTCTTTACGTCAACATTCTCTGGCGCCTTGGTCGCGCTAAGGGTTAGTACCAAAACGAGCAGATTCAAGAGCAAACCGGTGAGGATTGAAAACACGTTCAGGAATCCATTCACCGCATCCTGCCGAAATCTAAATCCTATTCCAACAGTACCTATAGCAATTGCTGCGGGTATGCACCCAAACAGGATGGCATCACTTCTTGAAAGGCCTGCCCCGAAAGAGTTGTCTCGAAGAGTAGCGATGTGACCGTGGAGGATCGGCAGAACGTCGATTTTTTCGAAGATCATGTCTATTCACCGTACGCTGTAAACGCATCGTTCTCGGACAAACCAAGGCTTGCTTCCAGAAGAGACTCGTAGGTTGGATGGCCCGACGTGGGATCAACAGTTATTTGATCAGTAACATCAATGATCGGCTGTGTTAATCTCCTGCCGAAGTCCACCGTTTGCATCTTCTTCCCTATGCGAACTTTGGCCTTCACAGTATCAACCTCGAACGCGAGCCCTGGAATCTCGTACTGGTCGCTGTCACTAGCCGACCCTCGCAGCCATGTTCTGATTCTATCCCTTAGTGGGAGGGATGCGCCACGATTAGCAATGTAGCTGATCTCCACCCTTCCTTTTGTCTCAGTGCGGCCCCGATCATAAGCAGCGGCGAAATCAGGTGGGATGCTCAAACGGATGAAGCGGACTTCCTGGACATCGCCCTCTTGAATCAACCGCTCAAATGTTGCCCTGTTCGCTACGGGCGTCAGCCCGCAAACCAGCGAGTCGTCAAAGCTGTGAAGTAAACCCTGTATCATCGTTTGGAGAGAGGACTTGGCAGGGATTCGATTGTCTCGTTGGAGGATCAGCAGCGCGCGCTCTGAATGGACCGGTACAACAAACCTGAAGAAGCATGGCATCATCGCCGCTTCTGAGACACGCTGGCGATGTGCGGTTCTGCCTGTGCTTGCGTTTACGATGTTCGCGGTTTCCCCGTAATGGCCCGCTTCCAACAGCCCGGTCAGGTGCCTTCCGTTTAGGTCGACCCGCCTGATACAGGCCATGCGGTGTCCTGCTTCATCTTGCCGGTGGGAGTTGATAGCCTGCTCCATTCCGGTGTGCATGAGTAGAAGCAGGTCCTCACGTCCGCGCATAGATGAGAGCACCTCTTTCTCGCGGGCGTACTTTTGGTTGACCTGTACAGAATAGAAGTGGAACCCAATTTGTCGCGCCATTGATCTCCGCTGTGAGTTGCCATCGAAGGCTATCACAGCGGTAATGACGCACGGCTCTCGTAGGTTGCGTGAGCGATGTTCAGTCTGCCGGCCACTACTTTCGCGTAAGCTCCGTGGCGATCTCTCTCGCCACTTCTTCGGCCGGTTCGAGGTTGTCGAGGTCTTCATCGGTGAAGGATTCGCCGAGGCCGCCGAAGCGGCGTTCGCGGCGCTGGAAGGCGGCGAGGGCTTCGAGGAGGTGGAGGCCGCGGAAGTCGGGCCAGAGGCGGTCGGTGATGAAGATCTCGGAGTAGGCGATCTGCCAGAGGAGGAAGTTCGAGATGCGCTGCTCGCCGGAGGTGCGGATGACGAGGTCCGGGTCGGGCATGTGGGCGGTGTAGAGGCCCTGCGTGAGGTGGCGCTCGGCGACGCGCTCTTCAAGGCCGTCGACCTGCAACAGGTCTTCGAGGGAGCAGCCGCGCTGATGGGCCTCGGCGATTAAGCCCGTAAGGAGGGCGCGGGTGGAGTCGACGATCTCCGAACGGGAGCCGTAGTTGAGGGCGAGCGTGAGGGTGGTGCCGGTGTTCCTGGCGGTGGCTTCGGACGCCCACTGCATGGTGTCCTGGACCTCGGCAGGCAGCTCGTGGGTGCGGCCAATATAGGCCATACGGACGTTGTTGTCGTTCATCCGCTGCACATTGCCAGTGAGGTAGTTGCGAAGGAGCTTCATGAGGAAGCTGACCTCAGAGCGCGGTCGACGGAGGTTGTTTTCAAGCGAAAAGGCGTAGAGGGTGAGCCAGGGGAGGTCGATGCGGGAGGCGGTTTCGACGACGAACTGGACGGACTCGGCGCCCTGCTGGTGGCCGAGAAAGCGTTTGAGCATCCGCTTGCCAGCCCAGCGGCCGTTGCCGTCCATGATGATGGCGACGTGCTGGGGCATACGCTCGGGGTTGAGCTGGGCGTAGACGGCGCGCTCTTCGGGGGAGAGCTGGTGGAGGCGGGATGGCGGTGTTGCGGGCAAGGCACTCCTTAGATGGAGATAAACGCCAGACGCTAGCATAGCCCCTTTTGGCGGAGCGATGAAGCGGTATGGGGCGGACGTGCTGCCGGGATCAGTCTATCGTCCCCGTTCTGGGGTGTGGCCAAGACCCCACGTTAAGCGCGGTGAGACTGCGCCGAAGGTGGGGCACCCGGATCGAGAGGTTCTATGATAGGTGCAGCGTTCGAGGAGGTTTGCGATGGCTACATCGGCGGGAGCGTTACCTCAGGTTGGGGTGGTGTCTGGGGTAAGGAGTGAGGTGCGGTCTCGGAGGTCGGGCGCGCCGTGGTACATCTGGTGCGGTGTGCTGGCGGTGACCTCGTCGACGATTGGCGGAGCCTGGGACGTGGCGTGGCACCGGTCGATTGGGCGCGACAGCTTCTGGACACCCGCACACATGGCGATCTACGCGTGCGGTCTGCTGGCAGCGGTGGTATGCGGATATCTAATCTTTCGGACGACATTTGGGCGGAGCGCCGGGGCGGCGGAGCTACGGGCGGTTTCGGTCAACGTGCTCGGGTTCCGCGCGCCGCTGGGAGCATTCGTCGCCGCGTGGGGCGGGATCGCGATGATGGCGTCGGCACCCTTCGACAACTGGTGGCACGCGGCGTATGGGCTGGACGTGAAGATCGTGAGCCCGCCGCATACCATCCTGATTCTGGGGATACGCGCGGTAGCGATCGGGGCGATGTTCCTGATCCTGGCGGCAATGAACCGGGCCGCGCTACATCGTGCGGCTGAGGGGACTACGGGGGCGGAGACGACGCTGCGGCGGATGTTTCTCTACCTGGGCGGGCTGATGGTGGGCGGGCAGATGTTCTTTCTGCTGGAGTACACCTGGGACGTGAAGCTCCATGCGGCGAGTGCGTATGTGGCCATGGCTCTCGCGCTGCCGCTGGTGTTTGCGGCGCTGTGGCGAACGTCGGGGTACCGGTGGGCGGCGACGACGACCGCAGCCCTTTATATGGTCATCGCGATGGCCGAGATCCTGATCTTTCCTCTGGTGCCTGCGTCGCCGAAGCTGGGCCCGGTCTTCTTTCCGGTCACGCACCTGGTGCCGGCGAAGTTCCCGGTGCTGATTGCCTTTCCGGCGTTGGCACTCGATCTGCTCTGGCAGCGGGCGCGGGCGTGGAAGCCGTGGCAGGTGGCGCTGGTGTCGGGTGTGTTGTTTACGGCGGTGCTGGTGGCGGTGGAGTGGCCGTTTGCGAGCTTTCTGCTCTCGAAGGCGTCGGAGAACCGCTTCTTTGGAACGATCTACTTCGACTACAACTCGCGCCCCGACGGGGTGGACCGGCTGCGGGAGTGGTTCCGTCCGGACGCGGGCTTTGCCCTGTGGAGCGGGCTGGGACGGGCGGCCATCTACGGCGCGCTCGGCACGTGGGTAGGGATGCGGTTTGGCGGATGGATGCGGACGGTGCGGCGGTGAAGCTGCTTTGTCGCTCGCTCTTGCTGTTTCTGCTGCCGGTCACCGCTTACGGGCATGTGGGCAGCAAGGACGTGTTCGAGCAGGTGACAGCGGGGCCGTACAAGCTCTTCGTTACGGTGAGGATGCCGGATGTGATCCCCGGCGTGGCGGCGGTCGAGGCGCGGGTGAGCGGGCCGGAGGTGGCGGCGCTCCAGATCACGCCGCTACCGCTAACGGGTGAAGCGTCGAAGCATCCTCCGGCAGCGGACGCGATGGAACGGGCGAAAGATGATCCGGCGTTCTTTACGGGTGGCGTGTGGATGATGTCGGCGGGCGCGTGGCAGGTGCGGCTGGAGGCGGCGGGTTCGGCAGGCAGTGGAACGGCATCCGTGCCTGTCCCGGCGGTGGCCCTACAGACGCTCGGGATGCAGCGCAGGCTGGGCTTTACGCTGGCGGCGCTGGGGCTATTCCTGGTGGTGACGATGGCGGGCGTAGTGGCGGCGGCGGTGCGCGAGGCGCGGCTCCCGGCGGGCGAAACGCCGACCCCCATCTTGCGACGGCGCGGGCTGCTGGCGATGGGCGGGAGTCTGGCGGTAATGGGCGCGATGTTGTGGGGCGGGGCAAAGTGGTGGCGGGTAGACGCGGCCACATTTTCGGATAACTTATACCGTCCGCTGCAGACGCGGGCCACTTTGTCCGGCAACCGGCTGACGCTGGCGGTAAGCGCATTTACCGCGGAAAACAAGTTTCACTCGCGGGCAAACAACGATTTCCTTCCCGACCACGGCAAGCTCATCCATCTGTATGCCATTCGGCAGCCGGAGCTGGATGCCGCGTTCCATCTGCATCCCAGCTTCGATGGACAGGGCACGTTTGCCATGGATCTGCCGGCGATGCCTCCGGGCGAGTACCGTCTCTATGGCGATGTGGTGCACGCTAACGGCTTTCCGGAGACGCTGGTGACGACGGTGATGGTACCTGCCGGGATGGCTGGTGCTGCGCTCGTCGCGGACGACGCGGAGGCATCACCGCCGCCGGTCAGCGCGGGGCAGGGAAGCGCAGACTATCCGCTGCCCGACGGTTATCACATGGTGTGGGAACGTCCTTCCGGGTTGAAGGCGGGCAAGGCGTACGCTTTCCAGTTCCGCTTGCTCGATCCCGACGGCAGACCTCCAGGCGATATGCGTCCGTACCTAGGCATGGCGGGACATGCTGCGTTCGTTAAGAGTGACGGTACGGTCTTCGCTCACACCCACCCCGGAGGCTCAGCCGCGATGGCCTCGATGATGCTGGCCAACGACAGCATGACCATGGACGAAAGCGGCCCGGTGGCAAATCCGGTCGATTTTCCATATGGCTTTCCGACGCCAGGCAGATACCGCATCTTCATACAGATGAAGCATGGCACGGTGGTCGAGACGGGCGTGTTCGACGCGGACGTCCAGCCGGCTTCGCTGTGACGGCTTCTTTATCTTCTCTCGTGTAAGTTGGGTGCATGTCGCTGATTGGCGTGATGTTGGGCAAACCGCTCGCGAGCTCGGAAGAACGGGCGGAGCAGATCGGACCGGTAGCTGGCATTCCGGTCTTTGGCTTGGACGCCCTGGGGTCGGCCGCATACGGCCCGGAGGCCGCGCTGACTTTGCTGATCCCGCTGGGTCTTGCGGGTGTCCAGCACATTGTGCCCATCAGCTTTGCGATTCTTGCTCTGCTGGCGTTGGTCTTTGTTTCGTATCTGCAAACCATCGACGCATATCCGCACGGCGGTGGCAGCTACACGGTCGCGAGCGAGAACCTGGGGGATGGTGCGGGCCTGCTGGCGGCGGCGGCGTTGATGATCGATTACGTGCTGACGGCGGCGGTGGGAATTTCGGCCGGGGTGGGCGCCCTGGTCTCGGCGATGCCGTCGCTTCAACCGCATACGCTTGCTCTTTGTCTCGGCATTCTGGCGTTGATGACGGTCGTCAATATGCGTGGCGTGCGCGACACAGGCACGGTGTTTGCGGTTCCGACGTATCTCTTCCTTGGTACCCTGTTGCTGGTGGTTGCCGTGGGCGCGGTGCGTGTTGTTGCCTCAGGGGGACATCCTGTACCGGTGGAGGCACCGCCCGTGCTGCCGGTTGGATCGGCTACGCTGAGTCTGTGGCTGTTGCTGAAGGTGTTTGCGAGCGGCTGCACGGCCATGACGGGTGTGGAAGCAGTCTCGAACGGTGTTGGGGCATTTCGTGATCCGACCCAGAAGAACGCCAAACGAACCCTGACAATCATCATTGCACTGCTGATGATTCTCCTCGCAGGCATTGCCCTGCTGTGCCGGGCCTATGGCATTGGGGCGACCGACCCTGCGAGCCCGGGCTATCAAAGCGTACTTTCGCAGCTGGTGGCGGCGGTGATGGGCCGTGGCTGGTTCTACTATGTCACGATCGGTTCGATTTTAGCCGTGCTGGCGCTTTCCGCCAACACCGCCTATGCGGACTTTCCCCGGTTGACCCATGCCATTGCCGAGCACGACTTCCTCCCACACGTCTTCAAGCTGCGCGGCCGCCGTCTGCTGTATTCGCACGGCATTGCCGCGCTGGTTGGGCTGACGGCAGTCCTCCTGACGATCTTCGGCGGCGTCACCGACCGGCTGATTCCGCTCTTTGCAATCGGGGCATTTCTTGCCTTCACCCTCTCGCAGGCAGGCATGGTGATGCACTGGAAGCGGCAGGGCGGCGCGGGCGCAAGGTGGCGTATGTTTGTCAACGGGCTGGGCGCGGCCGCCACGGGGGTTACTGTCCTGGTCGTCCTGGTGGCGAAGTTTGCCGATGGTGCGTGGGTAACGGCGCTGCTTATCCCGTTGCTGATCCTGATGATGGCGGCGGTGCGGCGGCACTACCGGCGTGTGGGTGCGCAGGTGGCTGAATGTGCGCCGCTAACCATCGGTTCGCTGAAGGCGCCCTTTGTCGTCGTGCCGATGGACAACTGGACCCGCATTGCGGAGAAGGCGATCCGCTTTTCGCTCAAGCTGAGCGACCAGGTCGAGGCGGTTCATGTGCTGGGTGCAGACGAAGACCGTGAGCTGGTAGGCGCGGCGTGGGAGCGGAACGTGGCGCATCCCCTGGTCGCACTCGGGAGAACGCCGCCCGCGTTTGTGATGCTGGACTCGCCCTTTCGCTTCGTGCTGACGCCGCTGGTCGATCACATTCTGCAGCTGGAGGCCGACCATCCCGACCGGCAGATCGCCGTGCTGGTGCCGGAGATGGTAGTCGTTTCGTGGTGGCAGAACCTCTTGCATAACCAACGGTCGCAGTTGTTGAAGCTGCTTCTGCTGCTGCGTGGTAACCAGCGCATCATGGTCATCAACATCCCGTGGTACCTCGAACGCTGAACCCGGGTAAGCGGGAATCGCTACGAAGGAAACAACGGCTGGAGCATATCTTCCCTCTCATGAGGACGCAGGCAAGCGTTTGTCAGGACGAAAGCGGGCAGCCGAAGCATGAGGTAAAGAGTGCCATGAAGAAACGAAGCACTCCTTTGGCAGACGATCCACTTTCAAAGCGGTCGGTTCCGCCACCCGCGCTGGAGTTCTGGGGTGGGATCGAATGCACGGTCAACCGGGTGGGCAACACGTGGTTCGATCAGCATGAGCGGCTTGGCCACTTGCGCCGCGAGCGCGATCTCCAGGCTGTCTGCGGGCTGGGCCTACGAAAGGTCCGGTACGGTCTGCATTGGGAGCGATATGCGACGGCTGGCACGCTTGAGGTCTTTGCACCACAGCTCGACGAGATGACGCGTCTGGGCATGGAACCGATTGCCGGGCTGGTCCATCACGGCAGCGGTCCAGCGGGAACGAGCCTGCTGGACCCACACTTCGGGGAAAAGCTGGCAGAGTACGCCTTGCAGCTCGCAAGGCGGTACCCGCAGATCGGCAGCTACACGCCTGTAAACGAGCCCCAGACGACGGCACGCTTCTCCGGGCTGTACGGGCACTGGTACCCGCATCATACGAGCTTTCGCAGCTACGTCGCCGCTTTGGTAAATCAGCTGCGTGGCTCTGTGCTGGCTATGCGGGCGGTGCGGACGGTGCGACCGGATGCGGTGTTTGTGCATACGGAAGACGGCGGCAAGACCTGGGGCAGCCCGTCGCTTGCGGAGATTGTGGAGTCGCGGGAGCACCGCCGCTGGCTGGGAACGGATCTGCTTTGCGGGAACGTCGGGCGGCAGCACCCTCTCTTCGATCTCCTGTTGCGGCATGGCCTTACGGAGCGGGAGATCTTCTGGTTCTCCGACAACCCGTGTCCGCCGGATGTACTTGGGTTGAACTACTACGTGACCAGCGACCGTTACCTGGACGACCGGCTGTGGATGTATCCGGCGTGGCGCATCGGTGGCGACTCAGGGGCCGAGCCGCTTGCAGACATTGAAGCGGTCCGTGTACGGGCGGGAGGGATCGGAGGTGCAGGCAGGATGCTGCGGGAGGCCTTCGAGCGTTACCGCATTCCCCTTGCGATTACCGAAGCGCACCTCGGCGGGCCGCCCGACGAACAGGTGCGGTGGCTGGCGTGCCTTTGGAACGAAGCGAAGGCGGCACGTGCGGCCGGTGTGGATGTCCGCGCTGTAACGGCCTGGGCGTTGCTCGGTTCGTACGACTGGTGCACGTTGGTCACACGTGAGGCGGGCATCTACGAAGCGGGCGTCTTCGACGTGCGCTCAGGGGTTATCCGCCCTACGCCACTTGCACGGGCGGCAAGGCGGCTTGCAGAGACCGGAGAGTTGCCCTACGGCGGAGATGGCTGGTGGACGCGGCCGGATCGTCTTACCTTCGACCCCGCTGACAGCGATGTGGGCGATCACCCGAACTTTCAGCAGCCGGGCATCGCGGCCATCGCAGCGGAGGCAGCAGGTGCGATGGTGCCGGCCTAAGATGGTGCCGGCCTAAGATGTTGTCGGCCTGAAAGGAGCGTCCAACGCTCCACGGAGCGGCGGCGTCTTACCGGCGAGGAGATACACCATGGCAGAGACACTGAAAGAGCAGCTCAACAAAACAGACCATGACCATCCAGGCGGGGTTCTCGGAACCCACATCGACCAGGGGCAGCAAGGCATTACCAACAGACCGGACGAGGAGAGTGCCCGGCAAACGAAGGTGGTGCATGACAGCCAACCGCAGAGCAAGTAGCCGCAAAAGTAAGTAGCCGCAAGATCAGGAGAGACTATGTCGCAGACGAAAGCGCATCCGGAGCACGAATCCGGAAAGAAGCACGGTGATCCGCTCGAGCTAACCCTCGAAGCGACCGAAACATCCGCAACCGGGCACGAGAGCGTCGATGCGGTACCTCCGGCCGAGCATGGCGGACACGCCCATTCAGCCGCGGCTCACCTCGATCTGGGTGGAAAGCCCGACACCAAACCTGCCGGGAGCCTGCGTCAGGGATCACATCCAGGGGCGCTGCGAGAGCCGCCTAGCGTCGTGCAGAGGGCGGGCAAGCAGCACAAGTAGACCCCCTTGCCAGCCGCACCGTGAGGCTAGGCGGTGCGGCGGTGGCCTGAGGCGAGTTCGCGGACGTGGTTGAGGAAGATCGATCGTTGCAGATCGTCAAGCTGCGCGGTGTAGTGGGCGATCTCTGCCAAAAAAGGGTCAGCCATAAGCACGGCGGTCTCTTGCGTGTGCCGGTTATTGGCGTCTCGGAGCAGGCAGGAGATGTCGACCTGAAGGGCGCGTGCCAGGCGGTCGAGCGATGAAAGCGTCGGCATGGCTTTGGCGTTCTCGATCTTCGAGATGTAGGTGCGCGGAACGCCCATGCGCGCGGCAAGCTGGCGCTGCGATAGATTCCGCACCCGGCGCAGATCCCGCACCGCCGTCGCGACCTGGAGGCCGCCCTCAGGGGCAGGAGGGGACGGCACCAGGGTAAGCGCAGGCGCTTCGGGGGCTGTTTGCTCGATGATCAGAGATTTGTGGCAGCGGCGGCAGGCCGAGCTCGCGGTGCAGAATTGCACCAGGTTGCACTTATCGCAGCGCACGACCTCACGCTGTTCGACCGAGGCCATCATGGTTGCCATAGTTGTCTGTTGCGGAGGGACCCAGAGCAAGGACCCGGCGCGCGTGCGTTTCCGAACGACGCGATGAGCCAAGAATGACAGCACGGGAGCGTGTCGTCAAGCCGAATCCCGAAGATTGCCGGTAAAAGCAGGAGAAAGCCGGAATCGGAACCATGGGAGTTAACAGTGTCGTCAAGCAGCAGAACGATGGCAGACGGTGAGCGATGGACAGTATGTTCCGGGTGGAGCGATGACCGAGTCTGCGTGAGCACTGCCGCACGGCCTCCAGGATCAGGAAGGTCGTTCCTCTCCTTAGCAGCCGCGTAGAACCGCTAGCCAAAGCAGCGAAAGCAGGATACTGCCCGTAACCCCGATGGCCAGGTGCGGATTGCGGTTGGATTGGGTGCGCGAACGGGAGGAGCGGCTGTTCTGTTCCGGCTGGAGCGGATTGTAGGTAAGCGGAATGCGCTCGTTCTGCGGGATGGCGATGGGCGATTGGAACTCGCCGGAGTAAAGGCGGCCGTGGGCGTAGTAGTCGAAGGTGATGCGGAACCTCTCACCGGTCTGGATACCCAGGGTGAAGGTGTTCAACCGGGCGAACTGGAAGCGGCAGGAGGTGACGGTCCCTTCGGTGCTGATCCAGGCTTTGGTTTCGGTCATAAAGCTACAGATTAGCTTGCTTGCCGATTCAAGGTACGTTGGACGTATTCGGGATCACGGGCGATGAGTGTGAGATAGGCGCGGGTAGGCTGGTCGGGCTCAGCGCGGCCTTGTTCCCAGTCGCGCAGGGTGCCGAGAGGGATGTGAAAACGGAAAGAGAACTCTTCTTGTGTCAGATCCAACGCGCGGCGAATGACCTTGGTCTGGGGCGTTCGCTTCATGCGTTTGAAATCGGCAGATGTGAGCGGCTTAGCATCAAGGTCCGCGCAGGCTGCGGAGGTCATCTGGTTCGAGGCGGCGTCAGGCATTTTGCTGGGGATATTCCTCTTGCTCCTGTTGTGTCGCTTTACCGGCTGAGATGATGCGGATGCGGTCCTCGCGTTCGGTATGCGCGACCTACAGGAGCGAGTGGTCTCCCGCCATGCCTATCAGGATGAAGCGCTCCTCGCCGTAATCCTCACGATCGTCAAGCCACTCGATGGCCAGCGTATCTCTGAAAGCGGACGTCGCCATGTCGAAGCTGACGCCATGAACGCGCAGATTGGCTGCGGCCTTAGCTTCGTTCATTCAAACTTCAACATGGCTATTGTACGGGGAATTAGTACCCTTGGTCGAGATGCGGGGGATGTTGGCGGAGGCCAGCGCGGCGTTTGTGGCTTCGACACTGCCCGGCAAGTTGACGGCACGCGTAGCGTCTTCGAGGACGAGGGTTTCAAAGCCCAGGGCTTTGCCGTCGAGCGCGGAGAAGCGGACGCAGAAGTCATAGGCTAACCCGCAGAGAAAGAGGCGGGTCAGGCCGCGTTCGCGCAGGTATCCGGCCAGACCGGTGGGCGTGGCTCGATCGTTTTCGAGGAAGGCAGAGTAGGAGTCGATCTCGCGGCGGAAGCCTTTGCGGAGTATGAGTTCGGCGTGCGGCAGGTCGAGTGCGGGATGGAAGGCGGCACCTCGAGTGTGCTGAAGGCAGTGATCGGGCCAGAGGGTCTGCGTGCCGTAGGGAGCGGCCACGGTCTCGTAGGGTTGCATGCCGGAGTGGGTGCTGGCGAAGGAGATGTGAGTGGGCGGGTGCCAGTCCTGGGTGAGGAGGACGTGCTCGAAGCGGCGGGCAAGCACGTTGATGGCGGGGACGATAGCGTCACCGTCCGCAACCGCAAGCGCACCCCCGGGGCAGAAGTCGTTCTGGAGATCAATGACGAGCAGGGCGTCGGTGGGGAGGAGGCGCATGGTCCCCTTGATGGTAGAGCACAGAGGCGGCAAGGTGCAGCGTGAGGAGGTGCCGGACGCTCGGGCTTCCACTTAGACTGGAGAGATGAAGGCAGACGCAGGGAAGACGGTGGAAGCGCACGTGCGTGTTCGCTATGCCGAAACCGACCAGATGGGCGTTGTGTACCACGCGAACTATCTGGTCTGGTTTGAGGTGGGCCGGGTAGAGCTGATCCGGGCGATGGGCTTGAGCTATAAGCAGATGGAAGAGGCAGGGTGCATGATCGCCGTGGTCGAGGCGACAGCACGGTACCGGGCACCGGCACGGTATGACGATGAGCTGGTAATCGAGACGAGGCTTGCGGCGTCGCGCGGATCGGTGATCCGGTTCGACTATCGTGTGGTGCGGCCGGCAGACGGCAGGTTCCTCTGCGAGGGGCACACCGTGCATGTAGTGGTCGACCGTGAGATGAAGAAGGCACCTCTTCCACAACCGGTGGCGGAGCGTTTTACAGCGTGGCTCATCCGATAAGCAGAGGAGACAAGACGATGGCGAAGGTGGCGTTGATTACGGGGGCGAACAAAGGGTTGGGCTTCGAGACGGCGCGGCAACTGGGAGCGTTAGGCATCCACGTGCTGCTGGGCGCGCGAGACGCAGGGAAGGGCGAGATGGCTGCGGCGATACTCACAAAAGAAGGACTGGACGTGCGGGCGGTGAAGCTGGATGTCGACGCCCCGGAGGACTACCCGGCTGTGGTGGCGCTGATTGAAGAGGACTTTGGCAAGCTCGACATACTCGTCAACAACGCCGGGATCTTTCTGGACGACCGTGGGCCGAACGGGACGAGCATGCTGCCGCTCGAAGCGGTACGCAAGACGTTTGAGACCAATGTCTTCGCAGTGATCGGGTTGACGCAGGCCTTGCTGCCGCTGCTGCGAAAGAGCGACGCGGGCAGGATCGTGAATCTTTCGAGCGTTCTTGGCTCAAACACACTCCATGCGACGCGGGGGTCCCATATCTGGGATGCGAAGACGTTCGCCTATAACGCATCGAAGGCGGCGCTGAATTCATTCACCATCCATCTAGCGCACGAGCTTGAAGATACGAAGATCAAGGTAAACTCCGCTCATCCCGGATGGGTCAAGACGGACATGGGCGGCGTGGGTGCGTCGTTGGAGCTTGAGGACGGAGCGAAGACGACGGTCGAGCTAGCGACGCTGCTGGAGGATGGGCCCACGGGAGCTTTCGTCCACAGGGGCAAGCCGATTCCCTGGTAGAAGGGGATCAGCTTACCTCCGGAGCCCCGCTGCGATGACGCCGGCAGCAGTGCGGGCCTCTTCTTCAGCACCTACCGGGAAGCTGATGGCTCCGACGCGCGCATGACCACCGCCGCCGTACTGCTCGCAGATGGCTGCCAAGTTTATAAGCTGGTCTGGCGGCAGGGATGTCCAGGGATTGGTGCCGACGGAGATCTTCGTGCGAAAGCTGGATCGGCTCAGCCCGACGACGTAGGTGGCTTCGGGGTGCAGGTAGTACGGGATGAACTTGTTGTAGCCCTCCATCGCCTGGTCCATCAGGTCGAAGGTGACCACGCCCCCATCCACCCGGGCGCGTTCGCCAATCAGCCCGATGGCCGCGCGATGCCTCTCCAGCAGAGGCCCGGCTGCCCGTTGGAGGAAGGGCTGGGCGAGCACCTCGGCGAGCGGCATCCCGGTCAACAGGGGAATCATCTGCTGCCCAACGCGGTGGTCGGTGCTGCTCTCCAGGATCAGCGTCAGCACCATGGCCGGTTCGTGCATCCCGACTGCGGCTTCGGCGCTTTCGAACTTCGCTCCATCCACGATGTTCGCCCAGTGGATCAGTTCGGCCAATGGTCTGGCGTCGAAGCCGAACTGCGCCACAGCCACATCGGCGATCAGTTTGGTGCAGGAGATGTACGAGGCATCGAAGAACTTCCGCTGGGGCGTCGAGGCTTCTTCGCGGCGGAACTCAGCTTCATCGTCCGGCGATGCAAACGCGCTCAGGTGATGATCGAACCACCACGTGACTTTGGGAGAGCGGAAGTACTTGAAATCGACCACGGCGTTCTCGTCGCCGGTGAACGCAGCCGGGTCGAACAGGTTGCCTGCGCGGTGCACCAGGCCCTCGTACGAGAACTGTGCCGCGCCGACGCGTTCCCGGTAGAAGCGCGTAAACAGCGATGCCGAACAAGCTCCGTCGAAGCATTTGTCGTGATAGAAGACCTTGCACTCCAAGCGCGTACCCTCAACGTCAGCATAGCAACCGGCTGGCAGGGAAGAGGGAAGCGGTGTGTCGTTTCTCAGCCAGGCGTTCTACGCTGGACCTATAAACTTGAAGGCGATGGAAGACCGCTCGGATCATAACCTGTTCGTTGGCCCTGCAGGCTTACGCACCCCATGGGCGATCCTGATCTTTTTCGCTCTCTTCGCTCTCGCCTCCCGCACCTTTTCTGTTCTGCTTTTGCCCTTCTATCCACGATCGCCGATCGCTCCTTCTGCGATGAGCGACATTGCAGCCGGACCGTTCTTTCTGGGCGAAGTACCACGCGTGCTCGCCGTCGCCTTTGCCACCTGGATCTTATCCCGAATCGAGCGGCGCCCCGTCGCCCAATATGGATTCGGGGATAGCCGCAAGCTCCTCCACTTCCTTGCGGGCCTGGCCTGGGGAGGAGCTTTCCTCTCGCTGCTCGTGCTGGCACTCAGGCTTGCCGGTTTTCTTACCTTCGATCGCCGCCTTCTGTTCGGCCCTGCCATGGGGCAGTACGGCCTGATCTGGCTGGCCGGCTTCCTTCTGGTTGCTTTGTTTGAAGAGGGTTTGTTGCGCGGCTATCTTCAGGTTGCGCTGGGACGCGGGTGCGCAGCCCTGCTTGGCCTGCTCCATGTTCGTGACGCGGAGAGAGGAGGCTTCTGGATCGCCGCGGTGGTCCTCTCCCTCGTTTTCGGCCTGGGTCATCGCTTCAACCCAGGGGAGTCCGCACTCGGCCTCGCCTCCGCCGCTCTGGTGGGGCTGGTCTTCTGTCTTTCCCTCCGGCTTACAGGCTCCCTCTGGTGGGCTGTCGGCTTCCACGCTTCGTGGGACTGGGCGCAGTCTTTCCTTTACGGTGTGGCGGACTCCGGCTTCCTGATCCAGCATCGCCTCTTTGCGACGCATGCCCGAGGAGCACCGCTGCTGAGTGGCGGTGCCACAGGCCCTGAGGGAAGCCTCTTTCTGCTCCCCATTCTTACCCTGGCGGCGATCGCTGTCCTGGTAACACTCCGCTCGAGTCCGGGAAGACCGAAGAGCTGAGTGCTGGCATTTACACTGCCCCTAGGTATGAGCAACCATCCCCCTTTTCGCGATCCAGCGCACCCAAGCGATGGCCGCCCCGTTCCACTCGACGATCTTCTTCGCGGCCGCAGCCGCCATCAGGGCTTTGAAGGTCACCAGATCGTCGGGCTTCTCCTTCTTTTGCTCGTGCTGCTGACTGTATGTACCTTCTTTGGTGCGCGCCTCTGGATGCGTCATGCCGTCAACGCTTCTCTCCCCCAGATCGACGGCTCGCTTTCCATTCCGGATCTCTCCGCGCCGGTCACGGTCGCTCGCGATCATCATGGCGTGCCGCATCTCCGCGCCTCCACGGTGGACGATCTGTTAGTTGCACAGGGCTTTGTCACCGCGCAGGACCGCCTCTGGCAGATGGAGACCCTTCGCCGCCACGCCGCAGGTACCCTCGCCGAGATTCTTGGCCCGAAGCTGCTGGGCCACGACCAGACCCAGCGCGTGCTCCAGCTCCGTGCCGCGGCCGACCGCGCGATCGCCGTGCTTCCGCAGGATCAGCTGCATCAGCTCGAGTTCTACGCCCGGGGGGTCAACGCCTCGATGGCGATCCAGCAGGCACACCTTCCTGTGGAGTTCCGCGTGCTTCGCTTCGCGCCTGCTCCGTGGACGCCGCGGGACTCACTGCTCGTCAGCCTGGCGATGTTCGAGGATCTGACCAACACATATCCCGAGAAGCTCGCGCGCGAGACCATCGCCGCCCGGCTCCCGCCCGATCTCCTTGCCGACCTTTATCCTGTAGGCTCCTGGCGCGATCATCCTGTAGTCGATCCCACCCCGGACCTTACCCAGGAGCCGCCCGATACCCCCGAGATCCCGCTGGACGAGTCTCAAACGCTGTTGGACACGCCTGAGCATATACAGGGTCTTCTGGCCGCGCAACCCAGCCGCGCCTGTGAGTCGTGCCTTCCCGGCTCGAACAACTGGGTGGTCGCCGGCTCTCGGACTGCGACCGGCAAGCCGCTGCTTTCGAACGATATGCACCTGAGTCACGGCGTTCCGGGCATCTGGTATGAGGCCGATCTCGCAGTGTCCAGTGCTTCGGGATCAGCCTTCCATGCGGCGGGAGTCACGCTTCCCGGAACCCCCTTTGTCATCGTCGGTCATAACGATCATGTCGCCTGGGGCTTCACCAATCTTGGGGCCGATGTGCAGGACCTCACGGTAGAGCACACCCGCGGCAGCGGCCTGGCTGCTCAGTTCCAGGCTGCCGACGGCTCCTGGCACCGCCTGCTCTTTCGGGCCGAGACCATCCACGTGCATGGCGGCAAAGACATCGTCCTCGAAGTTCCTATCGTCGGCCACGGCAACATGATTACGCCCCTCATCACGCCGCTCTACCCTGGAGAGAAGCGTCCGATCTCGCTTTCATGGACCGTATACGACCCGGCCAACGTTACCTCTCCCTTCTTCGGGGTCAACTCTGCGCCAGACGGGTTGAGCCTGGCCGCCGCGTTCAGCACCTTTGGCGGCCCGGCACAGAACATGGTGTACGCCGACGATCAGGGACACATCGGGTATCACGCCGTCGGGCATATTCCGGTCCGCGGGGACGCGGCGCACCCTTCAGCCCTTCAGCCCATCCCTGCCGCGCCTTCTCCCGCAAACGAATGGGCCGGCTACATCCCCTACGGAGAGCTGCCGCAGGCCTACGATCCCGCGTCCGGCCTCCTTGCCACTGCCAACGCGCGCGTCGTCCCCGAAGCCTTCCGGTTCCCGATCACGCTCAACTGGGCTGCGCCGTACCGGAATGAGCGCATCTGGAAGGTCCTTTCGACCAGGACAGGCCTTACGGCGGCGGATCTGCTCCACCTGCAGACTGACATCTACTCCGACCTCGACCACGCGATCGCTCAGCGGCTGGCCTATGCGCTTGATCACGCGACGATCTCTGCGGGCAAGCAGAAGCGCCTCCACCAGGCCGCCGATCTTCTCCGCGACTGGGACGGGGAGGTGGACGCCAACGCCTCCGCGCCCGCGCTTGTGGACGCTGCCCGCTCCACCCTGTGGGACCTCATCCTGCGGCCGAAACTGGGCGAGGCTGCGAGGCTCTACGCGTGGGATGAGAAGCCGTATGTCGAGGAGCAGCTGATCCTCCACACGCCTGCCCGCTGGCTGCCCGCCGCGTACAAGAACTGGGATGACCTGCTTGCCGCGGCTGTCGACCAGGCTCTCGACGCCTCGAAAGCTCCTTCCGATCTACAGACGTGGCACTATGGCGCGCTGCACCCGGTCGACATCGAGCACCCTGTCTTCTCGAGCTCACCTTTCTTGAAGTACCTCCTGGGCCTCCCCGTCGGAACAGGGCCGGTCCCGCAATCCGGAGACGGCTCTACGATCAAACAGGTCGGCCGCACCTTTGGCCCCTCGGAGCGCTTTACCGCCGATCTTCGCGATCTGGACCACTCCACCCTGAACCTTGTCCTCGGCCAGTCCGGCAACCCAGCCAGTCCCTGGTTTATGGATCAATGGCAGGCCTGGTATGCCGGGACCACCTTCCCTCTGCCGTACAGAGACACCGCGGTGCAAGCCGCCACCACGCACACGTTGACCCTCAAGCCAAAGACTTGATGTTTTTTACGAAGGGGTATGGGTTCTGAGCCGCAGCACGCTAAAGGTCCGCTACTTCCGCCTTTAAGGTGGTCATCAACTGGCGCACCGCCTTCTGCACTCGCTGGATCGCCGAGCACTCCGCACGGGTCGGCGCGCCGTCGCCTTCGGTCGCGTTCAAGCTCTCAAACTTCCCTAGATTGCTTTCGGCGGCACTCAACATCTCACGTAGAAACTCAGCGGTCGGGCTCGGCATCTGCAAAGTCTAATCGCCTGTTCCATCGCATCCACGTAAAACTACCCGTATACGGCCTTGCCTTTCCCATGACGGCACTGAGCCTCGCTGCAGGACGATCTCATCGCCGCTCCAAGGGAGTTCCCGGCAGGGGCGGCCTATCTGCGGAGCCTTCCCTCGTCGCGTAAGCTGGAGCGATGTCCGATCCTACAGCGAAATCGGCCTCCCGCACCCACCTCGTCCTCCTTCCACTCGTCGCCCTTCTCGCTATCTCCCCTCTTTTGGTTCACGGCCCCTCCTGCGGCCATGACTTCGACTTTCACCTTGTGAGCTGGTTTGAAGCGGCGACTCAGATCGTCCACGGCAATCTCCATCCCCATTGGGCGTTTACCCCGGCCTGGAACGCCGGTGAGCCCCGCTTCGTCTTCTATCCTCCGCTTTCCTGGTATCTCGGCGCGCTGCTGGGTCTGGTCGTGCCCTGGACCTCCACTCCTGCTGTCTACACCTGGATTGCTCTCGCCGCCGCCGGTCTCGCCTGCCATCGCCTTCTGCGCGCCTTTGCTCCGCCCGCCACGGCTCTCCTTGTTGCCGCCCTGTACATCGTCAACCCCTATATGCTTTTTACGGCGTATGAGCGCACGGCCTACGCCGAACTTCTCTCGGCGGCCTTCCTTCCTTCGCTCCTGCTGGGTATCCTTCGGCCCCGGCCCACGATCCCCGGCATTGCCGTGCCCCTGGCGCTTCTTTGGCTGACCAACGCTCCTGCCGCCGTCCTCGCCACGTACTCGCTCGCCCTCCTCGCCTTTGCCCGCCTCCTCCAAATCGAGGTGCCCGGCTTGCGCAAGCATCTCCCTGTCGCGTACGAGGGTTCCAGGAAACTCGTCCTCACCACAGTTGCTGGAACGGTCCTCGGCCTTGGTCTCGCTGCCTTTTATATTCTTCCTGCCGCGCTCGAGCGCAAGTACGTCGAGATCGCTCTTGTCCGGGCTCAATCCCTCCTCATTACCGATAACTTTCTGTTTGCGCATACCGGCGACGCCGCCCACGACGCCGTCCTCCATACCGCTTCCGTGATTGCAGCCGCCCTTCTCGCCCTCACCGCCGCCGCGCTCGCCGCCGCGTTCGCAGGCAATCAGCGCGCCCGCTCGCCGCTGCTTCCCGTCGCCGTTCTGGCCGCCGCTATCGCGTTCCTTCTCACCTCCCTCTCTACCCCGATCTGGCTCCATGCTCCCCAGTTGGCTTTTCTCCAGTTTCCGTGGCGCTTCCTTGCCATGCTCACGCCGATGCTGGCTTTGGCGCTGGCCCTGAGCCTGTGTACTCCACGTTTGGCTCTCGAATCATGGGTTGCACGCCGCATCTATCCCGTTACCCTTCTGCTTGCCTCCGTGCTTCTCGCTCCGGGCGTTCACTTCTTCTTGCAGCCCTGCGATGACGAAGACACCCCCGCCGCCCGCCTCGCGCTGTTTCACTCTCCGGCAGGCACGGACGCCACGGACGAGTACACCCCCAACACCGCCGACGAAGACTCCCTTGCCCACACCAACCCGCCCTTCTGGCTGGCGGCCGACCCGCAAACGCCTGCGCCTCCAGATGCCATCCCCGGTCCCCTCCATACGCCTCTCGCTCTCGACGCTCCGCAGCCGGCGGTTCTTATCCTGAACCTGCGAGACTACCCTGCCTGGCACCTCTTCCTCAATCGGAACGAAGTCGCCGAGCGCCTCGAACGTCAGGACGGCCTGATCGCCATCCCCCTGCCGGCTGGCCACTCCGTCGTGACTCTCGCGTATGGACGCACGCCGGACCAGACTGCGGGCGGAATCGTGTCCCTTCTTTCCCTGGCCGCTCTCCTCTACAGCCTTGGCCGCTACAGCACTACCCGCCGCCACCTCGTGCGTTTTTTGGCTTAGCCGATGACCGCGAGAGTGCCTCCTTGCCGGACCGGGACGCACCGCTCGGGTATCATCGTTACTTCATGCCGTACCCTATTCAACAGCTGTTGGCCACCGGCGCGACGCTCACCGATTCCGCCCTGGAGCGCCTCCTTCCCGGACCCGAAACGCTGCCCCACTCCATCCACCGGGCGATGCGGCACAGTGTCTTTGCAGGTGGCAAGCGTATCCGGCCCATCCTCTGCATGGAGGCCGCACGCATGGTCTCTGGGGGGGACGATCCCGGCGAGGGGGCGGCGGCACTGGGCGCGGCGCTTGAGATGCTCCATACGTATTCTCTGATTCACGACGACCTGCCCGCCCTCGACAATGACGACCTCCGCCGCGGGCAGCCTACCTGCCACAAGGTCTTTGGCGAAGCCACCGCCATCCTCGCCGGGGACGCCCTCCAGACACTTGCCTTCCAAACCATCGGCGATCTCCCTTGCCCCTCGCGGACCACGGTCACCATCCTCCGGGAGGTAGCCGCCGCCGTTGCCACGGGGGTGGGTCATGTAGGCGACATTAACTCGGGCCTTCCTCCCGGCATGATCGGCGGTCAGGTGATGGATCTCGAGGCCGAGCACCAGACGCCGACCGCCCCTCTTGTCGAAGCGATCCATCGCGCCAAAACAGGTGCCTTGATCACGGTGTCCATCGTCGCCGGGGGCGTATACGGAGGCGGCGAAGCGATGCAGAGCGACACCCTTGCCCGGCTGCGCACCTTTGGCGGAAACGCGGGCCTCGCCTTCCAGATCGTCGACGATGTCCTCGACCTCACCCAGAGCTCTGCCGAACTCGGCAAGACCGCGGGTAAGGATGCCGCCAGCACCAAAGCCACCTGGCCGGCCGTCTTCGGTGTCGATCAGTCTCTTCATGACGCCGATCAGCTCATCGTCGACGCCTTCGATGCCTTGAGCCCCTTTGGCTCAGCCGCCGATCCTCTAAAAGCACTCGCCCATTACCTGACGACCCGGAAGCACTGAGCTCCCTGGCTGCTCCATCTGCGAAGATGGACAGGTGAAACAGCTTGCGATACTCGGCTCCACCGGTTCCATTGGGCAATCCACTCTTTCCCTTTGCACGTCCTATCCGGAGCGCTTTCGCCCGGTTGCCTTTGCTGCCGGAGCGAACGTTGACGCGGCGTTTGCCCAGTGCCTGCAATGGCATCCGGCCATCGTCTCCCTGGCCACTGAAGAGCTCGCCGCCGCGCTTTCTCTCCAGCTGAAGACGGCTGGCATCACGGGAATCGAGGTTGTTTACGGCACTTCGGGCACCGTCCGGGTGGCTACGATGCCGCAGGTGGATTTCGTCGTCTCGGCCATCGTCGGGGTGGCAGGTCTCGAAGCCACGTACGCGGCGATCTGCGCGGGCAAGACCATTGGCCTGGCCAACAAAGAGTGTCTGGTGGCGGCTGGAGAACTCATCATCGCCGCCGCTCGCGAGCATGGCGCCGCGCTTCTGCCGATCGACTCCGAGCACAACGCCGTCCACCAGGCGATGCGCGGCGGCACGCCCGCGGAGGTCCGCCAGATATGGCTCACTGCCTCGGGTGGACCCTTCCGCAACACGCCGCTGAGCGGGTTCGCCCAAATCTCGCCGACCCAGGCCCTGAAGCATCCCACATGGGTCATGGGGCAGCGCATCACGATCGATTCCGCCACCATGATGAACAAGGGGTTTGAGGTGATTGAAGCGTGCCGCCTGTTCGATCTTCCGCCGGAGCGTGTTCGCGTCACGATCCACCCGCAGTCGACCGTTCATTCCCTGGTCGAGTTCCTCGATGGCAGCATCCTCGCGCAGATCTCGGTGACGGATATGCGCCTGCCCATCCTCTACGCTCTCACCTATCCGGAGCGCATCGCCTCCAGCCTGACGTTTGATCTCGCCACGCTGTCGCAGCTCGACTTTTCCCCGCCCGATCTCACGCGCTTTCCGTGTCTTCGCCTCGCCTACGAGGCTGCCGCTGCCGGAGGCACTGCCTGTATCGCCCTCAACGCGGCCGACGAGATCGCCGTCGCTGCCTTTTTAGCCCGGTCAATCTCCTTCCAGGGCATCCCACGTACAATCGAGGATGTGCTTGCGTTGACCCCCGCAGCCCGGCCTTCGTCTATCCAGGAGGTCCTTGCCGCCGATGAGGCAGCCCGCACCTGCGCCCGCGAAGTCATCGCCCGAAGCGCCTCCGAGGTTCCTGCCTAATGTCGACCGTCCTCCAGTTAGTTATCGTCCTCGGCATCATGGTGCTGATCCACGAGTTTGGCCATTTTGCCGTCGCCAAGCTCTGCGGCATTCGTGTCGAGGTCTTCTCGATCGGCATGGGCCGCCGCCTCTTCGGCTTTCGACGCGGCGACACCGACTACCGGGTGTCCATCCTCCCGATCGGCGGCTACGTCAAGATGGCAGGCGATACGCCCGGCGAGGGTCCGTCCGGCGACCCCGGAGAGTTCAACGCCCATCCTCGCTGGCAGCGGGTCCTGGTGGCGCTGGCTGGTCCTATCGCCAACATTCTTCTGGCGTTCGTCCTGATGACCGTCGTCTCCATGCTCCACAACGAGGTCCAGGAGTACATCGCCGGTCCGGCACGGACGGACTACATTGTCGCGAGTTCTCCCGCCGCTACGACGGGCATTCGCGCGGGCGACCTCATCGTCCACTACGACAACGTCGAGAACCCGACCTGGGAACAGGTGGGCATCCGGTCGCTGCTCAACATCAACCATCCCGTGGCGTTCTCGTACGTTCACGATGGCCAGCGCCACGACACCACGCTTCAGATCGATGCCAGGGGCTCCGCCGAGAATTTTTCGCTCGACAAGCTTGGCCTGATCCCCCGGGAGCAGAACACCCCGGTGCAGATCGCCGAGCTTGAACCGTCGATGCCGGCAGCCAAGGCTGGTCTTCTCTCCCGCGACCAGATCGCCTCTATCGACGGGCTGCAGATGCACTCCGTTCCGGCGCTGCTTGCGTATTTGCAGGATCAGGCAGGCAAGCCTGCTCACCTCAGCGTCGTCCGGGCTGGAGCCACGCTTCCGGTCGAGATCACCCCCGAACTGGCAGACTCCGGCGTCGGGGGCAAGACGTACCGGCTGGGCTTCCGTCCTGTCCAGCCGCCGGTCAAGGTAGAAAAGCTTCCGCTCGGCAAGGCCATGGCTGCCTCGTACCAGGTCAACGTCAAGTACGCCTCGCTGATCGTGGAAGTGTTGAAGGGTATGTTTACCCGCCACGTGTCGATGCGCTCGTTATCCGGGCCGATCGGCATTGGCCAGCAAGTTCATCAGGCCGTGGAAATGCCGGGTTGGATGCCCATCGCTGGGCTGATGGCCTACATCTCGATCAATCTTGCTATCTTCAACCTGCTGCCGGTTCCCGTTCTTGATGGCGGCATGATCACCTTCCTTGGGATAGAAAGCATTCTTCGGCGCGACATCGATCAGACGATCAAGGAGCGCGTCTACCAAGTAGCGTTCGTCTGCCTGCTGGTCTTTGGAGTGCTGGTCATCTTCAACGACCTGTCCAAGCTGTCGCTCTTCTCGAAGCTGAAGCCGTAAGCCTTGCTCCTGCCAGAGCAGCGTCGAGGGCCGATCCAGCCCGGTGGCTTGTTCCGTCAGAGGTTGAAGGTAGCCGGGTACGGAGTGCGGAGGTGGCGCTTCCTTTCCGCTTCGCCGGAGCGCATCTCGCGGCGTCGTCCAGCGTCTTCATAGCGGCGGCGCTGATGGTCGGTCTCCGGCTGGATAGGCGGTACAAGGAGCTTTTGACCAGTATGGTCGACCGCGACGAAGGTGAGGTACGCCGAAGAAATATGCCGGAAGGCCTGCGTGCCGATGTCTTCGACCATGACACGGACACCGACCTCCATGGAAGTTCGGAAGGCGCGATTGACGCTGGCCTTGAGGATCAGGAGCTCGCCGACCCGGACAGGGCAGACGAAATCGAGGTGATCCATGCTGGCCGTGACGCAGATGGCGCGCGCGTGGCGAAAGGCGGCCATGGCAGCGGTGAGGTCGATGTACTGCATCAGGCGGCCGCCAAAGAGATTGCCCAGGGGGTTTGTATCGGACGGAAAGACGATTTCGGTCCGCTCGGACTGGGAATCGGTAACGGTGCGGAGAGCGTCGGACATGAAGCTAGTTTACGGGTGCGGAGCGCATCCTATGGGTATGGACAAGATTGCTGGATTGACGGAAGTATTGCAGCTGGACCCGGCGAACGCGTTTGCGCGGTATGGGCTGGCGCTCGAGCACGTCGCCCTGGGCAATGATGAACTAGGGCTAACGGAGTTTGCGCGGCTGCTACAGCACAATCCGGACTACGTGCCGGGCTATCAGATGTCGGCGCAGACGCTGGCGCGGATGGGACGGAAGGACGAGGCCCTCGAGCGGCTGCACGAAGGCATCGCTGCGGCGAACCGGACGGGAAATCAACATGCCCTGGCGGAGATGGAAGGTCTCCGGGCAGAGCTGAAGGCCGAAGGAGTGGTAGGGTAAGGCCGTTGGAGGAGGCTGCGATGCAGGCTGTGAGGGTGCTTCTGCTTGGCTTGGTGGCATCCGGGCGAGCATCGGCGCAGCCTGGATCGGAGGTGATCCGGCGGGTGCATGGGCTGGTGGTGAACGGTGTGTCCGGCGCTCCAGTTGGCCGTGCCCTTGTGATGACAGCCGATCAGCGCATGGCACAGATGACGGACAGTGAAGGCCGGTTCGAGTTTGAGGTCAGGCTTCCGCCGGCGTCTCCTAACATTCTCCGGGCAGAGGAAGGCGCAGCGGGCAGCTTCGACCCGGATGCGAGGGTGTTCCTGATGGCGCGCAAGCCAGGGTACCGGGCTATGGATCGGCCCGCGATCGTTTGGCTCAACAACACGACGGCGCTCCAGGAGACGATCCGTGTGCCGCTGGTGCCGGAAGCGATCGTCGCGGGGTACGTCTCACGGGAGAAGACAGAACCGCCCGCCGGCGTCATGGTGCAGTTGATGTATCGGCAGGTGGAGGACGGCCATGGCGTGTGGCGCGCCATGCAGATGCAGCCGACCAACGGCCAGGGGGAGTACCGCTTTGCCGATCTCCCTGCGGGGGACTACAAGGTGGTGACGCGGGAGTGGACGGAGCGGAACGCCGCCGCGCAGGGTGAGCCAGCGCTGGGCTATCCTCCGGCGGCGTACCCGAGCGGAGCGGATGAGAGCACGGCCGGGCTGGTCCACGCGGCGGCGGGGGAGAGCGTGCGGGCGGACCTTGCGCTGCGGGCGGTGCCGTACTATCCCATCGACATCCCGGTAGCGAATGCGGCCAGGGCGCCCGGCGTAGGTGTGTCGGTACTTGACGCGACGGGCGGTACGGGATTTTCGCTGGGCTTCGATCAGCGGACGCAGCGGGTGGCCGGGTCGCTGCCGGCGGGGAGCTATCGATTGCTGCTGACGAGCTACGGGGAGCGTCCGCTGATGGCGTCGGTAAACCTGACAGTGGGAGGACCGGTGCGCGGAAGACCGATCTTGCTGGTGCCGGGTGCGACGGTGCGGGTGGTGGTGCGGGAGGAGTTTACGGCCAAACCGGGCAAGGAACAGGGTTTCAGCACGGGGGGTGCCTCGCGAGTGGGCGAGGAGCTAATACCGCGCCCCGTGGATGTGTATCTACAGCCGGTGGGCGCGGAGCCGCAAGGAGGCTTTGCGCTGCGCAACAGCGCGCCAGGCAAGCACGCGCTGAATGAAGGGCTGGTGATCGAAAACGTGCCGCCGCGAAACTATTGGGTGCGGACAACGGCTCGCAGAGGATACGTGATGTTGGCGACGGTGAACGGAGAGGACGTGCTGCGGAAGCCGCTGACGCTGGCGTCTGGCAGCGGAGGAGTGACGCTGGAGGTGACGCTGCGGGATGATGTCGCGGTGCTGAGCGGGACGGTGTCCTACCTTGCCGGGAAAGGATTGGGCGGCTTGCTTGCGGTGTGGTGTTATCCGCTGAACGGAGCGGGGCAGCCGGTGCAGACATTCGTCGATCCGCAGGGACACTTTCTCAACGCGTCCATGCCTCCGGGGAAGTATGTGGTGGTTGTCAGCGACAAGCCGGTGCAGGAGGTGGAGTATCGGGACGAAGAGGTGCTGAAGCGGCTTGCGGGTACAGGGAACGTGGTGACGCTTGCGCCCGGAGAGACGGCAACGGTGGCGTTGCAGTTTACGGGAGTGTCGGAGTGAGGCTGAGTTTCACCGTAGCAGGGGCCTTGGTTTACCGTGGTGAAGACAAACCCAAGTGCATTCCTGGTCCCGTTTACCGTAGCGGTGAAAGGGAAATCTTCCGAAGGTTTGCCGGAATAGCACTTGGCGAACGATGGACGAGTAGGCGGCTTGGGTCTCTAGCTGTGAAGCGGGGTAGATGAGTTTGATCTTTTTCAGAGCGGCGAAGGCGCTCTGCTTGAACCGCCGAATCTCTCCATGCTCGAACCCAATCTCCCCGTCGAGCCCTTTCCAAGGCACCACCCGTGCTTTAACGCTTCCGGCTAGCTGCAAAGGCTGTGAGACCAACCATGCATACAGGTCCAGCGCTAACGAAGAACGCTGCGAAGGACGAAGAGCTCGCGTATCCACCGGGACAGGAGCCGCATTGATGGCTGCGTCAGAATCTTCTCCAAGCCTGACACAGCTCTTCCAAAGATTGTCCTGCTGACTACGACTGTGTCCCACCAGAGCATAGCTTTCGGAGCGACTTCCATCCACCCATGTTTTGTGAGTCGGTGCTGAAGAGTCTTGCGGTCGGTGTACGGTCAAGCGCAAGAATTGGCGAGCCGTTCGTGCGCGTCCAAAGAGGCACGTTGCCTGGGTCAGAGTAGGGCAAACTGCATTGCACTAGCTGACGCGCCATTGTAAGACCGTTCAACCGCACTCTAAGGATCATGCAGATATCGCAGCGGCGCTGATCAGCTTGTCAGCAGGGCTTCCCGCTAGGGCGTCCTCCTCAGGTTTACCTGCCATCCTGCTGTTCTCCGCCATTTACAACGTGTGTTCGGCTGGAGTTGTAAACGTGTGGAGCTATGGACGTGCGGAAATCAACTGTTGTAGCAGGGTTCAATTAGCTCCGGCAGATTTGCTTCACGCCTGAAGCTCGAGACTTCGAGCGACGGAAATTCTGCCAAAGCGTCGATCGAGTGATGGCGATCCTTGCCCTACCTAGTTTCGCGAGACACCTTTCCACTTCTCGGCCAGCTTACCGACATGCCTCGATCGAAGCTCCGCGTTTAAGCGTTCGTTCCACATGGAGGCGACGACGCTATACAAGCTCTGAGCACGGCATTTATCTCCGCCACATATGCCGGGACCTAGCATATGTGGCGGAGATACTTCCTCTTTTTATTGGATGGTTACGGTGAGCACTCCGGAGGCTGGAGCGCCCGGATTGGTCGCCACGAGTGAACCCGTTCCCATAGTCACCAAGTCCACCGCCGGAATTGCGACAGTCACATGCGCTGCGTCGACAATCGTCGTCGTTCGGTAGCTTCCATTCCAGGTCACCGCCACGCCGGGGACGAAGTTGCCGCCTGTAAGTGTCAACATCGTGTTGCCCGCTCCGTGAGCGATGGTCGCAGCCGAACTTGCCGTCAGCGTTGCCGCCGTATTGATGTTCAACAACTGCGGAGCCACTACGGGTCCGCGCAGCAAATAGACATGGCCTCCCGAGGTGAGCACCGCCAGCCCATCCTGGCCCCAACGGACCAAATCATTCACGGAATACGAGGTGCTGCTGCCCTCGGTCGCCGCAAAACCGAGCGGCAGGTTTCCCGTGGGCAAATAGGTGTTGTTATCGAAGGACTCGATCGAATCGATAGTGGAACTGTAGCCAGACGATGCCGAGTTCACCGCAAAGAACGTCCGTTGCAGCGACGTGTCGGGCGCAACATTATTGCCGCCGCCGAAGGTGCTGTAGCCAGAGGGTAGGCCAAAGACGCCAAGTTGCACGGCCGGGCTAGTCGCAGGATTGGCCACGCCGCCGTTGATAGCGAACGCTAATCCTCCACTCAGTTTGAAGCAACCGAAGTGGTTCAACGTCGAGGATGTGTACTGCGAATAGTTGTAGTAAGTGAAGCCTGCAGAGGTCACTTTGTAATGATCTAACGTGGCACCACTTGTATCGGTATCGAAGGCAAGCAGATTGCCAGCGTCGAGAAACTGAATGCATGAGCCGCTGTACGGCCCCGACGCTTGACCGCGTATGGAGGCGGTCTTTGCTACCGGGTCAAAGTCATAGATCGCGTTGCCGGTAAACGAGGCGATGTCCAAGGCGACCGTGTTCTCTGTTCCCGGCTGCGCCGCGACACCGCGCAGACTGATTCCGCCAACAAAGCTATTGTTATTCGGCACAGCATACGTAAAGTCAGCCGTCTGCGTGAGCATGTTGAACCGCGCGACACTTTCGCTCCCGCTCAGGACCGTGTAAAGCACTTGACCATCGTCGGTCAGCGACATACTTGTCGGCTGACTGCCGATATTGACCGGAGTCCCCACGCTTGCTGTTTCTGGCGTGATCGCCACGATCGAGTTACCCGTCACCGCCGAAGACCCCGAGCCCACGCTCGCCATAATCTTCCGCGAATACGGATCATAAAGAATGTGGTTTACGCCCAGTGTGATGACGCTGTACACCGTCAGTGGCAATGCACCGGAGACCCCCCCGCCCGGGGCCGGCGTCTTTACCGTCACGGGTGCCCACCCGAGCGTCGTCAGGTTTGCGGAGGGTACGGTTGCCTTGAGGGTTGTTCCACTCACATAACTAGTCGCAAGCGCCACCCCGCTTAGCTGCACGGTGGACCCGCTGCTAAAGTCGTTCCCTGTCACCGTGATGGTCGTGTCCGTGGCTCCGGAAAGAACAGAGGCCGGACTGATCGACACAAGACCAGGCGGAAGACTATAGGTGCTTCCAGAGATCGTAGCGCTTGCTGTGGCCTGGTTGTTCGTCAAGACCGGATCGTTCTCGGAGCCACTCGCGGCGACCGTCAGCGTGCCAGTTCCCGCTGTCGTCTGAGTCACCACCAGTGTCACTGTCGCGGATGCGCCGTTTGCCAGCCCACCCAAGTCGCACGTCACCCCGTTGGTCGTCGAGCAGCTGCCCACAGACGGAACTATCGAGACCAGCGAGCCGGTTGATGGCACATAGGCCGCAAGCGTTACATTGGTTGCCGCCGACGGGCCGCCGTTAGTCACCGTGGCCACATAGGTAGAAATCGCCCCCGTGGCATTGCTTCCCGCAGCGCTCACCGTCACGCCCAGATCGGCGGACACGCCTGACAGGTCCTTCACCAGGTTCGAGCGGAGGCTATATACGCCCGCGGAGGTGCGGAAGGCCAAGCCGTTCACGCCCCATCGCATTAGCCGCGACGCTGAGGTCAAACCGTAATTTCCGGCTGTCACGTTGACCGGGATCGTTGTGACTCCCTTCTGGTTGTACGTCGACGTGTCGAATGCCTGAATCTGGTTGTACGTTCCATAAGAATTTGTGCTGTTGTCGAGAACAAATGCTTCGCCCAGAGACGTATCGACCCCAGTCGGTCCACCTGCCTTCGTTGTTCCCGAAGAATACAGCGTCCCCAGCAACGATCCCGACTCTGCGTCATATACTCCGCCGAAGTCGGTATACAGTTTGCCTCCAGCAATTTGCATCTCGTCACTCGAAGTGCTCGCGTAAGTGCCACTGGTGCTGGACGCCTTGAGCGTTAGCCCTGTGGAACCATACGTGTAGGTGTAGTAAGCATTCTGACTCCCGGCGTACACTTCGCCGCGTGTTCCATCTACCAGCAAGCTGTAGGCCGAGTTGTAGGCATTATTGGTCGACGAAGAGCCGCCGCGCACGACGCCGCTGTCATAGATGGCAAGAGCCAGGTTGGAGAACTCGTTCGTGGCCGACACCACCACGGAGTCGGTTGCTCCCGGTAACGCGGCCAGAGCCAACGCCGTGCCGGGGTTCGCATAGATGCCGGTGTTCCCACCAAGCGTAAACTGCAGGCCCGCCACGCCGCCCGTCAAGTCCACCTTCCGCACGGCGGAGGCTCCGTCTAGCCCGACCCAGAGGTACTTGCCGTCCGAGGTGATCGCCAGCTTATTCGGCTCGCTGCCTACATAGATCGGTGTCCCAAGTGCTCCCGTCGCTGGATCGACGGAGACAACCGAGTTCCCATAGGGTAGGCCCGCTGCACTTGGTACCGACACATAAAACAACCCATCTACAGGGTTGTAAATCATGCTATTGTTCGCGATTTGGATGTAGGCCGTGTACACCATCGCAGCACTTGTACCGCCGCCGGGAGCGGGCGTGGTTACTGTAAAGCTTCCATTCCCCGGCAGCGCCACGCTGGAGGCGGGCAACGTAACCGTTAAGGAACTTGTGGAGATGAACGTCGCCGGCAGACTCGTTCCGTTATAAGCGACCGTGGAGTTTGCGGTGAAGCCTGCGCCGGACAGGGTGATCTTCGCCGCCGTATTGATCGGCCCGCTATTGGGCAAGATGCTCGTCAGGGTCGGGGCAGGCGGGTCCGTGATGGACACACTGAGCGCGTTGGACAGAGCCGGGGTCGCCGTTGGACTGGTTACCGTCACGCTGGCCGTGCCGATCTTTGCTAAAAGCGCAGCCGGTACAGTCGCCATCAGGTAGCTGGTTGGAATGTTGTTCAGATAGTTAGTGTAGAGGCTCGTCGTGAGTGCCGTCCCATTCCACTGAACGGTGCTATAGAGCTGTCGAACAAGGCTGCCCGTCGTAGGAACGCTCGAGGACAGATTCGATCCGTACACCGCGATGGTGCTGTCGCCCGATCCGGCAACAAAGGTAGCCGGTGCGAGACTGGTGATTACCGGAATTGGCGTTGCCACGGCCACCGTAAGCACCAAAGTACGGCTTATGCCGCCGCCCGGTGCTGGATTCACAATCGTCACCGCAAGCGTTGCCGCCGCGGCCTGATCTGCGACGGTCAGTTGGAAAGTCAGCTGGGTCGCGCTCACATATGTGGTGCTCCTCGAACTTCCACCTACCTGCACCATGGACGTAGGAACAAATCCGCTGCCGGTCACCGTAACCGTGGTGGGCGTCGTCGCCCCACTGGTCACAACGCTGGGTGCGAGGTTCATGACACCCCCCGGAACGGGATTGTTCACCGCCACGGCCGCCGCCGCCGATGTACCGCCTTTTGGCGTAGGGTTTACTGCTGTCAGCGACAGACTTCCCGCTGCGGCCAGGTCCGCCGCAGTCAGCTGCACGTTCACCTGAGTGGCGCTTACGTAAGACGTGGCCCGCCCCGCGCCTCCAATCTGGATGGCCGTGCTCGGCACAAACCCTGTGCCCGTGACTGTGATGTTCACACCCGCTGCACCTGCAAGCAGGCTGTTTGGCGCAACTTGGGTAATTGTCGGCAGCGGGTTATCCACCTCCAGGTTCACGGACGTTCCCGTTGTTCCGCTCGTCGCCGCCCCGTTCGCCGCCACCACGGTCAGCATGCCGCCACTCGTCAGCTGTGCTGCCGTCAAGGCGACCGTCACTTGCGTGCTGCTGACGAAGGTCGTCGGTTCCGCCACGCCACCCACCTGCACCGCTGTTGTACTGGTGAACCCAGTCCCGTTCACCGTCAGCGTCAGCGAAGAAGCGCCCGCAGCAATCGTCGCCGGAGCAATGGAGGTCACCGTGAGGCTTGCGGCCGGCGTCGGTGGGGGCGTGGGTGTCGTTCCGCCTCCGGAGCCGTTCGACCCCCCGCTACATCCCGACACAACTACACACACACTAAAGGCAAGAGCAAACGAAACAGTCGTCACATAAGTTCTCATGAACTTCTAAAGTTACAGGCCGATCAGTTGAGCGAAATCAATCTACCGCTTTATGTGGAGAATCTTTGGTAACTCGAACAGTTTTCAAGATGAGGGCAAGCCAGCATTTGCCTTGCTGAAAGTTGAGGATCAGTACGAGCTCGCCGGCCAGAAGCGGCGAAGCCTGCTGGACATTATGGATGCGCTGCCGGATGGAGACTTCGAGTTCGATCCGCCCATGCTGGACGGCATGGAACTCAAACCACCGGAGCTGAAACAATGTTCCTGCTCGATACCAACATGATCTCGAAGCTTCGTTTGGGCAAGGAAAAGTTCCCTGCACGGTACGCCGTTGGCGGCCGGCAAGTCCGGCAATCAGCTTTATCTTTCGAGGGTCGGCATCCTCGAACTGGAGACCGGGTTCTCCTGATGGAGAGGAAAGACACTCGCCAGGGTCAGATCCTGCGTTCCTGGCTTCATGGCGTGATGAGGGAGTTCTCCTCCCGAATACTGCCCTTCGTGAGCATCACGGCGGTTCTGTGCGCGGCCGTGCAAGTTTTTCCAACCGCCAGTCGGGACCGGAACGCCATGATGGCAGCCACAGCCAAGGAACACGGTTACACGGTGCCACGCGCAACACCGCCGACTTCGACGGCTGCGGGGTCCAGCTGCTCAATCCCTGGTTGACATAGGATGGAGCAGCTGTAACCGTCGGCTTAAGCTAAACCTGTGTTCGGTTCAACTTGCCGCGGCGTTTCGCTGGCGGCCTGTAGGAGCAAAGGTGACCTGTTTATACTCGGGGAATGGCAGCGCTCAGGCCTGCCGGCACCGCCTTGGCCTTACCGGGCTCGATTGACCCAGGATTCGAACAGAAGCCGATGCTCTTCGCTCGACTCACCCCTCCCCAGAAAGTTTTGGCTTTGGCGATTGCGGTTGTTTGTTTTGGGTCGTGTTTGGCAGTTCTTCACCGATCCACAGACGGTGGCCTCCCTCCTACTAGGACAAGTACTAAAGGGCAAAAGCTCAAGGCTTACCTACAGGCTTCCTTTAAGCGGCCAGAAAGTGGCCCCCTTGACCGTAGCAGCGGTCCCGGTCGATGCGTCAAGGCGATGCTGCTGTTTTGCGCGATGACACTGACGGGTATGGGACAGACCGGAAGCTTTCGCATTGCGGGGCGAGTGGTGAGCGCGGTAGACGGGCATCCACTGGAGCGGGCGGCAGTCGCCATTGAAGCGGTCAAGAGCCGGGCGCGCGTGGCGACGATGGTCTCGGGAGCTGCCGGAGAGTTTGCCTTTGAGCATCTTGCGGCGGGCAAGTACACGCTGTTCGCCGATGCTCCCGGCTATGTGGCCGCGAACTAACGTGGGCTATCCGGGAATGCGTGTGAAGGTCTTTAACCACTATGAGCCGATCATGGGGCAGATGCAGAGCTTTGAGGGCGGCGCGGAGATGGTGGGGCTGCCGCCGGGACGATACACGGTGCAGCAGAGCGACCCGAAGACGGGGATGCCGTCGCGCATCGGCGCGGTCGATTTGACGGGCGGCGGGATGGAGATGGGGGCCGCCAGCGGGACGGCGATGGCAAGCCTAAAGGTGACCGTGCACGAGCAAGGCGGAGGCAAGCTGAACAGCCCGCTGTTTGTCGTGCTTCAGGGCGATGCGGCGACGGACGCGGCAAATGGGCATACGAACGAGAAAGGCGAAGCCACGTTCGAGCGGCTGCCCGCGGGCGAATACCGCGTTCGCGTCTTCGGACAGAGTCGGGCCTATCCGATGGTCCGTGTGGAGGTAATGGGCAAAGCGACCAGCCGGGACAAGGTTGCGGTTGCGAACGGAGAGTCCGCAGAGCTTCGGGCGGTGGTGTTGGGAACCCCGCTCGGAAGCGTGGAGGAGGTGGCGCAACGGGACGGAAAAGGCGTCGCGGGAGCGATGATCGTGCTGGTGCCGGTGGACGAGACAGACGATGCGGAGCTGTTTCGACGCGACCAGAGCGATCTCGATGGGACGTTTACGCTGCCGCAGGTGATGCCGGGGCGGTACATTGCGGTCGCTATCGACGATGGCTGGAAGCTCGAGTGGGGAAAGGCGGCGGTGCTGAGCAAGTATCTTACGAAGGGCGTGGCAGTGGAGGTAGGCGCGGGCGGGGCCCGGACGATGACGTTGCCCGAGGCGCTGGTGGTGCAGGGGCGCTAGCTCTAGAGTGGAGCTGATGGATCGAGACGAGAAGAGGGTGGACGGGATCGATCTGCTGCGCGGGCTGTCGATCGTGTTTGTGCTCATGAACCATGTCAACATGCGGCTGCTTGGAGCTAAGGTGCCGTATCTCGTGGGAATGCCGGAGCAGCTGACTTATACGCTGGTCTGGAACGGGCAGTTTGCGGTGCAGATGTTCTTTGTCATCTCTGGATATTTGATTACATCGACAAGCATTCGGCGATGGGGCGGGCCGGTGCAACTTAGGATTGGTCGATTTTACTGGCTGCGCTTTGCGCGGATCGCGCCGCTGATGATCTTACTGCTGGTCATATCGAGTGGGTTGCACCTGGCGGGTGTGCCGGGGTATGTCGTGTCCGCGAAGACAGGTGGCTTGGGGCGTGCTCTGCTTGCGGCGCTTACCTTTCACATCGGGTATTTGGAAGCGACCCGAGACTATCTGCCGGGTAATTGGGATATTCTATGGTCGCTTTCGGTCGAGGAGATGTTCTATGTCTTCTTTCCTGTAGTGGCGCGGGGTTTGCGGAAGCGATGGCTGTTGATGGCGCTGCTGGTCTGCTTTGTGGCGGCGGGGCCGTTTGCGCGAATGAAGGCCTTCAATCCCAACCCGGTCTGGCGAGAGTATTCCTACCTTGGCGGGATGGATGGAATTGCGCTGGGATGCCTGACTGCCATGTTGCTCGCGGGCAAGCGGCTCTCGCGACAACGAACTTTGTTTTTGGGGGTGGTCGGCACGGGTTTGTTGATCTTCAGCCTGGGATTCTCATTGCAGGCTTACAGGTGGGGACTAGGAAGAAACGGGTTGAACTTTACCGTGCTTGCGGTG
The DNA here is from genome assembly GCA_965215415.1 of Acidobacteriaceae bacterium. Taxonomy (GTDB): domain Bacteria; phylum Acidobacteriota; class Terriglobia; order Terriglobales; family Acidobacteriaceae; genus Edaphobacter. Next base: position 3,075,906 of record CBDCDQ010000009.1, on the reverse strand, counting down.
GGCGTTTGTCTGACGATTGCGGCGAGTGTGCAAACGGAGTGGCAGGCTCCTGGCGTTCTGTCGCCGCTTCTGGTGCTTGGCCGTCGAAGTTATGAGGTTTACCTGACACATATGTTTGCGGTACTCGGCTTGTTTGCGGTTTTCATGCGTATGGGCAAGCCGCTGCGAGGCGTTCCGGTGCTGTTTGCCGGGGCGATTGTAACGGCTGGACTGCTTGGTTGGGCAGTGGCCGTCTTGTACACGGAGCCGCTGAACCGGCTGCTGCGTCGGCGCGGCGGGACGAGGGAAGCAACGGCATCGACGCGATGAACACGGCCTTGGCGGACGGCGGCCTGGCGCATCGTTTACCCCCGGGCAACGTCTATACTTTCGACATGGCGAACTCCCTTCCCACGACACTTGGCGCGCTGCGCGCCAGCGAATTTACCGTAGAAAAACTGGCCCGGACGGTGAAGGACGAGCTGCGGGAGAACCTGATCGCCCGGCTGCGGGCGAAGGGAACGGGCGACGATCCGCTGTTTCCAGGAATAGTCGGGTACGAGGACACGGTCATTCCGCAGATCGTGAACGCCGTGCTGTCGAAGCACAACTTCATCCTGCTGGGGCTGCGGGGGCAGGCCAAGTCACGCATTCTGCGGGCGTTGACGACGCTGCTCGACCCGATGTCCCCTTATGTTGCCGGATCGGAGCTGCGCGACAACCCGTATGCGCCGCTGTCGAAGTTTTCCCGCGACCTCCTCGCGAAGATGGGGGATGAGACGCCGATCGCGTGGATGACGCCGGACGACCGCTATGTCGAAAAGCTGGCGACGCCGGACGTGACCGTGGCCGATCTGGTGGGAGACATCGACCCGATCAAGGCCGCGCGGTCAAACCAGGACCTCGGCTCCGAGCTGACGATGCACTATGGCCTGCTGCCGCGGGCGAACCGGGGCATCTTCGCCATCAACGAGGTCCCGGACCTGGCAGGCAAAATCCAGGTGGCATTGTTCAACATCATGCAAGAGGGCGATGTCCAGATCAAGGGCTACCCGGTGCGGCTGAAGCTGGACGTGGCCATTGTGTTTTCGGCAAACCCAGAGGACTATACCGCGCGCGGCAAGATCGTGACGCCGCTCAAGGACCGCATCGGGTCGGAGATCCGGACGCATTACCCGGAGAGCGTGGAAGACGCGATTGCCATCACGACGCAGGAGGCCTGGTCGCAGCGCACGTCGTCCGACATCCAGATTCCGCACTACATCCGGCAGATCGTGGAGCAGATCGCGTTTTCGGCCCGCGAAGACAAGAAGGTCGACAAGCGGTCGGGCGTGTCGCAGCGGCTGCCCATCTCCACCATGGAGCTGGTGGTTTCGAACGCAGAGCGGCGCGCGTTTCTGCATGGCGAGACGCTTGTGGTGCCGCGGGTAGGTGACATCTACACGGCGCTGCCGGGCATCTCGGGCAAGATCGAGCTGGAGTACGAGGGCGAGATGCGCGGCGCGGACACCGTAATCCGCGAGATCATCCGGGCGTCGGTGGCGACGGTCTTCGACCAGTACTTCAAGGAGACGAACACCCAGCAGATTGAGCAGTGGTTCAATCTTGGTGGCACGGTGCAGCTGAACGACGCGCAGCCCGCGGCGGGGTCGCTTGACGAACTGAAGCAGATCCAGGGCCTGTTCGAGAAGCTTTCGCCCCTGAAGGTGAACGCCAAGGCACAGCCGGAGATTGCGGTCAGCGCGGCGGAGTTCCTGCTGGAAGGCATGTATGCGCACAAGCGGCTGAGCCGGACGGAGGAGCGGGCCTTCTCGGCGGGCGAGAAGAAGCAGCGGAACAACGAGGCGGCCAACTACGCGGAGAAGATGCGGGAGCGGGAGTTCGGCGAGGAGCCGAAGAGCCGGACGCGGCGCGGGTTCAACTAGGGCGTTTGTCGCGAACCTCAAGCCAAGTTAGTTGCCGTTCGGCTGCGTGAATGGGCTTCGCCGCTCGGCAGCGCCTTGATGCCGCTGCGACCGAACGGCTTTGGTGGCCCGCATGCGCGACCGTCAAGACGGACGATTGTCCCCCACGGGGGTCGCGTTGCGTGCGGGCAACAGCCTAGGCCTTGGCCGGAGCGCGGAAGCTGCGCGAGGTCTTGTAGAGCCGGAAGATCGAGACGCTGAGGCCGACGAGGATCACGGTCCAGAGCACAAGGAGGATGGTAGTTGCCCAGCGTTCCGAGAAGTGTGCCCAAAGGTGCAGCACCTGCGGACCATAAAGGATGCCGACACCCACAGCCGCCGTGTGGCGCAGTGCTCTGCTGATCGTGAATGTCGTGAGGAAGGTGCGCCGCGACATCTTGAGGACGCCCGCGGCGAGCACAAAGGGGCTCAGCGGCATTGGCGGCGGCAAGAGCGCCGGAAGTGCGACGGCGAGAATGGCATGGTTCTCCATCCAGCGGGTGACCCGCTTCAAAATGCGCTTCGGGACGTTCTTCTCAAGAAAGGTCATGCCGCCCTTCTGCCCAACGTGGTAGCTCAGATAGCCGCCGAGAGCCGAACCCGCGGTCGTGAGGACGATCAGCAAAAGAGGATTGGTGTGGCGGGCGGCCAGAACAACGCACATGATGTCGGTAACACCCGGCAGCGGCAGGGGGACAAAGGACGAGTCGACAATAGAGATGAAGAAGATGCCATAGACGCCAAACTGGAAGAGGAATTGAAGGAAGCGATTGCCGCTGCCGGTCGAGGCGATGGCGCTGAGCGCCGCTACGGTTGACGAAGCGAAGGCGTGGGTCATGCCGGTAAGACGCGACTCTGGGGCAGGAAGTTCCTCTGCCGAGGATGGAAAGCAGCTCTGGCACATGGCTGACTGTCCCGCAAAGGCCGGTAGAACCACAGGGTGTTGAGGATCATCGTATAGAAGTGTCTGCTGAGCGCAAACTGCGAGTTGCCGCGATCGACTTCCTAAACCCCGCACCGTTGATGTGGGACTTCGAGCACTCTCCAGAGCGGGAGCGGCTGGCCGAGCACTACGAGCTGCGGTACACACGGCCGTCGGTATGTGCGGCCGACGTGTTGGAGGGGCGAGCGGATCTGGGCCTGATCCCCGTGGCTGCGTTGACGGCTGGGTTGAGTGTAGTTCCTGGATGCGTGATCGCTTCCCGCGGCAAAGTGCGCTCGATCCAGTTGATTCTGAAGGCACCGCTTACTCTCGAGACCGTCCGCACAGTGGCGGCGGACACGGCTTCGCTCAGCTCGGTCGCCTATGCACGGGTACTCTTTCGCAAGTTTGCAGGTAACGATCCGGTGTTTGTGCCCGCGGCGGACCCGGTGACGATGCTGGCTGGCATGGATGCGGCGCTGGTGATCGGTGACCCGGCGCTGCTTGCGCTCGAAGCCCGGGACAAGATCGAGCAAGCCGCAGGGCCCTGCCTATGGCTCGACGTGGCAGAGGTGTGGGTGCGGCAAACGGGGCTGCCGTGGGTTGCGGCCGTTTGGGCAGCGACGCCGGGAATACTCGAAGACCGGCCTGCACTGGTGAACGATCTGCAAGCGTCGCGCGATCACGGGTTGGCGCATCTGGAGGAGCTGGTTGCGGAATGGACACCGCGCATTGCGCTTCCTCCAGCGACGATTCGGGAGTATCTCAACCGCAACATCCATTACACGCTGGATGAGGATTGCATGGACGCGATCAAGCTGTTCCGGCGGTATGCGGCGGAGGTGGGCGCACTTCTGCCGCTCTGAGTCCCATGCCGCGTGTCAGGTCGCAACATTCCTGAAGGTAAAGGACCGAGGTCTACAAAGAGAGACGGGGAGTGTCCATCGTTGGGATTGAAGGGGTCGAGGGGATCGAGGGCAGACAGAGCCGCAGCGTTCCTTCAGGCGGCGATCTCACAGCGGTTGCGTCCGTTATGTTTTGCGGCGTAGAGGGCGTGATCGGATTGATCGAGGAGGGATGTGGCGGGCACGTCGATGGCGGGGATGACGGTGGCCGTACCGACGCTGACCGTCTGGACCCCAAGGGGGTTGCCGGTATGTTCGATGCGCGCGAAGAGGATGGCTTGGCGAATCCGTTCGGCAAGGACGTGCGCCTGCGTGGCATCCGCTCCCGGGAAGAGCACGGCAAACTCCTCGCCTCCCAGGCGGTAAAGGGTGGCATCCTGTGGCGGCAGGGTTTGAGCAACGAGCGCGGCGACACGGCGCAGGCAGTCGTCTCCGGCAGGATGGCCGTAGAGGTCGTTAAAGGATTTGAAGAAGTCGATGTCGATGGAAAAGAGAGTCAGGGGGCGAGACGTAGTGGCGGCCTGCTGCCACTCGGCCTGAAGGCGGTCATCGAAGGCGCGGCGATTGCTCTGGCCGGTGAGGGCATCCGTGGTGGCGAGCTCCACGAGTTGCGACTGGTGCTCGACCAACGCATACTCGAGCGCGGTGCGCTCCTCGAGCACGGCGGCGACCGGGAATGAAGTAAAGAGGGCGATCGCAACGACGATCTGGACGACGACGATCTTGTGGAGCATGCTCGTTCCGGTCGAGAGTAGAAGCGGGCCGTGTCCGGTCACCGTAAGCGGGATGGCGATGCAGAAGATCAGGAAGATGGCGACGACGGCACCGGGGAAGCCGAGGCGGAAGGCGACGAAGACGAGTGCGGGGACGAGGAGGAAGAGGACCGGTTCGGTATCGAGGCCGAAGTCCAGCGCAGCGGCGAGCACAGGGGCGGTGAGCACAAGCAGGGTATGTGCAGGTGCGCGCCGCTTGAACATGGCAAAGAAGCGTGGCTCGAGCACGACATGGGTGAGTGGAGCGATGATCGCCATGCCAAGCGTATCGCCGAGAAAGAGCGTGCGGAAGGTAGTCCACACCGGGTATCCCTTATGCATGTGAAGCCAGGCAACGGAGGGGATAGAGGCAAGGCCGGGGGCAAACAGGACGCCTAGGAGAAAGAAGGCGAAGAGCGGCTTAGGGCGAGACAGGCGCAGCGGAGAGCCGAACCAGCGAACGAGCAGGAAGGCGGCGAGGAAGATCTCGAACGAATTGCCCAGCGCGCTGATGGAGGCCATCAAAACGGGTTCGCCCACGGCGACTGAACCTGCGGTATCGGCGGCCCAGCCAAGCAGACCGTAGAGAGGCCACGTGGCCGTGCGTTCACGGACAAGGATGCCGAAGAGCAGACCATTGCTGAGCCAGATGACCGCAACGCCTTCGGAGTGGCGCTCGAGGAGCATACTGACAATGGAGAACAGCCCGACAAGGACGAACGTAGCGACAGCATGGAAGGGGCTTATACCGCTAAAGGCAGAGCGGGCAGCGTCGGGCGTTGCGCCGTGCTGCTGGTCCGTCCACGTCTGGTTTGCACATCGTGTCGATGCCATCGATGAGTAATCTCGACTTCAGTGTATCGATTGAAGTTACTGCGGGACAGCCTTTTCCGACGAGGAGGAAGGGTGACAACGATCCATGGCTGGCGTTGCGGACCGCCCTGCACTCTGAGAATGGAAGGTGGGAGGCGGCACCGTGTTCCTTAGGAGCCGAGCCCTTCAGGCGAGTTCGCAGCGATTGCGGCCCTTGTGTTTGGCGGCATAGAGGGCTTTGTCGGACTGGGCGAGCAGCGAAAGAGCTTGCTGACCGGGCGTGGGTACGGCAGTGACGATGCCGACGCTGACGGTCTGGCGGCCAAGGGGGCTGCCTCCATGCTCGATGCGAGCGGAGAAGACGGTCTGACGGATGCGTTCGGCGATGGTGGCAGCCTCTGCGGTTTGGGGATGGGGAAGGATGACGGCGAACTCTTCGCCGCCAAGACGGTAGAGGCGGGCGGTGGAGTTGGACGGAAGCGATTGTGCGGCGAGCGTGGCGATGTGGCGGAGGCAGTCGTCACCGGCGATATGGCCGTAGATGTCGTTGAAGGACTTGAACAAGTCGACGTCGATAGAAAGGAGGGCAAGGGGAGAGCGATTGGCGGCGGCGTGCTGCCACTCTGCCTCCAGGCGGTCGTCGAAGGCACGGCGGTTGGCCTGGCCGGTGAGGGCATCGGTGTTGGCAAGTTCAAAGAGCTGGATTTCGCGTTGCTTCAAGGAGTGTTCGAGGGCGGTGCGCTCTTCAAGTAGAGCTGCGATGGGGAAGGCGGTCAGCATGGAGACGGCGAGAAAGATCTGGAGAATGACGATCCTGTGCAAGAGATTGCCGCCTGTCGACAGCATCATGGCACCATGACCCGTGATGGTGAGCGGAAGAGAGATGCTGGCGACGAGGCAGATGGCCATTACGGCACCGGGGAAGCCGCGACGATAGACGACGAAGATCAGGGCGGGGGAGATTAGAAAAAGAAGGGGCTCAGTGTTCTGGGTGAAGACGTAGAAGGCGACGAGAGCAGGCGCGGTAAGGGCGAAGAGGGTGCCCGCAAGGTTTTTGCGCTGAAAGATGGAGAAGAAGGCGGGGTCCTGCGCGGTGTAGGCGAGCGGGCCGACGATGGCCATGCCGAGAGCGTCGCCAAGGAACCAGGTGCGGTAGGTGGTCCAGAAAGGAACGTGGACGGTGGCGACGTACCAAAGCGTAGCTAGGGCACCGGCGATGCCGGGTGAGAGCAGAACGCCTGCGCCGAGGAAGCCGTAGAGAGGTTTTGGACGGGAAAGCCGGAGGGGCGAACCGAAGATGGTAGTAAGAAGCAGCGCGGCGAGAAAGGTCTCGAGCGAGTTGGCAAGGGAGGCAAGGATGGCGGCGCTGAAGTTATCGCCAAGGAGGATGGTACTGAGAATGTCTGCGGCAAAGCCTAGAAGAGCAAGAAGGGGCCAAAGAGCGCGTGACCGCCGCACCACGATGGCGAAGAGCAAGCCGTTGCTCAGCCAGATGGTGGCCACTCCACGGGAGTGATGACTCATGTAGCTGCCGATGAACGAAGCGATCAGGATCAGAAGAAAGACGGTGCCTTCGAGCTTGAGCGTGGAGGTGCTTTGCACGCGCGGTAAGACCCTCGCCCGCGGGACGGAGGGTTTTGCAACCTCGGACTCACCGGTGCAGACCTCAGAGTGGATCATCTCGATGGCTTATCGGCAAGTCGAGCGTATGAGCTTACCTGGTGATGTTGGTGGCTTGCGAGCCGGCTTGACTTGAGGGGAGAGCGGTTGTAGGCTCTGCGGACATCCGAGTGGTATCAGACGAGAAGGGTGACAGCGGATGAGTGTGCTTGTGGAAAACGGGATTGCGGCGCTGGAGCAAGCCAAATTGGGATGGATGGCGCTGGTCCTGACGCCGGGTATGGGCGCGATCCGGTCGATGAAGACGGCGGAGCGGCTGGGCGGAGCGGCGGGGGTGTTTCGCGCGAGCTTGACGGAGCTGGAGGCCGTGGGAATGCCCGCGGCTTCGGCGCAGTTTATGGCGGACGGGCGCGGGCTCAAGGCGGCGGAGTCGGAGGTGAAGCGGGTGTCGGAGGCCGGGGGGAGCTTCCTTACGCCGGAGGATGGGGCGTATCCGGAGCGGCTGCGGGAGATCTACGATCCGCCGGCGGTGTTGTGGATACGCGGCAGGGTGGAGGGACTTGGCCGCGCCGGGATCGCGGTGGTAGGGACGCGGCAGCCTTCACCCTATGGGGCGGGCATGGCGGAGTTGCTCGCACGGGACCTGGCCAACCGTCGTCTGGCGATCTTCAGCGGGATGGCGCGCGGAGTGGACACAGCGGCGCACAAAGGGGCGCTCGATGCGGGCGGAACGACCGTGGCGGTATGGGGAACGGGCATCGACGTGATCTATCCCAAGGAGAACAAGAAGCTGGCGGAGCGGATTGTGGAAAGTGGCGGGGCGATCGTAAGCGAATATCCGCTGGGGACGTTCCCGGCGCCGCAGAACTTTCCGGTGCGAAACCGAATTCTGAGCGGGATGAGCGTGGGCGTGCTGGTGATCGAAGCGGGGGAGTACTCAGGGACGAGGATCACGGCGCGATGCGCGATGGAGCAGAACCGCGATGTTTTCGCGGTACCGGGCAACGTGACCAACAAGAACGCCTGGGGGCCAAACACCTTAATCAAGCAAGGGGCAAAGTTGACGGCGACCTGGGAAGATGTGTGGGAGGACCTGCCGTCGCAGATACGAAGCGCGCTGGAAGAGGAGATGGCGGCCGCGGGAGGCCGGAGTGAATCGAAGTTGAGCGGTGCGGCATCCTTATTTGAGGAGCGACCGATGCCGGAAGGGGAGCGGCTGGTGTTTGAGCGGCTCCGGCACGACGAATCGGTGCAGCTGGATGGCCTGATCGAAGGGCTGGAGGGTGAGTTGGCCTCGCCGGAGATCTTCACGGCACTGTTTGAGCTGGAGCTGGCAGGGCGAGTGAAGCAGCTGCCAGGCAAGCATTATGTGCGGTGTTTCTAACGCCTTAACACCGATCAGCGCGGACGAACGAAGCAGTGCGGACAAGTTGTTTTCGAGGGGTGTCATCCCTCTCTGATGGGTGATGTGCCGATTCTGATTTGGAACCAATGCGTGACGTTTGCGGGTGGGGAGCGTCCCTTTCAGCGTTGCGGAAAGATGACGGGCCTCCGGAAGCGTGGTACGTTCCAAGTGAACGCAGGACACAACAAGGATGCGCGGAGCGGGCCGATGGGCGGCCTGGTTCCGGTGGGATCGATGAAGAAAGTTGAAGGTAGCGATGGGAAAGTCATTGGTGATCGTGGAGTCGCCGGCGAAGGCGAAGACGATCAATAAGTATCTGGGCAGCGATTACGTGGTGGAGGCTTCGATCGGCCACATCATGGACCTGCCAAAGAATGACATCGGCGTGGAGCTGAAGCGGCGGACGTTCGAGCCGACGTTGATCGTGTCGCCGGGCAAGGAGAAGATCGTCGACCGCTTGAAGAAGCTGGCGGCCAAGGCGGACATGGTGTATCTGGCACCGGACCCGGACCGCGAAGGTGAAGCGATCGCGGCGCACTTATCGATGCAGCTGCTGCCGATGGTGAAGGACAAGTCGAAGATACGGCGCGTGACCTTTAACGAGATTACGCAGAAGGCGGTGAAGGCGGCGTTCCTCAATGCGCGGGACGTGAATGAGAACCTTGTGGACGCGCAGCAGACGCGGCGGGTGTTGGACCGGCTGGTGGGGTACCAGATTTCGCCCTTGCTGTGGGATAAAGTCCGGCGCGGGCTGAGCGCGGGGCGGGTGCAGACGGTGGCGCTGCGTCTGATCGTGGAGCGGGAGTCGGAGATCAACGCGTTTGTGCCGGTGGAATACTGGACGGTTGACGCTTTGCTGAACCCGGGCAAGGGAGCGCAGGAGTTTGCGGCGCGGCTGGTAGGGATCGAGGGTAAACCGATCCGGGTGCCGAACGGCGTCGACAAGGAAGGCAAGGAGCAGTTTCTTGCCAACGCGCTGCCGGACAAAGAGGCGGTTGATGAGGTGCTCGAAGACCTGAAGTCTGCGGCGTGGAGCGTGCGCGGCGTCGAGAAGAAGGAGCGCCGGCGGAACCCGTCCGCGCCGTACACGACGAGCAAGCTGCAACAGGACGCGGCGGGACGGCTGGGCTTCAACGTGCGCCGGACGATGGGCGTGGCGCAGCGGCTGTACGAGGGCGTGGAGATCGGCAAAGAGGGGACAGTCGGGCTGATTACTTATATGAGGACCGATTCGACACGGGTCTCGCCCGATGCCATCGCTGAGGCACGCGAGTACATCGGCAAGCTGGGCGGTGCGTACCTGCCGGCCAAGGCGAACGAGTATGCGGGCAAGAAGAAGGAGGTCGAGGCGCAGGACGCACATGAGGCCATCCGCCCGACGCACGTGGCGTATACGCCGGAGTCGATCCGTAAGCACCTTTCGGAGGAGCAGTACCGGCTGTACAAGTTGATCTGGCAGCGCTTTGTGTCGAGTCAGATGACGCCTGCGGTCTTCGATCAGACGACGGTGGACGTGGCGGCAAAGGCCAGGCACACGTATGACTTCCGGGTGAGCGGGAGCGTGTTGAAGTTCGACGGCTTCCTGAAGTTCGAAGAGGAAGAGAAGAAGGTACGAGCGGCGGCGAAGGAGCGGGCGAGCAAGGAAGAGCAGGCGGAGCTGGAGCGCAAGGAGGAGGCGTCGGCCGAGCAGGACGGTGCGGTTGCCGAGAAGGAAGAGAAAGATGAATCCGAGCGCAGGCTGCCGGAGCTGGCGCAGGGGCAGGGCTTGACACTGAACAAGCTTGATCCGCAGCAGAAGGCGACCGAGCCTCCGCCCCGGTATAACGAGGCCAGCCTGGTGAAGGTGCTGGAAGAGCGCGGGATCGGGCGGCCATCGACCTATGCGTCGATCATCAACACGATCCAGGACCGCGACTATGTGAAGAAGATCGGCGCGAAGTTTGTGCCGACGGAGATTGGCACGGTCGTCACGGGGCTGTTGGTGAAGAACTTTCCCTACATCTTCGATCCGCTATACACGGCGAAGCTCGAAGGGGAGCTGGACGCGGTGGAGGATGGCGAGGAGCGCTGGACGGACCTGCTGAACGGCTTCTACGACCATTTCGAGAAAGAGCTGCTGGTTGCGGGCACGAACATGGAAGTCATCAAGACCATGGAGCGTCCGACGACGGAGATATGCGATAACTGCGGCGCGCCGTTGATGATGAAGTGGGGCAAGTTCGGCAGCTTCTATTCATGTTCGAACTTTACCAAGACGAAGCCGATGACGATTGCGCTCGGGCCATGGAAGAAGGACTCCAAGGCGGTGATGAAGAAGATCTCGGCTGCGATGGATTTTCCGCTGATCGTGAAGGCCATGAACGAAGAGATGACGGAGTACGCGCGGGAGGTGGGTAACTCGCGCGAGATGACGGCGGCGGTGGCCGAGGCCTCCGCGACCCCTAAAGGCAAGAAGGTGACGGTCGAGCCGGTAAGCTGCGATTTTACCAAAGAGAACTTCGCGGCCAAGCCAGACCTGAGCGCGCCAGGAGCGGATGAGGCACCGGAGGAGGAGTTCTGCGATAACTGCGGGCGGCAGATGGTGCTGAAGAATGGGCCCTGGGGGCCGTTCATGTCGTGTCCCGGCTACTCGGACGACCCGCCGTGCAAGACGATCCGCAAGCTGACGCAGAAGGTGCAGCAGAAACCGCCGGTAGTACTGGAGGAGCCGTGTCCGAAGTGCGGCAAGCCGCTGCTGCAGCGCGACGGGCAATATGGGGAGTTCATCGCCTGCTCCGGCTACCCCAAGTGCAAGTACGTGAAGCAGGACCTGCTGGAGGTGCCGTGCCCGAAGGACGGCGGCGACGTGGCCGTGCGGAAGAACAAGCGCGGAGACACGTTCTACGGGTGCGTGAACTACCCTAAGTGCGATTTCTCGAGCAATCTAAAGATGGTGGCCGAGCATTGTCCGAAGTGCGACAGCACCTATGTGTTGGAGGTGCCGCGCGAGGCGGGAACGTATCTGGTGTGTCCAAACAACTTCGACGCGCTGCCAAAGCGAAGGCCGAAGAAGGGGGCGTCGGCGGAGGCTCCAACGCACAACCCGTGTACGTTTGAGAAGAAGATTGGTGGGCCTGCGCCGAAGGTCATGGTGCCTGAGTTGTTGCGGCCCAGTGTGGAGGCGACGCGTCCGCTCGTGGAGAGTGTGGCGTAAACTCGACCACCGTTTTGAAGGTCAACACAGCAGGTCTTTTATCGAAGGAACTCAGGCGCGCCGCACGAGTTTGCGTCCGCCTTCGTATTCAACTTCCCTTTTTGGACCTGTTCTGTTACAAATGCGCTACGGCTTCCATTTTTAGGAGCCACAAGCGAGTTTATCTCAGAAACGGTAGGTTTGGCGACGATGGCAAAGGCTATGTGGAACGGGCATACGGTGGCGGAGAGCGAAACGTTTGAAACAGTTGAGGGAAACGTCTACTTTCCAGACGACTCTATCAAGCGGGAGTTCTTCAAACCGAGTTCGACCTCGTCGAGTTGTCCGTGGAAGGGCCAGGCTCGGTATTACACGTTGATGGTCGACGGGCAGGAGAACCCGGACGCTGCCTGGTATTATCCCGATCCAAAGGCGGCGGCGCGGAACGTGAAGCATCATGTGGCGTTCTGGCGCGGGGTTGAGGTGACGAAGTAGGCTATGACGCTCATCACCTTTCCACAATGAGCGTGGCGGCAACTTTGGCTGTTCCGAATATGTGTCCAACCATAAACTACGCCGTGCTTTGGTGTACGAGTCTAAGGTCCAATGGCAAAGTTCACGGTCACCGTCGTATCCACCGTGACCGGCTGTCCGTTTAGAAGGTAAGGTTTGTACGTCCACTCTCTTACAGCGGCAAAAGAGGCCAGGGCTAGATCTGGATCGGGGCTGGATAAGAGTCTTAGGCGATGAATTCGGCCATCGGTGCCAATGATGGCGCGCAGGAGTACTTTTCCTGATACATGATTCCGTTTCGCGCGATCTGGGTAGCGTGGCGTCACTTTGTGGAGAACCGATCCTGCGATCACTCCACCAGCGATCTTCGTCGTTTGTAGATCGACCTTCGACATTCCGGGATCGGTCGTGAAGTCTGCCGGGGTGAACGTCGCCCCGGAAAGCTTGTCCACATGGGCCTTCATGGCAGGCTTATTATCAATGCTTAATAATTGATCGATGGCCACTTCCTTGTTCTGGAATCGGCCTATTCTGTTTCTCACGATCACCAGCGAGCCAACACCGAATGACATTCGCAGAGCGGTTTTGTCGCGGTCGAAACAATAAGTTGGGTATAAACCGAGCGGTGGGAAAGGAAGATTGCCTATTTTTTGATCGAGCATCACGCAATCAAGTGGAACCTTGCTGAACTCCTGTTTACGGAGATCGGGTGTAGCTTCGTCCATCTCCACCTGTTCAGGCATGGGATGAACGATTTGGTCGATCGCCATGGTGAGCGTCTCGGGAGGGTAGATATTCGCCGTTTGTTTGTAGGAGCCTTGCTCGTTTGTAAGTTCGGTATTGCTGTACGAGGGACTGGTGTAGACCGTTTTGTGGAGGTTGGGGCCGGCCCACCACTCTTCAATGGTGCCCGATTCGCCGGGTTGGCCCTTGGCATCGAGAAGTTGAAAGTTGAGGAGAAGATGCCAAGGCTTCAAGCCTGGCGTGTCGAGAGAACTTTCGGTGGTCGCATTGCGGAACCGCTCTACAAGGGCCGTGACGTCTTCAGCCGATAGGAAAGCGGGCGACAGGCAGAAGAACGCAGAGAGCAAAGCAAAATAGGAGTGTCGCATGAGGTGTGATCTTACTCGTCGTAGTGGAGCAATGAAAGTACGTCGTACTCGGCAAACTTTTCACGTCCTTTGAGGAAGTCGAGCTCGATCGCGAAGGCGAGGCCGGCGATGTCGCCGCCGAGCTGGCGGACGAGCTGGATGGTGGCCTCCATGGTGCCGCCGGTAGCCAGGAGGTCGTCGACGAGGAGGACACGCTGTCCCGGTTCGATTGCGTCCAGATGCACTTCGAGCGAGTCGGTACCGTATTCGAGGTCGTAGGACACGCGAGCGGTAGGAGCGGGCAGCTTCTTCGGCTTGCGGACGGGAACGAAGCCGGCGTTGAGGCGGTAAGCCAGAGCGGGGCCGAAGATGAAGCCGCGCGCCTCGATGCCAAGTACGAGGTCGATCTCTTTGCCAATGTAGTATGCGGCAAAGGCGTCGGTAAGCTGGGCGAAGCCCGTCTTATCTTTAAGGAGTGTGGTGATGTCGTAGAAGAGGATGCCCGGCTTTGGGAAGTCGGGTACGGTGCGGATCAGGTCTTTAAGTGGCTCGCAGTCGATCAGTTTACGGGTGTTGGACATGCAGGTTACCAGGCTCCTTCAATCATGAACGGGCCGAGAGTGTCGGCCTCGGCGTCGGTGAGTTCGTGTTCGATAACGCGGTCAACACGGGAGCCGCGAGAGCCTTTATGGAGTGCGGTGCGGAGTTCGGCGAGGTCTTCGAGCGGACCGGCGGCGACGAGTTCAACCTTGCCGTCGGGTGTATTGCGCACCCATCCGCGGAGATGGAGTTCGGCGGCTTCGCGGTGGACAAACCAGCGAAAGCCGACGCCCTGGACGCGGCCTTGTACAAGGAAGTGAAGGACCATGCAGCGTCTAGTCTCGCAGAGGCCGGTCCCGGAGGCAAACGCGGAAGCTCTTCGGATTGGATGGAGGGCTTAGAAGCTGAAACGGGCCTGGAGATTGACAATACGTCCGGCCAAACCGCGTTGAGCCTGGCCGAAGTTTGTCTGGAGAATGTCCGTGACGACAGAGCCCTGGTCGAGGTTGGTGAGATTGAAGAGGTTGAAGGCATCGGCACGGACTTCGAGCCGGCCGCTTTCGCCGAGGACAGGCAATTTAGGGATGCCAAAGGATTTGGTGACCGTAGCGTCGACATCCTGGTAGCCTGGACCGTTGAAGGAGTTGCGGGCTACGCCGGGTAGCTGCGGCAGACCGGAGGCGAGGCCATTGCCGGGAGCCACCGGCGCGACCGGGTCGACGAAGTAGGGCGAGGTGGTCGCACCTGTTGGGATGTTTGGGAAGTTCAGGTTGGGGCGCCCTGCTTCGAGCGCGGCATTGCTTGTGTTGTGGCCCGCATTGTTGAGGAAGGCCGCGGGGCGCAGGGAGTTATAAGGGCTGGAGCCGTAATAGAGGTTGCCGCCCTGGACGTGGTAAGTCGGGGTGAACGGAAAACCGGAGTGTACGTTGTAGATACCGCTGATGGACCAGCCGCCCGCCACCTTCTCAAGCAAGCTGTTGCTGCGGAAGAAGACAGGCTGCCAGAGGCCGTAGATCTTCGCGGCCTTGCCATAGTTGAAGTCAGAGCGGCCCCAGGCGAGGTCCGGGCGGAAGGGGTAAGGGTCGGTGAAGTAGGGACCGGAGCCAGTGTCCATCGTCTTCGACCAGGTGAACTCGGCGTCGATCATGAAGTGATGGGACATCTGGTGCTTGAAGCCTGCAAGGAGAGAGTGATTGCTGGAGTGGCCCGTGTTGCCGAAGAACTGGACGTTGGAGACAAGGGGGTTCAGCGGCTGGCTGTTCGCAAAGGCGTTCGCGTAGAGGAAGCTTTGGACGATGAGGTGGCGGGAGAGACTGCCCTGGTAGCCCACGGATGCGACGAACTGGTGACCGAGGTCGAACTGCGTATCGAGCGAAACGTGCTGGGTGTAGATGGTGGGTTGGTTCTGCGGGAAGGCGACGAGGCTGACGCCGCCGGATGAGGGAAGGTTGGCGGAGTTGAAGCCACCGGTCGTGTTCGGGTTGGGCGGGTAGCCGAAGAGCGACTTAGCATCAGCGGCGACCCCATAGACGATGCGGGGGTCGATGGTGGCGACACCGTTGATGACGCTGCTGCCGTTGAAGGCGACGTTGGTGACGTCGGGCGGGTTGCTCCCGGCGTTGCCCGTGGTGGCGATCTCCGTCTGGTTGAAGTTGAGGCCGTAGCCGCCGCGCAGGACGGCCTTGCCGTGGAAGGTATCCGGACTGAAGGCGAAGCCGAACTGCGGGCCGAAGTTGCCCTTCTGCGGCGTGGTCAGGTTGCCGCCGCGGCGCACGGTGAGGCCCGTGTAGGTGGAGGCGCCGCTCCCGAGGAGGACGGCGTTCAGGTTGTTTTCCTTGGAGGAAAGCGCGCCGAAGTAGGAGTAGCGCAGACCGGCGTTGATGGTCAGATTTTGACGGGCCTGCCAGTTGTCCTGGGCGAAGAATCCGTACAGGTCCTCGCGGGTGTCCTGGCGATTGGTGGTGGGGGTTCCTGTAGCAGGGTTGAAGCTGCCGAACTCGGCGTGCGGAGCGTCGTTCAGGAAGTCCCAGATGTTGTAGAAGTTGTAGTTGGGGCGCGCAGAGCCGGTAGGGTTGTTGAGGTAGTAGAGGCGGGTCACCTCGCCGCCGAACTTGTTGTTGTGGTTTCCCTGGACCTTGGTGGCGACGTCCTTATAGGTGTAGGTGTGTTGGTTCAGATTGCTGGGGCCGGGCGCGCCGAAGAAGTTCAGCGTGAAGTTGCCTGTAGCGTCAATGGTGGACTGGGGCAGGCCAAAGGGCTCCTGGGGGTTGCTGGTGACCTCGTTCCAGCGCCATCCGGCATCGTTTACGCGCGCCTCGTTCAGGAAGCTGGGCGCGAAGACATGGTTCCAGATGACGGTGTACGCCTCGTTGATCTGGTTGTGGTGGAAGAGGTTGTAAGGGCGATCGGTGCCAATGTAGTTGGTTCGGGTGAGCGGCACCCAGTAGATAGCGAAGGCGACGTGATCCTGTCTCGTGACATCCCCATCGAGGCGGCCGTTGTACTGGTTGCCGATCGTACTGTTGGGGTTCAGGGTGTTGTAGAGAGCGACATCGGCAACGGTGCCGAGGCCACCGCCGGTGCCAGGATTGGTCGTGCTTTGCCAGGAAAGGTCCTGCGTGCCGCGTGCCTGGTTGAGGGGAGAGCCCAGGTTCAGGCCTTGCCCAGCGATCTGGTGGCAGTCCGTGCCTTCGACCAGGCCGGCGTCCGCGCAGGTTTGTTCGATGACGGCGTTGGCGCTGACGGCACCACCAGGAAAACCGAGGTAGGTGGCGGCGATGCTTCCCGGGGGAGCGAGGGCGCGGAAGGCTGCGGTTTCATACCAGCCGGTACCGGTGGCGGAGGTGCCGTCGCGCTGAGTCTCGTAGGCGAAGAAAGCAAAGAGGCGGTTGCGGAGAAGAGGGCCGCCGACTGAGCCGCCGTACTGGTTAGAACGTGTGGTGTCGCGCTGGAGACCGCGTTCTGCTGGCGTATGGACGCCGGGAAGGAAGGTGTCCGACGTGTTGTAGCGTTGGTAGGCGTTCAGGCCGGGGCGGTTGGCGCGGAAGAAGAGGCTCCCATGAACGTCGTTCGTGCCTGTCTTGGAGGTGATCTCGATCTGTGCGCCGGAGAAGCGGCCGTTTTCGGCGTCATAGCCGTTTGAGAGGACCTTGACGCTGCCGACCGAATCCTCGTTGGGCGTAATGACGGAGGTGCCGCCCCAGACAGCGGAGACTGTGGAGATGCCATCGATGGAGATGCCGTTCGTCTCGTATTGGCCGCCATTCGCGTTGGCCTGGGGACCGTTCTCGGTCTGGAAGACGCCCGATCCGCCGCTGCCGCCAGGACCCTGCGAGCCGGGAAGATTGTTGTTGCCGCCGCTGCCGGACCGGGACGCATCGCCAAAGACGCCAGGAGCAAGTTGAACGAGCTGGAAGACGTCCCGTCCGGCCGAAGGCAGATGCTGGACTTCGTTCTCGGAGACGGTGCCGGAGATGGACGCAGTGGCGGTCTCGATGGCGGCTGTCTGATCGGCGAAGACGTTGACGGTAGTGTCTGTGCCGCCGACCGTCAGTTGCACGTTGACGGCGTTTACTTGATCGGGGTTGATCTCGATCGTGTCTACGACTTTTTTGTTGAAGTTGGGGGCAGTGGCGGTCAGGGTGAAATGATCGGGCGGAAGAGCGTTGAAGTTGTAGACGCCGCTACTGTTTGAAGTGGCGGTGAGAGAGCGGCCGGTTCCGCTGTCAGTGAGGATCAACGTCGCATTCGGGATGACCGCGCCTTCTGGATCGGTGACGGTGCCCTGGATGGAGGCGCGAAACTGAGCATGGGCGCACGCGGCGCACAGAGCCACGGCAAAAAGGACTTTGCGGGCGGCGAGTAGGGGAAGGGAAGGGCGCATCATGCCTCCGGGCTGGTAATGCTGCTCCAAGGAAGGCGCGTGCACCTCGTTCGCGGGAGCGGCGGCGAAGAGGCCTTGTCTGGCGAACTATGTTCCTTTTTGAGACAGATTGTCAAGAATCGACGCTGCCCGAAAGGGCAAGCTGAGTTCCCCGGTTGACCAGGAGCGCCGTGGGAGCAGAGTTCCGGCTGCGCAGGGCAGAAGAAGACAGCGTCAGCGAGGAGGGAAGATGGCGTTTGTGAGAATGGCTCCACCGAGGGCGGCGAGCAGAGCGGCAGGCATGGCGACGGCACCAACCTTGAGAAAGGGCCAGAATCCAACCTCGACCTTCTCCTTACGGAGGGCGAGGAGCCAAAGGATGGTGGCGAGCGAACCGGTGACGGAGAGGTTCGGGCCAAGGTCTACGCCGATCAGCACGACGTCGGCGAGGAGGCCGTGTGCATGGGCGGCCTGGACGGTGGCTCCCGCCATAAGACCCAAAGGAAGGTTGTTGACGACGTTGTTGGTCAACGCGACGACGCCGCCCACGACGATTGCGGCCAAAGGCGCGGCAAGGTGTTGCGCCTGGTCCAGAGCCGCCCGGGTATAGCCGAGCGCTCCGATGCTTTCGACTGCATCGACAAGGATGAAGAGCCCGGCGACGAGCGCAAGGGTGCTCCAGCTGATCTCCCGGGCAAGAGCGACCGGGCTGCGGCGGGCCTTGATGGACACAATAGCGGTGATGGCGAGCGCGGCCAGGCAGGCAGGAAGGCCAAGGTCCTTCTTCATCGCAGAGGTTGCGAGCAGGAGGGCGACCATAAGGGTGAGACCTGCCAGGACGAGCTTGCCCTCGGTTCCGAGCGGTTGGGCATCGGGCTCCTGGTCGATGGACTGTTGCAGGTCGGCCCGGAAGAGGAGGCGCATGACGGTGTACGTAGAAGCCACGGCAAGGAACGACGGCAACCCAAAGGAGAGGAGCCATCGACCGAGCGGCGGCATGCCGGTTTGGAAGACGACGAGATTGGCGGGGTTTGAGATAGGAAGGACGAACGAGGCGGCGTTGGCGATGAACGCGCAGGCAAAGAGGTGCGGCATGGGCCGGACCCTGGCTTTGCGGACGGCGGCGAGGATGGCCGGTGTCAGAACAACGGCGGTGGCATCGTTGGACATGAAGATCGTAACCAGGGCGCCGAAGCCGTAGACCAGGGTGAAGAGCCGAGCCGTAGAGCCGTGCGCTCCTCGGATGGCGGCGGATGATACCCAGTCAAAGACACCATGAGTGCGGGCCAGGGCCGACAACAACATCATGCCTATCAGAAAGAGATAGACGTTTGTACCCTCCTCCATAGCTTTGCTCGCGAGTGAGAGGGAGATGAGACGAAGAACAAGCAGAAGGAGAGCGCCGCTAAGGACCCAGTAGACCTCCGGTATACCGCGCGGGCGCAGCAGCATCAGCAGGATACTCAGGGCTACGATGGCGGACAGGAAGACTTCGGGATGAGGCATCTCCGTGCTGTGATGCGAATCGATGCATACAACGGAAAACCCGGTGGGGGGGAATGCATCTACCTGCCTACGAGCCTCTGTCTTTTGGAAGTTCGGCGAGGAAGTGGGGAGATGCAGGGAGCCATTCGCGGGTTTGTTGGATACCTCTTTCTGATCTTTGTGGTGCGGATCGTGGGCCGCCGGCCGGGCAAGCAACTCACGCCGTTCGAGTTTGTACTGATCTTCTTTATAGGCGGGCTTTCCCTGACGGCCATCGTGGGCGACGATGCTTCGCTGACGAACGCGATTTGCACGATCGTAGCGATTGGCATGGCGCATTCATTTGTGGTGTGGCTGCGGACGTTATCGCCTAAGATCGCGCGACTCTTCGATGGAACGCCTCTCGTCGTTCTCGAAAATGGCAAGTGGAACCAGGAAACGATGGCTGGGATGCGGATTTACAAGGACGACGTGATGGCATTTGCTCGGGACAAGGGGCTAAAGACGGAAGAGCAGGTGGAGTTCGCGGTGCTGGAGCGTAACGGCGAGATCAGCGTGGTCGAGCGAAAAGAAGAGGCGAAGTGATGACGCAGACGACAGGTGCAGGTACTGAGGGCGGTGTGTCCAGGGTGGAGGAGGAGGTTGCGGTCGGTGAAGACCTGGACTTCCAACGTAAGTGGTGGCGGTTCGAGAATGCGATCTGGTGGTTCTTTGCACTCATCCTTGCGCTGGATGTGGCGGGAGCGTTTGGCCGCGGGCCGTTGGCGAAGGCGGAACGACGCGCCGCGGACAACAGTCTCGACGTGAAGTACGAGCGCATTGAGCGAACCGGCACGCCGTCCACGCTGACTATCACCTTTGGGCAAAGCGCGGTGCATCAGGGGCAGATCAAGCTCTTTGTGTCTGAAAGCGTAATCAAGAAGCTTGGGACACAGCGGGTCATCCCTGCACCAGCGACGACGGAGGTGGGGAACGGTGGCTACCTGTATACGTTTCCTGTCCTCGGGCAGCCGGCAGAGGTCGAGCTGGCGTTGCAGCCGACAGGGCCGGGACGCTTTCATTTTGCAATGCAGGTACAGGGAGGCTCCCCCATCGAGGGCGGAGTGGTGGTGATGCCTTAGCTATGGGAACGATTGTCAATGCGTGCTGCGGGTACTTCTTTCTGCTGCTGATGGTGCGCGTGCTGAAACGGCGGCCGGGCGCGCAGCAGACGTTGTTTGAGTTCGTGATCGTCTTCCTGATTGGCGGCGTGATCATTCTGGCGACAGTCGGCAAAGATCGCAGCGTGACCAATTGTGCGACGGCGATCCTGACAGTTGGACTGCTGCACCGGCTGGTGTCGTGGGCGAAGTCGCTGTCTCCAAAGATTGGTGCCGTGGTTGATGGGACGCCTGTGGTGCTGTTGAAGAAGGGCGTCTGGCAGGATGACGCGATGCGCAGCACGAAACTTGATCGCGAGGATGTGATGGCGTCAGCGCGCACCAAGGGCGTCAAGTCGATCTTCAAGGTCAAGTACGCGATTCTTGAGCGCAATGGAGCCATCAGCATCATCAAGGCGGACCCAGAGGAGTAGGCCGATGGCGGAGCAGGAGCGGACGATCGAAACGGACTTGCCCGCACGAATGGATCGGCTTCCCTGGGCGAGCTGGCATACGCGCATCATTACGGCATTGGGTACATCGTGGCTGCTCGACGGGCTTGAGGTGACGCTGGTTGGGTCGCTTTCGGGCATTCTCGAGAGCAAGGATGGACTCGCGCTCACCGACCAGCAGGTTACAGCTGCGGCGACCGTCTACCTAACGGGTGCCGTGCTGGGCGCGCTCTTCTTCGGATACCTGACGGATCGGCTTGGGCGCAAGAAGCTGTTCCTGGTCACGCTGGCTACCTACTCTGTGGCGACAGTGTGTACGGCGTTTACCGGCGGGCTGTTTACGTTTTCCATCTGCCGGTTCTTTACCGGTTTCGGCATCGGCGGCGAGTACGCGGCAATCAACTCTGCGGTGGATGAGCTGATCCCGAGCAAGGTGCGCGGGCGGACCGATCTTCTGGTGAATGCAACGTTCTGGGTGGGGGCAGCGATTGGCTCGTTTGCGGCCATGCTGCTGCTGGGCCATCATGGCGTAGCTCCAAGGCTGGGTTGGCGGATGGCGTTTGGCATCGGCGGAACGCTGGGTCTCCTGGTGCTGTTGCTGCGGCTGAAGGTGCCGGAGAGCCCCCGATGGCTGATGC
Source organism: Acidobacteriaceae bacterium (assembly GCA_965215415.1). Lineage (GTDB taxonomy): Bacteria > Acidobacteriota > Terriglobia > Terriglobales > Acidobacteriaceae > Edaphobacter. The sequence goes on along the minus strand of CBDCDQ010000009.1, from coordinate 3,054,675 downwards.
TGCGTGGTCGCGAGCAGGAGTCGGGCCGGATTGTCGACGATATCGAACGAGAGGTGGCCAAGGGCAGAGAACTGCCGCCCATCGAAGGCGAGAAGCTGCGTCTGGCGGTGCGCGATCACACGCCGTGGAACGAGATCTTCAAGGCCATGCTGGTCGATAACCGGCAACGATCCTTCCTCGCATTGGTGCTGATGGTAGGGCAATCATTCTTCTTCAACGCCGTCTTCTTTACCTACGGGCTGGTCGTGAAAAGGTTCTTTCACCTGAGCGACGAACAACTACCCATGCAGCTGCTGCCGTTTGCCTTAGGCAGCTTTCTGGGTCCGATGATCCTGGGCCCGCTCTTCGACCGGATTGGGCGCAAGCCGATGATCACGGCTACCTATGCTATGGCCGGGCTCCTGCTGGCCGGAATCAGCGTGCCCTTCGCGCACGGGATGCTGGGTGCCGAAGCTCTGCGGTGGAGCTTTGCTGCCGTCTTCTTCGTCGCCTCAAGCGCAGCCAGTGCGGCCTACCTGACCGTCAGTGAGATCTTTCCGCTCGAGATCCGGGCTCTGGCGATCGCCATCTTTTACGCCATCGGAACGCTTGTGGGAGGGGTTGGCGCGCCGCTGTTGTTCGGGGCGCTGATCGCGTCCGGATCGATGGCGCACGTGGCCTGGGGGGGGGTCTGGGATCGCTGCTGATACTTTTTGGCGCGGGATGCGAATGGACGATCGGCGTTGAAACGGCGGGTAAATCTCTTGAGTCCATTTCAAAGCCCTTGCAGAGCAGGGGGTAGGCTCTGGCGCTTCAAGTGCTCTTGCCTAGCGGCGGATGGTACGCTTGACGGCGGCATACTGGAGCAGGATGTAACTGTCGGTCATGCCTGCGATGTAATCGGCTACAACGCGCGGATGGCCTTCCACGGCAATCTGGTCGAAGTGAGCTGAAGGAAGCTCCGCCGGGTGAGCGATCCAAAAGTTGAAGAGCTCCGTGACGACCTCTTCCGCCTTGTCATGTTCAAGCGACAGTGCCGGGCAGCTGTAGAGAATGTCCTGGAGGTAGCGCTTTTCCTGGAGGCGCTCAGCCTCAATCGCAGGAGAAAAGACCGCGAGCCGAGCGGGATACCTGCGGAGCGCGTCCAGCGTTTGCACATCGAAGGTCTCCACGTTGCGGCGGGTGTTGGCGATCAGGTCGTCCGTAAGAACGTTCTGCATCAACTGCAAGGCCTCGTTGAACAGGTATTTGGGGTCGACCCTGGGGTGAACCGCCTCCACCCGGGCGTAGCAGCGACCGATGATCGCAACGTGATCGATGATGTGCCGGATGTCGAGGTGACCGGACTCGACCCCGTCGTCTAAATCGGCGGTGAGGTAGGCGATCTCGTCGGCGAGGTCGATGAGCTGCGCTTCGAGCGGAGGACGCTGGTCGAGAAAGTAGTCGCGAAGGAGCGGATGTTGCTCGGCTTCGTAGTCGCGTGAGTGCTTGATAATGCCTTCGCGGACGCCCAGAGTAAGATTCAGGCCCCGGTGGGCGGCGTATCGCTGCTCGAAGTGCTCCACAATGCGGAGGGCGTGGAGGTTGTGGTCAAAGCGGAGGTGATGACGTTGAAGGCATCGGTCAAGAGCGCGCTCGCCAGCGTGGCCGAATGGAGGGTGGCCGATATCGTGAACGAGGGCTAAAGTTTCAGCGAGGTCTTCGTTAAGGCCAAGAGCGGCGGCTACGTCGCGGGCGATCTGGACGACCTCGATCGTGTGGGTGAGGCGAGAGCGGAAGTGGTCGGAGGCGCGGGAGGTGAAGACTTGCGTCTTGCCGGCCAGGCGGCGGAAGGCGCGGGCCTGGACAATACGTTCGCGGTCGCGCTGGAACGGTGTGCGTGCGGCGCGTGGCGGCGCGGGGTGGGCGCGGGTATAGAGCTCAGGAGCCGCGTCCTCAGTGACGGCGCAGTGATGGAAGGCGGAGGGCACGGTTTGAGTGTAGCGGAGGCGCTGGGCCTTTTAGGCTGGGGAGGACGTGAACCCCACCTCCACGCTGTAGAAGGTATCGTGAAGTCGGAGCACTTGCAGTGGCAACCGACGGGTGCAGGGAGGGCGCTACTGCTTGGCTTCGCGGGTAGGCCCGCTCACCCGGGCGAGCTTCACGCGAGCATTTTCTAGTTTGTGTTGGACCTTAGCCACGTCGGCGGGGTCGGCATCGGCGGGTAGGGAGTGGGCATACTCGGTCATGGAGCGCTCCCATTGCGTGACGGCAAGCTTGAGCTTGCCGGTCTTTTCGTAAACATCAGCCAGGTGGTCGTGGATCGTCGGGTCCGAGCTGCCGCGCTCGTTGGCCTTGCGGAGGTTTTCCTCGGCGAGGGTGTACTGGCCCGACTTGTAGTAGACCCAGCCAAGAGAGTCGAGATACGCGTAGTTCTGCGGGTCGAGTTCGACGGCCTTGCGGATGAGGGTGAGCGCCTCCGGCAACCGGACGCCACGATCGGCAAACATATAGCCGAGATAGTTGAGAACCGTCGAGTTCTGAGGGTCAATAACGAGGGCGCGGCGAAACTCGGCTTCGGCCTGCTCATAGAGCTTCTGGCGGTCGGCAAGAGTGCCGCGCAGGAAGTAGATATAAAGCTTCTCATCGGGCCTGTCGGACAGGGTTTCGGCTTTGTCGAGGGCGGCGGCTGCGTCGGCCCAGCGCTTCAGGCGGAGGTCCATGCTGGCAAGCGCAACCTGGACCTCGCGATCTTCGGGTGTACCGGTAAGCTGAGCTTTGGCCAGAGCGAAACCCTCTTCTGGCTTGCCTGTGTCGGCGAGCTGGCCAGCGTACATCAGCTGTACGCTCCTTTCTTTGGGGAAGGCCCCGGCCGCCTCGGCAGCAGCGGCGGTGGCCTCTTTCCACTGGTGAGCTTCCCGGTAGGTATCGACCTGGCCCTGGTAACCACCACGGGCATTCTCCCCGCCCATGGCAACAATCTCTTTGAAGGCGTTGACAGATTCGGCAGTCTTGCCCTGTTCGCGGTAGACGATTGCAAGGCGCTCGAGAAAGATAGCCCGGTTCGCTTTCTCGGGGTCGCTGTATTTGCCGTCGGAGTGGGTAAGGGGGCTCAGGAGCCTGGTCAAAACAGTGGTTGCCTCGCTATAACGGCCTAGCGAGTCGTAGATCAGTGCCTCATTGTAGCTAAGCTCCATGGAGTCCTGCGCCTGAGGCTTGGCCTTTTTGAGGGTGGCAAGGGCTTGATCGTAGTGGCCCTGGCGACGCTCGATCTCGGAGATGTGGATCTGCGACTGAGCGTCCTGCGGCTCACTGGAAACGATCTGCTGGAAGACATTCAGGGCGGCGTCGAGCTGGTTATCGGCAAGGAGGGCGGAGGCGAGACCGCGCTTGGTGTCCAGGTTGTCCGGTTCGATGTCGAGCGCACGCTGATAGGCAGTGGCAGCTTCTTTAGCCTTGTGGAGCTGGTCGTAGGTGCCACCGAGAGCAAACTCGATGCGCGCGGTCCGGTCGGAGACAGGAACGGAGGCGAGTGTGTCGGCGGCTCGCTGGATCTCGCCCTGCTCGCTATACAGGCGCGCCATGTTCAGGACAACTTCTTCGGAGTTGCTGTCGATCTTCTGCGCGGCTTTGAACTCGGCTTCGGCTTTCGCGGAGTCGTGGTTTACGCCATAGAGTTGGCCGAGAAGCAGGTGGTTTTCTACCTTGGAAGGTTCAAGCTGCGCGAGCTTTTCGTACTCGGCAATGGCCAGCCCGAGCATTTCGGTGGACTGCGCACCTTGCATATCGCCCAGCGAACGAAGGTAGACCTTGCCGAGCAGCGTATGTGCGGCCAGGTCATTCGGGTTTTTCTTTACCTGGTCCTGCGCTGCGGTGACGGCCTCGCGAATGCGCCCTATCGTGAAGTAAAGGTCGGCCAGACCGTTTTGCAGAGCGACGGAGTCGGGGTCGGCGTTGAGAGCGAGCTTGTACTCTTCAACCGCCTGGGTGGCGTAGTCCGGGCGACCGGCGTTGACGGCCATCTCCTCATAAAGGTGCGCGAGCGAGTAGTGGAAGTAGGAAGCAGCGTGGTCCGGCGTCTGCGTTGCGGCCGCCTGGCCGGAAAGGCTCGAGGTCAAAAGAATGGCAAAGAGGGGCAGAGTCGAGGAAGTACGGTGAAACCACGTCATAGAGGTACTTTCCTTGGCCAGCAAAGGTGCGCGCTTCTCAGGTTGGACGGTGGAGCGGAGGCAAGGGATGCTGGAGGATGCCTCAGGGTAAAAACCGTTGGGTGATTATCGCATGGGATGGAGGCTAGCCATGACGGAAGTGACGTATGCCGGTAACAACCATCGCCATATCGAGACGGTCTGCGGCGGCGATGACCTCGGCATCACGAACGGAACCGCCGGGCTGGATAATGGCAGTAGCTCCGGCGGCGGCTACGGACTCAAGGCCGTCGGCAAATGGGAAAAAGGCGTCTGAGGCGGCGACGGTCCCGACGAGCGGGAGGACGGCCTTCATGGCACCGAAGCGGGCGGCGTCGACGCGAGACATCTGCCCTGCGCCTATGCCGACGGTCTGCCCGTAACCTTTGTCGATGCGGGCGTAGACAATTGCATTCGACTTGACGTGCTTGCAGACGGTCCAGGCAAAGAGCAGAGCCTTCAACTCATCGGCAGTGGGCGGACGGTTGGTGACGTGCTGAAGCTCGGCGGCATTGATGCGGAGGCGGTCGGCGTCCTGGAGAAGGAATCCGCCAGAGATGTGCTTCAGGATGCGGGTGGGTTCGGCAGGGACGACCTGGAGGAGCCGGAGGTTTTTCTTGGCCGCCAATCGAACGACGGCCTCCGCGGTAAACGACGGGGCAACAATGGCTTCGACGAATAGCTTCGTGATCTCCTCGGCTGCGGCGCCGTCTACTTCATGGTTAGTGCCGATGACGCCGCCGAAGGCCGAGATCGGGTCGGCCTCAAGGGCGCGCCGGAAGGCGTCGAGGACGGTCGCGCCGGTGGCCGCTCCGCAAGGATTGGTGTGCTTGATGATGGCGACGGCGGCCGTCTGAGCGGGAAAGTCGGAGACGAGCTCCCAGCAGGCGTCGAGGTCGACCAGGTTGTTGTAGGAGAGCTCTTTGCCTTGCAGCTGCCGGCCCGCCGCGATGCCCTTGCCCGAACGATCTCTATAGAGACCGGCTTTCTGGTGAGGGTTCTCACCGTAGCGAAGCGTCTCTTTAAGCTGGACGGAAAGGCGAAGAGCGGGCGGGAAGGCCTCGGTGTCGAAGTTCGCAAGGCCGCCGGGCTGAGTGATTGAGGCGAGGGCAGACGCGATGCCGGCGTCGTAAGCGGCGGTGGCAGCAAAGGCCGCCTTGGCGAGACGCCAGCGGGTGGCGCGAGTGAGGGCACCGGCGTTGGCCTCGAGTTCGGCGGTCAGGGCCTGGTAATCGGCGGGTGCGGTGACGATGGCCACGTCGGTGAAGTTCTTGGCTGCGGAACGGACCATTGAAGGGCCGCCGATATCGATGTTTTCGATGATCTCGGCGAAGGTGACGCCGGGTTTGGCAGCGGTTGCCTCGAAGGGATACAGGTTGACAACGACCATGTCGATGGGCTCGATGCCATGGGCGGCCACGGCAGCCTCGTGCTCCGGATTGCCTCGGATGTGCAGGATGCCACCGTGGACATGCGGGTGAAGGGTCTTGACCCGTCCGTCGAGCATCTCGGGAAAACCCGTAAGGTCAGCTACCTCTCGTACCGGAAGCCCGGCCAGCCGCAGTGCCTTTGCCGTACCCCCGGTGGAGACGAGTTCGACCCCGCAGGTGATGAGGCTTCTGGCAAACGGGATGAGGTCCGTTTTGTCAGTGACAGAGAGGAGGGCACGGCGGACAGGGCGAAGGTCGGAAGTCAGGTCTGTAGACACCCGATAAGTTTATCTGTGCGCGGTGCAAGGGGAGGCGTTCGTCAGGCAGATGCTGGTTGATCTGCGTGCAAAGGGGGTATGTTCGTGTAAGCAGTGTCTTCAGCGTTCCTCAAACCGGTGTCCTGGGGGTTCCATGAAAAAGCTCGCCTTTGCGCTTTGCGGCCTCGCTGCGGTCCTACTCACGCCTGCGCCGGTGTTGGCCGACACGATCTTCACCTTCGGCTTCAACTCGGTGGTTGTACATGGTCAGCCGGGGCTGCCCTACAGTGGAGCGGGGCGATTCGAGGCGATTGCAACGGATACTCCTGGAACCTTTGCCATCGCCGGAGTGACTGGAACGGTGAGCGGCAATCCCATCGGTACCAACACAATCACGAGCTTTTCCGTTGAGAACGGCTATGGAGGTATGCTTGTATCCGCCAACGGAGGAGTTTCTCTTCTTAACAGTATCCATCTGCTCTTCGACCATGGGGACATTGAGTTAGACCCTGGCAATCTCCCCCTGGTAAACCTCAATACAGGCTACCTGGCGTACTTGAACTTCTACGCCAGTCCAATTCTCTATGCCTCAGAGGTTGCGTCGATCGACCTGTCCGTGACTGAAGCACCTGATGTGCTTCCAGCCACTCCGGAACCTGGGACGTTGGTGCTTGTTGCAACGGGTTTGCTGGGGATGGTGGGTATTGCCCGATGCAGACTGCTTGCTTAGCTTGCCGGCGCATGGCCTCAGGCCTTCGACCCGGCAAGTGCGGAGAGGCAACTGTATCTGAGTCAGCGATCTGCCGCCTGCCGGGCGTTCTGCCGCAGGAAAAGATCGGCAAAGACATGGTGAACAGAACAAGCGACCGTCCGGCCGGGCATACAATCTCCCAGTAGGGGTTTGTGCACGGTACGATCGTACCTGTACTATGTGGCAACTTCGCTTGAGAGATGCTTCCATCATCGTTGCGTATGGCATCTACTCAGTCTGTGGGGTCGCGAGGAACAACGGCGCGAGCAATCCCCGTGCACCTCATCGTCGGACCTGCTGCCGAGTACTTGTGCAGTTCTGCAACTGAATCTCAAGTTTTCACGAGGAATGGCATGCTCTTTTTGTCTAAATTCGCCCGCAGGACGGCCGCGGTTACTTCCAGTGTTTTGCTGCTTTCCGTGCTCCATGCAGGAGCCGGTCGCGCCCAGACAAACGTGTTGACCCAACACAACGACAATAACCGGGATGGCTTGAATGCCTCCGAGGCGACACTGACTCCTCCGTCCGTCAGCGGCGGCCAGTTCGGGATGTTGTTCAAGGTGGTCGTGGACGATCAGGTGTATTCGCAGCCGCTTTACGTGGCGAACCTGGGCATCGCCGGCGGAACGCACAACGTTCTGTTCGTCGCCACAACCAACAACAGCGTCTACGCGTTTGACGCGGACAACGGGAAACAGTACTGGCATGTCAATCTTGGGTCGGCGTTCACTATAGCGAATGGCGGATTCACCTGCAAAGATGTCCTGGGCGACTCCGGCATCATGAGCACACCCGTCATCGACCCGGGTACGGGCACTCTTTATGTGGTGGCGCAGACGTGGACTAACAACACCGCGACGCACCAACTGCACGCACTCAAGCTGGCCACTGGAGCCGAGGCATCCGGCAGCCCCGTCGTGGTGACCGCCAACGGCTTCAACTCGAAGTACGAATTGCAGCGGGCCGGCCTTCTGCTCTCAAACAATACGGTGTACATCACGTTCGCGGGCCACTGTGACCAGGGCTCGTGGGCCGGCTACACCCTGGCCTATGGTACGGCCAACCTCAATCAGACGGGCGTCTTCAACGCTTCGCCGAACGATAATGGGGCGGCCATCTGGCAGTCGGGCAACGGTCCGGCATCCGACAGCGCCGGAAATGTCTACCTCATCACGGGCAACGGTACGTGGGACGGCCAGAACAACTTCAGCGAGACCTTCTTGAAGACCGATGGGACGCTCAAGTTGCAGGACTGGCATACGCCCTCGGATTATGCCAGTCTCGACCGCGGCGACGTCGACCTTACGTCGTCCGGGCCTCTGCTGATCCCCAACACGGACCTTGTCATCGGAGGCGGAAAAGATGGCGTTCTCCATCTGATCAAGACGACGGCCATGGGTCACCTGGGCGACGCGGGTGCCGTGCAGACGTGGCAGGCGACGTCCTCGCATATTCACTCGATGAACTTCTGGAATGGCAACCTGTATCTGTGGGGACAGTCCGATTATTTAAAGGTCTTCGCGTTCAACGGTACAAACTTCAATACGACGCCCATCCATCAACTCTCGACGCAGGCTTTCGGGCATCCCGGCGCGACCATCTCGTTGTCGGCCAACGGCAACTCGAACGGCATTCTTTGGGCGAGCACCAACGCCACGTCTGGGCCAGACGGCCAGGGAGCCTGGCATGGCACCGTTCCAGGCATTCTGTATGCCTATAACGCAAGTGACATGAGCCTATTGTGGACGAGCGAGCAGAACAGCACTCGCGACTCCTGCAACAACTATGCCAAGTTCACTCCGCCCACGATCGTCAACGGCAAGGTGTATCTGCCGAGCTTTGGCACTGCCTCAACCAAGAGCGGACAGGTCTGCGTGTACGGTGCTCTGTCGTCCACTTCTTTGATTCCGAACGGCACCTATGTCATTACGGACGCGAATAGCGGCAAGGCAATCGATAACCCTGCCTCTTCCAGGAAGAACGGGCAGGTCATGGAGATCTATACCGTCAACAATGCCACCAATCAACAGTGGACGGTCACAAACCTCGGAAACAACATCATCACGCTGACCAACAAGGCCAGTGGCCAGCTGCTCGACGTGACGGGGGCCTCCACGGCGAACAGCGCACTCGTCGACCAATATCCCTCGAACGGTCAAACCAACCAGCAATGGCGTGTCACGGCGGTTGGCGGCGGCAAGTATGAGTTGGCCAACGTGAACAGTGGACAGGCCCTCGATGTAAATGGCGCTGGCGTTACCAATCAAACGCAACTCGATCAGTACCCCTACCAGGGCAACACTTGGCAGCAGTGGATCTTCCAGGCTCACTAAGGTCATCCCCCAAGCTCAACAGAACGGATACCGGCATGCTGCTTATGCCGGTATCGCTTTTTCTATGGAAGGAAGTAAAGGTGCATGGAAGTTTCGCGTAGAAAGTTCTTGTCCACGGCGGTCCTGTCGTCAGCATCTTTAGCCGTTGGCTCTCAGCTGGACGCGCAAAGCGGCACACCACCGCATGATATGCACGATATGTCGCATATGCAGCATAATCATCCCAAGCCGGAGCGGCCTCTTGTGCCGAGACTGCCAGCGCTCATCTGCAAGGTTACGAACACGATCGGTATCGATGCAGCCTTCAAGACTCTGCTCGAGGGAGGCGACACGCTCGATGCAGCGCTCCATGTTCTGAAGGCTCAGGAAGACGATCCAGACGACCACCTCGCCGGTCTGGGTGGACTTCCCAATGAGCGTGGCGAAGTGCAATTGGACGCCTGCTGTCTCCATGGCCCCTCCCGGCGTAGTGCGGCCGTCAGTGGGGTCAGCGGAATTCGGAATGTTTCGCTGCTGGCGCGTACCTTATTGCAGAGCACGGGCGATTGCCTGCTCGCTGGCTCGGACGCCCAGGCGTTCGCACTGGCTCATAGTTTCGTCAAAGAAGATCTTCTGACGAATTACACCCGCCTGAATTACCTTCTGTGGAAGCAGCTGCGCACCGACGCGAGTTTGCTACAAACGGGAAGGTACGATCCTTCCTGGCCGGAGGCAGACCGTAAAGCGCACTTCCTCCCAGCATCCGAGAAAGATCTGGACCTTCTGGTGCGCAAACTGGAACCTGCGGCGGTCAAGATCGGTTTACCTGCGGTGGCCAGCTGGAGAGCCGTGTACGATTCGATCGCTCCTGCGTCCGAGCCGGTCTCCATCTGCTGTATCGATCGCAAGGGTCAGATGTCAGCCGCCAGCACGTCGGCGGGAAGGCCGTGGCGAATGGCTGGCGTTGGCAGCGATCTGGCGGCGATCGGTGCTGGCTGTTTCGTCGACCCGGATGTGGGATCGGCAGCCTCAAGCGGCAGTGCAGAGGCAAATCTGAAGATTGCAGGTGCACACACCATCGTCGAGAATATGCGAATGGGGATGTCCCCTGAAGAGGCCGGCATGGACGCTCTACGGCGGATCGCACGCTGGTATGGCAACGATATGTCAGCCCTACGATTTGTCGAGATGACCTATTACATCCTTCGCCAGGATGGTGCCTATGGAAGTGTGTCTCTCTGGAGCGGCGACAAGACGGGCCACGTTCGCCAGTTCACGATTATGGACGGCGAGTATCTGCGGCGCACCGAGGACTGCGCGGCCTTGTTCCCATGCTCTTCGATGAATGGGTGCGCTCAGGCTACGGCCTAGACCATCGGCGGTGCGCACTTACTTTGCGAACTGCTTGAACTGAAGCTCTGTACGGGATGACAGAGGAGGCGAGGGCAGCTCTTCGTGCGACTTCGGCTTGCCACACGTTTGGGAATAGACTTATAGGGAGGCGTGCTTTGCCTCGTACAGGGATGAACGATGAAACGGACCGGGTTAGTGGTGTTGGCGTTGGTGGCGGGGATATCGTTGATGTTGTGGGCCGGCATTCACAATATGCGGGATCGGCGGCTGGCGCTGCAAAAGGCAAACGAGAATCGCATCGTGCTGACGCCGGTGAAGCCAGGCGAAAAGACGGATGCGCAGGGCGAGGGTGACGCGCCGGTGCAGATGCGTGGCAAACGAGCGCCCGGGTTTACGCTGACCACGCTCGAAGGCAAGAAGGTGTCGCTGGCGGACTACAAAGGGCGGCCCGTGCTGGTGAACTTCTGGGCGACCTGGTGCGCTCCGTGCAAGCTGGAGATGCCGTGGTTTGAGGAGTTTCGTGGCAAATATGCGGCGCAGGGGTTTGAGATTCTCGGCATCGCGGAAGACGACGCGGGCAAGGACGAGATCGCCAAGTCGGCAAAGAAGCTGGGCGCGACGTATCCAATCTTGCTGACGGACGGGAAGGTGGCTCCGCTTTATGGTGGGATAGACTACCTCCCGGAGTCATTCTACGTTGATCGGAACGGGGTGATCGTCGAGCAGACGGCGGGCCTGGGGTCGAAGGATGAGGTCGAGGCCAACATCAAGAAGCTGATGGACACGGTGGCTCCACCCCCTGTCACCACAGCTGGGCTCCACTGATGAGGGGCTTTATGTGGCTCGCCCTTGCAGGTGCGCTGTTGGGCCAGGAAGCGGCTCGGCCCAAGCAGACCGTGGTGTACACGGCGGAGGTGCAGAGCATACCGGCGGGAAAGCCGACTGTGGTGGAGCTGCACTTCAAGGTACTGGATGGCTACCATGTGAACTCGCACACGCCGAAGTCGGAGTTCCTGATCCCGACAACACTGGAGACGAAGTCGGCAGACGGCATCAAGACAGGCGCACCGGGGTACACGCCAGGCCGGGAGTTCAGCTTCGCGTTTAGCCCGGAGGAGAAGCTGGATGTGTACACGGGCGACTTTACCGTGAAGCTGCCAGTGACCGCGAGCTTGGGGGCGCACACGCTCGAGGGTTCACTTCGGTACCAGGCCTGCGACAAAGCGGCGTGCTACCCGCCGAAGACACTCGCCGTTGAGCTACCAATTACGGCAAAATAGAAGACTTATGGAAGAGTTCAGACGGCTGACGCGGCTGCCCGCGTATGTGTTCAACATTACGGGAGAGCTCAAGGCTGCGGCACGCAAGCGCGGCGAAGACATCATCGATTTCGGCATGGGGAACCCCGACGGAGCGACGCCGAAGGCTATCGTCGACAAGCTGATCGAGGCGGCGCAGCGCACGGCGACGCACCGCTATTCGCTTTCGCGAGGGGTGCCGCGGCTGCGAAAAGCCATCTGCAACTGGTACAAGACGAAGTTTAATGTCGACCTCGATCCTGAAGCCGAGGCCATCGTCACTATCGGCTCAAAGGAGGGGATCGCGCACCTGTGCCTGGCGGTGCTCGACGACGTGGACACGGTAGCGGTTCCGAATCCAAGCTACCCGATCCACATCTTCGGGCCGGTGATCGCTGGGTCTAAGGTGCAGAGCATTGCGCTGGAGGATGGGGATTCCGAGGCCTTGATTGCGCAGTTGGAGCATGATCTGCCGCGCATGGAGCCGAGGCCCAGGCTGCTGATTCTCAATTTTCCGGCAAATCCGACGACGCAGTGCGTGGACCTGAACTTCTTTGAACGGCTGGTGCCCTTGTGCCGCGAACTGGGTATCTACATCGTGCACGATCTGGCGTATGCGGACCTGGTGTTTGACGGGTACCGCGCGCCCTCGATCCTGGAAGTGCCGGGCGCGAAGGAGATCGCGGTCGAGTTCTTTACCCTTTCGAAAAGCTACAACATGCCTGGTTGGCGCGTAGGCTTTATGGTCGGCAATCGGACGCTGGTGGCGGCACTGGGACGGATCAAGAGTTACTTCGACTATGGGACGTTTACGCCCATCCAGGTGGCGGCTATCTCAGCGCTTGAAGGGGACCAAAGCTGTGTGGGCGACATCCGAGAGAACTACAAGTGCCGACGGGACTGCCTGGTGCCAGGGCTCAACAAACTGGGCTGGGAGGTAGCTCTCCCGAAAGCGACGATGTTTGTGTGGGCGCGCATACCGGAGCAGTTTCGCTCCTTGAGCTCGATCGAATTTTCAAAGAAGCTGCTGCTCGACGCCAGGGTCGCCGTGAGCCCGGGGGTGGGCTTCGGCAACCATGGCGATGGTCATGTGAGATTTTCGCTGATCGAAAATGAGGAGCGAACGAGGCAGGCGTTGCGGGGAATCAAGGCGATGTTCAGGTCGTCCTAGATGAATGCCTGATGCTCGCTCCAGGTGACGTTAATGGCTCGGCGGACTTTCGCCCACCACAGACAAGCGCGTGGGCGCGACTAGGCCGCTTCTCCCGCACAGTGATGCGCGACGTGCAGGGAGATGCTCACCATCTCTTTGCCGTCCATGACCGCGACCAGGATGGCGTCCTTTTGCAGACCGTCGTTTCCGGCGGGGATATACCACGGCATAACGTCCACTTTGATCTCTTGAGTCTTTGATTCGCGCATTGTGTCCCTCCGGTACGACCTGCTGGCTGCTACCACAATGCTCCTATCGGCAGGCGGTGCGGAGCCGTGAACAGATGCCGGATTATGAGCGCTGCCTCATCTTTGCGACATTCAGGGAGCGACCTGAACCCGCCTTTCAGCCTGGCGCATCGGCATGGCGTCGACGATGCCGTTCAGCTGCTCGACAGTAATGGCTGCATGAGAGCGGAATTTCTCACCGCCGTCTTTGCCGAGGAGGATTACGGTGAAGTCGTCAGGATGGATGTGGAACCGGCGGCGCAGAGCGTGCTCCTCCTCCTCCTTCATCGAAGTGACAATTGCGCTGACGGCCGGGCCTGCCGGGTGACCGGCGCAAGCCACCGTCATGATGTGGCGGTCGATCAGGTCGGACCTGTGCTTCTCGAGCTGTCGCAGCTGATCGTCCATCCGGAGATCGTTCTTTGGAGCAAAGAGGAGAAGAGGCCGGTAGCGGTCGCGCATGGCCGAAACGGTGCGGACCGGCACTGGTTGGGTGAAAGCCGGGATCGTCAGTGCGAGGACCAACGGGCGCATGACAGAGCTCATCAATGTTGGATGCTACACCAGGAGCCAGTGTCTTTTATCGAGATGGAGGGGCTGCGTTTTGGAAGAGGGAGATGCGAGCAGGTGTGCTGGGTACACCGGATATTCACCATACCGTTACGTTGCGGTTACGGTCGGCTTGTAGGGTGATGGCAAGGAGTTTTCCATGAAATTGCAGCATCTTGCTCTCTCGTTTGTTGCGGGCGCGTCCGCAGTGGCCGCACCTTTCCAGCTTCATGCGCAGCCGTCCTCGCGCAACGTGATCGTATTCGTTGCCGATGGACTGCGGAACGGATCGGTGAACGCGCAGACCGCACCGACGATGCTTTCGATCCGCAACAACGGGGTCTACTTCTCGAATAGCCATTCGTTGTTTCCCACGTTTACGACAGCCAATGCTTCGGCGATCGCGACCGGTCATCAACTGGGTGATACGGGCGATTTCAGCAACACCATCGCCTCGGGCTTTCCGGTCTACAACACAGGTAACTTCGGCCTTCTGCCGGGAACGCAAACGCCATTTATTGAGAACGACCTGATCCTGAGCGATCTGGACGACCATTTCAACGGAAATGTGCTGAATGAAGTTCAGCTCATGGGCATCGCGCGGCGTAACGGGTACAACACCGCTTCGGTGGGCAAGGTGGGCCCGGTGGCGATCCAGGATGTGACCCAGATCGCGGCTACGGGAAAGACGATCCCGTTGACCAACACGGTGTTCATCGACGATGCCACTGGTTCGTCTGCGGGCATTCCGCTTACGACGCAGGTCCAGAGCGCCTTGGCGGCTGTGTCGTTGTCGCTGGTCGCGCCGAACCGCACGAATGGCTGCGCCGCTACAGCGCAATGCAGCAATGGCTTCTCCGGCAACAATGCCACACCCGGTACGACCTCGCCAAACACGGGGCAGCAGCAGTACTTTGCAGATGCGATGACAAAGGCCATCCTGCCCGCTTTCGCACAAAGCGGCAAGCCGTTCTATGCGCTCTTCTGGTCTCGCGATCCGGACGGCTCGCAGCACAACCAGGGGGACAGCCTCAACTCGTTGACGCCAGGAATCAACGGACCGACCTCTCTGGCAGCTGTAAAGAATGCGGATACCGATCTTGCGCAGATTCTTGCTTACGTTCAGAGCAATCCCGCGCTGGCCAACAACACGGACATCATCCTGACAGCCGACCATGGTTTCTCCACGATCTCTAAGCACGAGGTAGACGCGAGCGGTCAGAACTTCGTCAGCGACTTCGCTTCTACGATCATCTACAAGGACGTGACGGGACGCCAGGAGGTGAACACCGGGTTCTTGCCGGTAGGCTTTCTCGCAATTGATCTGGCGCACGAGTTCGATCTTCCCTTGTTCGATCCGGACGCCGTGCAGACAGCGGCAGGCGTACGGACGTACACGCCGGTCGATCCGGCCATTGCGCAGGCACTGCCCACGAAAGAGCAGCATCCGACAGGAGGCAACGGCTTGATCGGAGGCACAGGGGCGATTCTGAACTCAACCGACGCCCAGATCGTGGTGGCAGCGAACGGCGGCTCCGACCTGATCTATGTCCCGAGCCACGATGTCAACGTGGTGCGGCGCATCGTGTCCTTCTTGGCAAAACAAAGCTATGTGGGCGGCCTGTTTGTGGATGACGCGTTTAGCAGCGACATCCCGGGCGCGCTCCCATTGAGCTCTATCGGTCTGGTCGGCAGCAGTGTGACGCCCCGTCCGGCCATCTCAGTCAACTTCAAAACATTTTTCCTAAACCCGGCGGACCTGCAGAGCGGAATCGAGATTGCCGACTCTGCACTCCAGGAGGGTCAGGGAATGCACGGATCGCTGAGCCGCGCCGATACGTTTAACAACGTTGCCGCGATTGGGCCTGACTTCAAGGCGAGTTATGTCGACAGCTACCCAATGAGCAACGCAGATCTCGTGCCGACACTGGCGTCCATCATGCACATCGATCTCCCGTTCTTCGGTACGTTGAAGGGGCGGATCATGAAAGAGGCTTTGCGCAGCTTCAACGAAACGCCTGGTGTAAGTACAGACAAGAAGGTCTCCGGCGATGCAGGCGGAAGATCGACGGTGCTGCTGACCCAGAGCGTGGGCGACGAGCGGTACTACGATCAGGCTTGCTTGGTCAGCGTGCAGACAGCTGCTTCTACCAATCCATGCAAGTAGTGGGGCATAGAAAGAGGGCGACGCCTCGCGTCGCCCTCTTTGCCTCTTCAAATGACGCTTACGCCTTGATTACGGCACCGTTCTCCACCTTGACGGGGTCAAGGAAGGGCATGGCCTTCCGGAGTTCAGCGCCGACTTTCTCAAGCGGGTGCTGCGCTTCGGCGGCGCGGATGCGGGTGAACTCGTGACGGCCTGTCTCGTTTTCTTCGATAAACTTCTTCGCGAAGGTGCCGTCCTGAATGTCTGTGAGCAGTGACTTCATGGCCGCCTTGACTTCCGGCGTGACGATGCGGGGGCCGGCCACGTAGTCGCCCCACTCGGCAGTATCGGAGATAGAGTGGCGCATGTAAGCCAAACCTCCACGGTACATGAGGTCGACGATCAGTTTCAACTCGTGTAGAACTTCGAAGTAGGCGAGCTCAGGCTGATAGCCGGCCTCGGTAAGCGTCTCGAATCCGGCTTTGACCAGGGCGGCGGTGCCTCCGCACAGGACGGCCTGCTCGCCGAAGAGGTCGGTTTCGGTTTCTTCAGTGAAGGTGGTCTGAAGCACCCCGGCGCGGGTGCAGCCGATACCTTTCGCATAGGAGAGGGCGAGCGCCAGCGCGTTGCCGGAGGTATCCTGCTCGACCGCGACGAGGCCCGGGACCCCGCCGCCTTCTGTGAAGACTTCCCGGACGCGGTGCCCGGGAGCCTTGGGAGCGACGAGCGAAACATCCACCCCTGCGGGCGGCGTGATGGTGCGGAAGCGGATGTTGAAGCCGTGCGCGAACATCAGCGTCACGTTCGGCTTCATGTTCGGGGCGATCTCGGCGTGGTAGACCTTGGCGGCCGTCTGGTCCGGGGTCAGATTCATGATGACCTCGGCCCAGGCGGAGACCTCGGCCACGGTGCCGACTTCAAGGCCGGTCTTGCGAGCTCGTTCGGCGTTCGGCGAGCCGGCGCGCAATCCCACGCGGACTTCAACGCCTGAATCCTTCAGGTTGAGGGCATGGGCATGGCCCTGCGAGCCGTAGCCGATGATGGCGACCTTCTTGGCCTGGATCAGGGAGAGGTCAGCGTCTGCGTCGTGGTAAGTCTTTGCCATTATGTTCGGTTTTCCTTTGGTTTATGGTAGCTGAAATCGAGGCCGGAATGGATCGCCTGCTCCCTGCACAGCGAAGATGATGAAATATGCTTCCTGATCGGCGTGACCTATAGATTAGCTTTCTTCTTCTTCGTGTACGTCCTCGAACACGTTGGGAAGGATCTCATCAGCGTCGGGCTTTTCGGAGAAGGAAGGAGCATCGTCCGGAGACGGCTGAGAGGCATGAGGTTCGGTGCCGAGCGCTTTCAGAACGCGAGAGGTATGGTGGCCTCGGCGCATCGCCATGCGGCCGGTGCGGGAGACCTCAAGAATTGCGTAGTCGGACTCACGCAAGACCTGGAGCAGGCCCTCGATCTTGCTGGCGGCGCCAGTCATTTCAAGCATGATGGACTCCGGCGCAAGATCTACCACCCGGGCGCGGAAGACATCCGCAAGCTCAAAGATGGCTGAGCGGCTGGCCTTGTGAGGACCCGCCGGACCAGCGGCGACTTTGATCAGACAGAGCTCACGAATGACGGCCTCGCTGCGGCTCACCTCGTCGACTTCAACAGTAATCTCAAGCTTGTAGAGGGAGGCGCGGATGCGGTGGGCCGCGGTGTCGGGACCTTCGCAGACGATGGTCATGCGGGAGGTGTCGGCGCGCTCGCTTTCGCCCACGGTCAGCGAGACGATGTTGATGTTCAGGCGGCGGAAGAGCGAGGCGATGCGGGCGAGTACGCCAGGTTTGTCGGAGACGAGAGCGACGAAGGTGTGGAGCATAGGGCCTTTCTAGGGCTGTGGCGGTTTAGGTGCGGGCGGCGGGGTAAGGTTGGGGTTTTCGTCGGAGTGGGGGAGAGTGGTGTTTACTCCGTTGGGGAAGGTGCGGATATAGGTTTTAGGGATCTCGTAGAGGAGGATCTGGCCTGCGGTGGGTGCGGGGTGGGCGGCGCTGCAGAGGTTGCCGGTGGTGATGCCCGTGCGGAGGATGGTGGCGATGGGATAGTCGGTGTAGAGCTCGGCGCGCGGGCGGCAGTCGGCGGACCTATTGCTGAGGAGGCGGAGGGTGGTGCGGGCGCGGTTCTCGGGCCGGCTGAGGTCGAGGACGATGGTGCCGGTCTTGTCGGTGGGCAGGGCGACGGAGCCGATCTGGTCGGCGGCGAGGGCGACGTTGAGGCGCTCGTCGGCTATGGGCTGGTTGGTGCGGGCATTGAGGATGCGGATGCGGAGTTCGGCAGTGCGCTGCTGGCCGGGTACGATCGCACAACAGAACACAACATAAGCAATGATGCCGGGGATGATCACGCTTCTAAGACTTTGTACCAATATAAAATAGTTCATAATCACTCCGCGGCCGCCCACGAAGGAATATACTCCGCAAATTTTCTTGATCTGTTCTCAGGATTTGCCGCTGCGATGAGATTTTTATCAATCGCTTCCTGAATGAGAGCGGATACCATAGAACGTTGCTTCTCTGGCATCTTAAGCCTCTCTCTCAGCGATTTGTTAGTCATGACAGAACTGGAGAGATACTTCAGTTGCGCGTGCTGATAACAGGCGTTCAAACGTTCTGAAACTGACATTTGGGCGAAGGTCTTTGGGGCCAGCAACGTCACTTTAAAGTGATTGGGCTCTTGTTCAAATTTGATCGGAGGAAGACCATACAACTCGACTTGTATTCCGGCCTTGATGAGACCGGAACCACGCTCTTCACAGATCTTGTACAACCGAAATGCACTAGCCAGTTTTTCATTTCTTGATTCCGGCTGAGTTCCGATAAGTCTGTCGAGACTTTTAGAGGGAAGGAGCCTGCCAGGGTTTGATATTTCGATGCGGTCATCGTATATCTCGATCAACGGCCCGGAGCCTGTAATCGAAAAGTCCTGATGGATCAGAGCATTCGCTATGATCTCCCGAAGGGCTAGTTCAGGGTATACGGTAGTTTTTCGCCTAAGAGCTTGTTCGATCACTTCGCTAGTTGGAAGTAAATTGCAAACAAAAGCAAATAATCTCTGGAACGACAGAGCGTATCCAAGTTGACCCTCTGTTTCGCTTCTTGTCTTTGCTTTGTTGCGTCCATCGTAAACGATAACTCTTGCCGACTTGCGTTCAAGTGAGGGAAACGATGCAAGCCGTCTTGCGGCGGAGATTGCGCCCAAATTCGTTACATAGCCGCCCCCTGATGGATGACGTTCGATATAGGAAGAGTCTGCCATCCATCGCAATCGTTCTTCGATGTTGACTGGAACTGGGCCACCGGACATTTCTATAATCTGGTCTATCGAAAGAATGCTAAGAAGTCCATCGTCGGTAAGTAGAGTGGAAGCATGCAATGTCTCCCATCTTGGAGATTGACTCTGCAGCATCATAGAGCCAATTTCTTGCCGACTTGCTTTTCGGGTTGTACCTCCTGACCTAATGAATGTATCGTCGATTGGCCTACCCCTTTTGTGTACGGGCTTGACCTCAGACTCGGGAACTTGGATTAGGAGTAGATCAACTCCCTGAAGGGAGATTTTCATATGGTCTAGTTGGACAGAGGGTTCCACAGCTTCCCTTCCAAGGTTCGTCAGCCGATTCGCTATTGCTTCGATATCAAGCATGCTCAGGCTGGACAGAGTTCCGTCTGAGTTGACGCCAAAAGCAAATGTGCCGCCGCCAGGATAATTAGAGAACGCGCAAAGATGTTCTGTTAGGCGCTTGTTGTCGTCCGACAAAGCACCTTTCCAGTCGATCTCGTTGAGTTCGTGCTGAGGCGGTTGCAGGCTGTTCACGAGCAGTTCTTCTGCTTTAGCTACCCAAACTTTCATTGAGGTGTCACCGCAAGGAATAGCAAGTTGCATGGAATGAAGGGTTTGCGCTCGTTGACGTTTTCAAACTTAATTAGCGCGGGAAGGAGGTCGCTCATTCCTCCTCCGCCGTCTCCAACAACGGATTGGCCTGCGGTCTCCTCACCATCTCATGCAGCGCCGCACCCGGCGCGATCATGGGATAGACGCCATCTTCTTTCTCGACCTGGAAGTCGATGAGGAAGGGTTTGCCGCTGGTACGGGCCTCGGTGACGGTGGGGGTGACGTGCTGGCGCTGGGAGACGTGGGCTCCGGCGATGCCGTGGGCGGCGGCGAGCAGGACGAAGTCGGGCGAGAGGATGGGACTGGCGGCGTAGTTCTTGTCGTAGAAGGCCTCCTGCCATTGGCGGACCATGCCGAGGAAGCCGTTGTTGATGACGGCGATGTTGATGGCGAGGCCCTCCTGCTGGATGGTGGAGAGCTCGGCGGCAGTCATCTGGAAGCCGCCGTCGCCGGCGATGACCCAGACGTCCTTCTCGGGGCAAGCAGCCTTTGCGCCGATGGCGGCTGGCAGCGCGAACCCCATCGTCCCGAGGCCACCGGAGGTGATGAGCGAGCGGGGGGCGTCGTGCTTGTAGTACTGTGCCTCCCACATCTGGTGCTGGCCCACGTCGGTGACGATGACGGTCTCCGCCAGGCGTCCGGCGGCGAGGGCCTCCTTCCAGATGTCGTGGATGACGTGCGCGGCGTAGAGGTGGCCGTTGTCGGGGAGGTTGATGATGTCGCGCACGGCGGCGGTGCCCTTCATGGCGTTGACCTCGCTCACCCAGCTTGCGTCCTGCTGAGCGGGCAGGAGCGGGAGCATCTGGTCCAGCGTCTTCTTCAGGTCGCCGATGAGGGCTACGTCGACCTTGACGTTCTTGTTGATCTCGGAAGGGTCGATGTCGATGTGGATCTTCTTGGCGTGGGGCGCGTACTTGGTGAGGTTGCCGGTGACGCGGTCGTCGAAGCGCATGCCGAAGGCGAGCAGGAGGTCGGACTGCTGGATGGCCTGGTTTACCCAGCTTTCGCCGTGCATGCCCATCATGCCGAGCGAGAGCGGATGGTAGGTGGGGAAGGCCCCGAGGCCAAGCAGGGTGGAGGCGACGGGGATGCCGCGGCGCTCGGCGAAGTCGAGGACCTCGGTGCGCGCGCCCGACTCGACGATGCCGTGGCCGGCGAGGATGATCGGTTTTTTGGCGGCGCAGATCAGAGCGATGGCGTCGTCGATGCTGCCGGAAGTGGCCCGGAGCATGGGGTGCGGGCGCGGCGGTTTGGGCGCGGCGGCCTCGAACGAGAAGGGCGCGGTGGCTTGCTGGGCGTCTTTGGTGATGTCGACCAGCACGGGCCCTGGACGCCCGGAGCGGGCCACCTGGAAGGCCTCGCGGACGGTCGCGGCGATGTCTTCGGCGCGGGTCACGAGATAGTTGTGCTTCGTGATGGGGAGGGTGATGCCGGTGATGTCGATCTCCTGAAAGGCGTCCGAGCCCAGCACCTTGGACGACACCTGGCCGGTGATGCAGACCATGGGGATGGAGTCGAGCATGGCCGTGGCGATGCCGGTGACGAGGTTGGTCGCACCCGGCCCGGAGGTAGCCATGCAGACGCCGGTGCGGCCGGAGGCGCGGGCGTAGCCGTCGGCCATGTGCGCGGCGGACTGCTCATGCCGGACGAGCACATGGTGGATGGGGAACTTGCGCAGCGCGTCGTAGATGGGCAGAATTGCCCCGCCGGGATAGCCGAAGATGGTGGTCGTGCCTTCGCCGACGAGGGTGGCCCAGAGGATTTCGGCTCCGGTGAGTTGGGGGTGGTGGTTACCAATTTCTTTCACGTTTATTCTCCAAGCAAACTATCTAAACAAAGGTTGAACAATCGTCTTCCAGAGGAAATCAAGGCTCGCTACAAATAGAATTGCCAATGCAAGCAGTATTATTTCTACTATCCAAAGACTACGATCTTCTTTTCTTTCATCTTTATCAACCTGCTTAGCTCGCTTGCTATATCTGTGATGAGGTGCATCCACAATCGCATCTGCGTATTTGATTAAGAGCTCGCGTTTTCGTACCGCTGAAGTCCCTGGATCAAGGTACTCAAGTCTTGCTGCTATGCCTCTTCTTCGCTTATCTTTGCGAAGGTCGCTCACTGCCCACGTCACCATCAAGCCGACGACTACAAGCCCGACTAGTTGATTCAGACTAGAATGCATGCTGCTCCTTACAGATGTGTCGGCTAATCCATGGGGGGGTCTACCGGCAGGGCACTCTGATTGGCTCCACGAAAATCAATTTTGATTGCGTTCTATGTTGCCGACCGTATGATTGATTTCTCTGAGAAGATCGATATGTTCCGCACCAATCGGCGCAGTTGATTGGCTAAGCATGATTGCCGCAAGGTGTTCCTCCATCTTTTCGAGTGATGCAATGATCTGTTCTACTTGGGATTGTGTAATGCCTGTGTTTTCCATGGCGTTCTCCTTTTCTCAGTTGAATCGTTACACTTCTACCGTTGTTCATCAACTCAAATACCCCAACTTCCCCACCACTACTGAAAATAAATCTTGCTGTCATGTCGTCACCGCCCCCAAACTCGCGCTCGTTACGCTGTTGGCGTACTTCGCCATGACGCCGCGTTTATACCGCGCTTCGGGGGCTTTCCAGGCGCTGAGGCGCGCGGCGATCACGGCTTCGGGGACGTTGAGGGTGAGGGTGCGGGCGGGGATGTCGAAGGTGATCGTGTCGCCCTCCTGGACGGCGGCGATGGGGCCGCCGAGCTGGGCTTCCGGGGCGACGTGGCCGGCCATCAGGCCCCGCGTTGCGCCAGAGAAGCGGCCATCTGTTAATAGAGCGACCGTTTCCGAAAGCTCCGGGATGCCCTTGATGGCGGCGGTCACGGCGAGCATCTCGCGCATGCCGGGGCCGCCGCGCGGGCCTTCGTAGCGGATGACGCACACGTCGCCGGGGTTGATCTTGCCCGCCTCGACCGCCGCGTGGCAAAGGTCTTCGTTGTTGAACACCCGCGCCGTGCCGGTATGGTGCAGCCGCTCGTGCCCGGCGACCTTGATGACGGCTCCCTCGGGGGCGAGATTGCCGCGCATGATGACGAGGCCGCCCGTGGGTTTCAGCGGGTTCGTCCACGGGCGGATGACGGGCTGGCCGGGGGTTTCTACAGCTTTTTCAGCTTCCTCGGCCAAGGTGAGGCCGGAGACGGTGGGCTGCGCGCCGTCGATCAGGCCCTTGTCCAGCAGCCGCTGCGCGAGCACCCGCGATCCGCCCGCCGCCTGGTAGTCCGTGGCCACGTATTTGCCGCCGGGGGAGAGATCGCAGATGAACGGCGTGCGCTCGGAGATGTCGTCGAAGTCCTGCATGGTGAGCGGGATGCCGAGCTCGCTGGCGATGGCGACCAGGTGGAGGACGGCGTTGGTCGACCCGCCCGACGCGCAGACGGCGGTCACGGCGTTCTCGAGCGCGGCGCGGGTGAGGATGTGCGAGGAGCGGACGCCGGTCCGGCACAGGTCCATGATCATGCGTCCGGCCTCGCGGCTGGCGGCGGCCTTTTCGGCGGACATGGCGGGGACGCCGGTGAGGTTGAAGGGAGAGATGCCGAGGAACTCGCCGGCCATGGCCATGGTGTTGGCGGTGAACTGGCCGCCGCAGGCACCGGGGCCGGGGCAAGCGGTGGCTTCGATCTCCTCTAACTGCGCGTCGGTGATCTTGCCCGCCGAGTGCGCGCCCATGGCCTCGAAGACCTTCATGATGGTGATGTCGACCAGAGAGCCGTCGGCCTGCGGCAGCTTGCCGGGGGCAATCGACCCGCCGTAGAGCATGATGCCGGGGATGTCGAGCCGCGCGAGCGCCATGATGGTGCCGGGCATGTTTTTGTCGCAGCCTGCGATGCAGACGAGGCCGTCGAAGAGGTTGCCGCGGGCGACGAGTTCGATGGAGTCGGCGATGACCTCGCGCGAGATCAGGCTGGCCTTCATGCCTTCGGTGCCCATGGTGATGCCGTCGGAGATGGTGACGGTGTTGAACTCCATGGGCGTGCCCCCGGCGTCGCGGATGCCCTGCTTGACGGCGGCGGCCACGTCGCGGAGATGGAAGTTGCAGGGGCCGATCTCGGTCCAGGTATTGGCCACGCCGATGATGGGCTTGTGGAGGTCGTCTTTGGTGAAGCCGACGGAGCGGAGCATGGCGCGGGCGGCGGAGCGGGACGGGCCTTCGGTGAGGGGGATGGAGTTTTGCTTCGGGTTCATTTGGTTGCTCACTAATGTTCCTTCGCTAGTACGGTTATCCGTCACGGGGATATAATTCTGGGCTAGAAATCTGAAGGTTTCTCTTGGAGAGGAGGGCCAGAGTAATGGACATGGACAATTCGCCAGGTTTCATTTTCCCTGTGATAGACCTGAGTTTCTCGTCCTTCGGTCGTTATTGCCGAACCGCCGTTTCTCACAATAGCGTGGAAGGTCCAGGTAAACTCCGACCATGCCGTGTCTCCGTAGATATGGATGGACGGATTGTGCAAGAGAAGTTCTCGTTTTGAGAAGGTAGTACCCATCAGCTTGGTGTAAACATCTTTAACGACCTTGTCATAGCCGATTTCAGTGCCGAGAGGGTGGATGAAAGAAACATCGCCACCATGCGACCAAATGTCCGACGCAAGGATGACGTCCGCGGTATCAATAGAGTGAGCGTATTTCTCTAAAAGGGCCGTAATTTGTACGGTAGAAATTGCCGTTTGAGATGTGACCTGCCCAACACATCTTTGTGGGTCCGCTTCAATAAATGCGAGAGCTACGGTCAGGAGCGCGGTGTATACGTAAGGCATACGCCAAGAATCTAATTGGATCATGCGATTGCCTCACTGGAGCAGAGCAGTTTGCGTGGTTATGGTTTAGAGGCAAGCTGCGAATTAGCAGCTTGTGGTGCGAGCCAAAAAGCGTCATCATGTTTGGCCTCGAAGGCGTCAAGTTCGGCTTCATGGCGGAGGGTGAGGCCGATGTCGTCAAGGCCGTTGAGGAGGCAGTATTTGCGGAAGGGGTCGATGTCGAAAGGTGCGTGGAAGCCTTCGGTGTCGGTGACGGTCTGGGCTTCGAGCGAGATGGTGAGCTGGTAGCCAGGATTGAGGAGCGCCCGGTGGGTGAGGAGGTTGACCTCGGCCTCGGGGAGGCGGACGAGGACCATGCCGTTTTTGCCCGCGTTCGAGAAGAAGATGTCGGCGAAGGAGGGGGCGATGACGGCGAGAAAGCCGAAGTCGGTCAAGGCCCAGGCCGCGTGCTCGCGCGACGAGCCGCAGCCGAAGTTCTTGCCCGCGATGAGGATCTTAGCTCCGGCGTAGGCGGGGTTGTTGAGGAGGAAGTCCGGGTTCTGCTCCTGCGTGACCGGGTCGCGCCGCCAGTCGAAGAAGAGGAACTCGCCATAGCCGGTGCGCTCGATCCGTTTTAGAAACTGTTTCGGGATGATCTGGTCGGTGTCGATGTTCGAGATGTCGAGCGGGGCGGCGGTGCTGGTCAAGACGTTGATGGGCTGCATAAGGCTCCTGGAAAAGGCCGACCACGGATGGCGCGGATTTACACGGATTAAGAACAAGACAAGAGACAGGTTTAAAGACAAAGCAATGAGTCGCAAGAACTAAATCCGTTCTTATCCATGCGATCCGTGGTCGGTGTTTGTTTCGTTGAACTTCCACGTGCGGATGTCGGTGAAGTGGCCTGCGATGGCGGCGGCGGCGGCCATGGCGGGGGAGACGAGGTGGGTGCGGCCTCCGCGGCCCTGGCGGCCTTCGAAGTTGCGGTTGCTGGTACTCGCGCAGCGTTCGCCGGGAGCGAGGATGTCGGGGTTCATACCGAGGCACATGGAGCAGCCGGGCTCGCGCCACTCGAAGCCGGCGGTCTTGAAGATGAGGTCGAGGCCTTCGCGCTCGGCTTGCGCTTTCACGGCCTGCGAGCCGGGGACGACCATGGCTCGGACCGTGGTAGCGACGTGGTGGCCGGAGACGACGCGGGCGGCGGCGCGGAGGTCTTCGATACGGGCGTTGGTGCAGGAGCCGAGAAAGACGGCGTCGACCGCGATCTCTTCCATAGGCTTGCCGGGTTCGAGGCCCATGTAGTCGAGCGCGCGCTCGAAGTTGCGCTGGTCGGCCTCGGAGGCGGAGGGGTCGGCGAGGGGAACGGTGGAGTCGATGCCGGTGACCATGCCGGGGGAGGTTCCCCAGGAGACGGTGGGCGTGATGGTAGCGGCGTCGATGTGGAGTTCGCGGTCGAAGGTTGCGCCGGAATCGGTGGTGAATTGGGACCAGTGTTGGACTGCTTCGTCCCAGGGGGAGAGTTCCGTGGCCCTTCCTCCCAGGTTAGGCGATGAGACTGCCGAACCTGGGGCACCCAGTTCAGTGGAAGGGCTGAAGCGGCGGCCCTTCAGGTAGGCGAAGGTGGTCTCGTCCGGGGCGATCATGCCCGCGCGGGCACCGGCCTCGATGCTCATGTTGCAGACGGTCATGCGGCCTTCCATCGAGAGGGCTCGGATCGCCGAGCCGGCGTACTCGACCACATAGCCGGTCGCGCCGGCGGTGCCGATCTGCCCGATGATGTGGAGGATGATGTCTTTTGCGGTGACGCCGTGCGGGAGGTCGCCTTCAACCGAGATGCGGAAGGTCTTGGGCTTGTCCTGTGGCAGGGTTTGAGTGGCCATCACGTGCTCAACCTCGCTCGTCCCAATCCCAAAAGCCAAAGCACCAAACGCCCCGTGGGTGGAGGTGTGCGAGTCGCCGCAGACGATGGTCATGCCGGGCTTGGTGAGGCCGAGCTCGGGGCCGATCATGTGGACGATGCCCTGCTCGGGGGCCTGCACGTCGTAGAGGGTGACGCCGAAGTCGCGGCAGTTGGTGCGGAGCGCCTCGATCTGCTTCGACGAGATGGGGTCGAGGATATGGAGGCGGTCGTGGACGCTCGTGGTGGGGACGTTGTGGTCGACTGTCGCGACGGTGCGGTCGGGGCGGCGGAGCGTGCGTCCGGCCAGGCGGAGCCCTTCGAAGGCCTGCGGGCTGGTGACCTCGTGGACAAGATGGAGATCGATGTAGAGCAGGGCGGGCTCGCCTGCGGGCTCGGCGACGAGGTGCTGCCGCCAGACTTTCTCGAAGAGGGTGGTGGGGGTCATGGTTGAGCTTCCTTTACGGTGACAGGCTTCAGGCCGACGGCGGCGAGGGGAACTTCATGCGGGGTGCCGTCGGGGTCGACGAGGAGGACGTGGGTGATGTCCTGGACGATGCCGGAGCCGCTCATCGGCTCGGCGGCCCAGCGGGCGAGGCTGCGGATGAGGGCGGGCGGGATGCGGTTTGGCGCGGTCGGTTCTGTGGAGACTGCCTGGTTGGGGAAGAGCCAGAGGGTGTACTCGGCGTCGGGCTGGGAGGTGGTTTTGCCCTCTTTGATCCAGTCGATGGCGGCGAAGGAGAGCAGCGGGGCGGGGCCGTTTGGGGCGGCGTTCAGGTCCACCCACAGCAGCCCGCGCGCGGGGCAGAAGTGGACGACGCAGCCGGAGATGGAGAGATAGCGGTTGTCGTCGGCGAGCACCTTCTGGGGAACAGACAGGTGATCGAGCGCGGTGTCGGCGAGCGCGCGGTAGCGGCCGTTGGTGGCCATGCCCCAGAAGCTCTGCGGCGCGATGAGGTACTGGGCGAGCATGGGGCGGAAGCGGAGGTCCTGGACGAGGTCGTTCTCGCGGCCGTCTTTCACGGTGTCGGAGGGGCCGTACTGCCAAAGCCATTCGAGGTCGGACTTGTGGGGGCGGTCTGGTCGGTCTGAGTTGCGCTTCGAGCCGGGGAGATGGAACTGCGCGCTGGCGGGAGCGGCGAGGGTGAGGAGGAGGGCGAGTTGGAGGAGGCGGGGCATGGGTTGTAAGACGAAACGCAGATTCCCTTCGGGAATGACAAGCAAGAGAGGCAAGTGCAACAACTAAAGCTAGAGCAGGCATAGGATCGCTTTGCTTTTCTGTCTGTCATTCCCGTAGGGAATCTGCGGTTGTAGCTAGCTGCGAGACACCAAGGGCGTCGCGGACAAGCTCCCCCATCTCTTGCGTGGACACAGTCTGCGCCGCCGAACCGCGCGCGATGTCCGCAGTCCGATACCCTGCGTCGAGCACACTATGCACGGCGACTTCAACCGCCTTCGCCTCCGCCTCCAATCCAGCAGAGTGGCGCAGGACCATCGCGGCGGTCAGGATTGCGCCGAGGGGGTTGGCCTTGCCGGTGCCGGCGATGTCCGGGGCGGAGCCGTGCACCGGTTCGTAGAGGTTGACCCGGCCGCCGAGCGTGGCCGAGGGCAGCATCCCGAGCGAGCCGGTGATGACGCCGGCCTCGTCCGAGAGGATGTCGCCGAAGAGGTTTTCGGTGAGCACGACATCGAAGTCGCGCGGGCGGTTCATCAGGTGCATGGCCATGGAGTCGACAAGCTGGTGTTCGAGCGTGACGCCGGGGAACTCGGCGGCGACCTCGGTGACGGTGGCGCGCCAGAGCTGGGAGACTTCGAGCACGTTGGCCTTGTCGACGCTGGTGACCTTTCCCTTGCGTTTGGCGGCCAGCTCGAAGGCCACGCGGGCGACGCGGACGACCTCGGCTTTGGTGTAGCGCATGGTGTTGATGGCCTCTTGTGTATCGCGGTTCCACCAGCGCGGCTCGCCAAAGTAGAGGCCGCCGAGCAGCTCGCGCACGAAGAGGATGTCGACTCCTTCGGTGATCTCGGGCCGCAGCGGGGAGCTGGCGCTGAGGGCCTTGTAGGCGATCGACGGGCGGAGGTTGGCGTAGCCGCCGAGGGCCTGGCGGATCTGGAGCAGGCCGGCCTCGGGGCGCTTGTCGGGGGAGAGCGCGTTGAACTTGTTGTCGCCCACCGCGCCGAGCAGGGCGGCGTCGCAGGTGAGGGTGGCTTCGAGTGTCTCGAGCGGCAGCGGGGAGCCGGTCTCGGTGATCGCCACACCGCCGATCAGCAGCGGCACGAAGGTGAAGTCGTGGCCGCCGTGCTCGGCGACGGCCTTGAGGATCGAGACGGCTTCGTCGGTGACTTCGGGGCCGATGCCGTCTCCGGCCAGGATGGCTAGTTTCAGGTTCATTGTTACTCCGAGCTATATAACGATACGTCTCGTCACACGGTCATTTGAGAACCAATTAGTACGAACACGCCTATTGCTAAAAACAGGGCGACAACGGCAGTAAGTCTACGGGAATCGAAAATGATTCCAATAAGTGCGACAAGAATCGAAAGCAACCCACCGAACAGCCAAGTAATGCCTGCTATACGAAAAGAGTTTGACATATGGCCCGGAGTATTTAGCGCGCGAGTGAAGAACTGAACGTCTAGGATAGCTCCTGCACTTGAGGCGCTCTCTAGAACGATCAGAGACAGTGAGATACAAGCAAGCAAACGCTCCATGTACCAAGGTCGATTTTTACTTTGTATTCGCATAAGGTTCTGAACAAAACTTAACACTACGACAAAGACAAATGCAGATTCCCTTCGGGAATGACAAGCAAAGGGCAAGGCGAACCCACTAAACTGTTTGAGTGGTGACTTGATCCTCTCTGAGCAACCCCACCAAATCCTGATCGTAGATCAGCTTCTTCCGGTCCGTCAGGTCGGTAAAGCGGTGGTAGACCTTGTCGAGTTCGGCGCGTGTCAGCGTGTGGCCCAGTTCGGCGAGGCGGTGTTCGAGGGCGCGGCGTCCGGAGTGTTTGCCGAGGACGAGCGAGTTGTGGGCGACGCCGACGGACTCGGGCGTCATGATCTCGTAGGTGAGGGGGTTAACCATGACGCCGTGCTGGTGGATGCCGGCGGCGTGGGCGAAGGCGTTGGCGCCGACGATGGCCTTGTTGGGCGCGGCGCCGAAAGAGATGCACCCGGCGAGCATCTGGCTGGTGGGGAAGAGCTCCTTGAGCACGATGTTGTGGGTGTAGGGGAGCTTGTCTTTTCTCACGGTCAAGATGGCGGCGAGCTCTTCGAGGGCGGCGTTGCCGGCGCGCTCGCCGATGCCGTTGACGGCGCACTCCACCTGCCGGACGCCCGCCTGAATCGCCGCGAGGGTGTTGGCGACGGCCAGGCCGAGATCGTCGTGGCAGTGTGCCGAGAGCGTTACGCTCTCAATTCCCGGCACGCGGGCGAGGACGTTGCGGAACATGGCCGCGTAGTCCTCGGGGATGCAGTAGCCGACGGTGTCGGGGAGGTTGAGGGTGGTGGCCCCGGCCTGGATGGCGACGGTGCAGACCTCGACGAGGAAGTCCGGGTCGGTGCGGGAGGCGTCCTCGGGGGAGAACTGGATGTCTTCGCAGAAGGTGCGGGCGAAGGCGACCATCTCGCCGATCTGGTCGAGCGCCTGCGGGCGGGTGATCTTGAGCTTGGCCGCCATGTGAAGGTCGGAGGTGGAGAGGAAGGTGTGGATGCGGGCGCGGTGGGCGGGCTCGATGGAGCGGGCGGCAGCCTCGATGTCGCCGCGCGTGCAGCGGGCGAGCGAGACGATGCGCGGCCCGGTGGCGGTGCCGACCTCGCGGGCGATCTGCCGGATAGATTCGGCGTCCCCGGTGGAGGCGATGGCGAAGCCGGCCTCGATCAGGTCCACGCCCAGCGCGGCGAGCTGGTGGGCCATGCGGAGCTTCTCGGCCGGGTGCATGGTGCAGCCGGGGGATTGTTCGCCGTCACGGAGCGTGGTGTCGAAGAAGAGGACCTGGTTGGAAGGAGCCATACTGCGACAAGCATAACGCAGGCTTATGCGTTTCGCTCACGGTATTAGCAGATGTGATCGGGGTATAGGTGCGGCCCTATTGACCGCCCATGGATTTCAGCCCGGCGGAGATGCTGATCAGCGCGGGGGCGAGCAGGACGACAAAGATGCACGGGAAGATACAGAGGACGAGCGGAAAGATGATCTTGATCTTGGTTTTGGAGGCGGCTTCCTCGGCCAGCTGACGGCGCTTGGAGCGGAGGTCTTCGGCGAACGAAGCAAGCGCCTTAAGGATGGGCGTGCCGAAGCGGTCGGTCTGGGTCAGCATGGTCACGAAGGCGGCGAACTCCTCGATGCGGGTGCGCTCGGCCAAACCCTGCCAGGCCTCGAGGCGGGGTGTGCCGGCGCGCTGTTCCAGGTTGACGCGGCGAAACTCTTCGTTGATGTCGGGATGGGAGACGTCGAGCTCTTCCCCGACGCGCAGCAACGCCTGATCCAGACCGAGCCCTGCATCGACGCAGATCACAAGGAGGTCAACGGCATCTGGAATCGATTTGCGGATGCGTCCACGGCGCTTCTTGGCCGCGCGCGTCAGCCAGAAATCGGGAACCATGAAGCCGATCACGCCCAGGGTCAGCACCCAGAACAAGGTATTGACCGGGATGAACGAGGCACCGAGGATGCCTACGACCAGGCCTGTACCCTGTGCGCCGAAGAAAAAGGTGGTCGCTTCGGGGTCGCGCATCCCAGCTTCGGTAAGACGACGCTTGATCTCAGGATTGTCGTGGAGGCCAAGCGCGGTCCGCAACTTGTGAGCGTAGTCGAGGCCTCGGTTGACGATGAGTTCGCGCGCGCCGATGGTGCGTTTGTCCTGCCGCGTACTTTGGACGATGGCAAGCAGTCGCGCTGCCTCCTGCGAAGGGCCGACCATTACCGGAAGGAGGAACAGGAGCACGGCACAGCAGCCTGCAAAGCAGAGAAGAAAGAGGATGATGGCTTCCGTCATGGGCTACACCTCCACCGAACTGATGATGTTGCGGATGAGCAGGGCTCCAACCGTCAGCAGCGCCAGGCCGACGTAGAGGAGCTTGCGACCGAGCGGCGTCTCTGTGAGCGGCTTGGAGTAACCGGGGTTGATGAGATTGATGGCTACCAGCATGACGATTGGCAGAGCACATAGAATCCATCCCGTCATACGGCCCTGCGCGGTGTGGGTGCGGATCTCGCCCTGGATCTTCATCCGGTCGCGAACAACGGAGGTGATGCGGTCGAGGATCTCGGCAAGGTTGCCGCCCGTATCTTTCTGCACCAATACGCCCGTGACGAAGACGCGGAGGTCGGGCGAAGGAACGCGGTCGAGAAGCTGCAGGAGACAATCGCGCAAGGGCAAGCCGAAGTTCTGCTTGCGAAAGACTTCGGCGAATTCGGTCTTGGCCGGTTCAGGTCCGCCCTCGGCGACGACGCCCAGTGCCGCCACCATCGAGTAGCCCGCACGCAACGAGCGGGACATCATCTCGATCGCGTCGGGCAGCACTTTGTTGAAGGCGGCAATGCGCTTATTGCGCCGGCGGATCAGCAGGGCAAACGGAAGATAGGTGCCGATCGCTCCGCCGGCAAGCACGGCAAGGTGATTGGGCAGGAAGAAGAAGGTAAGCAGCCCGGTCGTGATCCCGCTGATCAGGCACGTGAGCAGGAGTTTGCGGGCGGTAGTTGTCGATTCTGCCTGAAGGGTGAGCCGTTGAAACCTGGCCGCGAGCGAAAAACGTGCCATCACTTTTTCAAGCAGATTCGGCTCGCTCTCCTGGATGGCTTTCAGTAAGTCGTTACCCTTGCCCGCTGCCAGATCTGCGACCGAAAGGGACCGTATGGAGGCAAAGCGGGCAGTCAGTCGCTGCTCGTCGGGCGCGGTGCGCGACAGGAGAAATACCGTCCCGGCTAAAACCGAAAACGTGACGACAAACGAGATAGCCAGCAGCATAAGACCTCCTTTCGCCCTGTGACCTTAGATCTCTACGGAGTGGTCGAGCAGACCGCCCGGCAGCGGGATTCCCGCCCCGGCGAGCTTTTCCGAAAACTTTGGGACAACGCCGGTCGAGTAAAAGCGTCCCTTGACCTTGCCCTGCGCGTCCAAACCTTTCTTCTCGAAGAGGTAGATGTCCTGCATGGAAACGACATCGGAGTACGCGCCGGTCAGCTCCGTGATGTGGGTAATGCGCCGCGTGCCGTCGGACATACGGGAGACCTGGATAATGACGTGGACGGCGGAGGCAATCTGCGCGCGGATTGCCTTGTCCGCGAGCCGCACATCGCCCATCATAGCCATCGTCTCCATACGGGCGATGGCGTCCCGCGGCGTGTTGGAGTGGATGGTCGTGATCGAACCGTCGTGGCCGGTGTTCATGGCCTGGAGCATGTCGAGCGTTTCTTCGCCGCGGACTTCGCCCAGGATAATGCGGTCTGGACGCATCCGAAGGGCGTTGATGACGAGCTCACGCTGTTTGACTGCTCCTTTACCCTCCACGTTGGGCGGTCGAGTCTCCAGGCGAACGACGTGGTCCTGCTTCAGCTGTAGCTCGGCCGAGTCTTCGATGGTGACGATGCGCTCGTCTTCGGAGATAAAGCCGGAGAGGATGTTGAGCACGGTCGTTTTACCCGCGCCGGTGCCGCCGGAGATGACGATGTTGAGGCGCGCCTTCACAGCGCAGGCGAGCACTTCAAGCATTGGCTGCGTCAGCATCCTGGTGCGGAGAAGATCTTCCGCCTGGAGCGGCGAACGGCCAAAGCGGCGAATTGAAAGCACCGGACCATCGACGGCAAGCGGCGGAATGATGACGTTGACGCGGGAGCCGTCGGGCAGCCGTGCGTCCACCATGGGAGACGATTCGTCGATACGGCGGCCCACGCCCGAAACGATCTTGTCGATGATCTGAAGCAGGTGGCGATTGTCCTTGAACGTCACATCGGCCTTTTCGAGCTTGCCCCGGCGTTCGATGTATACGGAATCGAAGTTGTTGACCAGGATGTCCGAGATCGTCGAATCGTTCAGCAAAGGCTCCAGCGGCCCCAGCCCGAAGACCTCATTGAGAACCTCCTGCGAAAGCCGGTCGCGCTCTACAGCCGAAAGCGGAACGTCCTGTTCGCCAAGCAGTTGTTGGATCGTCGCGAAGAGCTGCTGCTGGCCGCCTCGTGTGGCCTTGATGTCGGTAAGCTTTTCAAGGTCCAGCCGTTTGATCAGTTCTTTATGGACGGTGGATTTGATCTGCTGCTGAACAGACTCGGCGACGCCGCGCGCCATGCGGGGACCGGGCGTGCCATTGCCGTTGCCGTTGCGAGAGAGGGATGTAGGAGTTTCCAGCATAGGTTAGGTCGCTCGCTTCTTCGGTGAAAGGATGCCGGGATCGAGCAGGCCCCCGAGTTTTGATTCCAGGCGCTTGAACAGCCCGGAGCGCCCCTTGGCCTCGGAGGCGCTTTGAGCGACAGGCTCCTGCACGCCGACGAGGATATTGGCCCACTTGCGAACCTCTTCGCTAAAGACGGACTTCTGTTCGCAGGAGACGGGTACACCCAGGTTGGCAGAGCGGACGAGCTCCACATAGCTGTTAGGAATGGTGAAGGTGACGGGCAGCCGGATGGCCTTTTCTATGTGCTCCAACCCGACCGCGAACTGAGACGAGTAACGGTTCAGGGCGACTTTGATCTTGTTCTGCGTGTCGTCCAGGCGAACGAGGTCGTCGCAGTAGCGCGACAGATCGCGAATGGCGGAGATCTCCGGGGTGGCAACCACATAAACCTGTGAGGCGGCCCCGATGACGGCCAGGTTGGTATCGTCGAGGATCGGATCGCAGTCCACCACGATGTAGTCGTATTCGGTACGCAGGAAGTCAAGCGTGCTCGCCACGTCCTCCGCATTCATGGCCCGTGCGTCGTGGCCCACATCAGGCGAAGAGAGTACATCAAGCCCGGCAGGCGTCCGGGTAACGAACCCCGTCAGCAGCTCGGAGTCGAGCCGATTAACGTTGCGAACGAGCTCTTGAAAATGGAAGCCGTTCCCATCGATCCCCAGATAAACGCAGACATGGCCAAACTGGCTGTGCTTATCGATCAGCAGCGTCTTCTTCTTATTGTTCTGCACCAGATACGCAGCGAGGTGCACAGCGAGTGTTGTGGTGCCTACGCCGCCCTTCGCACCGAAAAACGCCACTACCGTACCGGACGCGCCCAGCTTTGCGCCGCGGGTCGAAAACTGCTGTTCAAAGCGCGAGCAGGCGGAGTCGAACATCGCCTCGTCGAACGGTTTCGTCAGGAACTCCGTGCAACCGGCGCGCATGGCTTGCAGCATCAGGCCTGGATCGCTTGAAGCGGAAAGCGCCACGATTACGATCTTGCCCGCGAAGACCTGCTGCAGGTACGCAGTGGATTGCACGGCCTGTTCGGTATCGTGATCGAAATCGACGATGGCCACGCAGGCGTCCGTCGTCTTCAAGTGCTCGCCAAAGTGCGGCCGGCGCTTGGCCGAGATGTAGGTGTCGAACGCCGCATCCTGTACGGCCCAGTTGCGATACTCCGCAGCGTCGAGGATGCGTCCCATCGTGTCCGCGTCGACACAAACGGAGAGGATGGTGGCGTTCATGGAGCGTGTGCCGTAAGAAGTCGTCATGGAGTCGCGGTCCTTTCAGGTAGCGGTACGTGGCGGCGCGTCATGGCTTCCTCACGGCAGCAGGCAATCCCTTGTCGTACTTGTCGGTGCTCATGTACGGGCGTACGGGGGTTGGTTCGGGTACCGCATCGTTTTGGGTCAGCGGGTCGATCACGGTAGGGGTCACGATCACCATCAGCTCTGAGGTGGAAAGATTGATGCCCTTGGACCGGAACAGCTGGCCAAGAATCGGCACACTGGCGATACCAGGCGTCTTGCTGAAGGCGTCCGTCGTGCGCCGGTCGAGCAACCCGGAGATCGCAAAACTTTGTCCGCTTCGGAGGACGACCTGTGTGTCCGCCCGTTTTGTCGAGAGCGCGGGAATGGTATAGCCCGAGATGGTGACGGCGTTCGAGAAATCGAGAGCACTGACTTCAGGCATGATCTTCAGCGCGATGGAGCCGTCGGTGTTGACGACTGGCGTGAACTCCACCTTGACGCCGTACGGCCGGAACTGGACAGAGACCGTAGGCAGACCGCCGGCGCCCCCCGAAACGACAGGAAAGGGGAACTCGCCGCCTGCCAGGAAGCTGGCCTTCTGGCCGGAGATCGTTGTGATATTCGGCTCGGCGAGAATCTGAAGGACCTGACGGCTCTCGAGGTCCTTGATCGCCGCTCCGATGTTGTTCCTAAAGTTGTACAGGAAGAAGTTAAGGGGATCGGAGAGGGCAAGCGTCGCTGGGGTGCTGCCTGAGGGCGGGGTATACGTGGGTGCACTGGCGTACTGACCCGTCGTACCCCCACCGACAGTACTGTTGCCACCGGGACTGAAGAGGTTGATGCCGAACTGTTCGAGCTTGGAGCGATCCACTTCGACGATGCGGACCTGGAGGCGAACCTGCTTGATCCGCGCAGAGTTAACAAGCAACGAGTTCGACACGTCCTTGCTGTAGAGCGTGGCCATCTTGACGGCGGAGTCCGACGCGGCATCCGTGCCGACCGAGCCTGAAAGAACCACTTTGCCCTCCCGGCCCTGCACATCGAGGCCTTCGTTCGGGAAAGCCTGCTTCAAGGAGGCGCGAAGCTCGTTCACATCGATATCGGACGAAACCATGTACGTCTGCGACTCGTCATTCTCATCCCACACCACGACCGACGAAACGCCCGGGGTCTTGGCAGTCACGACGATCTGGTTCGGCGAAACGGTGTACGAGTCGAGAACGGCGGGGTTCGCGATGTAGATGCGTTTGACGCGGGCGCGCGTGCTCAAGAACAACACATGCCCTACGGTCAGATGCATCGTCTGCTCGGTCGCCGCCGTCGAGGTGAACGCAAAGGTGTTCGCTGCGCCGGCTGCAGCAGGGCTGGTCGCCGCAGGGATCGCGGTGGCCGCGGCTCCGTACGGATCGAGGTGCATGGGAACCAGCGCCGCTGTCAGGTGTGCGGGCATCTTCCGCGGAGCCAGTGAGCCCAGTGGATGCTTACGGGCCGGGGAAGGGAGAACGAAAGCGGGACTGCGTTTCGTGGGTATGCGTCCTGTGGCTTCCGTAAACGTGGCTTTGGCAGAGGATGCCTGTGCCGGGTGTACGCCCGACGCGGCATGGGCAAGCGTCCGTGGCTGGGCCATGGCTCCCGTGGCTGCAAATACAAGCGCCGGAACGACGGCGGCAGAGTTGCGGATGGAAGAGAGGCGGGGTATTTGGGGGATCATGGCTCCTTCCTTTCGAAGGTCTGTTCCGTAAGCTTGTTGCCCGTAATCACCTGTACGGAGTACGGCTTCGGCGCCGCCGGCTTAGGTGCGCTGTGCACCCGGGGCAAGGCCGCCACGGACGGCTCGGAGCTGCGGGCAGGCTGGGCCGACGCACCCGTAAGCAAAGTGGAGGGGGTCAGGCCTGCGACATCTTTCCGGTCGGCTCCGTTTCGCAGAACGAACAGGATCTTGCCGAGCGAGCTGGCCAGGGTAAGCTTCTCCGCATCTTGCGGCGTGACGAGCAGCGTCACCACAGAGGCCATGTTGGCCTTGCCATCCGGGTCGGCTTCCATCTTCTGCCCGGCCGTCAGCACTTTGGCGTTCTGGAGCACGGTACTGGTCACAAGACCTCCGGCTTCACCCTGCGTGGCAGTCGAGGAATGGTAGGTGACGAGTACATCGACAAAGGTGCCCGGCAGCAGAAACCCAGCCACTCCGGCAACCTCATCGGAGCGAACAGCGATGGCCCGCATCCCTTCCGGAATACGCGCGGTTAGCCCATTCGCCGATCCGGGTGCGGCGAGATGGTGGTCGAGAATAAGTTCGCCAGCAGCTACCGGGAACAGCAGGACGCGTCCGGCAAGCTCTTCCGGCCTGGTAAAGGAGCCTTTCGGTGGCTGCGTGGCGGCCCAGTCGGCCAGCGTCAGCATGCCTGGCTGCAGCTGTTCGCCTACCTCCAGGTTCTTTGCGGCTGCCACAAAACGCTTGACGGGAGCAGGCGCGGCAGCTACCGGCTTGGCGAATCGACGGCTCAGAAACCAGGTAAACAGGCCGGAAACGAAAAGCGCGGCCAGCAGTGCGGGCAAAAGGCGGCGAGCGTTCATCGGATCACCTGCGCGGGTTGGAGCGCGAGCGTCAGGATGCAACCGGCCGCAATGGCGAGCCCGTACGGAAGCCGCAGCGTGGCCGTGTTCTGGACATTGAACTCCGGGTGCGGCGTAAGACCCTGCTCCGTGTGGTGGGCGGCCAGCGCGAGCACGTTTCCGGCAGTCTGTCGCAGCTGCCCGCGATACAAGGCATAGCCGAACGCCAGAACGCCACCCGCGAGTGCCGTCAGGATGAGTAGCGAAGCGGCATGGGGAAGACCCAGAATGCATCCCAGCGCGGCGATCAGCTTAACATCGCCGGCCCCCATACCGCCTGCCAGATGGAAGACCAGAAAGACCAGACCGCAGAGCAGCAGCGCTCCGAAGGCAGCGAGAAGGTCGCGCCATCCGCCGGAACAAAAGTGAAGAAGGAGCCCCAGCAGCATGGCCGGTCCGGTCAGCAGATTGGGGATGCGCCTGCTCTTGAGATCGAACAGCGCGGCAGCCAGGGCGCAAAGAAGCGCGACAGCAGGAATCACGGATTGTGCGAGCGTCAGCTGCATAGGTGTCTTGGGTAAAGCGGAAGAAAGTTCACAAGGGGAGCGATGTGGTTCGTTTTGTGGCGTCTGTCTGTGTCTGTCAGCCGGGGGATCATCCCCGATGAAACGCTTATCGGATGGAGGGAGAGGAAGGATGAGGTCCTTGTTGGAGGAGCGTAAGCGGAGGCTGCCGCGTTCGGCCGTTTGCGGACGCTCCTTTGTCTCCCCGCCGAACCGCCCGGGGGGCACACGCGTCTGAGATTTCAGGGCTGGCCGCTCTGAACAGCACGCTGCAAGGAGGAAACGATGGTGGTCAGCAGGTTGCTGGTCACGCTGACAAGGCTGCCCACTGCAGCGGTCAATACAAGTACCACGACACAGGCGAGCAACGCGAACTCGAGAAAGTCCGTGCCGGTGTACCCAGCAAGGAAGAGGCGCCATCGTGCCGTCATGGAAATCGTCCAGGGAGGGGGAGGTGAATGGGGCCGCCGCTGGGAAGCATCCGGCCCCGTAGAGCTAGGTAGCGTTGGTGATGGAGGTGCCGATCGAGTTGAACGCCGTGGTGATGGCGTTGCGAAGCGTGGTGAGCGAAGCGACGGCACCGAGGCCGATCAGGGCCGCAACGAGCGCGTATTCGATTAGATCCTGGCCAGACTCGTCCGCGAGAAAGAAGTGAAACGATTTCGTAAGTTTGTTCATGGTTGGTTTCTCCTTGAAGGTGGTTCGATTCATCCGGCGTTTGGACCAGATGTGAGGCTTTGGTTGGGGCGGCTGTCGGCAGCCCAGTCGCCGGACGAAACGATGGGAAATCGGCGTAGCGGAAGGTGTTTCTTCTGCCTGTGGACTGTATCGGCGAAGCGGCACAAACGAATAGCGCACGCGAACGGCACAGGGTACTTCGGTGCGGAAAGCGTACAGGACGATGAAGAGCACTCAAGTCGGGAACGGAACTGCCGATAGCTCAGCTGGAAGCGGTTCGCTGCCGACCACAAGGAGACCCACCATGAACGTAGACCTCATTCGCATCGTTGCCAGTGCCCTGGCTGTTGGCGTGCTCGGCCTCATCGTCTATCGCCGTAAATCGAAGGCCACCGCGTAGTTCGTCCCCGTTTGCAACCTGGCGAAAGAACCTGGCGAGAGAAAAAGATATGAAAACAATCACGATCGTCAACAAGTCGGCGGGCACGGAGATCGGCCATTGCATCGGTTGTGCGGATGGTTCGCTGACGCGGTTGGTGGGCTTGCTGGGCCGCACAGGCCTCGACACGGGAGGCGGGCTCTTGATTCAGCCTTCCTCCGGCATCCACACCCTGGGGATGAGGTTCACCATCGACGCCGTTGGCCTCGACGCGGATATGCGCGTCGTCAAGCTATGGCCTGGAATGCGACCCAACCGCGTCTCCTCCGTCCACCTGAAAGTGCGTAGCGTGCTTGAACTGGCGGCCGGCCAGATCGAGGAGTGCCGCATCGAGGTGGGGCATACCCTTGAGGTGATTGCGAACGACACCTGGTGTTCGCAGCGCGCGCCGCAAAAGGCAAAGCCGTTCTTTTTTCCCGCACTGACCGGCGTCGGCGGGATGTCCGGAGCCTGGGCAAGCTAGCTTCAGTCAAACACCGCGCGGACGGCATGGCTGCGGCTGTGCCCTCCATTCGTTTAACACGCGGTGACGAAACGTGAAGGAGTGTGTTCCAGAAAGGAACTGGCGTGCCCCGACAGGCGCACTTTGTACTCAAGTTGTAACGCCCCCGTGCGATACATCACTAAGGGGCGTAGACCTTTCGTCCCTATCCCGAATCCTTTGCTGGAGTCCGTCCATGCAGTCTCCGCCCGCCGCTACTCTCCAGACGCGTTGCACCGAACTCGTCTACGCCGCCTCCGTGCTGATGGCGGTCATCTTCCTGCTCGTGACGGTCGTCTAGCTCTTTCTGCTTCCCTGGCTTCCGGGTTCCAGGCTTGAAGCGCCACCGCGCCGAGAGCACAGAGCACCGGATCAAGCACCAGGCGATAGCGGAACTCGGCGTGCGTCACAAGGTAGGGCAAAGGGAAGATCGCGAGCACTGCGAAAAAGTACGCCGCCTCCGGCCTTCGCTTGTGGAGGAGCATCCACACGCCAGATAAGCCGAGCAACGTCGTGAGCAGACCGTGCACCGCGAAGAACACCGATCCGCCCCGGCTGCCGGTTCCGCTCCAGAACCGCCACGCGCGGATCGCAGTCAGCTCTGCAAACCGCTTCGGGCGGGCAGCGATGGCGGCGCGAGCCAGCTTTGTCTTCGCGGCGTCGTACTGCACCTCGCCCTGCGCTCGATAGAACGCCAATTCGGTCGTGTTGAAGGTCGGAAACGCCGACTCATCGAGGAAGCCGTCCGCGCCACTCCTGTTGCCCACCCATAGATTGAACCCTGCCACACAGCGCGTCAGGATCGTTGCATGAAAGACGCGCGCGTTCCGCAGCGGCCACGGCGCATACACCGCTGCAAAGATAATGGAGGCGAGCAGGGGCTCTTGCCACCGGCGTCCTCTCCTCGACGCAAGCGCTCCCAACCCCAGGAGCGAGGGCAGAAGCGAAGGATTGAGGAGCGCGGCCAGCGCAGAGCCCGCGCCCCAGGCTACCCAGACGCCTCTTCCGGCCTTCTCCAGCTGGGGAGCACACGCG
The DNA here is from genome assembly GCA_965215415.1 of Acidobacteriaceae bacterium. Classification (GTDB taxonomy): domain Bacteria; phylum Acidobacteriota; class Terriglobia; order Terriglobales; family Acidobacteriaceae; genus Edaphobacter. The sequence continues at coordinate 3,014,009 of CBDCDQ010000009.1, read as the reverse complement.
ACCGCAAGCAGCAGGAGCAGTGCTGAAAAGCTCGTCTCCCACAGGATAGCCGGCATCCAGATTGTTGCGAACGAGCAGCTCCATACGAGCGCCATCACCACTGCCGTGGCCTCGTCTGCCAGCTGCCGTCCGCATCGGAGCACGGTCCAGGCCGTCAGAACGCTTACCGTCACCTGCGCCAGCAGCACGGCTGCCGCGGCGTTTACGGTTTCGGTCCCAAAGACCCGGAACACTGCTGCCAGCAGAAGCGGGTAACCCGGCGCGATGGACGCGGTAGCTCCTGTCGGCACACCGTACGGATCGCTCAGGCCGCGGCCTTGCACAAGGGCGGCGGCCATCCACGCCATCTCTGTGCCGCGCGTCCACAGCCAATTCCGCGGCATAAACCGTAATACGTACAACACGACGCCCAGCCGCAGCGCCGCAGCCGTCCCCAAGACCCAGGCTGTATGCCGCTGCACGGTGCGCTCCGTCGTCCTCATCAATGTACTTATCGGCAGGGGGACGGCGTTCGTGTGGGAGCGACGCCTTTGTGGCTGCTGCCATCCGATACGTTCGACGATGTAAGATCGTGGCGTGAACGATGAGTATGAAGACGCGAAGAGCCGGGGCGTGTTGGGCCGGAAGCGGGGCAGCGACGATCCGCTGCCGGTCAATGCCTGGGCAATCGCCGGGTTGGTCGTGTTGGCGGTGATTGCGGCGATGTTGGTACTGGGACGGCATCGTCCTGGTGGATTGGGCGGTGGTATGCTGCCGGTCGATCCCTATGCAAGCCAGTTGCCGATCACCGGGCTGGCCATGAGCGAATCGACCAGCCTTTCGGGCGGCAAGTCGACGTTTGTGGATGGGGTGATCCGCAACGGAGGTTCAAAGACGATCTCGTCTGTCACTTTGCAGGTTCTCTTCAAGAACGATGAGGGCTTGGCACCGCAGATCGAGACCATGCCCTTGTCGCTGATCCGGATGCGTGAGCCGTACATCGACACGGAACCGGTTTCGCTTGCCCCGATCAGGCCGGGCGAAGAGCGGGAGTTCCGGCTCATTTTCGAGAAGATCGCGGGTAACTGGAACACCCAGCTGCCGGAGATCCGTGTCGTCAAGGTGCGCTAGGGACAGGAAGAAGTGGGCAGCGTCGGGAAGAAAATACGTGTCGACCGAACACGCGCAGCGCGCCATTAAGGCGATAAGTACTTCAAAGTAGGGATCTTCCGTGTTTGGCCTATGGCTTGCACACTTGCTCCGGTATGCAGCGGTGTATGTCTGCGCCGCGGCGAAGGAGACGAAGATGGCTCAGTTCATCGATGTGTGTGGCAAAGGTATGACTTTCTCAGTTCTGGTGTTAGGAGGTGCCTTGAGCGCCTCCGCTGTGGCTCAATCCATGGTGGCTACTTCTCCTACAGATACACCGCCTCCGGCGAAGTCTATGGGCGTGGAGGAGACGGGCAGCTATGCCACTGGCAAGCCGCTGGAGCAGCAATCAAAAGAAGGCTTTTGGGGGCACCTTAATCCTCTCGCTCGCAAGAAGTGGGTGAAGCGCCAGGTCGATCCGGTCAAGGATCGGGTCAACGAACTGGATCAGCTGCAAGCCAAAAATGCCAACGACATTCGTGATGTGGACTCGCGCTCGCAGGCCGGAATTAGCAGGGCGATGGGGGCGGCAAGCACGGCAGATCAGCACGCGCAGGATGCCGCCGGTCGTGCAGATGCAGCGAACACGCTGGCAGGGAGTGCCAGTACCCGGACCGATGCGCTACACGGCACCGTGAGCAATCTGGACACCTACCAGGAAGTTTCCTCGGCTGCAGTCGTCTTTCCCGCTGGGAAAACGGTGCTTGGTCCTAAGGCAAAGACGGAGCTCGACGGGGTGGCGCAGCAGCTTGGTTCGGAGAAGGGCTATATCGTCGAGGTGCAAGGCTACAGCCGCTCTGGCGTGCAGAGTTCGCAGGTCATGGCCGACTCGGTCGTGCGCTACCTGGTAACGCAACATCAGGTGCCGCTCTACCGCATCTATAAAACCGGACTTGGCAAACAAAAAGATGTTGCTGCCGGTGCTGACGGAAAGGCACTTGCCAATGGTGTCCGAGTCACGCTGCTGCACAACAGCCTCGCGTCTCTCGATTCTCCAGGTGAGGGCAGATCAGCGGGCCGCGCGTCTCTAGGGACGTCGAACCCGCCGAGTGAGCAGTAAGTTCAAGTTTGCGGAGTGGAGCCCAAGAGCTCACCCGCAGCAAGCTCTCCGTACGAGGAGAGAAGTAAGGCAGATTGGCCCCTCTCGCGAGGGGCCGTTTTTTTGCAAGTGCAACAGGTACCGCTATGGAGAAACGTACAGCAGATGATCCGTGGATTGTACGGTATGTGACATTCGGTTGTGGAGGAACCAAAACGGTAATCCTAAAGATCTTTCCGCAAATCGGGGCTGGCAGCGTTTGGAGGGCCTAAGTTGGGAGCTAGAGCTACTTCAGGGCGCGGCCAACGGAGACAAGGATAAGGGTGAGAAACGAGAGCGTACGGCGACTGTCTTCGCCCGTGGCGCGGCGAGTGATTTCAAAGAAGCTGGGCGGCCTGGTCTCGGTGGAGTGCGCTTTGGACGCGGCGGCGACGGCATTTGCGATCATGTCGAGGGTTTCGGGGTCGATGGCGGTGAAGATCTTGAGGCCGGAGAGGAGGTTGCGGATGCCAGCGATGCCCTCGGGGAGCTTGGCGTACTCGGCGAGCTTGCCGAAGATGGTGTCCTTCGCGCCGACGAGGCCGTTGAGGGTGTCGAGGATGCCTTTGTCGTGCGCGGTCTGGAGGAGGTCGTAGGCGACGAGGAGGGCCTCGGCGTGCTCGCGGGGCGCGTCGCGGAGGCGGCGTTCGAGCTCGAGGTGCGGGTCGACGGGGAGGGGACGGAAGGCTATCGGATTTGCCATGGGACTCCTAGTTGCCAGCTATTAGTTCTCAGTTGGTAGTTCTGGCTATCGATTGACTGACAACTGGGAACTACTAACTTTCTACACTGTGGTGGATTTGATCTGCACGAACTTGTCACTTTCTGCGGTGCCGGGTAGGTGGTAGTCGGCGCGTGCCCATTTGTGTTCGACTTGGACGCCGTCGGTCGGGGTGCGGTGGCCGAAGCGGAAGTTGCGGCGGGGGAGGGGGCTGTCGCCTTGCTCGGGGAGGAGGATCATGGAGACGGCGGTCTCCTTGAAGGCGGGGGTGTGAGTGACGCGGTCGGTGTGGGAGGAGGAGAGCTTGTTGACGGGCTCTTCGACGGAGTTGAGCGTCATGTAGAGCTGCTTGCCTTTGACGCGATTGGAGACGAGGACCTGCACGCGGACGCGGCCGTAGGCGCTGGTGAGCTGGACGTGCCGACCGGTCTCAATGCCGCGTTCTTCCGCAAGTTCCGGAGAGACTTCGACAAAGTTACCGGGGGTTATAGCCTTGATACCTGGGGTGCGGAGGGTCATCGAGCCTTGCTCGAAGTGTTCGAGAAGACGGCCATTGTTGAGGTGAAGATCGAATTGGGCGTTCGTCTCCTCCGATGGCGGGACGTACTGGACAGGGAAGAAGCGGGCTTTTTTGTCGGGGAAAGGGAAGCCTTCGGTAAAGAGAAGGGGGGTGTCTGTGCCGTCGGCGTGAACGGGCCACTGCTGGGAGGCGAACCCTTCGAGCCGGTCGTAGCGGACCCCGGCGAAGAGGGGCGTCAAGCTGGCGATCTCGTCCATGATCTCGGAGGGATGCTTGTAGGTCCACTTAGCGCCGAGCCGGTTGGCGATGAGCTGGAGGATTTCCCAATCAGGTTTGGATTCGCCGAGCGGCTCAAAGGCTTTGTTGATGCGCTGGATGCGGCGCTCGGTGGAGGTGTAGGTGCCGTCCTTTTCAAGCGAGGTGGCGGCGGGCAGGACAAGGTCGGCGTAGCGGCAGGTCTCAGAGAAGTTGATGTCCTGAACGATGAGAAATTCGAGCTTACGAAGGGCCTCGCCGACGAAGTTCGCGTTGGAGTCGGAGGTGATGGTGTCTTCGCCCTTGATGTAGAGTGACTTGAGCGAGCCGTCGAGGATGGCGTCGATCATCTGGTGGTTGTCTTTGCCGTCGGTGGTGGGGAGGGTGACGCCCCACGCGGCTTCAAATTTGGCGCGTACCTCCTCATCGTCCACCTTCTGGTAGCCGGTGTAGACGTTGGGCATAGAGCCGAAGTCGCTGGCTCCCTGGACGTTGTTGTGGCCGCGGAGGGGATAGGCCCCGGCGCCGGAACGCATATAGTTGCCGGTGAGCAGAAGGAGGTTGGAGATGGCGGTGGCGGTGTCGGAGCCGCCGCAGTGCTGGGTGACGCCCATCGCGAAGAGGATGCAGACGCCCTCGGCGGAGGCAATCTCGTTGGCGACGCTGACGAGCGTGGCGGCGGGGATGCCGGTGACCTCTTCGGCGTGTTCGAGGGTATAGGCGGCGAGAGAGGCGGCGTACTCGTCGAAGTGGTTGACCCAATGCGCGATGAACTTCGGCTGGTGGAGGTTGTGGTCGAGGATGTACTTGGCGACGGCATTGAGCCAGACGGTGTCGGTGGAGGGGTTGGGGCGGATGAAGAGGTCGGCGCGTTCGGCCATCTCGTGTTTGCGAAGGTCGGCAACGATCAGCCGCTGGCCGCGGAACTTGTGCGAGCGCTTGACGCGGGTGGCGAGGACGGGATGGTTCTCGGCGGGATTGGCCCCGATGATGAGGACGAGGCCGGCGGTCTCGATGTCGGCGATGGAGCCGGAGTCGCCGCCGTAGCCGACGGTGCGCTGGAGGCCCTGAGTGGCAGGATTTTGACAGTAGCGAGCGCAGTTGTCGACGTTGTTGGTGCCGATGACGGCGCGGGCGAGCTTCTGCATCAAGTAGCTCTCCTCGTTCGTGCATTTGGAGGAGGCGATGAAGGCGAGGGCGTCGGGGCCGTGGTCTTCTTTTATTTGCCTGAATCTTGTTTCAACGAGGTCGAGGGCTTCGTCCCAGGTGATCTCCTTAAACGTGTCGCCGTCGCGGAGGAGAGGCTTGACCAGGCGGTCCTCGGAGTTGATGTGTCCCCAGGCGAACTTGCCTTTGATGCAGGTGGAGATGCCGTTCGCCGGGCCGTGTGTGGGTTCCATCTTGAGGATGTGGCGGTCTTTGGTCCAAGCCTCAAACGAACAGCCGACCGCGCAATAGGGGCAGACGGTCTTGGTGCGTTTCACGCGGCTGTGGCGCATTTCGGCTTCGATTTCTGACAAGGTGAGGATCGGGCCGTAGCCGATGGGCGGCTCGATCCCTTTGACCACGTCGATCATGTCGTCAAGCACGGGGCCTGGGATGTTGGTGAGGTAGCCGGCATGGCCGAGCATGGACTTTTCCATCAGCGCGTTGCAGGGGCAGACGTTAACGCAGTGGCCGCAGGAGACGCAGGAGGAGCCGTCGATGACCTCGCCGCCGTCCCAAAGGACGCGGGGGTGGGCGGAGGTCCAGTCGATGGTGAGGGTCTCATTGACCTGAACGTTCTGGCAGGCCTCGACGCACCGGCCGCAGAGGATGCACTGGTCGGGATCGTAACGATAGAAGGGGTTGGACATATCCTTCTCGTAGATTTTGGGCGTGTAGGGGCGTGCCTGGTGCTTCACGTCGAGCAGCTTGGTGGTGTTGTGGACGGTGCAGTTCTGGTTGTTGTTGTCGCAGACGGTGCAGTAGAGCATGTGGTTCTGGAGGAGGCGGTCGAAGGCCTCGCGCTGGGCGATGTCGACGCGGTGGCCTTCGGTGGCGACGGAGATGCCGGGCTGGACGTGGATGGCGCAGGCGCGCTTGAGCTCTCCGTTGACCTCGACGAGGCAGGTGTCGCAGGACTGGATGGGACCCATCTGCGGGTGGTAGCAGACCTGGGGGACTTCCTTGAGGCCGTGGGCGCGCTGGCGGTTGAGGGCCTCAATGAGGAGTTCGCCGTTGTGGGCGGGGGTGGGCTGGCCGTTGACCAGGATTTCGGTGTTGGGGGTGATGTCGGGCGGGGTGTTGAGGAGCGATTTGGTGACGGCCATGGTTCCCATAGATGCATTGGAACATGGGAGCGGTATCCTTGGGGGGAGTCGCTTAAGGCGGGTAAGTAGCGTGGCTGGCGGACCGGTATGTTTGAGCTGAAGCATTACATTCCCGGTGTCGACTCGGTGCGATGAGCCGTATAGGAGAGCTGCGATGGGTACGAGAGGGATACTTCACGAAAGCGTCGGCCGGCTTGGAAAAATCCAGTGAAACGACGACATGTTTGTTCAATTGCTGCTCAAACCACAACCCCGGTCTCCATGGAACCAGGCCTGATCTTTGGGTATCAGGCAATTGCGGTGAGCAAACAGTTCCTTTGCGGACAAGCTTCGGACGATGCAGAGTATGCAGTCACCTGCATTCGGTAAGGTTCCGCCGGTGCCGTTGGTGGTGCCGTTAGGAGGAAAGGCGCAGAAGTATACGGATGATCCGAACAAAGTTGTTCGTTTGCAGACCCATCAAGCGACGCCTGTACAAATTGTCGATGCTGTCCAGAGAGCCTGGAAGGAGTTGACCGCCGATGGAGCGCGCCTGCTGGTTGCACAGTGGATGATAGAAACGGCACGGGCAAAAGTCGTTACAAATGGAACTTAGGCAACCTAAAAGCCCCCGGACGACTAAGCTCAGAAAGAAAGTATTTTTTCTCCTTACGCTCAGGAATTCGATAGTCCGAAGCAAGCTAAAGACGAGTCTGAAAGGCGAATGGGTTGGCCTCGTACCCTTCTAACGAAAAGTCCAAAGCCAATGGATAGCATTGTGCTTCAAACAAGGTAAGCATAGTCTTTCATGCTCCTCACCACCAGTGTCGATTTTATGCTTGGGACAGCCTGGATCTCGGCGCGATAGGCTGGACAGATCATGTAAAGGGAAGGATTCAAACTGATCCCGACATGGTCTCCACTTTGAAAGTAAGAGACTGTGAAGGGTATGCAAAGGCTGCCTTTGCCGCAGGGTACTTCACAGCCGATCCAGTGACCTACGCAAACAACCTCACGTCTTTGAAGCGAACCTTGGAGCGCTCACTGGAACACAAATGAAAATACTACTAACAGCGTTGGTCTTTCTAGCTGTAGGCTGCAAACATGTTCAACCATCTGCTAATGATTCAACGAGCAGTCATGACTCACCCGTCCAACCTCGCACAGCTGTGAGGGATGAATGGACGGTAGATACATCCGGCGATCCGTACCTCCTCAGCCTGAAACAGGGGGTTTTTGCATTCTGCGACGACCGAGGCGGACACACGTTCGATCTTCAGACAAGGCTCGAAGTGAGATCTAAGGAAGAATGTGTAAAGCCGCAGTTTTTTCACGGCGAGTGGACCGGCTGTAGTGACGCGTCTCTGAACACCATGGTGCAATCACCGCAGAACGATCCAAACGACAATATAGTGTTTGGCCGCAGCGCGTACCCGCTGAAGGGTCGCGCGGACGATTGCGATAACGATGGAATGATTGGCGTTATCGGAACTGCCGAGGAGGTGCTCCTTATCGACGGACAGCGGGAACGCTGGGCAATCCTGAGCCAAGAGATGGGACAGCCGGTAGCAATCGGATCTGGATGGGTGGCTTGGTGTCCTAACCTGGAGCACAAAGTTCGTTTGGTTCGTCAGACCACGGACGTGTGGAAACAGCCACCCGGCACTCGTTGAGACAGTAGGTTACGCCGCTTCGTTCCCAGCGTAGGTGGCTGCAAAGGCCTTTAGCTCGCATCAAACTCGGCATGGCGGGGCGGGTGAGGATCGGCATCTCGGGGTGGCGGTACAAGGGGTGGCGGGGCGTCTTCTATCCGAAGGGGCTCCCGCAGCGGCGGGAGCTGGAGTTTGCGGCGAAGGCGTTCGATTCGGTGGAGATCAACGGGACGTTCTACTCGTTGCAGAAGCCTGACTATTTCCGGCGGTGGGCGGCGGAGGTGCCGGAGGACTTCGTCTTTGCGCTAAAGGGCAGCCGGTACATCACGCATATGTTGAAGCTCAGGAACATCGAGCGGCCGCTGGCAAACTTCTTTGCGAGCGGCATGCTGGTGCTGAGGCGGAAGATGGGGCCGGTGCTGTGGCAGTTTCCGCCGCAGCTGCGGTTTGATGCGGAGCGGTTTGCGGCGTTCTTTGCGATGTTGCCGCGGACGACTGGCGCGATGGCGGAGCTGGCGCAGGGGTGCGACGACAAGATGCTGCCTCGCTCCGTGCTGGAGGCCGAGTTGGAGATGCCGGTGCGGCACTGCGTGGAGATACGGCATGAGAGCTTTGCCGTGCCGGAGTTTGCGGCACTGCTGAAGGCGTGGAATATCGGGCTGGTGGTGGCGGATACGGTGGAGTGGCCGCTGCTGATGGATGTGACGGCGGACTTTGTGTATGTGCGTCTGCATGGGAGCGAGCAGCTGTATGTGAGCGGGTATGAGGCGGACGCGCTGGATGTCTGGGCGGACCGGGTGGTGGCGTTTGCCACGGGTGGGCTGGCACAAGGACGGTGCGCAGGGGAGGCGTGCGCAGACGGGTTAGCACGGGAGGTGTATGTGTACTTCGACAACGATGCCAAGGTGAGGGCGCCGTTCGATGCAATGGGTTTGCGGGAGCGGGTCAGCCGCCGCTTGGAAAGTATTCGCGGATGAGGGCGAGGCCTTCCTCCGTGGAGTGGATCTGGCCTTCGAGCTGGGCGTCTTCGGCGAGGTTGAGCATGGGTTTGAACTGAGGGCTGGGGGGGTAGCCGGCGGCGATGAGGTCACGACCGGTTACGAGGAGGTGGGGGCGGGTGTCGGGGGGCGGCTCGGCTTCGTACTGCTGCTGGGCGAAGTCGTAGAGGGTGAGGATGCCGTGGCAGGCGGTGCAGTCGAGCCAATGGAGGGCGAGGTGTTCGTCGAACTTCGGCAGGCGGAGGAAGCGCTTGAGGGTGGACTGCTTCATCTGGAGGATGTCGCCGAAGCGCATGTGGTGCTGGATGAGGGCGAGGATCTGGGCGGTGTCGTCGTTCGAGAAGCGGAGGCGAGCGAGGATCACTTCGGCAATGCGGACGCCGACCTCGACGTGACCGTTGAAGCGGATGCGGTCGTTCGGGTTGTCGGGGTTCGGCGGGCGGAAGGTGGCGGGCTTGCCGATGTCGTGGAGGAGGGCTCCCCAGGCGAGGGTGGCGGTGCAGCCGGGTTGCAAGTTCCGGAGGAGGAGCATGGTGTGAACCCAGACGTCGCCTTCAGGATGAAACTCGAGCGGCTGCTGCACGCCGTGCATCTTGAGGGCTTCAGGGAGGATTTCGGCGAGGAGCCCAGACTGGTCGAGGAGCTCGAAGGCGCGGCGTGCCTGGCCTTCGGTGAGCATCTTGGTGAGCTCATCGCGGATACGCTCGGGGGAGACCTGGTGGATGGTAGCGGCCTGAGCCTGGATGGCGTGGAGGGTGGCGGAGTCGACGCTGAAGCCAAGGCGGGCGGCGAAGCGGATGGCCCGAAGCATCCGGAGTTTGTCTTCGGCAAAGCGGCGGGCGGGATCGCCGATGGCGCGGATGGTCTTGGCAATTAGGTCGGTCCTGCCTCCGACAAAGTCAAGGGTGGCGGCCAGGGCGTTCCCGGTTTGATCGTAGAGGAGGGGATCGAGGAGCATGCCATTGACGGTGAAGTCTCGACGGAGGACATCTTCTTCAGGGGAGGAGGAGAACTGGACTTGGTCCGGGCGTCGGCCGTCGGTGTAGGCGCCGTCATGGCGGAAGGTGGCTACTTCAGTTTGGGTCCCGCTATCCGGATTGCAGACGAGGATGACTCCGAAGTGCGCGCCGACGCTGAGGGTCTTAGGGAAGAGGGACTGAACAGCGTCCGAGGTGGCGCTGGTGGCCACATCGAAGTCCTTAGGGGCAAGGCCAAGGAGGAGGTCGCGGACGGAGCCTCCGGCGAAGAAGGCCTGGTGGCCGTGATCGCGGAGGGTGCGGGCGATGTAGAGGGCTGCGGCGTAGGCAGGTGCGCGGTGCGGCATCGGTCCAGTTTATGGAAGGTATCGAGGAACCTGTTGGTGTGATGCGCGGGAAACGCAGATCGCCTCCGGGAACGACAAACCCAAGAGCTTACAGCTTGCCTCGGTATCGGAGGCTCTCTTCGTTTCGGACGCGAAGGAGGGCAAGGTCGTTGGTGGCGAGCGCTTCGGCGCAATGGAGGGCGCGGGCGAGCGGATCGCCCGAGAGGTGGCGCTCTGCTGGGCGGGGCAGGTGGTTGTACCAGACATCCGAAAAGGCGTAATCGAGGCAAATGCGCTTGAAGCAATGGTCGAGGCGGATGGGCCAGCGGTGTTCGCGGGCGCGGGTGGGCAGAAGGTGCTCGGTCAGATGCTTGAAGCGGGCGATCTGCTCGGCTGTCTGGGCTACTTCCGGACCAGTCTGGGTGAGGTCAGACTGGGTGAGGTCGGGTTGGCCTTTAGGGCGCATCGCCAGTTTGGATGAACCGCGTCCCTCAGAGGATGTGCAGAGCTCGCGACAGGCCTGGTGAGGCGGGTTAGAGTGCGCCGGTGTTGAAGGAGGGGGAGAGCGGCGCCGAACTGGACATTGGGGTTTTAAGGGGCAAGGCCGAGCCGTCGAGCTTGCGAAGAGCATGGCGCGCAAACAAAAGCGAAAGGACCAGGCACGCGGCGAAGGCGAGCAGGATGTTGGTTTGGCCACTCTTAAGGGCGTGGGCGATGTCTTCGGTGTTGGCTTCGCCGGAATGGAAGGTGAGGGATTCGACCGCGGCCGAGTCGGCGACCATGGTGGCTCCGCGAGCGGCCCACTCCTTAACTTGAGCGTCGTAGTGCGGTCCCTTCGTTTCGCCGCCCTGGACCATGCTGAGGGTGGCGGTGAGAGCCACGCCGTAGTTGTCGACGTCTTGCTGGAGCTTGGCGACGGGAGCGCGCAGGTTGGCGAGCTCTGGGTACTGGTTTACGAGGACGTTGAGCTTGCGGAGGGTGTCTTCCCCGTTGTGATAGCGCTTCCATCCATTTTCGAGCGCACCGGGTTTTTGGATGGTGACGAAGTAGATGAAGAAGATACGCGCGTTGAGGATTTCGCGCTCGAAGCCGGCCGTGAGACGCTTGGCGGGGACGAAGCTTTGGGCGTGGGACCGCTGGCCAGCGACGATGCCACGCAATGTGCTCACGGTGAGCGAGCTGAGAACGGCCATGCAGCAGACCATGAAGAGAAACGCAAGTTTCAGTGCGCGGCGCGTGCGTTGAATGTCCATGCCTTGTACCATCGGCTGCGCAGCTTTGTTCGTTAGCCTACAAACGTGCGCGGACGGGCTATTCGTGGCGACTCTATGATGGAGCGATGAGCGGCGGCTTGATCCTCGGCATTGAGAGCTCGTGCGACGAGACGGCGGCGGCGGTGGTGCGGGGTGGGCGTGAGGTGCTCTCAAACGTGGTGGCATCGCAAATGGCGCTGCACGCGGGATACGGTGGAGTTGTGCCAGAACTGGCTTCGCGGGAGCACCTGCGGAACATCGTGCCGGTGGTGCGGGAGGCGATGGCGCGGGCGGGTGTGGGGTATGGAGATTTGGAGGCGATTGCGGTGACGGAGGGCCCGGGACTGGCGGGAGCGTTGCTGGTGGGGATTACGTTTGCGAAGGCGCTGGCGTTTGGGTGTGGGCGGCCGCTGCTTGGGGTGAATCATCTGGAGGGGCATATCCATGCCGTGCTGATGGAGGCTGGAACAGCCATGGAGGGGCGGCTGCTGGCGCTGGTGGTTTCGGGGGGGCATACGCATTTGTATGTGGCGGAGAGTTCCGTGGAAGCCCACCTTAGCTATGGTGAGACTGTCGCGAAGGTGAGGCAGCCGAGCCATTGGACGTACCGGAATGTGGGGCGGACGGTGGATGACGCGGCGGGGGAGGCGTTCGACAAGGTGGCGAAGCTGCTGGGTCTCCCGTATCCGGGCGGACCTTGGATCGATGGGCTGGCGAAGTTTGGGGATGCGAAGGCGGTGCCGTTTACGTTTGGGGAGATACGGACGCGGGCGGAAAAGGGGGTTCTTGGCAAACCCACATCTCAGAGTCGAGATGTGGGGCACCCGGGTTCCGAGGCGCGGTTCGATTTTTCGTTTAGCGGGATCAAGACGGCGGTGCTGCGGTATGTGGAGACGCACGGGATGCTAGTTGGGGTGGAGGCTCGGCGGGCGGCATTTGCGGCTGAGCCGGGGATGGGCGTGGAGGAGGTGGCGGGGCTTTGCGAGGGGCGGACGCTGGACTTGATCGCATCGTTTCAGGGAGCGGTGGCCGGGAATCTGCTGCGGCAGAGCTTTCGGGCGGCGGACGCGTTTGGCGCGCGCGGGCTGGTGGTGTCGGGCGGCGTGGCGGCGAACGGGGAGCTGCGGACGCGGTTTCTGGCCGAGGGCGCGCGGCGTGGGCTGCCGGTGGCGTTTCCGAGCGTGGGGATGTCGACGGACAATGCGGCTATGATCGCGGCGGCGGCATGGCCGAAGTGGAGAGTGCGGGAGTTTGCGGGGGAGGGAATCGGCGCTGCGCCGGGGTTGCGGTTGGGATAACAAGGGCTACAAAACCATCGAGAATACCTATAGTGCTATCTTGAAACCGATGACGAACACGACACCTCAACTTCTTTACCTGCTTGCAGAAGACCTATACCGCTGGGGAACGCGACTTCTCCGAAACTCCATAACGTCCGACCGGACGATGTCGATCGTTACGAGCGCAACGGTATAGAGATGGTCAGCGCGAATGGGAAGGGGATTTCGCTGATCACTGAGGCCGGCCTTCAACGTCGGGCCAGGCTGCTGAACGGATATGCCTGGAAGCTTCCGGCCAATCTTCCGATGCCGACGGGCCTGGCGTTGAACGCCGATCCTGCTTCCATTCGACAGCCGTCCGGCTTGCCCGATCATTATCTATTGTGTCCGGCATCCGATATGACGATGGGGGAATACGTAGGGCTTCTTCAAAGATTGGCTGTAAAGCTGGAAAGGACGCACAAGTTATGACGATAGAGCTCGATCAGTGGCGCGCACGGTATCTTCTCGAGGCCTTGCGTGTGTGTGAAGCGCAATGGTCGTCTATCGCGAAAGCAAGCGACGACGAGGATGTGCAGGCCGACTACGGGAACGACCTGCTGAAACTGGGTGTTCTTTACGACGGTTTAGAGCAGGAGGCCATCAAGGCTCACGGCGCAGGCATCAGGGAGTTTTCACGTCTGGCCATCGCTGACATGACGCCTGAAGCGCTCAAGGCTTTTTACGATCAGGACGGCAAGGTCGAAGATGTGGTCAAGTAGCTGTCAGCGACACCAAAGAGATAAGAACTTGATATCAGAGATTGTCGTTGGTCCGAATGGTACTTCGGTCTAATCAAAACGGAAATGGACTGCACCGCGCATTCTGATGGCGTTGGTTGCGGCGGGCTTGAGCGCGTTGCCGGTAATGGAGCTTTTCAATACGTTGAGTGGAGTGGTGGAGGCGTTGGAGCCGGTGGGTTCGCCGGCGTTGCGGATGTACGCGTGCGGACCGACCGTCTATGACTATGGACACATCGGGAACTTTCGGACGTTCCTCCATGTCGATGTGCTGCGGCGGTTTTTGCGGCAGCAGGGCATGCCGGTCGAGCACGTGATGAACGTGACGGATGTGGACGACAAGATCATCCGCAACGCCGGGAACGCGGGCGTGGGCATCGCGGAGTACACGGCGAAGTTCGAGCGGGCGTTCTTCGAGGACATGAACGCGCTGGGGGTGGAGCGGCCGGAGCATATCGCCCACGCGACCGAGGCGATCCCGGAGATGGTGGCGCTGATTGAGGCGCTAGCGGCGAAGGACATCGCGTACCAGGCGGAGGACGGGAGTTGGTACTTCCGCATCGCGCGCTTTCGCGAGTACGGCAAGCTCTCAAAGAAGGACCTCGACCAGATGGAAGACGGGGCGCGGGTGGATGTGGACGAGTACGAGAAGGACGCGGCGCGGGATTTCGCGTTGTGGAAGGCGGTGAAGGGCGCCGAGCCGTCGTGGGATACTGCGATCGGAAAAGGGCGGCCGGGGTGGCATATCGAGTGCTCGGCTATGGCGAAGAAGTTTCTGGGCGACAGCTTCGATCTCCACGCCGGGGGCGAGGACCTGATGTTTCCGCACCACGAGAATGAGATTGCGCAGTCGGAGTCTGCTACGGGAGAGACGTTTGCGCGGCACTGGATGCATGTGCGTTTTCTGCTGGTGGAAGGGCGGAAGATGTCGAAGTCGGAAGGGAACTTTTACACGCTGCGGGACTTGTTGCTGAAAGGGTACCGGGCGTCGGCGATACGGTTCTTGCTGATCTCCGTGCCTTATCGGCACCAGATGAACTTTACGTTTGAGGGACTGACGGAGAGCACCAACGCGATCGACCGGCTGCGGACCTTTCATCGGCGAATGGTGCAGAGCGGGTTTGCCGATGGGGTGGACGCGGGTCTCAGCGAGGCGACGGCGAAAGCGCGAGCGGAGTACACGGCTTCCCTCGCGAACGACCTGAACACGGCGGAGGCTCGGGCAGCGATCTTTGATTTGGTACGCATTGCCAACTCAGCTGCGGACGCGGGTACGCTGCGAGCTGGAAACATCGTAGAAATATTGGCAGTACTTGCCTTGTTTGACGGCGTCTTTGCGGTGCTGAATGACCGGGATGCCGAGCTGACGCGGGCGGCTTTGGCCTGGGCGGAGGCGGAGGGGCGCATCGCCGAAGCCGATCCAACGCTGGTCGCGACGCTGGCGTTTACCGAGGAAGCCATCGAGGCTCTCGTGGCTGAGCGGGCACACGCGAAAAAGACGAGGAACTTCGGACGCGCCGATTTCATTCGTAAAGAACTGCTGGATAAGGGTATCGTGCTGGAGGACGGCAAGGACGGTGTGCGGTGGAAGCGAAAGTAAGGGCTCTAAGTGTCGCGCTTGCAGTGTGCAGTGGGCTCAGTGTGATGGCACAGATCCGATCCACGGCGCAGGATACGCAAACGGCATGGCATAGCGACAGCCTCGACCTGGAGTTCAGGTACCCGGCCGATTTGGTTCGCCTCGATCCTGTGGAAGCGTGGAAGGACGAGCACTTGATGGTCTATGGCATTCCGGGGGGTCAGGTGCGGCGGCTGGCGGCTTCGACAGCGTGCTTGAAGCCGATGCTTTCTGCGGAACTGCCCACCTCTGGCGGACTGGCTACCAAGACTGAACACAGAAATCCTGACGGAAGCACCACGTTTACGATCAAGCCGGCGTTGCTTGGGTCATTGCTGCTGGCTGAGGTTGATTTCGATTGTTTGAAGCCGGAGTTGCAGGCAAAGCCATTCGACCCCATGACAGAAATGTTGTCGCTCCTGCCGAAAGTGCCGGGAATGCACACGACACTGCAACCGACGATGTATCTGGTGGGCAGACAGAAAATCTACATGGCGGGTGCCCAGGGTTTGCCGCAGTTCACGATGGATGCGGATGTGCCCCTTGACCCGCTGCTCACGTACACCCTGGGCTTCGCAACAAGTTGGAACAGCCATTTGCTGGTCTGGTATCTGTCGGCAAACAACGCGAGTACGCTCAACCGTATGACCAAAAGCGTAGTGAGGTTCGGGAGGGAATCTCCTGCCGTGCTCTACCCGCTGCCAATACGGCACACGGCTGAACTGTAGGCGATTGAAGTTTTCCACAGGGAGGCCTTGCATCAACATCGGGCCCTTGCTATTCTCAGGAAGTCGCAACGAGATGCTGACGCAAACGGGAACAACGTGAACGGCTAGCAAAGAAAACTTGCAAAGATGTAAAGAGCAAGTTACTCTAAGCGTGTAAGAGAAACAAAGCTTCGCTCTTCTGTTCTGCAATGCAGGCAAGAAGGATGTGGAGCGCAGTCCAAGCGTTTGATCGAAGGGTAGAGCTTAGGCCACCCGATCCAAACCCAAGCCACTGCAGGTGATGTACCAGGAGCTAAGTGCTCCGCGACAGCTTACCTGTCGTTACGATGTTTTGATTGTGTTTCGGTCAACCGAGACGCGATCCAAGTTCGAGGACACGTACCGAGGCTTTGCCCGGTTAGTCCTTGATCCAAAGCTGCCCGCTTAGGTGGTGTCAGCCCGGATCTTTGACAACATAGTTGAACGTGCCAGTCGTGAGATGATACGAAATCTGGTTTAGTCATTCTCACTAGCTATACCCTCCGCTCCTTTCGGGCGAGTGGAGGCGTTCGATCCATCCCGACCCCTGTCGCTGGATGGCGGACACACCAAGATTAAACGAGAGTTTGATCCTGGCTCAGAATCAACGCTGGCGGCGTGCCTAACACATGCAAGTCGCACGAGAAAGGGGCTTCGGCCTTGAGTAAAGTGGCGCACGGGTGAGTAACACGTGACTAACCTACCTCCGAGTGGGGAATAACTGAGAGAAATCTTAGCTAATACCGCATAACACTTACGAGTCAAAGCAGCAATGCGCTTGGAGAGGGGGTCGCGGTCGATTAGTTAGTTGGCGGGGTAATGGCCCACCAAGACGATGATCGATATCCGGCCTGAGAGGGCGCACGGACACACTGGAACTGAAACACGGTCCAGACTCCTACGGGAGGCAGCAGTGGGGAATTTTGCGCAATGGGGGAAACCCTGACGCAGCAACGCCGCGTGGAGGATGAAATATCTTGGTATGTAAACTCCTTTCGATGGGGAAGATAATGACGGTACCCATAGAAGAAGCCCCGGCTAACTTCGTGCCAGCAGCCGCGGTAATACGAGGGGGGCAAGCGTTGTTCGGAATTATTGGGCGTAAAGGGTGCGTAGGCGGTTTGACAAGTCTTATGTGAAATCTCTGGGCTCAACCCAGAGTCTGCATGGGAAACTGTCGGGCTTGAGTATGGGAGAGGTGAGTGGAATTTCCGGTGTAGCGGTGAAATGCGTAGATATCGGAAGGAACACCTGTGGCGAAAGCGGCTCACTGGACCATAACTGACGCTGATGCACGAAAGCTAGGGGAGCAAACAGGATTAGATACCCTGGTAGTCCTAGCCCTAAACGATGATTGTTTGGTGTGGCAGGTACCCAATCCTGCCGTGCCGAAGCTAACGCGATAAACAATCCGCCTGGGGAGTACGGTCGCAAGGCTGAAACTCAAAGGAATTGACGGGGGCCCGCACAAGCGGTGGAGCATGTGGTTTAATTCGACGCAACGCGAAGAACCTTACCTGGGCTCGAAATGCTATGGAATCCGGCAGAAACGTCGGCGTCTCGCAAGAGACCGTAGTATAGGTGCTGCATGGCTGTCGTCAGCTCGTGTCGTGAGATGTTGGGTTAAGTCCCGCAACGAGCGCAACCCTTATCTTCAGTTGCTACCATTTAGTTGAGCACTCTGACGAAACCGCCTCGGATAACGGGGAGGAAGGTGGGGATGACGTCAAGTCCTCATGGCCTTTATGTCCAGGGCTACACACGTGCTACAATGGCCGGTACAAACCGCTGCAACCCCGCGAGGGTGAGCTAATCGGAAAAAGCCGGCCTCAGTTCGGATTGGAGTCTGCAACTCGACTCCATGAAGCTGGAATCGCTAGTAATCGTGGATCAGCATGCCACGGTGAATACGTTCCCGGGCCTTGTACACACCGCCCGTCACATCACGAAAGTGGGTTGCACTAGAAGTCGGTGCGCTAACCGCGAGGGAGCAGCCGCCCAAGGTGTAATTCATGATTGGGGTGAAGTCGTAACAAGGTAGCCGTAGGAGAACCTGCGGCTGGATCACCTCCTTTCTAAGAGAGAACGTCTCGGCACACTGCAGCGTCCCGCGATTGCGGGCGGCTTTGGTCTCACGACCATCCGAGCTTGCAAGTGATGTTGCCGAGTACCATCTGCAACGGCATTGGCCAGCGCAGATGAGCCTGAACTGAACCTTCTCTTTTTCGTTCTTCTGTCAATATCGATAGTCAATGGCGGCGTAGCTGCCATGCGCGTTCAACTGTGTCCTCGAAACCTTTCGAGAGAGCTTTCGACTTGACCTCTACGGTCAACGACGGAGCAGCCTGCTTGCTGTGCTCCAATCTTCAGATTGGTGCACAGCGCGGTAGAGTCGGGCCTGTAGCTCAGTTGGTTAGAGCGCACCCCTGATAAGGGTGAGGTCGGTAGTTCGAATCTACCCAGGCCCACCACTTTCTTCGCTTTGATACGCTTGAAGCGTCGGGGCTGTAGCTCAGTTGGGAGAGCACCTGCTTTGCAAGCAGGGGGTCAACGGTTCGATCCCGTTCAGCTCCACCAGTACTTTCGATGTGGTGTGCACAAGCGATGTCTGCTTGAGGTTGAGCTCCGGCACTTGCCGAGGTTGAATCTTGAGCAGGAGTGCTCAAGCCGTCTAAGGACGCGACCAGCGGTTGCAACAATGCGATACCGCTCGACGATTTTTGACAACTGAATAGATTGGGTAAATATAACTACAAGGCTGAGCAGCATTGAGCTTCCAGGTTTTCTCTGGCGGCAAAGGCTGTCAATCAGTATTGAGTGTCTTTAGAATAAATCTCGTGTTACCGGCTGCAGTCTCGCACATCGAGGCCGCAAGCCGTATGACACAGGCGTGGACTATTATCAAACGTAGGCTGCTCTGCGGGCGGAGGTCGATACTCTGCTGCGCGCGAGTAAATTCTATGGTCAAGCTACTAAGGGCGCACGGTGGATGCCTTGGCAGAAACAGGCGATGAAGGACGCGGCAAGCTGCGATAAGCTTCGGGGAGCGGCACACACGCGTTGATCCGGAGATTTCCGAATGGGGAAACCCGCCCGGGTAAAACCTGGGCATGTCCTACTGAATACATAGGTAGGAACAAGCGAACGGAGGGAAGTGAACCATCTCAGTACCTCCAGGAGGAGAAAGAAACCTCGATTCCGGTAGTAGTGGCGAGCGAAACCGGAACAGCCCAAACCCGTGACATCTCGGTGTCTCGGGGGTTGTAGGGCCTGCATAAGTAGAGTTACCAATCTGGTTGTTAGCTGAATCTTCTGGAAAGAAGATCCAAAGAGGGTGACAGACCCGTAGGCGAAAACGATCCAGACTCGAAGCAGGTACCTGAGTAAGGCGGGGCACGAGAAACCCTGCTTGAATCCACGGGGACCATCCCGTAAGGCTAAATACTCGTTTCTGACCGATAGTGAACCAGTACCGTGAGGGAAAGGCGAAAAGCACCCCATTGAGGGGAGTGAAAAGTACCTGAAACCGTGTGCCTACAAGCAGTGGGAGGACTATGCCCGTAAGGGAATGTCTGACCGCGTGCCTATTGCATAATGAGCCGGCTAGTTATTCTTGTCAGCAAGGTTAAGCGTGAGCGAGCCGCAGCGAAAGCGAGTCTGAATAGGGCGATAAGTTGGCAGGAATAGACGCGAAGCGGGATGATCTACCCTTGGCCAGGTTGAAGATAGGGTAATACCTATTGGAGGACCGAACCGGTGTTTGTTGAAAAAAGCTCGGATGAGCTGAGGGTAGGGGTGAAAGGCTAATCAAATTCCGTGATAGCTCGTTCTCTCCGAAATAGCTTTAGGGCTAGCGTCGTATGATTTGGATCGGTGGTAGAGACATGGATGGACTAGGGGGCTTTCCGGCTTACTGAATCCAACCAAACTTCGAATGCCGATCACAACCAGTACGGCAGTCAGACTGTGGGGGCTAAGCTTCACAGTCGAAAGGAAAACAGTCCAGACCGCCAGCTAAGGTCCCAAAATTACAGTTAAGTGGGAAAGGAAGTCGGAACTCTCAGACAGCCAGGAGGTTGGCTTAGAAGCAGCCATCCTTTAAAGAAAGCGTAATAGCTCACTGGTCAAGAGGTCCGGTGCCGACAATACAACGGGGCTAAAACTGTATACCGAAGCTGCGGATGTCTCGAAAGAGACGTGGTAGGAGAGCATTCTCTCGTGGATGAAGCGCAACTGGGAAGATGCGTGGACGTTAGAGAAGAGACCCTGCCGGCATAAGTAGCGATAATGAAGGTGAGAACCCTTCACGCCGAAAGTCTAAGGTTTCCTGAGGAAGGTTAATCCGCTCAGGGTTAGGCGGTCCCTAAGCTGAGGCCGAAAGGCGTAAGCGATGGAAATCCGGTTAATATTCCGGACCTCCCAGTACTCCGTTATACGATGGGGTGACGCAGAAGGATAAGCAGGACCTCCTATGGCTATGGGGTTCGATGCGCGCAAGCTGGTCTCTTTAGGCAAATCCGGAGAGGCTTAACAGTGAGGTGCAAAGCAGTAAGCCGTATGGCTGAAAGCTGCCGATTTCATGCTGCCAAGAAAAACCTCTAAGGAGGGGAATTGGGAACCGTACCACAAACCGACACAGGTAGACGAGGAGAATATCCAAAGGCGCTCGAGTGAAAGCTTGTTAAGGAACTCGGCAAATTAGACCCGTAACTTCGGGAGAAGGGTCGCCCCCTGGGTGCAAGCCTGGGTGGGCCGCAGTGAAACGCGAACGGCGACTGTTTAACAAAAACACAGGTCTCTGCAAAGTCAAAAACGACGTATAGGGGCTGACTCCTGCCCGGTGCCGGAAGGTTAAAAGGAGAGGTTAGCCGCAAGGCGAAGCTTTGAATTGAAGCCCCGGTGAACGGCGGCCGTAACTATAACGGTCCTAAGGTAGCGAAATTCCTTGTCGGGTAAGTTCCGACCTGCACGAATGGAGTAACGATCGTTCGACTGTCTTAACGAGTTGCTCGGCGAACTTGTAGTACCGGTGAAGATGCCGGTTACCCGCAGCTAGACGAAAAGACCCCGTGCACCTTTACTATACTTTTACTATGGGTTACGGCCATTGCTGCGCAGGATAGGTGGGAGGCTTTGAGACCGGGCTTTTGGGCTCGGTGGAGCCAACGGTGAGATACCACCCTGCGATTGTTGTGATCCTAACCTCCTCCCGTAATCCGGGAGAGGGACATAGTAAGACGGGTAGTTTGACTGGGGCGGTCGCCTCCTAAATTGTAACGGAGGCGCGCGAAGCTACACTCAGGTCGTTTGGAAATCGACCGTCGAGTGCAAAGGCATAAGTGTGGTTAACTGCGAGACCTACAAGTCGAGCAGATGCGAAAGCAGGCCTTAGTGATCCGGTGGTTCTGTATGGAATGGCCATCGCTCAACGGATAAAAGGTACGCCGGGGATAACAGGCTGATCGAAGCCAAGAGTTCATATCGACGCTTCGGTTTGGCACCTCGATGTCGGCTCATCACATCCTGGAGCTGTAGAAGGTTCCAAGGGTTAGGCTGTTCGCCTATTAAAGTGGTACGTGAGCTGGGTTCAGAACGTCGCGAGACAGTTCGGTCTCTATCTGCTGTGGGCGTAGGAGATTTGAAGAGGGCTGTCCTTAGTACGAGAGGACCGGGATGGACGAACCTCTTGTGTTCCAGTTGTCCTGCCAAGGGCACGGCTGGGTAGCGAAGTTCGGTTGTGATAACCGCTGAATGCATATAAGCGGGAAGCACGCTCTAAGATGAGATCTCCCAACCCAAAAGGGAAATGAAGGGCCCAGGAAGACCACCTGGTTGATAGGCTGGAGGTTGAAGCGCGGTAACGCGTGTAGCTTACCAGTACTAATCGCCCGTTCGGCTTGTCCATAGAATTTACTCTGCGCAGTGAGAAAGTCCATTGTTCTGGAGGCATTCAATACAAGCTTTGTGGTTATAGCGATATAACTAAACACGTTTTGGTAAATGTCTGCTCAATCTATTCAGTTGTGGAAGATCGCGTGAGCGAAGTCTTCTCAAGTTTGCCGGTGAGTTTACCGCGAGGGTCACACCCGTTCCCATCCCGAACACGGAAGTTAAGCCTCGTTGGGCCGATGGTACTGCACGCGTAAGTGTGTGGGAGATTAGGTGATCGCCGGCATAATCCAATAGCCCCATCCTTGCGGATGGGGCTTTTTGTCGTGAGCGTGGGCGTGACTCAAGGAAGGGTTCGCAGGTATGGAGCGCCTGAGAGTTCAATCTCATCTGAAGCCATTTTTCTACAGACCTCTGATCCCTCTAGGCTCACCTGAATATGCGCATCCCGTTCCAACTCGCATGGCTGTTGGTCCGTTGCAAGGAGGCATACAGTCCATCGAGCTTTTAGCAGGCGAGAGGGCAATCTCGATATAATCATGCCTTGGTGCAGCTTGTTTCGGGTCGTCGAGGCGAGGCGAGGCGTGCGCTTGGCAGCGGCAACGATCCTCTCGACTGTATGCCGCGATGATGTAGCTAAGAGAACTTCTTGGAAAGCCGGAGACTTGGCTCGAGCTATTAGTTGTCCCGACTCGTCATTCGTATGCCGTTTTGATCGATACTGAGCGTATTGCCGCTTCGGTCGGAGGATAGGCGGAGGCTCTTTGGCCCAACAGTAACGGTGTGATCCGAATCGGCTCCGGACTGCCGAGCGGGATCTTCCGAAGGAAGAGGTGGCACCGGCGGATGCGGGGGTGCAGGTAATAGCGGCCCGACGTTCGCCTTATGCACGGCAATGTCTCCATGGTTGTTGTCGATGCGCATGAGTGGCCCACCGACCCCGACCGTTCCTGTGAGCACCGCTCTTTGCTCGTGGTTCACAGCGCCAAGCGAAAAGTCATTTTCGATTGAACCGTCGTCTGTAGTGGCGCTAAGCATGAAGGAAGCGGATTGTGGAAGAGTTAGAGCAACGCCGCCATCGCGGTTCTGGACAGTAACCGCAGCAAGTGGTGGAGCAGCTGTTATGTCCACTGTGCCATTGCGGTTAGTCACTGAAAGCGGGCCAGCAACCCGTTCCAGGTGAAGGTTGCGATTGCGTGTCGTGAGCACGACTGGACCAGCCAGCTGATCGCCAGTAATCTCTTCGGACGATATGTCGATCTGACCATCCAGACGAGCAAGCTGAAAGTCAGTGCGGCTTGTATGGAACCGTACCGGACCGTCGATCTGCTCAAGATGCGTGTCGCCGTAGAAATCTCCGGTGAGTGAAACCGCTCCATAGATGTTAGACAGAGTGAGGTCATCTGCGTGACCTTCGAGCGTGACCGAGCCCTTTACCTGGTGGACGGAGAAGGTTGAGCCATTGTTGTTGATGTGCGAAGTAACCGGTCCCGTGATCGACGACAGCGATACATCGCCATGATTCGCGGTTATTTTCAGGAAGGCTTGGAGACGATCGACGTGAATGTCGCCATGATTTGCGTTGAGTATCACGGAGGCGGTCGGTGGAAGTGTCAGGTCGAGGTCAACTGAGGCTCCGCCACGCGAAGCAACGCTGATCGAAGTAGAGGAACCAGAGGTGGCAATCTGTGGAGACAGCTCGCGAGCTTCTTCGTCAGCTCCAGAGTCAGAGCTGGCATAG
This sequence comes from Acidobacteriaceae bacterium, assembly GCA_965215415.1. Lineage (GTDB taxonomy): Bacteria > Acidobacteriota > Terriglobia > Terriglobales > Acidobacteriaceae > Edaphobacter. The sequence goes on along the minus strand of CBDCDQ010000009.1, from coordinate 2,990,757 downwards.
ACCTGTTTATGAACTACAAGGTGGGCTCGTCCATCGGTGCTCGCACCCGTCACCGTGAGGTCCCCGTGAGGTAGGTCTACAGTCAGCGTCCCTTCAGCAGGTAGCGCTACATCGAGGTTCTGTTCGCTTTCGTGCCGACTTCCGAAGAACTCAGCGACGTTATCAGGATTGATGGAGAAGCCATTCAGTGCAAGGTTTCGCATGTCGCGTGTCTCGCGGAGGACGGCACCCGCAACGGCGAGAACGATCAGCAGAGCCACCGCTCTGCCTGCGCTGCGGCGAACGTAGGGCTGCGCCGGGTTGCGGGGCAGTAGTTGGTCGACGACCCACTCAAGCAGGAGGGTAGCGCCGCCGAGTACAAGAAGCAGCGGCCACCAGCGCGCGTACCACTCCCAAATCCGGTTGCCAGCGATCCGACCCGTTTCGATCAGCAGAAAGACGACTCCAGTCGCTATTGCAAGAATGGGGCCGAGGACGGAGCCCCGATGCATGGCGCGGGCACGGAGGCGCAGCTGGTCGCGTTGAGCCTTCGCCTGGTCGCGCATCATCCGGCGCTGAAACTTCAGCATACGCGGATCTTGGCCGAAAGGAGAGTATGGTGGAGGGCCGCTCGGCATGACTACCTCCCTTCCTGTGTGGGAACGATTTCGGTATACCTGGCCGTTGGTGTTGAGGCTGCCGAAGGCTCCGGCGGCGCATCGGGGAAGATGGCCGCCGGGACGGCATCGCTGTACCGCTGCAGGATCGTCATCACGCCAGCTACGATGATGAACAAGGGCCAGCTACGCCCCCAGGAAAGGATGTTGAACGTGTCCAGCAGGAAAAGCACTCCCACCAGGACGACCCAGACAGACCCGCGCAAGGCGGCGAAGACACGCTGCTTGTAGAAAGGGGAGCCGCTGTCCTCGATCGATTGGCCGCCGGATGTCATCTTACGGATAAAGAGCCACACACCCAAGCCTATTAAGAAGAAGGGTAAGAGCCGCTCGATGGGAAAGTGCCGAAGAACGCCGCTGCTGCCGAAGAAGAAGAGCAGACCAAGGCCTATGAGGATGATTGCGCCCACGGGAAACCGGGTCTGCTGCGGGAGCGGCGCATACGAAAGGTCGCCTGCGATCGAAGCAAAAGGCTGCACTGGCGGTGGAACGTAGTTGAAGGGTTGGCTGTCGTGAGGCGTAGCGCTCGACGTGTGCGGTGTGTTCCAGACTGGTGGTGTCGCCCCTTCCGGTGAACGGTACGTCTGGGCACTGCTTGCCCTCTGCGGGAAGGCTGCACTCCCGGCTGTCGAGTAGCCGGCGTTTGCGCTGCTCTCGTCAGAAAAGGGTGTTTCCGCCATGCTTGAAGGAGGGGGCACAACCGGAACACCAGGTGTCCAGCTTTTGCCGAAGCCGAGGCGCTCCCCGATATCGTTGAGTCCAAACGGGTTTGGCAGCGAGGTGCCGTTTCTTCGAGCAAGAGCGGTGTGGTAGGCCTCGAATGCCATGTAGAACTCCCAACCCGCGACAAAAAGACCGAAGATGCCGTTTGAATCGGCCAGGCTGACGAGAACAGTGAAGACGATAAGATGGACGACTCCCTTACCGTACTGGCCGTTGTACATCGCGCCCACGCCAGGGATGAAGCCGAGAAAGGCTGCCAGAAAGGGATTCGGCGCACCCGAGTTTGCGGGAATGGGGATACCGGCTACAGTCGAAGTGCCAAACGGCGGAATACCGGCGGCGGTGTCCACGCCTGCCAGGCGAGCGGTGAGGCATGGTTCGCAGAAGACGCCGGAGCCGATCGCCCGAGAGCACTCCGGACAAAGCGGCTTGCCGCAGTTCTGGCAAAAGGAGATACGTTCGCGATTGGGATGGTTGGCACAGTTCATGCGAGGTCGCCTTCCTTGATACGGTTGAATCCGGTGGATCGGGTTGATCGCTGTTGGAGAAGAGCCAGGCTTGGCGGAACAGCGTTCGTAGAGTGGATCTGCTGATGGCTGCTGCCTGTTCCCGGCCGTGGCGCGGGATGCTTACTCTTTGGCTCGGCCTCGCGTTCTTTCGCCGGTTCCGCATCGTTGCTACGCTCAAGTTCCCGCACGCGAGACTCCAGCTCATAGACGACCCGCAGATTGTCGTAATAACGGATTACAGAAGCGTTCGCCTGATACAGGCTGCGACGCAGATGCGACGGCCTCAAGTCGTTGGCATGGATCTGGTTAAGCTGCACGCCGGTCATGTTGAGGGTTAGACCGATTGAAAAGAAGGCCATCGCAGCCGTCATGGCCAAACGGGGCTGCAGCAAAGTCTGCTGCAACAACCGCAGCGTGAACTTGCTACCGGCAGGAAACACGTAAAGGTTGGAGCGGGCAGCCATTGGCACAGCCGGGTAGCGCATCCCCCCGACAGGCGTGGCCGGTGCCAGTGAGATCGGGTGGGCGGCTTCGGCCTGTGTGCGCTGAAGGATGCGCTCCACCAGCATCAGCGGTGGCTCAGGGCGTGGATCGCGGAGAAGATCGAGCCAGGCCGCGCCGCGCTGAGCATCGGCCAGCATCTCGGAGCACGCCGTGCAGCTCGCCATGTGCCGGTCAAAGCGCTCCTGATCTTCCAGTGAAAGGGTCCCGTCGAGCACGTCCGTCAGCAAGGCCTCGCACGCTGCGCATGGGACGAAATCGTGGAAGCTGCCTGACCCGCCGGGCTGTTCGCTACCGAATTGTGGGGTATCTCTGTGAGAACTTGACACGTTACACCACCTGTCCTTCTATACGTTTGAGCAGTCTTGCCAGTTCCCCCCGGCCACGGCTGATGCGACTCTTCACGGTACCCTCAGGGATGCGCAGCACCTCCGCAATCTCTTTGTAGTCCATGTCTTCGAGGTCACGGAGGATCACAGCTTCCCGTAGTTCGGGAGAGAGCTCAGCTAAGGCCGTTTGGACACGGACCTTGAGCTCCAGGCCGGCGACATAATGGTGCTGTGTCGGCCTGGTGTCGGCAAGCCGGTCCGCCATCGTCGGGCCATCTTCTTCGCCGTCGAAGCTGGCGTCGAGCGATCCTGTAGCGCGTTCCATCCGGGTACGCCGGAAATGATCGACCAGCAGGTTGCGCGTGAGCGTCGTAATCCAGGTCGTAAAGCTGCCCTTGGCCGTGTCGAAGCTCGGCAGGTTGCGATAGACCTTCAGGAACACCTCCTGGGTAAGATCCTCAGCGTCCGTAGCCGAACCCGTGAAGCGAAAACAGATCCCGTAGATGCGGCGGTGTTGCACGACCACAAGCTCCTGCCAGGCGTTGCCGTCGCCCGCCATGCACCGGCGGACAAGTTTGATCGTAGCCAGCTGTATCGCCTCGTGCGCGACCGTCTCTTCGGGTGTGCGGAGCGTGCGTACCACCTGTGTTGCAGCCTCTTGCGCTATGGAGCGGACAGGCTGCAGTGTATCGTGTGGCTGTTCGGGCGCAGAGAAGCACCTGACGGCAGGCATCTTAACCGCCACCGGACTGTAACCAGAGAACGAAGAGGGAATCGCCATATACAGAACGCCCATGCGCGAGTGGTACGCAAGGGCGTTCGGGTTTGTTCAACAAGCTACAGGCAAACTATGGTGTCGGTACCGAGATGACTCCACAGGCGATCCGGTTGCCAGCATTTCCGGTCGGGTCGGTCTTCATGTCGTCTGCCCTTTCATGGACCATGATCGCGTGACCCAGAACGGTGTTGGGTGCGGCTGGATCGAGCGAAAGGTAGTCCACCTTGAAGGAAACCTGCGCGGTGTGCTGCTCGCCGACAGTGATGTTCTGGGGAAGATCGCCAGCATGATGGCCAGCCGGGTTCATCGTGCCGTGCTGCTTGGTGTCCGGATTGAGGTGGCCGCCCGCGGTTTTGAAGTCGGGACCCTCGCAAACGCCATTCTGGTGGATGTGTACGGCGTGTTCGCCAACCGGCAGATTCTTCAAGTTAAGTTTGATGTCGAGCTTTCCCCGGCCTTCCTGGAATGTGGCGGTTCCGGCGTCTTCACCCGCCGCAGTCCTTAAAGGAACAATGACGGCAGCCTTCGGTTTGGCAAAAGCAGGGGAGGTAAAGCAACAGGTAAGAGCGGCGAGAAGAACAAACGTCTGGCGCATGAAAGAATCTCCTGATCAGGTCCACGGACAGCATACCGCAGGCGTGTTGGTGCTGCGCAAACCTCAGTCCACGTGGCACGAGCGAATCGTCGCGAGCAACTCGCGGATCTGTGCCACATGATGAGCCGAATGCCATGAATACATGGAAAGTGCTTGATCTAAGCGACACCGTCCAGTTTCAGGATGCGTATAGCCCCGCTCTTGCCAGTCATAGTCCTTAAGCGGTGTAAGCACCGCCACCCACTTCTCATGCAAAAAGCAGAGCAGCTGGAGCGAGGCTACAGGAGACATCGACGCGTCACCAAGTTGAGACATCCGCTCCGGATCGTAATGAAAAATGAGAGGCCAGTCTTCTGTAAGAGCCAAACGCATCCACGAGTATGCCACGATGTGGCTGTCGCAAAGGTGATGCACAAGGGTTCTCACAGACCATGCACCAGGACGTACTGGTAGATCGATCTGATCGGACCCCAGCTTGGCGAGCGAGACGGTCAGTTGCGCAGGTAAATCGCTAAGTTGTTGCAGGGCAAGAAGACGTTCTGGGTGCGTGAGAGAACGTGGAAGTACGAATTTACCGATTGGATACCTACGAAGGGGCTCGTGCACTTAGGCCAGTGTAACTTCTGACGCAGAGCTCCGGTGTGCCGCCCACGCTCAAGCAGGCACGACGTTCTAAGCCGGAGGCTGCCACAGCTCCACGCGGTGCCCCTCAGGATCGACGATCCAGGCGAAGCGACCATATTCGGAGTCGTCGCGCTTCGGATCGATCTCAACGCCGGCCCCGGTGAGCTTGGCGAGTAGCGCGTCCATGTCGTCGACGCGGTAGTTGATCATGGCAGTCTGGCTGCCGGGACCGAAGTACGTCGTGTCTTCAGGGAAGACCGACCAGGCCGTCACTCCAGTGCCTAAGGGAACTTCGTCCGTCCAGAGGAACTTGGCGCCGCCCCACTTGGAGAGCTCGACACCGAGGTGCTCGGCGTACCAGGCTGAGAGCGCTTTGGGGTCGCGGGCGCGAAGAAACACGCCCCCGATCCCGGTCACACGTGCCATTAGAGTTTCTCCTGTTCAGGGACGACAACAACCGCTGTGCCGTAGGCTAACACCTCCGTGACGCCCTGCATCAGTTCGTTCGCGTCGTAGCGCGCGGCGACGATCGCGTTCGCACCGTGCTCGGCCGCGTGCTGCATCATCATGGCGAAGGCGTCCTGGCGAGTCTTCTCGCACAAGGACGACAGTATGCTGATGTTGCCACCGATGATCGTCTGGAGCCCTGCGCCAATAGTTCCGAAGACCGAGCGCGAGCGCACCACGATGCCGCGCACCACACCAAGACTGCGGACGATGCGGAAGCCTGGAAGATCGAATGCGGTCGTGACCATGCTGGGGTCGAGCAGGGCTGGCGGTGGGGGTAACACGGACATGAGGAACTCCTGGGGTGCGGAGCCAGTCTACGCCGCGATTGCCACGGTCGCCAGAAGTTTTCTGACTGCTCCCGTGTCAATGGCTTGAGCGGCGAGCGTGAGCGCGGCAGGAAAGTCGGCAGCCAGGTCACTCGCGATCAGAACTGCGGCGGCATTCAGCAGGACGATGTCGCGCCGCGAGCCTTGCTCCCCCGCGGCAATCTGCCGAAGAATGGCAGCGTTGTGCTCCGCATCTCCGCCTTGCAGATCGGAAAGAGGAGCCGCAGTGAGGTGAACGTCGTCAGGGTGCAAGGTGGAGAGCGTAAAGGTACCGTCATGCACTTCGGCCAGATGCGACAGGCCGCAGATGCTGAGTTCGTCGAGACCGCTTCCGTACCCCTCTTTCTCGTGCCCTTCTTCCCCATGAACGACGAAGGCGTGGCGTGTGCCCAGGAGGAGCATGGCTTCGGCGACGAGGGGGACGAGATGAGCGCTGTGGACGCCCATCACCTGGGCGCGGGCACCGGCGGGGTTGGCGAGCGGGCCGACGAGGTTGAAGATGGTGCGGATGCCGAGCGCACGCCGGACGGGCATGACGGCCTTCATCGCGGGGTGGAGCGACGGGGCGTGGAAGAAGGCGAAGCGGTGCGCGCGGAGGGCGGCGGCTCCGGCTTCGGGCGAGAGCAGCGTGGGGATGCCAAGCGCTTCGAGGACGTCGGCTGAGCCGCAGGCGGAGGTAACGGCGCGGTTGCCGTGCTTGGCGACGTAGGCGCCCGCAGCGGCGGCGACGAGGGCCGCGGCCGTGGAGATGTTGAAGGTGTTTGCGCCATCGCCCCCGGTGCCGCAAGTGTCTACCAGGTGGCTGCGCTCGTCTTCCGTAAGCGGGATGAAAGTGGCGGCTGCTCGGGTGGCGTCCACAAAACCGGCGATCTCGGCGGGTGTCTCGCCGCGGGTGGCGAGGGTGGAGAGGAGTGCGGCTAGTTCAATGTCCGAGGATTCTCCCTTGAGGATGGAGTGGAGGAGAGTACGGGCCTCTTCGCGGGTGAGGGTCTCGCGATGGTCGATGAGGCGCTTGAGGGTGGGTTGCAGGGACATGAAATTGAGGGTAGCAGCGGTGCGGAGCAAATCACGCTTCGCAGAAGGCAGTCTTGATTTTGGATCATTGGATCAGAAGAGAAACGCCAAGGTTTGTGCACTCGGCGTTCCACAATGGCTGGGAGGAATCGAACCTCCGACCTCCAGATTAGTAATCCGGCGCTTTATCCAGCTGAGCTACAACCCCAATGCACAACGTTGGCAACAACGGGTGCCAGAACATATTAGCAGTCCTTCATGATTTGTACTGACATGAGACGGGCTTGTATCCAAACCATTTGATTTGCCGCGTTCACAGCGCTCCTCTACACTCGTGGTGCGGGTGAGGGGCGGACGAATGAAGATTCACGAGTATCAGGCGAAAGAGATTCTGCGGCAGTACGGGGTGCCGGTGCCGGACGGCGAGATGGTCACCACGCTCGATCAGGCGGAGATCACGGCGAAGGGGCTGTTTGGGCGGGTGAGCGCGGTGGTGGTGAAGGCGCAGATCCATGCCGGGGGGCGCGGCAAGGGCGGCGGTGTGAAGGTGGTGAAGACGCTCCATGACGCGGTGGCGGCGTCGAAGGCGATCCTGGGGATGCAGCTGATAACCCACCAAACTGGACCGGCGGGACAGAAAGTCCAGCGCTTGCTGGTAGAGGAGGGGTCGGCCATCGACCGCGAGCTGTACCTCGGGCTGGTGCTCGACCGGGCGTCGGCCAAAATCGTCTTTATGGCGTCGCAGTCGGGCGGGATGGAGATCGAAGAGGTGGCGCATGCGACGCCGGAGCTGATCTATAAGGAGTACATCGAGCCGGCGGTGGGTTTCCAGCCTTACCAGGCGCGGAAGCTGGCGTTCAAGCTGGGGCTTGCCTCCACGCAGATCGCCGAGGCGGTGCGGTTTATGACGGGGCTGTACCGGGCGTTTGTGGAGACGGACGCGACGCTGATGGAGATCAACCCGTTCATCACGACCAAGGACGGCAAGCTGCTGGCGCTCGACTGTAAGATCAACTTCGACGACAACGCCATGTTCCGGCACAAGAACCTGAAGGAGCTGCGCGACCTCGCGGAGGAAGACCCGCTGGAGGTGGAGGCGTCGAAGTACGCGCTGAACTACATCAAGCTCGACGGGACGATCGCCTGCATGGTGAACGGAGCGGGGCTGGCGATGGCGACGATGGACATCATCCAGTACGCGGGCGGCTCGGCGGCGAATTTTCTGGATGTGGGGGGCGGCGCGAACCAGGAGCAGATCGAGAACGCGTTCGGGATCTTGTTGAGCGACCCGAATGTGAAGGCGATTTTTATCAATATTTTTGGAGGAATTTTGCGGGTGGATGTGCTGGCGACTGCGGTGGTGGCTGCTGCGAGGAAGCTGGATGTGAAGCTGCCGATTATCTTGCGGCTTGAAGGGACGAATGTGGAGGAAGGGCGGAAGATTATTGCTGAGGCTGGGTTGAAGGTGCAGATTGGGGCGACGATGAAAGAAGCGGCGGACTTGGCGGTAAAAGCCGCTTTAACGGAGCAATAGATGAAGCAAGTTTACTTTTGTCCGTCGGATAAGAAGGTACAAGGACGCTTTGCTGTTAATGCAAAGCAAGACTGGTATGAAGAAAATATTGAACCTGTGGTAAAGATCATAACGGATTCGACACCTTCGGGGTGTTGGCGTTATGACCGTGATAGTTGCACTTGGGAGCTTTCTTTACGTTATTGGCCCGCGACCTCCTATCTATTAAACGCCAAGGGGTTTGTGCTGAAGGAAGTCGGCGGTAACCCTAGCGGCTTCCGAGAGTTCACTCGCGATCTAACTATCATCACGGGCTACTTTGCTTTCTTGTATCTCGGTCTCGTGCTTTTGGCTAATCTCGTGAGTCCACTCATACACGATAGAGGTATGCGCGTTAGACCTGCCTTTTTCATTTTCTTGTTATCGTCCTGTTTTCTACTTGTACGGTTTAAGTTTTACAGTAAGGCTTTATTGGCTCTTGGTCTATTGATTCTTCTAAACCCATTCGACCCTATACGTATAAGCAGTTGGTGGCTCTGGCAGGCGATCAATTGGGCCACATACGTTTTTATTTTGTTCGCAACCTTGATAACCGGGGTTGCGGCCAGTTCAGAACGAGAAGTAGAACACTGGTACATCTACAAGAAATTAGCACGGGAGAAATGACTCAATGGCAGTTCTGGTCGACACAAATACACGCCTCATCGTGCAAGGCATCACCGGCCGCGAAGGCACGTTCCACGCCAAGGGCTGCGCGGAGTATGGGACCAAGGTGGTCGGCGGGGTGACGCCGGGCAAAGGTGGGACGACGCACGAGGGTTGGCCGGTCTTCAACACGGTGGAGGAGGCGGTGGCCGAGACGGGCGCGAACGTGTCGGTGATCTTTGTGCCGCCTCCGTTTGCGGCGGACGGCATTCTGGAGGCGGCGGCGGCCGGGCTGCCGCTCGTCATCTGCATTACGGAGGGCATCCCGACGCTGGACATGGTGAAGGTGTGGGAGGTCGTGCGAAGGTCGAAGTCGCGGCTGATCGGGCCGAACTGTCCGGGGGTGATCTCGCCGGGCAAGGCCAAGGTGGGGATCATGCCGGGGCGCATCCACAAGGAGGGCTCGGTGGGGATCGTGTCGAAGTCGGGCACGCTGACGTATGAGGCGGTGTACCAGCTGACGACGCGGGGGATTGGGCAGTCGACGGCGATCGGCATCGGGGGCGACCCGATCATCGGGACGACGCATATCGACGCGTTGAAGCTGCTGAACGAAGACCCGGAGACGGAGGCGATCATCATGATCGGGGAGATCGGCGGGTCGGCCGAGGAGGCGGCGGCGAAGTACATCGCCGAGCACGTGAAGAAGCCAGTGGTGGGGTTTATCGCGGGGCAGACGGCGCCTCCGGGACGGCGGATGGGCCACGCGGGCGCCATCATCTCGGGCGGCGAGGGGACGGCGGCGGAGAAGATGAAGGCCATGGCGGCGGCGGGGATCACTGTGGTGAAGTCGCCGGCGGAGATCGGGGAGGCGATGGCTCGGGTGCTCGGGCGTTAACAACGCTACCTGAAAGGAGCCTGTTAAAGTGGAAACCCACGCAGCGCGGTGGGGGCTGATGCGTGGGTGTTCCAGTAAAGCAACGAAGTGGGTGGACTTCGTTGTGACCGACTCAACCCGAAGGGAGTCTCGCCACTTCCTCAATATACGGGTTTGGGACTATGCCGTCAATCGGAGTGGGTGGGGATCTCACAGGCGGCAGATAAGCAGTTCGCGCTCGTAGATCATTTCGGGCGGCAGGTGGTCGTGCAAGGCCAGGAAGAGCTCCTCGTGTCCCATAATCTCTTTCTTCCATTGAACGCGGTCGACGGTCTGAAGAACGTCAAAGGTGGCGCGAGAAAAATCGAGGCCTTCCCACTGGATGTCTTCAAAGTGCGGCGTCCACCCGATAGGGGTCTCCTTGCCTTGGGCCCGTCCTCGCACGCGGTCGACGATCCACTTGAGGATACGCATGTTTTCGGAGTAGCCGGGCCAGAGGAACTTGCCTTGTTCGTCCTTGCGGAACCAGTTGACGTGGAAGATGCGCGGGGTGGAGGTGAGTGAGCGCTGCATGCGGAGCCAGTGCCGGAAGTAGTCGCCCATGTGGTAGCCGCAGAAGGGAAGCATAGCCATGGGGTCGCGGCGGACGGTCCCGACCGGGGCACCGGCGGCGGCGGTGGTTTCAGAACCCACGGTCGCGCCGATGTACACCCCGGCGGACCAGTTGAAGGCTTGGTAGACAAGGGGCAAAGTGGATGGCCGCCTTCCGCCGAACAGAATGGCGGAGATGGGGACGCCGGTGGGGTCTTCCCAGGCAGGATCGATAGTCGGACACTGCGATGCGGGTGCGGTGAAGCGGCCGTTCGGGTGGGCGGCAGGGGTCTCGGATGCAGGGGTCCAGGAATTGCCGCGCCAGTCGAGGCAGTGGGCAGGCGGGGTGTCGGTCATGCCCTCCCACCAGACGCCACCGTCGGGTTTGCCATCGGTGACGGTGAGCGCCACGTTGGTAAAGATCGTGTTACGGGCGAGCGTGGCCATGGCATTGGGGTTGGTTTTGGCCGAGGTGCCGGGGGCGACGCCGAAGAAGCCGGCCTCGGGGTTGATGGCGCGAAGATGTCCCTCTGCATCTGGTTTAATCCAGGCGATGTCGTCGCCGACTGTCCAGACCTTCCAGCCTTCGAAGCCGGCCGGCGGGATCATCATGGCGAAGTTGGTTTTGCCGCAGGCGGAGGGAAAGGCGGCGGCGACGTAGGTCTTTTCTCCTTCAGGAGACTCGACGCCGAGGATGAGCATGTGCTCGGCCATCCAGCCCTCGTCGCGGGCGATGTTGGAGGCGATGCGGAGGGCGAAGCATTTCTTGCCGAGCAGCGCGTTGCCGCCGTAGCCGGAGCCGTAGGACCATATTTCGCGGGTCTCCGGGAAGTGGACGATGTATTTCTCGTCGTTGCATGGCCAGGAGACATCCTCGTGGCCAGGGCCGAGGGGCGCGCCGACGGTGTGCATGCAGGGGACGACGCGCTTCTCGTCTTTCTCGATCTCGCGGAGGACGGGTGCGCCGATGCGTGCCATGATGCGCATGTTGACGACGGCGTAGGCAGAGTCGGTGAGCTGGACGCCGATCTGCGACATGGGGGAGCCGACAGGGCCCATCGAGTAGGGGAGGACGTACATGGTGCGGCCGCGCATGCAGCCCTTAAAGAGGGACTTCAACTTCTTGCGCATGACGAAGGGGTCTTCCCAGTTGTTGGTCGGCCCCGCGTTATCGCGCGAGAGCGAGCAGATGAAGGTGCGGTCTTCGACACGGGCGACGTCGTTGGGAGCGGAGCGGGCGTAGAAACAGCCGGGCCACTGTTCTTCGCTGAGGCGGATGAAGGTTCCGGCTTCAACCAGAGTGTCGCAGAGGGCATCGTGCTCGGCTTGCGAGCCGTCGATCCAATGAATGGCGGCGGGTTCGGCGAGGGCGGCCATCTTTTCGACCCAGCGGATGAGGTGTTTGTTGGTAGTGGGCGGCGCGGGCGTGCTCTTCATGGGGTTCCCTTGCGGACTGCGCACGCTCGACTTACCAGAGCAAGCGCTTGTCCAGTGTAACGGCGTGTGTGGCGGCTAGAACGATTTCTGTAGCGCTGGATGCAGCGGATTGAGCAGGTAGTTGAAGGTTTTCGGGAGGATGGCAGAGGGTACACGTGCGAGGCCGGATCTTTTGGATTTGCCAAGCATCGCCTATCGATCGGGTGATACCAGGGTCGGACATCCATTTCTCGCCGACTACAGGCAGAAGCGGAATGCGAAGGCGGTTCGGAACGCTTATGCGAAATAGACTACGAGTAAGGGATATCGTTGCGGCTATTTCCCGCCAGTTCAAGATGAACCAGGACTTCCAGGAGCGCTCCGGGCGGTGACGCGGTCAGGTAGGCGACTGGCCGGCCGCGCGTGTTCCACTTTGCCGAGTAGAGTTCTCCACCTTTGCCGTCAGGAGCTGGGAATTCGCTGATGCGCCACACTCCCATCCGTTAAGCGAACATACCGTAATCGATTTGCCCCAGCATCTCTTCGACCATACGGCCTCCCGTCTCGGTGCAGAGCATGGCGAGAGGAGTCCGTTTGTCGAAGCGTTTCTTGGTTGTTGTGATGCAGGAGCGTGCACGGTCACCGTCGCCAAAAACTTTGACTGCTTGATTGAAGGTGCGGACGAGACGGGCGAGTTTGTCCGACTCGTCGCGGGAGAGCGGTTCTTGTCGGTCGCGGCGATGCTTGAGGGTGCGGGCGGGAATGACGACTTCATACAGGTCTCGCATCGGGATGCCGGACGTGGCTGCGAAGTCGTTCAAGGTGTCGGTTGGCACCGGAGTCGATGTGATGTAGGTCGAGGTGTAGGGTCTCTGAGAGCGATGCCGGATGAGTGGCCACGTGCATTGTGCCACGCTTATGCCGGCAGATGCCGAATGCTATTTAGAAGTACGTGGGATGGCAGTGCCGGTGCCTTCGATGAGTGGAACGATGGTGTCGATCTGATTGCGGAGGGCTGTGGGAGTAAAGCGTTCCCAGAGGCCGCTGGGCCAGTGGACTTCCAGGGCGTCGACTTTGGTGGCGAGGCCGAGACCGAAGTGCGGGCGGAGGTCGGAGCTGCTCGCGAAGGAGCCTCCGCTGGCAATGTCGGCGCGCTGGCGGAAGCCGTTGGCGGTGAGGTAGAGTGTGGCGCCGATGGCGTCGCGAGGGGATTTCGGGCCTCCGGTGAGTTTGAAGGCGATCCAGTGGTTCTTCGTGTCCATGACGTTGCGGAAGAGCGAAGGGGTGCCGTCCATGTTGTTGAGGACGGCATCGATCTTGCCGTCGTTGAAGAGGTCGCCAAAGGCGAGGCCCCGGCCTACTTCAGTCTCAGCCAGGCCGGTACCTTCGACGGGCGGAACTAACTCCAGCTTGGCTATGTTGTTGTTGCTCGCGCCGACGTTGTGGAAGAGGAGGGCGCGTTGCTTCCAGGTGGTACCCCAGTCGAGCTGATCGACCTCAGGGTAGACGTGACCGTTGACGAAGAGGAGGTCGAGCCAGCCGTCGTTGTCGTAGTCGAAGAAGGCGGCTCCCCAGCCAAGGAAGGGGATGGTGGGTTCGGCGATCTTCCACTGGTAGGCGACATCAGTGAAGTTGCCGTCGCCGTCGTTGCGGTAGAGGGGCTTATAGTCGTCGGAGAAGGTGGTGTTAAAGAGGTCCACAAGGCCGTTGTGGGTCAGGTCGCCAGCGGCGATGCCCATCGAGGCGGTTTCACGTCCGCCTTCGTTCAAGGCGTAGCCGGAGGCGAAGGAGGCATCCTCAAAGGTGCCGTTGCCCTTGTTGAGGTAAAGGTAGTTGGGGGTGGAGTCGTTGGCGACGAGGAGGTCGGGCTTACCGTCGTTGTTGACATCGATGAAGAGAGAGGCGAGGCCGTAAAAACGGTTCTTCTCGTCGTCGAGGCTGAGTTTCTTCGAGACATCGGTGAAGGTGCCGTCGCCGTTGTTGTGGAAGAGGTGGTCGGGCTCGCCTTCGAGACCACGGGGACCGCACATGACGTTGACGCCGCGGAACTGGCAGAAGGAGAAGCCGGCCTTTTTCGATCCCTGCGCAGGTGGGTCGGCGATGTCGTAGTGGACGTAGCCGGGGACGAAGAGGTCAAGCTTGCCGTCGCCGTCGTAGTCCCCCCAGGTGGGACCGGTGGACCAGTTGCCGAGCTGGACCCCCGCCTTCTCCGCCACATCGGTGAAGGTGCCGTCGTGATTGTTGTGGTAAAGGCGGTTCTTGCCGAAGTTGGAAACGAAAAGATCGGGCCAACCGTCATTGTCGTAGTCGGCAACGGCGGCACCAAAACCCCAGCGGTCGTTCTGGACACCTGCCTTGGCGGCGACGTCGGTGAAGGTGCCATCGTGGTTGTTGTGGAACAGGGCGGCGTGGGGTGCTGTTGCTTTTCCAGACATCGCGTCGTAGGTCGAACCGTTGACAAGATAGATGTCGAGCCAGCCGTCGTTGTCGTAGTCCAGCAGGGCGACGCCCGAGCCCACCGTCTCGAGGATAAGTGTTTTGCCGGGGGTGCCCATCTGGTGATGCCACTTGGCGAGGCCCGCCTGCTCGGCGACGTTCTTGAAGACGACAGGGCCGTTTTTGACGAAGCCCCCGGCGGTGATGGGGCGGTGAGCCTCGTCGAGCACAGCGGCGTGGGGCGTGCCGGTGTTGGAACCGCCCATGGCAGAGGGCTGCTGCGGAGCGGTCTGGGCGGGCAGGGTCGCGGCGAACAGGGTGAGTGAACGAAGAAGGTGGTGCCGCATGGGGGAAGCATAACAAAGGAGTGGAGGCTGCGGAGGAGCGCGTTGATGGTGAAAGGACCTTGACGGGTCAAGGAAGCGAGTTGTGTAGGCGGCACCATGCGAGGTTTGCAGCACGATTGGGCAGCCTAACTGCTATGCTCCTGATGGAGATTGAAAGGCTCCTGCCCGACTCATGAATGGAAATATGCTCGATCTTAGCGGCAAAGTGGCCGTGGTCTTCGGCCTGGCCAACAAGCGCTCGATCGCCTGGGCTATCGCTCAGAAGCTATCGGCAGCCGGTGCCGCCCTGGCTATCTGCTACCAGAGTGAACGCTTGCAGCGCGACGCCGATGAACTGGCCGCCGAGCTGCCGCATGCGCGCACCTTCCGTTGCGATGTCAGCCTTGATGCGGACATCCACGCTGTGTTCGGTCAGCTGAACGACGTCTACGGCAAGCTGGACATCGTCGTGCACTCGATTGGCTTTGCGCCTAACATTAAGAACACAGTGCTCCAAACGGCGCGCGAGGACTTTCGTGTAGCTCATGATGTTTCGGCGTACTCGCTGATTGCGCTGGCTCGCGCCGCAGAGCCGCTGATGCCGGAGGGCGGCAGCATCCTGACGCTAACGTATTACGGTGCCGAGAAGGTCTTTCCGAACTACAACATCATGGGTGTGGCGAAGGCGGCACTCGAGGCTACCGTCCGGTATCTTGCGGTGGATCTGGGTGCAAAGAAGATACGAGTCAACGCCATCTCCGCGGGGCCCATCAAGACGCTGGCTGCTCGCGGCATCGGCGATTTCTCGAAGATCCTGAATGCAGTCGAAGAGCGCGGCCCGCTGCGGCGCAACGTCGATACGGCTGAGGTCGGTAATACGGCCTTGTTTCTATCGTCGCCGCTTGCCAGCGGGATTACGGGCGAGATCACGTTTGTGGATTGTGGGTACAACATCACCGGGCTGTAAGGTAACTTGACTCGCTCGGTATTGCTCCAGAACGGAAACCAAGAAGCCTGCCTACAGGAGTTGTCTTATGCCGATTCATGATCTTCTGCTCCCCGAGTTCGACAGCGAAATGCGGAAGACTCGCACTGTGCTGGAACGCCTTCCGGAGGATGCGCCGGAATACACGCCGCACCCCAAGTCGATGCAGTTGGCCAAGCTGGGCGGCCACACGGCACAGCTTCCTGTGCTGCTTTCTGTAATCCTTCACACACGGGAGTTTAACTTCGCGTCGGGTCAGTTCACGCCGTATGTCATGACGACCCGCGAGGCTCTGCTGGCTGAGTTCGACACGCTCGCCGTGACGGCCCGCGGCCAGTTGGCGGAGGTCACGGACGAAGCGCTTCATGGAGACTGGAGCCTGCTCTCCGGCGACCATGTGATCTATTCCGGGTCGCGCTACTACGCCGTACGCAATCTGTTCTTCAACCATCTTGTGCATCATCGCGCCCAGCTTGGGGTGTATCTTCGTCTGAATGAGATTGCCGTTCCGAGCATCTACGGACCTTCTGCCGACGAGCAATAGCGTGTGCTCCGAGAGCCGCTGGACTGACTACATGGTCGATGCCCCGCTCCAGGATGGAAGGGTTTCAAATCCCGGCCGTGCGAAGAAGAAGCCTTGCATGGTGAAGATGCCGAGGTCGCAGAGGGCCTGCATCTCTCCGGCACATTCGATCCCTTCGGCCACGATCTCGATGTTGAGTTCGCGGCAAACCTGAGCGACTGATTTCACGATGGAGCGGCTCGCCGGACGCTCGTGAAGAGCCTCGATCAAGACACGATCCAGCTTGAGGATGTCCGGTTGGAAGGCTGAAAGCAGGTTGAGGCCGGAGTGCCCTGCACCGAAGTCATCGATCGCGATCCGTAGCCCATGTTTACGGTACTCGGTCATGATCTCATTCAGGTGTGCGTGGCTGCGAACCTGCTCGACCTCGGTCACTTCAAAGACGATGCGGCTGAGCGGGAACGACACCGCCTCGGCAGCTTGCATGGTCCGCATAAGACACTGCCGGGGCTGGTACACGGCGTTGGGGTAAAAGTTGACTGAAAGGAGAGCGTCGGTATGGAGCAGGCCAAGCGAAGCGGAGAGCGCAATGGCCTTCTCGCGGCAGCGCTGGTCCATGGCGTAGCGGTTGTTGTGCAGCGTATGGTTCAAGACCGTATGCGCGGCCTGGCCCTGAGGACCCCGCGCCAGAGCCTCGTAGGCAGTGATCGTTCCACGCTCCACATTGACGATCGGCTGGAAGGCCATGGAGAAGGGAAGGTGCGGGCCAAAGTTGCAGAGCTTGCACGTTTCGCCCTGATGCGCAGGAAGCAGCCGCTCGCCGGGAGGGAGGACCGCCGGTTCGGCGACACGCAGCTTCGCGGGACGCTTCTCTGCCGGTGCGGCGCTCCGTTCCGGCATCTTGCCCTGGTGAGGTCGCGGGTTACTCACTCGGGTTTCCGCTCATTGCTGTACGCTCCTGCTTGACGGTAGCATGGCCACCAAATCCCTGTACGCCAGGTGACACATGCGGCCTAGGGGCGTAGATAGACCACGCCGTTCTTCATTACGAACTTGACCTTGCTCAGCACCCGAATGTCGCGGGTGGGGTCGCCTCCGACCGCGATAACGTCCGCATAGAACCCCGGCTTCAGTTCGCCGATCTGCCCTCCCCAGCCGAGCAGCCGGGCGCCGTGGAGGAGGCCAGCCTGAAGCACGGCCCCGGGAGCCATCCCATAGACGACCATCAGCTCCATCTCGCGCGCCTGCGTGCCGTGGGGGAACGGCCCGACATCGCTGCCGACGGCCATCGGCACACCGGCGGCAAGCTGCTTTTTGAACTCAGCCGCGTGGAAGGCCTGTTCTGCTTTCCGCTGTGCGGCGATGGCAGGCGATCCGGCGTGCTCGACAAAGTACTCGGAGATGGCAAAGGTGGGCACGGCGTAGATCTCGTTGCCCTTCATCGCGGCCATGGTGGCGTCGCTGAGCTGATAGGCGTGGTCGACCGAGGCGACGCCTGCCGCAACAGCGTACCCGGTGCCCGGTTCGCCTGTGGCATGGACGGCGACGCCGTGTCCTGACCCCTGCCCGAGACGAAGTGCCTCCGCGACGCCCGCCTGCAGCTGCTCGACTGTGTACTGGAAGGGGGTACGAAAGATGCCGTCTGCGAAGGTGTCCTTGCCTGTCTCGTAGATCTTCGTGAAGTCCGCGCCGCCCTTGCGCTGCTCGCGAATGATCTTGACGATCTCGCCGGAGGTGTCCGCGTAGTCGGCGTTGGAAAGCACGTGCTGTTCGGGGTTGAAGCCGATGGCATCTTCGTGGCCGCCGGTGAGGTCGATGGCGTTGCAGCTGACGCGCATACGCGGACCGGGAATCAGCCCGGAGTCGATGGCATTGCGGACTGCCACGTCGGCGCAGCTCGCGCCTTCGGAGCCCATGTCGCGCTCGGCCGTGAAGCCCGCCAGCAGGTCCAGCCGGGCTGCATCGGCGGCGATCAGAACACGCTGCGGGACGCTTTCCGTGATCGTTTGATCGTCTTCTGCGCCGGGATGGAGGAAGAGGTGGACGTGGGCGTCGATCAACCCCGGCATCAGGGTGGTATCTCCGAGGTCGATGACCTCTGTGCCAGCAGGCAGCTTGGCTTCTGCACCGACGAGGGTGATGCGCTCCCCGTGAACGATGACAATGCCCGGAGTAAGGATCTTGCCTGTCGCTACGTCGAGCATCCGCGCCGCGCGAACCACGATGCTGTGAGGTGCAGTTTGCCCTGAACAACACGCCACCGTCAGTGCTAACCATACCGCTGCCAAAGTTTTCATCGTGCAAGCAGCATATCGTATGATGCGGCATCATCTTCTGTAGCTCTGGATGACTGGTGAGTTGAAGCTGAGTCGCAACGATGACTCCTGCTCGTCCAGCCGCAGTCCACTGCTTGAATCCTTGTGCCCTTCGTTGTCAGAATTGGTGATCCACGTGAGAACGAGGAAGAGGCTGCGTCTGCCGCGTGAGATGACAGCGGCATCGCTCCCTTGCAGGACGTGATCCGATGCGGGGTCGCGACTGAGCCTATCCGGCCTTCTCCGCCAACTCTGCCCATCGTGCGTAGAGTGCGTCTGCAACCTCCTGCGCGTCTTCCATCTCCTTCAAGGCCGTTGTCAGTCTGGCTGCGTCCGTGACGACGGCCGTCTCTTCCAGCATGTCGCGCGCTGCCTGGAGCCGGTCTTCCGCCGCCTCGACAGCCGCCTCGATCCCGGCGAACTCGCGTCCCTCCATATACGAGAGCTTCTTCTTGCCGGTACCGTTTGAAGCGGTGGCTGAGGGGAGTGCCGCAGCCACTGCCGTGCCCGCCTGTCCGGGAACAATCGACTCCTCGACCGTCACCCCGCGCCACTGCTCCCACTGCGAGTAGTCGGCGAAGGTCTCCGCGCCGCCTTTACCATCCAGCCCAAGGACAATCGTTGAGACGCGGTCGAGCATATAGCGGTCGTGCGTCACGAGGACCAACGCGCCGCTGTATTCGAGCAGGCTTTCCTCCAGGATCTCCAGCGTGGCGATGTCGAGATCGTTTGTTGGCTCGTCCAAAAGGAGCAGGTCGGCCGGTTCAAGCATGAGCTTGGCAATGAGGACACGCGCTCGCTCGCCGCCGCTGAGCCGCTCGACGGGCTGGTTGAGCTGTTCGCTGGTGAAGAGGAACTTGGTGGCGTAGCTGGCCACATGGACGACCCGGCCCTGATAGACGACCGAGTCCGAATCGGGAGCCAACGCCCGCCGCAGCGTCACGCTTTCTTCGAGCTCGCGCGTCTGTGAGAAGTAGACGATCTTCAACGAGGCCGCCTTCTTCAGCACGCCCGCGGAGGGTTCGAGCTCGCCGGTCAGCATCCGCAACAGGGTAGTTTTGCCGCTGCCGTTCGGGCCGACCAGGCCGACGCGCATCCCGCTCGTGACGAGAAACTTGAGGCCTTCGACGATCTTGCGGTCGCCGAGGACGCAGCTGACATCCTCGAACTCGACGAGCCGTTTGGTCTGGCGGTCGGTCGCGGCAAAGTCGATCCCGGCCGACGAGGTCTGCGTCCGCGCGTTGACCTCCTTCAACTGCCCTATTAGGTCGTTCGCGTTGTCGATCCGGGCCTTGGCTTTCGTGCTGCGCGCCTTAGGACCGCGCCGCAGCCAGTCGACCTCGATCTTCACGCGGTTCTTAAGAGCGTCCTGCAGCTTGGACTGTGCCTCCATATAGTTGGCCTTCTCTTCGACAAAGCGCGAATACGTGCCCTGTACCCGCAGCAGACCGTCGGCATAGACACGATTCAGCTCCACGATGGCGGTCGCGACGTTTTCAAGAAAGTAGCGGTCGTGGCTGACCATGACGCAGGCAAACGCGGCCTGACTGAGCAGCTCTTCCAGCCAGGAAATGCCCGCGAGATCGAGATGGTTCGTCGGCTCGTCGAGCAAGAGCACGTCGGGCGCGGTGACGACCGCTTCGGCGATGGCCAGCCGTTTGCGCCAGCCCCCAGAGAGCTTGGCGGCCTCGGCCTTCATGTCGGGGAAGCCGGTTCGGCCGCTGGTCTCGCGCAGACGGCCTTCGTGCTCGGCTTCCGGAACCTTCGCGAGCAGAAGAGCTTGTTCGAGCACGTCGCGGACCGTCAGCCCCGGCGCAAACGTCGACTCCTGCCGCACGTAGCCGATGCGCGCGCGCTTGCGGGTGGCTACATCGCCCGCATCGGCGTCTTCGTCTCCGGCGAGGACTTTGAGCAGGGTTGACTTGCCCGCGCCGTTGGGCCCAATCAGGCCAATGCGGTCGCCATCGGAGACGGTAAACGAGATTTCATGAAAGAGCGGCACGGCCCCAAAGGCTTTGGTCAGCCCCTGTGCGTTGAGAATGGGTGGCATTGATACAGTTTACCGGACATCGACACTATCTTTTCGGCGCGGAAGGCCCACACGGCTGCCGACGCTCAACCTCCCCTGAAAGGAAACACCGATGTCGAGCATCCTTGCACCCAACCAAAGTCTTTCGGCCAACCAGGCGATCTATTCGCCCAGCATGACCTTTGAACTCATTCTCCAAACCGACGGCAATCTCGTGCTCTACCGCCGCTCCAACTGGCATGCTCTGTGGGCGACCGGTACCAACGGCAAAGACGTGATGCGCGCCATCATGCAGACCGACGGCAACCTGGTGCTCTACCAGTTCAACGGGGCGGCTGTGTGGGCATCCCACACCAACGGCCAAGCCGGTTCGTACCTCTCCCTTCAGGACGACGGCAACCTCGTCATCTACAAACCCAATACGCCGATCTGGGCGTCGAACACCGTCAACGGTTGAACGAGTGCGGGGAGATGCTCATGTTGACCATCTCTCGCTCCCGATCACAAACAATTAGTCCAGGTCGAACTCGCGCAGCGGCTTGCCCGTATCCGGCGTTTCCTTGGCCTTCTTCACGGCTTCGGCGAACATCTTACCCAGCACGTCGTCGCGGTTCTTCTGCGCGTTGACCGATTGCTCAAACAAGCTGTCCCGCCGCTCGTCGCTGGCCCGCAGTGCCTTGGCCGCATCGCTCAGGTCTTCGAAGGTCTTCTTGCGCGGCGCGGGCGTGTGTGCGATCACAGTACGCGTGGCGGGATCGACGGTAAGCATCGCGTCGCAGTCCGGGCAGCGAATCTCGAAGAGTCGGGAAGAGGGTTGCTGCTGTTTCGCCATGGCCGAACCTCGCTTTGGCTATTCTAAAGCGAGGAAGCCAGGTGGTTGCCCCCCAGGGATTCGAACCCCGATCGAGCGAGTCAGAGTCGCTAGTCCTACCATTGAACGAGGGGGCAATGCGAAACGATGGAGACGAGGGAACGGTCGTGCCCTCCCACCGCCTTTCAAAGTGTACTGTGCCGCCCGGATCGGGTCAACGCGCCCGTTCTCCGAGACGAACCAGTCTCTCCTGTTCGGGGAAGAGGCCCGGTCGCATGGCAGCACCAAGGCAGGCCAATCCATGCAGCAGCGTAGGCCCGGGCGTATTGAGAAACTCGTCCGGAACGCAGAAGACGGCGCGATCGGCGACCGCCCGCATCGATTGCCAACTGCGTCGTTCGACCACGCGCGCCAGCGGAACGCGGTCGCCTGCGCCGCACCAGCCGAAGAGGAGCACGTCGGGATCTGCAGCTGCAATCTCGTCAGCCGTAGTGTGTGCTCCGGGCTGGCCGACGAAGGTACCGCCAGCGGCCTCGATCAACTCCGCCACCCAGGCCTGGGAATGGATCATCGGCTTGCCCCACTCTTCGCAGTAGACGGAGAGTGTAGGCAGCCCGGCAGTGAGAGCCTTCGCCCGTGCAACAGCGTCGCGCATCGTGGCGATCACCTCCTCGCCTCGTTCGCGTGCGTCCGACACCTTGGCGATCAGACGGATGTCGGCGTACACCTCTGCAAGCGAATGCGGGGCGAGCGCGAGCACGGGCAGCCCCGCTCTCAAAATCGCCGCCAGCGACTCCATACGATAGGGAACGCTGGCAATGACCAGATCGGGCGCGCAGGCACGAATTTGATCGGTCGAGGCCGTCCAGCTATCGTGCAGCACCGGGAGTGCACGCGCAGCAAGCGCCGGCATGGCCTCGATGCAGTATTTGGTGCAGGCACAGATCAGATCGAGCTGCCCCAGCGCGGCGAGCGTCAACGTCACCGAAGGCTGCAGTGAGGCGATCCTCATCTATTCGACCGGCAGCCTGGCGCGATACCCATCCCGCGCGACGATCGAGTACTTCAAAGGCTTGTGCTTTTCATCCTGCATTTGCAGCGGATGGCCTTCGTTGTCGACCAGAAGCACTTTGACCTTGCGGTAGCCGCCGTCGTTCTTGGTGTTGGTCGGCCTGTACGTGACGATGTACTGATTGCGGATCGAATCGTTGATCTGCGCAAAGACATCCGGCAGCGCTCCTTGAAACATGGGGCTGAAGCTAAGCCCTCCCGTCATCTGGGCGAACGTCTTGAGTTGGTTCTGGGCCTGCAGGTAATTAAGATCGCGGATGCCCCCCGACATACCTCCGCGCCCGCCCCCTACTTCGTTGATCAGCGCGCCGGTGCCAATGGTGAAGATGGTGACGTTGGGGGTAGCTTTCACCTTGGCCAGGATCTTGTCCAGGGTGATCTTCGAAAAGGTGTCGCGCCCGGAGCCAATCAGAACGATGTACTTGCGCCCCTCGATGCGGCTGGTGCGATCGAGCGTCTCATACAAGGCGTCGAAGACGTTCGTGTCGGAAAAGCCCGGGATGGTAAGCGTCTGCAACGATTGCGCCACCACATCCTTGTTGTTGGTAAAGTCATTGAGGATGTGCGTTCGAAGATCGTAAGTGATGACGGCGACGTAGTCATCGGGCCGAAGCGAACGAAAAAAGCTGTAAGACGCCTGCTGCATATCGCGAATCAGGTAGTAGCTGTTGGAAGCGAACTCCAGCAGCATAACGGCGGTGATGGGTGTCTGCGCCAACCGGACGGATTGCACCTTTTGCTCCACGCCATCTTCCAGCACGAGAAAGTTGCCCGGCTTGAGCCCTGGCACGAACTGGTGCGTCTTGTCGAGCACAACGTTTACGTCCAGATTGACAATCGGGACGTCGACCCGGATCGAGTACGTCTCGCCGTTGGGGTTCTTCACCTTCGGCTCCGCGGGCGCGACGGGCACGGGTGGATCGTCCGTGCCTTTCTTCTTCTTGAGGATGATAGTTCCGTTGTCGACCACCGGACCGGCGTCGTCGGGCACAGGGTCTGCGGGCTTCTGCTGCGGCGCAGGGGCTGTCTGTGCGGCAAGGGTGCAGGGTACTGTGCTGAGAGCCAGGAAAGCCAGGAGAGCCGCGAACAGGCGGGTAAATCGTGTGTGCCCGATACTCATCATGTCAAACTCTACTCCCTGCAATGCCCGTACGAAAGGCTTCTCCGGTTTGGACGTTTTCAAAGGAACGAGCGTCAACAGTGGGTTGTACGGCACCGCTTTCCTCACCCTATGCTGCGGGGAGACCGGGCGTGTTGTAGCATCAAAGGGTTCCGTCAGCACGGTCGGGGAGCGCAAAGGAATCGACGCAAATGAATGAGATCCATGGTTTGGCCGTCCACGCGGCCGGTGCACAGCTGCTCCCCTTTAAGTACGATGCGGGAGAGTTGAAGCCGAACGAAGTAGAGATTCGTATCACGCATTGCGGCGTCTGCCATAGCGACGTCCACCTGATCGATAACGATTGGGGGCTCAGCAAGTACCCCTTTATCCCCGGTCACGAGATCGTCGGTACCATCACGGCGATCGGTGTGGACGTGCGGGACCGTGCTGTAGGCGAACGCGCCGGGGTCGGTTGGCAGGCGTCAAGCTGCGGCATCTGCGAGTGGTGCCGCCAGGGCGACGAGCACCTGTGCGCCAAGTCGCAGCCCACCTGCATCGGACGCCACGGTGGCTACGCCGACGCCGTACGCGTCAACTCCAAATTCGCCATCCCCGTGCCCGAGAAGCTGGAGAGCGAGAACGTCGCTCCACTGCTCTGCGGGGGCATTACGGTGTATAGCCCGCTGCGTAACCACGGTGTTCGGCCTTCTTCGCGCGTAGGGATCATCGGCATTGGCGGCCTGGGCCACATGGGCCTGCAGTTCGCCAGGGCCTTCGGCGCGGAGGTGACTGCCTTCTCCACGTCCAAGGACAAGGAGGCCGAGGCCAAGTCGCTGGGAGCGCACCACTTCATCAACACGCGGGACACGGGCGCGCTCAAGAAGGTGGCTGGCTCCTTCGACTTTCTGCTTTCGACGGTCTCCGCCGACCAGGATTGGCAGGGCTACGTGAATGCGCTTCGCCCCAAAGGCAGCTTGTGCGTCGTCGGGGTGCCACCGTCGCCGATCCAGCTTCAGGCGTTTTCGTTGATTGGTAGTCAGCGTGGGATGGCAGGCAGCCCTACAGGCAGCCCGCGCGACCTCCACGAGATGCTTGATGTGGCGGCGCGGCATAACGTCAGAGCAATCACAGAACGCTTCCCGATGGCGAAGGCGAACGAGGCTGTAGCCAAGGTCAAACGGAACCAGGTACGCTACCGGGCCGTGCTGGCCAACTGATCGCAATGCATTTTGTCTTCGTATGCAGGCATCGGGTGCTCCCGCAGGCTACATGACGAACTTGCAGGGCTTGCTCGCCCATATTTCACCCATCTGCTCGTTCTCGAGCTGATCATGATGAGCTTCGAGCCGGGCCAGCATCTCGGAATGGGAGGCTGCTGTCTCGGCGCGCAACACCTCTGCCTCCGCGCGAAACGTCGCAAGCGCTTCCACAATCCGGCGTTCGGAGAGGCGCATCTGCCCGTGGACCTCTTCGAGCTTTTGCAGCAACGCCTGGAGGTCAGGCGTGATCACCTCCTGGAGCAGCTGCCGAAGCTCCGCGATAACATCGTCGTGTCCCATGTGCGAATAGTACCCTAAATGCGGATGGCTCTTGATCTTTTTCGCTTCGAGTTTTTCGTTGCTGCCCGCTATCTGCGCGCCAAGCGGAGACAGGCGGTTGTGGGCGTCATCACGGCCATCTCCGTGCTCGGGGTGGCGGCGGGCGTGGCTTCGCTGATCCTCGCCTTGGCCATCACCAACGGGATGCGGCGCGACCTCCAGGAGCGGCTCGTCGGCTCCACCGCGCACGTCGACCTGATGCGTGTCGCCGGAGACGGCATCCGCGACTGGCG
This sequence comes from Acidobacteriaceae bacterium, assembly GCA_965215415.1. GTDB lineage: Bacteria > Acidobacteriota > Terriglobia > Terriglobales > Acidobacteriaceae > Edaphobacter. The sequence continues at coordinate 2,965,721 of CBDCDQ010000009.1, read as the reverse complement.
GCCGCTGCTCGCGGGGCTGCGCGGCATTCCGCACGTTACGGCCGCCGCGCCCGGGCTATACGGTCAGGTTCTGATCTCGCGTGGAGCACGCAGTGGTGGCGCGCTTGTGAAAGGCATCGTGCCTGCGGACGAGCGTACAGTCGGCAACCTCCTCCAGGCGGTGGTTGAAGGCTCAGCCGCTCCGCTCGAAACTTCGGAGGTTCTCTCAGCCGCGCTCGAGCCAATCGTGATTGGACGCGATCTCGCCGAAACGCTGGGTGTTCATCCCGGTGACACGGTCCTCGTCACCAGTCCGCAGGGCGAGCTTACCCCGCTGGGCCTTGTTCCTCGCTACCAGCGCTTCGAGGTTGCCGGGGTCTTCCAGTCCGGTTTTTACCAGTACGATTCCTCTTACGCCTTCACCCGGCTTGCCGATGCACAGCGCCTCTTCTCCGAGCCTGACCTGATCTCCGTCATCAGTTTCAAGGTCGACAATCTCTACCAGGCTGACCGGATCGGCCGCGCGATTGAGGCCGCAGCCGGCAACGGCTTCCAGACCACCAACTGGATGGAGCAGAACCGCGAACTCTTTCGCGCCCTCAAGCTTGAGCAGATCGTCACCTTTATCGTCCTCGCGCTCATCGTCTGCGTCGCCGCGCTCAACATCCTCATTGCCCTCACCATGATGGTCATGGAGAAGACCCGCGACATCGCCGTCCTCATGAGCTTTGGTGTTCGTGCCGAGCAGATCCGGCGCATCTTTCTCTTGCAGGGCTTGTTGATCTCAACGCTGGGTACGGCTCTCGGGTTGCTGCTTGGCTATGGGCTGAGCTGGGCTGGTGGCCACTATCGCTTTATCCACCTCGACGCGGCCGTGTACTCGATCGACTATCTCCCGTTCGCACCCCGCTTGCTGGACGCACTGATCGTCGCGGCAGTGTCGTTGGGCGTTTCGCTGCTGGCAACGGTTTACCCGAGTGCCTCGGCTGCACGGGTGCTGCCCGCCGAGGCGTTACGGTACGAGTAACCTGTTCTCACAAGTATGTCCAGCAACGCAAACAGTTACGTGTTAAGAAGGATGCTGCACTTGCTACGTGAGGCGTAACAATGCTCCAGAAGCTGGCAACAGGCGCAGCGGAGCAGAGGAACAGACTCCAAAAGGGGCTACTTGCCGTTTGCCTTGATGAAGTTGTCGACGTTAGTGTGATCGACCAGCGCCGTGCCCGTATCCAGAAACACTGGATAAGGGGAGTGCGGATCGGTCGGGTAGTCGATCGCAAACTTCGCTGGCAGCGCGTGATGGATCTCTGCCAAGGCCTTGAGCCCGACGTATCCCATGGTGTACGGCCGCTGGGAGATGGTGGAGTCGATCTCGCCCATGTTGATGAGCTTTAGCGTTTCAGGGTCCACATCCATGGCAATCAGTGGCCGGTCACTTGCATTGGCGCGGCGCAGCACTTCGGCCACGTCTTTGCCTGCTGAAGCTTCCAGGCAGACAAAGGCGTCGATCTTGTCGGCTCCGGTCCTTCCTACAAGCTTTTGAGCATCATCGAACGCCGTCCCGGAGTCTCCTTTTACGTTGAACACCCCAGCCACCTTGATGGCCGGATGATCGGCAAAGGCATCCTTGTACCCCTTCAGGCGCTCGTCGAGGTTGGGCTGCCCGGGCATGGAGAAGAACGCGACGTTGCCCTTGCCGTTCAGTCGAAAGACCAAACGCTGTCCGCCGAGTCGCCCCGCCTCCAGATTGTTTGTGCCGACAAACATGAGCCGGTTGCTGCCTGGTGCGTCAGAGTCCATAGTGATGACGGGAATGCCCGCGGCGACCGCATCGTTGATGCCCTGCGTCAGCAGCTTTTCGTCGGCGACCGAGATCAGGATGCCTGCAGGTTTGGCTGCAATCACCTTCTGCAACTCGGCTTGTTGTGCCTGGGGATCAAAGGTGTCCGGGCCACGTTCCAAGGGGGTGACGCCAATCGCCTTTGCCGACTCCTCAAAGCCTGCATAGGCGGTCTTCCAGTAGTTCAGTTTCAGGTTGTTCGCCACCAGGTAGTAGACTTCCGACTTGCCGAACCGCTGACATCCGGTACCCGCCAGCAGCCCCGCTCCTACGACCATCAACGCCAGGCACGTTCGGTAGTTTCGCATCGTTGTCCCCCTCACCTTGCCTGCACGCTTGCTCGTCGAAGACGATCTACGTCCCCGGCGCGAGCAAAACAGCATCCGCTCTGCGTCCCGAATCATACACCTCCTCAACATGAGGACAACCTAGCCGGGATGCTGTTCGATTTTGGCGAACTCGGCAGCCGTTGCACTCTGCGGACCTTCCACGCTCTGGCGTCAGGCACAAGCGTAAGTGGAACAATCGATACAACGACTGGTTCGACTTCCCCAGGATGATGATGGCGGAGGCACGGACTGCGCCGGAGTGGGTGGCCTCTGCTCGGACGTGGTTGATGCAAGCATTCATTTGATGCTGCGCTTGTAAGAAGGAGTCGGCGTCCATGCCATCCGCACTGCTCATCCGCCCCTCGCTTCACCAGGCAGCGGTCTGGCCAGAAACGTCTGCATACGCTCGCGATCGTCGGTAGGGGGGTCGTGGTTAGCGGCTGGTTCGCGAAAGTGCGAGTTGTACAAGGAGACGGAGGCGGCCCCGAAGCGGGTGCGCCGGTTGCGGGTGGTTGCCCCGCACCGGCGACATTCGCTGCCAGCGAGACAACTAGCATGGCGTACAGATTTCCAGTTTGGAAATGGCACCATGCTCCGGTGGTGCTCGGGGATCGGGCAAGGTGGCGGATACCCTGGGCGACGGCAAGCTGAAGGTCAGCTATCTGTGGCCGTTCTCGCAGAAGTATTGGGTGCTGGCGGTGGGGCCGGAGTACACGTGGGCGCTGGTCGGGAATCCGAATCACAAGGAGCTGTGGGTGCTCTCGCGTACGGAGACGATGAACCCAGAGATGCTGGAGGAGATCAAAAGCAAGGCAGCTGCGGAAGGGTTCGAAGGCGCGAAGTTGATCCAGGTGGTGCGGCACTGAAGGTCGCCGGAGCGGAGGATATAGGTTTGCGGTAGGCTTGCGGCTTCATCGCCGTGGCGCCGGACGATGGCGGCGAGGTGAAGGCCGCGGACGGCAGAGAGGAAGAAGGCGTGGAAGGATGCGTCCGGCAAGGCCGAAGCCGATGACGGCGGTGGAGATGGGGGTGGGGGCATAGGAGCTTCCTCTTTGAGAGGATGCCACATTTGCGCGGCAGCCGAAGACGACATGGAATTGTTGTCTCGAAGCGCTCCGCCCCTCCGTCGGGTGCCCCACCTTCGGCAAGGTCGTATCGTGCCTAAGGTGGGTGGGGGCGGCGACGGTTCACGGAAGCGTGATCGTGGTATCGGTGGACATGGGGCGGATTGTACGTCTGCCGAAGAGATTAGTGGTGCCACGCCCACCTTAGCGACGATGAGACCGTTGCGAAGGTGGGGCACCCGGTCGAACAAACCATATTGACTTCCAAGCGGCTTCTTCCTAGTCTAAGACGCATGGAAGTGCAGATATCGCCTCAACGCCATGCTCAACTAAGCGACTACGCCCAACGTCACGGGCAAGACGCCGCCGCGGCGCTCGATGAGGTTCTGGCTGCCGCTTTGGAGTGGGAGCGGCTGGATTTCGCCGAATCGGTTGAAGGCGTCCGTCATGGCTATGAGGACATGCAAGCCGGACGAACGCAACCAGCCGAAGAGATGTTCGAGGAACTTCGTGTGAAGCATGCGCTTTCGCGTTGAGACCACGGCACGGGCAAAGCAGGACCTGGACGATATTCTGATATGGCTGCTGATGCGGCAGGCCGGTGAGGCCGGATTGCGGTGGTTCCAGGGATTGCGCGATGCGGTGGCATCTCTCGCCGAGATACCGGACCGCTGTGGATTGGCTCCCGAAGACGAGGTGTTTCTCTTGAGATTCGGCAGTTGCTGTACGGGAAGAAATTCGATGTCTATCGAATCTTGTTCACCGTGGAAGGGGACACCGTGATCGTTTTGCACATCCGGCATGGCCGGCGGGCGCGCCTCAGATTGAAATGACGGTGGGTTGTGGTTGCTGGAACCCACCTTAGCGACGATGAGACCGTCGCGGAGATGGGGCACCCCGGCTCTGATATAAAGGTGGTAGTCTCCCCGATCAGCCTTGTGCCCTTTCGGCTGAACCGCTGGTAACGGTAAGGGATTCTGGTTCGATTCCAGACTTGGTTTGGTGAAACCACTCAGTGGCCGTCTATGGTTGATTCGCTTCGGCAATCGCGCCCTGACTCTGCGGATTGGATCCCCGTCAGCAGCGATGAATCTTCTATAGGCGGCTACGCAATGCTTGGAATTGTTCTTCTAGTCGTAATGGCTGTGTGTCTCGGTGCTGTTTTGCTTCGAGCCTTCAAACCAAGGGTAGTGGTCGTACTGCAATACCAACGCGGCGTCCTCTTTAACAAAGGAGTACTAGAAAAGGTCCTTGGACCGGGACGATACTGGATTCCGATTACCAAATCGGTGTCTTCGGTAGACACCCGCTTGCAGACTCTTACCTTGCCTGGACAGGAGATTCTGACCTCCGATGGTTTGTCTCTCAAGGTTTCGCTTGCCGGAGAGTACAGGATCGATGAGGCTGAACGCTTTCTCCTCACCAGCGTGAATCCGACGGGAAGTTTATATACCTATGCACAACAGGCTTTGCGCGATGCTGTCGGAGGCCTGACCTTCGAGAGTCTTCTGGCGACCCGCACCGCTATCAGCAACCAGATGCTGGGCTTGCTTGCTCCCCAAGCGTCGAGCTTAGGTCTAGAACTGGTAAAGATCGAAGTGCGTGACGTAATGCTTCCCGGAGACTTGAAGCGTGCCTACGCGCAAACCATTGCGGCCCAACAAGAGGGTCTTGCCAACCTGGAACGTGCTCGGGCCGAGACGGCATCGCTGCGCAGCTTGGCCAATGCCGCCCGGCTGACGCAAGATCATCCGGGATTGCTTCAGTTGCGAGCGGTACAAGCGATCGAGTCGTCCAAAGGCAACACAATCACGCTCGACCTCTCCGACTCGAACAGAAAGAGCGAGAGCAAAGGCTAAAACCACTTGCTTCGCACATGGCAGTGGCTGCATCGGGTATGCACGACAGGAGCCGGGTACCTAAGGTGGGTTTGAGACGGCACTGTTCCTCACGCCGGCCCTCCCAAAAAGTGGCTGCACTGTTTTCAGTGCATGCCCAAATCGGTGGATCTACCCTTAGAATCTTTGTTTTGTTGGATCACCTATCAACAAAGGGAAAAAATAGTTGATTTATAACCGGCCGATCTCGCGGAGGGCGGGGTAGAGTTTGCGGTATTGGGTGTAGGCGAGGGCCATGGTTTCGGCGTATTGTGGGCGGATGATTTGGGCGACGCGGACGGTAGCGTCGCAGGCGGCCTGGACGGTGGGCCAGGCGCCGATGCCGGTTCCGGCGAGGAGGGCGGCACCGAAAGCACCACCTTCTTCGGCGGCGAGGGGCTCCACGGGACGGCCGTAGATGTCGGCCTGGATCTGCCGCCAGAGGGGGCCGCGCGCGCCGCCGCCGCCGAGGCGGATGCCGGTGACGGGGATGCCGAGTTCGGCGAATAGGGTGAAGGTGTCGCGCAGGGAGAAGGCCACGCCTTCGAGGACGGCGCGGAGGAAGTGGGCGCGGGTGTGGGAGGCGGTGATGCCGACAAAGGCGGCGCGGGCCTGGGAGTCGAGGTGCGGGGTGCGCTCGCCGAAGAGATAGGGTGCCCAGAGGAGGCCGTCGGAGCCGGGGGGCGCGGCGGCGGCTTGGGCGAGGAGGTCTTCGTAGGGGGTGTCGGGCGCGAAGGTGTCGCGGAAGAAGCGGAGCGAGAGGCCCGCGCCGTTGGTGACGCCCATCACGTGCCACAGGCCGGGAGCGGCGTGGCAGAAGGTGTGGATGCGGCCGAGGGGGTCCTTCGTCGGCGCGGCGGTGGAGGCGAAGACCACGCCGGAGGTGCCGATGGTGGCGGAGACGGTGCCGGGGTCCAGGATGCCCATGCCGACGGCGCCTGCTCCCTGGTCACCAGCGCCCGCCGCGACCGGAGTTCCGACAGCGAGGCCGGTGGCGGCGGAGCCTGCGGGGGAGATGCGGGCGCAGATCTCGGGCGACTCGAAGAGGCGGGGCAGCCAGGCAAGGGGAATGCCGGCGGCGGCCGCGACCTCTTCGGACCAGCGGCGATTTGTCACGTTGAGGAGGAGGGTGCCGGAGGCCTCCTGGACGTCGATGGCGTACTCGCCGGTGAGGCAGAGGCGGACGAAATCTTTGGGGCAGAGGACGTGGCGGATGCGGGCGAAGAGCTCGGGCTGGTGGTCGCGGACCCAAAGGAGTTTGGTGAGGGTGAAGTTGGGGAGGGCGGGGTTGGCGGTCAATTCAATGAGGCGGTCGAAGCCGAGCGTCGCGGTGAGCCAGTCGCATTGGGGTTGGGTGCGCTGGTCGCACCAGATGAGGGCGGGGCGGAGGACTTCGCCGTGCTCGTCGAGCATGACGCAGCCGTGCATCTGGCCGGTGAGGGCGATCGCTTCGACCTTCGCATCCGGCTGCTGCTGAAGCACGGCACGGATGGCGATCTGGGCCGCTTGCCACCAGTCTTCGGGGTTCTGCTCGGCCCAGCCGATCTCCGGCGAGCTGATGCCGGGGTGCTCGGCGGCGTGCGAAACGAGGACGGTGCCCGCGCGGTCGATCAGGAGGGCGCGAGTGCTGCCGGTGCCGACGTCGATGCCGAGAAACATGGAGACTCCGAGAGAACGCGATTTGTGGAGTGTATCGAGAAATGGCGAGTGGGGTCGATCGAAACGACGCAAGGATGCCAGAACGACGCGTGTTTTTTTGAAGATAGCGGAGCGCATCCTGCATCCGATGGGATAACTGACGAATCGCAGGCGTCACCCGGTATTCGAAAACCGAACTGCGCTTGAGATCGAGGAAAGAAGCTATCAGGTTTATGGGGTACAGAAGAGCGAGTCGGTGGTTGGCGTGGACGCTGTTGGCACTTCCGCCGGGTGTATCTGCTTGGGGGCAAGGCGGAAGCGCGGCGATGCCCCAGCCGGCGCAGGCCACGCAGTCTGGCATGAACTCAACGGTTCCGCAGGCGCAGAGCTCCTTGTCCACCGCTACGGGAACGAACGGGGCACAGGCGACGCAGGATTCGTTTCAAGGATCATTGGTGGAGGGAAAGGCGACAGACGGCGTCCTGGACCTGTCGCTGGACGAGGCGATCCGGCGCGGGCTGCGGAACAACCTCGGATTGATCCTGCAACGTGCGAGCGAGAAGAGTGCGGGCGGGCAACGGCTGGAGCAGTTGCAGGCCTTGCTGCCGACGGTCAACGCGCAGGCGAGCTATTCGGTAGAGCAGTTGAACCTGGCCTCGTTCGGACTACGGTTTCCCGGATTGAAGCCGATCGTCGGGCCTTTTCAGGTCATGGACTTCCGGGCGTACCTGACGCAGAGCCTGGTCAATGTGCAGGCGCTTGAAAGCTATATTGCGGCGCGGCACAGCTTCGAAGCGACCAGGCTGACCGCAGAGGATGCACGCGATCTCGTGGTGCTTACGGTGGGCAACGCGTATCTGCTCTGCATTGCGGACCAGGCGCGAATCGACGCGGTAAACGCAGAGCTGGCCACCTCGAAGCTGTCGTTCGATCAGGCGGCAGCGGCTCATGCGGCGGGGACCAGTCCGCGTCTCGATGAATTGCGGGCGCAGGTGGATTATCAGAATGAGCAGCAGACGCTGATCTCGACCACGAACGACCTGGCAAAGGCGAAGCTGGCTCTGGCGCGTGCCATCGGTCTGCCCCTTGACCAGCGTTATACGTTGACGGATACGGAGCCGTACCAGTCCCTGGACACGATCGACCCGGATGCAGCGTTTGCACAGGCCTTGAAGGGGCGGAAGGATCTTCTGGCGGCAGCCGAGCAGGTCAAGGCGGGGGAGTCGCTGAAGTCGGCGGCGCATGCAGAGATGTACCCAACGGCAACGGCGAATGGAGATTTCGGCGATCTGGGTACGACGGTGGGCCACTCCCATAGCACCTATACAGCGACAGGCACGGTGAGCGTCCCGATCCTGCAAATCGCGAAGGATCGTGGCGATGCGCAGGTTGCTTCGGCGACGTATGAGTCGGCGCGGGCGCGCTACTCGGATCAGGTGCAGCAGGTGAACGCAGAGATTCGCGACAGCATTCTGGATATCAGGGCCGCGGCGAAGCTGGTCGAGGCTGCGCAGTCCAATGTCGACCTGTCGAAGGAAGCGTTGAACGAGGCGCAACAGCGTTTCCGGGCGGGTGTCGCGGACAACTTGCCTGTGTCGCAGGCGCAGACCGGCACTGAACAGGCCAACGACCAATACATCAGTGCCCTCTACCAACATAACGTCGCGAAGCTTTCTCTGGCGCGTGCGTTGGGTATCGCGCAAACGAACTACAAAGATTATCTCGGAGGAAAGTAATCGTGGCCGACCAGAACCAAGGCGAAGAGCAGCAAGGGCAAACGGCAGAGATCAGCGGGACCGTGCAGATCAAGCAGCAGGGTGGTGGCGGAGATCCGAAGCAGAACCGGGACGCACAAAAAGAGCAACCCAGGCAGGAAGAACAGCCGCAGAAGAAGTCTGGCAAGCGATTCATCATCATCGCTGTGGTGGTGTTGCTGGCGTTGATCGCGGGTCTGTTCTACTGGCGCTCGACCTACACGGAGAACACCGATGACGCGCAGGTGGATGGGGATCTTTACCAGGTCAGCTCGCGCATCGCGGGTCAGGTGGTCAAGGTATATGTCGAGGACAACCAGACCGTGGAGGCCAACGCGCCAATCGCCGACATCGACCCGAAAGACCTGCAGGTCGCCCTCGAAAACGCTGAGGCTTCGTTAGCAAGCGCGCAGGCGGCTTATGTCCAGGCCAATGTCAACGTGCCGATTACAAGCGTAACGTCGCGGACGAGTGTCAGCACGAGTTCGAGCGACGTGCAGAGTGCCGCGGCGCAGATCGCGCAGGCCCAGAAGCAGGCCGAGGCGGCACAGGCAAGGGTCGATCAGGCCAAGGCGAACGCGATCAAGTCCCGGCTGGACGTGGAGCGCTATACACCCCTGGTGCAAAAGGATGTGATCTCGAAGCAGCAGTATGACGCAGCAGTGGCGGCAGATGCAGGCAACACGGCTGCGGTGCTCGACGCGCAGGCCATGGTGCTGGCCCAACAGGCGGGTGTGACGCAGGCTGTGGCGAAGCTGGCGCAGGCACGGTCGATGGCTTCGCAGGCGCAGCGCAACGCGTCGGGGCAGGTCAAAGCAGAGCAGGCGCAGGCAAACGCACAGCTGGCCCGGGTAAAGCAAGCAGAAGCACAGGTCGCCCAGGCAAAGCTCAACCTGTCCTATGCACATATCCTTGCGCCCACGGCCGGTATCGTGAGCAAGAAGAACGTGGTGGTCGGGGCTAACCTGAGTACGGGGCAGGACCTGCTGACCATTGTTCCACTTGAAAACCTTTGGGTGACGGCGAACTTCAAAGAAACACAGCTCAATAAGATGGTCGCTGGCCAGAATGTGACGTTAAAGGTGGACGCGCTCCACGGACGCAAGTTCTCGGGCAAGGTAACGCAGGTGGGCGGGGCTACGGGGTCGCGGCTGTCGCTGTTTCCGCCGGAGAACGCTACGGGCAACTACGTCAAAGTGGTGCAGCGAATTCCTATCAGGATCGACTTTACCAACTTGAAGGATGAAAATAAGGACCACGCACTGCGGCCTGGCTTCTCCGTGACGCCGGATGTGGCGGTGAAGTGATCCCGTGGCGTCGACGCATAGCAAAGCCGGCCACAAATCTGGCCCTGCGTTCTCCTTTGTAGAGGGTTTTGCGTAAGAGCTAACTGCTTTGCGATCGAGGGCATCTATCTTGTGGAGGTGAACCATGGCTGTAGCAACCAGGAAGGCTGAAGTACAGGCAAACGATTTGAGCACGCCGCGCTGGCACGCGCAGGCCCGCGAAGTACAGAAGTATGGCGAGGTGACGCAGGATCTTCCACATCCTCTCGATGCTAAAGTTCGGGGCGACATGGTGGAGCAGCTCAATCAGCTGCTTGCAGATTCCATCGCTCTCCGCGATATGTACAAGAAGCACCACTGGCAGGTGGCTGGACCAACGTTTTACCAGTTGCATCTCCTGTTCGATAAGCACTTCGAGGAGCAGGTGGAACTGGTCGATACCATTGCGGAGCGTATCCAGATTCTTGGCGGCGTCAGTGTAGCGATGGGCGCGGATGTGGCAGAGATCACCAAGGTGCCGCGTGCGCCGCGAGGCAAGGAAGAGGTGCCCGTGCAGATCTCCCGTTTGCTGGAGGCGCACAAAATCGTCATGGAGAAGTGTCTGGAGATCGCGGATGCGGCCGACGAGGCAGGTGATCAGGGAACCAATGACCTGGCGGTTTCAGACATCCTGCGCCCGAACGAACTGCAGTCTTGGTTTATCCGGCAGCATCTGGTGGAGATGCCGCTGGTTCTCCCCGAGTAAGCTGAATGCTCGAAGTAAATCGGTCGGCAAGCGAGGTGAGGAGGCTCGGTGTGTACATGCACCGGGCCTTTTTGCTCGAGGGTTCGCGCATCGCAGGGTGGTTGCCGGCCATCTACTGGGTATCCCGTAAGTTCCTGTTGAGCCGCCGGGCGGAAGGTAAACCATGCCCATCGCGCTTGCATTCTTTGTGCAGTACGCCTACGGAATCCTGTTCCTGTGGGTGCTCGTCGAGCAGCTCGGGGTTCCGATTCCCAGCATCCCCGTTCTTCTTACCGCGGGCACACTAAGCGCGACGCACAGAATCCACGCGAGCTACGCCCTGCTGGCAGTGTTGGGAGCGTGCGTGCTTGCCGACAGCCTGTGGTATTTTCTGGGACGGCGCTACGGCGGAAGTATGCTGCGGCTGCTGTGCCGGTTGTCGCTCGAGGCTTCAACGTGTGTCTCAAAAACTGAAGGGTACTTCAATAAGCGCGGCGCGGTCACGCTCTTGTTTGCGAAATTTGTGCCCGGGCTTTCTACCGTAGCCGCTCCCATTGCCGGGCAGACGGGAACGCCCTATGGCCGGTTCTTGCTCTACGATCTGGCTGGGTCACTGATCTGGGCAGAGACGTATCTGCTGGCAGGACGCTTCTTTGGTGATGTAGCGCAGCGGAGTGCACCGTTCTTCCACCTGTTGAGCCACTTTGCGCTCGCGGTGTTTGTACTGATGGTCCTGGGCCTGATGGCTTACCGCATCTTCAAGCAAAGACGCTTTCTGACGCAAGTCCGGGCGATGCGGCTCGACCCCGAGGAGTTAAAGGAGATGATGGAGAGGGCGGAGGCGGCGGGGAACATCGCGCCGTTTATCGTCGATCTGCGTCACCCGCTGGATTATTTGCCGGACCCCCGTGTTATCCCGGGGTCGGTCCGGATCGGGCCAAGTGAGATTGCGCTGCACCAGGAGCGCATACCGCGTGACCGGGACGTGATCCTGTATTGCACGTGTCCAAGCGAAGAGACGAGCGCGAAGGTAGCGTTACAGCTGCAAAAAGTAGGCGTGTACCGGGTGCGCCCGCTGCGGGGTGGGTATGACGGATGGAAAGAGGCAGGTTACCCGCTGGTGGAGTATGTGGAACCGGAGAGGGTGACCGCCGGTGTGACGGATAAGCTGCTAGCCGCGCTCTGATGGTTTTGCGGAGACCTGCGGACAGCAAGCAGCGTGCCGCCATGCGAGGGAGATCCGTGAGCTCTCTGTTGTCGCCGCGAGAGCGTACTTTCCACTGAGGTGACCTCTTCGGCGCAAACAATCTTCATCCACATTTTGAGGCGGCTGCCGGCAGGTAACGAGATCGTCCGTGCGAGCAAGTACGATTGGTAGAGGCTGTTGGACGGCCGGGAGCGTGCTTTGGCGTATAGCGATCTAAGGGAGTTCATCCGGCAGCTGGACAAGGCCGGAGAGTTGAAGCGCGTTACCGTAGAGGTCGACCCGGTTCTGGAGATGGCGGAGATCGCCGACCGGACCTCCAAGCTGGGCAAGGGGACGGCCAAGGCGGGCGGACCGGCGCTGCTGTTCGAGAAGGTGAAGGGGCATCCCGGCACGCGGGTGCTGATGAACCAGTTCGGGTCGGAAGCGCGGATGAAGCTGGCGTTGAATGTGGATTCGCTGGACGGGATCGCCGACCGGATACGGACGCTGCTCCATCCGCCGACGCCGACGAGCATGATGGACAAGTTGAAGATGCTGCCCATGCTGGCGGAGATTGGGAGCTTTTTCCCAAAGGTGATTTCCGCGAAAGAGGCGACGTGTAAGCAGGTCATCCACACGGGTGCAGACGTGGATCTGCTTCAGTTGCCGGTACTGCAAACGTGGCCAGAGGATGGTGGACGCTTCATTACGCTGCCGTGCGTGATCACGCGTGACCCGAAGTCCGGCAAGCGCAACGTCGGCATGTACCGGATGCAGGTATACGACGGGCAGACGACCGGGATGCATTGGCAGCGGCAGAAGGTGGCGGCCGAGCATATGCGCGAGCGGATGCGCGCGGCCACGAGCGACCTGGCGACACAGGTAGAGATGATGGCGCTGACGGCAGGAGGAACGCGTGCGGCGACTTCGGCGCTTCCGCTGAATAGCCAAACGATCACCAAGCTGCGTGGGGAGCGCTTGGAGGTCGCGGTGGCCATTGGCACCGATCCGGCGATTACGTTTTCGGCCATTGTGCCCGCGCCGCCCGAGGTAGAGGAGTACCTGATCGCGGGCTTCCTGCGGCAGAAACCAGTGGAGTTGGTGAAGGCCGAGACGGTCGACCTGGAGGTTCCGGCACACGCCGAGTACATCCTCGAAGGCTATGTGGAGCTGGGTGAGCTGCGAACCGAGGGCCCGTTCGGCGATCACACTGGCTTCTACACCATGCAGGACGAGTACCCTGTGTTTCACCTGACAGCGATTACGCATCGCAAGGACCCGGTCTACGCGGCGACCGTCGTGGGCAAGCCGCCTATGGAGGATGCCTGGATGGGCAAGGCGGTCGAACGCATCTTTCTGCCTCTGATGCAGTTAACGCTGCCGGAGATCGTCGATGTGAACCTGCCCGCCGAGGGTGTCTTCCACAATCTGATGATCGTCTCCATCCGCAAGAGCTATGCCGGCCACGCGCGCAAGATCATGAGCGGCATCTGGGCGATGGGCCAGGCGATGTTCACCAAATGTGTCATCGTCGTGGATGAAGACTGCGACGTGCAGGATGTGGCCGAGGTGACGCTGCGGGTGGCGAACAACATCGATCCGGAGCGCGACATTCAGTTCACGCTGGGGCCCGTAGATTCGCTCGACCACGCGAGCCGGTTGCCGAACTTCGGATCGAAGATGGGCATCGACGCGACGCGAAAGTGGGCGGCGGAGGGATTCACGCGGCAGTGGCCGCCGATGCTCACGATGGACGCCGGGGTCAAGGCGAAGGTGGATGCGATGTGGAAGAAGCTGGGGATCGAGTCGTGAGCTAGCGGTCGTGACGGTAATCGCTGCAAGGTTCGGCACCCAGCGCTCGGGCTTCGACTCAGACGAACGCATGGCTGCGAATGAGAGCGGACGCGGAAGTCATCGTGCCATATCGGGGTGGGTTGTTGAGCGGATGGCAAGCCGCGCCAGCAGGCTTTCGGCGAGACGGACGGAGTCGTATAGTGGACGTATGTCGATGATTAAAGACGCCGCCGCCATCGCCAAAGGGATGAGCATCACCTTTGGGCAGATGTTCCAACCGACCGAGGTCGAGAACTACCCCGACGGGACGGGGCCGATGCGCGGGGCAAAGTTCCAGGAGCGTTTCCGGGGCAAGCACCAGCTGCAGCGGGACGAGAACGGGTTGGAGAAGTGTGTGGCCTGCTTTCTATGCGCGGCGGCCTGTCCTTCCAACTGCATTTACATCGAGGCGGCGGAGAATACCGGCGAGGTCCGCTTCTCCTCAGCCGAGCGGTATGCCAAGGTCTACAACATCGACTACAACCGGTGTATCTTCTGCGGCTACTGCGTGGAGGCTTGTCCGACCGACGCGATCACGCACGGGCACGGGTTTGAGCTGGCGAGCCTGAATGCGACCACGCTGGTGATGCGCAAGGAAGACCTGCTGGTCGGCATCCAGCCTGCTTTACCGCTCGAAGGACGCAGCGAACACGATCTGGTGGACGTGTTGCGGTAGCTCCTTCTTTGCGGCACCTGATCTCCCTGCTGCACTTCTGGAGGCATTTCACCGCTCCTCTGCTTGTATTCTAGGAAGAGTGGCCTTAATCGACTCCAATCCGCATCCGCTTCAGAGCATCCTTGCCGAACGCATCGCCATCATCGACGGGGCGATGGGCACGACGATTCGCACCTACGGGATGACCGAAGCCGATATGCGTGGGGACCGGTTCCACAATTCGGCGAAAGACCTCCTGAACAACGGAGACCTGTTTTCGCTGACCCAGCCGGCGATGATCTGCGACATCCACCGGCGGTTTTTGGAGGCGGGCGCGGACATCCTCGAGACCAACACCTTTGGCGCGACGAGTATCACGCAGAGCGAGTTCTTCGTGGATGATCCACGCGAGCATGGCGGACGCAAAGACCCGGAGTTCTACCAGAATATCATTGAGGACGGGGCGCTGAGCGCGCTGGCGTGGGAGATCAATGAGACCTCCGCCCGGCAATGCCGCGAGTTGGCGGACCGCGTAGGCAATGAGACCGGGCGGCAACGGTTTGTCGCCGGGGCGATCGGGCCGCTGACGGTGTCGCTTTCGAACTCGCCCGACGCGGACGACGCGGGCTTTCGCGTGGTGACCTTCGACCAGGTAAAGACGGCGTATATGGAGCAGGTGCGGGCGCTGATCGCGGGCGGATCGGACCTGCTGCTGGTAGAGACGATCTTCGACTCACTGAACGCCAAAGCCGCACTGGTGGCCATCCGTGAGGTCTTCGACGCGGACGGCCTGTCTTCAAACAACAAGGAGCTGCCGGTGATGATCTCGGCGGCGGTCGGGCGTGGCGGTGAGACGCTGATCTCGGCGCAGACGACCGAGGCCTTCTGGAACGCGGTCAAGCATGTGAAGCCGCTGTCGGTGGGGCTGAACTGCTCGCTCGGCCCGGATCTGATGTATCCGTTTCTAAGCGAGCTTTCGGCGAAGGCCGATGTGGCGATCTCGTGCTATCCGAATGCGGGTCTGCCCAACCCGCTGTCCGAGACGGGCTTCGACCTCGGACCGGCGGACATGGCGCGATACCTGAGCGGCTTCGCGCAGGACGGCTTGATCAATATTGCCGGTGGCTGTTGCGGCAACACGCCGGAGCACATTGCGGCGATCGCAAAGGCGCTGGAGCACAAGGCACCTCGTTCGTTGGTCAAGCTAGGGGTGGCGGCGTGAGTCAGGAGAGCCGACCACTCCGCCTGTCCGGGTCGCAGCCCTTCACCCAGCAGCCGGGTGTGTACATGATGATCGGCGAGCGGACGAACGTCGCCGGCTCGCCCAAATTCGCCAGGCTCATCAAGGAAGGCAAGTACGAAGAGGCAGTCAGTATCGCCCGCCAGCAGGTAGAGAACGGCGCAAACGTCATCGACATCTGCATGGACGAGGGCATGATCGACGGCGTCCCCGCGATGACCCGCTTCCTGCAGCTGCTGGCGAGCGAGCCCGAGGTGGCCAGGGTCCCGTTTGTGGTCGATTCTTCCAAGTGGGAGGTGATCGAGGCGGGGCTGAAGTGTCTGCAAGGCAAGGGGATCGTCAACTCCATCTCGATCAAAGAAGGCGAAGACAGGTTCCGCCAGAACGCCCGCGCGGTGCTGAAGTACGGTGCCGCCGTCGTGGTGATGGCGTTCGATGAGCAGGGGCAGGCGGCCACGTACGCCGAGAAGATCCGCATCTGTGAGCGGGCGTATCGCATCTTGGTGGACGAGGTCGGCTTTCCGCCCGAAGACATCATCTTCGACCCCAACATCCTGACGGTCGCGACCGGCATGGAGGAGCATAACAACTACGCGGTCGACTTTATCGAGGCCACACGCTGGATCAAGCGGAACCTGCCCCACGCCAAGGTTTCAGGCGGCGTGTCGAACATCTCGTTCAGCTTCCGCGGCAACAACAAGGTGCGCGAAGCCATGCACTCGGCGTTTCTCTACCACGCCATCGCCGCGGGCATGGACATGGGCATCGTCAACGCTGGGATGCTGGAGCTGTACGAGGAGATTGAGCCCGAGCTGAAGCTGTTGGTGGAGGACGTGCTGCTGAACCGGCGACCGGACGCGACCGAGCGCTTGGTGGATTTCGGCGAGAAGCTGAAGAATGTCGGCACCGTCGTCACGGAGAAGCAGGCCGAGCAATGGCGCGCGGGCACGGTGGAGGAGCGGCTTTCGCACGCGCTGGTCCGGGGAATCGACACGTATATCGAGATCGACGCGGAAGAGGCTCGGGTCAAGCTCGGGCGGCCACTGCTGGTGATCGAAGGCCCCTTGATGGCGGGGATGAGCGTCGTCGGCGACCTGTTCGGCGCGGGCAAAATGTTCCTGCCACAAGTCGTCAAATCGGCCCGCGTGATGAAGAAGGCCGTCGCGCACCTGACGCCCTACATGGAGGCCGAAAAGGCTGCGCAGGAGGCCGCGGGCGAGATCGTCAAGGCGCAGGGCAAGATCGTCCTCGCCACCGTGAAGGGTGATGTCCACGACATCGGCAAGAACATCGTCGGCGTGGTGCTGGCGTGCAACAACTACGAGGTCATCGACATGGGGGTGATGGTCTCGGCGGAGAAAATCCTGGCCCGCGCCAAGGAAGAAAAGGCCGACCTGATCGGGCTCAGCGGCCTGATCACGCCGTCGCTCGACGAGATGGTCCACGTGGCCAAGGAGATGGAGCGGCAAGGCTTTACGCTGCCGCTGCTCGTCGGTGGGGCGACGACGAGCCGCGCGCACACGGCGGTCAAGATCGCACCGCACTACAGCCAGCCGGTCGTGCATGTGCTCGACGCGAGCCGGGCCGTGCCGGTGACCACCAGCCTGCTCAGCGAGGACGGCCGCGACGAGTTCATCGCCAAACATCGGGCCGAATACGAGGCGTTGCGCAAGGCACACGCTGCGCCAAAGCAAAGCATCGTTCCGCTGGTTGAGGCCCGTGCGCGTCGAACGCCCATAGACTGGCGCGCGGAAGACGTGCCTACGCCCGCGTTTACCGGCATCCGTGTGCTGGAGAACTTCCCGCTGGCCACGCTGCGGGAGTACATCGACTGGTCTCCCTTCTTCCATACGTGGGGACTGAAGGGGATCTATCCGCGCATCTTCGACCATCCTGAACAAGGGGAGCAGGCGCGGCAGGTCTTCCACGACGGCAACGCGCTGCTCGATCGGATCGTTACCGGGAACCTGCTGACAGCTCGCGGGGTCTATGGCTTTTTCCCGGCCAATGCCGTAGGGGACGACGTGGAGCTGTACGCTTGTTGCGACCAAGGGCCGGTGCGCGAACGGTTCCGTTTTCTGCGCCAGCAGAGCAACCGCGAAGGCGGCGAGCCGTGCCGGTCACTGGCGGACTTCATCGCGCCCAGGGAGACCGGGCTGCGTGATCACCTCGGAGCGTTTGCGGTCACCACAGGAGTTGGTCTCAAAGCGCTATGCGATGGCTTCCGCGCGGAGCACGACGATTACAACGCGATTATGGCGGAGGCGCTTGCGGACCGGCTGGCGGAGGCCTTTGCCGAGTGTCTGCACAAGTGTGCGCGGGACGAGTGGGGCTACGGGCGCGAGGAAGGGCTTAGTCCGGTAGAGCTGATCCAGGAGAGGTATCGCGGCATCCGCCCGGCACCGGGATATCCGGCCTGCCCAGACCACACGGAGAAGGGGCCGCTGTGGGACTTATTGGAGGTGGAGGAGAACACCGGCATCAGCATCACTGAGTCGTTCGCCATGTGGCCTGGATCGAGCGTCAGCGGTCTCTATTTTGCGCATCCACAGGCGCGGTACTTCTCGCTCGGAAAAATCGGCCGTGACCAGGTCGAGGACTACGCCGGGCGCAAAGGGATGTCGGTAGACGAGGCCGAGCGGTGGTTGGGTCCGAACCTCAATTATGATCCGGCACGGTGATGCCATGGAACTCTTTCCTGTGCAGCGAATAGGGGTGAAGATTTCGGGTATAAAGGTGCGTACCTTAGAAGCTGCGCTATGACTGCCGTGAGTATGACGATGTCCGATTCAGCCCCCAGCATCCTGCACATCTGCCGGCGCGAGATGCTGCGTCCCCTCCGTGACCAGATTCTTCGCCTTTCCGGCTTTCGCGTCGACTCGGTGCTTACTCCCGGCGAGGGGTTGTCGAGGTTTTGGGGACACCCCTACGATCTGGTGCTGATTGACGTCGAGGGGCAGGAGGGCGTCCCCGAAGCGGAACATCTTTGTTCGGAGATCAAGACAGCGCAGCACAGCCAACTGGTCGCCTTCGTGTGTAATTGGCGCGTGGCTGAACTGACAGACTGCCCAGACGAGATCGTGCGGACAGAGTTCAACCCGGAAGCCTTCGTCGACGGGGTGCGCAGCGTGGTGCAAAAGCAGTAAGTTGCATCCGTGACAAGGCTGTGTTAGAACTTAGACATTCCAGTTCGCTACGGCGAATTTGAATTTCATGCAGAGTGGTTGAGGGACGAGCCCTTTGACGCCACGACAACCGGACAGAACACGCGTACCGGTGTCAACTCTCTCCTGAGTGCCGAGTGCGCCACAGGGAACATGAGATTCGGAGCACGCAGTCCGATTCGCCGGGCTGCATCCGTTTTTCACCTCCCCTTGAGCTATTACGGCTTCCTCAGATCAGAGACGTCAAACAGGCCGTATCCCCCTCTCCACAGGAGATGAGCGGATGGAGTATTCCTGTTTGGCGTATGAGTTGAAGTGCAACGAGTGTGGGCGCCGGTTCGGCAATCGCCCCCTTTCCGGCTGCCCGGAGTGCCTTGCTCCGCTCGAAGTCGTCTATGACATGGAGATGGCGCGCTCGACCTTTACCCGCGCGAACATCTCCGCGGGTCCGTTGAACATCTGGCGCTACGCGGCTCTGCTTCCTATCCCAGCTGGTTATGAGCCCGATCTGCCCGTTGGCTTTACGCCTCTAGTAAAGGCGAAGAACCTGGGCAAGCGCATTGGCGCGACCAACCTCTACATCAAGAACGACGCCGTGTGCTTCCCGACGTTGAGTTTCAAGGATCGGGTGGTCTCGGTCGCGCTGGCAAATGCACAGAAGTTCGGTTTCGATGTGGTGGGCTGCTCGTCGACTGGCAATCTGGCAAACTCGGTGGCGGCGCAGGCGGCGCGGCTTGGCATCCCTGCGACGATCTTGGTGCCTGCCGATCTCGAACCCGCAAAGATCCTCAACACGCTGGTCTATGGTGCACGGCTGGTGCGGATCGACGGCAACTACGACCATGTGAACCGCCTTTGCACGCAGATCGCCGACGAATATAGCTGGGGCTTCGTCAACGTCAACTTACGGCCCTATTACGCCGAGGGATCGAAGACCGTAGGGTACGAGATTGCGGAGCAGCTGGGCTGGCGGCTGCCCGACAACGTCGTTTGTCCCATGGCGGGCGGATCACTGATCCGCAAGATCCGCAAGGCCTTCAACGAGTTGATCCAGCTTGGCTTGGTGGACGCAAAGCCGGTGCGGTTCTTCGGCGCGCAGGCGACCGGCTGTTCACCGATCTCGACGGCGGTGAAGCAGGGGAGCGAAGACATCTTGCCGCAGCGCCCAAACACGATCGCGCGGTCTCTGGCAATCGGCAATCCGGCAGACGGGGCGGCGGCGGCGAAGATGATTCGCTCGACGGGTGGCTGGGCCGAAGACGTCTCCGACGTGGAGATCGTCTCCGGCATGCAGGAATTGGCCGAAACTGAGGGCATCTTTACCGAAACGGCGGGCGGCGTGACGACGGCGGTGACGGCGCGGCTGTACGCACATGGGCGCATCTCGCCGGACGACACCACGGTGGTGTGTATCACAGGCAATGGCCTGAAGACGACCGACGCGGTGAGCGGACAGTTCCACGCCTCACGCGCCGTGCGGCCGCGGCTGGCGGAGTTCGACGCGTATCTGCGTGAACTGGACGGCACTCCAGACGAGGCGATCGAGGTACTGGAGTTGGAAGCGGTGGGAGGGTACAGTGGCCGGTAAGATCAAGGTCGTGCTGCCGGCGGCGTTCGTGCGGCATACCGATGGGCAGAAGCAGTTCAACTCAGGTGCCGAGAATCTACCGGGTCTGATCGCCGATATCGACACGAACTATCCCGCACTGTCGACGCAGATCAAGGACGAAGGCGGAAAGCTGCGGAAGTTCATCAATATCTACGTAAATGAGGAAGACATTCGATTCCTTGGGGGCGACACCTATGCATTCAAAGACGGGGATGAGGTCATGCTGATTCCCTCCATCGCCGGTGGATGAGGTTACCACCGGGTTGGAGGTTTATTCCCGACTAGGAGCAACGAAACATCTTTGTTGCCTCTCTCACAGAATGCGGCTGCTTGCACAGAGCATGACATCCTGAAGCGAAAGAGGTAAAACGATGTTTCTCATTTTGGCGGTGGTTCTGGTTGTGCTCTGGTTGGGCGGCTTCACCATGATGCACGTGAGCAGCATGCTCATCCATCTGCTTCTGATCTTTGCCGTGATCTCGATCATTATGCACTTTGTGACGGGCGGACGGCGGGCTTAGGTTCTATCGATGTACAAAGGCCGAGCCTACGTGGCTCGGCCTTTGTTTCAGGGCGATGACGTTAGAGGTGGACGGCTGGGAGATCGCCCATGATCGGCGGCATAGCGGCGGCCAGAACCTCGGGCATCTCTTCCGACAACTCCGGTAAAGGAGCTTCGAGAGCGATCGCAAGCACCTCATCCATCTCCTCTACGAAATGCAGCTTCATCGTCGATTTGATGAGCTCCGGCAGGTCGGCGTAGTCTTTGCGGTTGTCCTCGGGCAGGATCGCTTCAAAGATGCCAGCCCGATGAGCAGCGAGCAGCTTCTCCTTCAGACCACCGATCGGCAAAACCTTGCCCCGCAGGGTGATCTCACCGGTCATCGCAATGTCGCGGCGCACCTTGATCTTGGTGAGCGCGCTGGCCAGCCCTGTAGCCAGGGTGATCCCGGCAGACGGTCCATCCTTCGGGATGGCGCCTTCAGGCACGTGGACGTGGATGTCGATGTTCCGGTAAAAGTCTTTTGGCAAGCCAAGACTCTGCGCGCGGGAGCGAATGTAGCTGAGCGCAGCCTGGGCAGACTCCTGCATTACGTCGCCGAGTTGTCCTGTGGCCGTCATCTTGCCCTTCCCATCGAGCACCTGAACCTCCGTCTGGAGGATAGAGCCGCCAACTTCCGTCCAAGCCAATCCAGTGACGAGGCCGACTTCGCTCTTCTCCTGCATCTCGGTGTCGCGGAACTTGATGACGCCAAGCAGGTCTGGCAATGAGGCCGCGGTGACGGTCTCAACGTGCTCCGGGCCGTTGGTGACGACGCGGCGGGCGACCTTCCGGCAAACGTTGCCGATCTCGCGTTCCAGGTTGCGGACGCCTGCCTCGCGGGTGTATCCCCGGATGAGCAGCTTGAGCGCGTCGTCGGAAAACGTGATCTGCTGCTCTGTAAGACCGGTACCCTCGCGCTGTTTTCTAACGAGGTACTGCCGGGCGATCTCCAGCTTCTCAAGCTCAGTGTAGCCGTGCAGCCGAATGATCTCCATCCGGTCCTGTAACGGGCCCGGGATGGTATGGAGGACGTTCGCGGTGGCCACAAAAAGGACGTTGGAGAGGTCGTACTCAACGTCGAGGTAGTGGTCCTGGAAGCTCGTATTCTGCTCCGGGTCGAGGACTTCGAGCAGGGCACTGGCTGGGTCACCCCGGAAGTCCGACGCCATCTTGTCGATCTCGTCGAGCATAAAGACGGGGTTCTTCGTTCCCGCCTTCTTCATCGATTGAATGATCTGGCCGGGCAACGCACCGATATAGGTGCGGCGATGGCCACGGATTTCGGCCTCGTCGCGCACGCCACCCAGCGACATCCGGACGAACTTGCGACCTGTGGCCTTGGCGATGGACATCCCGAGCGACGTTTTGCCGACGCCCGGAGGTCCGACGAAGCAGAGGATGGAACCCTTGGGGTTCTTGACCAGCTGACGCACCGCAAGGAATTCAAGGATGCGCTCCTTGATCTTTTCGAGACCATAATGGTCCTCGTTCAGAATCTGCTCGGCATGTTCGATGGAGCGAATCTCTTTCGAACGCTTCTTCCACGGCACGGCGAGCAGCCAGTCGATGTAGTTGCGCGAAACGGTGGACTCAGCCGACATAGGAGGCATAGCTTCCAGCTTCTTAAGCTCCTGCATCGTCTTATCGAGCACGTCCTTCGGCATTCCAGCCGTTTCGATTTTCTTCTTCAGCTCGTCAAACTCGGACTTCTCACCGCGACCAAGCTCCTTCTGGATGGCTTTGATCTTCTCGTTGAGGTAATACTCCTTCTGCGCCTTCTCCATCTGCCGCTTCACGCGCGACTGAATGGTGCGATCCATGTTCAGCTTCTCGATGGCGACATCCAGCGCATCGGCGACTTTCGCGAGGCGCATGGCGGGATCGAAAACTTCAAGAAGCTGCTGCTTTTCTTCAATGGAGAGCTGGAGGTTAGCGGCGATGGTGTCGGCCAGTTTGGCGGGCTCGTCAGCCCGCACGCTGGCGGCCATCGTCTCGTAGTTGAGCGACTGCTGGAGCTTGACGTACTGCTCGAACAAGGTGTGAACACGCGACATCAGCTGCTCAACCTGCGGGCTGGCCTCGAGACTGGTGCCGCCGGTCTGCACCGTGGCGACGAAGAAGCCGTCCACATCGTTGACCGACTTGGCGCGGGCGCGTTCGACGCCTTCGACCAGCACCTTGATGTTGCCGTCCGGCATCTTGACGCTCTGGACGATGGTGCCGATGGTGCCGGTGGCATAGATGTCGTCGGCGTTCGGCTCGTCGACCGACGCATCGTGCTGGGTGGCAAGGAAGATCTTGCGGTCGCCGTTCAGCGCCTCTTCCAGCGCGCGGACGCTCGACTCGCGTCCGACGACGAAGGGCGTGACCATATGCGGAAAGATGACCATGTCGCGGATGGGCATCATGGGGAGTTTGCGGGTAGGGCCGCTCAGGATTTCTTTTGGTGTGTTGGTCATCATGCTCCCCAGTTAGACGGCGAAAGTGCCAGGACGATGCAGGCGCTTAGCGGCGGCATCCTGTGATTGTAATCCGTCTGCAACGAAGAAACCGATTCGGGTGCTCTGAATCCGGTGGCATCAACAGAGATGGAACCCGCGCCGATTCGTTAGCCTGTGACGCTCTCGACTACCACCCCGGCGGTCTCGAAGTGGCTGACGCGGTGATCGTTGCCATGGCCCATGTGGATGGCCTTGCTGAGCAGGCGGATGAGCGGGCGCGAGGTCTCCGGGAACCAGCGGTCGGCTGCTTCGTCCCAATCCACGACCAGGTTGTAGGCAACACCGCAGCGCGGGCAAAGCAGGGCCGTATCGAGCACCCGCTCGAAGGAGTGGATGGGCAGCTTGCGGAGCGGCTCGGTGCCGGTGCGGATGGCGGCGATCTTCAGGCGGGAGCTCAGTGCGAACTCCACACTTTGTCGGCGGAGTTGCAGAGAGTTTCGAGCGTGCAGTCGACGCAGCGGGGCTTGCGGGCGACGCAGACCTGGCGGCCATGAAAGATGACGCGGTGCGCGTAGTCGATCCACTGATCGTGCGGGATGATCCTGACGAGGTCCTGCTCGATCTTCTCGGGTGTGGTGGATTTCGTCAGCTCCAGCCGTTGCGAGATGCGGAGGACGTGGGTGTCGACCACGATGCCGTCGGCGATCTTGAACCACGATCCGAGCACGACATTGGCCGTCTTGCGGGCGACGCCGGGAAGTTGGAGCAGCTCATCCATCGTCTGCGGGACGGCGCCGCCGTAGGTCTCGACCACGGCCTGGGCCGCTCCCTGGATCGACTTTGCTTTGTTGCGGAAGAAGCCGGTCGGCTTGGTGAACTCCTGAAG
This sequence comes from Acidobacteriaceae bacterium, assembly GCA_965215415.1. Taxonomy (GTDB): domain Bacteria; phylum Acidobacteriota; class Terriglobia; order Terriglobales; family Acidobacteriaceae; genus Edaphobacter. Next base: position 2,941,672 of record CBDCDQ010000009.1, on the reverse strand, counting down.
CTCCTCGAGCGACGCGGCAGCCATAGCCTGCGGCGTGGGAAAGGCGGCGAAGAGCGCGGGCGTGGCCAGGTTGACACGGGCATCCGTACATTGCGCCGAGAGGATGGTGGCGACCGTGAGCTCCCACGCGGATCGGTGATGGAGGGCGCAGACGGCGTCGGGGTAGGCCTTGGCGAGCGCGTCGAGGATGGCGTCGACGCGCTCGGGGGCGAGGGGCTTCTTCGTCCTGCCGGGCTTGGCCTTTGGTGAAACGAGTTCCGTGGCAGCGATGGCGCGGGCCCTGGCACCGGTGGCTGTGCGGGATGAGGAGCGGATGGGCTTGATGGCTGGAGGCATAATCATGGGTAATAGATTCCTACCGGTCGGCAGGTTCCTACAGGCTTAGGAGAAAGGGTAGAGACATGCAAGTTGCTACTGTGGCTACGATCTTCATTCTAATGGCACCGATTTGCTCCGTCGCGCAGAGTAGGCCGGGCGTTGCGTGCACCTCTGAGGATGACCGCTCTGTTGTAGGGATCGGTCCGGAGGTGCAACTCGCGGAGGTGGCTAAACGAGGAACAGTACAACTGCTGTGCGGCTCGTCGAACGGATGCATGACCGACCCAGCCGCCCTGGGGACACCGGTCCAAGTTTATCGAAGCCAGGGAGAGTGGACCTGCGGCTATGTCTCCGGTCGCCAAGGTGCGGGACCAGCGTGGATTCTCACCGAAGCCTTGCGCGTCGTGCCCTCCAGCAAAGATCCCTTGTTGAGCGCGTGGAGCGGTCATTGGACAGACGGCTATAACCATCTTCGGATTGGAGCGGGACAAAAGGCAGGAACATTGCACCTGGTGGGCACTGCCCAATGGCAAGGCAGATACTCCACTCATTCCGGTGGCTTGGAAGGAAGTTCGTCGCCGACGGGAAATAACCTGCACTTTGTTGAAGACAGCTGTACGGTTGACTTGACGCTAATAGGGCACTATATCGTCATGAGCGACAATATGGGTTGCGGAGGAGCGAATGTCCGCTTCCAAGGTATTTGGAAGCGCCTACAGCCGAAGCGTCTACAACCACCGGATCGTCTACAACCTTAGTTCGCTCTAGCCGAGCCGGTCCAGCATATCGGCGGGCGAGAGGCGGACGCAGGAGAAGATGGGCGTGTCCTGGAGCGTGTAGAGGCTGATCTCGGTCTCGCGGAGCTGCTGGACGAGGTCGAGGAAGTCCTCGGGGAAGTTGGTCTCGAAGGCCACGACGAACTCCTGGTCGTCGATGCCGAAGGAGTAGGTGGTGTTGAGCTTGACGCGCGGAAAGGTAAGCCCGACGCGGATGTGCTCGTCCATCAGCCGTTTTCTTTCCGAGGCCGACAATAGATACCAGGGGCGCGTCTTCCAGAAGGGATAGATGAAGATGTACTTGTGGCCGCCGGGACGGATGGCTCCGCGACCTTCGCCTTCGCTCTCGTCCTCGCGATCGATCTGATACTGGGAGCGCTTGGTCATAGCCAGAAAGTTATGGGGCGAAAGCAGGTAGCCGCCGAGCGGGGTGCCCATCAGCTCGGAGCGCATCCGGTTGAGCTCCTCGACCGCGTAGCCGATAGACCAGATGCAGAGATCGACATCGCCGCGCGTGCCGATGGTGGAGTAGGTGAGCGAGAGGAACTCGCCTGGTTTGTTCCACTTGGCGAGGACGGCGGCGAAGGCTTGCTTGTGTGCGGCCTTCTCCTCGGCGGAAAGCCTGCGCCACTCCGGCATGACCTTGTAGAAGGAGAAGCAGACGATCTGGCGCTTGACGGCGGGCTTGGAGGGATCGTGCGGCGCGGCGGCGTAGCTGCTGGCGGGGCGTCCGGTCGTGGGTGCCACTGCGGTCTCGATGGGGGCTACTGCGGTCTCAGCCATTGATGGTGCTCCTCTGATCTCTGCTGTTTCGATGCTACAAGATTCACGGCCGACGCCGGGTGGACGGCTATACTTGGAGGTGCATGACAGAGAAAATTGTGGTTCTTCTTGTGGCGGCCATCGCGGCGGGCGGGTATGCCAGCGTCGCGTTGCTGATGGCGATCCAGTCGGCGTGCATCCCGCTGCCGTCCGAGGTGATTATGCCGCTGGCAGGGTTTGCGCTGGCGCATAACCAGACGCAGCTCATCATCCTGGCGACGGTGGCTTCGCTGGCGTCTAACCTCGGCTCCATCCCGGCGTACTGGGTGGGGGCGCGGGGCGGGCGGCCGATGGTGGAGCGTTACGGCTCCTGGGTACTGCTGAGCCGTCACGACCTCGACCGCGTCGACCAGTTCTTCGTGCGCTTTGGGTCGCTGGCGGTGCTAATCGGCCGGATGCTGCCCATCGTGCGGACGTTCATCGCGTTCCCGGCGGGCGTGGCGAAGATGAACCTGACGCGCTTCCATCTCTACACGTTCATCGGGTCATGGCCGTGGTGCTATGCGCTGGCATATATCGGGATGAAGCTGGGGGCGCAGTGGAATACGAATCCAGTGTTCCAGTCCGTCTTCCACCGATTCCATTTGGGGGTGGAGCTGGTGCTGCTGGTCGGGATCGTCTGGTTTGTTACATCGCACTGGAAGAATCGGATACGGACCGAGGGTGCTGCAGCTTGACCGGGTTTGCGTGAGAGCTTCTAGGTAGGCGATACTGACCTGTCCGAACCATTACGGAACTTTGCATCGATAGAAGGGCACCACACGAACATGTCTACACCGGAAGCCGCCGCCACAGGCGCGGCCAGCATCAAGCCTGCAACTGGAAAACTTGGCGTCATGATCCCCGGGATGGGGGCTGTGGCCACCACACTGATCGCCGGAGTGGAGGCGATCCGGCGCGGTATGGCGAAGCCGATCGGCTCGGTCTCGCAGATGGGGACGATCCGGCTGGGCAAGCGAACAGATAAGAACTCGCCGCTCATCAAGGATTTCGTTCCATTGGCCACGCTGGATGACCTGGTGTTTACCGGGTGGGACATCTTCGGCGGCAACCTGTACGACGCGGCGAAGACGGCTGGGGTGCTGGACCGGGATCAATTGGAAGAGATTCGGCCATATCTGGAATCCATCGAGCCGATGCCTGCGGTGTTCGATCAGCACTACGTCAAGCGGTTGACCGGGCAGAAGGTGAAGACGGGCAAGAACAAGTGCGATCTGGCGAATCAGATCCGCAACGACATTGCCGAGTTCAAGACGAAGACCGACCGGCAGGTGATGATTTGGATTGGGTCGACCGAGATCTTCCTGGAGCAGACGGCGGTGCACCAGACGCTTGAAGCGTTCGAGAAGGGGCTGGTGGACGACGATCCGGGGATTTCGCCCTCGATGCTGTACGCCTGGGCGGCGTTGAAGGAGGGCATCCCGTTCATCAACGGCGCGCCGAACCTGACGGTAGACATCCCGGCGTTGCGCGAGCTATCGAAGAAGAGGAACGCGCCGATCTGCGGCAAGGACTTCAAGACGGGGCAGACGTTTATCAAGACGGTGCTCGCGCCGGCGTTCAAGACGCGGATGCTGGGGGTGAGCGGATGGTATTCGACCAACATCCTGGGCAACCGCGACGGCGAGGTGCTGGACGATCCGGAGTCCTTCAAGACGAAGGAAGAGTCGAAGTTGGGGGTTCTGGAGTACATCTTTCAGCCGGAGCTGCATCCGGACCTGTACAAGGACATCTTCCACAAGGTGAGGATCAACTATTACCCGCCACGTGGTGATAACAAAGAGGGGTGGGACAACATCGACATCTTCGGGTGGCTGGGCTATCCGATGCAGTTGAAGGTGGACTTCCTATGCCGGGACTCGATCCTGGCGGCTCCGCTGGCGCTTGACCTAATCCTGTTTATGGACCTGGCGGCGCGTACCCCGGCGTTGCAGGGGCTGGGGATTCAGGAGTGGCTAAGCTTCTACTTCAAGGCTCCTGACTTTGCGCCAGGGTTGTATCCGGAGCACGACCTGTTTATCCAATCGATGAAGCTGAAGAATACGCTGCGGCATGTGATGGGGGAGCCGCTGATCACGCACCTGGGACTGGATTACTACACGCACGATGAGTAGGCGGGGACGAGGGCAATGAGCAGTATCGCGACCAAGCAGGGCGATAGCGGCCAGACGGGCCTGGTGGGTGGAATACGCCTCTCCAAGGCGGACCTGCGGGTGGAGGCGTATGGCACGGTCGACGAACTGAACACCTTTATGGGCTTTGCGCGCAGCCTCTGCTCCAGCACGGAGATCGCCGCTCGAACGGAGACCATCCAGCGGACGCTCTTTCTGGTGGGTGCAGCTTTGGCCACGCCTGGAGCCGGTAAGCAGCCGCCCAACCTCCCTCAAGCAGAGGTGGACCAACTGACGGCTTGGGTCGAAGAGATCGAAGCCACCGAAGGCATACTGGCCGACTGGTCAATCCCTGGTGCGCACCGCGAGTCGGCGGCCTACGAGATGGCGCGAACCGTCTGCCGGCGCGCAGAACGGGCAGCAGTACGGTTTGTTGAGCACGGGGAAGCGATCGAGCCTACGGTCATCCCCTACCTCAACCGGCTCTCGGATCTGCTTTGGCTTCTTGGGAGGCTGATCGAGGTCACCGCAGGAGTGGACGCGCGTCTACGGGACGAAGATAAGGCTGGGCCAAAGTGGTCGCGCGCCTGGTAGACGGCCGTTTCATCGAGATCACGATTAGAAGAGCGTATCTGCTTTAGTATTCCGCGATCGCCGTGAGGCGGCTCCAAAGTGCCTTCGTGCCGACGTCCGTCTTGGCGGAGATAGGCAGAACTTCTTCGACTTCGTGAGCACGCTTCAGGATCGCTAGCGACTTCGTTAAGGTGTTGCCCGAGAGCCGGTCCGCTTTGGTGCCGACCACAAGGTACGGTCGCTGCGTCTGTTGCAGGTAATGGATCAGCTGGGTGTCCGAGGGCTGGGGCGGGATGTTCGTATCGACGAGGCAAACGCAGAGGGCAAGCGTGTCCCGCTCGGCCAGATAGGGCTCAATGAACTTCGGCCACTCGGCGGAGATGGACTTTGAGATTTTAGCGTAGCCGTAGCCGGGCAGGTCGGCAAAGATCAGGCTGGGTTTCTGGCGCATCTTCTCGCCCGCTCCTTCGTGCAGAGCGAAAAAGTTGATGGCCCGGGTGCGGCCGGGGGTCGAGGAGACATGCGCTTCCCTTGAGCCAAGCAGCGCGTTGATCAGCGAAGACTTTCCCACGTTGGAGCGCCCGAGAAACGCGACTTCGGGCGCATTGTGGGTCTTACTCGCGGTGGGAAAGTGCGCGGCGTCGGTCGCCGAGAGCAGGAAGATGGGGGTCAGCCGCATCTTCCTACTGTACCGGCTTAGTGGAGCGTCACGGGTGCCGTGAGTGTAAAGGCGATCGGCGTCTCGGGCTGGATGATGACGTCGCGGTTGCCCGTGTAGGCCGAGGCAGCCGTACCCGCACCTGCACCTGCAAGCCCGCCGATCAGCGCGCCCTTGCCGCCGCCAGCGAGGCCGCCGATCAGGGCACCCAGGCCGCCGCCACCGCCCACCATCGCTCCGGTGCGTTTACCTTCGCCTTTTGCCACAGCTTCATATTCCGAAGTGCTGACGCGGACACCGCCAATGGAAGTAAGCTCGATGGCGAGATCGCCCGCGCCCTTGAAGCGACCCTTCTTCTTGGAGCCGGTCACGGTGCCGGTCACGGGCGTGCCTTGCTTGAAAAACTCCTCCCCTCCCACGCGGACAGGCTGTGCAAGCGAACCGTGGAAGCTGTCGCCAGGCTCATTGCGGCTGGCGCTGAGCAGTTCAGTCGTCAGAACGCGGACGGTGGTGCCGCTTGGGATGACACGCGCTACGGGAGCAGGAGCGCGCTCAACCGGAGCCGGAGCCGGTGCCTGCTCGCGCGCCCGTTCTTCGCGACGCGGCTCAGGAGCGGTCGCTGGGCGGTTCTCCCGCTGGGCACGATTCGACCCAGGAGGATAGGTGACGGAGCCATCGGGGTTGGTTGTAGAGCCGTCGGAGTTCAGGTGAGCGGTCGGCGTGGGTGGCGCTGTTGCCGTAGGAGCCGTTCCGGCAGGATAGGTCACCGAGCCGTCAGCATTGGTAATGGAGCCATCGGAGTTCCGGATGCCAGGCTGAGGCGCGGGCGAGGACTTGCACCCGGCGATGACGAGAGAAGCACCAAGGAAGAGAGCGGCTGCAAAAGTCTGTGCGCGCGAAAGGCGGATCAGCATGGATAAGAGTCTCCGTATCGACCTACCTTAGGATGGATGGTCCCCCCAAGCATACAGTTGTCGCCCTGCACCGCGAGTTGCGATACACTGGCGGCGTTCGTATTGTGTACGGAAACGAAACGCATGGGCACGCTGAGCAGCATCTACCCACCGCGCTGCGCCTACGGGCTTCTCCGGGCCGTCTTCGTCGCCATGCTTGGGAGCATGTGCGGGATGCGGGCACAGACCGTTCGGAGCGCATCAACCTCATCCGCGTTGGCGTTTCCTGCCGATGTAGCCTTCGATACCCAAGGCAACCTTTACTTTTCGGACACCAACCACCAACGGGTGCAGCGGCTCGATACCGCGGGCATCGTGTCGACGGTTGCAGGCAGCGGTGTGCAGGGGTTCGCGGGAGATGGCGGGCTGGCCACGGCAGCGGAGCTGGACTCGCCGTCCGGTTTGGTCGTCGACACGGCGGGTGACCTGTACATCGCGGACACACACAACCACCGGGTGCGCCGGGTGGATGGGGGGACGGGGCAGATCGCAACGGTTGCCGGAACGGGGTTGCCGGGCTACGCCGGAGATGGTGGCGCAGGCACGGCGGCTCGGCTCAACCTCCCGATGGCGCTTACCCTCGATGCGGGCGGGAACCTCTATATCGCAGACACAAACAACCACCGCGTGCGGGAACTCACCGCGGGCGGGCTCATCCATACCGTCGCCGGAGATGGGCTGCAAGGATTCAGCGGAGATGGCGGTTCGGCAACGGCTGCTGCGATCGACTCGCCCGGCGGTCTGGCAATGGACGCAGCGGGCGCTCTCTACATCGCGGACACCCACAATCAACGACTCCGTGTCGTGCGAGCGGGAACGATCACGACGGTAGCCGGAACGGGCGCCCCGGGATTTGGGGGAGATGGCGCACCTGCGGCCACAGCACGGCTTGCCCTGCCGCACGGCGTCTCGGTCGACGGCGCGGGCAACGTGTATGTGGCCGACACAAACAACCATCGTGTGCGGCGGATCGCGCCCGACGGATCGATGGAGACGATCGCGGGGAACGGAGTCGAGGCGTTTCGCGGGGACGGCGGTCTCGCAGTCGCGGCCAGCCTCAGCGCGCCGCGTGGGGTGGCAGTCTCACCAGGCGGGCTGCCGACGATCGCAGACACCGCGAATCAACGCGTGCGGCAGGTCGAAGACGACGGGACGATCGTGACTTTGGCTGGTGCGGGGGCTGCGACGCCTGTAGGGGCGAGCACGCTGACGCTGCGTGCGCCTGGACCGATCGTCTACGGCAGCGGAACCGTAACGGCGACGCTCTCCGGCGGTGGTCAGCCCACGGGCATGGTGACGTTCTTGGAGGGTGGAACGGCTTTGGGGAGTGTGGCTCTGAGTGGCGCGCAGGCGGCATTCGCGACGGACGCCTTCGATGCCGGCACACATGCGGTCTATGCGAGCTACAGTGGGGACGGCAGCCATGCTGCGGCGACCAGTCCAGCCCTTCTGCTGCCGGTACTGCCTGCGCCGCTGGCCGCCACCACCGCTTCGCTGAACGTAATCTACGGGCAGAGCGTACCGCCGCTAACAGGACTCCTGACGGGCGTGTTGCCGCGGGATGCAGCCGCTGTGTCCTTGCAGCTTGTCAGCGCGGCGCGGGGTTTGTCGCCGGTTGGGACCTATCCCGTGTCGGCTTCCATCCGCGGCGCGGCGGCCGGGAACTATGTGCTGCGTCCAGTTGTGGCGGCGGTGACCATAGCAAAGGCCGGGAGTGTAGCGTCGTTGGTAGAGAGCGCCACGACCGTGACGGCTACTGCGCCGGTAACGTTTACCGTGCATCTGGCGAGCACAACGAGTGGGCTGCCGACAGGGTCGGTCACCTTGATGGATGGAGCCGTCGCGTTGGCTGCGGTTCCGCTGTCGAGCACGGGCGATGCGACCTATACCAGCATGCGTCTCGCTGCGGGAACGCACTCCTTCGTGGGCATCTATGCGGGTGACGGAAACTTTACTGGATCGACGACCGCCGTGCAGACGGTCGCTGTGATAGCTCCTCCTGCGCCCGACTTCACCCTTGCGGCCACAGGCCAGTTGAAGCAGACCGTGCCCGCGGGGTCTGCTGCGAACTACAGCTTTGCAGTGCAGACGGAGGGAGGAACGCTGGCTGGACCCATTACGCTGGCGACGTCCGGCCTTCCCGCCGGAACGACGGCGAGCTTCTATCCTGGCTCCGTGGTCGACGCCGGAACAGGAGCCTTTCAGCTTACGCTGCAAACGGTTAAGCCCTTGCAAGCGGCCTCGCTGGTCTGGCTGGGCGGATGCTTGCTTCTTCCGCTGTGTTCAAGGGCGTTGCGCCGGAAGATCGCGGGTGTTGCTTTTCTTGTTGGGCTGATGGGGCTGGGAGGATGCGGTGCCACTGTGATCGCCGTCGCACCTGCTGCAAAGAGCTACGTGATTACGGTATCGGGAACGGCGACGGGCACTTCGGGCACCCTCCTGCAGCATACGGCTACCGTGACGCTCAGCATCCAATAAACGTCTCTAGTAGCCCATGGCAAGGGTGCGAAGCAGAAAAAAGAGACCGATCCCGGCGAAAAACATCGCGGCCATGGGCAAACCCGGTTCATGATTCAGCTCGGGCATCAGGTTGGTGGCGGCGGCATACAGAGTCACACCGGCCGATACCGGTAGCCCCGCCTGCACGAGGTGGGGCGCGAGCGAGATCGCGAGAACGCCTGCAACCGTCGTTGCGCCGAGGAGCAGGGCCGAGTTGAGGGCCGTGCGACGCGTCTGACCTCCGGCAAGCATGACGCTCGCGACGGTGAAGCCTTCCGGCACCTTGTGGAGCAGGACAGCGGTAAACAGTACCCAGCCGAGCCAGCGCGAAAGCACAAAGCCGGAGCCGATGGCCACGCCGTCGAAAAAGGTGTGCAGGGCGAGACCGAGCAGGACGGAGTAGCTGGCCTTCGACGAGAGAAAGCCGTGGGTGGGCGAAGGCTGGCCGAAGTGGATGTGCGGGACCAGCGTGTGTTCCAGCAGATGGACGGCGCAGTAGCCGAGCAGCACCAGCAAGGGAGCCAGGCGCGGATTGACGCGCACCCCTTCCGGGAGCATCTCGAGCAGGGCGGCGGCGATCATGAAGCCCGCGCCCAGGGCGACGAAGAAGCGAAGGGTGCGGGTGGAGGGCGCGCGATGGATGAGGATCAAGCCGCCCAGATAGTCGGCCAGACCGGCGACAAACCCAAGCGCGAGCGAAAGGAGGAGGTTGGCGTGCGGGGCGGTCACGAAGCGATGGTATCGCGGGCGCGCTCCCGTTCCGCCGCGAGGAGAACGACGACCGCGAGGCCGGCGAGGAGCACGGTGCCTTCGAGGCGTTCGGAGAGAGGATGGAGGCGGTCGAAGTCGGCGCGGGCGGGGTTGCCGGGTGGGGCAAGGGTGATGTCGCCGCCGACTGAGGCGCGGTCGCGCTCCATGCGCGGGAGGATGCTCTTATCGACGTAAAGGGTGAGGGCGAGCATCAGGATCACGAGCAGCACATGCGGCTGGCCTTTAGGGTGCCAGTTGCCGCGTACTCGATTATTTGTCCAGAGAAAGAGGATGCCGCAGACAAACCCGATCCTATCAAGGACGGGCAACGTCCCGCCGACCACCAGACCGGCTTCGTGCGCCGGCAGGACATGGAAGGCGGTGGGCGCGAGGACGAAGGCGAAGAAGATAATGCCGCCAACCCAGACGACGATGGAGAGCAGGCGAACAGCCTGAAGGAAGGTGCGCATGGCGAGCTAGCCGACCTTGCCGGGTGGGGGGAAGGCCGCAGAACTTGGAACAGGAAGTGCGGCGGCGACAGGTGGTTCTGCGCGGGTGAGGGCGCGGCGGAGGACCGTCTCAAGAGCCGACTTCAGCTCGGCGTAGTGGCCGTCGGAGAGCTTGCCCTGAAGGTGCTCGGACTCGACCGCAAAGAGCTCGTCTTTGAGTACCTGGAGCAAGGCCGTGTGAGTGGAGATGGCTGTGACGGCTCCCTTGGCTGGAGCCTTGAGCAGAACGCCCGCCCCGGCAGCGAGTGCGAGGCCGAGGCCGCCGATGATCCACCACTTGTATTTGGCCCACGGATCGTTCGCACCCTCCGGGTCGATCGGCGTGCCAAGGCCGCCGCCCGGGCGGGTATCGCTGGCCGCAGTGCCGGTGTTCTGGCCGGTGGAGGTAACGCCTTGGGATGGGGTGTCGCCAGCTCCGCCGCCGGTCGCGTTGTTGGCAGGGTCGCGCGGAAGCTGGCCCTGCCCAGAGACGGTGAAGTCGACCGGCTGCGACGGGACGACATTGCGAGCGACGTTGGTCTGTGCCGTGGTGTCTTCGGTAACGGCGGTGTAGGAGGCCGACGGGCCCGGAACGAACTTCATGCTCTTCGGCATCATGACGGCGATGGTGTCGGTGGGCAGAACGAGGCGCGGCGTGAGCTTGAGCGAACCGGTGTAGGGGAGCTTGTAGGTGATCTGGAAGCGCGTCTCGCCGGGGCGTACGGGAAAGATGAAGGCGTAGTGGTTGGGTTCATCGCCAAGTGGGACCGGCGCGGCCTGGACGGGCATACCGCCGGGGCCGAGCGCGGCCGAGCCTTCGACGATAGCACCGGCAGGAAGGTAGAACTCAAACGGGCGATCGGAGAACTGCGTCATGGGCGGAGTGGAGTCGTTCTTGACGAAGAAGTTCTCGACCACACGAAGGCCCGCGCCGCCGGGATCGGTCTGGATGCGCATGACATCGGCCTCGCCGGTGATGCCGGACACTTTGGCGGCGGCGTTGAAGACCTCCACCTCGACGGACTGGGTGCCAGCGGGCGCCGGGCGGAAGTAGTTGGCCTTGTCGTGCGTGACGCGGACGAGGTGGACGCTGCCTTCGTCGGGCACGTCCAGCGTAAAGCGGCCACGCGCGTCCGTCTTCGTGCGGGTGGACTCCTGCATCCCCTGGGCGAGGCGGATGAGCACGACGTCATCACCAGCCGCGGGCTTGTTGGTCGTCTTGTTGGTGACGGTGCCGGTGATCGAAGCGGCGAAGGCGCAGGGCACCAGGAGGAGACAGGCGGCAAGGCGGATGAGTCTGGAGGTCACGTTACCAGTCTACAAGGAGCACCGTCTGCCTATGCATGCCCTGAACCCGTCTGTGCGCCGCTCCCGAACCGATTTGTGAGCAGGCGGCGAGGATTACCCGCATTGATGGTGCCACTCTAAATCCCAGGTTGTTTCAAGCTGTTTGGCGTCCCCGACGGGATTTGAACCCGTGTCATCGCCGTGAAAGGGCGGTGTCCTGGGCCGGGCTAGACGACGGGGACGCTGGAGGGTGACGGCACGCCCGGCGCGCCCTCAACTTCTTCGATCCTATCGGCGTTGGGGGTTGGTGTCAAAAGACGGCGAGCCTCCGTCACGGCGAACGGAAACCATTGTTTAATCCCGCTTTCGTAAGTTATTCCAAATAAACGGTTTAGGTGAACCCGTAGAGCTAAAGTATTCATTCCAGACACATTGCGGGTAAAGTCCGTCAAATGAATGACTTGCGATGCACCTGTGCGAAGAGTGCATCCGCTTGAAGGTTTTCCCAGTTGCTAGTATCAGGATAGCGGACGGAGCCTAACTAAAGCGCAAACTTTTCCGGGTAGCTAAGCGGCTTGGAATGAAACGCTTAGGTTCATCTACGCACGGAAGGAGGGCTTGACAACTACTTTGGTTATGGACTGCGTCACCCAGTTGGAGGATGAAGACGAGTGTCCTCTGCGGAATGACAAGCAAGATGCGGTGTGGGGTTTGGTGGTGGACCCACCTTAGCGACGGCGAGACTGTCGCGAAGGTGGGGCACCCGGGTGTTTGGTAGAGATGTAGGTTCCGTGCGGAATTCACAAGCAAGATGCGGTGTGGGGTTTGGTGGTGGACCCACCTTAGCGACGGTGAGACTGTCGCGAAGGTGGGGCACCCGGGTGTTTGGTAGAGACGTGGATTCCGTACGGAAATGACAAGCAAGAGGGCGGTGTGGGGTTTGGTGGCGGACCCATCTTAGCGACGGTGAGACTGTCGCGAAGGTGGGGCACCCGGGTGTTTGGTAGAGACGTGGCTTCCGTACCGGAATGACAAGCAAGAGGGCGTGTGGGGTTTGGTGGCGGACCCACCTTAGCGACGGTGAGACTGTCGCGAAGGTGGGGCACCCGGGTGTTTGGTAGAGACGTGGATTCCGTACCGGAATGACAAGCAACATGGCGGTGTGGGGTTTGGTGGCGGACCCACCTTAGCGACGGTGAGACTGTCGCGAAGGTGGGGCACCCGGGTGTTTGGTAGAGACGTGGATTCCGTACCGGAATGACAAGCAACATGGCGGTGTGGGGTTTGGTGGCGGACCCACCTTAGCGACGGTGAGACTGTCGCGAAGGTGGGGCACCCGGGTGTTTGGTAGAGACGTGGATTCCGTACCGGAATGACAAGCAACATGGCGGTGTGGGGTTTGGTGGCGGACCCACCTTAGCGACGGTGAGACTGTCGCGAAGGTGGGGCACCCGGGTGTTTGGTAGAGACGTGGATTCCGTACGGAAATGACAAGCAAGAGGGCGGTGTGGGGTTTGGTGGCGGACCCACCTTAGCAACGGTGAGACTGTCGCGAAGGTGGGGCACCCGGGCTGAAGCCATGCCCTTACAACGAAGACAGTCGCGAACGGTGTGGCGTGGGCAAGCGGTGTGGGAGACTGGCGTATGGCTCTCGCGCAACGGTTCAAGTATCTCGATCTGCTGACGACGGCATTTGTAGTGATTCTGCTGGTGTCGAATCTGCTGGCGCAGAAGATCTTCCAGGTTGGGCCGTTTGCCACGTCGGGAGCGCTTCTGCTGTTTCCGATCACGTATATCTTTGGCGACGTGTTTACGGAGGTCTATGGGTTTGGGGCCTCGCGGCGGGCGATCTGGTCGGGGTTTTTCGGGACGGCGCTGTTGTACGGAGTCGGGGCGCTGGTGATCGCGCTGCCGGCGGCTCCAGGATGGAAGGACCAGGCGGCGTTCACGACCGTGTTCGGGTTTATTCCGCGGCTTTTGGCGGCGAGTTTGATCGCGTTCTGGGCCGGGGAGTTTGCGAATTCGTACGTCATGGCGCGGATGAAGCTGTGGACGGGTGGGCGGATGTTGTGGACGCGGACGGTGGGTTCGACCGTAGTGGGGCAGGCGGTCGACACGGTGCTGGTGATCGGGCTGACGTTTGGCGGAGTGTATCCGACGCGGCAGGTGCTGAAGATTATCGCGACCAGCTATCTGTTGAAAGTGGGGTATGAGGTGCTGGCGACGCCGCTGACGTACCTGGTAGTTCACGGGCTGAAGCGGGTAGAGCACGCGGATGCGTTCGATCGAGCGGAGGACTTCAACCCATTTTCGCTGGGAGTGTAGCCGAGCGTGAGGGCAGATGTTCCCCCCCTTGACGGACAAGCGAAGAGGCAGAATGAAGAGCAGAGGTTGAAGAAACGCATCGGGCAAGTCCGTTGGCTCATCCAAAGGTTGTTTCCCGGTGGTGTGTCGTTCTTCGAGGAGAGTTTGCGTGGCGTTGAGTCAGTCTGTTCCAGGGCAAAGGTGGGGGCGCAGTGCGCCGTGGATGTTACCTGCGGTGGTGCTGTGTCTCGCAGGATGTGCCAAGCCCCATGCCGCACCGACGCCGCCGATGCAGGCGATGCCGGTGAAGGTGTCGGCGGTTGCGCTGACGGATGTGCCTTCGAGTGACACCTATGTGGCGACAATTAAGAGCCGGCGTAGCTCGACGATGCAGCCACAGGTGGATGGAAACCTGACGCGCATCCTGGTGAAGTCGGGCGACGTGGTGAAGGCAGGACAGGTGCTGATGCAGATCGATCCATTGAAGCAGGTGGCGACGGTGCAGGCGCAGCAGAGCGCGGAGCTGCCCTTCAAGGCGACCTACCAGTACAACCAGACGGAAGTGGAGCGCCAGCGGAAGCTGTATGAAGCCGGGGTGACCTCGAAGCAGGCATTCGACCAGGCGTCGCAGAACTTCGAGAACGCGAAGGCTGCGTATGAATCTTCGGGCGCACAGACGAGGACTCAGCAACAGCAGCTGGCGTACTACCAGATACGCGCACCGTTTGCGGGTGTTGTCGGCGATATCCCGGTGCATCTGGGGGATTATGTATCGCCGACCACGGTGCTGACCACTGTGGATGAGAACTCCGGCCTGGAGGCGTACATCTACGTGCCGACGGAGCGGCTTTCGTTGCTGCACACGGGCTTGCCGGTGGATCTGCTGGATGATGCGGGTGGGGTGCTGGCGCATTCGGCCGTGTCGTTTCTGTCGCCGCAGGTGGATAACGGTTTGCAGAGCATCCTGGCAAAGGCGGAGATCCCGCGCTCTGCCGAACGGCTGCGGAATCAGCAGCTGGTGAATGCCAGGGTGACGTGGAAGACCTCGCCGCAACCGGTGGTGCCGGTGCTGGCGGTGGTGCGTGTGGGTGGACAGCCGTTCGTGTATGTGGCCGCGCCGTCGCCTTCCGGGCAGGGGTTTGCGGCGCATCAAGTCGCGGTGACGCTGGGCGATACGGTGGGCAACAACTACCCGGTGCTGAGCGGTTTGAAGCCGGGCGACAAGGTGATTCTGTCGGGTATCCAGTTTCTGCAAGAGGGCGTGCCGGTGCAGCCGCTCGGTTAGCGCTCCGGGCAAGCAGGAGAGCGCATGGCTCCGCTTTGTCCGGGAACGACAGCAAGTAAGCGCGATTAATCACGGTAGGTTCGTACGAGGTTTGTTTTGGTCGATTTTTTTATACGCCGTCCTATCTTTGCAACCGTGTGCGCGCTGCTGATTGTGCTCGCCGGGGCGGTCTGCATCCCGACGCTGCCGATCTCGCTGTATCCGCAGCTTGCGCCGCCGCAGGTGGTGGTGACGTGCAACTACATCGGTGCGAACGCGCAGGATGTCGAGTCGGCGGTCACGACCATTCTGGAGCAGGCGATCAATGGTGTGGAGGGCATGCGGTACATCAGCTCGACGAGTTCGAACGATGGGACGTCGGCGATCACGGTGACGTTCCAGACGGGATACGATCTGTCGATTGCCGCGGTGGACGTGCAGAATCGCGTGGCGACGGCGCAGGGCAGGCTGCCGGCGGTGGTCAACAACACCGGCATCAGCATTACCAAGGCGAACAGCAACTTTGTGCTGGCGGCGGGCTTTGTTTCTCCGGACCATAGCCTTTCCGAGGCGTTCATCTCGAACTATCTGGACGTGTATGTGTCGGACGCGCTGAAGCGGGTGAAGGGTGTGGGCGCGGTCATTATCTTTGGCGAACGGAAGTATGCGATGCGAGTGTGGCTTGATCCGGCCAAGCTGGCGGCGCGGCAGTTGACGGCGCTCGATGTGACGAGTGCCCTGAGCGAACAGAATGTAGAGGTCGCAGCGGGACAGCTGGGGCTGCCGCCGAACGATGGAAAGCAGGCCTTCCAGATGGCGGTGCGCGTGACCGGGCGATTGTCCGATCCGAAGCAGTTCGAAAACATTATTGTGAAGAACAGCGCGACGGCAAACGGCCTTGTGCTGCTGAAAGAGGTGGGATACGCAGAGATTGGCGCAGAAAACTACAACACCGACTTGAAGTTTTCGGGCGGCGACGCGGTGGGTGTCGGGGTGCAGCAGCTTTCAAACGCCAATGCGCTCGATGTGGACCGGCAGTGCCGGGCGGTGCTCCAGGAGCTGGAGAAGAGCTTTCCGCCAGGCTTGAAGTACATCATCGCGGTGGATACGACGACGGTCGTGAGCGATTCGATCCGCGAGGTGGAGATCACGATCGCTGAAGCCATCGCGATCGTCATCATCGTCATCTTCCTGTTTCTGCAGGACTGGCGCGCGACGATCATTCCCGCCGTCACGATTCCGGTGTCCTTGATCGGAACGTTCGCGTTCATCAAGCTGTTCGGCTTTTCGATCAACTCGCTGACCCTGTTCGGCATTACGCTGGCGACGGGTCTGGTAGTCGACGATGCGATTGTGGTGATTGAGAACGTCCAACGCAATCTTGAAAATCTGGTGCATCGGCGAAGAGATGAGGGACGCGAGGGCGAGGCAATCGACGCACATGAGGCGACTTCGATTGCGATGTCGGAGGTGACGAGTGCGGTGATCGCGACATCGCTGGTGCTGATCTCGGTGTTCGTGCCGGTCAGCTTTTTTCCGGGGACGACAGGCATTCTGTACAAGCAGTTCTCGTTGACGATCGCCTTTTCAATCGCCATCTCGGCGTTCAATGCGTTGACGCTTTCGCCTGCCCTGGCTGCCATTCTGCTGAAGCCGGAGCGGCGCCACGGCGGTCTGCTGGGGATGATCGATCGCGGTATCCAGTGGATCATCCGCCTGTATGCGACGGTCGTGACCTGGGTGGTCAAGCTGCGGTATATCGTTGCGCTGGTGTTTGTAGGTGCGCTGGCGGCGACGGCCTACATGTACACCCATGTGCCGACGGCGTTTGTGCCGGTGGAAGATCAAAGCTACTTCCTGATCATTGTGCAGACGCCTCCCGGTGCGTCGCTGGCGTATACATCGGAGGTGGCAGATCGCGGTGCGGCGCTCGTACGGCAGGACAACGATGTATTTGGCACCTTTTCGGTGATGGGCTTTTCGCTGGCGGGTGGAAGTTCGCCAAACTCGGGGCTGATTTTTGCGCCCTTGAAGCCCATCGACGACCGTACCAGGCTGGGGCCGGGACACTCGGCGCACGACATTGTAGGCAGGATTGGCCCGAAGCTGTTTGGGGTGCCTGGTGGGATCTTGTTTGCCGCTGAGCCTCCAGCCATCGCTGGCATCGGTGCGGTGGGCGGCTTTCAGTTCATCCTGCAGGATGCGGGGCGCAATACGTTTGGCGACATCGACCGCGTGGCGCATACGATTGTGGGAGCCTCGCGCAACCCGGCTTCGGGGCTGATGGCGCTGAACACCACCTTCACGTCGAACGATCCGCAGTTGCAGGTGGCCATCGACCGGCAGAAGGCGAAAGCGATGGGCATTCCGCTGTCGCAGATCACGGCGGCCATGCAGACGTTTATGGGCTCGGCGTATGTGAACGACTTCGACTTCAACAACCGCTCATACCGGGTATACGTTCAGGCGGATGCGCAATACCGGCGCAACCAGCAGGATCTGCGGCAGTACTATGTTCGCTCCAACACAAATCAGATGGTGCCGCTGGACAACCTGGTGGCGATGCACGAGACGTCCGGCCCACAGGTGATCTACCACTACAACCTTTTCCGGTCTGCAGAGATCGACGGATCGCCAGGGCCGGGGCTGAGTTCGGGGCAGGGTCTGGCCAATATGCAGGCTTTGTTTGAGAAGAACAAGAACCAGGGGATGACGTTCTCATGGACCGGGATCGCACTTGAAGAGATCGAGTCGAGCGGAAAAGCGATCATCATCTTTGGGCTTGGTTTGCTGGTGGTGTACCTCGCGTTGAGCGCGCAGTACGAGAGCTTTGCGCTGCCGTTCATCATTCTGCTGGCGGTGCCCATGGCGATCCTCGGTGCGCTGCTGCTGGTATCGGCGCGTGGTCTTGTAGATGACGTGTATGTGCAAATCGGTCTGGTCATGCTGATCGGGTTGTCGGCGAAGAACTCGATTTTGATCGTGGAGTTTGCCGAGCAGCAGCTGGAGCAGGGCAAGAGCATTCTCGATGCGGCGATCACAGCGTCGGAGCTGCGCTTGCGGCCCATCCTGATGACGTCGATCGCATTCATCCTTGGCGTCATGCCGCTGTATCTGGCGACAGGTGCGGGTGCGTATGGGCGGCACTCGGTCGGTACGGCGATCGTGGGCGGCATGGTCTTTTCCACCTTTCTGAACCTGATCTTCATCCCTGTGCTTTACGTGATCTTCAAGACAGTTCTTCAGGCAATGGGTGGCAAGAGGGTGCGCTCGGCGTAGGTGGCATACCCACGGGTGGGCCCGGCGGAACGATGCCGCACCTTCCGCGGGCCGAAAGCTGTGTGCTGGCGCGTTCCGGTGCGGGAGAACGCATACAAATGGATCATCATTCATGTTGACGCCCGTTTGGGCGGCTGGCAAGCTCAGCGATGAGGGTTCTCTAAATGAGTACGCCGACCGTTACGCAGACTGCTGCTGAAGCGCCAGCCGTCCTTTGTCGGCCAGCGTTGTTGATGTGTGCGCCAACGCTGTATGAGGTCGATTACGTCATCAACCCGTGGATGGCGGGCAACGTTCACGCGGCGTCGCGAGATCGCGCCATGGAGCAGTGGCAGCAGCTTTACGATCAGGTGTCGCACGTCGCGGAGATCGAGCTGGTAGACCCGCGGCCAGGCTCGCCGGATATGGTGTTTACGGCGAACGCGGGCCTGGAACGCGATGGTGTTGTGGTGCTCAGCAGCTTCTTCCATGCGGAGCGGCAAGGGGAGGAGCTGCACTTCAAGCGGTGGTTTGCGGAGGCGGGCTACCGGGTCGTCGAGTTGCCGCGCCAGATCGCCTTTGAAGGGGAGGGCGATGCGCTGTTCTCCGAGGAGGGCACGCGGCTCTGGGCCGGGTACGGTCCGCGCACGGCAAGGGAGAGCCATGAGCGGCTGCGCGGGGTGTGGCCGGTGGAGGTTGTGTCGCTCCGGCTGATCGATCCTCGGTTCTACCATCTGGATACCTGCTTTGCGCCACTCCATGGAGGGTATGCGCTCTACTATGCGGAGGCGTTCGACGCGGCATCGCTGGAGGCAATTGAGGCGTTTTATGCGCCGGACAAGCGAATCGTAGTGAGCGAAGAGGATGCCGTACGCTTTGCCTGCAACGCGGTGAACGTGGGCACGACGGTGATCTTGAATCATGTGAGCGAAGAGCTTGGAAGAACGTTGCAGCAGTGCGGGTTCGATGCGGTGCAGGTGGACCTGAGTGAGTTTCTGAAGGCCGGTGGGGCGGCCAAGTGTCTTGTGATGAAGCTGAGCAGACGGCGGACGAGGGATGTGCTTCTCGTTCCACGAAGCCACTCGAGGGAAGCAAGCGTAAGCTGCCTGGAATGAGCGAAAAGACCAAGGATCGTACAAAACAGATTCTCCACCTTCTGCTGCAGAAGGGCACGAGCAGTGTCGAGGATCTCGCCCCCCTGGTGGGAGCCTCGACAGCGAGCGTGCGACGCGACCTGATCAAGCTGGCGGAGCGTGGCCTGGTGCATCGCACCCACGGTGGCGTGGAGCTGGCAGGCAAGATGACCTTTGAGCCGTTCCGTTTCGATGCAGCTTTTCCGTTGCGGGAGGAGCGGTTTGCGGACGAGAAGCGCCGGATCGCGGTAACGGCTGCGGAGATGGTGATCACGGGCGATGTCATCGCGCTGTCACCGGGAACGACGACGACGCAACTGGCGCGCAGTCTGCGGCATCGTGAGGGCATCCATATTGTGACGAGTGCGGTGAACATCGGGATGGAGCTGTCGAGCCTGCCCAACGTCAAGGTGACCCTTACAGGTGGCTCGATCCGATGGCCGGGAGCGTTCTCCATGGTGGGAGCGACGGCGTTCGATGCGTTGCGCAAGCTGCACTTCGACCGGGTCTTTATGGGTGCGTGCGGCGTGCATCCGGAGCATGGACTTTCGGTGATCGAATCGGACGAGGCGTTGATCCTGGGCGAGATGGCGCGTCGCGGACGACAGGTGGTTGCGGTGGCGGACTCAAGCAAGCTGGGTCTTACGGCGGCCAATACGGTGTGCGAGACGGCGCAGATCGACGTCATTGTGACCGACGATGGCGTGCAGGCGGAGGTTCTCGAAGCGTTCCGGGCGGCAGGCGTACAGGTGGTGGTGGTCTAGCGAAGCCAGAGATCGGGAGTGACGAAGCGGCGGCCCGGATAGAGTGAGAGCAGATGCCGGACGGCGTCGACGGTAGGTTGGCGGTTGGCGTTGGGTGGACTGCCAGTATCGGCGCCGTCGCCGTCGTGCAGAAGGATGTTGGACGCACGGCCGTGTCGCAGGTTGCGGCTGACGCTTTGCTGCACACGAGCGACGATCGTTGCGGGCGCAAGGGGGAGCTGCCAATCTTTGGGCATCGCATTCCACTGGACTGTGGTAAGCCCGAGATCGCGAGCGAAGGAGAGCACGTACGGGCGCCGCGCTCCGTGGGGGGGGCGAAAGAGACGGACTGGCGCTCCCAGGGTGTCTTCGAGCAGCGCATTGCAGCCGGCGATCTCCCTCCGAATACACGCGGCGGTCTGCCAGGCGAGCCAGGGGTGTGTCATGGTGTGGTTGCCGACGAGGTGCCCAGCGGCGGCGATGCGACGGGCGAGAGCGGGTTCGCGGCGCACGAAGTTGCCGACGACGAAGAAGGTCGCGCGGACCCCCGCCTCTGCAAGAACGTCGAGCAGCTGCGGGGTGGCGCAGGGGTTCGGGCCATCGTCGAAGGTAAGGGCGAGATGCTCGGGATCGAGGCTGGCGAGGAGGGTAGGGCCAAAGAGCTGCGAGCCAGCCGACAGGGCGGCGGAGGCGAGCACACCCACGGCAGCGACCGACGCTGCGGCAGCCGTGGCGCGGAGGGTTCGGCTGGCTCGACCTTGGAGGCGGTGCATGTTGTCTACGGTAACCCGGGTGCTTCGTCGTCAGGCAAACCAATGCGGCACGAAGGAACTCAGGTTACCCGTGACCAGGTCCGCCGACTCGCGGATGCCTAGCCCACAGCACTCCTGGTCGACCATCCATAGCCCAAGAACCGGATGACGCTGGTCGAAGACGGCTGCGGGAGCCAGCGCCTGCACGATGCGCGGACCGGTATACGGTCCATCCGTCCGCGCCAGCTCGCGGCCCTCTCGCACAACGGCGATGTTCGCTCCTTCGCGCGAGAACAGCGGCTTGGACACATAGTCGCGCAGCCGGTGAGCATCCTTCTCGAAATGCGCCTCCAAAAGCAGCTCGTGTCCGGGGTAGAGCTCCCAGAGTACGGGCAAGATGCCTTTATTTGAGAGCAGCAGCTTCCAAATGGGCTCAATCCACTGCATCTCCTTGTACGTCGCCAGAGCATACGTGCCGAACTCTTCGTGAAGCATCATCTCCCAGGGGTAGAGCTTGAAGACGGAGGTCATCGCATCCTCGTTGGGATCGACAAAGGCGCGCCGCTCCTCGTTCCAGCCAACCTCCTCCATATACATCTGGAGCGTCTTGAGACCGGCCTGCTCGGCGGTGTCGCGCAGGTAGGCGAGCGTCAGCTGGTCCTCCGGTGATGCTACTCCGGCGAAGTAGATTGGCTGCCGCAGGTACGGCGTCACGTCCTTCCACTTGGCGATGAGCTTGTCGTGAACGGAATTGAACTGATCCGCATCGCCGCCACCTCCACCCTGCGGAAGCCGCGGCGTCATCTCCTTCAGCCAGTCCCACTGCACCACCGCCGCTTCCAGTAACGAGGTCGGCGTATCGGCGTTGTATTCAAGGAGTTTTGGCGCGCCTGTGCCGTTCCACATCACGTCAAAGCGACCGTAGAGGGCGGGCGGCTCGTGCTCCCAGGCCCATTCGATGACTGGGACGGCGGCCTCCGGGATGTTCAAGTCTCTATACCGCTTGTGGTCGATGACGTGCTGCGCCGCCGCCAGACACATCTCCTGCAAGGTGTTGCCCGCAGCCTCCAGGCGATCGACCCCGGCGGCGGTAAACTCATACGCTGCTGACTCGTCCCAATATGGGGCGCCGTCTTCGAGCGTGTGAAAGGTCAACCCGACAGCCTCGACCTTGCGCTGCCAGTCTTCTCGGGGTGCCATCGGAACGCGCCGCATCACTCCCCCCCTCCGCCGCTATGGCTGCCGCCGCGACTGAAGAACCCACCAAAGCCGCCCCGCGTGGAAGGACTTGCATAGCTGCGCCCGGGGGCCGGCGCGTAGCCTCCGCCCCCTACGACCGATCCCGCGCCGTACCCACCATAGCCGCCGTAGTAGTAGCGGTACGGCATGGGCACGAAGAAGAAGCCGCCGTGTCCATCTGGCCGCTGCTGCTGGACGCCGGTCTGTTTGCACAGGCTCTCGTCGACGACCTTGTTGGTCTCGTCGACGCAGCGCTGCATCTCCGGCCTGCGGCAGCCTCCTGTAATCGCGAGGGCGGCGGCGGCAAGCAGGGGAGCGGTGAGCTGAGGAGAGCGTCTCATCGTTTCTATCTTACGGCGAGCATTACGGAGAACGATGGCTGAGCCATGGACCTGCTCCACCCGGGAGGCCTCGCGCGAAGCGATGTCGGCCGGGCATTCTAGGTGATCTGCACTTCGATCCACTCCAGAGAGCTTCCGCCCCCATGGCGTATACGGGGGCTGAACCGAAGTTGAGCGTCGCGGATCGCTACCACCTCCTGCGTGGTCGCGCCGCCGAAGTAGTGGGAGGTGAGCGTGGCTTCTTTCCCTGCCTCGCGACGGATCGTCAGTTCTCCCTCGCCATAGGGCACCACGGCAAGCACCCTGCACCGCGTGATTGGGTCGTTCGTCTTTGAAGCGACGACCACAGGAACCTGTGATGTGACGAGATTCGCATAGCGGGGATCGTCGGTGAACCGGGCTAGAGAGCCGATCATCCCCGCTACAGGTGGCCGGTACGCCAGAAGGACAAGCTTGCCTTGTTCAAGCCGGGCCCACGAGTGGGCGCGCGCTCCCATGGTTGCGCCTTCAAAGATCGTGCCCAGCGGAACGATTTCGCACCGGACGGCGGATCGCAGCGTTTGCGTAAGACCGTTATACCGGGCGATGATCTCCGGCGAGCTGTGCTCCTCCTGCTCATCGCCATGCGTGAAGTCGTTTACGGACCCCAATGTTCCTACGGCCGCCGAATCGAACCATATTTCCGGCGCACTGCTCCAGTCATAGCCGGACGATCCGTAGGTGGGCACACCCAGCGGCGCGAGCAGGCTGGAGAAGAAGATGCGGCGGTTGGCCTCCACCTCATACTCGCCTGCGGCCATAAACAGGTCGTCTGTGCTGTGCAGATCGAAGTAGTCCAGAAAGAGCGGCGACAGGTTGTAGTACATGACTACGAGATCGGGGTTGACCTCCCGCATGGCTCGAATTACAATCTCGAGCCCCCGCGCCATCAGCCGCTCGCCCATGTAGCGTTTGTCGAAGGCCGTTGCCCGGGCGACACCCGGCAGCTCATAGCCAAAGTCGAACTTGAGGAGGTCAGGCTTGTACCGCCGTACGAACTGGCGCGCCAGGTTGGCCAGGAGATCACCCACGGCTGGCTGCGTAAAATCCATAATCGCGTACTGCGATGCCGGCGGCCCGACGACGTACGGTGTTCCGTCGGGCTTGAGCAACAGCTGTTCGGGCTTGAGGCCAAGCTCGGCTGGACGTTCGCACCGCATCAGCGCCGCCCACAAACCGACTTTGTACCCGTCGGCGCGCACCTCATCGAGAAACGCTTGAAAGTGTGGAAAGCGCGTGGCATCGTGCTCCAGCTTGCCGTAGGCGCCTTCCCACTTGTCGTCGATCGAAAACAGACCTGCCTTCATGCCGGAACGCTTCAGGTCACCGTAGATCGCTCGCAGTGCCTCTTCGTTAAATTGCCCATTGGTCTGGCCACGGTCGGCCTGGGAACCCCAGGTGCAGTACTCCGGCGTCAGCATGGTGGCGCATTTGCGGGGTGAATTGACCTGCGGACGGACGACTCCTGCCCGCACCAGTTCCGCATAGTAGGCCGCAATGGCCTGTGAGTAGACGGGAGCGACGGTCCAAAGAAGCGTGGCTCCCAGCTTGAGTGGGCCTGGTCCCCGCAGATGTCCCCACAAATCGCTGCGATAGTCGATCCAGGCGCTGGCGTTCCCTTCTTCGAGCTTGAGAAAGAGGTCGCCCTGCGGCAAATCTGCCAGACCGCACGTGAAGGAGTCGGACCTTCCTCCGCGATACATTCCCTTAGCCGTGTGGCCATGGTCGATGTTGAAGCCGCAAAGGTAGTGCACCGGCAGACCCCATTGCTGGCTGAGCGTTCCTTTGGTCGAGCTGCCCCGCCCGAGCCAGACCGACTCGTTCAGGTGGACGTTGTCGTTGATGATCGGACTGATCGCCGGACTGTCGCTGAGACCGGGAACCACAAAGTAGGATGCGCGAAGGTTGGCGGTGAGGCTTTCGGCGCCGAGTCCGTCGTTACCGGCACTGGCTGCACTGCCCTGGGCGAAGTAGAACATGCTGACCACATCTTCGGCTGCCGGAGAGTCGTATACGACATGCTCAAGCCACACGCTCTGGTCTTCGAACCGCCACGTCACGGACAGCCCGCCGTGTCCGTTTACGTTCGCATACCGGAGATGGACCTGGTTACCTTCGACGACAGGCGGCAAGGTGCTGCCCGGTGAACTGAACCGTCTGTGCGGCTGGCCGACCGGTGCCACCAGGACAGCAGGCTGTGCCTTGCCGGTGACGATGAGCCTTTGGTGCGCGTCGTAGAAGCGGAACGTGTCGTCCGACGCTGCATACACCCACCGGTACGTGGTGCCTTGCGCCGTGGTGACGCCGGCTCCATCCTGGACAATGGTCGAAGATGGAGCCGCGTAGGCTGGCTCTGCCGCTGCGGCAGCCAAAGCTGCTGTCGAAAGCTGAAGGAAGGAGCGCCGATCGTACGTGTTCATGGTTCCCTCAGGTTACACGCAACCTCCCAGTATCCGGTCACCAGCTCCCTAAGCTGCGCCGAACGCAGAGTTCTGCAAGGAACAGCAAGCATCCGTCCGGCCGCAGATGCACGGTGCGTCTGCGGCGGCCGTGGACGACCGCTCCGCGTACACCTTCTGCGCGGCGACCAAACCATGTCCCCAGCTGAAGCCAGCGGGAGGGAAGCTCTTCGCCACCACCTGCTCCAGTGCCCCGATCAGCGCGATGGTATCCATGTAGTCGAAAAAACCGAGGTGCGCGATGCGGAAGATCTGGCCCTTCATCTCGCCCTGACCGTTGGTGATGATCGCGCCGAAGCGGCTCTTGAGCTCTTTCACAATCACGCCCGAATCCACACCCGCCGGAGGCAGCACCGCCGTCGCCGCCGTGCCCGGAGCGTCCGGCGCAAACAGCGTCATCCCCAGCGCCTGCACCGCCGCCCGTGTCATGGCGGAGATCGTCTCGGCGTTCTCGACCAGCTTCTTGCGTCCTTCGACAAGCGACCCGCCGCCCTGGACCGCAATGTAGTCGAGCGCCGCACCCAGCGCCGCGATGAGCGCGACTGCGGGCGTATAGGCCGACTCGCCGTTTTTCGCGTTTTTGCGCTCCTTGCGGAGATCGAAGTAGTAGCGCGGATTGTAGCTTGCCTCCATGCGATCCCACGCCGCGTCGCTGACCGCCAGATAGCTCAACCCCGGCGGGATCATCACCGACTTCTGCGAGCCGCCGATCAGCACATCCACGCCCCAGTCGTCCATGTCCAGGTGCGACGTGCCCAGCCCGGTGATCGCGTCGACGACCAGCAGCGCCTCGTGTCCCGCGTCCTTCAGCAGCTTGGCCACCGCCGGAACGCAGTGCCGCACGCCGGTCGAGGTCTCCGTCGCCTGCATGAAGACCACGCGCGTCTCCAGCTTCAACGCAGCCTTGACCGCGTCGACCGAGAACGTCTGCCCATAGGGCGCGCTCACCACGTCCACCGCGCAGCCGAAGGCCTTTGCCAGCGCCGACCAGCGTTCGCCGAACTTGCCGGCCGTCAGCACCAGCACGCGGTCGCCCGGCGAAGTCAGATTCGAGACCGCCGCCTCCATGGCACCTGTCCCCGAGCTCGAAAGAAGAATGACATCGTTCTTTGTTCCGACAAACTCTTTGAGCTGCCCCAGCACACGGCTGTAGAGCGCGCGGAACTCTGCGGTGCGGTGATGGATGTCGGCGGCTGCCATCGCGAACTGGGCGGCAGGAAGGAGCGGGGTAGGTCCGGGAGTGTAGAGGCGAGTTTTGACGATCATAACTTTATTGTATCGAGGCAGGAGTCGTCACAAGGTATCAGGCGGTCTGCCGTTAAACAGCAGAGGCGGCACCCCGGGGGATACCGCCTCTGCTGCTCCAAATGCACCTGCCGAGCCGAGTTGTTAGGCTGCAGCCTTCACCGTGCCGTTAAGCCCGGCCGGGAAGAAGCCGCCGCTGGTGGTTCCACCGGCGTAGACGATCTTCAATACCTGAGCCGCAGTGCGCGAGAAGACCAGAGCGTTGGCCGTGGTCGAGCCGGTAGCTGGCGGGTTGAGCGAGCCGGTGATGGAAGCGTTCGCCAGCGTTGCCGAGGTGAAGTTCTGCGTCGACGTGTTCAGCGACACCTGCTCGGTGCCGAGGCCGATGTCGTCGCCCTGAGGATTGGTGCTCGAGACCGAGTTCGAACCGTCTACACTGGCACGCAGCGCAGAGATCGCACTGGCTACAGCACGGGCCGTGCCAGCTGGTCCCAACACTGTTGCCTGCTGATCGAGCCCGTAGATGGTAGTCCGCGTCAGGCCGGCGTGGTAGGCTTCGACACCCTGAATGCCAGCGGCGGCGTCGAGGTGGCCCTTGTCCGTCAACTTCGGAGCCGCGCCGGTGTACGCCGTTACACCCACATCCTCAAAGATGTAGGAGCCGAGGAGGAACTGGATGTCTCCCCCGAACGGATCGAAGGCTGTGAGCCTGGGGCTCAAGGCCAGCAGAGATGCCAGGCCGTTGAAGCTGTTGACCAGGTCGATCGCCGGCTGAGCGACCGCAGCCGAGCTCAACGCACCACGCAGGAAGATGACGTGGTTACGCTCTTCCTTAGCCGTCTCGATCGCGTAGGCTTCGACGAGTGGGTTGAGGAAGTTGACCTTGCACAGGTTGTAGTCGTTGTTCGACTTGGTGACTACCGTCCCTTGTGTTCCCGTGCCGGTGATGCCGACGCCGAGCTGATCGATGGTCAGACCGGTGGTCGCCAGGGTGTAGTACTGGGCCTCGAGATACTCGAGGTTCAACGCGAAGTTGAGGTAGTCGGTATCGGTTAGGGTTGCGGCCTGTGCCTCCGCCTTGGAGGAGGCGAAGACCATGCCCGCCAGCGCCGCGCCGCCAAGGGTCAGCATCTTGCGGCGGCTGTTGACGATGATCTCATCTAACTGCTGTGTCTCTAGAGTTGCCATGGATCTCCGTCCTTACGAGAGGGTGATGCTGATTTTGCCGTTGGCTCCCGCTGGGAGGAAGCCGCCTTTACCGACGCCGGCGCCCAGGCCAGTACCGTAAGCGATGTGCAGCACCTGATCGGTGTTGCGCTTGAAGCCGATCGAGGTGGTTGGGTCGGCTGCGACGATGCTCGAAGGACCAAGGACCGTTTCTGCGCTCGATCCGCCAAGCGTGCCACGCAACGCAATCACCTTGTTGGCGATGTCCGTGTAGGTGGTGTTGCCGGCCGCCGCATCTGTGGCCACGATCTGCGATCGCAGCGATGCAGCGTGATATGCCTCTACCGCGTGGATCTGTGCGCCGGCCAGCAGATGACCGGGATCGGTCAACAGCAGCGCTGCGCCGTGGTACGCCGTGACGCCCACATCCTCGAAGATGAACCCGCCAATGAGAAAGGCCTGGTAGCTGGCGAAGGGAGTAAACGAGCCGTCCGTGGTGATACCGGCTACCTTCGAGAGCGGACCGAAGAAGGTCAGATCGATGGCTGGACGCGGGACTGCCTGCGAGCCCAGCGCGCCGCGGAGAAAGCGTACATGGTCGAGCTCCGTCTGGGCCAGCTCGTTGACAAACGAGGTCTGGACCGGGTTCAGGTTCGGAACCAGGGTCGTCGTGGGCACGGTGACTGCGCCTGCGCCCTGACCCGCATCGGTCGCGGACAAGCCGCTGCCTGTGGCGGCATGGAGGTAGAACTCCGCCTCCAGGTACTCCAGATTCAACGCGAAGTTGAGGTAATCGACGTCCGTCAGCGCCGCCGGGGCCGGTGTCGGAGCAGGTGTGGGCGTCGGGGTCGGCGTTGCCGGTGTGCCGTTACCGCACCCCGCCATCATCGTTCCGGCCGCCATCGTGCCCGCGCCGGCGAGAAAGTTCCTCCGGCTTAGAGCCTTGTCTACAAGGCCGATCAGTTTCTTTTCCACGTGGTAACTCTCCTTGGTGCATCTGTTCCAAACAAACCGTACGTTAGTCAGAACGCGTAAGTCCACAGGATGGATGTCAGCCCCTCGAAATAAAATGGGTCGCATGCACAATGTGGGATTCGGATGCGGCCCGCACGGAACGCATCGTATCTGCTGAGCGCAGGACAGGAGTTCACGATGGAAATCGCAACCAGAGTTCAAACCGCGATCGTTACCGCCATGAAGGCACGCGACGAGCACCGCCTTACGACGCTGCGCATGGTCAAATCCGCTTTGAAGAACAAGGAGATCGACAAGCGTGAGCCGCTGACCGATGCGGAGGAGACCCAGATTCTTTCCACGCTGATCAAGCAGCGCCGCGAGTCGGTCGAGTCGTTTACCAAGGGCAATCGCCCGGAGCTGGCGGCGAAAGAGGCCGACGAGATCGCAATGATCGAGGGTTTTCTGCCACAGGCTGCGAGCCCCGATCAGGTGCTCGAGATCGTGCGGGGAGCGATCGCGCACCTGGCTGAGGGTGGCTCCCCGCCGGGTCCCAAGGATATCGGACCAGCCATGCGCGTCGTGCAGCAGCGTATTCTGGCGAGCGGCGTCCGGGCAGAGGGCAAGATGGTCTCAGAGCTTGTGAAGGCAGAGCTGGCAAAGTAGAGCCTACTGCTGCGGCCCCGGCCTGGCGTGGAAGACGTGATGGTTGATGTCGGGCCAGAACTCCTTGAACAGGAACGTCGCGGCATCGATGCCCACGCTCTGGCCCCACTTGCCCGCCGTGTTGCCGAAGGTCCGTTCGCGCGACGGGTAATAGAGGCTCGAAACGCCAGCCGCCACGCCTGCGCCGATCACCTCGGAGGAGTTGAAGACGTTCTTTCCGGCATCATTGCGCGTGATGACGGCGCGCGTCAAGGAGTACACCGCACGCTTCCGGAACCCACCCTTACCCAAGGTGTAGTACCGGCTGTCCTGTTTGAAGAGCACCGGCCCGATGAACTCGACGAAGTAGTTTTCGCTCGTCTGGTCCACATAGGAGTGCCAGAAGTAACGGCCATACCCTGCCGCTCCCTGGTGGAACTCGGGGGTCGCGTTGGTCGCCTGGCTGTAGCCGGCGATGACCGCGGGGAGAAAGACAGTGGAGTAGTCGAACGAGTCCTGCGTCGCGGTGACGAACTTCTGCTTTGCGGATTGTGGCGGCAGCTTCACGTCTGCACTGACCGAACGGAAGTTTGGAATGATCCCGAGGATGCGCTTGGTCTGCCCGTCCTGATGGGTGGAGGTGGTGGCGGCCTGCTCCGCAGTCTGCTTCTGGTCCTGGGGAGCGTTGGGCAACTCAGGGTGCACGCTTGAGGAGGTGTTGTCCTCGAGCACAAGGGCTTGCTCAGCCATGGCTACCGTGAGGGCCTGTGCAGGCGCGTCGCGGCTAGCAACAACGACGCCCGCAGTAATCCATAAGGGGAGGAAAAGGAACAGGGAAGACCGCTTGGCACTCAACATGCCCGTTTAGACGCAAGGCAGCATCGGCGGGATTCCGCAATCTGCCGACGCTGGGCCCTTTACTCGGGAATCACCTTAACGAAGACCCCATCGGGCAATGCGGCGCCACCGAGGAGGTGAACCACGCCGTCCCGGGCGAAACCGCGCAGCATGGTTCCCGGTGCCACAGGCGCGGCTGGCCTGGACACTGGCCGCCCGGCCAACGAGATGGGCACCGGGGGAGCGTCGTCGCGGCGCGGGTTTGGGGACGCCACGACGGGGGCGACCGGGGACGCCCGCTTCATGCCGCGGTCCATGGCCTCGTTGGCCAGCCGGTCGGCGTCCTTGTTCTTGTGCCGCAACGCGTGCTCGATCTGGAATGCGTCGAGCTTCGCAATGCGGCGTTTCGCCTCCTCGAAGAGTGGCTTGAGGTCGGGACTCTTTACCTGGTATTTGCCCTGTATCTGCTTGACCATCAGCTCGGAATCGGAGACTACCTTCAACCGCCTGCGTCCGTGATCGAGCGCGTATTGCAAACATCCCAGCAGGCCGCTGTATTCGGCATAGTTGTTGGTCCGCATGCCCAGGAACTCCGAAAGCTCTGCCACCATCGTTCCGTCGGCTTCAGCCAGCAGAGCACCGTAGCCGGCGGGTCCGGGATTGCCGCGTGCACCACCGTCGCAGTGAGCATGAAGCCAGTCCGCGCCGGGGGCTTTCGCGAGTGGCGGGGAAGGGAAGAGGTTCATCGCGGAAGGCGGCGTCGGCATCCCTCAAGTCTATCTAACCGGATGGCCGATCCGCTCACCTTTGCTTGACGAATGGGTCTATTGAAGTGCGTCTACACCGATCGTCTGTCGTGATCTGGAGCCGGGTCAAGCATGAATACCGAAGCATGGAGACTTCCCACAGGAATGCGCCCGGCCACCCTCGCGGGCCCGGTGATGGTTGGCACCGCTGTAGAATCGCTTCCAGCGATGGCAAAGGCAGCAGTGCAGACCGGGACACGTGGCGGCAAGCTTACACCCGCGCAGCTTGAGGCACGGGCTCAGCAGCGCGCCGAAGACGACGATTATATCCGCGAAGCGCAGCGTGGCGAGCGCACCGCGTTCGATGCCCTTGTCCGCCGGTATGACCAGTCGGTCCTTCGTCTCGCGCTCCATATGCTCGGCAATGAGCAAGACGCCCAGGACGTCCACCAGGAAGCGTTCATCAAGGCCTTCCGGCACCTGGGCAACTTTCGCTTCGAGTGCTCGTTTTATACCTGGCTTTACCGGATCGTCACCAACCTATGCCTGGACCAGCTTCGTCGCCGCAAGAGCCGCCGGGAAGACCCGGCGACGGTGCTCGATTCGGGCGGCGATGAGATGGACCTGATGGCCAACGTGACGGACGACCGCGCCATGGCCAACCCGGGCCGCGAGCTCGACCGCAAGGTGATGGCAGAGCAGATCGCTGTCGCACTGGACAAGCTGACACCACGCGAACGCACCGTGTTTGAACTGAAGCACTACCAAGGGCTGAAGCTTCGCACCATCGGCGAGATGCTTTCGACCACAGAAGAGACCGCGAAGAACACGCTGTTTCGCGCCACCCGCAAACTGCGCGAACAGCTTAGAACAGCACGCGCACACTAACCGTTTCAAAACGGTGGACGGGGCACAAGACCCTGCCGCCGGTACCCCGCACCATCTTCCGAGGCTGGATGAGGTCAATGCAATGAAGTGTGAAACTGCCCAACAAAGTGTCATGCTTGCCCTTTACGGCGAGCTGCCGGACGAGCTGGGAGGTGCGCTCGACCGTCACCTCTCCACGTGTGATCCCTGCGCCCGCGAGCTGAACGCCTTCCGCGCTCTCCATGAGTCTCTTGGTTTGCATCCGGTTGCGGAGCCTTCCCCCAATCTTCTTGCCCAAAGCCGCCTCCGTCTCGACGATGCGCTGGATCGCCTTCCGCCGCATGGCTTGCTGACCCAACTGCGCGTCAGCTTGTACAACTGGATTGGTCACCTCCAGGGTGCGCCTGCGCTGGCAACCCTGCTGGTCGGCCTTGGTTTCCTGGCCGGCAACTTCCTCCATCGTTATCAGGATGCACGCGTCCCTCGGCCAGCCCCTTTCGTTTCGACCATCAGCACCGTGCAGGGTTCAATCGCCAACGTCACGGGTATCGTCCAGACCGCCGACCCTGAGACCGTGCAGGTCCGCTACAACCGGCTTGTGCCCGAGACGATCGAAGGCTCGCTCGATAGCAAGGAGATCCGGCAGCTCCTGATGGTCGGCATGAACGAGGCCACGAACGCCGAGGTGCACGAGAGCTCCGTCAAGCTGCTTTCAGATGAGTGCAGGGTCGGGCATGCGTGCCTTCCAGAGCCGGATGGGACGGGCATCCGCCAGGCGTTGCTTGTGTCGCTGCGGTACGACCGGAACGCCGGTGTCCGGATGAAGGCTCTTGAAGGGCTGCAACCGTACGTCGGCAAAGACCAACACGTCCGGGACGCGATCCTTGAGGCTCTGATGCACGACAAAAGCGCCGGGGTCCGCACCGCCGCTATCGATCTGCTTCACCCCGTCCAATCGGATGCAAGCGTCCGGGAGGTTCTCCGCACCGTGTCGACGCGCGACGATAACCCGAACATCCGCAACGCTTCGTTTCAGGTACTGCAGACTTCGGCGGAGATACAGTGATGCCGCGCTCGTTCCTCCTCTTTGCCGTCCTCACCCTGGTGTCCGTACCGTGTGTCCATGCGCGGGAGCACCGGCAGGCAGCTGGCTACCTTGGCATCAGTTTTCGCGAGATTCCGGACGATCAGCTTAGCGCCTTCAAGGTTCGCGAAGGCCGGGGCGAAGAGGTGATCGTCGTCGACCATGACGGTCCTGCCTGCGCGTCCGGCATCAAGGTCCACGATGTGCTGCTTCAGTTCAACGGGCAGCCCATTGAGAGTGAGGAGCAGCTGCGGCACTCTCTTCGCGAGCTGCCGGCCGGCAAGCGCATCTCCTTTCTCATCGTCCGTGATGGTCAACAGCAAAGTCTTACGATCGAGC
Source organism: Acidobacteriaceae bacterium (assembly GCA_965215415.1). Taxonomy (GTDB): domain Bacteria; phylum Acidobacteriota; class Terriglobia; order Terriglobales; family Acidobacteriaceae; genus Edaphobacter. The sequence continues at coordinate 2,909,021 of CBDCDQ010000009.1, read as the reverse complement.
TCGCCAACCGAGACACCATTGGCCAGCAAGCCTGGAATCGCCACCTCACGGTACCTCAGCCCGAGGCGCACACCACTGCTCTCTTTCCCAACGGCATCGAGGACGTGGACGATCTTCCTCGTCGTCCGGCACCTGCACCCGCCAATGTTCCGTATACCGGGGCCACGCTTGAGCCGATGAGTCTTCAGCTTGCCGATTTCTTTGGCACCTCGACCGGTCTGCTGGTCAGTACGGTCGATCCCGAGAGCGCCGCATCCACCGCCGGCCTCCGTGCGGGCGATGTGGTGACGCGCGCAAACGCAACTCCGCTAACCACGGTAGCCGACTGGGTTCGTGCCCTTCAGACCGCCAGGGGCAAGTCGCTCGCAGTGGTCGTTCGCCGCGACAAGAAAGAGCAGACCCTGACGCTCACCCTCAACCCGAAGCATCGTGCGGTACTTACCCTACCCTCCTCTGCTCAAACCGACGACCCTGGCCCGCAGCTCGCCATTGGCCCGTTTGTGGTCAGCGATCTGCCCCGCTAACACGTGATGGCTTGCTTGCGGCAGCCGAGCGCCGTACTCTCCTTCTCGCATCTCCGTTCGTTTGTGGTTGAATTGTAGTCATGCCGTCGCTTGCCACCTTCGTTCCTCCGCCGATTGCGCCCGCCGCGCCCCTTCCTCTCAAGCGGCGTTGGAAGAAGGCCACCCTTAAGGTCCGCGAACTCGCCTCCATCGGCTCTGCCCTTGTCTCCACCGGCCACCCGTATATGGCGCACATCGTCCCTATGCGCCGCTGCAATCTCGCCTGCACCTACTGCAACGAGTTCGACGAGACCTCCGACCCCGTCCCGCTCTCCGAGATGCTCGCTCGCATCGACCACCTCGGCCGCCTCGGCACCTCCGTCATCACCATCTCCGGCGGCGAACCCCTCCTCCACCCCGAGCTTGACCAGGTCATCGCCCGCATCCGGCGCACCGGAGCCATCGCCGGCATGATCACCAACGGCTATCTCCTGATGCCCGAGCGCATCGAGCGCCTCAACCGCGCCGGCCTCGACCACATGCAGATCTCCATCGACAACGTCATGCCCGACGATGTCTCGAAGAAAAGCCTCAAGGTTCTCGACGCCAAGCTCCGCATGCTTCGCGACCACGCCGACTTCCACGTCAACATCAACTCCGTCGTCGGCGGCGGCATCGCCCACCCCACCGACGCGCTCACCGTCTCCGAGCGTGCCTTGGCCCTCGGCTTCTCGTCCACCATCGGCATCATCCACGACGGGTCGGGTCAGCTCAAGCCCCTCGGCGACGAAGAACGCACCGTCTGGGACCGCGTCCGCAAGCTCACCCGCCGCTCCTACTCCCGCTTCAACCACTTCCAGGAGGCCATTGCAAACGGCGAGCCGAACGATTGGCGCTGTCGCGCCGGCTCACGCTACCTCTACATCTGCGAGTTTGGCCTCGTCCACTACTGCTCCCAGCAGCGCGGCTACCCCGGCGTCCCCCTCGCCTCCTACAAAAAAGCCGACCTCCAGCGCGAGTTCCTCACCGAAAAGTCCTGCTCCCCCAACTGCACCATTAGCTGCGTCCACCAGGTCTCTTACATCGACCACTGGCGCGCCCCCCAGCACCCCGACCCCGGCCCCCAAATCCCCACCAAGTCCGCCGAACCCGAACTCGTCCAAATCCGCTAGCGCAAGCTCCGTTCTCTTGTTTGTCATTCCCGAAGGGAACCTGCTTCTCCCGCACCTCGGGCACTCCGTCCCCATACAATCATCCCAATGCCCGGTCTCTCCTGAAACGAAATACGCGCCCGCGCCACTGCCTTCTCACGCGCGTGGGCCAGCGCCTCCCGGGAACAGGCGGACAAGCAGACCTTCTGGAACGAATTCTTCAAGGTCTTCGGCATCCCGCGCCGCACCGTCGCCTCGTTTGAAGAGCCCGTGCGCCGTCTTCGGGGCAACTACGGCTTCATCGATCTCCTTTGGAAGGGCAAGCTACTCATCGAGCACAAGACCGCCGGAGCCAGCCTCGAAGCCGCCGAGACGCAGGCCTTCGACTACATCCAGGACCTGCAGACCGTCGGCCGCGGCGACGAAATCCCGCGCTACATCCTCCTCTCCGACTTCCAGCGCTTCGCCCTCTACGACCTCGAACCGGACGAGCAGCTGGACCTTCCCCTCTTCCGCAACCGCCGCTTTCACCGCACCGAGTTCCACCTCGCCGATCTCCAGCACCATGTCCGCGACTTCGCCTTCATCCCCGGCTATCAGGTCGCCAGTCCCAGACCGCACGATCAGCTCAACCTCAAGGCCGTCGCCGTCATGGCCGGCGTGCACGACACGCTGAAGCACGGCGGCTACTCCGGGCACGACCTCGAACGCTTCCTCGTCCGCATCCTCTTCTGCCTCTTCGCCCAGAGCACCGGCATCTTCGAACCCGAATCCTTCCGCCTGTACATCGAAAATCGAACCCACCCGGACGGCAACGACCTGGGCGCGCGCCTCGCCGAGCTCTTCAACGTGCTCGACACGCCCCGGGACCGGCGGCAGCGCAACCTCGACGAGACCCTGCAGTCGTTCGAATACATCAACGGCGAACTCTTCCGCGAGCGGCTCGACTTTGCCGCCTTCGACGCTCCCATGCGCAAGGCTTTGCTCGACGCCGCAAACTTCGACTGGTCACGCATCTCGCCAGCTATCTTCGGCGCCCTCTTCCAAGAGGTCATGCAGCCGAAGGAGCGTCGCAAGATCGGCGCGCACTACACCTCCGAACGCGACATCCTCAAGGTCATCCACCCGCTCTTTCTCGATGCGCTCCGGGCCGAGTTCGACTCCATCCAAAAAGACCGCTCCGGCCGCCGCGCCACCCGTCTGGAGCAGTTCCGCCTTCGTCTCACCCAACTCAAGTTCCTCGACCCCGCCTGCGGCTGCGGCAACTTCCTCGTCATCGCCTACCGTGAACTCCGCGCCCTCGAACTCGATGTCCTCAAGGCCCAGCACAGCGGCCAGCAGGCCTTTACCCTCGACGAGGTCAACCGCCTCTCTCAGGTCGACGTCCACCAGTTCTACGGCATCGAGATCGAAGAGTGGCCCGTCCGCATCGCCGAGGTCGCCCTTTAGCTCATGGACCACCAGTCCAACCTCCTCATCCTCGAAGCCTTCTCCCAACCCTTCGTCCGCCTTCCCCTCCGCAACTCACCCCACATCCACCACGGCAACGCCCTCCGCATGGACTGGAACGACCTCCTTCCCGCCGCCGAATGCTCCTACATCTTGGGTAATCCGCCGTTTGTCGGGGCAAAGTTCCTCTCGGATGAGCAACGTGCCGACATGCGGATTACAGCTGGCAGTGTAAAAAGGTTCGGGCTTTTAGATTATGTAGCAGCTTGGTATCTAAAAGCCACTGTCTATATTCAAGGTACAGCCATACCCGTAGGTTTTGTCTCGACAAATTCCATAACCCAAGGAGAACAGATCGGGTTGTTGTGGACAGTTTTATTGAACAAAGGCATCTTTATCAATTTTGCTCATCGAACATTTGTTTGGCAAAGCGAAGCGCGCGGTAAGGCACATGTCCATGTGGTAATAATTGGTTTCGCTTTACATAGTTCAGCGACAAAGCTGCTGTTCGACTATCGAGATGACGCAATCGTTCCTACCGCAACCAGTCCTCTTACCATTAGCCCATATCTTGTGGAAGGAGGCGATATAGTCGTAACGAACCGTAGCGCTCCTCTTTCCGAGGCGCCTCCGATATATTTCGGAAATCAGCCAATCGATGGCGGAAACCTTTTGCTCACTGGAACTGAGTACAGGGAACTTCTTGCGTTGGAGCCTACAGCACGGGCTTATCTGCGGCCATTTGTGGGAGCTGTAGAGTTCTTGCATTCCGAGGAGCGGTGGTGCTTATGGCTTAACAAGATTTCGCCGGCTACTCTATCGAAGTTGCCTAGACTTTTGAGCAGAGTAAGAGCGGTTGAGGCCTTTCGAAAAGCAAGCAAGCGTCAAGCTACCCGCGAACTCGCAAAAACACCTACTAGATTTGCGTTCATCAGCCACCAGGAAGAGCCTTATCTTCTGATACCTTCGGTCTCATCACTACGACGTCCCTACATACCGATCGCTTTTATGTCGTCCGCTACCATAGCTAGCAACTTATGCCTCATTATTCCTGGCGCAAACCGATTCCACTTTGCAGTGCTCACGTCGAGCATACACATGTCTTGGGTTAGATTAGTGGCTGGTCGCTTAAAGTCTGATTTTCGTTACTCGAACACTCTCGTCTATAACAATTTCCCGTGGCCAAATAGACCCAGTAGAGAACAACAGATCGCTGTCGAGCGCGAAGCTCAAGCCGTCCTCGATGTCCGCGCACTTCATAGTGACTCCACCCTCGCCCAAATCTATAATCCGGTCCTAATGCCCCCAGAACTCACCAAGGCCCACGAGAAGCTCGACCGCGCCGTCGAGCGCTGCTACCGCCCCGAACCCTTCACCTCCGACCGCGAGCGCGTCGAGTTCCTCTTCACCCTCTACGAGCAGCTGACTGCCAAGCTCACCGCTCCGCTGCTGCCCGCCCCCACGCCCCGCCGCCGTCGCCGCGCCGTGTAGCCTCTACACTCAACGCTACAGATTTGTCTTCGCCATATCCACTACCTCGTGCCCGTCCCCATGCAGCATGGCCTTCAACATATACAGGTTGAAGCCCGCCGCCTGCGCCGCCGTGATCGTCGGCGGCAAGGACAGCTCCTGCCGGTTCACCACAACATCCACCACCGCTGGGCCGTCGTGCGCGAACGCCGCCGCCAATGCCGGACGAACCTGCTCCGGCGTCTCCACCCGCCACCCGCGCACCCCGGCTCCGTTGGCAATGGCGGCGTAGTCCTGCGGTACGAACTCCGTCCCATACGTCTGTATGCCAGCCGCCTTCATCTCCTGCTCGACGAAGCTCAGCGCGCCATTGTTGAAGACCACCACCTTCACCGGGAGCACCAACTGCCGCAGCGTCAGCAGATCGCCCATCAGCATCGAAAACCCACCGTCTCCCGACAGGCTGACGACCTGCCGCCCCGGATGGCTCGCCTGCGCGCCGATGGCCTGCGGCATGGCGTTGGCCATCGTTCCGTGGTTGAACGACCCGAGCAGCCGCCGCTTGCCGTTCATCCGCAGGTACCGTGACGACCACGTGGTCGGCGTGCCCACGTCGCAGGTAAACACCGCGTCCTCCGCTGCCAGGTCGGAGATCGCCGCTGTCAGGAACTGCGGATGGATCGGCTTCGACCCCGGTTCGCCCACCGCCCGCGCGTCCAGCTCCTTGCGCTCCTTCGCGTAGGCTTTCACCGCGTCCTTCAGGTGCCCGCCGCCGTGCTTGTTCAAGAGCGGCGCCAACGCCTGCAAGGTATACCGCACGTCACCGATCAGCCCCACCTCCACCGTCGTGCGCCGCCCGATCTGCTCCCCGCGCACATCCACCTGCACCACTTTCATCCCCTTAGGGTAGAACTGCGAGTAGGGAAAGTCCGTCCCCAGCATGAGCAGCGCGTCGCATCCTTCCATCGCGTCGTAGGCCGCGCGCAGACCCAGCAGCCCGTTTTGCCCTACGTAGAAGGGATTTTCATGCTCCAGGAACTCTTTACCGCGTAACGCTACGACCATGGGCGCCTGCAAGATCTCCGCCGTTGCCAGCACCTCCTGCCGCGCCGCCGCGCATCCGGCCCCCGCCAGAATCGTCACCTTCTTCGCCCCGTTGAGCACCTCCCCCGCCGCCCGCAGCCGCTCTGCTGGAGGCAGCACGCTCCCCGCCGGTCCCGCAATCCCCAGTCCAATCGCCTCCGCGTCACAGCTCTTCGTCAGCACGTCGCCCGGAATCACCACCACCGCCACGCACCGCTTGGCCAGGGCCGTCCGCATGGCGATGGCCAGGACCCTCGGTATCTGCTCCGGGGTGCTCACCACCTCGCAGAAGTCTGAGCACGTGGCGAAGATGTGCTCCGGCTTCGTCTCCTGGAAGTAGTTCGTCCCCAGCTCGGTGCTCGGCACCTGCGCCGCAATCGCCAGCACTGGAACCCGGCTGCGGTGGCAGTCGTGCAGGCCGTTGATCAGGTGGAGATTTCCGGGGCCACCGGTTCCCGCGCAGACGGCCAGACCGCCCGTCAAGTGGGCCTCCGCCCCGGCCGCGAACGCCGCCACCTCCTCATGCCGCACCATCTTCCACTCAATTCCCATTCCGACGCGCGATCGGATCGCCTCCGTCAGCCCGTTCAGCGAGTCACCGGCCACCCCGTACACCCGCTTCACGCCCGCCTTGATCAGCGTTTCGACAAATACATCCGCCACCTTGGTCATCGTACCCTCCAGCTGTTTACGGGATGAGATGCGGGTTCTCCTTGGAAGTGGACGGACGGGAACGCCAATTTATAGTGGACAGATGACGCACTGGGCCAAACTTCTTCTTGCCCTCACTCTGGCCTATCCACTTTGCCTGGCAGCAGCCCAGCAGCCGCGCCCCACCAGCACCCCCTATGAAGGAGACCTCTCCATCTTCGAGACGCCCGGTCGCGCGGAACGCCTCCAGATCGACCGCGTCATGGACCTCCTGCACATCGGGCCGGGCAAGCACGTCGCCGACATCGGTGCCGGCTCCGGCTGGTTCACCGTGCGCGCCGCCCGCCGCGTCACCTCGTCCGGCGCCGTCTTCGCCGAAGACATCAACGCCGACGCCGTCAAGTACATCGACAAGCGGGCCACCACAGAGAAGCTCCCCAACATCAAGACGATCCTTGGTGCGCCCGACGACCTTAAGCTTCCATCGGCGGCTATCGACGCCGTTCTGCTGCTGAAGGTCTACCATGAGATCGCGCATCCGGTTCCGGTCATGCAACAGCTGCGCGCTGCCCTTCGTCCCGATGCCCGCGTCGGCATCATCGACCGCAATGGCCGGGGCGACGACCACGGCCTGGACGAGAAGGTGCTACGCCGGGAGATGACCGAAGCGGGCTACAGGCTCGAAGCCCGATACGACTTCACCAAGGCAGACGGTCAGGACTACTTCCTCATCTTTGTCGCGAGGTAGCGTCTAAAAGTGACGATGCGCTTGCCATTCTATTTATCGTCCCTACAGGAAAGCTGCGTTTCGCCCGTACGGTCCGGCATCCTCACCGCTCTTCTACTCTTCAGCATCCCCCATCAGGCTGAAACTGTCTCCAGGCGTAAGCTGTTTGCCGATGGCGCGGACGGTATCTCCTTCACTTATCCCGCTGCCTGGCTGCTGAACGCCGACGACGATGCCGCGACTGCCAAGCTGCGCCTCGCCGATCTCGCGCCGCCCCACGCCGTCGTGCAGCTCGAAGGCAACTTCACCGGGGAGGGCCCTTACGCCGGAACCGATTTCGAAGCTGGTGCGTTCGCCTATACCGTTCTTGAAGTCGACCGGGCGACGTGCCTGGCCACACTCGATCCAATCGCCACAGGAGCAGACAAGCCTGCGCCGCTGACGTGGCATAGCCTCCCGACGAGACGTCTTGAAGCAACCTTTACGGTGGCCGGCACTGACGACCTCCATACCTTGATTGCCGCCGCAGAACCCACCCGCTGCCTGCTCTTCGAGACCGTTCTCATCCGCAAGACCGGCGGTTCAGGGATCGTTCCGCTTCCCCCAGGTGGCTGGGCGAGCCTCCGTGCGCAGTTTGCCTCGGTCCTCAGCTCAGTGCGCTTGCGCTCCGTCCGAACTACCCGCGCTAGTGCTTTGGCCGCGTCGCCGCCGCTGAAGCCCGCGTCGCCGCCGCTGAAGCCCGCGTCACCGTAGGAGATGGTCCCGCCTGCGCCAGTGCCGTGTCGATGGTGGAGTACAGGTAGTTCACGTCTGTCACCTGAGTCCATCCCTTCTGCGTCACCACAAAGATGGTGGGTGTCTGCGTTAGTCCGATCCGTTCGCCAAGCGTCTGTTCGCTCTTCACTTCCTGGGTGAAGAGGCCGCTGGGATCGACCACGAATGGCATGGTTCGCCCATGCGACTGAAAGTACTTCTGTGTGAACGCCTGCAGATCATCCTTGCTGGCGATCGACGTCTGGCTTGCAAAAACTGCGCGGCGGTATTCTTCCGCGGCCTGCGGCGAGATCTTGTCCTGAATGTAGCGGGCGATTACGGCCGCGTCGAAGCTCCAGATGTGCATCTGCAACGGAAAGTCGTGCCGCACGAGCGGAATCTTGTACCGCTCGATGGCACTATGTACGATGGGGAACGCGTGCGCACAGGCCGGACATTCCAGATCCTCAAACTCGTAGATGGCTACCTTCGCCCCGGCTGGCGGCTTGACCATAGAGGTATCCCGGAAGTTGTTGGCGGTGCCCGGCGGCGCGGCGGCCTGCGCACGGGCACTTGCAGAGAGCAGAGCGAGAGAAAGCACAGCGGCGGAAAACAAGGAGGCGAGCAGAGCGCGGTTCATAGAAAGTAGACGCATCGGAGTCACAGTTCGTATCCTAAACGATGCCTGACGGGCTCTGTCAGGGAGCTCCGGACGTTTTGGCGGAGTGACGCAGGCCATTCTGGTGGCCTCGGTACGTACATGGGGTTGCCTTCTCCTCCCAACATGCCGCGCCCGCAAACTTTCGCAACCTCGCACCTGCCCGCGCACTCTAAGCTGCAAGTCTATGCATTTCTCCTCCTACCTCCGGTTGGCCGCTTGCGCCGTCTTCTGCGCAGCCGCCCACACCCAGACACCCCTGCCCGCCGGGCCGGTGCCCACTTCTGAGGCTCTTGCCGCCTCGACACCGCTTCCCCTTACCCTGGACGAAGCCATTGCACGCGGCCTTCAACACAACCTCCAGATTGAGCTTAGCCAGCAGAACGAACGCCGCGTTCAAGGCGAAGTCCTCACGGTGGGCAACGCTCTTTTGCCCAATGTCACGGCTGAAGCTAACCTCACCGCCCGGGAGATCAACCTCGCCGCCATGGGCTTCAAGCCCGGAACGCTCAGCTCCTTCGGCATCACGCATTTCAGCACCATTATCAAGGTCCAGACGGCGGCCGCCCAGCTGAACGTCTCACAGCAACTCTTCAACGTTCCAGCTTATTACTTGTATCGCGCCGCCCAGAAAGCTACTGGCGCAGCCAGCCTTGCCACCCTGAACGTGCGCGGCGGCATCACGCTCCAGGTCGCTACCTCCTATCTCCGCGGTCTTGCCGATGAGGCTCAGATCGCCGACGCGCAGTCACTGCTCGAAGCCGATCAGGTGGTCCTCGATCAGGCCACGGCCTCCCACGATGCCGGCGTTGGCACTAACCTTGATGTGCTCCGTGCCCGCGTCCAGCTCCAGCAGCAGCAGCAAACGCTGATCCGTGCCGGCAATACGTTCGGCAAGGACAAGATCGCGCTGAACCGGCTCATCGGCCTTTCTGCCGGGCAAGAGCTTACTCTGACGGATGCAGTGCCGTTTGAGGAGCTGACCGCGCTGCCGCTCGCGCAAGCCCGCGACCTTGCCTACACGCGCCGCAAAGATCTCCTCGAGCTCCAGGCCGAGCTTGACGTCGCCGATCGCTCGCAAAAGGCCGTTCGCTATGAGTATATGCCCACTGTGGCGTTTGGCGGCTACTACGGCGTCAACGGGTTGATCGGCGGGCTCTTCCATGGCAACTTCGTTGCTCAGGGTGGCCTCAACATTCCCGTCTTCCACGAGGCCGAGTTCCGGGGTGAGCGGGAGGTCGCGGCTGCCCAGAGCACGGGCCTTCGCCAGCAGATCGCCGCGCTGCACGAAACGATCGATAGCCAGTTGCGCGACTCCATGCTCGATGTGGAGTCGTCCCGGGATCTGGTGCGCGTCGCCCGCTCCAACGTCACGCTCGCCAGCGAAGTACTCGACGACGCGACCGCGCGCTTCAAGGCCGGTGTCGCCGACAATCTTCCCGTGGTCCAGGCTCAGGCCACTCTCTCGGGAGCGCAGACACGGCTCGTCCAAACCCTCTATCAGTACAACACTGCAAAGCTCCAGCTGGCCCGCAACACCGGCGTGGTCGAGGCACGCTACCGTGATTTCCTGGGTCGCTAAGCCGCACCTCCGGGGTCTGCCTGCCCGCTGCCGATGAACGTAGCTTCCAGGAAGCTCACCGACAAGCGGGCGATTTGAAGATGGCTAAGTCGCGAGCGTCGCGGCAAAGATGCCCTCATAGTTCAGCACAGCCCACACGACGTGATTTGCCAGATCGATGCCGTACGTGCCCAGCGGATAAGTGGCATCCCAGGGACCCTGTACAAAACGCGGCGTGCCCCCATAGTTGGAGTTCACCGCATTCACCCACAACCCGTTATCGCCAGCTTCAGCGATGTAGACCGTGCCGCCTGCCGCAGCTTGCACGTTTGCTGCATAACTCATCTGGAGCGTGTAGGTCTCGCTCTGCCGTGTCACAAGCCCGGAGTGAAGGCCCCAAAGGTACAGGATGTCGCTGATTTGCGCTCCCTGTCCGGTCGCCCAGCCGGTACGTACCGAACGGACGTATTGCGCACCACTGCCGTCGACATCCTGCACGGCATTGCTGCCGCTGAGTAGTTTGGCCGTCGTGCCGTTAGGCGACACATCACTTACAACTGTAAACAGGCCCTTGAAGGGGATTTGAAACTGCTTGCCCGTCAGGCTATAGCCAAAGGTTTCCCGAAGGGTGAAGTTCAGCGCCGGAGTGACGGGAATTGCAGTGGAGTACCCATAGTCCCACTGGTGCTGTGATGGATCGAGTACCTGGTACGAGGGCGCGGAGTAGAACTCAAAAGTCACGTTATTTCCGTCTACGGTCGCGATGTAGTAGCCCAGGGTGTTTGTTTCCTGCGCGAGGATCGTGCGTCGTGGTACCGCGTTGTAGCTGTCGTTCACCTTATCGCCGGGGAAGATAGCCGGGTTGCGCGGCAAGTAACAGTAGTTGCTGTTCGAAGAGGCGACCAACTGGTTGATGGGCGAGCTTTTTCCATCGCTTGCGGTAACTACGCTGTGATCGTGCATATGGTCGTGGCCGCAGAACAGGTAACTTACGCCATTGGTGGCCAGTGTGGACATCAAGGTGTCGGTTGCAGCAACGTTCTTCCCCGGGTCTGAACCCAGCAAAACGTCCGTATGGTACGGCAGCACAAGGCCCTTATGCGCAACCATAAAAGCGTGCGATCCTGCTGCGCGGCTTTGTAAGCGCTGCGCAATCCATGGCTGTTGCGCGCTGATGCTGGTGTTGATGTTGTACGCCGGGTTCTGAGCCGCGTCGGCAACGGTAAACTGGTCGAGGGCCACAAAGCGTGCGTTGTTGTAGTCGAACGAGTAGCTCAGTCCCTTTAGATCGCCTGTACCCCAGGGGTCGGGGCTGCTGAAGCCGGTGCCCAGCGCAAACGGGGCGGCCGCACTCGCCGGGGTGGGCAACGTGGCGCTGTCCGGGTTTGCGATGCCGGTGACGATGGCAGGCGCGCTGTTATGCAAGCCGGTCTGATGCTGCGGAAAGGCTGTCTGCAGGGCGGTGGCGCAGTCCGCACTATCCTCGTGGTTGCCGCGTATCGTGAAGTAGCCGATCCCCGCAGCGTAGAGCGCCTGGCAGAAGAGAGCGTGCCCGTAGATGTCTGTCGGCTCCCCATCGTGCGCGTTGCTGGTCAGGTCGCCCACATGCATCACGAACTTGACGCCGTTGCCGATCATCTGCTGCAGCACATGATTGCGGATATCGACAGCGACCGAATAAGGATTGCGACCGTCATCGTTCTGGTACCACTGCGAATCGGCCATGATGCCAAACTTCCAGGCCGCTGCGGTCGGTATCTGCGTATTCGCCTGTGCCCGGGCTGCAACGCTGAAGGCAGTCGTTTGCGTAGCGGCGGCATAGTTGCCGCTGGCAGCCTGCGATGCCGCCAAGACGACGGTGCCGGAGTTCGTGACCGTTACGGTGCTCCCGGAGATGGTCGCCGGTCCGGAGACGACCGTATACGTAAACGCACCCGCTGCATTCGAGGAGGCGTTCACGGAGAAGGGTGCATCGCCCATGGTGTGATTCAGCACCGTAAACGTAATGACCGGGTTGGCGGGTAGCACGGTGAAGCTCGCATTTTGGGTGTCGGCTGCGTGCGTCGCGTCTGCCGCTACAGCGGCCTGCAACACCACCGTTCCCGCGCCCGTGAGGCTGACCGTAGACCCCGATACCGTCGCCGGTCCGGAGACGACGCTGTACGTCACCGCACCGGTCGAGTTCGTGCTGGCGCTGACCGTGAACGCTGCATCGCCATAGGTATGACTGGGAACCGCAAAGGCAAGCGTTGACGGCGGCGTGCTGCTGTTCATCCCGCTGGAACATCCCTCGACCGCAAGAGATGCACCGATGCCGCCCACACCAAGGACCGCATGCTTGAGGAAGGTACGACGCGCCGTCGTCGCTACACTGGCCTCGACGCCCGATGCATTCTTTGCCTGCTTTTTCTCGTCTGCCAAACTGTGCCAACCTTTCACAACTGTTCCATGTATTTCGAGGGCCAAATAAATCGCTCCCGTCCTCCCACTCCCAACCCTTCGCAAGGGTCACCCACTGTCGACTTCGGCAGACAAAGCGAGGCGCTTCACCGGTTACGAAAAGGGAATGTGTGTACCTCACTAACCTAGAGCGCACACACGACGGATCGATGAACGGTTTGCGACAGGAGTGTGAAAACTGAATTCCTGCTGCAATCCGCCCTCGCGAGAACATGCTGGGTTACGTGCTGCTCCCGGTACGGAAAGGAAGAGTGATCGCGCTATGATCTCGTATGCGGCAAAGGAAGTGGAACCCGCGCCATCTTGTGCTTGCGGTACTCCTCGGGGCCATGCTCGGCGGTGGCGGGTCGTTCGTGACTTATTTTCTGCCGTGGGGGAGAGGAGATACGCGGCACCGTTTAGCTTTATATGGGCCGATTCTTTGCGGTATTGTCATGTCTTTTCTAGCAGGGAAGAAGCTCTCAACGATCGTTCGGAATAGTCTTTCACCCGACGAGGAGTTTGCCGCAGCCCGCGTTCTTCTTGCCAAGGCAGTCTGGACCTGGTCAGCTGGTGCGGTGTTCGCCATGGGTGTTCTTCTCTGTGTTTGCACACACCATGGCTGGCTGATCCTGAATATAGCGTTTTACCCGCTCAGCGCACTCTCAAGCACGAGGCGTCTGCTTCCACCACGGGGCAACGCGCGGCATGAACCGCCAGGTTTGTGTATCCTGGACGCCAGTCGTGACCTGGCTCCACTGCGCTCCAACTTCTGGGGTCAAGCGAGAGAAGACACATCTCTGCCATCCCGGCGAGACTGACGGGCCGGACTAACGGCCGCACTGAAGTGTGCAAGCATAGCAGTATGGCTGTAGCCAGTACCTCCCCGACCGCCGAGCCTTCGCAAGCCACCGGCAACGCCTTCCAGTCCCGCGACTTCCGCCTCTATCAAACAGCCCGCCTGCTCGTCATCCTTGGGGCCGAGGCGCAGTCCGTCGCTGTCGCCTGGCAGGTCTACCAGCTTACGCATTCGGCCCTGTCGCTCGGCTACACTGGCCTGGCCCTCTTTCTTCCCGGCCTGTTCTGCGTCCTGCCTGCGGGACACGCCGCCGACCGCTACGACCGCCGGGGCATCATCCTGCTCTGCTACACGCTCCAGCTCGTCTGTACCGCAGCGCTGCTCTACTTCGCCCTGCACGGAACTGGCGGTAATGGAGGACGCATCTGGCCCATCTACGCCGTGCTGATCGGCATCGGCATGGGGCGCGCGTTCTCCGGCCCCGCTTCGTCGGCCATGCTCCCTTCGCTCGTTCCAAAGGAGCACTTCGTCAATGCCATCACCTGGGGAGCGTCCATCTACCAGATCGCCAACATCGCCGGTCCGGCCGTCGGCGGCCTGCTGTTCACGCTTCCGCTCACCGGAGCTCTCAGGAAGTGGGACGGGGCCGCTGTCGTCTACGGCTTCACCCTGCTGATGCTGTCGGGCTTCCTCGTTCTCATCGGCTTGATCCGCACACGCGTCACGCTGGCTGAAAAGAAGGCCTTCGACCTCCGCACCATGCTTGCCGGGCTTGAGTACGTCTGGCGTGCCAAGCTTCTGCTGGGCTCTATCTCGCTCGACCTCTTCGCCGTCCTGCTCGGCGGCGCGGTTGCGCTGCTGCCCATCTTCGCGACGGACATTCTCCACGCTGGACCGCGCGGCCTTGGCCTGCTGCGTGCCATGCCGTCACTCGGTGCGCTTGCTGTTTCGGTCACTATGCTCTTCCGCCCCATCAAGCGCCGCGCTGGCAAGATCATGCTCATTTCGGTCGCTATCTTTGGCGCGGCGACCGTCGTCTTCGGCCTCTCGCGCAGTGTCTGGATCAGCCTGGTCGCCCTCGTCCTGATCGGCGCGAGCGACATGGTCTCGGTCGTCATCCGGTCGAGCATCCTCCAGCTCGCCACGCCCAACGAGATGCGCGGCCGGGTTTCCGCCGTCAACTGGCTCTTCATCGGAGCCTCCAACGAGTTCGGCGAGTTCGAAAGCGGACTCACCGCCCACTGGTGGGGAGCTGTCCGCGCCGTCGTCGCCGGGGGCATCGGCTCGCTGCTGGTCACCGGCACCGCCGCTGCCGTCTTCCCCCGCCTCCGTCACGCCGATTCGCTCACCGCGGAGTCCTTGATGGAAGCCGATTGGCAGCAAAGCATTGCCGAGCCGGTCGACTAAACTAGCTACACTCTAACTCCGGAGCCAATAGACACATGCAGAACAATGGAAAGATCGCCCTTGGCGCTACTCTCGTCGCCCTGCTTGCGGTCGGCACCCGAATCGGCATGATCTATCGCGAGCGCAACGCTCCTGAGAAGCCTGCGGCTGCCCAGCCCACCTATAAGGTTGAAGCCGACGACCTCGTCTTTCTCGTGAAGAAGCGGCAATCGTCACTCAAAGATGCCAAGGAACTGATCGGCCAAACCATCTGGGTCTCGGCGGGCGGGCAGATGGACTACTACCCCTACGCCGGACACCGCGCCGACTACGCCCACTCGCAAGGTATCCTGCTCGCCGCCGTGCCGCTCCTCATCAAGGACGCCTTCGAGCAGGTTGCCTCAAAGACCGGAGCCTTTCGCATCCCCGCCGGGGATCGCCACGTCCTGCTCGCCTTTACGCTCCCCCAATCGGCCGTGCCCGCGAAAGAGTACGCCGTGCCCGTCGGCTACCGTGAAGGTGCAAACTACACCTTTTTCCTTGACGAGATCTTCTTTTATGACGACCCGCACCAGCTGTATGCCCACTGGCCGCCCGAAACGTGGAAGGCCATCGACGAGCACCGCGTCATCCTTGGCATGAACGAGCGGCAGGTCCAGCTTGCTCTCGGTCAGGTCTCAAAGAGCACAAGCAACGACTACGGCAATCGCATGGTCGTCTTCTCGAACCTCGGCAAGCCCTTCGCCGTGACCTTCACCAGGGATAAAGTCACCGCCTTCCGCCCCGACCAGGGTTTCTAGCAGCGGCCGGATACGGTCTTCTTCCCCGCTTCTGAGGCATGAAGTGGCAGGATGGTAGCCTAGCGACACATAGGGGCATGACCCATGACGACCCAGTACAGCTCCGGCCGCAGCTCCTCGGGTGGCTTCTTCGCTTTTCTGCTTGCGATCGTTCTCGGCGGCACTATGGTCGTCGTTTTTCTTCACCAGGCCACTACAGGGCTTCCTGCGCGCCTCGCCAGCCTGATCACGGGTCACCGGGCGACCATGCCCGAAACGACTGTTCCCACCGTCGTCTCCAAAATCCAGGCTCTCAGCCGCCTGGAGACCGTCGTCTACTCCCTCGATACCGTCGTCGAAGGCGCGAAGTCGAGCGTCGTGCTGCCCGATCTGATCGCCGGGGATCGCATCCTGTTAATTGTTCATGGACAGTCGATCGGCGGCATCGACCTTGCCCAGCTTAAGCCTGAAGACGTCCACATCACCGAAGCCTCGGGTAACCGCGCGATCCGTGTCACGCTGCCCGCGTCGAAGCTCTTCGTCACCACGCTGGACAACCAGCACACCCGCGTTTACGCCCGCTCTACCGGCCTTCTCGTTCCAGCCGATAAGGGTCTCGAGTCTGACACGCGGGCGAAAGCACAGCAGCAACTCGAGGCCGCCGCTCTCGCCGACGGCATTCTCGACGCCGCCCGTAAGAACGCCCGCTCCACGGTCACGGCGCTGCTCTACGGCCTGGGCTTCCAGACCGTTGAAGTGCTGTAGCCGGAACGTGACCAGCCTGGTACGCGAACGGAACGCGGGCGGCTCCGTGGTGTCCCAGCCCGCTGCGCGCTTCCACTCTGCTGCGCTATCATCGGCAACATGAAGCTCTCGGGCCACACTCGCCGTCTCCGTCGCAAGATTGCCAAGCAGCTGCCTCTTGACCTCGTCGTCGAGAGTGCTTCGCCTCTGCTCAAGACTGTTGTCTGGGTCTCAGCCGGGGTTGGTGCCGTGGCACTTGGCCTAGCCGTCGGGCGCGAGATCCGGCAACGGTATAAGTTCAAGCGCCGTACACCGTACGACCGCTACTCGCAGTCCGGGACCTCCTTCGCGGACGACTTCGGTCTCGGCATCTAGTCCCTGCTGATGTCCCTTCCGGATCGTTGTCTGCCGGAAAAGCATCTCCACGCACCACTGGCCCTCTGAGTTACCATCACACCTAGTATGAGCGCTCCCCTCCTCGCCTTCCTCTTCCCCGGCCAAGGCTCGCAGTCCGTCGGCATGGGCCGCGACCTCTACGACCACTTCCCCGTAGCTAAAGCAGTCTTTGACGAGGCCGATGAGGCCCTCGGCTTCTCCCTGTCCAAGCTCGTCTTCGAAGGCCCGGAAGAAGACCTCAAGCTCACCGAGCATACCCAGCCCGCCATTCTAACCGTCTCCGTCGCCGCTGCCCGCGTGCTGGCGGAACGCGGCATTGCCCCCGCCTTCGCCGCAGGACATTCGCTCGGCGAGTACTCCGCCCACGTCGTCGTCGGGACTTTTCCCTTCGCCGATGCCGTTCGCACGGTCCGCAATCGCGGCCGCTATATGCAAGAGGCCGTTGCTCCCGGCGAGGGGGCCATGGCCGCCATCCTTGGCCTGCCCGCCGCGCAGATCAACGACCTGTGCGCCCGCGTGTCGGATGAACTCACCCGTCCTGCCGCCGCCGACCCTACGGACACCATCGCCCAGGCGGAGTCGCCAAACTCCGTCGTGGTGTCGCCCGCCAACTACAACTCGCCCGACCAGACCGTCATCTCCGGTGCAACCCGCGCGGTCGAGCGTGCCGCCCAGCTCTCCAAAGACGCCGGAGCCAAGCGGACGGTGATGCTCTCGGTGTCCGCCCCCTTCCACTGCGCGCTGATGCAGCCGGCCGAGGCCAAACTCTCCACCGACCTCGAAGCGATCAAGTTCTGCGACCCCACCATCCCCGTGATTTGCAACGTCGATGCCCGCTCCATCACGCGCGACATGGACGCCCGCGACTGCCTCATCCGCCAGGTCACCAGTTCCGTTCGCTGGACCGAGTGCGTGGAGCTCCTCCTCCGCGAGGGCGTCACCCACTTCGTCGAGGTCGGCCCCGGCCGCGTCCTCTCCGGCCTGCTCCGCCAGATCGACCGAGCTCAAACAGCGCTCAACGTTGAAGACTCCGCCTCGCTCGAAAAGACCCTCGCCGCTCTCGGCGGCGGGGTGTAGGCTAGTACTAGTTCGCGGGAGGTGCGCAATGTCAATGATTCTCAGCGCATTTATGGATGGATTCACCGGGGGCGGCCTCCTGAATCGTCTTCGCCGTCCCGGTGCGCCCACTCAGGTGTTCGCCGATAGTAACTCTACTCAGCCGCAAGCTGAGCTGATGGACTCTCTATTGCAGCGGCAGGCAGAGCAAGCTGCGCGGCACACGGACGTAAAAACGACTGAGAGGGTGGCTTTCTCCAGCTTGAAACGAGAGATCCATGGCGTCTCGCAGTAGAGCGCTTGTTCCGGCGGCCAAAGATCTGGCGCTCCTCAGTCCTCAAAAGGTGAAGCTAGTACTGGACGCGATTGACCGCGAAGGCGAACGCGATCTGCAATACGCTTCGCTTGCCATGCGGTGCGGCACATGGTCTCTCCTTGGGTGTCTAGCCGCAACTTGCTACTTGGTCACAATCCACGAAGCTACGATGGCGAAGATCGTTCTAGGTGCGGCGGTTCTCTCCATTATTGGCAAGATCGTAGCGCAACGCCTCTAACTTATGGAAGCACAAAGGAGCACCATGCAGCCCAACGATCTTGTCGAAGACTTCGCACTTCAAAACCAGGACGGCAAGACCGTCCACCTCACCGACTTCAAAGACTTCCCCGTCGTCCTCTTCTTCTATCCGCGCGCCGACACCTCCGGCTGCACCATCGAGTCCTGCGGCTTCCGCGACGCCTTCGAGCGGTTTCAGGCCGCCAGCATCGTCGTCCTCGGCATCTCGCGGGACACCGTCAAGGACCAGAAGCAGTTCAAAGATAAATACGCGCTCCCCTACGACCTGCTCGCCGACCCGGACATGGTCCTCATCGACCGCTTCGACCTCGTCAAGCCCAAGAACATGTACGGCAAGCTCGTCAAAGGCGTCAAACGCACCACCTTCCTCATTGCCCCCGACAGGGGCGAGGGCCAGCGCGTTCTCCACGTCTTCGACGAAGTCAAACCCGAAGGCCACGCGGAGGAAGTGCTCGAGCTGCTTGAGCAGCACACCTAAACGTAGCGTGAAAAGCGAAGCCGTTCCTAAGACTTAGCTAGCTTCGGGCGTCAATCTCCAACAATGTCCTGATAATCGTGCTTGTTCTGCAACCGCTGCCAGCGACTCGCCATTTGCCACATCGATCGCGCTCATGTCCAAAATCGGACGCGCTAGATTAATGTTGAAGCTGGCATCATCTAAACGTCGGTCACGGTCTCTTCCCACAGCAACATGAAAGGTTCTGCCGGGAAACGAGAACGAGTAGATGGTTGATACTCAGCTCGATTTCCATGCACCCCATGGCTCACTTATGTGAGAAGGTAGCGATACCGTACGAAGATGAATCATCATGCATTAATGCTGTAAGTCAGCCTCACCAAGCAAGTAGCACGTAAGCTGAGATTCATAGCTCCTAAGTGAGTATGAAGTAGGCTGAGTGCCTTTATCTACGAACTGCCCGCGCCAGACCATTGAAGCAGCAAAATATCCCTACGCACAGTACTTGAAGGTTTGGAATGGCAGCCGTGTAGAAGGCGGCATGGTATGCATCAAGGACCTGATACGGGGTACTTCTTAGCAACCCCGCAGGAGGAAGGTGACCTTGGGTCCTGTATAGGAGAATCACAGGGGCGGTTCGCCCTTCCACGAAAAGCTCGCGGAACTTCGAGATTTCGGGATCGGCAGTCCGCGACCGCTACCCTCGCCCCCAAGGTAGCTTCGACCGTGAGGCTTTAGAGGTCTTGGTCGCCAACAATGTGCCGGGAAGATTGCGGCGCTCGCTGATCACGCGACGGCAGGACGCAACTGGCAAGCGCCACAACTGTAAGATAGACCCATGAAGATCGTCCTCGCCGAGAAAGTCTCTCCCGCTACGCTTGCCGTCTTTCAACAGGAACCCGGATGGCAGATCGTCACGCCAGACCAGATCAAAAACGGGCTGGCAGCGGAGTTGACAGACGCAGACGCGCTGGTCGTTCGTTCCGCCGTCCAAGCCGACGCGGCCTTGCTCGCCGCTGCGCCCAAGCTACGGGTGATCGGGCGGGCAGGCGTGGGTGTGGACAACATCGACACGGCGGCGGCCACGCATCAAGGCATCGTGGTGATGAATACGCCGGGGGCGAACGCCGTTGCCGTGGCGGAGCTGACGCTGGGGCTGATGATCGCGCTGGCGCGGTCCATCCCGCGAGCCAACGCCACGATGCACGCGGGCAAGTGGGACAAGAAGACGCTCCAAGGGTCGGAGTTGCGCGGCAAGACGCTGGGCATCGTCGGGCTGGGCCGCATTGGGCTGGAAGTCGCCCGGCGAGCGTTGAGCTTTGGCATGGAGGTGATCGGCTACGATCCGTTTGTTGCGCCGGTGGTGGCGCGCGAGAACTCCGTGACGCTGGTGCCGATCGACGAGATCTTCAACGCGTCCGACTACCTCACGCTCCATGTCGGGTTGACGACGCAGACCGAGGGGCTGATCAATGCAACTTCGCTCGCGATCATGAAGCGCGGCGTCCGGATCATCAACTGCGCACGCGGCGAGCTGATTGTCGAGGCCGCGCTGGCGGATGCCATCAAGTCGGGCCAGGTTGCAGGTGCGGCGCTCGATGTATTCCATCAGGAGCCACTGAAAGAGTCGCCCTTCCACGGTCTCGACAACGTCATCCTGTCGCCGCACATCGCGGGTGCGACGGACGAGGCGCAGGAGGCGATCGGCATTCAGCTTGCCATGCAGGTGCGGGATTACCTGAAGCTGGGCGTGGTGCAGAACGCGGTCAACCTGCCGAGCTTGTCGCACGAGGAATATTTGGAAGTCGCCCCCTACATCACGATGGCGGAGAGGTTGGGACGGTTTTTGGCACACGCCGCGCCGGGCAATGTGGAAGAGATTCACCTTGCTTACACCGGGCGGCTGGCCACGGGCAAGACCGAGCTTATCCGCAACGCGGCCATTGCGGGCATCTTTGCGGCGTCGGAGAATACGTCGGAGGTGAACCGGATCAACGCGGCGGCCATTGCGGCGGAGCGCGGGATTCGCATTCAGGAAGACAGAAAGGAGTTCGTCGCGGGCGGAACGGGCTCGGTGCTGAAGCTGGTGCTGCGTATGGCCGGGGGATCGGAGACGAGCGCGTCGGCGACGGTGCTGCATGGTACCTCGCCCCGTCTGCTGAGCTTCGACGGCATCGACATCGAGGCTCCGCTGACGGGAACGCTCATTGCAATCCGCAACCACGATGTGCCCGGCGTGATTGGCCGCATCGGCACCATTCTGGGCGAGCACTCGCTGAACATCGCCAACTTCGCATTGGGCCGGGCTGCGGAGGCGGGCCGTACAGTGCGGGTGAAGGGCGTGCCGGAGGGGCAAGCGCTGGCCGTGGTGCAGATCGACGTGGAAGAGACGGTTTCGGCCAGTGCCGCGGTGCTGTCGCTGCGAAGCGTGGAGGCCATCGCCAGCGTAAGGCTGGTGGAACTCGGCAGGCTGTAAGCTGAAGACAGGATAACGCAATGCCGCTTTACGAATACAAGTGTCTGGAATGCAAGCGCCACACGGAGAAGATCCAGAAGTTCTCCGATCCGGAGATCACCGTCTGCCCGAAGTGCGGGGGAACGCTGGAGCGTGTGATCACCGCGCCTGCCATCGCCTTCAAGGGCGGCGGCTGGTATGCGGATGGGTACGGGAACGCCAAGCCTGCTGCGTCCGGCGAGAGCAAGGGCGAAGGCACCGCTCCCGCTGCGGCCGACACAAAAGCGGAGAGCAAGCCGAGCGGAGGTTCGGAGACGAGCACACCCGCTGCTCCGGTCGCCACGCCTGCCCCTGCCGCTGCGCCAGCTGCTTCTTCCGCTGCCTCGAAATAGCTCTACCTCGCGGGCGGGGGCGGAACTTTCTTGCCGGCTTTGCGGGCTTCGGAGAGGCCGATGGCGATGGCCTGCTTGGGATTAGTTACCTTCTGGCCGCTGCCGCTCTTCAGCTTGCCATCCTTCATGGCTTTCATCTCGCGCTCGACGCTCTCGCTGGCGGCGGAGCTGTACTTGCGGGCTGTTTTCTTTGGGGCAGCTTTCTTGGCGGCTGTCTTCTTGGTTGCGGCTTTGCTTGTGGCCATGGTGTTGCCTCCACGGGTTAGGAGTGGAGACCACACCGTGTTCGTTGCACAGGGCTGATTAGCTGTCGAGTTTCTTCGTGACCAGCGCGTTCAACAGGGCCGGATTTGCCTGACCTTTTGAGAGGCGCATGACCTGGCCGACGAAGAAGGCGGCGACCGTCTTCTTACCACCCCGATACTGCTCCACCTGCTTTGGATTGGCGGCGATCGCCTCGTCGATCATGGCCTCAATCGCGGACGTGTCGGAGATCTGCTGCGGCTTGTCGCGCTCGTAGACCACCGGAAAGTCCTTGTTTTCGGCAAAGCAGGTGTCGAGGAGCTGCTTAAGCATCTTGCTGGACAGCTCGCCAGATTCGGCCAGGTCGGCGGCGAGGACGATGCCGTCGAGCGAGACGGGGGACTGCTCCAGCTCCAAAGCGGCCAGGCGAAGGCGCATGGTCAGTTCACTGGTCAGGAGCGAGGCGACGCGGCGGGGGCTCTTGGCCCTGCGGGCGGCGGCCTCGAACCGGTCGGCGAAGTCGCGCGTGGCGGTAAAGGTGGCGGCGTCCTGCGGGGAGATGTCGTACTCCGCGATCATGCGGGCGCGGCGGGCTTCCGGCAGCTCGGGCAGATTGGCAAGGATGTCGGCCTGCCACTCCGGGCCGACGACGAGCGGCGGGAGGTCGGGCTCGGGGAAGTAGCGATAGTCGTGGGCCTGCTCCTTCGAGCGCATGGAGAAGGTGCGGCCCTCGGCGGAGTTCCAGAGGCGCGACTCCTGCACGACGCGGCCGCCGTCTTCGAGCACGCCGATCTGGCGCTCGATCTCGTACTCGACGGCGGCGCGAATGTAGCGGAAGCTGTTGACGTTCTTCACTTCGGCCTTGGTGCCGAACTGCGACGCGCCCTTGAGCATGACGGAGACGTTGGCGTCGCAGCGCAAGGAGCCTTCCTCCATGTTGCAGTCGGAAACGCCGGTGTAGAGGAGGATCTCCTTGAGCTTGGTGAGGTACTCGAAGACCTCGTCGGCGGAGCGGAGGTCAGGCTCCGAGACGATCTCGACCAGCGGGGTGCCGCAGCGGTTCAGATCGATGGAGGTGCGGGTGGCCGAGTCGGCGAAGCCGTCGTGGATGCTTTTGCCGGCGTCCTCCTCCATGTGAAGACGGGTGACGCCGATGCGCTTCGGCGCACCGTCGGCGCCGGTAACCTCCAGCCAGCCGTTCTCGGCAATGGGCCTGTCGAACTGGGAGATTTGATAGCCTTTGGGCGAGTCGGGATAGAAGTAGTTCTTTCGCGAGAAGACGCTGGTTTCGCGGATGTCGCAGTGGATGGCCTTGGCGGCGAGGACGGCGAACTCGACCGCGCGACGGTTCAGTACGGGCAGCGCGCCCGGCAGGCCGAGGCAGGTGGGGCAAACGTGCGTGTTCGGCTCGCCGCCGTAGCGGTTGATACAGCCGCAGAAGGCCTTGGTCTCGGTGAGGAGCTGGACGTGGACTTCGAGGCCGATGACGGGCTGGTAGCGGGCAAAGATGTCAACAGGGAGCGCGGTAAGTGTCGTCATTGTTGTTCCTGACCTAAAAACATCACGGAGCGGATGTCGGCCTTTTCGGTGAGCAGAATCATTCCGTCGCCGGGCACATCAACGGGATCGGCTCCGTCAATGACCCAGCAGGCCTGTTCCAAGAACAGGGTCCGTTCTTCGCCTGCTTCGGAGTACTGCTTGACCCAGCCGAGGACGCTTCGACCATCGGCCAGGTTGGCCTGCACGTAGCCGGTATAGTTCATGAAGACATCGAACCAGACCGACTCGCGGCTGCTTCTCTGTGTCAGCCCGCACTTTCGCAGAAAAAGCACGAGCAGGTGGTGACCTTTGACATACCCGCAGGCGAAGCCGAGGCCGATTGCAATTCCGACCAGGCTAAGCAGTCTCCACTTTGCGACCGTAACTGCATAGGGTGGCACCCCGGCACCCGTCTGGGAGGTCCACTCGAGCGGCAAAGACGCTCCCCAGAGGAAAACGTAGAAGACATAGATAAAGAAGATGAAGATCAGCGCTTCTATCAAGCGCTCCAGTTCGGTCTGCTGACTTTTTGCGGAGATCATGCGCATGATGCGCGCGCCGACGAAGCCGGGAAGCAGCACAACAAGCGCGAGGACTGCTTGAAGACCTTGTGGCACGGGATGTTATTGGCTCTGCCGGGACGAGGGGGGAGCGGGAACGCGCACGGGAGCTGGACGCTTTGTGCCAGGGGGTGGAGATGGCTTGTAGCCCCAGATAGGAGGATCATTGTCGGCTTGCGAAGAGGAGCCTGTCTGAGCGGAGCTAAATTCCATAGCGCATACCTCGTAGAGGGTAGGATACATCGTCCGGTGAACGCTTCTCGCATCTCACCGGAGATGCCCTTCCGTCTCCGCCGCCGCAAATCCGAAGCCGCACCCGCGCAGAACGCGCAGAAACACCTGGAGCGGCCGAGTGCGCAGGAGATCTACGAGCAGGTCGCCAACAATGCCCGGCAGGAGCTGGGCCGGTCGACCGTGTCGCTGATCATCTCCGGGCTTGCGGGCGGGATTTTTATGGGGCTGTCGGCGCTCGGAACGGCCATCGCGCTGTCGATGCTGGGTGCGGGTAAGCCGATGGAGTTCGTGGCCAAGATGTTCTATCCCATCGGGTTCATCGTGGTGATCCTGGGCCGGTCGCAACTGTTTACAGAGAACACGCTGTATCCTGTGGCGCTGGTGCTGGCGGAGAAGAAGCACTTTTGGCAGACGATGCGCCTGTGGACGGCGGTGCTGCCGTCGAATGTGCTGGGCGCGTTGGCGTTTGCCGCACTGGCAACGCTGACGGGCGCGCTCAGTCCGGAGATCGTTCACTCGCTGTCGCGTCTTGGCATGGAGGTGGTGGCGCATCCGGCGGCGACGATCTTCTGGAGCGGCGTGATGGGCGGGTGGATCATTGCGACCGTGGCGTGGCTGGTGTCGGGGTCGCATTCGATTACCGGGTCGGTGCTGGTCATCTGGCTGCTGGCCTTCGTGGTGGGATTAGGAAACTTCGCGCACTGCATTGCAGCAAGCGGAGAAGTATTTGCGGCAATCTTGACGCACCAGCTGCCGTGGAGGGCGTTCGGCCGATGGTTCGGACCGGCAGTCGCGGGAAACATCTGCGGCGGGGTTGGGATGGTGACGCTGCTTGAATACGGACAGGTGGTCTACGGCAACGACGCGGAGGCCGAGGCCATCGCTCCACCGGAGACGAAGCGGGAAGAGAAGGCGGACTGATTCTTTGCTCCGTCCGGGCGCTCCGATCATCGGATAGAGCGAGGTGTCTTCCATGGCGAACGAGACGGTCAAGATTGTGCGCTTTCATCAAACGGGTGGCGCGGAGGTGCTTCAGCTGGACGAGCTGCCGTTGCCGCAGCCGGCTGCCGGTGAGGTGCGACTGCGGGTTAAAGCGATTGGCCTGAATCGCGCCGAGGTGATGTTCCGTCGAGGGCGGTACCTGGTGCAGCCGGTGCTGCCGTCGAAGATTGGGTATGAGGCTTCGGGGACTGTCGAAGCCGTGGGCGAGGGGGTCGATCCGGCCTGGGTCAGCAAGGTAGCCAGCACCGTTCCGTCGTTTCCGGTGGACCGGTACGGCGTCTACGGCGAGGTCGCGGTGGTGCCTGCCACGGCGCTGGCCGAGTATCCGCAGGAGCTATCGTTTGAAGAGGGTACAAGCATCTGGATGCAGTACCTGACGGCGTATGGAGCGCTGGTGATGTATGGGAAGCTGGGACCGGGCGACTTTGTCCTGATCACGGCGGCGAGCAGCAGCGTGGGCCTGGCGGCGATCGAAATGGTGCGAGTGCAGGGCGCGGTCAGCATCGCGACGACGCGGACTGCGGTCAAGAAGGCGGAGCTGCTGGCGGCTGGCGCAAACCATGTCATCGTCACTGAAGAAGAGGACTTGGTCGCGCGAGTGATGGAGATCACCGGCGGCAAAGGCGCGCGGGTTGTGTTCGATCCGGTAGGCGGCAAAGGGCTCGAGACACTGGCGGCGGCCACGGCGGCGAGTGGGACGATCTTTGAGTACGGCGGGCTGGCCGCGGAGCCGACGCCCTTTCCGCTGTTTGCCGCCCTCAGCAAGCACCTGACGATCAAGGGCTACACGCTGTTTGAGGTGCTTAGGAATCCCGAGGAGTTCGCGAAAGGCAAGAAGTATGTCTACGATCATCTCGCGTCGGGGGACTTCAAGCCACGCATCGACAGGACGTTTCCGCTCGCGGAGATTGTCGCCGCGCACCGCTATATGGAGTCGAACGCACAGATTGGTAAGATCGTAGTCACGGTCTGAGACGCGGAGCGACACCTTCAGCCGGAAGCATGGTCGCTCCCCTATGTCTCCCGTTCTCCAACTCGACGTGCGCGACACGATGGCGGCTCCAGCTCGCGCATTGTCCCCTGTTGTGCACACGGGCAGGGAAGCGGTCGCCGCACGGTCGCGGGAGATGGAAGAGCTTGCGAGACGATGCGGACAGGCCGGCGCGATGCATGGTCTGCGCTTCTTGCTGGAACAGGAGTACACGGGGCGCAAGATACCGCATCTGGTGTGCTTCCATGCCCTGCGCGGAGAGCTTACCGGGGCCGTTCTGCTGTTCGAGCATCGCGTGGCGGGGTGGCCGACCGGACTGATGGCTACCGGCGACCGCTTTGGCGTGCGGACGGTAATCGGGGTTAACGCGTTACGTCCCTGGCTGGCGCGGGAGGCGTGCGCGGCAATGCTGCGCCGGGGAGCGAAAGCTGTCCTCGTCTCATTCAAGTGGGCAGGGCGGGTCCGTGCCGCGGATTTCGCAGCGGACGTTGAACCGCGGTGGGCGATGCAGACGCGCACCGTGCGCGACACCCTGCCGCTCGCCCCTTCGCTGGACGCTACCTTTGCGCTGCTGGGCAAGCGAACCAGGACGCATCTGCGCTACTATCGGCGGCGGGTGGAGAAAGCGTTCTCGTGCGCCTACGTGCCGGATGCGGCGAGTTCGTTTGATCTAAACGACGGATCGCTGCTGACGCGGCTCAATCGGGATTCACTCGATCCAGTCGCGCAATGCGTCTTCGATCTTCAGTTTCGTATGGCGGCGATCTTGCCGGGAGGGTTTATCGGCGGGTTGCGTGCCGATGACGGCAAGTGGCTGGCGCTGGTGGGCGGATGGCGTCAGGCGGGTACGACCTGGATACAGTGGCAGACCAACGCTTCGGGCTATCAGGACGTCTCGCTGGGCACGGCGTTGCGTTCGTTCCTGATCGAGGACGAGGTGGTGCGCGGCACGGCGCGGCTCGCGTTCCATGGAGGAACGTCGCACTCCATGAGCCATGCATTCCAAGAAGACCAGGTTGTGGATATGGTGGCGATCCGGCAGGGCGGTCGGGCGGGGAGGCTGACGCGGCTTGTGCCCTGGCTCTATAGCCGCCTTCCGTCACTTACGTCGCGCGGCAACCTCCTCGGCGATGTGCTGGCGAGTGGACGGCTCCGCTGGTTTGAGGAGGAAGAGCTTGCGGGCGCGTTCGACAGTGTGTCCGGCGGTGAGCTGTGATCGGCTAAACTCGAACGAGCATGGTTCTTCCTTTTGTCCGCGAGCTGCTGGCGGACCTTGAGCACTCTGAGGCGTTTGAGCGTGTCCGGCGGCATCTGAGCGGAGGCACGGGGCGCAGGCGTGTCTCTGGGCTGACGGCCACGGCGCGGGCGCTGTATTTGCCCATGTTCGTGCGGGCGGCGGGCGCACCGGCGGTGATGATCGTCGCGGACAACAGGGCTGCGGAGAGCCTCCATGCGGCGGTGCTGAGCGCGTGTGAGCTGACCGGGGCGCTCGAGGCGGACTCCGTACTGCGGCTGCCGGGA
Source organism: Acidobacteriaceae bacterium (assembly GCA_965215415.1). Classification (GTDB taxonomy): domain Bacteria; phylum Acidobacteriota; class Terriglobia; order Terriglobales; family Acidobacteriaceae; genus Edaphobacter. The sequence continues at coordinate 2,881,448 of CBDCDQ010000009.1, read as the reverse complement.
CACGACGTGCTGCCGTTTGAGAACCTTTCGCCACACAACGAGATTCAGGAGCAGCGCGCGGCGACGCTATGGAAGATCGCCACCGGGCAGGCGAAGCTGGTGATCGCGCCGCTTGAGGCCGCCTGTATGAAGCTCTTCGGGCGGGACTACTACAAGGCGCTCGCGCTCGATCTGCGCGTGGGCGAGGAATATCTGCCGGAGATGGTGGTCGATCATCTGCTCTCGGTCGGCTATACGCGGGTGGATGTGGTCGAGATGCCGGGGCAGGTGACGATCCGCGGCGGCATCATCGACGTGTATTCGCCTGAGCGCGAGCGGCCGGTGCGCATCGACTTCTTCGGGGACGAGATTGAGTCCATTCGCAAGTTCGATCCGGAGACGCAGCGGTCCAGTTCCACGCTGAAGCACGCACTGCTGCTGCCGCTGACCGAGACCCCAGTGACGGAGAAGCTGCTCGGAGCCATCAATGCGCGGCTGACGCGGGCCGGCAGCGCGGGCGCAGCGTTGGAGGGCGGCGAGACACCGGTTGAGCTGCAGACGCACGTCGCTGGGCACGTTGCCGGCCGCACGAGCGACGCGACGATCTTTCCGGGCTGGGAGTTCTTTGCACCGGTGGCGGGGGCGAAGGCGACGCTGCTCGATCTGCTGGCGGTTTCGGGAGCCGCGCCACGCGTGTTTATCGAAGAGCCCAGCATGGTGAAGAACCAGGGCGAACGGTGGTGGAACAAGGTCGAGCAGCGGCACGAGCGGTCGGGGATTGGCAATCTCGTCCGGCCGGAAGACATCTACCTTTCGCCATGGGACCTGGACGACCGGATGCGGAAGTTCTGCGGGTGCGAGCTGGACCAGCTTGGCCTCGTGGATGTGCTGGATGCGGACCGGAGCGACTTGTCGGAGGTGGACTTCAGCACGCGTCCGACGCAGCGCTTCCATGGGTCGATCCCGGCGTTGGTCGATCAGCTGAAGGGGCTGATGGGGCAGGACGTGCGCATTCTCTTGACCGCGCCCAATCAGGGTGAGGTGGAGCGGCTGGCCGGTTTGTTGCAGGAGTATCAGGTGCCGTACCGTCTGGGGTCACGCAGCGAGGCACCCGGCTCGACGACGGTCTACAGTGAGTCGAGCTACCTCGCAGGCGATCTGCGGACCCCGGTCATCGTGAAGACGGCCATGGCGGCGGGTGTGCAGGTGATGGACCTCGACCGCACCTCCGCCCGGCAGATCGTGATGTTCGGCGCGCAGGATTTGTCGGACGACGCCGACGTGGCGGCGCGGCCGGTCGTCCGACGGTCGAAGTCCAAGACGGCGGCGTTCATCTCGGACTTCCGGGACCTCGCGGTGGGCGATTACGTCGTCCATGTTGAGCACGGCATCGCGCAATACTGCGGCTTGCGGGTGATCGAAGAGAACGACCAGCCGCCGTTGGAGCTGATGATTCTGGAGTTTGCCGACCAGGCCAAGCTCTATGTACCGCTTACCCGGCTCGACCTGATTCAGAAGTACCGCACCGCCGACACCGGCCCCGCGCCCGCGCTGAACAAGCTCGGCACCCAGGCGTGGCAGAAGACGAAGGCCCGCGTCAAGAAGGCCATGCAGGACATGACCGGCGAGCTGCTGAAGCTCTACGCGCAGCGCAAGGCCGCGCAGGGGACGCCGTTTTCGCCCGACACTAATATGCAGCGCGAGTTCGAGGACGCCTTCGACTTCAACGAGACGGACGACCAGCTTTCGGCCATCGCCGACATCAAGCAGGATATGGAGTCGACCCAGCCGATGGACCGGCTGCTGTGCGGCGACGTGGGCTACGGCAAGACCGAGGTCGCCATGCGCGCGGCGTTCAAGGCGGTGCAGGACTCGAAGCAGGTCGCGGTACTGACGCCGACGACGGTGCTGAGCTTTCAGCACTACGAGTCGTTCAAGCGCCGTTTCGCCAACTTCCCGGTCAACATCGAGATGATCTCGCGCTTTCGCACGGCGAAGGAGCAGAAGGTGATTCTCGAGAAGGTTGAGGCCGGCAAGGTCGACATCCTGATCGGCACGCACCGGGTGCTGTCGAAGGACTTAAAGTTCCAGGACCTCGGCCTGCTAGTCGTCGATGAAGAGCAGCGCTTCGGCGTCCGCCATAAGGAACGGCTGAAGCAGATGCGAGCCGCCATCGATGTACTGTCGATGTCGGCCACGCCCATCCCGCGGACGCTGCATATGTCGCTGATCGGAATGCGCGATATGAGTGTGATCGAGACGCCGCCGAAGGACCGCATGGCTATCCAGACCATCGTCGCCAAGTTCGACGAGAAGCTGGTGCGGACGGCGATCGAGATGGAGCTCGAGCGCGGCGGGCAGATCTACTTTGTCAACAACCGTGTGGAGACGATCTACGACATGGCGACGATGATCCGGGAGCAGGTGCCCTCGGCCCGCGTCGTCGTCGGCCATGGCCAGCTACCGGAGGCGGAGCTCGAACGCGTGATGCTCGCCTTCATGAACCATGAGTACGACGTGCTCTGCGCCACCTCGATCATTGAAAATGGGCTGGATATCCCGCTGGCGAACACCATCGTCATCAATCGGGCGGACCGTCACGGACTCTCGGAGCTCTACCAGTTACGTGGGCGTGTGGGCCGTTCGAACCGGCGTGCGTATGCGTATCTGCTGATCCCGCCAGAGAAGGAGCTGACGGAGATCGCACGGCGCCGGTTGGCGGCGTTGAAGGAGTTCTCCGACCTGGGTGCGGGGTTCAAGATCGCGGCATTGGACCTGGAGCTACGCGGCGCGGGGAATATGCTGGGCGGCGAGCAGTCCGGGCACATCGAAGCCATCGGCTTCGAGATGTACACGACGATGCTCGAAGAGGCCGTCCGCAAGATGAAGGGCGAGGACGACAAGCCAGCCCACGCGGGGACGGTGTTGAACCTCGGCATCTCGCTGCGCATCGACTCCGAGTACATCCCGGAGGAGAATCAGCGGCTGCGGATGTACAAGCGCATCGCGGGGGCGGAGGACTTCGCCACGTTGGCAGATGTGCGGGCGGAGCTGCAGGACCGCTACGGCACGCCGCCCGAGGCCGTGCTGAACCTGCTGGCGGCGGGCGAGATACGGCTGCGGTGCGAACAACTCGGCTTCGCGCAGATGGACCGCAAGCGGACGCAGGTCGAGCAGGGCAAGACGAAGGTCTTTGTGGAGATGCTGCACATCAAATTCGCCGAGCCGAAGGAGGGTGGGGCTGCGGCGACGGCGCCAGGCGAAGCTCCCGCACGGCAGCGCACCGTGGACGCTGGTGTGCTGATGCGGCTGGTAAGCCGGAACACCAAACGCGGAGCGCAGTTCACGCCGCAAGGCATCCTGCGCTGGCCGCTCGGCTCGGCCAAAGCGGAAGAGGTGCTGGCGGAGACGCGGGCGCTGCTGGATGCGTTGGAGCCGGTCGCACGAGGCTAACCGTTGCCGGGGATCACAGATCGGAGAGGTCAGGAAGCTGCTTCATGCTTGATCGCGAGGACGCGCGCGTCGCGTAGACCAGCTCGATAGCCACCGCGGTAGATGGAGTACATGACCGCAAGCGCACAGCCTACGCCGAACACGAGACCTAAGAAGAACCCGATAGCCGATGACCAAAGAACGTCCATGGAGCCGTCAGCTTTTCTCGTTCTGCGGAGTCACGCTTTGTTCGACGGGATACGGTCGGCGTGGTAGACGAACGCGCGTATGTGAAGGCCGATGGCGCAGGGTGCGACGACGAAGGCAAGAAAGGTGCAGCAGATAAGCGCGGCAGTGATCATTGGAGTCCTTCTGCTGCGGAAGAGCCGTCGAGAGCTACCCATGCAGCGACACTCATAAGACCAGAAATTAACCTCACTTGGCAAATGGGTATACAACCTTTCGCACATGGCAGGAACAACGCGTTCCACTTGGACACTACCTGGCCGCTGCAGGTGCCGTACGAACCGCTGGCGTTGCAAAAATTTTGATGGCGTTCTGCACGGTGTAGTGCAGGCCCCACGCCGCGGGAAGCCCTACAACAACCCAGGCAGCAACGATCAGCAACCGTGACGTCAGGTGAAAGGAGTCTGGCATGGGTGCGCTCTCTTCGGGAGAGAAGTGAGCTGCACTCAGGGGTACAACGGGGTTCTTTCCGGTCATCCAGAACTTCTCCGCTACGGGCCGCACCATCGCATTGGCCGCACACCCGACAATCAGCAGGCCACACATCATGTCGAGGATAACGGGGTAAGCCTGCTCCTTAGGGAGCTGGTTACGGACGTAGTGATCGAGGATACCGTTGACGATCAGGGGGCCTACGATGCCAGCGGTCGACCAGGCAGTCAGCAGCCGTCCGTGGATGGCGGAGACGTTGTAGTCGCCGAAGAGGTCTTTGAGATACGCCGGGATCGTCGCAAAGCCGCCGCCGTACATACTCAACAGGAGCGCCGAGGTGAGAACGAAAAGAGGCACAGAGTCGAGGCCTGCCAGCCGAGTAAAAGGCAGGAAGAAGTAGAGCACCGCGCCGAGCGTGAAGAAGAGGACGTACGTATTTTTGCGGCCTGTAAAGTCCGAGACCGACGCCCAGAGAAAACGACCGCCCATGTTGAAGATGCTCAGGATACCGACGAACCCGACCGCAGCGACGGCGGTGATCCGGCCTTTGAACAGGTCCTGGATCATGGGGGCTGCCTGCTCCAGGATGCCGATTCCCGCGGTGATGTTGCAGAAGAGCATCACCCACAACAACCAGAACTGCGGTGTACGCCAGGCCTCCGCGACCGCGACGGTGTGGGTGGAGATCAGCGTGGCCTGTGTGACGGGAGCAGCCCAGCCGGAGGGCCTCCAGTCTTTCCGGGGAACGCGAATGGTGAAGACGCCGTACATCATCAAAGTGAAATAAAGCGTGCCCATCACCAGCATCGTGTACGGAATGGAAGGCTGCCCCGCGACCTTGAAGTGCGCCATGAGCTGATTGGCCAGTGGACCGCCGATCATGGCGCCGCCGCCAAAGCCCATGATCGCAAGTCCGGTGGCAAGGCCCGGGCTATCGGGAAACCACTTGATCAGCGTCGAGACTGGCGAGATGTAGCCCAGTCCCAGTCCAATCCCGCCGACTACCCCGTAGCCGAAATAGATCAGCGGCAGCGAATGGAGTTGTGCGCCTAAGGAGGCGATATAGAAGCCTGCACCGAAGCAGCAGGCCGCGTAGAACATGGCCCGCCGGGGACCCACTCGCTCCAGCCATGCGCCGAAGAGTGCCGCCGAGATGCCGAGAAACGCGATGGCGATCGAGAAGATAAAGCCGACTTGCTCCAGACTCCAGGCAGAACCGTCTGCACCGCGGAGCGCAAGCAGCGGATTCTTGAAAACGGAAAAGGCATAGACCTGACCAATCGAAAGATGAACGGCGAGCGCAGCCGGGGGCACCAGCCATCGGCTATAGCCGGGTCGCGCAAGGGAACGGTCGCCGTCGAGAAAGGAGTGTGCCATAGACCTGAGATCCGGCCGCCTCTGGAAGCGGCTCTTCCAAAACTTTCAAACGTCTGTGCGACCAGGTCCAGGCCACCGGAAGCTGCGGTACGACACCGTCTTCCCTTGCCGCCGACTGCCTGCTGGTTACGTTGGGAAGCAAGCGAGGCACCGCGGCAACACAGCTCATTGTTAATTTGTGACCTGGAGGTTGACAACTCCTTATGAGCACATGATGCTTAGACCGTTCCAACAAAGAACTAGCTGGTGCGTCGTCCAGAAGCAAGCGGCGCGCCACGGCAGTGTGTGGAGGGAGTCTGCAATGGCATCGGCGGCAATGGATCGAAGTGCGCTTCGGCATAACGAAAGTCTGACAAAGGTCATACTCGCTTCTGCGGTCGGCACGATGATCGAGTGGTACGACTTCTACATCTTCGGCAGCCTGGCGACGGTGCTGGCGCTCAAGTTCTATCCGCCGGGTAATGAGACCTTCGCGTACATCGCCTATCTCGCGACCTTCGCTGTCGGCTTTGTGGTGCGTCCCTTTGGAGCACTCTTCTTCGGCTCCATCGGCGATAAAGTCGGGCGCAAATATGCCTTTATCGTCACGCTTACGATCATGGGCGGAGCCACGGCGCTGATCGGCCTGCTGCCGACGTATGCGAAGGTGGGCTGGTTTTCGCCCATCCTGCTCATCCTGATCCGCGTCCTGCAAGGACTGGCGCTGGGCGGCGAATACGGCGGCGCGGCCGTGTATGTGGCCGAGCACGTGCCGGACGGCAAGCGCGGCTTCTACACCAGCTTCATCCAGATCACGGCCACGCTGGGGCTGTTCGTTTCGCTGGTGGTCATTCTGTTGACGCAGCAGGGGATGAGTAAGGAAGCCTTCTCCGCCTGGGGATGGCGTGTGCCCTTCCTGGCGTCCATTCTGCTCGTCTCGGTGAGCCTGTATGTGCGGTCCAAGATGAAGGAGTCGCCCATCTTCTCGCAGATGAAGTCAGCCGGCATGACCTCGGCGGCACCCTTGAAAGAGGCGTTCACAACCTGGGCGAACCTGAAGCAGGTGCTGATTTCGCTCTTTGGGGCGGCGGCTGGACAGGGCGTCATCTTCTATACCGGACAGTTTTACGCGCTGTTCTACCTCCAAACGGTGCTTAAGGTGAACACCAGGACGGCAAACATCGTGGTTGCGGTCGCACTGTTGCTGGCGATGCCGCTCTATACGGCGTTCGGCGCGCTGAGCGACCGCATCGGGCGCAAGAAGCTGATGATGGCCGCCTGTCTGCTCGCGGTCGTCGGCTATGTTCCCATCTACAAGGCGATGCGCGTGGCGGCGGGCAACAACGTTGTCAGCGTAAAGTCCACACGCAACAAGGTAACGGGCGCAGTCAGCCTGACGCCGCTCACCCCCGACGCGACCGGCGCACTCATCGCTGCCAAGGAAGCGCCCGCGCCCAACGTGCCGATGCTGATCTTCCTGATCTGGATACAGGTCGTGATCAACGGGATGATCTACGGACCCATTGCGGCGTATCTTGTGGAGGCCTTCCCGGCGAAGATCCGCTATACCGCGATGTCGCTGCCGTATCACATCGGCAACGGCGTCTTTGGCGGCATGCTTCCGCTGATCGGGCTGAGCTTATGCGCCTCCACGGGAAACATCCTGGCTGGCTTGTATTATCCGATCCTTGTGGCCGGCGCGACCTTTGTCATCGGCAGCCTCTTTCTGAAAGAAACGCGCGGCACGCTGATCTGGTCGGAGTACGATTCCGCCAGGTGACCGGCTTTACACTGGTAAACGGACACAGACCCGAGCGGCTGGTGGAACGATGCCAGCCGCTCTTTTCCTGTGAGCAAACGGGTATGGGAGACGAACACGATGGCACGGACCGGCAATGAGAGTGTAGGGACCAACATGAACTCGCTGCTGCGCGAGAACCGGGTGTTCGAGCCGACGGCGGAGTTCGCGGCAAATGCGCACATTGGCAGCCGCGCGGCGTATGACGCCCTCTATAAGCGTAGCGTGCAAGATCCTGACGCGTTCTGGGCCGGGGCGGCGGCGGAGTTGGACTGGTTCGCGCCCTGGACTGCCGTGCAGCAGGGTACCATCTCTGAAGCGAAGTGGTTCGTCGGCGGCAAGCTGAACCTGAGCCACAACTGCGTGGATCGGCATGCGCTCGGTGCGCGTAACGCAAAGGTCGCGCTGCTGTGGGAAGGCGAGCCGGGTGAGGTCCGCAAGCTCACTTACGGCGAACTGCACCTAGAGGTCCAGCGCTTCGCCAATGTGCTGAAAGGCCTTGGCATCGTCAAGGGCGACCGGGTGGCGATCTACATGGGCATGTGTCCAGAGCTGGCAATTGCGCTCCTCGCCTGCGCGCGCATCGGGGCGGTGCACTCGGTAATCTTCGGTGGCTTTGCGGCCCACGCCATCGCCGACCGGGTGAACGACTCTGCCTGCGTAGCCGTCATCACGCAGGACATCAGTTATCGCCGCGGCGGGGAGATCAAGCTGAAAGGCATTGTCGACGAGGCGCTCGCGAAGTGCCCGACGGTCAAGAACGTCGTCGTCTACCAGCGCGCGCCGTCCGCGGCCGTCACCATGCAGGCTGGCCGCGACGTGTGGTGGCACGAGGCCATGGCCGCCGCCGCGCCCGATTGCCCCGCCGCATGGATGGACTCCGAAGATCCGCTCTACATCCTCTACACCTCCGGCACGACGGGCAAGCCAAAGGGCCTCGTCCACACGACGGGTGGGTACGCGGTCGGCACCTATGTCACCAGCAAGTACGTCTTCGACCTCCGCGAGGAGGACGTTTATTGGTGCACCGCCGACATCGGCTGGGTGACCGGGCACAGCTATGTCGTCTACGGTCCACTGGCGAATGGCGCGACCGTGCTGATGTACGAGGGTGCGCCGAACTGGCCGGAGCCGGACCGTTTCTGGAAGATCGTCGACGCGCACCAGGTTTCGATCTTTTACACCGCGCCCACGGCCATCCGCGCCTTTACCAAGTGGGGCTGGCAGTGGGTGGAGAAGTACTCTCTCGCGTCCCTGCGCCTGCTCGGCACGGTGGGCGAGCCAATCAACCCGGAGAGCTGGATGTGGTTTCACCGCGTGATCGGCAAGGAGCGCTGCCCCATCGTCGACACCTACTGGCAGACCGAGACGGGAGCGCAGATGCTCACGCCGATACCTGGTGCCGTGGCGACGAAACCGGGCTCCGCGACCCTGCCGTTCTTCGGGATTGTGCCCGACGTCGTCACGAAGGAAGGCCACCCAGTGCCCGACGGCCAGGGCGGCTTGCTCGTCTTCCGCAGGCCGTGGCCGTCGATGGCCCGCACCATCTATGGCGATCATGGACGCTATCTGCAGGCCTACTTCGGCGAGGTGCCGGGCTGCTACTTCACCGGCGATGGCGCGCGACGGGACGAAGACGGCTACTTCTGGCTGATGGGCCGTGTGGACGATGTCATCAACGTCAGCGGGCATCGGCTGGGCACGATGGAGATCGAATCGGCGCTCGTCGCTCACCCGAAGGTTGCCGAAGCGGCGGTGGTGGGGCGGCCAGACGAGATGAAGGGCCAGGCCATTGCTGCCTTTGTGACGCTGGAAGGCGGCCATGAGCCAAGCGACGAGCTGAAGCAGGAGTTGCGGCAATGGGTCGCCAAGGAGATCGGCGCGCTCGCCCGCCCTGACGATCTGCGCTTTACCGAGACGCTGCCCAAGACGCGCTCTGGCAAGATCATGCGCCGGCTGCTCCGCGAACTGGCCGAGACGGGCGAAGTTAAGGGCGACACGACGACGCTGGAGGACTTCGGGGTGATTGCGAAGCTGAGGGAGAACGACGAGTAGGTGCTTGACTTCGACTGGGATGAAGAGAACATTGGACACATCGCCCAGCATGGGGTCACGCCTGAGGATGCCGAGCACGCACTCACACACCACGTAGTCGAGGTTGAATATTAGTATTGGCATGACGATGAGGAAAGACTTGCGGAGGTCGGTTGTACACCCTCGGGCAGAATCATCGTGATCGTGACTACCTTATGAGATACAAGGCTGCGAGTGGTTACCGTTTTTCACGCGTCGCAGAGATTTGTCGAAGAGTATCTTAGGAGTAGGTGACTGCGTATGCCGGGGATGAAACTACCCCACTTTGAGAACGAAGCCGCTGAAGCGCAATGGTGGTACGATCATCGCGAAAGAAGTATCGGAACACCCGTTGACGGCTTTCCGCGAGGGCCGCACGGGCGAAGGTTCAATGGTGCGTTATGCCCGCAAGATACGCGAGGCTGAAGCGGCAAAGGCCGCTTCCGGGTTGCCGGTCGCTCCCGTCGAGGAAGTGCCCCAGCACAGTTCCAAATAGTAGCTACGGCGTCGGCAGCGAACAGCAGGAGCCAATCGGCGGCGCATCGTTGGCGCTCGCGTCGAGCGCGACCTTCCACTTGCCGCCTTCGATCTTCTTCCAGACAGTCAGATAGCGGCCAGAGGTCTCGATCGCCTCGCCATGTGCGTCCTTTGAGTGGCCGGTGTATCGGCCCCAGGTAAAGCCCATGTCGTTCGACGGACCCATCTGCGCGCCTTCCATTACCCAGCTGAGCTGATAGTCTTTAGGGCTCCAGGTGGCTTGCGCGGTCACGGCCGAGAAGCCCGCAATGGCCGCCTTGCCGTTGTTCAGCGTCACGCCGTCCAGCGCGAACCAGTCGCGGAACGCCGCGCCGCCGCGGGTCTCCACATCCTTCGAGAAGCGCTGATCGAGGTCGAGCAGCAGCAGGACACCCGGCGAAAGCGTTGGCTGGGTCAGCGGCGTGATAAGCTTCGGCTGCTGCGGGAACGAGTCGAGAGGAGCCGTGCGTGGCGGTCCGAACTGGGCGGCGGCGGGAAGGGTAAGAAGCAGGAGGCTGGCGAGGCGGAGCATAACGAGATCCTACCAGCGGGCATATATCTCGCTTCGGTCGGACTTCACGCTCTGGCAATTCAGGCGGTCGGAGGATGTTGTCGCCAACCCGAGGAAGAAGGTTTCTGTAAGCTGGAGATGGTCCTGAACCAATCAGGAGAGCGGAGATCAGCGATGACAACACTTACGAGTAATGAGCCGGAGCGGATGATCGTCACGAGAGTGTTCGATGCCCCACGCGACTTAGTTTGGAAGGCGTGGACAGACCCGCAGTACGTGATGCAATGGTGGGGGCCAAAGGAGTTTACCGCGCCCGTTTGCAAAATAGATTTTGGGGTGGGAGGGAAGTTTCTCTGCTGCATGCGATCGCCGGAGGGACAGGAGTTCTGGAACGGCGGCGAATACCACGAGATCGTTCCGCACGAGAAGATCGTCTCCTCCATGTACTTCTCCGACCCGGAGGGAAACAAGGTTGAGGCCGAGCACTATGGCATGGAACACGAGGTCATCGACGACGCGTACGACGTGGTGACGTTTGAGGATCTGGGAAACGGCCGGACGAAGCTCACCTTCATCGGAAATGAAACCATGGAGAACGCCAAGGCCAGCGGGCAGGTCGAGGGCTGGTATCAGATACTCGAGAAATTCGACGCAATTCTTGCGAAATTAGCACAGGAGAATTAAGAACGCATAGTTCTGGTTATTGTGGGCGGCAGAAGGTCACTTGGAGCGTACCGCAACTTTTGGAGTGGGTGAGATAGCAGCGTCCGCGCTAGCGGGCGTCCAGACCTCTGCGGCATGGTGGCAGTTTGTGGCATTCGGACCACAGAGATAGAACATGGCCCATAATGTTCCGTCCGACCGTGGTATTAGAAGGTAGACGAAATATTTAGAATCAGTTCTTCCCGTAAACACTGGAATCGCTTCTGGCAAGTCCATGGCTTGCGCGGTAGACCAGCCGTCATAAAGCGTAGAAAGGAGGACCACTCTTAGGCCTATGTGATCACATGGCTGCTGTGGAAGACACAGCTTACCGGGAGCGACTTCAAATGTGCTTCCTATGGCTGGCAAACCCGCAGTCAGGAGCGACTTCTGAAGAGATGCGTCGCTGTCTGCTGCAGGCGTGGAGTCTTTGACGGGACTCGCTTTCCAAGTGCCTTTTAGGAAAGCTGATTCTATATCGTTCAAGCGTTTATATGTAACATCAGCATTTGCAGAAATAGCTTTCAGCTGGTCCAATCGGTTTTTATAGAGCTTTATAAGACAGTCTGGGCTTCCCGACGCGCATGGTCGATTGCGTTCGGCAAGCCAGGCTTGCTGCTGCACTTGCAAAGCAATGCGAGCGTGTGACGTCACTCTTTTACGCAATGCGACATAATCGTGATTGAGATTGTAGTTTAGCTCACCAATTAGAGGATCGCGGCATATCGCTGCACCGATGGGATTTGAGGCGTTGATGCATTTGAAAGCCATGGCGTTCAACGACAACGACAATAACAAACATCCCATGTATATCTTCGCCCAATAATTCATCGTCCGGGCACCTGAGTAGACGCAATGGGTGTAGGCAGTTCCTTCGCAAGAAACGCCGCCTCTTGCATGGCACGTAATGAATAGTCTCTGTATGATCGCAGCTTTGCAATTGCATCTAGCCACTTGCCAGAAACGGCTGCATGGCGGAACTCGACGGCGTCTATATTTTGCGGTCTCGGGCCCTCCTGATAGTTACGAGATAGCAACACTGTCTGCCATCCGCTCGGAAGTGCGGTAAACTGCGGAACTCCGGGATAGCGCGGCGGGGCGTTCCACACGCTTACCACGTCGCCTAATATCTTGCTGAAAACGGCGGCGTCGCAGGTGTCGGCTTCGGCTTTGGTCAACTGGGGCACGGGACCAAGTTTGCCAACCTTCTCGATCACCTGTGTTTTCGTAAAACCCCTGAATGGGTGCCCAAGATACGGCCTGAGCTTATCTAAAAGTTGCTTACTAGAACCCAAGTCTTGCAGAACGGACATGCGCCACTGGCCCAAGTCAAAGCCGGTAGCAACGGTCATGCCGCTGTTCGCGATCACCTTGCCCTGGCTCATGGAATATATCCGCGCAACCATTGGTCGCCTTCGAGCGAGGCGATGAAGGTGAAGTCTACCTGGTGCCATACTTAGGATTAATCGGTGCAAATGCGTCAGGAGACGTTTTCGTAGCTAAGCGGCTTTTTGGCGCTTTCGCGGGAAACTCGATAATCCATGCATGCCCGCTGACGAGGTTGGCCGCCAGGATGGTGATGGCGTCGCGATCGGACAGCGGAGCCGGACCGGCTGTGTTCAGGGAGCGCGCAACCGCATGGATCTGCTGCGGAGATACGTGCCATTGAATCAGTTCATGGAGATAGCTCTCCGCTCCGTCTGCACTGTAGAACTTGCGCCTCCTCGCCTGCCATGCCGCTGAAAGGAACTCGGTGCCAAGGACGGTCGGCTGACGGATGGTCCAGAAAGCTTGTGAGCACGGAGCCAGAGAAATGCCGCATGCTCCTCCGCGTCGAGTCTGTCGTCGAGGACCGTGACTTGATCGTCGGCGGACGAGAGTGCCGCCGCTAAGCTTCCTGGAGGGCCGCTCATAGCGAACAGGATACACCGGATGCCGCTACTTCAAGGCCGCAGCATAACGCCGGAAGAAGCTGGTTGGCAACCATGCCGGGCGCACGGGGTCGTTGGCGACGGATTCGGTCAAGTGGACCATGAACTCGTCGAAGTGGGCGGCGGAGTTCAGGTCCACGGGTTGCAGGAGGTTGTCGGCGGGGGAGTGGTAGCGGTTGGTGCGCCAGGCCTTCTCCATCTCCTGCTCCGGCGAGCCGAGCGCGAAGCCGACCTTCATGGCGATGGCCGGGATGCCGGCGCGGACGAAGGAGTACTGGTCGGTGCGGATGAAGGAGTTGCGGTCGGGGTAGGGGTCGGTGGTGACCTCGTAGCCGAGCGAGGCGGCGACGGCCCGGGCGTTTGCGCCGAGGGTGCTCTCGTCGACGCCCTGGACCATGACGTACTTCATCGGGTAGAGCGGAAGGAACATGTCCATGTTAAGGTCGGCGGCGATGGCGGCTTTGGGGACGGAGGGATGCTGGGCGTAGAAGTGGGAGCCGAGCAGGCCCTTCTCCTCGGCGGTGAAGATGACGAAGAGGATGGAGCGTTTGGGCTTGAAGCCGGACGCGGTGATGGCGTGGGCGATCTCCATGACGGAGGCTACGCCGGACGCGTCATCCATGGCGCCGTGATAGATGGGGTCGCCGCCGATGGGCGCGCCAACGCCAGTGTGGTCGAGGTGGGCGGAGACGAGGACGTACTGGCCTTTGAGGTCCGGGTCGGTGCCGGGGAGCTTGGCGATGATGTTGGGCGAGACGGCCTTCGAGTTCTGGGTGACGACCCTGGCGCGGAAGCCGAGGGCGAGCGGAAAGCGTGGGAGGGGCTTGCCGTCGTTGCCCAGGGCGAGGATTTCGGCGAAGGTGTGGCCGGAGCCGGCGAAGAGCTTCTCGGCTTGGGCGGGGTTGAAGGTCGCGGAGACGATGGGGCCGGGGGTCTGCATATCGGGGTCGGCGAGGCGCATGCGGTCTTGCGTGGAGAGCAGAATCTGGCGGTCCCAGGGGATGTCCATGCCGCGCGGAATGGGTATGGTGATGGCGGCGATGGCCCCGGCGGCAGCGGCGGATTTGGCGAACTCGGCGGCGCGGGCGTGGGACTTGAGCGCGGCGGGAACGTCGGCGGGGCCGCCGTTGAGGTAGACGATGACTTTGCCGCGCAAGTCCATGCCGGCGAAATCGTCATAGTGGACGTCGGGCATGTGAAGGCCGTAGCCGATGAAGACCATGGGGGCGTCGACGACGGCCGGCTTGGTCAGACGAGAGCCGAGGAGGATGTCGGGGCCGATGCTCAGCGCTGCCGAAGTGCCGTTGCCGACAAGGGCGGCGCTCGACTGCTCCGCCACCACCCGGCTTACGTCGAAGCGGACGGGTTGGTAGAAGCCTTCCCTCCCGGCAGGAGCTAGGCCGTACTGCTTGAAGTGGTCGACGACGTATGCTGCGCCCAGATTGTAGCCCGCACTGCCGGTTTGTCGGCCTCGGAGCTCGTCGCTGGCGAGGTACTGTATGTGCGACCACCAGAGCTTGCCTTGTGTGTCGTAATCGGAAGTCTGGGCCTGAGCGGCGGCGGCAAGCAGCAGGAACAGGATGACGGATCGCATAGTGTACCTCGGCAAGACGGGAGTAGCTCGAGTGTACCTTTGTACGGCGGGCTTGCTGAAGAGGGCGGTTCCAGGCTTCTCCTTTTTCGCTACGGTGGGGGTGTAGCCGATCAGAGCGGCTTGGATGTGCTCCGACTTCTCGCTGATGCACTGAGAGCGAGAACGAGCCCGTAGCACAAACACGAATACTATGAGGACATAGTACCGTGTCTCTGCCTATCCAGATCGCAACCGAACCCGGAGAGCAAGCTGCCAGGCTGCCGAGCCTGTACGAGTTCTTTTCGCCGGGAGGGCTGCTGTCGCGGTCGTCGCTCCAGTTTGAACATCGCAAGGGTCAGTATGAGATGGCCCGAGCCATCGAGAAGGCGTTTGCCGAGAAGCGGCACCTGATCGTCGAGGCGGGCACGGGCACAGGGAAGACGCTGGCGTATCTGCTGCCGGCACTGCGGCTGGCGCGAGAGCGGGGGCAGCGGGTGATCCTTTCGACTGGAACGAAGAACCTCCAGGAGCAGTTGTTCTTCAAGGATGTCCCGTTCCTGGAATCAATGCTGGGACCGCTGAAGACGTGCTACATGAAGGGGCGCGGGAACTATCTGTGCAAGCACAAGTTGTATGCGCTGCGGGCGAGCCCGATTCTGAATGGCCTTGAGGATATTTCGCAGTTTCATGCGATCTCCGCGTGGGAAAAGAGGACGGCAACCGGGGACCGGGCGGAGGTCGATGAGCTGCCGGAGCACTCGTCCCTGTGGACAAAGCTTGACGCCCGGACGGAGGCTTGCCTGGGGACGACGTGTCCGGACTGGGAGGCCTGCTTCGTCACGACGATGCGGCGGAAGGCACTGGAAAGCGATCTGGTGATCGTCAATCACCATCTCTTCTTTGCGGATCTGGCGATCAAGCAGCAGGCGGGGAGTGCTCCGGATGCGGGTATTCTGCCGGAGGCCGGGGCGGTGATCTTTGACGAGGCGCATGAGCTGGAGGAGGTCGCGTCGAACTACTTTGGCATCGGCCTGAGCACGCAGCGATTCGACGAGCTGACGCGCGATACGGAGATGATGCTGAAGGCCAAGGGAGCTTCGACCAGCGCGATCGAGAGCGCGTGCGCCATGCTGAAGGACCGAGCGCGAATGTTCTTTGCGGCACTGCCGGATGAGGGTTTTGGGGCAGGGCGGATGCCGTTCGAGGACCGGGGCGGCTTCCTGGAGGAATCAGGCGACACCTATACCGGCGCGGTCAACGCGCTCACTCGGCTTGAAGGGGAGCTGGAGCTGCTGCGCAATGTGGAGGAGGCTCCTGGGCTCCGCAAGCGCGCTGCCGAGATCCGCGCCCATCTGGCGTTTCTGCTGGAGTCGCCGGACCGGAACACGGTGTTCTGGATCGAGCGGCGGGCGGTGGGCGGCGTGCGGAGTCTGGCCCGAGGCGGGGCGGCGGGTGCCTTCCACACGCATTTGCAGGCGACGCCGATCGATGTATCTGAGCTGCTGCATACGGCATTGTTCGACTGCTATAGCTCGGTTGTTTTGACCTCGGCAACGCTGACGGTTTCCGGCGGCTTCGACCATATCCGCAAGCGTCTGGGGCTGCTCGATGCGCGCGAGCTTGTGGTGCCGAGCCACTTCGACTACCAACGGCAGGCGCTGCTGTATCTGCCACCCAATATGCCTGCGCCGAATGAGCCGGACTTTCAGGATAAAGCTGTGGAGCGCATACGGCGGGTCCTGGAGATTACGCGGGGGCGAGCGTTCTGCCTGTTTACGAGCTACAAGCAGATGCGCGAGGTGCATGACCGGCTGCTGGCCGAGCTGCCGTTTCCACTGCTGTTGCATGGGACGGCACCACGGCATGTGCTGCTGCAACAGTTTCGCGAAACGCCGAGTGCCGTGCTCTTTGGCACGTCGAGCTTCTGGCAGGGGATAGATGTGGCGGGGGAGCAGCTGTCGTGCGTGATCGTGGACCGGCTGCCTTTTGCGGTGCCGTCGGACCCGGTGGTGAAGGCGCGGATGGAGGCGATCGAAGCGTTGGGAGGTAATCCGTTCTTCGACTTCCAGGTGCCGGCAGCGGTCATCACGCTCAAGCAGGGCTTTGGGCGGCTGATCCGCTCGCTGACGGACAGGGGAGTGTTAATGCTGCTCGATCCACGGGTGCAGCGGCAGCGGTATGGGCGAGTGTTTCTGGATAGCCTGCCGGCGTATAAAGTGACCCAGAATATAGAGGATATAGAGGCGTTCTTCGGGTAAGGGCAAGGAAACCTGGGGCCTCCATCGAAGGGTGGGCTAAGCATCATCCTTGCGGGCGATGGCAGTGGCAGGCTGGCTTACCTAGAGTCGAAGTGTTCCAAGGCTTTCCAGTTACTCGCAAACAGTGCCCGTGTTGAGCCGGGCTGGATTGCCTTGCGCGCCGGGAGATGTCGATGATCTGCTTGAAGCTGCACCGTTCCGGGCGTATCCGGACCGCGATTCGTTCCCTTGCACTCCTGGGTATGTCCGCCGTGTTGCCGTTATGTGTGGCTCACGCGCAGACCGCTGAAGACGGAATCATGCTCGCGAGACAGCAGCTCTGTACCGGCGTCTTCTACTCCTACGACTACTGGGACCATTACTGGGAGGGCGCGGCTAACCGGACGAACGGCAACGTGGGTACGGTGACGACGCGCAACGTCTTCTGGACAGGCAACTATGCTGTGACCAACCGGCTGGACCTGATTGCGACGACGCCGTACGTGTGGACTTCGGCCAGCCAGGGAGTGCTGCATGGGCAGCAAGGATGGCAGGACTTCACGCTCGCGGCGAAGGTAAAGGTGCTAAGCGTGCCGGTGCGGACGTGGGGGGCGTTGCGGGCCATTGCGGTGGTCTCCGGCAGTGTGCCGATGAGCGGGTATACGCCCGATCTCGAGCCGCTTTCGGTGGGGACGCAGAGCAAGATGCTGAAGGGCCGCGCGATGCTGAATTACCTTGGGAAGAAGGGTCTTTACCTGAATGGAACCAGCGCGTACACGTTTCGGAACAACGTGACGCTCCAGCGGTCTTCGTACTTTACGAATGGGCAGTTTTACCTGAGCAACCAGGTAGCCCTGCCGAATCAGTTCGAGTACACCACGTCGGGCGGTTATCGCAAGAACGATACGACGCTGACAGCTAACTATACGGTGCAACAGACGCGGGGCGGCGGCGACATCCGCATCCAGGACTTGCCGTTTGTGTCAAACCGGGTGAACTTCTCGAAGATCGGCGCAACGCTCACCTATCCCTTTCCGCGAGTTCGGCCGCTGCAGTTCTGGCTGATCTACAACCATACCTTCGACGGGCGCAATACGCCGCAGTCGAATACCCTGACGCCTGGATTTTTGTACACCTTCACGTTTGAAAAGCGAGCACGTTCATGATGGTCCGACAAGCTTTATATAGAGGGGCAGCTTCAGCGGCGCTTTGCGCACTGACGATTGCAGCGACCAGCTGCAGCAAGACGATCACCTCCACTGAGCCGCTGGTCGCCGCTGCACCTGCTGCCGCCGACCGAAATGCGGGCACGTGGAAGATGGTGACGCTGACCGGGCCGACTCAGATCGCTGTTCCCACTCCGGCCGCGACGACGGACGCCTCCTACCTTGCGGAAGTCGCTTCAATCAAGACACAGCAAGCCACGCTGACGGACGCACAAAAGACTGCCATCACGTACTGGAGTGCGGGCGGCGTGCTGCGCTGGAACGAGATTCTGCGTGGACTGGTAGCGCAAGCGGACCTGCCGCCGAAGCCGAATGACGACGGGACGTATCCTGCGCCGAGTGCAGCCAATCCATTTGGGTATCCCACCTATCCGTTCAGCAATCCGCCCTATGCCGCGCGGGCCTACAGCTATGTGTCCGTAGCGCAGTACGACGCGCTAAAGGCAGCCTGGTACTACAAGTTCCTGTACAACCGGTTCGCGCCCTCGAAGGCGGATAGTGGCGTGCAGGCATTGATGCCGGCGACCGGGGTGCCGTCGTATCCGTCAGAGGATGCCACGGAGGCGGGCGTAAATTTGTCACTGCTGTCGCTCCTGTTCCCTACGCAGGTGGCCTTCATTACGCAGAAGGCGACGGAGCAGCAGCAGGCGGCGATGTTGGCCGGACGGGCTACAGCGAGCGATATCGCGGCAGGGCTGGCGCTCGGTAAGGCCGTCGCGGGCGTCTTTACCGCTCGCGCCGCGACGGACGGGATGAAGGCTGCGGGCGGCAATGCAGCCGGCTGGGCAGCTCTGGCTGCTGCGGCAACGGCGCGTGGCGAGACGCCGTGGATCAGCCGCGACATTCCGGTGCGGCCCCCGATGCTGCCGGTCTTCGGCCAGGTGAAGGCATGGGCGATGACCCCGGCGAATATTGTGGCGGAGCGGCCCGGACCTCCTCCCTCGACGAGCTCCGCACAGATGCAGACGGAGCTCACTGAGGTGCGGAACGCGGTCAACACTCTGACAGCCGATCAGAATGCCACGATCTACAAGTGGGGAGATGGCGTGAGCACGGTGACGCCGCCAGGCCATTGGAATGCGATCGCTGTCCCGTATATCGTCGCTGCGCAGATGAGCGAGGTACGCGCGGCGCGGACGTTCGCGTTGCTGGATATGGCGCTCCACGATGCGGCGGTCGGCTGCTGGGAGGCAAAGTACTTCTACTTCAATCCGCGGCCTTCGCAGCTCGATCCATCGATCAAGACGGAGATTGCCGAACCTAATTTTCCATCGTATGTCTCGGGCCATTCGGTCTTTTCAGGAGCGGCGGCCGACGTGCTGTCCTACTTGTTTCCCAGCGGGGCGACCTTTTTCGAAGCACAGCGCGACGAAGCGGCGATGTCGCGGCTGTACGCGGGTATCCACTACCGATCGGACATTACGGCAGGCTTGGCGCAGGGATCGCGTATCGGAGCGTACACAGTGCGTTTTGCCAGCGCAGATGGGGCGAACTGAACAGCGCCCTCGCCACAATCCGCTATGCTTGACAGGTGGGCCGGAACCTCTTCATCCTCGCGGCGACGCTGACCCTGTTTTCGCTGGTGTCGTGCGGGCTTGCCTATACCAACATTGCTCAGCAGCCGGGGTCGCCTGGCGACTCGTCCTTGTGGCACACGATGGGCCTCGTGATGCTGGTGATTGCGCTGCTGGTGACGCTGGGCGGCGTATTGTCGTCACTGTTTGAACAGGCGGAGCGGCGGGCAGAGATCGAGCGGCAGCGGCAGCGTGCCCTGCGCTCCGACAAGCCAGCGCGGCCAGGCCACTACAATGGCGAGAGCGAAGGGATCTGAGATCGTATGTTTGAGGTAACTGTAGAGGCGGGTTTTTCATCTGGCCACTACCTGCGGAACTACCACGGTAAATGTGAGAACCCGCATGGGCATAACTACAAAGTCTTTGTGACGCTGATCGGGGAGGAGCTGGATGCTTCAGGACTGCTTCTCGACTTCAAGCTGCTCAAGCAGGTGCTGCGTCCGACCGTCGAGTATCTCGACCACTTCATGATCAATGACCTGAAGCCGTTTGACCAGGAGCTGAATCCCAGCGCCGAAAACCTGGCACGGTACTTTTACCAACAAACAAGCGGGCAGCTGCGAGAGATGACAGGCGGCCGGGTACGGGTCAAAGACTGCACGGTCTACGAGACGGATACGAGCTTCGCCCGGTATTACGAGTAAGGACGGGTGTGAGCGGCAGGCGAAAGTGAAAACGTTAGAGGCTGGCGGGAGAACGATCAGGTCTGCCAAGGGCAACTGCGCTCGTGAGTACAACCCGGAAGATCAAGGCGTGGGCGCTTGTTCTATGTAGGCACGGTCTTTCCAGGACACGGCGTGGCCGGTGAGTTTGCGGATGAGGGCGTACCACTGGATAGCCAGCAGGGTAAGAATGCCGAAGGGGTGGAGAGCCGCAGAGCGCCAGTCCTGGCGGAACCGGGGAACAGCCAGCATCCGCGAGAGCCAGGCGGCACAGATCGCCGAGAGGACGCAGAGGCGGATCGGCCATGGAGCAGCGTGCGCGATGAGGTACACGGTGAGCAGATACGGGAGCACCTGACCGGCGAAGAGAATAGCCGAAAGAGGAACGATGCGGGCGGGAGAGGCGATGCCCTCCGTGGCGTTCTTGGCGAGGCCGAGCCAGACCTGACGCGCGCTGGTGTACATACGGCAGGTGGCGAATAACGTGAGGTCGGCGAGGTCGGTGCGGAAGCCGTGCTGGCGGAAGAGGCGGGGGAGCAGAAGGCCGTCGTGCATGGTGGCTTTGATCTCCGAGTGGCCCCCGGTGGTCTGGTAGGCCTGGCGGGTGGTCATCAGGAACTGACCGCATCCGGCGGCGAAGGCGGGATCGGTTCCGGCGCGCATGCGGGAGAGAGGAAGATAGCCGAGCAGGACGAAGTGGATCAGAGGAAGCAGGAGCCACTCCAGAAAGGTGCCGGTGAGCTGGCGGGGAAAGCCACTGACCAGACCGGAGCCGGTGCGGGCAAGGAGGATCGCCATGCGGGCGAGCGCGTCGGGATGGAGCCGGACGTCGGCGTCCACGAAGCAGAGAAGGGGGTTGCGGGCAAGTTGGGCAAGCTGCCAGCAGGCGTGCTGTTTGCCGTTCCAGCCGGGAGGTAGTACAGGGGCCGTAGCAAGGCGTACGCGAGGGTCATCCAAAGCATAGGTGTAGACGGTCGCTGCAGTGTTGTCGATGGAACTGTCGTCCATGACGATCACTTCAAAGTCGATGCCGCGCGTAGCCAGAACGGAAGCAAGAGCAGCACCGATGGAGTTTTCTTCATTCCTGGCGGGGATAAGAACGGAAACGGCGGGAAGGGTTTCGCCGTTCGGCGGCGAGGGCGGCTGATAGAGATGGAGATTGACGCAGAAGAGGATGGCGGGGACGGCGGCGCACAGAAGCGCGGCTACGGCTGCGGCAAGGAGCATTACTTATGTTCGCTCAGGGGTGCGGGCGGAAGAAGGGTGTGCTCGGGATGGTAGGGGCGGCGCTGGGCAAAGGCGCGCAGGCGTTTTCCAAGAGCATAAAAGCCGCCGGTGCCCGCAGTGCCTCCGAGCAAAGTGATGAAGGGGCGGGGGTCGCGCTGTTCAGACAGGGTCTGGAGGTGGGCCATGGTAGTTTCGAGTGCGGCTATCAGGGTGCTGTCGAGGGCTTCGACGGACGTGCTGGCGGTAACCTGGACGGGTTCGCCAAAGTGGAGGAGGGTCTCGGGAAGACGTTCATTCCAGAAGGTGTATTCGATCGCGAGGGGAAGGACGGTGCAGGTGCCGTGTTGGGCGGCGACGCGGTGGGCGAGGGCGGCGAGGCCGGGCTTGAAGTCGAGCGGGCGCGGTCGCGGGTCAACGAAGCGGCCCTGCGGGGTGACCCAGAGGACCCCGCCGTGAGCAAGAACGGCTTCGCCGGTGCGTAGGAACTGGACGGCTCCGCGTGCGCTTTCAAGGGCAACAGGGAAGATGCCGATACGCTTGAGGATGCCGTAGCGTTCGAGTGAGACGGCGTCCATGGGGGCGAAGTGCTGGCGGTGTGCCATGCGGCGGTGGCCAAGCAGAACGGAGACCATGGGGTCCCACCACGAGCTGTGGTTGGCGTAAACGATGAGCGGGGTGCCGTCGTGCTGGAAGCGCTGGCCGCCGCTAAGCCGGACCGCGCGGAAGTGGCGGCGGAAATAGCCGCGCACGATGGAGCGGAAGAAGGCTAAAGTGAACGTCGAGATGCGCGGAACCGGGCTTCGGGGTGCGGGCATGGAGGGAGCTTACCTTACGGAGCTTCAAACGAGCGAGGGTGCGATGGGTAACAGACACAGGTTACCGGTGCGACAGGCAGACATCCAGGCGAGCCGACCGCACGAGCCATCATGAATGTGTCGCACGGACCGTCTGGTCGAGGGTGTCAGCGGCGATCCATCCCGACATCATGACCATGGGCATACCGGGACCGGGGTGAGCCGCGCCTCCGGCCAGGTAAAGGTTTTCAAGTTCGCGGGATTTATTCGCGGGTTTGAAAGCGCCATTGAAGGCACCATGACTCGAGATACCGTAAATTGCGCCGTTGAGGACGCGGTAGCGATCATGGATGTCCTGCGGGGTGAGGGCGGACTCAAAGACAATGCGATCTTCGATATCCGTCAGGCCAGCGGTGCGCTTGAGCTTATCGAGGATCAGCTGCCGCTGGAGGGGAAACATCTTCTTCCAGTCGTGATGGCGACGGAGGTAGGGGGTGTGGACGAGAACGTAGAGGGCCTCGCCGCCTTCGGGTGCCGAGGTGGGGTCGGTGGCTGCGGTGGCGGCAAGGTAGCAGGTAGGATCGGGTGCGGGTTCCCCCTGGTCGTAGATGGCGTGAAACTCCTCATGGGGGTCGCGGGAGAAGACAAAATCATGGTGTGCGAGGTGGTCGTAGCGCTTGTTGAGGCCGAGGTAGAGGACGATTCCGGAGCAGGCGGGCTCATAGCTGCGCTTGCCGTCGAAGTGCCGGGCGGCAGAACCGCCGATGAGTTCGCGATGGGTACGGACAGCGTCGGAGTTCGAGACGATCGCGTCGAAGCTGTGGACGATGCCGCGGGTCGTGACCAGGCCGGTGACCTTGCTGGCTGCACGATGGCCGGTGGCTGGGGCGTCGGTCAGGATCTGTGCGATGTCCGTCGAGGTATGGAAGGTGACGCCGAGTTCGGTGGCCAGCTTGACGAGGCCTTCGGGGATGGCGCGCGTACCACCCAGGGGATACCAGATGCCTTCGCTCATCTGCATATTGCCAATGGCCGCCAGGATTGCGGGGGAGGCGTCCGGAGAGGAACCGACGTATTGAACAAAGTGATCGAGCATCTGTGCGGTGTTGGCGTCAGGGATATGCTCGCGGATGACCTGCGCGACCGTTTTACCAAGGCGCATCTGCATGACATCTTTGAGAACTTTGATGTCAAACGCGCCGCCGATGTCGAAGGTGTCGCGCATGGAGCCGACGGACTTCCAGAAGAAGAACTTATCGGAGATGGTATGGAGGTTCTTCGACTCCGCCATCAGTTTCAAATAGCCCGTCCCCATCTTCGGCCAGATACGGTCGAGGTCGGCGGCCATCTCGGTGGAATCGTCCTTGAGGTCGAGGACGGTGCGGTCCTCGAAGAAGCAACGCCACTGCGGGTCCAGGCGGACCATGGGAACGTAGTCTTCCATCGTGCGGCCAGCCTCGGCGAACACCTTGCGGAGCATGGAGGGCTGGATGAGGATGGTAGGGCCCATGTCAAAGCGGAAGCCCTGTGCGTTGAGCTGCGCCGCTTTGCCGCCAAGCCACTCGTTCTTTTCAAAGACGGTGACCTGATGACCACGCGCGGCGAGGGTACAGGCGGCGGTCAGGCCGGCGAGACCGGAGCCGATGATACCAACGCGGCTGGCGTCTTTGCCGGTGGTGGGGACTTCTTGAACGGGTGCGTCGAGAACGGGCATGGTGCTCCTTAAGGCTTGTTCCTTGATGCTAGCTTCTTTCCGGCGGCCATGAGTTGCTTGAGGCCTTCGAAACGGGCAGGCCAGGTGGCGGCATGGGTGGCGGTGATGATGCCATCGAAGAGTTGGCCGTGGATTTCGGTAGTCGCTTCGTAGTGGCGCGTGTCTTTGCCGCAGCGGATGGCGATGGTTTGGACGGCAGTCATCTCGAGCAGGCCTTCTGCGCCGCGGGTGACGCCAAAGCCGCTCTCACGACGACCGCCAAAGGGGACGCGTGGGTCGGCAGTGGGGACAATGAGATCGTTGATGAGGATGGTGCCGGCGGTAAGTTTTGCGGTGAGTGCACGGGCGGCGGATTCGTGGCCGAAGACGGACGTGGTGAGGGCGTAGGGGCAGGCGTCCTGCGCGGTGAGGATGCCTGCTTCGCCGGAGACTTCGAGGATGCAGAGTAAGGGGGCGAAGAGGTCGGTCTGGGCGAGGCGCATGGAGGGTTGGACATCGGTGACGAGGATCGGGGTGGTGTCCGGCGAGCCTTCGACCAGTGCGCCTTGCTGCACGGCTTCGGCGAGCAGGGTCTGGAGCTGTCGCCGAGTGGTGCCCGGGATGGTGACTGGGGCGAGTTGTGCGAGGGCGGCGCGGAGGTGCTGGAAGAACGCTTCGCGGCGGTCGGGGGTGGCGTCGACGAGCAGGACGCGGCGTGGGCCCATGCAGGTCGCGGAGCCGTTCAGGTGCAGTCCGAAGGTTAGAGCCTTGACGACCCGCGCGATGTCGGCAGAGGGGAGGATGATGACGGCATCGCAGCCGGAGAGCTCCATCACGGTGGGGGTGAGGGTTTCGGCAAGCGAACGCAGCAAAAGGCGGCCCGTCGTCGCAGAGCCGGTGAAAAAGACTTTGCCCGGACTGCCGTCGAGGGCCTGCCGGGCGGCTTCGACGCTTTCACCGGTTATATGGAGCAGGCCGCTGGGGAGACCAGCTGCGCGTAGAGCGTCCGCAAAGAGAAGAGCGACGGCCTGGCCGCCTTCGCCGGGCTTCCAGGTGACCGCATTCCCGGCGGCAAGGGCCTCAAGCGCCTGAACACCGGGCAGGAACAGCGGATAATTGGACGGTCCGATGACGAGGACATGGCCGAAAGGAACGCGGTGCACTTCGCTATGGACGCCCGAAAGCCAGAAAGGGAGGCCACGGCGGCCTAGTCTGCGCGGGGCAAGAATCGTTTCGGCGTGGACTTCGAGAAACTTGCAGGCGGCGAGCAGCGGCAGGAGTTCGGCGGCGCGGGTGTCGGCAGGGGTACGGGCGAGATCGGGGGAGATGGCAGCGGCAAAGGCAGAAGACATCGTAGCTATGCGATGACGGGCGGCGCGGAGGACAGCGAGGCGAGCTTTGAGAGGTGTGGCCGCCCAGAACGGTTGAGAGTCGAGCTGGGGTATCGTGGAGACCTCCGCAGGAGCTTCAATAAGGGCGGGCATCACGAGCAGACCCTCGCCGTACTGGAGAGCCTTGCCGCCGCCCATGGAGACACTCGGTTCAATTCTTCTTTTCCAGTGGTTCAATGGCTTTGTCATGCTGGCTGAGTGAACGGCGAGACTCGCGAAGGTCCGCCTGTATGCGGTCTAACCGTGCGTCTGCTTTATCAAACCGATGCTCGATGCTCGCTTCCAGTTGATCGATCCTGCGGCCTTCTCGTGTCCGCCCTCTCGGTACAGCATGACTACGAGGCTACACCGACGAGGTCATCGTTGAGCAAAGCGTCCGTAACGCCGGCGTCCCACTGCGGTTCAATCTGCATATCTTCAAGAAGCAGGCGCGAGGTAATCCGGGCCGATTCAAAGATGACCGGAAGACCGCTGCCCGGATGGGTGCCCCCGCCGACAAGGTACATCTGGTCGATGTCTTCGAATCGATTGTGCGGGCGGAGATGGAGCATCTGGCTGAGGGAGTGAGCCATGCTGAAGGTTGCCCCTTTATAGAGGTCGAACTCGGTCGACCAGCCAGACGGTGTAAGAACCTTCTCCGTGCGAATGCGCCGTTCAACCCCGGTGATGCCGATCTTTTCAAGCTGTTCGAGGGCAAGCTGGCGGTACCGCGGCGTCTCCCTGATCCAGTCGACGTTGGCAGACTCGTGAGTGACGGGAAGCAAGACGTAGAGGGTGCTCTTGCCGCCGGGGGCAAGGGTGGAGTCGGTGACGCTTGCGTTCTGGACGTAGAAGGAGGGGTTGCCGGAGAGCTGGTGGAGCTCTTCAATATCGCGGAGGTTCTCCCGGTAGTTATCGGCCAGGTAGATGGTGTGGTGCGAGACATCGTCGTAGCTGCCGTCAATGCCCAGGTACATCATGAAAGTCGAACAGGAGTATTGCTTCTTGGCGAGCTTCTCGTCGGTCCACTTGTTGCGGAGGTGGTTGGGTACCATGCGCTTCATGGCACCGGCAAAGTCTGCGTTGACGACGACGGCATCGGCAGGCAGGCTATGATGCGCGGTTTTAACGCCGATGGCCTTGCCCTTCTCGACGAGCACGCGCTCCACAGGCTCGTTGAGCAGGATTTCGACGCCCATCTCGCGGCAGATGCGCGCCATGGTCTTGGTGATCGCGCCGCACCCGCCGGTCGGATGGTAGACACCATGCTCGTACTCCAGAAACGAAAGGATTGAGAAGAGGCTCGGACAACGGAAGGGCGACATGCCCAGGTATTTGGACTGAAAGGAGAAGCCCAGACGGATACGCTCGTCTTTGAAGTGAATCTGGAGGTCGGAGTCTAGTGAGCGCCAGGGGGCCAACAGCGGAAGCAACTTCATCATGCTTGGCTTGGCGAGGTCGCGCCAGCTCTCAAAAGGTGATTGGAGGAAGGGGAGAAACTTTTCCAGTTTGTTGCGGTTCCGGGCAAGAAACTCGCGAAAACGCACGGCGTCTTCGGGGGAGATCGCGGCAATCGCCTGCTCCATCTTTGCGACGTCCGGGGTCGCAAGCAGCTCACCGCCCGCGCCAAAGACAAGCCGGTACTGTGGATCGAGGCGGGTCATGGGAACTTCCCGGTCAAGATCGTAGCCGGAGGCCGTAAAAATTTCCTTGAGGACGCGTGGATACAGGAAGAAGGTCGGCCCTACATCGAACTTGAAGCCGTCCTGCTCCCAGGAAGAGGTTCTCCCCCCGACGCGGTCACGCTTTTCGACGATGGTGACCTTGACTCCGGATTTGGCCAAAAGCATGGCCGCCGCCAAGCCTCCAGGTCCCGCACCTACGATGACCGCTTGCCGCAACTGCTTTTTACTCAACTTGGTACGCCTCGCGCAATCGACCGGTCCATGCCTTTCGATCACTTATTTCAGATACCCAAGTATAGGAGGCGGCTGTGTCTGATCGCGAACACCGTTCCGTGAGGTGAAGAATCGGACGGTACGCTCTTCGTGTGACAAAGAACAGTAAGGCCGCGAGCTAAAGCAGCTTACGGACGTTGTGCCGGACGGTCTCGGCGACCACGCCAAACATGACGTGAGTGCTCATCTCGCTGAACTTCTCCCGGGTCGTCTGATCCTCTGGCTCGGCGGAGAGGCCCATCGCTGGAAGAGCGTTGCCGTGGGTGAGGGTAGCAAGAGCGATCCCGAAGCTGGCACCTTCTTTCGCGGTGGCGGCGGGGTAGAACTCGGCCAGCGCACCGTAGGCTGCTCCGGCGAGTGTGCCGAAGCCCCAGTGAATGGTCTCTTCGGCAATCGCCTGCGTTGTGCCCTCAAGAGGGTGTCCGGCAAGCTTTTCAGCCAGCACAGCGGGGGGCTCCGGCTCGCCATGGGTACGAGGCGGGTAGAACTTCTCGGCAAAGGTCTTGACGGCGGTGGCGGCGAGGCCGGCGAGTGCACCCGCTACGAGGCCTTTGATCAGGGAGCGCTCGCGTGTGGGTGTCAGGGCTGTGTTTGTGTTGTCGCTCATATCACCATCCTTGTTCCGGGTAGGATGCAGCAGGCTGGATCGAAGGTGCTTGTCAGCCGGTATAGGCGTCGGCGTAAGTGGTGTCTACCGCGGAGGCGAGCGGGGTGAGGCGCAGGAGCGGCGTGAGGAGGGCAGCGACTGCCAGGTTGGCGAGCAACGCGGTAACAGCGGCGTACATTGCGTAAGTTTGTCCGAAAAGATGCAGCGGGTAGACGGAGCTTTTGAGGCTCAGAGCTGCGGCCATTGCGGTGCCGAGCGTCATACCGGTGAGCCAACCGGCGAAGAGCGCCCAGGGATGGAACCAGCGGGTGAAGGCACCCAGAATGACGGACGGAAAGATCTGGCAGATCCAGATGCCGCCAAGCAGCTGCATCTCGATCGCGTAGGGTGCGGGCAGGCGCAGGACGAAGAGCAACGCACCGAACTTGACGACCAGCGAGACGATCTTGGCCATGCTGGACTCTTGTGCGGGGGTGGCGGGCGTGCGGGCAAACTCGCCGTAAAGATTGCGGGTAAACAGATTGGAGGCGGCAATCGACATGATCGCTGCCGGAACGAGTGCGCCCACGGCGATAGCGGCAAGGCAGAAGCCGGCGAACCACGCGGGAAACATCTTGAGGAAGAGGAGCGGGACGGCCATGCTGGTGTCTTTGGTGACGATCCCTGCTGCAAGCGCGACGTAGCCGAGTAGAGCGATCAGGCCAAGGATAAAGCTGTAGGCAGGAAGAAGGGCGGCGTTGCGGCGGATGACGGCGGCCGACTTGGCGCTGAGCACCGCAGTAGCCGAGTGCGGGTAGAGCATCAGCGCCACGGCTGAGCCGATGGCCAGAGTCGAGTAGCCGAGCACCTGGCCTTGCCTGAGGTAGATGGTCGCATGGTGCGTGGCAAGCGCGTTATTGGCGAGTTCAAAGACGCGAGCGTAGCCGCCGAGCTTCCAGGGCAGGATGGTGAGCGCGGCGAGGACCATGATGTAGAGCATCACGTCCTTGACGATCGCGATGACTGCCGGTGCTCGGAGGCCGCTTGAATAAGTGTAGGCGGCGAGGATCACGAAGGCAGCGGCAAGCGGCCACTCGCCATGAATGCCAAGCGCGGAGATGACCACGCGCATGCCGACTAGCTGAAGCGCAATGTACGGCATGAGCGAGAGAATACCGGTAAGGGCGACAGCCAGGGTCAGCGGGCGCAGACCGTAGCGGCCACGGACGAAGTCGGCGAAGGTGATATAGCCGTGACGGTGGCAGATGGTCCAAAGACGGGGCAGGACGAGCATCATGTAGGGGTAGACCAGCACAGCATAAGGCACAGCGAAAAAGCCCATTGCGCCTGCGCCATAGAGTGCGGCGGGTACGGCGATCACGGTATAGGCGGTGTAAAGGTCGCCGCCAATCAAAAACCACGTGACCCAGGTGCCGAACGATCGCCCGGCGAGGCCCCATTCTTCGAGCGAGGCCATGCCCGCGGCCGGACGCCGCCAGCGTGCGGCCCAGAAGCCGGCGATGGTGACCAGGAGAAAAAAGAAGCAGAAGACGGCAAGGGCAACGGTGTTCACGGGCATGGGTCCGGTAGAGGTGTATCGCTACTTTACGTCAGTCCTCCGGCGAACGCCTAGAGTCGAGTGCCTGGAGTCGTCTATGACACGGGTGCAGGGAAGTTTTGGGTTGTGCTCCACGAAGACGGTGCTGCCACGACCCGACTCTACAGTTGCCGATAACGATGTAGTCTTAGGCGAAACGCTGGAGAACGAGCAGACCATGCAGAACGTCGAAAAGAAGTTGAGCGAAGTCGTCTTCCACCGCCGCTCGACACCCAGCTTCGATGGAGAACCGCTTCCGACCGAGGACCTTCGCACCATTCTCCTGGCGGGGGTGAAGGCACCCAGTGGCTACAATATGCAGCCGTGGCGCTTTGTCGTCGTGCAATCTCCAGAGCAGAAGAAGCGCTTGCGGGCGGCCTCTTACAACCAGGGAAAGGTGGAAGAGGCTTCTGTGGTGATCGTCGCCTGCGGAGATGCGGACGGTTGGCGGCGCGATCTAGACGAGATGATCCAGCTCGGCCTGGATGGCGGCATGCCCGAGAGCTACGCCTCGCAGGCGCGATCGAGCGTTCCCAGCTATCTTTCGAGCTTTTCGTCGGAGCAGATGCAAGGTTGGCTCAACAAGCATGTGATGTTGGCCTTCACCCACATGATGCTGATGGCGGAAGTGTTGGGGTACGACACTGCTCCGATGGAAGGCTTCGAGCAGGAGAAGGTGCATGAGGTATTGCGGCTGCCACTCAGTTACTGGGTGGTGGCG
Organism: Acidobacteriaceae bacterium; assembly: GCA_965215415.1. Taxonomy (GTDB): domain Bacteria; phylum Acidobacteriota; class Terriglobia; order Terriglobales; family Acidobacteriaceae; genus Edaphobacter. The sequence goes on along the minus strand of CBDCDQ010000009.1, from coordinate 2,851,254 downwards.
TTGCTGGCGGTCGGGCACTTGAAGGGACCGGATAAGTTCGATGGAGGTCGCTTCGACATGGCGCGGACGGTTTTCAGCGAGGAGTATGGCAAGCCTTTGAAGTAGATCAGTCCGCTCGCCAGCGATACGCTCCGGGCTGCGGCAGGCCAATATGGGCGAGGACGCGATTGACGAACTCCCGCGCCATTTCGGCAGTGCTTTGCGGCAGGTTGTAGAGCGTAGGGATTGCCGGAAAGATTGTCGCTCCGGCCTCCGCCGCAAGCGTCATGTTGCGGAGATGGATGCGGTTCAGCGGCGTCTCCCGGACGCAGAGCACCAGCGGCCGGCGCTCCTTCAAGCACACGTCCGCCGCCCGTTGAATCAGGTTCGCCGCAAGGCCGTTGGCGATGCCGGCGAGCGTGCCCATGGAGCAGGGAAGGACGATCATGCCATCAGACGGGTAGCTGCCGCTGGCGATGTTGGCACCGATGTCCTCGATCCCTTGCTGGTGAATCTTGATGGACGGTGTGCCGAGGAGCCGGACGACCAGTTCGTTGCGCCCGCCAATCTTCATCTCTTCGGCGAAGACGCGAAGTGCGCTGTCGGAGGCGATAAAGTTGACGCGGCTGATGCGAGCGTCGGCTTCCAGCGCACGAAGCATCTCGGCGGCGTAGATACTCCCGCTTGCGCCTGTCACCGCAAGGGTCAGATTGTGTCCTTCACTCATCAACTCGATTATCCGCCAGAGCAAGCGGATTGCCGCAAAAGAACGCAGAGTCCCTTCGGGAATGACAACAAGAAGGTGAAGGCTTGTGGCTAGACACCGCGCAGGGCATATGCGATCAATGTTTCGCCGGTGCGGCCGGTCCGCGCTTCATACGCCGCGTTGCTGGCAGCCTCAGTCTCTGGGATGGTGGGCTCGAGTTCGCAGCGGGCGATCTCCTCCGTCTCCGCGCCGGTGAAGCAGAGCTCGCACGTCGCAAGATTGCCTTCCTCTGTCCGCATGGGCGGCCCGAAGGTGCGGCAGAGCACCGGACGGGCTTCGTAGAGGTCGCAGGTGCCGTAGCCGAGGTCGAGCGCGGGGCAGGGCTCGTCGTTCGCGAACTCCTCGAAGAGGATGGCGTCTTCATACGATTCGCCGAGTACACCCGTGGCACGATCGCCCGGAAACCATGGGTCGAGTCTTCTAAGCGCCGTCGCCGTGCGACTCCGAACCCGCGCGGCACGCTCCGGATCGCTGTGGCTGAGTGCGGTCAATCCGTCCCGCAAGCGATCCGCATCTTGCCACCGGATGGGAAACACGCCGACGCAACATTGCGAACAGCCGGGACGACAGGCAAGCCAGCCGGCGCCCCGCCGATATGCGTCGGCTACCGCCGCATCGACGATCTGAATCAGCTCGGAAGTCACTGGACGGAAGTGGCTGCCCTTGGAGGCACAGGCGGCGGAGGAACGCGGAGCGGTGGCGGGCTGTGGACCAGGCGCGGCTTCTCCAGCCACTCCGAGAGCGAACGGAAGATGACGGCGGCGGTGACGAGGAAGAGCTCAACGAGGAAGACCTCCTTCACGGAGGCTCCATGAGCCGGATCGGCCAACGCCAGCAGGAAGACAAGCGCCAGAGCGATACAGATGTAGTAAAAGCCGCGTGGAAACCAGGCCAAAGGGCGGGCTGGGCTGTACAACAGCAAGGCGCGACGCAGCGGCGACAGGCCATGCACCATCTCGCTCAACGCGGTGGTTTGGCTTCGTTGAAGAGTAAGCGCCGATTCCAGCGAGTGCGAAGTGGTCTCCAGCAGGCGCAGGAGCATGTTCATCTCGCGCTGAACCGCGCCCATACAAACCTCGTCCATTGGCAGCGGGAGATCGGTGGCAAGCTTGACCCATTGATCCCAGAACTGGAGCCGCTTGGTCGCTTCTTCGAGCTGATGGACGCGCTGAGTGGTGACGTCGCGATCGCGTACCCACGCGACAGCCGCGGTGACCAACGTTCCCACGATCCCGAAGGAACCCGCGACAAGTCCCTCTACGACTTTCTCCGGCAGCGCCATAGGCAGTTCCCCGATGGCTGCAAGGGTAACTCAGTCGCCGAGTACGCGCTTGAAGATCGCATCCACATTCTGCAACTGACGGTTGTAGTCGAAGGCCCGGCCGAGCTTTTCGGCGGAGAGCCGCTGGGTAATCTCCGGCACCTGGGCGATCTCGTCCCGAAACACCAGGTCTTCCTTCCAGGCACGCATGGCATGCGTCTGCACAAGGCGGTAGGCGTCTTCCCGAAGCATCCCGGAGTCTGCCAGGTCGAGCAGAAGTTGACCGGAGAAAATCAGCCCGCCGGTCAGTTCGAGGTTCTTGAGCATCCGCGCCGGATAGACAAGCAGCTTCTCGATCAGTGTGGCGGTCTTGGCGAGCAGATAGTCGATGAGGATCGTCGAGTCCGGCAGGATGACGCGCTCGGCGGAGGAGTGGGAGATGTCGCGCTCGTGCCAGAGGGCGACGTTCTCAAATGCCGTCTGCGCGTTAGAGCGGACAACGCGAGCCAGGCCGCTGATCTGCTCCGAGGTGATGGGGTTGCGCTTATGCGGCATGGCGGAGGAGCCCTTCTGCTTCTCGGAGAAGAACTCCTCGGCCTCGCGAACTTCGGTGCGCTGGAGATGGCGGACCTCCGTGGCGATCTTGTCGAGCGTGGAGGCGAGAACGGCCAGCGTGGCGACATAGGCGGCGTGGCGGTCGCGCTGGATGACCTGCGTGGCTACCTCTACGGGCCTGAGCCCCAGTTCGGAGCATATGGCCTCTTCGTGCTCCGGCTTCAGGTGACCGAAGGTGCCCACCGCGCCGGAGAGCTTGCCGACGCGGAGATCTTCGGCGGCTGCGTCGAAGCGGGTGAGGTTGCGCTGGACTTCGGCGTACCAGAGGAGGAGCTTGAGTCCAAACGTAGTGGGTTCGGCGTGAATGCCGTGGGTGCGGCCAATGGAGGGGGTATGCTTGAATTCGACGGCGCGTACTTTCAGCACCTCGCCCAGGCGGACGACGCCCGCGCGGATCAGCGCGGAAGCTTCTTTGAGTTGCAGGGCCTGCGCGGTGTCGACCACATCCGTCGACGTGAGACCGTAATGGAGCCAGCGTGACTCTGGACCGATGTACTCCGCCACGGTGGTCGTGAATGCGATGACATCGTGCCGGACCTCCGCTTCGATCTCGTCGATACGGCCTACGGTAAAGTCGGCGCGGTCACGGATAGCGTCGGCTGCCTCTTGCGGCACCATGCCCGCACGGGCGAGGGCCTGCGAAGCAGCGATCTCGACACGAAGCCAGCAGCGATACTTGTTTTCGTCGGACCAGATGCGGCCCATCTCAGGCCGGGTGTAGCGGGCGATCATGCCTCGGAGACGCCGAAGAGCGCCGCCATCTCCTGATGCAGGAAGCCGCGTCCAGGCTTGTACGGCTGCACCCATTTGCCGTCAATCACGAATTGCGGAATAGCCTTTTTACCCACGTTGGCGAGCACCTCGTCGGCCGCGCCGGGCGTGTCTTCGATATCAATTTCTTTGTAGGCGATGTTGTGCTTCGAGAGGAAGCGTTTGGCTTCGCGGCAATCGCGGCACCAGGTTGCGGAGTAAACCAGAAGTTCCATACCCATATCTTAGCGGGTGCTTACTGCTCGTGGTAGTTGCGCATCAGGCCGCCATCGATGTGGTAAGTCGAGCCGGTGATGTAGGCAGCGTCATCGGAGGCGAGAAAGGCGGCGAGGCCTGCTACGTCTTCAGGCGTGCCCATACGGCCGAGCGGGATGTTGGCGAGCAGAGCGTCGAGCTTGGGCTTGTCGGCGAGCAGGGAAGCGTTGATGGGCGTCGAGATTGCGCCGGGAGCGATATTGTTGACGGTGATGCCGAATGGGCCGAGCTCGACCGCCAGATTACGCATCATCATCCGCATCCCGCCCTTGGACGCGGCATAGCTGGTGAAATGCGGAAAGACCATATCTTCGTGCACGGAGGAAATATTGATCACGCGGCCGGGCTGTCTAAGGTCGCGGAGCTTGCGGACAAAGGCCTGTGTAAGGAAAAATGCGCCTTTCAGGTTGACGTCGAGGACGAGATCGTAGTCGGCTTCAGTAACCTCCCAGAAAGGCGCATCCTTTTCTACGCCCGCATTGTTGACGAGGATGTCACAACGGCCGAGTTGCTCGAAGGTTTGGTTGACAAGAAGCTCCGTTTCCACAAGCCGCGAAACATCGGCCCTGATGGAGATGGCCTTTCCGCCGCTGCCCTCGATCTGGCCCCTGGTTGCGTCGGCACCTGCCGGATCGCCCACGTAGTCGATTACTACAGTGGCACCCTCCTTTGCGAGGCGGATGGCGATCGCTTGACCGATGCCTGACGACGCGCCAGTGACGATCGCTACTTTGCTGTCGAGCCTGCCTGCCATCCTTGCTCCTCCCCCTTGCGCCTTCTAGATCACTCTTGTAGATGCGTGAGCAATGGGGCGAGATGTGAGGCGGATGGCTTCCTTACCGAGGACCGTCGCGCACGGAAAAAGGCGGTCAGCATAGCGCCGCACTCTTCGCCGAGCAGGCCGGAAGCGACCTCAAGGCGGTGATTCAGAGCCGGATGGTTCATCACGCTCAGTACGGAGCCGCACGCGCCAGCCTTCGGGTCGGCTGCCGCGTAAACAAGTCGGGCGATGCGGGCGTGCAGGATCGCTCCCGCGCACATGGCGCATGGTTCGAGCGTCACATAAAGGACGCAGCCTTCAAGCCGGTAGTTGCCGAGCGCGCGTCCTGCCTCGCGCAGGCCAACGATCTCGGCGTGAGCGCTAGGGTCGGAGTCGCGGAGGACGCGATTCTGGCCTCGACCGATGATTTCGCCTTGGTAGACGACGATGGAGCCTATCGGAACTTCCCCGGCTTCCTCGGCGGCATAAGCTTCGGCGATGGCAAGCTGAAGGTACGCTTTGTCGCTCATAAACCTGGCTGGCGTACCTGCGGCTGAGCCTCGGGACCGAAGAACCGGGCTATCTCCTCAGCGAGAGAGTGAAGTGCGGGCTTTCGCTGTGCGAGTTGAATCTCATCCAGCATGAACTGCTTCGACCAGAGCGTTTCAAGCAATGGGAAAGTCAATGCGGCCTTGAAGCTGCTTGTGGGCCAACCCAGCGTCGCTTCGTAGAAGTGCTTGGCTTCGGGATCGTACTCGTCGGGAGGACTGTTATCCGCGATGAGGCCTTCTACGTCGGCGGCTGCGAACAGCTCCTTCAGCGAATCGAGATCGGGCGGTGGCGGCCACTGGCTCATGCTGGCTCCTGTTGGGTCATGCAATGGAGCGCGCCGAGGCCCCAGATCAGGTCGACCGCGTGGATGCCAACGATCTCGCGGGTGGGGAAGCACTCGGCGAGAATATTGAGGGCGCGGCGGTCGTTCGGGTCGTTGAAGGTGGGCACGAGGACGAGCTCGTTGGCGACATAGAAGTTGGCATAGCTCGCCGGGAGCCTCTGACCATCGAAGAAAACCGGCGCGGGCATCGGCAGCGTGCGAACCTCAAACGGCTCGCCGCGAAGGTTCCGCGCTGTACGGAGGCGGTCGAGGTTCTCGGCCAGCGGCAGGTGGTTCTCGTCGGCGGTGTTCGGCTCGACGGCGGTCAAGATGGTGTTCTCCCCGACGAAGCGGGTGACGTCGTCCACATGGCCGTGGGTGTCGTCGCCCGCGCAGCCGCGATGGAGCCACAGGCTGTGCTCGATGCCGAGGTGCTCGGCGAAGGCTGTTTCGAGCTGCTCGCGGGAGACGCCGGCGTTGCGCTGCTGGACTTCGCTGAGCAGGCACTCTTCCGTGGTGAGCAGCAAGCCCGCACCGTTCACATCGATGCTGCCGCCTTCGAGGACGAGGCGCTGGCCACTTACCTCCGGGCGGACTTCGGGCAGGCCATAGTGTCGCGCGACATGCTGGGGGACGAGGTCGTCGCGGTGCCAATTGTCGTATTTGGCCCAGGCGTTGAACTTCCAGTTAGTGACGGCGAGATCGTCTCCAGCTTTGACGAAGATCGGGCCGGAGTCGCGCAGCCAGACGCGGTCGGTCTGCCAGTGATGGAAATGCAGGCGGGCGAGGTTGGCCCCGGCCCTTCTTAAAAGGCCATTCGCCCGGCGCTCGGCGGTGAGGTCGTTGACCAGGATGTGGACATCCTCGACGCGCGAAAGATGCCGGACGATCTCGGCATACACCCACGGGATGGGCTGAAACTTGCCCGGCCAGTCCTCGGCGTTGTGCGGCCACGCGATCCAGGTGGCGGCGTGCGGCTCCCACTCGGCGGGCATACGGTAGTGCGGCTTGGGGTCCATTTCTCGCGCGGTGCTCCGATGCGAGTATATCGTTCGGGCGTCTCCGGGCGGAGCTACAATCGGCTTAGGAGATGGCTATGGACTGGAGCGGGTGTGATCTAGTGGAGGTCGTTCCGGGCAAGGTCTCGGGCAAGCCGATCGTGCGGGGGACGCGGATACCGGCGGACGTGATTGTGTCGAACTATAAGGCGGGACTGTCTGTTGAAGAAGTTCAAGAAAATTACCCGGGCTTGTCTTTGCTGGAGGTTGTGCGGCTCCTGGAGTACGCCGGCGCTCTCCCCGTTGCACGCGCTTCATGAAGGTTTTGCTGGATGAAGATCTGCCACATGACCTCCGCCTTGTGCTTACGACTCACGATGTTCGTACCGTGCGCTATATGGGTTGGCATGGATTTAGGAACGGCAACTTAATTAAAGTTGCGGAAGACTCAGGCTTTCAGGTGCTCCTTACAGGGGATCAGAACCTCAGCTATCAACAAAACCTGAAGGGAAGATCCCTTTCTTTTGTCGTAGTCTCTCGCCAAGACCTACCCGCGCTTACGAGAACTCTTACCGAGATCAACCTGGCCATCGATTGCGCAACGGGTGGTGGGCTTCAGTTCGTGACTTGCGGTTAAGGATGTGCACTTTGCATGCAACCGGCGCTATCTGGTCGTTTCTAGACATCTTGCCAGTGCACCCGCGAAATGTCTGGACAATGCGTAATGGCTTGCCTTGTCTATGAGAATGCGAATGAACACATCATCCGGGTAGCGTTTTGTGTCTTGATCGATGTGATGCCCGGCCTGTTACGAGAGATGGTGCTGAAGCTCGTTGCCGCCCATGAGCCTGCTGATACGCAGATCGGCAGGCAGCTGTTCATCATAGGTGTCACGCAGCCACACCGTAATCTCATAACTCAACGACGCTAGGAATCTAGCCTTTCTATCGTCTTCAAGGGCTTCGTACTGGCTGATTGCGTCTTCAAGTGTCATCGCTCAACCCTAATCGATGAACCTGCTCGTAATCCCACCATACGAATCAATGCGTCGATCCCGCAAAAACGGCCAGTTACGCCGCGTGTCTTCGAGCAGCTTGAGGTCGATTTCGGCGATGAGGATCTCTTCCTTGTCGTGCGAGGCCTGGGCGATGACTCGGCCGAAGGGGTCGGCGATGAAGCTGCCGCCCCAGAACTCCAAGCCAGCGCCTTCGGGTGCTTTCATCATCACGCCGTTGTGTTGAACGTCCCCGTGCTCGAAGCCGACGCGGTTGACCGCCCCCACATAAACACCATTGGCGATGGCGTGGGCGCGCTGGATGGTCTGCCAGGCCCCGTACTGCGCCTCGCCGAACTCGGCCTTTTCGCTCGGGTGCCAGCCGATGGCGGTCGGGTAGAAGAGGGTCGTTGCGCCGCGCAGGGCGGTCTCGCGGGCGGCCTCGGGGTACCACTGGTCCCAGCAGACGAGCGTGCCGATGTCGCCCTGGGTGGTCTTAAGGGCCTGGTAGCCGAGGTCGCCGGGAGTAAAGTAGAACTTCTCGTAGTACAGCGGATCGTCCGGGATGTGCATCTTGCGGTACTTGCCGGCCAGCGTGCCGTCCGCTTCGAGGATGGCCGCCGTGTTGTGATAAATACCCGCCGTCCGCCGCTCAAAAAGTGATGCCACAACGACGACACCCTCTTCCTTCGCCACAGCACCCAGCCGCTCCGTACTCGGTCCGGGGATCGCTTCGGCGGTGTCGAAGAGGGCGTGCTCCTCGCGTTGACAGAAGTACTGCGCGCGAAAGAGCTCCGGCAGACAGACGACGTTGGCTCCCATGCGGGCAGCCTTGCGGACGCGGTCGGCGGCCTTGTCAAGGTTCTCGGCGGTGTCCACGCCGCAGGACATTTGAACCAGACCGATGCGTTTGTTCATTGCTCTTTTCACTCCAAAACCAGTCGCCAACGAGCCGGTAAATGATAGATCCCTGTCATTCAGTATAGAAGGCTGCAGGACTTTACGATGAACTTCGTCCACCGCGCAGAATCTGTTACCTTGAAGTTACTCTGAAGATTTTTTATTCGTAGGCCAGCCACGCAAGCCTGTCGATGCTTAGACACATCTTTACCGAGAGGAGTTCGGATGAGCAACCCGGAAGACTTGTATATGACTGACCTGAACGCATTGCGCGAAGATCTTTACCGCATGGGCGATGCGGCTTCGCCAAATTTCTCAGAAGACCGGGGACTTCGCGACTGCCAGGTCGTCGATCGCGACGGCATCAAAGTCGTGATTGCAAACGGGCGGGGCTTCTCAGCTTTCAATCGCATCACTGAACTCATGCGAACAAAGAAAAGCATCTGGCGCATCCGCAAAGGGAGCGCGCTGCCGGATGAGATCAGATTGGTGAAGGACATGTCGAACCCCGGGCCCTATATGCTTGCCCCAGTGAACGATATGCCGTTCAAGAAGTATTTAGGGGCTTTGGAGGAGATGGCGACGAACCCTCTTGTCTCAAGCAAGCTGACCGCTCAGGAGGTTCAGAATGCCCGTTAATCCAGCCTCTAAGGCCAACCTGGCCGAAAGGCGAACTCTCCTTGACGCCGCACAGCACTACCGGACACACCTGGATTTAGCGGCTCCACAGATGGAGAACGAGAACGAAGAACTTGTCGCATACGACGAGATCGAGCGTCTGGACATGATCATCCCGCGGCTGGAGCGTGAGTTGACCGAGCACTTGCAGCAGTCCGCCTCCGCGCGACACACGCCTAGTCCTTCATCTTAATCCTCTACGACTTTACAGTCCTTGCATGGTGAAGCTTATGCTGGCGGTACCCCCGCAGCTTGAAATCATTTCAATCTGGTGATGTTCAGCCCAATTCAGAGAGGATGTCATGTTGAACGAATTCCGGAATTACCTCGAACTTCCCTACGCCGAACTTGAAGACCTCAACCTCGCCGCCAAGGACCAGCGCAAGCAGCGCGTCGCCGCCGACACCATCCAGGAAGAGCGGCTGAAGTACCTGACCGACGAGCCGCGCATTAAGGCCGTGACGGTGGTCTTTTCCGACCTCGAAGGTCGGCTGCATATGCTCGACTACGACAAGAAGTTCTTCGTCAAGGGGTGGGACAACCTGACCTTCGACGGCTCGTCCATCCGCGGCTTTACGGCGCAGCGCGAGTCCGACCTCCGGCTTGGCATCGACTGGAGCGCTTTCTACTGGGTGCCATCCGATGTCTTCGGCGCGGGCAAGGTGCTGGTCTTCGGCGAGGTGGTGGATAAGAATGGTGGCACTTACACGGCCGACATTCGCGGCGTGCTGAAGAAGTTTGCCAATGAAGCTTTCGATAAGCAGGGCTTCACGCTGAACGCCGCCAACGAGATCGAGGGCTTCCTCTTCGACGGGATCGATGCCGAGCGCTCCTTCCACGAGACGGGCGAGTTCATCTACACGAACAAGGGCGGCTACTACCACTCGCTGCCCGGCGATCCGCTGCGCGAGTTCATCGACACCGCCGCCGAAGTGCAGCGCGCGATGGGCTTCGAGAATGAGAAGGACCATCCGGAGGTCGCGCCCTCGCAGTTCGAGATCAACTACACCTACGGCGATGTCGTTACCGCGGCCGACCAAATCCAGCTCTACAAACTGATCTGTCGCCAAGTGGCTACGCAGATGGGCATGACCGCCAGTTTCCTGCCGAAGCCGGTCACGGGGGTCAACGGCTCAGGAATGCACACCAATGTGTCGATCACGCAAGGCGGCAAAAACCTCTTCTGGGACCCCAACGGCGAGGAGAAGGTCTCGACCATGGCCTGGGAGTTTGTCGACCGCATCCTGACGCACGGCAACGATTTGTGCCTCCTGCTGAACGCCAGCGTCAACGCCTATCGCCGTCTCGACCCCCACTTTGAAGCGCCCAATCAGATCAAGGCCTCGGCCACCGACCGCGGTTCGATGGTGCGCATTCCTATCGGCAACGAGAAGTCGGCCCGCGTCGAAGTCCGCTCCGTCGGTCCGGACGCGAACCCCTACATGGTGCTCTTCTCCGTCTTCAAGACCGGGCTGGACGGGCAGACCGCCACGATCGCGAACCTTCGCCAGGCCGACCGCTACCTGCCCGACAACATCTACACAGCGCTCGAAGATTTCCGCAAGGCGGAGTGGACGACGGAGCTGCTCGGGGAAGATGTCAAGGCGCGCTATGCCGATCTCAAGCAGGCGTCGGCAGACCGGTGCGCCCGGCTGCTGGGCACCATCGTCAAGTCGCCCGAAATTCAATACCACCACGACGTTTACAATCAGTTACTCTGGACCAATTTCTAGCTAAGGGGCGACGTGGCAGTCCGAGACTATGCTGGCAGGATTTACTTCGTACTGTCCTTCCTGGCGTTTGCGTTGGTCATCGTTGCCTCCTCGCAGCCACCACTGCTGCGCGACTATCCCGACTGGGTCTACCAGGGTGTTCTTCTTGCGAAGATGCTGGCTGGACATCCGGTAGCGGGCTACGCGATCAAGCACTACCCTGTCCCGAACTCCATCACGACCGTGGGGTTGGCGCTGCTGACCCTGAGCATCGGCTGGATGTGGGCGGCTAAAGTTTGGCTGCTGATAGGTCTGGGATTGTCCGCGGTTACGACGTTCATCGTGGCCCGTGTTTTCCCACTACCGGGATGGATGTGGTGGTCGCTGCCCACAATGCTTTTCTTCGGGCAGAGCTTCTGGTACGCGACGGTGAGCTTCAGCATGGGCAGTTGCGGGCTGTTGCTGCTGATGTGTTTGCTTTATCAACGCAAGGAGCGTGCAGTACCGATCGCTGGGCTGATCATCTTCTGCTTCTTTATGCACTTGATCGTGTATGCGGCTGCTGGCCTGCTGGTGCTGCTGTACTGCCTGGAACATCGCCGGTGGAAACTGACGTTCGTGGGTCTGGCGACGTTGCCACTTCCCGTGTGGTACTTCCTCGGACGACGTGCCACACCCAGTGATGAGACGGCACTCGGTTACTCGCCTGCATTGCATCTCGCGGTTCCGGCGGCGGTTGCCGTGCTCTTTCTACTCGCTGTGCTCACTCGGCAAAAATACAGTCTCCGCCTTTGGTTCCAGCGCACGCTCTGGTGGGTCGGAATGAGTGTCTTCCTCCTGTCCGCTGGATGCCTGCTCTTGCCGGAGGTGCATCTTTCTCCTGGAGTACAGTCGATGCTGATGCTCGCGAGAATGAAGGGGCTGGCACCGTTTCAGCTCTTCGGGTTTGTCAATCTCGTCTACCGGCCGGTGGAGATACCGCTCCGGTCGGCGACACTAGGGTTGTTGCATCGCCCTCTCTTTACGGGGCTGATGCTGACCGATCTTGTGTGTGGGTTGTTAGTGCTGTACAGCATCGCACGGGTGCTTTCCAGCAGATCGCAAGAGCTCGTCGGTGCGACGGCACACGAAAGCCGCGGACTTTTTCTCAGGGACTACATCACTCTGTTTGGATTGTTATACCTGGCCTCGCCGCCGAACGCTTTAGGGGTGATCAGCATCGATATGAGGATGGCGCAGCTGGCGTTCGCTCCGGCTCTGCTTCTTCTGGCGCAGGCATATCGCGGCGGACACGCACAACGCGCCTGGCGTCACACTCCCTGGGCGACTACCCCGCTTGTGATGTTGCTCTGCTTCAGCCTGTATCAGTTCGCCGTATCGCAACACCGCTTTGAACTTGAAACAGCCGATACCTCCCCATTGCGTCCGCAGATCGCCAGTTTTGCAGCGGTCGATCCGACGGCGATTGCCGAGGAATACGACCGGCTGCGGGCAGGCAGACTGGAAGGATTTATCTTCGCCACGGGCCTGTTCTACCAGACTATTCCGTGGAAGCACGACGCGACGGCAGGTCGATAGCGCAATACGCGGCGACGGATGATGTACCGAGCATTTCGAATGGAGAAAAGCAGCATGCGCAAGAAGGTCACTATCGTGGGATCGGGCAACGTGGGAGCGACGACAGCGCATTGGATCGCGGCCAAGGAGCTGGCGGACGTGGTTCTACTAGATGTAGTAGAAGGTATACCTCAAGGCAAGGCACTCGACCTGCTCGAGGCCATGCCGATCGAGAAGCGCGACTGCAAGATCGTCGGCACAAACGATTACGCCGACACTGCTGACTCAGATGTAGTCGTGATTACGGCAGGCATCGCGCGAAAGCCGGGAATGAGCCGTGACGATCTGTTGCATACCAATGCCAGGATCATGTCTGATGTCGTAGCGAAGGTAGTAGCGGCCTCGCCCCGGAGCATCTTGATTGTAGTGTCGAATCCTCTGGACGCCATGGCTCAGGCTGCCTTCCGGCACTCGGGTTTTCCCCGCGAACGGGTGATCGGGATGGCAGGGGTGCTCGACTCGGCGCGCTTCCGGACGTTTATCGCGGACGAACTGGAGGTTTCCGTGGAGAACGTCACAGCATTTGTGCTGGGCGGCCATGGGGACACCATGGTGCCACTGTCGCGCTATTCCACTGTCGCAGGCATCCCGATCACCGAGTTGATCGCCCCTGAGCGGCTTACAGCGCTGGAAGAGCGGACGGCAAACGGGGGAGCAGAGATCGTGAAGCACCTGAAGACTGGAAGCGCGTACTATGCGCCCTCCGCGGCCACGACCGAGATGGTGGAGGCAATCCTCAAGGACAAGAAGAAGATCCTGCCGTGCGCGGCGTTCCTGGAAGGCGAGTACGGCATCTCCGGCCTGTTTGTCGGCGTACCTTGCAAGCTGGGCGCAAAGGGGTTGGAGAAGATTATTGAGATCAAGATCACGGCCGAGGAACAGACCGCCTTGCGGAAGTCGGCCGACGCGGTGAAAGAGCTTTGCACAATCATCGGTGTGCTCTAGATACATTCGTCGACTACAAGCGACCGGTACATGTTCTCCTCTGGCAAAGGATTATCTACGCCAGCGCAAACGTTTGTCAGACTACGCTGTTGGTCTGGATCACGCGTCGGTAGTAGGCACTTGAAAGCTTCGGTGTCCGCTTCTGTGTCTTGAAGTCTACGTAGGTGATGCCGAAGCGCTTGCCATAGCCGTCGGCCCACTCGTAGTTGTCGAGCAGGGACCAGCAGAAATAACCCTTCACCGGAACTCCTTCGGCGGTGGCGCGCTGCAAATGCGTGAGGTAGTTGCGCAAGTACATCACGCGATCCGTGTCGAGGATTTCGCCCCTGGTGTTTGGCACGTCGGCAGAAGAACAACCGTTTTCCGTGATGTAGATCTCCTTGAGCTTCCACAGGCTCGTCGCAAGTTTCGGTGCCCAGTAGAGTGCTTCAGGACCAACTGTCAGCCAGGAGCTGGCCATGTGCGGAAAGGATGACGGGCTCTGGATGCGCTCGTAGCCCTTTTCCGAGCTGTCCGCGCGGATGTACGCGGGTGTGTAGAGGTTGATGCCGACGAAGTCCAAAGGCGCGCCGATGGCCTTCATCTCGTCGGGCGTAAAGTGAGGTGCGTCCGCACCGAGGCGTTTGAGGAAGAGGTCCGTGTAGCGGCCTTCCATGATGACGGACAGGTAGCTGGCGTTCTCTTCGCGGATGGCGATGCGTGCTGCCGCCACGTGCTCGGGCGCGTCGATGACGGGAACACAAGCATCGAGGTTGTCAGCGAGACCGATCCTGGTGCCGGGCTTTGCAGCGGCACGGATCGCCTGCACGGCGAGGCCATGTCCCAGCACGGCATGGTGGTTGGTCTGCGCAAAGGCTTGCGGCGCGAGCTTCAGCCCGGGCGCGTGCAGCCCACTGCCATAGCCGAGCTCGATAAACGAACGTATTTCGTTCATAGTCATAAAGCTCTGGACGCGATCAGACAGCTTGCCAGCGGTGTATCCGGCGTAGTCGGCGAAACGCTGGGCCGTGGCGCGATGTTGCCAGCCGCCCTTATCTTCAAGTGCCTGCGGCAGGTCCCAGTGGTACAGCGTGCAGAAGGGCTGGATGCCGTTGGCAAGCAGTTCGTCGACAAAGCGGTTGTAGTAGTCGATGCCTTTCTGGTTCGGCGTGCCGGCACCGTCTGGAAAGATGCGGGGCCAGGCGACGGAAAAGCGGCAGGCCGTCAGCCCCAGCGCCTTCATAAGCGCGATGTCTTCTTTGTAACGGTGGTAGCTATCGTCGGCCACATCGCCGGTGTCGCCCTTGTCGGTCTTGCCGGGGAGGTGGGAAAAGGTGTCCCAAATGGAAGGCCCGCGACCGTCTTCATGCACAGCACCCTCAACCTGGTAGGAGGCGGTGGCCGATCCCCAAAGGAAGCCATGCGGAAAGCTGCGTGCTGCCGGTTCCGCGGTGGGGACTTGCGCGACCGCAAGGTTGTTTCGCTTCTGCAGGGAAACCAAACCGGCGGCGGAAGCTGCGAGGCGGGCAAAGCTGCGGCGAGAGACGAGCGGCATGGTTCTCCTGGAGGACGGAACGGAAAGTCGGATGGCGCCCTAACGATACCATCAGGAATGGACGAGAGGAAAGCGCAAGCCGTGCTGAATTACGTAGCTTGCGGCAGCAGGATGATGAGCTCCATGGAAGGGTTGAGCACGTCCGACGGCGCGTAGACCGCGAAGTTCCGTGCGCGTTGTACAGCCTCCCACGCCGAACCGCTGCGCTCGATAGCGAAATACTGGTGGCGCAGCTTGACCGGGATGGCCCGCGGCGGTGTCGGTACGTGCGTGAGTTTGATACCCGTCAACGCGTGACTGACCAGATTCTCAATATGCGTCGCGGAGCAGACTTTGGTAAGTTTGGGAAAACGATCGATCAGGTCGGCATCGCGCATATCCGCTGAGACCGCGAGATAAAAGCGGGAATTTACAAACCAGACGTCTTTGTCGATCGACCCTGCGTAGATGGTTTCTCGCATCAGCTTGAGCGGGATGGAGACGATGTTGGTCGGGATCACCGTTTCCAGCATCAGGCGGATCAGGCGATCAAGCTCAAAGAAGCAGGAGCCAAGCCGGTCATGTTCGTACCGCGGAAGGTTCCGGGGACTGATCGTGGTTGAAAACGCGGTAAGCGCGCCGGCCAGATCGGAAAGGTCGCCGAATAGGGCCTCCGGCTGCACGTTTTCAGACTCAAGAAAGTGCCGCAACGCGGGCAGGTGCGTGTTGAGGGTATAGAGCAGCCAGAAGTTAGCGACATCGGCGGCAGAGAAGTCGGCAAGAGATTGATTCTTCTGGCGGCGTCCACCGGCAAGCTGGCCTGACCGGGTTACCAGCAGCTCCACCATGCCACGGAGAAGACCGGCAAGGATCTCGGAGCCATGCGCATCGAGCAGTGGCGGAATAAAGCGGGAGTCGAGTTGGTAGAGGCCAGCTTCCGACTTGACGATCCGGGCGAACGGAAGCAGGACGGAGCCCTCGAGGTTTTCACCTTCGGCCAGGATTTGCAGGTTCTTGCGAGCGATCTGAACGGGCTTCTCCCCCGTGCCCGAGTTCTCGTCGCGCGTCATTTGCAGGTGCGCGAGGTACCGTGTAGAGACGCGACCGCGGGCGAGCGAGACGTTCATGCCACCATGAAGGTACTGTGGAATGGCAAGGTAGAAGAGGCGGCCGGCTGGGTTGTCGCGAAAACATTCGTCGAGAACGCGAGACGGAGGAGCAGAGTCGGAAGCGGGAATCTCGATCGGAAGTGCGTCGGGGAAGATGCCCGTCGCTGTGGAGACGGCCAGGGTGCCTTCGGTAAGCGCTTTTGCGTCGATCCGCAGCCGCATAAACCCCCAGGATTTGCGGCCCAGAGCGTCAAGGTAAAAGCGGGTTGTATCCTCAACGAAACGCTCTTGCGATTGCAGGTGCTGAGGTGAAAGGAACGTCCCTTTCGACCAGATGACGGGTTGCAGTTGGCGCATGAGAACCTCCGGATTCTTCCCGCCAAGCAAGAGTACCGCAGGTGCCGCTTGCAACGTGCTGGCTCCAGGGGGCTCTGGAAAACGAGTGAACAATTTACTTGTACCGGGGCGGGTGATGGGATAAAGTCCGTAGCCGTGGGGTCTGTACGATCTGCTTGTCGTCAAGTGAGGCGTGTACCTTCAGCCACTACAGCGCTTTGGGTGGTGGCTCGCGTTCTTTGTAGCGGAACCGGCGTTCTGTAACGTTGCGCATGCTGTCGTCACAACTGTCTGTACCCGGAGAATCAGTCCGTGTGGCGAGTCTGGATCGAAGCGACCGCTGGACTTGCGCAGCACGTTGTGCTTTCTTAGTGGCATTGCACTTTATGAAATGGGGAAGTCTTCATGGCCGAAAGTACGCAACATAAACTCGACCGGGTCCGGTCGCCACGCGTTCACATTACCTATGACGTAGAGGTCGGTAACGCGATTGAGATGAAGGAGCTGCCGTTCGTCATGGGCGTCCTGGGCGACCTGACGGGACAGCCGGAGAAGCCGCTGGCCGCGCTGAAGGACCGTAAATTCGTCGAGATCAACCCGGATAACTTTGACAGCGTGCTCAAAGGAATGCAGCCTCATCTGGCGTATTCGGTCGACAACAAGCTCTCGGACGATCCCGATGCCGGTCAGGTTAAGGTAGATCTTCACTTCGAGAGCATGGACGACTTCTCGCCGGAAAATGTGGCCAGGCAGGTGAAGCCGCTCAAGGATCTGCTGGACCTGCGGACCAGGCTTTCGGATCTCCGCGGTACACTGCAGGGGAACGACAAGTTGGACCAGATGTTGTTTGAAGCGGTGTCGAGTACGGAAGAGCGCGACAAGCTGCGCGCGGAAGTGACGACTCCAGGGGGCGGACATGAGTAGTGCAGCGAGCGCGGTAGCAAGCACCGCAACAGCACAGGAACAGACCGGAGAGGTATCGCTCCTCGATCAGATCGTCGCCGAAGGCCGCTTTAGCAGTGAAGCCGGGGCTATGGAGCGCGGCAAGGATATGGTCAAGGAGTTCGTCAAGCAGGTGCTTGATGGGCAGATGACTCTCAGCAAGGACGCCGAAGCGACCATCAGTGCACGACTGGCGCAGATTGACCGGCTTATCTCGATCCAGCTCAACGAAGTGCTGCACCACCCCTCGTTCCAGAAACTGGAAGCGAGCTGGCGCGGCATCAAGTACCTAATGGATCAGAGCGAAACCAACGATATGCTCAAGATCAAGGTCTTGAACGTTTCGAAGAAGGACCTGCTGCGGGACCTGCAACGCGCGCCTGAGTTTGATCAAAGTGCACTCTTCAAGAAGGTGTACGAAGAAGAGTTCGGCGTCTTCGGAGGCGCTCCTTTCGCCGCTATGGTGGGTGACTTCGAGTTTGGCCGCGGGCCGGAAGACCTGGAATTGCTGGAGAAGATCGGCCAGGTGGCGTCTGCTGCACATGCCCCGTTCCTGTCGGCTGCTTCGCCGCAGTTGATGAATCTGAGTGACTATACGCAGCTGGGTGCGCCGCGCGATATGTCGAAGATCTTCGATAGTACGGAGTATGCCAAGTGGAAGTCGTTCCGCCAGTCGGAAGATTCCCGCTATGTAGCACTCACCCTGCCTCACATCTTGATGCGGCAGCCGTATGGGCAGGAGACCAAGCAGATCGAAGCGTTTGCCTATGAAGAAGCGGTGGATGGACGCGATCATTCCAAGTACCTTTGGGGCAACGCCGCCTACGGTCTTGCGGCTCGAATGACAAACTCCTTTGCAAAGTCCGGCTGGTGTGCAGCGATTCGCGGCGTGGAAAATGGCGGTCTGGTCGAGGGTCTTACAGCTCACAACTTCCGTACCGACGAGGGCGATGTCGCGTTGAAGTGTCCTACGGAGGTTTCGATCACCGACCGGCGCGAGAAAGAATTGGCCGATCAGGGATTCGTTCCGCTGGTGCATTGCAAAGGTACCGACAAAGCCGCCTTCTTCAGTGTTCAGACTTGCAACAAGCCCAAGCTGTACGACAAGCCCGAAGCTAATGCCAACGCCCGGTTGTCGGCGCAGCTTCCGTATATCATGGCTATGTCGCGGTTCGCGCACTTCCTGAAGGCCATGATGCGGGACAAGATTGGCAGCGCGATGAGCCGTGTCGAGGCCGAGCGTTTTCTCAATCAATGGGTTTCGAATTATGTGCTTGCTGACGATACCGGATCGGCCGCCGCGAAGGCGGAGCGACCGTTGCGTGAGGCGAGGATTGAGGTCAGGGAGATCCCTGGTAAGCCGGGAGCTCTCAAGGCAGTCGCATTCATGCGGCCACACTTTCAACTGGACGAGTTGACTGTATCCCTGAGACTCGTTGCGGATCTGCCTGCACAGGCAGGCTAAGCCCACGGGCTGACGCAACGAGTTTCGCACAATTTCTGGCAGCATAACCTTGGAACGAGGAGAATGTCATGGCCGTAGATTTTTTTCTGAAGCTCGATGCAATCGATGGTGAGTCTGTAGACGCGAATCACTCGAAAGAGATTGCCGTAATGTCGTTTAGCTGGGGTGCCAGCCAGACCACTTCCGTTGCCGGTACCGGCGGCTCCGGCGCAGGCAAGGCCAACCTTGCCGACCTCAGCATCATGAAGAACTATGACGCGTCCAGCGCACCGATGTACAAGTCGCTTCTGCTCGGTACACACATCAAGACCGGCGTGCTGACCGCCTCCAAGGCTGGCGGCTCGGGTAAGCCCTTCATGAAGATTTCCCTGACCGAGCTGTTCGTTACCTCGGTACAGATCAGTGGATCGAGTGAAGTTCCGATGGAGAGTGTGTCTTTCAGCTACAACACCATCAAGACAGAGTACTTCCAGCAGGACGAGACGGGTAACCTTGCCGCAAAGGCGCCGGTCAGCTTTGATCTGAAGACGAACAAGGTAAGCTAAGGTCCGCATGACTGCGTTGGAGCTATACCGTCAGGGTGAACTGAACGCAGCCATCAAGGTGCTTGGTGACGAGTTGAGGTCCAATCCTCTCGACACCAAGCGCCGTACCTTCCTCTTCGAGCTGCTTTGCTTCGCGGGGAACTATGACCGCGCGGAAAAGCAGCTTGATCTGCTTGCGGACGCCAACAACAAGACGGCGGCCGGTGCGCTTCTGTACCGCAGTGCATTGCACGCGGAGCGAACGCGTCAGGAACTGTTCCGGACGCAGGAGTGCCCGGAAAGTCGCGTCCTGCGAACTCCACTTACGGGCCAATGCAATGGGAAAGCCTTTCGCGAGATGCGAGATGCCGATCCGCGCATCGGTGCGAACCTGGAGGTTTTCATCGCGGGCAGTTACACCTGGATTCCCATGCAGTATATGGTGCACGTCGAGTTTGAGAAGCCTAAAGCGTTGCGCGATCTGTTGTGGGCGACGGCACGGGTAGAGACGAGTCCGGCGTTTCGCTTGCAGGACCTGGGTGAAGTTCTGGTACCGGTGCTGTCGCCGTTCTCCTCGCAAAATGAGGATGCCGCCGTACAGCTTGGGCGAACTACTATTTGGACAGAAGGGCCCCAGGGAGCTGAGGTACCGCTTGGCCAACGCATGATGTGGGTCGACGGCGAAGAGGTTCCGCTTCTGGAGATTCGCAGCATCGAGTGGGATGTCGCGGATCGTGAGCCAGAAGAGGGCACCCATGCCTTTGCGTGAGGACCTGCTGGCGCCGATCGCCGGTGACAATCCCTCGGGAGCGAACCTCTACTACGACAAAGTGTTCGACCAGATCAAAGAGGCCCGCATCGAGGATGAGGAGACTGGGTCAGTAGGTGCCTGGGAGCGCACGGCCAAGCGCGCTGATCACGCGACTGTTATCAAGCTGGCAGGTGAAGCGTTGGCCACGCGCAGCAAAGACCTCCGGCTGGCCGGGTGGCTCATCGAAGCGCATCTCCGGCGCGAAGGGATCACGTTGCTCGCTCCCGGGCTCGAGTTGCTGCTGAGATTGCAGCAGCTTTTCTGGGATACGCTCCACCCGGAGAAAGAAGAAGACGGCAACATCGATCTGCGGATCAGCGCCATCGAAGGTGCGACAGCACGTTTGGCAACACATCTCCGAAACGCGCCTATCACCAGGGGCGGGCACAGCGCCTTTCAGTATGCCGAGTCGCGTCGGGTCGGCTACGAGGAGGCGGCCGATACCAGCGATAAGCAAGAAGCTCGACGCGACGCGATCAGCCATGGCAAGTTGGCTCCCGAAGATTTCGATGCGAGCTTCGCATCAACAAAGAAGCTGTTCTATGTCGACACGGAGGCATCGCTTGCAAACGCGGCGGCCCTGCTCGATGAGATGAGCCAATTTCATGAGGACGCGTACGGAGACGATTACCCAAACCTCAACAAGATCACGACCGCCGTCCATGAAGTAAAGCAGGCCGTCTCGAGCTTGCTCCATGAGAAGCGGAAGACAGAACCCGATGCGGTCGCAGTGATTGCGGAGCCGGAAGCAGAGCCCGAACCCGAACCCGAACCCGAAGCGCAGATCGAAGAAGAGGTGACCTCGACTTCGGTTGTGGCACTGCCCGCATCTGTCACAGCAGCGGCGAAGCCTGCCAGGTTTGCAGGTGTGCCGGGAAACGCGGCAGAGGCAGGCGCGGCAGTGCTTGCGGGCGCAATGTATCTCCAGGACGAGGATACCGGGTCACCAGCCGCTTATCTTGTATGTGCCGGTCTCCGCTTCGGCGAGACGCGCCGCGCTGGGTCCGCACCGAGCTTCGATTTCGCGGTGGCTCCTCGGACGGAGACCCGGCAAACCATGCGTCGGCTCGCAAGTGAAGCAAGTTGGAGCGAGCTGAGGAATCTCTGCCTTCAGACGTTGATAGAGCCGTGTGCCCGCGTCTGGCTCGATCTGCATCGTTATATCTGGCGGGCGGCTTTTGAGTCCGGAGCTCCCCTCATTGCCATCGCGGTCGTGTCGACCGTGCGCGGACTTCTGGTCGATCTGCCAGAGGTGCGCGGATGGATGCTTGACGACGATACGCCGGCGGCCAATGCAGAGACCCAGGCGTGGATCGATGCAGAGGTGTTACCGGCTTCGCTCAAGATCGAGGAAAGCACGGCACCCATTCCGGAGCCAGATCTCTTGCCGCCGGTTCAAACTTTACCGAACGGGAACACTGCTGCGGACGTGGTGACACCGGATGTCTATGAGACGGCTGCGGCCATGTTGAAGCGTGGCCGGCCGCGTGAGGCAATCACTCTGCTGGTGCGCGATGCGGAGCTGCAGCCAAGTGGGCGAAGCCGGTTTCAGCGGCGTGTGCAGGTGGCTCAGCTTTGCCTGGCGGCGGACCAGGACCCCGTAGCTTATCCCATACTGATGGAGCTCGCGCAGGAGATCGAGCGCCGGAACCTGGACACATGGGAGAGCGGTGAAATGCTGGCCCACCCGCTAAGTTTGTTGCTGACGTGCCTCGACCGGCGGCAGGGACCGGCCGAGCACAAGGAGGCAGTCTTTGAGCGGTTGTGCAGGCTTGATCCGCAGGCGGCGATGGAGTCTCGGCTTTGATCGGCCTGACGGGGAGGACATGGAGTGGCGAAGAGTAAAGCGGAGCATCTCATCACGCAGTCGCTGCTCGACCGGCTCTGCGATGTGGACGATTGGCCAACAACACGGCAGCAGTCGATGAAGGTCTACCGGGATGCCGTCAAGCGAGACGTGGAGCTGTTGCTTAACTCCCGGCGTCCGCCCATACCGCAGCTTTCGCGCTATCCGCAAGCAGCAGGATCGGTGATGAACTACGGCTTGCCGGATGTGAACTCGTATGGCAGTTCAAGCGCGGACCAGAACGCCCTTATGATGGCTATTCTGCATGCGTTGCGTCATTTCGAGCCGCGCATCCAGAACGTGAAGCTGTTCATGGTGCGGGCGGAGACGTTGTCGCGCAGCCTCCGCTTCCACGTCGAGGGGAAGCTACAATTCGATACCACCGTCGAAAATATCCAGTTCGACACAGTGCTGGAGCTGACGCGCGGCGAGTACGAGGTGAAGTAGCACCATGTCCGAAGAGCTGCTGGAGTACTATGAGCGCGAATTGACGTACCTCCGGCAGATGGGCGGAGAGTTCGCGCGCAAGTACCCACGTGTGGCCGGTCGCCTGCTGCTTGATGGAGATTCGTGTGAAGATCCGCATGTGGAGCGGCTGCTCGAGGGCTTTGCATTGATGGCGGCTCGTGTCCACCGTCGTTTGGACGACGATCTGCCGGAGACGAGCGAAGCGCTGCTGAACATGATCTACCCGGCGTACCTGCGGCCCATCCCCGCGATGACGGTAGTGGAGTGTCTATCCGATCCCGCACAAGGCAAGAAAACGGCGGGAGCGCGGGTTCCTCGCGGCACGGCGATGATGACGAAGCTGACCGTCGACGGTCTGCCGTGCCGCTTCCAGACCGCATACGATGTCGACCTTTGGCCTTTCGCGGTAGCGGAAGCGGAGTGGCGTCAGGCGGAGCGGCTCCAGCATCCAGTGCGGGCGACCGGCGAGGTGCAGGCAGTTGCGGTGGCACGGCTGCTGCTGAAGTGCTTTCAGGACGTCGTCTTTGAAGGACTTCCACTGGAAACGTTGCGCTTCTACCTTTCGGGCGATCCAAGTGTGGTCTACAACCTGTACGAGATGATCTCGGCCCATTGCATTGAGGTGCAGGTACGCGATCCAAGAAACCGGGCGCGCGTGATCTCGCTCGGCTGCGAGCACATCGCGATGGCCGGGTTTGGCAAAGAGGAGAGCGTCATCCCACATGAGCGCCGGTCGGCGGAGGGGCATCGGCTCTTGCAGGAGTATTTCGCACTGCCGGAGAAGTTCTTGTTCTTCGATCTCAGTGGTCTCGAGGTACTGACGCAGACTGGCTTTGGGGACGAAGCGGAGATCCTGCTCCTCTTCTCGCGCTTTGAGCGCCCAGAGCGACAGCAGGTCATGGAGCTCGGGGTCAGTGCGCGGACCTTCCGGCTCGGATGCACGCCGGTCGTCAACCTGTTCCCGCAGACCGCCGAGCCAATTCTGTTGTCGCAGACGAAACACGATTACACGGTGGTCCCGGACGGGAAGCACACGGCGATGATGGAGGTGTTTTCGATCGACGAGGTGATCGCCGCCAACCCGAAGCTGCGGCAGTCGGTGACGTTGGAACCGGTGTACGCGCATCGACACCAGACAAAGGTCGACCGTGCGGAAAAGGCGTTTTGGTCCGCTTCGCGGCACATGAATCAGCTCGGAGAGCGAGAGCCTTCTACCCTGACTGTGTCCATCGTCGATCTTGAAGGACAGATGCGCGATCCAGAGGCGGATGTGCTGACGGTGAGGTGTACGTGCAGCAACTTCGATCTCCCTGCGCGCTTTACGTTCGGCACGGGCGACGGCGATTTGGAGGCCCCCGGGTTTGCGGCAGCCAAGACGATCAACGTTCTCCGGCGGCCAACCCCGAGCTTTGACCCGCCCCATGGTAAGGGCCAGATCTGGCGGCTGATCTCGCTTCTTTCCCTCAACTACCTCTCCCTGACCGAAGAAGGGAAGACGGCGCTTCAGGAGATCCTCCGGCTGCACAACTTTTCCGATTCAAGTCACCTCGAGAATCATGTGGGTTCGATCCTGGAGGTGACCTCGTCCCCCTGCTTTGCTCTGGTGGAGTCGGATTATGGTCTGGTGCCGGCCCGTGGCACACAGGTGCTCATGGACTTTGACGAGCAGCAGTTTGCAGGCGGTGGTGTTTACCTGTTTGCCGCAGTGCTCGACCGGTTTCTTGCCGGGTATGCCTCCATGAACAGCTTTTCGCAGCTCACCGCGCGCACCAATCTGCGAAAGGAGGCGATGCGCCGATGGCCACCACGGGCGGGCACCAAGGTCTTGCTCTAGCAAGCGACGGCACCATGTTCGCAACGCTGCGGCAGATGCTGGAGGAGGAACCATTTCGCGTACATTTCTTCCAGGCCGTCCGGCTGCTGGAGCGTATGGAGCCGGCTCGGAGAGGGGTTGGCCATTTCGCGCAGCCGCGGGAGGAAACCCTCCGTTTTACGACAAAGCCTTCGCTTTCATTCCCTCCAAGCGAGCTCTACGATCTGGAGCGCATGCCAACCGGGCAGCTGAAGATGACGGTGCAGTTTATGGGGCTGTGCGCAGCCCTGTCGACGCTTCCGGCGATTTATACCGAGATCGTAATGGTCCGGCTGCGGGAGAAGGACGGCGCGATGGCCGAGTTTTTCGATCTCTTCAACCATCGCTTGATCTCCTTCTTCTACCGCGCATGGGAAAAGAATCACTTCTTCGTGGGGCTGGAAGCAGGAAGAGACGACCCCCTGAGCCTGCGGCTGCTGGATGTGCTTGGCCTGGGCACGGCCAATATGCGGAACCGTGCGGGCATTGCGGACCGGACGTGTATCTACTACGCCGGTCTGCTGGGGCGGCAGGTGCGAACGGCGGACTCGCTGCGGCAGATCCTTGAAGATTATTTCGGTGTGCCCGTGCAAGTGAACCAGTTTGCGGGCACCTGGCGCACCCTCCCCAAGGAAAATCAAACCTTTCTGATGAGCACAAACCGGGCAAGCGAGCGGCTTGGGTTTGGTGTAGTTACGGGCGAAGAGGTGTGGGATCATCACGGTCGCATTCGCATTTCACTCGGTCCACTCGATTTTAAACAGTATGGCCACTTTCTTCCCGGTAAATCGGGGTATCGTGATCTGGCAGGTTGGGTGCAGTTTTACTCGGACGGAGCGTACGAGACAGAGGTGCAGTTGATCCTCAAACGCGAGGAAGTTCCTGCCTGCGAGATGGGTGGCGAAGGCGCAACGGGGCCGAGGCTCGGGCTGGTGAGTTGGTTGAAGACCAAGCCCAAGGCAGTGGATGCCCGCGAAGCGACGTATCTGTTGACGTAAAGACGGAGCACAAAGAAAGAGGCGTGAACGTGAGCTTGAACCTGAAGTCGCTGATTGGAAAACTGAACGATACGACGCGCGACACGCTGAACAACTCGGCTGGTCTTTGTATGTCGCGGACGCACTACGACATCGAGATCGAGCACTACCTATTGAAGACGCTCGAGAGCAGCGACAACGACATTGCAGCAATTCTGAAGCATTACGGCGTCGACAAGTCGCGGCTGACGGCTGATCTGCAACGTGCACTCGACAACCTGAAGACCGGCAACGCCCGCCCACCCTCATTTAGCCCGACGCTGGTTAAGATGCTTACCGAGGCGTGGGCTCTGGGATCGATCGAGTACGACGCAGGCAGCGTACGGACTGGCTTCACGCTTTTGGCACTGCTCACCCATGAAGAGCTCGCGCGGCTGCTGAACGAGACCACGCGGGAGCTCAAGCGGGTCGAGGCGGAAGGTCTGCGGAAGGATTTCTACAGCGTTGTAGCGAACTCGCGTGAGGTGCAGGCTTTGCTGAAGCCGAGCGGTGGCACCGGCGATGCCACCACCAGCGAAGGGCCGGCGGCGAGTGGCAAGACGCCCAACCTCGACGCATATACGGTCAACCTCACGGCAAACGCCAAAGCGGGCAAGATCGATCCCGTGCTGGGGCGCGACGCCGAGGTCCGGCAGATGATTGACATCCTCATGCGACGCCGGCAGAACAACCCGATCCTGACAGGCGAGGCCGGTGTGGGGAAAACGGCGGTTGTGGAAGGGCTGGCTAATCGGATTGTCGCCGCCGACGTGCCCGCTGCACTGGTGGGCGTTCATCTGCATAGCCTCGATCTGGCGTTGTTGCAGGCAGGCGCGAGTGTCAAAGGCGAGTTCGAGAACCGGCTCAAGGGCCTCATCAATGAGATCAAGTCGTCGACTGAAAAGATCATCCTCTTCATCGACGAAGCGCACACCATGATCGGCGCCGGCGGCACCGCGGGCCAGAACGACGCGGCCAATCTGTTGAAACCGGCGTTGGCGCGCGGCGAACTGCGTACGATCGCCGCAACGACATGGTCGGAGTACAAAAAGTATTTCGAGAAAGATCCGGCGTTAGCACGTCGCTTTCAGGTGGTCAAGGTGGAGGAGCCCAGCGAGGAAGTTTGCGCGACCATGCTGCGCGGCATCGTGGGCGCGCTCGAGAAACATCACGGGCTGCGCATTCTCGACGAGGCGATTACCGCAACAGTCAAGTTGTCGCACCGGTACATCGCAGGGCGGCAGCTTCCGGATAAAGCGGTCAGCGTGCTCGACACGGCGTGTGCACGGCTGGCGCTCGGCCATAGCTCCATGCCGCCCCAGCTCGAGGACACGCTGCGGCAGATCGACGCCCTCGACGTCCGCAAGCGTGTGCTGGAGCGAGAAAGCGTTGTCGGTGCCGATCATTCTGAGCAGTTGCGCGAGATCGGCGAACAAACGGCAGTCGAGAAGGCCGCGTTGACCGAGTTGCAGGCGCGATGGGAGAAGGAGAAAGGCTTCGTCTCGGAGATACGCAAGCTGCAGATTGAGCTGGAAACGGCTGCAAAGGAAGACAAGATCGCAGGCGCAGCGGCGCGGCGCAAACTGGCCGAGCTGGAAGGAGAGCTGAGCGCGATGCAGGGCGAACATGGCTTGATGAGCGTCTCTGTCGACGCGCAGATCTGCGGCGCAGTCATCTCGGCATGGACGGGTATCCCCCTCGGCAAGATGATGAAGGACGAGATTTCGACCGTGCTTACCCTCGATACTCACCTCAAGAAAAGGGTCATCGGTCAGGATCACGCGCTCTCGGCCATCGCGCAAAGAATCATGACGTCCCGGGCCAACATGGATGACCCGGTCAAGCCCGTGGGCGTCTTCATGCTTGTAGGGCCTAGCGGTGTAGGCAAGACGGAGACCGCCATCGCGCTGGCCGACCTGCTCTACGGCGGCGAGAAGAACATGATTACCATCAATATGTCGGAGTTCCAGGAGGCGCACACGGTGTCGACGCTGAAGGGTTCGCCTCCGGGGTATGTAGGGTATGGCGAAGGCGGCGTGCTGACGGAAGCCGTCCGGCGACGCCCCTATTCCGTCGTTCTGCTCGACGAGGTCGAAAAGGCTCACCCGGACGTACTGGAGCTCTTTTTCCAGGTCTTCGACAAAGGCCGTATGGAGGACGGGGAAGGCCGCGAGATCGACTTCCGCAACACCATCATCATCCTGACCAGCAATGCAGCGACGGAAACCCTGATGAAACTCTGTGCCGATCCTGAAACAATGCCGTTTGAGGATGGGCTGCTGGCGGCGATGAGGCCGGAGCTGAACAAGATCTTCAAACCCGCATTTCTGGGCCGGATGCTGGTCGTTCCTTACTTCCCGGTGCGAGATGAGAATCTAAAGAAGATTATTCGGCTGAAGCTTGGTAAGATCGTCCGACGGCTGCGCGAGACGCATAAGGTAGAGATGACCTATGACGACGCACTCCTGAATGAGATTGCCTCACGCTGCACGGAGGTCGAAAGCGGTGCGCGCAACGTGGATAATATCCTCTCTAATACCTTGCTTCCTGAGCTGTCTCGGCAGATCCTGGGGCGTCTTGCAGAAGGTACGGCTATCGAGAACGTAGCCATGACCATGCGCGAGGGCAAGATGGCTTACGAGTGGCGGCAGATGCCGGCAGGCGAGGCGAAGGGCGCGCCGGAGATGATTCCGGTTGCGGACGCAGTTCATGCAAGTGCAACGGGAAGTTGAATCGGGTAGACCATGCCGTCCATGACGCAAGCTGACAGGTTGATGAAGATCACGACTCCCCTGGGAGACGATGTTCTGCTGATTGAAACGCTCGACGGGTCGGAGGCAATCTCCAAGATCTTCGAGTACAACGGGGAGCTATTGGCCGAGGCGGGTACCACCATCGATCCGGCCGATCTGATCGGGCAGAAGGTGACGGTCGAGGTGGCTCTGCTCGATGTGCAGGGTAGCCGCTACTTCAACGCGATCGTCTCCGCCTTTGAACAGACGTCGGGCGACAAGGAGTTCGACGTCTACAAGGTGCACCTCCGGCCGTCGCTTTGGCAGCTGACGCTCAGCACCAACACGCGCGTCTTTCAGGGTAAGACGGTGATGGAGATTATCAAGGCGGTGATCCAAACCTATGGGATCAGCATGGCCGACGATACCGAGGGGACGTTGCAGGCACTCGATTACTGCACGCAGTACCACGAGACAGACTTGCACTTCATCACGAGACTGGCCGAGCAGCACGGCATCTTTTACTGGTTCGAGCACACGGACACGGACAACAAGGTGCACTTCGGCAACAGCCGCTCGGCGTACACCGATACGCCTCTGGTCAGTTCGATCAATTACGCTCCGAACGCGGATACGGCGCAGGATCGCTACGAATCCACGCTCGACACCTTTACCTCAAAGGCGTCCATGGTAAGTGGCAAACACACCGTCTGGGACTACGACTTCCGCAGCTATCAGGCAAACAAAGGCTCTCCACGCGAAACGGCGGTGCCCTTTGCGAATAATGCCTACGAGCGGTACAGCTACCCGGGCGGCGAAGAGGGGTACGTCAAAGAGACCGCCAAGCAACTCACGACCCCGTCACACGCCAAGGGGTTCAATGAGGCGCGAGCCGGTGCACACGATGCTGGTGCCGAGATCTACCAGGGCACATCGGGCGCTCGCTCTCTGGTGACCGGCTACACCTTTGAACTGACGGATCATCCTCGCGACGAGTGGAACTCCAAATATCTGCTGACCTCGGCGCACCACCACATCGATCAGGTTCCGCCCTATCGCAGCGTCGGCACAGAGCGTGGAGACTATCGCAACCATTTCACCGCCATTCCAAGCGATACGCTTTATCGCGCCTCGGTCAGTACGGTCAAGCCGCTCGTGTATGGGCCGCAGACCGCGATGGTGGTCGTAGCTGCGGGCGAGGAAATTCACCTGGATAGATTTGGCCGTGTATGCGTTCAATTCTTCTGGGACCGTACCCGTGAGGCCAACAAGGTCGACAACACCTGGGTGCGTGTGGCCCAACCCTGGGCAGGAAGTGGATGGGGCACGTTCTTCTGGCCGCGGGTGGGCGATGAAGTCATCGTTCAGTTCTTGAACGGCGATCCGGATAATCCCATCGTTGTGGGTTCGGTATACAACGGTGTCAACATGCCGAAGTACGCCCTGCCGGATATGTCGACACGCACCGGCATGGTGACCCGCAGCAGCAAGGATGGAACGGCGACCAACGCCAACGAGTTGCGCTTCGAAGATAAAAAGGGAAGCGAACAAATCTTCCTCAACGCCGAGATGGACATGGATCACCGGACCGAAAACGATCATCGGCGCTTTGTCGGCGGCAAGGATTCGCTGATCGTCAAAGGTGTGCAGTACGACGAGATCACAGGCGACCGGCACAGCAACATGAAGGCCAATCTGGTGCAAAAGATCGCGGAAAAGTCCGAGCTGGAGATTGGTGCCGACCGCAATGAGAAAGTGGGCGGGAACTATTCGCTCAAGGTCGCTGCAAGTCAGGGACAGAAGGTAGGGTCAAACTTTGCTCTGGAGGCAGGAACGGAGGTCTACCTCAAGGCCGGCATGACCGTAATGATCGAGAGCGGCATGGCCATCTGCCTGAAGGGTGCGGGCGGATCAATCACCATCGACGGAAGCGGCATCACGATCCTGGGCACCATGGTCAAGATAAACAGCGGCGGGGGACCGCTTTCCGGCACCGCCGCGCAACTCATCGATCCCGGGACTCCTTCTGCGCCCGACGAGGCCGACGATGGCACCAAGGGCAGCAAGATGGCATAGCCGCAGACATCTTTGGTTACGATACAAAGGTTGATAGAGGGAATCGGGTGAGAATTGGCTGAACCACACGAACAATCCGGCGCGGAACGCAGCTTCCCTCGAGTAGGACGCTGGCGGGTGACTGCGCTGCCTGGTGGATGGATGTATGTAGCCACCTTTGGCATCAAGCAGATGGTAATGAGCACCCAAGCGATGCCCGCCACTGTATCGCTCGGGGAAGATGCGCTCGGTACCGCCGACGGCTTGTCTGGTTATATCGCTGCGCAAAGCAAGTTGATGCAAAGCCATTTGACTGCGGCACGGATAGCCGGTCCGCAGCCGATGCCGTTCAACGGAGCGGAGGATGCATATCTCTTCTTTGTGCGTCACACCCTGCACAGTCCGGATCGGGAACCATGCCCCATGCTCCATGCTCAGCGTTACGTACGATCCGGCCTTTGGGTGGGAATTGTAACGCTCACTGTTCCCGAGTCACAATTGCAGAGTGTACGTGCCGACTACGAGGCGTTTGTAAAGGGGCTGCGGATTTTGCCAGCCGACCAGTCGAACTAGGCAGCAGGGAGAAAGATAAGTAGTAAGTGACAGCCTCGTTACGGAGTCACGACTGCGAGGACAGGCCGGTATGGCTCGGCTTTCCAGTTGCGGTCAGCAAAGAGAGGATCAGACGCCAAGGGAAAGGACGAAGTATTCCACAGAGACTGTTCTCGCGTTGGCCCTGTAGGCTACGGTCTACGCGACACGGTAGAATGCGTCATCAGCTGAATTGCACGGGATAGACCGGTACAACAAAGCCCATGGAGACACCACTGTCTGTAACGCATATCGGGAAGTACGAGATCCTGGCGGAACTGGGCCGCGGCGGCATGGGCGTCGTGTACCGCGCGGAAGATAAGAACATCGGTCGTGAGGTCGCGATCAAGACCCTCACCGAAGCGACACCCGAGCTGCGCCAGCGGTTTCTCGTCGAAGCTCGATCCGGCGTTCTGAACCACCAGAACATCGTCACCGTCTACGACTTTGGCGAGCAGGACGGCAATCCTTATATGGTCATGGAGTTTCTTCAGGGCGACACGCTCGAGAAGATACTGCGTGGGAACCGGCCTCTATCCCTCGTAGAGAAGCTCGACATCGTCCGCCAGATCTGCGAAGGCCTGGCGTACGCCCACTCCAAGGGCGTAGTCCACCGAGACATCAAGCCGGCGAACATCATGGTGCTGCTCGGTGGGCAGATCAAGATCGTAGACTTTGGCATCGCGCGGCTTGAAAGCTCAAGCGGCCAGACGAAAACCGGCGCAGTTATCGGCACCTTCCACTACATTGCACCCGAACGGCTCAAAGGTGATCCCTCTGACGGACGCGCGGACATCTGGGCGGCGGGCATCCTGCTCTACCAGATGTTAACCGGAGCACTCCCCTTCGCGGGTGAAGATGTTTCTGCGTTGCACAAAGTGGTCAACGAGCCCTATCCTCCGCTCAAGAACCATCTGACGGACTATCCCACTGCGCTCGATCAGATCCTGGACCGGGCTCTTGCAAAGCATCCCGACGATCGCTACGCAGCCGCGGAGGAGATGGCCTCCGATATCGAAGCAGTCAACGATGTGCTGAAGCGTGCGCGTGTCGGCGAGACTCTGTCGTACGTGCGCGGTCTGCTCGAAGAAGAACAGCTTACCGCCGCCCGCCCCGCCCTGCTGGAGCTTCAACGGCTTGATCCACAAAACGGCGAGATCCGGCGGCTGCTGCGCGAGGTGCAGGAACGGCTTTCGCGCCAGCAGCGAACCGAGCAGGCGCGGCAAACGCTCAATCTTGCCGAGGAGGCGGTGCTGGCGCAGCGTTTCACTGAAGCGCTGGAGCTATACAAGCAGACCGCAAAGATCGATCCGGCAGTCAAAGGTCTGACGGAAAAGATCGAGTATGTTCGTGGGCTGAAGGAGAAGGTCGACCGCGTCGCTTCGCTGCAGCTGCAGGCGCGTGAGGCGCGGCATCGGAACGACTTTGCAGCGGCCTCGCAACTCCTCGACCAGGCATTGCAGCTGGACGAGCGCAACACGGACCTCCGCAATGAAAAGGCCGGGCTGCTCCAGGAACAGGAGCGTGCGGCCAAAGAAGGACTGCGGCGCAAGCTGAAGGAGAGTGGGCGCGACAGTCTCTCCGGCCGTTCTTTTACACAAGCCATTCAGCTGCTACGGCAGGCGCTGGAGATCGATCCCACCGACTCCGAAGCGCAAATCATGTTCCAGGAAGCGCTGGCGCGGCAGGAAGACGAGCGTCGCCGCAAGGTGATCGACCAGATCGTCGCCGAAATCCAGGAATGCGTCTATCGCGGCGAGTTGCAGCATAGCCTCGATCTGATCCAGCGTGCTCTCGAAAAGCTGCCGGCCGAGACCGTGTTGCTACGGCTGAAAACCGAGACGGAAAAGAAGCTGCTTGAGGAAAATGCCCGCAAGCTGGTCGAAGCGACCTCCTTGACGGTGCAGACGATGCTTGCGAGTGATCCGCAGGAGGCGTTGTCGTGCGTGCTGCAGGCACTAGGCCAGCAACCGGGCGAGCCTCGTTTGCTCGATTTGCAGCAGCTCGTCACCGAGCAGCTTAAGAAGGCGAACCTTGCCGGTCTGCGAGCGCAGTATCTTAAGAGTGCTCAGGAAGCGATCGACAAAGGAGAGTTCGATCAAGCTATCTCGACGCTGGAAACGGCGGCACTCGATTGCGGCCAATCTCCTGAGATCACGTATTTCGGCGAGTACGCCCGTTCTGAGAAGATGAACCGGCAGAAGAAGGCCGCCGCCGCCGCCGCACTCGATCAGGCCCATCGGCTGCTGGCGAGCGAGGATCTGGAAGGCGCGACGGCCGTTCTTGCCTCGGCTGCGAAAGAGACGAGCGATCCGGCGGTCGAGCAGTTGCTGCGGCAAACACGCGAGCAACTTGAGGAGACGACGCGGCGCTGGGAGGCCGTCGTCGCGCGTGTGCAGAGCCTTTCGGAGATCGAGCCGCAGCAGGCTCTGCACCTGCTTGCCAACCAGCCTGCGGCCGTGCAACAGCGTTCCCCCGTGAAAGCTCTGCGCGTCAAACTGGACGCTCTGATCGACCGGCAAAAGGCTCTTCGCACGGCCATCGATCAATCCAGGAACCTCGAACGGGAAGGCGACCTGCGCGGCGGTATGGAGGTTCTCGAAGCCGTGCAGCGTGCCTATGGCAGTTCGCCTGAACTCACGGCCGCTCTCGGGGAGTTTACGAAGCGCCGCGAGCGGATCGCCTCGGACAAGGTGCGGCAATCCATTGGCGAAGCGCGGCAGGCCATCTTGAATGCCAATGGACCCCTTGCGCTCGACGAGCTGCGGAAATCGGCAGAGGTGCTCGAGTTTGCCGAGCCTGCGCTGCAGACTGACTGGAACCGGCTCGGCAAAGAGGCTTCCCGCACACAGCCGGAGAAGTCCTCCAACACCGCCACGCTGCCCACCATGGTCTCCGGCAAGAGCACCAGCACCTGGATGCTCGCGGGGATGGCTGCCGTGGCGTTTGCGGTCGCAGGTATCGCCGGGTGGCTCTTCACGCGTGGCTCTCATGCCGGTCCGCTTACGTTTCTTCAGCTCAACGCCGCCCCGTTCGCCGAGGTAGTCAGCGTTACCGGGAAGGGCGGCAAAGCCTTCGCCCTGCCGAATGGAGAGCACACCACGCCGCTCCGTCTTGAGGGATTGCCTGAGGGCAGCTACACCGTCGTCTTCAAGGCACCGGACGGAAGCAGCCATACGCAGATCTGCAAACCATCGGACGACCACCTTTGCGTAGCAGACCTGGACAAGCTGAGTGACGCGCAGATCGACGAAATCCTGACGGGGGATAAGTGAAGCCCATACCTTTATCTCTTTTGGCTGTGGCAACACTGCTGGCGGCCCTTCCTGCATGGGCGCAGGACGCCAAAGCGGTTCACGCACAGGCCAACGCCGAAAGCAACCAGGAGAAGGTCGTCCAGCTGCTCTGCAAAGCCGCGGACATGGACCCCAGGAACAAGGATTACCGAAAGGAGTGCGATACAGGCAGGGCGGCCTTGGTTGCGAGTGACAAGACAATGCTGAAAACGGCACAGGACGCAAGCGATGCGGGCAAGATCGCCACTGCCAAGCGTTATGCCAACTATGTGAGCTCGCTTGACCCTGAGCTCCATCGGCAGGCACAACAGCTACTCTCGAAACTGGGCGCACCCGAAGCTGCAACCACTGGGGGTACAGGGACCCCTCCACCGCCGGTGAGCCAAAGCGGCATCCTGGCTCAGGCATCGGCGGCTTACGAGGGTGGAAACCTCCAAGCGGCACGAAGCAGCGCACAAAGCATTACAGATGCTTCGCTCAAGCCCGCTGCCTTGCGCCTGCTGACGGAGATCGAACGCTACGCCGGCCTGGTAAGTACCGGGCAGAAGCACGAGCAGGCGAAAGAATATCCTCAGGCGGCATCTTCGTACCAGGCAGCACTTGAGCTCAATGGCCACGTAGCCGCGGACGATCTGAGCGGCCGTATACAGCGCATGCGCACGATGGCCGCTGGACAACCGCCACCAGGCACCGTTGGAGACAACAACGACGGCAAGGTTCAAAGGCCTCCAGGCACTCCTCTTAGCCCCGTCAAACCGCCCGAGGCCGCCCTCGAAGAGAGGAAGCGACGGCTCTTTGAAGAGGTGACCGCGGCAATGGCGCGCAACGACCTGGACGGCGCCGGGAGGAAGTACAAGCAGATTCTCGACATCGATCCTGCAAATGCCGATGCCAAACTCGGACTGACCCATATCTCGGACACGCTCAACCGCGATCCCGTGCGGCTGGAGACCACGCTGCGCGAAGCGATCGTCGCCTTTTACGGATCGCACTTCGAGGACGCCGAATCGCGTTTCAACCGTTATCTCGGCGCGGATAAAGCAAAAAAGAAGGGCGCCGCCTTCTTCTATCTCGGCGCGACAGAGGCAACACTGGCCCTGCTCGAGGACAGCGCTCATCGCGGCGCAAGGGATCGCGAAGCGCGAGAGGACTTCAAGCAGGCAAGGCTTGCAGGCTATAAACCCGTAGAACGCTTTGTATCTGCGCGCGTACTTGGCATCTGGAACGACACCAGGCTCTAATCTCCGCCCCTCTGCTACGTTCCAGCTCTACAACGGGAGACATCCTGCGCCGGACTCGCGAGCTTTCCTTCCGAAGGCGGTAGTCGAACGAGCAGGTGGAACCTGGTCCCACATCCAAACCGCTGCTCCCATTTCCGGATTCCTCCATCGAAAGGGTAGTTCGTTGGCAACGCAACGGGCTGTACGCTGGAAGAGGCGGAGGCCCGGATGAAGTCTCGCAGCAAAGGAATCCTTGTGCAGGGTATGCTCTTCCTGGCGATCTTCGTCGTGGTGGTCAACGCTCTGTTTGCCTTCCACTCCATCCAGGTGCTGGTGGAGGGCGAGACCTGGGTGGCGCACACCTGGCAGGTCATCGGAAAGATCGACGATGTTATGGAGTCGGTCTCGGCGGCGGGCAAGGGCAACCTGCACTTTCTTCTCTCGGCCAACGAAGACGACCTGCAATCCTACAACACGAGTGTGGCCGAGCTTCCCGGCAAACTCGCTTCCCTTCAGGCCCTCACCGCGGACAATCCCGTCCAGCAGCGTTCCATCGAGGATCTGCGTTTGGCCGTGCGCGAGCGGTTGATGACCCTGGAAAGTAACGTGGAGCTGCGCAGGCATACCAGCCTTGACGTCGACATGGCGCTCGCTCTGAACGACCTGAGCAAGGCCCAGGCAGAACATCTTCGAGCCATCCGGTCCAGGATGAACGGCGAAGAGCAGCGCCTGCTCCTGCTACGAACGGAACAATCGAACAAAGCACACCGCAACGCGCGCTACACCATCGGCGTAGCCAGCATCATCGACTTCATGCTGATCATCTTCATCTTTCAGTACTTCGTCCGCGAGCGTGAACTTCGGCTCGCCACAGAAGATATCGCGGCCAAGCTGGCGGTTTCACGGGCGCAGGTGGAAGCGAACGCATCCGAACTCCAAACCCTGAACCGCACCCTTGAAGAACGCGTCCGCCTCCGCACAGTTGAGCTTGCAACCACCAACCGGGAACTGGAAGCGTTCAGCTATTCCGTTTCGCACGATCTGCGCGCGCCCTTGCGAACCATCGACGGCTTCTCCCTCGCGCTTGAAGAAGATTACGCCGAGATCGTCGGAGAAACGGGCAAGGATTACATCAAGCGAGTTCGGAGCGGCGTTCAGCGCATGGGCGAGCTGATCGATGCACTCCTTCAGCTCTCACGCATTACCCGCGCCGCCATTCAGCGGGAGCATATCGACCTGAGCGCACTGGCGAAACTCATTGCCAACGACCAGCGGGAGCAGAACCCCGGCCGCGAGATCGATTGCAAGATCCAGGAAGGGTTGGAAGCCGATGCCGATCCAGCGCTGCTGCGGGTCGCGCTGGAAAATCTGTTTGGCAATGCGGTCAAGTTTTCCTCCAAGGTGCCGCGCTCCCGGATCGAGTTCGGCTGGGACGGCGAGCAGAACGCCTGGTTCATCGCCGACAACGGTGCCGGGTTCGACATGTACTACGCTGAAAAGCTCTTCAACGCCTTCAATCGCCTCCATGGCGACAAGGACTTCAAGGGTTCCGGCATCGGACTCGCCACCGTGGCCCGCGTCATCCGGCGCCATCATGGAACGATCTGGGCCGAGAGCGTCGTCGGGCATGGCGCCACATTTCGCTTTACGTTAGGATAGCTGCAATATGGCCGAGGGGCGACGCTTGATTCTTTTAGTGGAAGACGATCCGGATCATGAGCTGCTGACCATTCGCGCCTTGCAAAAATCGCATATCGGCAACGAGGTACGCGTCGCACGCGATGGCGAAGAAGCGCTCAATCTGCTGTTTGGCGAGGCCGCCATCAGCCCGCAGGTGATTCTGCTGGACCTCAAACTACCAAAGGTCGAGGGTCTCGAGGTGCTGCGCCGCATCCGCGAAAGTGACAAGACCCGTATGCTCCCGGTGGTCGTGCTGACCTCCTCCGACGAAGAGCGCGACCTGATACGCAGCTACCAGATCGGCGTCAACAGCTACATTCGCAAGCCAGTAGACTTCAACGCGTTCGCGGAGGCTACGCGGCAACTCGGGATGTACTGGCTGGTGCTTAACGAATGCCCGCCGAAGAGCTAACCACCCAGTCCGTCCACATCCTTTTGGTGGAGGACAATCCCGACGACGCCTTTCTGCTCGAGCGCCATCTGCGCCGCAGCGGATACACGCCGGTCCTCACCCGCGTCGAGCGTAAGGAGGAGATGAGCGTTGCGCTCCGGGTCGAGCCATGTCCTCAGGTCATCCTCGCCGATTACAACCTGCCCCACTTCAGCGGTCCGGAAGCGCTTCAGCTGCTTCGAACGAGCGGCATCGACATCCCCTTCATTATGATGTCCGGCGCGGTTTCGGAAGAGACGGCAGTCGAATCCATGCGAGCCGGGGCGCAGGACTACATCGGCAAAGGCAACCTCACGCGTCTCATCCCCGCGCTCGAACGTGAGTTGAAAGAAGCGTACGCCCGGCGCAAGCGTGTGGCGGCCGAGCGGGCTCTGCGGGCCAGTGAAGCACGCTTTCATCGCCTCGTCGAGGCCATGCCGCTCAGCCTGCTCATCATTGGTGAAGGGGGACGTATCGTCTACACCAATGCCGCTGCCGAGCGTCTTCTGGGGTACGCTCCAGATGAAATCGCGTTGCGCAACGTTACGATTGATCTCATCTGTCCCGCCTTGCGCGATACGTATCGTTCGCCTGCCAACATGGCCCGGATGATGGAGCCCTTTGAGTCCACCTGTACGACCACAACGGGTCAAATTGTCGAGGTACTCATTGGCGTCGCTCTGCTCAACCCTGAAGAAGGAAGAGCAGAGCAACAGTTTGCCGCCTTCATCGCGGACCTCACGCTTCAGAAGAAGAGCGAGGAGATGCTGCGCCAGACCGAAAAGCTGGCCGTTGTGGGACGTCTGGCAGCCTCGATCGCCCACGAGATCAACAATCCCCTCGAAGCCATTACCAACTGCCTTTATCTGCTCTCGACCGGGGACCTGTCGGAGCCCGCCCGCAGCTATGTCGAAATGGCCCAGGCAGAACTGAACCGGGTGACGCAGATCACGGTGCAAACTCTGCGCTTCTACCGGCGGTCGTCGCGGACGGCTCCTCTAGACGTACACGAGCTGATCGAAGGCGTGCTCACTCTCTTTCACTCACGGATCGCTGCCGCGGGCATTACCGTCGAACGCAGATTGAAGGCCACTTTGCCCGTGCTTGCACATGACGGCGAGATCCGCCAGGTGATCGTCAACCTCGTCGGGAACGCGATCGACGCACTCCCCCAGGGCGGGCGTCTTCTCATCCGCACCGCTATCGTGACCGGCTCGCACGGCAGCCGTGGTCTGCGGGTCACCGTGGCGGACGATGGCATCGGCATGGACGCTGCCACCCAGCAACGCATCTTCGAGCCTTTCTTCTCTACCAAGGGCATTACCGGCGCAGGTCTGGGGCTGTGGGTGTCCAGGGAGATCGCCGGCAAACATGGGGGTTCGCTCCGGGCCCGCAGCCGCTCCTCGACGGCAGAACAGCGTAGGGGCACGGTCTTCACCCTCTTCATCCCCGATACTGTCGACGCATCCACACCGGCGGCTGAAGCCTGAGGTGCGGGTTTGTTCTTCCTCGTTTACGGTAGCTTGTAGTCGAACGTGTACTCCACCGTGATGTGGTCGCCCGCCGGGAGCGGCCCAAAGCCGTCCACGCGCTGCACGGCACGGGTCGCCGAAAGGTCGAGCGAAGGCGATCCGCTGCGTCCCGTAATCCTCGCTGCTCCTGGAGTTCCACTGCGATCAATGTCGAAGACGAGCACCACCTTTCTTCCGTTTGAAGCGCGCGGGTCAGCCTCCTGCGGGAACCACTGCTCGGCCACCTTCCGATTGACAATGTTGATGTAATAGGCAAACCGCGCGCCGAAGGTCTTGTCCTCCACGTTGACGCTGGCCGTTCCGTTCTTCAACTGCATGGTGGCCATGGCGATGCGGATACCGGCGGTCTCGCCCGTGGTGGCCTTGGTGGGCTGCGGCGGAGCGGGCTGCGGGTGCTTCGGCGGCTCGGGCGTGGGCTTGTCCGCCACCTTCACCGGCTTGGTAATCTTCCTGGGAATGGCGACTTCGTTCGGCTTCGGCGGCGGCTCGGTCTTCTCTTTGGCGACGATCGGCGCGGGGCTGGGCTTCTCGGAGGGAAGCACGGCGTTTTCAAGCGTGCGCTGCCTGGGCGGCAGCGGAAGCGCGTTGACCATTGTGGCCTGGATGGCACCGGCCGTGGCCTGGTCTTGGCCCCAGGGCTTGGCGGGTGGATGGAGGTGGGCGAAGGCTAAAAGGGAACCGAAGACGAGGGCGTGCAGGGCGAGCGAGACGAGGAGGTCTCTTCCGGTGGAGGTCTTCTCTTCGGATTGGAGTTGGGTTGGGATGAATGCTCCGCTTGTTAGAGAGTAATCTGGCTCTTAGCTCTGGAGCGCTTTGGGCCATGATCTCAGCTCCATCCAGTCAATCGTGGCTGCGATCAGTACTGGAACAGCTAACCCAATAGCTATAGATACGGTAATGCTACGGATACGGTTGATCGACAAAGCCCAGGCGAACACAATGCCGATGGCATTAACTGTTAGCCAAATACAAGCCATACGCCGATGCCAAAAAGCGAGGATGCAAGCAGGCATGATAGTAACCGAGTTGAACACCGCCATACATACTTCGAACGTCGTGTCGTCTTTCCCGCGAAAGATAAACGGAGCGGCTATAAACAGAGCGCATCCCCAAGTGATTCCCAAGCCAAGAAGAGTCCTTAGATAGAGTTGCCTTAGGCGGTCTTTCTCGTCCATGGTTTTGTCCATGCCCACCATCACTTCTCCAGCGGCTGCGTCACGATGCTGATGTTGGTGATCCCCGCCTGCTTGACGGCGTCCATCACCGAAGCAAACGCCCCGAACGGAACCCGCTCGTCCGACCGGATGTAGATGATACGCTTGGCGTCCGCTTTGGTGCCGGTGCGGAGGCGAGTGGGGAGTTCATTGACGTTGACCGGCTTGTCTTGCAGGAACACGCTCTGGTCCTTGTCGATGGTGATGACCATGCGCTCTTCCGTCAGCTGGTTGACCGAGCGGGTGTGCGGCACCGCGACCTCGATGCCGGATTGCAGCACCGGCGCGGTGAGCATAAAGATCAGCAGCAGCACCAGCACCACGTCTACCAGTGGCGTGATGTTGATCTCGGCAAGCGCGGTCTGGGTGCGGGCGCGGCCGCCGGACTGGACGGAGAAGGCCATGCTAGTAGTCTCTCCGTCGCGCTGGCTCTTCCTGCTGTGCAGGCTGCGTCATCATGGCTGCGTTCTCGATTGCGTTCAGCAGTTCACGGCCAAAGTCGTCCATGCGCGCCGCAAACGCACGCAGCCGGGCGGTGAGCTGGTTGTAACCCACCACCGCCGGGATCGCCACCACCAGACCCGCCGCCGTCGTAATCAGCGCCTCCGAGATGCCCGGCGCAACCGCTCGCAAGGTCGCCGCGCCAGATGCCCCCAATCCATGAAAAGCGTCGATGATGCCCATCACTGTCCCCAGAAGACCGATGAAAGGCGCAATCGCGGCGATCGTCGCCAGCCACGTCATGCGGCTTTCCATCAGCGTCAGCGCCTCCGACGACGCGGTCTGCGCAGCGCGGTCGAGTGCCACCGGATTGCGTGGCAGACCTCGCCCGCCAGTCTGCCGCTGGTATTCTTCGTAGATCTCGTTGAAGACGGCTACGAGGGGACTTGGCTTGAACTGCCCGGAGACGGTGGCGATCTCCCCGAAACGGCCCGACTTGCGGAACGCATACAGAAAACGCTTCGACTGCGACTCTGCCTTCGAGAACGACGCCCACTTTGCCAGCATGATCGACCACGAAAGGATGGAACACAGCAGCAGCAGGATCAGAACGGCGAACGCCACCGGGCCCGAGTTGTGCAGCATCTCGCCCAGGGCAGAGGCGCCGGCAGGAGCGGCAGCGGAAGAGTCGTCTTGCAGCAACAGCACGAGGAAAAGAGGCGTCATTTACCTCTAAGTCTAAAGCCTGTGCACGACAGCCAACGCCGCATGAACCTGAAAGGGTGCATCCTTTGCTATGCTCCCCATAGGTTTGTCGCGAGGGCTGCATGCTGTTGGAGTTGCGGGTGGAGAACTATGCGGTCATCGACCGGGCGGCGGTACGATTTGGACCGGGGCTCAACCTGCTGACGGGTGAGACCGGTGCGGGAAAGTCCATCCTGATCGATGCACTCGCCTTGCTGCTCGGCGGAAAGGGTTCACCCGACGTAGTCCGGCACGGGACCGAGAAAGCTGTTGTCAGCTGCGTCTTTGAAGCGACCCCCGGCGCACTGGAAGTACTGGAAGCCCACGGCATCGACTCCGAATCCGACGACGTCCTGCTGCGGCGGGAGATCGCCCTGGGCGGCAAGGGACGCGCCTTCGTCAACAATCAGGCGACTACCGTCGGCGTGCTGCGGCGGCTCGCACCGGAGCTGGCGCTCATCCACGCGCAGGGCGAGACCATGGGTGCCTTTGATGAGGTGCAACAGCGGCTGCTGCTCGATCGCTTTGGAAGCGTCAGTACGGAGGCGGTCGGCATTGCGTTTACCGCCTGGCACGCAACACGCGAGCGGCTGGAGATTCTCGAGTCTGCCGAGCAGGAGCGGCTGCGCATGGCCGACCTGTGGCGCTTCCAAAGCGGTGAAATCGACGGCGCAGCCCTGATTGCACCGGACGAGGACGCTGTGCTCGAGGCCGAGAAAAGGGTGCTCGGCAACTCCGAACGGCTTTACAGTGCCGCCATGCAGGCCCACGAACTCCTCTATGAAGGTGAAGGCTCCGCCGAAACGACACTCGGCGCAGCCTTGAAGCACCTTGACGAACTCGCTCGTTACGATCCTCGCTTCGTCGAGCCCGCCCGCGAACTCGCAGCCGCAAAAGCGACCGTAGAGGACGTCTCGGCCGGCGTGCGCGATTTTGCAGAAAAGATCAACGCTCTCCCCGGACGCCTGGAGGGGATCGAAGACCGTCTCGCCCAACTCGACCGGCTGAAGCGAAAATATGGACAGACGCTCGCCGGTGTGATCGCCTTCGGGCAGGAGGCGGCACGCCAGCTCGCGGAGGTGGAAAACCGGGACGCACTCCTTGTAGAGCTCAAGGCACAGGAGACCGCTCAAGCCGAGACCTATCGTGCATCGGCGCGTCGACTTACC
This sequence comes from Acidobacteriaceae bacterium, assembly GCA_965215415.1. Classification (GTDB taxonomy): domain Bacteria; phylum Acidobacteriota; class Terriglobia; order Terriglobales; family Acidobacteriaceae; genus Edaphobacter. The sequence continues at coordinate 2,809,143 of CBDCDQ010000009.1, read as the reverse complement.
TCCTCCCGTCAGGAGGCCGCCGCGCGGCTCGGCAAGCAGGCCGAAGCTCAGATCAACGATCTCGCCATGCAGGTGCGATTTCAGATTGCGGTAGAAGCTTCGGAAGAAACAAGCCGCTGGACCGCCCTGGGCTGGGACTCGGTCACCTGCCGGATCGCTACGAACGCCGGGGAACCGTTGAAGCCACTCGAAGAGATCGCGTCCGGCGGCGAGATGTCACGCGTCATGCTGGCCCTTAAAGTTACCGTCGAGGAGGGCGTCTCCGGCAGTCGTAAGAAGAAGACGGTGCTGCCGCGCACCCTGGTCTTCGACGAGATCGACACCGGCATCGGCGGGCGCGCGGCGGAGGCCGTGGGTCGCAAGCTGCAAACTCTTTCCCGGAGCCAGCAAGTCCTCTGTATCACCCATCTGCCGCAGATCGCAGCCTTTGGCGACCAGCACTTCCTCATCTCCAAGGCCGAAAAGGGCGGACGTACCCAGACCGAGGTCCGCCGCATGGAGCTTGCCGAGCGACGGCAGGAGATCGCACGTATGTTGAGCGGTGCAGCCGTCACCGAGACCAGCCTGCGCCATGCGGAAAGCCTGCTCGCGGCCAGCAAAGAGCCGCAGGACTGACCCTCTCCGCACCCGTCACACGGGAGGAGGGACAAGCGGAACAATCGCTGCACTCACCACCGAATCTGCGATTGTGACCAGAGCCAGCGACACAGGCAGCTTGAATCGCCGCGGTCCCGCGCTCCCCGGGTTTAAGTACATCACACCCCGGCGAGTGTCTACGACGGGCTGGTGCGAGTGACCGCTGACCACAACACCAAAGCCGCTCGCCACAGGATCGAGATCGAGATCACGCACGGAATGGACAAGATAAAACCAGAGCCCCTTGAGCTCCACTGCCTCGGTTGCCGGAAGACGGGAACACTCGCCGGACGTGTCCACGTTCCCGCAGATCGCCGTCACGGGCGCGAGCTTTCCTAAGGTCCGCAGAATGCCGTCATCTCCGACGTCGCCCGCGTGGAGGATGTGATCCACACCCGCAAGCGCTTCGAGCGCCTCAGGCCGCAGCAGACCATGTGTGTCCGAGATGACCCCGATTGTCATCCCGCGATCCTCAGCTTTGCCAGCGTCGCATAGTGCTGGCTCTGCGCTGGATTGTGGCTGCGATCCGGATCGATACGAAGCTCGAGCACGGTCACCCCGCTGATCGATACCGTATAGTCCTCGATCTCCTCGTCGGAACCACCGGGCGAGAACGCCCACTGCTGCCGTACCAGTTCCCGCAGCACGCGGTCGCTGCCACAAGCGAAGATGGCGAACTCCTGAGTCCGCGCGGCCGTTCGCTCCACAAATTGCAGATGGATGCGTCGTATGTCCACCGGCTCGTCGAAGTGCAGCCGCAGCATCTGCGGTCCAGTGGTTGAAGCTCGCCAGCCAGTCGTGCCGGCATGGCTCAGCGCGTTTTCGATCGGGAACTCTCCATCCTCCGAACTCATCTCTGCGCTGGCTACTTGCTCCAGGTCAAGCCAGGGCTCATCTTCCGGCAATACTGCTGCTACGGCGGGAAGGACGACACGTTTGCGCACTTTGGAGACCTCTTCCCTAGCATAGACAACTCGCGAACCTTTCTCGACCGTTACAGTCCCGCCGCCAACCGCGTACGAGGGTCCAGCCGGTCGCGTAAGGCGTCGCCTATGAAATTGAAGGCGAGCACGCAGCTCATCACCGCCATGGCCGGAAAGAAGATCAGGTGCGGCGAGTCGAACAGGTGCGAGCGCGCATCGTTCAGCATCGATCCCCAGCTCGCAGCCGGTGCCGGGATGCCCAGGCCAAGAAAGCTGAGCGTGGCCTCGGCGAGCACCGCCCCCGCCATGCCGATCGCCGCCTGCACAATCAGCGGCTGGAGGATGTTAGGCAGGATGTGACGGCAGATGACTCGGAGATCGGACGCCCCGACCGCGCGCGCCGCCTCTACGAACTCGCGCTGCTTTATGGCCATCACCTGCGCCCGGACCAGCCGCGCATAGCCTACCCAGCCCGAGATCGCCAGCGCCAGGATCAAATTGCCCAGTCCCGGCCCGAGAAAGGCAACGAACGCAATCGCCAGCAAAATGCCCGGCAGCGCCAGGAAAGCATTTGTTAAGTAAAGGTTGATCGCTGTGTCTGCCCAGCCGCCATAGAAGCCCGCCAGGCACCCCATCGCCAACCCCGCCGCCAGCGATAGACCCACCACGCTCACCGCTACGGCCATCGAGATGCGTGCACCGTAGATGACGCGGGAAAGGATGTCGCGCCCCAGCTCATCCGTGCCAAACCAGTGCGCCGCCGAAGGCCCAACCAGTCGCGCTTCGAGATCGATCCTCGCCGGGTCGCGCGGAGCCAGCATTGGCGCAAACACGGCACATATCGCAAAGAGCGCCAGCAGCGTCACGCCCGCCACCGCCAACGGCTGTCGCGACATCACCAATCTAAACACGGCCATCATCCTGCTATCGTATCGTTAGCAGAAGTGCGCGAGGCACGATCTATGGCAACCTCCACGCTTGTCCCCATCGCCGAATACCTCCAAACGACCTACCACCCCGATCGTGAGTATATCGACGGCGAACTGAGGGTGCGCAACGTGGGTAAGTGGGAGCACGCGAGACTTCAATACCTTGTCGCGCTCTGGTTCGGCAAGCACGAAAGCGTTTGGCACGTGATGGGCTCGGTCGAGCAGCGGATGCAGGTAGCTCCCAATCGTATTCGCATCCCCGACATCGTCATCCTCAGGCCACAAGAACCACCAGAGATGCTGATCGAGCCTCCGCTGCTGGTGATTGAGATCCTGTCGCCCGCGGACACGTACTCCGGCCTTCAGGAAAGAGCCAGTGACTACCTCCGTATGGGGGTTGAGACCATTTGGATCATCGATCCCGGAACCCGCACCGCCCGTATGTGCGTCGGCACGTCATGGCTTGAGACTGAGCACCTTGAGGTTCCGGGAACGCCCATCTACCTCGATCTCTCCGACGTGTTTCCTTACCTAAATCAACCCGGCGCGTAGACCTCCCTTGCGCATCCTCATCTATGGCCTCAACTATGCTCCCGAGTTGACTGGCATCGGCAAATATACCGGCGAGATGGCCTCCTGGCTCGCCGCGCGCGGACACCAGGTGCGTGTCGTCACCGCGCCCCCGTACTACCCTGCGTGGCGTATTCGCGACGACTACCGCCACACCCTCTACCGTACGGAGCGCGTTCCCGGCCAGCCCGTGGTCTTCCGCACCCCGCTCTATGTGCCCGCAAAGCCCTCCGGCCCCAAGCGTGTCGCGCACCTGTTTTCCTTCATGTTGGGCAGCCTTCCGGCCATGCTCCGGCAGATCTTCTGGCAGCCGGAGGTCGTCTGGACAGTCGAGCCCACCTTCTTCGGCGCACCGCTCGCTTTGTTCACCGCGTTCGCCGCCGGTGCCGCAAGCTGGCTCCACATCCAGGATTTCGAGGTCGATGCCGCCTTCGACCTCGGCCTGCTCCCCGCCAAAGGACCGATCCACGCCATCGCTCTCGGGCTGGAGCGCTTCTATACACAAAGTTTCGCCTGCCTCTCCAGCATCTCCGCAAAGATGGTGGAGCGCGCCATCGCCAAAGGCATGCCTGCCGGGCGCACCGTCCTCTTTCCAAATTGGGTCGACGTCAACGCGATCCAGCCCCAGCCCGCCGCAGACAACCGCTTTCGCCGCGAGCTTCATCTCGAAGGCAAGCTCATCCTGCTCTACTCCGGCAACATGGGCAACAAGCAGGGGCTGGAGCTGCTGGCACCACTCGCTCGTGCCTTTACAGACGACGGGCGCGTTCACTTCCTCTTCTGCGGCGATGGAGCCTTCCGCCCGCAGCTGGAAACCCTCGCTGCCGGACTGCCCAACGTGACCCTGCTGCCGCTTCAGCCCCTTAGCCGGCTCGACGATCTCCTCAACGCCGCCGACATCCACCTGCTCCCGCAGCGCGCCGGGGCCGCCGATCTCGTGATGCCCTCGAAGCTCACCGGCATGCTTTCGAGCGGACGCCCCGTCATCGCCACCGCTGACTCCGGCACCCAGGTCGCTGAGGTCGTCGACGGCCGGGGGCTCGTCGTCCCCGCCGAACAGCCCGAAGCTCTGCGGCAAGCCGTGCAGCGTCTCCTCGACGATAGCTCCCTGCGCGACCGCCTCGGCCAGCAGGCCCGCCGCTATGCCGTGGCGCATCTCGGGAAAGAGGAGGTACTGCTGCAGTTCGAACGCGACCTCCTGGCAGCCGTATCGGGTAAACTTCGATCAGACCAGAGAGATGGAGGCGTAGAGCTTTGAAGAAGGCGCTCATTACAGGCATCACCGGGCAGGACGGCGCTTACCTCGCCGAGTTTCTGCTCGCCAAGGGCTACGAAGTGCACGGCATCAAGCGGCGCAGTTCTCTCTTTAACACGTCGCGCATTGATCACCTCTACGAGGACCCTCACCAGCCGCACCCCCGGCTGATTCTCCACTACGGCGACCTGACCGACTCGTCGTCGCTGATCCACATCGTGCAAAAGGTGCAGCCCGACGAGATCTACAATCTGGGCGCCCAGTCGCACGTGCAGGTCTCCTTTGAGCAACCGGAGTACACCGCCGACGCCGACGCCCTCGGTCCCTTGCGCCTCCTCGAAGCCATTCGCATTCTGGGGCTGGAAAAGAAGACGCGCTTCTACCAGGCAAGCACCTCTGAGCTCTACGGGCTTGTGCAGGAGATCCCCCAGCGGGAAACCACCCCCTTCTATCCACGCTCGCCTTACGCCGTTGCCAAGATGTACGCCTACTGGATCGTGGTCAACTACCGCGAAGCCTACGGCATGTACGCCTGCAACGGCATCCTCTTCAACCACGAGTCCCCCTTGCGCGGCGAAACGTTCGTCACCCGCAAGATCACGCGCGGCCTTGCCCGGATCAAAGTCGGGCTGCAGAAACAGCTCTTCCTTGGCAACCTCGACGCCAGGCGCGACTGGGGCCACGCTCGCGACTACATTGAAATGCAGTACCTGATGCTCCAACAGGAGAAGCCGCAGGACTTCGTCATCGCGACCGGCGAGCAGTACAGCGTGCGCGAGTTCGTCCAGCGCTGCGCCCGCATGCTGGAGCTCGAGCTGACCTGGCAGGGAAGCGGCGCGAGCGAGCAAGCGCTCGACGCAGACGGAAACGTCGTGGTTGCCGTCGATCCCCGCTACTTCCGCCCTACGGAGGTCGAAACTTTGCTTGGAGACCCCGCAAAGGCCAAGCGTGAGTTGGGCTGGGTGCCGCGGACGACCTTCGATGACCTGGTGAAGGAGATGGTCGAAGCCGATCTCAACACCGCCAAGCGGGATGCCCTTGCCGTCGCGCATGGCTTCAGCGCCTTTACCGTTCGTGAGACGTAACAGGGAAGGACGATGGAACCTCTTCCAGAGGTCGCAGGTTGTGGCCGTCGCCAGCATCCCAGGGCAGAGTCCCTGGTGCCTGGGTCTTTCGCAGTACCCGTACGCGGCCAACCGTCTTGAAACCTGCCAGGCGGCGATACCGGTGACGCAATCCCTGACCTGCTCGACGCGACGCCGGAAGAGAGCGAAAGCCGTTCCCTACCTCGCCGCGTTGCTTCCCTCTGTCGATCGCATCTTGAGAGGATCGCTCAAAGTAGTGACATTCGCTGCGTCCGCCACCTAGACCCCCATCGAAATCCCGTCTAAAGAAAAGGCCCCATGGATTCCCCGACTTCTTATATGCACCCGGACGCACAGATTTATATCGCCGGACACCGCGGTCTGGTTGGTTCGGCCATCCATCGCGAGCTGACGCGTCTCGGCTACACCAACCTGCTCACCCGCACCCGCGCCGAACTCAATCTGCTTGACACGGCGGACGTGCATACCTTCTTCGCCGCCACCAAACCGGAGTTCGTCGTTCTTGCCGCGGCCAAGGTCGGCGGCATCCACGCGAACAACACCTACCCCGCCGACTTCATCCGCGATAATCTCATGATTCAGAACAACATCATTGAAGCGGCCTATCGCAATCAGGTGGACCGCCTGCTCTTTCTCGGCTCCTCCTGCATCTACCCGAAACTTGCGCCGCAGCCGATGCCGGAATCCTGCCTGCTGACCGGTCCACTCGAGCCGACGAACCGCCCCTACGCGCTTGCCAAGATTGCGGGCATCGAGATGTGCTGGAGCTACAACCGGCAATACGGCACACGCTTCCTCGCCGCCATGCCGACCAATCTCTACGGTCCAGGCGATAACTTCGACCTCGCCAACTCGCATGTTCTGCCTGCCCTCATCCGCAAGACGGCCGAAGCGAAAGCGTCTGGCGCAAAGGAGCTTGCTGTCTGGGGTACGGGCACTCCACGCCGCGAACTGCTCTACGCGGACGACCTCGCCAAGGCCTGCATCTTCCTCCTGAACCTGGACCAGGCAATCTACTCCACGCTCCTCGTCGAGGACGCCCCTCCGCTGATTAACATCGGCACTGGTGAAGATGTCACCATCCGCGAACTGGCGGAGACCGTCGCGCGCGTTCTAGGGTTTGACGGCACGCTGCGCTTCGACGCGTCGAAGCCCGATGGCACCCCGCGCAAGCTCATGGACGTTACCCGCCTGCATACACTCGGATGGAAGCACACCACTGGGCTCGAGCAGGGAATTGCGCTGACCTGGAAAGCCGTCAAGGACCAGCTCACACCCGTGAACCCCTAGATCGGAGGGCGCGCCGTTTGGATGGAGAGTTGAGACTCGCGCTCTGCGTCGTGGGCCTTCACGTGCGGTCGCAGCCCGACGATTCCCGCTCGACTCGAGCGATGCCTGCGGTCGCGAGTTGTTCGGACGGAGGCAGGCTGCGTCGGCTCCATCTCCAGTAGATCGTTCAAACGGTTGAAGTAGTTGAACGACCCTATCGCCGCCATCAACTCCACCACTTTGCCCTCATCGTAGAAGCTCCGCAGCCGCGCGAAATCAGCCTTCGTATAGCCGTGGGCGTCGAGCGTCACGACCTCCGCCAGAGGGCTCCCAGCCTTCTCCGCTTCGATAAACAGGCCGCTTCCTGCCGCATCGTCGAGCGTCGCGATGGGCACCTGCTCCAGCCGCGCCGCGATGGTGGTGTCCGACACCGGCCCAGACGGTAGATGCGCGGTGCTGCCGGAAGCGGCATGGACGTCTTTTGACGCTGCTCTCCCGAAACCAAACCCCTGGTGCCTGCGACGGGCACAGCTTTTTGACCCGCCCCCCGGCGTTTGCTATAACTGAAGAGGGGGCAGTCGCACCCTTGTTCCTGAGTAGCTCAATGGCAGAGCATTCGGCTGTTAACCGAAGGGTTGTAGGTTCGAGTCCTACCTCAGGAGCCAATCAAACAAGTGACATGATAGACGTTGAGCTCCTTCCCCTGTTTTCAGTGGTCGCAATCGGCTCGCGTGACCTACAATAGGGACGGTTTCGCAAGAGCCATTGGTCGGCGGCTGGAGGGCTTGCACCTGGTCCGCACCTTGAACTTTCTAACAGAGCGTAGCGTCTCAGGCCCCTGGTCATCGTTCGAGGTTCCAGGAAGCTTTACCCCCCGGCATCTACGAGTGCAAGTACACAGGCTAACCGTTGTTGGTTGAACATTGCGTTGAACTGTTCTGCGATAAAAGGTTAGCTTCGACTTGGCGGGCTAAGTACAGCGTTTTTAGCAATTTGGATTCCCAGAACAACAAAAGGAGCCGATTCATGGATGCCCGGAGCGAAGAAGCCCTTAAACTGATCTGCCCCGAGTTCGCCGACAAGGTGCGCGCCGCAGCCGATGCTCTCAAAGCCGAACATACCTTCCTCCTTGTCGTCTCGGGACTTCGCACGGCTGCCGAGCAGAACACCCTCTATGCGCAGGGGCGCACCACGCCCGGCCACATTGTGACACACGCGCGCGCAGGCTTTTCTATGCATAACTATGGTCTCGCGGCCGACATCGTCCCCTACACCAGCGGTCAGAGCGGACCGCTTAACTGGACCGTGACAACCCCTCAGTATCAGGAGATGGTCGCTGCGCTCAAGTCCCAAGGCCTCGAATGGGGTGGAGACTGGAAGGGCAACCTTGGCGACTTCGATCACTTCCAACTCACTAACCTCCCGGCCTCACCCTCCGCTCCCATGCTCGCCGACTACGGCACCGGTCCCACCGACCTGTCCACCATCTGGACCAAAGCAACGGCAGGGGACTACGCCGTCTAGCTTACGGTCTACCTGATACTCTGTCTCGATGCACGAACAAGAGGAATCCTCCTATACTTTCCCTACCCGCGCGGCGTCGCTTCCCGGCCTGCGGGTAGCCATCCTGGGCGCGGGCAAGATGGGCGGCATCCTGCTCCAGGCCTTCCTCAAGAACGACCTGCTTGCTCCGGACCAGATCCTCGCCACGGTCCAGCATCCGGAGCGCGCTCTCGCTCTTTCGGCGCAGTTTGGCGTGGAGGTCACGACCGATAATCTTCAGGCCGCCCGCGAAGCAGACGTCATCCTGCTTGGCGTCAAGCCCATCCAGGTTCCTGCGCTGGTCGAGCTTATCCGCCCCGACCTCACGCCGGCCAAGCTGGTCGTGTCGATCGCCGCCTCGGTCAAGACCCGCTCGATCGAAGACGCCGCCAGCTGCGAGCTTCCCGTCATCCGCGCGATGCCGAACACCCCGGCCATGATTGCCGCCGGGGTCACTGCCCTCTGTGCCGGACGCTTCGTCTCGGAAGCGCAAATGGCCATCGCCCAGCGCATCTTCTCGACTGTCGGGCGGACGGTGGTTGTCGATGAAAAGCACATGGACGCCGTCACCGGTCTGTCTGGCTCTGGTCCGGCCTTCCTCTACATCATTATTGAGGCCCTCGCCGAGGCGGGCGTAAACGTCGGTCTGCCGCGCGATGTGGCCACCCTGCTCGCCGCACAGACGACCTATGGATCGGCGCGTATGGTGCTCGAAACCGGTTACCACCCGGCGCTGCTCAAAGATCAGGTCACCACCCCGGCAGGCTGCACCGTCGATGGCATCCTGGAGCTCGAAGAGGGCGGCCTGCGCGTCACCCTCATCAAGGCAGTCAAGCGGGCGACGCAGCGGGCCAGGGAACTGGCTCAAGGCTAAAGAATCGATCCGGGCTTGAAGCAGGATCGCCGCCGCCACGCGGCTGCCAGCTTAGAATAGCCCTATGGCCAACCAGAACAACCCAGGCAACGTCGTCCACCGGTTCGCGTGGGCGGTGGTTGGCTACAACGTGCTGGTCATCCTGTGGGGTGCCCTGGTCCGGGCAACCGGGTCAGGCGCGGGCTGCGGCAATCACTGGCCGCTCTGCAATGGGCAGGTGATCCCGCTCTCGCCCACCATCCACACCATCATCGAGTTCACACACCGCTGTATGACTGGCGGGTCCACCTTTGCCGTGCTGGGCTTGCTCGTCTGGACCTTCCGAGCCACTATCAAGGGTGCGGTGGCGCGCATCTTTGCCGTCGCCTCCACCGTGCTGTTGCTGAATGAAGCCCTGCTCGGCGCGCTGCTCGTAAAGCTGGGCTACGTCACGGGCAACCAGTCTGTCGGGCGCATGGTCCTGCTCTCGATCCATCTCAGTAACACTCTGCTGCTGCTTGCCGCCCTCACCCTGACCGCACACTTTCTCGAAACCAGGGCGCTTCGAAGCAGTCTCGCTGCCGCTCGCAATCCAGGCTGGGCCGTGGGTGGTTTGGCAGCCACGCTGGTTGTCGGGGTCAGCGGCTCTCTGGCTGCGCTTGGAGACACGCTCTTTCCGTCCGCGAGCTTGAGTGCCGCCTTCGCGCAGGATCTCGCGGCGTCATCGCCATGGCTGCTGCGCCTGCGCGGCGTTCATCCGCTCAGTGCCATCTTGGCCGCCGCCTTCGTTGTTTGGCTTACCTCCAGGACACGCCGGACAGGAGAGTTCAAGCTGGTCCTTACGCTCCTGATGGCGCAATTTGTGCTGGGCGTCGCCGACGTTCTGTTACTCGCGCCGGTCTGGATGCAGATCGTGCATCTTCTTGGCGCGGACCTCTATTGGATCGCTCTGGTACATCTCGCCGCAAAGGCAGTCTGGCCCCGGAGCTCCCTGGAGCAGGAACACGTCGCGCAGATGCCAGAACCGCTGCTGGCAGCGCACTGACCTCTTCGAGGCCCGTCTACGGCCCCCAAAACACAATTCACCGCGCGGTGGAGGTTGCGCTCCCACCGCACGGCGGGCCAAGCAGACGCTACAGGTATCCTATTGCTGCGGAGCGGGCTTGCCGGCGATCTTGTCTCCCAGCTTCTCCGTTCCGTGTACCGTCCCGTGGTAGGCCTTTTTGCTGACATCGGCGGTCTTCTCCGCGCCCACTTTGGTGCCATGGCCGATGTCTTCGCCGACGACTTTGGAGTCATGCCCGGTTACCTTGGCCGCCTTGACTGTTCCGTGCTTGGTTTTGTGGTAGGCCTTTTTCGTACCGGTCGAGACGCCGTGTCCGGCATCGACGGCGGCGTTCTTGGTCTCGTGTCCGGCGCTCTGCATATCCTGCTTGGCACCATCCTGCGCAAGGCAGACGGAAGCAGAGCTCAACATCAAGGCGGCTGCGAGGGTCAAACCACCGGTCTGCGTGCGGTACGTTGCTAACTTCATCTGTATCTCCAGGGAACTTTATCGATCCTTGCCGGGCCGCGATGACGGCAGCAAAGCCGTAGCGTTAGAGTACACCCGCTTACGAAGCGTCTCCTGCGCAATAGGTGACCGTCGTTTTCCTCCTGTATAGTTGCAGAGTTGCGCCCCGGCCCCGCCGTGCTGACCGGGGTTTCCGACGCATGATCACCCGTTCCGTCATAGAAGTGAGCGCGCCGCTTGTGTCGCGCACACTCGCCGAGGTCTCGCCCGATGCACGTTGTACCCGCGCTTCTGATCTTCTCCGGCCAGCAGCTCACCAGGTTGTCGCCTGTCGACATCCTCATCCTCGCGCTCTACTTTGCGCTGGTCGTCTTCATCGGCTTCTACGTCAAGGGCCAGACGAACACCAGCGAAGAGTTCTTCCTCGCTGGCCGCGAGATGACGGCCTGGATCGCCGGTCTCTCCTTCGTCTCCGCTAACCTTGGTTCGCTGGAGCTGATGGGCTGGGCGGGCTCGGCCTACCAGTACGGTATCCTCGCCGCGCACTGGTACTGGCTGGGCGCGATCCCCGCGATGCTCTTCCTGGGCATCGTGATGATGCCCTTCTACTACATCTCGAAGACTCATTCGGTTCCCGGCTATCTGCATCTACGGTTCGGCGACGGCGCGCGCGCGGTCTCGGCCGTCTCGTTCGCCCTGATGACCATTCTGATGAGCGGCGTCAATATGTACGCCATGGCCGTCGTCATGCAGACGGTGCTCGGCTGGAACATCACCTTTTCGATCTGGATCGGCGCGGGCACCGTCGCCCTCTACGTGATGCTGGGCGGCCTTCGGTCGGCTATCATCAATGAAGTGCTTCAGTTCGTGCTCATCTGGGCGGGCGCGGCCATGATCCCCATTCTGGGTCTCATCGAGGCGGGCGGCTGGTCGAACCTGAAGAAGCAGATCGCCGTCAACGTCGGCACCAACGACTATACCCACCTCTGGACCACAGTCGGCCATTTCAAGGACAACCCCATGGGCGTCCACTGGACCGGCCTGGTCTTCGGTCTTGGGTTTGTAGTGGCTTTCGGTTACTGGACCACCGACTTCCTTGTCGTCCAGCGCGTCCTCAGCGCGAACAACCTGCGCGCCGCCAAAATGGCTCCGGTCATTGGCGCGGCGTTCAAGATGGCCGTCCCTTTCATCGTCATCGTTCCCGGCCTCCTCGCCCTCTCCGTCCTCAAGAACCCCGACGGCAGCATCATGCACCTCGTCGCAGGCGGCATCGCCAAAGCCAATCCAGGGATGCACAGCTACGACGAAGTCCTTCCGCTGATGCTGATCCGCTACTGCGGTCCGGGTTTGCTGGGTCTGGGTATCACGGCGCTGGTGGCCGGATTCATGTCCGGCATGGCGGGTAACGTCAGCGCCTTTTCGACCGTTTGGACCTATGACATCTACGGCGCGTTCATCAACAAGAAGGCGTCGGACAAGCACTATGTCGCCATGGGCCGCTGGTCGACCGTCATCGGCATGCTGGTCTCGATCATGACTGCGTACCTGGTCATGAACGCCAACAGCATCATGGACTACGTTCAGGCGCTCTTCTCCTTCTTCATCGCACCGCTCTTTGGCACCGTCATCCTCGGAATGATGTGGAAACGGGCCACCCACGCAGGGGGCTTCTGGGGCCTGCTCGCGGGCACGGCGGCCTCCGTGTCGATGTTCACCTGGGTACAGCTGAAGCCACTCGCCTTGCGCTACATCGCGATGAGCCCCGACGCCCGTCCCATGGCCGAGAACCTCTACCGCGCGCTGTGGAGCTGGATCATCTGCGTGGTCGTTACGGTCGTCGTCAGCCTGATGACCAAGCCCGTGCCGCGTGAGGAACTCGCCGGCCTTGTCTATGGCGTCACGCCCATCCCGGACGACGGCGCAAAGACGATCTGGGAGAAGCCGATCTTCTGGGCCTGCATCGTGATCGTCGTCTTCTTTGCGCTCAACCTCATCTTCTTCTAAAAAGGACTACCGATGTCCGAAACACGCGATCAAACGAAGGAACTCTCCATCTGGTTCTTCTGCGGCATTCTGTTGCTGGGGTTTGGAATCGTCCTGATCATCCAGGCGCTCCTTGAACAGTTCAACCTCCTGGGACAGCACCCGCCTGCCACGATTCTGGCGGAACTTCACCCCACTCTCTGGTGGGGCGTTCTCCTGGCAATCTTTGGAGCGTTTTATACGGTGCGCTTCCGACCCGGCAAAGGTTGACACCCGGACCTGCTTCTGTTGTGTCACGCATATAGGACTTGCCTGCGGTGCCGGGCAACTGCAGTTCACTACACCAACACGAAAGCCCTGGAGGATGGATGGCGAAGCAGATGACAATGGGCGTAATCGTGGGCAATCGGGGCTTCTTCCCCAGCCACCTGGCCACGAGCGGACGGCTGGAAATGATCGCCGCGCTCGAAGCGGCGGGCATAAAGGCTATCGTGCTCACGCCGGAGGTCACCGCCCACGGCGCCGTCGAAACCTACGAAGACGCCAAGAAGTGTGCCGCCCTCTTCAAGGCCCACGCCGCCGAGATCGACGGCATCATCATCACCCTGCCCAACTTCGGCGAGGAGCGCGGCCTGGCCGACGCCCTGCGACTCTCGAATCTCGGCGTTCCGGTCCTGATCCAGGCGACGCCAGACTCTCCTGGCAAGATGTCCATCGCCTTCCGCCGCGACTCCTTCTGCGGCAAGATGTCCATCTGCAACAATCTAAAGCAATACGGCATCCCCTACACGCTCACCCGCCTGCACACCGAAGCGCCCGACTCGCCCGAGTTCCAGGCCGACCTCGCCGACTTCGCCGCCGTCTGCCGCGTGGTGAAAGGCTTCAGAAACGTCCGTCTCGGAGCCATCGGCGCGCGCCCCACCGCCTTCAACACCGTCCGCTACTCTGAAAAACTCCTCGAACGCTCCGGTATCACCGTCGAAACCCTCGATCTCTCCGAGGTGATGGGCCGCATCGGTCGCACCCCGGACAACGACGACGCCACCCAGGCCAAGCTCGCCGCTATTCGCAAGTACATCCCCGTTGGCGACACTCCCGAACCCGCCCTCATGAAGATGGCCAAGCTCGGCGCGGTCATCGACGGCTGGATGGCCGCCAGCGAGCTCACCGTCTCGGCCGTCCAATGCTGGACCTCCATCGAGGAGTACCTCGGCATTGTCCCCTGCACCGTGATGTCGATGATGAGCGAAAACCTCATCCCGTCGGCCTGCGAGGTTGACATCCTCGGCACGCTCTCCATGTACGCCCTTACCTTGGCCAGCGAAACACCCTCCGCCCTGCTCGACTGGAACAACAACTACGGCGAGAACCCCGACAAGGCTGTCTGCTTCCACTGCTCGAACCTGCCCAAGCACTTCTTCCGCGAAGGCGTGAAGATGGACTATCAACTCATCATCGCCGGCACGGTAGGCAAGGAGAACACCCACGGGACTTTAGACGGCACGGTGAAGGCCGGCCCGATGTCCTTCGCCCGCTTTTCCACTGATGATTTCGAAGGCAGGATCACCGGCTACGTCGGCGAGGGAGCCTTCACCGACGATCCGCTGAACACCTTTGGCGGCGCGGGCGTCGTCGAGATCCCGAAGATGCAGGAGCTTCTCCGATTCATCTGCGAGCACGGCTTCGAGCACCACGTCGCGGCCAACTTCTCGACCACCGCCGCCCCGGTCTACGAGGCGGCCACCAAGTACCTTGGCTGGCAGATGCACCGGCACAGCTAAGTCTCCTCAGTTGTCACTCTCGAAGAGAATCTGCGTCTTAGCCTTATCAACGCTGCGCAATCCAACGCCGTACCAGATCGCGCGCAGCCTCCTCCCATACCGGATGCTGGAACTCAAATCCAGCCTCCAGCAGGCGCCCCGGCACCACGCGGCGGCTTTTCAGCACCAGCTCCGACTCAGTCCGCATCAGTAACGTACCCACCTCGATCATCCAACCCGACGCGGGCAGACCTACCGGAACACGCCAGGCCTGTCGCAGCGTGCGTAGGAACTCCGTGTTCGGCACCGGATTCGGCGACGCGAGATTTAGCGGCCCGCTTAGATCGTCGCGCGCTATCAGGAACTCCACCGCCCGAACAAAATCTAGATCGTGTATCCACGAGACGAACTGCCGCCCGTCGCCGTTCGCGCCACCCAGACCGAAGCGCACCAACGCAAGAAAGACATCGAAGACACCGCCGCGATCCGGGCTGAATGTCATCGCGCTCCGGAGCGCGACCTTGCGCGTGCTCGGCGTCGCGGTCTCGAAGAACGCCTCCTCCCATCCCTTTGCCACCGTGATCGAAAAGTTCCAGGTGTCCGGCGCGCCCAACTCGTTCCCGCCGTATTCGCCCGTGGCTTCGTCCATCGGACGATCGAGCGCATGGCGGTAGATTGTCGCCGTACTTGCGTTCAACCAGACGCGGGGCGGTATAGCCAGACCCGCGATCACCCTATTCAGCAGGCGCGTGGAATCGATCCGCGACTCGTAAATCTCCTTGCGGTTGGCCGTGTTGTATCGGCAGTTGACACTGCGTCCCGTTAGGTTAATGCAGACGTCGCTGCCCTCAAGCGCCGCCACCCAAGCTCCTGTCGTTCGCGCGTCCCAAGCCAGCACTGTCCATGGCGCAGCTCTTGGCTTGCGGCTGAGCACCGTAACCGTATGGCCTCCGCCATGGAAATGCCGCGCCAGCACTTGACCCACCTGTCCGCTGCCGCCCGGAATCACGATCCGCATACGCGTAGTCTATCCTTATGCCAGGTACCGTAGCCACTCGTCGGACTCGGCCACCTGCTTCACCACCCTGTTCCTCTCCCGCAGCAGACTGCGCATGTACCGGCGCAACACCGACACCTCGGCGATGCGTCCCAGTACGCCCAGCGGCGCGGCGAAGCGAAACCTATCTCTCATCTCAGTTCGCCCATCGGGCAGCGTTCGGAACAGATGATCGTGTTGCATTGTCTGAAACGCGCCGCGCACCATCGTGTCTTGGAAGGACCGTGGGCGGTCCATCGCCGTAATCGCGCTCGTCAAGCGCTGCCGCACACCCAGGTGCCGCGCCCGCCAGGTCACCTGCTCACCCAGTTCTAGCAGACCGCTGGTGACTCCTTCGAGCGCGACCGCCTGCTCGCCGAAGTGCACATTGCCAGCCGCGTGCACCTCCACACTGCGCGCCAGATCGAAGCACCGCTCGAGAGGAGCGTCGATCTCCGTCACCTCCTCCAACGTAACCATAATGGCCTTCTCTCCGCGTTCAGGCACAGCTTAGCAGAAAGAGGTGCGCCTATTTGTCCGGCGTTCATCTCGGATGAAGTACTCTGTTTTTCTAGAGTATGACGATGAAAAGAGCATCTCCGAGCAGAAGGCGCGTCGCCAAGAAGATCACAAAGACCGGCCCTCCCGACGAACCCGCCATCCAGAACCTCTTCTTCTCCCGCGACGAGTCGTGGCTGAAGTTCAACCAGCGCGTGCTCGAAGAAGCGCAGGACCACACCAATCCGCTTCTTGAGCGTGTCAAGTTCCTTGCCATCACCGCAAGCAACCTGGATGAGTTTGTCGAGATACGAGTGGCGGGCATTCTCCAGCGCATCGAGGATGGCTACAACCAGCCGCAGGCTCCCGATGAAGGCGGCCTAACCCCGCAGGAGAGGCTCGATACCCTAAGCGCGTCTGTGGCGATCTTCGTCGGCGAACAATATGCCTGCTGGAACAAACAGCTGATTCCAGCACTTGCGGCGCAGAAGATCTGCATCCTCAGCTGGAAGGAGCTCAGCGATACGGCGCGCGAGCATGCGCTGAACTTTTACGCCAATGAAGTCGATCCGCTGTTGACGCCGGTCACGATCGACCCCTCGCACCCTTTTCCCCGTGTCCTCAACAAGGCTCTTTGCCTGGCGCTGATGCTGCGCTTCAAGCGCAAGGCGGTGGGTTCCATGCAGGCACCGAGATCCGGAAAGGTGCTCGGCGTAGTGACGGTGCCGCGGGCTCTGCCTCGCCTGGTGCCGCTGCCATCGTCCGCCGGACGCTTCGAATTCATTCTTCTCCATGATCTGATCGAGTCGCAGGTGGCGCGTATGTTTCGCGGCTATGAGGTGCTTTCGCAGGCGGCTTTCCGTGTCACCCGTAACAGCAACCTGTATATGCAGGAGGAGGAATCGCGCTCTGTGCTTGAAAGCGTGCGTTCTGAGCTGCACAACCGGCGCAAGGGCGATGCCGTCCGGCTGGAGATCGAGGCCACCGCTACGGACGAGATCGTCGAGCGGCTTCGCACCAACTTCGAACTCGATCCGTGGCAGGTCTTCCGTACCGACGGCCCGGTCAATCTTTCCCGCCTGATGAACCTCGCCTCCCTGGTCGAACGGCCTGACCTGAAGTACCCCGAGTTCGTCCCGCACCTTTACAAGCCGCAACCGGCCGCTGCTGACATCTTTGAGGATCTACGCCGCGGCGACGTTCTTCTGCATCACCCCTTCGACAGCTACTGCACTGTAGAGCAGTTCATCGAGGCTGGCTCTGCGGACCCGAACGTCATCACCATGAAGCAGACGCTGTATCGCACCAGCAGCAATTCGCCCATCTTCCGGGCGCTGATTGAGGCCGGACAAACCAAAGACGTGTCGGTGGTCGTTGAGTTGATGGCCCGGTTCGATGAAGACTCCAACATACGCTGGGCGCGGGAGCTGGAAGATGCGGGTGTCGGCGTCTCGCATGGCATCTTCGGTCTGAAGACGCACTGTAAGCTGTCGCTGCTCGTCAGGCGCGATCCAGATGGTGTCGTCCGCCGGTACACCCATCTCGGAACGGGCAACTATAACCCTGTGACGGCTCGCTTCTATACCGATATCAGCTTACTGACGGCGAGGCCGGAGATTACCTCAGCAGTACAGTCGGTCTTCCACTATCTTACGGCGGAATCCGAGTCCGACACCTATGAGCCGCTGCTGGTCGCGCCGATCACCATGGCTGACTGCTTCGTCACGATGATCGACCGGGAGGCAGAGCACGCCCGCGCTGGCCGCCCCTCGGGTATCGTCGCCAAGGTGAATGGCCTGCTTGAACGGCTTACGATAGAGGCGCTTTACCGGGCGTCGCAGGCAGGAGTCGAGATCGATCTCATCGTGCGCGGTATGTGCTCGCTTCGTCCTGGGGTCCAGGGGCTAAGCGAGCGCATCCGCGTCCGGTCGATCGTGGGAAGGTTTTTGGAGCACAGCCGCATCTTTTCGTTTCAGAATGACGGGAGGCCCGAGGTCTATTGCGGCAGCGCCGACTGGATGGCCCGCAACCTCCACGAGCGTTGCGAGGTCGTGTTCCCGGTATCGGACGAGGCACTCTCGAAACGCCTCCGGGAGGACATCCTTGGCTCGTATATCAAGGACAACACGAAGGCGCGTCTGTTGCAGCCAGACGGCACCTACCTGCGAGCGCCCCGTGAGGGCAAGCTCTTCGATGCCCAGCAATACTTCATGTCTCAGGCGCAGGGACCAGCCGAAGCAGCGGCTGGCCTGGCAAAGCACGCGTCTTCCTGACAAGCGTGAGCGGCTTACTTGATCGTCAGCGTGATGTTGGTTGAGCCCG
The DNA here is from genome assembly GCA_965215415.1 of Acidobacteriaceae bacterium. Taxonomy (GTDB): domain Bacteria; phylum Acidobacteriota; class Terriglobia; order Terriglobales; family Acidobacteriaceae; genus Edaphobacter. Next base: position 2,790,948 of record CBDCDQ010000009.1, on the reverse strand, counting down.
TCACGCCCGCACCGGCATCGTTCCCGATGATCGTAATGGTATAAACCCCTGCCGGGATGTTGTTGCTTGTGGTCGAACCTCCGCCCCCTGGCGGTTGGGGAGAGCTCGAGCTTCCACAACCCATTGCTCCGCCAAGCAGCCCAAAGACCACCAAACCGAGCAGCATGGAGGGCAGGCGCTTGCGGTGTGCTCCGGTAAGTCCGAGGCAAAGCAGACCGGCAAGGGAGAGCCCGCCCCCGGCGAGCAGCGGGCGAAGAACACTCAACAGCGTGAGCTTTCCGCCTTCATGAGCTGAACCCTGGATGGTCGTCGCGGTGGTGAAGGTCAGCGTGGCTGTGCCAGAAGTGGCCGAGCTTAGGTCGACGGTCTGCGGGCTGAAGTTCGCTTTGAGGTACGAGATCAGCACGGCAGAGCTCGACGCGGCGGCAAGGCTGACCGCTCCCTTGTATCCTCCCGATGAGGTGATCAGAACCGTGGAGGTACCAGTGGAACCGTTGGTTACCGTCACATTGGTGGCGGAGATGTTGATCGCCGGATTGGTGACGATGACGGTGGCCGTGGTCGAAGACGAGAGATACGATCCTCCCGCGGAGTTTGCACCGCCTCCGTCGAAGGTTGCCGTGACCGTGTCTGTGCCCACGGGAAGCGACAGGCGAGCCGCCGACACCGAGAGCACAGCGGTTCCAGTTGTCCCCGCGACGGTCACAGTCTGCCGTCCAATGGTCGCGCCTGTTGGTCCGGTAAACGTGACCTTACCTGAAAGCCCCGCGAGGCTGCCCCCCGCCGTCGCATTTGCAACGGTAGCGGTTAGCAGCAGGGAACTCCCCAGAGGCACCACGGAAGAACCTGTCGGATTGGTAACCAGTGTGGTCGTCGTAGCTGTGTTGTTGGGACTGGCCGCGATCGCCACGCCTGCCGAGATGGTGGCCGTCGATCCGTAGTAGTTGCCGTCGCCGGAGTAGACTGCCGAAACAGTATGCGATCCGCCCGTCGTGAAAGTGGTTGCGTAAGTCGCCGTGCCTGAGGTGGCGACCGGGATAGCCGCGGTAGGTGTTCCCGCATCGACGGTAAAGACGACCGTGCCGGTCGGCGCCACTCCCGCTGCGGTTGCGGCGACCAAGGAAGTAAAGGTGACGGTCTCCCCGGTGATGATTGGCGATGGCTGATAGGTCAGCGTGTTGGAGGAAGCGCCTTTTGCCGCCGTTCCACTTAGCGCGTTGATCAGGTTGAACGCGTCAACTGCCCCAAGACCGGTTACCGGATCGTAGCCTGTACCGGCGCTGTAGCCCATCGTGCCGGTGGTACATCCTGTGTCGGTCGAGACAATCACGCAGGGCACGATGTTGCTGCCGGTCGTGATGTCATGGAAGGCTGCGGCCCCTGTGTAGCCGGTTGCCCCCGCCGCGATGGCGTACAAGATGGGATTGAGGTTGCCCTGAGGCGTATTCAACCGCTGTTCCGCCAAAGCAAGGATGCCAGCAAAGGACGGAGCAGCAACGGAAGTTCCACCATAGACATTGAAGCTCGCGTTCGCGCCTTCGCAGCCGCCGTTGATGCACACCAGATACCCGTCGTGCTCCGGGTCGGCGTTCAGGGCGATGTCCGGTACGTCACGCTTGCCGTCGCTGGGTACACCGGCGCCTGCCTGCCATGAAGGCTTCGGCCACAGCGCGCTGACGCCGCCGCCGCTCGAGCCTAGACCGCCATAGTTGGTCGCCGCGGTGCTGCTGGGTGTATTGTTCCATCCTGTCGACGGAATAAAGAGGCCTGATTCATTGCCGTAGTTCGTGTCGTTGGACGATCCCCAGTAGGAGGAAAGACTCGTCACATCGCCAGAAAACGAGGTGCCGCCTACACCGGTTACAAAGGCGCTGCTGGCCGGGTAATCGACCGCCAGCCCCTGCGTTGCGGCGTAGCTGTTCCGCGAAGAGGTGGAGTAATCACAGCCCGCTGCGCCATCATCGCCCGATGCGGAGAGGATCGTCTGACCCTGAGCATTGGCCTGTTGAAACCAGCTCTCGTACACGGCAAAGTTGGTGGCGCTGTCGCTGGGTTCACACTCGCCGTAGCTGATGCTCAGGATCGGCAGCGGCTTGCCGCCCACCGTAAAGGTCTGAATGGCGTACTGCAGCGCGTTGAAGACGTCGTAGCTGAGATATCCGCCACTGGTGCTGTTGCCCGTATAGAGGAAGTAGATTGGCGCGTTCGGAGCCACGGCGCCCGACCACTCCAGATCGAGCTCCGACTCCGCCAGATCGTCCGTGCTGTTGATCGTGGATGCGCCGGTTCCCGGCACCAGGACGAGGTTAGGCGCGTTGGAGGCCAACCCGAAGGAGGTGCGGAAGTCTGTAATGTCCTGCGCCTTGATCGCCGTTTGCCCGACGATGCCGATCGGGTAATTGGTGCTGCCGTTGAACCCGGCGTTATACAAGCCGCCTACGTTGTAGATCTTCGCGAAGTCCTCGGGCGAAATGTACTCGATGCCCGTCCCGTCCGTGGTCAGCGGCACAGGAGTTGCGTTCGCTTGCAGCGGCTTTCCGTGCACGCTGTATGGCACCAGCGTTTGGCTGGCACGCGCATGCGGCCTGGGACGGAAATCGTTCAGCCCGCGCACCCCGCCCACCGTCGCTGCAAACGCGCTCGGCAGCTTCGGCGCCGTGATGTTAGCAAAGTGCGCCTCGCCGTTCACCGAGAGCGAATGCAACTCCGTCTGGAACGCCTGTTCCACCTGAGCGGCTGTACCGGAGAAATGGATGGCGTTCCGGCTTGGGGCGACCTCGCTGACCTGCAGGCCGTGTGACTGGAGCCACGCCGTCACCGCCGCCAGGTCCGCGTCGCTCATGCCGAACTCGGCACCAAACTGCATGGGCGTCAACCACCTGTGGTAGCGGGGAGAGGAGGAGTCCTGCTGCGCCTGAAGCAAGGTGTTCAGGGCGGTCTGTTGGGCCGCAGAAGGGAGGAAGTTGATCGATAACCCTGCCAGGGGAGTCCCAGAAGGCAGACGACCCTGATCCAGAGCGCCGCGGACCCTTGGCGACACGCCACCTTCCTGCAATTCCACTTGCGCATCTAGGATCGCACTCTTGATCCTGCTTGGTACGGCGGCGTTCCCGGAAAGCGAAGCTGCCATCCCTGCGATCACCAGGATCGCAACGGAGCGAAGGAGCGGAAAGAAGCGCATAGGGCCTGTCCTCGGTGCCTGATGTTTACTGCACCGTCTGCATGGACCACGATCGCCATCAATGCTGCGCGAGCTTGTTCATACGTGCGGCTTTCCGGATTAGACCACCGGTCACACGAAAAGTTGTTACTTATTGTTGCGGGTGTTCGTGAACTTACATTTGCCGCACAAGAACAGGACTGGTACTGCTGCGATTACAAATATTTAGAGCAAGTACCGCCCCGCCGCGATTACATGCTTCGCCACCTGCCGCCCCAGAGCGATCGTGTCCGCTGGATCGTGCTTGGCCAGCCGCCGCAGAATCGTCAATTGCGTCCGCGCCATGTCGCCCTCGGCCACCGCCGCAATGATCTTCCGCGACGCCAGCTCGATCTTCACGAATGCCCCGGCGGCGTAGATCTTGGCCATCGCCACCGCAATCTCGTTCGGTCGCTTGGCCGACATCTTCTCCGCGCGCAGCACCGCCGACTCCATCGCAAACACCTCGATGATGCAGTCCGCGATCTGGCCCATCACCTCCTGCTCGTCCGCGATGGCCGCCATGTACTTCTGCGTCGCCGCGCCTGCCGCGAAGAGGGTCAGCTTCTTGGCCGCCGCCAGCAGCGCGAACTCGGCAGCCAGCTCGCCCTCCACATCCTCCTTTGGCGCCGACCCGGCCATCACCTCGTCCATCAGCCCCTTGATCGCCGGCATCAGCGCGAGCTTGCCGCTCATCGCCGCCTTCATCAGATGCCCGGTGATGATCAGCCGGTTGATCTCGTTGGTCCCTTCGAAGATGCGGTTGATGCGCGCGTCGCGGTATGCCCGCTCTGCCGGGTACTCCTCCACATACCCGTACCCGGCGAAGATCTGCAGCGTCTCGTCGACCACCGTGTCCAGCATCTCCGACGCCCACACCTTCACGATCGAGCACTCCACCGCGTACCCCTCGATGGTCTTCTGGATCGCGGCGACGTCTTTTTTGTCCACACCGGCGAGCGCGGTATCGATCAGCCCGACCGTCCGGTAGCATAGGGCCTCCCCCGCAAAGATCAGCGCCGCCGACTGCGCGATCTTCTCCTGGATCAGGCCGAAGTCCGCGATCGTCTTACCGAACGCCTTCCGCTCCTTCGCGTACCGGATGCCCTGGTTCAGGTTCATCCGCGCGCCGCCCACCGCTGCCACGCCCAGCTTGTACCGCCCGATGTTCAGGATGTTGAACGCGATGTGGTGCCCCTTGCCAACCTCGCCCAAAAGGTTCTCACGCGGGATCACGCAGTTGGTCAGAATCAGCGGGCAGGTCGAGCTGCCGCGAATCCCCAGCTTGTGCTCCTCCTTGCCGATGGCGAACCCCGGCGTCCCCTTCTCGACGATGAACGCCGTCAGCCGCTCTTTCCCGGCGTCCTTTCCGTCGATGACGAGGCACTTGGCGAAGACGGTAAAGATGTCCGCGAAGCCCGCGTTGGTGATCCACATCTTTTCGCCGTTCAGCGTGTAGGTCTGTCCGTCTTCCGACAGCACGGCGCGCGTCCGGGCGTTCACCGCGTCCGACCCCGAGGTCGACTCCGACAGCGCATACGCCCCGACAAACGTGCCGTCGGCCAGCTTCGGCAGGTACTTCCGCTTCTGCGCCTCCGTCCCGTACCAGACGATCGGCAACGTGCCGATGCCGGTGTGCGCCGAGAACGCCACCGAAAAGCTCCCCTGCTTGGCGATGTTCTCGGCGATGATGGCCGAAGTGGCCTTGTCCATCTCCAGGCCCCCGTACTCCTCCGGGATGTCGACCGAGGTCAGCCCCAGGTCGGCCGCCTCCTTCATCAGCCGCCGCGCGACGGTGAAGTCCTTCGCCTCGATCGCGTCCGAGACTGGCATGATCTCGTTGGTGGCGAAGTCGGCCGTCGTCTGCGCGATCTGCCGGTGCTCCCCGGTAAAGTCCTCAGGAAAGAAACAATCGGCGGGCGAGGGGTTGTCGATCAGAAACGAGCCGCCGGACGTGATTTTGGCGGCGGCGACGGGGGGAGGGGCGATCATTGTGGCCATGGTGTTACCTCGTTGAAGATGTTTAGCTAGGTCAGTGCTAATCGCAGCATTATGAACATAAGAATCAACGAAACCGCTCCAGAAGACATATCAACGACTAACGTCGAGGCGTCGACTTGTCTAAATCGAGATAGCTCCAACATCATCGCGACGGGAAGCACAAGCAAGACGATCACAAAAAGGGAGGACAAAATTATTTCCAGCGTTCGATGATGGGTCACTAAAGAAAACGAGTACGGGTGTCTAACCGATGCGAAGACGGTTACCGCCGCGCCACTAGCAAGACGTATTACTTTGCTTATCACGCTGGTTCCAGGAACGTGTGTGTATCCATGCCAATCATAAGAGCACCTAGAGCGAAGATGGCTTCAGGTAGGCTTAGAGCCAAACTACTGCTTTTGAACGAAGTAAAGTACAAAAGAACGGCCATACACACGGAAAGTACTGGGCCGATAAGGTACAAAACCTTCGGGATAGTCCTTCCGGCAAGCAGTGCCGCCGCCGCAACAGCTAGGAAGATCATGCTCACAACTTCGCCGATGATGGGCGCAATATAGCTGAAGGATTGTGGGTTCAGGCCACCGAACGCGGTATTCATGGCAAGCATCAGTATTGGCCATAGGTTGGCCGCCGCTGCACTGGCGTAAACGATGAATCCTAGAACTCTCATCCCCATCAGTTCACCGCCTCAAAAATCCCAGCCGCCCCCATCCCGCCCCCCACGCACATCGTCACGATGCCGTACTTCGCCTTGCGCCGGGGCATCTCGCGCAGCAGCGTCGCCGTCAGCTTCGCGCCGGTGCAGCCCAGCGGATGGCCCAGCGCGATGGCCCCGCCGTTGACGTTCACCTTCGCCGGGTCGATTCCCAGCACCTTCAGCACGGCCAGCGACTGCGCCGCAAAGGCCTCGTTCAGCTCAAACAGGTCGATATCCTCAAGCGATAGGCCCGCAATCCTTAGTACTTTAGGGATCGCAAAGACCGGGCCGATGCCCATCTCCTCCGGGTCGCACCCGGCGTAAGCGAAGGCCACAAAGCGCGCCAGCGGCTTGATGCCGAGCGCCGCCGCCCGGCTGGCCGACATCACCACCGCCGCCGCCGCCCCGTCCGAGGTCTGCGACGAGTTCCCCGCCGTCACCGTCCCCTTGGCGTGAAAGACCGGCTTCAGCTTGGCGAGGGCCTCCAAAGACGTATCCGCCCGCGGCCCCTCATCCGTCTCGAAAGTGAACTCGACCGGCTTGGCCTTGCCCTTGCCGTTCGGCGTGGTGGTGGTGACCGTCACCGGCACGATCTCGTCCGCGAACCGCCCCGCCGCGACCGCCGCCAGCGCCCTGGTGTGCGAGCCGAGTGAAAACTCGTCCTGCTGCTCTCGCGTGATCCCGTAGTGCGCGGCCACCCGCTCCGCTGTCAGCCCCATCGACATATAGCTGCCGGGATAATTCTCGACCAACCACGGGTTCACTGAAATCTTGTTGCCACCGAAGGGCACATACGACATCGACTCCGTCCCGCCCGCGACGATCGCGTCCGCCCCGCCGCCGCGTATCCGGTCCGCCGCGATGGCGATCGACTGTAGACCCGACGCGCAGTACCGGTTCACCGTCATTCCCGAGCACGAAACCGGAAGCCCCGCCCGAAAGCTCGCGATACGCGCGACGTTCATCCCCTGCTCCGCCTCCGGCATGGCGCAGCCCAGGATCACATCCTCGATCTCGGACTTGTCGAGCTGCGGCACACGGGCCAGCGCCCCGGTGATGGCTGTCGCGGCGAGATCGTCCGGCCGCGTCGTCTTGAGGGTGCCCCGGGGTGCCTTGCCGATAGCTGTACGAACCGCCGAAACAATGACGACATCATTCATAAGAACTCCTAATTCCGCAGCGGCTTGCCTGTTTTGAGCGTAAAGGCGATCCGCTCCTGCGTCTTCTTCTCCCCGCAGAGGCTCAAAAACGCCTCCCGTTCCAGATCCAGCAGATACTGCTCACTCACCAACGTACCGGGCGGCACCTTGCCCCCGGCGAGCGCATACGCCACCCAGTTCGCCACCTTCGCGTCATGGTCGGAGATGTATTGCCCCTCGCGCATCGTCCACACCGCCAGCTTCAGCGTCGCCAACACGCTCTCGCCCGGCGCGGGCACATCCGTCCGCATCACCGGTGCGCTGTACCCGGCATCGGCCAACGCGCGCGCACGAAGCTTCGCATCCGCCAACAGCCGGTCGCGGTTGACCGTAATCCCATCCGATGCGCGCAGCAATCCCAGCCCGCGAGCCTCCGCCGCGCTCGTCGACACCGTCGCCTTGGCGATCGTCTCAAAGCTCTTCTTCAACGCCTCGAAGATTTCCACACCCTCGCCGCGAGCGTCCGGTCGGATACTGGAGCCAGCCTCGACCGCCCGCAGCAGCATCTCCTTGCACCCGCCGCCGCCGGGGATCAGCCCCACCCCAGCCTCTACCAGCCCCATGTACAGCTCCGCATGAGGCTGCCGAGCGGCCCCGTGCAGCGCGATCTCCACGCCGCCGCCCAGGCACATCCCACATGGCGCAACCACCACCGGGCGCGGGCAGAACTTGATCGCCTGCGTCATGTTCTGGAAGCCGCGAATGGCCAGCTCCACCTCGTCCCACTCCTCTTCCTGGATGCCCAGCAGCAGCTGCATCAGGTTCGCGCCGACCGAAAAGTTCGCCGAATCGCCCGAGATCACAAATGCCTCGAAGTCGGCCACCTGCTGGGAAGCCGGCTTCAGCGTCTGCGTGATCAGGTTCACGATGTCGTCGCCCAAGGCGTTCATCTTCGAGTGCAGCTCGATGCCCGCCACGCCGTCGCCCAGGTCCACCACCGACGCGCCGGGATTCTTCTTCACCACGCCGCGCGCCTTCTTCGCCATCGCAAACCCGCCAATCCCTGCTACCACGCGCAGCGGCTTGTATGCCCCGCTCACCACATCGAAAAACTCGCCCTCGCGATACCAGCTCTCCCCCACCGCCAGCAGCTTCTCGACATTCTCCGCGACCGGCAGCCCCGCGGATTGCATCTTCTCTGTCGTCGCCCGCACCCCCGCCGCGTCCATCATCTCGAACGGCCCCAGCTCCCAGTTGAAGCCCGTCTTCATCGCCGCGTCCACCTCGACGATGGAATCGGCCACCTCCGGCACCCGGTTTGCCGCATAGGTAAACAGCTCCGTCAGCAGCGGCCAATAGAACGCGGCGGCCTTGTCTTTCGCCGCGTCGCCATGCAGCAACTGCGCCAGCCGCTTGCCCGTCTGCTCGATGTTCTTCGCCATTTCAAGGGCAGGGAACTTCGGCCGCGTGCTCGGCTTGTAGTCCAGCGTCCGCCAGTCGAGCACATGCCGCAGATCGCGCCCCTGCTCGTCCTTGCCCGCCTTTTTGTAGAACCCCTGCCCCACCTTGTCTCCCAGCCACTTCCGCTCGAGCATCGTCCCGATAAACTCGGCCAGCCCGACATCCTGCCGCTCGTCTTGTATATCCGCCGCCTTCGCAGCGAAATTCGTGGCAACATGCGCCAGCACATCCACGCCCACCAGGTCGCCCAGCCGAAACGTTCCCGTCTTCGGCCAGCCCAGCACCGTGCCCGTCAGCGTATCGACCTCCTCGATGGTCAGCCCCTGGGCCATCATCAGCCGGATCGCGTTCCCCATGGAAAAGGTTCCTATCCGGTTGGCGATGAAGTTCGGCGTGTCGTGCGCGTCCACCGGCGTCTTGCCCAGCCGCTGATCGCAGAAGCGCGAGATCGCCGCTACATCCGCCGCGTCCGTCTGCGCCGTGGGAATGATCTCCAGCAGCCGCATATACCGTGGCGGATTGAAGAAGTGCGTGCCGAAGAAGTGCGGCTTGGCCTCGTCCGACAGCCCCGCCGCAATGCTGGCGATGGGAATCCCGCTCGTGTTCGTCGTCAGGATCGTTCCCGCCCGCCGGTACCGCTCCACCTTGTCAAGCAGCGCCCGCTTGATCTCCAGGTTCTCCGCCACTACCTCAATGATCCAGTCGCACTCCCCCACCAGCGCGAGATCGTCCTCGAAGTTCCCCAGCGTCAGCAGCCGCGCCGACTCCACCGTATAGAAGGCCGCCGGCTTGCCCTTCTTCAGCCCGTCGAGCGCACCCACCGCAAACTTGTTCCGCTCAGCTTTTGGCGCATCCACCGCGACGCCCGGAGGCACAATGTCCAGCAGTACCACCGGCACCCCGGCGTTCGCCACATGCGCCGCAATCCGCGACCCCATCGTCCCCGCGCCGAGCACGGCCACCTTACGTATTTGTCTAGCTGCTGTGCTGGCCATCGCGTTCACACTCACTTGCAGGGAAATTCCCGACGGACTGAACTCTACTGAATGGCCATTCATTCCGTCAAGGGAAGAAGGTATCCTGAACTTACATTGGAGCTTGAGAGGTTGAAATGGGAGCGTCCAAACAGCGGAAGGGATTAGCCGGATACGACAACAACACTCGTGCCGCATCATCTCCGCGGACCTATAATCGTTCTCTTAAGTTGCTGGATAGCGACGAGGGTGAGGCCTTTCGCCTGAACCAACTTGCCGCACAAGATGGAATGCACGATGCAGTTCTTGCCATGGGATGGTTCTACCTCAACGGGGTAGGCGTCGAACCCGATGAAGAAGAGGCGGTGCGCTGGTACAGAAAGTCCGCGCGGCAAGGAGAGGCAAGAGCGATGTTCAGCCTTGGCCAGATCGCATATGGCGCAAAGGACTATGCCGAGGCGCTCGTTTGGTTCACAAGGGCTGCCTCCAAGGGGCATCATCGTTCCGAGTTCTGGCTGGGAAAGCTCTACTGGCGTGGACAGGGCGTCACACAAGATCGCCGGACGGCAGAGCAGTACTTCTCTCATGCGGCAGAAGGCAAGTCGGTGGAAGCAAAGAGAACGCTTCGTTATCTCGCATTCTTAACGCGCACTCGCACGACGTAAGTAGGGTGACCAAGATGACGCAGTCTCCGAGAACGAACATCACACGACCCGCATCCGGTTGGAATGTCCAAAGCACCACCACACATCCCGGAACCGTCCTCCGCGAAGACTTTCTCATCCCTGCCAACATCAGCGCGAACCAACTCGCCCTGCGCACCCGGGTGCCCGCCACCCGCATCGGCGAAATTCTCCATGGCCGGCGCGGCATCTCGCCCGATACTGCCCTCCGCCTCGCCCGCTATTTCGGCACCTCGGCCGAGTTCTGGCTCAACCTCCAGGCCGCGCACGACCTCTCGAAAGCCCGTGTCGCGTTGGAGAGCGTGATCCAACGTGAAGTCCAACCCTGGAAGGCGGAACCGCTCCTCGCCTAGCCGGCTCCGGTATGCTGGATACAGCCCGTCCGGAGGCCCGCTTGCGCCGTCTGTCCCTCTGCTTCACCGCTCTTCTACTCACATCCGTCTGTTCGGCACCCGCCCAGGACCTCGCCAGCTTCGAAAAGCGCACCACCGTCAAGGTCCTCGCCAACGGCCTCACCCTCCTTGTCTGCGAGCGGCCCGAAGCCCCCGTCTTCTCCTTCTTCACCGAGGTCGACGCCGGGTCCGCCGACGACCCCCAGGGCGCCTCCGGGCTCGCCCATATGTTCGAGCACATGGCCTTCAAAGGCTCTGCTGAAATCGGAACGACAGACTACGCGGGTGAAGAGCTCGCACTCGCCAAAGTCGAAAACGCCTATGCCACCTACGACGCCGAATACCGCAAGCGCGTCGGCCAGGACGCCGCCAAATTAGCCACCCTCAAGAAAGCCTTTGAAGACGCCCAGACCAAAGCCCAGAAATATGTCATCCCCAACCAGTTCTCCGAGATCGCCGAGCAAAACGGCGCCGTCGGCATCAACGCCTCCACCTCCGAGGACTCCACGCAATACTTCTGGTCCATGCCCTCGAACCGCCTCGAACTCTGGGCCTACCTCGAAAGTCAGCGCATCGCCCACCCCGTCCTCCGCGAGTTTTACAAGGAGCGCGACGTGGTCAACGAGGAGCGCCGGATGCGCATCGACTCCGCCCCCACCGGCCGGATGATCGAGCAGTTCCTCGCCGCCGCCTACGTCGCTCACCCTTACGGCCGCTCCGGCGTCGGTTGGGAGAGCGAGGTCACGCAGATCACCGCCACCGAGGCCGAGGCCTTCCACAGGAAGTATTACGTCCCCGCCAACATCGTCATCGCCGTCGTGGGCGACGTAAAAGCCAGCGAAACCATGCCGCTGCTTGAAAAATACTTCGCCCCCATTCCCGCCGGCCCCAAGCCCGAAGCCATGACCACCGTCGAGCCGCCCCAGAAATCAGAGCGGTCCGTCATCCTCCGCGACGCCGCCCAGCCCTTCTACATCGAGGGCTACCACAAGCCCGACTACCGCGACCCCGACGACGCCGTCTACGAGGCCATCTCCGACATCTTCTCCAATGGCCGCACCGCCCGCCTCTACCGTTCGCTCGTCCGCGACCAGCGCCTTGCCCAGACCGCCGCCGGCTTCTCCGGCTTCCCGGGCGAAAAGTTCCCCGGCATGTTCGCCGTCTACGCCGTTCCGCTGCCCGGCCACACCGACGACGAGATCAAGGTGGCCATCGAGAAAGAGCTCGATCGCCTGAAGAACGAAGACGTGACCGACGCCGAACTTGACCGCTTCCGCACCCGCGCCAAGGCCGACATGCTCCGCGGCCTCGGCGACAACGACGGCCTCGCCCACTCCCTCGCCGACTACCAGCTCCGCTTCGGCGACTGGCGCCAGATGTTCCGCGACCTCGACAAGATCGACAAAGTCACCAAAGCCGACATCCGCCGCGTCGCCAACAAGACCTTCGTAGAGAGCAACCGCACCAGCGCCCGCATCGAGACCATGACCGCCCCAACCGATGCCGCTGGCAAAGGAGGTGCCCAATGACCCGTCCTTTTTGTTTGTCATTCCCGAAGGGAATCTGCTTCTTCCTCGCCGCGGCAACACTCACCGCCCAGTCCCCCCAGCCCTGGAAGGCCATCCCCATTCCCGCCCTCCACGCCTTCCACCCTGTCCAGCCCAAGCGCGTCACCCTGCCCAACGGCCTCGTCCTCCTCCTGGAAGAAGACCGCGAGCTCCCCTTCATCTCCGGCCGCATCCTGATACGGGGCGGCAGCCGCGACGAGCCCGCCGCCAAGGTTGGCCTCGTCTCGCTCTACGGCAGCACCTGGCGCACCTCCGGCACCGCCACCGTCACGGGCGACGCACTCGACGACCAGCTCGACGCCAAAGCCGCCACCGTCGAAACCTCCGGCGGCCTCGCCACCACCTCCGTCAACTGGTCCAGCCTCAAGGGCGACTTCGACCCCGTCTTCACGACCGCCCTCGACCTCCTGCTCCATCCCGCCTTCAAGCAGGACAAGCTCGCCCTCGCCCGCCGCCGCCTCGAAGCAGGCATTGCCCGCCGCAACGACGACGCCTCAGGCATCGCCGGACGCGAAGCCACCAAGCTCGTCTACGGCGCGGGCAGCCCCTATGGTCGCACCACTGAGTACGGCACAGCCGAAGCCGTCACCCTCGCCGACCTCCAGGCCTGGCATAGCCGCACCGTCGCCGCCAACAACATGATCGTCGCCGTCTCGGGCGATTTTGACGCCGCCGCCATGGAGGTCAAGCTCCGCCGCGCCTTCGAGCCGCTCGCCAAAGGCCCCGCCTTGATCCCCACACAGGTCGACTTCACCGGCCCCACCCCCGGCGTCTACTTCGCCGACAAGACCGACGTCGACCAGTCGAACGTCTACATCGTCGGCCTCGGCACCCGGCAGGACAACCCCGACCTCTACGCCCTCGACGTCATGAACCAGATCTTCTCCGGCGGCTTCAGCTCGCGCGTCGTCCAGAACGTCCGCACCAAACTCGGCCTCGCCTACGACGTGGGCGGCAGCTTCGGTGCGTCCTACGACCACCCCGGCATGTTCTACGTAGGCGCGAGCACCAAGAGCGAGTCCACCGTCGAGGCCACCAAGGCCATGCTCGCCGAGATCGTCCGCCTCAAAACCGTCCCGCCCACCCCCGTCGAGCTCCAGCGTGCCAAAGACCAGGTCCTCAACGGCTTCATCTTCAACTACGACTCGCCCGAAAAAGTTCTCGGCCAGCAGGTCACCCTCGCCTTCTACGGCTACCCCACCGACTTCCTCGAACGCTACCGCGTCGGCATCGACAAAGTCACCGCCGCCGACGTCTCCCGCGTCGCCAACAAATACATCGACGAGTCCAAACTCGCCACCGTCGTCGTCGGCAACGCCGCCCAGTTCACCCCACCGCTCACCGCCCTCGGCAAAGTCACGCCCCTCGACATCGCCATCCCACCCATGCCAAAGAAGTAAGGCCTGCGACCGGCGGAATAGGGGCGCAAAAAGCAATCGGTTGAGACAAACGGTTGCCAGCAGTAGAGCGTAAGCGCTGCCTCTCGCAAGCAGGCAGACGCATCCTAAATTCGGGCAAGAACACTGTCGCGGCCAGGCGGCACATCCGACGCGATGCGGACGCCTGAGGGGATGTTTGCTTCAAGCAGAGCGAAGCAGTCTTTGACGCCGACCGTAGGGCTGGAGGGATCGCCTCGGAAGGGAAGCAGCCCGTCATTTGAGAGCAGGACGTCGAGCGACTCGGTCATTGCCTGTTGCGCGGCAAAGAGCAGCGGCGTGGAGTACTGGATGAGGTTGAAGCCGAGGCTCCGTAGTTCCGAGAGCGAGAGGCGCGGGCTTTTGCCTCCTGCGATCTGGTTGAAGAGCAGCGGTTTGTCCGTAGCGTCACGCAGGCGGCGAAGGGTTTCGAGCGAGTCGATGCCGTCGACAAGAAGCACATCTGCAGCCGTGGCCGACATGGCCTCGATGCGGCGGAAGATTTCGTCGCCGGAGGAGTCGGTACGGGCAAGGACGCAGAGGCGGTCGCGGCTGTCGAGGACAGCGTTGAGTTTTTCGATATAAGAGGGAAGCGGCAGCAGGAGCTTGCCTGCGACATGGCCACAGCGGCGGGGGCGTGTCTGGTCTTCAAGCATGACCATGGCGACGCCCATCGACTCCATCTGCCGGACGACGTGGGTGGCGGTGTGGGTATCAACGTAGCCGTCGTCTATGTCGACCAGCAGCTTGTGCTGGGGGAGGATCTGGCGGATGCGCCACGCGGCGGCGACGATGTCGGACCAGGCGATGAAGCCGACATCGGGCAGACCGTAGAAGCCGGCACTGAAGCCGAAGCCGGATAAGAAGAGATTGGATGAGTAGGGCGCGGCGACCGTGGCGGAGAAGCAGTCGTAGATGCCAAGGAAGGGAGCGATCTCGGTGGAGCCGGTGAGCTCGTGGCGGAGCCGGTCTCCGGGATGATAGCTCTGGTCTGCGTGCTTCATGAGTCCTGTTCCTCTGTTCCGTCGTTCGGGTGTGTGGCCAGTCAGGTTATCGACCGGGCGTTCGTGAAGTTGAGATACGGGTGACTCGCCTCATCGGAGCGGCTACATCTTCTTTACAATCGAACGATGGCTCAACCAGAGAAGAGCGAACAGCAGCAGCGGTACGATCCGGCGGAGATCGAGCCGCGGTGGCAGGCGGTATGGGACGCCGACCCGGCGTTGTATGCAGCCGAATCGCATGAGTGCGGGAAGCCGAAGTTCTATTGTCTCGAGATGCTGCCCTATCCGAGCGGCGCGCTCCATATGGGGCATGTGCGCAACTACGCCATCGGCGACGCCCTTGCGCGGTTTATGTGGATGCGCGGGTACAACGTCCTCCATCCGATGGGATGGGATGCCTTCGGGCTTCCGGCGGAGAACGCCGCGCTCAAGAACAACGTGCCGCCGCGCGAGTGGACCCTCGCGAACATCGCGGCGATGAAGAAGCAGTTTCGACGGCTCGGGATGGGGTTCGACTGGGGCACGGAGCTGACGACCTGCCTGCCGGACTACTATCGCTGGAACCAGTGGTTCTTCCTGAGGATGTACGAGCGCGGGCTGGCGTACCGGAAGAAGAGCAAGGTGAACTGGTGCTCGCTGTGCCAGACGGTGCTGGCGAACGAGCAGGTGGTGGGCGGCTGCTGTTGGCGGCACGAAGACAACCCGGTCGAACTGCGGGATCTGACGCAGTGGTTCCTACGCATCACCCAGTATGCGGACGAGCTGCTGGACGGGCTGGATACCATGGAGGGCTGGCCGGAGAAGGTCCGCACCATGCAGCGGAACTGGATCGGGCGCAGCGAAGGGACATTTGTCGACTTTGGGGTGGTCGACAGCGCGGAGAAGGTGAAGGTGTTCACGACGCGGGTGGATACGATCTTTGGGGCGACGAGCGTGCAGCTTGCGCCGGAGCATCCGGTGACGAAGTTGTTCGCGGCGGAGGACGCGGAGCTGGCGGCGCAGGTGGAGGCGATGATCGCGCAGCAGACGACGGCGCGCGAGGCCGACAACCTCGGGGCTATCGACAAGCAAGGTGTGGCGACCGGGCGGTTTGCCGTAAACCCGTTCAACGGCGAGCGCGTGCCGATCTGGGTGGCCAACTACATCCTGGCGGACTACGGCACGGGCGCGATCATGAGCGTTCCGGCGCACGATGAGCGGGATTTCGAGTTCGCACAAAAGTATGGTCTGCCGGTGCGGCGAGTCATCGCTCCCAATATAGATACGGATGATCTAGCGTTGCCGTACCTCGGCGAGGAAGAGGCCGTGCTGATCGACTCCGGCGCGTGGACGGGCGAATCTTGCCTGGAAGCGCAGGAGAAGATGGCAACGCTCGCCAAGGAACACGGCTTTGGAACGCCGACGGTGACGTACCGGTTGAAGGACTGGGGAGTGAGCCGACAACGCTATTGGGGGACGCCGATCCCGATGGTCTACTGCGAGCGCGGACATGAGGGGGTGGAGCCGGGCGGTGTCGTCCCGCTGCCGGAGAGCGCGTTGCCGGTGCTGCTGCCGGAGCAGATCGAGATCACGCAGCAGGGCGGCTCGCCGCTGGGACGTGTACCGGAGTTCGTCAACACGACCTGCCCGGTCTGCGGCGGTCCGGCCCGGCGCGAGACCGACACGATGGACACCTTCGTCGATTCGAGCTGGTACTTCTACCGCTACACCGACGCCCACAACGACACGGCGCCGTTCGACTCGGCGAAGGCGAACTACTGGTTTCCCATCGACCAGTACATCGGCGGGGTCGAGCACGCGATCCTGCACCTGATCTACTCGCGCTTCTGGACGAAGGTGATGCGCGACATGGGCATGATCGCCAACAGTGAACCGGCGGCGCGGCAGTTCTCGCAGGGCATGGTGCTCAAAGGCGGCGCGAAGATGTCGAAGTCCAAGGGTAATGTGGTCAGCCCGGACGAGATGATCGAGCGCTATGGCGTGGACGCGACGCGCATGTACTCGCTGTTCGCCGGACCGCCAGACCGCGATATGGACTGGCAGGAAGATGCGGTCGCGGGGATCAGCCGGTTCCTGGGGCGGGTGTACCGGCTAACGCTGAAGTACAAGAACGTGCATGGGCAGATCCACGAACCGTCGGTACCGTCGTCTGTGGAACTTAAGCTGCTCCGCAAGCTGCACCAGACGCTTGGAAAAATCACTCAGGATTTCAGCGGACGTTGGCACTTCAACACGTCTATCGCGGCTGTCATGGAGCTGGTGAATGAGGTGCAGAGTGCCGAAGCCGCCATGGATGCGGGCGAAGTTTCCCGCGCGACGATTGCAGAGATCTTTCGGACTCTGGTGATGCTGCTGGCTCCCTTTGCTCCGTTTCTCGCGCAGGAGCTTTGGGCGGAGATCGGCGGCCAAGGAGCGGTTTTTCGCATGGTATGGCCGATGGCGGATGCCGAACTTGCAAAGGAAGACGCGCTGGAGATTCCGGTGCAGGTGAACGGCAAGCTGGTTGTTGTGGTGGCCGTGCCGGTCACCAGCGACGACGCCGCGGTCAGGGCTGCCGCGCTTGCGGATGTCAGGGTAGCGGCACGGATCGAAGGCAAGGCGGTCGTGAAGACCATCGTAGTGCCGGGCAAGCTTGTCAATCTCGTGGTCAAATAAGTGGCCGCGAAGGGAACGAACGAGCGGGTGACGCAGGGGTTTGTAGGGACGCTGTCGTCATGCTGGCGGCGGCCCTCCCTCACGGCGTTCGAGGTGCTCTGGCGTTGGGTGTACGGGATACCAGTGCTCCTGCTCCTTCGCTCCGAGGGGTTCCGGGTGTTGCTTGCGACACCGCTCGACTACACGGGGCTGCGAGAGATGTCTCTGCTGGACCCCATGAGGAGTTCGGTGGCACTGGCGAAGGCGCTGGTTGCGTTGGGACCGCCGGTCCGGCATCTGGCGGTATGGCTAATGCCGTTGTTGCTGCTGGGTTGGATCGTGGTGTCGTCGCTGGGCCGGACGGCAGTGCTGAAGCGAGCTGATTTGCGTCTCCATAGCCGCCCGGGGGCGCTCATCCTGCTCCAGACTGTGCGAATGCTGGCCCTGGCAGCCGCGTTTGCGCTGTGGTTTACGTGTCTCCAGGCGGCGGCTCGACTGACGATTACAGGGCCGGTCGAGCAGGGTGCGGAGCCGAGCTTGATACTGTACTTCGCACTGGCGATCGCGGCGACTCTTGGCCTGTTTACACTTTGGGCGGTAGGCAGCTGGGGATTGGCGGTGGCTCCGCTCCTTGCCATGCTGCATGGGTGGGGTGCGGTACAGAGCCTGCGGAAGAGCTTTCATCTGGGTCCGCTCAAGATCAAGTTCGTGGAGATCAACCTGGTAATGGGGATCGTGAAGATCGCGCTGATCGTCCTGGCGATGGTCTTCTCAGCCAGTCCCCTGCCTTTCGAGACGGTCGCCTCGCGAGAGTTCCTGACGTGGTGGTGGATGGGGGTAACGGTGCTGTACCTGATCGCATCCGACTTCTTCCACGTAGCACGTCTTGCGGCTTATTTGGAGCTTCTGCGGGATTCTGCATCCAAGTAGCTCAGGATCTATTTCGAAATCGAGGTGCAGGTATGTCGTCGACGGCGCTCTATGGAATTGGTGTAGTCGTTATCATCGCTGGGCTAGTCTACGTGGCGTCGCTGACGCATGTGCATACGCCGTGGATCGTCGGGATGGCAATCCTGGTAGCGGGTGCGGGACTGATCGGCGCAGCCAACAACACGAAGAAGCCAGGGTAGTCCACCCGCTGACAAGATAAACTTGGAACATCGTGGAAACCTCTACTATCGTCATCCTGGACTTTGGGTCGCAGTACACGCAGCTTATTGCGCGCCGTATCCGGGAGTTCAACGTCTTCTCGGTGGTACTGCCCTGCACGGTTTCACTCGACAAGGTGAAGGAGCTTGAACCCAAAGGCATCATTCTGTCGGGAGGACCTTCCTCTGTTTACGATAACGACGCGCCCAGGGCCGATCCGGCAGTGTTGGCGATGGGCGTTCCGGTGCTCGGCATCTGCTACGGGTTGCAGTTCATCGCGCATCATCTGGGTGGTACGGTCAAGCCCGCCCCGGCGCGGGAGTACGGTCATGCCGAGGTGACGGTGCTGGCCGAAACGCCACTCTTTGCCGGTCTGCCGCGCACTATCAGTGTTTGGATGTCGCACGGTGACGAGGCGAAATCGCTGCCACCGGGCTTTACGGTCGTCGCCGAGACGGTCCATGCCCTTGCCGGGATCGCGGACGAAGCACGACGCATCTGGGCGGTGCAGTTTCATCCAGAGGTGGCGCATACGCCGCATGGTATGGAGCTGCTCCGGAACTTCTGCATGGACCTTTGCGGATGCGCGGCGGACTGGACGCCAGAGCATTTCATCCAGTCGACGCTCGAGCGGGTGCGGGCACAGGTGGGCGCGGGCCATGCGATCTGTGGTCTGAGCGGCGGGGTGGATTCATCTGTCGCGGCGGTGCTGGTGGCGCGGGCGATCGGCGACCGGCTGACGTGCATCTTTGTGAACAATGGCGTGCTGCGCAAGGATGAGTTCAGCAAGGTGCAGCGAACGATGAGGGAGCAGCTTGGGTTGCACGTCGTCGCGGTCGATGCATCCGAGCGGTTTTTGGCAAAGCTCGCGGGGGTGACCGACCCGGAGACGAAGCGCAAGGTCATCGGTGGGGAGTTCATCGCGGTCTTCGACGATGAGGCAAGGAAGATCTTTGAGGCGGAGAAGAGCGCAGGCGAGGAGATCGCGTGGCTGGTGCAGGGCACACTCTACCCGGATGTGATCGAATCCAGCAGCGTCCATGGGCCAAGCCACACCATCAAGAGCCATCACAACGTCGGCGGTTTGCCGGCGGACATGAAGCTGAAGCTCATCGAGCCGCTGCGCGATCTATTCAAGGACGAAGTCCGCCGGATCGGGCGCGATCTCGGGATGCCGGAGGAGATCATCGAGCGACAGCCATTCCCAGGGCCCGGGCTGGCCGTGCGCATCCTCGGCGAGGTAACCGCCGAGCGCGTGGCTATCCTGCAGGAAGCCGACGAGATCGTGGTCGACGAGATTAAGCGGGCGGGACTCTATCGGAAAGTCTGGCAGAGCTTTGCCGTGCTGCTGCCGGTCAAGTCGGTCGGTGTGATGGGCGACCAGCGGACCTATGCCAACACCTGCGTCATCCGCGCGGTGGAGAGCGAAGACGGCATGACCGCGGACTGGGCACCGCTGCCCTACGAGGTGCTGCGTACGATCTCCAGCCGCATCGTCAGCGAGGTGCGCGGGATCAACCGGGTGGTCTACGACATCACGTCGAAGCCGCCGGGGACGATCGAGTGGGAATGACCGCCCAGCCCAGCGGCTTAGCTACGAGGGACAAGGGGTTCTTCGAGGGGCGTAAGTTCGCGTTCGATGGCCTGGATAAGAATCGGGTCTGTGGGCGGCATATCCGGAGCGAAGCGCGCCGCAACCTCTCCGCGGCGATCGACAAGGAACTTCTCGAAGTTCCAGGTCACCTCCGGCGGATCGAGGACCGTAAGACCGTAGCCGCGCAACTCGTCCTTGAACTTGGGGTTCGCTACGTGGGCGACGGGCTGGGCCTCGGTAAGCAGCTTGTAGAGCGATGCTTTTCCAGGTCCGGTGGCGACGACCTTCTCATACAAAGGAAAAGTGACATTGAAAGTAGTCGAGCAGAACGTGGCGATCTCGCTCGCGGTGCCGGGTTCCTGACCGCCAAAGTCATTCGCAGGGAAGCCAAGCACCGCGAAGCCGCAATGCTTATAGGTCGAGTGGAGCTTCTCCAGAGCCTCGTACTGGGGCGTAAGCCCGCATTTCGACGCCGTGTTGACGATCAGCAAGACCTGACCGCGATGAGGCGCAAGGCTAGTGGGTTCACCGGCCAGCGTATGGAGAGGAAGATCGTACAAACTAGGCATATATATGAGTGTAGCGCGGCGTCTCCGGGTGTCGAGATCGGCTCTTTAAACACGCTGTTCCTTGATGTGTTGTGACAGCACGCCGATATTTGTGGGGAATCCTGAGAAGACGCGTTAGGATCATAGACGACATGGCCCTGACAGATGTGTTACTTGGTCGACCTCTGGCGACGAGCGAAGAGCGCGCAGAGCATATAGGCGTGGCTGCGGGTATCCCGATCTTTGGGCTTGATGCGCTGACCTCAGCAGCCTACGGGCCCGAGGCGGCCATGGCTCTTCTCATCCCCCTCGGTGTCGGGCTGGGCACCAGCTACATCGTGCCGATCATCTCCGCCATTCTGGTGTTGCTGGTGATCGTGTTCTTCAGCTATCGGCAGACGATCGCCGCCTATCCGAACGGCGGCGGCAGCTACACCGTGGCGACGGAGAATCTAGGCACAGGAGCCGGCCTGCTTGCGGCGGCCGCCTTGATGATCGACTACATCCTGACCGCAGCCGTCGGCATCTCGGCCGGAGTGACGGCGTTGACCTCTGACGTGCAGAAGCTCCAGCCCTATACCCTTCTGTTGTGTCTGGCCATCCTGCTGGTGCTGGTGGTGGTCAACCTGCGGGGTGTCAAGGATACTGGCGCGGCGTTCATTCTGCCGACTTTCTTGTTTATAGGGACGCTTCTGGTAGTAATCGGGGTTGGCGTGTTCCGGACGCTGGCGGCTCCCGATGGCCACCCGGTTTCCCTTGTGCCCCTGCCAGCTTCGGCTCCGCAGACGGTAAAGCTCCTTGGCTTGTGGATGCTGATGAAGGCTTTTTCGAGCGGATGCGCGGCAATGACCGGTGTGGAAGCGGTGTCAAATGGAGTGATGGCCTTTGGCGAACCGCGCGCGAAAAAGGCGCAGATCACCCTTACGGTTATCATCGTCATCCTGATCGTCCTGCTCTTCGGCACAGCATGGCTGGCGAGGCACTACCAGATTATGGCTATGAACCCTGAAGAGCCTGGCTATCAGAGTCTCCTTAGCCTGCTGGTGCACGCCGTGTTCGGCAATACCTGGATCTATCACGTGACGATGGGAAGCGTGCTGCTGGCACTTTGCCTCTCCGCGAATACGGCATTTGCCGACTTCCCACGGCTGGTGCGAGCGATCGCGTTGCACGACTACCTGCCTCATGTCTTCATCCTGCGAGGGCGGCGGCTGCTGTTTTCTCACGGGGTGTATGCGCTGTCCGGTTTCACAGCAATCATTCTGATCCTGTTCAAGGGCGTCACAGACCGTTTGATTCCGCTCTATGCGATCGGAGCGTTTCTTGCGTTTACGCTTTCGCAGGCCGGAATGGTAGTGCACTGGAAGAAGCAGGAGGGCGATCACAAGGGCCGAGGCTGGCATATGTTCGTCAATGGGGTGGGCGCTGTGGCAACCGGGATCACGACCATCATCGTGCTCGCGTCGAAGTTTGCGTCGGGTGCGTGGGTGACGGCATTGTTGATCCCGACCCTGATCCTGATCATGTGGGGGGTCAAGCGGCACTACACGCGCGTGAAGATGGAGATGGCCGATCCGACACCGCTGCGGCTGACAAACCTGGAGCAGCCGCTGGTCGTCATTCCCATGGCGCGTTGGGACAAAATCACGGAAAAGGCACTACGGTTCGGTTTGCTGATGTCTCACGAGATCAAGGTCGTCCACATCCATACCGACACCGAAGGCGAAAACGGGCTGGAGGAGATTTGGGATGAGAAGGTGAAGGTGCCGATCACGGAGGCGGGGCTGGCGCAGCCGCAGCTGGTCACTATCGACTCGACGTACCGGCTGACAATTTCGCCGCTGATGGACTATATCTTGCGGCTCGAAAACGAGAACCCCGGGCGCAAAGTGGCGGTGTTGCTGCCAGAGCTGGTGGTGAAGCATTGGTGGGAGAACCTGTTGCACAACCAGCGGGTCCAGTTGTTGAAACTGCTGTTGCTCGTGCGGGGAAATCAACGAATTGTAGTGGTGAATATCCCCTGGTATCTGTAGGAAGAGTTGAAGAGGGGGAATGAGCCCGCGTATGGCTCGACTCCAGTAGGACGAGGCAAACATCGAGCATCTTGAAGTTGACCGTGTGTCACAGGATGAAGTCGAAGCGGTGTTCCCCAACCGCTCTCTGATACGGAAATGATATACGGCTATCACCAACACATGGGTAAGTTGCTGGATGAAGCATTGATCAAAGGGCGACGCCGCCTGACAGAACGACCAGTAAGCCTGACTTCGACCTTTACGATTCTTCAGGAAGACGGTGGTCCCGTCGATCAAACCTTCAAGCCGCTGATGAGGCGGCAGCCTCTACCTTGCTCCAGGTGGGGCTGAGGGTCCGGAGGCGGGCTACGGCGGTAGTGACGAGGGTGATGGCTTCCTCTACTTCGTCTGGAGTCGTGAGGCGGGAAAGCGAGAGCCGGATGCTCCCCCGAGCGCGGGCCGGGGAAAGGCCCATGGCCGTGAGGACGTGGGAGGGCTCAGTTGCGCCCGACTGGCAGGCGGAGCCGCCGCTGACGGCAAGCCCTTTCAGGTCGAGAGCAATGACAAGGGCTTCAGCTTCGACGTGGTCGAAGTACAGATTGGCGGTGTTCGAGACGCGGCGGGTGTGTGCGCCGTTGACGCCGGATTCGGGCACCTGGGCGAGGATGGATTGTTCGAGGTGGTCTCGGAGTCGGGCTAGTTCCTGCGAGTTTCGCGGCGCGTTTTCCCATGTCTCAGAGCCGAGACATGGGGCACCCGAGTCGGACAGCCACTGCTGAGCAACTTCAGCGGCCCGTCCCAGAGCAACGATGCCGGGAACGTTTTCTGTGCCGGCCCGGCGTTGGCGCTCGTGGGTGCCGCCATGGAAGAGGGGCGCGAGACGGACATTCCGCCGAACGAAGAGAACACCAGTGCCTTGCGGCGCATAGAGCTTGTGGCCGGAGATCGTGAGAAGGTTGACGTGGCGCAATTCACCCTGCGGGTAGAGGTCTAGCGCGAGTTTGCCGGCAGCCTGGACAGCGTCGGTGTGGACGAGGGCACCGGCAGCATGGGCAATGGTAGCGAGTTCGGCAAGGGGCTGGATGGTGCCGGTCTCGTTGTTGGCAAGCATGACCGAGACGAGGCGTGTGTTGGGGCGGAGGGCGCTTCGGAGCGCAGCAGGTTCGACGAGGCCATCGGAGGTGCAGGGAAGATACGTAACTTCGACGCCTTGTTGTTCGAGAGCCTCGGCGGCATGGAGGACCGCGTGGTGCTCGATCTGAGTGGTAATCAGGTGATCGCCGGGCTTGAGCACACCGAAGAGAGCGAGATTGTCGCTTTCGGTACCGCCGGAGGTAAAGACGATCTCGGAGGCACGGCAGTGCAGAAGCCGGGCCACCTGTTCGCGGGCCCGGTCCACGGCAGCGCGGGCGTGCTGACCCTGCTGGTGAATGGAGCTGGCGTTACCAAAGCTCTCGGTAAAGAAGGGACGCATCGCCTCAAAAACCTCAGGGAGGACGGGCGTCGTGGCATTCGCGTCCATGTAAATCCGGCGCATGCCTTCAGTTTACGCTGGCGGCGCGACGTTCCAAATGGATGGATGTAAGGGCAAGTGCAAGGGTCAGCACGGTAACGCTGGCACTGGCAAGGGGGAGCTGGCGGTAGGTGACTCCGGCGGTCAAGAGGAGGCCGCCGAGTGAGGCTCCCGCCGCGTTGCCGAGGTTGAAGGCTCCCTGGTTCAGGGTAGAGGCGAGGTTCGGCGCGGTAGCCGCCTGGTCGACGATGCGCGACTGCAGCGGCGCACCGGCCGCGAATTGGATCGCTCCCCAAACCAGGATCATGGCCACAGCGGGGTAGGTGTACGGTTCGGCCGCATAAAGGGCGAAGAGGCTCACGATCAGGGTGAGGAGTGCTCCGGTGAGAAAAGCAAGCGGGCGCCAGTCGGAGAGCGCGCCGCCCACGAGGTTTCCGCCGGTGATCCCGACCCCGAAGAGCAGAAGCACGAGCGTAACCGCATGAGGGGAAACGTGGGTCACGGTCTCAAGCGTCGGCGCGACGTAGGTGAACACGCAGAAGAGTGAGCTTGAGGTAAGCACGCTCATGGCAAGGACGAGCAGGACCTGGGGCTTGCGAAGAACGTGAAACTCCTGGAGAAGATGCGCCGTGGTGGCTGGCTGTTGCGGTAACCAAAAGAAGACGGCAACAGCAGCCGCAAGGCCGATCGGCACAATCGCGTAAAACGCGATGCGCCAGCCAAAGGCCTGTCCGATGGCCGTGCCCGCGGGAACACCAAGGACGTTCGCGAGGGTCAGGCCGGAGAACATGAGTGCGATGGCCTGGGAACGCTGGGGGCGCGGAACCAACATAGCGGCCACCACGGAGCCGATGCCGAAGAAAGCTCCGTGGCAAAGCGCCGTTAACACGCGGGCGGCAAAGAGCAACCTGTACGAGGGTGCGAGTGCACAGCAAAGGTTGCCGGCTATAAAGACGCCGAGCAGCAGCAGAAGAGCGCGCTTGCGTTCGAGCCGCGCGGTCGCCAAGGCCACGACCGGCGCACCGAGGGTCACGGCGAGGGCATAAGCGGTGACGAGCACCCCGGCCTTCGGGATGGAGACATGGAAATCCGCGGCCAGATCCGGAAGCAGGCCCATGATGAGGAACTCAGAGGTGCCAATGCCGAAGGCAGCGATGGCCAGCGCGAGCAGAGGCGTACGGCTGAAGATGCTTGGTGGAGAGCCAGGCTGTGCAAGCGTCATGCACGTGTTGGATGACGACAGGGCTGTCGCGGAGCGTATCCCGTTGGCGAATCGATACTGAAGAAGGCGGGGGGGGGTGGAGGTGGTGAGAGCGCTGGGGCTCGAACCCAGGACCAACGCCTTAAAAGGGCGATGCTCTACCAACTGAGCTACGCTCTCGAACCTCTTTAAAAGTAGCACGTGTGCCGGTCACGTCGATCCGGTCGGCACCGATCTGATTCAGGGAAACTCGACAGGGAACACGTCGGGCGTGCGAGTTTTACCGTAGAACGAAACTTCCCGGATCGACAAGCCAGGGACTGCCTGTCGAGGGTTGGCGAAGAGAACGATGTTGTCACCGCGTTCTTCGTCGCTGCGCTCTGAGGAGCGAACGGTCTGGACGGCAATGCCCCGGAGAAAACCGGTCTCTGCAATGGCAAGCGCAATCCCGCGGGCGACCGAGCAATCATCGGGATCGTTCATCTCGTCCCAGGTCTTAGCTCCGAGCTCACGCAAAAAGCGCAGAGCTCGTGGGTTGTGCGGAGACAGTTCGGCAACCAGAATGGCCCCCATCAAGCGCATGGAGAGCAGTGCCTTTCCAGCAATGGCCCAGGCGGCGGCGCGTCCTGAGTAATGAGTCATCTCGTTGACAAGCGCCTGCTGCTGGAGCACGCAGTACAGTGCGCCGACGGGCGGTATCGCAGCGTTGTAAGACGGTCCACTGAAACGATTGTGGAGGTCGAGCACACCGTCGCCAGGAATGAGCAGGAGGTTGGCTGCGGGCTTCGAGACGTGACCGCCGGCGGCCGGTCTCGGCAGCGCACTGTAGGTGCTGTGCGGATTGAACGAGCGGTAGATGGTCTGCGGCTGCAACATCAGGGTAGGCAGCTCGGCTATTTTGCGCTTGGTGGCCTGGTATGCGGTGGCAAGTGCGGCGGGGCGTTTCACTGTAGGCAAGGCCGTTCCTCCAAAAGCGGGTCAGTGCGAATCTACGCAAACTATCGTGCAAAGTAAACCTCTGCCTTGTTACGGAAGGCGGCAGACCTGAGTCCTCGCGTTGCGGTACGGGCAGGTGAAGGCGGTCTTTGCATCGCGTTTCAGAACGATCCAGGTGACGTGAAAGGGCTTGAGGGCCGCCAGGCGTTCCGGATCGGTGCGCTGGTTGAGGTCGGTCTGAGCTTTTTGAGCCATGGTCCAGGCGGCAGTGAGAGCAGGAGTGATGGAGGCCTCGCCCCCGTCTTTGGAGTAATCCGGCAGGATGCTGCGCTCCGCGAGAGCGCGAAAGCATTGGGCGTCCTCGCCTGGCGCAGTGATGTAGTGGGCATCCAGGGCGAAAAGGGCATCCACAGGGGTGTTAAGACTGATCCATAGGAACGCCTGTTCGTAGGAGTTCGTCGGCACGGCGTTGGGCCATTCGAGATGAGCCGAAGACGGGTAGGTGGCGCGCTGGACGCCGAAAGCGATTGCTCCGGAGATAACCGTGAAGGCAAGCCATCGCCAGGGGCGGTCGCGAAGCAGGCGGTCGCCGAGAAGGCCGCCCAGGACGAGGAGGAGCACGACATAAACAACCTGGAAGACCCGCAAAGGCTGCAGGCGGGCGATCAGGTGCGTTGCCGAGTGGACATGGGCAAAAAGGAGGGCGATGAGGGTGGAGGTGGCTCCGGCAGCGACGGCCATACGGGCCAGGGGCTGAGTCGAGTGGGGGCGGAGGGCTGCAGCCGAGAGGATAGCAAGCGGAGCTGCGAGGCCGAGGAGCTCGTACCATTGCCAGCGCGACAGGAACCAGTAGTAGCGAGAGAGCGCGACCGCAAGGTAGGCGGCGAGCTCGGGCGGGGAAGCTCGGTGGAGGAGGGCCGCAGCGGCTACCGCGGTACAGCACAGGGCCAGCGTTCCGTACCGACGCACTCCAATGCGCACTGAAAGCTGGCAGGCGAGAAGAAGGGTTGCGCCGAAAGCGTATCCGGCCATGAGGGGATGCACAAGCGCGGCAAACAGCAGGGACGATGCGCAGAGCATGCCAACAGCGCGAGGGCTTAAGGACGAGACCGGCGTCGGTGTGCCCATCTGCCGAGCACCTGCAACCGTGCTGAGGCGAAGGAGAGTCGCGAAGGCGAAAAGGGTGCAGGGAAGGGACAGGCTGCGCGCGGTCAGGTACGGATCGAAGAGGATCAACGACGTTCCGGCAACGGGTATCGTCAGCCACAAGGCAAGAAGCAGGACCGCTCCGGCACGGGCATGCCTCGAAGCAAAGCATTGCTCGGCGATCAATGAGAAAGCAAACAGGGTCGCCCAAAGGCTGGCGAGATAAACCAGAAGCAGGACATCTGGAAGGCTGAGATGCGTGGTGCGGACAAGCGCCGCCATGGCCGGTGCAAAGAAGGAATAGCGAAGAGGAGCCTCAACGAACGGGGCGCTGGCGGTGTACAGCTCGGGATGAAGGAGGCGCTTGATGCCCGCTCCGTAGAGGCCGCCGTCCTCGCTGTACGGGTGGTAGCCGTGGATGGCTAAGGCAAGTGGGGTGAGGGCGGTTACCAGGGTGAAGGGCCCGATGCGGTCGCGAGCGGAAGGTGACGGACGAGCGATGATGGAGCTTCCTTTGCCTTCAGAATAAGGTCAGACCAGTACAATCGAACCATATGTTTTCAATCAGAAGGCAAGAGCTCTTGAGCGAACCAGAGACGCGCGGAGCAGGGCGATGAGCGAGCTTGTGGCGGATCGAGCCGCGACTTCAAAGACACAAGGGAAACGGCGCAACCTGCTCAAGACCGTTCCCGGGCTGCTGATCAGTGCGTTCTTCCTGTGGTACACCTTTTGGCCCAGGGCGGGCGGCAAGGGTGTCCACCCGTCGGAGTTTCGGGAGATGCGGCTCGCGCATCCAGCATGGGTGCTGGGCGTGGTCGCAGCCACACTCGCGAGCTATACCCTGCGGTGTGTGCGCTGGACGCGAATGATGAAGCCGACGGGCGCAAGATTTGGTGTGTGTGCGCGGGTGTTGATGACCTCGTTAGCGGCAAACAACATCCTGCCGCTCCGGATCGGCGACATCATGCGGGTGTTTACGTACGCAAACGATCTCGGCACCTCGCCGTCCGTCATTCTAAGCACCGTCATTCTGGAAAAGCTGCTGGATATCTTCACGCTGGTCCTGATCTTTGTGGCGACGATGGGAAGTATCGCGACGCCGCGGCTGCACCTGGTCGCCATGGTGTCTCTGGGGATCTCGGCCTTTGGGCTGCTCGTGTTGCTCCTGGGGGCGCGCCTGTTACAGCCTCGGCTGCCCGGCATCTTTGCGCGCCTGCCGCAGCATAGAGTCATGGCAAAGGCGGAGCACTGGGCTGCGCTGGCGTTCGACGCAACAGCGCGGCTGGGCATGGGTGGCTCGCTTGCCCTGCTGGTGCTCTCGGCGGTCATCTGGACCTGCGAAGGAATGATCTTTGTCTCGTCGCTCCACTTGTTCGGAGTGCCGGTCGATCGCATCGCCCCCTGGCTGGCGATGTCGTTTGCTAACCTCTCCTACCTGATTCCCAGTTCTCCGGGGGCGATCGGGCCGTTCGAAGGCGCAATCAAGCTGGCCCTGTCGAGCCATGGAACGTCGCCGGGAACCTCGGCGATCTTTGGCGCTTTGTTGCATGTGTGGATGCTCATCTCGGTGACCGGCGCAGGCGGCATTCTGTTCCTGCTTCACCGGTTGAAGATCCATAACGATCGGCCTTTGCTGGCGGAGATCGATACGTTACCGGCTGAGATGCCGTAGTTCCGCAGATCCCATGCTTCGAAGAGGAACTACGGGAACGCCGCAGAAGTGAAAGAGAGTGCGTATGTACCGAAGCGTGCAACAGCGGGTCGTGGTGCGGGTCGAAGCTATTCTGAAGGCGAAGTACGATGTAACCCTGCCGCAGCTTGCCGTGGAGCAACCGCCCACGACCGCCCTGGGTGAGCTGGCTCTGCCTGTCGCCTTCGAGCTTGCAAAGCGGCTGCGGAAGGCACCCAGGATCATCGCAACCGAGCTGGCGGCAGCTTTGACACAGGAGTTGCCGGACGGTGTGGCGCGGGTCGAAGTGGCAGGTGCCGGGTACCTGAACTTCCATCTTGACCGGGCGGCGGCAGTGCGGCGGATCGCGGCGGATGAACACGCGGAGATCGGCGGGCCGGGGTTCCGGCTGATCGAGCATACAAGCATCAACCCGAACAAGGCGGCACATATCGGGCACCTGCGGAACGCGATCCTGGGTGATACCTTTCAGCGGCTGCTGCGGCCCGATGGGTATAAGCGTGGCTGGGAGGTAGGGGTTCAGAACTACATCGACAACACGGGGGTGCAGGTGGCCGATGTCGTCGTCGGGCTGAAGGCACTTGAAGGCAAGACGGTCGACAGCACGCGCGAGCTGCTGACCGAGTTGATCGAGACGAATCAACGCATCGACTTTTACTGCTGGGATCTATATGCGCGCGTCTCGCAGTGGTACACCGCCGATCCGGAGCAGGCGGCGGCGCGCAAGCAGCTGCGCCTGGATACACTTCATGCGCTTGAAGCAGGCGGCAACGAAACGTCAATGATGGCCGATCTTATCTCGACCGCCGTGCTCTACCGGCACTTGCAGACGATGGAACGGCTTGGAATCGAGTACGATTTCTTGCCTCGGGAGAGCGAGATTCTGACGCTGCACTTCTGGGAGGCCGCACGCGCGCTGATGATTGACAAGGGCGTGCTTTATCTCGAATCGGCTGGCAAGAACAAAGGCTGCTACGTCATGAGGCGCCCAGGCTCGGCCCAGGAGACCGCTAAAGCCGATTCAAGCCTTCCCGATGAAGACGCCAAGGTGATCGTGCGATCGAACGGCACAGTGACGTATGTGGGCAAAGACATTGCCTATCACTTATGGAAGTTCGGCCTGCTGCCCGGAAAAGATTTCGGCTACAAGCCGTTCTATACGTACCCGCGCGCTGTGGACTCGCATCGGACCTGCTGGATTTCGACGGCAGACGGCGACGCGGAGCACCCCGTCTTCGGCAAGGCGGACGCGATTTACAACGTCATCGATTCTCGTCAGAACGATCCGCAAAGCAACGTCATCGAGGCGCTGCGCGGAATGGGGTATACGGAAGCCGCGGCCAGATACACCCACTTCAGTTACGAGATGGTGGCGCTGACTCCGCGTTGTGCGCTGGAACTCGGCTATTCGATCTCCGAAGAAGATCAGGCGCGCGCCTATATCGAGGTGAGTGGGCGCAAAGGTTTTGGCGTCAAGGCAGACGACTTGCTCGACCGGCTGATCGCGTCCGCACGGGCAGAGGTGGACGCCCGCCACCCGGAGCTCAGTGAAGCCGAGCGCATCACGATCGCCACGCAGATCGCGGTGGGCGCACTGCGCTACTTTATGCTGCGGTTCACGCGCAACACGGTCATCGCCTTTGACTTCAAGGATGCGCTCAGCTTTGAGGGCGAAACCGGACCCTATGTGCAGTACGCCATTGTGCGGGCGGCGAACATCTTTCGCAAGGCCGGGGTCACAGCGGAGGAAGCCTTGCGTTCCATGGCTTCGGCCGACCTGATCGCGTTAGAGGAAGAAGGGGGCAGCTTGTGGGAGACGTGGCTGCTGGCTTCGCGGCTGACCACCGTCATCGAACAGGCTATCGCCACGGCTGAGCCCGCGTATCTGGCAAAGTTTGCCTTTCAACTGGCACAGCAGTTCAACAACTTCTACCACCGGCACCATGTATTGCATGAGACCGATCCGGTGCGGCGAAGCCTCCTGCTCGCGACGGCTGCGGCAGCGCAGCGGGAGATGGTGCGGGCGCTTGGATACCTGGGGATCGAAGCGCCAACAGTAATGTAACCCGGGTGGCCAGGCAAAAACCGTCTGGCAGATGTGGAGTTTGGAGAAACGACTTAGTCGCCGCTGGGGATGAAACTAAGAGGAGCGTTGGCGGCTAACTGAGCGGTTACCCAGCGGCGCGACCCGGCGTCAAGGTGGAGGAACTCCAGTCCGGCACGCTGAGATTTTGCTTCGTACCAGCGGACCGAGGCTTGCCCCTTTAGGGTGAGTGTGTCGAGCTGAAAGTGGAGGTCGAAGTCGACCACCGTATCCGGACTGACTCTGGGGCACTGTACGCAGAATCCACCGCGGCCAAGGGCAAAGAGGTGCTGCTCCTGCGCGGCGGAAAGGCTGTGGAAGCCGACCGCCACCTCTCGTTCGGCGGGCACGGCTGCCGGTTCAATCCATAACTCTTCCCGGGGACGGAGGCTGCGGGCAAGGGTCTGCACGAGCAGGTTGCGCGGCATGGGTTTGGAGAGCAGGGCCTCCACGCCAAGCGAGTAGAGCAGGCGGGAGCTGATCTCGCCAAAACCGGAGACGAAGATGGTGGTCGGCACAGTCCGTTTGGTGTCGTAGAGCGTCTGGACCAGGGTGACCCCATCCATCACGGGCATACGGATGTCCGTCACCAGAGCATCCACCCGGTTGGCGTCGAGCACTTTGCAGGCAACATCGCCGTTGGCTGCCCGGAGCACGGTTGCACCCTCGCGCTTCAGCCAGATGCTGAAGATCTCAAGCAGCTCGGGTTCGTCGTCGACGACAAGGATGGTGGCTTCGGCAAGGGTCATGCAGCCATGCTTTCTCCGGCACGCGTGGCACGGGGCAGGGTCAGACGGAAGCAGGTAGGGGCGTCGATGTCGTCGGGGAGGAGCACAAGGCTGCCGCCGTGATCGTGGGCGATGGCCTGCGAAAGGCTGAGGCCGATCCCGATCCCCGCGCCGACGGGCTTGGTTGTAAAAAAGGGCTTCATCAGGTGCGCGCGGTGCTCCGAAGAGACGCCCGCGCCTCCGTCGACGACGTCCATCGTGACGCGGCTGGCGGTCGCCGAGACGGCCACTCTGACCCAGCGGCGATCTTCCGCCACCGAGGTGATTGCGTCGAACGCATTGTTGAGGAGGTTGAGCAGGATCTGGCCGATCTGCACCTCCCGGCAGGTAATCCACAGCAGATCATCCGGCTGCGTGACGGTCAGGGCGATGCCATGCGTAGCGTAGCGTTGCTGGACGAGCTCGACGGCCTCGGCGACGATCGCCTGGACAGAAGCAGGGGTGAGTGGATCGCTGTGGCCATCGCGGGCAAACATGCGCAGACCCGAAAGGATGCGGATGGCACGGTCGGAGGTCTTGACGATGCTTGCGCAGGACTCTGCAACGAGCGCGGGATCGAGCGTACGGCCGGCGTCGCGGGTCTCATCCAGCACCTCCGCAAGGTCACTGGCGCGGGCGTGGATGATGCCAAGCGGATTGCTGATCTCATGAGCCAGGCCGCCTGCCATGTGGGCGAGGGCTTCGATCCGGCGTTCGCGCAGTTCCCGCTCCTCGTCGAGCTCGCGCTGGAGCTTCTTCTGCTCCGAGATGTCGTTCAGGAAGACCGTGATGCCGCCGTCTGTCCAGGGTGAGGCGGTGATCGTGCTCGAAAGATCGAGCGGCTCATAGTAGGACTCAAACTCAACGTGCGTCCGGTTCTCCATCACCTCACGCAGAAGAGCGACAGTTTCGGGCTTCTGGTTAGGAAAGGCTTCGAACATCGTTCGTCCGAGAACATCTCCGCGGGGAGCCAGGCGCTCCTGAGCGCTGCCGTTGAGGTAGATCGTCCTCCAGTCACGATCGTAAGCGATGACGCAGGCGGTCATACTTTCCAGTACGGACTTGAGCTGTTGATTGACGGTCTCGAGGTGCTGAGCACTGGGGAGTGCCTCGATGGTAGGAGCCAGTCGAACGAGTAACACGAAGGTAGCCAGGGAGATGGCCGCCGTGACCGCCTTCATCGCTCCGCTCACCCAGTAGACGGGACGCCACAGCGTGACCACCTCCAGAATGTGAGTGATGCCGCAGCAGACGATAAACGCGCCGAAGCAGAGCAGGATGCCGTTGTACGGGATGTCCTTGCGCCGATGCACGACGCGCAGCAGCACAACGGGTATCAGAAAGTACGCCAGAGCGATCAACGAGTCCGAGATGACGTGCAGCCACAGCAGACCGGGATTCCAAAGAAAACAGAAGCCGTGCGGTATACCTATCGAGCTGAACATAATCTGGCGCGCCTTCCTCCCGCGGTTAGGCCGTGTAGCCGCGAACCCACTCGACGATGCTGCGGACCGCTACGCCCGAAGGCCCTTTAGCGATATACGGGCGGGCGTCGTCGATCCACGCACACCCCGCGATGTCGAGGTGAATCCACGGTGTACCCCCGGCAAAGTGTTTAAGAAACATGGCGGCCGTAATGGCTCCGGCCCAGCGGTGGGCACCCGTATTCATGATGTCCGCAATCTGACTCTTGATCTCGTCCTTGTAGTCGTCCGTGCACGGCAGCCGCCAGAACTTCTCACCGCTGGCAGGCAGCGCAGCCTGGAACCTTTCCCACGTTGGTTCATCATTCGAGAACAGGCCGGCGTTGGTCTTGCCCAAAGCTACGACGCAGGCTCCCGTAAGCGTGGCCGCGTCGATTAGATGGGTGCAGCCGAGAGTCTTCGCGTAGTGGAGGCCATCGGCCAGAACCAGGCGGCCCTCGGCGTCCGTATTGATGATCTCTATGGTCGTGCCGGACATAGCGGTAAGGACATCGCCGGGTTTGAAGGCCTTGCCATCGGGCATATTCTCCGCCGAGCAGACGATGCCGATCACCTTCACGGCAGGCTTGAGGCCCGCTACGGCCTGCATCGCGCCGATCATGGCGGCGGCTCCGGCCATGTCGTACTTCATCTTCTCCATGCCATCACCGGGTTTGAGCGAGATGCCGCCAGTATCGAAGGTGATACCTTTGCCGACGAGGCCCAGAACCGGAGAGCCGGGCTTTGCTCCGCCAGGGGGTTCGTAGCTCATGACGATGAGCGCGGGCGGCTCGGCCGAGCCCTGCGAGACGGCCCGGAAGGCGTTCATCTTCAGCTCGTGGAGCTTTTCGGTCGAGTGGACCTCGCACGCCAGACCAGCCTCCGCGCACATGGCAGCGGCACGGGCACCCAGCTCGGTCGGGGTAAGCACATTGCCCGGTTCATTCACGAGGGAACGAGCGAAGTTCTGAGCTCCGGCAAGAATGCGGCCTTCGTCGAAGCCGGCGGCGATCTCGGACACGATGCCCTGGTCCAGACCATTCGCGAGTACAGAGAGACTGTGTACGCTTTTGTCTTCCCGTTCGCTGCGATAGGTGTCGTAGTCGGGATCGGCCAGCTCCGCCCCTTCGATCAAAGCCCGCGACATCAGCTGACAGGGCAGGGTCTGAAGATGCTCGTCCGAAAGCGCGTGATCCTCCGGAAACGCAATTGCCAGCTCGCGGAAGCCTCGTGGTTTGCAGGCGCGGAGAGCGGTGCCTGCGCCCCGGCGGATCTCGTCGATCGAGAGCGACTTGGCCTTACCCAGACCGACCAGCAGCAGCCGTTCGGCTCGGACGCCGGCAGGCGCGTGAAGCAGCAGGATCTCTCCCGCACCGGCCTTGAACTCACCGGCTGCCAGAACTTTCTCCACCGCTCGCGTAAGCGCGTCGGAGGTGGTCAACAAGGCAGGAAGGGCCGCGCCCTCCTTTTGCTTGCCTACGGACGCGTCCACGGCAAAGAGGGCCAGCACGGGCGTAGCGAAAGTGGCAGCATCCTGAAAGATGAGCTTCGTGTTCATCGTCTCCATCCTATCGGGAACAACGTCCATTGCTTTGTCTTGGTGCTGTCTCAAACCGCGTCATGCGGGCACGCATTGCAGGAACGGGATTAGAAACCGCTTAGATTATCGCCTTTGGCTCCGGGCCACTGCCGCCTTTGCCTCTTTGTCTGCTTCCCGGCTGCGTTCCGTCGCCCGCTTGTCCCAGTCCTGTTTGCCCTTGGCGAGTGCAAGTTCGCACTTCACGCGACCCTTGCGAAAGTACAGCCGGACGGGGATCAACGTGAAGCCCTTCTGCTTGGTCATGCCTTCCAGACGACGGACCTCCGCCCGATGGAGCAGAAGCTTGCGCGTGCGCAGCGATTCGTGATTCATAGCGTTGCCGTGCGAGAACGGACCGATGTGTGCGTTCAGCAGGAAAGCCTCGCCATCTTTAAGCAGACCATATGCGTCCTTCAGATTGGCCTTGCCTTCACGAATACTCTTCACCTCGGTGCCGCGCAGGGCCACCCCGGCCTCGAACCGGTCGGAAAGAAAGTAGTTGAAGCTGGCGGAACGATTGAAGGCGGCGTCGCGATGGCCGGCGGCCACCGGGTCGCGATCTTTCTCCTTCACCACCGGCTTGGGCTGGTGGGCAACCGTCGGGTTTGAAAGCGAACGGGGCATGGACCTTCAGTTTAACACTCTCGGAAGGGAACTCACGCATACGCGGGAGCGACGTCTAACCCGCAGTTGCCGAAAGGATCGAGTGAGCCCGAATGCTATACTCACCCGAGTTTCGGATGTGTTGCCGACACTCTCAAGGCAGCCTGTTTCGTACATCGACGAGCGGCAACGCCCTACTCCGCACAATGCAAAGGACGCGAACAGAATCGGCATGACTTGTGGGCAACGGAAGAAGATGCGTCGTGCCGGTCTTGCAGTGTCGGTTCTGGCATTCGCGGTCACCTCGGCGCAGGCCCAATCCGCTGGTACGTGGAACAAGCGCGGTCAAAAAGCCGAGGTGCGGGAGGATTACGACGCCGCCTATGAGGCCTACCGCCAGGCGCACCTGAAGGCCCCTGCCGATGTCCGCTTCAAGGAGCGGTTGGAGCGCATCCGGTTCCAGGCAGCTGCCGCGCACGTGGACCGCGGCCGGGTGCTGCGCCAGAACGGGGATTATCAGGGCGCGCTGACGGAGTTCGCGCGGGCACTGATGATCGATCCCGGCAACCAGGCCGCGCAACAGGAGACGGACATCACGCTCAAGCAGCAGGCTGCACCTGCACCGGCACCCGGTGCGGCGGAGCAGACGCGGCGCGTCAGCGATGCAATGGATGCCATCGGCGGCATCTCCGGCATCGCCGAGCTGAAGCCGGTCTCGAACG
The DNA here is from genome assembly GCA_965215415.1 of Acidobacteriaceae bacterium. Taxonomy (GTDB): domain Bacteria; phylum Acidobacteriota; class Terriglobia; order Terriglobales; family Acidobacteriaceae; genus Edaphobacter. The sequence goes on along the minus strand of CBDCDQ010000009.1, from coordinate 2,754,772 downwards.
ATCCCATTACACTGCACATGGTCGAAGACACGAAGGTCATCTACCAGGCCATCGGCAAGGCTGCCGGGCTGAATGTTCTCTTTGACCCCGATTACAGCTCGAAGCGCATCCCGATCGACCTGACGAACGTGAGCCTCTCGGATTCGCTCCGGATTGTAGGCACGATCGCTGGAACCTTTTACAAGACCGTCACGCCGAACACCATCTTTATTGCACAGAACAGCCGCGCGAAGCGGACGGACCTCGACGAGGTTGCCGTCCAGACGTTCTATCTCAGCAACGCCAGCCAGCAGGCCGACGCGACCGAGGTGCTGACGGCCATCCGCAACCTGCTCGACCCGACCGTCAAGGTCTACCTGGTGCCGTCGCAAAATGCGATCGTGATGCGCGCGACGCCCGATCAGCTTTTACTCGCCCAGAAGCTGATGAACGATCTCGACCGTGCCAAGCCGGAGGTGGTGGTCGACGTGGCCGTGCTGCAGGTCAATCGCGACAAGGTGCGGAACCTGGGCATTACGCTGCCCACTTCGATCGGCCTGACGCCCCAGGTGGCGAACGCGACGAATGCCAGCTCAACGCCGGCAACCGGCAACGGGGTGACACCGGCACCCAGCACCTCCGCCAACCTGACTCTTAACAATCTGGCACACCTGAACTCCAACAACTTTGGAGTATCGATCTCCGGCGGAACCCTGAACGCCCTCCTCACCGATTCCGACACCCGAGTCCTCCAGAATCCGCGAGTACGGGCGACGGATGGTCAACGGGCCACGCTCAAGATTGGATCGCGCATCCCGGTCGCGACCGGCTCGTACAACGCCGGTGTCTCCACCGGTGTAGCGAGTATCGGGGTGCAGACGCAGTTCACCTACCTCGACATCGGCGTCAACATCGACATGACTCCGACGGTGCACTACGACCGCGAAGTGTCGCTGAAACTTAAGATCGAAATCTCCTCCCAAAGCAACACCGTCAACATCTCGGGAGTTAACGAGCCGGTGATCGCGCAGGACGTGGTCGATCAGACGATCCAGCTTAAAGAGGGCGAGCCGAGCATCCTCGCCGGGCTGCTCGAAAAAGACGATCTGCGCAGCCTCAACGGCACCCCGGGTCTGGCGGAGTTGCCCCTCCTGCGATACCTGTTTGGCTCGACCAATCATGAAGTCCGGCAGAACGAGATCGTCTTTGTACTCATCCCGCACATCGTCCGCGAGTCGGTGCTGACGCGCCTGAACACCCGCGCCATCGACACCGGAACGGGTACGACGGTGGAGCTGCGCCGCGATCCGAATCCAAGGAACGACGCCGACTTCTACGTCGAGCCTCTTCCGGTGCCACGCCCTTCACCGACGACCGCAGCCAATGCGGCTTCGGCGATGGCCGCGGAGATGCAGCGCGATGCGACGCGTCCGGCTGCACCGGCCGAGGCGGCCGGGGTCGCTGCGGCACCCGTGCACGCGACGGGTTCAGTTTCGCAGGTGAGCCTGAGCCTGTCTGCACCTTCTTCTCCGCAGGCTGTAGGGTCGACCTTCCAGGTACCCGTGATGCTGGCCGGCGGGCACGACATCTACGCTGTGCCGCTCCAGATCAAGTTCAACCCGGCACTGCTGGATCTGGTGAACGTGGACGCAGGCGAATTCCTTGCCAAAGACGGACAGCCGGTCGCGATGGTGCATCGCGACGACGGAAGCGGTGTGGTGACGATCTCTACCTCCAGGCCTCCAGGCGCGACGGGCGTGGACGGGCAGGGAACCGTGTGCGTCCTCACCTTCAAGGCCAGGGCTGCGGGCGATTCCAGCCTGACGATGATCCAGGCCGGCGCAAAGAACAGTGCGCAGGCAAACCTGCCGGCGACCGGCTCGCAGGCCGTGGTGCATGTGAAGTGAGGGACGGCGGCTTGCCGATGAGGAAGGAAGCGGGACTGACGGGCGAAGCTGGACTGACTTTGGTGGAGCTCATCATCACGATCACCATCGTGGCCATCCTTGCTTCGGCCGCGCTGCCGATCGCCCGGTTCGAGGTGAAGCGGGAGAAGGAGCGGGTGTTACGGCGGGAGCTTTGGGAGGTGCGCGACGCGATCGACCGCTATAAGGACGCCGCCGACAAGGGCGCGTTCCAAACGAAGGCAGACAGCTTCGGCTATCCGCCCGATCTCGAGACGCTTGTAAACGGAGTGACGGTGCAGGATAAGAAGGTCAAGTTCCTCCGCAAAATCCCGACCGATCCTCTGATGGACTCTGCTGAGTGGGGGCTGCGGTCGAACCAGGACGACGCGGACTCGGACACCTGGGGAGGGCAGAACGTCTTTGATCTTCACACGAAAAGTTCCGGGACGGCACTGGACGGGACCAAATATTCGACATGGTAAAGCTTCCCTCAACCCGGCGCGCGGCACAGCAGGGCTTCACGCTGCTGGAACTGATGATCGTGATGATCATCATCGGCATCCTGGCCGCGGTGGCTGTTCCGGCGTACCTGCAATCGGTCCGCAAGGCCAGGGAAGCTGTCCTGAAGGAGGACCTCCAGGCGATGCGAAAGGCTATCGACTCGTACACCATCGACAAGTCGAAGGCACCGCAGTCGCTCACCGATCTGGTGGAGGCGGGCTATCTGAAGACCATGCCCAAAGATCCCATCACCAACCGGACGGACAGCTGGGTGCCCGGGCAGGAGGACATCCTGAACTCGCTCGACCAGACGCAGTCGGGTATCGACGACGTCCATAGTGGCGCGCAAGAGACTTCGAGCGAGGGCACAGCCTACTCGACCTGGTAACGTGCGCCCGGTCGTTGCATCCGCTCACAAAAAGGCGGACCATTCGTCTTAGCGGAAGGGACGTGCCTGCCATGCGCTACCCCTCAGGAGTCACCCCGATGCGATCTCTGAAGCCGGTCAGCTTCTTCCCTGCGCTGCTGCTGGGTTCCGTCATGTTTGCACAGCAGCCTTCCGCGTCCCCCACAGGCACCACGCCAGCTTCGACGGCGCCCGCGGCGAAGGTGCCTGGAGGGCCGCAGCCGGCCTCCGTGCCGCAGCCCCCGGTGCCGCCGACAGCTGAAGATCTGAAGGTCGCCCGCGACACGGCAAGCAAGAAGACGGACTCCTTGCCGCAGCCGGGCGAGTCGCTCGATCCGCACATCAAGGCTGGGAGCGAAGACGATGTAGCCGCCGTGGGGACGCGCAACATCGGTGGCCGTGGCATGGGCAACTGGTTCTCGACCGACTGGGAGATTCGCAACGGCAAGCAGTACTCGATGGAGATCGAGAAGTCGGCGCATATGGTCAACGATCCAGTCATCGCCGAGTACGTCAACCGCGTCGGGCAGAACATCGTGAAGAACTCCGACTGCAAGGTGCCGTTTACGATCAAGGTGATCGATTCGGACGAGATCAACGCGATGGCGCTGCCGGGCGGCTTCTTCTACGTAAACTCCGGGCTGATTTTGGCGGCGGATGAAGAGGCCGAGCTTGCCGGTGTGATGGCGCATGAGACCGCACACGTCTGCGCCCACCACGCCGCGCGGGAGAACACCCGCATGGGCTACGCGCAGATCGGTTCCATTCCGCTCTACATTCTGACCTCGGGCTCGTGGACGGGCTATGGTATCTACGAGGCCATGCAGCTGGCGATCCCGATGTCGTTCCTCCAGTTTTCGCGCAACTTCGAGGCCGAGGCGGACTGGCTCGGCCTGCAGTATATGTACAAGGCCGGGTACGATCCGCAGGCGTTTATCCAGTTCTTCGAGAAGATCGACGCGCTCGAGAAGCACAAGCCGGGGACGTTGTCGAAGGTGTTCTCGGATCATCCGCAGACACCCGATCGCATCAACCGGTCCGAGGACGAGATTGCCACCATCATGCCTGCCAAGCCGGACTATATGGTGACGACTTCGGAGTTCGACGACATCAAGGCTCGGCTGGCACGGCTGGAGAACCGGCGCAAGCTGAACGACGGCAAGGGAGGCAACAAGCCCACGCTCCGGCGGGTGGGCGCGAACGATCCGCAAGGAACCAATCCAAACTCGACCACCGGAGACGATCGTCCCACGCTGGGCCGCCGCAACTGACGCGAAACGATAGTGAGGGAGCCAGCGTCTCCTACCCGGGCGCCGGGGTCCAGAGTGCCCGGGTGCGAGTACAGGAGAGACCTGCAAGATTTTCAATAAAGTCTCAAAGTCTTCATTCGAGAGACTTTAAGTCTAACCGGAGACAGTGGACCTTCCTGCTCGCTGAGTGTGTCAGCCGACTGGAGATGTATCGCCGACCTTTCTTTCAGTATATCGCCGGTGTCAAGGGCCTTGAGGGCAAGTTCGGCGGGTCCGGCGCACGATAAACTGGACTCATGACAACACAACGCACCGGCTACACCGACGACCATGCCGCATCCGGTCTCGACTTCGAGTTCCCCTCGATCGACACCTGGAAGAACCAGTTTCGCGCCTATGAGATCCTGGTCGACGATCCGGAGTTCACCAGTGTCTGCCCGAAGACGTCGTTGCCGGATTTTGGCCGCCTGACGATCCGGTATATGCCGCGGGAGAGCTGCATGGAGCTGAAGTCGCTGAAGGAGTACCTGTTCTGCTATCGCAATCTGGGCATCTTCCAGGAAAACATCGTCAACCAGGTGCTGGACGATGTGGTGAAGGCCTGCGATCCGGTCTGGGCGGTCGTGGTAGGGGATTTCCGTCCGCGCGGGGGTATCTCGACGGTGGTGGAAGCACGGTATCCGCGCAAAGAGACGGAAAGAGCGGGTTGAACCCTGCGGCAGACGGACTTTGACCGGGAACGACAGGAGAAGGCAGGATCGAGCGGGAGCAGGAGCCAGGGTCACGGGAAGATCGTTCTAGAGGCCGCTGCTGCTTACCTTGTCTGCCCAGCGTGCCGATTGGACGAACATCTGTGCTGCCCATCCATCATCGAGACGAAGTTGTTGCTGGAGCATGGTGCAGGTCTTCCAGTCGCCGGCCTGATAAGCGCGGCTCAGGTCGAGCGCGTCGGTGATGACGCCGGGTTCACCGAGCAGAGCGGCGGTCATATCGTCTTCGAGTGGAAGGGACGCCAAGACCTTGGCGAGGGGCATCTTGAGCACGACGTCAACCATGGTCAGCATGCCCATCAGGTAGAGCTTGGGTCCGGGTTCGCGGAGTTGGGGTGCCAGCGTTTCGCAAAAGCGTGCGCGCTCGACGGCAAGGGTCACCATAACGTACGAGTTCGTGTTGGCAAAGATGCTGGCGAGGGTCATGGAGATCAGTTTGCGGAACTCGTCCGTGCCGACGATGACGAGCGCGCTGCGGATGGTCGTGATGCGTGAGTTGAGGCTGTACAGGGCGGAGTTGACCAGCCGCAGCAGGCGGTAGACGAGCGCCGTATCCATCATGATGAGCTTTTCGATGGAGCCGAGATTGATCGTTTCTTCGCTCAAGGCGGCAATCAGCCGCAGGCAGATCAGTTGATTGTCTGGAATGGACCGTGACGCCTTGAAGCCGGCAGGAGGAACGAACGGTGCAGCGAGGAAGCCGCCCTGGAAGAGCTTGCAGCCTTCCTTCTGTGCACGCTGCTGAAGGTCGACGGTGTGAACGCGGCGAGCCACGAGGGTCGTCTGGCCGGGGATGGTTGCTGCGTAGAGAGCTTTGCGGGCGTCCTCGTCCGTGGCTTCGAAGTCGACTGAAAGGTAGTCGGCGAACTCCAGGAGCGGTTTTCGCGCTTCCAGCGGAATGGTTCCGTCGACCGCGAGTTTGTAGCCGCGCTTGCGGAGCTGGCGACAGTGGGTGACGAGGTCGTCATCGAACTCGAGGGATTGGTCGATCTCAAGGACGACGTTTTTCGGAAGCCGGGCAGCGGCCTGCTCCAGCAGATCGCGGGTTGCGGGGAGAAAGGCTTTGGTCTTTTCGGATTCGGGTACCAGAAGGGAGAAAGTTTCCATCTGTTGCGCCCCCGATAAGGAGCCGGCCGATGCTGCGTCAGAAAGCAGAGCGTAGCCGTGGAGGGTGGAGCTGGCTTCGACGATGGGCTGGCGGCTCAGCATACCGGTCAGTGGAAGTGTGGTGGAACCGGAGGTCTGTGGAGCGGAGGCAGGTTCCCCGACCTCGATTGCGGTTGCGACCGGTGCGGCAACCGGGAGCGCAGGCCTGCTTGGCGGCGCGGGAGCGACTTTAGGTTTTGAGCCAAATAGGCCGAGCATGGAGACTCCGTGCGGTGCGCCGCTTGATGGGGTTATCGGCGTACGGAGGGCAAACCTTATGCGCCCCGGGTAGCTGCGGCGGTGTTCCTGCTATGCTCCTGAGCAGATGGCTTCTGACACCGCAGCTCGCCCCATGATCGCTTCGGTCGCGGGGGCGACGACGGCGCTGGTGCTGTTGACGGCACTGAACTTCGTCAACTATCTCGATCGTTACATCCTGCCCGGCGTGCAGGAGATGGTGAAGCACGAGTTCCGGGTAACGGACGAGCGCATCGGCGCCCTGACCTTCTGGTTTATGGCGGCGTATGTGTGCGCGTCCCCGTTTACCGGATGGCTGGGCGACCGGCTGCCCCGCAAGCCGCTGATTGCGGGAGCGGCGCTGTTTTGCAGCGGAATCAACTTCTTCACTGCGACCGTCCATACGTTTGGCGCGCTGATGCTGCGTCATGCGGCGCTGGGCGTTGGGGAGGCGTGCTTCGGGATCTTCGGTCCAGCCCTGCTCGCGGACTTCTACCCTGAGGCCGAGCGCAATCGCGTGCTGACGATCTTCAACGTGGCCTTGCCGTTTGGCGCGGCACTCGGGTTTCTGGTGGGCGGAACGGTGGGTGCGAAGTACGGGTGGCGTATGCCGTTCTATGTCTCGGCCGTGCCCGGTGTGGTGGTCGCGCTGCTGATTCTGCTCCTGATGCGCGAACCGGCGCGCGGCGCGAGTGAAGGACTGAAGGCGAAGGTAGAGGGGAGCGTCATCCTTGGGCTGCTGCGTAACCGCGGCTATTTGTTTGCTGTGCTGGGACTGGCCATGGTGACGTTTTCGCTGGGAGGGATCTCGTGGTGGATGCCGTCGTTTTTGCAGCGCATCGGCGGCTTCTCGGCAGGGAAGGCGGGGTTCGTCATGGGGGCAATCACGGTGGTGACTGGAGTGCTGGGCACGATTGTGGGCGGTGTCGTGGCGCAGCGATGGTTGCGGACGAACTACCGGGCGCTTTATCTGGTTCCGGCATGGAGCGCTCTGCTGACGATTCCGCCGGCGCTTGTCTGCTTCTTCGGGCCACCCGGGCTGATCCTGCCGATGCTGGCTTTGGCGCTGTTTCTTGTGTTTCTGGGAAGCGGTCCGCTGAACGCGGCGACCATCAACGCGGTGGGGCCGGGGGTGCGGGCGACGGCCCTGGCGGGACAGCTGTTCTTCATCCATGTGCTGGGCGATGCGCCCTCGCCGCGCATGATTGGATGGGTGAGCGACCACAGCAGCCTTCATCTGGGGCTCGGCATGACGGTCATCGCGTTTGGAATTGCTGCAGCATTTCTGTTTGCCGGGGCACGCTCTGCGAAGCCGTTGCGGGTTGAGGCGTGATCCTGAACGCGCTCTCCATCACCGGGTGGGTGGTGGCGTTCAGTTGGGCGGCGAAGACGATCGAGGCGAGCTTCGGTATGCCACGGGTTGCCGACCTGCGCGGGGATGGCTTCGATCGTCAGCCGGAAGGATTGCCGTCGCTTGCGGTGATCGTGCCTGGACGCAATGAGGAGCGTGATATCGCGGCCTGTCTCCAGTCGCTCCTGGCGCAGGACTACGGGCGCATGGAGATCGTTGCGGTCGATGACCGTTCCACCGACCGGACGGGCCTGCTGATCGATGCGTTCGCTGCCGCGCACCCAGCCAACCTGAAGGCGATGCACGTCCGGGAGCTGCCGCCCGAGTGGCTGGGCAAGACCCATGCCATGGCCCTGGCTGCCGATGCCTGCGCAAGCGACTGGCTGCTGTTTACCGATGCCGATGTGGTCTTCGCACCGGACAGCCTGCGCCGGTCGCTGGTGTACGCCGTGGAGAGCAGGGCCGACCACCTGGTTACGGTGCCGACGCCTGTTATCCGCCGCTGGGACGAGGGTATGGTGCTTGGATTCTTCCAGACATTCGGGATGTGGGGAGCGCGGCCGTGGAAGGTGGCCGATCCCCGGGCACGCTTCGACGCCATCGGGGTGGGTGCGTTCAACCTCGTGCGACGCAGCGCCTATGAGCGGATCGGCGGCTTTGAGGCGCTGCGGATGGAGATCGTCGAAGATGTGGGGCTGGGGCGGCGGATCAAGGGGGCGGGGCTGGCGCAACGGATCGCCTTTGCGCCGGGACTGGTACGGGTGCATTGGGCGGCAGGGGCGTGGGGTCTTGTCCAGGTGTTGACGAAGAACCTCTTTTCGGCGTTCCGGTTTCATGTGTCCCTGGCTCTGGGCGCGTGCGTTTGGCTGGCGGTCTTCTGCATTGCCCCGGGCCTCGGCCTGCTGTGGCACGAGACGCGGCTGCCTGCGGTGCTGACGCTTCTGGCGGTTCTCCAGACCTACCGGCTCTACGGGCGAGTCTCGGGCATACGGGCATGGCAGGCGTTCCTTTCGCCAGCCGGCGCGCTGCTCTTTCTGGTTGCGCTCCTGCGGTCGATGGTGACGACGCTGCGGCAAGGCGGCGTCGTGTGGCGGGGAACGTTCTACTCGCTCAAGACGCTTCGCCGGTACGCCGCACCGCTGCCTAGTCCCTGGCGCAAGTAGTCTAGGGATGTGGCTTTGTTCTGCGATGTCGCTCTGCCTGTGCCGCTCGATCAGGCGTTTACCTATGCGGTGAACGGCATGGCGCCTGTGGCCGGTGCGCGAGTCCTGGTGCCGTTTGGGGGGCAGCGGCTGATGGGCGTGGTACTGCGCGTCCACGACACCCCGCCTTCGCCAGGGATTGAGGTCAAGCCGGTGCAGCAGGTGCTTGACGAGGCTCCGCTGCTGCCCGAGGAGCTGATGCAGCTGGCAGCCTGGATCGCGCAATACTATGTCGCCCCGCTGGGTGAGGTGCTGCGAGGGATGCTGCCGCTGGGTGCGGAGGTGAAGCGGCATGCCGTCTACCGCATCGTCGAGGCGGGACGGCGGGTGCTCTACGAGGGTGCGGCAAAGGGGAGTTCGCGACGGTCGCGGCTTACCCCGGAGGAGCAGAACCGCGAGTATGCGGTGCTGAACTACCTGGAAGCAGGGGAGCCGGCGCGGGCCACGACGCTACGCTCCGCCACCCAGGCGAACAAGGCTCTGCTTGACGGCATGGTGCGCAAGAAGTGGCTGGCCCGGGAAGCTGTAGCCGAGGAGCGGGACGCGCGACGGCTTCAGCGGCTCGCGGTTGTTGTGGAGAGTGGACAAAGTGCGGGACCTCGGTTGCCGAAGCTGAACGAAAATCAGCTGCTGCTGATGGCAGAGCTGGCGGCGGTGGGCGGACGGATGAGGGTAAGCGATCTGCGCCGGCTTGACGTGCCCGCGACGACGCTGGGCACACTGGTGCGGCGGGGCCTGATCGCTCTCGAAGACGTGCCCGAAACCTTTCACATGGGCGGTGTGGAGGCGGGTGGAGGCAAGAAGCTGGCGCACGAACATCTGCTCAATGAAACCCAGACGGAGGCACTCGCTACGCTGGCTGCGGCGATGAGCAAAGGGGGTTTCCAGCCGCATCTTCTGTATGGCGTTACGGGTTCGGGCAAAACGGCGGTCTATTTCGCTGCGATGCGCCGCGCGCTCGATACCGGGCGAACGGCGCTTCTGCTGGTGCCGGAGATCGGCCTCACGCCGGGCATGACCGGTCAGCTCGTGGGGGCGTTCGGTGCAGAGGTCGCCTTGCTCCACTCGCAGCTGACGCCCGATGAACGCGCCGAGCAGTGGCACCGCATCCGGCGAGGCGAAGCCCGTGTTGTCGTTGGAACGCGGTCGGCGGTCTTTGCACCGCTCGCGAAGCTGGGCTTGATTATCGTCGACGAGGAGCACGACGCGAGCTACAAGCAGGAAGAGACGCCGCGATACCATGGCCGCGATGTGGCCGTGGTGCGTGCAAAGCTGAACGGCATTACCGTCGTGCTGGGCTCCGCGACGCCTTCGCTGGAGAGCTGGAGCAATACCGAGAAGGGTCGTTACCGCCGCATCGAGATGCTGACCCGAGTCGCCCATCGCCCGCTTCCCAAAGTCGAACTGGTTGATATGCGGGCCGAGTTTCGCGAGACCGGCACAGAGACCCTCTTCTGCCGACAGCTGATCGCCGAGACGCAGGCCACGCTCGACCGGGGCGAGCAGGCCATCATCCTGATCAACCGGCGCGGCTACAGCTTCGTGGCTTTATGCCGGAGCTGCGGCGAAAAGATCCAATGCGAGAACTGCGCCATCTCGATGACATTCCACAAACCGGCGCTGCAGGGGATGGAAGCACACGCCCCGGAGCGCCTGGAGTGCCACTACTGCGGTTTCCGTAGAGCGGTTCCGGCGGTATGCCCGGCCTGCGGCAGCGAGCATCTGTACTATTTGGGTGCAGGCTCGCAACAGGGTGAGGAGCGGCTGCAGGAGATCTTCGCCAACGCCCGTATCGGTCGTATGGATCGTGATACGGTGCGGGGGCGTGGAGACATGGAACGGCTGCTTACACGGCTGCACTCGGGCGAGATCAACCTCCTTGTCGGCACGCAGATGATTGCGAAGGGCCACGATATCTTCGGCGTGACGCTGGTGGGGGTCGTAGGAGCGGATTACGCGCTGGGCCTGCCGGATTTTCGCGCTGCCGAACGGGTGTTTCAGCTGCTTACCCAGGTTTCAGGCCGCGCCGGACGTGGTGAGCTGCCGGGGCGCGTTCTGGTCCAGACCTACCATATGGACCACTATGCAATCCGGGCCGCCGTCCAGCACAACTACATCGGGTTTGCCGCGAAGGAGATGCAATACCGACGCTGGATGTTTTACCCGCCTTATTCCGTGCTTGCGAACGTGTTGATTCTGAGCGATACGCTTGAAGAGGCAACTGCCTGGGCTGGCACGCTGGGCAAATGGTTTCAGCAGCAGCGTCTGGAGAAGGTGCGGGTCCTCGGCCCTGCCGCTGCGCCTATTGTGCGTCTGAAGCGCATCTTTCGCTACCATTTCGTGCTGAAGACGGAGAGCCGCAAAACGCTGGGCGAGGTGCTGCGGCGGATGCTCGCGTTTGCTGAAACGCAGGGTATCCCGCGGCGCAACCTTATCGCCGATGTGGATGCTGCCAGCCTGATGTAGGCGGACGTGGGAAGGAGCCCGTTGCTTGCCGGAAGAGCGAAGACTCCTCTGCGCAGGAACAACGGGAGACAAACGCGTTGCGGCTGCTGGGACTCAGGTGAGTGTGAGCCGCCAGGAGGGTCAATCGATCAACTGCAGATCCTTGCCGGGCTTGAAGCGGACCGCCTTGCCTGGCGCGATGGACACCTCACGGCCGGTGCGTGGGTTGCGTCCGATGCCCGTCTTGCGCGGCTTTATGGTAAAGACGCCGAACCCGCGCAGCTCGATGCGGTCGCCCTCGATCAGGCTGCGCTTCATGGCGTCGAAAATGGCGTCGATGGAGGCCTCGGCCTTGCTTCGCGGCAGCCCGGTCCGTTCGACGATGCGTTGGATAAGGTCTTGCTTGATCAAAGGGAAGGCCTCTCTTGCGCTACCATAGCCGAGAGATGTTGCGGGGCAGCGAATAGGCTGATGGTAGAAAGACCGCCCGCGAATGTCAACGATCGATGGGGAGTCATCCGGGGAGGCAGCAACACGCATGTCCATCAAGAGCGACCGCTGGATCAGGCAACACGCGCAAGAGCACGGCATGATCGAACCGTTCAGCGAGAAGCAGGTGCGGGAAGGGGTGATCTCGTACGGTCTGTCCTCCTATGGCTACGATCTTCGCGTGTCGGACGAGTTCAAGATCTTTACGAATGTCAACAGCGCCATCATCGATCCGAAGGCATTCGACGAGCGTTCCTTCGTTACCGTCGTGGCCGAAAGTGTGATTGTTCCACCGAATTCGTTTGCGCTGGCCCGGTCGATCGAGTATTTCAAGATTCCTCGCGATGTGCTTACCATCTGCGTGGGTAAGTCGACCTATGCGCGCTGCGGAATCATTGTGAACGTCACCCCATTCGAGCCAGAATGGGAAGGCTTCGTGACGCTCGAGATTTCCAATACGACACCGCTTCCTGCAAGAATTTACGCAAACGAAGGGCTCTGCCAGATTTTATTTTTTCAGTCGGACGAAGTTTGCGAGACTAGCTACGCGGACCGTAAAGGTAAGTACCAGAAGCAACAAGGGATTGTCCTGCCGAAGTTGTAGCTCCGTTGCAAAGAGCACGTTCGCTCGATCTCCCTTCGACTCGGCCACGCAGAGCGGTATATGAGGCTATATTGTCGATGGAACCCAAGGCTGACCCTACACCTCGTCGCATCGGCTTGATCCTGCGCGATCCCCTGCGCCTGCTTGGATTGCAGGGCATTCTTCTGGAAGAGACAGGCTTGATCGGGTTGCCCCTGTCGATCTCCGGGGCACTCCATTCGTTTGAGCTGACACTGCTGGTCCTCGACACGGACTCTGCGCCGGATCTTACCGAGGCGCTTCAAACCTTTCGACGGCAGCGACCCGAGATGCGTGTCATCGTTCTTGGACCGCCAGCCGACCTCGACTTCGTCCAGATGGTCATAGGAGCGGGCGCAAAGGGTTATCTGGCACATGATGCCCGTGAGAGCGAGATCAACCAGTGCGTCGACGTGGTGCGCGACGGCTCGATCTGGGCACCGCGCAAGGTGCTTGCACGGCTACTCGATGCGGGCAATGCTGCGGCAGCGGCACAGAACGAGTCCAAGTTTACCGATCGGGAAGGACAGGTCCTCAACCTTCTGATCGAAGGCCGTCCGAACAGGGATATCGCTCTTACGCTCGGTATCGATGAAGGTACCGTCAAAGCACATATCAGCCGCCTGATGCGGAAAGTAGGCGTCGGCAATCGTACGGCCCTGACGATGCATGTACTGAGCACACAGCGCCCACAGTGATCCTGCGGCGCTTCAAGATGGTTACTCAAGTGCCACTACGTGGGTACTCTTGCGCGTTACCGGTTTATAGCGCACAGTATCTATAGCAACACAGACCTGGGAGAGTGGGGTCGTAGGGTAGGGCCAGGATCATGTCCGAGGCTCACGCTATGACCCCCATTTTTTGTGCCGCCCTGGTTCTCGGCGGCTTTTTGGCGCCTTCTTGCTTCTTCGTGCAACCGCATTGGTTTCCTGATCGTCACATTACCTGTTGACGGTGCTGGAGTCTCCGGTGCACCGCATGAGATCTACACGAAAGGTCAAGACTTACATGAACAAGTTATTTGGAACGATTTCGGCGATTGCCCTGACAGCAACGTCCCTTTCTGCTTACGGTGCGGCGGATAAGCAGAAGCTCGATGGACGTTTGACCAGCGCATCCCAGGCGATTGTGGCCGTGATGAATACGCCGGACAAGGCGATCCCGCAGGAGATCCTCTCGGGAGCATCGTGCGTCGTGGTTGTGCCCCACTATAAGAAGGGTGCGTTTGTGGTTGGTGCCGAGTATGGCCAGGGCGTTGCTACCTGCCGCACTGCAAAGGGCTGGAGCGCCCCGGTGTTCGTCGCTCTTTCGGGTGGAAGCTTCGGGTTTCAGATCGGCGGCCAGTCAACCGACCTTATCCTTGTGGCGATGAACCAGAACGGCTTGCAGGATATGCTCAAGGCGAAGTTCAAGATCGGCGCTGACGCTGCCGCAGCGGCGGGCCCTGTGGGTCGCAACGCGAAGGCCGGAACTGATTGGAAGCTTAACGCTGAGTTCCTGACCTACTCGCGCAGCAAGGGGCTTTTTGCCGGCATCGATCTCGACGGCACCGTGCTTGCGCAGAACGATGGCGATACCAAGAGCTTCTATGGCGCAGATATCCCCTTCGAGACGGTGCTGAAGGGAAGCCAGGCAACGCCTACGGATGCACGCCCGTTTGTTCGCACGGTCGCGAAGTACTTCGTGGCCGCCAAGAACGCGCAGTAAACACAGCCACTCCTGAGCAGAGGCTGCCTTCGGGCAGCCTTTTTGCTTGATCTTGGTAAACTGAAGATCGCCGACTTGGACAAACTACCCTCCTCTTTGCCTGCGCGGATCGCGTCGTCTCCTGCAAGGGAGCGTCTTGAATTCGTTGCCGTTTGGTGCTCCGTCACGGTGCTCGGTTGGTTGCCGCGCTCGACGGCGCGAGTTGTCGGTTCGCTGATCGCTCGACTCGCCTTCCATCTGCTAAGCCGCTTGAGGAGTGTCGGGCAATATAATCTCGGCCTTGCTCTTCCCCACGTGGCTGCAGGTGAACGGAATCGCCTGCTGAAGGCGGAGTACCGTCATCTTGGCTGGCTTCTTGCGGAGTTCTGCAAGATGTCAGGTTACAGCGCGGCGTCGGCAAGCAGGTTCATCCGTTACGAGGGTCTGGATCATTACCTCACTGCACGGGCAAAGGGCCGTGGCGTTCTCGTTCTTACCGGCCACCTGGGCGCATGGGAGCTGTCGAGTTTTTACCATTCACTGATGGGATACCCGATGGGTCTGTTGATTCGCCGGCTCGACAACCCTCTTGTGGACCGTTTCGTGAACCGCATCCGCTGCCTCCACGGGAATCGTGTGATCCACAAGGACGATTTTGCCCGTGGCCTGATCGCGTCGATGCGTGGCGGCGAAACGGTCGGCATCCTGATGGATACCAACATGACTCCGCCGCAGGGGGTGTTTGTTCCGTTCTTCGGCATTCCAGCCTGTACGGCCTCCGGGATGGCCCGCATCGCCGCAAAGACGCAGGCGGCAGTCCTTCCAGGTTTTCTGCTTTGGGAGGCGGATGAGTCGCGCTACGTGCTGCACTTCGGCGAGGAGCTTACACTGCAACGCACAGGAGATACGGAGGCGGACGCTCTCCGGAATACGGCCCTGTTCACCTCCGTGCTGGAGGACTACATTCGTCGCTACCCTGATCAATGGCTCTGGATGCACCGCCGCTGGAAGACGCGGCCGCCGGGCGAGGAGAAGATCTACCGATGACATTTCAGCAACTCGCTCAACTCCTCGGTGCTCAGCCGGGCGACCATCAGGCCGAACTTAGACGCGTTGCGACGTATGCCGACGCGGGGCTCGACAGCATTGTGTTTGCGACCGATGCCAAGACGTTCCTGGGCGCGCTGGCTTCTTCTGCCGGGGCGATTCTTGCGCCGCGCCAAACAATGCAGGAGGTGGAGGACCCGCGTGTGCTTGTCGTCCGTGATCCCCGGTACGCCTTCTCTCTGGCTGCGTTGCAGTTGCGGGTGCAATCGGCGGAGACTCTGATCCATCCCACGGCCATCGTTCCCGCTGGTACGCTCATCGGGCGAGGCACAAGGATTGCTGCTTACGCCGTGATTGAGGATGGCGTGCGGATAGGGGCAGAGTGCGTGATCGGTCCGCGCGTCACGATCCATGCGGGCGCACTCCTGGGCGATCGCGTCGTTGTGCAGGCGGGCGCGGTGCTGGGTTCAACCGGCTTTGGCTACGCGCGCGACCCCGACACGGGCGCGTACCTGCTTTTTCCTCAGCAAGGCACCCTCCATATCGGAGACGACGTGGAGATTGGAGCGAACACAACGATCGATCGTGGCGCACTTGGCGAAACACGCATCGGGAGTGGCACCAAGATCGATAATCTGGTCCATGTTGGGCATAATTGCGTGATCGGCAGAGACGTCATCGTAGCCGCGCAGAGTGGCATCTCAGGTTCGAGTGTGATTGAAGACGGCGCCATTCTGGGTGGCCAGGTCGGCATTGGCGAGCATGCCACGGTGGGCGCGGGAGTCATCCTGGGCGGCGGTGCCGGTGTGCTGAGTAAAAAGAAGATGCATGGGGCAGGGCAAGTGTTCTGGGGCCGTCCAGCGCGCCCGCTCAAAGAGTACCTTCGCGATCTGGCGAGGCTCCGCCATGGAAGGCAAGCCGGGCCGGTAGACTAGGCTTATGGCTCTGATCGTTGTGGGCGGCGGCACGCGCAATATCGGCAAGACGAGCGTCGTTGCCGGGCTTGTACGGCGTTTACAGGAGCATCGCTGGACAGCGATGAAGATCACACAGTTCGGTCATGGCGTTTGCTCGGCGAATGGCGAACCTTGCGACTGCGAGACGGCGGAACACACGATCGCCATCAGCGAAGAGCGCGACCGGCACACCGGCACCGACACGGCACGCTTTCTTGAAGCCGGAGCTGTACGGTCGTTGTGGGTACGTACCCGGCAGGGGCAGCTCGCGGCTGCGATGCCGCGCATCCGCGGGGAACTGGCAAGAGCGGAGAACGCTATTGTGGAGTCAAACAGCCTTCTCCGCTTTTTGCGCCCAGACCTCTACCTGAGTGTTCTCGACCCACTCGTGGCCGATTTTAAGGATTCTGCGCGTCTGTACCTCGACCGCGCGGACGCCGTTCTGGTGGCTGACGGTCAGCTGGGCAGACCCGAGTGGAAGGGTGTCTCGCTGAAGCTGATCGCCGGAACGCCTTTGTTTGCCATGCGGCCGCCCGTGTACGTTACAGACGAGCTGATCGCGTTCGTGCAGGAGCACCTGGGCTGGGCAGCGTGTAAGGAAGTAAGTCGCACAGCGTAGTCCAGCCGCAGGGGCAGTTTCGCCCCGGGGTGGCAGAGAAGGAACGCTTAGAGGGACGCGACGGGCAGCATCATCAGATCTTCGGCAAGACCGACTTCTTTCTGCACGAATGGCTCGGCGTACCTGACACCGGCCAGCAGCCCATAGTGCCGCGCGGTTGAAAACATCGTCTCCCGGATGTCTTCCTCGGCAACAAACAAGCCGTTGCCATCAGGCTGGTTGGCGTATTGTGACCGGTAGGCCATGAGGGATTGAAATCGCGTCTCTGCGTAGGCGGTGATGTCGACGACGAAGCTCGGGCGGACATCCGCGTACAGGCTGGCGTACAGAATCTTGAAAGGCCGGTGCGGCTCCCCTTCGAGGGGTGCCTTGGCTAAACCGGCGACGAAGCACGCCTCGTAGCCCAAAGCCGCTGTTGTGTAGTGGTCGGGATGGCGACCCTGCCAGTAGGGCAAAAGCACGACACGGGGTCGCAACTGTCGCAACGCAGAGGCAATCTTGTAGCGATTCTCAAGCGTGTTTTGCACATTGCCGTCCGGCAGGTCAAGCGCCTCGCGATGCGCCACGCCGAGAATGCGGGCTGCCTCGGCCGCTTCCGCTGCACGTTCGGCCGCGCTGCCGCGTGTACCGGCTTCTCCTTGCGTCAGGTCAAGAATGCCAGTGCGATACCCCCTGGCGTTCATAGCGAGCAGAGTGCCTCCGCACGTTTGCTCGACATCGTCGCGGTGAGCTGCGATCGCAAGGATATCAATCGTGCGGGGGAGAATGGAAGGAGAAGAGGGGAGGATAGGCATGGTCAGACTCTGGAGAGCAGGCCAGGAGACAGTGTTCCCCCGCCATGCCGACCCCTCTTCTCTAGTTTGCCTCGTTTGTAAGTGCATCCATATAAGCCACGTCGAGCGCTGTGCCCTGGACGGTTACCTGACTGTTGTTGATTTCCGAACCGTCAGCAGTGTTGAAGACGTGCACCTGGCCGCCATATGCGGTGTAGACCTTGTGCAGATTTTGCACCCAGCAGAGACCCGTCAGGTCGCCGTAGTAGTAGGGGTTCAGGTTGGTATTGGGGAAAGGAACCGTTGCCGTGCCGCCGGGCGTCACATTGGGAAAGATGCCAGCTGTCCTGGCACCCAGGTCGAAGCGTGTCAGGCAGTTAGAATTTCCGCCCAGCTTCGCTCGTTCACCAGTCGCACAGAAGCTCGATCCGATCCATAACGTGTTGTCGTCCGCAAACAGCATACGGGTATGGGTGCCATCGGAGATCCCGTACTGACCGGTGACCGCGTTCGTGGCCAGCGAGATTGTACTCAGACTCCCGGTAAACAGGCCATCCGCCATCTTCTGCTGTCCTGCCACATACAGGGTCGAACCGTCCGAGACGGCGATTGTCGCCCCTCCAGGCACCGGAGTATTTCCGAGTAAGCCAAGCACCGGGAACGCGACAGGGACAGCTGGGTTGCCTGTCGTGTAGCTCGCGACATCGCCATTGCTGACGCCGGTTTGCGAGACGTTGTTGATGTTCAGCACACCTTGCTGCACGGCTGTTACGCTCGCCGTCGTTCCGCCGCACTCCGGGCCGCAGTTGAGGATGTACGCGGTGGTGCCGTCTACAGAGAAGTAGGCGCTAATCGGACGATCGTAGCTGCCCGGCACGGCTACCACGCAGTAGACCGGAAGATTGTAGGGTTGGCAATCGACCGCGTTAATGCCGCCGATGTTCTTTCCGTTGAGGATGGACGGTGCACTCGCAGCGTCCTGCTCCGTAGCGTACTGATTGGCGTTCAGCTTGACTACCTGATACAGGGTGTTGGAGTTGCGGACCATCGCGAGGGCTACCGTATCCCCGACATTCGCGGCCACCTGGTAAACGTTCGGCAGATTCAATCCGAGCGGCCGGGCGAGGGTGGAGTCCTGGACTTCAAGAATGCCGGCGCTCTCCTGAGCAGAGAAGATACGGACGGCATCGGTCGGGATGGCAATCCCATTCGAGCCGGGGAAGCTGCCAGCAGAGCCACTGGAGGATTCCGTTCCGTAGTTAATGTTCGAGAGAGAACCTCCGGGGGCGCTCGAGTACACGTAGCCTCGGATTTGTTCGGGGAAGCTGTAGATCCGTCCCGGTAAGCCTGCGCTGAAACCCGAGATCGAGAAGCTGGGTACGGTGTTCTGCACGTTGTTGCGAATGTCCCGCAGAGCGTCTACGATCACGAGCGCTCCCCCGCTTCCTGCAAGCCCGGCATTGCCGACGGAGATAAGCACCCGATTGGCTAGTTTGCTGGGCGGGACGGGGCGGTTAGCAAACGTATATACGGGAAACTTGTAGTAGTACGGCCCGCAGGCGGTGAGTCCGAGCGTCGCGGCTGCCATCAGGAGGCCGCAAAGGATGCTTTGTGTAAAGCGCAACGATCGTGCCGGACCAGACGTTGCGCCGCTTGCCGTGGCAGAGAAACTTCGAATCTTCAACTGAACAAACTCCAACCCGGCCCACAGCGTTCCGGTTTCGTGTTGCCTATGCGACGTTCCTGTAGGTACTTCCTCCTCAAGTATACCAACGCAAGGGGCAACTCCGCTGCCCTCTGGCTTAGGATAGAAAGAACGTCGCGCGGAGAACAATGGTAGCCGAAGCCACACCGATTCAGGAGCTCGTGCAGGCACTCTTCAAGCGGGAGGCGAGCCGCACTGTCCTGTGCGACGGCGCGATGGGCACCATGCTCTACAGCCGGGGTGTCTTCATCAATCGCTGCTTCGATGAGTTGAACCTTTCCCAGCCCGACATGGTTCGCGCCGTTCACCTTGAGTACCTCCAGGCCGGGGCTGAGATCGTCGAAACCAACACGTTCGGCGCGAACCGCTTCCGCCTTGAACGCTACGGTCTCAACGAGCGAGTCGTCGACATCAATCGCGCCGGGGCTCGGATCGCCCGCGAGTGCGTGGAGTATATGCGGGAGAAGCACGCCTCCGACTGCTTCGTCGCCGGTGCGCTTGGTCCGCTGGGCATCCCGATGGCCGAGATCTCCGCTGCCGCCGCGTTCGAGGCCTTTGCCGATCAGGTTCGCGGGCTCGCCGAGGGTGGTGCCGGTACCGGTGCCGACCTGCTCATCGCAGAGACCATGACCTCGCTTGCCGAAGCAGAGCAGGCTATCGGAGCTGCAAAGGGAACCGCTCCCGATCTGCCCTTGATCGTGATGGTCACCGTCGACGCAGAAGGGAACTGCCTTGATGGTGCCTCCGCCGAAGACGCGGCGCGGGCCCTGGCTGCGTGGGGAGCAGATGCGATCGGTTGCAATTGCAGTGACGGACCCCAGACGGTGCTTGCCGTCATTGAGCGGATGCGCGCTGTCACGGGTCTTCCGCTCGCCGCCATGCCAAACGCCGGCATCCCTCGCGCCGTCGATGGCCGCACCATCTATATGACGTCGCCGGAGTACATGGCCAGCTTTGCGCGGAAGCTCGCTCGTGCCGGAGCTACGTTTATCGGCGGTTGCTGCGGCACCACTCCAAACCACATCCGCGCCATTCGCAGCGGCTTGCGCGCCTTCAAGGTTCAGGCCGAATCTCTTACCGGCGCGATCGCCGAAGTTGCTGGCGGCGTGGAGCCTCCACCGCTCGCGCAGCGCTCCCGCGTAGGCGCAAAGATCGCGACCGCCGATTTCGTAACCCTGGTGGAGATCGTCACGCCCAAAGGTATTGACTGCTCGAAAGAGATCGCCGGAGCAGCCCAACTCTATGCCCTTGGCGTCGATGCGATCAACGTCCCAGACTCTCCTCGCGCCAGTGCCCGCATGAGCGCACTGAGTCTTTGCATTCAGATCCAGCAGCACGTGGGCATCGAGACGGTGCTCCACTTTACCTGCCGCGACCGTAACCTGCTCGGGATGCAGGGCGATCTTCTGGGCGCATCGTCCATTGGCATCAAGAACATCCTCTGCCTGACGGGCGATCCGCCGAAGCTCGGCAACTACCCCGACGCGACCGCAGTGTTTGATGTGGACGCGATAGGCCTGACGAAGATCGTTCGCGACCTCAACCACGGATTGGACGTCGGCCAAAATCCTTTAGGAGAGTCGACGGGTTTTACTGTCTCGGTCGCCGCTAACCCCGGAGTGCCCGACCTTGACAATGAGATCCGGCGCTTCGCTGCCAAGGTAGAAGCCGGCGCCGAGTTCGCTATCACGCAGCCTGTCTTCGACCTTCGCCTGCTTGATGAGTTCCTGCGCCGCGTCGAAAACTTTCGCATCCCTGTCGTTGCGGGTATCTGGCCGTTGACCAGCGTCCGCAACGCTGAGTTCATGCGCAACGATCTTAAGGTCTCCATGCCCGCCGAGATCATGGATCGCATGAGCCGCGCTGCCAATCCTGGGGCCGCGCGCGCTGAGGGCATCCTCATTGCACAAGAGATGCTGGCCGAGGTTCGCGGTCGTGTGCAGGGCGTGCAGGTCAGCGCACCTTTTGGCAAGTATCACGCCGCCGCTCAGGTGCTTGGCCTGGCGGAAGCGGAAGGGGCGTAATGGCGAAGTTTGAAGAGCAACTGGGTGCACTGGAGACGGTTGTCGAGCGACTGGAGCGGGGCGAGCTTTCGCTTGAAGAGTCAGTACGCCTTTTTGAGGAAGGCGTAAGGCTTTCCACCGCCTGCAAGCAGGAGCTCGATGCCGCCGAGGGCAAGATCCAGGTGCTGGTCGAGCAAAGCCACGGGAAGATGAAGGTCGTCGACCTCGCAGTCGACGACGACGCTTGATCGTTCCGGTGGACGGCACCGCCCATTCCCTCCTGCATCGATGGTCTCCGACCAAGTGACTCTCTTCCCACCTCGGGTTTACAAAGCTCTCCCATTCCTTACGCCTATCAAAACCCGCGCCTTCCTGCGGGTTCGCCTCAATCCTGCTGCTACTCTAACCAATGAGTGAGCACCCTCTCCATCGCGTCCGCCAAAGAAGTTTTCGATCTTCTTCGCGACGACCTTGCCTCGGTCGAAGAGGAGTTCGCGCAGCAGGCGATCTCGCCCGTTGAAGTGGTGACGGACATCGCCTCGTACCTGATGGCGGGTGGTGGCAAGCGTATCCGGCCGCTGCTTCTTCTGCTGAGCGCCAAAGCTCTGGGGTGTAAGGACGAGGCGCGCATCCGGCTGGGTGCCGTCGTGGAGATGCTCCATACCGCGACCCTGGTTCACGACGACATTATCGATGAAGCCGACACGCGCCGCGGCCGTCCTTCTTCCAACACTACCTGGGGCAACGGCAAATGCGTCCTTGCTGGCGACTGGCTCTATATGCAGAGCTTCCAGACTGCGCTGGCCGAACGTAACTTTCGCGTCCTCGACCTGCTCATCTCGCTCACGCAGCAGATGGTCGAAGGGGAACTGCTGCAGATAGAAAAGCTCGGCCACCTGATCAACGAAGAAGAGTATTTTGACCTGATCTTCCGCAAAACGGCCTGCCTCTTCAAGGTATCCATGCAGTTGGGAGCGGCAATCACCGTCGGTCAGGAGAGTGAGGAAGAGACGCTCGGCGAGTATGGACGCAATCTTGGATTGGCGTTTCAAGTCGTGGACGACGTGCTCGATCTTACGGCCTCTGAAGAGATCCTTGGCAAACCCGTCGCTTCCGACCTCCGCGAGGGCAAAGCCACGTTGGCTGTGATTCATGCGCTTGAACGGGGTACGGGAGCTGACCGCGAGGCGATCCGCACGGTGCTGGCGGACCGCAGCTTCATCCACGTCTCGCACCCTTCCATCCTGGAAATCCTCCAACGGCACGGCTCGATCGATTATGCGATGGACACCGCCTGCGCCTACGCCGAGGCCGCTCGCCTTTCAATAGCCGAGCTGCCGGATTCCGAAGCCAAGCGCGCCCTGCTCTGGGTGCCGGGCTTCGTGACAAGCCGGGATCGCTGAGCTTCTGGCTCGGTGTACCTCGCGTTCCTCTCATGAGGGGTGCTCCCCGACTAGCCGCGCTACGTGGTGCGGGCTGTCTCCAACCGTCTAAGCACGCCCGCCAATTGCGTATCGTTGTCGTACCCCGAGGCAACGGCGCGCGCACGACCGGCCGCCGCGATGGCCTCCCGCTCAGCGGCATGGTTCAGGTAGTACCGCGCCTTCTCCGCGCACTCTTCCAAGCTGTCGAAGAAGACCGCTTCTTTATCCTCTATGAAGCAGGCCTTGTGTCCAGGAGAGCGTAGCGCAAGCAAAAACCCGCCGCAGGCGGTGATCTCAAATGCCTTGTGCGCGACATCTTCTTCGTTTAGCAGCGTGATGAACGAGACGTTCACCTTCGATTTCCAGATGTTCTCGCGGTACGCCGCGTCCTTCAACATCCCGCCCACGACGTAGCGCTGCATCAGCCCCGGGGAAAATACCTTTTCCCAGCGTGGTCCGGCGATGGCAACCGACAGGCCGAACTGCTCCGCGAGCGCGCGCAGAAAGGCTGGCCTTTTCTCGTACGGGCTGCCGGTGTACGAAATATCGAAGGGGCGATCCGTGTCGCTCCACTCGACTGGAGGAGGGAAGTGCATGGCAGGATCGAAGCTCAGCATCACCTTGATGTACGGCAGACCCCATCCGGCATACCGCGGAACGTCGGCCTCGCGTAAGAGGCAGTGCAGGTCAAACATCCGGTAGATGCGCTTGAACTGTAGCCATGTCCCGTCATTGCGCGGACCAAATGGATTGTCCTGGTTGTAGCAGACGGTCAGCGCACCCGCCGATCGGATCGCATCCATCGTGGCGGGGGTGATCGAGGTGGGCTTATCCATCCACACGATTTCAGGCCTGATGGCGTTCACCGCGTCGACCAGGGCTCGGTTAATGCCTGCTACGAGCGGTCCTGCAGGGAAATGGTAATGCAGCTTTGCGAGTATCCGGTTTTTATGCTCGAAGGCTGCTCCATCGAACGCGTGTACGTCCAGACCCAGCCGCTTCAGGGCGTGAAAGCGATAGAGTGAGGTGTTGCCCGCACCCATGTTCCCGGCGTACAAGATACGCCGGCGGGACAAAGCAGGTGCCGCACTGGCTACCGTCATGAGGGTCTACCAAAAACAGCTGCATCTCCGCAGGATGCTCTTTCCTGGTGCGATGTGTCGTCTCGCCTCGTCACGAACGCTGCCTAGTTCGACCGGAAGTTGGTAAATTGCAGCTCCACGCCTATGTCCTTGGCGCGCAGCAGGGACATGACGTCCTGCAACACATCACGATCCTTGGACACCACGCGGACGGTGTCTCCCTGAATGGACGCCTGGGCCTTCTTCTTGGAGTCTTTGATGGCCGCCACAATGATCTTGGCTTTCTCGGACGGGATGCCCTGCACCAGCTTGATCTTCTGCCGCACACTCGAGTTTGAAGCCGGCTCGATCTTCTCGAATTCGAGGTTCTTGAGCGAGACACCGCGCTTGACCAGCTTCTGTGACAGAATCTCGACGACAGCCTCGAGCTTGTACTCATCCTGAGAGGCCAGCTGGATGGTCTCCGTGCCTTCGAGTTCGATCTTTGACTTTGAGTCTTTCAGGTCGAAGCGTGCATGGACCTCTTTCGACGCCTGGTCGATCGCGTTCTTTACCTCTTGCAACTCCACCTTACTCACCACGTCAAAGCTGTTGTCGGCCGCCATCTCGAGTAACTCCTGTCTTCCCTTAGAGTAACGCAGCGATGCGTTCGCGTGTGGATGGGAAGAGACGCATGAAGTTTTCGGTGGTGTGCGCGGCAAGCTCCTGGACCGTTACCCCGCGCAGTTCCGCCAGGAGCCTTGCCGTATCCGCCACCAGAGCCGGCTCGTTGCGCTTTCCTCGATGTGGTACGGGAGCGAGGAACGGTGCGTCCGTTTCAATGAGAATCCGGTTTGCCGGGACCCATGCTGCGGCTTCGCGGATGCCAACCGATTTTGGGTACGTGATATTGCCTGCAAACGAGAGATGAAATCCTGCAGCGACCGACTGCCGCGCCTGCTCCATGCCACCGGAGAAGCAGTGCATGATCCCGCCGCGTGCAGCTGGACCGAAGGCCGACCGGTGTTCGTCGATGAGCCGCAGGAGGTCAGCCCAGGCGTCCGCACCCGCAAACTTCTCTTTTGCTTCGGCCGATGCGAGGTCCGAGGTGCGGCAATGGATGACGATCGGCTTTGCAGCGCGGGTCGCAATGTCCATCTGCGCGACGAACGCCGTTTGCTGGAGGGCGGCTGCGGGGTTGTCGGCGTGGTAGTAGTCCAGGCCGATCTCTCCGACGGCGACACAGAGAGGATCGACGGCCAAGCTCCGCAGCCGCGAAAAAGCGTCCTCGCTGGCCTGATGCGCCTCCTGCGGATGGATGCCAGCAGTCGCAAAGATCAGGGGCGCTTTCTGGTCTGAGCGCGCCAGGTCCAGGGCGCGGCCCATAGTCGACGGACCGTTACCGATACCGATGGCCAAGAGGGCGAGAACGCCGGCCTTCTCAGCCCGTGCTAAGACGGCGGGCAGCTCGTCGCCGTAATCGTCCAGGTGACAGTGCGAATCGATCAAGAATGCCTCCTGCGTGTATGAGAGCACGGACGAACTTCAGGCGATGGCTCGAAGCCATTCCCCAGGATGGTCTACCAGGGCGTCAGGCTGCGCGGCAGCGAGGGTGTCGGGAGCAAGGCCGTACGTGCAGGCGAGGGAGCGTGCCCCAGCGTTACGGGCGGTCAGGATGTCGACGCCGGAGTCGCCGATCATCAGGGTCTCAGCTGGAAGGATCGCTTGACCGATGAGAGTGCTGGCTTCGCCGATGAGGGTCAGGAGACCAAGCGGATCGGGTTTTTTGGTGTGGAAGCTGTCGCCGCCGTAGGTCTGGAAGAAGAGGCGATCAAGCCCGAAGTGAGCGCAGATTTCACGCGAAGGGCGAACGGGCTTGTTGGTGAGGACAGCCATTGGGAGCTCTGGATGTTGCGTGCGGATAGCGGCCAGAGCTTCGAGGACACCCGGGTAGAGGGTGGTGTAGTCAAGCTTATGTACCCGGTAGAAGTGGAGGAAGAAGTCAAGGGCGGCAGCGACGTCGCGCTCGTCCTGCACACTTCCTTGCGGGTCGCCCAAGGCTCGACGGACGAGCATGCCTGCGCCGTCACCGATGTAGGAGGCGATGACGGCCTCCGGCAAGGAGGGCTTGCTCAAGTGGGCGAGCGTCGCGTTGACAGAGTGGACGAGGTCCAGGCGCGAGTCGATCAAGGTGCCGTCGAGATCAAAGACGAGGAGCTTGAAGGGCATGGTCTTTCATGGGAGCGGCTCCACAATCGCAGAAACGAGTGCAGAGCCGCCCGTCTGGTTCGTTACCGGATGTCGATGTCGCCGGAGCCAGTTCCGGCGCGGAGGGTGGGGCCGCCGCCGTTTACCGCGCCGCGGACGTGGTGTTTGTCGAGCGTGCCCTGGATGGAGATGGGCTGCTCGGTGTGGACGGAGCCGGAGCCGGTGTTGGCGTCGAGGTTGAAGTGGGCTTTGGGGCCGAGATTGAGGTGGAGGCTGCCCGAGCCGGTCTGGAGGCGCCAATCGGTGGTGGGCGTGCCGGAAACGGTAATGTCGCCGGAGCCGGTGTGGGTGTCGAGGCCGCCGGAGAGGCCTTCCAGGTGGATGTTGCCCGAACCTGTTCCTGCGCGGACGTCGCCTGACGCGCCCTGTTCAAACTGGATGTCGCCGGAGCCGGTGTCGAGGTTGGCAGGGCCGCCAACGCCTCTGGCGTGGACGTTGCCGGAGCCGGTGTGGGCCTTGAGAGAGGTACCCACGTCCTCAACGGTGATATCGCCTGAGCCGGACTCGGCGTCGAGGGTGGCGGCGCGGGGCAGTGTGATGTCGTAGTCGATAGAGATGTTGCGGAAAAGGCTCTCGTTGCGATGCTCGCCAATCCTGACGGTGTTGCCCTCCTGCCGAATGGGTGGGTCGTTGGCGATCCGTTGCATACGCGACTCTGCGTCACCATCGGAGCCGCCAAGCCAGCCATGACCGGAGCGCAGCTTGGCATAGATGTGGATCTGACTGCCGGAACCGGGGTGGAGATGAACGTTGCCGGAGTTGGTCTCGACGGAGACAGTGGGGTTCGGTGAGGTGGTGAGGGTGCGGTCGAAGCTCTTCTCCGCAGCAAAGGCTGGAAGAGAAAAGACGAAAAGTATGGCGATCTTCATGAGGCTCTCCTATGGCAGGCTTTGGGCCTGGATCAAAGTCTGGCGGTCTCGGCATGATGGTGCCATGCCCCTCCCCAGGGGCGACCGTTATTGCTGGAGGATCACAGTGTCGCCTGAAGTAAGGCCAGCCAGCACCTCGGTCTTGCTCCCGTTTGAAAGACCCGCCTTGATGTCGACCTTGCGGCGCCCAGTCTTCTGCTTAACGTCGGGAACCTGCACGCTGGCGTTGCGGTCCTTGTCGTACATGACGGCTTGTTCCGGGATGGTGAGGACGGCTTTGTGCTCTTCGAGGAGGATTTCGGCGTTGGCGGTCATGTTGGCTTTGAGCTCGCCGCCGGGGTTGTCGATGGAGACGCGGACCTCAAACGTGGTGACGTTGTCCTTTTCGACACCGAGGGGAGCGATGCGCGTGACCTTGCCGGAGAAGGTCTTGTCTTTGAACGACTCGACCTTGATGCGGGCGGGCTGACCGAGGTAGACCTTGCCGATATCGGACTCGTCCACCTTGCCCTGGACGTAGACCTGGTGGATGTCGCCGATGGTCATCACCAGGGTGGCGGTGGAGCCGAGGACGAGAATAGAGGAAACGGCATCGCCTTTTTCCACGTCGCGGGAGAGGATGACGCCGTCCATAGGCGACTGAATCACAGTGTAGGAGAGCTGCTCTTCGAGCTGGCGGAGGGAGGCCTGCGCCTGCGCGACCTGAGCCTGGGCCTGACGGAGCTTGGCCTGATCAACTGTGATCTGGGCGACGGACTTGTCGCGCGTGTTGGAGGCGGAGAGATATTTCTGCTGAGCGTCGTCGAGAGACTGGCGTGACACGACGCCGTCTTTCGACATCTCTGCGGCGCGCTCATAGGTGTGTTTGACCATGGGAAGGTCAGGAGCTTCGGCGGCAACTTTGTCGTACTCGATAGCGGCTGTGGTTGCTTTGGCGTTCGATTCGGCGGCTGTAAGCTGGGCGCGCTGCGCGGCGACTTGAGCCAGGATCTCCACTTGATCGAGCTGGGCAAGCTGCTGGCCCTTGTGGACGACGGCGTTGATGTCGACCTTGAGGTCTGTGACGATCCCGGACGCCTTGGATTTTACTTCGACTTTGGTGATCGGCTGCACTTTGCCGGTGGCGACGACAGAGCGGGCGATGTCGCCTTTCTCCGCCTTTGCAAGTTGTGAGGGATCGATCTTGTTCGGTCCAGAAGTGGCGGCGTAGACGACTCCGCCAACCACTGCGAGGAGCAGGATAGCGAGACCGATCCAAAGATAGAGATTGCGTTTTTTGCGCTGCGTGGCCACTTGCGGGTTCCCTCCAGGATGCGAGTGCGCTTCCGCCTTAGTGTACGCAGCGGTGTACGGGATTGTTCCGCAGGCTCTAAACGTATTTACGAATGACGCCAAGGACTTTGCCCTGGATGTTGACGTGGGCTGCGTTCGCGTAAATGGGAGCCATGTCCTTGTTGGAGGGCTGCAGGCGGATCATGCCGCCTTCCCGGTAGAAGCGCTTCAGGGTCGCATCGGCTCCGTCGATCAGAGCGACGATGATCTCTCCTTCGCGAGCGGTGTTGGTCCGTTCCACTAAGACATAGTCTCCGTTAACGATGTGCTCATCGCGCATAGAATCCCCACGAACTTCTAATGCAAATACCTCCCGGTTGCCGATGATGTCTCCAAGCGAAATGGTTTCCGCCGTTTCGATGGCCTCGATCGGCTTGCCGGCGGCGATGCGGCCGAGCATGGGCAGCCGGTCGTAGCCCCGTTTGGCGGAGCGATTGGGCAGCACGTCAATTGACCGGCTGCGATTGTGACCGCGCGCGAGAAGACCTTTGTTCTGCAGATTGGTGATGTGTTTATGGACTGTTGCAAGAGAACTGAGGCCGAGCCCGGAAGCAATCTCTTCGTAGGAGGGCGAGTACCCGTTCTTCTGCGTAAAGCTGGATAGAAAGTCGATCACTTCTTTTTGCCGCCGCGTGATGGCCATGGCGCAATTGTAGCGAAGATAAAGCGAATTGCAAGAGTTGAATTGGGAATGCAGGCGCGCAAGTTGTTGAGAAGTGTACAACCAGCGTTTCCCCTTCCTTTTTTGGAAAGAGGCTGGCGCGAAAAAGGGGTGTTTCGGTTGCAGGTTGCACAGAAAACCCGCAAGGTAATCAAGCGACACCCGCGACGGTAACAGGAGTGTCGTGTACGGCAGGTACGAGTAGCACTTTGAGGAGAACACCGGATGAGGGTTCTAATTGTCGATGATGACGCTGCCTTGGGATCGTTTTTGCAGAAGGGCTTGATCGTGGAGGGACATGAAACGGAGTGGGTCGGCGACGGAGAGGCCGCGATGGCTCTCCTTGGGATACATGAGTACGATCTCGTGGTCCTTGACCTGAGTTTGCCAAAGAAGGACGGCGTGGAAGTTCTCGTCGAGCTGCGGGCCAAGAGCCAGCAGACGGCCGTTCTGGTCTTGACGGGGCGCAGCGACCTGAACGAAAAAGTCAAGTGCTTCAATCTTGGTGCTGACGATTGCCTGCTCAAGCCATTCAGCTTCCACGAGCTGCGGGCGCGATGTAAGGCCTTGTTACGACGACGGGAGCAGTTTGCCGATCCCGTCCTGCGCCATGGGCTGATCGAGCTGAACCGGATGACGCACAAGGTAACTCGCGACGGTGTAGCCGTCGACCTGACGGGCAAGGAGTTTTCGCTGCTCGAACATCTTCTGGCGCGACGGGGACAATGCTGCTCGCGGACGGAGCTGCTGCGCGAAGTGTGGCAGATGGTGCCCGACGCCGGGACGAATGTGGTGGATGTGTACGTCAATTACCTGCGCAAGAAGCTGGCTCCAGCAGGGCATACGGGTGGCGCGGCAGAGGCGGTAATCGAGACGATCCGCGGATCGGGATACGTGATCGGCGGCACCGCAGGAATGAAGAAGCCGGTGCGCTCGGAGACGGGCTTCTCGGGCTTGCCTCAAATTGCGGAGGCCCGATGACCGGCGCGTCCCGCAAGGAGGACGCCGGCAGCTTACTGATGCGGCTGGCGCACCACCTGCATGAAGTATGCCAGCCGCTGACCGCACTGCAATGCAGACTCGAGATCGAGCAGATGGAGCGCGAGGGTGTGGAGGCGGGCAGTGTCGATAAGACCCTGGCGGAATGCCTGCGAGAGTGCGACCGGTTGAATGAGCGGGTAAACGCGATGCGGACGCTTGTTCGGGTCGCATTGGACGACGAGCGAAAGGGCCAGCAATGAATCGAACATCTGCCGATCGAAGCGTACAAGCCGGACATATACCGGTGGCAAGTCTTGGCCGGGATGCAGCTGCGGTGCGAAATGTGGTGGTGGCGAGCGCGGACGCAGGAATGCGGGGTTTGCTGCGGCAGTCACTGCAAACAATGCGCTGGCAGGTGCGCGAGGCGGCAGGCGGGGCCGAAGCCCTCCATTTGCTGGATCAGGCTCGGCCAGAGGCGTTGCTGTTAGATAGCTGGCTGCCAGACCTGGAGGTAGAAGAGGTAGCGGCTCAGGTGCGGGTGCTCTTTCCCGGTGTAGATATGTTGCGGCTGGACGGCGGGGTGGAGGCGGGGGGCACGCGGAGCCCACGCCGCCATGAGCTCATGCATGCGCTGCGAGAGGTGCAGCAGGACGGGCGGTTCGGCTCTTCCTTGCCAGCGGACGACGCTCAGGATCAACAGCGGCCAGGGTCCTCGGAGCTGCCTTCAGCCGTGCTCGCTGAAGAGCCGGTACGGCGTACGATGCCGTTTGTCGCTGTGCGCACGGAGACGCAGGCGATCGCCGAGCTGGTGGGTCACAGCGAGCCGATGCGGGAGCTGGCACGGATGATCCGCCTGGTTGCGCCCCGGTCGGCCACGGTCCTGATTGAAGGCGAGACGGGTACGGGCAAGGAGGTCGTGGCGAAGGCATTGCATCGCCTGAGCTCGCGCGCGTCAAAAACTTTTATGGTCTTGAATTGTGCAGCTATCCCCGAGGCGTTGCTTGAAGCAGAGCTGTTCGGCCATACGCGCGGCGCGTTTACCGGCGCGGACAAGGCACGGATGGGACGGATCGAGGCGGCGAACGGGGGAACCCTCTTTCTGGACGAGATCGGGGAGATGCCACTGGCCTTGCAGGCGAAGATGCTCCGCTTTCTGGAAGCCGGCGAGCTGCAGAAGGTCGGCGATAACGAGACCTTCCGCGTGGATGTGCGGGTGATCGCGGCAACGCATCAGCCGCTCGAGCAGCGATCGGAAGAGCGGACGTTCCGGCTAGACCTCTATCATCGCTTGTCAGTGTTTCCGCTGGATGTGCCTTCTCTGCGCGAACGGACGGAAGACATTCCGCTGCTGGTGGAGCACTTTCTGGAGCGGCTTGGACAGGAGATGCCGCGCAAGCGTATCTCTGTCGAGGCAATGGCCATGCTGATGCAGTACCAGTGGCCCGGCAATGTGCGCGAACTGATGCACGTGATTGAACGCGGCGCGATCCTGGCGGGAGACAAGCCAGAGATCGGCGCAGGCGAGGTTCGGCTGCGCAAGGGAGCGCGGTAGCTAAGGATTTCGACACGCGTGACGCTCTGATTGCGCTAGACTTCGGCTGAGGCGTTGTGATGGCGACGAGGCGGAAATCGAAGGGCGCGTACATGATCTCGGCCGTGGCGGAGATGTATGAGATCCATCCACAGACGCTGCGCCTGTATGAGCGCGAGGGGCTGCTTCGCCCGTCGCGGTCCGACGGCAACACGCGCATGTACACCGACGAGGACCTGGAACGGCTGGAGTTCATCCTGAACTTGGCGCGCGACCTGGGCGTGAACATCGCGGGCATCGCCATCGTGCTCCAGATGCGCGAGCGCATGGAGGAGATGAACCGGCAGATGCAGGGCTTCGTCGACTACGTGCGGACGGAGATGCTGTCGCGGATGCAGGTGCAACAGCCCGAGGCCGGGTTGGTGCCGATCCGAAGGCCGGCGATCGTGCCGGTGAAGAAGGTGGTGACGGTGAAGGCGGTACGGGCGGGGAAGAAGCGGGTGTGAACCGGTAGAATATCCTTCTGACATGAGTGTGCTTAAACACCGTCTGCTTGGGTATCTGTGCTCAATACTCCTTTGCGCTGTTAGCGTTTGGTCACTGGATGGCTTGGCTATGAGTAAGAGTGTAAAACCGAGCAACGCCGGGAAGCTAGATGCGCCAAATGTCGCGTCTAGTGTTTCTCCACAGCCTGTCCATCCTACACCAGCAAATCTTGGGAAGGATGACTCATCGGCCAGTGAACATAAGCAACAGCTAGAGACGCAGAAACTTGAATACGACCTTGGAAGTGGAAGACGTTTGGAATGGATCAAGGCGTTCGGCCCTTACTTTACTGGATTAGGACTCTTTGTAACGTTAGGGTTGGGTATTTCGCAGCTGAGACAGTCGCAACAATCTCGTGAAGATGAAAGATTTGAACGCGCAGTCACGCGGCTCGCCAGCCAGCAAACTGCTGAAAGACTTACAGGAATCGCTGGTTTGCAGCAGTTCCTGACCAGCAGTGATTCACAACGGCAGGAAAGTACGCTTACTTTCATCGTCAATGCTGCTGTAATAGAGGAGAATCAAACCGTAAGGACTGCTCTGCTTGACGTGCTTGATAGATTGGTTGGTTATTCTATGCAGAAGAGCGCACTTGATTCTGCAATCGTTACAGCTCGTGACCGGAACAGAGCAATACTTAAGCGCCTGACAGATGGGTATCTCAATTCTCTCAATTTTGGCGAGAAGTGGCCAACAGGAGCAGGCTTTTCAGAAGTACCAATAGGTAATCCAGATGATAGAACTCGCCAGTCGCTCGAAGCAAGTGCATCAGCCATCGCAGCCTTGATTCGCGCGGGTGCTTATGTACAAGATTTATCTCAGACTTATTGTGTGGAGTGTGTGTTTTCGAGTAAAGAAAAGCCTGCCCGTTTACAAAGCGTCAACTTTGACGCCTCTTTCTTAAGACGTGCTAGGTTCGATAATGCGCAGCTAACGGGAGCTTCATTCAGGAATGCTGCTCTAATAGGCACTTTTTTCAATAGTGCGAATCTTGCCGGTGCGCTATTGACGGCTGATATTCCTGCTACGCCATGGCAGCAGTTCTCAGCGATGTCTAGCGGCACGACCATGGCATTGTACGGCGCTAATTTTAGCTGTGCAAACCTAAACTCGGCTGATTTTAGCGGACGGGCTACTTTCATCATTTTGTATAATAATCCTGTATATGGTGTTTTCGGAGACTCTTTTGGAGAATCAAATTTATCTGGAGCAAAGTTTGACAACATTCAGATGATAGTAGGATTTCCGCGAAGAGTAATCGATGATGCAGGTGGTGCAGAGAAACTGAATTTTAGAAAAGTTTTTGCGGTTGTAACTGGTCAGTGGAGCGGTCCTAGTGATCCTGTTCCTTCCATTAAAGGAGCCGATGACTATTATCTGTATACATTTACAACTGGTGAGTCGTTTCGGATAGAAGATGATCTGGACCTCAAAAGCTATTGGGATTTAATTCTGCAGTTGCGGAATCTAAATGGCGCACGTAATTTCGACCGCGCAATACTGCCGAAAGGCTTACGTGATTTCATAGATAAGAACAAGACGCTCATCTCTGTAAGCCTTGGTAAACCTCAGTGTTAGTACTGGTGGTTTTACGAATGGTGAACGCAGGTTTGCGGATTGTGTGTATGGCGGCAGCAATTGGCACAGTCACCTCCTCCATCTACTGCCTGATGGTCGTCGCGGCCGCTGCCCGCTTCGGCGCGCGAAAGCGGCGGGAGGACCGCGCTCCGGCCGACTTTCTGCCGCCGCTGAGCGTGTTAAAGCCGCTGCATGGGACGGAGCCGGGGATGGAGCGGAACCTTGAGACGTTCTTTGAGCAGGAGTATCCGGAGTTCGAACTGCTGTTTTGCGCGCGGCAGGAGACGGACGAGGGCTTGCGGCTGGCACGGCGGGTGGGGGCGCGGTATCCGGGCGTCGACGCGAAGTATGTGACGTGCGGCGAGCCGATGCCGAAGTTCCACAACGCGAAGGTGTACTCGCTTGAGAAGCTGGACTCGGTGGCGAAGCATGAGCTGTACATTACAAGCGATGCGGACGTGCGGGTGGAGCGGGATTATCTTCGCCGCATGGTGCAGAACCTGAAGGACCCGCGTGTGGGGCTGGCCTCGTGCGTGTACCTGGGGACGACCACGGGCGGGTTTGCGGCGCAGCTGGATGCGGTGGGCAAAAGTGTCGAGATGACTTCGGGCGTGCTCGTGGCAGACATGATCGAGGGGACGAAGTTCGCCCTAGGCGCGACCATGGCGGTGCGGAAGAAGTCGTTCCAGGACGTGGGCGGCTTCGGCGAGCTGGGGCAGTTCTACGCCGACGACTTCGTGCTCGGCAACCGGCTGGCAAAGCAGGGGACCGGCGTGCTGCTGGCCACGCACGTCATCCGGCTGATGGTGCAAGACGCACCGTTCTGGCTTTCGTTCCGCAACCAGCTGCGGTGGATGCAGAGCACCCGCCGCTCACGGCCCTGGGGGCATCTGGGGACGGGGCTTACGTTTGCCATGCCGTTCGGGTTGCTGGGGCTGCTGTGGGGCTTGCTGAGTGGGAATGCTCTACTGGGGTTAGGCTGGTTGGGGATTGCCGTGGTCAACCGCTGGTTGCAGGCTGGATCAATCTTAGTCGTCATGGGCGATGTGGATTGGGTTCGCCACGCGCTGCTCTATCCGCTGCGGGATTTACTGGGGAGTATTTTGTGGGTGGGGAGTTATGGGGGCGACCGGTTCTACTATCGGGGGAAGATTTATAAGTTGAAGGACGGGGGAACGGTAGAGGCAACGGAGTAGATCGTGAACGGACACGCAGCCAGTCCGGTACCGCTAATGAAGGCTAGTGGTTGAAGAGGATCGTCTTGCCGCCGGAACGGGCCAGAATCTTAGCGGCAGGCAGGTCGCGAGTGCGGTTTGTCTCGTGATAGGTCATGAGGAAGATGCGCCGTGGACTGGCCCACAGCGCGCGGAGCGAGTCTTCCGTTTCAAATACCGGCGGCGCATCCGGCCAGAAGCTCCCGTACCAGAGCGCATTGACGCGCCCATCGATTAGATGGACCTGGTGTTGTGTGTAGAAGGCAACGCTGGAACCGGAAGCGAGTTCACCGTCGAGGATGATGAGGTCTCCCGGCTGCCGTACCCGGTTGATCGCCATGGCAAGCTCTTTCGACCCAAGGATAGGGTAGAAGCGGCGAAGGCCCTCATGCGCGGCTGTGAGAAGGACGATCATGGCGGCCGCTACGGCAAGATTGGCACTATAGGTTCGCCCTGCGCGGCGGAGGAGGTAGCCTCCTGGCCCAAGCGCGAGCATCCCGGCGGCCACCATCCACAGAGGTCCCTTGAAGAAGCCCATCGCAGGTCCAGTCAGATCGAACAGATGACCTAGCGAAAGGTTGTAAAGGTCAGGGTTGCCGCTCAGAAGGGAAGCAAGATCGATGCCAGGGATTGGGCTGGGTGCGGTGAGGGCAAAGAACGCGCATACTGCGGCGAGCAGAAGCGTGAGCGGAACCAAGAAGAAGGCGCTGGCACGGAGTGCTGCCGTACGGGCACGCTCGCCCTCCTGGCTTTGTAGTTCAGCGCGAGCAAGAAAGCCTCCTGCCATGAGAGCCAGTGCTGGCAGTGCGGGTAAGGAGTAGTACTCCTGCCGGCTGGAGACGCTAAAAAAAACGAGCACCAGCATAGCCCAGAGGGTAAGCAGCAGGCCGGCATCTCGCCTCGGAAGGGTCTGTCTTTCGAGTGCTGCAGGTGTGGAGGATGTCGCGGCAACTCGCCAGTCGGTCCAGTATCCCCTTAGCGCGCCTGGGAGGAAGGTGGTCCAAGGCATCATCCAGATGGCGGCGTAGAGCCAGAAGAGCCAGACGGGCGTGTTGCCGTAATCGTGCGGGATGCGCCTGCCAAGGAAACGGGCGAGATGCTCGTTGATGAAGTATGACCACGCCCAGCCGCCCCTTGGAGGGAGCCCAAGGTTGGCAGGAAGCGCGATCGCTGGATTGCGCCAGGCGGCGAGGATGTGCCAGGGGGCTGCAA
The DNA here is from genome assembly GCA_965215415.1 of Acidobacteriaceae bacterium. GTDB lineage: Bacteria > Acidobacteriota > Terriglobia > Terriglobales > Acidobacteriaceae > Edaphobacter. The sequence continues at coordinate 2,719,001 of CBDCDQ010000009.1, read as the reverse complement.
CGATGAGAAAGACGCCGAGGGTAGGCACAAGGTGGAGCTTACGGAGGAGCGAGGTCTTCTTCGCAATTAGAAGGTAAAGTGCAGCGACGCCAAGGGGAAAGATGAGGCCGATCAGTCCCTTCGTAAGAAGGTTGCAAGCGAGGACCCCCCCAAAGGCGAGGCAGGGTAAGAGTACGCGATGCCGGGGCGTGTGAGTGCCGTCATCGGCAGCTGCACGGTCTACTGCGAGGATAAAAAGGTGAACGCCAAGCGTCATCCAGAGACAGATCAGGATGTCCGGGATGAAGAACCGTGTGTAAAGGTACGGCCCAACGCCGGTGGCGAAGACGAGTGCCGCGTAGAAGCCACCACGTTCGCCGAAGAGGTACTTGCCCAGCGCGTAAGTCGAAAGGAGGAGCGCCAGCACAGCGACAGCGAGGGAAAGACGTGCCGCCCAATCGCTGACGCCGAACACAGACATCGAACCTGACGCGATCCAGAACATCAAGGGCGCTTTCTCTAGAAAGCGAATGCCGTTCAGGTACGGAGTGACCAGATCCTGGCGATGGAGCATTTCGCGTGCGATCTCGATGTAGATGGAGTCGACGTCATCAAGCAGGCCGGGAGAGAACAATCCGCCGATCTGAAGAACGGTCCAGGCGAGAACAAGGATGCTGAGAGAACGAAGCGTCTGTCCGGGCTGCTTCCTTCGGTCTGCGGAGGGGTGCTTGAAAGGTTGAGCCATGGTTAGCACGTCGATTGTAACGAACGCGACCGGTTCAAGGGCGGTGCCTGTCTCTGCGCGGGCACGGGTCTCTACGGAGATACGCTACCTAGCGGGCGATCGGTGACGAGTGCTTTACCCGAGATCTCTGCCAGCGTGATCTGCCGCGGACCGAGCAGACGGTTCACTTCATCACGCTTTTCAAGCGGCACAAAGAGGAGCTTGCGCTGCCCTTGACCCCATTGCGCCTGTAGCTCCGCAGAGGTCAGAAAGATGGGAGGTGCGTCAGGGAAGGATGAGCCGAAGAGCATGGAGGTTGAGCGGCCTTCGACCAGGGCAACCTCCTGGCCCAGATAAAAGGGAAGGGACGACCCATACGCCTGGTCGCCGTAGAGCATTAGGCGGCTGTCGCGCGAGATCAGCCGGTTGCGTTCCAGATCCAGGATCTTTTCGGCCAGGTTCTCCGATGAAAGCATCGGAGCAAAGCGTGCGAATGCGATGTGAGCGGCAATCAGAAAGACCGCAGAGGTGAGCGCGACAGCCATCGTTGAGGCGAAATGATGTCCGCGGTGGCGCAGGAGCCAGGAGCATACCGGCCCAGCGGCGAACGTCCCGATCGTCAGTCCAGCGGGAAGACGGAGCGCAGCAAAGCTCGGCGTCGTGAGATCAAACAGATGCGACATCGAGAGGGTATCGTGAGCGACGCGACGATGCGCCAGCAGGTCGCCGATGTCCGGCACAAACGCCAGGTGACGCGAAGTCCATAAACCATAGGCGAGTCCAGCAGCGCACACGAGTCCCAGCAGGAGGAAGGTGGCGTGGCTGACGGTAAGAAGGCGTCGCGCGTGTGGGTCGCGCTCAAAGGCCTGCTCGGTTGCCGCATGCGCCTGCATCAGCAGCATGATGAGTGGCAAGTAGGCTGGAAAGGTGTAGTACTCCTGATTGGTAGAGAACGAAAAGAAGACCAGCACCAGGCCGGAGAAGAGGACGAGCAGCAGCGTCGTGCGCTCGGCATACGTTTGCACGCGGAGCAGCGGAGTACCTGGCAGGGCGGCGTGCTGGCGACGAACGAGTTCGATGACCAGCACGCCCGTGCAGAGCACGACAACGGTCAGCAGGTAAGGGATGTGCGCCAGATTGCGAAGCAGAACGCCGCAGATCGCGATGAGGTAGATCGTATACAGCGGCCAATGGTCAAGCAGCGGCGGGCTTGTGCGGCGGAGTGCGCGAAAGCTCTTGACGGCCTCCGAGACGAGCGCCGGTGCCAGGAGCGACCATGGGAAGAGCCACACCAGGTGCAGGCTCCAAAAGAGCGCGGCCGGCAGCTTGTTGTAGTCCATGGGTTGGCGTCGGCCCAGAAAGCGTAAGACGTGCTCGTTAACGAAGTAGAACCAGAAAAAGCCGTGCCCGTCGGCGCCTCCGGTGTTTCGCAGCCCGGCCAGGATGTGCCAGGGAGCAGCGATGGCCAACAAGAGGACTCCTCCCGTGAATGGCCGTAGAACGCGCCAACGTGGCCCATCGCCGCTGGCGAATAGATACAGTCCTGCCGCTCCGAGGAAGAAGACCAGTGCCACTAGTCCTTTACTCAGTGTTGCCAGTGCGAGGGCCGTCCACATGGCATAGGCAGCCAGCCGGCTTAGTTTGTCCAGTGCTTCAAGCAGGAAGTAGAGCGCCGCGCACAGCAACAGCGACAACAAGGCCTCGGGGATCAGAATGCGTGTAAAGAGAAACACTCCCGCCGCTGTAAGGGTCGCCACTCCCGTGTAAAAACCTGCTAACCCGCCAAATGCCGCGCCCGCCCAGCGATATCCCAGGAGTGCAAGCAGCAACACCGCTAAAGCCTGCGGCAGATGCGCCGCAAAGGTGTTGAAACCAAAGAGGTGAAATGACAGCGCAGCCAGCCAGTAAGGAAGCGGAGCCTTTTCCAGATACCGTATGCCATTGACGTGGAGCGTTACCCAATCGCCGGTCATGGCCATGTGTCTCGCCGCATTGGCATGCGTTGCGTCCGCGTCGTCGAGCAGCGGAGGCGAAAACAAGGCCGCTGCAAAGATCGCTAACCACAGAAGGAGTAACACCGCTCCTTCGAAGTAGCGGGCGCTCGCCGGTGGCAGGACGTGCGCAGGAGTGCTCGTCAAAGCAGCATCCTGAGGCAGCAGCGTTGGTCTCCACGCTTGTTCTGCCGGCATAATCGCGCACCTCGTTTCCGTAGACTCACGTCGAACCCTATCAGGTCTCCGAGGGTCTGAGGAACGTTCCGTCAGCGCGGCTTGTTCTTGACAGGCTTCTTCTTGACGATCTTCTTGACTATCTTCGTGCGAGGTTTGGTCGATGTGATGTATAGCGCCCGTACGGCACGTGGATCGATGAGCCACTGGAGCGTCGCGGGACCGCGCGTCAGGTTCAAGCGCGCAATCGATCCTTTCCGAAGCCGTATCTGTGCTCCTGCGGCTTGTTCACGACCATCGATCCGAGGCATCGGCGGCACCAGTAAGGAGCCAAGAAAGCCTTGAAGATTGGGATTGTGGCCTACGACGAGCACGTTTTCGCGGCCCCGGCATTGATCCAGCAACTTCTGAAAGTCGGCTAAGGTAGCCTCAGGTGCAAGGCCGCTCGACAGCAACACGGCGGCTTCATATCCGTTTTCAGTGCCGATCAGCGTAGCCGTCTGGAGGCTGCGCTTGAGAGGACTGGAGACGATCAGGTCGAAACTGATCTTCTGCGCTCGCAAGACATGGGCGAGCTGAAGGCAATGCCGTTTGCCTTCCCGGTCGAGAGGACGTTTGACATCAAGGAGAGGATTAAGGCGCTTGGTACCCGCGCTGGCATGACGAAGCACATATAAATTCATAGCACTGTAACAATTATACCGGCGGGCCAGCCGATGCGCGCCGCCATAGTTCGGTCGTGAGCATACCTCCGAGTGAGAGATGTCGATTCTCGCAGACGTAACCTGATCCTTGTAAGGGTGTTTTGTAATCCGGAAGGTGAGCGACGCGAAGCCCTGTCAACAGTCCGAAAGCGAAGTACAGCGCACGGACAAGGCCCTTGGCAGGGAGACGCATCACGCCAGCCGGTATGCGAAAGTCGGAGATAAGCCAAAGGGCGTCTGGCCGGACATGAGCCGCAAGACGGGCGATCAGCGTCTCCAGCTGTGCTTGGGTGAGGCAATCGAAAAAGAAGTGCGCGACGATCAGATCCGTGTCAGAGGACGGTACATGATCGAGAGCGCTTTGGTTGCAGGTTTCCAGCTGTCTCTTCGCACTTTTTGCCGCCTGCTCGCAACGGCTCCGAAGCAGAGAAAGCATTCTTTGGCTGGTGTCGACCGCGGTAGCTTGCACGAGCGGGTTGGCCGTAAACAGTCGCGCGAGGAACCGGCCGTCTCCATCGCCGAGAAGGAGAACGTGGGTGCAGTTCGACACCTGAGGAAGAAAGAAAGTGCGGCATCGCTGCAAAGCCGGGCCCAGCGTGGAGTATTCCAGCCAGCGATAGATACGGGCGATGGGATCGAAGTTCGCAGGCAAGCTGGTTGGTTTACGGGAAGGCAAGGAAAAGGGTAGGCGTCAGCAGGGCGAGATCGGCAGCAGCGCGGAGCGTCGTGGCGGAAAGGCGGTGGCGGCAAACGTCCAGCGCCAGGAGCAGGACGACGGACGCGGCTATCGCGCCGGCGATGGTACGGCTGGCCGGAGGTTCGAGACTGGCGACAGCCAATGCGCTTGCAAAGATGCACAGCGACAGGGCGCGCAGGTGTCGCAGAGCGATCTGGGTGGCCCAAAGCTCAGCCGCCTGCCAGGGATGTTCCCAGCGGTGGATGAAGAGGCAGTTCAGGCTGCACAGTGCGACGAGCAACGCCGCTGGAAGCAGCATGGCAAAACGCAAGGAGGGCTCGCGAGAGACGGTAGGGATAAACGTTGCAGCGGCGAAGAAGAGTCCGACGGCAAACTCTTTAGGCACATGCAGCCTTGCCTGAGCGGTGTGGATCAACAGGAAGTATCCCGCAAGCAGACCGCCTTCTATCAAGTACAAGCGGATGGCCGCCGCGGGCAGGGTGGGTAACAGGATAGTCAGGATGGTGACGGCACCCGCAATCCCCACGGTAAAGGATGGGCGGTGACGGGCATGAAAACGATGCCGCGCCTCCAGGTCCCGCGCGTTCGCGGTGGAAGGACGCGTATCCAGCAGCCGGTCGCCCGCGTAAAGCAGCCAGACCGCGGCGAACATCGCCATCAACGAAGTCGCGGGTAGCTGCAGGCCATTGCTGTGCGCGAGAAAAGCCGTCCACAGGGTCGCAACCGTCGGTGCGTCGAGCGAGAGCAGATGCCAAAGCGTCAGCGGTGTATAGCGCCGGGCAGGTGACGGGGGAAACGGCAATGGAGCGTTCGGCATCCCGGCCTGGCGTACCGGCGTAACGCTCCGGCTGCGCGCGGAAGATGACACGATCTGAAGGACGTGACCCACAGGCCCAGTGTAGAGCGACAGGAAGCGTGCAGTCATCATCCCGCAATTGACCTGCACGGAACGCGGTGCAGCTTCCCGGGATGGCACTCGTTCACGTCGCTTGCGCCTGCGCGCCGGCAGCCCAGAAGCCGGGGTCGAGGTCGGGAAAGATGCTGTCCCGCTCTTCAATTTGGCTCAACCTTACTTCCTGCTCTGGAGAAAGGCTGCCTCCAGCTTCGTACGTTCGCCAGCATTCTTCCAAACTGGCGAACTGCTCGAGATGGGTGCGGAAACGCATCTCTGCGTAATCCCTTGCCGCGCCGGTCGTGATGAGAAATTGCCAGTCTGAGGACTCCAGCAGCAGGAGCTCGCGGCAGAGTTGACGCACGATCCGCCCGGCCAGCGCCGACGTGCGCCAAAGATCGGCACTGCAGATCGCGCGCGTCGTCCGCTCAGCGGGGTAGATGTGGGTCCATGTCCAGCTCGTGCGCTCGTTCAGCCAGACCTGATCGCCGCCGCCGGCTCCCCACGAACCTCCGGGCATCGCGATCGTTCCGGCTCGGCCGAAACGATCCAGATAGTCGACGGATGTGATCAGCGCGACGGGACCGGACCGGGTATGGATCTCCCGGGCGACCGCCTCCAGCCACTGTGGTCCTTCAAACCACCAGTGGCCGAAGAGCTCGGCATCGAAGAGCGCAGAAAGAATGGGTGGGTTGGCTGCGTTGGTCTCAGCGGCCAAAGCGTCCGCGACCAGTTCGACAAAGTGTGCGGCGTGGGCGCGCACGCGTTCCGCAGCCTGTGCAGGATGGTAAGGCTGCTTGTCGCCCATACCAACGTGTGTGCCGGTCACGCGCCAATAGCGATGACCACCTGGCCAGCGTTTTTTGTGAAAGTCGAGATAGTTGCCATCGCCAGGATATCCATGCTCCCCCGACCACACCTGCATCCCTGTGCGAGGGTCTCGCGGAAAGGCCGTGGCAGGCGCACCGTCGTAGACGCTCGCAGCAAGGTAGGTCTGGTAGATGCTGCGAGGTGTCGTACGCTTTTGCTGCGGAACAAAGGCGTGGGCAGGCTCGTTGCCGTATGGCGACGAAGGACGGCAATCCTCCTCGACCAGATGGGTATCCACATAAAAGAACTCGAGCGCAGACTCCGACAACGCCTGCTCGACGCCAATTCGGGGAAAGGGCTCGTGAGCCGCAGATGAGCCGTTGTCAAGCACGGGATAGTTCCAGGTTCCAGCCGGACGGTAGCCGCACTCCGGGCTCCAGATGCCTCGCGGAGCCTTGCCAAGATGACGACGATGCGTCGCAACAGCAAGCCGTATCTGCGCCCGAACGCTTTCATCGGTCCCGAGCAGCGGCAGGTATCCGTGGGTCGCTGCGCTGGTGACGATGTCGATCAATCCAGCGTCCTGAAAGTGTCGAAAGCCCCTGACGATGTTGTGGTCCAGTTCATCGAACTGGTGCACGACATCGGTAAAGAAGCGATGCCAGAAGCGCGCTGTCTCGGCGTAGTGGACCTCTCCTGATTGGATAAAGAAGGCCTCATCCTCGCGCGCGGCGACGATCTTGCGCTCCAGGTACTTTGGAAACTCAGCCAGGAAGACAGGATGCGTGAGCTGCTCCAGCAAAATGGGCGACAGGGTCAAGGTGCAGTGGAGGGGTATGCCGTCACGTTCCCCATTCGCGAGTACGCGCAACAGGGGCAGATAGGTCTCTGCCGCCGCCTCGTGAAGCCACTCCAGGCCGTGCGGCCAGGTGCCGTGGTGAATCACATACGGAAGATGAGCGTGAAGCGTAAAGCTGAGGAAGCTTTGCGGCCGTAGGGCCGGTTGAAGCGTGGGCTTTGTCACTCACTGCACTCCATGTCTCAACGATGGATGCGCCTATGGGGAGAATAGACCAACATTCGCCGTCGATGTCATCGATTTTCTGAACGGAGGTGCTGCCTTCCTCACTGGCAGCGGGCCTGCTCGCGAGGAGGTGAATCGATTGTGATGGTTTCCCACGGTGGCGCAACCATCCTTGAAAGCAGGGCATCCACTTAGAGGAGACGATCGTGTAGTCGCGACTGTGGAGAAAGCTTCCCTAGGTTAGTCGGACCCCTTCGTGCAAGCGCGAGATCTAAAAACAGGAGAAAGACATGGCGGATAACGACAGCAGCGTGAGTGGATTTGGTTGGTTCCTGGCCGGACTTGGAGTGGGTGCTCTGGTAGGCGTGCTGTACGCGCCAAAGTCGGGACGTGAGACGCGTGACGACCTCACCGCCGGTGCGTTGGATGCGCGCGACAAGGCTGCAGCACTGGCGCAGCAGGGCAAAGAGAAGGCTGCCGTGCTGGCACAGCAGGCACAGGAATCAGCAGCATCCGTCGCAGCTCAGGCCCAGCAGCAGGCCACAGCACTAGCCGACCAGGGTAAGCAGCAGGTCGCCCAGTATGTCGATAAGGGCAAGGAGTACTACGAGCAGGGCCGCAGCCAATTCAATGAGTATGTCGAAAAGGGCAAAGGCCTGGTACAGGACCAGCAGGATAAGGTGGCTGCCGCAATCAACGCGGGCAAAGACGCCTATACGACCACAGCCGCCACGGGCGTACCGGCTGAGACAAAAGTCTCGTAAGCTATACCTACCAATGAAGAAGCAAGGCAGCGGGCTCGGTTTGGACTAACCTTGCCCGCTTTGTATTGGAGAACACTTTCCGATTGAGGAGCGACTTATGTGTGGTCTTGTTGTGGGTGTTTGGTTGCAGGATGGATCGCTGGGAGGAACCGATACCAGGCTACTTACGATTTTCGTTGGACTGGTCGCATTGTCGATGCTTGTGCAGGCGGCAGTGGTGCTGGCCCTTGGTATCGGCGCGATGAAGGCGCAGAAGAAGCTGCTAGCTGTGGTCAACGAGCTCAAGCTGAAAGCCATGCCTGTCATTGCGAGCGCGGAAACCATCGTCCGCGATGCTACCCCGAAGGTGAAGGTCGTGGTCGACAATGTGGTGGAGACAAGCCACATGGTTCGGAACAAGGTGCATGACTTCGAAACGACCCTCACCGCGGCAAACGTGAAGCTGCGCGAGGCGACCGAGACGTTCGGTGACGTGAATGTGAAAACTCGCGGACAGGTTAGCCGGGTCGACGGGATGATCACATCGGCTTTGCAGGCGACCTCCGAGCTGGGAACGACCATCCACAAAGGCATCCAGGTGCCTGTGCGTCAGGTCGCAGGCGTCGCTTCCGGGTTCAAAACAGGTCTTGATACGCTGCTGAAGAAGTTCAAGCTGCTCTCCGGTCAGTAGGTGGGTACTTCCAAGAGGCGCAGCAGCAGTGCGCCTCGCCTTCCACTCCCTAGACGATCCACCCGCCCCCTAATACCTCATCGCCCTGATAGAACACAGCGGACTGTCCGGGGGTGATTGCCCGCTGTGGAGTATCGAACTTGGCGATGACACGGCCCTCGCTATCGCTGCGAAGAGTTGCCGGTGCGGGAGTATGCCGGTGCCGAATCTTTATCTCAGCTCGTACTTCTTCTCCTGTCGTCAGCTCAGAGAGGGTGATCCAGTTGAGCCGGTCGGCGCAGAGTTCGGTTGACATCAGGGCAGCGTCAGACCCGACGGTGACCTGGTGCGAATCTGGATGTATGTTGAGTACATACAACGGGTCCGGTGAAGTGAGGCCCAGTCCCTTACGTTGGCCGACTGTAAAGCTGTGGATGCCGGTATGGCGCCCCAGGACCTCGCCGGTTGAGGAGACCAGCTCCCCGGAAGAGTCGGGAAGATCGCGGTCCTGGTCGTCCAGGTAAGCGCGAAGGAAGCTCTGGTAGTCGCCGCCTGGGATGAAGCAGATCTCCTGCGAGTCCGGTTTGGTGGCTACGTTGAGTCCGGCATCAGCAGCCATGGTGCGAACTGCGGGCTTTTGCATCTCCCCCAGCGGAAACAGGGTACGGCTGAGTTGTTCCTGGGTCAGGCCGAAGAGGAAGTAGGTCTGGTCCTTCGAGGTATCGGCTGGGCGACAGAGAATCCAGCGACCGCGCTTCGGATCATAGTAGTTCCGCGCATAGTGACCGGTCGCAATGCGGTCAGCCCCAATCTGACGGGCTGTGGTCAGAAGCGCGTCGAACTTGAGGTGGTTGTTGCACAGGGTGCAGGGGATTGGAGTGCGCCCAGCCAGATACTCGGAGACGAACGGCCGGACCACCTCAGCTTCGAAGCGTGCCTCCTGATTCACCAGGTAGTAGGGAATCCCCAGCCGCTCGGCTACTCGGCGAGCGTCATACACGTCGTCGATCGAGCAGCACCGGCCCTGAACCGACTCCGGCATACCCTCATGCCCCGCCAAACGACGCTGGTTCCAAAGCTGGAGTGTCAGGCCGACAAGCGTGTGCCCTTCGGCGCGCAGCAAGGCGGCCACCGCAGAGGAGTCAACCCCACCGGACATGGCGACGGCAATGATCTCAGATGTGGCCACTAACTCGTAAAAGCCCGTAAGGTATTGAAAGTAGAAGATTGAGCCGAGCTCGGCTGATGAAGGGGCTCCCGGCGATCGAGGTAATTGCATTGCCGGGGTTCGATCGAAGACGGCACGTTCTTGCTCTCCTCCATCTTACGATTGTCAGCATACAAATACCAGAGCACTCAGGATCGCAGGACGTCGCTGCACTTGGCCTTCTTGATGGCTCAGGGGGCCGATGACCTACGGCACGGTGGAAGGGGAACGTGGCGCGGGAAGGCCCGTGGCTACGGTAAAGAAGACTTCACCGGCACGGCTGAGCACGCGATCACGGTGCAGGATGAGGCCCAGATCCCGGGGCATGGTGACGCCTTCGATCTGGAGTGCTTGTACCAGTCCAGCCCGCAACTCGGCCAGGATGTTGATGCGTGGAAGAAAACCAATTCCTAATTCGGCGAGGATGAGTCGCTTCAAAAGTTCATTGGAGTCAAGCTCCATCGCAATGCGTGGAGAGAGCTTACGCTGCGCGAAAAGAAGGTCGATGTGCTCCCGGCGACGCCCTTCTTTGGGCAGCAGGAGACGGTGGCGCGAAACTTGCTCCAATGTAACGGTCTTTTCAGCAGCGCCCTCCGTGGCGAGAGGATGCTGTGCCGGTACGGCAAGCACCAGGTCATCCTTGTGGATGATCTCGACATGAAGGCGCGGGTCCTTAACAGGGAGGGAGACGACGCCAAAATCGACCTCGCGGTTCAAGACCGATTCCAAAGTCTTCGCGCGCTCGGCACGGACGATGTTGAGCGCGACGCGGGAATACTGGCGTTTGAACCGGGAGAAGAAGGCGGGCAGGACGTACAGGGCCGTTGAATCATTGGAACTGACCGTCAGGGAACCTCTCGGAGAACGCTCCAGATCGGAGATGGTCAGCAGGATGTGGTTGAGCCTGGCAAGCGACTCCTCCGCAAACGGCTCAAAGACGCGACCCGCCGCGGTCAGCGTGACTTTGCCGCCGCCGCGCTCGAACAGGCGGTGCCCAAGTGCCAACTCCAGAGCACGGATCTGAGCAGAGATAGAGGGCTGCGTCACAAGCAGGCGCTCGGCGGCACGGGAGAAGCTCTTCTGCCGGGAGACCTCGAGAAAGGTCTTGAGGTGGTCGAAGTCCATGGGTAATGAGAGGAACCTATCACGGGCCGGACCGGCTGCGTTCAGTTCTTTTTGGCCCGCAGGTTGGGCGTACCTCGGTCAGACCTCCAAATCGTTCTCGCTCCTTGTGTCGTCTACGATCTTCGTGTCGGACGGAGCGCTGAAGCTTGTGCCTTCTGCCAGTAGCGAGAGAAGCGTTTCAGGTCGAAGGGCCGAGTATTGTCGACGAAGGCCGGTGCATCGAGCCAGAAGACGGGCACCTGGCGCTCGACTGAAGCGGCGGCAGCAAGGAGGCGCGGGTCGGGGGTGCGCAGCGCAAGGATGTGGTCGGCTCCGGCTGCGCGGGCGGCGGCCAGGAGATGGAGAGCCGGATTGCCACGCTCGATCTTCACAGACGCAGGCAGTTCGATCAGGCATTGCTCGATGAAGTTGCGGCGAGTCGGGGCAATGTGCTCGTTCGCAAGCCAGTCTTCGTCCCACACAAAGATTGCAGGATTGGAGGGATGACGGGTGAAGAGGGTGGAAACAGGGTTGAGGTTGTCGGTGTGGACCCAGAGGAGTGGGCGGGTGAGGGTCGCGGGAGAGGCGGTGGGTTTGCGCTCGTCTTGCGCGGAGCGAGCGGGTGGCTTCGGGGTGGCCTCCTGGGTGTGGTGCAGGCGGGGAAAGAGGGTTTGCTCTAGGTCTTCGTAGGTGTTCTGGAAGGGGCAGCCGCCATTGCGGAGCGGGCATTCACGGCAGTAGACGCCATTGGTGTAGCGCTCGAGGTTCTCGCGGTTGAAGAAGTAAGGCTTGTGCGAGAAGGTGCTCGCAACCCACTGCCAGGAGAGATTGTTGCTTGCCGGGTCGCCATCGAGCAGATGCTCCAGGAACCAGCGTGCGCCAGCCTGCCAGCGCACGCGCAGCCAATGGACGGTGTAGGCAGCAAGCCACATGCGGGCGTGATTGTGGAGGTAGCCGACAGTGTGGAGGTCGACGGAGAAGCTGTCCATGCAGCGCAGGCCGCTGGTGCCTTCGCGGAGATTTGCTGGGAGGTCGGCCGCGTAGGAGCTTGCGGGAAAGCCGGTCTTATAAGATTCGCGGTCGCGCCAGATGCCGTCGCCGAGGGCATAGTACAGGCGCTGCCAGTAGTCGCGCCAGGCGAGTTCCTGAATGAACTTCTCGGCCTCTTCCGGACCGCGGACGCTCGTGAGGGCGTGGTCGCGAACCTCAGCGAGGGTGAGGACGCCGTGGCGCAAGTAAGGCGAGAGACGGGAGACTGCGCCGTCGAGGAAGTTGCGGCTGCGAGTGTAGGTGGCAGGATCGATGGTGGCAAGGGCGCGCTCGGCGGCAGCGCGCCCTCCGGGGATGGAAGCGTAGGCGGGCACAGATCCAGCTTAGACTCTTCAGCAACGCAGCCTCTTTGAGCCGATCAACATGCGCCTGAGCTCAAGAGGCCGCCATCGCCGCACTCGCTCAACGCCCTAGACGGCTGCTTGTTTGAGAGTGGCCATGTCGATGACATAGCGAAATCGAACGTCCCCGTCCTCGACCTTGCTGTAAGCGTCGTTGATGTCCTTGATGTCGATCACTTCGACGTCCGGACCAATGCCATGCTGGGCGCAGAACTCGAGAACGGCCTGTGTCTCCTTGATGCTGCCGATCAGCGAGCCGGCCACGGTGTTGCGGTGAAAGGCGACCTGCTGATTGTTGATGGGTGCCATCGGTTCCAGCGCGCCCACGGCCACGAGAGCTTTGTCACGCTTGAGCAGCGGGATAAAAGGGTTCAGATCGTGCTTCTCGGGTATGGTGGAAAGGATGAAGTCGAAGCTGGCCTTGTGCTGTTGCAACGCATCTTCGTCCTTTTCATAAACGCCAGTTGCGCCGAGCTCTTCCGCTTCATGGAGTTTTTCCTTCGTGGAGGTGAAGATGAAAACCTTTGCGCCCATAGCGTTCGCGAGCTTAGCCGCCATGCTGCCCAGTCCACCGAAGCCCAGGATGCCCACCTTGTCGCCTGCTTTGACACCCCAGTGGGCTAGCGGCGAGAAGGTGGTTACGCCCGCGCAGAGTATCGGAGCGGCGACTTCCGGCTTGAGCGCGGCTGGAATCTTAAGGACGAAGTCCTCCGGCACGACGACGTTGGTGGAGTAGCCGCCAAAGGTGTTATCGCGACCGTAGCTGTTTTTGCCGCCTGGCGACTGTTTGGCCGGGATCATCGGCCCGTTGTAGGTGGCAAGCCAGCTATTCGGGCCTTCGCAGTAGTTCTCTTCGCCAGCCGTGCAAGGATCACAGGCGCGGCAGCTGTCGATCATGCACCCGACGCCAACGACGTCACCCACGCTGTGGCGAGTGACGGCACTCCCTGCAGCGGAGACGCGACCGACGATTTCATGACCAGGAACACAGGGGTATACGGTGTTCGACCACTCGTTCTTGACCTGATGAATGTCTGAGTGGCAGACGCCGCAGAAGAGGACATCGATAACGACCTCATTCGGCTTCGGATCTTCGCGTTCGAAGTCGAAGGGCTTGAGGCTGGAGAAGGAGTGCTTGGCCGCATATCCGGTTGTGGTGATCATGCGCAGTGCGATGCTTCCAAGCGGAGGAGGGTTTACCCGGCTCCACCAGGCTGCTTGGTGTCGTCCTTTCTGTCGGCGGGGATGGGTTCAGGGGTGGTGAGGGGTGTGGTGATGTCGTCGAGGAGGGCGGGGGTGCCGGCGATCCGTTCGAGGCGGGGGTAGCGTTCGCCGTCGTGGTAGTTGAGGTCGGCGGGAGTGATGAAGGTATCGGCCTGGAGGAGGAGGTGGATGGGTTCCGTCTTCCCCTTCGCTTCCGCTATGGCTGCTTTTAAAGCATCGGCGGAGAAGACGTTTCCGTTGACGGCGACGATCTTCTGGCCGGGGAAGAGGCGGGCCTTGTCGGCGGGGCCGTTCCAGCGGACATCGGCGATGTTGCCTTCTGCGGAGACGCGGATGCCGAGCGAGTACCAGACATCGATGCCGCGGACGCGGCGGCTCTCGGCCTTGGCCATCATCTTTTCGGAGGCATTAGCTTTGTCGGTGTAGACGAGCTTGTAGCCGCCACGCTCGATACCCGCGAGATTGACGCGTGGGTTGATGCCGTCGATACGCTCGCGGAGGAAGGTGGCCCAGTCATAGGGAAGGACCTGATTAAGGTCCGCGATGAGTTCGGGGCGCTCGTAAGGGGCGACGATGGGGCCGGTGTTGCCGCCTTTGCCGAGGAAGAGGTGGAGGAAGTCGGTGAGGGACTTGGCATTGTTCGTCTTCTGCCGGATCAGGGTGTCGGCGTCGAGCCAGAAGAGTTCGCCCTCCTGGTAGTAGTCCTGGCCGCGCTTCCAGTTGCTCCACGCCGGATTGCCGCCGCGGAGGATACTGGCGGCGATGGCGGTGTCTTCGGTGGGACGCCACTCGCGGCCGGGCTTGTAGTCGAGGTCGGCCGCGGAGAGGGCCAGAAGGTCGCGGTACTGCTCCTGATTCTTGAGGCCGGAGCGGGCGGCGAGGACGTTGCCAAGGTACTGAGTCATGCCTTCGTAGACCCAAAGGAGATCGCCCTGCTCGGGGGTGGCGAACTCGGGCTGGTCAAGCCGGGCGGGGCGGCGGTACTTGCCGTTCCAGGAATGGGTGAACTCGTGGGAGAGAAGGTCCGCCTCGGCGAGCTGGTGCTCGGGATCGGCAAAGCCTTTTTCGCCGACGCCGTTGTCGGAGGACTGGTGGTGCTCGAGACCTTCGCCGCCGGCGATGTCCGAGAGGGTGAGGAGGAAGTGGTAGCTGTTGTAGTGGCGAGAGGCGTAGGCGGCTCCGGTCTCGCGGACGAGGTTGTTGAGGGCGGCGAGGACGGCGGGGCGGAGGTTCGAGTCTTCGGGCGAGTCGGAGACCACGTCGATGAAGTGCCTGGGGGTGACTTCGGGCGCGAGGGGGAACTCGTGGAAGTACTGGCCGGCGATGACGGGGGAGTCTTCGAGCTGCTGGACGGTAGTGGGGGCAAAGTCGACCGTGCCGCCGGTGGGGTGCTGTGGGTCATACGCGCTGGTGGGAGTGAGGGCAGTCCCGACGCCCCAGCCTTGGGGGACTTTGACGGAGGGCTGGATGTCGATCCTTGCTGTGGGGATTCCAGCGGGGTACAGGAGGAGCTTCTCCCACTCGAGGACTGCCATCTTCTGCGTGATGCGGGAGGTCGTGATGCAGTCGAGATGGGCGTGGAGGGTGGTGACGCCCCTGGGGATGGTGAGGTGGAACTCGTAGAGGTCGACGTCATCGCGGCGCCACTTCAAGGTTTCGCCATTAGCGGTGAAGACGACGCCGGTGATGTCGTCGACCGGGCCGGTGGGGCGGTGGTTGCCGGGAACCCAGCGCGGGGTAGTGAGGGTGAGCGGGCCGGGTTTGACGGGGAGGTCGATCTCGGCGTGGAAGAGCTTGCGGGGGGCGTCGGTGAAGTCGGCGACAATTTTGATCTGGGCGAAGACGGCGGCGGGGAGGAGAAGGGCGGCGAGGAGGGTGCTGCGAAGCATGGGCGGCCTTTACGCTGGGATGCCGATAAGCATACAACGATCGGAGGCTGGGGCAGCCGAAAGGAGGTTTGCAGACTGAGTGCGCACCGGACGGCCCCGTGTAGAGGAAATCCTCTTTGCTGGAACATCTTCCCGTCGGTGCGGCGGCGTGGCGTCACGGTGCCGACAATAGCCCCTGCCAGAAGCGCCGTATCTAGGGGATGAGAGCGGGTGTTTCGACGCGCGTGTCGCGATCTGTGGCGGGGTCAAGGGCTTCGGTGCCGGAGAACGGCGTGGCGGTCATGCGGGCGAAGATGTCTTCGGGAAGGAGGGGGATGGCGGTGAAGGCCAGCCCGGTGGCGTGTTCGATGGCGTTGAGGATGGCGGGAGCCGGGCCGTCCATGGGGAGCTCGCCGATGCCCTTTGCGCCAAACGCCCCGTGAATGGAGGGGACTTCTTCGAAGTGGACGTGGATTGGCGGAAGGTCCATGCTGGTGGGCATGATGTAGTTGGTCATCTGGTTGTTCGCCATGCGGCCGTTGCGGTACTCGCATTTTTCGTAGAGGGCGTAGCCGATGCCCTGGGCGACGCCGCCCTCGATCTGGCCCGAGGCGAGGACGGGGTGGAGGACTTTGCCGACCTCTTGCAGGGCGTGGAAGTCGGTGACGGTGGCGGCGTAGGTGCGGGTGTCCACGGCGACTTCGGCCACGTAGACGGCCCAGGCGTAGGTCGGGTAGGCGTCGCCGCGGTACTGGTCGTCGTCCCAGAAGATAGCTGTGTTTGGAGGAAGTTGGTAGCGCGCGGAGGCCCTAAGGGAGCCGTGTTGGGCCAAGTAAGCGAGCGCGACTTCTTTGAAGTGGGCGGTGGTATGGGTGGTTGTAAGACCCAGGCTCGCGAGGAGACTTTCGCCGGCGGTCTGGACGAGTTTGCCGACGATCATGGCGGTGCGGGAAGCGACGGTGGGGCCAGAGTTGGGGACGCGGGCGGTGTCGGGCTGGGCGATGAGGATGTCTTCGTAGGGGAGCCCGAGGGTCTGGGCGGCGACCTGGCAGAGGATGGTATTGGTGCCTTGCCCGAACTCGGTGGAAGAGACCAGGATACGGGGGCGGCCGCGGTGTTCGGGTTCGGTGGCGAGCTCGATCTCGACGAGGGAGTTGAGCCGTCTCTCACCGGAGCCAGTAAAGCCCGCGCCGTGCATAAAGGACGCGAAGCCGATGCCGCGCTTGATCGGATCACTCACATTGGTGCGGTCGAACTCAGCCCGCTTGCGGTGGTAGTCGGCTTCGGTGACAGCGCGGGTGAGGAGCGCCTGGAGGTCGATGGGATCGGAGAGGTGCTGGCCCGTGGCGGTGTGGCCGCCGACGGCGAGGAAGTTGCGGCGGCGGAGCTCTTCGGGCGAAAGACCGACAACCTTGGCGATCTTGTCCATATGACGTTCGATTGCAAAGATGGACTGCGGCGCGCCAAAGCCGCGGAAGGCCCCGTGCGGCGGGACGTTGGTGGCCATGGCTTTGGCCGACACTTTGAGGGCGGGCCAGTGATAGGGGCCGGGGGAGTGGATAGTGCCGCGCGAAAGCACGACCGGGGAGAGCGTGGCGTAGGCTCCGCCGTCGATGGCAAACTGGATCTCCCCGCCTAGGAGCTTGCCGTCGCCCGAGACAGCCGTGCGATGCCGGGTGCGGGAGGGGTGGCGCTTGGTGGTGGCGGCGAGGTCTTCGGCGCGGTCGTAACAGAGCTTCACCGGACGGCCGGACTTCATCGCCAGCAACGCGGCATGCGAGCCGATGACGGAGGGGAAATCTTCCTTGCCGCCGAACGCGCCGCCAGTCTCCGTCTGGATCACGCGGCATTTCTCGGGCGGAAGGTTGAAGACGAGGGTCAGGGCGTGAACCAGGTAGAAGGGGCATTGCATACAGCCCTGGACCTTGACGCCTTCGTCTCCGAGGTACTCGGCGATCATGCCGTTGTTCTCGATGTAGAGCTGTTCCTGCGCCCCGGTGGTGTACTCGCCTTCGACGATGTGGTCGGCTTCGGCGAAGATGCTCGCCAGCTCTTCGTCGGTGCCCTTCTGCATCAGGTAGACCTTGAAGGTGTTCGCGTGTTCGCCGTGGCCCCAGATGATTTCGTGCTGAGCTTCCGAATCTTCGATGGTGAAGACGCCGGGAAGCTCTTCGTAGGTGATCTTTACGGCGGCAACGGCTTCGGGCAGCCGGGCGCGATCGGGATGAGCCAGCAGAAGGATGGGCTCTTCGGGGTGGTTGACGAAGCCATCGGCGAGGCAGGGATGGTCTTTGGTCAGGTGGACGATCGTGTTTTCGCCTGGGATGTCGGCGGCGGTGACGACGGTGAACTCGTGCCAGGGGATATGTGGAGGGAAGTGAATGCCCGTGATGCGGCCGCGCGCGATAGAGGAGCGAACGGTGGCTCCAAACCACATGCCGGGAAGGGTAAGGTCGTCGACATACTGCGCGGCTCCAAGGACCTTCCCGCGCCCTTCTTTGCGAAGGGGTGAGGAGCCGACGATGCCCGGTGTGTCCGACATGGCTTATGGTACCGCGGTCGCTCTAACGGCCACGTTGCGACGGAGGATCATCAGGGCGGCGAGCAGGAGAAAGCAGACGATCAGGCTGATCCCGGCGTCTGCAGCAAAGCTGCCGGTCACCCCACGCCAGGTGTAGGCTCGTCCGTCGATGAAGCCCATCAGGCTGATGGGCAGGTTGGAGGCAGCCATCAGGAGGGAAAACTGGGTGGCTGCAAGCGGGTTGGCAGGCCCGATCGTTTCAAACGCGATGGCGGTGGCGGCAGCGTAGGAGAGTGCTTGAAAGCCATTCTGGCCAGTGATCGCGATCGCGAAAGTAGAGGGGGTATGGGGCAGCAGAAGGAGGGAGAGGGTGAAGAGTGCTCCCGCTATCCCGATCGCGAGATAGAGCGGACGCAAAGCCAGACGACGGGCAAGCGGTGGAAGAAGGAGGCTGGCGGCCACTCCGGCGATGGCAGAACCCACCCCCGCAAAGAGGCTCACCATGCGTTCGGTGGCCGAAAAGTCTTTGCCGATACCGCCGAGCACGTTGGTCAGGGCAAACGACGATGCCGGCATGACAAAGAGCATCAGCGCGACCAGAACTTCGCGTCGTCTGACGAGGGCGAGAATGCTCGCGAAGAACTGCCGGAAGCTTTCCGCAGCCAGGAGAGGATCGGGCGGCGGAGCGGGAATCACAATGTACAGAAGGGAGGGCATGAGCAGGATCAAGCCGATCGAAATGCCGGCGGCAGCAGGTGGCAGGCGCTGGATGATCTCGCCGGAGACGACCATCATCAGACCGCCAGATCCTACGTTGGAGACGGCGAACCATGCGCCAAGGCGAGAGTCGTCGTCCCGCCCCGCTTCGGAGTCGACCAGCGTGCCTATCCAGCCGCCGACGGCCCCTTGAACGAGTGCGGCGGCGATGTAGCCGGCGATCACGACGGCCTCGATCGCGGCGATATGGGTGCGAAAGGTGACGGTGAACGCAATGGAGGCCGCGGCTATCAAGGAGAAGAAGAGGGCGTAGGTGCGGCGGGAGAACCGTACATCGAGGATGGGCGAGAGCAGGAAGGACCAGAACGCCGAGGAAAGGATAACCGCGACGATGCCGGCGATGCGTCCGCCCGGTATGCCTTGAGCTGCAAGCATCTCAGACAGGGTGACAACGGCAAAGCCGCCGTACAAGCCAAAAGTCGCGTTGGTGCAGCCGAGCAACCAGGCTGGGGGCAGCTTGCGTGGTGCGAAGTCGCGGCCTGACCGGGTTTTCTGGCTCAAGGGAGTGCCTCAACGTGAAGGAGTTCTCCCGATTGTCCCATAGAACGGCTTGTAGGCTGACGCGGCTTTATTCCGTACGAGCCGCGTCAGCGCCGCACGGCTACTTGCGCTGAGCCTGCTTCGGCCCGGCTTGTGACCTAGGGACTGCGGCACCCTTCTTCGCGGGAGCTCCACCGCCCAGCAAGGCGACGAGCTTTGCACCAACAGGGCTGCCCAAACCGGTGCAGGCATCCCAGCCTGGTCCAGCCGAGTACCTGCCATTATTGCCTTCGGTGATGTCCCGGAAGGCAGCCTTTCCTTTGGCCGAGTAGAGGAGCGGATGGAGGAAACCCGCAGGCTTCTTATTGGCCGCATTGGCAACTGCGATGAGACCGGCCCAGAGAGGAGCGACCGCGCTGGTGCCGCCGATGACGTAATTGCCGCCATCCACACGGACGTTGTACCCGGTAGCGGGGTCGGCATCTCCGGAAACATCGGGAACCCCACGACCGGCGTAGCTGCCGTTCGCCGGTACGTTGGCACCGGCCTGCCAGGTCGGTAGCGGGAACTTGGTCGAGACGCCGCCGCCGGTCGCGCTGGAGGTTGGATTTTCGTTCCAGACCACCTCAGAAGCGATGGAGGTGCCGGAGGCCGTCAGCTTGGTGCCCCCACAGGCGAGGACATGCGGACTGGAAGCAGGGAAGTCGACCACGTCGGCTGAGGTGCCGTCCTGCGAGCCGTTGTCACCCGATGCCGCAGTGATGGTAATCCCTAAAGCGGCGGCGGACTGACAGGCGGCGTCGAGTGCGGAGAGCGATTGTTGCGTCCAGCTGTTCTCTGGACCTCCCCAGGAGATCGAGATCACCGATGGCTTGTTCTTTGTGTCGTGGACGGCAGTGGCGATGGCGTCGATGAAGCCCTGGTCGGTGTTGGGTGCAAAGTAGATCACGATCTTCGCTCCGGGTGCGACGGCCGCGGCCACTTCGATGTCGAGCATGACCTCGCCGTCAGCACCCTGCGGACCGTCGGACTTGCTCTTGCCGCCGTCGACCGAGACTGTTGTTACGACGGGTGGCTTCACGCCGAGCGCCTTGAAGTAGGCCTTGATGTCTGCGGTCTTGTAGCCACCACCAAGCTCGATGATGCCGATGGTCTGGCCAGACGCGTCGGTGGTTGGAAAGCCGTAGAGGGCGGCGACCTGAACGGGGGTGTAGGAGATGCCGGCCTGTGCGCCTCGGGGAAGGGTTGTGCTTCCAGCTTCAGGCGATCCTCCGTGGATCTGGAAATGAGTTCTGGCCTGCGGGCGGTTGTCGAGGCCGAGCACGGCGACGATCTTGCCGGTCAGCTCTGCAGGAACGTAGATAGCTCCTTCGCGGACGCGGTAACTCGCGGCGCCATCGGTGACTTGCCGCAGCTCGACGCCAAAGGCCTTCTGCATCTTTGCCACAGACCCGGAGACGAGGACCGTTCGACGCTCGGGCCTGGGCGTGTCTTTTTCGATCTTGAGACCGAACTCTGCGGCAAAGGCGTGGATGAGCTTCAGGTCGGCTTTATCGGCGGCGTGAGTTTTGGTGTACTCGGCCCGGGAGAGCCGCACCTTGCCCAGGGTCTTTGCGTTGAGGGGCGACTTACGCTGGACGACGACAGAGACGGTCAGCTTGCCCGTGGCGGGCCCAGCCTCGGTGTTGCCGGAGACGGCGAAGGGGGCTTTCTCGCTGCCGGCGAGGACCTGTTGCTCCTGCGTGGAGAAGCGTGGCGCGGCAATCTTCGCCACTTTCTTCGGACTTGTCTTGGGTGTCTTGCTGGGAGCCATAACGATCCTCTGCGTGTGAAATGGTAGGACATGGACGGATGGGTTGCATCTTAGTGTATCCGCGGTGATGATCGTATCTTGAGAGTGTGCTGGAACCTAGAAAAAATGTAAGGGTTCCCGTGGGCCGGCACCAGTCGAATAGCGCTGCGACGGCTACAGCTACATGGGTCATTCTCAAACAGCGAGACAAGACGGCTGGAGGACAGGTATGGAGACGATCGACGCGCACCATCATCTTTGGCAGTACACGCCAACGGAGTACGGCTGGATCGACGAGAAGCGGGCATTGCAGCGAGACTTCCTCCCGGCAGACCTGTTGAAGGAGGTTGCCGCAGCCGGAGTGGGGGGCACGATCGTCATCCAGGCACGGCAAACGATGGAGGAGACGCGCTGGCTGCTCCAACAGGCGGAGGACTGCGAGGCCATCTGCGGTGTGGTGGGGTGGGCTCCAATTGCAGGCGAAGAGTTCCCGGCATGTATGGAGGAGTTCGAGCACCGGCCGAAGCTAAAGGGCTTGCGGCATGTGATCCAGGGTGAACGCGACCCAGATTACATTCTGCGTGAAGATTTCAACTCGGGCATACGCTGCCTGCGAGGAAGTGGGCTGGTGTACGAGATCCTGGTGCATGCGCGCCAGCTTCCGCAGGCGATCGCCTTTGTAGATTCACACCCTGAACAGGCTTTCGTGCTCGACCACGCTGCGAGACCGATGATGGAGGAAGGGCTGGAGCCATGGGCGACGCAGATGCGGGAACTGGGACGGCGTGACCATGTGTGGTGCAAGCTGTCGGGGATGGTGTTGGAAGCAGAAGGGAAGACGTGGGACGAAGCCATCCTCAAGCCGTACCTCGATGTGGCTGTGGAGGCGTTCGGTCCAGATCGGCTCATGGCCGGGTCCAACTGGCCGGTGTGTCTCCTGACAACAGGGTACGCGGAGTGGTTCGAGGTGCTCCAGCGACACTTGGCACCGTTAACCGCTAGGGAGCGCACGTCGATTTTCGCGCAGAACGCGAGGACGGTGTACGGGCTTGGGGAAGGCTAGAAGTGCCGCAACGTCTCGCGCGGCTGCGATCCTGTGGCAGGTTCCACGGGAAAGGGTGTGGGGCGGGTCTCCGGCCGCTGTTCGACGTTGCGCTCGAGAGAGCGGGTCACCAGGTCGCGCGAGCCGAGACCAACAGCCAGGGCCAGCGTCAGGACGATGCCGCCGAACAGGATGCCGAAAGCCAGTTCAACGACGGTACCGCCGATCTGCAGGTGATCCAGTACCATTGCGGCGGTCAGGACGAGAACGAGCCACTTGACGCCCAGTGAAAGGAACCGCGCGTACTGAAGCTGGGCGTTGACGGCACCGATCAGGATGGAGCGTGCGAGAAAGCGGGCGACGATGTTGCCGGCGATGAGCAGGAAGAGTGCACCGATCGCGTGGGTAAAGTAGGGCAGGAACGAGAAATTGAGCGCGGAGCCGGAAGCGTACGAGGCATCGAAAGCCGAAACGCCGACAAGAACGCCAAGCAGGACACATCCCCAGAAGGCGACGCGTCCGACGAGTGCGGTGGGGCTTGCAGAGGGGGACCAGTCGGCGACGCCGGTGTTCTGCGTGGAGGCAAAGCGCTCGTCGAATTTCAGGCTCGTGAGGATCTTGCGAAGCAGCCAGCTTAGACCGACGCCGACCGCGGTCAGTACGGTAAGGGCGATGATGAGGGCCAGCAAACCCGGGAGGATGCTGACCAGCAGCGAGGTCACGCGAATGACCGACTGCTGGAGGGCTTCCGTGATGTGCCTCCACATGGAGTTGGCATCGACGTAGACGGGCTGGGCAGGCGCGGAGTCGTAGAGCGGCGCCTGCGAGGCTTCCTGAATGAGTGCGAGAGCGGCGGTGTAGATCATGTCGTGACTCCATGAGAAAGGACGTTCCGAACGAACGGCATGGTTTTCGCTACGGGTTGAAGCGATCGGGCCAGCGCCAGCGCGAGACGAGGTATGGCTTGTCTGCTTCAAACGCCGCGGCTTGCGCTTCGACGTGTGCATCGGGTGAAGTGCCGGAGTGGACGAGCTGTATGTGAGAGGCCACCCAGGCAAGATAAAGCGGCGTCAGTGCGCCGAGCAGATGGCCCCGATTCAACGTACGGAGCCGGTAAGCGAGGATGAAGTCATACACGATACGTGCCCAAAGACTCTCCGCCATGCGGAAGGCAGAAGCGGGAGCGATGGAGAGCCGTTTGAGACCGAGCAGCGTGTTGGGTGGCAGCACGAGCGACCAGATCTCGTGCAGGTTCGTATAGGCTAGCCGGAACGAGTCGAGCATCGGCTGGATGTCGGGCATGGTCTCGTCGACGGAGTGTGTAGCGGTTGAGCCCGGCTGGGTGCCTCGCGCACGCTGCCAAAAGGTCGCCTTGAGTTCCACTTCGGCAAACAGCGCGCCGGCGATGTGCGCGAGAAGCGAGTTGAGGTCGGGCGAGTCCGGCCCTGGGAGCGTGCGAGGACCGACCTCCACCTCCGCCATCGTGTAGTTCGCCGCCGCCGCTTCAGAAACAGGCCAGATCAGTGCGTCGGTCTGATTTGCCGCCGTGAGGCGTTGCGCAGTCATAGCCAGGCGCTCGGTAAGGCGTTGGGAAAGGCCAAGATCGATGGCGAGCGGAAAGCGAGGTGCCGCACCGAAGATACCGCGTGTGACCGGATACAGGATCGCGGAATTGAAGAGACCTTCGCGTGGGCCGGTGTGGTAACGCGCTACGGCAAGATCGCAGCGCATCGCAGCAAGCGCGAGCTCACGCATGGCTCCGGGGTGGAGCGTATGCGCTTCGCCTCCGAGGAGGAGGCAGGTCGTAGCCTGATGCTGGGCGGCCAGCTTGTAGGTGTGAAAGTAGTCGGCCGGGTTGAGCACCCACGAAGCAGAAGAGGTGGCCGATGGACTGTACGGAAGCAGCTGCAGATGAGCGGGTAGAGAGGAGACTTCCTGGGCGGCGTCGGGCGAAGCCACCATCACTGTCTGACCGGGAAAGGCCGACGCAATGTTTGTGAGCGTAGTTTCAAGGCCCTCAGGCGATTGGGAGGCGAGACTGACCAGCAAGCCCGGAACGATCGCCGTGTCGGCAGGGGTAAAGTGTGGCGCAGGTGCGGGTGCGAGATTGGCCATCGTGGTCTTTTCTTCCTAACAGTGGCGCCTGAAGCTATCGGGGCAGAGCAAGAATGCCGGTGAGCGGAATGCGAACCCACGCCGGACGATTGTTCAATTCATACAGCAGTTCGTAGAGCGACTTCTCCAGAAGATAGGCATTGAGGAGCAACTGTGCTTCGCCGGCCTGTGGCATGAGATGCGGATCGATCGCGATGGCGGTCTTGTAGGCTCGCAAAAACTCTGTAGAGACAGCGTTTTGCCACAGCTGAACCCAGGGCTCAGCTGTGCGAGCGGCTTCTGGATGGCGTTGGGTGAACTTGTCGAGCCCCGCATAGGCGGCATAAGAAAAGGAGCGGAGCATCCCTGCGACATCTTTAAGAGGAGACTGCTTGGCGCGGCGCTCTGCGAGGGAACGAGCCGGTTCTCCCTCGAAATCCAGAATGACAAAGTCGTTCTTGGCGCGGAGGATCTGGCCGAGATGGTAGTCGCCGTGGATGCGGATACGTTGCCCTGCAGCTTCGGGCAAGGTCGAGGAGATTGCGTGGGCGCGGGCAAAGAGCTCGATCCGCCGTGAAAGCAGGAGGGCCGCTGCATCCGCCGTGAGGTCCGTCAGCGCCGACATCCCGCGCTTGAGGGCGTCGAGCGTGTGATTGATCTGCGTGTCGATGCGATGGGCGTCGCGTTTCAGATCATCGAAAGAAAAGCTTTCCGCCGCAAAGGCGAGATTCTCCGTCGGGGTAGCGAGCGCCAGATGCATCTCTGCGGTACGGCGACCCAGCAGCGCGGCGGCGTCGAGGTAGAGCCCCGCGTGCTCCCGTGCTTCACGGGGCAGCGGCATATCCGAGTGGAAGCTCGCAGAACCCCCGAGATGCGCAGGCACAGGGCAGGTCGTCGTGGACTCATAATAACGGCCGAGCTCGTCAAGGGTCCACTCCCAGCCATCGCCTTCGTTGGCGACCAGGCCCTGGAGCATGGCGAGTGTAGTAGGCTCGCCAGCGCTGGAGGAAAGGGTAATGTCGCCCAGAAAAGGCGCGATGTGCGGAAAGTGAGCGACATCGGTAAGGAAGCGCCCGATCTCTGTATCAGGGTTCTCACCCGGCTGAAGACGGCGGAACAGCTTCATAATGAGCTTGCCGCCGTAAAGGATGGAGGTATTGGATTGCTCGGCCGAACCGGTGCGTGCGGGGAGTGGTGCCGTGCCACGTAAAGTATCGAAGGCAGCGCTCTTGAGACCTTGAACGGTGTCTCGCGAGCTGTTCAGGGTGTTCGGCTCGACTTCCGGGTAGAGCTCGTGTGGGCGAAGGTGGACAGGCGCGGCCTCCTGCCCGGAGTGGAGCAGCACCTCCTCCGCTGCGCCCGACGCAATCGCTTCTGCAGCCGTCTTCCCTGTCTCGGCAGCGCTGAGGGTGGCGGCGACCTCGAGTGCGGCAGTGGCTATCGTGCTGAGTGGAAGTGCGGTTTGATCCCCAATCATCGCGAGCAGCATCTGGCGGAGGTCTTCACGGCCAAGGGCGTCGTGCAGCACAGCGGTGCCGACCGGCGTCTCCAAAGTGGCAAGCACAGTGCCCGGTGCGTTCGTGAGGAGGGTTTCGGCTTCGCCGCCGGTGGTAAAGGCCAGTGGCAGCTGGTACGTATCCTCCGCGCCATCGGTGTAGCGAAGTTTGAAGAAGAAGATCGCTGGACCAATTGTGCTGGCTGAAGGAAGAGCCGCAGTGGGAAGGATGAGCGGATCAGCCGCTCCTTCGTGCGGCGCTAACACCTGAGCGCTGACGCTCGGAAGCTCGATCCACTCTTCGAGGTGCACACTGACAATCGTGCGAGACTTTGCACCGAACCATCGCTGCTGCGGAAGGTACTTGGGCAGGCTCTCCTGAAGAAGCTTAAGGCCATGGCCGGAGAGCAGACCCGGCCACCCTTTTGTAAGAAGATCGAGCGCGGGGGCGTCATCTCCATCGCTGGCGGCCTTCCTTGGCGCCGGTGGCTGGATCTGTTGCGCTGCCGGCTGGAGTTCGAGCCAGAGGAAAGAGTAAGGTGCGATCGTCAGCGGATAGGGTGCAGTCGTGATCGTTGGAAATGTGACATAGCCCAGCATCTCAACAGGGACCATGCCCGCGAACTGACTCAGATCCAGCGATACGGGCTGTGCGAAGCGGGAAAGGTTTGCAACGCAGAGCACGGTCTCTCCTACACCAACAGTCTGGGAGGGAGGCATGGCGGCAGTCTCTTGCGCGCAGGCAGTTTCCGGATCGTAGCGGCGGACGTAGGCAAGGATCTTGCGATTTTCGGGATGGAGAAACTCGAGCGTACCGCGACCGAAGACCTGGAACAGCTTGCGCAGCGCAATCATGTTGCGCGTCCAGTGCAGCAGCGAGGACTGGTCGGATTGCTGCGCCTCGACGTTGATCGCCTGGTAGCCCCAGATGGGGTCCATGATCACTGGAAAGTAGAGCTTCGCGGGCACGGCCTTCGAGAATCCGGCATTGCGGTCGGAGTTCCACTGCATGGGGGTACGAACGCCATTGCGGTCGCCCAGGTAGATGTTGTCACCCATGCCGATCTCGTCGCCGTAGTACATAATGGGCGTGCCCGGGAAGGAGAGCAGCAGTGAGTTCAGCAGCTCGATGCGGCGGCGGTTGTTATCGACCAGGGGAGCAAGACGGCGGCGAATGCCAACGTTGATACGCATCCGGGCATCGGCCGCATAGGCGAGGTTCATGTAGTCACGTTCGTCGTCGGTGACCATCTCGAGAGTCAGCTCGTCATGGTTGCGCAGGAACAGGCCCCACTGGCAATTTGCCGGGATGTCGGGAGTCTGCGCCATGATGTCGGTGATCGGCAGACGGTCTTCCTGCCGAAGAGCCATATAAATGCGAGGCATGAGCGGAAAGTGAAAGGCCATGTGGCACTCATCGCCATCGCCAAAGTACGGACGCACATCCTCCGGCCACATATTGGCCTCCGCCAGGACCAGCCGGTTCTCGTACTCATCGTCGATTACCTTGCGAATCTGCTTGATCTTGATATGCGTGTCCGGGACGTTTTCGCATGAGGTTCCGTCTCGCTCTATGAGGTAGGGAATCGCATCGAGCCGAAGAGCATCGACTCCCATATCCATCCAGAAGCGCATGGCATTGAGTACCTCCTCCATGACTCGCGGATTGTCGAAGTTAAGATCGGGCTGATGCGAAAAGAAGCGGTGCCAGTAGAACTGCTGGGCGACCTCATCCCAGGTCCAGTTTGATTTCTCTGTGTCCGTAAAGATGATGCGGACGCCCTTGTAGAGCTCCTGCGTATCCGACCAGACATACATCTCCCGCTCCGGTGATCCGGCCGGGGCGTTGCGGGCGGCCTGAAACCAGGGATGCTGGTCTGAGGTGTGATTGATGACCAGCTCGATCATGACCTGCATCCCGCGCAGATGGGCCTCATTGAGGAACTGCTGGAAGTCGGCCAGGGTGCCGTAGCCGGGGTTGACATTCTTGTAGTCGGAGATGTCGTAACCGTCATCACGCAGCGGCGAAGGGAAGAAGGGCAGAATCCAGAGGCAGGTGACCCCAAGGTCCTGAAGGTAGTCCAGTTTGGAGATCAGACCTGGAAAGTCTCCAATGCCGTCGCCGTTCGAATCCATGAAGGCGCGGACGTGAATCTCGTAGATGACGGCGTCTTTGTACCAGAGGGGATCGGTTGCGCTGCCGGCTTTCTTCACGTGGTGAGGACCTCCAGTGCGGTTGGATGCGGATAACAGGAGCGTTGCCGGCTGCGGAGCGTCAGGAAGATTCAGCATCGGTGCGATATGCTTCCGTGGAGTGAGGGCTGAGGTGAATCACCACCTACGTCCGGTTATATTCAACTCAAGAAGGCTTCTCGACCCAAAACCTGCGCGTGGCGTTCCCCTTCGCCATCGCAAACCAGGGACGATGTGTTTTTGGAACTGCTCGACGCATTGCGCGATTATATAGTGATGTCTCACTTGCGCAGTTTGTTGATACCGATGTTCAACCCTTCACAGATGACCGACCATGAAGTTCTGATGGAAGTCGCACAGCTTGTGGTACGGGGGGATGCCGCCGTGCGGGATGTTCCCGTGAAGAGCGGCGAGTTGCCTTGGCCGCAAATCCTGACGGACCTGCAACGCTTCGAAGGCAGCATATCCCATATGTATGTAGACTCAAAAGGCTACGTCACCGTAGGCGTCGGAAGGATGTTGCCCAATGCAACCGAGGCTCAGAAGCTGGGCTTTGTCGTTCGCTCCACAGGTGTTAGGGCGACCCCCGAGCAGATTGCCGCAGACTTCGCCAAAGTGCATGCTCAACCAATGAACCATCTGCCTGGCTTCTACAAAAGCGACCTCGACTTGCCGCAGACTGAAATCGATCGAGTAACAAAGGAGATCGCGGAGCGGTGCGACAAGGAAGTTTCTGCTTCATACATTGGCTACGGCAGGTACCCGGTCGAGCTGAGACAGGTCCTGATCGATATGAGGTATAACATGGGCGGGAATATGGACAACTTTAAGTCCTTCAAAAAGGCAGTTGAAAGGGCAAACCAAGTCGGGAACGGCGAGGATTGGGAGCTGGCGGCGAGAGAATCGCATCGACGTGATGTAAGCACGGAAAGAAATAGATGGACAAGCGACATGATCCTGAAAGCCGCTGGGATCAAGAAGCGATGACCTCCTATTCTATGAAAGTGGCTTCGCTCGTAGCGTTCGCCACCTGCTTAGGTGCGGCATTCTCGCAAAATCGAGACGCGAGATCAACTCACGACAGCGCCGCGACACACTGGGACTGGATTTCGTCCGAGTTGCATCTTGGAGATCAGCCGCTCGATGCAGAACTCATCAAGCCATTCGAGGAGGATTTCCTAGTAGGCGTCGCCTCTCCTAACGAAGGTGCTAAACGCACCCTCCATCGGTGTTCGGATTACCTGGCTGTGAGGGATTCCATCACCGACATGGGACCCTCAGTGACTGCAAACGCTCTTCGTGCTACAGGCACCCGGTGTGACGCACTAGACCTATTGAACCACGCCCGGCGAGCTCCCCGTCCGTGCTTCGCAAATTTCACCTTCAAGCGCCTCGCGATTCATAACCTTCCCGCAGAGCTTGCGCTCACAGTCAGCAGGGAAGACGAACGGTATGTTCAACAAGCCAGCCAACGGGGCTTACCGCTTACAGCGGTGGCTGGTCGTGCGATTCTGCGTGCATCATCTGCAGATGATGCGACTGTGAGCGTTCCATCCGCGTGGACCTCGCGATTGATCGCACTTGCCCGCGCCGACTTTCTGGGCGATGGTCGCGAGGAGCTTATGGTCCGTTCCACAAGCTGGGTAGAGGAAGGCACCTTTCAGACATCGCACCTGTTCCTTCTCGGATGTCGAACACGGTCTAAGGTCTTGCCCGTAGTTCTTCAGCGCTGACATCAGGCGAGACAGGCACAATACGGAAAACATGCGCCGGCAGTACCTCAGGCCTCAGAGCGACGTAGTTACGCGAGCCCTGCCATGTATACCCGTCGCCCGTGAGCAGATCCTCTACTCCAAAAGGCGTCGTTACACCTTCTGCTGCAGTGATACCGAGATGTTCCAGGTCGAGGTCAATCCAGCCGGACTGCTCGGTACGTGGATCGAGGTTGATGGCGACGAGGATGACGTTCTTACCTTCGCGTTTGCTGTAGGCCATGATCTGCGGGTTATCCACGGGGTGGAAGTGGAGCGAGCCATCCGATTGAAGCGCCCGGTTGTCCCGGCGGATGCGGTTGATGCGAGTGATGAGTGGCACAAGCGATTGCGGATCGTCCCGTCGCCAGGTGCGTAGCTGATACTTTTCGCTATCGAGGTACTCTTCAGAACCCGTTTTGCCTGCGCTCGGGGGGGCAGGGCGTCCCTCGCACAGCTCGAAAGCGGGACCGTAGATACCGTAGTTTGCGCCAAGGGTCGCCGAGAGGATGAGCCGCTGCATAAAGGCTGGACGGCCGCCAGTCTGTAGCGACTCGTGGAGGATGTCCGGCGTATTCGGCCAGATGTTTGGGTGGAAAAAGTCAGTCACTGGCGGCTTGGTAATCTCGTCGAAGTACGTCTGCAGCTCTTCTTTTTCCGTGCGCCAGGTGAAATAGGTATAGCTCTGTGTAAAGCCGGCCTTTGCCAGAGAGTACATCACGTGCGGACGGGTGAACGCTTCGGCAAGGAAGATGACCTCGGGATGCGTCTTGTGGATCTCGGCGATGCACCACTCCCAAAAGGGCAAGGCTTTGGTGTGAGGATTGTCCACACGAAATACGGTGACACCTTTGTCGATCCAGAAGGCAAAGACGGAATGAAGCTCTTCCCAGAGGCCGCGCCAGTCGAGCGACTCAAAGTTAAGCGGATAGATATCCTGGTATTTCTTCGGCGGATTTTCCGCATATTGGATCGATCCATCGGGGCGGATGATGAACCAGTCCGGATGTTCTGTAACCCACGGATGGTCAGGGGAGCATTGGAAGGCGATGTCAAGCGCAAGCTCTATCCCGAAGGTGGCGGAGGCTGCGGCGAGAGCTGCGAAGTCCTCCATGCTGCCAAGTTCAGCATGGATTGCCTTATGTCCACCGTCGGACGCTCCGATTGCCCAGGGACTGCCATGGTCGCCAGGTTGTGCCGTGACGGAGTTGTTAGGTCCCTTGCGGTAAGCGAGGCCAATCGGATGGATGGGCGGCATATAGAGGACGTTGAAGCCCATGGCCGCGATCTCAGGAAGCCGCGCTCTAACATCGTTCAGCGTTCCGTGGCGGTCGCCGTCGGGGGAGGCGGAGCGGGGAAAGAGCTCATACCAGGAGGAAAAGCGCGCGAGTTCGCGGTCGACCCAGAGAGGTAATTCCGCATGGTAGCGCGTGGCCAGGGTCAGGTCGGGATAGCGTGCGTCCAGCTGCCTGATCTCTTCGGTGATCGGATTCTCGTAGAACGCTGCGTTCTGGTCGGCAAGCCAGCGCAGCGAAGCCACGATCTCGGTCAGGTGCTTCCGGTCGCTTCCCTTGGCACGAAGCGCGGTCTTTTCAAGCAGAAGTGCGCCCGAGCGAAGCGCAAGAGGGATGTCCTGCGATTGGCTGGCCCCAAGAGGCTCTTGCGGATCAGGTTGCGCGCCCAGACGCTTCGCCAGATCGTCGGCCCACGTGTCGAAGTGGTCGATCCACGCCTCGAGGGTGTACTCCCATGCGCCAAGCTGATCTACCGTGAAGCTCCCTCGCCAAAGGTCGTTGTCCCCGGCGCGCAGGGGCGAGGATCGCCAGCGTCGCTCACCCTGCTTGCGGTAGAGGAGGCGGCCTGCAACATGGTCGTGGCCGTCGCCGAAGGCCGCACAGGTGACCTCGATCTGGTCGCCAAGAATGCGTTTTGCTGGGTAGCGACCGCCGTTAACCTGCGGTTGAACCTCTTCAATCACTATGCGTTTGCGGCCTTCAACTGGTTTCATGCGTGTCCCATCCTGCTTCGACTATTGTCCCCACAGCTGCCGGACCCCGCGCGTACATTGCGCCGCCCCTTCTAGAGATGCGGCTTGCACAACACACGGTTGCTGAGCGGCACCGCTGATAGAGCGAGTTCGCAGAGCAAGGAAGTGGAAAGAGCTTTATGCTTTCCGGGCCTCCTTGTAGAAGCAGCACTGCCAGCTGCAAAGAGCCGACCACGGCAAGATAGTGCAACCCCTACCGGCACGACCGGGTCTAACCGTTTGACCACAAGATCCAGCGACCCGGCAAGAATCTGATAGCCAGCCTCGATTGAAGATCCCGAACCTGATCCGAAGTTCCTCTACCTGATCCGAAGTTCCTCTACCTGATCCAAAGTTCCTCTACCTGATCCAAAGTTCCTCTACCTGATCCAAAGTTCCTCTACCTGATCCAAGGACGGCTCCAACGACTATGCCTCGAACACCGCTCTCGACTTACCGCCTGCAGCTGCACAAGGGCTTCACCTTCGACGATGCGGCAGCCTCGGCGCTGTATCTGCAAGAGCTGGGCGTCACGCACGTCTACTGTTCTCCCTACCTGCAAGCCGCTCCTGGAAGCATGCACGGCTACGACGTCGTCGATCATCAGCGAGTGAACGACGAATTAGGGGGACGCGCAGCCCATGGGCGGCTTTGCCGGACGCTGGGAGAGCTCGGCCTGGGGCAGGTGCTGGACATTGTGCCCAACCATATGTCGTTAGGCGCGGAGAACCGGTACTGGTGGGACGTCCTCGAGAACGGCACCGCCAGCCGGTATGCCTCTTTCTTCGATATCGATTGGCAGCCGCAGGAGGAGCGCCTTCGCGATAAGGTATTGGTGCCGGTGCTGGGCGATCAGTATGGCCGCGTGTTGCAGTCGGGCGGCATCACCGTAGCACGCAGCGGAACGGCCTTCGTTGTGGAAGCCGCGAGCCAGTCTCTTCCCGTCGCGCCCCGTTCGCTGCCAACGATTCTGATGCGTGCGGCGGAGTACGCCAAGAGCGATCTGCTGAGCTTCCTTGGCATCTCGTTCCGCCGTCTCCCGGAACCGGCATCGTGGGACCGAAACAAGATCATGGCTCGTCATCGTGATAAGATGGTGCTCCTCGGCCTGCTGGCGCGGCTTTGTTCGGAGGAGGAAGGGGTCTGCGAAGCGATCGATCGCTCGGTTGCGGAACTGAACGCGAACCACGATGCGCTCGATGACTTCTTGGACCAGCAGAACTACCGGTTGGCCTATTGGAAGACAGCGGATCAGCAGCTCGGTTACCGGCGTTTTTTCGATGTGAACACGCTCATCGGCCTGCGTGTGGAGCGGGAGCACGTCTTTGAGGAGACGCACGCGCTCATCCTCGATTGGCTTGATCGCGGTGTACTCGATGGCGTGCGCATCGATCATCCCGATGGTCTGCGCGATCCGCTCGAGTACTTCGAGCGCCTGCGGAGGAAGGCTCCGGGAGCCTACATCGTCGGTGAGAAGATTCTGGAACCGGGTGAGTTTCTCCCAGAGACCTGGCCGATCGAAGGCACAAGCGGCTATGACTTCCTCAACGTGGTCAACGGCCTGTTGGTAGAGCCGCGGGGGTTAGTCGAGCTCAGCCGCATCTATGGCGAGTTCACCGGTGAACCGACCGACTTCCACCTGATTGCGCATGACAAGAAGATCGCCGTCACCCAGGAGGCTCTCGGCAGTGACGTCAACCGGCTGACGAGTCTCTTTGTCGAAATCTGCGAGGACAATCGCAACGAACGCGACTACACGCGCGCAGAGATTCGGCGCGCCCTGCGGGAGCTCGCCGCCTGCTTCAAGGTCTATCGGACCTATGTAGTGCCAGACCGCAATGAGATTACGGAGGATGATCGGGATCAGATCGCGAAAGCGACCGCCTGCGCCAAAAGCAAACGCACGGACATCGACGAAGGCCTCTTCGATTTCCTCGGCAAGGTGCTGACGATGGAAACGCCCGGCAAGCGCGAAACGGAATTCCTCATGCGCTTTCAGCAGTTCACCAGCCCGGTCATGGCGAAGGGCGTAGAGGACACGGCCTTCTACTGCTTCAACCGGCTAACGAGCCTTTGCGAGGTCGGCGGCGATCCGGGTCGCAACGGCGTCTCGATCGCTGAGTTCCACGACTACCAGGCGACTATGCAACGGACCCACCCGTTGACCATGACGACGCTTTCAACGCACGACACCAAGCGCTCCGAGGACGTACGGGCGCGGCTGGCCGTCCTCTCGGAGATGCCGGAGGAATTTGCAGCGACAGTGTCGCGCTGGTCGGCCATGAACGAGCCGTTACGAGCAAATGGCTTTCCCGACCGCAACACGGAATGGTTCTACTACCAGACGCTCATCGGGGCGTGGCCTCTGCCGCTCGACCGGGCGAAAGCCTATATGCAGAAAGCGACCCGCGAAGCCAAGCAGCAGACGACCTGGACGGCGAACAACAAGGACTTCGAAGATGCCATGAACGGCTTCATCGAAGCGACACTCGCCTCAACGGAGTTCACGGCCGAGGTCGACCGCTTCGTGGCAAAGATTCTTGATGCGGGACGGGTCAACTCGCTCGCGCAGACGTTGCTCAAGTACACTGCTCCAGGCGTGCCTGACCTCTACCAGGGCAGCGAGCTTTGGGACCTTTCCCTCGTCGATCCTGATAACCGCCGTCCTGTGGATTATGAATGCCGTCGCAACCTGCTGAAGGAGCTTGACCCGTTGCAATGCTCTCGATCGGCAGCTGTCGCTATGGAGCGCATGGAGGAAGGCGTGCCGAAGCTGTGGACGATTCATCGCGCGCTGATGCTTCGCAAGCGCAAGCCCGCCTGGTTCGGTGCAGAGGCGGGCTACACGCCGCTGGAAGTTACCGGCGGTGCAGCCGAGCATGCGATCGCATACCTTCGCGGGAGATCGGTTGTCACCGTCGTTCCTCGCTTCCCCTTTTCCCTTGCCGGCGCGTGGCGTGGCACCTCAGTCCAGATACCGGCGGGCAGATGGACGAACGAGTTCACTGGCGAGATGATCGAAGGCGGAGCCGTTCCTGTGGCCACGTTGCTCGCAAACTTCCCCATAGCGTTGCTGACCCACGAGGAACATCTCGATGCATGAGTTCTCCGTCTGGGCTCCTCATGCCAGAAAGATGGCGGTAGATCTGGCAACTGGACCCGTGCCCATGACCGGGCCCGACAAGCACGGCCTGTGGCGAGTTCCGGTCGCCAGCGCCACGCACGGGACCGATTACGCTTTTCTCATCGACGACGATCCTGCGCCATATCCAGACCCGCGCAGCCCATGGCAGCCTAACGGCGTGCACGCTCCGTCGCGCCTCTATGATCAGAGCGCCTTCGAATGGCACGACCTCACCTGGCAAGGACCGCCCTTTACCGGTGCAGTGATCTATGAGCTGCACATAGGCACCTTTACGCAGGAAGGAACCTTCGACGCCGCCATCGAGCGCCTCGACTACCTGGTCGAGCTCGGTATCACGCATCTCGAGATCATGCCCGTGGCGGCGTTTCCCGGCGAACATGGCTGGGGGTATGACGGCGTTGCGCTGTTTGCAGTGCGTGACGGTTACGGCGGCCCCGATGGGCTGAAGCGGCTGGTCGACGCTTGCCATGTGCGCGGCCTCGGCGTCTTGCTCGATGTCGTCTACAACCACTTTGGACCTGTAGGGAACTACACCTGCAAGTTTGGCAACTACACCACGGAAAAGCACCATACACCGTGGGGCAGCGCGATCAACTTCGAAGAGGCAGGCTCCGACCAGGTACGCCGCTACTTTGCCGACAACGCTTTGATGTGGATGCGGGACTACCACATGGACGGCTTGCGGCTGGACGCGGTGCATGAGTTCATGGACCGTTCGGCGATCCACTTCCTCGAGCAGCTTTCGGCTGAAGTCGACGTCCTCTCCGCCACGGTCGGACGGCGTTTGATCCTGATTGCCGAAAGCGACCTGAACAATCCCTGCATCGTCACGCCGCGTGAGGCAGGCGGCTACGGCATGGACGCCCAATGGTCCGACGACTTCCACCACGCGCTCTTTACCCTTCTCCATGTAGACGAGGGCAAGGGGTACTACGACGACTTCGGTGCGCTTGCAGACCTTGCGAAGTCCCTGACAAAGGTCTTTGTCTACGATGGCAAGTACTCCAGCTACCGTAACCGGAGCCACGGCAGGCCGGTGGACGGGCTTTCCGCACACCGCTTCATTGGCTTCATCCAGAATCACGATCAGGTCGGCAATCGTGCGACCGGCGACCGGCTGGAGCATATTGTCGGTCTGCACAAGGCGAAGGTGGCGCTTGGCATCGTGCTGACCGCACCCTTTATCCCTATGTTGTTTCAAGGCGAGGAGTACGCGGCTTCCACTCCCTTCCAGTACTTCGCCGACCACAGCGATCCTGAGATGGTGAAGGCGGTCTCCGAAGGACGCAAGCGGGAGTTCGCCGCGTTTGGATGGGACCCGGCCGTCATTCCCGATCCCGAGAAGGAGGAGACCTTTCTCCGCTGCAAGCTTAAGTGGAACGAGATTCACGAAGGGCTCCATGGCGAGATGCTGGCATGGACGCAGTCCCTGATCCATCTCCGCCGGAGCGTGCTTTCGCTGAACGATGGCGATCTCGGACATATTGGCATGAAGTTCGATGAGGAGAAGCGATGGCTTTCCATGCGGCGCGGGGACGCTCTGATCGCTTTCAATCTCGGCCCGGCAACCGTCGAGCTGCCCAACGAAGACGGCTTGCCGATCCGCCTGGCTTCCACGCCCAAGATCGTGCTGACGGAGACGCAGGTCTCGCTGCCCCCGGACAGTCTTGTGGTCCTGGCGCGAACGGATAATAACGTGTGATAGTTTACCCGCAAGGACATACAGGAACCGCCTCACGAGGAGTCGCTATGACAAAAGGAAAAGTCGCTACCCTGTTTGGTTTGCTACTGTGGGCTCCCTTTGCAGCCCTGTTGTCCGCGCAACGCAATGTGCAGCCCTTTCCCAAGGAGGTGAGGCTCGCGAAAACGGTATACATCGTGAACAGTACGCACAACGAGGCCGTGGAGCAGGGCGCGATCGAAGCGTTGAAGCGATGGAGCCGTTTCAAGGTGAGCGACGATCCCGACAATGCCGACATTGTCCTGACCTTCGAGAAAAGAGCGAGCACAGCGGATCGAGTAAGCAAGGCACGGAACCGGATGGCAAGCCCAACTCCAGCTTCTCCATGACTTTTGGCTCGTCCATCACCATGAAGTCGGCGCTCAAAGGGGCGATTACCTCGTTCTATACAACGATCACCAGTGAATCGAAGAAGAAGGCCGGAGCGGAGTGCGTGACGAGCTTGCAAAGTGCTTTCAACACGACTCCCTAGGATCTTCAGGTTCCCTTAAAGCTGCCCTTGTACTCTGGGTGTTGGAGCGCTGGAGAAACTTTCTGCATTCTGGTCCGTACACCATGAAGGCAGTCATGGGAGAGAACGCTCCGTCGGCGCTTCTTATGAGGACAGGCATGAATCTGTTGAAGGTGACATCGCGGACGAGCGCTCCGCTTGTGCTGGCATCGGCGCTTTGGATGGCTCCTCTCCTGTCAACAAGGATGTGGGCGCAGGCCGTCGCTGCGCCACCCGCCACCGGCAGGCAGATGGGAACCGTCAAAGCCGTCGCAGGAACGACTTTGACCCTTGCGACGGACGCCGGACGAAGTGTTTCAGTCACGGTGGGCGAGGGTGCACGGATCGTTCAAGTGGCGCCTGGAAGCACCGACCTGAAGGCCGCACAAACCATTACGTTGACCGATATCGGCGCGGGCGACAAGGTGCTCGTCACGGGAAAGCCGGGCGAGAGCGCAGACAGCCTTACCGCAACGCGCATCATCTTGATGAAGTCCGGCGACCTCGCACAGAAGCGCATCGCGGAGCAGGCGGACTGGCAGCGCCGCGGCGTAGGCGGCATCGTCGGTGCGAATGACGGGACAGGAACACTGATTCTCTCCTCCGGCACAAAGAAGATGGAGGTACACACCACCCCGGCTACGATCTTCCGCCGATATGCAGGCGATTCGGTCAGGTTTGAGGATGCCAAGCCGGGCACACTGGCACAGATCCAGGCAGGTGATCAGTTCGAGGTACGCGGAACGAAGTCCGGCGATGGATTGTCCATGGTGGCGGATGAGGTGGTCAGCGGATCGTTCCGCAACCTTTCGGGCACGCTTGCCTCGGTCGATGCGGCGGCGGGTACTGTTACGTTGAAGGACCTCACCACGAAAAAGAGTGTGACGGTCACCCTTACAGGGAACTCGGACGTGCGAAGGTTACCACCAGAGCTGGGGGCGCGGTTTGCCGCACGAGAGCGCGGAAGCGTGACGGTAGCGTCAGGGACGAAGGCGCCCGAAGGATCTCCGTCCGTTCCCGCGTCCTCCCCGACGGGTGCCCGCGCCGACGCACGGGGGCAGGGTGGATCGAGCGGACCAGGAGTCGCCAGGGCCTCTTCTGAAAGCCAAAGCCGTTCCGTCGGCATGGACCTGTCCAGGATGCTTGCTCGGCTGCCGTCCTCGACGCTGGCCGACCTGAAAGCAGGCGATGCGGTGATGATCGTCGCGTCGCAAACACAAACACAAACGCAGCCCCGCAGTGAAACGCTGACCGCCGTCACGCTCCTCGCGGGTGTCGAAGCCATCCTTTCCGCTGCGCCGTCCGGTTCGCAGGCGATGACGCTCTCGCCCTGGAACGTCGGCGGCGGTGCGCCCGAAGGCGGCGGCGGTGCTCCGTAGCAAGGCAAGGAACACCCGCTGCAAGCCCATAACGCGCCGCAAGGTGCTTCTATCTTCAGGAGTCATGATGTTTTCTCGCACCGGTCTTGCGCTTGTCGGGTTGTTTGCCGCGGTTCTGCCATTCCCCTCTCGAATCGCACGTGGGCAGACCGCGCAAACGTCGCAAACAGGGGTTGCGACGCTCAGCGTCGTCCGCGGAACGGTAGCCGATCCCGACGCGGCCGTGATCCCCGGAGCAGCAGTAACGTTGACGCCGTCCTCCGGCAAGGCGCTGCTCACGCAATCGCAGAGTGATGGCAGCTACGCACTGAACGGCGTCTCACCGGGAACGTACTCGCTCACGATCACCATGCCGAACTTTGCGACCTTTGTGCGGCAGGGCATCAGAATCGGTGCCGGGCAAGCCCTGACAGTGAACGTCAAGATGGCCATCCAGGAAGCCGATCAGGTTGTGCAGGTCACCGCACAGGCCAATACCCTGAGCGTCGATCAGGATTCAAACGCGAGCTCCACCGTCATCAAGGGCAAGGATCTGGAAGCCTTATCGGATGATCCGGACGAGCTTTCGTCTGAGTTGACCGCTCTCGCTGGCCCCGCCGCAGGACCAAATGGCGGCCAGATCTATGTCGACGGCTTTACGGGCGGGCAGCTGCCACCGAAGTCCTCTATCCGTGAGATTCGTGTCAACCAGAACCCCTTCTCCGCCCAGTACGACCGCCTGGGCTATGGCCGTGTCGAGGTCTTCACCAAGCCAGGCACAGACAAGTTCCATGGTCAGGCCCAGTTGAACGCCAACGATTCGCACTTCAACACGGCCAATCCTCTCCTCAATCAAAGTCTGCAGCAGGGCCAGTCACCCATCGTCCAACCGCCTTACCACACTCTCTTCTTCTTTGGGAACGTGACCGGACCACTCGCCAGATCTGCTTCGTTTACGGTTGGAGGCTCACGACGGCAGATCCAGGACAATGCCCTGGTTAACGGCATCATCGCAGCCGATCCCAGCACGCCCACGACGCTATGCCAGCCGGGGGACGGTAACCTCAACTGCAAGGCCGTAAGCTACCAGGCCGCAATCAGTGTTCCTCAGACCCGCTGGGACATCACGCCGCGTCTCGATCTTGCGCTTGGCGACAAAAACACCCTGACGGCGCGCTATCAGTACGAGTCCAACAACCAGGTCAACAACGGTGTCGGCTCCCTCGTTCTCCAGAGTGCAGGCAGCACCAGTGCCAGCACGGAGCAGGAGATTCAGATCTCCGATACTCAGATCATCAGCCCCCGCGTCATCAACGAGACACGCTTCGAGTTCGGTCGCGATACGGGCACGGTCGCTGCCAACAGCACCGCCCCGAATATCAGTGTGCAGGGGTCCTTTACCGCTGGGGGATCGGGCGCGGGCTCCAGCAACGACACCCAGCACCGCATCGAAGTCCAGAACTACACTTCTCTGACGCTCAGCAAGAACTTCGTACGGTTCGGCGGTAGATTGCGGCATACTGCGGAGTCGAACACCACCACGAACGGAACCAACGGCGTCTTCACCTATAGCAGTGTGGCCGACTATCTCTCTGACAATCCCAGCCAGTTCGCCATTACCAAAGTCAACAACGGAGTCGACCTCAGCTACACCGATCTCGAAGTCTACGCCGAGGATGACTGGAAGGTCCGTCCCAACCTGACCTTCAGCTATGGTCTGCGCTACGAGGTGCAGAACTTTGTCTCGGAGCACCACGACTTCGGTCCGCGGGTCTCCTTCGCGTACGGTCTGGGCAGCGCCCGAGGCAATCCGAAGACAGTGCTGCGTGGCGGCTTTGGCATCTTCTATGACCGCTTCCAGCTCAATAATCAGCTGACGACAGTAGAAGAGAATGGGCTGAACCAGGTTCGCTCGACCGCCGTCTTCGAGCAAGGCCAGGGCACCAACGGGTGCTCGCCGGGCAACGTTGCCGCTTGCCAGACATCGTTGGCAACTGGTGGAAACCAGACATACAGTGCCAATCCGCATCTCCGCAGCCCGTACACCATGCAGTTCGCCATCGGGGCAGATCAGCAGCTTTTCCGGGGCGCAACGATCTCGGTAAACTACCTGAGCGCCCGCGGTGTTCATCAGTTCGTCAGCGAGAACATCAACGCTCCGCTGCCGGGCACGACGACTGGAAACATCAACCGCCCGATTCTCGCGCAGTTCGAGTCCGCCGGCGTCTTCCGGCAGAACCAGGTTCTGACCAACTTCAATCTACGCGGAAGCCGCCACTTTTCAGTCTTCGGCTTCTACGCCTTGAACTTCGCGAAATCCGATACGGCGGGTGCCACCTCCTTTGCCTCGAACTCTTACGACCTGGGTGCGGATTACGGCCGGGCCAACTTCGACACCCGCAGCAGGCTCTTTCTCGGGGGCAATGTGTCGGCTCCCCACTTCCTATCCATCAGCCCCTTCATCATCGCTGCATCGGGCTCTCCGTACAACGTCACCACGGGGACTGACGTCAACGGCGACAGTCTCTTCATCGACCGCCCTTCGTTTGCGAACGGCAAGTCCGGACGCTGCACGGTGGCGGCCGACTTCGTGGTTCCACCCACCGGAGCGAGCTACACGCCCATCCCAGTCAACTACTGCACCGGACCGGCGCTCTTTACGATGAACCTTCGTGTAGCAAAGACCTTCGGCTTCGGCAAGCTGACCGATGCCGCAGCGGCCCGTGCGGGAGCGGCGGCGCAAGGCGGACCCCCGCAAGGCGGCCCGGGCCGCGGTGGTCCTGGCGGCGGCGGTCGCGGCGGCCCGGGAGGCTTTGGAGGGGGCACAGCCAGCACTGGACGGCGCTACAACCTCGCACTCGGTCTTCAGGCGCAGAACCTCTTCAACTTCCACGACTACGCTTCGCCCATCGGAACGCTGGGACCACAACAAAGGCCGAACCCGAACTTTGGCCGAACCCTGCAGCTGGCTGGAGGACCGTACACCACGAACTCTGCCACAGAGCGGCTGCAGCTGTTCCTCTCGTTCGGCTTCTAAGCCGTCTCAGGAAGAGGATCTGTCTTGATGTCGCCCAGGTCTGAACCGCGCTGTCGACCCCCCGTTCTTGCCAAGGTGCAGGGCTGGTCTTGACGGGGACGCTGCGGGCTTAGGCAAAGCACAGCGATGTTCCCCGGAAAACGAGAACGAGACAGGTTTGGCAGCCGTAAGCAGCAAGGCCCGCATCCACCCAAGCTCATCGAGGGAACGCGAAGTTGGAGCACCGAATGGGATTTGAACCCATGAATACCGGTTTTGCAGACCGGCGCGTTAGCCACTTCGCCATCGGTGCTTCTGGTTGAACCTCCACAACAGAAAACCCACCCGCGTGTGACATCGTGGGTGGGTTACTCTGCAACTCGCGCGATGTTTACAATCCCGTTGAGCCTGCTAGCGACCTGCCGCTATATAAGCAGGACAGCAACACATCGACGGATTGGGACGTATCGGCATAGGGAAAGTGCCCGCTGCCAGCTATGCTGGCCTGGGAGCTGGTTGGCTCCGTTGCGGTTGTTCAGAACATACGTGGGAGGCAAGGGCTATGTCAACTTTATTGGGTCGAACGCTCGAGTACGCACAGCTAGACGTGTTCGCCGAGCGGGCACTTGAAGGCAACCAGCTGGCGGTCTTCGCGGACGGACGCGGGCTGACGGATGCGGAGATGCAGGCCATTGCGCGGGAGACGAACCTGTCCGAGACCACCTTCATCCTGCCTCGGGACGTGGCCGTAGAGCGCGAACACGGTGTGCGGGTGCGCATCTTCACCACGGAGGAGGAGCTGCCCTTTGCAGGTCACCCTACGCTGGGAACGGCAAGCTGGCTCCACTGGCAACATCCCGTGCTGCGCGGGGCCGAGGAGATCAGGCTCGACCTGAAAGCGGGCACCATCCCGGTGCGTTTTCGCGTCGAGCACGGCGCGCCGGGGGTGTATGGGACGATGCGCCAGAACGATCCCCTCTTCGGCCCCATGCATGAGCCTCAAGCGGTCGCAGAGGCGCTTGGCTTGGCCGTGGAGGACCTCGACCCGGAGTTCCCCGCCCAAACGGTGTCGACCGGCACAGCCTTCTGCATCGTGCCTCTCCGTTCGGTTGGCGCGATCGAGCGGATGCAGGTGAATCCCGTAAAGGAGCGGGCCTGCCTGGCGGGGAGCGGCGCACGTTGGTTCTACTGCGTTACCCGGGCGCACGCCGGGAGCGGGGCGGACTGGCGGGCTCGCATGCAGTTCACGGGAGGCGATGATCCTGCTACCGGCTCCGCGGCGGGCTGCGCGATCGCCTACCTGGTCCGGCACGGGCTGGCGGCAAGCGGGCAGCCGGTGGTCTTCGCGCAGGGCACCGAGATGAAGCGTCCCAGCAGGCTCCACGTTCAGGCTGACCGGAACCAGGACACCGTCACTGGAGTGAGTGTCGGCGGGCGCACCATCCCTGTGGCAGCCGGACGGCTTATCCTTTCGTGATGCACGGCGTTTTCAACAGGACAGCCGGGGGAATCGCTAATGTTAATAGTCTCTTACGCCGATAGAGCGGAGGAGCAAGCAGAAAGCGATCCCGTCTTCGCCTATTGTGCGCCGTTGCAAACCGTGGGCGGGAGCCGTACTGTGGGGAAGCGTTGATGGAGGCGTGTTGAGTTTCACCGCCGCCCTGAGACAAAGTGCTTTCGCCTGTACTACGAACAATTTGAGTTGAGAGACGCCCGGCAGCCCTGTGGCCGCGGCTCATCGCACCGCGTTGCGGGTGTCCTTCCGGTACAAAAGGAAGCCCCGCCGCGCACTCGATGAGCTGCACCTCACAGGACGCACGACGCCTTCGCACCACCGCGTTTACACAGACCCTGTCTCTGTAAACAAGGCACTGCCCCTTTTGGGAGCGGACAGGAGAGCCTCGCTTTCTTGCGTTCCGCACCTTAGGAGGCGGCTACCCCTTCCTGCGCTTGCTCCCTGAGCGCGGGTCAACCGCCACTCCCCTCCAAGGCGCGTCCGCCAATCAGCGGCGCTCCCGAGAGGCCCAATCCGCCGCGAGGCCATCAACGGCACTCCGGCAGAAGCGAGACACCCCGCAATGCGCCCCAAGAAAGTCATCCTCTGCGTCGACGACAACGAACAGGTCCTCTCCGTCCGCACCTTCCTGCTGGAGACCCGCGGCTATCGCGTGCTCTCGGTGAGCACCTCCGAAGAGGCGCTGGACCATCTGCGCGCCGCCGTCCCGGGCACGATTGACCTGCTGCTGTGCGATCTGCTGATGCCGCAGATGGACGGCAACGAGCTGGTGCGGCGGGCCAAGCAGCTGCATCCGGGGCTGCCGGCGATGATCGTGTCGGGCACGGTGAACGCGGCGGACCGGGCCCTGCACGCAGACGTGTTCCTGCCCAAGGGCGCGTGTTCGCCGGCGGAGATGATCGAGCGGATACGGGT
Source organism: Acidobacteriaceae bacterium (assembly GCA_965215415.1). Taxonomy (GTDB): domain Bacteria; phylum Acidobacteriota; class Terriglobia; order Terriglobales; family Acidobacteriaceae; genus Edaphobacter. The sequence continues at coordinate 2,675,444 of CBDCDQ010000009.1, read as the reverse complement.
GCTGGTGGCGCGCAAGCGTGGGCCGAAGAAACAGGTGGTCCGGCAGGAGAGCATCGAGGGGTACCAGGCGGCGGTTGCTTCGTAAAGACCGTAACAATTGTCATCTCCGCACCGAAAGCTTCGCATGAACTCGTCCGCAAAGGCTGGGCACCCGGCAAGTTTGCGACGCTCGACGTTAGCCGGTTTGCTCTGCCGCTTTCCGCGCGGCGAGGAGGACGGCGGGATAGGTGTACGGGGACCATTTCAGAACGTAGCCATTGCCAAGCTCCGTGGTGAACTTGAACTTGTAGGCATCTGGATGTTCGGAGCCGGTGGATGTTTCGTGCTCCCACATCGCTTGCCTGTGCTGCACCCAGGCGGTGTGCATGTTTTGTAACATGTGGTACATGAAGTAGAGGGAAGCGTGTGCCTGGCCCTCGGTATCGTCGGGCATGAACTGGACGTAGCCGTAGTTCGGCTCCTGCCCCTGGCACGAGCCCTTGGTTTCGATCCCGGGGATGCTGTTCATGAGCCGGATCAGGTCGAGGACGCCTTCGTCGACCGCCACGGATTGGCCGGAAGGGAGCTTCAGCATGACCGAGGGGTGGCCGAAGGCGATGTACCCGTCCTTCGACCGTTCGCCGGATTTGGCGTGATTCGATGCTTGGAACGTCATGGGTCTAGGGTAAACGGCGCGTTGCTAGTTGCGCTTTGCTGGCGGTGTCTTCGGTGTAAAGTACAGGCATGATTCATCGCGCGAAAGACCTTACGCCTGATCAGAGAATGCTCGTGGAGGGTTTACTCGGCTCTTCGATCTCCGAGGACGAAGCGATCAGCATCCGCACTGTCCATCACGATTCCGTTCCGGCGTGGCTGCGAGCCTCCTGGGACAGCGCCAAGCGGTCAGGCGTCGATGGGCTTTCGATGGACGAGATAAACGCTGAAGTTGCAGCCGCCCGCAGGGAGCGACGTACCCAAAGACCGTCCACGGAGCAATGATTCGCGTCGTTCTCGACACCAACATCCTCGTTTCGGCTTTGCTGACCTCTCAAGGCGTACCCGCTCAAGTCCTCTCCGTCTGCCTGGCCGAGCCCGACCTGCAACTCTGTGTCAGCTCCGAGATCTACGCCGAGTATGAAGAAGTCCTCCGTCGTCCCAAGTTCAAGCGGAGCAGCGACGAGATCGAGAAAGTTCTGGCCGCCATCAGACACTCCGCACTTTGGGTCACACCAAGCATGGCAGTTCACGTTTGCCTCGATGCGGACGACGATGTATTTCTCGAATGTGCCCAGGAGGCGGACGCCCACTTTCTGGTGACGGGCAATACCAGACACTTTCCTGCCGCCTGGAAGCAGACGCGAATCGTGACCGCTCGGCAAGCTCTGGATGCAGTGCTCTAAGGGGTTACTTCCTGTCCGGTTCGCCCCAGACGTATCGGCTAAGATCGGCGCGGAGAGTTCCCGACATGCTGAGACCCACCTTAGCCGACGATGAGACTGTAGGCTAAGGTGGGGCACCCGGCAAGCAGGTCGTTACAATGTTTCCATGAAGCACGTGAGAATCGACTATACGATCTATTCCCCGGATTATGCCCCCGGCACAGGAGAGTGTTGGGATCACTCAACTTTGCGTGGCGCAAGAAAGAAGGCCCAGGAACTGGATGTAGGGTCGCTTATTGTCCGAAATTTCAATCGACTCAAGCCGATGGATTGGTGGCAGAGCACGTTTTGCTGGATGTGGGATGGGTTTGCATTCAGAAAGAGCTTTTCGCTGAGTGAGAAGAAGTGGATAGTCGATAGCTCAAGTTTGTCCCAAATCTCGGTGCTTAGGCGATTCCACCTCGACGATTGACGCTAACCGCCGGGTGCCCCACCTTCGGCATGGTTTCATCGTGCCTAAGGTGGGCTTGGGGCGGCGATGGTCCATGGAGAGGTGATCTTTACGACGCTAGGCTCGTCGAGATGGTAGTGACGATAGGAGGACCAGGGCCAGTCCTCAGGGGTGGACACCAGGCTGCGGGTGACGGGATTCTGGTGCATGTAGTGGAGCTTTTCGACGCGCTTGTTGTGGGTGAGGACGTTGAAGTCGTGGTAGCGGGCCTGCCAGAAGGGCCTTTGTGTGGAGAGTTTCGAGACGGAGAGTTTCAGGGCTTGCAGGGCGGTCGCGAGGGGTTTGGATTGTGGTTCGCTGACGAGGAGGTGGACGTGCTCGGGCATGACGACGTAGCCGAGGACGTCGAAGTGGTAGCGTTTGCGGGTGGTTTCGAGGGAAGTTAGGAACAGATTTCGGGCGGCTTCGATGTTGAGGTAGGGGAGCCGGTGATAGCAACTGAAGGTGATGAGGTGGTCGTCGCCTTCTTGTTGGTATCGGTGGAGGCCGGTGGGCATGGGGTGGATTGTACGTCCGCCGTGTAAGTTGTTGGCACCGCACCCACCTTAGGCACGATGAAACCATGCCGAAGGTGGGGCACCCGGTCTTTCTTATGCCTGGGAGGGTGTTGGCGCCCCGATCCCACCTCAGGCGCGTTGAGATGTGCTGAAGGTAGGGCATCCGACGTTGTCGGAAATCTCTGGTTGGTACGAAAGGATGGGGCAATGTGCCTACTGTTGAGTTACGGCTTGGATCAAGCCCTCGACATCCTCATCGCAGCGAAGTATGTATAAGTGCCCGTTCAACCGATGAGGATTGTAGACCGCAACTCCCCTCTTTGGGCAGATCTTCATGCATGGCACATTCAGGACGTGGATTCTGCCCGAATGCTGCTGTTTCTCGCTTCCTTTGATCGCCTTCTTCAGCTTCGACAGGGCTTTCTTGTGTTTCTGCGATGTGATCTTCTTTTGGCACTTCTTGCAAGCGAGCAGAAGGGAACCATCCCATGGAGGCGGATAGGCTTTGAGTCGATCGGATATGGGCATTGGATGCGTCTTTCAGGATCGGGCGAAACCATCACGGTGTCGTGAGGTCGCACGTACTAAGGTCCTGTTCGCGTAAAACGGGGTGATTGCGGCGTGGCTGAAGCCATGCTCTTCCAGGTGGCAGCGAGTGGGATTGCGGCGTGGAAACGCGGATTCCCTTCGGGAATGACAACCAAAGAAGCAAGAGCGCAAAGCAGACCGCCTCGGTAATGACGATAAAAAGGCAAGGGCAAGGCACAAGCAGATTCCCTTCGGGAATGACAACTAGATAGGCGACAGCCAAGGTCGGCGCGGCTAGGCTTCCACCAGGCCGTAGCGGCGTTGCCATTGTTGTTTGAGGCGTGCCCAGACGGCGGCGGTCTCTTCTTTGGAGATGGCGGGGTCGGGTTGGGCGGCGAAGCGGGTGGCTTCGGTTTTGGCGAGTTCGAGCAGGGCTCGGTCGCGGAGGAGGTCCGCGACGCGGAAGTCGGGGAGGCCGGCTTGTTTGGTGCCGAAGAACTCGCCGGGGCCGCGCTGCTGGAGGTCGAGTTCGGCGAGTTCGAAGCCGTTTTGGGTGCGGACCATGGCGTCGAGGCGGGCTTCGGCCTGCTCGGAGACTTCGCCCGAGGTGACGAGGATGCAGAAGCTCTTGTGCGCTCCGCGACCGACGCGGCCGCGGAGCTGGTGCATCTGGGCGAGGCCGAAGCGCTCGGCGTGTTCGATGACCATGACGGTGGCGTTGGGGACGTCGACGCCGACCTCGATGACGGTGGTGGCGACGAGGACATCGAGGTCGCCGCGCTTGAAGCGGGCCATGACGACTTCCTTGTCGTCGGCGGAGAGGCGGCCGTGGAGCAGGCCGAGGCGAAGGCCGGAGAGTGCGCCGGCGCGGAGCTCGTCGTACATGTCGGCGGCGGCGCGGAGAGGTTTCTTGGGGGCAAAGAGCTTGGCGGTCTTCTTGGATTTTGACTTGGGTGTGGGTTCTTCGGGCGGGGTGTCGTTGGGGTAGTCAAGTTCGGGCTGGTCGTCCTTTGGGCCTTCGATGACGGGGTAGACGAGGTAGGCCTGACGGCCGAGGGCGACTTGTTTGCGGACGAAGGTCCAGACGTCGGCGGCGCGTTCGTCTGTAGTGCGGCGGGTGACGATGGGCGTGCGGCCAGGGGGAAGCTCGTCGAGGACGGAGGCGTCGAGGTCGCCGTACAGGGTGAGGGCGAGGGTGCGCGGGATGGGGGTGGCGGTCATGACGAGGACGTCGGGCTCGGAATTAACCCCGTTTGCGTCGGGTTTGCGCATGAGCTTGAAGCGCTGCTGGACGCCGAAGCGGTGCTGCTCGTCGACGATGACCAGGCCGAGCGAGGGGAAGTCGACTTTGTCTTCAATAAGGGCGTGGGTGCCGATGGCGAGGTCGGTCTCGCCTCGGAAGATGTGGGCGCGGGCACTGCGTTTGCTGACGGGGTCGAGCGAGCCGGTGAGCAGGGTGACGCGGTAAGGGCGGCCGGTGCGGGGCGAGCGGGCGTCGGCAAGGAGCTTGCGGGCGGAGAGGTAATGCTGGGTGGCGAGGATTTCGGTGGGGGCCATGAGTGCGGCCTGGCAGCCGTTTTCGATGGCGACGAGCGCGGCCTGCATGGCGACGATCGTCTTACCGGAACCGACGTCGCCCTGGAGGAGGCGGCGCATGGGCTGGGGGCGGCGCATGTCGGCGACGATCTCGCCGAGGACGCGCTTTTGGGCGGCGGTGGGGTGGAAGGGGAGGACCTGCTTGATGGCTTCGCGGACGTCGAGTCCGGTAGTGAAGGCGGTGCCGGCGCGGTCGCGCATCCGGCGGCGTTTGAGTTCGAGGCCGAGTTCGAGGAAAAAGAGCTCTTCGAAGATGAGGCGGCGGTGGCCGGGAGTGGCGGCGGCGAGCAGCTCGGGCATGGGGGTGCCGGCTTCGGGGAAGTGGATGCTTCTTAATGCTTCCAGGGTCTTCGGCAAGGAAAGGCGCTCGCGTAAGGCTTGGGGGAGGGTTTCGGGAGTTGTGGGGGTGGTCTCTTCGAGCTCCTGGAAGACGCTCCACATGACGCGGCGGGTCCATTTGGAGTTGAGCTTGGAGCCCCAGGCGGTGGTGCCCGGGAAGGCGGGGTAGATGGGGACGATGCGGCCCATCTCGAGCTGGGCGAACTCTGCGTCGGGGCCGGTCGCGCCGGGAGCGGGAAGGATCTCGAACTGCGGTTGGATCATCTTGAAGCGTCCGGCGGTGGAGCGGGAAGCTTCGAGCTTGCCGTAGAGGGCGACTGTCTGGCCCACTTTGAAGCGGCCTTCGAGGTACGAGCCGTTGAACCACATGCACTTGAGCGAAGTGAGGCCCTGGCCGACGGTCATCTCGAAGAGCGGGCCGGAGCGGGTGCGGAGCAGGGCGGAGCCGCGAACTTCGGCGATGACGGTGGACAGGGTTCCGGCGACCAGGGAGGCGAGGAGGACGGGGTTGAGGCGGTCTTCGTAGCGGAAGGGGAGATGGTAGAGGAGGTCTTCGACGGTCTCGACCCCGCGCTGGGCGAGGCCGTGTGCGATGCGGTCGCCGACGCGCTTGACGAACTGGATGGGGGTGGCGAGGTGGAGCACAAGGGTGATGGTAGCAATTGCGCGATGTGGGAGCCGCAGCGCGTGGAGCCCGAGGAACAAACCCCCAACGGGCCGGTGCGCTTCCGGCCTGGAGATGTTCGACCTAAGGTCGCCGCAATCAGCCAGGCGACTTCACCTGAAGTTCAGGGGGCGTACCGCCGTATGGATTGTAGTGGCAGACTGGCAAGCGTGTCCAGAGCGCGCCCGACACCACTTTCAGGGAGATGTTGAGGTTCATGAAAATTAGTGGAAGATTTGTAATCCATTGCATCTTCGCCTTCGTCCAACCAGCTACATTCATCCACAACCTGAGCACGAGTGTGTTTTTCCAAACTTCAGCAAACGAGGAGAAAACATGATCCACGGTCGACAAACGATAAGACGATGGGCAGCGGGCACAGCGTATCTGGCAGCGGCGCTATCCTTCACTGGAGCTTCTGCGCAGGTGGCGCAACACTACACCTTGACTGATCTCACCTCCAACCTGGCCTCGCTGGCACCGACGCGCGATGCGAACCTGGTCAACCCCTGGGGTCTTTCGCGCAGCACCAAGGGTGCCTGGTGGGTGTCCGACAACGGCACCGGCCTTTCGACGCTGTATGACGGCACGGGCAAGACGGAAAGCCTCGTCGTCAAGGTGCCGGGAGCTTCAGGCAACGCCACCGGAACTCCCACAGGAACAGTCTTCAACGGCGACAGCACCGCGTTTCAGATCGCACCGGGAAAGGCGTCGGCATTTCTGTTTGTCACCGAAGATGGAACGATCTCGGGCTGGAGTCCGGCGGTCAATCTGACTTCGGCAGTGGTCATGGTGACGAACCCGAATGCGGTGTACAAGGGCGCGACGCTGATGAGCCTGCAAACCGCCACCGGTCCGCAAACCTTCCTGTTTGTAGCGAACTTCCGCAGCGGCAAGGTCGAGGTGTACGACTCCAACTTCAAACCAGCCGCCATCTCCCCGGTCGCGTACAACACGGTCCATGTACACGGCTATGCTCCCTTCAACGTACAGAACATCGGCGGCAACCTGTATGTGGCCTATGCCAAGCAGGACAGTGCCAAGCACGATGAGGTGGACGGGACGGCCCTGGGGTTTGTCGAGGTGTACTCTCCGCTTGGCTATAAGATGATGAGCCTGCAACGTGGCGAGTGGTTCAATGCGCCGTGGGGTCTGGCGCAGGCACCGGGAGACTTCGGGCAGTACAGCCACGACATTCTGGTGGGGCAGTTCGGCAGCGGGCAGATTCTTGCGTTCGACACGCTCACGGGTGTCTATAAAGGAACCTTGAATGCGCCCGACAATACGCCCTTGGCGATCGACGGGCTGTGGGCGCTCTCGTTCGGCGCAGACTCTCCTTTGAACGGTAACGCCACGACACTCTACTTTGCTGCCGGACCGGGCAAAGAGGTCAACGGCGTCTTCGGCAGCATCACAGCGGTCGAGAACATCAAGGGCAACGGCTTGTAACGTGCATCCAGCAAGGCGCGGGAGGGCGGAGCTGCGTAACAACTCTCCGCTTCCCGGGTCTCCCTGCGAGTAGCTATAAACGATCCTGAAAGAACAACGTCGCTGCTAAACTAAGGCACCATGCATGTCGTCGCCTTGCAGCACGTTCGTAAAGCCTATGAGGCCAGGATAGCGGTGGCGGACCTGAGCTTTGTCATCGAGCCGGGGACGATGTTTGGGCTGCTGGGACCGAATGGGTCGGGCAAGACATCAACGATCCGGATGATGATCGGCATCACGGTGCCGGATTCAGGCGCGGTGTCCCTGTTCGGCCGGCCTTTTACGCGAGACGCCTTGAAGCGTGTAGGGTACCTGCCCGAAGAGCGTGGCCTCTATAAGAAGATGACCGTGCTCGATCAGCTGGTGTTCCTGGGACAGCTGCATGGCCTGTCGGCCGCGGCGGCGGAGCGCCGGGCAAAGGTGTGGTGCGAGAAGCTGCAGATTGCGGGGTCTCTCGACAAAAAGACAGAAGAGCTCTCGAAGGGGATGCAGCAGAAGATCCAGTTCATCGCGACGCTGCTGCATGAGCCGGAGCTGATCATCATGGATGAGCCATTCAGCGGCCTCGACCCGGTCAACGCGACGCTGCTGATCGACACGCTCATCGAGCTGAAGGAAGCCGGACGTACCATCCTCTTTTCGACCCACCGCATGGATCAGGTGGAGAAGATGTGCGACGAGATCGCGCTGATTCATAACGGCCACTTGATCCTCTCAGGATCAATGGCGGCGGTGAAGGCGGGGTATTCACGCGATCGTGTGCAGATGACGTTTACAGGAGACGACACGTTCCTGGCACATCCTTCCATCGAGCACGTCAAGCACTACGCCGGGCGGGCGGAGATCAAGCTTCGCCGTGTGGGCGGGCGAGAGCCGGACGCGCAGCCTTTGCTCGCGGAGGCCATCGCCCGGGGCACGCGCATCTCGCGCTTTGAGGTTACGGAGCCGACACTTGAAGAGATTTTCATCGAGAGGGTAGGGGCTGATCTGGAACCCCGGCCGGAGGGAGTCCATGCGTAATGTCTGGCTGATTGCACGGCGTGAGTATCTGGAGCGGGTACGCACGAAGGCATTTCTGGTAATGACGTTGCTTATCCCGGCGCTGATGGTGGGCGGCATCTTCGGAAGCGTTCTGATCGGCAAGCGCACCAAGTCAAACTCGCACATCGCGGTGGTGTCGAGCGACCTTCAAGTGGCGACGGACCTGCAAGCCGAACTGCAAAACGGGAGGCGCAGCGAGATGCATGTGGACGTCATCTCGCCGCCAGACGCCCGCACACGGGGGGTGCTCGATGCGGAACTCGACAACAAGCGGCTCGACGGCTATCTGTGGATCACTCCGGGTGCCACAGCCAACGTGCGGCCTACCTTCGCCTGGACGCCGAAGTCCAAGGCGGATGTGATCACGCGCGATACCATCGGCCGGGCGCTGCGGACCGTCCTGACGCGCGAGGGATTGACGCACCAGGGGATGGTCGCGCGCGACGTAGATGCCCTGATGCAGCCAATTGACCTGGATAGCTCACAATCGGGCCGGGACGATGCGGACAACGCCTTCTATAGCGCGTATGTGTTCTTTCTGCTGATGTACATGGTCATTATGCTGTACGGCATGAATGTCGCGCGGTCCATCATCGAGGAAAAAACATCGCGCGTCTTCGAGGTGCTTTTGGCGACGATCCGGCCAGAGGAGATGATGGCCGGCAAGGTGCTGGGCGTCGGCGCTGTGGGGCTGACGCAGGTAGGCCTTTGGCTGTCGGCTGCGGTTCTGCTGACGAGCACGTCCCTGGTGGCGAGGCTGACGGGATCGGACGCCCATGTGCCGTTGACGGCGATGCAGGTCATCTTCTTCATCGTCTACTTTCTTCTGGGCTATGTGCTCTACTCGTCGATTGCGGCGGCACTGGGGGCGATGACGAACTCCGAGCAGGAGCTCCAGCAGCTCAATATGTTTCTGGTCATGCCCCTGGCCGCGTGTATGTTCTCGCTTACGTTTGTGGTGCCCAATCCGGACGGGCCCTGGGCGACGGCCATTTCGTTCATCCCCTTCTGTACGCCGCTCATCATGTATCTGCGGATCTCAATGGGGCATCCGGCAGCGTGGCAGATCGCGCTGTCCGTCGCCATCATGCTGGTAACGATCTATGCCGTCCTCTGGGTCGCAAGCCGTATCTATCGGGTCGGCATCCTGATGTACGGCAAGCGGCCGACGTTGCCGGAGATCGTGCGCTGGCTCAGGTACAGCTAGGGCCCCTGGTACATCCTGTGCGAAGGGGATGCCATCCTTCTTAGCAGAGGATAGCAACGACTATGTCTGAGTTGACCAGCAAGATCGAGCACGAAGAGATCCACGACGCGAAAGGACCCCACGATCCGCACGAGATCAACCCCAAGATGGCCTCGGACATCTACTACTGGTCCAAGGAGTTTGGCGTGACCGGGCAGTTGCTGCACGAGGCGATCCGCGTACACGGCACACACGTCGAAAAGGTACGCGCGGCGTTGAAGAACCATCAGGTGAGTCTGACCTAAGAGGAGCAGGCATGGCGAACGGGGTAAGTAAAGATCCTTTGGCGCGACTGGCCGAGAGGGCTGCGGTAACCACGCCGGAAACCGAGCGGGCGCTACAAGCTGCGATTAAGGAAACAGTCCACAAGCTGGGCGGGGATACGCTGCGGCGGGCGCTTCATGGGGATTGGCTGAACGAGCCATTGCATGTGATCCTGACGGACGTCCCGGTCGGGTCCTGGACAGGAACCATCGCCTTTGATTCAGTTGCCGCTGTCGCGGAGACGATGGGGGCTGGATCAGCAGGGGCGGCGACGGCCATGAACGTCGCGGCCGACGCTACACTCTGGCTGGGCCTTCTGGGCGCTGTAGGCGCGGCAGTGACGGGGATGAACGACTGGTCGGAGATCGAAAAGCCCGCAGCCCGCAAAATCGGCCTGGTCCACGCTGTATTGAACATGACGGCCACCGGCTTGTATGCCGCATCCGCCATCGCGCGGCTGCGGAAGGCGCGCGGAACGGGACGTGCGCTGGGAGCCGCAGGCTATGCCCTGGTGTCGGTCAGTGCCCATCTGGGTGGCAACATGATCTATGAGCATGGCATCGGCGTGCTGAAGCCTGGCGAAAATGAGGTAACGGAAGCCATGCGAGGTTAACCGATGGACATCAGCCGCTTTGTGGGTGGCCTTGTTGGAGGTGTGCTCGGCGGCATGCTTGGTGGCTCCGCACTCTTCGGAATTGTCGTGAGTCTGCTCAAGGACCGCTGGCTGAAAGGCGTTGAGGCGCGCAACTCTGAAGCTCTGGAGCGGGTCAAAGACGAGCTGCAGCGAGACCAGAAGACCTTGCAGTCTCGCCTGGACCATGGCACCTACGTCACACAGGCACAGTACGACCTCGAGCTCTCGTCGTACAGAGACCTATGGTCCGCTCTAAGTGAGCTGCGAGAGCGTTGGCGGGGGTTGTTCAACATCAACTCATTCCGGCCCGCAAGCGGTGACATGACTGAGTTCGAGAACGCGATGAAGAAAGCTGAGGTGGATCTCAGCACGGCACATGACGCAGCGGTCCTTGTAACTGGCCGGCTGGCTCCGTTCTACGAAAAGGGCATTCAGGTGCTCGCCCAGCAGACCGCAGATGCGAGCGGTGCCTTCGCTCACAACATCAAGACTGCTGCAGCGCGTGGTGTCCCGCGACCGTTTGAAGACAATGTGCGCGACCTCCAGGCCTTGTGTGACGCCATTGAGGCTATCGATGCGCTCATCCGCACTCGCCTGGGCAAGCTGAGGCTCCTCTAAAGTGACATCTCTGCTGAAGACTTCGACCTGCGTACACTGGTTCCGTGGCTTATACGCGAGGGCAGAGGATGGCGTTGGCGCTTGTGCCCTGGATAGCAGCATGGGCCGTCCGGCTGCTGGGAGCGACCTTACGGTACGAGGACCAGGTAGAGGATGGAGTGCTGCCGGGCCATACCATGCCCGGACCTGGAGTGTATGCGTTCTGGCACCGGTCGCTCCTCCTTGCGGCGTACCGGTTTCGCGGTTTGAACGTTGCGATTCTCATCAGCCGTAGCTTCGATGGCGAGTTGATCGCCCGCACCGTGGAACGGCTCGGTTTTGTAGCCGTCCGGGGATCGAGTTCGCGCGGCGGTGCAGCGGGGCTGCTAGGCATGGAGCGCGCGTTCCGCGAAGGCCGCAAGTGTGCAGTGACAGCTGACGGACCGCGCGGGCCCGCGATGATCGCCAAACCGGGTGCAGCCTATCTTGCACGGCTGAGCGGGACGCAAGTAGGTGCCTTCTATCTGCTGCCAGACCGCGCCTGGAGCGCACGGTCGTGGGATCGTTTCCTCATCCCGAAGCCCTTTTCGCGCGTCGTCGTGACGTGGACCGGACACGTGGCGGCAGAGGAGAGCGCAGTGCAGGCAGCACTCGACCGGGCGGTAGCGATGGCCCAGGCTGCAACGCAGAAGCCAGCCGTAGAGCACCCGAAGGAACCGTCGCCACGCTAGCATAGGACGATGCGGGTGCAGGATTTCGACTTCAACTTGCCGCCGGAGCGGATCGCGCAGACGCCGCCGGAGCCACGAGGCAGCAGCCGGATGCTCGTGCTCGATCGCGCGTCAGGGCGGCTGACCGACGATGTATTTGCCAATCTGCCGGAGTATTTACGGGCGGGAGACCTCCTGATCCTGAACGACAGCCGCGTCATTCCGGCCCGGCTGTCTGCGACACGGGCGGGTCTGCGGACGCAGGTCGGATCGCCTGAGCCAAGCGGTGCCATCGAAGTTCTTCTCACGCGGCAGGTTGGGGGCGAGCATTGGGAGGTGCTCGTGCGGCCTTCGCGCAAGGTGGTCGTCGGTGAGCGGCTGCTGTTTACCGCACCCGGCGGCGGCGTGGAACTGGAGGCGCAGGTCGTGGCGGCGCGCGACTTTGGCGAGCGGACGGTGCGGTTCGCGCCAGTGGCTGACTTCTTCGCGGTCCTTGACCGGATCGGGCGCATCCCGCTGCCGCCCTACATCGAGCGCGAGGCTACAGGCGCGGACCGGGAGCGATACCAGACCGTCTTCGCGGAAGAGCCAGGCTCAGCGGCGGCTCCTACAGCCGGACTGCACTTTACACCGGAGATGTTGGACCGAGTGCGGGCCAGCGGCGTTGGCGTGGAAACGGTGACGCTCCATGTGGGGTTGGGAACTTTCCAGCCAGTGCGCGTCGACGAGGTGAAGGACGTGCGACTGCATGAAGAGCGATACGCCATTGGACAGGCAGCGTCGGATGCAATCGCCCAGACGTTCCGGGATGGTGGGCGAATTGTCGCGGTCGGTACGACCTCGGCTCGCACCCTGGAGGGGAGCCTGGCCGAGCAGGCGGAGCTCTACGGGACGGAAGGCTTCCACGGACGCGTGCGGGCGCATACGGGAACGACGAACATCTTTATCTCGCCAGGATACAAGTTTCAGGTGGTAAGCGGGTTGCTGACCAACTTCCATCTGCCGCAGTCGACGCTGCTGATGCTGGTCAGCGCGTTCGCGGGGCGGGAGGCGGTGCTGGCGGCCTATGCCCATGCCGTGGAGCAGCGGTACAAGTTCTTCAGCTATGGAGATTGCATGTTGCTGCTGTAATCTGCGTCAATTCACCGGGAATTGTTGACTTGTTTTCCGGTGTCCGCGTCGAAGACGATTTTGCGACCGTCGGAGAGGACGATAGCGAACCGTTTCGCAGAGTCAAAGCCCCAAAAATTACCCCAGGTAATGTTGGAAGCCGTGCGGGGTAGTTGGTCGAGGTGGGGAAACAGTTCGCCGACGGTAATGCTTCCGGCCTGGCGAGATGGAACAAAGAAGGTAAGGAACATATCGTCCGGTGTTACATGCGCGTCGAGAAGATTGCCGCCCTTATATCCCTGAACCAGGTGTTGCCCATCGTCGGCCAGGAAGAGGATCGAGCGGTAACCCTCCATCTCCCACAGTGGCGTACGAGGCGCGGTCGCTCGGTATACGGAGGTCTTTCGCTCTGCGAGGACACTCAGCGCATAAAAATGCCGGTTAGGCGAATAAACCTTGACGCGCGACTTGACAGCGAGGGGCGCGTCGGCGCGGCTCATGGGCCATCCTTGACTTAGGATACAAAAAGCCACAAAGAGATACACTCTGCTCGTCATGATCCGCACCATCGTAGCCCAGACGGTGCCAGGCAACGACGTCCGCTGAGCCGTTGAAGTGGTGCGTTGCATGATTCACCGGCTACCATCTAAGCATGATGGCTAACGACACCAAAGGCACCAAGCCGCCGGTTTACCTGCTGGACTCGATGGCGTTCATCTTTCGGGCGTATCACGCGATGCAGCGGCAGCGACCCATGTCGACGCGCACCGGCATCCCGACCGCCGCGACGTATGTCTTCGTCAACATGATCAACAAGCTGCGGAAGGACTTCGCGCCGGAGTATCTGGCGGCGGTCTACGACGTGGGCGCGCCCGTGCACCGCAACGAGATGGCCGCGCAGATGAAGGACGTTCAGAAGTTCAACATCAAGACGCAGGCGTTTGAGACGATCGAGTACGGCGGATACAAGGCAAACCGGGTGGAGACGCCCCCGGACCTGATCCAGCAGCAGCCGTATATCCGGCGGGCGCTGGAGGCGTTTCGCATCCCGATCCTCTACTACAGGGGTTTCGAGGCGGACGACGTGATTGGGACGCTGAGCTGCAAGCTGGCGGCGCTGGGGCACAAGGTCTATGTCGTGTCGTCGGACAAGGACATGATGCAGCTGGTGAACGAGTCGGTGAGCATCCTGAACCCGACCAAGGACAACCTGATCCTGGACGCGGCAGGGGTGGAGGGGGCGTTGGGAGTGCCGCCGCAGAAGGTGATCGATGTGATGGCGCTGCGCGGGGACTCCATCGACAACATACCGGGCGCGCCGGGGATCGGGGACAAAGGATCGGTCGAGCTGATCCTGCAGTTTGGCACGGTGGAGGCGGCGCTCAACCGCGCGGATGAGGTGAAGAAGAAGACGTATCGCGAGTCGTTGCAGAACAACCGCGACAACATCCTGCTGTCGAAGGAGTTGGTCACGATTCACACGGGAGTGCCGATCGAGTATTCGCTCGAGGCGATGCGAACCCAGCCGGTGGACAATGCGGCTTGCCGGAAGCTGTTCTCGGAGCTGGAGTTTACGACGCTGCTGAAGGAGCTTGCGCCTTCGGTGGACAACGCCACCATCCGGTATGAGGTCAAGCCTGCCGGGGCGGAGGTCGCGGAACTGCTGCGAGCGGCGCGCGTTGTGGATGCCGCGGGGCGCGTGCAGGGGATGGCGGTGGCGATCCTGGAGGACGCTCGCGCCGTGGCGGAAGAAGTGGCAGCCGAGCCGGATGTCGAAGACGAGGTCGAGCCGGCGGCGGCAGAGAATATGAGTCTGTTTGGGGTCGCAAAGGTAGAGACTCCGATCGTCGCCGCACCGGTGGTCGACGCAGTCTGCCGCTTGGGGCTTGCCGTGGGGGAGGACCTCGGCCTGGAAGTGTCGCTCGATGCGACGGGGGTGCGGGAGGCGCTGGAGGATGCGGCCCTGCCGAAGGACGTGCATGACCTCAAGGCCGTCTTGCGGGCGATGGAGCAGCATGGTATCGCGCTGGCCGGGGTGCGGGACGACGTCATGCTGCTGAGCTACCTGGTGAACCCGACGCACGGCTCGCACACGCTGCCCGACATGGCGGCGCGGACGACAAGCCGCGCTCTGGTGCATCAGGCTGGTTCCAAAGTCCAGGGCAAGACAAACCCGGACGATCCGAAGCGATTGCCCGAGGCGGCGGTGGCCATTGTCCGGCTGGCGAACGCGCTTCGCGAGCAGGTCGTGGAGGCCGGGACGTTTGAGCACCACATCCCCAAGGACGAGCCGGGCCTCGGCGGCGCGATGACGGCAGAGATGCTGTTCGCGGCTCCTCCAAAAGCGAATGTGGCGGCGGGCGTGTCGCCGCTCCTGACGGTGTACGAGACCATCGATAAGCCCCTCGTCGGCGTGCTGCTGCGGATGGAGCAGGCCGGGGTGCGGGTCGATCCGGAGTTTCTGCGCGAGATGTCCACGCGGCTGGGAGTGGAGATCGACAACCTCGCCGAGCGTATCTATGCCGACTCGGGCCATCGCTTCAACATCAACTCGCCCAAGCAGCTGGGCGATGTGCTCTTCCATAAAATGATGCTGCCCATGCCTCTGAAGTACGGCAAGGGCAAGATCGTCTCGACGGCGCAGGACATCCTGGAGGAGCTGGCAACGAAGCACCCGATCGCCGCGCTGGTCATGGAGCACCGGCAGCTGCAGAAGCTCAAGTCGACGTATCTGGACGCGCTGCCGCAGCTGGCCGACGCGGCGGGACGCATCCACACGACGTTCAACCAGGTCGGGACGGCGACGGGGCGGCTCTCGAGCACGAACCCGAACCTCCAGAACATCCCGATCCGCACGGCGGTGGGGCGCGAGATCCGCGCGGCGTTTACCGCGGCCCCGGGCAATGTGCTGATGTCGGCGGACTACTCGCAGATTGAGCTGCGGCTGATGGCGCACTTCTCGCAGGACCCGCTGCTGCTGGACGCCTACCGGACGGGCAAGGACATCCACACGCTGACGGCGGCTGAAGTATTTGGGGTCGATCCCCAAACCATGTCCAAGGAAGTGCGGGCGCGGGCGAAGGCGGTCAATTTCGGCATCGTCTACGGGATCAGCCCCTTTGGGCTGGCGGCGCAGCTCGGCATCGACCAGAAAGAAGCGAAGACGTACATCGAGACGTACTTCGACCGGTACAAGGGCGTGCGCGGCTTTATCGACGCGACGCTGGAGACGGTGCGAACCGATCAGGCGGTAAAGACGCATTTTGGACGCGTCAGACCCATCCCGGACATCCAGTCGCGCAACGCCAACATGCGCGGCTTTGCCGAACGGACGGCCGTGAACACGCCTTTACAAGGCACGGCGGCAGACCTGATCAAGCTGGCCATGATCGCGCTCGACCGGGAGATCGCGTCGCGCGGTCTAAAGAGCCGGATGACGCTGCAGGTGCACGATGAACTGCTCTTCGATGTGGCGCCGGAGGAGGTTGACGCCATGCGCTCGCTCGTCAAACACGAGATGGAGAACGTGGCTGCGTTCTCGGTGCCGATTGTGGCGGACGTAGGCGTTGGAGCGAACTGGCGGGACATGGAATGAGCTTCGCAGGCGACAAACCCATCTTAACGCAGAGGGACTACACTCCTGGTCATCGTAGGTTAAATCAAGTTTCGCCCTCCAGTGCACCCATCGTGACGCGGGCGAAACTCTCCTCCGGGATCGTTTACCCTGGCCCAAGCACCGTGTGCGAAGGCGGGGAGTTGCGTGCTAGCCTTAAGAGAAGATCATGACCACCACTATGGAAGAACTGCAAGAGACAGGCGCTGCCGGGCACACCCAGAAATACACGCGCAATCATCCATTCCACGCCACCGTGCTGGCCAACTACCTGCTTACAGGCACGGGCTCGGAGAAAGAAACGCGTCACGTGGAGCTCTCGATCGACGAGGGGATGCACTATCTGCCGGGTGACGCCGTGGGCATCCTCCCTGAGAACCGGCGTCAGGCTGTCGATGAGGTGCTTGCCGCGCTTAAGTTTACCGGCAAGGAGCGCGTACTCGATCACTACAAAGTGGAGATCTCGCTGGAGGAAGCGGTGCGAACGCGGCTAGGGATCGGCAAGCTGGCGCGCGGCAGCATCACCCAGTACGCCAAGCTTGCGCCCGGTCTCGCAGGTCTCAAAGACATGGTCGGTCCGGACAACAAAGCGCGGGCGGAGGAGTATTGCTATGGACGCGAGTTCATCGACCTCGCCACCGACTTCCCGGGCGTCGTTAGCGAACCGCAGCAGCTCTTCAACGTGTTGCAGCGTCTGACGCCCCGGATGTACTCCATCGCCTCCAGCCAGAAGCTGCATGACAACGTCCAGACAACGGTCCGCGTAGTGCGGTACGACGCCCATGGTCGCGAGCGGCAGGGGCTGGCTTCAGGGCACCTCGGTGAACGGGCCGAGGTAAATGCGACGATCCCCATCTTCCTCCACGCAAACGGCAACTTCCGGCTGCCTGAGGACGACGCTGCGCCCGTCATCATGATCGGACCGGGTACGGGCATCGCCCCCTTCCGCGCCTTCCTTGAAGAGCGACAGGCACTGGGTTCCCCTGGTGCCAATTGGCTCTTCTTCGGCGAGCAGAGGCGGCAACTGGACTTCCTCTATCAGGAGCAACTGGAAGGTATGCACGCGAACGGCTTCCTGACGCATCTGGACACGGCCTTCTCCCGCGACCAGGCCAGGAAGGTCTATGTGCAGGACCGCATGCAGGAGCGCTGTGAAGAGCTCTACGCCTGGCTGGAGCGTGGCGCCTACTTTTACGTCTGCGGCGACGCCACACGCATGGCGAAAGATGTAGAAACAGCGCTGCTCGATGTGATCGCCAAAGGTTCCAACGGGACACTGGAGCACGCGGCGGAGTATCTTGCCAACATGAAGAAGCAGAAACGGTACCAGCGGGACGTCTACTAGATGGGCGAAGCGGCGAACCAGTCCGGCGAGACGATCGAGCAGCGTGTGTTGCGGGTGATCGCCACGACACGGCGTGTGCCGCCTGAAACCGTGCGCGCCGCCAGCACCTTCGAGGAGCTCGGCATCGACTCGCTCGACCGGATCAACATCCTGTTCGAGCTTGAAGGCGAATTCGATATCGAGATCGACGACGAACAGGCCAAACAGGTGACCTCCCTCCAACAGATGATCGACGGCATCACGGTGTTAGTCGAGAAGAAGGCCGCAGGAGCCTAGAGCCCCGACAGGAAGAGGCCGGACTCCCTTGCGGAGGTCCGGCCTCTTGACTGTACAACACCATGCAACCTAGCTACGGAGCGCCATGCGGCGGCGCACAGCACCCGCCACGCCCAGCACGCCTGTGCCGAGCAGGATCAGCGAGCTCGGTTCCGGCGTCGCAGAGGTCACCGTGCCCCCGATGCTCCCGGCCGAAGGCGCGTTTTCAAGCGAAAAATAACCTGTCGCTCCAGCGGCAATGCCCCCGATGAAGTTGACGGTTCCGCTCAGACCAGTTGAGGAGAGAGCCGTGAAGTACGCGTCGGCACCACCGTACCCCGATTTGTCGATGGCGTTCTTTGCAATGCCATAGTCGTCGATCCCGTCCCCATCGAACCCAAAGATGTCATTGGTGCCGGTAAGAGCCAGGGCCGTAATGGCGTGTCCCGAGTTGTTGACCACGCCGACATAGTTGTCGTCGTTGCCGTCATAAGGGTTGGCGTTGGGAGTGCTGAACGTGACCTTGTTGGTTGCATCGATCGTGATGATCGTGTTGCATCCGCCGCCCGCGGACGTGTATGCCGAACCAAGTCCGAATCCGGGCTGGCTCGATAGTGCAGGGCAGGTGGTGGCGGCGTAGGTAGCGAGAGGAGCGAACAGGCAGGAGACAGCGACGACCGCAGACTTGAGGAGATGCATGGAACCTCGATTCAACTGTGTTTTAGATTGCCCTGAAAGGGGCGGCCCGGGAACACTGCCATACTACGAAAAAGTGCAAGGATCGTTACAGGATACTTCGCCGCATTACGCAAGAGAGCGATTGATACCAAGAGTAGTTACGAAGGTCTATGACGTGAGTGTCAGGACTAACACCGTGGTTCACACTTGGTTGAGCCACGCAGCGGAGCGGGCGATGCCTTCTTCAAGAGAGATCTTCGGGGAGAAGCCGAAGGTTTCCTTTGCTTTGTCTACCGGAAACTCCTGATTGAGACCGAGCAGCAGAACGGCGTGGCGCGTCAGCAACGGCCGGCTCTTCAGGTGGAGCAGACGCCAGGGAGCCTCGAAAGCCTCCGCAAGGGTGTTTGCACTGCGAAGGCTGAGGTCGATCCAGGGCAGCCGTGTGCCAAGAGCTCTTGCAAACAGCGCAAGGTATTCAGCCCACGTGGCTTGGGTGCCATCCGAAAGGTTGAACGCTTCACCAAGGCTGCCGGGATGCTCGCTCGCCTGCAAAATAGCCTCGGCCACATTGTCGACAAAGGCGAAGCCGCCAGGGGCGCGACCGCCGTCGATGGTAGCCATCAGACGCAGGCGAAGCAGGGCCGCGATCTCGACCGTGAAATCCTTGCCGCGCGGCCCATAGATCGTCGCGGGCCGCAGCACAGTGACCGGCATGCCGTGTTCACGATAGGCTCGCCACACCGCCTCTTCTCCAAGGCACTTCGTCTGGTTGTAAGGCAGACCGGCGTCGCGAAGGGGCGTGCTCTCGGCGCATGGGACAGCTGGATAGCCATAAACGTCTGTCGTCGAGATGTGAACGAAACGGTCGAGCTGCGGGCAATCGCGTGCCGCGGCAAGCAGATTGGCGGTGCCGGCTACATTCGCCCTGTAAAACACCTCGTAGGGTGCCCAGTCGGTGGAACAGGCAGCGCAATGAAGGATGCGCGTGACGTTTTCAGTGGCCCGGCGAAGGCTGGCGAGATCCGTCAGGTCCCCGAAGACTACCCGGTGCCGTATGCCAGCAAGATGGGCAAGATCGGCCGAAGGACGCGCAAGCACCAGAGGCTCTTCTCCCCGGGCAGCAAGCAACTGAGCAAGGCGGCCGCCGAGAAAGCCACTCGCTCCGGTGATGAGGGTCGTCATTGCGCGATCACGAAACGAAACGGATGCCCTACGCCGCAAGCTGCCGGAACACGTCCAGCACCAGGTCCAGCTGCTCCATCGTATGCGCCGCAGTCACGCAAAGCCGCAGTCGCGCTACGCCCTGGGCCACTGCCGGAAACATCACGGGTGCGGCAATAATCCCATAATCCCGCAGCTTCCGTGCGAATAAGCCCGTCGTGATCTCGTCGTGCAGCACGACCGGGATGATGGCCGTCTCCGACAGGCCGGTATCGTATCCAAGCGCCTGCAAGCCGGACCGGAGATAGTCGCCATTGCTCTTCAGGCGAGCGACGCGCTGCGGCTCTTCGCGGAGGATGGCGAGTCCTTCAGAGATCGCTGCAACAGCCGACGCCGCCATCGCGGCCGAAAAAATATACGGGCTGGACGCGTGCTGGAGAAAGATCGCGACCTCTTGCGAGCACGCGACGAAGCCGCCGACAGACGGGATGGACTTTGCGAGCGAACCGGACCAAAGATCCACCTCGGAGGTGTCGATGCCGAAGTGCTCATCCGTGCCCCGCCCGGTCGCGCCCAGAACCCCCGAAGCATGAGCCTCATCGATGAAGAGGAAGCACCCAAACTCTTTCTTGATGGCGATGAGGTCGTGGAGACAACAGATGTCGCCATCCATCGAAAAAACTCCATCTGAGATGATGACCGTGCGATTCGCCGCAGGTCCTTTACGAATCTCGTCCCGCAGGCTCTCCGGGTCATTGTGCCGGAATCGCTGTACCTGGACCCCAGCCATCTTGCAGGCGTCAAGCAGGCTGCGGTGGCAGAGCGCGTCGATAATAATGCGATCCGAAGGTCCGAAAAGCCCGGTAATCAAACCAAGATTGGCCATATAGCCGGAGGAGAATGTCAGCGCGGCCTCGGTCCCCTTGAACTCCGCCAGGTCCCGCTCTACCGTGTTGTGTATGTCGAGCGTTCCAGTCAGCAAGCGCGCGCCGGAGGTGCTGGTACCGTAGCGTCCGATCGCAGCCCTTGCAGCGGCGTCGATGCGCGGGTGACCGATCAGGCCCAGGTAGTCGTACGACGACATCATCAACATCTGGTGGCCATCGGCCTGCACACAGGGCCCCGCTTTGGCCTCGAGCGGCATATGGAAGGGGTAAGCGTTGTGCGCACATCCCATCGCTGTGGTCTCGAAGATGCGCCGGGCACGCGTATCGAGCAGCGTGTTCTTCTTGAAGCTCCAGGTACGGCCAGGCGTAAAGTAGTCGCCAAACATCTGTCCGGAAGAAGAGGGAAAGAGCTTCGGCTCTTGAGCTTGCGGTGCGTCCGGCTCGACGATTTCCTGTACCTGCGCTAGAGGTGTCATGCGTATGTCACAATGCTAGACCAAAGCGTCCCGTTTTGGAAGGACGGAACTTGATACGGTAGAGCGAGATACAGCTTAGATGCGCTGGGTGTCAGGCCGCCACGTGAGGATCGCCGCCTTGATCTCCTGCCCCGAAAGACCTTCCGCCAGCGTGCGCCGCGCCAATGCCGGCAGTTCCGCATCCGAAGCAAAACGCAGTGCGATAAGCTGCGAGGTTGTCAGGGCCTGGATCGAAGCATGCTCCGCCGCAGGCAACAACACCGTCAGTCGCAAGCGCTCTTCCAGCCGGATCAGCCGGTCCTGATTGCGCAGGGAATAAACCCGCATCTTCATATTCACCAGAAGCAAGCCGAACGACATCGCAATCCACAGCAGGTGCAGTCCAGCCTGATCCGGCCAGTGGCTCGCCGTAAACCAGATCGCTGTCACCGCGTTCACCAGAAACAGCGGCAGAAGCACAAAGTGTGTAATGACATCGAGCGACGTGTGACTCTTGGCGGACTGCGTGGCAGGCATCGAGGCTCCTGAGGTGTGCGATGAGTGTACCGCTTTCCCGTTAACCTGAAGTACCCTCATACCCATGGCGGCCCCACGCATCGGAGTCCATCTCGGTACAGCCGGCGGATGCTGGAAGGCCGTCGAGCGCGCCGTCGAGGCCGGGGCCAACACCTTCCAGATCTTCAGTTCCAGTCCCCGTATGTGGAAAGCCAACCCCGTCAAGCCCGAAGACGCCGGGCGTATGCGCGAGCTGCGGGCCACCCACGACGTCCACCCCCTCTCCATCCACGCCAGCTATCTCATCAACCTTTGCAGCCAGACCGAGTCCGTCCGTTTGAATGGCATCGCCGCCTTTCGTGGCGAGATCGAGCGCGCCCTTGCACTCGCCGCTGACTTTCTCGTCCTCCATCCGGGAAGCTGGAAAGGCCTCACACGCGAAGGAGGTCTGCGCCTCGCCGTCACAGGCATCGAGCGCAGCCTCCATGGCCTCCCTTGGCAGGACACCGGCCTGCGCATCCTGATCGAAAACACCGCCGGCGCAGAGTTCTCCCTCGGCGGCAGTCTGGAGCAGGTGGCCGAGCTCGTCACCCGCCTCCAGCCCTGCGCCCCTGTCGGTGTCTGCCTCGATACCTGCCACCTCCACGTCGCCGGCTACGACCTCGTCACCCCGGAAGGTTACGCCGAAACTACCCATTTGATCGAAGCCACAGTCACCTCCGACGCCGTGCACCTCTGGCACTGCAACGACGCCAAAGCCCCACGCGGCTCCAGGCTCGACCGTCACGAGCACATCGGCGAAGGCACACTCGGTGCCGCTCCCTTCGCCCGCCTGCTCCGCGATGCCCGCTTTGCGCACGCCGCCTTCATCGCCGAAACGCCCGTAGACGCCCCCGGCGACGAGGCCCGTAACGTCGCCACCCTCCGCGCCCTCGCAGGCTGAGCTCGCTCAAGCGAGAGCCGCACGCGCCACCCGCAGGCCCCGCGCCGATCTACAGGCATCTGCCACAATAAGAAGGATGCCCCTTACCCTCCACGATTTTGTGCGCAAGTGGAACGCCAGCCTCCTCAACGAGCGGCAAGGCGCGCAGCTTCACTTCCACGACCTCTGTGAAGCGCTCGGCGTCGCCCACCCCACAGAGGAAGACGGGATCGGTGCGGCCTACATCTATGAGAAGCGCGTGACCAAAGCTGGCACCAACGAGCCCGGCTATGCCGACGTCTGGAAGCGCGGCTTCTTCGCCTGGGAGTACAAGTCCAAAGGCTCTGACCTCGGCAAAGCCCTCAAGCAGCTCAACGAATACCACGCCGCGCTCGACAACCCGCCCCTCCTCGTTGTCTGCGACTTCGAACGCTTCGAGGTTCACACCAGGTTCGAGAACCAACCCAGCCGCGTCTTCGCCTTCACCCTCAACGACCTCCTCAAGCCCACCGACACCGCCACCTGCGCCCTGCCGCCGCTCGAAGTTCTCCGTGCCCTCTTCGGCGACTACCATCAGCTCCGTCCCGGTATCACCGCCGTCCGCGTCACCGAGGCCGCCGCCGCCGATCTCCTCCAGCTCGCCGAACGCCTCGAACTCGAAAAGCCGAACGCGACCGAACGGCCCTCCAAACAGGACGTGGCGCACTTCATGATGCGCATCGTCTTTTGTCTCTTCGCCGATTCCGTCGGTATCCTGCCCAACAGCGCCTTCCGCCGGCTCGTCTCCAACGACCGCTTCTCCCCCATGGGCTTCAACCGCAAACTCCCTTCGCTCTTCGCCGCCATGAGCGAACGCCAGGGCTTCTTCGGCCCGGACACCATCCCGTTCTTCAACGGCGGCCTCTTCAAAGACAACAGGATCATCCAGCTGGACCTCGCCGATCTGGGAACCCTGCACAACGCCGCCCAGCACGACTGGTCGCACATCGAGCCCGCCATCTTCGGCACCCTCTTCGAGCGCTCCCTCGACATCAACAAACGCTCCATGATCGGCGCCCACTACACCTCGCCCGAAGACATCCTCCTGCTCGTCGATCCGGTCATCATGGCTCCGCTCATTCGCCGCTGGCACGCCGTCCGCCAGTCCGTCCTGGACGCGCTCGCCGAAGAGGAAGCCGCCGCGGAGGGCACTCATGGACCAGACCTCCGTCTCACGCTCCAACGCCCCGCCCTTATGCTCTTACAGGACTGGGCCGCCGAACTCTCCCGCGTCACCGTCCTCGACCCCGCCTGCGGCTCCGGCAACTTCCTCTACATCGCTCTCAAACGCCTCCTCGACCTTTGGGACGAGGCCCGCCTCTTCGGTCTCGCCCACGGCCTCGCCATCGGCCTCGACCCCATGCCCGGCCCCCAGCAGCTCTTCGGCATCGAAACCGACTTCTACGCCCACGAGATCGCCTCCATCGTCGTCTGGATCGGCTTCCTTCAATGGAAGATCGAACACAGTACCGACGACAAACACGAACCCGTCCTCGACGTCCTCGACAACATCCAGCACGACGACGCCATTATGCGCTACGACGCCTCGGACCCCGCCAAACCCTACGAACCCGTCTGGCCCGCAGCCGACTTCATCGTCGGCAACCCACCCTTTCTTGGCGGCAAGCTCCTCCGCCGCGAACTCGGCGACAAATACATCGGTGATCTCTTCCGCCTCTACGCCGGTCGCGTCCGCGCCGAATCCGACCTCGTCGTCTACTGGTTCGAAAAAGCCCGCGCCCACCTCGAAGCCGACCACGTTGCCCGCGTCGGCCTCCTGGCCACCCAGGGCATTCGCGGCGGGGCCAACCGCGCCGTCCTCGAACGCATCGCCCGCACCGGCAACATCTTCTGGGCATGGAGCGACCGCAACTGGCTCCTCAACGGCGCAACCGTCCACATCTCCCTCGTCGCCTTCGGCAAGGGAACGAAGGAATCGGGTGCTCCTTCCTCCAACGAGCCGGATGCCCCACCAACCCAAGAGCTAGCTGCCCCACCAACCCAAAAGCCGGGTGCCCTACCAACCCAAAAGCCGGGTGCCCCACCAACCCAAAAGCCGGGTGCCCCACCTTCGCCGACAGTCTCATCGTCGGCTAAGGTGGGCTCATTGCAACGCCCACGCCCCGCCTTCCTCGACGAACCCGAACACGCGCCCTTCCTCCTCAACGGTGAACCCGTTCCCGCCATCCACCCCGACCTGACCAGTGGAATCGACACCACTTCCGCCCGCCGCCTCCCCGAAAACCGGGGCATCTGCTTCATGGGCACCACCAAGGTCGGTCCCTTCGACATCACCGCGGAGACCGCACGCAAGATGCTCGCCGCCCCGCTCAACCCCCACGGCCGTCCCAACGCCGATGTCGTCCGCCCCTGGGTCAACGCCACGGACATTACCCGGCGCTCACGAGGCATGTACATCATCGACTTTGGTACCTCCATGTCCCAGCAGGAAGCCGCCCTGTACGAGATGCCGTTCGAGTACGTCAAACGCCACGTCTACCCAGCGCGCAGTGACAACAATCGACAGGGCTACGCGGAGAGATGGTGGTTGCACGGCGAATCGCGGCCAGAACTAAGAGCCGCGGTCAACGGGTCTCCGCGATTCATCGCTACGCCCAGCGTCTCCAAACATCGCGTCTTCGTCTGGCTACCAGCGAGAACTCTCCCCGACCACGCCGCCTTCGCCTTCACCCGCAAAGACGACTACTTCTTCGGCGTCCTCCACTCCCGCGCGCACGAACTCTGGGCGCGCGCCCAGGGCACCCAACTCCGTGAGGTCGAAAGCGGCTTCCGCTACACTCCGGATTCCACCTTCGACACCTTCCCCTTCCCCTGGCCGCCCACGGACGAACCCACCTCCGGTCCCGGCCTTGCCCAGAAGGAAGCCGTCGCCGCCGCTGCCCGCCGCGTCGTCCAGCTCCGCGACAACTGGCTCAACCCGCCGGACACCCCCGAGGCCGACCTCAAAAAGCGCACCCTCACCAATCTCTACAACGCCCGTCCGACCTGGCTGGCCGACGCCCATCGCGCCCTCGACGCTGCTGTATTTGCGGCATATGCCTGGCCCCCCACCCTTACCACCCCCGAAATCCTCAGCCGCCTCCTCGTCCTCAACCACGCCCGCGCCGCCGCCGCTCAAACACCCGCCATCTCCACCCCGCGCCGCCGCCTAAACCGCCGCAACCCCCGCCCCGCGCCGCCGGAGGAAAGCTCACACCCTGAACCCGGCTGAGGGCCAAAGGACCGATACATATCAGCCTGGGCCGAAGGCCTGGGTACCCGGACAACCCAGATCCGAAGGGCTGAAGGCCGGCACATCGCAGGCTGCCAGAGTTCCAGCCTCGCGGAAAAGTGCAGACCCCCTCCACATCAACTACAACCGAATCAGGACTTTAGGACTAAAAGCCGGACTTCGCACCCCCGTGGTCCACACCTAAACTCTCTCGAATGAAGACTTTGTCGAGAAAGTCCGGACTTCTTGAAACTACTTAAACAATCGTAAACGACAAGCTTCTTCTTAGCAGCTACTGCCCATAAGTGGCATTGGCTCCATGCTTCCGAAAGTAGTGGCGATCGAGCAGAGACTGGCTGACGCCCGGATGGTTGGGCGTGAGCGTCAGGGTCTTGTAGGCCATCCTGGCGACGGCTTCAAGGACCACTGCGTGGTGGGCAGCCTCCTGCGGTGTGCGGCCCCAGGCAAACGGCGCATGGCCCCCGACCAGCACCGCCGGTACGGCCATCGGGTCGATGCCGTTCGTGCGGAAGTGGTCCACAATGGCTTGGCCGGTGTTGTGGACATAGCGGCCAGCAATGGCCTCCTCGTGCAGGGGACCGGTGCAGGGAACAGGACCATAGAAGTAGTCGGCGTGCGTGGTGCCGAGTGGTGGAATCGCCAGCCCCGCCTGGGCAAAGCTGGTGGCGTACTCGGAGTGGGTGTGCACCACGGCACCGATTGCCGGGAGCTCGCGATAGAGGAGGGTGTGCGTGTCAAGGTCCGACGATGGCCGGTAGCTACCGTCGACGACCGCGCCGTGCAGGTCGGTCACGACCATGTGCTCGGGGCGGAGGTCATCATAGTCGACGCCGGAGGGCTTGATGACGACCAGGCCCTGCTCGCGGTCGATGCCCGACGCGTTGCCAAAGGTGTAAAGGACAAGGCCGCGTCGCACCAGTTCCAGGTTGGCGTCGAGGACGGTAGACCGCAGTTCTTCAAGCAGCATGGCAGCAGGATACATCCGGTACAGTAGACCCATGAACGAAGAGCGAGTGTTGCCGCCCGCGCCCATGCCGCTTGGCTTTCTGTGGGGTGCGGCCAAGGCGGGGATCAAGGCGAGCGGGAACCTGGATGTGGCGGCGGCGGTCGCGCCCAAGGGGGCGGTGGGGGTGGCGATGTTCACCTCGAACCAGGTGGTCGCCGCGCCGGTGACGGTGGGGCGGCGGCATCTGCTGGCCACCGGCGGGCGGGTGTCGGCGGTGCTGGTGAATGCAGGCAACGCCAACTGCGCGACCGGGCAGGCGGGGATTGAAGGGTGCGAGCGGACGTGCGTGGCGGCAGGGGAGGCGTTTGGCTGCCTCTTCGACGAGGTGGTGCCGTCGTCGACGGGCATCATCGGAGTGCCGTTCCCGGCGGAGAAGGTGTTGGCGGCGCTGCCCGCGGTGGCCGAGGCGCTGGGTTCCTATGCCGAAGACGGGGAGCTGTTCGCCACGGCCATTCTGACCACGGACACGCGGATGAAGGTGGCGCGGGCGGCCATCGACGTGGACGGCAAAGAGGTGCGGCTGTGGGGGGCGGCGAAGGGTGCGGGCATGATCCACCCCCGGCTCGGCGCGCCGGTCGCCGGAAAGGCAGCAGCGGCTCCGCATGCGACGATGCTGGTCTACCTGTTTACGGACGCGGTGGCCGACGCGGCGCAACTGAGGACACTGCTGCAGCCCGCGGTGGAGGGAAGCTTTAACGCGATCTCGATCGACGGCGACACCTCGACGAACGATACCGTGCTGCTGCTGGCCAGCGGGGCGAGTGGAATCGCACTCGACGCGCGGGTGGAGCCGGCGTTCAAAAACGCGCTGGAGCTGGTGTGCGGGTCGCTGGCGCACCAGATCGTGGACGACGGCGAGGGGGTGGGCCATGTGGTGACGCTCGAGATCGGCGGGGCCAGGACGGTGGCTGAGGCGAGGGTGGTGGCGGAAGCGATAGCCCGATCGCCGCTGTGCAAGACGGCGTGGTCGTCGGCCGACCCGAACTGGGGCCGGCTGCTGGCGGCGGCAGGATACTCCGGGGTGGAATTCGATCCACTGGGCGCGACCATCACCATTGCCGGGCTGCCGGTGTTTGCGCGCGGGGTGCGGTCGCCGCACTTCGATGAGAAGGCGACGCATGAGCGGATGCTCCAACGGGAGTACACCATCGCGCTCGACCTGGGAATGGGCGACGCCGGGTGCGTCTTCCTGACCTGCGACCTGACGGAGCAGTATGTGCGCATCAATGCCGCTTACTCCACGTAACATAAAGCACTAGATGATCGCGGCGGGCGTGGTGGCGACGGCGGTGTTGGGAGTGCTTGCTCTGGTGTATGGGCTGGGTTTTCTGTGGTTTGCCTGGTGGGATGGCGGGCTGCTGCGGCGTGTGTTGATGGCGGCTCAGCTTGGGGTGATGGGTTACGCATTGTATGTTTTTGCGGAGAGCCATCGTTTTCAGTTCTAAAAGGCATTCAGCTTTGGAAGGGCAGGGCTGAAGCCGTGCCCGTCCAAACTGAGGAAAGCAGATTCAGAAGCGGAGCAACTTGCCATGCATCAGGGCAAGATGTGCGAGATGACGTTTTTGCCTGGGCAAAGTATCGTAGAGGGAAGCTGTGCGGGGGCGTGGATGACGACGAAGACGGAAGTCGCAGGTAAGGTGGATTTCGCCGCGGAGATGGCGGAGTGGATCGAAGCCTTCGACGATGTGGTGGCCGAAGGATGGGAAAATGGGGCCGAGCTGCTGAGCGCGTTAAGGCAGCGGGCGCGCGAGGCCGGGGTACCGACGCCGAGCGAGCTGACCACGCCGTACCGGAACACCATCCCCAAGCACGATGAGGTGCCGTACCCGGGCGACCGGAACATGGAGCGGCGGGTGGAGGCACTGATCCGCTGGAACGCCATGGCCATGGTGCATGGGCAGAACAAGAAGGACGCCGGGATTGGCGGGCACATCTCGACGTACTCCTCGCTGGCCACGCTGCTGGAGGTTGGTTTCAATCACTTCTTCAGAGCAAAGTATGGAGAGCAGCCCGGAGACTTCATCTATTTTCAAGGGCATGCTTCGCCGGGGGTGTACGCGCGGGCGTTTCTGGAGGGGCGGTTCGATGAAGCGCGGCTGGGGAACTTTCGGCACGAGCTGCGCGGCGAGCCGGGGCTATCGAGCTATCCACATCCGTGGCTGATGTCGGACTTCTGGAACTTTCCGACGGTGTCGATGGGCATTGGGCCGCTGAATGCGATCTATCAGGCGCGGTTTATGCGGTACCTCGAAAACCGCAGTTTGATCGAGAAGACGGACCGGAAGATCTGGGCGTTCGTCGGGGACGGCGAGACGGACGAGGTGGATACGCTGGGCGCGATCTCCCTGGGGGCGCGGGAGAAGCTGGACAACCTCATCTTTGTGGTGAACTGCAACCTGCAGCGGCTGGATGGACCGGTGCGCGGGAACAAGCGCATCATCGACGAGCTGGAGAGCATGTTCCTGGGCGCGGGCTGGAACGTGATCAAAGTGATCTGGGGATCGGACTGGGACGAGCTCTTCGCGCGCGACCACACCGGGCTGCTGCTGCGGCGGATGGAGGAGTGCGTCGATGGCGACTACCAGACGTTCAAGGCGAAGGATGGGGCCTATCTGCGGGCGAACTTCTTCGGCAAGTACCCGGAGCTGCTGGAGCTGGTGAAGGACATCTCGGACGACCAGCTATCCCGGCTGCATCGCGGCGGCCACGATCCGGCGAAGATCTACAACGCCTACAAGCGGGCGCTTGAGCACAAGGGCGGCCCGACGGTCATCCTGGCGAAGACGGTAAAGGGGTACGGTCTCGGGTCGGCGCAGGCGCGGAACGCCACGCACTCCGAGAAGAAGCTGGCGGATGATGGGCTGGCGGCGTTTGTGAAGCGCTTCGACATTCCGATCCCGGAGGAGGCGGCGAAGGACGGGGCGTTCTACCGGCCTGCGCCGGATGCGCCAGAGCTGGTCTATATGCAGGGCCGGCGGACGGAGCTGGGCGGGTATCTGCCGACGCGCTCCGTGCCGAAGAGCGACTTCAAGGCTCCCGATCTCGCGTACTTCAAGGATTGGACGGGTGGCTCAAACAAGCGCGCGGTCTCGACGACGATGGGCTTTGTCTCTATTCTGCGGCACCTGATGAAGGACCCCGCGTTTGGCAAGCTGATCGTGCCCATTGTGCCGGACGAGGGGCGAACATTCGGGCTGGAGTCGGCTATCCGCCAGGTGGGGATTTACGCGCCGGAGGGGCAGAAATACAGCCCGCACGACGCGGATATGCTGCTGTATTACCGTGAGGATAAGGACGGGCAAATTCTGGAAGAAGGTATTACCGAGGCGGGTTCGATGGCCTCGTTTACGGCGGCGGGCACGGCGTATACGAACTACAAGGTGCCGTGCATTCCCTTCTATATGTACTACGCCATGTTCGGGTTCCAGCGCATCGGCGATATGGTGTGGGCGTTTGCGGACTCGCGCGGCAAAGGCTTCCTGATGGGCGGGACGGCTGGCCGAACGACGATGCTTGGTGAGGGCTTGCAGCATCAGGATGGGCACAGCCTTGTGCTTTCGAGCACGGTGCCGACCTGCGTGAGCTACGATCCGGCGTACGCCTATGAGCTGGCGGTCGTGATCCAGGACGGCACCCGGCGGATGTATGAGAAGGGCGAGGATGTCTTCTACTACATCACGATGTACAACGAAGATTATGCGATGCCCGCGATGCCGGAAGGCTCGGCTGAGGGTATCCTCAAGGGCCTGTACAAGCTGAAACCTGCGACGAGCGGAGCGGCGGTGGCCCAGCTGTTTGGGAGTGGGCCGATCCTGAACGAGGTGCTGCGTGCGCAGACCATCCTGGCCGAGAAGTACCAGGTGCAGACGGATGTGTGGAGTGTGCCGAGCTATACGGAGGTCCGGCGGGAAGCTCTGGCGGTGGAGCGCTGGAACCGGCTGCATCCGGCGGAGCCCGAGCGGAAGAGCTATCTCCAGGTTGCGCTCACCGGGACGGCGGGGCCGATTATCGCGGCGAGCGACTATATGAAGTCGCTGCCGGATACGCTCGCGCCCTGGCTCGCAGGACGGCTAGTTACGCTCGGCACGGATGGATTTGGGCGGTCGGACAACCGGGAGCACCTGCGGCGGCACTTCGAGGTGAATGCGGAATCGATCGTCGGCGCGACGCTCACGAAGCTGGCGCGCGAGGGCAAGTTCAAAGCCAAGCTGGCGCAGAAGGCGCTGGTCGATCTGGGACTGGATACCGAAGCGGTCGATCCGGCGAGGGCGTAGCGGTTGGCGGACAAAGTTGCCAAGGTCGCTTTGCGTGAGAACCCGCTGGTGCCGTTCGCGCTGATGAAGCGAATGTACGCGGGCATGGTGGAGTCGCGACTGCTGGAAGCGCACCTGGCCAAGCGGCGCGGGGAGGGCAAGCGGTCGCCGCGGGAAGGCCAGGAGGCCTGCCGTGCGGCGGTGCTGCTGAGTTTGGAGGCGGGAGACTTTGTCGTCGATCAGGCGGGCAGGGCGGGTTCGGCCTGGCTGCGCGGGGATGGCTTGGACGAGATCGTCGCAGGCCGCGCCCGGACTTTGTTGCCCGGCTTCGACGATGCTTCGCAATACGTGGCGGGAGCGATCAGTGCGGCGGCGGTGGTGAAGCGGATGAAATCGACGCACGTGGTCGTGGTCTTCGTGGATGCACCGGTGAAGCAACGTGTCCTGCGCCAGGCGCTGACCGTAGCTGCAACGGGAGAGCTGTCGGTGATCTTCGTGACGTTCGTCGAGGCTGGAGGAAAGAGCATAGCGCGTGCCGCTACGAAGGTGGGTGTGCCTGGCATTCCGGTCGAGGCGCAGGATGCGGTAGCCCTGTGCCGCGTGGCACAGGAGTCGGTTTTGAGGGCGCGTGCCGGGGGAGGCCCGGCGCTGATTGAGTGCGTGAGGCTCCATGGTGGCAAGCGTGTTCCTGACCCAATTCCCGCGATGGCCAGGACGCTGCTGCGCGTTGGAGCGTGTGACGAGGCATGGCTCGACGAGGTTGCTCCGGCGTTCAAGGCTCGGCTGAAGGCAATCAGGCACGATCGGTCCGGTTGAAGAAGCTGCACCATGGTGTAGTCGCTGAGCCGCTCTGGAACGGAAGCCGGTTACACTAGCCCTAGGCGTTGATGACAGGGGTCGAGGTAGAAGTGCGGCGAGGATTACTCTTATGTTGGGTGGGGCTTGCAGGGGCGGCTTGCGCTCCGTGCCACGCGCAGACGACGCCCGCGTCTTCGGTTCCTGCGACGCAGACGCCAGATACTGTACCCTCGCGACCAGCCTACGATCCAGACCTCGACCGCACGCCAAAGGCGTATCCCGTACCGCAGGAAGCACCGCCACCAGCCGTGGTGAGAGAAGCTCCGCCCGCGGGCAAGCCGAAGTATACGCAGGAAGAGATCTATACGGCCTATGAGCCCTATATCAAGGGACCGCAGAGGAGCATCGGACGGGACAGCAAGGGATCGACGTACATCCCGGTCGATAGCTGGGTGTATCCCGAGATGCTGCGCCTGTATGGCATGGGATATATCGATGCGGCGTTCCTGAGTATGCGTCCGTGGACGCGCCGTGGGGTACTCCATATGCTTGAAGCATCGCAGAATGACATCGTGGCGGGGGATAACGAGGAGGCGCAGGCTATTCTCGCTGTGCTGCTGCGCGAGCTTACGGATGAGGCACCCGGCGGCCAGCGTGACATCGTCTACGGGGCACAGGCGGTTTACCTGCGGGCACGGTACATCGCTGGCCATACACTGCGCGACAGCTTCCATCTTGGTCAAACGATTGAGAACGACTACGGGCGGCCCTATCAGCCAGGGTTCAACAGCATTGCGGGTGTCTCTTCGATCAATGAATGGGGGCGGTTCTCGCTCCATGTGCGGGGAGAGTACCAGCATTCGCCAGGGGGAACGGGCTACTCGACCGCCCTTGCAACGCTGCTTTCGAACAACGACCAGATACCCTTTGCCGCGCCGAATGTGCCTCAGGCGACGATCCCCTTTGGCCGGATTGACGCGCAGAACCCGCTGCGGCTGGTGGAGGCAACGCTCTCGTTTCATCTTGCCGGGCATGAGATTTCGGGCGGTAAAACCGATGCCTGGCTCGGGCCCGGGGCAGGCGGTGCGATGGCGTGGTCGAACAATGCCGAAAATATCTACTCGGTTCGCGTCAACCGGGTTGAGCCGCTGTATATCCCTTTTATATCGCGCGTGACAGGACCGGTGCGCTACGACTTCTTCATAGGCAGTCTGAAGGGCCATACTGCGCCAAATCATCCTTACATCCATTCGGACATGATCTCGTTTGCTCCGACCAGGAACTTCCAGTTCGCCTTTCAACGGTCGATCATCTTCGGCGGCGCAGGGCATGAGCCGGTCACATTGCACACCTTCCTGAAGGGCTTCTTCAGCATCAGCGACACGACGGCAGCTGAGAAGTTTTCCATCAACGATCCTGGCGCGCGCTTCAGCGACTTCAGCTTCTCCTATCGCGTGCCTTTCTTTCGCCGCTATCTGACCTTCTACGCAGACTCCATCACCCACGACGATGTCACTCCTCCTTCGGCTCCCCGTCGCGCGGCTTACCGCCCTGGTTTGTACCTCTCTCACCTACCGGGCCTGGAGAAGCTCGATCTTCGGGCAGAGGCCACCGTGACCGACTTTTCGACGCACACCAGCAATCTAGGAAGCGGTAATTACTGGGAGGTCATTCAACGGCAGGGGTATACGAACAAGGGTTTTATCCTGGGCGACTGGATAGGACGCGAGGCCAAGGGTGGGCAGGCGTGGCTCAGCTACCATCTGTCCGGTAATGAGTGGGTGCAGCTCGCCTATCTCAACAAGAAGACGCCGCACGACTTCATACCCGGAGGCACTACGCAGAACTCGTTTACGGCGACTTTGCTGAAGCGCGTCGGCAAAGATTTCGAAGTAGACGCCTCCGTCAGGCACGAACGATGGAAAGCTCCCGTGTACCTGCAGGGGCTTCAGTCGAATACGACGGCTACAGTGCAGATCACTTACTTTCCCAAGCTGCATATAAGGCGCCTTCCGTAAACGTCCCAGTAAGCGGTCCAAAGAGAGATTAACGGCCTTGTCGCTCCGTCGATCAGCTCCACGGGAGGGATAATCAAAGACTTTTGCAGCCGATACTCTGGGAACCACCGTCGAGATGAAGGAAGCTTTCATTGCTCACCAAGGGCTTGCTGCGGTGTGGTGCGGCCACAATCGATGATTGGAGCGCAAACTTTAGCCGTGAAAGACAGCACTCTTGCATCTGATGGAGAGTATGAGCAAGCCAGGGACTATGCCAGGTGCCATGTTCACTTTGGCGTCGCTGCATGTTCCAGTGCTTTGGCTAATGTTTCAAGGCGAAGAGACCCCTTATCGCCTAACGGGCTCCAAGCCACCCATCCCGACCCGATTACTGCCCGTCCGCGCCGTTTGGATCGACGATGGCAAACCTTGTTTACCGCACGGTCGATAACTTCAACCGCACCAACAGTACCTGCAATGATAACCTTGCCGTCCCGGTCGCAGGCGTGATCGTGTCCATGCAACACGTAGCCTTGCCCATCCATCTCCAGAATATCGTTTCCGCCTTCGGTCGACCCTGATATCGTGACAGCATCATCGCAGCTGCTTTGTACCACTTCATGCTTTGGGTCACAAGTACGCGTGCCAACGGATTGTTTGCCCGTAGCGAGACTCACAGCGTGCGATCCAGCTTCATCACAGAAGCCGAATACGCCCTTCTTCAAGGTAAGTTGCTATGCATCTCCTTTGACTTCGGGCATCCACTCAGACGCCAGCGTAGAAGCAGGATGAGGGTTGTACCCTGCATGTGAAAAGGGCGACATAGAACGGCTATGGCCGTGTATGACCTTCTTACAGCCAACAATCGAGACCGTCATCGCTGTGAATACAAAATATCTTATTTTGCAATCTTCGCGTTCTCCATGGCTTTGACGACGGTTTCCAGTTGCAGCTGACTTTTTTTCCTGTCATACGTTTGCCAAGCGATCCAATCTGAGCCGATAACGGCCCTTTCGCCTCCTTTAGGATCAACTATAGCGACGTTTTTGGATGGGCCGTCGATCAACTCAACCCCTCCAAACGAGGTCACAATCACCATCTTCCCTTGCTGATCACAAGCGTGCATATGACCGTGGAGGCGGTAATCATTATCGCCGACCATAACATCGTCGTTGCCTCCACCTTGCGGTCCGGAGACCAAGACGTAATCATCGCAATTGCTTTGCACTTCCTCGTGGTTCCAGTCGCAGTGCTCAGATCCCGGATACTGACGGCCAGTGGCAAGATCGAGACGTTGTGAGCCGGCTTCTTTGTCGCAGAACCCGAACACACCATGTTTTAAACTAAGCTGATAGGCGATTCCTTGTGTATGAGGGGTCCACGCGGTGTTGGCCTGTGGTGTGGCTCTCTCTTCAATTACAGTCACAGTTGACCTTCGAGGCGCAATGTTTCCGTTGTGCGAGATGGCATTCCTACAGCCGCAGAAAAGCGTGAGCAAGCAGGGCAGCATCCCTAGGCTTGGTCTCATTTTGGCGTCTTCGCGTGCTCCATCGCCTTCGCTACGGCTTCCAAACGCAGGGGCCCGTTCTTCTTAATGGACTGCCAAGCAATCCAGCCCGCCCCTATGACGGCCTTATCGCTCCCTCTATCATCAACTATGGCAACTTTGTTCGCGGTTCCGTCGATAAGCTCCACGGAGCCGTACGTTGCAACGAATAGAAGTTGACCTTGGCGGTCACAGGCGGTTACATGACCATTGAGCTGATAGTCGTTGCCTTCTATAGATATGTCATCGAAGGGGTCATCAGGATTGCCGTGTATCTGCACGCTATTGTCACAGCTGCTTTGCACCTCTTCACGTTTCGGGTCACAAGTTTGTGTGCTGGCGGATTGTTTGCCCGTGGTGAGATTTACAGAGTGCGATCCAGTTTCATCACAGAAGCCGAATACGCCCTTCTTCAAGGTAAGTTGATATGCATCTCCTTTGACTGCGGGCATCCACTCAGACGCCATCGTAGAAGCAAGCTGAGGCTCGGCTTGAGGCCTTGTGAAGGGTACTGCATCATTGTTACCTTCATTGGTTGCTTTTTTGCAGCCAACGATCAATCCTAGGATCACTATGAGCGCATAAATTTTCATCATCCCAATACCCTATCGAGATATGCTACGTTTTTCTTCATGACTCTGGCGTAATCAGCTTCATTCTGACTGTAGTATCGTTCCTCATGCATGATACGCGCGACTGCTGCGCATTCACTTGTGTTTAGTTTTTGAACTAAGTCGGAGTGCTTCTTCGCTCGTACTTTGAAGTAATCAGTCCAGCCGGTGATCCCATCCGAGAGAGTCGGGAAGGCGAGGAAGCACGTTATAAGATCAGGTGGCTTGATAACAACCATTCTCTTGCCTCCAGACTCTGTGCCCACTTTCTTCTTAATCTCTTCGGCTGTCGCATAACGTACGTTCTTGTTCTTTCTCATAATGTCCTGCACGTACTCGGCTGACCAATATTCCCACGTTCCTGCCTGATACGTATGTAAACGCGTTGCACGCTGCGGTCCGCTGCACTTCAGATTGCCTAGATTATAGTTCCAAAGTGCTTTTGCGTTAGTGGTTTCACCCATACTCTGAGCTGTCATGGTTCGTGCGCCCGCCTTGTTCAACTCAGGCCAAGCTTTCTGAACCATGCCGGGCAACGTAAGTGGATCGAATGTAGTGCCGATGCGCGGCACTTCCAAAGGGCTGTCGGTATATTTGTGTCCAGTCCGGCCGGAGGAGGCCAGGTGCGCCTCTGGAGTTTTCAGCGCTTCGTGGAGGTTCCGCGGGTGCGGTGCGAGATCGTCTACGTTCGCGACGGGATACGCGTTCGGAGATTGCAGCTTCTGTACTTGATGGACTTGCTTGACCACGGCACGGTGCTTGACGCTGGACACCCGAAGCAGGCTGTCGATGGTCGCACTGCCTGGACTGGTTACGGGATCGGTGTACATCCCATAGAACTCGTGTTGCTGGTAGGATGCGATGGCTGCAAGAGTTCGAGGGCCGCAGATGCCGTCGACGGCAAGTTCTGGCTGATCGCCGAAACGAGCATTGTTGAGCAGCAATTGAATGGACATCACATCATGGCGATGGTTGCTGCCATGACGGTCCACGGTGTCATGTATCGGACCTCTCATCGTGGCTGCGTCCGCACCTTAACGTACCATTGAAGCCGCAACTTGCGCACAAGGACGGATGGGCGTGCGAGCTTATTGCAGCAGGCCTTCTTCCGAGCGGAGGCGGAGGATGCGGTCGATGGCGTACGGGGCGCGCTGGTTGCTTGTATGGAAATGACGAACCTGAAGCTCACCGAGCAGGCCGATGCCCATCATCTGGATGCCGGCGAGGATGAGGACGCTCGCGAGAACGAAGAGGGGGCCGTGGTCGACGGCGACGGCGGCGTGGGTAAGGAGTTTGAGGGCCACGAGCCAGAAGGCTAGGGCGGTGCCGCCGACCATCCCCAGCGCGCCAACCAGGCCGAAGAAGTGCAGCGGGCGCGTCATGTACTTCAGCAGAAAGCGGATGGTGAGCAGGTCGAAGAACACCCGGACCGTACGGGAGATGCCGTAGTGGCTTTGGCCGTGCTCGCGCTCGACGATCGTAATGGGTATTTCGCAGATGCTGGCACCGTACCAGGAGGCAAGGGCAGGAATGAAGCGATGCATCTCGCCGTAGAGAGGGATGTTCTGGATGATCTCCCGGCGGTAGGCCTTGAAGGTGGTGCCGAAGTCGTGAATACGAACGCCGGAGAGGCGAGCCATCAGCCAGTTCGCAGCGCGGCTCGGGGCCTGGCGCAGGACGACGTTGTCCACGCGGGCCGTGCGCCAGCCGGAGACGACGTCGTAGCCTTCTTCGAGTTTGGCGAGGAAGAGGGGGATTTCGTCCGGATCGTGCTGGAGGTCGCCGTCCATGGCGAGGATATATTCGCCCTGGGCGTGGTCGAAGCCGGCGGCGAGGGCGGAGGTCTGGCCGAAGTTGCGGCGTAGCTTGATGACGAGGACGCGGGAGTCGACGGCGGCGATCTCCTCCAGCAGCCGGTAGGTGCGGTCGCGGGAGCCGTCGTCCACGAAGACAAGCTCAAAGTCGTCGCCAACCTGTTCCATCACGTCCTTCAGACGGTCGTAGAGGGCGGTCACGTTCTCTTCTTCGTTGTGGAAGGGGACGACGATGGAGTATTTCGGCACTGCTCTATGGTACTCCGGTTGGGTGTTGGAGCAGGAACCCTCGCGGGCTATTCAGGGCTTGTTGAGAGCTGAGGCGAGTCACACGTCATTTTGCTGTTGCATTCTGAAACAAATGATTGTAGTTTCACACTACCTTCACTCAAAATGCATGATTCACCCTGAAACGATCATTGTTTCTCGATCCATTCTACGTGGGGCTTCTGCAAGAGTTGCTGTGAAGGAGAGAACGGAAGCGTGGAAAGCAGATGGCGAGTATGGCTGCATCGCTTGAGATTTAACAACTTCGGAGCTACGGCATGAAGAAGCAAATGCGCGATTTCTCAGCAGGGGTCTGTGTCGCGGCGGCGTTCTGCTGCGTGGGCGCTTCTGGGCAGACCATTACGGCGAACGTAGGCGGAACGGTGACCGACTCCACTGGATCGGTCATCGCAGGCGCGACGGTTACGGCGACTAATGTCGACACGAATGTGGCCGTGACGACGACGTCCAACCAGGACGGCATCTACACCATCCGTTTCCTTCAGATCGGCCGCTACAAGATCTCCATCACGGACAATGGTTTCAGTTCGTCTACGACCGCTCCCTTCAGCCTGGAGGTAGGTCAGGACGCCAAGGTAGACGCCAAGCTGACCGTAGGCAAGGTAAACGACACTGTGGTCGTTACCTCCGCCTCGCCGATCTTGAACACGGAAGACCCGAGCACGGGCGCGTCGATTACGGCGGCGCAGGCAACGGAGCTGCCACTGCAGGCGCGCAATTTTTCCTCGCTGACGACGTTGGTGGCCGGGTCGGTTGCGACTTCGCCCTCGAACGCGAACAATGTCGGGCGGCCCACGTACAACAGCGGCTTCTTTATCAATGGCAATCGGGAACAGACTAACAATTACACGCTGGATGGCGTCGATATCAACGACGCGATCGACAACTACATCAACTACAGCCCTAACGTGGACGCGCTGGCCGAGTTGCACATCATCAGCGGCAACGCCACGGCCGAGTACGGCAATGCCAATGGCGGTCAGGTCGTGATGGTGACCAAAAGCGGCACAAACAACTTCCACGGCAACGCCTTCTGGTTTCTTGAGAACAACAACCTGAATGCCAACAGCTGGACGAACAAGCACACGGACGATCCGACCTCGATTGGTCCTGTGCCCTCTCTCAATCGCAGCATCTTTGGTGGCACCTTCGGCGGCCCAGTGATTCGCGACCGGCTCTTCTTCTTTGTGGATTACCAGGGAGCGCGCCAGCACAGCAGCAGCACAGAGTTCGACTCCGTGGCTACGGCGGCTATGCGCGCCGGCTTCGCGCCGACTTTGAAACAGAACGTCACGGTAAGCAATCCGGTCGCTCTTTACCTTTTTGCGCATCCTGAGCTCTATCCACTTCCGAATGTCGCGACGACCAGCCTCACAAACAACTACTTCGGGACGCAGGCGAACTCGACGGTCAACAATCAGGGCGACGTCAAGGTCGACGGCAAGCTGACCAGTCGCGACAACCTGTTTGGCCGCTTCACCATAGGGCGCGAGCGTGACGGTGACAGCAAGGTGTCGATTCCAACACGTTTAGGCGGCGCAAACATCAGTCCCTACACGGGGTTCTCGATCAACTGGACGCACGTGGTTTCGAGCCGCATCGTGAATGAAGCGCGCGCGGGGTTCAGTCGCGGGCGCTTCAGCAATCTCGTCTACGATCCGGCGGGAAAGCTTGGATTGGGCGCGAACAATGCGGCGGGTATTCGGGGTAACCAGATTGCGCCCGGCCTGACCGCGTTCAACATACAGAATTCCGTGCTCGGCAGCCCGTCCAACAGCGGAACGGCGTTTGGAACCCAAGGCGTGCAGAACGACAGTCTCACCAACGCCTTTACCTATGGCGACAACCTGAGCTGGCAGCTTGGGCGGCACAACCTGAAGTTTGGCGGAACGGCGATACGGTACCAGTCCAATCGCAATTACTCGGGCAACGATGGGGTGCTCGGCCACTTCGACTACGACGGCACGTATACCGCCTTGCAGCATAATGGAGTTGGCGACGCGTGGGCCGACTTCCTTCAGAATCAGGCATCGGCGTTCGGACAGGGCTCCTACGTTTCCAAGTGGGGACAGCGGCAGTGGCGCGATGCGCTCTTCTTTCAGGACGATTGGAAGGTCACTCCCGACCTTACCCTCAACCTTGGACTGCGCTGGGAGTGGGACCAGCCGCTGTACGAGTCACATAACAAAGAGTCGAACCTGAACATCTTCACTGGAGCGATTACGATTGCTGGACAGAATGGAGCCAGCCGTGCGCTGTACAACGCCTTCTGGAATGGATGGATGCCGCGGGTCGGCTTTGCCTACTCCCCGTCAAGCCTCAACAACAAGTTCGTGGTGCGCGGTGGGTACGGCATCACCAACTTCCTTGAAGGTACGGGAGCAAATCTCCGGCTTACGCTGAACCCGCCGTTCTTCAGCAATGCAGCCGGGTCGCAGAGTGGCACCAGCCCGTACTTCCAGACTCAGGCTGGCTTTCCCTTACCTACGGCCAGCGCGACGTTTGCGGGCAACGTCCGGGCCTGGGAGCCAAATCTTCGGCCAGCGTTGGTGCAGCAGTTCAACCTCACGACAGAGACACAGGTCGACGCCAACACGTCGCTCGGCATTGCGTATCTCGGGCAAACGGGCAATCACCTTGTCGACCCGCGCGAGGGCAATCAGGCGCACTTCTTGAATGGTCCGCTGCCCGTCTCTTCGCTTCCGGGGTTAGG
Source organism: Acidobacteriaceae bacterium (assembly GCA_965215415.1). Classification (GTDB taxonomy): domain Bacteria; phylum Acidobacteriota; class Terriglobia; order Terriglobales; family Acidobacteriaceae; genus Edaphobacter. Next base: position 2,634,711 of record CBDCDQ010000009.1, on the reverse strand, counting down.
TCTCGTTTCACAGGTCAGCTACACCGAATCCGAAGCAGTGATGAACTACAACTCGCTACAGGTGACGGGGCGTCGCCGGTTCAATCATGGCTTCGAGTTCTTGACGAACTACACCTGGAGCAAAGGCCTTTCCAACAACCTTGGCTACTATGGCGGGACGGGCTCTTCCCAGAGCGCGTACTGGCAGGATGCGTATAACGGAGCGGCAGATTACGGTCCCACCTTCTTCGACGCGACACACATCTTCACCTTCGCTGGCTACTACGACCTACCTGTCGGTCGCGGCAAACCGTTTGGCGCGAACATGAACCGCGTCGTGGACGCCTTGGTTGGCGGATGGAAGGTGGGCACGGTCGCCAATCTTCACTCGGGCTTCCCGTTTACCGTTTCGTCGCCCGGCAACTATAAGGTGAACCAACGGGCCAACCGCGCCAATCAGTACCGCAAGCTGGTGGTGCGGAACCGATCGGTAGACCATTGGTTCGGCACCGATCCTTCAGCAGATGGGTGCGGCGTCGACACGGACAACGGCACGTGCGCTTACGGACAGGAGAGCAGCACGGCTTTCGGCACAGCGTCGGTGGGTTCAGAGCGCTCGCCAGGCTTCAAGAACGTCGATGCGAATCTGAGCAAGTCGTTTACGCTGATCGGCGAACGGAACCTGGAGTTTCGGTCGAGCTTCTACAATGTTCTGAACACGACGAGCCTTGCCGCTCCGCAGAACAGCGTGTCAGCGGGGAACTTCGGGCAGATTACTGGGACGCTTTCGACGGAACGGCAGATCGAGCTTGCCTTGAAGCTGAACTTCTGAGGCCGGGTTCTACACACACAATAAGGCGCCCGGAGTATCGGGCGCCCTTTTGAGTTGCCGCCTTCTTACAGGGTGAGCGAAGGCGGTGCAGCCTTCGGGTCAGTCGCGAAGGAAGGGTGCGGCATCGCGGCCATGGTGAGTTGGATGCGTCCGCCCTGCGCGATATCGGTATGGTGGAACCAGGCTCGCTGCTGCGGCTTGCCGTTCAGCGTGAATGCCTGAATGTATTGGTCGGTGGTGTTTTTGCGTGAAACGTCGATGGTCAGGGTGCGGCCCTGGCCTAACTGTACGGTGGCGTGTTCGAAGAGGGGCGAGCCCAGGATATAGTTCCCGCTGACGGCGTCGACGGGATAGAAGCCGAGCGCCGAGAGGATGTACCAGGCGGACATCTGACCGACGTCTTCGTTGCCCTGCATCCCGTCCGGATTGGGAGAGTACATCGTCTCCAGCAGTGATCGGACGCGCGCCTGGGTTTTGGCGGGCGCGCCGGCGTAGGTGTACAGATACGCGATGTGGTGCGAGGGCTCGTTGCCGTGCGCATACTGACCGACCATGCCCGCGATGTCCGGCGGCGCGTCGGCGGGCAGCGTGGGCGCGGTCGAGAAGAGCTCGTCGAGCTTGGCGAGGAACGGCTCACGGCCGCCAAAGAGCGCGATGAGACCGGCTGGATCGTGCTGGACGGCAAACGTCGTCTGCCAGGCGTTCGATTCGGTGTAGTCGCGCCACTTGGCCGAGTGGCCGAGGTCGATCGGATTGAACGGTTCTTCGGCCTTGCCTGTCCAGGAGTTGGCCCAGGTGCCGTCTTCGAACCTGGGCCGCATGAAGGCGATGCTCCTGTCGAAGTAGTTGCGGTAGTTGAGCGACCGCTGGACGAGCATCCGGGCGTCGTCGGCCTTTCCCAGCTTGCGGGCGACGTGGGCGATGGCCCAGTCATCGTAGGTGTACTCCATAGCCTTCGAGACAGACTCACTCTCACGATCGGCGGGGATGTAGCCCAGCTTGCGGTAGAAAGGCAGACCTTCCCAGTCATCCACCATGGCGCGCTTCATCATGTACTTGTAGGCTTCTTCGGTATCGATGCCGGGAAAGCCCTTGTTGACCGCCTCCGCGATGACGGACGCCGAGTGGTAACCGGTCATTGTGCCGGTCTCTTTGCCCTGAAGCGGCCAGACGGGCATACCCTGCGGACTTTCCGCAGCCATGCGGATAAGGGCATTGACGAAATCCGGAACCCGCTCGGGGTTGATGAGGGTGTACGCAGGATGCGCGGCGCGATACGTATCCCACAGCGAGAAGGTGGTGTAGTTGCGGCGGCCGGCCGGCAGAGTGTGGATCTGGCCGTCCATGCCGCGGTACCGGTTGTCCGTGTCGTCGAAGAGCGTGGGCCCGAGGGAGAGGTGGTAGAGAGCGGTGTAGAAGACACGCTTGTGGTCGAGGTTGTCCGTTGTAACGGCGATGCGGCCAATCTGCGCGGCCCACTTGGCGCGGGCTTGGCTGTGGATCTGGTCGAAGTCCCAGCCGGAGATCTCCCGTTGCAGGTTGAGTGCGGCGTTCTCCGCACTGACGGCGGAGATGCCGGTCTTGACGAGGATTTGCTCCTTGGCGTGCGTCTTGAAGTAGAGGACCGCCTTGAGGTTGGTGCCGGTCAGAGCGGCAGGAGACGCTTCCTTGTCATCCTGGAAGAAGACGACCTTTGAAGGCGTCCTGGAGACCTGCATGGTGAAGAAGATCTGTCGTCCGTCGCCCCAGGCTCGCGTCGTTCGCCCTCCGGCGAGCGTGTCGGGCGCGGGATGCGCGAGCTGCGCGGCGAGGACGTTCGACCGCCCTCCGCCCTCATACCCATGCTGAAGGTCGACGATCAGGTACGCCTGCTCCGACGCAGGAAACGTATAGCGATGGAGCCCGGCGCGCTCGGTGGCGGTCAGCTCGGCTTTGACGTTGTAGTCCTTCAGCAGCACGGAGTAGAAACCGGGTGTGGCGACCTCGTCCGCGTGGTCGAAGCGGGAGCGATAGCCGGTCTCGGGGTGCTCACGCGTGCCGGGGACGAGCTTGGCCTCGCCCGTGCCGGGCATCACAAGGAAGTCGAGCAGATCGCCGCAGCCCGTGCCGGAGAGATGGGTGTGCGAGAAGCCCATGATGGAGGTGTCGGAGGCATGGTAGCCGGAGCACCAGTCCCAACCGTTGTTGAAGGTATCAGGGCTGAGCTGGACTGCACCGAACGGAACGGTGGCTCCGGGAAAGCAGTGGCCGTGGCCGCCGGTGCCGATCTTCGGGTCAACGTGTTGAAGAACATCGTCCAGTGGAGTGAGCGCCGCAAGCGGAAGGGAGGTTGAAGATGCGGCGGCGAGCGCGGCGGCGGAGTGCAGAAAGGTGCGTCGGGAGATACGGGTTCTCATCTGGGCGTCGTGCTCCTCGGATGAGTATAGGACCGGTTCTCGACACTTGTCTTGGGATTGCGGACTGGATGTGACCGGGCCAGGCAAGCCTCTCTGTGAGGTCTAGAAGTCAGCTGCCTCTTCTCCGGCGATGTGGAAGGCGAGTGAGGGTTGGGTGGAAGCGGGCTGTGTGCTGCCGATGGCAAGGCGGTAGCTGCCGGGGCGGATGGCGCGGTGGCCATGCTCGTCGACGAAGCTGAGCTGCTCGGGGCGCAGGGTGAAGCTCAGGGTGCGTGACTCGTGAGCCGTCAAGGAGACACGCTGAACCCCTTGGAGAGTCAGCCGGGGACTGCCCGGTTGAGCGGGTGGAGTGAGATAGAGTTGCGCGACTTCGTCTCCATCGAGAGTGCCCGTGTTGGTGACCTTCACTGTCGCGGTGAGCGGAGCGCCGGCGGTGAGAGTCTCGTGGTCGAGGTGCAGATCGCTGTAGGCGAACGTGGTGTAACTCAGCCCGAAGCCGAAGGGAAAGAGCACCGGCCCGTCGAAGTAGCGGTAGGTGCGGTGCGCCATGCTGTAGTCAGTGAAGGATGGCAGGTCGGCGGCGGAACGGTACACCGTGACGGGCAGGCGACCGGAAGGATTGGTGACGCCGAGGAGGATGTCGGCAAGGGCGTGCGGACCTTCCTCGCCGGGGTACCAGGCGGCGAGCAGGGCGTTGGCTTGTTGGCGAGCCGGGTCGAGCGCGACGGCAGAGCCTGAGTTGAGGACGATCACGAGCGGCTTGCCAAGGGCCTTTAGATGATCGAGTAGGTCAAGCTGTGCGGCGGGCAGATCGAGCGTGGTGCGGTCGCCGCCGTTGAAACCGGCGACTCTAAGGGGGAAGCTTTCGCCCTCGAGCTCGGGAGAGAGGCCTACAAAGGCGACGATCGCGTCGGCGGTGCTGGCTGCGCGCGTGGCCTCGTCAAGCAGGGGAACGGCGGGCGGCTCCCATTGCAGCGAAAGGCCCTCGTCCTCGCCAGTGTGGATGTACTCGACACGGATGGGATGGGGCCTGGTGTCTTTGAGGTCGAGCTTGACGCTCGTGTTGACGGGAAAGCGGGCGGTGCCGCCGGGATAGTTGACCACGGCTTTGTTGTCCACAAAGAGGCGGACAGCGTCATGGAAGGCGCAGTCGTAACAGCGATCCACGTGGAGAGTCAGAGTGTAGTCGCCGGCAGCCGGAGGCACGAGAACGCCGGTCCACCGGGCAGCATAGGGGCCTTGTACGCGCGCATCGGGCGTGACGTGGTCGAGGTCGAGATCGAGTGTGGAGACCGTAGTGGTAAGGATCGGCGTACCGGTGAGCGTCGGGGCGGGGAAGAACTCCGCAAGTAGTCCTTCGGCGGCGTGGGGAAAGGCCGAGTTGCGGAGAGCCGTGCGCGGAACGGCGATCGAAAGCCCTGCGGCCAGAACGGAGCCCTGGGCGTAACTGGCGTCCGGGAAGGCGGCCAACATCAGGTCGAGCTGTGTGAGCGGATGTGCGATGGTGCCATGGTAGTTGGCTTCAAGGACGCTGAGGAGGTCGGCAGTCGGGCCGATGACGGCGATCTTCCTGCCCGCGGCGAGCGGAAGGATGCCGTCGTTCTTGAGCAGGACGATCGATTCTTCGGCGGCCCGAAGCGCGAGGAGGCGGTGTGCGGTGGAGTCGATCTCGGTGGCGGCGATGCCGTCGTAAGGGTTGCAGGCGGGGGCGTCCAAGAGACCGAGGCGGAGGCGGGCGTTCAGCAGGCGGTGGAGCGAGCGGTTGATGTCCTGCTCGGTGACGAGGTGCTGCGCCAGGGCCTGATTCAGGGCGGTGTAGGAGTTGCCGCAGTCCAGGTCGGTGCCTGCTTTAAGGGCCAAAGCCGCGCCGTGGACGTTGTCGGGCGCGAAGTGGTGGGAGTTTGCGATGTTCCCTACAGCGTCGCAGTCCGAGACGACGTAGCCGGAAAAGTGCCAAAGGTCGCGGACGCGGGTCTGGAGGAGATCGCCGTTTGCGCAGGAGGGGGTGCCGCCGATCGCGTTGTAGGAGCACATGAGGGCAGCGGCGTGTGCGTCCGTCGTCACTGCGTGGAAGGCGGGGAGATAGGTGTCGGCGAGGTCGTGCGGGGTGGCTGGAGCGTTGAAGCTGCTTCTGCCTTCTTCGGGGCCAGAGTGGACGGCGAAGTGCTTCGGTGTCGCGTCGGCCTTGAGGTAGAAGGCATCTTTGCCCTGAATGCCCTTGACGAAGCCGACGCCCAGCGCCGCGGTCAGGAAGGGGTCCTCGCCGTAGGTTTCCTGGCCGCGTCCCCAGCGCGGGTCGCGAAAGATGTTGATGTTGGGCGACCACAAGGTAAGGCCGCCATTGCGGGCCGCGCCGAGCTGGCCATGGTTGGTGGCCGCGTTGAACCTGGCGCGGGCCTCCGTGGCGATGGTGTCGCCGACCTGCTCCATCAGCGCGGGATCGAAGGTGGCGGCGAGGCCGATTGCCTGAGGGAAGACGGTCGCGTGGCCGTTGCGCGCGACACCATGCAGGCCCTCGCTCCACCAGTTGTAGGCGGGCAGATGCAGGCGTGGGATGGCGGGGGCGCGGTCGCCGAGCTGGGCGATGCGCTCCGGTACAGTCATCTGAGCGATCAGCTGGTCGATGCGCGCGTCGATCTCGGCGGCGCTTTGCGTCCTGGAGCAGACCTGTTGAGCGGACAGGGCAAACGCGGCAGGAACCATGGCAAACAGAAGCAGTGAGCGGAGTGTCATAGAGTCACTGCGCTCTATAGTAGCGGCTAGAGGCAGAAACGAGCTTGCAACCTGAAGCGTTCGGGGGGTGACTCTTCCCGTTCCTCCAGGCGCGTTGCAGAGGCGTACAAAAGGACCTGACGATAAGCGGTCTACATGGCGCGAGCGCGGAAGAGGGCACCGGTAATTGGGTCGACGACTCCTTCGTGCGCTGCAAGCCTGGGGAAAGAAGCGCGGAGAGCCGCGAGAAGAGCACTGCGCACGGGTGTCACCTTCTCAAGGATGCTGCCAGTAAAGGCCAGCGGCGGAACCCAGGCCGGGTCGGGTGAAGCCAGCTGGAGCCGCTCGATGACCAGGTGGATAAGATGCGCCAGATCCTCGCCTTCACGACGGAGTACGGTCTGGGCAACGGCGTCTCCTGCATGAGCGCAGGCAACAACCAGATGGGTCAACTGAGAGAAGTCCGGGTTTGTGTTGGCGTGCTCTACAAGGTGAGCAAGCGATTCAAGGTCCCAGAAATCCAGTACGGCCGGCAGGAGAAGCGTGGGAGCGTGGTCTCCATCGACTTGATCGTGGCCGCACCCTGCCTCGTCGAGGGCGAGGAAGGTGCGGCGAAGAGCCTCATGGCCGATGCGGTGACCGGAACCCTGGTCGGCAAGCGCGGGACCCCAGCCACCGGCAGTCGTGACAACCCCGTCGTGGGTTCGACCGGCGACGTTGGAACCCGTGCCCGCGATGGCGACAATGCCGGGCTGGCCGGGAAAGGCCGCGTCCAGGGCAATCTCGACGTCGCCAAGGATGAGCAGAGGACCTGGAACGCGAGCGGCGAAGGCAGCTCGAAGCCACTCTGTAACCAGGGGAACGGTATTGCCAGCGGTTCCAACGCAGGTGCAGTTGATCGCGGAGGTGGGCACACCGGAAGCGGCGGCGAGCTCGGCCAGAGCGCGTGAAAGATTGCTGGCCGCGAGTTCTGCCGAGGCGCGCATTCGCTTGATGGTGCCGGTGCGGGCGCGGGCAAGAACGCGAGTGTCGTCCGCGAGGAGGAAGTCCGTTTTGGTGCCGCCCGCATCGACGGCGAGGTAAACATTCATGTCGGTCCTACAGCTTACAGGTATCCGCCATGAACAGATTACCGGGAAGCGTGCTTGTTGTATCCCGACCGCGTGGTGGTCCAGGTGCAGCCTTATTCTTCGATCACGGCTTTGACCAGGTTGCGAGGCCGGTCTACGTCGATGCCTCGTTGTATGGACATAAAGTACGAGAAGAGCTGAAGAGGAATGACCTCGATCATCGGGAGCAGCCACTCGGTTGTAACGGGAACGGTAAGGGTGTGGGTGGCAAGCGCCGGGACTTCGGGATCACCCTCATTGGCGAGCGCAAGGATGGTTGCGCCTTGCGCCTTCATGTCACGCATCAGGAGGAGCGTGCGGTCATACCGTTCGAGCGAGCCAGGATCGTTCGGGTCGAAGGTGGCGAGCATCACGAGCGGGGTGCGGGGGCTGACAAGCGCATTGGGGCCGTGCTTCAGCTCGCCGGAGGGATAGCCTTCCGCGTGGAGGTAGGCGGACTCTTTCAACTTGAGTGCGCCTTCGCGTGCGATAGGGTAGTGAACGCCGCGGCCAAGGAACAGGAAGTTCTCGACAGCAGGAAAGTGAGCGACGGTTTCCTGGACGGCAGCCCCCCAGGAGGGAAGGTGCGCCGCAATCAGAGCGGGGAGAGCTGCCGCCGCCCCAAGATGAGCACGGACCTCGGCGGGTTGCAGCGTACCCCGGGCCTCGGCCGCGAGCAGGGCAAGGAGGTGCAGCACAAGGAGCTGTGCGGTGAAGCTCTTCGTTGCGGGAATCGCGCGCTCACGTCCGGCAAGAGTTGGGAGCGAGAGGGTGGCTTCGTGGGCCATCGTCGAACCTTCAACGTTAGTGACGGCCATCGTCTGGTGCCCGGCGGCGTGGGCCTTGCGGAGTGCGGCCAGGGTGTCGGCGGTCTCGCCGGATTGTGAGACGACGAGGACGGCGGCGTCTTTACGCGAACGCTCGTCGCGATAGGTGTACTCGGAGGCGTACTCAACATCGACGGCGATGCCGGAAAGGTCTTCCATGGTCAGTTCGGCGACCATGCCGGCGTGGCGGCTGGAGCCAGAGGCTGCGATGACGAGGTCGCCTTGCAGCGTCTCAAGCCAGATGCGGACCGGCGCGCAGATCTCATCCCGGAATGTACCGTCAGCGACATAGCGCGTCAGCGTTTCGGCAAGTGTCCGGGGTTGTTCGTGGATCTCGCGGAGCATCCAGTGCGCGAAGGGGCTGGGACTTTCAGCGGCAGGCATGGCTTCCTTTGGGAACAAATTGACCGTTCTGCTCCAGTTCAATCATAATAAGTTACCTTTACGGGCGAGTCTAGAAGCAACTGGTCAAGTTAACGAGGAGGGTGCGTGTGTCGACAAAGACGGACGAGCGTGGGGAACGCATCATGCGCGCCCTGCTGCGTGCCGGCGATATCACAGTTGAGGAGTTGGTGAAGCAGGTGGGGTCCTCTGCGCCAAGCATACGGCGCGACCTGAGTCGGCTCGAGAAGCGCGGGTTGGCATTACGGACCCACGGTGGAGCTACGCTGGTGGAGCCTTTGCTGTATGAGCCGTTTCGGCACGACACGTCGTTTCAGGCGCGGGAGCACCGGTCGGCACAGCAGAAGCGGCGGATTGGCTTAGCGGCGGCGGAGATGATTCAGGAGAAGCAGACCGTAGGCCTGACCGCGGGCACGACGACGACACAGATCGGGCGCGCTTTGCGGCACCGGCGCGGCATCCACGTTGTCACCAATGCGTTGAACATCGGCATGGAACTGTGCAATCAGCCTGCAATCCGCACAACGCTGACGGGAGGAACGTTGGCCTGGGCCTGGACGTTTGCGCTCGCAGGGCAAGCGGCGCTGAATACCCTGATCGACGTGTACCTCGACACGGTCTTCGTGGGGGTGACAGGCTTCGATCTGGAGCGCGGGGCGACGACGCTCGAGGTGGAAGAAGCGACGGTGACACGGGCAATGATCCGACAGGCTCGTGAGGTCGTCGTAGTCGCAGACTCCAGCAAGGTAGGGATGATCAGTCCGGCGCTGATTTGCCCTGCGAGTGCCGTGCATTGGCTGGTGACGGATACGGAGCTGGCGGACGACAAACGCGCGGCAATCGAGGAAGCAGGGGTTCGGGTGGTCTTGGCGTAGAGAGCAAGGCTCTACCCGTTCCTCGAAGGGAAGAGTAGAAGCAAACTTTCATAGGATCTCTAGCCAAACGCTAGGAGAAGCTGGAATCGTCGCTGCCTGCATCGCCCGAATCGCCGGAGTCGTCCGAGGAGAAGTCGTCGGACGAGGCGTCATCGTCGCCGGAGGTATCGGCGAAATCTGATGGGGTGTTCGTGGTATCGTCCCGGCGATCTTCGATGTCGTCGTTGCCTGCGAAACCGCGTTCATGGCCGTGCTCGCCCTGGTCACGGTCGCCATAGTAATTGTTGACGATCTCCTCGCGTGGAGCGTCACCGCCTCCAAAGGAGCCAAAACTGGAGCCGCCACCATGTCCGCCGAAACCATGCATCAGGCTTTCGATACCTTCGAACGCAACGGCCCCTGCCGCTACGCCTGCAGCCGTTTGCATGGCACCGCGGAGAAAGCCGCCACCGGCCTGTTGGGGAGCCTGCTGGTAGACAGGCTGGGCGTAGGCTGGTGCTGAAGGCGGTCCATAGTTCGGCACGGGAGCATAGCCCGGCTGTGTGGCTCCGGAGAGTGGTGCCGGACGCGCAGGCTCGTCTGAGCCAAAGATGCTGCCAAGAAAGCTGGTGTGCTTCGGGGGCTGTTGCTGAATCTGCTGCGCCTGCGCTCGGAGGTCTGCGAGTTGTTTCTGAGCTTGCTCCAGTGCATACCCCTGGACGAGGACGGTTTGCGCGAGAACATACAGGGCGTCGGGATTACGGCCGAGACCCTGCTGAAGGTACCTCTCAGCCTCGGGATCTTTGTCGGCAAGAGGGGTGTTCTCCACGCGTTGGATGAGGCCGGCAATCATCTGCTGTTCTTGTGGGTTCATGCGAGAGTCTCCTTCACGTTCCATCCGTTACTTACGCGAGCGGGGTGCGCGTTACTTCGATACTTTCACGTTTGAGCGTGACAGTGCGCGTGTCGCGGCGTTCGGTGTCGCGCCGGGTGATGCGCAGCTCTTCTTTCAGGATAAGTTGTGTCGTCACGACGAGCTGCTCTTCCACCAAAGGGTAGATCGTCGTGTCGCCCTCTTGGCGGATTGAGGGAGCGACGTCTACGGGCTGGTTGAGGACGACACGTTCGATATCGTACGTGCGTAAGGCGAGCGGCACATCAAGGCTTTCGTGGTGCTCGTGGACGCGTTTCTCCAAAGTGACTTTGCCGGTCTCAATCGTGCGCTTGCCCACGGCTAGTTGTTCTTCAACGATCGGGAAAGCGACCGCGCCCTCGGTTGTGGTGGTGGTCTGTAACTCCTCCGAGTCCGGCAACAGCAAGGCGGTTGGAACGACGATGGTACGACCGTCGGTAAAGCGAAGGGTGGTGCTTGGCTGAGCGGGGTCAAGGTCACCGGCAGCAGTCAAAAGGTTGGTTGCAGCGGCGTAGCCCATATGCCGTTCCTCTATCGATGTGGGTCGGTCGGATTGAAAAACCCCATCCTTCCGACTCATGGAGCGGTCGTAAGGATGGGGCACTTGAGTCGACGGCAAGACTAGAGGCGGTTGCGGTTCGCAGACGTGGTGACTTCGCCCGGAATCTCTTCGATGTCGACCTCTGTGCGGCGAACGGTGTCCGAGATGTTCTCCGTCCGGTTGGAAGCTTCCTTGCCGATGAGGACTTCCTCTACGACGCGGCTGCTCTTTCCAACCACGGCCTCTTCCCCACTGGCGCGCAGCTCGAAGCTGCCTGCGTTCGAGGTGAAGTCTGCAGCGGTTGCAGCGCGGTTTACAGTCCGGCGCTCCACATTGATGGCCTCATCGCGAAGCGTGACGCTCTCGGAAACAGGGCGCTCTACAACGTGCGAGTAGATGCGAACGCCGCCGCGGTCTACTTCGCGCTTGCCGACGACAAGCTCTTCTTCCACGATCGGGATGGCAGTTTGTCCGGTCAGATTGCCTGTCCCGGTTGCGTTGTAGTTGGCGGTTCCACCGTATACAGGGGTACCTTCCTCAGCGGCGCTTTGATAGCCGCCATCGATGTCACGCGCTCCGTGCTGCTTCAGCAGAGCGGCGACAGCGGTCGCATCTTCGTCGGCAGTAGTGACGGTCAGGAGTGCACCACCGGAGTTCAGGCCCGTGGCGTAGTGGTTGTGGCTGTGCTCGTCGCCGCCCGTTAGATTGGAGAAGAAGCTGCTGATCTTCTCGCCGATGCCGGCTCCGGTAGAGCCCTCGCCATCATTGGCGACGATCGAGATCTTGCCGGTCTCATACCCGCTGGAAGTGAGAGCTTGCTTGACTTGCTCGGCTTGGGCAGTGGTGCTGAAGAGGCCTACGACTGTCTTCGACATATGTTTCTCCTTGAGAGTTTCAGGTTCTTGTTACTGCTGAGAAAAAAGCTCGACGCGGCGGTTGTCCGCTTTGCCTTGGGGTGTGGCGTTGGTATCTACGGGCTTTGCAGCACCAAAACCTTCGCCGGTCAAGCGGCCACGCTCAATGCCTTGACCCTGTAAGTAGTCGACTACCGTCTTCGCACGCTGGTTGGAAAGAGTGTCGTTGTGGGGATCTGTTCCCGTGCTGTCGGTGTAACCCTCCATCCGGAGATGGACGTTGGGGTTGCCCTTCATGGCTGCTGCCGCCTGGTTCAGCGTTGCCTGCCCTTCGGGGGTCAGTGTGGCCTTATCGGTGTCAAAGTGCACAGTACCGAGATCGGGGAAGGCTGCTGCCGGGGCTACCGGGGTCGCCGGTGCGGCGGTAGTGGTTGCAGTCGCCGTATCGGCGACCGTGTTGTTGCGATGCGTCAGGAAGTAGGCCAGGAGTGCGAGAAGAAGCAGCAAGGGAAGCAACCATGCCCATATGGGAAGGCCGCCTTTCTTCTCCTCGTAGACTTTTACGTGTTCTGCCATGATGAAGACTCCTCGTACAGGTGATGAATTTAGCGGACGCGGGGGACGGTTGTTTCTGCCGGCAACTCTTCGAACTCGACTTCTGTGCGGCGGACGGTGTCGTGGATCGTTTCGACGTGTTCGCCGGTCTGCTTGCCGATCAAGACCTCTTCGACCACACGTGCCGTCTTGCCGACGACGGCTTCTTCAGCGGTTTCAGTCAGCTCGATGGTCCGGCTACCCTGCGCCGCCAGATCCGCCTGAGTGGCAATACGATCGACCGGATTGCGTTCGATGACGACGTGCTCTTCGCGGAGGTTGACCGCCTGCTCGGCCGGTATCTCCACAACACGCCGATAGACCCGAACGCCGCCCTGATCTACGGTACGCTTGCCGACAGCGAGCTCTTCTTCCACGATGGGGATGACGGTCTCACCGGATTGTCCGCCCATAGCGGCCACGGGCAGTGCTGCAGCCGTGTAATCGTTCTCGTTATCCACCTCGTCGATCTTTGTGGCGCGATGATCGCCGAAGATGCGCTCCACGGTGCTGACATGAGCTGGTTCAGCCGATACAGAGATGATCGAACCGCCAGCGTCCAGACCGTCGCGGAGATGCTCGAGATCGCGTGGAGGAATGCCGAGAGTGGTGAGCTGTGAGGCAGAGTTGCCGTCCTGGCCCCCGCGCACGGTCGTGATGCCAGAGACAGGAATACCAGCCTTATGGAGATCGTCAAGCGCCGCTCGTGCCTGTTCGTCATGATGGAAGAGGCAGATCAGGGTGGTGGTGTCGGTCGAAAGAGACATACAGTGCTCCTGGCGAGTTTGATGGAACGTAGGAGTTGAGGGCACAGGTTTGAAAGGCCTTGTGCAAGGTCTGTGGCGATCAAAGCAGCTTGTGTACGGTTGCGACATCCAGCTTGATCTGATGTCGTTGTTTGTTCGTATGTGACGGCCTTCGGGTCTATACCTGCAGCTCGCCACAACTATCCAAACAGTAAGTTGCCGGAAGCGGCTTCACCGTTGTCCACCGCTTTGTATAAATTGGGTGAACACAGTCGGGCAGGAACAAGGCGGCGGCGACGAGCGTGCGTCTAGCCAACCATGGAATGCAGCTTTTTGACGATTCCGTGCAGCGAGGTGGCCTGCGCCTGCATCTGCTGCCCGGTCGCGGCGCCTTGCTGTGCGCGATCGGCCGAGCCTTGCGTGACCCGGTCGATCTCCGTGATCTTGCTGGCGATGAGCTGGATGCCTTTGGACTGCTCAGCCGAGCCGGCTTTTACCTCATCGACGAGCTTGCTCGCATCCGAGGAACTTTGTGTAATGGCGCGCATGGAGGTGGCGACAAGCTCCAGCCGGGCACGGCCCTGGTTCGACTTGGCCATGGATTCTTCTATCAGCACCGTGGTGTTCCGGGCGGCCTCCGCCGAACGATGCGCCAGGGACCGCACTTCATCGGCGACGACGGCGAAGCCCATGCCCGCCTCTCCGGCGCGAGCGGCTTCAACGGCGGCATTGAGCGCGAGGATATTCGTCTGGAAGGCGATCTGGTCGATCGTTTTGATGATGTTGGAGACCTTGTTGCTCGACGCGTTGATGTCGTTCATGGAGACCTGCATCTGCTCGAGAGACCGGTTGGCCTCATCGACGATGGAGGTGGTGCTCTGCATCAACGTCGAAGCCTGAATGGCACTGTCCGCGTTGCGCTGCGTCATTGAGGTAATCTGCTCCGTTGCAGCGGAGGTCTCCTGGATGGAGGAGGCTTGCTCCGAGGTCCCCTGGGCAAGAGCCTGGCTGGAGTTGGAGATGTGCTCCGCGCCTTCGGCGATCTGACTGGCACCGGAAGAGAGCTCCTCGACCGTGTCACGGAGGCTGGAGGTGATCTGGCCGACCGTGTAATACACGATAAAGCCAACCAGGCAGGAGATGAGCAGACCAGCGACGGAGATCCAGTTGGAGCGGGATACGCTGGCGGCAGATTCACTCTCCGCTATGGAGAGAGACTCGCGCTGCTCGTCCGCAAGCTTCTTGGCGGCGGTGTGCATATTTTGCGAGATGACTTTGTTCTGGCTGCGGAGTTTATAGGCCTCAGCGACCTGGCCTGCCGCGCACAGTGCGACGAGCGCGTCGTATTTGGGCTTCCATTCGGCACGGCTCTCTTCGACCATGCTCAGGCTGGCGTGTTCAGACGTGCTGGTGGCAAGAGGAGCCAGCTCACCGAGCATGGTGTCGATCGTTGCGCCTGAGGTCTTGTAGAGCTCTATGTATTGAGGCGCAGAGCTCGCATCGTTCGCCTCGTAGGAGAGCATAAGGCCGCGTTGTGCGCCTTGCATTTCGGTGGTCGCAAGCTCGATCGCACTGGCGATCTCAAGCTTCCGGTTGAACTGATGAAGGACACGGTCAAGCTGCTGACGGCCGTTGCGGGCCTGGAGGACGGAGAGCAGTAAAAGGCCAAGCACCAGCGCCAGCATAATAGAAAACGTCGTCAGCAGCTTTTTGCCTATGGTCCAGCTCGTCACGATGTCCTCTTCTGTAGGGGTACTATGCCGACAGGCCTGTTACCGAAGCCCCGTCCTCTCTCTAACGGCAGAACTGGCCGGAAGTATAGCGGCATCTTCAGGAAGGCCTTGCCCACAACAGATTGCAGGAGAGCCGTAGCTGGTGAGTACAGCCCCGTGCCGCATCGCTCCGTGGAGCGCGTGCGTACGGAAGCGGCTATTTGCGTCCGCTGACCAGCTTTCTTTGATGTTCCGCCTCCAGGGTGAGGAAGCGGCGGACGCGATCGATGCCGCGGGCCTTGCCGAAGACGACGAGCGACTCCAGCAACGGTGGAGACATGGTGCTGCCGGTCAGGATGGCTCGGAGAAGCATAAAGTTCTCCTTGACGGACCAGGAGTGGGCTTCGCCAAGAGCTTTCAGGGCGGGCTCAAGCGCTTCGGTCGTCCAGTCGGTCGCTTCAAGCGTCGCGAGCTGTTCGGCGGCGAAGGCGAGCGTCTCGTCCAGGGTGCGCTTCTTGGGAAGGAAGACCTCGGGCGAGGGCCGGACGTTGTCGGAGAAGAAGAAGCCGGTGATGTCGCCGAACTGGCCCAGGGTCTCAATGCGGGTCTGCATAAGAGGCGCGATTTGGCGCAGATAGCCGTCGCCGAAGACCTGGGTGCGCACGGCCTGGTAGAAGGCTTCAGGAGAAAGGGCGCGGAGGTATTCGCCGTTGAGCCACTTGAGCTTGGTCAGGTCGAAGACGGGTCCGCCGAGGCGTATGTTCGGAACCTCGAAGCGCTCGATCATCTCGGCGAGGGAGAAGATTTCGCTCTCCTTCGCGCCGTTGACGATCTCGACCGGAGTGGGCGTGGGCATGCCGCCGCCCATCAGGCCGAGGAAGTTGATGACGGCCTCAGGCAGGTAGCCGGCCTGCCGGTAGTAAACGAGCGAGACGGGGTTCTTCCGCTTTGAGATCTTCGACTTGTCCAGGTTTCGGAGGAGAGGCATGTGCCAGAAGCGCGGCTGCTCCCATCCAAAGGCCTGGTAGAGGAGGACATGCTTGGGCGTGGAGGAAATCCACTCCTCGGCGCGGATGACGTCGGTGATCCGCATCAGGTGGTCGTCGACCACGTTCGCGAGGTGGTAAGTCGGGAAGCCGTCGGACTTCATCAGCACCTGGTCGTCGACGTTGGTGTGCTCGAAGGTGATCGCGCCGCGAAGCTCATCCCGAAAGGGGGTGGAACCTTCACTCGGAACCTTCATGCGAACGACATAGGGCTTGGCGGCTGCAAGGTTGCGGGCGACCTCGTCCGGCGAGAGGTGGCGGCAGGTGCCGGCGTAGCGTGGAGGGAGCTTGGCGGCGGCTTGACGCTGGCGCGCGGATTCGAGGTCCTCAGCGGTGCAGAAGCAGCGGTAGGCGGTGCCGTTGGCGAGGAGAAGCTGGGCGTGTTCGCGATAGATCTCGGTGCGTTCGGACTGGCGGTAGGGACCGTAAGGGCCGCCGACGTCAGGACCTTCGTCCCAGGCGAGGCCAAGCCAGCGGAGGGCGTCGAAGATCATCTGCTCGGAGGTGGCGACGAAGCGGGCGCGGTCGGTGTCCTCAATCCGGAGGACGAATTGGCCTCCGCGCTGGCGTGCATAGAGAAAGTTGATCAGGCCGATATAGGCGGTGCCGACGTGCGGGTCGCCCGTGGGTGAAGGAGCGATGCGGACGCGGATGGGAGGCTGTGGTGTGGCGGTGATCTCTGACATGGGTCAGCTTCGATGCTAGCAGAGGGCAAGCGCAGAAAAGCCCCGCTTGGAGGCGGGGCTTCTCCGGTTAGCAAGCCATTCGTTTAGAAGGTGTACTTCGCGGCGAACTGAAAGAAGCGAGAGTCCGGTGTGTTCGATTGGAAGGTACGAGCACCGGTGATCAGACCACCTTTCGTGGAGATGTTTGTTGTGCCTGGATTGCCATAGCCTGGAGTGTTGAGGACGTTGAAGATGTCCGCGCGGAGTTGAAGAGCCTGCTCGCGGAAGGTGTGGAAGTTCTTGAAGAGCGAAGCATCCACACGCTCGTAACCGGGGCCACGCGTCTGACCACGGTTATCGCCTACATAAGCGTAAGCTGCTTGTCCTGTCACCGTGTTCGGAATGGGTTGAGTGGTGCCGGGATAGACCTGGTTGGTGTAACCGATGTTATCCCCTTGTGGATTGGCGAAGGCACACGGATTATACCAATTCTGAACCGTTCGGACCTTGGTGGGGCAGACGATACCGGAGTTGGTGGAATTGGGGCTAAGATTCGTGGCAAACGGATCAGCGATGCGGTGAGCGTTGATCCCGGCACCACTCGGACTGGTGAGTCCGTTGGTGCCGATGGAGATGGGCTGACCCGTCTGGGCGCGGAAGACGAAGCTGCTCGACCAGCCGCCAATCGCGTAATCCAGCACGTCGCTGTCGTGCAGATACCTGCGACCCCGCCCGAAAGGAAGCTCGTAGTTGCCGTTGAGGGTGAAGCGATGTTTAACATCGAAGCCGGACGGACCGTAATCAGCGCCGAGGCCAAGAATGTTGAGGCTGCGCGTACCCTGATCGTTCGTGGTTCCCAGCGGGGTATCGACGTTATCCAACGATTTTGCATAAGTATAGGTGGTGAGGAAGCTCAGACCGTTTGAGAGACGCTTCTCGAGCTTTGTCTGGAGCGAGTTGTAATTGGACGCGCCGTCATAAGCGGTGAAGGAGAAGCCGCTGAAGTGCGGAAAGGGTTGAAGCGGATTCTCCTTGTCGCCATTGGCGTCGGTGTAGCCGCTAAAGTTGTTCGGCGTCAGCGCGGTTTGACCATTGGGGTCGGGAAAAAATTGCAAGTGGCGGGAGACCGCACCCACGTAGCCGACCGAGGCAACCATGGTGTTGCTGATCCCGTACTCGACGGTGAGGTTGTACTGCTGGCTGTATGGGGTACGAACATTGCCTTCACCGCCGCGCAGCGTAGGCTGGCTGGGCGTGACGATGACCTGAGGCAGACCGTTCGCAAGAGTGTAGCCGTTGGTCGGGCAGGCGCCATTGGTGAGGCAGCTCGCGGAGGCGTTGTAGTTCGAATCGAACGAGAAGGGAAAGTTCTCGCCGAAGTTCGGATAGTAACCGGTGCTTTCAAGACCGCCGAAGAAGATTCCGTAGCCGCCATGCAACACAGCCTTGTCGGTGGCCTTGAAGGCGAAGCCGACACGCGGAGCGACGTTGGATTTCTGCGGCTGCACCAGGTAGCGGTTGTCGGTATAGACCACTTTGATGTGATCCTCAGTAAGGAGCTGAAGGAACTTTGCCGGGATAACTACGTTCTGCTTGCTGCTGGGGATGCGGTACTCGCCGGACGCCGAACCGCCGGAGGTATAGCTGCTGGTCGGAATAAACGCCGCCTGATTATCGTGACGCTCCAGGTACGGCGTGGAGTAGTCGTAGCGGACACCATAGTTGACGGTGAGCCGCTGGCTGGCCTTCCAGTCATCCTGGATGTAACCGGCCCGGTTGAAACGAACATCGTCCGAGGTAAAGACGTTGGAGATGGCCGCGCTGTTCATGTTGTTGGTAACAAAGTCCGCAAGACCGGAGCCGGTGTTGGGTGATCCCTGCTGCGCGGTGTAGGTACCGTTATAGCTGTACCGGCCACGAGGCTCGGTAGGCTGTGAGGTTGAGAAGCGAATTCGCTGGATGCTCACGCCGCCTTTGAGAGTGTGGTTGCCAAGCACCTTGGTGACGTTGTCCAGGATCTGGTAGACGTTCTCGTACTCGTTGGTGGCGTAGAACTGGGGTGAGCCAAAGTTCGAAAGGCCGGTGATATTGATAAACGGCAGACCACCATTATTGGCAACATACGGAACGCCGCCCAGCCCGAGGCTGGATGCTGCGGTAGGGTTGTTGGCGTTCTCGTGAAGACCGGCATAGTGGCCATAGTTGTAGCCGAAGCGGAACTCGTTGGTCAGGGTTGGAGAAAAGACATGAGTCTCGCTACCGGCAAAGTTTTCCCCGAGCGATACGAGTTGACCGGTGTTGCCGAAGCTGCCGCCATCTAGGATGGTGCCGAAGGGAGCGGGGCGGGTCGACGGCTCATGGTTGTAGCTGTAACGGCCAAACGCCTGGTCCTTGGAGCTGATGTTCCAGTCCATGCGGGTGTCCCATTGAAAGGTGTTGTCGATGATGTTGTTCTGCGAGATGTAGTTGCTGTACGTCTGACCGGGGGCACCTGCGTTTGGTGCAGGAAACAGGTTAAGAAGCCTCAAGGCAACTGGGTCGAGGGCAACGCCGGGTTGCAGGTCAAGCCGGTTGCCAGCAACCGCGACCTGACCGTTCGTCGTCGCATTCGGAACGAAGAGCTGGCCAGAGACGGGATAAGGTTTGTTCGTGGTGGGATTGATTCCAGTTGGATTGACCGAGAGGTTGCTGAGGGCCGGATTCAGCAGTTCGCTGAAGTCGCCGGTACGCTCCTTCAGCGTAGGAACCGTAAAGTTGTTACCATTGCCGCCGTTGGTCTGGCCGAAGACGATGCGGTCGGCCTCGACGTCGCCGAAGAAGAAGAGCTTGTTCTTGAAGATGGGAAAGCCGAGGGTGGCGCCGAACTGATTCTGGCGATACTTGGCGATGGGCGAGGTGCCCTGGAAGTATTCGCGCACGTCGAAGGCGTCGTTGCGGATGTACTCCCAGACGGAGCCGTGGATCTGGTTGGTGCCGGACTTGATGCTGGCGTTGACGACGGCGCCGGCGGAGTGGCCGAACTCGGAGGAGTATGCGCCGGTCTGGACCTTGAACTCGGCCAAGGCGTCGGGCGGGGGACGGACGACGTAGCTTGCGCCGTTGAAGAAGTCGACGACGTTGACGTTGTTGTCGACGCCGTCCATGATGTAGTTGTTCTGCTCGGCGCGCTGGCCGTTGGCGTTGAAGTCGCCGCCTTTCTGGCCGCGTGCTCCGTTGGCGGGGGCGACTCCGGCTGTGAGCTGGGCGATAAAGATCCAGTTGCGACCGTTGAGCGGGGTATCGTTGATGGTCTTCGACTCGATGACCTGGCCGGTGGAGCCCTCTTCGGTCTGAAGAAGCGGCGGCGCGGTGCTGACGGTGACGGTGGTGTTCTCCGCACCGGTCTTCAGCTCGACGTTGACGGCGGCGCGCTCCTGAATGTTGACCGTGATGTTCTCCTGCGTCGTGGTGGAGAAGCCGGGCGCGGTGACCGTAACCTTGTAGTGGCCGATCTTGAGCGGTGAGAAGACATAGTTACCGCTCGAATCGGTCGTGCTCTCCAGCACGAGTGCGGTATCGGTATTGGTCAGCGTGACGTGCGCGTTGGCGACGACCGCGCCGGTGGGGTCCTGCACCAGGCCGGTGATGGCACCCTGGTCGGCCTGCGCAAAAGCGCGTGTGGTCAACGCGCCAAGAAGTACGAGAAGCGTGAAGAGCAGGCTGCGAACTGCATAGGCAGATCTGCTGCGTGGGGGTATTTGCATGGTGCGGTGATCCTCCCGAAGGCCTGACAGGCTGATGTTTGTGGATCGCAGTGTGCGCAGCCGTCGATGAGGATGAGCAAGCGCGCGGCGGAGGTCCGAGGGAATCTTCCAGGGATCAGCCTTCCGGGAAGGGAGCACGTTCGGCACGGTCCGCCCACTGTACAAGGAGCATCCGTACAGTAGGCAACGGAGTGGATGCTTGTCAAGGAGAGCGCGCGCATGGTTGGCCGCGGGGTCATTGCCGTTCCTCCAGCGTGCGTAGTAAAGTTGCGGACGGTCAGTTCTGATCGTTTCAGGGAGCTTTGGATGGGCAAGCTGATTTACTGGAGCACCGGTGTCGTTTTCGCCTGCATGGCGATCGTGTCGTACGGTCAGCGAGAGAGTGCGCCACGGCTGATCAGGCACGACGGCCACTACGCGATGACGGTGGAGGGCAAGCCGTTCCTGATGCTCGGCGCCCAGATCAACAATTCAAGCTCCTGGGCGAGCACGCTGCCGGAGGTGTGGCCCGCACTCGACGCCATGCACGTGAATACGGTGGAGGCTCCCGTCTACTGGGAGCAGATGGAGCCGGAGCCAGGCAGGTTGGACTTCAGCGGCGTGGACGGGCTGGTGAACGGGGCACGGGAGCACAAGCTGAAACTGGTGATCCTGTGGTTTGGAACCTGGAAGAATGGGCAGAACCACTATGTGCCGCAGTGGATGAAGAGCGACACGAAGATGTATCCGCGCGAGATCAGCGCTTACGGCAAGCTGCTGGACGTGATGTCGCCGAACTCAACCACGAATCTCAACGCCGACAGGAAAGCGTTTGCGGCCCTGATGCGGCACGTCCACGAGATCGATGCAGCGCAGCACACCGTCATCATGGTGCAGGTGGAGAACGAGTCGGGGTCAGTGGGCGCGGTGCGCGATTACTCCCCGGCGGCCAACAAGCTGTTCGCCGAGGCTGTGCCCGAAGTCATGACCAAAGCCATGCATCAGAAAGCGGGGACGTGGACGCAGGTCTTCGGCGCAGACGCCGACGAGCGCTTCGCGGCGTACTCGACCGCCAGGTACATCGGCGAGGTGGCAGCGGCGGGCAAGCGCGAGCACGACATCCCGATGTACTGCAATGTATGGATCACCTATCCTGTCGCCGCGCTGGAGAACCGCGACCATCCGAGTGCAGGGCAGGAGTATCCCAGCGGCGGGCCGCAGCAGGCCAACATCGACCTCTGGAAGGCGGCGGCTCCGGCGATCGACGCGCTTGCGCCGGACTTCTACTCGGGCGACGCGACGCTGTTCCGCGCGGTGCTGGCGACGTATGACCGGCCGGACAATCCGGTGTTCATCCCGGAGACGGGTTTGGGTAAGACCTTCGGACGGTACTTCTTCTACGCGTTGGGCAGGGGAGCGATCGGGTTTTCCCCGTTCGGGGTCGACTTTACCGGCTGGACGATGCGCGACGGCAAAATACCTGCTGGCATGGAGGAGAACTTTGCCTTGATCGCACCGATGGAGGAGCAGGTGGCGCGGCTGATCTTCGCGGGCAAGGTGCAAACGGCGGTGGAGGAGAAGGGAACGGCTCGGCAGCGCTTGCATTTTCCCAGCTCCAGCGGCGACGTGGATGCGGTGGTTTCGTTCGGCTTTCCGCAGCGTGATGGAGTGGCCCCTCCAGGAACGGCAGACTTGCAGGGACGCGCGATGGTGGCGCAGCTTGGGCCGTATGAGTTCCTGGTCACGGGCTTTGATGCGAGCGTCAGCTTTGTTCTGGCGGACGGCGCGGCGCGGAATGAGCAGCTTGAGATCCTCCAGGCGGACGAAGGAACGTACACGGGCGAAATCTGGACGACGGCGCGCATCTGGAATGGCGACCAGACGGACCGGGGGCTGAACTTCCACGAGCACAACACGAAAATCGTAAAGATCAAACTGCACACTATCCCATTACGGAATGAAGGGTCTCACCGCTGAAGAGTTGAGCACTTGCGGTCGGCTTGGCGCTTGCTGGTGCTGCGGAGGCACAGACCGCGCAGCCGAGCGCAACGACCGCTGTGCCGTACGAAGCCGCGGACGACCACGAGTGTGCGCCCGCCGAACGGCTCGGCAGGGAGGTCGCGCTGAGAAAGGCGGCGGGGCTGACGGTCGTCCACAGGGGCGAACAACCTGAAGCTTGTGGAAGCCGGAGGACGAAAGGTCCGAGTACGCCTGGATGGATCGCGTGGTCGACGCCCATGGTCGAGGCCGTCCCTTACTGCCTGAACTACACTGGGCAGCCGCAGGCCGGACGCTTACACTAGGGCCATGGAACGTCGCTCTTATCGCGGAGCGTTAGGTAGCCGGGCATGGCGGCTCATCTTCAACTGCTTGCTCGTGGCCGCTCCCTCGTCTGGTTGGGCGCAGACCCGTAAGCCTGCCCTCTCCGCCGCCGATGCGGCCGCCTTGTCACAGGCTCTGGCGGCGTACGATCGCGGCGACGCGCAGGCACGCCCGGAGCTGGAGCGCCTGGCCGTGAAGTACCCGTCGAACTTTCCGGCCAACGAGGCAGTCGGTGTGATGTACGTCGAGGCGGGAGAGGCGGCCCGCGCGGTGCCTTTTCTCGAGCGCGCCGCCGCAGCCGAAAAGACCGTCGCCACCGCGCAGGCCAATCTCGGAGCGGCTCTCCTGGGCAAAGGCGATGCTGCAGCCGCTCTTCCGGTGTTACGCCGCGCGACTGTGCTCGACCCGAAGAACCCAGGCGCGCGGGCCGATCTCGGCCGGGCCTTGTACCTCACCAAGCGGACAGGAGAGGCAGCGCAGGCGTTCGCGGAGGCTGCGGCGCTCGATCCTGCGAATGGGGAGCTGCTCTATAACCAGGCGGTGGCGCTCTTCGACCTGCGCCGGGATGCCGAAGCCTCAACCGCGCTGGCGCGCATCCCGGCGGCACAGCGAAGTGACGCGGTCGAGGCGTTGTGGGGCGACGCGGAGGAGCGGCTGGGGCATTTCCAGCAGGCGGTGGAGCATCTGCAGAATGCTGCGAGGATCAATCCGTCCGAGCCGGCGGTGTATGCCGTCACGCTGGAGTTGTTGCGGCACTGGTCCTGGAACACGGCCTTCGAGGTAAGCGCGTTCGGCGTCGGACAGTATCCTGAGAGCCGCCGGCTGCGTATGGCGCGGGGCATCGCCGAGTTCGGCGCGGGCAAGTACGCAGCGGCTGCCAGTACGTTTGGCGCGCTGCTTGCCGCTGACCCGGACAATGCAAGCTATGGCGATCTGCTCGGACGCAGTTGCACGGCGGCTGGCGGGTCCGATGCGCCGGAATGTGGAACATTGGTCTCCTTTGCCGAAGCGCATCTTCAGAATGCGGCCATCGATGTCTCGGCGGCGGTGAGCCTGCTGCACGGCAACTCACCGGAAGCCGACCTCGATCACGCGCAGCGGCTGCTCGACGCGGCCATCGCCAGCGATCCCGGCAACGCCGATGCGCGGTACCAATTGGGCGTCCTCCAGCAGCAGCGGACGCAATGGAGAGAGAGCGCGGCGTCGCTCGAGAAGGCGGTCGGATTGCGTCCGGCGTTCGCGGAGGCGCACTATCGATTATCGCGGGCCTACGCGCACCTCGGCGAGGGAGAGCGGGCTCAGACGGAGATGGCGCTCCAGCAGAAGTACAGCCAGCAGGAGAAGGACGAGACGAACGCCAAGCTGAAGGAGGTCACGACATTTCTTCTGGCGTCACACTAGACGGGTACCTGCGTTCGGTCGCGCTGCGGCAGTCGGTCAACCGGCGAGAGTTTCTGCGCGGGGTCTCGGGCGCGGGCGCGGCCAGGGCCCTGTTCGCTGGATCGCCGCTGCGCGCGATGACAACGGCTCGGACGCCGAAGGTGGTGGTCGTCACCTTTGGCGGCGGCGCGCGCGACGAGGAGACGTTCGCGCCCGAAGGCCAGCAGTACATCCCGCACCTGCTGAACGAGCTGATTCCGCAGGCGACCTTCTTTACTCAGGTGGTGAACCGGGGCATTCTGGGCCACTACGTCGCGACGGCGAGCCTGGCCACGGGCGTCTACGAGACGTTCAACAACTTCGCGCCGGTCGCGCCGCACAGCCCGACCATCTTCGAGTACTTCCGGCGGGACGGGCGGCGACCGGCGAACGACGCCTGGGTCATCGCGCCAAGCAACGGCTTCAACCGCATCGGCGAGAGCGACCATGCGCTCTACGGCAGCGGATTGGGCGCACATGTGGTGCTGCCCAAGCATCTGCTGACGATGGCGACCGGAGCGGGTTCGGGCGGACTTGATCACCTGATGCACGACAACTATGAGTCGGCGATGCAGGTGCCGCTGTCGACGTCAGCGGCGGGAAACCAGGTGCACCTGGACGAGCTGGCCAAGCTGATGCAGCTCTCGCTGACCGACTTCCTGGCTCATGCCCGCACCGTGTCGAGTCCGGACGAGCTGTCGATCTACATCGCGCAGCAGGTGATGCGGCAGCTTGCGCCGAGCCTGCTCTGGATCACCCTCCACGATATCGACATCGCGCATGCGGGCGCGTACTCGCTCTACACGGACGCGGTGCGGCGGTCGGACCGGCTTTGTGGCGAGCTGTGGCGGACGATCCAGGCCAACCCGGAGTATGCGGGGCGGACGCGGATGTTCATCCTGCCGGACTTTGGGCGCGACTCGGACGGCGATGCAGGAGGCAACGGCTTCCAGCATCATCGGACGGGCGATCCGCTGTCGCGGACGACATGGATGTTGGCGCTGGGGCACGGCATCCGGGAGAACGTGACGGTGGACCGGATGATCGAGCCGATCGATCTGGTGCCGACGCTGGGACGTATCCTCGGCTGCGACGCCCGGTTCGCTTCAGGGCACGTGTTAGCGGAGGTCTCATGATCGAGGCCGCCGACCTCGCGAAGTACCCCCCGCTGGCTCGGGCTCTGGCGATCAAGCACCTTGCGTTGCTCCTCCGGCTGCCCCGGCCGTTTGGAGCTTTGTTGATGAGCGAGGTCACCGGGTACGACTGGCGGTTCCCGGCCGAGCGAGCGGAGATCGGGCGGCAGCTTGCCTTCCTAAGCCCGATGGACGATGCCGGGCTGGCGGCCGCAATGGCCGGGTTTGCGGGGCTGCCGTTGTCGCCCGAACTGCGGGCGGCTCGCTGGGCCGCTGCTCCCGCGGAGTTCATCGAGAAGCTGACGGCTTACCTGTGGTCCGTCGACGCCATGGACGCCTTCCGCGAGGTGGCGGCGGTATACCAGCGAGCGTTGCTGGCGGCACAGCCGGAGCCTTCGCCCAAGGTGCCCCGGCTGTGCGTGGTAGTCATCGGACAGGGGGCGACGCAGGGAACGATGACGCTTTTCAGCAAGTTGCGGGCGCAGGGAACGTACTTCAGCCGGGTGCAGGGCGCGGGCGGGATGGCTGCGGTGCTCGCGGCGGCGGGAGCGCGGGCGAAGGAGCATCCGGAGCCGTATGGCCACTGGTATGTGGATGGCGGCGAGCCTGCGGCCGACGGGACCGACGGAGTGGAGACGATCTCGTATGAGCGGCTACGTCCGGTGCGGCGGGCGTTGCTGGCGAAGGTGGGCCAGGTGCGCGATGCCGGGGACGGCGTAGGGCCGGAGAGCCTGCGGAGTCTGCTCGCGAGCTTGACGCCGGAGCAGGTGGGCGCGAGCGGCAAGGAGGATGCGGTCAAGCGACGGTTCGAGTTGAGCCTGCTGACGGAGGGATCGGGGACGCAGATCTTCGCAACCACGTTCGTGCAGTGGGCCGCGCGGGAGCTGCTGCGGCGGGCACGTCCTCTGACACTGGTGCTGCGCTATGCGCCCCGGCAGGCAGAGCGCGCGATGGATGAGATGCTCCGGGTCAGCGATGCCGAGCCAGCCATCGATGCCGCCGGATCGCTCGTCGACGCAGACATGGGCGCGTTCTACACCTGGGTCAATCTCCAGCGGCTCCCCGGGGCAGAGCAGGCCGCCTTCGTCGTGTGGTTCGAAGGTGGCCGCGAGGCTCTGGCCGCTGGGCCGGCGATGGCCAAAGGAGCGACCTCGCAGGCCCCTTGCGAACTCTCGCAGGTACTGCGCTGGGCTTCGTCTTAGAGCAACCGGCTACGGAGAGACCATCGCACGGACCAGGGTCGCATCGTGCCCCCCTCCGGTTCAGGACCTTCCTGCCACACCACAGCTCCTTCAGCGGGGGCAAAGCCGGTCGCAGACGCATCCGCCAGATTGGCTGACAGCATCAGCTCGTGCTCTCCGGCGACCCAGCATACCTGCACAGCACCTTCGCCCACGACCTGGTACCGCCCGGCATTCTTCGTCATGCGCCGGACCAGCGGAACGATCTGCTCCCTGCGCACCCGCAGAATACGCGTATACCACTCGATCCACTCCGCATGGACACTTTGCTTGGCCTGCTCCCAGTCCAGCTTCCCCAGGAGAAAGGTCGCTTCCGCCTGCGGATCGGGAATACGCTCTCGCTGCTCAGGGTCATGAAACTCAGGAAAGTTAGCGAACTCTTCCCTGCGTCCTTTACGAACCAGTTCGCCCAATTCGCCATGGAAGTCGCAGAAGAAGGGAAATGGCTGCGAACTGCCCCATTCTTCTCCCATAAAGAGCATCGGCGTCTGCGGCAGCAGAAGATACACCGAGGCAATTGCATGCACAGCTTCAGCCGACGCAATAGCGTTGATCCGCTCGCCAAACGCCCGGTTGCCAATCTGATCGTGATTCTGCATGAACGCGACAAATGCGCCGGGGTGCAGGTGTGCGGAAGGTTCCCCGCGTTCCGCATCGATACAGCCCATCACCTCACCTTGAAAGGCAAACCCCTCAGCCAGGGCGCGCCCCAACTTATCCGTGTCCGCGACATAGTCGTGGTAGTACCCCCGGTCCTCCAGCGTTGCAGCGGTATGGAGCACATGGTGCATATCGTCGTTCCACTGAGCCGTATATTCAAGCGGTTGCCCGTCTTCGCTGCGGCTGAGCCGGGAAGCCTGGTTTTTCTCGTTCTCGAGCACAAGATGGATAGGGCGCTGCAGGGGCATACTGCGGACGCGCTCGGCGATTTCACACAGCAGGTGCTTCGCACTGTCGTCTTTGATCTCGTGCACGGCATCGAGCCGCAGGCCGTCGAGGTGAAACTCCTCAATCCAGTAGAGTGCGTTGTGGATGGCGAAGGCGCGCACCATCTCACTGCCTTCGTCGTCATAGTTCACGGCATCGCCCCACGGCGTCTTGTGGTGCTTGGTAAAGCTCTGGGGAGCGTAACAGGACAGGTAATTGCCATCCGGTCCGAAGTGGTTGTACACCACGTCGAGCAGCACAGACAGCCCGCGTGCGTGCGCCGCATCGACGAGCGCCTTCAAGTCCTCCGGTCGGCCATAGGAGGAATCCGGCGCATACAGCAGAACGCCGTCATAACCCCAGTTTCGCTTGCCGGTAAAGTCTGCAATGGGCATGATCTCGATTGCGGTCACACCAAGCTGAACGAGGTGGTCCAGCTTCTCGATCGCAGCGAGGAAGGTGCCCTGCTCCGTAAATGCGCCGAGATGCAGCTCATAGAGTACCGCCTCTTCCCACGGCCGGCCGATCCACTCACCGTCATTCCACCTGTAGCTCAGGGGGTCGATGACCTCGCTCGGTCCATGAACGTCCTCAGGCTGGAACCGTGAGGCAGGATCTGGAACCTGAAGCCCATCCGGCAGAACAAAGCGGTACTTTGTTCCCGCTGCTGCTTTCTCTGTAACGAGTTCGTGCCAGCCTTCAGCGTTCTTCACGAGGGCGAGAAGTTCAGACTGGCCTTCAAGGGCGAGCGAGACTGTCTCTGCCCCTGGTCCCCAAAGACGGAAGCGCACCGTGCCGTCCGTCTGTACCTCCGCGCCAAAGGGCATACGGTGTACCCTGCCGGGCTCCAACGAGAGTTGCGTCTCCTGCGAGGCGTCGTTCAGAATCAAAGTCGTCATCGGGTTTTACCTGGACCCTTTCAAGAATTGCGGCACCTGGATTGAAGCTGCGCGCTGCAACACGCTTCAGCGGCCCAAGTTCATAGAAGCCTCTGACGCCGCTTGTGTTGTACGAAGCGAGGGCCGACCTGCGTCGAA
The DNA here is from genome assembly GCA_965215415.1 of Acidobacteriaceae bacterium. Taxonomy (GTDB): domain Bacteria; phylum Acidobacteriota; class Terriglobia; order Terriglobales; family Acidobacteriaceae; genus Edaphobacter. The sequence goes on along the minus strand of CBDCDQ010000009.1, from coordinate 2,606,728 downwards.
ACTACCTCAACCACCATGCAGTCGGCTCTGTCGCATAGCCAACATAGTCTCGTTGCCGGTTGAGCACCTATGCCAGGCGCGTTTGATCCGACCGCCTCCGTGCGCTGGCTCGGAGTTTCAGCGAGCGGGCTCGTCGATCTTGAAGATCTGGTCGGCTTGGACATTGAAGACCTTCTGAACGATGCCACTTGGCCAACGAACTTCAAGGTTGGCTGTCGTGTCTGCACCCAGGCCAAAGTGAGCGCGCTTGTCGTTGGAGCTGAGATACGATCCGGCGGTCGAGACGGTCGCGTACTGGCTACCACGCGGGGTAATGAGCTTAATCTCAGCGCCGATCGCATCGCGGTTCGAGGTGTGCCCGGTCAGTGCGAGCGTCAGCCAGTGGTTGGGGGTGACGGTCTCGTTGTGCAGGATGTGCGGCGCACCGCCGTTGGTGGAGACGATTGCATCGAGGCGGCCATCGTTGTCGAGATCGCCAATGGCCATGCCGCGGCTCACCCATGCCTGCTGGAAGACGGCTCCGGCGGTCGCGCTGACGTCGGCGAACCCCTTGCCCTTCTCGTTGTGCGCCAAAAGCATGGGCTCGCGATAGTGGATCTGCGGGGAGGAGAGCTCGACCGTGTCGAGATCGTGACCCTGCGCAACGATCAGGTCTTTCCAGCCGTCGTTGTCGTAATCGAGGAAGTGGATGCCCCAGCCTGAGTGCAGCAGCGACATGCGCGCTATCCCCGACGTGTAGCTGTCATAGGTGAAGGTAGCGTCCCCATTGTTGCGATACAGGGCATAGCGCTGGTTGGCAAGGTTGGTGATGACAAGGTCCGGAAGGCCGTCATTGTCATAGTCCTCGAAATCGATGCCCATGCCGGCGTAGGTGCGGCCATCGGAGTCGACGGCGATCTCGGCGGCGAGGCCAGTCTCTTCGTACGTGCCGTTCCCCTTGTTGCGGTACAGGAACTCCAGCATGGAGTCATTGGCGATAGCCAGATCGACTTTGCCGTCACGGTCGAAGTCGGCCAGTGCGATGCCCAGCCCTTTGCCTGGAACATCGAGGCCCATCTTCTTTGCGCTTTCGGTAAAGTGCCCCTTTCCATCGTTGTGGAAGACGAGCGGTGCGATGGCAGGGAAGATGTCCGGATGGCAGTACGCGCGATAGCCCTCACGGTGTTCGCCGCACCACACGTCGTCGAAGTCCCACTGCGTGTACCGGAGGACGATCAGGTCGAGCTTGCCGTCGTTGTCCAGGTCGACCCAGGCGGCAGAGGTGTACCAGTTATGACCAGCCGAGGTGTCCCCGCCTGTACCCGAGGAGGCCGTCACGTCGGTAAAGGTTCCGTTGCCGTTATTGTGGTAGAGATGGTTCCCTCCAAACGCGGTAACGTAAAGGTCCTCATAGCCGTCGTTGTCGAAATCGCCAGCCGCAACGCCCATGCCGTAGCCGATGCCCTTCAGCCCGGCCTTCTCGGTGACGTCCTCGAAGGTGCCGTCTTTCTTCTGGTGAAAGAGTCTGTTCCAGTCGGCGGGGGAGGTTTTCTGGGGGACGGTGCCCTTCGGGGTAGGGTCGGCGAGAGGTGCGCCATTGACGAAGAAGAGGTCGAGCAGGCCGTCGTTGTCGAAGTCGAACGCCGCGACGCCCGAGCCCATGGTCTCAAGCAGGTACTTGCGCGTCGTGTGCGAAGCTACCCCGCTGAAGTGGATACCTGCCTTGTCCGTTATGTCCGTGAAGAGAACCGCCTGCGCGATCAGGGGAACCGGAAGCAAAGCCGCGGCGAAAAGACAGTGGCACGCCTTCCAGATTGAGCGCGTGAGCGAGACCAGGTGCGGAAAGCCCGCTTTGTGCTTCCGGATGGACATTAGTTCGTCGCTGGAGTGCCGCGCCCCGTCAGCTGGCGGATCAGGTCAACCTCGCGTTGGCGATACGGGGTGTCGTCCTGTTTAAAGACCTCGTGGAACCAGAGGGTCGGTTCAACGTGGACGTAAGGGCGGTCCCAGGAGTCCCACGGCAGATAGGTTTGGGTCTTCCCGGCGACAAATCCCCAGTTGAAGGCCGCTACGTTGTACTTTTTGGCGAGTGGAAGGGAGTTGTCGAAGGTGCTGCCGTTGCCGCGCGCCATGTATTCCGTGCAAAGGATTGGGCGATGGTTGGCTTGCAGTGATTTCACGCGAGCTTCAAAGATCTCTGGCCAGCTGTAATCGTGAAAGGAGATGATGTCGGATTCGGCCAGCTGAATCTTGACCGTCTGGCTCTGCTTCGCGGGGTCGCCCCACTCCCCGCCCCAGACACCGCTGGTCAAAGGCTGCGCCGGCTTTGCAGACCGGGCCCAGGCAAACGCCTCGGGCAGCAGCTGATCGACGCGGGCGATCTTGGCGGCCTCGTCTGCCACAAGATCCCCACCGCGATTGTCGGGCTCATTCCAGATGTCCCATCCGAGAATGCGGGGGTCATTTGCGAATGCCCCGACAATCCCTGTGACGTAGGCCTTCAGTTTTGGCTCATAGCCTGTGTCGAGCAGCTCCGCCTTGCCAGGGCTTTGCACCCAGCCGGAGTTGTGGATGCCGGGTATCGGCGGATGCTGCGGACCGAGGTGCGGATTAGGCTCCCAGCACGAATCGAACAGAACAAGCAGCGGGCGGATGTGGTGTTTGGCCGCGATGGCAAGGAAGGTGTCGAGGCGCTGCTTGAACCCGGCAGGGTCCTGCGCCCAAAGCTGGTCCTGGAGAAAGACGCGCACCGTATTCATGCCGATCGATTCTGCCATCCCGAGCTCTTTGTCGTTGAGCGCCGGGTTGAACGTTGCGGCCTGAAACATCTCCAGCTCGTTGATGGCGTCGGACGGAATAAAGTTCGCGCCAACAAGCCAGGGCTGCTTCGCGTACCAGTCGTTGGCCTGCTGCTCGGTCCACCGGGCGCGTCCCTCTCCTATCGCGGGCGAAGCAAGAACAAGGGACAAGGTGGTGAGTAGAAGCTTCTTTGCAGTGAGGAACATTGGTTAGGCCGCCTTTGCACCGGCTCCCCCACTATAACGGATGCTTCGACCGCCGGGAACATGGACGCGGGATACCCATCTCCGGCCTGCAGGGCTGAAGACCCCATCTGATAGTATGGGGCGGTTTGGGATGCACAGGGAGAGAGCGATGATGAAGCGGATTGCAGTGTGCATGGTGGCGTGTTGCCTTGGCGTGGTGGGAGCACCGGCGCAAACGGCTGTGAAAGCGGCGGCCTTGGTCGAACCGAATGTAAGCTTCGACGCGTCGCTCAAGACGTTGGAAGACGAGATGATGAGCCTCGCCAGGGCCATGCCCGCAGAGAAGTACAGCTTTGCGCCTGGCGCGGCGATCTTTGTATCGAGCCAGAAGACCAGCTACGAAGGGGTACGGAGCTTCGGTGCAATGCTGCTCCATGTGGCGCAGGCAAACTACTACTATGCGGGTGCGGCCAGTGGCTTGACGCCTGCCGTCGACATGAAGGCCATGTCGAAGCTGACCGACAAGGACAAGATCGTGTCGGCAGTTGCGGAGTCGTTCGCGTTTTCGCACAAGGCCATCGGGTCGCTGACGGCGGCGAACGCCTTTGAGGGCGTGCGCGGATTTCAGACGCGGGCCAGTCTGGCAGCCGGCCTGATCGCCCATGGCTTCGATCACTATGGCCAGTTGGCGGAGTACCTGCGGATGAACGGGATCGTTCCGCCAGCAAGTGCAAAAGAGTAGCCGCTGGAGAGTGTCCGCTCTAGCGGGACTTGCTCCTGATACTCAGATTATGCGCCACGGCGGTGCAAATGAGCTGCTTGAACGCATTCGCGTCGAGGATGTCCCCTTCACGAAGATCGATGGCTCGACGCACATTGCCGTCCAGGCTGGAGTTGAAGAGCTTTGCAGGGTCGGTTAACTCCGCACCTTTGGCGAAGGTCAGCTTGACGACGCTCTTGTAGGTCTCTCCCGTGCAGACGATGCCAGCGTGCGCCCAGACGGGAACGCCTCGCCACTTCCACTCTTCCGCTATCTCCGGGTCCGCCTCGTGGATGAGGGCGCGAACTGTGGCGAGCGTCCGTCCCCGCCAGTCGGTGAGCTCTTCAATCTTCCTGTCTATCAACAGAGACGCAGGCTCCATGGCTACCTTTCGCGCAGTCGTTGCTGCAAGCAGAATTTTGCCCTTCGTTCTCCTCTGTTCGGAGAGGGTAAACATTTCATTCGATAAGGATGCGCATCGCGTCTGCTTCTGGGTCAGGAGCGTGACGAAAGATGTAGGTCACACCGATAGCCCCCGTGTCGTTGTGAATACGAAGCGAGCGGTTGTAGTACGCGTTGAAGCTCGTGTGGCGAGTCAGCGGGACGTCAAGAGAGTTGGTAAATCCGTTGTCTTCAGTGATGTTGTGGCCGATCACCACGGTGGCCCTGCCTTTGCGAGAAGGGCCATAGATCTTCTGATCCCCTACAGGAAGTTGTTCATAGGCAGATGTGTCAAAGACGATGCCGTGCGGGAGCTCAACGCTTGTTCCAGCCTGGAAATGCGAGAGTGGACCGAGCGACGTGTAGTTCTTGACGACAAGCGAGTTGACCAACCCGGAAGAGTCGCCCATGCCAATCTCGACCGCGGGTGTGAAATGGCCGAAGGTGCGCTCAAAGTGGTTGGAGGTGTCGAAGGTCACGCGCCCGGTCGAGAGGCCATAAAAGGTATCGCCTGTGGGTGCCGTAAAGGAGCCCGAGAGCTGATAGTCGAACCACGGCGTGCTGAAGGCTGTATGGAGACCGAAGAGAACATCGCCAACCTCTGCCCGCTGAATGACGAGCTCGGTTTTGGGTCGGGGACGTGTGGCCCTGCTCTGCGCAAGCCGGTAGAGGTACACCGGAATGGAGATGTCGATGTTGAAGTGATCGCCAAAGCTGTAACCGATTGCGGGCGTAGCGAGCGTCGCCCAACCCGTAATCGAGTCGTGCAGCGACGACATGGTGATGCCGCCGTTGATTCCCCGGAGCGAGCCGGAGATGCCGGGAACGTCCGGCACTTCCGACTGCTCGGAGGGAGTCGAGGTGGTGGAAGGTTGCCGTTCCGGTGCGGGTGTCTGCGCGCCTGACCGCAAGGCTAGTGCGAGGAGGAGAAGAACACAGGGTCGTGCCGGCAAAGAGGGCTCCTGCACTGAGTATGGGGATCGATCCGGCGGGTATAGCAAGCACCGGATGGGTCAAGGCAAGGAAGTGGGAGCATCAGCGATCGGCGAGAGGAACGTAGGGGGAGGGGAAAGCCGGACCCTGGTAGTCGGCGCGCGGGCGGATCAGGCGATTGTCGTCATGCTGCTCGATCACGTGCGCAGCCCAGCCAGCGATGCGGGAGACGGCGAAGATGGGGGTGAACAGATCGATGTCGATGCCCAGCGTCGTATAGGTCGAAGCGGAGTAGAAATCTACGTTGGCGTTGAGCTTCTTTTCGCTCTTCACAAAAGCCTCGATCTTCTGCGAAAGGTCGAACCACTTGGTGTTGCCCGCGGCCTTGCCCAACTCTTCCGACATCCGCCGCAAGTGCGTGGCTCGCGGATCTTCGGTATGGTAAACGCGATGGCCGAAGCCGGAGATCTTCTTTTTTTCGGCAAACATCTGCTTGACGTATGCGATCGGGTCCGCTCCGGCAGCGTCGATCGCGTAGAGGAGATGCATCGTGGCCTCGTTCGCACCACCATGCAGGGGACCCTTGAGTGCGCCGATGGCTCCCGTAATCGCGGAATGGATGTCGGCGAGGGTAGCAGCGATGACCCGGGCGGCGAAGGTGCTGGCGTTCAGTTCGTGATCGGCATGAAGGATAAGTGCGATGTCGAGCGCGCGCGTCGCGGTGCCGGAGGGCTTTTCGCCGTTGAGCATCCAAAGGAAGTTGGCGGCGTGGCAAAGGCTATGGTCGGCCTCGACAATCGGCTTGCCTTTGCGAATTCGATCAAAGATGGCGACGATCATCGCGACCTGTGCGGTAAGGCGGAAGCTCTTGCGGAGGTTCGCATCGTGGGACGAGTCTGCCTCGTCGGCATCGTAAATGCTCAACAACGAGGTAGCGGTGCGAAGGACCTGCATGGGCGTCGCATCGGGGGGAAGAGTATGGAGGAGATTGACCACGGGAGCCGGAAGGTGGCGGGCGGCGGCAAGCTCCTGCGAAAACGCTTTGAGCTCGTTCGGTGCAGGAAGTTTTCCAAACCAGAGAAGGTACGTAGTCTCCTCGAAGGTAGAGGAGGTGGCGAGTTCGTGGATATCGATTCCACGATACGAGAGCACGCCGAGATCGCCGTCGATCCAGCAGATAGAGGAGGTGGTGGCGACGATGCCTTCAAGGCCTTTAGGTGCGAGGGTGGCGGACATAATCGTCTCCTGTACTGGAATCAAAACGTATCACGGTTATAACGTAGCGGCCCGGCGTTGTCATAGGTAGGATGCGTTGCGACGAAGGTACGCGGCCGGAGAAGGGGTGCCATGGGTGCGGGGATCTGATCTAGAGTGGAGGGGAAGCGAGGAGCGGAGCATGCGTGAGACGGAAGAAGGAACGGTGCGCTCGGCGTCGGGCGCGTTTATTGGGTTGATGGTCGTGGCGCTGTTGCTGGGCATCGGCGCCCTGGTCTGGTGTTACGGCTTGCAGAACCACCTCGCCGTCGCCGAGAAACGATTGGCGGCGGCTGACCAGCGCAATGGAGAGCTGACGGAGCAGTTGGCGGCGACGGACGCGAAGCTGAAGGCAACGGCCGACACCCTGGGGCAAAGCGTTGGCGTGACCCAGCGGCAGATCGAGGCCCGGACCCAGACGATCATCGCGGCTCAGCGGGCGACCGTCGAGAAGACGGCGCGTCTGGAGGCCGAGCAGGCGCAGGCAGAAAAGAAGATCGGCGCCGTTTCAAGTGATGTAGCAAGCGTACGGACCGATGTCGGCGGCGTAAAGACGGACGTGGCGACCACGAAGTCCGATCTCGAGACGACCAGGTCGCAGCTCAATCGCGTTGTAGGAGATGCAGGTGTCATGAGCGGGCTCATCGCGACGAACCACTCGGAGCTCGAGGTTCTCAAACACAAAGGAGACCGCAAATATTACGAGTTCACCTTGCAGAAGGGCGCAAAGCCGATCCTCATCTCTACCGTCAAGCTGCAGTTGAAGAAGGTAGACGAGAAGAAGTCGCGCTTTACCCTGAACGTCAGCGCAGACGACCGCAACATCGAAAAGAAAGACAAGAGCCTCGACGAACCAGTGCAGTTCTATACAGGCAAGGACCCGCTGCTGTACGAGGTGGTCGTCAACTCGATGGAGAAGAACAAGGTGTCGGGCTACCTGGCGACGCCAAAGAACGCGCCGGTGATGCCTCCCGCCCCGTAAGTGCAGCGAAGATACCCGGTTCTTTGCCGGAGAGAACGGTGCGTAAACCAGATGTGAAAAGAGGCGACACGGATGCGTCGCCTCTTTTCGCCTGGGTGCTGGAGCAGTTACTTCTTCTTGGCGGTCTTTTTTGCTGCGGTCTTCGTGGCTGCCTTTTTTGTGGCCATGGTCTGCGTTTTCTCCCTGTCCGGTCCAGCATGATGCTGCACCATAATTCGTGCAGTCAAGGAGAGGTATAGTTGGGTTGAAAAAACGTGTCAAGGGAAAAAGCACAGTTGGCAGAACTTTTCTTTGAGCAGGCGCAGGCGCTGTTGCGTCGCTCCACATTGTACGAGTACCAAAAGGCACTCGCCGGCCGGGTCCAGACACCGCAGACAAGCGTCAGTGAGCTTTCCAATGCGTCACCGCGAGAACGAAGCACCCTCGAGCTTGTGCGATCCAGTTCCGGTCGAGGAGCACTGAACCTTGCTCTACCGAAGGCCCGGACCACCTTCGGTCCACTCATAGACGACGACCCCCAAGTCATTGAGGGTGTGCATCGTTGCTTCCATGTTGCGGCGTACCTCAGGAAGCGCATTGGCAGGGATGTTGTGAGCTTCTTCAAGCGCGATGACGCGGCCATAGGGCCAGGCGGTCTGCGGGACCGCATCGAGCGCACGCGGCAGATCCGAGAGACGGATGATGAGGTCCTGCCGTCGTGCACCTTTCGGCCGGAGAGCACCGCCCTCGCCCAGACCGCTGGTATTGGCGTCCGCTACCATCACGTGAAGGGTCAGCATCCCGCCCTGAATCGTGAGGTAAGGATTGTCCCACGAGGTGAGGCTTTTGACAGCCATGTAACGAGCCTTGGAGGGCAAAGGGATCGTGGCAAGCGTACTTCGGGTGGAGTCGATCTGTTGCGGGCTGGCGAGGTCAGGGGGCGCGTCAGCTCGCTCGGTGCCGCGGCAACCAAGGACGGCTAATGTCGTCGCAAGAAAAAAGAGGCAGCATGGACGGATCTGCATAACCTTAAGCATAGCAAGCAAGCGCGTGAAGACGTCCCGTGCGGCTGTTTGCCTGTTCTGCCGCGCCATGGCATGCACACGCATGAGGGCGTTATCGACCGGTCCAGGCAGGTGGGCGCTTGGCGAGAAACGCCGTCGTGCCTTCCATCTTGTCTTCGGTTGAGCAGAGGCGGCCAAAGATCTCTGCTTCCACATCCATCGCATCGTCCAGTCGTACCTGGCTCCCGCGCTGGACCGCCTCCAGGCAGGCAGTGAGGGCAAGCGGCGCGACCGCAATCATCGCTTGCGCCAGCTCCCGCCCGCGCGTCAGGAGGATGTCCGGGGCTACGATCTCGTCCACCAGCCCCAGGCGCAGCGCTTCGCCCGCGTCGATCGTCGCTCCAGTCAGCATCAGCTTCAAAGCGGCTGACGGTCCAATCAAGCGGGGTAAGCGTTGCGTGCCGCCGTAGCCGGGCATGATGCCGAGCTTGACCTCAGGCTGGCCGAACCTGGCCGTCTCGCTCGCGATGCGGAGGGTGCAGGCAAGTGCAAGTTCGCAGCCGCCGCCAAGTGCATAGCCCTGTACCAGCGCAATCACTGGTTTGCCGCAGGTGGCGATCGTGCGCATGACCTCTTGTCCGCGTCGTGCGGCGGCCTCCCCTTCCTGTGCTCCGAGGGCGGCTAGCTCGCCAATGTCGGCACCCGCCGCAAAGGCCTTTTCGCCCGCGCCCGACAAGAGGATGACCCGGACCGCCGGTGCTTGCGTCAGGGTACGAAAGACAGCCTGCAGCTCCTCGAACACCTGGGCGTTCAGCGCGTTGAGCACCTGCGGACGGTTCAGTGTGACGGTCGCAATCGCATCGTCGATCGCGCACAAGAGGGTTTCGTAGGGCATGGCAGGGCCTCCGGGGCTCCCGTTCCGACGATACAATGGAGAGATGATCAAAGGGATGACGCTCGTCCAAAGGGTGCCGGATGTGGACGCTGCGCGATGGAAAGAGCTGTTCGCTGCGTTGGGCTTCGAGCAAGGCCGCGGCTGGGAGGACGGGCAGGGAAGCGGTGCTGCCTTCCTCGCCCCGCTGGGCAATCTGGAGCTGGTGACTGGCCGGGTGCCTGCCGTGCCGCCAGTGCTGATCGAGGTTACGCAGCTCGATCATGTGTACACCGTGGCCAAGGCGTATGGCTCGGTCAGTGAGGTCGAAGCGACGCACTGGAACTCGCGGCTGTTCACGCTGGAGCTGACGCCGGACCTTTCGCTGGGCTTCTGGGAGTCGGAGAATCCGCTGCATGGAAAGCCGGTTGCGCTTGAAGGCGACTTGAGTGCCGCTGGGATGCGGTTTGCCGTTGTGACTACACGCTGGAACACCGTCATCACGGACCGGCTGCTCGGAGGCTCGCTCGACGCCCTGCACCGCAGCGGCGCGGCAAAGGGGGACGTGGAGATCGTTCGCGTTCCAGGCGCGTGGGAGGTGCCGAGTGCAGCGCGAACGCTTGCCAGCTCCAGGCGCTTTGACGCGGTCATAACGCTCGGCTGCCTGCTGCGGGGCGAGACAGCGCATTACGAGGCCATCTATAACGAGGTCGCACGCGGCATCGGGCAATCGCAGCAGGATACCGGCATCCCCCATGCCTTTGGTGTGCTGACGTGCGAGACGCTGGAGCAGGCGCTCGACCGGGCCGGGTTGAAGGTTGGAAACAAGGGCTTTGAAGCCGCCATTGCAGCCATCGAAATGGTGTCGCTGCAGCGGAAGCTGGCGGTGACAGACTGATGGGCACGAGGCGTAAATCCCGCGAGATGGCCATGCAGATGCTCTTTCAGGGCGATCTGGGCAAGCAGACTCCCGACGAGGTCCGGAAGCTCTTCTGGCCGTCGCGCGATGAGGTCGATGCGGAGGCGCGAGGGTTTGCCGACGACCTGTACCGTGTGGCGACCACGCGTGCGGTGGAGATCGACGGGATTCTCGAAGCTCATTCGCAGAACTGGCGCATTGAGCGGATGCCGGTCGTCGACCGCAACCTCCTGCGCGCGGCAGTGGCTGAGATGCTGGCGTATCCGGCGACCCCCGGCCCGATCATCATCAACGAAAGCCTGGAGATCGCGAAGCGGTACGCCGCCCCCGAGTCGATCCACTTTCTCAACGGGGTGCTCGACGCGATCTCGCGAGACCTGCTGAAGAAGCGACTCAGCTAAGCCACTCGCGCGTTTTGTTACAGCTTCGTCGCTCGAACGAGCACCAGGAAAGAACAGCCCCATCCTTCAGACGATTGCTGCCTTCAGGATAGGGCTTGCTCTCCGCTCGCGCAGAAAGCGCGATGGCTGCAACGACGGCCTTTTTAGAACTTCACGAGGAACGCGAACGTCATCCGGTTCTCGCTCTTGCGGAGATCCGGTGTCCAGCCGGCCACGACAGAGCCGGGAGCACCAAAGGTGTTGCCGCCAGGAGGCGTTACTCCACCGGGACCGCTGAAGTACGGAACGTTTGCGGCGCGATGGTTGTACTCCAGCCGGTAGGTGAAGTACTGGCTTGGCATATAGTCCACCGTCGTCGAAGCGTCCCACGCTTTGTAGGGATCGCCGGGGTTCTCCGTGAAGTAGGGTGTTCCCGAGGCCGCTGTCGCCCCGTTGATCGGCGGCAGAAGAACAAGGTACCTGCCCGGATTGTTGATCGCTCCGCCGCCCAGCGTCAGGCCGATGCGATCGCGGTCGAACCACAGCCGGTTATAGACCATGTAGCCTGCGAAGCTCTGCTTGGGGCCGTTCTTGCCATTGCCAAAGCAGCTAACACCGCCGCCGGACTCGCACCCGAGATCACCGGTCAGCGAGAAAGCTGCCTTCGTGATCGCAGCGGCTGGCCGGTCATAGTACTTGTATTCAATACTGTCGTCGGTATGGAAGCGCGTCCGTCCGGTGACGCCAAGCGCATCGCGTCCCACGGCGTACTGATTGCCCAGGATAGACAGCCTTCCGTTTGGACGATAGAGGATCTGCCCCCCGATACCAGGCCGGTTGTTGAAGCGGCCATAGGACTGCCAGCCATTGACGAACCAGGGTTCGATCTTCAGCTTGGCGGTAGGGAACCATTGCACACGCACGCCGTTGAAGAACCAGGGCGTGTTCGACGAAACATAGGACGGTTGGTAGGCCCAATTATCGAATTGATAATAAGAGAACAAACCGACGTAGGACATGAAGATGCCAGCATCGACATTTACTCCATGCTGCACGTTGAAGTGGTACCCGCCATAGGCCTCGGAAAGGTAGCGGTACGCGTTGTCCAGGTTCCATTGGCCACGGGCCGGGCTGGCATCGTTGCGCGGCGTGGTCTGCGAGTAAAGACCGAACTGCGTCATGACGCGGGCGCGGACGTTGTCGAAGTGGAAGTCTCCTCCAAGGCCAAGCTGGGTAACCTGAACTTCGCTGGCGCGAAAGATTTCGCTCGAGCCGCCAATGGTGTCGTCCTGAGGATGGCGAAAATCGTACGTGTAGTTGACGTCGGCACGAACCTCCGGCGAGAAGAACTTCGTCGCATACGGCGTATCCACGGTACGGGCGTTGCCGTTCAGCCAGGTAAAGTCGGCAAAGGCAAACGGGGTGGAGTGCGGGGCGTCGGCGGCTTGCGAAGCAGCCGTTTCCGCCGGCATCTCCATGCTGGGCGGAGAGATCGGAGCTGATGCCTTGGCCGTAGAGGCCGTTACGGGCGCGGACGTGCTCTCGCCCACGGTCGTCCCAGGCGCCTGAGGCGTGGGCGAAGAGGGTGCCGCCACCGCGGAGCGGGCCTGGATCAAGGCCGCCAGCTGCTTCTGGATCTCGTCAATCTGCTTCTGGAGTTGCGCAATGGCCTTATCTTGTGCGCTGGCGTTGCCTGTGGCGCTCTCCGGAACGGCGTCTTGCGCCTCAAGCATCGCAACCTGCGGAGCCAGCCCAAGGGCGACCGCAAACCCGCACGTCCGGAGCCATCCTGCTCCTTGCTTCATTGTTGCTTTCACTTCATGCCTCGCTTTCGTCTGTTGGCGAACCAGTCCGGTACACGCGGCTGGTTGGCCATACAGAGACTACTAACGAGGGGATAACGAAGGCATAAGGATTGGAACCGTTTCGCTGCGGAGCGTTACTCTACGGGGCGTTACTCCGCGGACCGGACGTTGACGGCATGGATCGGCAAATCCCAATGCTGCGCGGTCAGCTCCAACGCTGTTCTCCACTTTGCTGAACTCTGTTTGATCGGGGGAAGAGCTGCCGTGCGACTTGTTCTTTGGACTGCCCTCGGGCGCATCCGCCGTCGCTCGCACGATCACGATCCCGGTAGTCCCAGCGCGCATCCTCACTGGGATGCAAGGTACGGTCAACGCACAAGCCAGGAGAAAGGGCATGCAACACAGCCATGCCCTTTCCTGGAGCGCGGTTTCCTAGCCCTTCGATCGGTCGGAGAACAGCATCAGCGACCGGCCGCCCACGATAACTTTCTCGGTCGAAGGCTTGTTCACGAAAGGATCTTCGATGTTTTCAGTATCGAGCACCTGGTGCCAGGGCTTGCCCGCGGGGGAGGCGGGAAGAGCGAACTCCACCCCATCGGCAGCCGCGTTGACGACGATGTAGAAGCTGTCATCGATCACCGGCATACCTTCGTCGTCAGTCACCTGGAGCGTCTGACCGTTCAGAAGGACGCCCACCGACCGGTTCCATTCCGTGTTCCAGACATCGTCCGGCACCTCGTTGCCGTCGGTGTTGAACCACGCGATATCCCGTTCCACGACGTTGCGCCCGCGCTTCCGGATCTCGCGATCCTGGAAAAACTTGCGCCGGTGCAGATTCGGATGGTCCAGCCGGAAGTGAATCAGTTTGCTGGTGAACTCGAGCAGACGTCTGCGCGGCTCATCCAGGTTCCAGTCGTACCAGGTAAGCTCATTGTCCTGGCAATAGCAGTTGTTGTTGCCCATCTGCGAGCGTGCAACCTCATCTCCACCCGCAAGCATAGGCACACCCTGCGACAGCATCAGTGTGGCGAGGAAGTTGCGCGTCTGTTGTTCGCGAAGACGGTTGATGGCGGGATCGTCCGAGATGCCCTCCACGCCCATGTTCCAGGAATCGTTGTCGTTGGCGCCGTCCTTGTTGTCGTCGCCGTTGGCTTCGTTATGCTTCTCGTTGTAGCTGACCAGGTCGTCCAGCGTGAAGCCGTCATGCGCCGTGATGAAGTTGATGCTGGCATAGGGCTTGCGTCCATCAAACTGGTACAGGTCCGAGGAGCCGGTAAGGCGGTTGGCAAAGTCGGAGAGCATCCCCGAGTCGCCCTTCCAGAAGCGCCGCACGGTATCTCGGTACTTGCCGTTCCACTCCGCCCAGAGCACGGGAAACTGCCCCACCTGGTAACCGCCTTCCCCTACGTCCCAGGGCTCGGCGATCAGCTTGACATCGGCGAGGATCGGGTCCTGGTGGATGGTATCGAAGAAGGAGGAAAGCTTCGACACATCGTGCAACTCGCGGGCAAGCGTCGAGGCCAGGTCGAACCGGAAGCCGTCCACGTGCATCTCAGTCACCCAATAGCGCAGTGAATCCATCAACATCTTGAGAACCTGCGGGTTGCGGACGTTCAGCGTGTTGCCCGTTCCCGTGTAGTCCATGTAAAAACGGGGGCTGCCTTCTACCTGGCGATAGTAGGTCGCATTGCAAACGCCCTTCCAGCTCAGCATCGGGCCCTTCTCATTGCCTTCACAGGTGTGGTTGTAAACCACGTCCAGGATGACTTCGATGCCCGCGGCATGGAGACACTTCACCATCTGTTTGAACTCTTCCACCTGCCCACCGGCGTCGCCCGAGGAGCTGTAGCGTGACATCGGAGCGAAGTAGCCGAGGGTGTTATACCCCCAGTAGTCGACCAGGCCCTTGTCGACGAGGTGTCCTTCGTCGATGAAATGGTGGATGGGCAGCAGTTCGACGGCGGTGACTCCCAGCTTCTTGAAATAATCGATGGAAGACTGGTGTGCCAGGCCGGCGTAGGTGCCGCGCAGCTTCTCCGGGATATTGGGATTGCGCTTGCTGAACCCCTTGACATGTACCTCATAGATGACGGAGTCGGGCAGAGGCGTGTCGGGGGCGCAATCGTTTGCCCAGTCGAAGGTGTCAGCTACCACCACAGACTTGGGGACACCGGCGGCGGAATCCTGCTCGTCGATCTTCGTATCGTCCCCTGACAGAAGATCGTATGGAAAGATGGGAGCCTTCCAGTCGACCTGTCCGGAGATGGCTTTTGCGTATGGGTCAACGAGGAGCTTGGCTGGATTGAAGCGTTTGCCGTTTTCAGGGTCCCACGGGCCATAGGCGCGATAGCCATAGAGCTGGCCGGGCTTGATGTCACGGACCAGGCCGTGCCAGACAAACGCCGTGTGCTCGTGCAGGCGGATGCAGTCAGTCTGGTTGCCAGCCTCGTCGAACAGGCAAAGGTCGACGCGCGTGGCCTCCTCGGAGAACAACGCAAAGTTGACCCCTTTGCGGTACACGGTCGCGCCAAGGGGATAGGGACGGCCAGGAAGCAGAGTTCGGTTCATGTCCGGTTGGATGCGCGAAGAGAGTCGGCGTTGTGCGATGGGCGTGAATGGATGCGCGGCACCGGAGCGTGGGAGATCGAAGGCGTCTCCCCGGCAGACTGCGGACAGAGGAACGCGGAAGACCGGCTATCTGTTCTTCTTACGACGATCGGCATAGCGCGCCCGGGCGGCGGCAAAGATGGCAGCCGCAGGAACCGGCCGTCGCTGCTCGGCCTGCACTGCGTCCAGCACTGTGGCGACGTCTTCCGAGAGCCACCGGTCGACGGCTTCGTCTCGCTCCTGGAGGGCGCGAAGAGCGGCGCGGAGGACCTCTCCCGTGGAAAGATACGCGCCAGACTCCAGCAGCGCATCGATATAGCGGGTGTGGGCGGGCGAGAGGTTGAAGGTACGGGTCTCCGTGGGAGCCTGGGTTCGATCGGCGCTCATGGAAAGCTTATCGGCTGCTGGACAGGCAAGCATCATGGGGAGAAGCTAGGCAAGAGATCGCCAGATCGCAGGGTCAACCGGAACGCCGAGGCGCAGGTTCTCTTCGCGAAGATGGAGGGTCTGTTCGCCAGGATAGCGAACGGGATGGGCAGGATCGAGCGCCGGCGCTCCCCGCAGGGACGCGAGTACACCGCCGGCAATGCGGTCGAGCTCTCCGGCTGCGGCGAAGGAGCCAGGGTCTATTGCTACGAAGATCTGCGACACGCCAGCTTCACGGAGCGGATCGGTAGGGATCTGGTGTGTGGCCTCGCCGCCCGAAAGCATAGAGGCAAAGAGGTCGAGCATCGTCGAAAGACCCGACCCTTTCCAGTACCCGATCGGCAGCGCGCGCCCGGTGGCCTCGATGGCCGCCGCATCAGTGGTCAGCACGCCCGAGCCGTCATACCCACCGGGGACGGGAAGCACCCCTCCCCCTTTGGTGTAGGCAGCGAGTGTGCCATAGGAGAACTGGCTCATCGCCATGTCGAGAACGATGGAACCAGAGGCGCAAGGAACGGCCAGCACCAGAGGGTTGTTGCCGAGCACGGCGGCGGCAGTGCCCCAGGCAGGCAGATTCGGCATCGTGTTCGTCCAGCAGGCTGCAAAGAGGCCAGCTTCGGCAGCGAGCCAACCGTATGTGCCGCCCCGCATCCAGTGGTTGGTACGGGCAAGGGCGACCGCTCCAATGCCGTGAGCGCGGGCAAGCTCCATCGCACGCGACATGGCGGCATACGCGGCGATATTGCCCGGACCGAAATGGCCCTCCCATCGTTCCATGCCGCCAAACGCCGCAGCGCAGGAGGGTGAGGCGAGCGGATCGACGCTGCCGTTCGCCACCTGCGCCTGGAAGCGCGGGAAGCGATTGAGACCATGGGTGTACACACCGTCACGAGTGGTTTCGGCAAAGAGCCGGGCGCAAAGGGCAGCGCGCTCGCCGGTCAATCCCAGCCGCAGCGTCGCACGGTGCAAGGCGCTTTCAAGCGCAAGGTAAGGTACCCGGAGCATTTTTGTAGTGTACGGGACGGTGCCTGCGGACGCCTTGTGCAGAGCCTTCAGGCTTGCGACAGTATCGCTTCACACCTTGGTACCCAACGGTGTGCAGTTTAAGTCGGAACAAAGAAAGTGCCGCAACTAGACTCAGGTTCTAGAGATGTACTAAGGACCCTCACGATGCGCGCACTCTTGTTATGCTCCACTCTCCTTGCGGCCACCGCCGCTCCCGTCTATGCCGACACGCTGTTCACGCTGACTGACAACACGTTTTCAAACGGCGCAGTTGCCACAGGCACCGTCAGCATCGATACCGTCGCGGGCACCTTCAATTCCGTGGATGCAACGATCACCTCGGGCGGAACAAGCTATATCTTCGGCGGAGCACCCACCTCGCAGACTACGTTCGACGACCACACCCAATACTACGAGACCTCGTTCGATGGATCGGGCAATGAGCTGGTGATCGATGTGCCAAACGGGTCCTTGGTGGGTTACACCGGCGGCGCACTCTGTTCGACGGACAACCTGTGCGGCGGGTTTGCAGGAGCGTATGCCGTCAAGATCAGCGCAACGACCGCGAACGTGTACTCGCTCTCCGAAGGATCGTTGTCTGCGGCCGCCACACCGGAGCCTTCCTCCTTGTTGTTGCTCAGTACCGGCTTGCTAAGTGCTGCGGGTGTAGCGCGCCGCCGTCTGCGGCAGACCCGGTAGCACTTCCATCTACGATGAATCGCCTTTGACAAGGCCTTATTCCCGAATTGAGTCCGGGCGGCGCTTCCATGCCCGGGCCCTTCTTTCTTGCGCTCAATTTTGTGCCTCCCACGATATAGTTAGCAGCAGCAATATTGAGGTGTCTATGCACAAGTTTCTTCTTTCCGCTGCCTTGTTTCTCGGTGTGTCGGCTGCCGGACGCGCCGATACGACGTTCTATCTCGTCGGCAATACCTACGGAAGTCTTCCGGCCACCGGGAGCTCGGCTGCTGTCAATGGGTCGGCGGTCGGTACGCTCGACATCGATACCGTCCTCGGTCAGGTAGATTCCATCAATGTCAAAGTGACGGAAGGTGGGATCGATTATCTATTCAGCGGCGCACCGTCTGATCAAGGCATCGACAATGTGACACAGTACGACGCGTTTATCTATGACGCGACAGGGGCTAACATCCTGCTCTTCGATCTTCCCGTAACTTCACTGGTAGGCTACACGGGCGGCAATCTTTGCACCTTTGACAATCTATGCAGTGATGGTCAGGGCAACGTCTTCGCCGGATATGTAGGTCTGCCGGACGGAAACGATTTTGTAGCCGTTGAAGGCAGACTCGCCACGACTCCTGAGCCTTCATCCATCGTCTTGCTAGGCACCGGGCTGCTGGGCATGGCGGGTGCACTCCGCCGACGAGTCCTGACGCGCGGCCTATAGTAAGTGCATGAAGCAAGGTAAACCGAAGTCCAGGGGACGTACGCTTCTGCGTGCCCTCCTGGGCTTTTTGTTTGTGCTGGCAGGCTGTCTCCACTTGGCGCTGCCCCACGTCTATCTTCGCATCATGCCGCCCTATCTGCCTTGCCCTGTCCTGCTTGTCTACCTCAGCGGCGCAGCGGAGATCCTCGGGGGCCTTGGGCTCTTTGTGCCGCTTACCCGCCGCGTGGCCAGCTGGTTGTTGGTGGCCCTGCTACTCGCAGTATGGCCCGCAAACCTGTACATGGCCATGGCGCATCTGTCCGCGCCCGGCATCTTCGGAGAGAGCTGGGCACAGTGGGTCCGCTTGCCGCTACAGGTGCCGCTGCTTTGGTGGGCATGGTGGTGCGGCCAGACTCCTGCCCGCGCATCCGGGTCTCCGGTGACAGCACGCGAGCCGATCGTTCCTCATAACCCCAATTAATAGCCTGCGCTGTGCAGATAAAAGACCACCCCTGAGGCGGCAACGCAGTACACGCCGAAGAGATACCACTTGCCCGACTCCAGCCAGCTCGAAAGCCAGCGCAATGCGACCAGTCCGGCGAGGAAGGCGAAGACCATGCCCAGCAGGCTGGTGAGAAACGCCGCATGGAGCTCGGCTGTACCCGTGGCTGACACATGGGTCGCTTTCAGCAGGCGCGCGATCTCCCGAAGGACGACAGGCGGGGTCAGGAGAACTGCAAGCGCAAACGAAAATCGTTCTGCCCGCTCCTTGGTAGCGCCCGTCAGCATTCCCGTAGAGATCGTCGCACCCGAGCGGGAGAAGCCTCGAAAGGGAAGGCAAAGCCCCTGCACGATCCCCATGGTGCCTGCCTGTCGCATGGTCACCGAGTCGCCAACGACTGGTCTTACCTCGCCAAGATGGCGCCGCTCGTACAGGCCCGCGACGATAATCAGAACACCGGCGGCGAAGAGGGCGGGCGCGATCCACTCCAGGTGTGAAAAGAGAAGCTCGATCTCGGCCTTCGGCGCGTTCTTGAAGACGGTGTGCTCGATGATCTTGACGAGGATCTCGCCGAGGACGCCGGTCAGGAGGGTGGCCCAGAGGGCGCGGATGGCGAAGCGCTTGAAGCTGTCGGCGGTCTTGAAGTAGGTGAAGCGCCAGGTTCTCCAGAAGTACGCGATGACCGCAAACATGGTGCCGGTATGGAGCATCACGAGCAGCAGGGTCATGGCGGGCGACGAGGGGTCGAGCCCCATCAACTTCTCGGCGACGACGACGTGCGCGGAGCTGGAGACGGGGAGCAGCTCGGCGAGGCCTTGAACGATGGCCAGGATAATGACTTGCGTGATCGGCATAGGGCTATTCTACCGGCAGCGGGTGCGGACAGAGGGGATCTCGAATTAGCTGATAGCGACCATGGGCAGTCTCGACTCGGTTTGCCGCGATTAGGTTACCTCATTGTCGAGACCAAACTCTTTTGTGCGGGGGTTCACCGGGCCTTCCTTTTGGATCAGAGTGGCTGAGTTCGGCAGATAGAAGTCTTCCTCGAAGGCACGTATGCCTAGCTTGCGGAGATAGCGGTCGAGAAGGATGTAAGGAAAGCGGTCTTCTTTACGATCCTCAGCGTAGTACGTCAGCTGTTCAAACGGCTGAATCTCTCCAAAGCTCACGTAAGTCCATTCGCTTCCATCGTACCCCACTGCTAAGGCGCGAACCGTATTTGTGTTGTCCCGCACTTCCGGGCCATACAGTTCCAGCATCCGTGAAGGGTAACGATTTGGAACATCGTCCGGCACATAGCAAACCCGGACTGCTCTACAACCCAATGTTCTTGCTAAGTAGCGCATCGGAGGCGTGGCGTCCGTACCCCTGTGCCCATTGTCAAAGAAGGCAGTCCAAGATGAAGATGTTGGAACAAACAGAAAGCGAACAGTATCAACACTCGTTAGAGGCAGGAGCTGCGTCAGAATTTGTTGCAATGTGCCGCGCGCGTCCTTTTCGGTCATCGGACGACCGCGCTTATCGTATATTTCACGCATCCAATTCAGGTAGCCCTGCACAGCGGTAGCGAGATCACATTCAATGAAGCCAATCTCGTAAGTGATCGGTACTAGTTTACCGTCAAGCAACTGACTCATACAATTTTACCTTGGTGGAAACTTTTCTAAAATGACCTTCCCGCTAGGATCGTTTGCTAGTATACGAATTTCGTGCTCAGGTCCGCGATCGGAGTCGTAGGAGTCGTACTCCTTATACACACGCTGGCCGTCTGCATCTGTGTATTGTAGATCAGGACGATTGGTTCCAACGCGGACTCCGTCTGCGTTAACCTGCTGCTGGTTAACTCTGAAGTTCTTACCGCCTTCTGCTTCAGCCTTAACCCTGTCGGCCTGCAACTTCGCGTTTTGACGAGGGTCGCTGCTGATAGGACGGTCTAGAGGAAGGACGTCTGGTGGTTTTGGGTCAACCGCCACGTCCTGCGGCAGCCTTGCCGCGGGCAAGATTTCGTTGCCTTCCGCGTTCTTCGTTCCTTTCAGCGTCTTCGTCACGAACGGGAGCATGGCCAGCAGCGCGTTAACGCCGATGGTGGCAAGGGCGTCGGCGGCGATCTTGCCTGCTGCTTCCAGGTCGGCTTCGGTCTTGGCTTCGTTGCAGCATACGTCGTGAAAGCGCTTGAGTTCGGCCAGGCCTTTGAGGACGTTTCCTCCGGCCAGCAGGGTTCCAATGACCACGAGTGCGTCTTCGACTTCGCCCGCGATCGGCACAAACTGAAGCACCACCATGCCGACCACCAGGGCCGCCACGCCTTTCGCGCCACCCAGCGCGTCGACCAGGCCTTGCTCCCAGGGCGCGTGCTCCAGCGCCTTCTTCATCTTGTCGACGCAGCTGAGGCCGGCGATGCTGGCGCTGCCGGGAGCCGCGTAGGCTTCATCGCCGATAATGACATTAGGCGAACCAGCCAGAATGAAACCGCCATGAGAGGTAAGATCCCCCATGCGGGCTGCAGGCTTGCCGTTGAAGAAAACTGTCGCGGAGCCTGTAATGATCTCCGCCGGTGGTCCGTCGCAGGTGGCCAGGGTGCCGAGGACAGCGGCCGGGAGGCCATTGATGAGGATGTCGGGGCAGTGTCCGACCGGCAGGATAGGCCCGCCGACGTGCGGCTCAGGCGACTCAGCCGGGCAGGCGTGCGGATCGGTAACTCGTGCTGCTGGTGGCATGACTGGAGGCCTGGAGGAACATTGCCAGTCTATACGCGATGACGGATTAGTCCCGGTCCGTCCCGGTAACTGGGATGCCTTGGGCTACCCGAAAAGCGAGGCTGGCGGCGCGCGCGGCGTAGTCGGAGGCGGAGAACTTCTGGGCTAGTTGGGCGGCGAGAGATTGGGTGCGGGCGGCTGCTTGCTCGGCGCGTTTGCGGTTCTCTTCGACGGTGTACATGGTGACGAGCACGCCCTGGCGATACGTGGCGTTGTAGAGGGCCTGGGCGGTGCGGGGGCCGTCGGGGAACTGGGCGGCGTATTTCTCGTAGAGGCCGGACTCCATCTCGGGGCATTTCGGCAGACCCTGCCAGTCGCCGCAGAGCTTGTTGTCAAGCAGGGCGAAGGCGGCCCGCGCGGCGTACTGGCTGCCGGGATAGAGCTTGATCAGCTTCTTCATCTCAGCTTCGTAGATCTGCGGACGAAGGTAGGCTTCCTGCTCTTTGGCAGAAGGAAGCGAGCTCACATCGCGCTTCTCGATCTGCCAGCGAACGTCAGCCGCGCGCCAGGCAGCCTCAGCCGCAAGCGGAGACGAGGGGAAGTAGTCGGGAACGCGCTGGTACAGGAGATGTGCCTCCGTAGCGGCGTTCTTGGGCGCTGCGGGTTCGGAGGCTTGCTCCTCCAGCGTGGCCGCCGCGCCATAGAGGATAGCCGCTCCATTTGGCGTGCCGGGGCTGACGATCCCTTTGTCGCGTATCCACCCCGAGGCTGGAGTGACATTGTCCTGATCGGCCTCAGCCAGCTCTGGGTGATCGGCCGCATCGGAGCGAGTCTCGACATCGGTGTTGGCAAAGACGCGTACCCACGGGCCATTGCGCTCGACCACAACTACCTCATGGCCCGGCGTGACGAGCGAGATCTTCTGGGCGTCAGCATCTGGAGAGATGTAGACGTTCGCTTCATGGAGGACGGTGGCGCGAGCGGAGCGGTCGTAGCCAGAGGCCTTTTCCTGCCTGGAGCGCTGGGCTGGAGCTTGCCCCAGGAACAGAGACGCAACGAGCATGAGGGCGCTCACGTGGAATCGCATCGAGTAGAGCACCGTAAGAGCACCTCTTTCGGTAACGCCGCGTGAGACAAAGAACCCGGGCTTACCTTCCACCCTGCTGAGATTCGCTAGCTGAAGATGTCTTTCACCTTGGAGAAGAGGCCGCGCGAGGTGGGTGTGTTTTCGACGGACATCGTCTCCTCGAGCTGCTTGAGGAGGTCGCGCTGCGCCTTGGTGAGCTTGCCCGGGGTGGCGACGCGGACCTCGACAATGAGGT
Source organism: Acidobacteriaceae bacterium (assembly GCA_965215415.1). Classification (GTDB taxonomy): domain Bacteria; phylum Acidobacteriota; class Terriglobia; order Terriglobales; family Acidobacteriaceae; genus Edaphobacter. The sequence continues at coordinate 2,584,492 of CBDCDQ010000009.1, read as the reverse complement.
CGCCCTTGCCGTGCTCGTTCAGGTGCGGAACACCTTTGCCGCGCAGCTTGAACTCCTTGCCGGACTGCGTGCCTTCCGGGATCTTGACGGTGGCGGTGCCGTCGAGGGTCTGGAGCTCGAGCTCCGTGCCGAGCGCCGCCTGCGGGAACGAGATGGGCAGGACGCAGTGGAGGTCGTCGCCGTCACGCTCAAAGAACTTGTGCGCCTTGACGGAGAGGACAACGTAGAGGTCACCGGCGGGGCCACCGAACTTGCCGGTCTCGCCCTCGCCCTGGTAGCGGATGCGGGTGTCCTGCTCGACTCCGGCAGGCACCTTGACGAGGATCGTGTGCTCGCGCTGGACGCGGGTCTCGCCGCGGCAGGTCTTGCAGGCATCGACGACGAGGGTGCCCGTTCCGTTGCAGACGGTGCAGGTGCGGGCGACGGAGAAAAAGCCCTGCTGGAATCGGACCTGGCCGTGGCCGTTGCACTGGGTGCAGGTGATGGGGGGCTTGCCGTTGGCAGAGCCGGTGCCCTTGCAGTCGTCGCAGATCTCCATGCGGCGGATGGTGATCTCCTGCTCTTTGCCGAAGACGGCCTCTTCGAAGGCGAGGGTGAGGTCGTAGCGGAGGTCGCGGCCGCGCTGGACGCGGGAGGCCTTGCGCTGGCCGCCCATGTTGAACATCTCGCCGAAGAGATCGCCGAACATGTCACCCAGATCCTGCGGGTTGCCGGTGAAGGGGTTGCCGGCAGCGGGGCCTCCACCCTGGAAGGCGGCGTGGCCGTAGCGGTCGTAGGCAGCGCGCTTTTCTGGGTCGGAGAGGACTTGGTAGGCCTCCGAGCAGCTCTTGAACTTCTCTTCGGCTTCGGCGTTGCCGGGGTTGCGGTCCGGGTGGTATTGCATGGCGAGCTTGCGGTAGGCGGTCTTCAGCTCGGCGTCGGTGGCGGAGCGGGAGACTTGGAGGAGCTCGTAGAAGTCGGTCTTGGTCACGTTGGCGGCTGGCATGCTCTTCTATTTTACTGCGTCATTGGCTATGTGTCGGGCATTCAGCCCTCTGTGTTGATGTGGTGCCATGACTTAGAGCCTCGCCCCAGGCTGTTATGGGACGGGCCTTTGGCCCTGATGGCGGAGACCCACCTTAGGCAGGATGAGACCGTGCCGAAGGTGGAGCACCCGGCTGTCGATCCTTAGTCGGAGACCTGGGTGGGGTTGGAGGCGATACGGACGAGGGCGGGGCGGAGGAGCTTGTCGCGGATTTTGTAGCCGCGGCGGATCTCTTCAAGCACCTGGTGGTCGGGGTGCTCGGCGGTCTCGATGTTGCCGAGGGCCTCGTGGACGCGGGGATCGAACTGGGTGCCTATGGCTTCGACGGGCTGGACGTTGAGCGACTTGAGGGCGTCGTCCATTTGCTTAAGGATGAGCTCGACGCCGCCGCGAAGCTGTTCGGCGGAACCCTGGGCTTTGAGGGCGAGCTGGAAGTTGTCCATCACGCCGAGGAAAGGCTCGACGGTGGAGGTGACCGTGTAGTCGCGGGCGTCGGCGCGCTCCTTGGCCTCGCGCTTGCGGAAGTTGTCGAACTCGGCCTGGAGGCGGGCGAGACGGTCGAGAAGCTGGTCTCGCTCTGTGCGGAGGGTGTCGGCCTCGGCGGGCGGAGCGGGTTCGCCGGACTGAGCTGTGTAGCCGGTCTCGTGCTCTTCCACGGTGTGGTCGAAGGTGTCTGGTTTGTACGTGTCTTGTGGCATGGTGTCGGTCATCTCTGCCTCTTCTTCTCTATTGTTGCCGATTCCGGCCCAACGCGCGACCCCGCCGGCGAAGCGGTCCCATGAGTTTGGCTTGGACATGCTGGCGGTGCTCCCGAAGTGGTGCGGCTGCTTCGAGTGTATTGGATGTGGGTTCGCTAGAGAGGTTCGTGGCCGCCGATCACCCTGAGTACGGTGAGACTCTGCCGAAGGTCGGGCACCTGACGGAGGAGGTTGATGGGGCCGGGGCGGAGGAGACGCGGGAAGAAGAGGGAATAGGCATTCAGGCAGCGGTCCTTTCCTGTCGGGCTTGGAGGTCTTCGACGAGCTGGCTGAGGCGGCCGTCGTGTTCGAGGTCTTCCCGGTCTTGTTTCTCGGTGAGGGTGTCGAGGGGGAAGAGGGCGTCGTGGAGTTTGGCGCGGGCCTCCGCGCGGTCGTGGATGCCCTGGGCGAGGGTGTTGTAGGCGTCGGCCCAGGCTTTGTAGGCGGCGTCGTGTCTGGCTTTGGATTGGAGGAACTCGGGTTCGGGGGGCAGGGTGAAGCGGGCGATGGGGTCGGGGAGCGGGGCCTGGAGCGTGGCGGCCTGGGGTTTTGTGGCCTCGGTGGAATCCCACCTTAGCGACGATGAGACTGTCGCGAAGGTGGGGCACCCGGCTTGTTCGGGGGTGGGGCAGCCGGCTTCTGCGACGTTTTCCTGCGAAGTCTCAAAGTCTTCATTCTGCACGGTTTGAGTCTGGACTGCGGCGGGTTCGGGGGCGGGGGCGATCGTGCCGAGGGTGGGGTGGTTGATGTAGCCGGTGACGGGGGCGCGGTCGAGGTGGAGGGCCTCCGCGCGGGCGTCGGCGCGGGCTTCGGAACGTTCGATGCGGGCGAGGTTCTGGCTGGCGGAGGCGAGCTGGCGGTGGAGGGCCGCGGCGACGCGGAGGTCGATGAGTTCGGCGGCGGTGAGCCGGAGGAGTTCGGCGAGGCCGCGCTGGACGGCGTGGAGGTCGAGGGGCTCGGGGAGGACGGCGCGGGTCCGCTCTCCGTGGAGGGCCTCCGTCTTGAGCGGGCGGCGGGTGGAGTGGTGGTAGAAGCAGAGCTCTTCGCCGCGGAGGGCGGGGGAGCCGCACTGGTGGCCGTCCGTGAAGAGGTGGCGGCAGGGGCGGACGGTCCGGGCTGTTTTGCCTAAGGGCATGGGTGGTCTCCTTGGTGGCGTCGGCGGGAACCCACCTTGGCCACGGTGAGACTGTGGCGAAGGTGGGGCACCCGGGTGGGCGGGTGCGGGTTAAACGCGAAAGGCCCGGCGTGTGCCGGACCTTGTTTGTTATCTATAAATCAATTATAGCGGATTGGACATAACTACTGCCCAAAGTCGGAAGAGTTTATGTGGCTTGGAATGAAGCTGTTAGAAGGTATTTTGTAGAGGGGGCTTGACAAGACAAAGACAACCGCAGATCCTTTCGTGAACGAGTAAGAAGAAGGGATGAGGGTGGCGCGGTTAGCCTTATGTTTCCGCAGAGTTCTCGCCGGCACCCAGTGCAGAGACAAGCCTCATTTAGAGGTGAAGCTTTTTGGGCTAGATGGCAACTCGCCTGCGTTCCTCGCGACGGCAACGCCCTTATGGAAGTGTCAGGTATTCGGTTGGATTCTCACGGTGATCCAAGCACCTTCAACCAGTTTCGGCCGAGCTGTAACCTGGGAGAAAATACCTGCTCCCATTCGAGTGGCTACGAAATGGTCGGCGGGTGCCCCACCTTTGGCATGGTTTCATCGTGCCTAAGGTGGGCTTGGGGCGGCGATGCTCCATGGAGGGGTGATCTTTACGACGCTGGACTCGTCGAGATGATAATGGCGGTAAGAGGACCAAGACCAGTCTTCCGGCGTAGACAGCAGCCCGCGGGTGACGGGGTTCTGGTGCATATAGTGGAGCTTTTCGACGCGCTTGTTGTGGGTGAGGACGTTGAAGTCGTGATAGCGGGCCTGCCAGAAGGGCCGTTGCGGGGAGAGTTTAGAGACGGAGAGCTTCAAGGCTTGTAGGGCGTTGGCGAGGGGTTTGGTTTCGGGTTCGCTGACGAAGAGGTGGACGTGTTCGGGCATGACGACGTAGCCGAAGATGTCGAAGTTGTAGCGTTTGCGCGTGGTTTCTAGGGAAGTTAGGAAGAGGTCTCTGGCGGCTGGGGTGTTGAGGTAGGGGAGCCGGTGATAGCAACTGAAGGTGATGAAGTGGTCGTCGCCTTCTTGTTGGTATCGGTGGAGGCCGGTGGGCATGGGGTGGATTGTACTTCTCGGGGAGGAGTGGTGCCGCCCCACCCACCTTAGGCACGGTGAGACTGTGCCGAAGGTGGGGCACCCAGGTCATTTACGTCTGCCGGGGAGATTGGTGGCGCTCCACCCACCTTAGGCACGGTGAGACTGTGCCGAAGGTGGGGCACCCAGGTCATTTACGTCTGCCGGGGAGATTGGTGGCGCTCCACCCACCTTAGGCACGGTGAGACTGTGCCGAAGGTGGGGCACCCAGGTCATTTACGTCTGCCGGGGAGATTGGTGGCGCTCCACCCACCTTAGGCACGGTGAGACTGTGCCGAAGATGGGGCACCCGGGTCATTTACGTCTGCCGGGGAGATTGGTGGCGCTCCACCCACCTTAGGCACGGTGAGACTGTGCCGAAGATGGGGCACCCGGTTCGTTGCACTGCCGGGGAGATTGGTGGCGCTCCACCCACCTTAGGCACGGTGAGACTGTGCCGAAGATGGGGCACCCGGTTCGTTGCACTGCCGGGGAGAGTGGTGGTGGTCCCAGCCACCTTAGCGACGATGAGACCATGCCGAAGGTGGAGCTTAGACGTTGGTGGACGAGGGTGAAAGGCGGCGTGTAGTCTTTCGGCACAGGAGTGTCGATGCGGCGTCGGGAGTTTGTGCGCGGGGTGCTGGCGGTGGGGATTGCGCCGGGGGCGTTGCTGGGGCAGCAGGCGGGGTCGGCTCCTGCGAATCCGGCACCGCCTCCCCCGGCTCCTGTGCCTTGGACGCTGGGGCTGAATGCGAAGACGCCGCTGCCAGTGACGGAGGTGGCGGAGGGGATTGCGGAGGCGGAGGCCAGTTTCTTTTCGCCGGGGCAGATGGCGGCGCTGACGCGGTTATGCGATTTGTTGATGCCGGCGTTGGGGGAGAAGCCGGGGGCGCTTGGGGCGGGGACGCCGCTCTTTCTGGATTTCCTGATCGGCAAGTCGCCCGAGGCGCGGAAGAAGGTGTATGGTGGCGGGTTGGACTGGCTGGATGCGGAGGCGAAGGCGAAGTACAAGCTGCCATTCGCGCGGCTGGACGCGGAGCAGGCGGACGCGGTGATCGGGCCGTGGCTGCGGACGTGGATGAGCGACCATCCGCCGACGGAGGTGCACGCGGACTTTATCAACATTGCGCATGAGGATATTCGGACGGCGACGATGAACTCCAAGGTGTGGGACGACGCGGGCGCGGCGGTGGAGGCGGACTGGGTGACGGGTGGGCTGTACTGGTCGCCGATCGAGCCGGATCTGCGCGTGTTGAGCAATGTGCCGCCGCATGTGCAGGCTGCTCCGAAGGCGGCGCATACGATGCCGGAGTATCCGCGATAAATGTCTCTTGAGAAGAGCTTCGATGTGCTGATTGTCGGGTCGGGCCACGCGGGTGGGATGGCCGCGAAGATGCTGACGGAGAAGGGTGTCCGGTGCCTGATGCTGAACGCGGGGCCGGTGGCGGATGTGGCTCGGGACGCGCAGCGCAAGCCGGCGTACGATCTGCCGTATCGGGGTTTCAAACCGCCGGGGCGGCTGGAGCATGTGTTCCAGGCGAGCGAGTTCAACGCGAACGTCTGGGTGGATGAGGAAGAGGTGCCGTACACGTTCGATCCGGCGAACCCGTACAACTGGGTGCGGGTGCGGCTGTTCGGGGGGCGGTCGTTATTCTGGTCGCGGCAGTCGTTCCGCTTGAGCGACTATGAGTTCAAGGGTAAGACGCATGATGGGTTCGGCGAGGATTGGCCGATCAGCTATGCGGATCTTGCGCCGTTTTATTCGCGGGTGGAGGAGATCTTTCAGGTGGCGGGGGCGCAGGACGGGCCGGCCCAGATGCCGGATGGAAACTTTATCCGGGTGGAGGATGACTGGTCGGAGTCGATGCGGCGGTTTGTGAAGGCGTCCGCGCCGTATGGGATGACGGTGTGCAGGCAGCGGCGGGCGCAGGGGCGGGATGGGCTGGCGAGCTCGGTGAATCTGCTGCTGCCGGACGCGGAGAAGACAGGCAAGCTGACGTCGATCGCGAACGCGGTGGTGCGGGAGATTACGGTCGATCCGAACACTGGCCAGCCGAACGGGTGCCATTTTGTGGATCGGCTGTCGCGGCGGGAGATGCATGTGAAGGCGCGGGTGGTGGTGCTGGCTGCGGGGACGCTCGAGAGCACGCGGCTGCTGCTGAACTCGGGACCGGGAACGTCGGGGCTGGGGAACTCGAGCGGGGTGATGGGGCACTACTTGATGGATCAGGTGTATGGGCCGGGGATCGTGTGCTCGGTGCCGGAGGCGCGGAGCGGGAAGGCGACGAAGGAGTTGATGGGCGGCGGGGCGATCGTGCCGCGGTTCCGGAACATTGGGACGAAGCACGATACGTTTCTGCGGGGCTATGCGTTGAATGTAACGAGCAGCGCGGGCGGGATGGGGCACAGCAACTTCCCGGCGTATGGGGCGGAGTTGCGGCGGAGGATGGAGGAGTACCACGGAAGCGGCTTCCACATTACGGTGATGGGCGAGGTGCTGGGGCGGTATGAGAACCATGTTCGTATCGACGGGAAGGCGCGGGACGCGTGGGGGATTCCGGCGCTACGCGTGGAGACGAAGTACACGGACAATGAGCTGAACATGGCGAAGGACGCGGTGGAGGTGGCGAGCGCGGTGGCGGAGCGGGCGGGGTTCGAGGTGCTGGCGAAGAACGCGGTGCCGAATCCGCCGGGGTACAGCATCCACGAGGTGGGGACGTGCCGGATGGGCGACGATCCGAAGACGAGCGTGCTGAACAAGTGGTGTCAGAGCCACGATCACAAGAACTTGTTTGTGGTGGACGGGGCGAGTTTTGTGAGCGGGGGCTGGCAGAACCCGACGATGACGATCTCGGCGCTGGCGATGAGGGCTTCGGAGTATCTGGCGGGGGAGATGGGCAGGGGGAACGTGTAGTCCGAACCCACCTTAGGCACGGTGAGACTGTGCCGAAGGTGGGGCACCCGGTTTCGGAGTATCTGGCGGGGGAGATGGGCAGGGGGAACGTGTAGTCCGAACCCACCTTAGGCACGGTGAGACTGTGCCGAAGGTGGGGCACCCGGTTTCGGAGTATCTGGCGGGGGAGATGGGCAGGGGGAACGTGTAGTCCCGAACCCACCTTAGGCACGGTGAGACTGTGCCGAAGGTGGGGCACCCGGTTCATACAAGGTGGGGCACCCGGTTATACAAGGTGGGCACCCGAGCTATGAGGAGGAGGATTTGGCGAGGTTGCCGAGGAAGAAGGCGCTGGGTTTGGGGGTGCGCTTCTGCGTGGCGCGGTCGACGGCGACGATGCCGAAGGTAGGGCCATAGCCGAAGATCCATTCGAAGTTGTCGAGCAGCGACCAGTAGATGTAGCCGCGGATGTCGAGGCCGTCTTTGCGGCAGCGATTGACCCCAGCGACGGCGCGGCGGATGAACTCGACGCGGCGGGTGTCGTCGGCCACGGCGAGACCGTTTTCGGAGACGAGGATCGGCACGCCGGTCTCTTTGGCTACGAGCCGGATGCAATGTTCGAGGGCCTCGGGGTAGAACTCGTAGCCCATCTGCGTGACCTCTGCCCCGGGGGGTGGCGGGAGATCGCTCTTGGCGACGAAGCTGCGGCTATAGTTTTGGACGCCGATGTAGTCGTCGCCCCTGGCCAGGTGCAACCAGGGGGCGTAGACCTCCCGGTGCTTTTCCGCGACACGGCTTTCCTGCTTCATCTCGGGGGTGGGGGCCTGGTCGTCTTCCATGGCGAGGCTGAAGCCGACGGGAAGCGACGGTCGTTCGGCTTTTATGGCTTTGCGGGCTTCGGTGTGGGCGGCGAGCATGTTTGGGAGCATCATGTCGGGGTCGCCGAGGAAGGCAGTGCTGAGTTTGGGCTGGTTGGTCTGCTTGCGGATGGCGGCGGTCTGGCCGCGCATCGTGTCGCTGAGATTGCCCGCGTTGGGGATGCTGAGCCAGCGGAAGAGCAGAGGGAGGTTGGGCTCGTTGAGCGTCATGGCGTAGGCGATGAGGTCACCGAGCGACCTGGTGACGACCGAGCAGAAGCGAGCGAAGCGGGCCGGAGCCTGCGGGCTCTCCCAGCCGCCGTCGAAGGCGAACCAGGCGGGCAGGGCGACGTGGCTGTAGGTGACGACGGGGGTGATGCCGTGCTGGTGGCAGACCTCCAGCATGCGGCGGTAATGGCCGAGTTCAGCCTGGGAGAATGCGCCTTCGACGGGCTCGATGCGCGACCACTCGACGGAGAAGCGGTAGGTGTTGAGGCCGAAGGAGGCGAGCAGGGCGATGTCGCTCTCGAAGAGGTGGTACTGGTCGCAGGCGTCGCCAGAGGGCTCCTTGAAGATGGAGTGGGGAAGGTGTTCGAGCAGCCAGCAGTCGTCGTTGACGAGGTTGCCCTCGACCTGGTGCCCAGCGGTGGCGGCTCCCCAGAGGAACTTGGGTTTAGGGGTGGGGGCGGCGGCGAGGGTCGCCGTTTGAGCCGGTTCGGGGGAGGTGAGGGAGGCGGCGGCGGTGGCGCAGAGGAGGCCGAGGGCTTTGCGGCGGGACAGGGTGGGGGTGGTGATGGTGGTCTCCTCGGGGTGGTGCGCCGGTACGGAGACCATTCTAGGCGTTTGTGGCGAGTTGATGTTGTGATGCTGGGGTTTGGAACCCGGTTACTCTTGTGGTGCTCCCGCCCACCTTAGCCATGATGAGACCGTGCCGAAGGTGGGGCACCCGGCTTGGAGAAGTGGAGGAGTCTCGACTTCGATGTGCCGTCGCGAGGACACCTGGCAAGCTCAACGTGGAGACGCCGCGTGCGTGATGAACTTTGGGCTTAGCGTCACCTGCGCGTGGAAGGATGGCGTAGGCCGGATCGAAGGCGCAGTGTAGCCGTTCGGCTGATCTGAAGGCGCCGCATGCTGCTACATCTTAAAGCGATCAATGGTGCGACGCAGTTTAGTGGCCTCGGCGGAGAGTGAACGGGCGAAGGCCGTAAGGTTTTCCGCCTGCGTGGAGTTCGTTTTTGTGACTTCGTCCATGTCGGCGATCGATCTGCCAACCTGCTCGATACCGGCACACTGCTGTTGGGAGGCGGTGGCAATCTCTCCAATGAGGACGGTGCAGCGTCCGACGAGATCGGAGCCCCGGTTTACTTTGCGCATGGAATCCTCTATAAGCCCCTTGATCTCGGTGGCTGAATCGGAGCTACGTCGCGCAAGGGTTCTCACTTCGTCGGCGACCACGGCAAATCCTCGCCCCTCCTCGCCCGCGTGTGCGGCCTCAACGGCCGCGTTCAGTGCGAGCAGGCTAGTCTGGAAGGCGATCGAATCGACGACGGAGACGATCGTGGCGATGCGTGTGGAAGCGTGGTTGATCTCCAGCATGGCACCGACCGCACCAGTCTCCTGCCCAGGCATTGAGAGCTCGGATGTGCCGGTATTGCGTGTACCGGAAGCGTCTTCGCGCCGCCCGGAGGCGAGCAGGCTGGCGTTGCTGGCATTGTCCGCAGTCTGGCGGGCGGTCGAGGTGATTCGCTCAAGGTTTGCGGTGGTCGCGACGAGACCCGTGGCTTGCAGCTTTGAGCCGTGTTCGAGCGCGGCGGCGGCGGCGGTCAGATCCTGCGACACCACGAGCAGACCGCCAATCATCTCGTCCACCTGAAGGAGTGCCGTCCGCGTCGATTCGAGTGATTGATTGAGCGCACCGCCCATTAGCCCCAGTTCGTCCCGCCGGTCGGCATCGAACCGCTGTGTAAGGTCCCCTTCCGCCGAGGCTTCCAGTACGCCAATCATGTATTTGAGCGGACGCGTAAGAGAACGCGTTGTGAAGATCGCCAGACAGACGCCCACTGCCATGGCCACCAAGGCGAGCGTCACCATGAGGTGTTGGAAGTCGATGCCTACGGTGCGGGCCATGACTGCTTGCTGGTGGTTTGACTTTTCTTCCATATCAATCAGCCCATTGATTGAAGCAAGCCACTCCACAAAGGCTGGGCGGGCGCGGTCCAGAACCTCCTTTTTTGAATCTACGGTGGACCCAGTCTTCTGCTTTTCGATGACTTCATGGACCAGGGGCACGGTTTTGCGTTCTATATCCTTGATCTTCGCCAATTGAGCTCTCTCATCGTCGGCGACATTTGTGCCAGCGGCAAAGATCTCATCCAGAGGGCCAGCGGATCTGCGATATGCGTCTTCCAGTTGGCCGATGTGCTCAATGACAGCCGGCAACTCGGCGTCGGGCACCATGGTGACGTCTCGCACGGCAATTGCGCGATCGTGGACGCTTCCCCGGAAATTGATCGCGTAACGCTCTTTGACACCGTTGACATCGTTGATGAGGGTAAGAGCACGGTTGATCTTATCGACCTGAACCATGCCGACGCCGGTGAGGATGATCGTCGTGAGTAGCATGAAAGCGAAGCCGCCCGCGATGCGCGTTCCCACAGAGAGGTTCTTAACCATGTCCGATCCGTCCAGTCACTTACGCTATGAGCCGTTTCTATTCGGAAGTATCGGCTGGGGCGCGAAGAACCTGAACAAATGCGGTGCTCTCTACCGAAGCATGGTCGCTCCGTACCGCAAAGATGCGCCGTGGGTCTACTACTGCGGCGGTTCCAGCATACGGTCAAAGACCTGGGCGATGTAGCTGACGGCGGAGATGGTGCGTTCGTACTGGAGGCGTTTGGGGCCGAGGACGCCGACGGTGCCGAGGTTTTCGCCGCCCATGCGGGAGGGGGCGGCGATGAGGACGAGGCCGGCCATCTCGGGGGCGTGCTCTTCGAGGTCGAAGACGACGCGGACGGACTCCTGGCGGGCGTCGATGTAGGCGTTGAGGAGATCGACGACGCGCTGTTTCCCTTCGAGGGCGGAGAGGACTTCGCGGAGGCGGGCCTGGTCCTGCGGGCTGGTGGCGGCCTCCGTGAAGACGAGGTTGGCGACGCCGTCTACGAATACGGTCTGGCCGGATTGGTTGGAGGCGTTAATGTCGGGGACGGCCTGGGCCCAGAGCTGCTGGACGGAGGCGAGGAGGCGCTGGTACTCGGTGCGCTCGCGGTCGAGGAGGCGGGCGATCTCGGCGCGGACGCTTTCGATGGACCAGCCGCGGAAGTGCTCGTTGAGGAAGTTGGCGGCGGCTTCGAGCTCGCGGAGGGAGAGGTCGCGGGGAAGGGCGAGGACGCGGTCGCGCACCATGCCGGAGCGGGTGACGACGACGGCGAGGACGCGGGACTCGGCAAGGCGGGAGAAGTGGACGTGCTCGAGGAGGTCGGAGCCGGAGGCGGCGGCGATGGCTACGCCGACACCCGAGGAGAGCGTGGCGAGGACGTGGGAGGTGCGTTCGAGGACGGCGCGGGTGCCGGAGAGGCCGTGGAAGTTGGAATCGATGTGCGAGCGGGATTGGGCGGAGAGCTGCGGAGTGTGCGAGAGCTGCTCGACGTAGAGGCGGAAGGCGCGGGCGGTGGGGATGCGGCCGGCGGAGGTGTGGGGTTGCTCGATGAGGTTGAGGTCGGCGAGGGCGGCCATCTCGTTGCGAATGGTGGCGGGGGAGAGGCCGGCGATTTCGGGTAAGGGAAGACGGGCGAGGGTGCCGGAGGCGACGGGCTCGCCGGTGTCGATGTAGTGCTGGACGATGGCGGTGAGGATGACGGTTTGGCGCGGGGTGGGGCGTGCTCCGGGATGAGGATCGGGGACCATATCGTTCCTCCAGCTGTAAGAATACGCGGACACGCCGCCGACAGACCGCTAAGAGACAGGCTCCGCTTTCCCGGCGTCCAACAAAGTGGAGCAGGGGAGTGGTGGCGGCGGTGGTCACAAGGGGCGATCAGGACGAGCATGGCGAAGAGGGTGGGGATAAGACACCTGCGGTGTAGGCGATGTTGAGGACAAGAAGTTCGACAAGGCCGAGCGGTGGAAGATACCTGAAGGTGAAGGCCTACTCCTCCGAAGGCCGTGCGCGGGTTCCAGGAAGGGGGAGGTGTCCGGGTCGAAGAGCGGAAGCGTGCAGGCTTGAATGGAGTTTATAGCGGCGGGCGTTCGGCTCCGGAGAGCGGTTCGACCCATCCGGCAGGCGACGATCGTGCCCGTGTGTGCAAACCGGTACAGTTTCCTAGTCCCGGGTGGCGGACGATTGCGTAGGAGAGACCAGGCATGCGGAGTACGGCCAACCCCATTTACGACAGCACACCCGGCGCTGCTTCTGATCGATGCGAGCCTAGCGGAGCCGTCCGAACGGGCGTCGCAGCTCGAGCGGCTCCGTTACGCGGTTACGCGCGCGAACCATATCCGGGTGCTCCGATCCTGGTAGCCGAGGAGGAGGCCGCGACTGTTCCTAAGCGGACCTCGAAGCGGAAGCTTAGCTGATCTCGAGCACGTCCTCGTTTGCTTCCGAGACGGCCTGGGCGCGGGTGACCAGGCTGCGGGCGATGTTGTAGAAGGGCTGGGAGCGAGGGCTGTCGGGGCCGGCAAGCGCGGTGGGTAGGCCGGTGTCGCCGCCGACGCGGGTCTGGGGGTCGAGGTCGATGGCTCCGAGGAAGGGGAGGCCGAACTGGGCGGCGGTGCGCTCGGTGCCGCCCGCGCCGAAGATGTCGAGAGTTTCGCCGGAGGGCAGTGTCATCTGGGACATATTTTCGACCAGGCCGAGGACTTCGACGCGGACCTGGTGGAACATTTCGAGAGCCTTGCGGGCGTCCTGGAGGGCGACGCCGGAGCCGGTGGAGACGACGACGGCTCCGGTGAGCGGAACGGTCTGGACGAGGGAGATGACGACGTCGCCAGTGCCGGGGGGAAGGTCCACGAGAAGAAAGTCGAGCGGGCCCCACTCCACCTGGGTGAGGAACTGCTTGACAATCTGGTGGAGCATGGGGCCGCGCATGACCATGGGCTTATCGCCGGGGGAGACGAGGCCGACGGAGATGAACTTGACGCCATGAGCGAGGAGGGGCTCGATGCGGTTTTCGGGCAGGACGTTGGGCTGGCGGGTCGCGCCGAGCATCATGGGGACGTTCGGGCCGTAGATATCGGCGTCGATGAGGCCGGTCTTGTAGCCGAGTTTGGCGAGCGCGACGGCGAGGTTGACGGCCACGGTGGTTTTGCCGACACCGCCCTTGCCGCTGCCGACGGCGATGATGTGGGCGACCCCGGGGAGGGGCTGGGGGGTGGGATTGGGTGGGGGGGGCATGGGTGTTCTCTCCTAGAGATCTGGAGTTAATTAGAGCATGGTTGTGGATTGGTCTTGATGGCTGCCGCGCCTGAGCGATCATGCTCAAACCCACCTCCGCGACGAGGAGACTGTCGCGGAGGTGGGGCACCCAGGGTTTAGTCGAGGGCGGAGAAGAGTGCGGGGAGGTCGAGGTAGATGAGGGTTGCGGGAACTTCGAGGCGGGACTGGTGGAACGGCTGCAGACCGGCGACGGTCATGGTGTAGGTGAGTCGCTTGACGGGGTCGATGACCCAGACATGGGGAACGCCCATGGCGAGGAACTCTTCGAGGCAGACAACGACGCGCGGAAGACGATCTTCGGGAGAGAGGATTTCTATAGCTATCAGCGGCGGGCTGGAGATGGCCTTCTCTTCGAGGTCGAGATTTTCTTCGCGCACTACAGCGACATCGGGAAGGCGCACGCGGGTTTGACGGGTGCGGGTGCGAACGTCGCCCAGGACGCGGACCTTCCATTCCGAGAGGTGGGAGCGGAACCAGAAGCCGAGTTCCATTTGGAGTACAGCGTGCTTCGGTGTGCCCAAATGCCGTTCCTCAATGTGGTCGTCCACGAAGTCGCAGTCGGGGCGGTAGGTGGTGTTGAGGTACTCCTCGATGGTGAGGGTCTGGACCGATGTTCGGGAGGCGATGCCGTGTGGAGTCGCGGTGGCCATGAGCGGTCCCTCTGTCGTTATTATGCGCCGACGGGCGTGTTGCGAACCGTGTGCCAGGCCTTGGCGTACTTCCAGCTGGTATAAGCGGCATGGTAGAGATGGAGGAGAAGGCCTTCGCGGCCATCGAGAAAACCGAGCCGCAGGAGATAGTTCCAAAGAAAGGTCAGGATGGGCACCAGAAGGACATTGCCGTAGAAGCTGAGCAGGCCGCGGCTGGTATGCCCGCCGGCGACCAGGAGCTGGGAACCGAGAGTGCTGTAGCGGTCCATGTGTTCGAGGTAGTTCTCGAGGGTGGGATAGGCATGGTGGATCAGGTCGTAGTCGAGCGTGGCGGCCTCGCCGTCGAAGGCGATGGTCTCATGGACAGGGCGGTCGGCGAATCGCGGCGAAGAGGAGAAGTTGGCGGCTGTGCGGCGGAAGAGGCGGAGCTTGGCATCAGGGTAGTAGCCGCCGCGCTTCATCCATCGGCCTAGAAACAGATTGCGGCGCTTGAGGAAGTAGGCGTCGTGGGGTGGGTTCGAGGGCAGCAGCGTGCGGATCTGCCGCTGGAGTGGGGCCGAAAGCTCCTCATCGGCGTCGAGTGAGAGCACCCAGGTGCCCGTGCAGCGCGCAATCGCCATGTTTTTCTGCGCGGCGAAGCCTTGCCACGGCTCGTCATAGACCTGAGCGTGGAACTCACGGGCGATCTCCTGGGTCCGATCGGTCGAGGCGGAGTCGACAATTACGATCTCGTCGGCGAAGCGCACGCTGCTGAGGGTGCGAGCGAGGTTGCGCTCCTCGTTCCTGGTTATGATGGCGACGGAGAGGAGAGGCGGCAAGATTCTTTCCGGGTGATGTTTGGGTGAGTGCTCGGGTGGAGACCGTGGACGTGTGAGCGGAATCCTGAATGTCAGGGAAGAGCGATGGCGGCGTCTGCCAAATGCTCCTGCAGGAGGCGCTCGACCAGCGGCTTGAGTGCTTCCCCTGTTTTGGGAAGGATGAAGGCGGCGGCTCCGATGGACCATTCGAGCTTGTAGCTGGTGGCCTGGGCGGAGATCCAAAGCTGGCGGACCGGGGTATTGGGGGTGACGACGAACTTCGACGAGCCGTCTTCGAAGAGGATGTTCATGACGCCGTTGTTGTCTTCAAACTCGAAGGCTCCGGAGGCGTCGCCAGCGGTGATGAGGGACTGCTTAAGGGCTTCGAGGGCGCGGTCGGACTCGCGTCGGAAGGTGGCTTCGTCCATCAGGCTCATGAGCCTAGTGTACGGGATGAGAGGACAGGGAAGGGGCGGCGTGCGTGCAAGTGTGAGTGCGAGTAGCGGCGGCGTGCGGGGAGAGAGTCGTGGTTGTGAAGGTAAGCGCACGGCTTAGTTGCGGTATTTGGCGGGGATGTCGCCGGTGCCGGTCAGCGAGAACTCTACCTCAAAGGTGTTGCGAATGGCCTTGTCGCCCAGGCTCGAGAAGAAGCTGGTTGAGTTGTAGGTGATGCCGTACTGCGTGCGATCGAGGGTGACTTTTCCGGCAATGACGAAGTGGCCCGCCTCCTCGGTGATCTTGACCGGAGCTTGCAAGGGAGCCGTCTTGTCCTTGATCGTCATCGAGCCAGAGAGGGTGCCGTTGGTAATTTTGTCGATCTTGATGACGGCGGTTGGGTAGTGTTCGACGTCGAAGAAGTCGGCACTCTTGAGGTGATGCAGGAGATCGGGATTGGACTGCGTCATGCTGTTCATGTCGATGACGAGCGTCGCGCGCAGCAGGGAGCCGTTTTCAAGCAAGACCTGCCCTTCACGAACGGAGAGGCTTCCCGAGGGAGCATAGGTGCCAACCTCGGCGTGGCCGGTCCAGGTAAGGTGACTGCCTTTCGGATCGACAGCGAGCGTCTGTCTGGACTGCGCAAAGAGGGCGGTGGAGGCGAGCAAGAGGCAGGCAAAGATGCGTTGCATGAGAACCTCGGTGAGGTAGAGCACGCTGGCTCAGCTGTGCATAGGTTCAGACGACACCGAGTTCTGCACGCTTCTTAGGCTTCGTGGATGCCGTGGCAGAGCTTGTACTTCTTGCCGGAGCCGCACGGGCATTTATCGTTGCGGCCGACGCGGGCACCGGCGCGCTTGGGGGCAGTGCCGTTGCCGTTAGCCGACGGAGCGCCGACGGAGCGCGCCTGGTCGAGTTCGCGCTTCTTCTTCTGTTCGAACTCGCGTTCCAGGGCGTCGATGGTGGTGGAAGGCTGGCGCGTGGGAACGGGGACGGCCTGGCGAGCGGGGGCGGATGGGAGGATGTCCGGGGTACGCTGTTGGCCGGACGAGGGGAGGTCGAGTTGTTGAGGCGGGGCCTGCTGCTGAAGGGCGGCGAGCTGCTCGGGAGTTTCGATAGGGGTGCCATCGGGGCCGATGATCTGCATGCGGAAGAGGTGGCGGGTGGTGTCTTCCTGGAAGCGCATCATCATCCCTTCGAACATCTCGAAGGACTCTTTTTTGTAGGCGACGAGGGGGTCCTGCTGGGCGTAGCCGCGGAGGCCGATGCCCTCCTTGAGGTGGTCCATGGCGAGGAGGTGGTCCTTCCACAGGCCGTCGAGGACGGAGAGCATGACGACACGCTCGTGGTAGCGCATGGCCTGGGGGCCGAGGATGGTCTCCTTGACGTCGTAGCGGGCGCGGAGCTCTTCGAAGACGGCTTCACCGAGGTCGTGGCGGTTGAGGGCGGCGATGTCGAGCTCGCCTTCGAGCTTTGCGCCGAAGAGGTCGTAGATCTGAGCGAAGATGGCGTCGGTCTTCCACTCGTCGGGATGGGCCTTCTCGGGGGCGTTCTCGTCGAGGATGTTGGAGAGGATGGTGGAGAGGTAGTCCTCGGTGATGAGCTGCTTCTGGTCTACTCCCTCCATCAATTGTCGACGCAATCCATAGACGGCCTCGCGCTGCTTGTTCATGACGTCGTCGTACTCGAGGATGTGCTTGCGGGACTCGAAGTTCTGGGTTTCGACAGCTTTCTGAGCGGCCTCGATGCGGCGGGAGATCATGCCGGACTCGATCGGGACGCCTTCTTCCATGCCGAGGCGCTGGAGAAGGGTGGAGACCCACTCGCGGGCGAAGATGCGCATGAGGTCGTCTTCGAGCGAGAGGTAGAAGCGGGAGGCTCCGGGATCGCCCTGGCGTCCGGCGCGGCCGCGGAGCTGGTTGTCGACGCGCCTGGATTCATGGCGTTCCGTCCCGAGGATGTGGAGGCCGCCGGTGGCAATCACGGCGTCGTGCTCGGATTTGGCAGCGGCGGCGTGCTTGCTGACAGCATCATCCCAGGATTCCTCCGTGGTTTCGAACTCCTGGCTGGAGTAGAGGAAGCGGACCATGCCGGGGCCTGCGTTGGGGGCGATGATGCCTTCGGCTGCGGAGACGGCGCGGGCCTGCTGCTTCTTGACGAGGTCCTGGCGGGCCATGAAGTCGGCGTTGCCGCCAAGGAGGATGTCGGTGCCGCGGCCGGCCATGTTGGTGGCGATGGTGACCATGCCGAGGCGGCCGGCCTGAGCGACGATCTCGGCCTCTTTCTCGTGGAACTTGGCATTGAGGACGACGTGGCGGACGCCCTTGCGCTTGAGGATTTCGGAGAGCAGCTCGGACTTTTCAATGGAGGTGGTGCCGACGAGGACGGGCTGCTTTTCGGCGTGGAGCCGGGAGATCTCGTCGGCGACGGCGAAGTATTTCTCTTTCGCGGTGCGGTAGACGACGTCGGCATTCTCGATCCGAAGCATCTGCCGGTTGGTGGGCGTGACGACGATGTCGAGCTTGTAGATCTTGTCGAACTCGGCGGCTTCTGTTTCCGCAGTGCCGGTCATGCCGGAGAGCTTTTTGTACATCCGGAAGTAGTTCTGGAAGGTGATGGTGGCGAGGGTCTGGTCTTCCTTGCGGATGGCCACGCCTTCCTTGGCTTCGACGGCCTGGTGGAGGCCGTCGGACCAGCGGCGGCCGGGCATCAGGCGGCCGGTGAACTCGTCAACGATGATGACCTCGCCCTCTTTGACGACGTACTCGACATCGCGCTTGTAGAGGTTGTGGGCCTTGATGGCGGTCTCGACGTGGTGTTTGAGGTCCCAGTTTTCGGGGTCGGCGATGTTGCCGATGCCGAGGAGCTTTTCGATCTTCTCCCACCCCTCGTCGGTAACGGTGATGGAGCGGGCCTTCTCGTCGATGACGTAGTCGCCGGTGTAGGTCTTGGTTTCGATGGTCTCGGTGAACTCTCCGAGTTCGAGCTCTGGGATGATGAGGTTGACGCGGGCGTATTTGTCAGTGGTCTGGTCGGTGGGGCCGGAGATGATGAGCGGCGTGCGGGCCTCGTCGATGAGGATGGAGTCCACCTCGTCGACGATGCAGTAGTACTGGCCGCGCTGGACCTGGTCGGCGAGCTCGAACTTCATGTTGTCGCGGAGGTAGTCGAAACCGAACTCGTTGTTGGTGCCGTAGGTGATGTCGGAGGCGTAGGCCTCGCGGCGCTGCCCGTCGGAGAGGTCGTGGACGATGACGCCGACGGAGAGGCCGAGAAAGCCGTAGATCTTGCCCATCCACTCGGCGTCGCGCTTGGCGAGGTAGTCGTTGACGGTGACGACGTGGACGCCGCGTCCGGCGAGCGCGTTGAGGTAGCAGGGCAGGGTGGCGACGAGGGTCTTGCCTTCGCCGGTCTTCATCTCGGCGATCTTGCCGCCGTGGAGGACGATGCCGCCGAGCAGCTGGACGTCGAAGTGGCGCATCCCGACGACGCGCTTGCCGGCCTCGCGGACGACGGCGAAGGCCTCGGGGAGGATGGCGTCGAGCGCGGCCTTTTCGGCGGCGTACAGGGCTTCTTTATCGTCGGCCGCGACGTTGGCGGCGGCGAGGGAGTCCGCGATGCGCTGGCGGAACTCGGCGGTCTTGTCGCGGAGCTGGTCGTCGGTAAGGGCCTCGATGGTGGGCTCGAGCGCGTTGACCTGGGCGACGAGGGGCATCAGGCGCTTGACGGCGCGTTCGTTGCTGGTGCCAAAGACCTTGCTGATGACGGTATTGATCAAAACTTGGCGTCCTTCGGGGCGAATCACCCAACCACCAGTTTACCCGATGGGAGGGTGGGGGTACGGGTGCGAGTGGCTATTGGTTCCAGGGGTTGAGGATTGGGACGCCAAGGCCGGTGAAGTCTTTCGTGTTGCGGGTGACGAGGATTAGGCCATATTCAAGCGCGGTGGCCGCAAGGATAAGGTCAGGTTGTGGGTAGGTGCGGTTTGCTCGCTTACCCTCTTCGACCAGATGACGCCAGCGCAGCATGGTGTCTTCCGTGATCTCCAGCACGCGACCTGAGAACGTTGGCCGGATCGTACCCGTCAGCCACCTTTCAAGCTCGATGCGACGGTTCGGATCGGGCGCAAGGTCTATCCCAAACCTGATTTCGGCTAGGGCTACGCTGCTGATGTACAGCTGATCGAGCGGGGAAGTCCTCATAAAAGTGAGAACCCTTTGATTGGGACTAGGACGCCTTGTTTCGGCAAGGACGTTTGTATCCAGGAGCCAAGCCATTAAAGAGCGAGGTCACGCACAGGAAGGTGGGGACGGGAATGCTCAATCTCGATCTCTTCCTTGTAAGGCATGGCCTGCATGGCGGCGACAATATCAGCGCCCGTTCTATTTGAAAGAAATTTCTTCGCCGCTTTCGGGGGCGGAGAGAATTTGAGGGCGTCAAGCAGCACATCCTCGACATCTTGAAACGCGCCACTCGCCATGCGTTGCCGGATGAGCATGGCCAGCTCAGGCTGATGAACTTCGATATGCATGGCGCACCTACCTTGCAAAAGATGCCCACGGGCTCGGCCGCCACTGGATTAGGTGTGGAAGCGTACTGCCGGGGCTCTATATGGCGAGTATATCGCAGGTTTGGATTATGGCTGCAACATTCCGCGTCGACAGTAGGCGGTCCAAAAGGGCGCGATCATCCGTCGCTCGGTCAGGACAGGTCGAGGGGACGGCTGACGGACTGATTGCGGGCAAACAGGGTATCGACTTCCTCATCTGTCAGGAGACCGCGGATGGACTTTGACAGTCGTGGAAGCTTTCTTGAGCGGAGCGTTGGCCGCCGAACTCAATCTCGTCTTTGTAGGGCAGGCCCTGCATGGCGGCGATGAGGTCTGCGCCGATTTGGTTAAAGGCAGGTTTGATCGTTGGCGGCGGCGGCGCGGCTTGAGGGCGTGGATGAGCGCGTCCTCCACGTCGTGGAAGGCACCGCTCGCCATGCGCTCCTGGATAAGGGCTTCGAGTTCCGGGCGATGGATTTCGATGTTTATAGTCGCGATCTCCTTCTTCTGAAAGATTAGCAAGGTCCCGCTACAGCGTTTGCGTCACCAAACGATGACTCACGTAGTTTCCAATTTACTCTGTGGCGGTTTATGCGTCCCCATGTCTCTCTAGGTAAGCGCTTGATCGATCATCGCAGCCAAAGCATGGCCTAAAGCCTTCATCCCGTTGCGCGCCACATACAGGCCTTCGGCGACCTCGACCGGGTTGGGGGTTGCGGGACCCGCTGTAACGTAGCTGTGTCCAATACCCGATACCGGCTGCTCTCTAGCCCTTCGTAATTGATCAGAGACAAGAATTTCGCGGTCCACGCGCACTCGCGCGGCGATGAGGTTATCTGGCATATTGGCGAGATCCCAAAACAAACGCGCGCATTCGACCGCCCTGCATCCCGCAGCCAACGAGCCGTCTGGTTGAAACGCATAAATTGCCGGAACATTCCATATATTGTGTATGCCACGGTTCCAGTTCAGTTTTGCAACTGCGAGAAAGGCATCCCGCAGGTTGTGGACCTCCGTCGGGCTGACCCGGCACTGCTCGGGAGCTTGGATGGTTTCGACGTAGGTGTTCCAGGTTTGCGCGACCCGCCACTCGGAGATGAGCATTTGGGGATTTGTAGCTGCCAAAAACTCTGCTTTTGACACTCGCTCAAGAAGAGGACTAGAAATCGACTCAGGCGGCAGTTGCTCAGAGAAGATGTCAGCAACAAAGTCAACGAACATCCGTGCGTCGGCAGGCGTGTGGATGTTGGCGGCAAGTTCGTTCAACCTCCGCGCCTGTTCACGGTAGTCGGTCGGCTGGAGAGGTTTAGACGCAAACGCTTTCACATGTCGCGTGGCGATCCAGCCTACAGGGAGCAGGGATGTCAAAACGAGAAGTGAACGCCTTTGCATGACGACTCCAGATGTACGCCGTTTGAACGAGACAAGTACATTGTTGTGATATGAGCAACCGGAAGTTGTATTTAGTTTAGCCTTTACCAGCGGTTACATACTGAGCAGCAGTCTTGCATCCGGCATTGACGATGCGGGGTCGAGGATGGCACCATGATCTGCTGACATCCGCCGGTGCGGGGGTGCGTATCCTGGACGATGTGAGGACCCCTGTATGGCTGTGATGAGCACGAATGCTCCGATGAACACTGGAAGCGTGCAGAGCGACACGAACGTCGCGGCGCTGTCGATGGTGACGACGCTGTTTTTCGTTTGGGGGTTTTTGACCTCGCTCAATGACATCCTGATTCCGCATTTGAAGTCGATCTTCGACCTGAACTACACGCAGGCGAGCCTGGTGCAGTTCGCGTTCTTCGCGTCGTATGCGATCTTTGCGCTGCCTTCGGGCAAGCTGGTGGAGATGCTGGGCTATAAGAAGACGATGGTGGCGGGGCTGCTGGTGATGGCGGTGGGGGCGCTGTTGTTTATCCCGGCGGCAACGGCGACTTCGTATCCGCTATTTCTGGGGGCGCTGATCGTGCTGGCGGCGGGGATTACGACGCTGCAGGTGTCGGCGAACCCGTATGTGTCGGTGCTGGGGCCTGCCGCGACGGCGTCAAGCCGGTTGAACCTGGCACAGGCGTTCAACTCGCTCGGGACCACGCTTGCGCCGTTCTTCGGGAGCATCCTGATCCTGAGCGCGGCGCCGAAGACGATCGAGCAGATACGGGCGATGACGGGCGCGGTGTTGCAGGCGTACCGGGTGCATGAGGCGTCGTCGGTGAAGCTGCCGTACCTGTATATCGCGCTGGCGCTGGTGCTGCTGGGGCTGTCGGTGGCGATCTTCAAGCTGCCGAAGATCGAGCAGACGCAGGACTTCCGGCCGGGGGCGGGACAGGGATTGGACAGCATCTGGCGGTACCGGCATACGGTGCTGGGGGGGGTGGGGATCTTCGTGTATGTGGGGGCGGAGGTGTCGATCGGGAGCTTTCTGGTGAACTACTTTACGCAGCCGGACACGGGCGGGTTGACGGTGCAGGTGGCGGCGAAGCTGGTGTCGCTGTACTGGCTGGGTGCGATGATCGGGCGGTTTATCGGCGCGGGGCTGTTGCAGAAGATAAGGCCGGGGACGCTGCTGGGGATTGTGGCGATTGCGGCGTGCGTGCTGGTGGGGATCTCGATGGCGAGCTACGGCAGCGTGGCGGTCTGGAGCATTCTGCTGGTGGGCTTCTGCAATTCGATCATGTTCCCGACGATCTTTACGCTGGGCATCGCGGAGCTGGGGCCGATGACGGGCAAGGGGTCGGGGTTGCTGGTGGCGGCGATCGTCGGCGGGGCGATCATCCCGCTGGGCGAGGGAGCGCTGGCGGACAGGATCGGCATCCATCACTCGTTCATTCTGCCGATCCTTTGCTACATCTTTATCGCGTACTACGGGTACCGCGGATCGCGTCCGGTGCAGCCGGCGCTGGTGCAGGGGTAGTCTGGTGATAGGTGGGGCGGGCGAACGATTGTAAGTGGGCGATGGCGTCGGCGGCGCGGGCGCGTAGCTGGACGAGATCGCCGGGGGACTTCCTGCGAAGAGTGTTGTAGGGCATCTGCATGCGGAAGTTGTGGCCCAGGGTCTCCTGATTGCGCTCGAGAAAGGTCCAGTAGAGGGCGGTGAAGGGGCAGGCATCGTCGGTGACGGTCTTCTTGGGATCGTAGCGGCAGTGGCCGCAGAAGTTCGACATCTTGTTGATGTAGGCCGCACCGGAGACATAGGGCTTGGTGGCTGTCAAACCCCCGTCTGCATACGTGGCCATTCCCAGCACGTTAGGTTCGACCACCCAGTCGTACGCGTCCACATAGGCGAACCAGAACCAGTCAGTCAGCTCGCGGGGAGAGAAGCCGCAGAGGGTGGCGAGGTTGGAGAGAACCATAAGGCGGGGGATGTGGTGGGTCCAGCCCTCGTCGACCACCTGCTTGACGACGGTGTCGAGGCAGTGCAGGCCCGACGGCACACCCCAGTAGGCCGCCGGCAGGGGGAGGTTGGCGTGGAGGGCGGAGGGCGTGGCTCCGGCGTAGGGGTCTTCTTTCTGGAGGGCGTAGGCAGCTGCAGCTTCGGGAGTCTGGTCGGGGGAGGTTTCCTGTAAGGTGTGGCGTTCTTCCTGCGCAACATGGGGGGCGAGGAGGCGGTAGCCGTCCGTTTGTTCGTGCAAGTGACGCATGAACTCTCGCCAGCCAAGTAGTTGACGGATAAAGCCTTCAGCGCTGCCAAGGGGAATCAGGCCGGAGCTGGCGGCGACCTCTACGTCGCGGATGAGGTCGAGGGCGAGCAGGCGGCCAAGATTGAGCAGGACGGAGGTCTTGGAGTGGAAGAGCTGGAGGTGGTCGTCGCGCATGGCATCTTCGAAGGGACCGAAGTGCGGGAGGAGTTCGGTGAGGGCGAACTGCCAGAAGCTGTCGGCTTCGGCCTGGGTGCATGGCAGATTGAAGTTGTCGAGCGTACCAAAATGGTGGGGATAGGTGGCTTCGACCATCCCGAGGACTTCTTCGGTGATGGCGTCGGACGGAAACGATGGCGGAGTGGGGATGGGGATCTGGCCCTTGTAGGGGTTGCGGTTGTCGGCATCGAAGGAGAACTGACCGCCGACGGGTTTGGCGTTGGCCATGAGGACGCCGGTGTGCTGGCGCATCTTGCGGTAGAAGCGGTCCATGACGAAGGACTTGCCGTGCTGGTAGGGGCCGTAGACGTCGAGGAAGTTCCGGGGGGTGGAGGCCCAGGTGGTGTCTTCGACGAAGATCATCTGGAGACCGGCTTTAATGGCGGTGCCGAGGTCGACGCGAAGTTCGCGCTCGGCGGGAGTCATGCAGGTAAGCGGAGGAAGGTCGCGGTCGCGCTGGAGCTGGAGGAGTGCCTGGCCGTGGGAAGTAGGCGAGAAATGGTAGAGGACCTTGACGCCCCGGGCGGCTTGCTCCAGCGCGAAGTGGCGCATATTGGAGATGAGGACGGCGAGCTTCTTCTTGTGGTACGGGCGGCGGAGCGCTTTGGCGGTGGATTCGACGATGACGATGCCGGTCTGTTCGGCGGGCTGCTCAATGAGAGGTCCGGTGCGGTCTGTGTACCGGTCATAAGGAATGTAGATCCAGCGGCGGGCTTTGATGTCGTTGGCATTGGGCTGGGCAGAGGCGATGAGGTCTTGGAACGACGGCATAGACCGAATGTACCGTGCGAGACGGCACCGCGCAGAAATGCCGGGCGAACGGTTTCGATGTGCCTGCAAGGGGCCTGCGTGAGACACGATGCTGCCATGCCGAAGAAGATCCAGACGCTGTAGGTGGGTGGGCTGCTAGAGGCAGAAGTGTGACGGGAAGCGCTGGAGAGCAAGGACGATCATAGCGCAGGGAGCTTTGCCGGGGACGGAGCGAGAGTGAGGTGATGGCCCTTTTTCCATCTGTCGGCGATATGGGTTGTGGCGGACCAGTCGATGAGGGGGTTGGCAGGGAGGACGAGGAAGGTGAGAGTTGCGGACCTGCTGCTTCTCCGCATCGCTGGCGGGGTAATAGAAGCCGAGCGCGAGGGACTCGTAGACCTCTTTGGGGTGGCCGTCGAGGCCCGTGAGACCGCCATGGGCGTAGGTGACGTCGACGGTGTCGGGCGTGTCGCCAAGGCCGACAGCGGCTACAGCGTTGGCTCCGCTGAGGACATCCGTCATGCCCTGAGCGTAGAAGATGCCGTCTTTCAGGTATCGCTGCGTGACGGCGGGGGTGTTGGCGAGATCGTCGAAGTTATGCTCGTGGGCGTCGCCGAAGGGCGGGATGACGAAGGCGTTGTGGAGGTCAATCGTTTGTCCGAGCACTGCAGGGGCTGTATGGGAGAGGATGCCGCCGATGCTATAGAAGTCGGCGAGGGTGAACGCCTGGCCGTCAAACCATTGCCCATGGATGAAGTGAACGGTCTGGGCAGGCAGGATCGATCCCGTCAGCAAGAGACTCGTGGCACACGCGAACCGTTGGATGGCGGCTCGCACCGGTCCGCGTGTGTGCACGCGACTCACTTTTCTTTCGCCAGTATCCTCTTTCCGGGTTAGTTTAGCTTCCGGGAGCGGTGGCGTACAGGCCTGAACTTCGCCATGCCCCGGTCTTCATCTCAGTCGAGCTTAGTGTGGTTTCTTTGACTGCGACGTCATGCGCCTTGGTGAAGGCGGCGGTGGTCACAACGGGTGTGCCTTTAGGCGGCGGCAGGGTGGCGATCTCGGCTTTGGTGTACTCCTGGCGATTGCCCGGGTTGGGGTGATCGCTGAGGAACTGGTGCCCGCCGGGGCCGTACTTTGCCTGAATGGTCTCGAAGAATTGCGGGAGTCCGCGGGGATCATAGCCTGCGTCGTACAGGATGCCGACACCCAACAAGTCGGCCTGCTGCTCATCGCCGCGCGACATATGGAGGAAGTCGAGGCCCTGGAGCGTGCCAATCCCTTTTTGTGCCAGCTGTCCGTTTGCGGTGTCACCCATAGCGGCCTTTGCACCGAGCGAGCCCAGGCCGTACATGACACTCTTCTTCTTCTGCGCCTGCTGGTTGCAGACGGAGTGGCGCATGACGACGTGCGAGATCTCGTGTGCCATGACGCCAGCGAGTTGCGCTTCATTTTCAGCGGCTTGCACGGTTCCAAGATTCACAAAGATCGCGCCGCCGGGTAGAGCGAACGCATTGATCTCCGAGCTTGCAACCACATGGAAGGTGAACGCATACGGTTCGGTCAGACCTGGGGTGAGCGGCGCAGTGGCGACGAGCTTTGCGCCCAGGGCCTGTACATACCTGGTGACCGGATCGGTTTCAGGCAACACCGGCTGCTGACCGTAGACCTGGGCAGCGTACTCTTTGCCCTGCGTGATCTCCGCATCCTGAGCCATGTTCGTTTTGCACACGACAGGCACGAAACGAGCCCATGCCGGGGTGCTGATGGACACCGCACAGGCTAGGGCTGCGAGGGCGAACCCACGATTACCAACCAGGATCATTCAATTCTCCTTGGAACATTGTTTGAGATCAGGTGCTATCGGTGCACCGTCTGCTGAGGGTGAGATGCAAAAGAGGCTGTTTGAAGCGACAGCTTCTTTATATATCAATGTCGATCCGTGCGGCAGCGTGTGTATGCGGACGTGTGCACGACGAGGCGGTTATCCTAAACCGATGCGCAGAAGGTCGTGGATGTGAAGAATGCCGGTGGGGCGGTGTTCCTGGTCGACGATGAAGACGGTGGTGACGGCGCGGGCGTTCATCGCGGCGAGGATATCGGCGGCGCGGGCATCGGGGGGGATGGTCCAGGGGTTGCGGGTCATCGCGGCCTCAACGGGGCAGTCGGCGAAGGCGTGGCGGAAGTGGCGGCGGAGGTCGCCGTCGGTGAGGATGCCGGTGAGCGTACCGCAGGCGTCGAGGACGGCGGTGACGCCGAAGCCTTTGGAGGTCATTTCGACGATGGCGGCGGAAAGGAGGGTGCCTTCGCGGACGACGGGGAGGCGTGCATCGGTATGCATCAGGCTTGCGGCTGTACGTAGCCGGGCACCGAGGCGCCCGGCGGGATGGAGGGCGTGGAACGCGGTGGGGGAGAAGCCGCGGGCGTCCATCAGGGCGAGGGCAAGGGCGTCGCCCAGGGCGAGCTGCATGGTGGTGGAGGTGGTGGGAGCGAGGTTGTTGGGGCAGGCCTCGGGCATGAGGGGGAGTTCGAGGCAGATGGTGGCGAGGGAGCCGAGGGTGCTCGTCGCGCTGGAGGTGAGGGCAATGAGGGGGATGCTGGTCTGGCGGATGTAGTCGAGGAGGGGAGCGAGGTCGGGGGTCTCGCCGGAGTGGGAGAGGGCGAGGACGAGGTCCTGGGGCTGGAGGAGGCCAAGGTCGCCATGGCCGGCTTCGGCGGCGTGGAGGAAGTGGGCGGGGGTGCCGGTGGAGGTAAGGGTGGCAGCGATCTTGCGGCCGATGTGGCCGGATTTACCGACGCCGGTGACGAGGACGCGGCCTCCGGCGGCGGTGCGGGCGAGGATGAGGGTGATGGCGGCTTCGAGGGCGGGGCCCAGATGAGTGTCCAGGGCGGTGAGGAGGGATTGGAGGCCGGCGATCTCGTGGGTGAGGGTGCGGTGGAGGGAGGCGCGGGTTGGGGTCATTGGTGCGCCTGAGGGTTATGGGTCGGGCCTTCAGCCCTCTGCCTGGATATGCAGCGTGGAACCCACCTGAACGGCGATGAAACCGTCGTGGAGATGGGGCACCCGATTTTTGGGTAAGACAGTAAGGTCATAGCTAGATACGCGAGAAGGTGGGGGATTTGATGAGGGTGTCGATGGCGAGGAGGGAGCGGATGAGGGGCTCGAACTCACGGAGGGGGATCATGTTGGGGCCGTCGGAGGGAGCGTGGTCGGGGTCTTCGTGGGTTTCGAGGAAGACGGCGGCGACTCCCACGGCAACGGCGGCGCGGGCAAGGGTGGGGACGAACTCGCGCTGGCCGCCGGAGGTGGTGCCCTGGCCGCCGGGTTGCTGGACGGAGTGGGTCGCGTCGAAGACGATCGGCGCACCGGTACGGGCCATGATGGGGAGAGCGCGCATATCGGAGATGAGGGTGTTGTAGCCGAAGGAGGTGCCGCGCTCGGTGAGGAGGACGTTGCGATTGCCGGTAGAGGTCAGTTTGGCGACGACGTTGGTCATGTCCCAGGGGGCAAGGAACTGACCTTTCTTGACGTTGACGATGCGCCCAGTGGCGGCGGCGGCAAGCAGGAGGTCGGTCTGGCGGCAGAGGAAGGCGGGGATTTGAAGGATGTCGACCGCTTCGGCCAAGAGGGGGCACTGGATGGCTTCGTGGACGTCGGTGAGGACGGGGAGGCCGAGGGTGTCGCGGATCTCGGCAAAGATGGGGAGCGCCTCATGCAGGCCGAGGCCGCGGACGGAGGATGCGCTGGTGCGGTTGGCTTTGTCGAAGGAGGTCTTATAGATGAGGCCGAAGCCGACGCGGGCGGCGATCTCTTTCAGAGCGGCGGCGGTTTCGAGCGCGTGGCTTCGGGATTCCAACACGCACGGGCCAGCGATCACGGTAAGAGGAAGCGCGTTACCGATGCGGATGCCATACGTTTCGACGATAGGGTTCGGCGGGGTCACAAGGAACAGTGTATCCGGCGCATCGGGCGTGTAAACTGGCGGGACACGGACGAGGATCGACGATGGGTTGGAAGCAGGCAGGATGGTGGTTGGCTGTAGCGTTGGCGTCGACGGCAGGGCTTGCGGCGCAGGAACCAGAGGTTCGGTTGAAGATGGGCCGGCTCGCAGGCAAGGTCGATGGTCCGCTGACGGCCCCGGTGCGCGCATTTTTGGGGATACCCTACGCCGCGCCACCCGTGGGTCCGCTGCGCTGGCATGAGCCGATGCCTGCGGTCGGAAAATGGAAGGGCGTACGCCAGGCCAAGGAGTTTGGTCCGCGGTGCATGCAGCCGAAGATGAGCGACGACATGGTCTTCCGTGACCCGGGTGTCAGCGAGGATTGCCTGACCCTGAACGTGTGGACCTCCGCGAAGTCGATGAAGGACCGGAAGGACCGCGAATCCAAGAACATCAAGCTGCCGGTGATGGTGTGGATCTACGGCGGGGGCTTTGTGGCGGGCAGTACGTCCGAGCGGCGGCAGGATGGGGCGATGCTGGCATCGAGGGGTGCCGTCGTGGTGACGATGAACTACCGGATGGGTGTCTTCGGTTTTCTAGCGACGAAGGAGCTGGCTGCGGATTCAGGTCATAACGCAGCGGGGAACTACGGTCTTCTGGATCAGACTGCGGCGCTGCGCTGGGTGAAGGAGAACATTGAGGAGTTCGGAGGCGATCCGAACAATGTGACGCTGTTTGGTGAAAGCGCAGGATCGTTTTCCGTCAGCGCACAGATGGCCTCGCCGCTGGCCAAGGGGCTGTTTCAGCGAGCGATCGGGGAGAGCGGCGGTGCGCTGAATGGAAGCGATGGACCGTCGTTCAAGCCGCTCGACCAGACCGAGGAGCGCGACGCTGCGTGGATCGAGAAGACGATGGGAGCGAAGACGCTGGCAGAGCTGCGGGCGACCCCCGCGGACAAGCTGCTTGAAGCGCAGATGAAGAAGGACGATGGGGGCGAGACGACACGTTTCCATGCGGACGTGGATGGATACTTTCTGCCGGAATCCGTACCAGCGATCTATGCGGCGGGCAAGCAGAACGATGTCCCTCTGATGGCCGGATGGAACCGGGATGAGGGCGGACTCGATCCGAAGATGACGGTTGCGGCGCTCAGTGCGGAGGTGGCAAAGCAGTTCCCGGACCACGCTGCGGTGGTGACGGCTCTGTATGGTGCGACGGACGACCGGGAGGCGGTGCGCGCGGCCGCCGATCTGGCGGGGGACCGTTTCATTGCTTACTCGACCTGGAAGTGGATCGACGCCCAGACAAAGACGGGCAAGCAGCCGGTGTACCGGTATCGGTTCGACGTGGTGGTTCCGTCCGACCCGAACCACCCTGCGGGGCTGGCGGCGTACCACTCGGGCGAGATCCCCTACGTGTTCGGCAACCTGGAGCTGCTCAGCAGCTTCGGCTACGGATGGCGCGACGAAGACAAGCAGGCGAGCGAACTGATGCAGCGGTACTGGTTGAACTTTGCCAAGACGGGCGACCCGAATGGCGAGGGCCTGGCGAAGTGGCCGGCCTACGGGATGTCTTCCGGATGGATGGTGATGCATCTCGGATCTGAGCCGGGCGCACGGGCAGACGAGCACCGGGCCAGGTATGTGTTTCTGGATGAGCTTTGGGCGAAGTGAGATCGGGCAAGTCGTTGGATGCTGGCCGACCCTGTCGACGTCGTCTGCCTCACGGCACAGCCAGGCCGCGCCGTGAGGCAGACATCATCGCACCACCTTATTCGTCTTTTCCTGCGCTGTGAGCTGTGTAGGCCTTCTGGATAACGGCAAAGCCGAGCTTCTTTTTGCCGTCTTCCGAGATCAAGCCCTTGCGGTTGTAGCCGTCCTGTAGGCGGGGGATGTTGCGCGACGGGCTGCGGAAGTCCATCAAAATCCACGGGGTAAGGCCGCGAAGCTGGGGAATCCTGCTAATCATGGTGAGCTGGTGCTCGAGGACGAAGGCCTGCTGTTCCTCGGTCCAGCGGGCGTTGGTTGCCCCATGGTTGCCCTGCTTGGCTTCGGCACCGAACTCGCTCATAATGACGGGCTTGGCGGGAAGCGTCCAGACGATCTTGTCCGCGTCCTCGGGCTTGCCGGTGTACCAGCCGACATACTGGTTGATGCCGATGACGTCCAGGGCGTCGGTGAGCGGATCGTTGAGGGTAGCTGAGGTCCCTTCGATGCGCTGAGAGTTGAGCGCGGAGGTGATCAGCCGTGTGGGATCGAGGGTGCGAGCCTCATTGGCAAGGTTGGTGAGGAACTGGGTGCGCGCCGCAAAGTTGCCTGTTTCGTTTGAGACAGACCAGAAGATGACGGAGGCTTTGTTGCGGTCGCGGCGAATCATCTCGTGCAGCATGGCGAGGTCTTTGGTGTAAACCTCGGGCTTGCTGAAGGAGATACCCTGCCAATTGGGTATCTCGGACCAGACCATGATGCCCTCGCGGTCGGCGGCACGGGTCATCCGCTCGTCGTGAGGATAGTGGGCGAGCCGGACGAAGTTGGCGTGGAGGTCTTTGAGGTAGCTGAAGAGAGTCGCGACGTCCTGATCGTTGGTGACGCGACCGCCGCGAAGGGGCGCTTCGGCGTGGGCGTTGACCCCCTCCAGGAAGACGGGCTTGCCGTTGAGCAGGATGCGGGTGCCGTCGACGCGAACGTCGCGGAAGCCGATCTCGTCGGTCAAAGTGTCAGAACCCGAAGCAAGCGTGACCTTGTAGAGCTTCGGCGACGCGGGTGCCCACAGGGTAAGTTTGCTCGCTTTGGCGGAGAACGGCGCTCGTCCATCGGGGCCGGTGCGGACGGTAGTCCTGATGCCGGCTTCGGGGATGTCGATGGTCACGGCAGTGTTGGCGGGGGCGTCGAGGACGTGCACGTAGCCGGTGATCTCCCGGTTGCCGGGTTGGAAGGCCGGGCCGTGTGCGAGATGGACGTCATAGTCGTCGATGAAGGCGGCGGGCACGGTGACGAGAGAGATGTCGCGGGTAAGACCGCCATAGTTGAGCCAATCGATACCGACCGACGGAACGCCATCGACCAGGCGTGTGGCATCCACGGCGATCACGACGAAGTTCGATCCGGGGTGGAGCACGGCGGTGACTTCGCAATCGAAGGGGGTGTAGCCGCCCTCGTGGTCGCAGACGCGTGTCTTGTTGACCCAGACGTGGGAGCGGTAGTTGGCCGCGCCGATGTGGAGAAAGGTGCGGGTGCCGGGCCTGGGTTGTGCGCTGAAGTCGCGCTGGTACCAGACGACGCCTTCGTAGTTGAAGAGGGCGGGTACCTGCGTGTTCCAGTCGCCGGGAACGTTGAGGGTGGGCGCGGTGGCAAAGTCGTACTCGCCGTTGTGCGTTCCGACGATCGTGGGATGGGTGTTCTGGGCGTAGGACCTGTCGTTGATCGAGCCGCCTGAGGTGTAGAGGGCGTTCGCCGGAGACTGGTCGACGAGGTAGTGCCAAGGGCCGTCGAGGCTGGTGACGGCGCGTCGATCGACGCCGACAAGGAGCGTCTGGAGAGCTGGCTGGGCGGCGAGTGGAATGTTCAGGGCGAGGAGGAGGAGCGTTCGGCGAAACAAGGCGGAAGACGATTTGGCTGTCAAGGGTAAGGGTCCTCTGGCGTGGCGTAGAGAGGGAGTTCTACGAGCGTCCCACTATACCGTATGGATAAAGTTCCGTCGTCAGGTGGATCGAGTGCCGACGAGGGTCATCATGATGCGGAGCGATCGCTCTCTTTCGGCTTGTTTGTCTCAGCACGAATGCGAGCTTTCAAGTTTCAGAAGCGGCGTGCACTCCGGAGATGCGTGGCAGGTCAGGCGGGAGCATGCGGCAGAAAGCGGTAGCCGACGCCGCGGACGGTGACGAGGTGGACGGGGTTGGCGGGGTCGTCTTCGATGTAGCGGCGGAGGCGGACGATGAAGTTGTCGATGGCGCGGGTGTCGGTGTCTTCGTGGACGCGCCAGACCTCTTCGAGGATCTGTTTGCGGGAGACGACCTGGCCCTCGCGGTCGGTGAAGTAGCGGAGGAGGTCGGCCTCCATCAGGGTGAGGTGGGTGAAGCGGTTGGGGGCGACGAGCTCGAGCGTGTCGAAGCGGATGGTGCGGTGATGGAAGGTATACTCGGGCCTGGGCGGCGGCGGGGCGGCGGTCGTGTCGGGTTCGGCGTTGGAGGCCTGCCAGGCTATGCGGCGCAGGAGGGTCTTCAGGCGGGCAAGAAGAATGTTCAGGTCGAAGGGCTTGGGCAGGTAGTCGTCTGCCCCTGCGTCGAGGCCTTCGAGGATGTCTTCGGTCCGGCCGCGCGCGGTGAGGAGAAGCACGGGAGTGAACCGTCCGGCGGCGCGAAGGGCGCGAACGATCGCAAAGCCGTCTTTGCCGGGGAGCATGACATCAAGGAGAATGGCTGCGGGTTGTTCTTCCGTGCTGAGCAGGTAGGTGAGAGCGGCGTCGCCGTCGGCTTGGTGGCGGGTGCGGTATCCCTCTGCCTGGAGGTTGAAGAGGAGGCCCTGGGCCAGATGATCTTCATCTTCGATCAGGGCGATGAGGGGGGAAGAGGCATCGGTGTGCACGATGGAACCAGATTCCGCTCGCGGCCCGTGGAAGTCAACAGGGTCTGCAAAGGAAGATGATGGAGGCGCGGGTCGGGATCGAACCGACGCATAAAGGTTTTGCAGACCTCTCCCTTACCACTTGGGTACCGCGCCCCGGGGCGATGCCACAACCTGGCGGGACAGATGACCCGATGCTGGATGCACCGGCATGAAGCTGTTTGGAGCGGGAGACCGGGGTCGAACCGGCGACATCTTCCTTGGCAAGGAAGCACTCTACCACTGAGCTACTCCCGCTCGTTACAGGTTGAAGTATAGCCGCGATGGAGGAGGCGGGTCAACGCGCTTCGTTGCCACCGGTGCGGGGCGGGGTGAAGGCGATGCGAGGGCCGACGGTAATACTTGAACGGCGGCGAACAATGTGCGGAGTCAGGAGCAGAACAAGTTGGCTGGAGTCTCGCTCGAAAGTTTGATCGGTCGCGCTCTGAAAACCCGGCAGTTCACTGAGGCCGGGAACGCCGTTGATCGCGCGGGCTTCGGAGCGGTTGACGTTTGAAAGGATCAGAGCGGTTTCGCCGTCGTTGACAGTGATGTCGGAGACGAGTTGGCGGTTGGCGAGGATGGGGATGTTGTCGAGCGCCCCCCCGGCGAGGGCCTCGATCTTGAGGTCCAGCTTCAGGTTGATGGCGTTGGCCTTGGAGATCACGGGTGTCGCCTTGAGCGTCAGGCCGAGGTCTTCGTACTGGACCTGAGGCACGGTCTGCGTGTTGCCGGAGCCAAGAAATTGTGAAAGCAGGGAGGATGCCGATACACCGTTGATGGTGACCCCAGCGAGCGACGAGGCGTTGGCGGAGACGCCACTCGAGTAGGTCGACGTGGTGATAGGATAGCGGCTCCCCACGCGGAAGGTTCCTTCTTTGCGGTCGCCGACGCGGAGCTGGATGTCGTCGAGGGCGCGGGTGTCGCTTGAGTTCAGTCCGAAGTTAAGGGTGACGCCGCCCGACGCGTAGACGCCGGTTGTGGTGAGACCGCCACCGAAGATGCCCAGTGTGTTCGAGAGCAGGGTGCTGGTGGCAATGCCCGAGCCGATCAGATACTCGGCAATCTGGAGGATGCTTGCTGTGGCAGGGACCAAGCCTTGCGCGATGGCCTGGTCGACGATGGTTTGATTGGCGGTGACGAGCGCCTGCGCCTGGCTGGCGACGTTGTACGCGCCGATCTGGTTAGGTAGGCCGGCGCCGGTCGCACGGTTGTGGGTCAGGTCGACGGAGTAGAGCTTGAGCTCAAGCAGCACCTCGCTGTCGCTGCCGAGCAAATCGTCCAGCGTAGCGTTGACGGCGCGAAGGGTGGCTTCGGGAGCGCGGACCAGAAGGGTGCCCGCGTTGGGGTGGGTGGATGCCTGACGAACATCGAAGACGGTGCGGACAAGATTGCCGATATCGCCCATCTGCTCGGGGGTCATCGCCTGCAGATAGATCGTCTCTTCCATCTGCCGTTCGAACCGGAGGCGGTTGTCCGGGGTATCTTTCGCAATCAGGAGCGTCTGCGGATCAAGCGCAACGGCGAAGAGGTGGCCCATCTGGAGCAGCAGAGGCATGGCCTGGGCATAGCGGACGTCTTCGAGGTCGAAGCGCAGCGTCTGGTGAGGAGCGGACTCGTCGAAGACAACCTTCATGGTGTAGGCAGCGGCTACCTGTCGAACGGTCTCCTGGAGATCGGCGTTGAGGTGGAAGCTGGCGGCTTGCGGCGCAGGCGTGATCTCGATTGCTCCGGCAAAGACAGGAGGCCGTGGCAGCCGAGGGTCCTGGCCGGACGGCCAATGCGTCGCAAGCTCGTGCTGCTGCACCATCGCATTCTCGGGTGCGAGAGCCTTTGCCTCGGCGACGAGCCGCGCCGCTCCAGAATCGTCACCCTGGAGGCGGTCGCGTCCGGCAGCCTGCACGAGGTCCGTGACGTGATGTTCCCGGGCCAGGGCAAGTGCGGTCCGGTAGCCACGGTCGTTGGGAACGAGAGCAAGGGCACGCGTGAAGCTCTTTTCGGCTCCGTTGTAGTCGCGCCGGTCGAGCTGGCGGGCTCCTGCGAGAAACGCGTCTCTGGCCTGCCCGATCTGCCTGGGCGACGGGGACGGTCCGGTCTGCGCACGCGCTGTCCCGAACAGGCAGATGCCCAACACGTATCCACGAAGATGAGTGCGCCGCGCCATCACGTACAGGATAGACGGTGCGGGCGGGCTAACGGGCGTTGACGATCTGGGGCATGGGACGGGACAGATCCCGCGTCTGGTCGCGGAGCTGCTCGCGCATGGGCGGACGGCGGGCACCCGTGCGGATCTGGGCGGAGTCAAGGTCGAGCTCGGCCATCGTGCGGCTCAGGGTATTGCGGTGCATCCCCAGTTCTTCGGCGGCCTTGCACTGGTTGCCACGATGCCTGGAGAGTACCTCGACCAGGTAGCGTCGCTTGAACTGGCGGACGGCCTCGGTATAGGAGACCCCGGCGGTATGCATCTGCGTCACAATTGCGTCCAGTTCGCGCTTCAAGATCACCTCACGTGCAGCCCTCGACCGATCTGGCCGGGACAAGTAGACCTATTGTGGCATCAGCGCCCGGGCTTGATCCATGCGCCGCTCCTGTGCTTGATCCGGGCAGCGCCATCCGCAACCTGCTGTCGAAGCCCCTCGGGTACAACGAAGGATACCCCATGCGCGCCTGCAAGGAAATAGGGAAGAAGTTGAGAGCGCGCGGTGAGGCGGGCACCGGGATCGAAGGCTGCCAGGGCGAGAATCACCGAGGCACCGAGCAGGCAGCCACGGACGAATCCGAAGGCGGCGCCGAACAGCCGATCGAAAAAGCCCAATCCAATGGCGCTCGCACCCGAGCGCACGAACTTACCAGCCAGACCGGAAAGGATCATGACACCGATCACAATGGCGAGAAAGCTGACCATCTCCATGGTTGGGCGGGGAACGTGGACCAGAGGCGCGATCCAGCCGCCCATCTGCCCGGCGATCGGACCGTAGTTCCAACCCGCGATGAGGATGCCCGCAGCCAGCCCGGCGATCGAGAACACCTCGCGGATGAAGCCCTTGATCGCCGCGCCGAGGGTCGAGTAGAGCAGCATCGCGACGAGCATCCAGTCGAGCGGAGTCAAGTCGACCGCGTGGGGGATGTTCACGCGCCCAGCACCTCGCGGCCGGTCAGCAGATGAAACGCCTCCCTATACTTGGCGCGAGTGCGGGCGACAACCTCATCGGGCAGGGCCGGCCCTGGAGCCTGCTTGTTCCAGCGGATGCCTTCGAGGTAATCACGCACGTATTGCTTATCGAAAGAGGGCTGCGGATCGCCTGCTGCCAGGTGCTGCTCGTAGGTTTCGGCCGGCCAGTAGCGGGAAGAGTCGGGGGTGAGCACTTCATCGGCGAGCACGATCTCGTTGTCGACCAGGCCGAACTCGAACTTGGTGTCGGCGAGGATCAGACCTTTGGTGGCGGCGTACTCGCTTGCTCGGTTGTAGATCGCCACGGTGAGGGAGCGCAGTTCGTCCGCCGCCCGATCGCCCAGCAAAGCGGCCATGCGGTCGAACGAGATGTTTTCGTCGTGTCCGATGGTGTTCTTGGCTGCCGGGGTAAAGATTGGCTCGGGAAGGCGTTCAGACTCGCGCAGGCCGGTCGGCAGGGCGATGCCGCAGACTCTGCCGGTGGCCTGGTAATCCTTCCAGCCGGAGCCCGACAGGTAGCCGCGGACGACGCACTCGACGGGGAACATCTGTGCGCGTTTGACGATCATGCTCCGTCCGGCCAGCTGGTCGCGGTAGGGCGCAAGCTCGGCCGGGAAGGCGTCGACGGCAGCGGTCAGCAGGTGGCTGGGTGTGAGTCCGCTAAGAAAGTCGAACCAGAAGAGGGAGAGTTGGGTAAGGATCTTGCCTTTGTCCGGGATGCCGGTACCGAGCACGTGATCGAAGGCGGAGATACGGTCGGTCGCGACAAAGACCAGCTGGTTGCCATTTCCCAGAGTGTAGATGTCGCGGACTTTGCCGCGTGCGGTGGCGGACAGTGGGCCGAGGTCGGTCTGGAGCAGCGCGGGTGCCATCGTTGCTGACAGTATCGCATTCGTGTGGGATGGCCGCCCCCTCTGAGAGCGCTCTCATCGACCGGGAACGGACTTTGGCCGTTCGACTGCTTTATTCCGGGACAGGAGTCATGTCGATGGCAACGATTACACCGATGAGCGAGATGCTGGGCCAGTACCTGGACCTCGCGAACGCGCAGCTCAAGCTAACAGTCAGCAATATGGCCAACGTGGATACGCCAGGGTACAAGACCCAGGGGTTCGACTTCGAACAGGAGCTGCGGCGTCAGCAGGCGGGGTTTGATCTGGCCGGACCGCAGGCCTCTGCAATCGATGGTCTGGTGGCGCGGCCGGACGGCAACAACGTCTCCATGGATCGAGAAGGCGTCCAGCTGGCTGAAACCCAGCTCAAGTTCAAGATGGCGGCGCAGCTGCTGAAACATGAGTATGCCGGCATCCTGTCGGCCATTCACTCGGAGATGAAATAGCGATGAACCTCTTTGGATTGATGGATGTAAGTGCGTCGGCGTTGAAGGCAGAACGAGTGCGGGCGGAGGTGGTCGCGAGCAACATGGCCAACGCCGAGACGACTCGGACAGAGGAAGGCGTGCCGTACCAGCGGCAACACGTCCTTTTTGAGGCGCAAGGCGGCGGGGCGGGCAGCTTCCAGCAGCAGCTGGTGAGCCACCTGAGCGGAGGTGCGCTCACGAACGGCGGGACGCTGACCCCGGCGAGCTTTCCGCTGCTTGGATCGTCGTCCGCGGCAGACAACGTCGCGGGCGGAGTATCCGTCACGGGCGTGATTGCCGACAACGCGGAGCCGCTGCGGCGGTTCGATCCGCAGCACCCGGACGCAGACGCTGACGGTTACGTCTCCTACCCGGACATTAACCCGTTGACAGAGATGGTCGACCTGATGGGCGCGACGCGTGCCTATGGGATGAATGCGTCGGCGTTGCAGGCGGAAAAAGGCATGGTCGCCGCTTCGCTCGAGATCGGCAAATAAGTACTTCGTTTGAAACAAGGGAGACACGATGAGCGGAATCGAACAGCTTGCGGGCGTTCTACAAGGCCTGGACACAGACAACACGGCAACACTTTCGGGCGGTGCGAACGCCTCTGGCACGGGAACGATGCCATTTTCGGGTGTGCTGCAGCAGATGGTCGCGCAGAGCGGCGAACTGGACAAGAAGGCATCGCAGGCGGTCACGGGCGTGTTGAACGGGTCGGGCGTGGAGATCCATGACGCGATGATTGCGACGCAGAAGGCGGACATGGCCTTTGAGCTGGCCCTCCAGGTTCGCAACAAGGCCGTGGGCGCGTATCAGTCCATGATGGCCATGCAGTTCTAGCATTTCGCAGCGCAGTACATCCGGGCCGCTGGCCATTTAACAACACTTGACAAGGACACGGCATCCAGATGGCAGACACAGTACAAGGCGCGGGAATGGAACGTAAGCCGGGGGCCGGGGCAGCCGGTGTGGGAGGGGCGACCGGTGCCGGACCGGCGGAGAGGGTGCTTCATGCGCTCCGAGGTATCGGCGAGCGACTGACGCATCTACCCGCAGGCAAGCGGAACGCCCTGGTGGCGAGTGTCTGCGTCGTCCTGGCGGTCTGCTCGGGCATCGCCTGGTACCTGGGGCGCCCGGATTGGAAGGTCCTCTTTTCGGGGCTGGACGGCAAGGACATCGCTACTGTCTCGCAGGAGCTTTCAGCCGCCGGGATCAAGTACCAGACGACACCGGACGGCTCTGGCATTGAAGTGCCCGCCGAACTGATGGACAAGGCGCGGATGGAGGTCGCGGGCAAGGGCATGCCGCAGACCGGGCGTCTTGGTTTCGAGCTCTTCGACAAACCGAACTGGGTGGGCAGCGAGTTTGACGAGCACGTCAACTATCAGCGGGCGCTCGAGGGCGAGTTGGAACACACCATCGCTACGCTGGGCGCGGTGCATACGGCCCGGGTGCATCTGGTGCTGCCACAGCCGTCGCTTTTTCTGGCGCAGGAGAAGATCGCCAAGGCCTCCGTGGTCCTGAAGCTCAAGCGCGGCGCGATGCCTCAGGCGGAAGCCGACTCCATCCGCGCCCTGGTTGCCGGAGCGGTTGAAAATTTGAGCCCCGACCAGGTCACGCTGGTCGATGCCGACGGGCACGTCAACCTGAAGCCACGCGCCATGAGCGGTGTCGAGGATGAGGAGATGGAGGCGGGTCTCGAGGCCAAGTTGGTTGCCATGCTCGAGCCGCTCGCCGGTCGCGACAACGTCCGCGCCACGGTGAATGTCTCCTACGATCAAGGGACGGAGAGTCGCATCGACGAGATCTACGATCCTTCGCAGGCCGCTCCGCTGAATCTGCAGAAGAGCGAGCAGACGGCACCAGGCCGGCAGCAGGCCGGGGGGGTTCCGGGCACGGCAAGCAATTCCCCCGCCGGTGCAGCCAAGGGAGGCGTTGCCGGGTCGTCCGTCGCCGCGGCTCCAGGCACCCCACCCTTGTTGCAGAATGGTCTGCCGGTCTATCCGCAGGGCAACCAGCTGGGGCAGACGCTGAAGGAAGAGAACGGGACCTATGGCGTCACCAAGCACACCATCCGCTCCGACGAAGGTCCCGGCCGGGTTCGCCGCGTCACCGCCGCGGTCCTGGTGAACGACCGGATGCTAAGCGAAGGCACGGGCAAGACCGAGCACACTGTGTGGAAGCCACGCAGCGGCGAAGAGATGAAGCGGCTGGAGGAGCTGGCGCAGGCTGCGGTCGGCTTCGATCCAAAGCGCGGCGATCAGGTCGTCATGCAGAACATCAGCTTTACCTCCAACCTGCCAGAACCCAAGGCGTCGGCGGTCGGCAAAGCGCTCGATGGGGCCAAAGGCATCCTCCAGACGCAGCCAGGCCTGCTCAAGTCCGCCATCACGGGCATCTGCGCGTTACTTCTGGTCATGTTTGTGGTCCGTCCGGCGGTCACGCAGATCACGGCGACGCTGCGTGAGCCGATGATGCTGCCAGCACCCGCTCCGGCCGGTCCCAGCATCGCCGAGTTTGCCGCGCCGGAGCCGGAGCCGCTGAAGATCGAGACGCGCCCCGCGCCACGGTTGAAGGCGAACTCGCAGAATCGGATCTTTGAATACGTGGCCGAAAGCGTAGAGCGCGACGCCGCACAAGCCACCCGGCTGCTCGAGGCCTGGATTGGAACCAACGGGGAGGCAGAGGTATGAGCACCAGCGCGCAGATGAGTGAACCGACGCGGACGCAGGCTTTGTTGCCGGCCGAGGCGGGCTTTGCACCGGCCGATGTGCCAGGCATCCGCAAGGCCGCGATCCTGATGCTTGGACTGGGCGAGGAGCGCGCCAAGCCGCTCTTTATGAGCCTGTCGGAGACCGATGTCCGCCGCCTGACGGACGAGATCACCCGGCTCGGCGATGTGCCGGCCCAGCTCTCGCAGCAGGTGATGAGTGAGTTCTACGGTCTGCTGGAGACGCGCGAACATATGCTGCGCGGCGGGCCGGAGTATGCCTTGAAGCTTCTCACTGAGGCCTTCGGCCAGCAGCGGGCGGATGCGCTTCTGCTCCAGGTCAAGCGCCTGCAGCAGCGCTCGTCGGGCGACTTGGCCATGCTCCAGAAGATGGAGCCGCACCAGCTGTCGAAGTTTCTCGAGAATGAGCATCCGCAGACCGTCGCGCTGGTGCTGGCTCACCTCGACCCGAAGAAGGGCTCTACCGTCCTGATGCACCTGAAGGAAGAGGTGCGCGTCGATGTGGTAAAGCGCCTGGCGGAGATGCGGCAGTTCTCCCCGGAGATGGCGCAGACCGTAGCCCTGGTCCTGAACCGGCAGATGGAGGCGCTTGGCTCTTCGGGTCGCCGGTCGTACTCCGGCTTCAAGGCCGTCGCCGAACTGCTGAACCGCATGGATACCACCGCTGGCAAGGGCATCCTCGAAGAGATCGAAAACGACGAGCCGCAGCTGGCAATCGCCATTCGCAACCTGATGTTTACCTTCGACGACCTGCTGACGGTGCCGCCGCAGAGTATCCGCGAGCTAGTGGGTGCGATCGATAAACGCGTCCTAGCCATGGCACTGAAAGGCGCGAAGGACAACCTGAAGGCCTATCTGTTCCAGGCGATGAGCTCGCGCGCAGTCGACATGCTGAAGGAAGACATGGACGTGATGGGACCGGTGCGGGGCAAGGATGTCTCCGCCGCCCAGCAGGAACTGCTCGCCACTGCCCGCAAGATGGAGAGCGAAGGACGCATTATTTTGAAGATTGAGGCTGACAATGATCTCACCGTCTGAGCACGC
This sequence comes from Acidobacteriaceae bacterium, assembly GCA_965215415.1. GTDB lineage: Bacteria > Acidobacteriota > Terriglobia > Terriglobales > Acidobacteriaceae > Edaphobacter. The sequence goes on along the minus strand of CBDCDQ010000009.1, from coordinate 2,543,437 downwards.
ATTTAGCATCGACCCCGCCGTCGCATCGAAGCTGGTGCGCGAGAGCTGGAGCACCCCGAGCGGCTCCGTGCTTCCGCTGGAGTTCAAAGCCGTCAACCATCCATTGCGCCGCAAGACGGACTGGACGTTTGATGGAGAGACGACGCTTGAATCGGAGTTCGATTCAGAGGTGGGGGCGCTCCGGGACCAGATCGCCGGTCTGGAACGACGGATCGTCGCGCAGGCCCAGGGGCATGCGACGCAGCTGGCGGAGGCCCGGCGGGTCGCTCACGCTCAAGGCTTTGCCGACGCCGAAGAGACGCTCGACGCGCGGGTAGAAAAAGAGCGGGAGTGTCTCAAGACGACGTGCGACGACTTCAAGAAGGACCGCGACAATTACTTTGCTCAGGTCGAGGCTCAGGTTGTTCGCCTCGCTTTAGGCATTGCGGAGCGCGTACTGCATCGTGAGGCCAAGCTCGATCCGCTGCTGCTCGGGGCGACGGTGCGCGTGGCGCTCGACAAGCTGGCCGCGGAAAGCAAGCCCATCCTCCACGTGCCGGTCCATGAGGTGGAAGCCTGGCGTGCCATGCTGACCGAGGAGAGTCGGAACACTGTCCAGGTGGTGGGGGACGAGCGCATGGTGCAAACCGAGTGCGTGCTCGAAACCAACGTCGGCCGGGTCGAACTGGGTGTCGCGGTGCAACTGGCCGAGATTGAAAAAGGCTTCTTCGACCTGATGCAGTTGCGGCCCAACTGAGCGCCATGACGACCTTCGCTGCCGATGCGGCTCAGGAACTGCCCGTCGAGGAGTTGGCGGAACCGCGCGACGCCAGTCTTGCGCCGTATTTCTCGCGGCTGGCGCAGCGGCCATCGTGGCGATGGTGCGGGCGGGTAGTCAAGGCCGACGGCCAGACGGTCGAGTCCGAAGGTCCCCTGTGCTCGGTTGGCGAGAGCTGCCAGATTACGGATGAAAAGGGCCGCAGCCATGGGGCGGAGGTGATTGGCTTCCGCGCCGAACACGTTCTGGTGATGCCGCTCGAAGCGACTCTGGGCGTCCGGTACGGTGATTCCGTGACGGCGCTCGGGGGCCGTCCTTCGATCTGCGTGGGGGAGACGATGTCCGGACGCGTCCTCAACGCGCTGGGCGAACCGATGGACGGGATGCCTTCGCTCCGTCTCCATGACCCCTGGCCGGTCGACGGCTCCATCCCCCGTGCGATGGAGCGCGTGCCGATTCGCGAGCCGCTCCAAACCGGTATCCGCGTGCTGGACGGGATGCTGACGGTGGGCCGTGGCCAGCGCATCGGCATCTTTGGCGGCTCGGGGGTAGGTAAAAGTACCTTGATCGGCATGATGACGCGCAACACGGAGGCCGACATCACGGTCGTCGGTTTGGTGGGCGAACGCGGCCGCGAGGTGCGGGAGTTTGTCGAGGACGCTCTGGGTGAAGAGGGCTTGAAGCGGTCGGTCGTCATGGTGGCGACGTCCGATGAAAGCCCCCTGCTTCGACTCCGCGCAGCCATGTCCGCTACCGCTGTGGCCGAGTATTATGCGTCGCGCGGCAAGCATGTTCTGCTTGTGCTCGATTCGCTGACCCGCTTTGCCATGGCCGCGCGGGAGGTTGGGCTTGCAGCCGGAGAGCCGCCCGCCAGCAAGGGCTATACACCGTCGGTCTTTACTCGTCTGGCAAAGCTGGTGGAGCGTGCGGGCAACTTCCGCAACGGTTCGGTCACGGCCTTCTATACCGTCCTGATGGAGGGTGACGATCAACAGGACCCGGTGGTCGATGCCGTACGTTCCCTGCTGGACGGTCATGTGGTGCTTTCACGCAACCTTGCCGCGGCAGGATGGTATCCGCCCGTCGATGTGCTCGATTCCTTGAGCCGCCTTATGCCTGCGGTGACCGAACCGGCGCATCGTGAACGCGCCTCCATTGCGCGGCGGCTGCTGTCTGCCCATGCGCGTTCTGAAGACCTGATCCGCATCGGAGCGTACAAGCCGGGGGCGGACATGGAACTCGATCGGGCCGTGCGCGCGATGCCCCATCTGAAGATGTTCCTTCAGCAGGACAGCAGGGAACAAATCACGATGGCGCAGACGGTCGAACGGCTTCGTCTGATGGAGCTCTAAGGATGGCGTCGCGCACCTCATCGTTGAAGCGGATCGAAGGTCTCTACGGGTTGATCGAGACGATGCATGGCGTGGCTCTCGAACATGCCGTCGCCCGCGTCCGGGAAGCAGAGAACGCCATCGCGGCCCAGACCCGTCTGAAGCAGAGCGCCCACGGCGATGCTCAGGCGGCGCTTTCGACTGGCGACCGCGAGCGATGGGCTGTGGCCGAGATCCAGCGTGGGCACAGCGAACAGGTTCAACAAAGTCTTGAACCGGTCCTGCGCGAGCGCGAACGGCTGACCGCGGAGGCACGTGCCATCTATGTAGCCAGCCGCATCCGGCGCGGCCAGATCAAGACAGTCGTGGACCGGGATCTTGCCGCCGAGCGTCTGGACGAAGAGCGCCGCGCCCAAAGCGCCGCCGACGATCGCTTTCTGTCACGGCTGCGCTGGAACGGTCTTGAAGCCGATCTGGCCTGAGCAGAACCGAGCGCGGCATGAATCTTTCCTAACCCTTGGTGCATTACCTTTGGCCCGCTGAGTGCATTCTCCGGGAGCAGCGAGGGAATGGCAACGATGGCAAATGTGACGGGCGTTTCGCAGCTGATGGAGACCGTAGGCGTTGCTCCAGCGCAAAACCAGATCCCAGGCACTCCCGCAAACCCGGATGCCGCCTCAGAACGAAGCTTTGCGACCGCCATGCGGCAGGCCAAGACCGATGCGGGCGAGCCGGAAGCTCCGGTCGAGCGCAAGGCCGAGGCAAAGCAGAGCGATGGAGGGCAGCCAGCCAACAGACAAGGCGACCATACCCGATCGGCGCGCAGCACGCAGCCCTCCGCTGGCGACGGCGGTCAGGCGGCTGGAGTTTCGGCTGCGCCCCCGGCGACGATGCGGTACACCTCCGCCAATATGCTGGCGGCGATGCTGCATCCGTCTGGGTCGACGGCAAGCCCGGATCTCCCATCCGCTGCCGGAACGCTCCTCCCATCGAACGTTCCGGACGGGTCTCCGTTGCCGGCCCTTGTACCCGTTCCAACCCCGACGCCCACGACCGGCTCGGCCGCGGGCACACCTTCTGTGCAGGACGCTCCGGCTGCGAACAAGCCGGTCGATGTTGCGGCAACGCCCACTTTCGTGGCCACGTTACAGGCCAAACCGGTGCTCAAGGGAGGAGCGTCGACGCCCGTCCGGCCCTCCGTCAAAGCAGACAACGGCATCAAGGCCGCTGCGTCAGCCGCCACCCCCGTGCTGGCGGAGGCGGCAGGTGCGGTTGCCTCGACGCCGAGCCTCCCCATAAGTGTGTCTGCCGGGATAGGACCCACGCCAGAGGTTACCCCGGCTCTCGGGGCTGCTTCGGCGCTTTCAAACAAGGCCCCAATCGGTGTGCAGGGGGACATGAGTGGAGCTCAGTCGCTCGTGCCTTCCACAGGCCAACCCGGCGCGATGGTGGCGGGTACAGGAGGCTCGTCCGTGAGCCAGCTGACGACTGGAGCTACGTTCGAGCAGAGTTTGGCTGCCCAGCCTCCTGCCGCGACGGCCAGCCAGGCATCCGCCACAGGGGTGCTCTCTGCTCGGGCGAACGGTTCGCTTGCGGCTACAGGTCACGGGCCAGCGGGTGCTGTGGGAGTGTTGCCCGCTCAGCGGCCGGCGATAGGATCGTCCTCCCAGCCGATGGAGCAGGCGTGGTCTGCCGCCGCGGGGGGACGGCAAGCACCCCTTGCCTCCTTGACCGAGCCAGCCGTTCTCCCCGTTGCCGCCACCGTGCAGCCCCCTATGCATGGCAGCACGCAGCTGCCGCTGTCAGAGACGCAGGTTGGCCGCACTCTTCAGGCGCAGGCCGGAGCCCTCCACAAGATCGCCGCCAAAGCGTCTGCTCCAACGGTCGACACGCTTCCAGTCTCGGGCGAAGCGCTCCCCGCGGCCACGCTTCCATCTGCCGACGGCAAAGCGGTTGCCCACCAGGCTGCTCCGGCGGCTCTTGTACCGGCGCCGGTGACGATGCCGGAGGCTCCGGTGGCAAGCGTGACGGTGTTGCCCGTCGCTCACACGCCGGTGGCTGTGACGGCGCTCAGCAATCCCGCAGGGCCGGCGCTTGCGACTACCCCGGTCATGGGGGGAACGTCAGCACCGGCGACAGACTCGCTCCAGCACACGACGCTCAGCTCGACACCTACGACGCTGGAGGTCGGGGTAGCGAATGGAACGCACGGCTGGCTGAAGATCCGCGCGGAGCTGAACGCCAGCGGCACGGTCGATGCCTCGTTGACCGGTGCCAATCCGACTGCGACCGGGAGGCTTCACAACGATCTTTCGGCGCTCTCCTCGTTCCTGCAGGAGGAGCGGGTGGCGGTTGGCTCATTGAATGTGTCCGCTCCGTCCGCTGTAGCCTCCGCTCTGCATGCAACGGCGGCGGCGCTGGAGCCTGCCTCCTCCTTTACCCGCTCGGCTGCCGAGGGTGTCGGGGCGACGGGGACGGCGGTAGCGAGCGACGCAGGTGCTTCCGGAGACCGTGCGCCGCAGCAGCAGGCACCCGGAAGCTCTGCCCAAAGCGCCGTCGTGCGGGAGGACGGCAGCGCGACGCGCGAGCTCGTGGTTCCTGTTTCGGCCCTTTATGGCGACACGAACGACTCGGGCGGCGGGTTGTCGCAAGGCGGCTATGGCAGCGGCGGAAGCTGGTTGAACGTCCGCGTATAACCCAGGTTTGCAAATCCAATGCAGCACACTTCAGGAGGAATGCATGAGCGGTATCCAGTTGAACTCAATTACGGCGGCGGGCAATGCGGCCGCCAACACGGTGGCTTCGGCCCTGGTTCCTAAAAAGCACACGGCGCTGACGGCGAACGCCACAACGGGGACGCTCAAAGCGAGTGCCGCTTCTTCAAACACGGGCGCGGCCACGGCAAAGAGCATCAGCTCTACAGACTTTCTGACGCTGCTGGTCAGCGAACTGAAGAACCAGGACCCCACCCAGCCGACCGATCCGAACGCTTACATTACGCAGCTTGCCCAGGTAAACAGCCTCCAGCAGCTGATCAACATCAACACCGGCATTTCGACGCTGGATAACGCGCTGACGCCCACGACCACACCCACGACCACGCCCAAGGGTTAGTCGCGCACCGCCCACAGCTTCCTTTACCCGGACCTCTACCAAGGAGACTTCATGCCCAATTTCTCGATCGCTCTGACCGGCCTCCAGGCCGATTCCATCACCCTCAACACGATTGGCAACAACCTTGCCAACCTGAACACCAACGGCTTCAAGGAGCAGAGCACCAGCTTTGAGGACCTCTTCTACCAGGAGATCGGTTCGTCGGGGTCGCAGGACCCGATTCAGCTCGGCGTCGGCACCAAGGTCTCGGGAACGGCCACGGACTTTTCTCAGGGCAGCACCGCCACCACGCACAATTCGACCGACATCGCGCTGAACGGCAGCGGCTTCTTCGTCGTGCAGAATGGCAATGTACAGTCGCTCACCCGCGCGGGAAACTTCCAGATCAGCACTGTGGGAAACCTGACCACGGTCGATGGTCAGAACGTCATGGGCTTTCCGGCCGTCAACGGTGTCGTGGGCAACAGCGGTGTGCTTGCGCCGGTCATCCTTCCTGTCGGCACGGCAGAACCGGCTCTGGCGACGACCAATGTCGGATTCACCGTCAACCTGAACTCTGCCGCGTCGGTAGGCAGCAGCTACGCAACCACCAGCCCGGTCTACGATTCGCTGGGCCAGTCGTATACCGCGACCGTCACGTATACCAAAGTCGACAACACGCATTGGAACTACGCGGTGACGCTGCCAACCTCTGCCGGCGGTACGGCAAGCAACAACACCGGAACGCTACAGTTCGACTCCAACGGCAATCTGATCGCGCCGACCGCGGCGGCAGCAGCGGCCACCGACGCAACGTTTACCGGTCTGACGAACGGAGCCAGCACCCTGGCCTTCAACGTGAACCTGTACAGCACAGCGACTGCCAGCGCGGCGAGTGCGCCCACCATCAGCCAGTCGGCTGCACCGAATGGCACTTCCACCAACTACCATGATGGCTATACCAGTGGCGTCTACCAGAGCTTTGCGGTCGATGGCACGGGTCTGGTTACGGCTTTGTTCTCGAACGGCCACACGGCCAGCATCGGCCAGATTGCGGTCGCCTCCGTGGCCAATGTGCAGGGCCTGGTCCATGCCGGACAGAACAACTACCAGACGACGGCCGGTTCCGGCGAAGCCACGATCGGTCTGGCGTCTGTCGGTGGGCGAGCGGCTATCGTCGACAACGCATTGGAGCAATCCAATGTCGACATCTCGACCGAGTTCTCGAACCTGATCATCGCCCAGCGCGCGTTTGAGGCCAACTCGAAGACCGTCACCACCTTCGACACGGTCACCCAGGCCGCCATCAGCATGTTGCGGTAAGGTTTCGGCGCGGAGAAGGGAGCAACAGGGAGCAGCGTGGCGGAGCGGGGACTGACCCTGTGTCTGCCGCGCTGCTCCCTTTTTGCCGTCTGCGCGATGGTGTGCTCGCGCTTATCTTTCCTCTGAGAGCCCGCTAATCGTACCCTTCCGGTCGTGGCGGCACACGTGCATCGTTCCAGGACACTATGGCTTCTTCACCTGCACTTGCCGATGGCGCCAACATTCCCGCACCAGCTCCCAAGACGTCGCTGGTGACCTTGATCCTTGCAATCTTCGCGGCTGTGATCCTGTCGATCGTGGCCGTCGGGGGATCAGTGTTTTACCTCATCCGGTCGGGTCGTCTACCGGTGCAAAAGACCATAACCGTTCCCGCCGAGGCACCGCCGCCCGGTCCTGCTGCGCCCAGTCATTCCATCATGCTGGACTCGCTGGTCGCGAACCTGTCGGATGCGGGCGGCGCGGCGTACCTGAAGATGTCGCTTACGGTGAAGGTCGCCGACGAGCCCCTCAAAAAGGGGGCCAAGGAAGAGAAGGCCGCTCCAAAGGGCGTCATGTCGGACGATGAGGCGGGCGTCCGCGATACGGTGCTGAGCGTGGTGGGTCACCAGACCGCCGACGGGCTGCTTGCTGCCGACGGCAAGGAGACCCTCAAGGCAGAGCTGAAGACGGCACTGGCCAAGAACAACCCCGAGCTGAAGGTGATGGAGATCCACTTTACGGATTTCCTGGTGCAGCGCTAGCTCCTGTGGCAGCGCGGTCAGTGCGCTCCTGTTCCCCAGCAATGAAGTACATACAGCGGCGATTCGAGGAGTTCACGGGTGGGGACAGCGATGGCGGATATGGAGTTGATGACACAAGCCGCGGAGGCGGCGCTGCCGATGGTTCCCCACTCCGCACTGGCGGCAGGACGGATGGGGCGGATCGAAGAGCATCCTCATTGGCTTGCCCTGTCGCGGCTGCCGGTGGTGCTTACGGCCAGGGTGCCGCTCACGGGCTTCAAGGTGCGCGATCTGCTCCGGCTCGAAGAAGGGCAGCTCATCACCAGCGAATGGGAGACGACCGAAGACATCCCCGTGAAGATCGGGCGTGTGCAGCTGGCGTGGAGCGAGTTTGAAGTGGTGGAAGAGACGATGGCCATGCGCTTGACGCGGCTGGCCTAGAAGCACGCTTGACGCGGCTGGCCTGGAAGCACGCTGACGCGGCAGGCTTGCAAGCGAATTCAAAGGAGGAAGACCGATGGAACTGACACAGGGCATTGCCCGCAAACCGATATTTCCCGTCAACCCTGAAGTGGTGAACGGCCTGGCCGGCTGGGTTGTGGGCGCGCTTCAGGGGCGCGTGCGCATCAAGTGGCGCGGCTCGGCCGCGTCGGTGCGCGTCCGTCCGCAGATGGAACTGGTCGAAACGCTTTCCCTCGGCAGCAAGCGGCAGGTGATGCTGATCGAATGCCAGGGCGAGCGGTACCTTGTAGGCTGCGGTCCCGACGCGGTCGCCACCATCGAGAAGGTCGTTCCCGAAGCACGCTCTGCCGCGCTTTCGCCCGCCCCTGCCACGAAGACTGTGGCGCAGGCCTGGCTTTAAGACGATGACCTCTGCTTGCCGCAACGCGCCTCTGCTTGCCGGGCTGCTTGCATGGGCCCTGATCGCACCGGCCGGAGCGGGGGCGCAGTTCCGCCCGGTGCCCAGGAAGCCGCTCCCGATCGCCCGCGTCGCCGCCAGGCCTGCGGCGGGGGCGCTCCCAAAACCGCTTCTTACTGCGAAGCCAACTGCCGCGAAGCCCATTGCCGCCAAGCCAGCTGCGCCGAAGCCGCTCAAGCCCGAGACGGGACCGTTCTCCGGCAGCCAAAGTGTGCCGTGGTCGATCGTGCTTGGCCTGACGCTGTTGACGCTGCTGCCTGCGTTGCTGCTGTCGATGACGCCGCTGGTCCGGCTGCTGGTCGTCTTCCACTTTCTCCGGCAGGCGCTCGGCACCCAGACCGCACCCTCCAATCAGGTGTTGATGGGGCTCGCGCTGATGATGACCTGGTTCCTGATGCAGCCGGTGCTGGTGCAGGTGGAACAGAACGCCGTCACGCCCTACCGCGCCGGGCAGATCTCGGGTGAGGACGCGATGGACCGCGGCATCCAGCCGGTGAAGCACTATATGCTGCGCTACGCCCGCGAGAAGGACCTGGCGGTATTTGCCTCGGCCGGGATGGCGGTGCGTCCGCGCACGGTCGAGGAGCTGCCGATCCAGGTGGTCGTCCCGGCCTACATTCTGTCGGAGCTGAAGGCGGGCTTCCAGATCGGTGCTGTGCTGTTTCTTCCGTTTCTGCTGGTGGATATCGTCGTCGCCAGTGTGACGACCTCGATCGGCATGATGCAGCTGCCGCCGGTGGTGATCTCCACGCCCCTTAAGATTCTTCTCTTCGTCATGGTCGACGGTTGGAACTTGTTGGCGGACCAACTGCTTAAGAGCTTCTAGAAAGGATTTGCCATGCCGCCCGACCAGACTGTAGAGATCATGCGCAAGCTCCTGATCGAAGCCCTTCTGCTCTCGTCGCCGATGCTGCTTGCCGCCGCACTCGTTTCGCTGATCGTCTCACTGGCGCAGACGCTGACCGGGGTGCAGGAGCAGACGCTGACGGTTGTACCCCGCTTGATTGTGGTCTCGGCCATCGCGGTCATGATCCTGCCGTGGGGCGTGCATCGCCTCGTCGCCTTTACCATGCACCTTTTCGTCGACCTTCACCGTTACCTGGGCTAGAACACCGATGGGCATCGCGGAACAACTCGGGAATGTAGCGGGCCATCTGCCTGGACACGTGGGCGGCGAAGTCAGCGGCCTGATCGACACGTGGCCGGACTACCTCGCGGCGGCTCTTCTGGTGCTCGTCCGTATGAGCGCGCTGGTAGTCTTCGCTCCGCTTTTCTCATCGGCTGCGATCGCCCCGCGCATCAAGGCTGGTTTCGTGATCGCGATGACGGTGGTGCTTGCGCCTGTGGTCGCGGCCATCCCGGGCGCGCGTCCCGTGCCGGATCTGGCGGCGATCTTCGGCGAGCTTGGCATTGGACTTGTCTTTGGCCTGTCGCTTGCCCTGATGAACGAGGCGCTGCAGTTTGCCGGAACGCTGCTGGGCCAGCAGTTTTCGTTTTCGCTGGTCAATCTGCTCGACCCCAACTCTTCGATCGAGACGCCGGTGCTCGGCCAGATGCTTGGTTGGCTGGGGCTGCTGGTCATCATTGGCGCGGGGCTCGATCGAACCCTGATTGCGGCCATGGTCCGCTCGTTCTGCATGGTGCCGGTCGGGACGGCGGTGGTTCGTGCCCATACGGCTGCGGCCATCGCGCAGATGGCAGCGGGCGTCTTTCTCTCCGGCCTGCAACTCGCTGCGCCGGTCATTGCCGCGGCACTGGCGGTCGAGGTCACGATTGCGCTCGTCTCCCGGCTGGCTCCGGCCTTGCCGGCGATGGTCATCAGCATCCCGCTCAAGACCCTCGTCTCGTATGTCGTGCTGATCGCCTCGCTCGCGGTCTGGCCGGGATGGATTGAGCAGCACTGGCTTTCCCTGCTCGAAGCTGCGGGCAGAATGGTGGGCGCGCATGGCTGAGAAGGGGACAGAGAAAGCCAGTCAACAACGCGTCCAGAAAGCGGTGGAAAAGGGCGATGTCGTTCGCTCGCGCGACCTGCTTTCGGCCTCGGCGCTCTTGGCGGGCATCATGGTCCTCGGCACATTGGCAAGCGGCTTTGTAGCCTCGTGGGGCCGCGTCTTTGTCGAGTGCCTTCGCCTCTCGCGCGTCGACCAACTCGGCTCCGAAAACCTGTGGCGTTCCGGGTTCCGTCATATGCTTGGCCCGGCGGTCGCGCCGATCGGGATCATGATGGCTGCCAGCTTCTTTGCCGCGTTGGGTGTGGGCATCGCGCAGGGTGGCGGGCTGGGCATCCATCCTAACTCGCTTGAACTGAAATTCAACCGGCTCAACCCGGTTACCAACCTTGGCAACCTGTTCTCCCTGCGCTCGGCCACACGCATCGTCAAATCGCTGATTCCGGCTGCCGTCATGGTGGCGTTTGGCTGGTACGCGCTCAAGAAGCTGATGCTGCCGCTGCCTGTCTTCAGCCTGATGCGGCTTCCGAACGCCTTCGCGACCGCCTACAGCCTGATCGTCGACGCCGCCTGGGTGACGCTCGTCTGGTCGGGGCTCGACTACGCGATCGAATGGCGTGCCCGCGCGGAACGCCTGAAGGCCACCAAGCAGGAAGTCCGGCAGGAGATGAAGGAAGCCATGGGCAATCCGGAGATCAAAGGCAAAATCCGCCAGATCCAGCGGGCCATGCGCCGCCGCCGGATGAAGGCCGACATCTCCAAGGCCTCCGTCGTCATTACCAACCCGACCCACTACGCCGTCGCGCTCGAGTTCTCGTTCGACACCATGCAGGCCCCGACCGTGCTGGCCAAGGGCCGCGATCTCCATGCCGCCGAGATCCGCGAAGAGGCCCGCTGGGCCAATATCCCCATCATGGAGAACCCGCCGCTGGCTCGCTCGCTCTACAAGTCGGTCGAGCCGGGGCAGTCGATTCCGTATGAACTGTATGCCGCCGTCGCCGGCATCCTCGCGTTTCTCTATCGCCAGAAGGTCGAAGACAAGCTCCGCGCCGACAAGATCAAGGCCGACCGCCAGGCCCACGCCCAGGCCGAAGCGCAACGCGCCGCCGCCCGCAGAATGCCCCAGGCGCTGCTCGGGTTCCAAGGAGGAATATGAGTACCGCCGCCGTCGTTCCCGCTCCATCCTCCGTGAAAGTGGGCGGCTGGTTCTCCGCCGCCAAACTCCAGCGTCTCCTGCTGCCGGTCACCGCCATCAGCATGGTCTTCGTCATGCTGATCCCGGTGCCGAGCTTTGTGCTGGACCTGCTGCTGGCGGCGTCGATTACGGCGTCGGTCATCGTCTTTCTAACCGCCGTGCAGGTGCGCCGGGCGGTCGACTTCTCCGTCTTTCCCACGCTGCTGCTGTTGTTGACGCTCTTCCGGCTCTCGCTCAATCTCGCCTCCAGCCGCCGCATCCTCCTCCACGGCCATGAGGGCACCCACGCGGCCGGATCGGTGATCGAGGCTTTTGGCCAGTTTGTCGTGGGCGGCAACTACGTCGTCGGCTTCGTCCTCTTCCTCGCGCTGATCGCGATCCAGTTCCTGGTCGTCGCGCACGGCGCGGTACGCACGGCCGAGGTGACGGCCCGGTTCACCCTCGACGCCCTCCCCGGCAAACAGATGGCCATCGACGCCGACATGAACGCCGGTCTGATCGACGAGCAGGGAGCCCGCCGCCGCCGCGAGGCGATTGCCCGGGAAGCCGAGTTCTACGGCGCGATGGACGGCGCGGCGCGATTCAATCAGCGCGACTCGCTCGCCACCATCCTCATCACGGTCATCAACATCGTTGCGGGCTTGCTGATCGGCGTGATCCAGCAGGGAACCGATCTGATGACCGCCGTCAAGACCTACACCATCCTTACGGTGGGCGACGGCCTGGTGACGATGATCCCCAGCCTGCTCGTTTCGATTGCGGGCGGCGTGGTGCTGACTCGCGCCTCGTCCTCCGGACAGCTGGATACCGAGCTCGGCACGCAGCTCCTCAAGGGGCGCAACACCCTTTGGATCGCCTGCGCCGTGCTGCTGGGCCTTGCCCTGATCCCCGGCCTGCCCAAGCTCTCGTTCATCATCATGGCGTTTGCCGTGGCGATGGTCGCCCGCAAGCTCCCGGCCGCCGCCGAAGAAGCCGCCATCCTTTCGCCGGAGCTCGCCGCGGCCGCCGACAAGGCCAAAGTAGTCGAGCAGGCCGTCGGTGAAAACCTTGCCTCGCTGCTGAAGATGGACGAGCTTACGCTCGAGATCGGTTTCCAGCTGATCTCGCTGGTGGACGAAAAGCAGGGCGGGCAGATGCTCAACCGCGTCCGAGGCCTGCGCCGTCATCTTGCCACCGAGCTGGGCTTTATCGTGCCGCCGGTCCACATCACGGACAACCTTCGCTTGCGTCCTCGCGAGTATGTCGTCAGCCTGCGCGGCACGGAGATCGCCCGCTGGCAGACCGAGCAGAACTTCCTCCTGGCCGTCAACTCCGACCCGAAAGCTCGCACGATTCCGGGCATCGAGACGCGGGAGCCGGCCTTTGGCGTAGCCGCACGCTGGATACAGCCGGGGCTTGAAGAATCCGCGTTGGCCGCAGGCTACTCGGTCGTCGACCAGACTACGGTCATTGGCACCCATCTGGGCGAGCTGATCCGACGCCACGCTCATGAACTGCTCGGTCGCCAAGAGGTCAAACGGCTGATGGATTCGATGAACGAGAGCCATCCCAAGCTGGTCGAAGAGCTGGTGCCGAAGCTGATGTCGCTGGGCGAGGTCCAGAAGGTGCTCCAGCAGCTCTTGCGCGAGCAGGTCTCAATACGGGACCTTGGCGCAATCCTCGAAGTGCTGGTGGAGGCTTCGCAGCAGTCGAAGAGCCTGGTGCATCTGGTCGAGAGCGTTCGGCAATCGCTCGGCCGCGGCCTGGTGCATCCGCTGCTCGATGCGGACGGCGGCCTGCGCGTGTTAGCCCTCGACCCCACGCTGGAGTCGCAGCTTGTCCATACCTTCGATCCGGCTGGCGCGGCCCTGCTGCTGGGCGATGGCGCGCGTCCGGCGGGCACACCGGCCGAGTACCTCCGCCGTCTGCTCGACTCTGTGAAACGGCTAACCGAGGGTGGCTCGGGGCTGGCCCTGCCCGTGCTTCTTTGTCCAAGTCCAGCCCGCTATCACGTCAGGCGTTGGCTGGAGCCTTTCCTGCCGAAGGTTACGGTACTCGCCCCGGCGGAGATCCCCGCCGAGATACGGGTTCGCAGTATCGGCACCGTCGGTTAGAACCCGCCGGCTCCCTTGTTTCAACGAAGCAGATGTTCGACCGCAACACCCAGGTAAACACCCATGGCAAAGACAACACGAGAGGTAACAGACGAAATGGAGATGTCGAACCCGATTCCGGTCGTGATGCTGGACGGCCTTGCAGGACGCTCGAACCGCGCCAACGATCAAGCTATCCTCAACGGCGCACCAAACCCCGAAGCCATGCTCATGCCCCATGTGGACAGCCACGGCAACCCATCCGATCCGCTGGCCACGCCCATCGACCGCGACGCTCTGTTGCTTGAGCATCTCCCGACAGTGCGCTACCTGGCCCGCCGCATCCACGAGCGCTTGCCGCAGCACGTCGATCTCGATGATCTGATCTCGGCCGGCGTGGTGGGATTGATCGACGCGTTTTCGAAGTTCGACCATAACAAGAAGGTGCAGTTCAAGAGCTACGCGCAGTTCCGCATCCGCGGCGCCATCCTCGACTCGCTGCGCACGCTTGATTGGAGTCCGCGCGAACTCCGCCGCAAGGGCCGCGCCGTCGAAGAAGCGATCCGCTCCTCCACGCAGCGCCTGGGCCGTGCGCCTTCCGAACAGGAGATCGCCGGGGCCATGGAGCTTTCGCTGAACGACTATCAACAGCTGCTCGGCGACCTGAAAGGTCTCGAGATCGGCTCTCTCCACATGGAGCGCACGGAAGATTCGGGCGACGAGGAGCTGGCCTACATTCCGGGTGCGCCCGAGGACGATCCGCTCTTCCGCTGTCTCAAGGGCGAGATGAAGCAGCGGCTGGCCGACGCCATCGACGAACTGCCGGAGAAGGAGCGCCTCGTCCTGACCCTTTACTACTACGAGGAGCTGACCATGAAGGAGATCGGTCTGACGCTGGGCGTCGTTGAGTCGCGCGTCAGTCAGATCCACTCTTCCGCCGTTCTGCGCCTCCGGTCTGCGCTTGCCAGTCTGCGCAACAAGGATGCGAAGGCCGTCGCCAGTGCGAAGAAGTCACCCAGCCCACGCCGCCGTATCGCCTAACCTGAGCGAAGAAAGGAACGAACATGGCCACTGTCTCCAACCCGACCGATGAAGTGCATGAGCCGTATAACTTTTCGCGCTCCGGGCTGATCACCAACGACCAGCTTCGCGCGATTGGTACGGTTAACGACCTCTTTGCCCGCAACCTGATGCACACCATGGGCGCGTGGCTCCGCACCAACTTTCAGGTGAAGACGGCCACGGCCAAGCAGATGAGCTACACCGAGTTCCTCAACCGGCCCAAAGACCTGACCTATGTCTGCTCGATCCGCATGGAGCCGCTGGGTGCCCTTGGACTGATGGAGCTCGATCTGTCGCTCGCCTCGCCTGTCGTCGACCTGCTGTTGGGGGGCGTGGGCCGTGCGGGAGCCGAACCTCGCGAACTCACCGATATCGAAGACGCGATCCTGACTTCAGTTGCCGACATCATTGTTCGCGAGCTGAACTCCGCCTGGCAGCCGGTAGGCCTGCAGTTTTCGTTTGAGAAGCGCGAGACTGCCGCGCAGGTCTCCCGCATGATGCCATCGAGCGAGAAGACGATGTGGGTCCGCTTCGATGTGGCTATGCCTGAAGCCGAAGGCGGTCTCAACCTCTGCCTGCCGGTCGTGGTGCTCAATGCCATCCTGCGCCAGCTGGTGGTCGATAGTGAACGTCCGCGCCGCCGCTCTGAAGAGTCTGAGATGCGGGTCCGCGAGCTGCTCGCCGAGGCAAGCTTTGGCGCAGTCCTCCAATTTCCTGCGCTGCGTGTGCGCGCCCGCGAGTTGGCGGAGATCGTTCCCGGCACCATCCTGCGGCTGCCCCTGCCGCGCCATTCGGCTGCTGAACTTCGGGTGGGTGGTATCGCTCTCGGCCAGGCACGTCCGGTCCGCGTCGGTGAACACCGCGGCGCACAGATGCAGGCTGCGCGCAGCGATGAGCCCGAACAGCCCCGCGTCCACTGATTTCGTCTTCGTCGCCTTGCTGCAGCGAGATCAAGCAACCTGTTTTTCGAAACGCTAACCCGAGGGGGAACCATCCGTGAACGAAGACCTTCAACCAGACCTGGACGCCGGCACCGGCGCCAACTCGCAGGCCAGCCATGCTGCGCGTATGGACCTCCTCTACGACATTGAACTCGATGCCACGCTTCAGTTCGGCTCCCGCGAGATGCCTCTCCGCGAAGTACTTGCCCTTGGTCCCGGGGATGTGGTCGAACTCGACCGCCACGTCTCCGAGCCGGTCGATCTGGTTGTGGGAGACCGGATCGTCGCGCGTGGCGAGGTCGTCGTTGCCAGCGGCAACTTCGCTCTGCGCATCACCGAAGTCGCAACGCCGCAGCTGCGGCTGGAGAGTATCCGATGCCTTTTTTAGATAAGTTCGAGAGCGAAATCGCCTCTACCGCACTGGGCAAGTATGCGGGAGTCAAATCCGCCTTCTCGTGGGCGCGCGACCTTTCCGCCCCCGTCACCGCGCCGCGTCCGGCCATCAACAAGCTGCCGCTGCCGCCGGGCCTCGATCGTCAGATCTGCGCCAACGCCGAATGCGCGTCGCGCTGGCGCAAGCCATGGAAGAATCGCCGCCGCGCCATCTTTGAAGACAATTGGTGCTGCACGACGCGCTGCCTGGAGACGGTCGTCCGCAAAGCGCTGCGCCGGGAGCGTGGCGACTCCAGCTCTACAAGCTCCTCCATGCAGCAGGAAGAACCGCACCGCCATCGCATTCCGCTCGGCCTGGTCATGTTGTCGCAAGGGACCGTCACCCAGGCCCAGCTTCGGAAGGCGCTCGACGCACAGCGCGCTGCAGGGACTGGCCGCATCGGGCAGTGGCTCGTGAGCGAGTGCGGCATCGCCAAGGCACAGATCGTCAAGGGGCTCGCCATGCAGTGGAGCTGCCCGGTGCTGCCCCTCGACGGCTTTGAGCCAAACGCTATGGCACTTACCATGCCACGCCTCTTTGTGGAAGAGTTCGGTCTGCTTCCTCTGCGGGTAGCCGGGGGTCAAATCCTTTACCTGGCCTTCAAAGACCGCCTGAACGCCGCCGTGACCTATGCCATGGAGCAGATGTCCGGCCTCCGCGTCGAGAACGGTCTGATCGACGAGGCAGACTTCGACGCCGCGCGTACCCGTGTGCTCGAAAGCAAGTTCGTGACCGCCGGGCAGGAGTTTGTCTCGGACACCGACACCCTGGCCACAAAGATCGCCGGCATCCTGGAGCAGACGCAGCCTGTAGGCTCTCGGCTCGTCCGTGTTCACCACCATTACTGGCTTCGCACCTGGCTGGAGTCTGGCGCGTACAGCGGAACCGGTCGCCTTCCCGCTACCGGGGAAGACACGACCGACATCCTCTTCACGCTTGGTGCTCGCGCCTAGCGGTGGCGTCTCCGTTATTTCGCGAGCCATGTCTCGATCCTGAGACATGGTTTTGCCCGTCTGCGATACTGATGGCGAGCGATGCCGTCCCAACCTACCATCCTTCTTCTCTACTGCCCGGATAAGCGCGGCCTCGTCGCCGCCATCGCTAATTTCCTGCTGGCACGCAACGCCAACATCCTCCACGCCGCGCAGCATCAGGATAATGACCTTGGCCTCTTCTTTATGCGGATCGAGTTCGCTCTGGAGGTTGAGCTGCCTCCTGGCGAACTGCGCCGCGACTTTGCGTTACTGGCCGCGGAGAACAGCATGGTCTGGCAGATCGAGGAGCGACGGCGTCCCTTGCCTGTCGCGATCTTCGTCTCGCAATATCTCCATTGCCTCAACGACTTGCTCTTCCGCCATGCCACGGGTGAGCTCGCCTGCACCATTCCGCTGATCGTCAGCAACCACGAGCACGCCCGCTCCCTGGCCGCGTTTCATCAAATCCCGTTCCACTCCATCGAGATGACTTCGACCAACAAGCAGATGGCGGAGGCCGAACAACTGGCTCTGCTTGAAGCTCATGGAGTTGAGTTGATTGTGCTGGCTCGTTATATGCAGGTGCTCTCGCCGGAGTTCTGTGCCCGTTACCCGCGGCGCATCGTCAACGTCCATCACTCGTTCCTGCCGGCCTTTACGGGCGGGCGACCGTACCATGCTGCGTTTGCGCGCGGCGTCAAGCTGATTGGCGCGACGAGCCACTATGTCACCGCCGTGCTGGACGATGGCCCCATCATCGAGCAGGACGTCCTTCGCATCTCTCACGAAGACCGCCTTCCCGACCTTATCCAGAAGGGCCGCGACCTCGAGCGCCTCGTCCTTTCCCGGGCCGTCCGCTGGCACCTGGAACACCGTATTCTGTCCTACGCCAACAAGACGGTCGTCTTCAACTAACGGCGGACCGCAGCTCGATCCGCTCGTTATACTGGAAATTGGCGTCTTCCATGTCTCTACTCTGGCTCAAAGTCGCGGTGTTGCTCTACGGCATCGCGTCGCTGGCGGTGCTTCCCGCTGCACTCTACGATCGCCCGCGCTGGCGCCATCTCGCGTTGCCCGCCACTGTGGCGGCGGTTCTGTTCCACTTCGTGTCGCTGGCAGAGATGCTGAACGCCGCGCACCATGCGCTGCCGGTCGAGGCGCACGAGTCGCAGGCGCTGCTGGGACTCTTACTGGCTTTGGCCTTCCTTCTCGTGTATTGGCGCTGGCGGACCTTGTCGCTGGGAGTGTTTCTGCTGCCGGTATGCTTTCTGCTGGGGCTGATTCCCGCGTTCCGGCCAGGGCAGGAGACGGCTGGGCTGCCGCTGCTGCGAACGGGATGGATCTTTTTGCACATCGCCCTGCTGCTGGCGGCGTACGCGGCATTGTTTCTGTCGCTGCTGGCGTCGCTGCTGTACCTGGTGCAGGAACGCCGTCTCAAGGCGAAATCACCGGCACTGCAAGGATTGCCGCCGCTTGAGACTACGGATCAGATCGCGTTGCGAGCTCTTCTGTTCGGCCTGCCGTGTATGACGGCGGGGCTGCTGATCGGGTCGCTCATCGCGCAGCAGACCGTGGGCGCGAGCTATTTTATGGACCCAAAGGTTCTGCTGTCCTTCGCCATGTGGGTGGCGTACTGCGGGATGATCTTTATCCGGCGGCACTCCGGGCTGCGCGGACGGCGAGCCGTGTACCTTTCCAGCTTTGTCTTTGTGGTGGTGCTCGCGGTGTGGGCTGCTAACCAGCTCTCGGCAGTGCACAGGTTCACCGCGCCATGAGCCTGGTTCTGCTGGGCATCAACCACAACACCGCGCCGATCGACGTGCGCGAGCGGGTCGCCATTCCAGCAGGGCGGCTGGCCGATGCTACCCGAACCCTGCTCGGCCAGCCGGGTGTCAGCGAGGGGCTGATCCTTTCGACCTGCAACCGCGTCGAGCTGCTCACAGTGCAGGATGAAGCGCGTGTGGACCTCTCAAAGTTCCTGGAGGAGTACTTTTCCCTCCCGGTGACTACCCTGAGGCCACACCTGTATGAGTTGCGGGAGCGGGAGGCCGTACGGCACCTCTTCCGGGTAGCCAGCTCGCTTGACTCCATGGTGGTCGGCGAGCCGCAAATTCTCGGTCAGGTCAAGGAGTCGTACACCGTGGCGCGTGAGGTGGGCGCGGTGCGATCGGGTCTTGAGGCTCTTCTGCAGCGGACGTTTACCGTTGCGAAGAAGGTGCGGACGGAAACGCAGATTGGTTCGTCTTCGGTGTCGATCGCGAGCGTCGCGGTCGATCTGGCCCGGAAGATCTTTGGCACGCTCCAGGGAAAGACGGTGTTGCTCGTTGGCGCGGGCAAAATGTCGGAGCTGGCGGCACGGCACCTTATCGCACAGGGAGCGTCGAGCATCCTCGTGGCGAACCGGACTGAGGCCCGGGCGCAGGCGCTGGCCGCGGAGTTCCTCCATTCACCTGCCGCAACCAGCGTCGTTCCGTTCGACGAACTGTACGCCCAGGCCGACCGCGCGGATATCGTCATCACCTCAACGGGCGCGCCGCAGAAGCTCTTCAACCGTTCGCATGGACAACAGTTCCTGGAGCGGCGGCGGCACCGGCCGATGTTCTTCATCGATATCGCCGTACCGCGGGACGTGGACCCGCGAATGAACGAGGTGGAGGGCTGCTTCGTCTACGACATCGACGATCTGCAGCAGGGAGCGCAGGCCAATCTCGCCGATCGCTCGCGGGAGGCCGCGGCCGCCGAAAGTATCGTCACGGCTGAAGTGGAGAAGTATCATCAGCGGTTGCAGGGGCGCGAGGCCGCTCCGGCGATCATCGCTCTCCAGAAGCAGGCCGAGGCCATCCGGGCGGCGGAGCTGGCACGCGCCGAAGCAAAGTTCGCGGGGATGACGGCGGGCCAGCGAGATGCAGTGGAGGCGATGTCTCGATCGCTTACGGCGAAGCTGCTGCATTCCCAGATGGTGGCACTTCGAAAACCTGAAGCCGACTGAGCACCTATGAGCCAAAGCTCTAGAGAGCACGCGTCGTGCTGCGCTCTCCTCGACCCACCCGGCGCTATCTTCTGCAAGGCCGGCATTTAGAGTAAACGGATGAGAGATGTACCAAACGTCGATCTGATCGGCGTGGGTCTCAATGCAACCGATACCGTGATCCCGCTCGCTGAGTACCCGGCATCCGGCTCCAAGGTGGAGTTTAGCGAGATGGCGGTGCTGCCTGGCGGACAGGTAGCGACCGCCGTGGTGGCCTGCCAGAAGTGGGGCATGACGACTCGCTACGTCGGCAGCCTGGGAGACGATCATGCGGCCACGCTCCACCACAACGCCTTCGCGGCAGCAGGTGTCGAGGCGCAGATCGTCACGGTGGCGGGTTGCGCCAGCCGGCAGTCGCTGATCCTGGTCGATGCGGCGGGCGAGCGCACGGTGCTCTGGCGGCGCGATCACCGTCTCGACCTGAAAGGAGACGACCTCCGCCAGGAGTGGATCGCTACGGCAAAGGCGTTGCATCTCGACGGCTACGATACAGCCGCCGCCACGCTCGCCGCGGCCTGGGCGCGGCAGGCTGGCATCCCTGTCATCGCCGATCTGGACGAACTCTACCCCGGTGTCGACGATCTGCTGGAGCGCGTCGACTACCTCATCGTCAGCCGTGACTTTCCTTGCCGCCTGATGGACGAGCCGGACTTGCACGAGGCGTTGCGGGCAATGCAGCGGCGGTATGGATCGCGTCTTACGGCGGCGACGCTTGGACCCGACGGGGTGCTCGCCTGGGATGGCACGCGCTTCCATCACCGCGCTGCCTACCGCGTTCCGGTGGTCGATACGACCGGGGCGGGCGACCTCTTCCATGCCGGATTCATCTTCGGCCTTTTTCAGGGCTGGCCGCTCGACCGCCAACTCGACTTTGCCTGTGCGGCGGCGGCGCTGAACTGCATGGCGGTTGGCGCGCGGGGAGGGATCGCAAGCAAGGCCGCTGTCGAGGAGCTGATGGCCGTCGGGGAACGGTACCCGGTGGATAGCGGTCAGCGTTCGCTTGTAGAACAGCGCTTGCCTAAGCAGCAAACAGGATCGTCAAGGTATATCGATACGACTTAACAACGTCTTGTACGCTGGATGCTTCTTAGTAGGTAATGGCGAACGACGCGTACAAAGCCTTTTTGCGAGACCCCGACCGGGTGTCAAGACGTGCGGAGCTCGCGGCGTTTGCCGGACCGAATGCGGCCAAGTTCCTGAAAACGTACGACACGCAAGCGGCAACGGCCCAACGACCTCCCGGTGAGAAGATCCCATTTGATTTCTTCAAGGGGGATTTCATCTGGCCTGTCTTTTTCGTCGGGCCGGTGTGGTTCTTCTATCGGAAGATGTGGGCATGGGGTGCGGGAGTGGCGACGATCATCCTGGTGCTCGGTCTGATCCCGGCGACCTCCCGGCTTTCTGTTCCGATTGCCGTAGCGATGGCTGGTGCTAGTTCGCTCATCTACCTGGCTCATGCGGTGAAGACGATTGAGCGGATGCGCGCCGCAAGTCCCACAGGCGTGTTGGCGGAGGCGGAGTTGGCGGCTGCGGGCGGGGTTTCAAAGCGGGCGGGATGGATATCCGGGGTGATCTACGGTCTACTGACAGCGTTTGGGCTTTATGGTGCAGTGCTGGACATGATTGCGGGAAGGTCGCCGCACTAAGTTGTCGTTCAGCGCATCCCGTATCCTAATCAGGTGATGAACGAGACGATTCGCATCGGCAGCCGAGGATCGCAGCTCGCCCTTTGGCAGGCCAACCACATTCTGTACACTCTGCGGGACGCCGGGTACAACGTGGAGCTGGAAGTGATCCGCACCACGGGCGACCGGATGCAGCAGCCGGGATTCGTGCCGCCGCCGAACCTGGACGGCAAGGGCATCTTCATCAAGGAGATCGAAGAGGCGCTGGAGAGCGGGCGCATCGATCTGGCGGTCCATTCGCTCAAGGACTTGCCGACGGTGCTTGCGCCGCAGTTTACGCTGGCGGCGATCCCCAAGCGGGCAGACGCGCGCGATGTCTGGGTGTGCGAGCCGTACTGGGCGCTCCATACGCTGCCCGAGGGCGGGCGTATCGGGACGACGAGCCCACGCCGGCGGGCGCAAGTTTTGGCCCTGCGACCGGACGTGCAGTTTGTGGAGATACGCGGCAACATCGACACGCGGCTGAAGAAGCTCGAGAAAGGCGACGCGGACGCGCTGGTGCTGGCCGCGGCGGGGCTTGACCGTCTGAAGCGGACCGAATCCGTGCATCAGCGGTTTTCGCCGGAGGAGATGTGCCCGGCACCCGGGCAGGGCGCGCTGGCCTTGGAGACGCGAGCGTCCACGCACCCGTTGGATGAGCAGCGGGACGAGTTTGTGCGCGGGGCGGTGGCGTTTTTGGAACATCCGCGCACACGATTCGCCGTGGAGGCGGAACGCTCCGTGCTGAACGCGCTGGGTGGTGGATGTATGTTGCCCGTGGGGGCGTTCTGCGAGCCGCACGAGAACGGATACAGGCTCTATGCGCAGGTGGTCGCGCCCGATGGGGAGGCGATGGTGCAGCTTTCTTCGTTCTCGTGCGATGGAGACGCACAGGAGCTGGGACGGAGCCTGGCGGAGCAACTGATCGCCCGCGGTGCGCTTGATCTGCTGACCGTGGCGCAGCCGGTATGAGCCTTGCAGGCAAGCGGGTGCTTGTAACCCGTTCCCGAGAGCAGGCCTCAGCGTTGGCAGCGAAGCTCGAGATCAGGGGTGCCGAGGTGATCCTGGTGCCGGCCATCGAGATCGTGCCGCCATCCTCTTACTGTGCGCTGGATGCGGCATTAGCCTGCTTGCGGAGCTTCGATTGGGTCTTGTTTACCAGTGTGAACGCGGTGCACGCGTTTGCAGAGCGGGCGCGGCAACTAGCAATCGCGCTCTCCCTCCAGAAAGTCGCCAGTGTGGGACCGGCTACGGCGAGGGCCGCTTCGGAGATCGGATGCAGGGTCGATCTGGTGCCGCCGGTGTTCGTGGCCGAGGCACTTGGCAAAGCGCTCCTGCCGTTGGCTGCGGGCTCGTCGTTCTTGTTGGTCCGGGCGGAGGTTGCTCCGGATGGGTTACCGGAGATGTTGCGCGCAGCCGGGGCTCGGATGACCGTCGCCTTTGCCTATCGAACACTCGCGCCCTCAGGGTCCGTGACGGTGCTGCGCACCTTGTTCACGGAAGAAGGGAAGTGCGTCGACGCGATCCCGTTCACCAGCGCGTCGACTGTGACGAATTTGCTCGGTCTGCTCGAAGCAGGTGGGCTCACCCTCCCAAGGCAAATTCCGTTGGTATCGATTGGGCCTGTGACGTCGCAGGCTTTGCGTGAGGCGGGCTATGAACCCCGCCGTCAGGCGATCGAAGCTACCTTGGACAGTCTGTGTGAAGCCCTGGAGTCCTGTTTCTAGATGGATGGACGCAACCACGACGGTGGCGTTGCAAGCACAAACAACAAGCCAACTGGCCACTCTAGAAGGAGTGGCAGCGACACCATTCTAAAGTGCAGCTTTCCGTAAGCGAGGAGATGTGCCTAACCCGCTTTTTCGAGGAGGACTGGCAATGTCGAATCGCGCTTGAGGACCATCGACTCCGTGATGACGAGGTCCTTGATCTTTTTGTTGCCCGGGACGTGGTACATGAGGTCGAGCATCAGCTCTTCAAGAATCATGCGCAGGCCGCGCGCACCCACCTTACGGTGGAGAGCTTCGCGAGCGATCGCACGTGCCGCGTCATCGGTAAAGGTGACCTTGACGCCCTCGTATTCAAACAGCTTCTGGTACTGCTTCAGAATAGCGTTCTTCGGCTTAGTCAGGATTTCGATCAGCGCAGCCTCGTCGAGTTCATCCAGGATGCCGAGCACCGGGAGGCGGCCGACGAACTCCGGGATGAGGCCGTACTTGAGCAGGTCCTGCGGTTCGGCCTGGCGGAGCAACTCGGCGTCGCGCTGGGCGCGAATCGGGAGCACATCGCCGGGCTTGGCATTGGGGTCGGCGATGGCGCGGAAGCCGAGGGCCTTCTTGCCGATACGGCGGCCAATGACCTTCTCCAGTCCAACGAACGCCCCGCCGCAGATAAAGAGGATGTTGGTCGTGTCGACGGCGGTGAACTCCTGGTGCGGGTGCTTGCGTCCTCCCTGCGGAGGAACGTTGGCTACCGTACCTTCAAGCAGCTTGAGCAACGCCTGCTGCACACCTTCGCCCGAAACATCGCGGGTAATGGAGGGGTTCTCGTCTTTCCGGCCAATTTTATCGATTTCGTCGATGTAAATCATGCCGGACTGGGCGCGAGCCACGTCGCCGTCGGCGGCCTGGAGCAGCTTCAGGATAATGTTCTCGACGTCCTCGCCGACATATCCCGCTTCAGTGAGCGTTGTGGCGTCGACAATGGCGAAGGGTACATCCAGTACTTTGGCCATCGTCTGGGCAAGCAATGTCTTGCCTGAGCCGGTCGGGCCAACCAGAAGGATGTTGGACTTCACCAGCTCCACGTCGTTGCCGCGCACCTTGTTCATCTGCACGCGCTTGTAGTGATTGTAGACCGCGACGGCCAGCTTCTTTTTCGTCTGATCCTGACCGATGACGTACTCGTCCAGGAAAGCCTTGACCTCTTGCGGCTTGGGCAGATGTTGCGGAGCGGCACCGGGAGCCGCCTCGGTGCGGTCGTCCTCGAGGATAGAGTTGCACACGGCGACGCACTCATCACAGATGTAGGCTCGTGGGTAGTCTGAAGGGGATGAGATCAGCTTGGCTACGGCGTCCTGCGACTTGTGGCAAAATGAGCAGCGTAGCGACTCGTCCGTGCCTCGTGTGGTCTTCATGCCTGCGAGAACTCCTTAGATACTGACCCTGTTGACTCTTCTAGAGTACACCCGCAGGGCCGCGTGCATCGTTGCTGCGGGTACACCGCCGGGTGCTTACGTGTACCTTGCGCCAGTCGGAAGATACGCCTCCAGAGACGTATCTTCGTCGAAGAGCCCTAGGTGCGCGGACGGTCGATAATGTCGTCGATGATGCCGTACTCCTTTGACTGGGCGGCGGTCATGATGAAGTCGCGCTCAACGTCGCGCTCGATGCGGTCAAGCGACTGACCGGTGCTCAGGCTCATCAGCTTGTTGGTGATCTCGCGGATGCGCAGGATCTCGCGGGCGTGAATGTCGATGTCGGTCGCCTGTCCGCTAAGCCCGCCCATGGACGGCTGGTGGATGAGGATGCGCGAGTTCGGCAGGGCGAAGCGCTTGCCCTTCTTGCCCGCCATCAGCAGAAAGGCACCCATGGACGCGGCCTGGCCAATGCAGAACGTGACGACATCGTTCTTGATGTACTGCATAGTATCGTAGATGGCGAGACCGGCCGTGATGGAGCCGCCCGGAGAGTTGATATAGAGCTGGATGTCCTTCTCCGGGTCCTCTCCGGAAAGGAACAGCATCTGCGCGATAATCACGTTGGCGATATTGTCGTCGATCGGCGTGCCGAGGAAGATGATGTTGTCGCGGAGCAGACGGCTGTAGATGTCGTAGGCGCGTTCGCCCCGGCTCGTCTGCTCGATCACCATTGGTACAAGTCCCATAACGATGGACGCTCTCTTTCTTGTGGTGCTCGGTTAAGTGGAGGCTAGCTTGCGATCTTTTCGTAGAGGGCGGTACCAGCGCGTTCGCGGAGCATCTGCTCGCGGAGGCGGCCCAGACCGCCGTCTTTCGAGAGGCGCTCACGGAGAGCTTCGAGCGGCTCCCGTTGCGAGATGGAGAGCATCAGCAACTCGCGGTTAAGGTCGTCGTCCGTGACCTCCACGCCCTCGGCGGCGGCGATGCGGTCGAGGATCAGCGAGGCCTTGACTTCGTTGAGCGCTTCAGGACGTTGCGCGGCGCGGAGGGAGACAAAGTCAAGCTTTCGCATGTCTTCGGCCTTCATGCCCTGCTGAGCGAGCGCGCGGAGGCCGCGGTCGAGGCGGGCGTCGATCTGCTGCTGGATGAACGATTCGGGAACGGGAAACTGGAAGCGGGCGATCAGTTGCTCGAGCATCTGCTCTTTGGCGCGGCCTTCGACGGCGTCTTTCTTGCGGTTGGCGGCACGCTCGCGGAGCTTCGCCTCAAAATCATCCCAGCTGTCGTAGTTGCCGAGCTGCTTGGCGAACTCTTCGTCGCGGTCAGGATAGGTCTTGCGCTTGATGGCCTTGACGGTTACGTCATAGCCGACCGTCTGCCCTGCGAGGCGGCGTTCACCGAAGTCCTCCGGGTAGGCGACCTCGAAGGTCATCTCCTGGCCGGGCTTTGCGCCGCGCAAGGCGTCGTTGAAGGCGGGCAGAGTGTTCTTGCCGCCGATCTCGACGAGCACATCGTCGCCCGTGATGGGTGCCTCAGCGGAGCTGGCGTTCTCCACGCCTTCTTCGGTGACCGTCTGGGCGAGATCTTTGATCTGGCCCTTGAATGCAATCTCAGCCCAGTCGCCGTCGGCCAGCGCGCGGTCTTCCTCCACCGGCTCTACCGTCGCATGGCTGTCCAGCACGCGGGCGAGTTCGGCCTGGTACTCGTCCTCGGTCAGCGTCACATCCGGGCGCTGCACCTGCACGCTGTCATAACCGGTTACATCGATCTCCGGCATGACCTCAAAGGCTGCCTTGAAGCGCAGCGGTTCGCCGTCCATCAGGTGCAGGTCGGTCATCTGCGGCTGCGAGACCGGATTGATCTTCTGCTCTTCCAGCGTGGCCCGGAAGCGGTCCTTGACGAGGGAGTCGAGCACCTCCTGCCGGACTTCCTTGGCGAACTTCGACCGGATGAGCGATGGAGGCACCTTGCCTGCGCGGAAGCCCGGAATGCGGGCCAGCTTGGTGTACTGCTTGATCACCTTGCGGTAAGCCTCCGAGACCTCCTCGGCGGGAACCTCCACGTCGATCTCGCGCATCAGCTCAGGGTTGAGCGAGGGCGTGTGGTCGTGCGTGTGCTCGTGATCATGCGTATGTTCATGCGCGGCTTCGGGCGTTCCTTCGGGTTGTAGTGCAGCCGTCTCGTTCGGTTCCAGCGTGTCGGTCGGGGTCAAAGCGTGTGCCTTCCAGAGAGCGCTCGGATAGTTTGCCGGAGAGGTGCACGGCGGCGCTTCTACCACTCTACGAGGCTTGGATAGCAGGGTCAAACCGCCTAGGGCTGGATGCGAAGCGGGGTGAACGGTGCCGTCCCGGAGTTGGCGTGAGAGGAAAGCGCGAAGATCTCCAGCCTCACCTTCCACTCCAGGCTTTCCCCCGGTTTGAGGACATTGAGCGCACCAGGCGAGCCTTCCGGCCATTGGTGTCCGAAAGGGTCGTCGTAGTTGGTCTGGGGGTCGAGCGTCAGAAAGGGCTGACCGGCGGGCGCGATGACGTGAATGGCTCTGATGCTGCTCGTCAGCGCGGTCACGCGGAGCCCGTAGCCGGCGGCCACGTTGCGGATTTCCGCCTGGGGACCCGAATCCAGCACGCCTGTCTTCAGCTGGGTATAGAGATCATCGAGCGCGGTCGAGCGGAGCGGTATGCCGTCGGGTGAGGAGAAGTCGAAGGGCGTTCCCGCAACGGAAAGCGAACGGCCTGAGCGGCTGTCGGTTCGGGTGGCCGAGGGGAGCCGCAGCAAGGTGCGGGCGCGGTCTGCTTCTGCAACGGCGAAGCGCGGCCGCCAGCCGATCCCCATCGGCTCCGGCTCCGAACCGACGTTGCGGGCGACGACGGTCAGGTCGATGTTGTGCCCGGTGAGCACGACGGTCGTTTGCACCCGCGTGCCCGAAAGCCAGTGGCCGTCGAAGTCACCCGGCGCGAAGGTCGCCTCCGTCACGCCGCCGTCGGGCAGCACGGAGGGTTCGGTGGAAATGGCAGCGGTGCGCAACAAAAGGCCACCGTCGGCGCTGTGCTGGGCATCGGCGGGTAAGGTGAGCGAATGCCCCATCCAGTTCACGCCGACCGAAAGATCGCCCGGCAGAGGATTGCCGGTGATACGCCCCGCCCAGGGCACCTCAAAGGCTGCGCCTATGGCAAGACTGGTCCGTCCGGTCAGGTCGTCGCCCGCACCCGTCATCGCTTTGGCTGCGTCGTCGAACGAAGGCGAGTCCAGCAGCGGGATGGCGCCCTTGCCCGGTACAAAGGCCATGATCTGCAGGATGTTCAGCCCGCGACCCGGCAGCAGCGTGGCGGAAAGAAACTCCGGGGAGAACGCCCCTTCTCCCTGCCCACGGCTCAGCACAACGGGAGCTTGCCCGCCCGGCTGCGGTGCGTCGGCAACCGGAGCCGCCGCGGATGCCGCGCCCAGATTGCTCTTCAAGCGATGGAGGTCGCCGCGGCCCTTTTCATGGATCGCCAGGGCGATGCCCAGCAGCAGCGCGAACGCCAGCACCATCCACGTCACCCCGGAGCGCAACCACTGGCCACCCACAATACGCCCCGGCAGCGCCGCCAGCCACCGGAGCAACAGGGTCAGGTACATCCGGCTGATGCGTGTCTCTTCCATGGTCGCTGCTCCTTACGTCTGCACCGTAGTGTAGACGCACTCGGGCAGCCTTAGCGGGTGCCGACCTGGACCGTGAGTATGGCCGTTTGCCTGGTGCCAGTCGCTGGATCGGTCGCCGTTACGGGGATCGCGTAGGTTCCCGGCGATACACTCTCCGCCGCGTACCGGACGCTTCCGCAGCCTGCCAGCGACAGGAAGGCCGCGCACGCCACCAGGACCGCCAACAACGACGGCAGTCGCCGGACGCGAAGGCACAGCAGCAGGGGCAGACCGGCGAGGGCGGCGAAGGCAAAGAGGCTGGTTGGCCTGCGTTCGACCCCCGCACGTACCAGCGGCGCGGCGGTCAGCAGCGTGAGCGTGGAGATGGCGGTGCTCCCGCCTGTGAGTTGCACCGTTGCGGGGCTGAACGAAGCGATGGCGTACTGCGGAAGCGCGCCGGTGGAGAGCTGGAGCGTGCCCGAGTAGTTGCCGATGCTCCCAAGGGTGACCGTGACCTGTTGCGGCTGTCCGGCGGCGAAGGAGAGGTTTGTGGGCGTGAGGGTGACCGTGAAGGAGGAGGCCAGCACGACTTCAATGACGGTGGAGGAGGTGGAGGAGGCGAGGTTTGCGTCGCCGGAGTAGGCCGCCGTAACGGTGTGGGAGCCGACGGCGAGGGTGTTGGTAACAAAGGTGGCGTGGCCGCCGCTTAACGAAGCAGTCCCAAGCAGCGTCCCGCCGTCGAAGAAGGACATCGTGCCGGTGGCCGTGACACCCGGGCTGGTGCCGGCCGCGGAGGCAACGAAGGTGACGGTCTGGCCCTGGTAGACGAGGTTCGGCGCTGCGGTCACGCTGGTGGCGGAGGGTGCGGGCAGGACGACGAGGGAGACGGCGTTCGAGGTGCTCGGGCCATACTCCGTGCTGCCGTTGTAGCGGGCGGTCATCGCGTAGGTGCCCGCGCCGAGCGTGCTCACCACGGCGGAGGCTCCACCGTTCGCGGCCACGGGGACGGTTGCGAGCGCGGTCGATCCGGCGAAGAAGGTCATGGTTCCGGCGGGGACGGTATAGGCGGAGCTGACCGTGGCCGCCACGGTGACCGGCTGGAAGGGAAGCGCGGGGTTCGGCTTCACGCTGGTGAGGACGGTCGTGGTGGGCGGTCCGGTGATCACCTCGGTGACGACGTTTGAGGTGCTGTCTTCGAAGTTGAAGTCACCGGGGTAGGTGGCCGTCAGGGTGTGCGTCCCGACGAAGAGGAAGGAGGTGGTGAAGCTGGCGACGCCGTTGGGGTCGACCGTGGCGGTGCCGAGCGCGGTTGCGCCGTCGAAGAAGGTGACCGCGCCGGTGGGCGTGTTGCAGTTGCCGGTCAGCGCGGCCGTCAGCGTCACGGCCGAGCGTCCGGGCGTGGGGTTGGGCGTGGCGGTCAGCGCGATGGGCGGGTGCGGGTGGTGCTGGTACACCCCCATGTCGATCTTGCCGCAGACGGTGCGGTTCTTGCCGTCGAGATCGGTGGCGGGGATCAGCGGGGCGTTGATGTCGCCGGCGTAAATGACTGGGGATGTTGGGTGAGTGTGGTAGTTGTCGTTGGCCGGATCGACCAGAAGCGGATCGAACACCAGATTTCCGGGAGATGGCTGGTTGAAGGCGCACCGAGGTGAATCGTATGCGGCCCAGCGTCAAAGACATCGTTATTTCTAAAGGAGACTGTAGACGAGGGAAGAGAATAACAAAGCACTGCTCCGCCATTTCCTTTACCTATAAAAAGATTATTTGCTATCGTTCCTGTGCTCGGAGCACCTCCTACATCGTAGGAGACGATAAACTGACTGCCGAGAAACTCCGGGTTGTTCGGATCGGCGTTCCCTGCGATGGTATTTCCCACGATCAAAAAGCTGGCAGGCGTACTATGGTCGAGGAAGACTGCTGATCCATCTCCATATGTTCCGGAGCTTGGATAACTAGTATCGCTTTCTATCAAATTTTGGATCATCACAAATCTGGCTACGTCTCGTTCGCCTATAGCTCCGCAATACGACTGATAGCCACGAAAATGGTTTGCAATCAAGGTCACAGATGGGCTTCTTTGGGCCCCTACACCTCCTCCACAACCGCCGGGGTTCGGCGCTCCTATGTTGTCCTCAATGAGGTTTCCAACAATACGAACATCGCCCGCGCCCAGTACGTTTATCGCGCCCGCCCCCGCGCCACCGACCCCGACGTAGTTGCCGGGAGGAAAAGGCACACTGCAACCTCCGAGTGTGGCTTGAGTTTGTGCAATGCGGTTGCCCTGAATGAGGGGGCTTGCCGCTGGACCAATGACGACAATGGGGCAGCCGTTTGTATTGAAGAAGACATTGTTGCTTAGAGTGGCGGATGAACTTACGACCGCAACGACATTCGTGCCATTCTTAAAGGTGAATCCGTTCAGAATCGAGGAGGCTGTCTCACCGGAATGGAAGTATACGGTTGCAACACCGCCGACACCATGTATGAAAGTTTGGGACGCCCCCGTGTAATCCAATGCTCCGGTTGTAACGGTAATCGCTTTGCCATGAAAGTCGATATCTTCGTTGTAAACTCCTGGTGAAACCAAGACTGTGTCACCTGTGCTGGCCGCGTCGATCGCCGCCTGGATGGTGGGCCGATCAGCGGGAACGTGGATGGTGGTCTGGGCGGAAGAGGAGGCGGCGGCTAGCAGGAGGCAGAGCGCGGCGAAGAAGCGGATGAAGCGGGGCCCATGGCGGAACACAGAAATCTCCAAACTGCGGGAATGGCGCTCTGTGCTCTCCGGGAAGGTGTTGCGGATGATCCTTGGTTTGCTGTCCGTGGGTGGAGTGTAGCAAAGATGGGCGGGGTGCGCCGAAGTGCAAACGCGCATTCCCTCGGGAACGACAACCAGAACGGCAAGGCAAAAGCAGATTCCTCCGCTTCGCTGCGGAATGACAGACAAGAGGGTGCAGAAACAGATAGGGGGAGGCTGTCAGTCGCGCAGCCCGCGCTTCCGTATCTCCACATTCAGGCGCTTGATCTTCTGGTTCAGCGTGCTGAGGGGGATTTTGAAGTATTCGGCGGCTTCGGTCTGGTTCCAGTGGCAGCGTTCGAGGCGGTCGGCGATGATGCGGCGCTCGATCTCCTCCATCAGGTCGAAGAGGCTGGCGTCGGGGCGGTGGTCGAGGATCGACGCGGTGTAGGTGCCGCCCGTGAGCTGGGCGGGGAGCAGGTCGGCGGGGATGGTGCGGGCGGTTGAGAGGACGACACCGCGCTCCATGGCGTTTTCAAGCTCGCGGACGTTGCCGGGCCACTCGTAATCCATCAGGACGCGGAGGGCGTCGGGGGCGAGCACGCGGTGCTCCATGCCGTTTTCGTCGGAGTAGACCTTGAGGAAGTGGGCGGCGAGCAGCGGGATGTCTTCGCGGCGGGAGCGGAGCGGCGTCATTTCGAGCGAGATGACGTTGAGGCGGTAGAAGAGGTCTTCGCGGAAGCGGCCATCGCGGACGGCCTGCTGGAGATTGACGTTAGTGGCGGCGACGATGCGGACGTCCACCTGGATCTCGGAGGTGCCGCCGAGGTGCATGAAGCGGCGGTCTTGCAGCACGCGGAGAATCTTGGCCTGCATGTCCATGCCCATGGTGCCGATCTCATCTAAGAAGAGCGTGCCGCCGTTGGCGACCTCGAAGAGGCCTTTCTTCGACGAGATGGCGGAGGTGAACGCGCCTTTGACGTGGCCGAAGAGAGTGGATTCGAGCAGTTCTGAAGGCACCGCACCCGTATTTACCGGCACAAAAGGCTTGTCGCGGCGGGGGGAGTTGGCGTGGATGGCCTTGGCGATGAGCTCTTTGCCCGTGCCGGACTCGCCCTGGATGAGGACCGTCGAGCGGGAAGGCGCAACCTGGGCGACCATGTCGAAGAGACGGAGCATGGGCTCGGATTTGCCGACGATGTGCTCGAAGTTGTAGCGCTGCTTGAGGGTGCGCTTGAGCTGGACGACCTCTTCTTCGGCTTTGTTGCGGGCGACGGCGGCGCGGATGTCGGCGAGGAGTTTCTCGTTGTCCCAGGGCTTCTGGGTGAAGTTTTCGGCCCCGGCGCGGATGGCGTCGACCACGTTGCCGACGGTGCCGTAGGCGGTAATCATGATGACGGGCAGGCCAGGCTGGATGTCAAGAATGCGCGGGAGGAGGTCGATGCCGGACTCGCCGGGTAGGGCAAGATCAAGCAGGAGGAGATCGAAGCGTTCACGGGCGAGACGGTCCAGGCCGGAAGAGCCTTCGTAGGCGAGCGTGACATGGAAGCCTTCAAGGGTCAGCAGGGTTTCGAGCGATTCGCGGATGGCAGCTTCGTCGTCGATGATGAGGATGCGGGTGCCGGTGAAGTCGCGAGTGGGGCGGGTTGCGGCTGCTTCACGTGCTGGTTCACGTACAAGGACTTCAGGCATGAACGGTAGGCCTCTGATCTTCTAACTGTGGCGTAGATGCGACGGACGGGCGCGGCGCGGCGCGGGGGAACTCTAAGCGGAAGGTGGTGCCGACGCCCACTGCGCTCTCGACATGGATCTTGCCGGCGTGCTCCTGGATGATGCCGTAGGTGACGGCGAGGCCCAGGCCGGTGCCCTTGCGCTGGCCCTCGGCGGGGGTGGACTTGGTGGTGAAAAAAGGGTCGTAGATGCGGTGGAGGTGGTCGCGCTCAATGCCGGAGCCGGAGTCCGTGATGGTGACGAGGACGCAGTCGCCGCTGTCTTCGGTGTGGACGCGGAGGGTCGCGCCGGGGCGGCCGTGCATGGCGTCCTTGGCGTTGAGCATGAGGTTGAGAACGACCTGCTGCAGCTTGCCCTGGTTGCCCTTGATGAGGGCCAGGCCGCCGTCACAGTCCAGATCGACGCGGATCTGAGCGGTCTTAAACTGATGTTCGAGCAGGGTGACGGTATCGCGGAGAAGCTGGTTGAGGTCGATGGAGGTGAACTCGGAGCCGGAGGTGCGCGAGAAGTTGAGCAGGCCGTTGACGATCTCGGAGGCGCGGAAAGTTTGCTGGGTGATCTTTTCCAGTACAGGCGCGAGGCGCGTATCTAGTTCATTTCCGCGCAGCTGCTTCGAGAGCATCTGGGTGTAGGAGGAGATGACGGCCAGCGGGGTGTTGACCTCGTGCGCCACGCCGGCGGCAAGCAGGCCGATCGACGACAGCTTCTCGGCTTGCGTGAGCTGGACCTCCAGCTGGATGCGGTCGGTGATGTCGTCGACCAGGATGATGCGGCCGACGGCGATCAGGTCCCGGGTTACGAGCGGCGCGATGGCGATGTTGGCGATGCGCGACTCACCATTGGGCAGCGCGAGCGGGAACTTATAGAGAGTATGGGTGCCGTACTCGTGGCGGACCTCATCGAAGCGGGCGACGAAGTCGGGCGGGAAGACGGCGGAGAGAGGCTGGCGGAGCGCGTCGCGGCGGCCCTTGGCGTACATCTCCTCCATGGGTGTGTTCCAGCTCTCGATGCGGCCATCGAGGTCGACGGCGACAACCCCGATGTTGATGGACTCGACGATGTTCTCGTGGAACTCTTTGAGGCGCTCGAACTCGGTGATTTTGGCTTCTAGGCGGCGGTAGAGCTGGGCGTTCTGGATGGCGATGCCGATGTAGCCGGCGAGCGATTCGAGCAGCTCCATGTCTTCCGACGAGAGGAAGTCGCCATCATGGGTGCGACCGAGGCCGAGGACGGCGACGGTGCGGGTGCCGCCGCCCTCGCGGTTGGCGACGCGGCAGGGAAGATAGTAGTTGAGGTCGAGCTGGGCGGCGGTGCGGCGCTGGGCGGCTGAAAGGCGAAGCACCTGTTGCGGGTTTTCCAGGAAGATGTGGGTGTTCGCGCCGGGCTCGTCGAAGTCGAGGAAGCGGACATCGAGCGCTTGCAGCTCGGCGGCGGGAAGGTTGGTGAGGCCGTGCGAGGCGGCGAGATGGAAGGAGCGTGTCGTCGAGCCGAGATCATCCGGCTCGCTGCTGAGGAAGACCGCGGTGCGGGTGACGAGCAGCGTCTGCGGAAGGCGGTCGACGATAGCATCGAGCAGGGTCGCAAGGTCGGTCTGCGAGTTGAGGCTGCGGCCGAAGTCGACCAGAGTCTCGCGATAGTCGAAGCGCTTCTGGTCGAAGAGCCGGTCGACGCGAGTCTGGATGGCGCGCTTCAGCGGATCGAAGACCAGGCCGGTGACGACGATGGCGGCGAGCAGACCATAGACCCCCAGGTTGGGGAGACGGGTATGGACGCGCTCGGCGGTCAGGGCCACCGCGCCGAAATAGAGGCCGACCAGCGCGGCGGTCGCGAGCGTGTAGGTGACGCCGCGTTTGAAGATCAGGTCCACATCCATCAGGCGGAAGCGGATGATGGCCCAGCTGAAGGTCAGCGGCAGCAGTACAAGCGAAAGACCTGCCAGCCGCGTGATCAGCGTCGGAACGGCGAGATCGAAGACATACGGCAAAACGTAGAGAACAGTAAACGGGATAACAGCGAGCAGGGTGCCGCGAGTGAGCCATTTAAGCTGCTGGCGTTCGAGAGGCGACTCAGCCGAGCGCGTGCGGAGCAGGAAGACGATGGCGGCCAGCACATAGAAGAGCGCCAGGTAGGCATAGGCACTCTGGTCAAGCCGGTGCTTGAGCAGCTCGGTAGCCGAGGTGTAGCGGATGGCGCTGACCTGAACACCGATCAGGATCAGACCCGGAAGGTAGAGGAAGGGGATGAGAACGCGGCGGCGTGCACGGTCGCGATAGCTGTCGGAGAAGGAGACCGCAAAATGGAGAAAAAGTGCCGGTTGCATCGCCGTGGCGACGATGTTCGACCAGTAGACGATCCAGTCGAGCATGTCGAGCTGTGTCGTGTATTTGAAGGCATACAGGACAAACGAGACCAGGCAGAAGATGTAGAAGTGAGTCGACTTGGGCGCGGTCCAGCGGCGAAACAGGACGTAAAGCCCGATGAGTAGATAAATAAGCGCGATGAGGCGGGTAATCTGCCGGTCGGTCTTGTCGACTGGTTCGAGGATGACGGTGATGTCCAGCCGAGGTGCCGCACCAGTCAGGGCGTTCGGCCGAAGAAGGGTGTAGCTGGCACGCGCCCAGATGCCGGTGCGGGTGATCGCTCGCTCAAAAGAGGCCAGGCGCGAGGTAGGGTGATCGTTGACGGACTGCAGGATGTCTCCGGTTCGTATCCCCGCGCGAAGACCGGGCGAATCTGCCGGGACTCGCTCGGCACGAAGGCCTCCCTGCGCTTCGACCCACCAGATGCCGTCAGTGGGCGAATCAAAGGTCAGCTCCTGTGTCAGGTTGAGAGCCGCCAGGACGCAAGCTCCCAGGGTCGCCACGGCGAGGACAATGGCGAGGATGCGAGTTTGGAAGGCGGTCTTCATGCGAGGGGCGAGTGCGGCCTATTCAGCCTACAGCGGGCGGTGCATCTATCGTGCCAAAGGACGGTAAACGCAGAACGGGCTTGTTCTTGTTCAACTTACGACGGCGCACGAACCGAACCTTCCAATAATCATAGATGATGGCCTGTTGTTGGTAGAGGACCAGAGTATCCATACGGGGGTTTCCCGACACGGGTTCCCCTGGTTGTGCATGGAAGGGCGGATTTGTTACAGTCTGTTCATCCTGCTGTAACATTGAAACTAGATGACGGCATATGCGACAGACTTATTCGTGCAGGTACACGGAATGCGTGTGCACCTCCAGCGGTCAGGCAGCGGCCCGGCACTCTTGCTCCTGCATGGACTGGTTGGATCGGCAAACAATTGGCGGCAAAACGTCCTTTTCCTGTCACGGCATTCCACCGTTTACGCGGTCGATCTGTTCAATATGGGGGAGTCGGAGCGCGTGCCAGGACTCGATGCGGGTCTCGAGGCGACTGCGGACGGTTTAGCGGCGCTGCTCGACGTGCTGGGTGTGGATGAGGCTGATGTGGCGGGGCATTCGCACGGTGGCGCAGTGGCGATGATGCTGGCGGCACGGCATCCCGGCCGGGTGCGGAAGCTGGTACTGTTCGCGCCGGCAAACCCGTTCTGTGACTTCGGCCATCAGCTGATTCGGTTTTACCAGACGCGGTTTGGCATGTGGCTGGCGCGGCGCATCCCTGTGTTGCCGCGACGCCTGAAGGCCCTCGCCTTGAACCGTATGTATGGCGATCCGGCACGGGTGGTGGAAGGGACGTTGGACGGCTACATCGACGGGCTGGCTATTCCAGGTACCGTCGACCACATCCTGAGCATCCTTGAAGGCTGGTTCGACGACATGCTGCGGCTGCGTGTTGCTCTGCTTCGATTGGCAGAGAAGCCGGTGCTTCTGATCTGGGGCGACCGCGACCATACCGTCGGGCTTCTGTCGGCACACCGGTTGATGGAGACGCTTGTTGGCGCGAAGCTGCTCGTCATCCCGGGCGTAGGTCACATTCCTTTTGCCGAGATGCCGGACGAGTGCAATCGAGCCATGGTGGCGTGGCTGGCCGACGCGGAAAAGCCGGCGCGCCGGGCGGCGTAAGGACGCTAGGCGCGCGGTTCCGTCCAAGCGAGCAAAGGCTTCCTTCTTACGCCGCCCGCTGCGAGATGCCAATCGCTGCATCGGCCCAGTGGATCGATTCGACGTACATGGACGCGGTGCGACTTTCTGTCAAGCCAAGCTTCGTCTGCATCGTCTCGCAGCAATGCCAGTTTCCGGATTCGTAGCAGCGCACCAGATCGAGCGCGATCTTCAAGGGGCTCGCCTGGCCGACCAAGGCGAACGCCATATCGTCAGCCAGAGGAAGCGACTTGACGATCTGCGTCATGGGAATTTGCACGATCGCGTCGATCAGCGACAGCATGCCCAGCAGGTAGAGCTTGGAGCCGTCTTCACACAGCATCGGTGCCAGCCGCTCGCAGAACTTGGCTCGCTCGACTGCCATGGAGATGAGGGACTTCGAGTGCGTTTCAGCAAAGACGCCCGCAAGCGCGACGGTGACCAGCGTGCGGATACCGTCCTCCCCCACCATCATCAGCGCGTTGCGGATGGACGAGACGCGGACCGGCAGACCATACAACGCGGAGTTGACCAGCCGCAGCAACGCATAGCAGAGCGAGAGCTCCGTCTTGATCAGCATTTCGATCTCGTTAATGTCCGGTCGCGGGCGGCACAGCGCGGCGAGCACACGAAGATAGGTGAAGTGGTTGCGTGGAATGGCACGCTGCGCAATGATGATCGGCTTGGAGAAGAAGTAGCCCTGGAAGAGCTTGCAGCCTTCGGCGCGGGCGAGTTCCATGTCCTGCGGCGTCTCCACTTTTTCAGCGAGCAACCTGGCTCCGCAGCCCGCGGCCATCTTGTAGATCTCGCGGCGAACCTTGGCGTCGGCGGCGCGGAAATCGATCTTGATGAAGTCTGCCAGGGGAAGAAAGGGAATCTTCGATGGGCCGGGAAGGAAATCGTCCAGGGCGAAGCGGTAGCCAAGCTGCTTGAGTGCCACACAAGCCTCCATCACGGCTGGCTCAGGTTCCACGTCTTCGAGGATCTCCAGTACCGTGTTGTGCGGTGGCAGCAGAGTCACGGCATGCGTCAGTAAAGCTTCGCGGGTACAGTTGACGAAAGCCACGGAGCGGGTCGCCTCGGGAACGATGCGGAGATAATTGTCCGTAACCTGCCGGGTCGCCTCTTCGGGATCGCCGGAGAAAGCGTTCTCATGGCCTGAGCGAAAGAGCAGTTCATAGCCATAAAGGTTCAGGTTGTTATCGAGGATCGGTTGACGGCCCAGAAAGCGTGCAGGCGGCGCTTCGGGCGAAAGACTCCGTGCGGTCTCGCGCGACACGGCGAAGGGACGATCCGGACGGTCTGACGGCGGGGCCGAAGGACGATCCGGGTTTGTGAACGGGCTGCTGGTTGCCGATCTTGCCATCTCCCGCTCTCCTCCGCCACATGGAAACGTCCGCTGGACGAACGTTGTTGCGTCTATCCAAGTGTTATCGACGGCGACTGCCGAAACTTGATGCATCTGGACATCACGGACGTGCCGGTGCCGGATAAGGACGCCGGCACCGTAACTTTTTGCCTGCATCAGAGTCTGCATAGATACGAACGGCGGTCCACGAATAGTCGATCGTCAGGCGTGGAGGATCTATGCATTTAAAGACCTTGAACGTTTGCCTCGCGGGAACGATGCTGCTGACGACGAACGCTTTTGCCCAGACAACGGTACCCGACGCGCAGATTGAAGCCAACGTGCTGAAGGCACTTGCCGTCGTCCCGCAGCTGGCCAGTGAAAACATCACGTCGAGTACGGTCTACGGTGTTGTCACGCTGAGCGGCACAGTGAAGGATGATTCGACACGTGCCATGGCGGAGAATACTGCGGCGCGTGCATCTGGCGTCAAGAAGGTGGTTGATGAACTCGCTATCGGCGCCGCCCCGGCTGCGGATGCGAGTGGGAATGGAACCAATCCCTTGCTGCAATCCGACGGGACGATGGCACCTCCTCCGGCAGGGCAGCCGCAGCATGCTCCAGACCCGGAGGTCTACGCGGCACAGCAAAGGGAGCCGGGGAGTGATTCGCAGTCTGGCGCATCGCAGGACGGTCCCTACGGCGCGCCACCCATGCAGCGCCGCCAGCCTTACAACCCCCAGCAGCCGCCCCCGCCAAACGGACAGGAGCACCCTGAGAATGTCCGTCCTCCGTTCCAGCCGGAAGGTCCGTATGCTGGTCTACAGCGGCAAAGCTCCCCACCCTATGGCGCACAGGAGGCAGGCAAGCCGGTGACGGTGCAGCCGGGAGCGTTGCTCCGGGTACGCATCAACGAGGGTCTGGACAGCAAGCACACGCAGCCGGGAACGGTGTTCGACGCGGTCGTGCTGAACGATGTGGTGGCGGATGGAGCGGTGGCGATCCCGCGCGGCGCAAGCGTGCAGGGTCGCGTGACGGAGGCCAAGAGTGGCGGCGTCATCAAGGGTCACGGCGAGCTTTCGCTGCAACTTACGCAGGTGACGCTCGGTGGCCGGGTGTTTCCGATCACCTCCGACGTGTGGCAGCGCGAGAGCGAAGGAAAGGGTTCACAGACGGTCGGGAACGCCGTTGGACTGGGCGCGGCTGGAGCGATCATCGGCGCAATTGCGGGTGGTGGCGCGGGCGCGGCGATCGGTGCGGGCGTCGGCGGGGCGGCCGGGGTGGGAACCTCGGCGTCATCGGGAGGCCGCCAGGTGATCGTGCCGTCCGAGGCGATCCTGACCTTCCACATGGCGCAGCCCGCGCCGTTAACAACGATCTCGCAGGCGGAGATGGACCGGACCGGCTATGGCGTTCCCCTGGGAGCGCAGCAGGGCGGACAGCAGATGGTCCGGCGGCGTTACCCACGGCCCTACTACGGCCCTCCCGGGTACTATCCTCCGCCACCCCCTCCACCGTACTCGCAACCGTATTGAGCAGACGAGGGTGGCCGATACCGTCACCCTTCTCGTCTATACTGTCTACTTGCCCTGCCTCTGATGTGGCGCGCAGTTTCCGCGCCGCATCACGCAAAATCACGGGCGGGCGCGTCCTCTAAGGACGGTGCCGAGAAGCCAAGGTTTACCGCACGCATGATCCGCATTCTGCAACAGGACAATCGCATCATCAAGGGCGTCTTCGCCGTCATCATCGGTCTGGCGGTCATCACCATGGTCATCACGCTGGTGCCGGGCATCTTTGACAACTCGGGCGCAGGCGGCAACGCGGCGGTCTTCGCCACGGTCCGGAGTCCCGGCATCCTGGGCCGGCTTACGGGCGACACGACGCCGATTCCAACCGCCGAGGTCAACCAGTTGGCGCAGCGGCAGCTGCAACAGCAGAAGCTGCCCGACTTCCTGATCCCTTATATGGCGCAGCGCGCGGGGCAAATCCTGGTGCAGCGGGCGATCCTGAAGCATGAGGCCGACCGGCTGCATCTGCAGGTGTCGGACGAGGACCTCAAGCGCGAGCTTCAGACCGGGCCGTTCGCGCAGTACCTCTTCCCCAACGGTGCCTACATCGGCGACGACGCGTACA
The DNA here is from genome assembly GCA_965215415.1 of Acidobacteriaceae bacterium. GTDB lineage: Bacteria > Acidobacteriota > Terriglobia > Terriglobales > Acidobacteriaceae > Edaphobacter. The sequence continues at coordinate 2,503,219 of CBDCDQ010000009.1, read as the reverse complement.
TGAACTTCGTCCAGGCGGCCTTCCAGACCAGCCGGACGGACTTTGAGTCCCAGGTGAAGCAGGATATGGAGCTAAACCGGCTCCAGGCACTGATCACCGGCGGCGTGACCGTCTCCGACGACGCGGTGCGGAAGGCGTATCTGGCGCAGGGCACTAAGGTGAAGTTCGACTACGCGGTAATCTCGTCCGAGGACCTGCGGAAGCAGATCAATCCGTCGGACGCCGACCTCCAGACCTTCTTCAAGCAGAATGGCAGCCGCTATGCCAACGCGGTGGGGGAGTCGCGCAAGATCCAGTACGTGGCCTTCGACGCGGGGAGTCTGCCGGGCGGTAAGCCGCAGGTGACCGACGCGGATGTGCAGGCCTACTATAACCAGCATCAGGCACAGTACCAGGTGAAGGAGCAGGTGAAGGTACGGCACATCCTGATCCAGGTGGCGCAGGGCGCGGACGCCAAGACCGACGCGGATGCCAAGGCCAAGGCGCAGGGCATCCTCAACCAGATCAAGGGAGGCGGCAACTTCGCGGACCTGGCGGGCAAGAACTCGGACGATCCGGGGTCGAAGGCTACGGGCGGCGAGCTGGGCTGGCTCGATCGCGGCAAGACCGTGCCGGAGTTCGACAAGACGGCGTTCGCGCTTGCGCCGGGACAGACCTCCGAGCTGGTGAAGACGCAGTTCGGCTACCACATCATCCAGACGGAAGAAAAGAAGACGGCGCACCTGCAGCCGTTGGCCGAGGTGAAGGGGCAGATCGAGCCGGTGCTCGAGCAGCAGAAGTCCGGCGCGGCCGAGCAGAGCTTCGCGCAACAGCTTGCGGGTGAGGCGGCGAAGCAGGGAATTGACAAGACGGCGGCGGCCCACAACCTGAAGGCGGTGACGACGGACTATCTGCCGAAGGATGGAACGATCACCGGTCTGGCGGACGGCTCGGCATTGCTGACGCAGGCGTTCACGGCGGCGAAGGGTGCCGCTCCGGCTACGGTCTCGACCGGCGACGGGTACGCGGTCTTCCAGGTGCTCGACACGAAGGCTGCTCATGCGCCGGAGTTCGCGGACTACAAGCCGCACATCCTCGAGGACTTCCGCGAGCAGCAGCTGCCGCAGATGCTGAACGCGCAGTTGACCAGGCTTGATGATCGGGCGAAGGTGCTGAACGATCTTCGCAAGGCGGCCGGGGAGATGAATATCCCGGTGAAGACGAGCGATCTGGTGGGCAAGGACGGGCAGGTGCCGGACCTTGGCGCTATGTCCGGGCCGGGCGCGGTGGCGTTCACGCTGGCCAAAGGCGCGGTCTCGGGTCCGATTAACGCTGGTCGTGTGGGCATCGTGCTGACGGTGACGGACAAGCAGGAACCCGGTGCGGACGACGTTGCCAAGAACTTCACGGCGACGCGGGAGCAGCTGTTGAACGAGCAGCATGAGGAGATCTTTCGGGTCTATATTTCGGGTTTGAGCGACAAGTACGAGAAGACGGGCGCAGTGCGTTATACGAAGAAGCCCGCCGCACCGGGGGCTCCCGGGGCGTCGCCGTTCGGCAGCTAAGACAACCCAGATCCCCTTCGGGGATGACAACCAGAAAGACCAGGGCCCGGCTTGTACTCTGCCGGGCCTTGTTCATGCTGGCAACGTATGATCTTCCAGCGGCCTCCTACAAAGCACCGAGGTAAACCATGATCGAAGAACGGCTTTCCGGCATTCTGCTGCACATCACCTCTCTGCCTTCCTATGGAGGCGTAGGTGATCTGGGGCCAGCCGCATACGCGTTTGCGGACTTTCTGGTGGAGAGCAAGCAACGGCTTTGGCAGGTACTGCCCTTGAGTCCGACGGGATACGGCAGTTCGCCGTACTCGGCGCTGTCGGCGTTTGCGGGCAATCCCTTGCTGATCAGCCTGGAGCGGCTGGCAGCGGATGGCTGGATCGCGCCGGAGCGGATCGCAGGGTTGCCGGGTGCCGAGGGGCCGGCGGATTTCGGCGCGGCCACCGAGCGGAAGCTGCCGTTGATCGAAGAGGCAGCCGCGAACTTTCTGGACCGCGCGACGCCCCCGCAGAGGCTGCTCTTCCGCAAGTTCTGCGAGGACAACCTGTCGTGGCTCACGGACTATGCCCTGTACGTTGTCCTCCGCCGGATGTTTGCGTATGCGAGCTGGCATGAGTGGCCGGTGGAATATGCCCAGCGCAAGCGGGACGCGCTCAGCCGCCTGTTGAACGACCACGCCCGCGAGTTGGCGGTCGAGCAGGCAATCCAGTACCTCTTCTCCGAGCAATGGTGCGCGTTGAAGACCTACTGCGGCAAGCAGGATATCCGGATTATGGGGGATGTAGCCATCTTCGTCAGCTACGACTCGGCAGACGTTTGGACGAACCCAGACATCTTTGAGCTGGATGAGAACCGGTTGCCGGTTCGGGTGTCGGGCGTGCCGCCGGACTACTTTTCGGAGACGGGGCAGCGGTGGGGCAATCCGCTTTATAAGTGGAGCCTGTTGCAGGAGCGCGGCTTCGATTGGTGGGTGGCCCGTATACGCCGGGCGCTTGAGCTGTACGATCTCATCCGGTTGGACCACTTCCGCGGGTTTGAGGCATTCTGGTCGATCGCCGCGGACGAAGAGACGGCGGTCAACGGCCAGTGGGTCAAGGCACCGGGTGTCGCTTTGTTTCAGCGGCTGAAGGATGTCTTCGGCGATCTGCCGTTCATCGCCGAGGATCTGGGGCTGATCACCAGGGAGGTCAACGAGCTGCGCGAGCATTTTGGAATGCCGGGAATGCGCATCCTCCAGTTCGGCTTTTCGGACCGGGGTGGCCACCTTTACCTGCCACACCGCTGCGTGCCGAACACCGTGATCTACACCGGCACGCACGACAACAACACGACCCAAGGCTGGTGGCGCGACGATCTGCAGCCGTATGAGCGGGAGAACGTCCAAAGCTACCTCCAGGACATTCACCACGACGGCGAGATCGTGTGGGCGATGATCAAGGCAGCGGCGCGGTCGGTGGCGAACACCTGCATCTTCCCGTTGCAGGATGTGCTGCACCTCGGCAGCGAGGCGCGGATGAACACCCCTTCGGCTCCGACTGGGAACTGGACCTGGCGCTACGGACCCGAGGCGTTGCACCCGGACTTCGCCCGCAAGCTGGCGAGACTGATGGAGATGACGGACCGGGATGGGTATGTGGCTCCGGTGGAGGGTCTGGATGCGGGGAAGCCGACCGATGAAGCCGATCTGCGCGGGGCGCTCGAAGCCAGGGGCTAGCTGGAGGCTTCGTGGTCGCGCGAGCATTTAGACTGGGTGTGAGTACAAATTCGATTGGAGTCTGACCCATGCCGCTTTCCGGCGAAGCAATCCGCACCATGAACTACGTCGACGATATCTCCGTCACCCTGCGCCGCATCCTGGCCGTTCTTCCCTCCCTGACGGACGAAGACAAGCAGCGGGTCGCCGAGCACTTCCGTGTCTCCGAGCCAAGCTATGAGTCTGTGCTGACTGCGGTCGAAACGAAGTCGAGCGCCAGGTAAGTGGCCACCCGCACCGTTGCCGTGATCGGGGCGGGTAAAGCGGGCAGGGCATTTGCTCTGCTCTGTGCCAGCTCTGGGTACGATGTCGTGCTGGAGGACGTGATGCCGGCTAACCTCCGGCAGGCGGAGGCGGACTTCTCGGACCTCCGTTCGCAGACTGCCGGCCGCCTGAGGCTGGCCAGCACGGTCGAGGATGCGGTGCGGGAGGCCGACCTCGCCATCGACTTTGTGCCCGACGACCTGGAGTCGAAGCTCGAAATTCTTAGCCTGCTGGACCGCATGGCTCCGCCGCGCACGATCCTGTGCACGCCGACGGCGCATATCAGCGTGACCGATCTGGCGTCGTGCACCTACCGGGCAGAGCGGATTGTGGTGCTACGGGGCGCGCGTCTGCTGTATCCGGCGACGGTGGCCGCCGAGGTCCTTGCGGCGGCCGTCGCCTTCTTCGGCAGTCTTGGGCACCCTGTCGTGCTGGAAGCCGATCCGGACCTGCCTCTGTTGATGAAGAACGTCGTTTACACGCGGTAGGTTCGGGCAACACCGCCGCGCTCTTTCGAGCCAGTGGCAAACCTGGCCTGACCTCATGGAACCTTTTGCCGCCCGTAACGTACCCTTTGCTTGTAGAACGAGCCGACCATGCGCGCTGTTATCGATACGTTTACCCAGGTCTTCCAGGCGATCGGAGCGAACAAGCTGCGGTCGTTTCTCACGATGTTCGGCATCGCGTGGGGTGTCGCGTCGCTGCTGCTGCTGATCGGTCTGGGCGAGGGATTTCGCTCGGGGCAGCGGCGCGGGCTGGCCGAGGTCGGCACTGACGTCATCATGACCTGGGCCGGAACCATTCCCGCGCTGCCCGGACAGCATAGCGGGATGCGGCCTTACATGCTGACCTATGGGGACGCGGAGGCCGTTCGGGCCGGGGCAACGCACGTTCGGAACGCAACGGCGCTGCTTACGCGCGGCGACCTCAAGCAGGTGAGCGAGTTCTCCAGCTCCGGCGGACGATGCGTGGGCGTGGAGGTAAGCTTTCCCGACATCCGGCATCTTCCGATCGCCCAGGGGCGCTTTTTCAACGCGGGCGACCTGAGCCAGCGACGGCAGGTCGTTGTGCTCGGAGAGAAGAACGTCAAATTGTTGTTTCCCGGCCGACCCGCGCTCGGGGCTTATATTACGTTGAATGGCCATCGCTTTCAGGTGGTGGGTACGGCGGGCAAGATCGGCCGGGGCAATAACGACGACGAGAACCAGAAGGTGTACGTTCCGCTGTCCACCATGATGGAGCTGTTTCCTCCCCTTGGAGAGAACCTGCCCAAGGATGCCGTGTCGTCGATACAGTACCAGCCGCGCACCGAGGACGAGAATGAGGCGGCCAAGGACGACGTGCACCGCATCATCGCCGCACGGCACGATTTCCCGCCCAACCTAAAGGACGCGTTCGACGAGTGGGACACGATCAAATCGAACAGGATGGTGGGGATGATCTTTACGGCCATGGACGTGTTCCTGGGGGGTGTCGGCGTGGTCACGCTTGCTCTCGGGGCGGTGGGCATCGTCAACATCATGCTAGTGACGGTGCAGGAGCGCACCCGCGAGATCGGGTTGCGCAAGGCGCTGGGCGCGACGAACCGCAGCATCATGGCGCAGTTTTTTCTCGAAGGCCTGATCCTGACGGGCTTGAGCGGGGTGATCGGCATTGCAGCAGCTGCGGGCTTTATGGCGCTGCTTGGGTCGTTGCTGGGCGACAACCAGATGGGCATGGACCCACCGCGGCTGGTGCCCTGGTCGGCGGCGATGGCGGTCATCACGCTGACGCTCTGCGGCGTCGTGGCGGGCATTTACCCGGCGCGGACGGCGGCCAGGCTCGAGCCGGTGGAAGCGCTGCGGAAGGAGTAAACGATGCTGAAGGACATCTTTGGGCAGGCGATGGAGGCCATGCGGCACAATGGCCGGCGCACGCTGATCACCGTGGTAGGCATGGCGTGGGGTATTGCGACGGTGATCCTGCTGCTGGCCTTCGGTGCGGGGTTCGGAAGGGCGTTCGAGGCGATTTTCTCGCAGTTCGGGACAAACATGATCGGAGTGTGGCCGGGCACAACGAGTGAGCAGGCGGGCGGCACCAAGGCGGGCGTCAAGGTGCGCTTCACCATGGACGACGTGGAACGCATTCAGGAGACGGTGGCCGGTGTCGTCCGGGTTTCGCCGCAAGACTATAAGAATGTGCCGGTCTCGAACGATCTCCACAATTTTACCTGGGAGGTGGACGGCGTCACGCCGGAGATCCAGCAGATCCAGAACATGGAGCTGACCTCGGGCCGTCCCATGACGGAAGCGGACCTGGTGAGCAGGGCACACGTGGCCCTGATCGGCTCGGAAGCAAAGAGGAAGCTCTTCTCCGGTCTGTACCCCATCGGCGAGAGCATTCACATCAACGGCATCAGCTTCCAGGTCATCGGCGTGTTGAAGGCCAAGATGCAAAGCGGAGACGACAACGCGAACGTCGCCGTGGACATCCCGCTCAGCACCATGAGCGACTTGAAGGACACGAAGTATGTGGACGGCATCTGGATGAGTTACCAGGGCGACCATATGGCGGTGGAGAGGGGGTTGCGGAACGCCTTGGGGGCCGCCCACGGCTTTCGCGCTTCGGACCACAACGCGATCCATGTGGCCAACCTGATGGAGCAGCTTTCACAGTTTCGCGCGGTGTCGATTGGCCTGCAGGTGCTGCTGCTGTTTATCGGCGCGCTGACGCTGGGGATTGCGGGCATTGGGCTAATGAACATCATGCTGGTCAGCGTGCAGCAGCGCACGCGGGAGATCGGCGTCGAAAAGGCGTTAGGGGCTCGGAAACGGCACATCCTGCTGCAGTTCCTCGCGGAGGCGCTGGTGATCTCCAGCGTCGGTGGACTAGGCGGGGTACTGCTGGCGTACGCGGTGGCCAGGGGTGTGGGCAGCGTAAAGTTCTATAGTGCCATCGCCGAAAACGCTTCAGACGCCGACATCCATCTGCTGATTTCGCCGCACAGCGTGGTGATCGCCACGACGATCCTGATCCTGGTGGGCACCGTGAGCGGGATGATTCCGGCGATGCAGGCGGCAAACCTCGATCCGATTGAGGCTCTTCGTTACGAGTAGACCGGTTCTGCAAAAGCGCGGCCCCTGTGAGGGAGCCGCGCAGTTTTGCAGAGACTGTGTTACCGGTTGATGCGGAGGGGAACGACCGCTCGTACCGTGACCGGTTGGCTGGTCACACCGCCATCCTGTGCAGTGACGGTGACGGTGCCAGACCGTTGGAAGAACAGCGTGCCGTTGGAGATCGTCGCCACTGCCGGGTTGCTGCTGGTCCAGGTAGAGGCACGGGTCACATCCTGCGTGGTGTTGTTGGAGAGTTGCGCCTTTGCCGTGAACAGGAAGACGTTCGACGTGCTGGCAGAGGGGGTGAGGACGATAGACTGGATCGTGGGCGGAGGAGGAGCCGTGATGACCTTGACCGTCACCGAGGCCGTGGATGTTCCATAAGCGTTGCGGCTGACGAGCGTATATGTGGTGGTTTGGGTGGGCGTGACCGTGACTGGACCGCGAGCGAAGCCGGCAACGTCGATGTAGTTGTAGCTGGCATTCGATACATTGGGCGTCAGGGTGACGCTTGCACCAAGGTTGATCTGAGGTGCGGAAGCGGTAAAGCTGTTGATCGTCGGGGCAGAGCCGCTGGGCGCGTTGTTGGCGTCATACGGTGCATCCATCTTCACCACGTCGAAGGCCGCAGAGGGAACGCTCTTCAGGTTGTTCAGATCGTCGTCATTCCAGCGCGCATCCTGTGTTCCCTGGAAGTAAAGGCTCGATCCGTTGTCGGCGAGAATCATGCCGTACTGCTTCATGGCTTTGAGGATGATCTGGTTGGTCTGGGAGAAATGTGAGATGTCGAAGTCTGCCCTTAGCCTGATCCGCATCCCGATGATGTTGTTGTTGCCCCAGTTCGTTCCCGATGCATGGGTTGCTGGCGCAGTAAATAGACCACCATTCTGGTTGTTCTTCGTGTACCGCATCGTGAAGCGGATTGCGTGGTTGATGTTGCCCGCCACGATCTCGTCGTAGCGGATCAGGCCCGACAGAACAGAGAGTCCCGCGGCATCGGCTGAGGTAAGGCCGAAGGGCCTCTGCTCGGTTTTGGTTAGATCCCAGATTGCGCCATTGGCCGCACTCCACTTGCCTTCGCAGTAACTCGCCCGCCACAGCTCATACGCGACACACTGATTGCGGTCCACGGCGATCAGGTGATGATCTTTCCCGTCCGGGGTAGTGGCTGCGTCGAAGGGGCAATCCGCCAAGCCGCCCTCGACTGGGTTGGCCGGAGTGATCGGGTACGGTGTAACGTCCGAGTCCCCGCCATACAGAGTCATGTTGACTGGCACGGAGGCTGTTGAGGCTGAATCGACGACGGCATACGGGATGCCGTAGATGGTACCGAAATCGGGGTGAAGCGAGTAGCCCTTCAGGCCGTTGGTGTCGGTCGCGATGATGTTGGCAGAGAGGGGGTCGACCGGCGCGTTCGTAACGTCCTGATGCCACGCATCCTTGGACGAAGGAACGAAGCCGTTGAAGGAGCCATTGACTCCCAGGCTCATATCGGAGCAGGAAGAAGGGGCAGTTTGTGCAGCACCGCAATAGGCCACTGTGGCCAGAAGTAAGCAAGTCGCAATCTTTTTCATCGTGCTCCTCTAGTTGGAACGCCTGGCGTTCGGGATTGTCTTGACGGATTAGAACTGCTTAACCCGTTGAGGCATAAATCGGCGCAAGGCAGAGAGGGAAGATGACGATGTGCCACAGAACTACAGCGAAAAAGCCCAAACGTAACAAGCGAACAAAGGCGCGAAGTTCCCGAGAGGAACCTGCACTGCCTCAGCGGCCGTGTACTTATGAGAGGTTCTTGGTTACTTACGTGTCGAGTGTAAACCGGAATGGGATTGCAAAGGGAAGAAAAAAGATGTAAGCAACCGCACGGGTTACGATCCACTCGCTCTCTGTGCTTGGCGAATGATTCTGGCTGAGTCTGGTACGAGTTATTGCCGTCGGACCTAAGCAGTTACTGGTCACTCGTAGGACGCTTGTACGGGGTCTGCATCGATGCGTGGGCTTCGTTGACACAACCTTGCGTGTTGTCGTTGGTTTGCACACCGAGTCGGTACTCGTTAACGGCGCGGTCTCGCTGCCCCGTGACGTCGAAGATGCGTCCGAGCTGTACGTGGCTCCAGCACTCAGCCCATCGAGGATCTCCGTCGCCGCGCAGGGCATCCCGGAAAGAGTTGGCGGCCGCCTGGTAGTTGCGCTGCGTGACAAAGATCTCGCCGATGCGGTAGCTGGCAAGGGTGCTCGTCTTATTTACATCGAGCGCCTTCTGGTACTCGGCGAGCGCGCCGGGGTAATCGCCTTGAGCAGCAGATTGCTGGCCACGCAGCACGGCTACGCGGACGGCGAGGTCGGGTGTGGTTTTGAGCAGCCAGCCCTGCGGATCGATCTGGATGCGGCGCGGACGGCCAAAGGTCTCGACCGAATACTGCGACTCGGTGCCGCTGACGTCGACGCGGCGGGTCTCCGTCTTGCCGTCCGTCTCAATGCGCAGCTCGACCGGCATGCGAAACAGATCGAGGTCCTGATCGACCGAGCCGACCGTGCGGAAACCCTTGTTGCTGCCCAGACGAAAGACGGTGAATTTATTGGCGAAAGTGGGCGCGCCCGTGCCGTCGAGCCACTGGGCAAAAAATGGAGCGAGTTCGATGTTGGAGCTTGTTTCGGCAAGCTTTTCAAGATCGGCGGTGCGGATCGGCTTATCGGCATATTGGGTAAGCAGGTCCTTCAGGAACTTGATGAAGGCGTCATCACCCATCTCCCAGCGAAGCATGTGGAAGACCATCGCGCCCTTCTCGAGCGTCATGGACTGGAACTGCGGCGAAAACGGATCGAGGCGGCCGAGGCTGGTCAGCGGCTCCGTGTCGTAGGCAAGCGCGCCGGCAGAGACATCCGTGATGGCTGACTGCATCGAGTTTCGGCCCGCCGAGTCTTCGAGATACATCAGCTCGGTGTAGCGCGACAGGCCGTTGGTGATCCAGGCGTCATTCAGCGTGGCGGGCGAGACGGTGCTGCCCCACCACTGGTGCGCGAGTGTGTTCGAGAGCAGGCGCTGCGAGTTGTGGTCGGCGATGCGCTGCCCGCCGATGGCGGCGATCTCGGGCGCCCAGGCGGCGGAGACGGAGTCCTCCGGCAGCTCGACGATGTTGATTTGTCCGGACTTGCCTGCGTCGGGCGGGCCGAAGGTGCTGCTCATGTACTCGAACTCGCGCGCGGTCTGGCGCAGGAAGTCGAGCGCGAAGTCCTTGCGCTTCTCGGTGGTGTAGACCTTGAGGTTTGCGAGCCCCGGCGCGGAGACCGCTGGTAGGAACTTGCCCGCGACCACGGTGCCGGGGAAGCCGGGTTTGTTCCAGCTAAAGCTGTATTCGACCCGCTTGTCGGGCAGCGTCTTCTGACTGGTGAAGCCGCTGGCGACGGCGCGCTCGTCGGCGGGGACGCGGATGTGCATCTCGGCGGTAAAGCGGTTGGTAAAGAGCCCGGTCATGGGGAACCAGCGTCCGGCGTAGAGCAGGATGGAGATCGGGTCGGCGATGGCGGCGAGCTTAATGCCCTCGACTGGGCTGGTGTCCGCGCCGGTGAGGACGCCGTTGTAGGCGAAGTGGAAGACGCTGCTGGAGCCTTTAGCGAGCGGCGTGAGCAGCGGGACGCGGACGGTGGAGTTCGTGGTCAGCCGCTCGCCCGTAAGGACCTTGCCCTGCGCGTCCGTGAGCTTGGTGATCTGAAGACCGTTGTTCAGCTCAAACGTGACGGAGGTGAGGTCTTCGAGCGCGGTGAGGGTCACGTCGGCGGTGGCGGTCAGCTTGTTCGCGGCGGGATCGAGGTCCGCGCCAATGACGTAGCCCGTGATCTGCATCTGCGGACGCGTGGGCGCGGCGGCGAGGGTCGTGCTGAGGGCGAGTGCGGCCAGGGAGAAAAGGGCCTTGAAGCGGGAGATCATGGGGAGGCGGGTCCTCTGATGTTGCGGATGTAGGCGTCTTGCTCTGCTAGCAACAGGTTAGACGATGGATGCTACGTTTTCGCCTCTATCTGGACTGGGTCAGTTCATCAGATCCTGTACGACATCGCAAACGCGCCGGATTGGGTCTACTCCGTTTGCGGGAACAAGGCGTTGGCGGACTTCGGCCAGGTTGCGGATCATGGTCTCGCGGGCGGGGCCGTCGTCAAGCAGGGGGCGGAGGGCGACTGCTACGTTCGGGCCGGTGAACTGGTCTTGGAGCACCTCCGGCACGATCCGGCGACCGGCGATCAGGTTGACCATGGCGATAGGCAGGTTGCCGTGGGCGTCGACCGGCGCGGGGATCTCGGCGGGATAGCGGACGAGGCGTTTGGCCAGTCGGAACGTGAGCGGTGAGACACGGTAGACGACGACGAAGGGGTTGCCGATGAGGGCGGCCTGGACCGTGGCGGTGCCGCTGGCGACGATGGCGGCGCGGGAGTGGTGGAGGGCTGCCCGGGCATCGTCTACCAAATGAATCAGGCTAGGCCATGCGGGGCCGCTTCGCTCCCGTGGCTGCTCTCCGCTCCTGACGAGATGTTGCACATCGTTGCGACGGAGCGTGGAGGCGACAGGAACAAGGTACTCGTAACTGCCCTCAGGCGCGCTTGCTGCGTCGAGCATGGTGGCAAGGTTGAGCTGCACCTCTTTGAGGCGAGACCCCGGCAACAGACTGATCCAAGGCTTGTTCGGGTTTAAACCATTTGCTTGTGCATATTCCTCCCGCGAGACCTCCGGCAGCGGCAAGCTCGCCAGCGGGTGCCCGATGAACTCGGCCTGTACTCCCCGTGCCTGGTAGAACGGCTCCTCAAACGGAAAGATGACCATCATGCGGTCGACGCGCTGCTGGACCCAGCGCAGGCGGCGGCGCTTCCACGCCCACAGCTGCGGGCTGACAACCCAGACCACCGGGATACCAAGGCGCTTGCAGTGCTTAGCTAGCCGAAAGTTCACGTCGGGGAAGTCGATCAGGACGGCGGCGGCAGGGCGGCGGCGTTCGAGCGCGCGCACCAGGCGGCGGTACTCACGGAAGATGCGCGCCATATGCCGGAGCACCTCGGTGATGCCCATCACGGCAACCTCCTCCGCGCGGACGACGCGGTCGAGTCCGGCGCGCTCCATCTCCAGGCCGCCGAGGCCGAAACCGGTAAGCGCGGGCATCCGGGTGCGCATTTCGAGAAGAATCTCCGCGCCGTAGTGGTCGCCCGAGGCCTCGCCGGCGGAGAGAAAGAGCGTCGGGTTGGAGGAGGTATTCATTGCTTGCTAAATAGCTTTTTCCATTAGACTAGAACCAGGAAGCGGGCATGGATAAAAAGATACGGTTCGGCGTGAGCAAGGCGCAGCAGCAAGCGGATACCTACCGCTATTGGAAGAGTGTTCCGCCCGGAGAACGCTTGACGGCGGTGTGCGACCTCAGCAAAGCCGTGTATAGCTTGCAAGGAGTCCGCTTTGATGGACCAAGACCTCCGCGAACTCTTGTCCGCATTCAACGCCCATAAAGTGAGGTATCTCATCGTCGGCGGCTATGCGGTCGGCGTCCACGCCGAGCCGCGAGCGACCAAAGACCTGGACCTCTTTATCGCCGCGGACCGTGAGAACAGTGAAGCCGTGTACCGCGCACTTGCCGCCTACGGCGCGCCGTTAACGGGAATCACTCCGAAAGACTTTGAGAACCGCCCGGATGCCGGGTTTCAGATAGGCGTCGCTCCGCTGCGGATAGACATTTTGCAACGCATTGGCGATGTGAGTTTCGAAGAGGCTTGGAGAGATCGTTTAGAGACAATAATCGATGGCGACCTGCCGGTCCACGTGCTTTCAAGGCATCATTTGATTGCCAACAACTCGAATACGGGCGGTACAGCGACCTTGCCGATGTGGAGAAGCTTCGCGAGGCGGAAGAAGATTAAGCGAGATAGAGCTAGGGGAGGTGCAGGCGAACGTAGGCGGGCTTTGGCTCGTCATCGTAGTAGTCCTCCATCGCTTCCTGGACGTTGTGCCGCAGTTCGTTCCACGTATCGGGTTGGGTCACGATGTTCTCGCCGACGGCCACCGCGACGTAGCCGCCATCCGCTTCCTGCGTGATATCGAAAACGAGCTCGCTCATAGGTTTACTTTAGGCCTCGATGGATGGTCCGGCAACTGCGGAGTTGCGGAGATGACGCCGGACATGCGGCAGGTTGAGGTAGATGCACCACCAGAGACCCATCACGACACAAGGGAGTGCAATGAGGAACTCGAAGAAGTCTTCTCCTTGAATCGCGCCGGGCGCATAGGGAAGGTAGAGAGATCGAAAGATCATTCCTCCGAACAGAAGAAGGAGCAATCCAAAGCCCATTGCTACAAATGATGCCCATGGTTTCGATCGTAAAAGAGAGAGGCCTGCTTTTACGCAAATGTAGCAAAGAGCCGCCGTCCCAACGATAGTCAGCACAAGACTTAGAAGCGATGGATGTTGACCGATCAGGGATTGATGAACCTTGTGACTTCTTACGATAACTACACAGAGCATCACGCTGTAAAACGGAACATAAAAGCCGAACAGACCACCTAGGAGAATAAGGAGCACACCGCTAAAGGTAAGTCCGGGAAGAGTAACACGTTCGTCTTTCATACTGCGTCCGTCAGCTCCGGCTCGGGCAGCAAGGCCGCGCCGGTCTCCTGGTCGCGGTACTGGAGCTGGTAGAGGCGCCAGTAGAGGCCGCGTTCGGCGAGGAGTTGCTGGTGGGTGCCGCGCTCGCGGAGCTGGCCTTTGTGCATGACGAGGATCGAGTCCGCGGTTTGAATTGTGGACAAGCGGTGGGCGATGAGGACCGAGGTGCGGCCGGTGATCATCCGCGACAGGGCGACGCGGACGCGGAGCTCGGTCTCGGTGTCGACCGAGGAGGTGGCCTCGTCGAGGATCAGGATGCGGGGCGCGTGGGCGAGGGCGCGGGCAAAGGAGATGAGCTGCTTCTGGCCGGTGGAGAGGGTCGCGCCTCGTTCGCGGACCGGCTCGTCGAAGCCCTGCGGGAGGGAGCGGATGAAGTCGCCCACGTTCACCTCGTCGGCGGCGCGCTCGACGGCTTCGTCCGTGATCCACTGCGAGCCGAGGCGGATGTTGTCGCGGACGGTGCCGGTGAAGAGGAACGGATCTTGTAACACGACGCCGAAGCGCTTGCGGAGGGCGTTGAGGTCCTGGTCGCGGACGTCGACGCCGTCGATGAGAATCTGGCCGTGCTGGATGTCGTAGAAGCGCATCATCAGGCCGGTGATGGTAGTCTTGCCCGCGCCGGTGTGGCCGACGATGGCGGCGGTTTCATTGGGCTCGATGGTGAAGGAGACGCCGCGAAGAATCCATTCGATGTCGGCGAAGCTGTTCAGGTCTTCGGGCGCGGCGGTGGCGAGGCGGGCCTGCTGGGCCTCGTCGAGCTTGCCGTAGGTGAACCAGACGTTGCGGAACTCGATGCGGCCGGAGCCGTCGCCCGCGACGTGATTCGCGGGTGAAACGATTTCAGGCTCGGAATCGATCAGCTTGAAGACGCGCTCGGAGGCGGCCATCGCGGCCTGGAGGATGTTGTACTTTTCGCTGAGGTCCTGGATGGGGCGGAAGAACCGCTGGGCGTACTGGATGAAGGCGATCAGCACGCCGACGCTTACCGCGTTGTGGAGGACGGACGCGCCGCCGCGCCAGATGACCAGGGCGATGGCGATGGAGGAGAGCAGCTCGACCACCGGATAGTAGATGGCGTAGGCGGTGATGGCGTCCTTGTAGGCGTCCATGTGCTGGCGGTTAATGGCGGCGAAATCGTCGTAGGCGCGGCCTTCGCGGTTGAAGAGCTGGACGATCGCCATGCCGGAGACGTGCTCCTGCATGTAGGAGTTGATCCGGGCGATAGCGGAGCGGATGCGGCGGTAGCTGTCGCGGACGTAGCCGCGGAAGATGCTGGTCGCATAGAGGATGGCAGGCAGCACGGCGAGGGTGAGCAGGGCGAGCGGCCAACTCATCCGGAGCATGATGAGGACGATGAAGACGAGGACGAAGATGTCCTCGAAGATGGCGAGGACGCCCGAGGTGAACATCTCGTTGAGGGCGTCGACGTCGGAGGTGACGCGGGTGACGAGCTTGCCGACGGGGTTACGGTCGAAGAAGGCCGGGGACATACGCTGGATGTGGCGGAATATCTGCTTACGCAGGTCGAACATGATCTTCTGGCCGGTCCACTGCATGAGGTAGGTCTGGACGAACTCGAGGCCGAAGGTGATGCCGAGGGCGGCTAGATAAAGGAACGCGATCTCGGTGATGCCCGTCATCGCGACCGAGCTGAGATGGCGGGCGAGCCAGCCCGGATGCAGGTTGGGGCCGGTCATGTAGTTGTCGACCGCGACCTTGACCAGGTACGGACCAGCGACATCGGTCGCGGCCTTGAAGACGAGGGCGACAGCGGAGAGGCTCGTCTGAAGCTTATACGGACGCAGGTAGGTCAGCAGGCGGCGCATCAGCCGGCTGTCATAGGCCTTGCCGACTACGTCGTCGTCTTCGGCTTGCTTTTTGGACTTGGCCGCGTCTTCAGGCTTCTTGTCTGGCATCGATTAGTTGATTCCGCATGGGGGTGGTGTGCCGCTTTATTTATTGCTGGAACGCTAAAGTCCATGAAAATGAAACACTTAGCAAATCGCTGTGGGCTAAAGTATTCATTACAGATAGTTTATGGCTAAAGTCTCTCGAATGAACAAGATACAAGGCCGGTGCACGGAAAGGTGCTATGGCTGTCACCCGGAAAGCAGATTGCCGTCGAGAACGACAAACAAGGGGAGAGGTCATCGCAACAACCTCTATCCCTAGTATAGAAGACGGAGCATAACTGTTGCGCAAAGATTATCGTCATTGAAATGAATGAGATATACCGTTCCAGAGCTTGACAGGCAAATTTAATCGGTCGGCATGAATGACCATTCAGTTGAGGCGCTACCTCCGGTGAACTGACGCATTCGACGGCAATGCGCATGCAGATTCGCTACGGGAATGACAACCAAAAAATCAGAAGCCTGTCGGAGTCGTGCAAGACTTGTGGGATGGAGACACTTGGCGTCTACCTCTCGGTGCCGTTCTGCAAGGCGAAGTGTACGTTCTGTAACTTCGCTTCGGATGTGTTTGCGCCGGGGCGGATGGCGGGGTATGTGGCGCGGGTCTGCAAGGAGATCGGCTCGGCGCGGGGCCGGGCGGCTGGGATGGGCGCGGAGCTGCCAGAGGTGGTGGATACGGTCTACTTTGGCGGCGGCACGCCGAGTTTGCTGGGGGCGGGGGAGTTCCGGGCACTATTTGCGGCGTTACGTGAGGAGTTTGTCGTGGCTGCAGATGCCGAGATAACGCTGGAGTGTGCGCCGGGGCAGCTGGCCGAGGAGACACTCGACGAATTGTTGCTGCAGGGGGTGAACCGGATGAGCCTGGGGGTGCAGAGCTTTGTGGATGCGGAGGCGGCGGCGGTGGGGCGGCTGCATACGGGGGCGATGTGCGAGGGGGAGATTGCGCGGCTGCGGGCGGCGGGAATCGGGAACATGAGCGTGGATCTGATCGCCGGGCTGCCAGGGCAGACGGAGGCGAGCTGGCGGACGTCGGTGGAGCGTGCAATGGCGACGGGGGTGCCGCACGTGAGTGTGTATATGTTCGAGCTGGATGCGGAGTCGCGGCTGGGGCGGGAGGCGCTGGCGGGGGGTGGGCGGTATGGGGCGGGGCGTCTGCCGGATGAGGAGGCAGTGGCGGACTGGTATGGGACGGGGTGCGGGTGGCTTCGGGCAGCGGGGGTGGAGCAGTATGAAATTTCGAACTTTGCGCGGGCAGGGTTTCAGTCGAAGCACAATGTGAAGTATTGGCGACGGGAGGCGTATCTGGGGTTTGGGCTGGATGCTCATTCGATGTTGCGGGCGCGGGCGGGGGCGGTGCGGTTTGCGAACGCGGACGAGCTGGATGGGTATATGGACGAGGGGCCGTTCGCTCGAGTGAAGGCGTCGCCGGAGGTGATTGGGAGAGAGGCGGCGTTTGAGGAGACGCTGTTTCTAGGATTAAGGATGAATGTGGGGGTTTCTCTGGAGGGATTGCGGCGGGAGTTTGGGGAGTTAGTGAATGGGGCAAGTGACGTGTTGAGGGATTTGGCCGGGGCTGGGTTGGTGCGGATTGCCGGGGAGCGGGTGGCGCTTACGGCACGGGGGCGGTTGATGTCGAATGAGGTGTTCGAGCGGCTGATGGTGGAGACGGTCGCTTAGGCCCTGCGCATGACGGTGTGAGGCCGAAAGGGCAGATTCCTTTCTGGAGTGACAAACAAAAAGGTAAGGGCATTCGACCCTGCCGCTGCTCGCTTAGACTTGGAATCATGATCGATTTGCGTAGCGATACGGTGACGAGGCCCACGGCGGCGATGCGGCACGCCATGGCCACGGCCGAGGTGGGAGACGATGTGTACGGCGAAGACCCGACGGTCAACCGCCTCGAAGCGCAGGCCGCCGCCATCTTCGGCAAGGAGGCCGCGATCTTTGTGCCGACGGGGACGATGGGCAACCAGATCGGTATCCGGCTGCACACGGAGCATGGGCAGGAGGTGATCTGCGAGGCGCGGGCGCACATCTTCGATTGGGAGATGGCGATGACGGCGGCGTTCTCAGGCTGCCAGGTGCGGACGGTGGCGGGGGAGCGGGGGATTCTGAAGTGGGCTGCGATCGAGCCGGCGATCGGGGCGAAGATCTACTACCGAGCGCAGACTGGGCTCATTTGTCTCGAAAACACGCACAATATGGCGGGCGGTACGGTGACGCCGCTCCCTGTGCTGGAAGAGATTTGGGCGGGGGCGAAGGCGGCGGGGCTGCCGGTGCATCTGGACGGGGCACGGGTGTTCAACGCGTCGGTGGCGCTGGGCGTGCCGATGGACCGGCTGACGCGGGGGTTTGAGACGGTGAGCTTCTGCCTGTCCAAGGGGCTGGGCGCACCGGTGGGGTCGGTGCTGGTCGGGACGGCGAAGCATATCGAGCGGGCGCGGATCTTCCGCAAGGCTTTGGGCGGCGGGATGCGGCAGGCGGGGATTCTGGCGGCGGCAGGGCTGGTGGGGCTGGAGGAGTCTCCGGCGAAGATGGTGGAGGACCATGCCAATGCGCGGATGCTGGCGGAGGCGGTGGCGGGATGCGCGGGGGTGGAGATCGATCTCCGGGGGGTGGAGACGAATATTGTGATCTTCCAGGTGTTGGGGGATGCCGCTTTCCTTGTGGGGGCGTTGAAGGAGCGCGGGGTCCTGGCGAGCGCCATCGGGCCGCGTAGTGTGCGGCTGGTGACGCACTTCGATGTGGACCGGAAGGCTTGTGAGCGGGCGGCGGAGGTGCTGGTGGAGGAGTTGGGGCGGGTGGCTTAGCTCTCCGGCTGGAATCCACCTTAGCGACAATGAGTGTTCGTAATGCGTGCGGTACCGGCAAACGCATCCAATGGCGAGGAGGGTACTGAGGTGGGCGATCGCGGCAGATTCAAGGGATGTGGAGTGGTGTTGATTTGCGTGTCCTTCACCTGGACAGGATGTGCCAAGCAGGGCGCTTCGGCGGGAGATACGAAGAGACCGCCTGCGCTTGCGGGTGAGGACCGGGCGCGGCTCGACAAGCTTCAGCCGGTCATCCACTGCGTGAACGACACCTTTCCGCATTATGAAAGCCTGATTCCGGCATACCGCAAGTTTGTCGCTGCGGTGGCCGTTGCGCCCAAGGGAGCGGAATCCGTTACGCCACCGAGCGAGGTGAACTTCAAAGTGCAGCCAACCGAGCAGGATGGCGAGATGTCGCGGCAATGCGCGGACGGGCTGACGGCGGCAGTGAAGCATTCGCCAGCGAACCCTGCGATCGACGATCCTGCGCGGGATGCAAGCGCGGCGCTGCTGGCGCTCCAGGAACCAAGCCGGACGATGGCTTCCTACCTGCAACAGAAGACCTATCTCAACGATGGATTTGCCAAAGGGCGTGAGCTGAACGCGGTTATCGAGCCACTGTTCGAGCGGGTGTCAGTGGATGACCGCAAACTAAGGGCGGCGGTGGACAGCGAGCAGTCGTATCTGGACCAAAGACGGCTGAGTGCGATTGAAGCGGCGGAAGGGCGTAGCTTGACCTGGCACACCGAGCAGGCGATGGGAGCGGCGCGGGCTTTGGATCAGCAGGTTTCAGAGATGGCAAGGAGCGGAGCACTTGAAGCATCGGCTGTGGCTGCGGCGGCGCAGCCTTTGCAGACGGCTTTGGCGGAGGCTCAGACCTATCTGGCGTCTCATCCGGACGCGGCAAAGCCGGATGGGCGGCAGGCGCGGCCCATGTGGTTTTCTGTGGCGGACATCTTGGCGAACGAAGTGGGAGCGGCAAACGCATTGAGCCACGCTCTCGAGGATAAGTCGCTGAAAGGGATACCCCTTCGCGTGCAGGTGTTCAACAATGCTTCGAAGGTGAACGCTGACTACAATGCTGCCGTCAGCACGTACAACGTACTTCGGCAAAATCGCATTACTTCCGATTAACCAGTGCAATCGGGTTTTCGGATTCATCGTCCATTCGCAATGGATCGCACCGGCTGCGCTACCCTTAGGGCATTCACGTGAGGGGTATGTCTTTGAGTCAAACGATCTTCGTGCTGGAAGACGATGCGGATATTTCGCGGCTGGTGCAGTATCACCTGGAGAGCGCGGGGTTTACGGTGAAGCCGTATCTGGCGCCGCGCGACATCCTCGGTGACGCCGAGCGACAGCCTCCGGCGCTATTTCTGTTGGACATTATGGTGCCGGGGGGCGATGGGCTCGACCTGTGCCGACGGCTCCGGCTCAATCCTTCGTTGTCGACCGTGCCCATCATCTTCTTGACGGCGCGGGCGGCGGAGAACGACCGGGTGCATGGGCTGGAGCTTGGCGCGGACGACTATATCACCAAGCCGTTTGCGACACGGGAGCTGGTGGCGCGGGTGAAGGCGGTGCTGCGGCGGTTCGAGCGGCCGACGGGGCCGTCGCTGATCAAGTTCGAGGGGATTGAAATCGACGCGAACGCGATGCAGCTGCGGGTGAACGGGGATCTGGTGACGACGACGGCGACGGAGTTCCGGCTGCTGGACTACCTGGCGCGGCACCCGGGGCGAGTCTTCAGCCGCGACCATCTGCTGGACGCGGTGTGGGGGGATGCGCGGTTTGTGACGCCACGGTCGGTGGACGTGTATGTGCGGCGGATACGGGAGAAGATCGAGGCGGACGCGGAGACGCCACGGTATCTAAAGACCATGCGGGGGGCGGGGTACCGGTTTGAGATTCCGAAGGGCGTTACGGCGTAGCGACCGATGCGTTAGGATGCAGCCGTGAGCCGCGGTGTGTGGACGATGGTGTCGGTGCGGGTCTGCCTGGCGGTAGCGCTGGTGACGGGCGTGGGTCTGGCGATGGCGGGGGTACGTTCGCCGAGACTGTGGACCGGGTGCTTTGCGCTGGTCGCGGCGACCGGCTGGGCTGTGGGGTGGTGGGTTGCGCGGCGGCTGCGAGCTGCGATCGCTCCGCTGTCGGTGCTGTGTTTACCGGAGCACACTCTTCAGGAGCCGGTCCCGTCGGCGGGGGTGTGGGAGCTCGAAGAGCTGGGCAGGACGGTCCACGGATCGCTCCGTCGGATGGATCAAGTGCTGGACGCATCGGTGGAGGCGCGGCGAGAGCTGGAGGCGATGCTCGATTCCATGCAGGATGCGGTGGTGGCGGTCGACGCGGCGGGCCGGATACAGTGGACGAACCAGCGGATGCAGCGGCTGGTGCCGAGCGCGTCGTTCTCGGCGACCATCCGCGTGGGTCATGCTCTGGTGCAGGCGGTGCGCGATCCGGATGTGCTCCAGTGTGTGCAGAGCGCACTGACGCATCGGCAGGTGTGCGAGCGGCGATCGATCTCGTTGATGCCAGGAAGGATCTTCGAGGTGAGCGCGGCCCCGATGCCGGGAGGAGGAGCGGTAGCGGTGCTCCACGACATTACGCGCGTCGAGCAGATGGAACGGACGCAGCAGGACTTCGTCGCCAATGTGTCGCATGAGCTGCGGACGCCGCTAACTTCGATTACGGGGTATGTGGAGACGCTGCTGGACCATGAGGCAGGGCTGAGCCCCCTGGCCCGGGAGTTTCTCGGGACCATCCTGAAGAATGCGACGCGCATGAACCGCCTGACGGAAGAGCTGCTGGTGATGGCCCGGATCGACGCGTCGGAGCAGGAGCTGCATCCGGCACCTATCCGCGCCGACGTGCTGGTGCGCGACGCGGTGGAAGGCATGAGCGGGCTGGTCCAGGATGACGAAGCCGTCATCGAGATTGGGGAGGTGACGGAGATGCAGGTCTTTGCGGACACCGATGCGGTGCAGCAGATCCTCGGGAACCTGATAGAAAACGCAATCAAGTATGGACGGCCGAAGCACGCGGCACAGGCGCAGGTCATCCTGAGTGCGCGTGAGGTGACGGAGCCCTATGAAGCGGTCGAGTTCAGCGTGCGGGACTGTGGGCAGGGAATTGCGTCGGAGCACCTCGAGCGCATCTTCGAGCGGTTCTACCGGGTGGACAAGGCACGTTCGCGAGAGTCCGGCGGGACGGGGCTGGGACTTGCGATTGTGAAGCACATGGTGCAGGCGCAGGGTGGATGGATACGTGCGGAGAGCGAGCTGAATGCCGGGAGTAACTTCCTGTTTACCTTACCGAAGGCACTTTATCCGGTGCCCTGAAGCAGCTTTCTTTTGAACTTGATAGCGATGTAACGCGCCCGTAACACAACCTGTGGAGACTTTGGAAGTGACTCTCCATTCACTTTGAATCGAACATCGAAGGGACAACCCGTGAGACTGAAGGCAATTGCAGCGGCAGGAATCATTGCAGCGACCGGTTTATGTACGGCAAACATGACAGCGGGTGCGCAGAACCTGAATGGCGCAGGCGCGACATTCCCTTACCCGATCTACTCGCGCTGGTTCAGCGAGTACAAGGCAGAGCACCCGAGCGTGCAGATCAACTACCAGTCCATCGGCTCAGGCGGCGGCATCCGGCAGGTGTCCGAGGGAACGGTCGACTTCGGTGCGACCGACGGGCCGATGAGCGACGATGCTATTAGATCAGCCAAGGTAAAGACGATGCACATCCCAACCGTGCTGGGAGCGGTAGTGCCCGTTTATAACTTGAAGGGCGTGACCCAGGAGCTGAACTTCTCGGGCGAGGTGATCGCCGACATCTATCTGGGGACGATCTCGAGCTGGAGCGATCCACGCATTGCGAAAGACAACCCGGGCGTCAAGTTCCCGAACGACCCCATTTTGCCGGTGTACCGTTCGGACGGCAGCGGCACAACCTTCATCTTCACGGATTACCTGTCCAAGGTGAACCCGGACTTCAAGAGCAAGGTAGGCAATGCGACGTCGGTGAAGTGGCCGACGGGTATCGGCCAGAAAGGAAACGAGGGGGTTGCGGGCATGGTGCGCCAGTCGCCGAACTCTTTCGGCTATGTCGAGTTGATCTACGCGCGCGGCAACAATATGCAGTTCGGTTCGGTGAAGAACGCGTCGGGTAAGTTCATTAAGGCTTCTACCGACGGAGTGACGGCTGCCGCGGCAGGCGCGAAGATCCCGGCGGACTTCCGGGTTTCTATCACAAATGCTCCGGGTGCAGCGGCGTATCCGATCTCCAGCTTCACGTGGCTGCTGATCCCGGTGCAATCCACCGATCCGGCAAAGGGCAGGGCCCTGGCGGACTTTGTAACCTGGATGCTCGACAAGGGAGAAGGCGAGGCGGCGTCGATGACCTATGCGCCACTGCCCAAGCCGGTGCAGGACCGGGTACGCGCGACGATCAAGTCGATCAAATAGTGCGGCTTTAGGTTGGCGCGGCCAAGGATTTGCCTTCGGCCGCGCTCGACCCCTCCTCTGTGTGCGGTACAACGGAACGATGCAGGACGAACGTGGCTCTCAGCCCCACTCCCATGACTGTCGAACGTGAACCAACCCCATCGCCATTTGCGCAGGCGATGCTCGATCCCCGCCCTTCACCGGCTCCCGCTGCCCGTTCGGAGCGCGCCTCCGTCATTCGCGAGTACCTGAGCAAGCGAGGCAGTGGCCGTGGAGCGGATTCTGCGTTTTCGGCCGTGATGCTGCTGTGTGCACTGAGTATCTTTGCCATCGTGATCTTCATCGCGTACATTCTGGTCGCGCGGTCGAGCCTCAGCCTCCATGCGTTCGGCTGGAGGTTTTTCATACGCCAGGCGTGGGACCCGGTCCTGGGCGACTTCGGTGCCCTGCCCTTCATCGCAGGCACGCTGTCGACATCGTTTCTGGCGTTGTTGATGGCCGTCCCGCTGGCCCTGGGTGTGGCGGTCTTCCTGACGGAGCTTTGCCCCCGGGCACTGCGGGCACCAATCTCTTTTCTGACGGAGATCCTGGCGGCCATCCCAAGCGTGGTGTATGGGTTGTGGGCGGTCTTCGTCCTGGTACCGCTCATGCGTGGCCAGCTTGGACCCTTTCTCGTGAAGTATCTCGGATGGACGGGGCTCTTTCGGGGAACGAACTTCGGTGTGGGGCTCCTGACGGCAAGCATCATTCTGGCGATCATGATTCTGCCGATCATCTCTTCGCTGACCCGCGACATCATGACGGCGGTGCCGAATGCGCAACGCGAGGCGATGCTGGCGCTGGGTGCAACCCGTTGGGAGATGATCCGAACGGGTGTGCTGCGGAACGCCCGTATCGGAATCGTTGGCGCGGTGATGCTGGGGCTGGGACGGGCGCTCGGGGAGACGATGGCGGTAACCATGGTGATCGGCAATCATCCCGAGATCGCGACGAGCCTCTTTGCGCCAGGGCATACCCTGGCCAGCGTCATCGCCAATGAGTTCGCGGAGGCGACCGGTGATTTGTACCTCAGTTCTTTGATTGAGATTGGGCTGGCGCTGTTCCTCGTGACGATCGTCGTCAACGCAGTGGCCCGGTTGCTGGTTTGGGCGGTGACGCGTGGCGCACCAGCGAGGGTGACTTAGTATGGCGACGCAGTCCATCCATGTGGGGACGCGGTCCATGCGGCTGAACCGTGCATGGCGATCGGGTGTCAATCACTTCGTCACCGGGCTATCGATTCTGGCTACGGTGCTGGTAATTGCTCCTTTGGTGGCCATTCTGGTTTACCTGGTCTATAAAGGCGCGAGTTCGCTCAACCTCGACTTCTTTACGCACATACCCCGACCCGTAGGCGAAGTGGGTGGAGGGATGGCCAACTCGATCGTGGGTTCAGCGGTGGTGCTGCTGCTGGCAAGTTCGATGGGTGTGCCGGTAGGCATCGCGGCGGGTGTCTACCTTGCAGAGTTTGGCAGGGGCAAGCTGCTGGCGAATCTGATCCGCTTTACGGCCGACGTGCTGAACGGTGTGCCGTCGATCGTCATGGGCATCGCAATCTACTCGTTGGTCGTCGTGCAGCAGAAGCACTTTTCGGCACTCGCGGGCGGTATCGCGCTGGCGATCATGATGGTGCCGACCATTACGCGGACGACCGAAGAGATGCTGGCCACGGTGCCTCATGCGATCCGCGAAGCGGCCCTGGGTTTAGGCGTACCGAAGTGGCGAACGGTGCTTTCGGTCAGCCTGCGGACGGCGTCGCCGGGCATCATCACTGGCTGTATGCTGGCGTTCGCGCGTGTGGCCGGCGAGACGGCACCGCTCCTGTTTACAGCCTTTGGCAATCAGTTTTGGAGTTTCAAGCTGAACGAGCCGATTGCCGCCCTGCCGCTCCAGATTTATGTCTACGCGATCTCTCCTTATGACGAGTGGCATCGGCTGGCGTGGGCTGGCTCACTGGTGCTCATCGTGCTGATTATGGTGGCGGTTACGCTGGTCCGCATCTTCGCTGGGCGGGGTATCTTGAAAGGAAACAGCTAAGTGGGAGTCGGGATCGACGTAGAAAATCTGAACGCCTGGTATGGGACGACGCATACACTTCAAGACATCAACCTGAAGATGCCCGCGAACAACGCGACGGCGCTCATTGGGCCCTCGGGATGCGGCAAGTCCACCTTCGTGCGCTGCTTGAACCGGATGCATGAGACTAACCCCATCGCGCGGGCAACGGGCAAGGTGAAGATGGGAGACGTGGACATCTATGCCGACGCTTCTCCGGTCGAGATACGGCGCCGGGTTGGCATGGTCTTCCAGCGGCCCAACCCTTTCCCCACCATGTCCATCTATGACAACGTGGCGAGCGGGTTGAAGTTGAACGGGTTCTCGAATCGCAAGGTGCTGGATGAGACGGTGGAGCGCAGCCTCAAACAAGCCGCGTTGTGGGAAGAGGTGAAGGATGACCTCAAGAAGAAGTCGGGAGCGAGCCTGTCCGGCGGGCAGCAGCAGCGTATGTGCATCGCGCGCGCGCTGGCGGTCGATCCGGAGGTGTTGCTCATGGACGAACCGGCGTCCGCTCTCGATCCAGTGTCGACTTCAAAGATCGAGGATCTGATCTTTCAATTAAAGAGCCAGTACACGATCGTCATCGTCACCCACAATATGCAGCAGGCGGCGCGTGTGGCGGAGAATACCGGCTTCTTTCTAAATGGCAAGATGGTGGAGTTCGACTCGACTCACAAGATCTTTACCAATCCAAAGGATAAGCGCACCGAGGACTACATCACCGGGAGGTTTGGCTGATGGCGCGGGTGAAGTTTCATCAGAACCTCGACGACCTGAAGGAGCGGCTGCTGGTGATGGCCGGGATGGCGGAACAGGCCATCCAGCGATCGATCGAAGCATACCGTTCGCGGGACTTGTCGATCTGCGAGCTTGTCTTCCGGTCCGAGCCGGCGATCAACCGGCTGGAGCGTGAAATCGATCAGTTGGCGCTCGACCTGCTGGCGATGGAGCAGCCGATGGCCATCGATCTACGGTTCATCCTGTCGGTCATCCGCATCAATGCCGACCTGGAGCGCGTCGGTGACCAGGCGGTCAACATCGCGGTGCGGGTGCGCGAAATGGGAGCGTTCGCCACTATCGAGCTTCCAGTGGACATCCCGAAGCTGGCGTTGCTGGCATCGACGATGGTGCGAAAGGCGCTGCAGGCGTTTATCGAAGGCGATGCGGAGCTGGCAGAGTCCGTTCTTACCCTTGACGACCAGGTGGATGAGATGAACGATGCGGCCTTCTATGCGCTCAGCACACTCATTAGGGAACGGCCGGAGCTCTCGCCGCAGTCGCTGAACGCGCTCATCATCGCGCGCAATCTGGAGCGGGTGGGCGACCATGCGACGAACATCGCGGAGGATGTAATCTTCTGGGTGCGCGGAGCGGATGTGCGGCACAATGCGGTGATCGCCTGACGTAAGTCCTGTACCTGCCAGCAAGGCTGTACACAGATGCGTTTGCGGACGATTACCGGAAGCAGGGACAACCCACAGACTCCGCGGCGTCGCTAACGGTCGAGAGTCTCTGCTGGCCACCAGATGTGAGCGGAAAGCAGAGGGTAGTAGAGCATGAGGCAAACCAGCTCTTTGGGAGCAAGCGCAGAGGCATAAGCCTGTAGCTGAGGCTCGTAGGCGGCTCGTTGCTGCTCGAGAAACGTCTCCAGACCTTCGCGCCCGTGGGTGGCGGTCTTGAAGTCGACGATCCAGAGGTGAGTTTCGCCGGGGGCGGAGGGTGTTGGGCCAGCGCGGAAGGTGCGGTCGAGTCGGATGCTGGACCGTTCGTCGCGCCAGGTCGTGAGGGTGTGTTCAGAAGAGGCGCCGGGGTGCGGAGCGAGCATCCACCGGCCTGTAGCGTCGGTGAGCGTGTTCGTCAAGGCAGAGAGAACGCGTTGCGTCAGGCGTTCTCTCTGGGCAGGGGGAAGGCTTTCGGCGCAAAGGACCTTGCCGATGCGAGGAGCCCACGCCGGGAGCTCGCCGAGCAGAGCATCGGGCGAAGCTCCTTGGGCCAGACGCAGGGCGACGAGCTCCAGGAAGGCATGAACGGTGTTGCCGAAGGCGCGGGCGGCAAAGGAGCCTTCTGGGCGAACGAAGGACTGGCCCTCGCGCCTGGCGAGAGAAGGTGAAGACAGTCTGCTCAGCGGAGGAGAGGACATCAAATAAGCTTGTACGTCGAAGTTCCCCGGCAGGCGATGGAGACGCGGCGGTGGTTCCGGCGCGGGCTCGGCTGCGGCGGCAAGGTCTACGAGCAAAGGCTCGGGGCGTATGGGAACAATCGGGGAGAGCGGCTGGCTCGAGCGATCGGGCGAGTCGAAGAGGTCGAAGGCGGCGGGCCAGGCGGCCTGGAGGAGGCTGCCAGACGCGGGGTTCAGTTCACCCGTGCTAGAAGCTTCGAGTGCGGCAAAGAGGTGAAGCTCTTCACGAGCCCGGGTGCAGGCCACATAGAGGAGGCGCTTGCGTTCTGCGGCCTCGCGGGCGTTCTCCAGGCTCTTGATCCAGTCGTTGAGCTCGCGGGAGGGCTCGCCTCGTCCAACGATCGGCGCGAGGATGACGTGTGCGGACTCGGGATCAAGCGAATCGAGCTCGGTCCAGGTGAGCAGCTGCGCTCGGCTGACGCGGCTCTTGCGTTCGAGGCCGGGGATCAGGACGACGTCCCACTCCAGACCTTTGGCTTTGTGGATGGTGAGCAGGTCGACCGCTCCGGGCTGGGGTGGAGAGTCGGCGTAGAGGGTCTTGAGGCGCTGCTCGAGCGCTTGCGCCAGATCGGCATCGCCGTGTTCGAGCTCGTCGAGTATCGGGAATAAGCGGGCGGTGTTGGCGAGCTCTTCGGGAAGGAGGAAGAGAGGGCCGCCCAGGGCGCGCCAGGTACGGTCGACCCACTGCGCGAGGGGTAGCTTGCCGCGCTGGCTTTCGGCAGCTTGCATGACGAGGCCGAGGCGTGCAAGCCGCTGTTGCCCATCGGGGGATAGGAGGGCGGTGCGTTCGGCGATCAGCGCGGGCAGGAGGGCGTCGATGTGAGCGCGGTCGTCGCCCGCAGCTACCGTGTGGAGATCCGTGAGGGTAAGGCCACACCAGGGTGCCCGCAGGATGGCAAGCCAGGCGACACGGTCTCCGGGGTGCAGCAGGGCTCGGGTGAGGGCAAGGAGGTCGAGGATTTCGCGGCGTTCACCCAAAGGATCGATGTCGACGGCGCGGTAAGAGATGGGGGCGGTGCCGGTTGACCGTTTGAACTCGGCGACGATCTCCTTCAAGTGCTGTCTGGCGCGGACGAGCACAGCGATGCTCCAGGGCTTTGTCCGCCCGGGCGGCAGGGGTCTGGCGTGCCATTGCTCGACGAGATGACGGATGGCAAGGGCTTCGCCACGGGATTGCCGCTGCCGTTCGCCAGGATCGGAGTCTTCCGGCAGTACGACAGCGTGCCACTCGCGGGCTTCAGTGCCGGTCGGCTCGCGGACGGGGATGGCAGCTACGAAGGGCACGTCCTCCGGGTGGAGCGGTGTGACTTCCTGCGGGAAGAGCCGGGAGAAGTCTTCGTTGGCCTCTTCGACCAGAGCGCTTTGAGAGCGAAAGTTGGCCGTGAGGCGAAGCGTGCCGAGGGGAAGTTCGCCAAGCCTGCCGGTTCGCATGGCGCGGACGAAGCGCTCCACGCGTGCCTGACGAAAGAGGTAGATGGATTGTTTGGGATCGCCGACGAGGAAGACGGTCTGGCTCGCGCCGTCCCAACCGTGGGTCAGCAGCTCGACGAGGTCGTATTGTGAGGTGGAGGTGTCCTGCATCTCGTCAAGGAGGAGATGCTGGAGGCGGAGGCCGAAGGCAGCGGCGAGATCGTCGCCTTCGGTGTCGCGGCGAAGGGCGGCGCGGGCGAGCAGGCCGAGTTCGGTAAAGTCGCACTCGCCGCGCGTAGCGAAGACGAGCTGGAGTTCGACGAGCGCGTGATGGAGGATGCGGAAGAGCGCCTTGGCGACATGCCATTGGTCGGGGGGGTATTTGGCGGGAGGAAGGTTCCGGACTTTACTGAAGGCGCTAAGCAGGTCGTCGCGCTTGCTCCAGGCCTCGAGGATATCGCTCAGGACCCCGTGGTAAGGCGACTTGCGGTTGTACTCGTGCACGCCGATGGTCTTCTTGTTGATGCCTCGCTCTTTGCGCCAGCCGGTGGAGCCAGTCGCAAGAAGATGGATGAGGGACTTCCAGTGGGCGAGGTGATCGGCTGTTTCGCCGGGAGCCTTGCGGAGGTTGGCGCAGAGGGCGAAGGGTGACGCGGTGCCCTGATATCCGGCCATGTGACCAAGCTCGCTGGCGATGCCGGTGAGGGCTTCGAGGATGTCTGCCGGGATCGTGTTGGCCAGTTGCTGCAGACCGGCGCAGATGGCCTGGTCAAGGGCGCGTTCGAGCTTGGGGAGGACGGTGCTCTCGAGCTCAACGTCGGTCAGGGCGGCACCTGTGAGTGGGACGAGGGTGCCCCACTGGTCGCGCAGGGCAAGCATGCCTACCAGAAGACGCTCGCAGTCGGCGAGATTGCCGTCGCGATGGAGCAGGATGGTGCGGAGCGCCTGGTCGAGCGGCTCGTCGCTGCCGCCCAGTTGAAGAAAGGTGCGGCGGGCGGCCTCCTGATACAGCGGCTGGGCGTCCGGGACGGTTGCGAGTTGACCGCCGCTGCCGGACAGAACCGGCAAGGAACGGGCGATCTCCGCGCAAACGGCATCGATGGTTCGGATGCGGAGGCGGCTGGGATCTTCGAGCAGGTGCCAGCCGAGAGTGGCGTCGCGGCGAAGAACGGCGGAGGCGAGCTCCCGGGTTTCGCGGTCGAACTTGCTGTGCACGGGCGCGGCGAGGGCGGCCGCTTCCAGCTGGGTGAGGACACGCTCGCGGAGTTCGCCCGTCGCTTTAACGGTGAAGGTGATGGCGAGGACCTGCTCAGGCTCGGTGACGGAGTCGTCGGCGAGCAGCTTGAGCAGGCGCTGGATCAGGAGGCCCGTCTTGCCGGAGCCCGCGGGCGCTTCGACGATCCAGGAGCGGCGGATGTCCAGCGCCTGCTCCCGCTGATCGGCGTCAGGCGGGGTGTCGGGAGTAAGGCGCGGGACCTGGCGGCGTTCGACCAGAAAGAGGCTAGCCATCGGCTTGCTCGGCCTCCTCCTCGTCTGCGGCCTGAAGGGTGGTGAGGTCGAGGCGGCAGAGCAGGCGTTGCTTGCAGTACTGGCAGGTTCCCGGGTAGGCCTTGGGACGGACGCGCAGATCGCCGCGATGGAAGTCTTCGGCGAGGGTAGACAGGATGCCGCGCCAGGCGTCGACCTGGTCGTCAAAGGTGGCGGTCTGCAGCTTTGTGGCTTTCAGGAGGATGTCGGCCCGGGTCTGGTAGCCCTGGAGAGCCATGTCTTTACCGGGCCGTATGTTGGCAAAGGCCAGCCCGGCCAGGGGTGTCGTTGAAACTGCAGCATAAAGAGGAAGTTGCGGTTCGTCCGGGCGCTCCCCGAGCCAGTCGCCGGGCGTCGCCTCTCCCGTCTTGTAGTCGAGGATGACATCTCCAAATTCGGTGTGGTCGATGCGGTCGACCTGGAGGGTGAGGCGGAGCGGACCGATGTGGACGTCGGGGAGCCTCAGCTCTTCGGCACGGACGAGGAAGGGAACTTTGCGGTCGAGCTCTTTCAACAGCCAGGCATCGAGGACGGTGAGGAGGCGCTCGCATTGAATATCGAGGTAGGCGGCAGGCCATATGCCGGTGTTCGCCAAGGCAGCATGGGCGAAGGCACCTTCGATCGTTTCGATGAGGAGTGCCCGGCGGTCGTCGGAGGAAAGGGCGCGGAGGGCGTCCTGTGTTTGGACACGGCTCCAGAAGGCCTGGAGGATTTTGTGGACGACGCTGCCCTGGTCGCGCGCATTCATGCCCGGCTCGGCGGTTTCGAGGGCGCGGGCGAAGAGGCGGTGCTCGGCGAAGGCGCGGAAGCCACACGCGGCCTGGTGCTTGAGGATCTCGGCTCCGCCCTGGAGGATCTGGTCCGGAAGGGGCGGCACGGAGGTGCTGTCGTCGATGGTTTCAAGCGGGATAGGATCAGGCAGAGGTGAAAGCGGACTTTCCACCGGGGTGAGTAAGAGGTCAGATAACGCCGGAGACGGCCGCTGGTGCGTGTCGGCAAGCTCGCGGGTGTAGCTGAAGGTGACGAGGGGAGCGCTCCCAGCGAGGCGCTGAGCGATTTGGCGCGCCTCGGCGAGGTCGCGGGCGGCATTCGTACCGGGCATGCCGAGTTCGCGCTGCAGATGCAGGCTGAGCAGCGGGCTGGTGCCGGGGCGCTGGGACCAGGTGGCGTCGCCGGCACCCACACACCAGAGAGCATCGAAGGTTGACCCGGCAGCTTCAAAGGGACCCATGATCTGGACGGGCGCATTACGAGTCTCGGGCGCAAAGAGGGTCTGCCCGGCCAGCCGCTCGAGGGCAGCGACGGCTTCAGCATAGGAGACGCGCACGCCGGTGAAATCCAGCGTGGCGAGCTGGTCGAGCGTGTTCTCCCAGCGGTTGAGGGCCTGGAAGCCGGCACTGTCGAGTCCGAGGCCCCAGCCAGCGGCGGAAAGGAGGGAGCGAAAGGTGTCGGTCCAGTCGGCGTGCAGCCGGGTGTCGCTCATCGGCTCGGCGGCAATCTGGCGGCCGAGAGCGTTCAGTTCATGAAGCAAGATTTTGGAGTCGGCCAGACGAATGAAGCGGTCGAGGGAGATCTCGGGACGGAGTGGATGATTGCGGCGAAGTGTATAGGCGTCGAAGGCGGCGCGGGCGGGAAGGTCGCGCCCACCGGCAAAGTGCGGGGAGAGCAGGAGCTGTCCGATGCGCGGAATGGGAAGGGGAGCATGCGCCCAGCGGAGGAGGTCGAGCGCGGTGGCTGCCAGCGCGGTTTGGGAGAGCGGAACGCCAAGGGAGAACTCGAAAGGCGGCGGGGCGATGGAGGCGATGGTGTTGGTTTCAGGAGCGAGGGTTTGCCAGAGGACGCGGTCGATCTCCGCGCGGTGAGCGGCGAGGTCCGGGACGATCAGGGCGACGCGGGCGGCGGGATGCTGTTCGAGGTGCCTGCGGATGGCGTAGGCCGTGGAGAAAAGTTCTTGCTGGGTGTCGACCGCCTCGGCCAGGAAGGCGGTGCTGGTCGCGGGAGAGGGTAGCTCGGCGACCTCAGTGCCGTGCTGCCGGACAACCGAGAGGAGGGCCTGCCGCGCCGGGGTAAGACAATCGAAGCCGACGAGGAGATAGCCCTCTGGCTCCAGGCTGAGACGGCTGGTGGCGAGTTGGGCTTCAAGTTGAGCAGCGGGCAGGTAGTCCTCTGCGCGGCAGAGGGCAGTGAAGGCCTGTGCCCAGCGGGCGAAGGCGCGGGTGTCGGCGCTGGTCACGGACGCCCGAAGACGAGCTTCGCCACGGTGCGCACAGAGGCGGGACCAGGCGTCGGCTGCCAGTTCGGCGAGGCGGTCGGGCGGAAGGAGGCTCTGCCAGTCCGGGTCGGCAGCGATAACGGCACGCCAGAGGGTGTGTTCCTGCGCAGGGTTGAGGAGAAGCTGTGTGGCGCGGCCCCGAATGAGGAGGTCGCGCCAGAGGGTGGCGGTCCAGGTGTCCCAGGCAAGGATGGTGGGTGGTTGCCAGCTGACCTCTCCGGCGGCGTGGCGGTCGAGATCGGCCTGGATGCGGAGGGCACGGGCGGCACGCTGATTGCCGGTGAGGATGGTTGCGCCTCGGGCCAGGGCTTCAGTGATCTCAGAAGGAAGCGGCGACGCCATGGTTCGGTTATACGCCGGTTTGCGGTGGGAGTTCGCGCGCGGAGACGATTGGAAGGAAGCTGAGTGCCAGCAGGGCAAGCCCGGCGGCAAAGGGCAACGCGAGGGCGATCTGGAGAGAGCCGGTGCGGGTGGAGACGGTACCCATAAGCCAGGGGAACGCCGCCGCGCCGATGGCGGAGACGGCAAGGACGACTCCGGCCTGTCGCGCGGTGGGGGAGCGGGCCATTAGCAGAGACCAGATCGCCGGAAAGAAGGGAGCGAGGCAGAGACCCAGCAGGACGGCGGATGCGGCAATGGCAGTCGCGGAGTGCGCCAGGGCAAGCGCAGCGGTAAAGGCGGCCGCAAGGGCGAGCGAAAGGCGCAGGAGGAGGCGCTCACCCATGTGGAGGAGCAGCAGGGAGGACAAGGCGCGGCCGGCGGTGAGGCCAATCAGCAGAAAGATAAGGGTGTACTGGCTGAGGGCAAGGGAGCCGCCGCCGTAGCGAAGGGAAAAGGTGGTAAGCCAGCCGCCGAGGCAGGTCTCCAGGCCGCCGTAGAGGATAAGGAGAGCGCAGAAAGAGCCAAAGAGCGGGAGAGAAAGGCCGCGTGCAGTGGCGGGTTCGGAGCTGGCCGCGATCTCGGGAGCGGCGATGCGGAGTTGCAGGAGGAGAATGAGGAGAAGGGCGAAGAAGCAGGAGCTGAAGGTGGTTAGCAGAGTCCGGAGCGGAACGTGCGGCGTGAGCAGGGCGGCCAAGGCTGGCGAAAGCATCATGCCGAAGCTGAAAGAAAAGTTGAGGAACGCCAGCCGGGAGCCACGCTGGCCTGTGTAGCGACGGCCCCCGAGGATGTTGATCGAGGTGATGAGCTGGCCGCAGCCGTAGCCGCCGACCGCGAGTCCGATGCAAGCCGGGAGCATTGTTGAAGACAGGCCGAAGGTGCCGAAACCAAGCGCGGACGCAAGCATCCCAAGGATCATGCTGCGCGGGAGGTGCTTCGACACGGTGAGGCCGCCAAGGAACGAGCCGTAGAACTGGGCGGAGAAGAGCAAGCCACTTTGCGCGTCCGTCAGGTGCCACTGGCGGGTAAGCAGGGGCAGGATTGGCCCAAGCAGCAGGGTGCCCAGGCCGGTAAGGACGAAGGCCAGGTGCATCCAGAGTTCAGTAGGGGCAAAGCGTGAGGATGCGGGCGGGGTGTTGGCGCTCATGGGGCCATTATCATCGTTGGGAGAGGTAAACCGTTTGCGTCGTCTGCCATTGTTGCTGCTGTGCCTGATCGTGGGTTGCCATTCCGCTGCTCCGCCCGCCGCGTCTACGTCCGCGATGCAAACCTTTGCGGTGCGCGGAAAGATCGTCGCCGTCGACGCAACGCACGTGACGCTGGACCATGAGGCCGTGCCCGGCTTTATGGAGGCCATGACGATGGCGTACAAGTTAAAGGACCCCTCCATCGTGGGCGAGCTTCACCCTGGCGACCGTATCACGGCAAAGATCCTGACGCGGAAGGACGCCGCAGGTTTTCTCGATCCGCAGCTTGATGAGATCGTGGTGATCGGCCAGGCCAAGCCAGACTACAAGCCTCCGGTGCAGTATCACGTGCCTGCGGCGGGCGACGCCGTGCCGAACTTTGCGCTGCTGAACCAGAGCGGGAAGACGGTCCATCTGGCGCAGTTCAAAGGGCGCGCCGTGTTGCTGACGTTCATCTATACGCGGTGTCAGATGGCGGATTTCTGCCCGCGCATGAGCACGAACTTCGCCGAGATCGACAAGGCGCTTGCCGCCGACCCGGCCCTTTACGCGAAGACGCACTTGTTGAGCATCAGCTTCGATCCGGCATACGACACGCCTGCCGTGCTGAAGCGGTACGGGGCTTCGTACACGGGGCGATTTGCCAAAGAAGATTTCGCTCACTGGGATTTTGCGGTGCCATCCGACAAGGAGTTGCCGGCTATGACACAGTTCTTCGACGTGGGGATCACACCGGGTGATCCGAAGACGCTGACGCACTCGCTTTCGACCGTGCTGATCGGCAAAGATGGCAAGGTTTTGGCGTGGTACCCCTCCAACGACTGGAAGATTGAAGAGCTTGTGGCGGCAATCAAACAGGCAGCGGCTTAGGCGCAGCGAATCGGCTATGCTCGGCGTATGGCTAAGTTGACGATGGTGTTTGGTGTGCTGCTGATTCTCGTGGCGGTGGCTGGGTTTGTGGCGACGGGAAGTACGCACCCGACGGCTTTGATTCCGGGTGGCCTGGGGCTGCTGTTTGTCCTCTTCGGCGTGCTGGCGAACAGCCCGGATGCAAAGAAACGGATGCTCTGGATGCACGTCGCAGTCACCGTCGCCCTGCTTTTGTTTTTGGGATCGGTCAAGGCAGACTGGCAGGTCTACCGGCTGGCGCATGGTGTGGAGTTTCCGCACCCGGTCGCCGTCGAGGAGAGGGCGGCCATGTCGCTGCTTTGCCTAATCTTCGTGTTGCTGTGCGTGCGGAGCTTTGTAGCGGCACGGCGGGGGCGGGTGCTGGCGTAAAGCCCGCCTCGGCCCAGGCCAAGCCCACCTTGGCGACGGTGAAAGTGTCGCGAAGGCGGGGCACCCGGAAGATTCTTTAAACCCGGGCTTACGGGCGGAGAGCCGCACCGTCCTGCAGCGACTGCATCATCATGGGGGTGGTGAGGGTGAAGACGAGTGGGGTGTTGCGCGGCAGCGCGGCCTGGCGATCCTGCTTAAGCCAGATGACGGTGCTGATGCCGGCACCGATACCCGCTCCGACCACCGCTCCGACGCCGCCCCCGGCGACCGCTCCGGCCACTGCTCCGCTGCCGGTGGTGAGAGCGGCGATGCCCAGCATCTCGGTCGCATGGTCGCGGCGAACGATGCTGCCCTCCCCGTCGACGCGCACCGCGTGTTGTTCCCCTGTCTCGATGACCTGGGCGTGGAGCACGTAGTAGCGTCCGTCGGGCAGGGTGACGCGGCGGGGCTCAAGATGTATCGCCGCGCGACCAGAGATACGCCTGCCGCCGTGAACCTCCGTGACGGTGCCATCGAGGATCGACCCGGCGGGAATGACGGAGCGGCCATCGCGGAGGACGTCTTCGGTCAACGTGGCCGAGAAGGGCTGTCCCCGCAGGGTGGTCGTGGTCGAGAGTGGCTCGTTCATGCGGACTTTGAGAAGGGTACCCTCACCGACCTCGCCAGGCCGAAGGGGAACCTCCGTGACGATGTTGGCGTCGGGATCGTCCACGGACTGTGTGGATGCAGTGCCCTGCGGCATGGGGCGCGGGGTGAGTGCAGGGGTGCCGCCGGCATGGTACGGGTGGAAGGCGCTTCCATCGTCCTGATAGCTGGTCGGTGCAGTGGCAGGCAGCGTGGTGGTCGTAACGATGTTGGCGTCGGGATTGTAGGGCGAGGGCTTGGCTTTGAAAGTGGAGGGCCTGGCGACCTGCTCGTCCGCCGTGATTGGCGCGGTGTCGGGGTGCGAGACGCCTTGCTCACCAGCCTGAGCCAGCAGGGGCAGGGTGGAAAGAGCGACGGCGG
Organism: Acidobacteriaceae bacterium; assembly: GCA_965215415.1. Taxonomy (GTDB): domain Bacteria; phylum Acidobacteriota; class Terriglobia; order Terriglobales; family Acidobacteriaceae; genus Edaphobacter. Next base: position 2,467,429 of record CBDCDQ010000009.1, on the reverse strand, counting down.
CAGTCAGTAACATCTTCATCGGAGATCCCTCGTGATGCGAAATCGTGCGCGTGCGACAGACGCTGCGCTAGGAATGAGCGTAGAGGGTAGAGAGCGTTGCGGGTGAGGCAATCGACCGAAGGGAACCGATCCGGTCACTCCCGGACGGCTTCGCGGTGTACGGAGAGCTTTTTACCCGGCACACGATTTCCTTTGCTAAAATCCGTGGTGAGCAATCCAGCCTTATAAGTGAAGCAGGCCAAGTGGAACTTGTGGAAACCATTGCGGGCGCACGGGGCGGAGCCATCGCCGTCGACCGGCGGCCAAAGTTGAACGACCGCCTGGAACATCACGTGGTGCGGCAACAAAACAGTATGAAGGATAAAACACCCATGACCGAGATCGTCTCCATCCATGCGCGCGAGATCCTGGACTCACGCGGCAACCCCACTGTTGAAGCGGATGTGATCCTCGATGGCGGCGCGCGCGGGCGTGCGGCGGTGCCGAGCGGCGCGTCTACCGGCGAGCACGAAGCGGTTGAGCTGCGCGACGGCGACGACGAGCACTACCTGGGCAAGGGGGTGCTGGGTGCGGTTGAGAATGTCGAAAGTATCCTCTCGCCCGAGCTGGCCGGGATGGATGCGACGAACCAGCGGCTGATCGACGCGACCATGATCGCGATCGACGGCACGGACAACAAGTCGCGGCTTGGGGCGAACGCGATTCTGGCGGTCTCGATGGCGTGTGCGCGCGCGTCGGCGGAGGCCTTGAAGATTCCGCTCTATCGGTATCTGGGCGGGGTGAACGCGTGTATTTTGCCAACGCCGATGATGAACATCCTCAACGGCGGGGCGCACGCTGACTCGAATGTGGACTTCCAGGAGTTTATGGTGATGCCGGTCGGGGCGGAGACTTTCTCGGACGCGCTGCGCTGGGGCACGGAGGTTTTTCACACGTTGAAGGGCGTGCTGAAGAAGAAGGGATACTCGACGGCGGTAGGCGATGAGGGCGGCTTTGCGCCGTCGTTGAAGTCGAATGGCGAGGCGATCGAGCTGATTTTGGAAGCGATCGAACTGGCCGGATACAAGCCGGGTGAGGACATCGCGCTGGCGCTCGATCCGGCGGCGAGCGAGTTCTTCAACAAAGAGACGGCACGCTACGTGTTCAAGAAGTCGGACAAGAGCGAGAAGACGCCCGAGGAGATGGTGGCGTACTGGGAGTCGTGGACGCGGCAGTACCCCATCGTGTCGATCGAGGACGGGCTCGCCGAGGATGATTGGGAGGGCTGGAAGATGTTGACCGACCAGCTTGGGCACATCCAGCTGGTGGGCGACGATCTCTTCGTGACGAACACGAAGCGGCTGCGGCAGGGAATCGAGGAGAAGGTGGCGAACGCCATCCTGATCAAGGTCAACCAGATCGGGACGATCTCGGAGACGCTTGAAGCGATCGAGGTGGGGCGGCGGTACGGCTACGCGTCCATCATCTCGCACCGGTCCGGCGAAACGGAAGACACCTTTATTGCGGACCTTGCGGTGGGAACGGGCGCGGGGCAGATCAAAACGGGGTCGGCCAGCCGGACGGACCGCATCGCGAAGTACAACCAGCTCTTGCGGATCGAAGAAGAACTCGGGCAATCGGCTGAGTTCCTCGGCCTGGAGTCGTTGAACTTCGGAGAGTGACGGGGTTCCTGTTATGCTGTGCCGGTAGAACGGTCGTGCCTTTTGGTGTGCAAAGGATGAGCAGCATGCACAGGCATTTACCGCGTTTCAGGAAGATCGCTTCCGTCGTCCTCGCCTTCACCTTCACGGTCGCCACCCTCCATGCGCAGGGTTTGGGCGATAGGCTCAAGAAAGCCAAGGACAAGGCTGCTGGAACGACGAACAGTTCGCCCGCGGCGAGTGGAGCCTCGAGCGGACGCGCCTCGGGGGGCGATCCCGGCAGGCCGCCCGATCCGTTTACCGTTGAGAACCAGAAGCAGTACGCCCGCGCCGCGGAGGCCGACAGCCGAAGCTGGGAAGAAAATCGAGAGCGCGGGACTTATTGGCACGCCGTTTAGCCCAGGTGGATGGCGTTCAGATGCACTTTACGTACGACGATGCCGCCGTCGAGCTCTTCAACGGCTTTCCCTTGCTGCTGTGGGGTGCGTGTGAGGACATCTCGAACGATCTCCAGGTTTGGGCGGGCAGCAATCAGGCCGCGTACTTCCTTCCAGCCTTGAAGAAGGTCAAGGAGATTCACTTTACAACCACAGCGGAAGGTTGGGCCCACAACGGCAATTCGAGCGACCCCGCGACTCAGGGGTATCACTTGTCCTGAAATGCGTCCACCGGGGTGCTGACGGCGGCAGTCGCGGCGCGCGGCGTCAGCAGTACGGTGCCGAACAAGTCGTTCAGCTAATGGATACAGAAGAACGTGAAGTAACAGCCACTCGCCGGACGAGTGCGTGGGGGGGCAGTCGGCGCAACGACGGTACCAGTAGAGGTATCGGTCCCCGGTGCCGATGTACCGTATGGCCGGTCTCTGCACCGGACCGCGGGTGCCCTCCATGGAAGTTCTTGCGTCTCTCGACCCGCGCCTGCTCGCCTGCGTTGTGCAGATCGCGCGTCTCACCATCTGGCTTCTCCTTCTCGGAGCGATCTTTACTCCCTTGGAGCGCTTGTTCGCGCTGCGGCCGAGGAAGGTCCTGCGTCCAGCCATCCTTACAGACATTGGCTACTACTTTCTTTCCAGCCTGTTGCCCAGCTTGTTGTTGAGTGTGCCGCTGGCTCTGGTTGCGTGGGCGGTACACCGGACCGTTCCGGGATGGCTGACCTCGGCGGTGATGTCGTGGCCGCTGCCGGTGCGCGTGGCGGCATCGTTCGTGGTGGGTGAGATCGGGTTCTACTGGGGTCATCGCTGGACGCACGAGGTGCCCGTTTTGTGGCGCTTTCACGCGATCCATCACAGTGCGGAGCATTTGGACTACCTGGTCAACACCCGCGCGCATCCGGTCGACATGGTCTTCACTCGCCTGTGCGGCTTGGTGCCGTTGTATGTAGTTGGGCTGGCGTCTCCGGTGCGCGGCTCGGGCAGCATGATCCCGGTGCTGGTGATCCTTGCGGGCACGGTGTGGGGGTTCTTCATCCATGCCAATCTGCGATGGCGCTTTGGACTGCTGGAGCACCTGGTGGCCACACCGGCGTTTCACCACTGGCACCATGCCAACGACGGTCCGGAGGTGCGAAACAAGAACTATGCGGCCATGCTGCCATTGGTGGATCGCGTCTTCGGCACGCTGCTTCGGCCCGGAGACCGCCACCCGCAGCGCTACGGCATCGATGAAGCGATGGCACCGACCCTCGGCGGACAGATGCTGCAACCGTTCGAACCGCAGCGCAAGACGACGGTGCCGCCTGAACTCTAGCGACAGGCTGCAGGCGACCCATTACCCTTGTGCGACAAGATGCCCTCAGCGGTCAAATCGGGCCACGTCCCGCTGCTATCTTGAGCTTGACCACGGGTAAGCCGGTCACATGGACGCATTCCGATCCTGTGCGGCTCTCATCGTGGGACACGACAAACGAGGATATACAAACCCATGATGAGCATCCACTTCTCTCTCCCGCACGCTGCGACAACGGTCCTGAAGACGCTGACCCTGGCTGCACTGACCGCTTCGGCCTTCGCTTCTCCTATCCTGATCAACGGCGGTTTTGAGCAGGCTACCGGCAATGGCCAGGTGAGCTACAACACCACCGTGACTGGCTGGTCGGCCAATGGCGGCTACAGCTTTATCTACGCGCCGGGCACCGCGGACACCACGGGCGCGAACGGTGTGGATGGCAACGTCAAGCTTTGGGGACCCGGCACGGGAGTGGCGAACGGCCTCACTGCAAGCCCTGACGGCGGCAACTTCCTCGCTCTTGACGGCGCTTACAAGGTAGCTCCGCTGACGCAGACGATCAACGGGCTTACCCCTGGCCAGGCGGTGACGATTTCGTTCTACTACGCCGGAGCGCAGCAGTCCGGCTACACCGGGACCACCACCGAGGCGTTCCAGGTGAGCCTTGGGGGACAATCGTTTGAGACGCCAGTGCTGACGGACGCTTCGCACGGCTTTACCGGGTGGAAGGCGCAGTCGTTCACCTTCAACCCCACGGCAGCGAGCGAGACGCTCTCGTTCCTTGCGCAGGGAACGCCTGGAGGGGAGCCACCATTCACGCTGCTGGATAGCGTTTCCATTACCAACGCGGCTGCCGTTACCCCGGAGCCGAGCGCGCTTGTGCTGCTGGGTACCGGTCTGGCCGGGATGGGCGGCGTCATCCGCAAGCGGTTCCTGAAGAAGTAGGAAGGTTGAATCCCCGGAGCCGGGCGCGATTGCGTCCGGCTCTTTTCTCGAGCGTTTCGTCGTGCCGGGGCAAGATCGGGTAGGCTCAAGGAGAGTTCCACACTATGGCAAAACCGATCGTTCTTACCATCCTCGACGGCTGGGGCCACCGGGCCGAGACGCACGGCAACGCCATCGCGCAGGCGCGTAAACCGGTCTATGACAAGCTGCTGGCGGAGTACCCCCACACGCTGCTGCGGGCGAGCGAGCACTTTGTCGGCTTGCCGGACGGGCAGATGGGGAACTCCGAGGTGGGGCACCTGAACCTGGGCGCGGGCCGCATCGTGCGGATGGATATGACGCGCATCGACTCGGCCGTGGCGGATGGAAGCTTCTTCAACGACCCGACATTGGTGCGGGCGTGTGAGATGGCAGGGGAGAAGGGACGAGCGCTGCATTTGCTGGGGCTAGTGTCCGATGGGGGCGTGCACTCGCACCAGCGGCATCTGTATGCGCTGCTGCGGCTGGCGGCGGAGCGTGGACTGACGCCAGGACGGACGCGGATCTGGGTCCACGCGTTTACCGATGGGCGCGATACGATGCCGTCGAGCGGCCTAGGCTACCTGGAGGCTTTGCAGGCGAAGATGGCGGAGTACGGCGTCGGGCGGCTGGCGAGCGTCTCCGGGCGGTACTTTGCGATGGACCGCGACCTGCGCTGGGAAAAGGAGCGGCAGGCCTTCGACGCGATGGTGACCGGGCAGGCTGAGGGAGGAACGTATGCCGACGCGCTCGGGCGAGTGCGGGAGTGCTATTCAAATGGGGTGACGGACGAGTTTATTCCGCCGTTTACCGTGGACCGCCACGGGCTGATACGGGATGAGGACGTGTGTATCTCGTTCAACTACCGGGCGGACCGCGTGCGGCAGATCACGCGGGTGCTGGCGCGGAACTCCGGCCTGACCCGTGACGGCGGCGCGGGGCTGCCGAAGGGAACGGAGCTCGACGAGACGATCCCGCTTCATGAGGTGCCGCGCGGACTGCACTACGTCACGATGACGCAGTACGACAAGCACTTCAAGCTGCCAGTGGTGATTCCGCCGGAGTCGATGGACAATCTCCTGGCGAACCTGATGGCGCAGGCGAACCTCCGCAATCTCCGGGTGGCTGAGACGGAGAAGTACGCGCACGTCACGTACTTCTTCAACGGGGGCATCGAGACGCCGTTTTTAGGCGAAGACCGGGCGCTGGTGGCGTCCCAGAAGGTGGCGACCTACGATCTTGCGCCGGAGATGTCGGCGGCGGGCATTGCGGATGCGGTGGTGAAGGCGGTGAACGATACGGCGTTCGACATCGTGATCGTAAACTTCGCGAATGCGGATATGGTGGGGCACTCAGGCAGGATGGAACCGACGATCCGGGCGGTCGAGACGGTCGACACGCAGCTGGGCCGCATCTACCAGGCGGTCAGGCAGCGGGGCGGAAGCATGCTCGTCACCGCCGACCATGGGAATGCCGAGATGCTGATCGATCCGGCCACAGGCGGACCGCATACGGCGCATACGACGAACCCCGTGCCGTTTCTCCTGGTGACGGACCAGGGTAGCAAGGTGAGTGTGCGGGAGGGGGGAAGTCTGCGGGATATCTCCCCGACGATCTTGAGTCTGATGAAGATGGAGCTGCCTGCGGAGATGACAGGTGGAGATCTGCGGGTGGTTCCAGGCGAGACACAGACGCCCGTCGCGAAGCTGCACGAAACCGGCTAGTAGCAGGGCACGGCGGCGTCTATGGTGCGGGACCAGGCGTCGATCCCGCCGGCAAGCGATTGAGCGCGTTCAAAGCCCTGGTTGCGGAGCCACATGGTGACGTTGAGGGAACGTGCGCCATGATGGCAAAGAACAACGATCTGGTCGTCGGGATCGAGCTCCTGGTGGGCGCGGGAGGGAACATCGCCCATGGGCATGGAGACGGCTCCGCGCAGGCTGGCAGTCTCGATCTCCCACGGTTCGCGCACGTCAAGCAGAACGAGGGCGGGCATCTCCGGCTCGATCGGTTGCTGCAGGTATTGGTGGAGGACTTCCGGAGTGATTTCGGGGTCAAGCATGGGTATAGGATAGCGCGGAGTGCGGCGCACCCTGAAGGGACAAGCCAGCGATGCTGTTTGCGCGCAGGCAATCTTTTGGAAGAGGAGAGTGAATCCCTGCAGAGCAGATCTTCTACGGCAGGGACAACAAGAGCCAAGCCCTTCTTAGAACATGTTGTCGGCAGTGGCGGGCTTGAAGGTGTGGAGAGCGTTGCGCTTGTGCGTGGTACGGGGGGTAGCGCGGCGCGCCGGAGCGTTCCCGCCGTCGACCAGCCCGCGAAGCCGTCCGACGACGTCCTGCATGGCGTTGGCCTGAGCGTTGAGTTCTTCGGTGGCGGCGGCAGACTCTTCGGCGCTGGCGGCAGCCGATTGCGTGACCTGCTCCATGCGCTGGATGGAGGAGCTGATCTGGTCGATGCCCTTGGCCTGCTCGGCGCTTCCGAGATGGATCTCGTCGACGAGCGTCTTCATCTTGACCGATTCGGCGGTGATGGAGCGGATGGCATGAGCGACCTGGTCGACTTTGGACTTGCCGTCGGCGGACTTGCCGATCGAATCTTCGATCAGGGTGGCAGTGTCTTTGGCTGCCTGCGCGGAGCGTTGCGCCAGGTTGCGGACCTCGTCGGCGACGACGGCGAATCCCATACCGGCCTCTCCGGCGCGAGCCGCCTCGACCGCTGCGTTCAGTGCGAGAATGTTGGTTTGGAAGGCGATCTCATCGATGACCTTGATGATCTTCGCGATCTTCTGGCTGGAGTCGTCGATGCCGTCCATCGCTGACAGGAGAGCGTCGAGATGGCGGTTGGTCTCTTTGAAGCTCTGCTCAGAGTGGGCGACGATGGTAGCCGTATCGGCGGCGTTCTCCGTGTTGCGCATGGCCATGGAGTTGATCTCGGTGGCGGCGGCGGAGGTCTCCTCGATGGAGGCGGCCTGCTGCGAGGCGCCCTGCGCCAGAGCCTGACTGGACGAGCTGACCTGGGTAGCGGCGCTCGCGACCTGCTCGGCCCCTTCAGCAAGTTCGTCTGTAGATTCACGCAGAACTTTGTTGGTGCCGGAGACCATGAATGAGGAGACGGCGATGCTCAGAATAACGGCGACTAAACCGATGAGCATAGACATCAACATGGAATGCGAGGAGGAGGTCTTCGCCGCGGCGCTGTTCTCATTGGCCATGCGGCGGTCGTAGGCGACGGTGTGCTCCGCCGTGGCGACGAGCGCGTCGAATCTCGGTCGGGCGATCTTGCTGAAAAGAGCGACTGCCTCGTCGGTTTTGCTGGCCCGGCTGAGCGGGTATACCTCTTTCCAAGCGTTTTGGAAGGCTTGCATATCGGCCAAGGCTTTCGTGACGTTGCCTCGGTCCTCCTCATTATCGTCCATGGTCTTGCGATAGGTCGCGACGTCTTCGTCGAACTTGGCGTTGTGCGCCGCGATTTCCACTTCGACCTTGTCCATGTCGGCTGGGCTGTTGCTGGCCATGTGCTTCCAGTAGTCGCCGCGCAGCAGGCTGACGTCGTTCTGGATGTTGAGCGCGGCGACCACGGAGGGGATGGAGTTATCGGTCAGGGAGGTGAGCCCGGCGTCGAAGGTGCGCGACGCGAAGAACGCCACTGTCGAGAGAACGAGAATGAGCACCACCGACGTGGCCGAGGTGATGGTGAATCGTTTCGAAATGGTCATTTCAGCGGACATTGGATTACCTCCAGGAGATTGCGGCGATGTTCAGGGTGTGGCGAACTGCTTGAAGGGGATTAGTGGGTGCGCTCGCGCGGTCCACGGACGAGGGCGTAGATATTTGCCGGGGCATAGGTCAAGCCGAAGGAGATGCGTTTGCGCGGCGCGCCGGAGGTGAGTCCCTCGTCGAAGCCGGCATCGAAGATCAGGCGTGGCGCGGCTTGCCAGTCGAGGGCGACGGCACCGGCAGACCATGCGGGCGTCGTGTCGTTGAGCTTGGTAAAACCATAGCTGCCCACGCCGAAGGTGAGATGACGCCACGAAGGAGCGTAGGTGAAGAGCACGAGCTGAGCGTTCTTGTCGAACCCGGCGGCGTCGGGGCGGCCGATCAGCTGGGGAGCGACATTGAAGTCGACGTGGACCGCTTTCGGCAAGTCTTTGCTGACGATGAAGGCGAGCGTGTGGTCGTAGCGACCAGTACCGAAGCCTTCCGACGGGCTGCCGGTGGGGAGCTTGACGGTATAGAAAGCGCCGAAGCTGGGAAGGGCCTTGCCCTGCTTGTTGAACTTGTATCGCGCGCCTGCGAAGGTGTCGCCGCTGCCGGAGAGCGGGCCGGGGTTGCCGCCGAGCCGGAAAAAGGTGGCGCGTGCGTAATGGAGGTCGAGGTTGGGGGTGAGGCCGAACTGGAGGGAGGGTGCGATATCGTCCTGGTGCGCACCACGTCCCTGCCAGATACGCTCAGGACCAGTGAGAACTTCGAGGACGCCGCACTGCGTGGTCTCAGCCGCGCTGGAGGCGGTGGGCCGATCGGTGACGACGTTGATTTTAGGGGAGAGGCAGCCGGGTTCGTTCGCTTCGACACGCTCCTGGGCCGCACCTATACCGGACTCCAACCTCTCACTCAGGGGTGCGTTTTCCTGGCTAACGGCACTTTGCGTAAACAAGACACAGGCGGCAGCGAGGCAGGACCGGCTCAGGGTGGGAAAGGATCGGAAAGCAATCTTCATGTCGGCGGCTCACCTCAGGATTAAGGAGCGAAACCGCTCCTAAGCACCCTATCGACCGTGCGGCACCTTGGCTCTGTGGCTCTGTGCGGTACTGTCCTGAAACGAGCCATATGAGGAACAAAGCGTTTGGGAAGTACAAACCGCCAACGGTTATCAAGCATCGGCGCATGGGAGCTTTCTCACCGGGCGCGGGGATGCTCTCCGCCGCCGCCGTCCGTCTAACGATACGGAACGTATTCTAGGTCGATATGCGTGTGCGGCTTCTTTATTTCGGCGTGTTGAAGGACGTGTTGGGGCGAGAGCGCGAGGAGCGCGCCTTGCACGAAGGGTGTTCGTTGGGAGCGCTGTTGAGGGAGTTGGAAGGGGGAGCGGAATCGCCGGTGTGGCGGACGCTGGCGGTGGCGGTAAATCAGGAGTATGTACCTGCGGCAACCGTGCTACGCGACGGCGATGAGGTGGCCTTGCTACCGCCGGTGAGTGGAGGGTGCTGTGCGGGTTGAGATCGTGACGGGGGCGATCGACAGCGCGGCGGTCCTGGCGGAGATCAAGGCCGGCGCCGACGGGGCGGTGTGCGTCTTCGACGGGATCGTGCGGAACAACACGCGGGGGCGGAAGACGCTTTACCTGGTGTACGAGGCGTATGAAGAGATGGCGCTCAGCGAGATGCAGGGGCTGGCGGCGCAGGCTGCAACGAAGTTCGGGGTGCGCGAGGTGGCGCTGATCCATCGGCTGGGGCGGGTCGAAGTGGGAGAAACGAGCGTGCTGGTGGCGGTGGCGTCGGCGCATCGGGGAGCGGCGTTCGACGCGTGCCGATGGATCATCGACACGTTGAAGAAGACGGTGCCGATCTGGAAGAAGGAGCACTTCGTGGATGGGGCGGTGTGGGCGGACGGCGAGCCGTTTCCGGAAACGCTGATCGCGGGGATATGAGGGCGTTGGTTCTGGTTACGGCGATGCTGGCGATGCAGGCTCCGATTGAGCGGCGTCCTGCGGCGAACCAGGAGCCGGTGCCGAGCCCGATCCTGATCCCGACGATCCAGGTGCGGACGCGTCTAGTGAACGTGGCGGTTAATGTGGTGGACGCGAAGGGTGCGCCGGTGGGTGGGCTGGAGCGGAAGGACTTCGACGTTGCGGAGGATGGCAAGCCGCAGAAGATCGCCGTCTTTGAGCGAGAATCGTCGACGCCTCTGTCGATTGTGCTGGCGGTGGACGCGAGCGAGAGCGTGCTGCGCAATGAAGGGCTGATCAAGTCGGCGGCGCGGAAGTTCGTCAAGGCTTTGGTGCGCCAGCAGGACGAGGTCGACCTGATGGACTTCTCGGACACGGTGCGGGAGATCGTTTCGTTTACGAACGAGCCGAAGCAGATCGACGCGGGGCTGAACCGCTTACAGCATGGGGATGCGACCTCGCTGTACGACGCGATTTACCTGGCGGGGCAGCGGCTGCAGAGCACAAGCGCAGCCAATGGACGGCGGCGGGTGATCGTGCTGATTACGGACGGCGCCGATACGGCGAAAGGGTCGCGGTACGAGCAGGCGGTGGAGCAGGCACAGCGGGCTGGAGCGATGGTGTACTCCATCATTATCGTGCCCGTGTACGCCGACGCGGGGCGGAACACGGGCGGGGAGCACGCGCTGATCCAGATGGCGGAGGATACGGGCGGCAAGTTCTACTATGTAGAAGACAAGCAGGACCTTGGCCCGGCGTTCCAGCACGTCTCGGACGATCTGCGGACGCAGTATCTGCTGGGCTACTATGCGCCGGATCGTGAGCGGGACGGATCGTTCCGGCGCATACGGATACGGATGAGCGACGCGGGGCTCCAGGCGAAATACGGTCTGCGTTATCGGACGGGCTACTTTCCGGACACGCCCTAGTGCGAGCAGGTAGACTTGCCGCATGAAGAAGTTCGAGATCGCGCACATTGCGGAAGGCATTGCGCGGCAGGCGGGTGGTCTGCTGCGGGGGTTCTATGAGAAGGGCGTCGCCACGGAGTACAAGGGCGATGTGGACCTGGTGACGGAGGCCGATCGCGCCAGCGAGAAGCTCATCGGCGAGAAGCTGCTAGCGGCGTTCCCGGAGCACGGCATCTATGGCGAAGAGGGGACGCGGGATCGGCTGGACCGAGAGTATCGCTGGTATATCGATCCGCTGGACGGGACGACGAACTTCGCGCATGGGTTTCCGGCGTTCTGCGTGAGCATGGGTCTGGAGCGGCGTCCGGCAGGCTTAGCGGCGGATCAGGATGGCGAGATCGTGGCCGGAGTAATTTACGATCCATTGCGTGACGAAATGTTCTCGGCCGAGCGCGGTCGAGGGGCTTGGCTGAATGGGCGGCGGCTGCATGTCTCAAAGACGCCGCAGCTTGGCGAGGCGCTGACAGCGACGGGATTTCCCAGCCAGAAGCGGCACGGGAACCCGAATGTCCATTTTTACCAGGAGATCACGCTGCGGTCGCATGGCGTGCGCCGGGCTGGGTCGGCGGCGCTTGACCTGGCGTATGTGGCGGCGGGACGGCTGGACGGCTATTGGGAGTTCAGCCTGAACCCGTGGGACACAGCGGCGGGTGTGCTGCTGGTGGAGGAGGCGGGCGGGCGGGTGACGCACTTCGACGGCGGGAGGTTTACGCTGGACAGCCGGGAGGTGTTTGCGACCAACGGGCTGATCCACGGGGAATTGCAGCACATCTTCAAAGAGATGTTTGCAGGGCGGGAGCTGAGCCGGATACCTACTCCTGCGGAGTTTGCGGCGCGGCGTGCCGCGGCTAAGTAGCTTCGGTCAGCTCTTCTTCGAGGAAGCGGGTGATCTCGTCGGGCGAGGGCGGATGGTACGGGATTGCCCCGGCCCGCGATTTCTGATAGTTCCTCAGTTGGACGACAAAGAGGGCAAAGTCTTTCCAAACAAGAGGATCGATCTTCTGTCGAGCGGCGATCGCGCCTTCGGTCGCCTGATAGTAACGATCAATCCAATAGAAGAAGGTGTGCCAAACCATCTCTTTGTCAAGTGCGCCTTTACGAAGCAAGAGTGCCATTGTCTCAAAGAAGTCGAGGATCGGCTCGGCTTCAAGAGAACTGCCTGCGAGCAAATCTCCCGCCGCTTTGACCCGCTGGACTTTCCTGGCGGACCCAAAGAAGTCATTTTCCAGCCGGAAGAGCAGATCGATGGATTGGTTGAACCGCGCTCGCCACACCTGCCACATAAACGCACAAAGAGCGACGATGATGCCAACGGAGGATACTGTGACCGGCAGCCATGCTGGGAGAGTCATGGTTCGATGATAGTGCAGACGTTGACGCGACGAACCAAGCCGTTAGGGTCTGCCGCGGCACATTGGAACTGCTGCTAAACTCTGAGAGCGTTGCACACTTCTAGGAGAGATTCGATATGGCTTATGTAATCGCAGAACCGTGCATTGGAACGAAGGACTCGGCGTGTGTGGACGCCTGCCCGGTGGACTGCATCCACCCGAAGAAGGACGAGAGCGGGTATGGCGAGTCCGAGCAGCTATTTATCGATCCGGTCGAGTGCATCGACTGCGGGGCCTGCGTTCCGGTGTGTCCGGTGTCGGCGATCTACGCGGGCGACGATCTGCCGGAGAAGTGGGCAAGCTTCCAGGAGTTGAACGCGGCGCACTTCGGGCGGTAGGTTTGTTGCGGTTCAGGTTCGAAAAGGCGCGTGGCTTTGGCTGCGCGCCTTTCCTTTGGGTACGGCGATGATCGTGCGGACGGGCGAGGCGATCGTGCTGCGGACGTGGCCCTTTCACGAGGCCGATCTGCTGGTCAGCCTGTTTACACGGGAGCATGGACGCATCAAGGGGATTGCGCGTCATGCGATGCGGTCGCGGCGGCGGTTTGGCGGGGCGCTGGAGCCGATGACCCATGTGCGGGCTACCTGGGCAGAGCGGCCGCGGCAGGAACTGGCGCGCCTGGATGCGTTTGAGATATTGTCGTCTCCGCTGGGGCGGCAGGTGGATTATGGACGGACGGCGGCGTTGCAGCTGGTGGTCGAAGTGCTGGACGAGTTGCCGGAGGGAGCGGTGGACGATGCCGTCTTTCGGCTGACGCTTGCAGTGCTGGACGAGCTGCAGGTCGGGCGCATCTGGCTGCCGCTTACCTACTTCGCGCTGTGGATGAACCGGCTGATGGGCTGGATGCCGGAGCTGGGGCACTGCGTCGTCTGCGGTCTTGACCTGCGGGGTGGCGCGGTGTGGTGGACGGGAACAGGCGATGGCGTGACGTGCCAGGACGACCGGCGTGGCGGGAGCGTGGCGCTTTCGGCCGCAGGTGTATGCGAGGCGGAGCGGGTGTTTCGGGGCACGGTGAAGGGGCTTGCGGCGGAGGCATGGCCGCGAGGGAGGGCGAGCGACCTGAGGCGGTTTGCTCTCGAAACGCTGGAGCGGCACCTGGAGCGGAGACTGGCGAGCGCCCGCGTGTTGGGCAGAGTGTAGATGAAGGTGAGGGTACCCTTTCTTGTTGCGATGCTTGCACGTCAATCCAGTGGTGGACCCACGGTGAGGCAGCGAGCCATCTGAGCGATGACGGGGTCCAGAGAAGCCTTCATTGCTGCAACATAGGTGAATTGGATAGTGATCATCCGGTCATCGGCAACGATAGACTTCTGGTAGCAGATCGTGTTGCCTTTCGTTCCGGTGAGCACAAAGAAGTCCTGCTTGAGAAGGGTGTAGGTGACGTTGAAGCCTTCCTGTTGAGCGAGGTCGAGCGCTTCGGCCAGGGACTGCTGGGCGGTATAGGCCTTGGTCGATTCCGGGTCAATGTTGTACCCACCGTATGCGAGGACGGTGCCGCGCTTTTGCGGGAGCCGAAAGGTTTGCCCGTCGCCGTTTTCGGATTCGCCGCGCGGCTTGAGCAGCTTTGGCGGATAGCAGACATAGAATTGGAAGCGGGCATTGCCATAGCTGGTCCAACCAGGAGGCCAGTTTGGCTGTGCATCGGTCTCGCTTGGGAGCAAGGTGCCGACGAGCAGAAGCAGCAACAGCTTGAGGGGAAGAGCGGCAAGGCACAGGCGGTGCATAGGCTAGACTTTACAGGGCGACTGCCGGTGGATACGACGAGCATATGGCAACAGAGTTGGGCAGGCAAAAGGTATTGACCTTTCAAGAGATGCTCTTCCGGCTGCAGACCTTCTGGGCGGAGCAGGGTTGTGTGTTGCAGCAGTCGTACGACGCGGAGGTGGGGGCGGGAACGATGTCGCCGGACACGTTTCTGCGGGTGCTGGGGCCTAAGCCGGTGCGCGTGGCCTATGCGCAGCCATCGCGTCGACCCGCCGACGGTAGATACGGCGAGAACCCGAACCGGCTGTTCCGGCATACACAATTTCAAGTTGTGTTGAAGCCGCCACCGGTGCGCATTCAGGAGCTATACCTCGAGAGCCTGGAGGCGATCGGCATTGATCTGCGGGAGCATGATCTGAAGTTCGAGGAAGACAACTGGGAGTGGCCGGTGGGCGGGGCTTGGGGCGTCGGGTGGCAGGTGATGCTGGACGGGCTGGAGATCACGCAGTTCACCTATTTTCAGCAGTGCGGCGGCATGGACCTGGACCCGATCGCGGGTGAGATCACCTATGGGCTGGAACGCATCGCCGGCTTCTTGCAGGATGTGGAGTCGATCTATGACATCGTCTGGGCTGCCGAGCCGGATACGGGCAAGAAGACCACCTATGGAGAGATGCGCCTGGCGGAGGAGGAGCAGTTCTCGGCGTACAGCTTCGACTATGCGGAGGTGCCGCGGCTTTGGGAGCACCTGAACTCGTATGAGGCGGAGTGTTTGGGGCTGCTCAATCAGGCAAAGAGCTTTGAAAGCATAGACGCGCTGAAGCTGAAGCGGTTTCCGGTGCTGGGCGCGTATGAGCTTGCACTTAAGTGTTCGCATCTCTTCAACTTGCTGGACGCGCGCGGGGCGATTTCAGTGACGGAGCGCGTGGGTGTGATGGCGCGTATACGGACGTTGGTGGTGGGCGTGGCAAAGGCCTACGCGGCGCAGGGTTTGGCGCTGCAGGAAAGCAAGGTTGCCTAAATGGCGGAGTTCCTGTTCGAGATTGGTTTGGAGGAGATTCCTGCACGGATGATCGCGGGCGCTGAGGCGGAGCTGGCGCGGCGTGTGGCAGCAATGCTGGAGCGCGAGCGGCTGACGGCTTCCGGTGTCGCGACGAAGAGTTTTTCCACGCCGCGGCGGCTGGCCGTCTGGATCGGCGGGGTGGCTGTCCGGCAGGAGGATGTTGCTGAGGAGCTGCTTGGGCCTTCGGCAAAGATCGGTTACAGGGATGGCGTGGCCACCCCGGCGGCGGTGGCGTTCGCGAAGAAGGCGGGGGTCACCCTGGAAGATCTCAAGACCGTGACAACGCCGAAAGGCGAGTACCTGCAGGCTATGAGCGTCAAGCCCGGACGGTCCGCGGTGGAGGTGATTGCGGCGGAGCTGCCGAAGGAACTGGCGGCCATCTATTGGGCGAAAACAATGTACTGGCGCACGGGCAAGCCGGAGCGGTTTGTGCGTCCGGTGCGATGGATACTGGCTCTGTTAGGCGGCGAGGTGGTGCCGGTGGAGTTTGCCGGGTACGCGGCGGGCCGTGAGACGTTTGGACATCGGGTGCTGCATGGGGCTGCGCCGGTTGTTGTCAATGCACCGAGTGAGTATGCGGCGGCGTTGCGTGCGGCGTGGGTCGAGCCGGAGGTGGAGGCACGGCGGCATACGATCCGGAAGGCGCTCGACGGCGTCTGCCGAACGCTGCCCGATACCCGTTGGCGCGAGGACCATGCGCTGGTCGACAAGCTGACGCACCTGACGGAGTGGCCGACGGTGATCGCGGGCAGGTTTGAGCCGGAGTATCTGGCGTTGCCGGAAGAGGTGCTGGTGACCGTGATGCGGGATCACCAGAACTACTTTGCGGTGGAAGACAAGCAGGGCAGGCTGGCACCGCATTTTCTGGCCGTGCTGAACACGCAGGCGGACGTGGCGGGCGAAGCGGTGATCCGCCACGGCAACGAGCGGGTGCTGCGGGCGCGGTTCAACGACGCGCGGTTCTTCTGGGAGTTCGATCAGCGGGTGCCGCTGGTGGAGCGGGTGGCGCTGCTGGAGAAGGTGACGTTTCAGAAGGATCTGGGAAGTTACGCGGCCAAGACGGAACGGGTGCGGAAGCTGGCTTTGTCTTTGGGGCGATCCGTAAGCGAACGCGGCGTTACGGTCGACTTCGCAGCTCTCGAGCAGGCGGTGCTGCTGGCGAAGACAGACCTGACGTGCGAACTGGTGAAGGAGTTTACGGAGTTGCAGGGGATCGTCGGTGGACGGTACGCGTTGGCGCAGGGGTGCAGTAAAGCCACTGCGGACGCAATCTACGATCAGTATCTGCCAAAGTCGATGGAGGATACAGTGCCGCGCACGGTCGAAGGTGCGCTGCTGGCGATTGCGGACAAGGCGGACACCATTGCGGGGATGTTCTCGCTGGGTCTGGAACCAACGGGATCGAAGGACCCGTTCGCGCTGAGGCGGGCGGCCAACGGCCTTGTAAAGATCATGGCGGAAGCGAAGCCCCTGCCGATCAAGATGATGGACTGGATTGCGGCGGCGACGACCGACCAGGGAGTCCGCGCGAAACTCTTCACCTTTCTTGCGGAACGGCTCGACTTCTATCTTCGAGAAGGGCGCGGCGGATCGTACGACGTGGTCAAGGCCGTGCTTGCGGCAGACGCGGAAGACCCCCGCGATGCGGTGTTGCGGATGGAGGCGATCGGTGCGATGCGGGGCTCGGGGGACTTCGAGGCGATCGCGGCGGCGCTGAAGCGGATGAAGAACATCTTGCGGCAGGCGGAGGCGCAGAGCCCGATCTCGGGCTTCGGGTTCGACCCTGCCTTGTTCCGCCAGCCCGAGGAGTCCGCTTTGGCGAAGGTCTCAGAGGAGCTGTCGCAGGCGATTGCGCCGCTGAGCGTTCGGAACGAATACCGCACCATTCTGGAGTTGACCGCAACGCTGCGGAAGCCGGTTGACGCATTCTTCGAGGCGGTGATGGTGATGGCACCCGAAGCGGAGATTCGCGCCAACCGGCTTTCGTTGCTGGCTTCCGTTGAAGCCCGCTTCTCGTGGATGGCGGACTTTTCGGAGATCGTGACCTCCGGCTAGCGCGGTCTGTATTTCGGAAGGCTGAAAGCGCAGGCTCCCTTCACGGATCACGAATGAAAGCAAGGCTGTCCATCTGAGGCCTCAATGCAGACGTTGCAGGCGGGCGATGAGCTTCTCGGCTAATGGCTCCCCCGACTCGGTCCAGAGGAGGCGGCTGGAGATGCCGCAGTGCTTTTCGACGGAGAGGGTAAAGGCTAAGAGCATCTCGATGTTCTCCTGGATGTGTTTGGTGGCGACCTCGTCCAGGTCAGCGTCTTCCACGATCCAGGGGGTGTCCAGGCCAAAGTCGACGCGGATGTGGCCGTTCTGGTCGAAGGAGGCGTCGTCGAACTCCGGGCCGAAGCCGAAGACGCGAACGGTGGCGGGTTCGAGCGCCCAGGTGGTCTCCAGGCCATCTTCGCCGTCGACGAGGGTGGGGGACCAGAGCTTCCAGCGCATCTCGAACTCGTAAGCCATGTCCTCGTGGAGCTGTTCGGTCGCTTCGGTCACGGCGTTTTCGATGATGGAGCCGGAGGTGTCCTCCGAGCGGGGGTCGTTGACGAAGATGCGCTGGTAGGTGGGGGTTTCGGTGAAGCCGATGGGGTAGACGGAAGCGGCGGCGACGCGTTTGTCTTTGCTGATGAGCGCAAACTGTCGCAGAACCCCAACAAGCCTGGCGGGAAGGTCGTCGAAACGGAAGTTGGGGAACCAAAGGCTGAGGTAGAGCTGGTCGGCCATGTCTTTACTTTACTGTGTGCACTCGATGCCTGTCTCTGAAGTGACATTTGAGTACCCGCTTGTAGCGTGACCGGATGAGAAGATGGGGTGTGACGATCTCAATGGCGCGAGTGCGGATCTGGTTGGTCTTTGGGGCTGCACTGTTGGTGCTTACGATCGCAGGGTTTCTGGGCTACGCGCGCTACCGGACGCACCGCTTTCTGGCCGACCTGCCGCGCAGGCTGGGCGTTGACGTACGGCGTGAAACCAACGGATATACCATCTCGAAGTCCGTGGGGCCGAACACGACGATGACGCTTCATGCTTCGAAGGCGGTCGAGCACACGGATGGGAAGCTGACGCTGCACGATGTCAGCATGGTGCTCTATGGGCGCAAGCAGGACCGGCAAGATCGTATCTCTGGAGCGGAATTCGAATACGACCAGCGGACCGGGGTAGTGCGGGCGGCGGGCGAGGTCGAGATCGACCTGCAGGCACCGGCGCATGGGCAGTCTGAGATATCACAGACCATACTGCCGCAGACCGGGGCTGTAGGGGAACCTGATGCAAAGGGCATCGTCCATGTGAAGACGAGCGGGCTGGTCTTCCTGCAAAAGCTGGGGATTGCGGCTACCGACCAGGAAGTGGACTTTCGCCTGGGTGCGATGACCGGCCGGGCACGTGGGGCGGAGTACAACTCGGATACAGGCATCGTCATTCTTCAGTCCGAAATCGAGGCTCGCAGCGAAGAGCACGGTGCGATGGTGATGCTCCAAGCCACCCACGCTGAGTTGGATCGGCCTCGGCTGATCGCAACCGTAACCGACGCGCGGTACAGTTCGCCTACGCAGACCGCGCACAGTGACCGTGCTGTGGTGCATCTGCGGAGCGACAGCACGCCAGAACGAATCGAAGCCGATGGCCATGTAGAGCTTACAGGCACGGCAGGCGCAACGGTGACTACGCCTCATGCGGACGTGCTGCTGGCGGATTCGGGAAAGGCTCAAAGTGCTCATCTGTTCGGCGGGGTGGAGTACACGCAGGCCGGTCCCAAGCGCGACCTGCGGTCACAAGGTCAGGAGGCGCGTGTGTCGTTCGACGCCAATGGCAAGGCGCAAGCAGCGCTGATGACCGGTAAGGTTCACCTATCCGAACGGACGCGGACGACAGGGAGTGCAGCCTGGGCCGAGCGCGACGCCATGGCTGAGCGGATGAACTTTGCTCTGGACGCTGGCATCTTGCGCGAGGTAGAGGCGAACGGCTCGGCAGTGGTGAAGCTGCGCGAGGCGACGGGGATGAGCGAGCTTTCTGGCGATGCTTTGCGCGGTCATTTTGCAGGCACCGGAAAGACCCCTCAATTGACGGACCTTGATGCCACAGGGCACACAGGATTTCATCGCGTCCGGAGCGACGGAGCGGAACAGACGAGCGCGGGCGACAGCCTCGAGGTGGTGATGCATGGAGGCCCGCTCGAAAGCAAGGCACTCCAGGCAGTTGATCGCGCTACGCAGAGCGGGCACGTGATACTTACAAGTAAACCAGCTCCAAAGGCAGGGATAAAGCAAGCGAGTATCAGCCGGGCAAGTGCGTCGTTGGCAGTGTACGAGGGTTCGGCGGATCATATGAAGTTGTCGGGCAACGCCGAATTGGCCGATGAAGCAAGCCGGGTGACCGCCAATACGATCGTTCTGGAGCATGGGAGCGGAGATGCCCGGGCGGAGGGCGCAGTGAAGGCGATCTACCGGCAAGCGGACAGCGCCGAGCCGGTCCTTGTGGTCGCCGAGCGGGCGGAGCTTCAGCATGATGCGATGCGGGCGGTCTTCTATGGAGGAGCTCGCCCGGCGCGTATGTGGCAGGCTGGGTCGCAGGTGGAGGCTCCTGTGCTCGAGTTCGAGCAGGAAGCTCGCACGCTGACGGCGCATGGCGAGCAGGGCACAAGGGGGGCAGCCGTCCACGCAGTGCTGACGAGCGCAAAAAACGAGGAAAAGCCCCAGAGCGTGCGGGTGGCGAGCCGGACGATGATCTACCTGGACGCCGAGCGCCGGGTTGACTTCGTGGGCGATGTTCTCATGCAGGACCTGAAGGGCACGGCACGAGCCGATCAAGCGACGGGTTATCTCCAGCCAGTCGGGAAAGCGAAACCGGGTGTTCCGATGATCGGAGGCGTCGAGCGCATCGTTGCGCAGGGCAAGGTGGAGATCGACCAGCCTGGACGTCGCGGCTCCGGCGAGCGCCTGGTATACACCGCGATCGACCGATTGTTCGTGCTGACAGGAACTCCCGCTCTCCCCCCGCGTCTGCTGGATGACACACAAGGTTTAGTCACCGGGCAGTCGCTCAGCTTTCATAGCGGCGACAGGAGCGTCGTGGTGGCTGGAGGAGCGGGCGAGCGAGTGCAGACGGTGACGCGGGTGAAGCAACGATGACCGGCACTCGAACGCTTTCTACACAGGAGATCAGCAAAACCTATGGCGGGCGCCAGGTGGTACGTGGCGTTTCAATCGACATTGCACAGGGCGAAGTGGTCGGTCTGCTGGGGCCAAACGGCGCAGGAAAGACCACAAGCTTTTACATGATCGTCGGATTGGTGCGTCCTGACTCCGGGCACATTCTGGCAGATGGCCGAGAGATCACGACGCTGCCCATGTATCTGCGAGCCCGCGATTACGGCATCAGCTACCTGCCGCAGGAGCCGTCGGTCTTTCGTAAACTGACGGTGGAAGAGAACATCCTTGCCGTGCTCGAGGCGCAGCAGCTGAGCTGGGAGAGCCGCCGGACGCGCACTGAAAGTCTGATCGAGCAGCTCAGTCTGGGACACGTGCGAAAGACGCGCGGCTATGCCCTCTCCGGGGGGGAGCGGCGGCGGGTAGAGATAGCGCGCTGTCTGGCGATCGAACCGGCCTTCATCCTGCTGGACGAGCCCTTCTCGGGGATCGACCCTATCGCTGTACTGGAACTCCAGGAGATCATCTTCGCGCTCAAGGCTGGCGGTATCGGCGTTCTGATCACCGACCATAATGTACGGGAAACGCTGTCCGTTACCGACCGGGCGTACATCATCGCCGAAGGCAAGATCTTCAAGACCGGCACGCCGCGCGCGCTGGCGAACGATCCTGAGGTAAAGCGGCTCTATCTTGGAGAAGGTTTTTCGATGGACTGACCTCTTCCCGTTTTGGTAACGCACCTCCACCGCGAGGAAGCTTTCACAGGCGGTTCAGCGTATAGACTGAGGTTCAAGCACGTAAGCACGTCATGCGCCAAAGTTCACGTCTGCGGCAAATGAAGGATTAGGGGACCCGCAGTGTACCTCCAACCCAAGCTCAACATGAAGTTGTCCCAACGCCAGGTGCTCACCCCTGGTCTGGTACAGATGGTCAGCGTTTTGGCGTTGAACAAGCTTGAGTTGAGGGACATGATCAACTCCGAGATGGTGGAGAATCCGATCCTTGAAGAGCTGGAGGAGTCTGCTCTTTCCCTTGAAGAACGGTCGGGCATCGAAGGCGAACGGGAGCGTTCAGCGGAAGATCTTGCGGCCGAAACGCGGACGGAAAAAGATCCCTTCGACGAAATCGATTTCGGCAGCTACTTTCAGGATTATCTCGATCCGGGTTTCCGCACGGCTTCCAATTTCGAAGAATCCGATAAACCGTCGTTCGAACACTTCCTGTCGCAGCCAGGCCGTCTCAGCGACCATCTGGAGTGGCAGCTTGGATCACTCAGCCTGGCACCGCCGCTCCGGACTGCGACTGACCTCATCGTCGGCAACCTGGACGAGAACGGCTACCTGAATGCCACCGATGAGGAGCTTGCGGAGGTGCTGTTGCAACTGCTGAGCGAACGGATCGACGCCGTTCCCTTCGATCATGGAGGCAAGAGCCGACCCACGCCGCTCTGGATCGAGCAGCTTGCACAAAGAAAGGCAGGGGAGCGTGCGGGAGAGCGTCTTCACTCCAAGGCGGTGCGGCTTGCAGCGATGGCAGCGCAAGCAGAGGACACAGGCCGCTATACGCTTTGTTTGGAACTCGTGCGCGAAGCACGAGCCATCATCCACCAGCTCGATCCTGTGGGCGTCGGCGCACGCGACCTGCGAGAGTGTCTGCTGATCCAGATCTGCGGTCAGAAGCGAGAAGCGCAACTGGTTCTGCGCCGCCGCGAGAAGGGGGTTTCTCTCCCCGATACGGACGAGGAACCAGCCTGTGACCTGGGAGCCGCCCTGACGGCCGCACTGCCTGCGGCGGAACTCGACACCTTTGAGATCGCGACGTACATCGCGGCGAACCACCTGCAGCTTCTCCAGAAGAAGGATATGCGGGAGCTGACGAAGGGCTGTGGGCGCTCCGCCGATGAGGTGCAGGCGGCGGTAGACTTCATCCGCACGCTCGATCCCCGTCCGGGACAGCGTTACAACCGGAGTGAGACACGGCTGATAGAGCCTGATGTCGCCTTCGTCAAGCGGGACGCCGAGTACGTCGTTCTGATGAACGAAGAAGACCTCCCCGTCCTGCGCCTCAACCAGGGATATCGCAAGATGCTGCGTGAAAAGCATACCGAAAAAGACGTGAAAGAGTATGTCAAGGAGCGGTACAAGTCTGCCATTCAGCTCCTCCGGAACATCGAGCAACGCAAGAACACGATCGTGCGGACGTGTGAGGTGATTGTGCGACGGCAGGGCGAGTTCTTAGAGCGCGGCGAGCAGGCGTTGAAGCCCATGATGATCAAGGAAGTCGCGGAGGAGATTGGGGTTCATCCTTCCACCGTAAGCCGGGCAGTCGCCAACAAGTACGTCCACACACCGCAGGGAGTGTATGAGCTGCGCTTCTTCTTTACCGAAGGCGTGGGCGGGCCTGAAGGCGCGGACCTGCCTTTGGTGCTGCTGAAGCGCAAGGTGAAGAAGCTGATCGAAGACGAGGACCCGCGCAAGCCCCTGACAGACGACTTCCTGGCTGCAGAGCTGCAGCGGCAGGGCATTCAGGTCACCCGGCGCACGGTGGCAAAGTACCGTGAAGACCTCCAGATTCCCAGTACGCATCAGCGACGTGTTCGCTAGCTGCCAGCCGCGATGCACGAAAACGCCTGAAGTTGTAGAACTTTGTATCTGAGGTAAACACCGGATGAAGATCGAGTACACAGGGCGTCACACTACCATCCACAAAAACCTGAAAGCGCAGGCGGAAGAGGGCCTGGCACGGATTGCAACCGTGCTCGACCGGGCATCATCGGCTCACGTCATCCTGACGGAAGACAAGTACCGCATGATCGCGGAGGTGACCGTGTCGGCAGCCGGGCACGACCTCGTTGCACGATGCGAGTCGACGGAGATGTCGACAGCTTTGCATGACGCGCTGGCCAAGATCGAGCAGCAAGCTCTCCGGCTCAAAGGCAGGTCCACAACACGTACGCGTCATCCGAAGGACGACAAGAACGCCACGAATACGGCAGCTGCCGAAGCCGAAAGCGCCGCTGCAAAGCCGGTGAAGCCAGCTAAACGTGCGACCGTAAAGAAGGTGGCAGCCAAGGTGAGCGCCGCGCGGATGGCGGAAGCGATGGTGGTTCATTCTTTTCCCGCAGCGAAGAACGGCAAGGCACCTTTGGTGGAGCCTCACGTTGTACGATCGAT
The DNA here is from genome assembly GCA_965215415.1 of Acidobacteriaceae bacterium. Taxonomy (GTDB): domain Bacteria; phylum Acidobacteriota; class Terriglobia; order Terriglobales; family Acidobacteriaceae; genus Edaphobacter. The sequence goes on along the minus strand of CBDCDQ010000009.1, from coordinate 2,443,941 downwards.
CGATTCCGCTGCAATGCGTCCTATGAGCTTTGAAGAGGCGATTAAAGAGGCCGCCACGCGCGACCGGGATGTCTTCGTCTTTCGCGATCACGAGATGCAGGTCCTGATCCTGCACCGCAAACGTGATGGCAAAATGGAGCTGATCGAGGTTCCGGGCTAGAACTCCCCTGCCGAACGCCCGGCCGTCAACGGGCGTTCGGCTACACGGCCACGCTTACGCGATGCGCTCGACGGTGACGCTTTCCAGGACAACCGGCGTCTTTGGCCTGTCCTGACCATCTTTGCCAACCTTTGAGATCTTCTCGACCACCTCATACCCCTCGACAACCTCGCCAAAGATGGTGTGCTTGCCTGTCAGCCAGCTGGTGTCGGCCACGGTGATGAAGAACTGTGAGCCGTTGGTGTTTGGCCCGGAGTTCGCCATCGCGAGCTTGCCCTTGGCCTGGAAGCCGTGCTTCGAGCCTTTGGTCTCGTCGCCAAACTTGTAGCCGGGGCCGCCCATGCCGGTGCCTTCGGGGTCGCCACCCTGGATCATGAAGTTCGGGATGACGCGGTGAAAGACGGTACCGTCATAGAGCTTGGCGCCCTTCTTGCTGCGGCTGTTCCACTCCTTGGTGCCTTCGGCGAGGCCGATGAAATTGGCCACGGTCTCTGGCGCGTCCTGCTCGAAGAGCTCGCAGACGATGGTGCCTTCAGTGGTCTTGAATGTGGCGTAGGTGCCGGTCTTGGTGAGCATTGCGGGTCGTTTCTCCTGGTTCCAGTGGTGAGCTAAAGGGAACTCCCGCAGAGTCAAGAGCGGGAGCAAAGATCATTTCGGTGGCGTCGCAGCAGCGGGCGGCGTGGCCGGTGCTGCGGGTTCGGCCGGTATCTGTTGCCCGTCGCGAACGACCGTGACGCGCTGGATGACAACAGGCGTAGTCGGCTTATCGTTTGGATCGCGATCCACCCGCGCGATGGAAGCGACGATCAATTGGCTACGCGCGTCGCACTGGCCGAAGATGGTGTGCTTGCCGTTCAACTCTGGCACAGGCACTTCGGTGATGAAGAACTGTGAGCCGTTGGTGCCGGCGCCGGTCGGTCCGGGACCGGCGTTCGCCATGGCAAGGCGGCCCGGAACGTCGAACTGAATTGAAGGATCAATCTCGTCCTGGAAGAAATACCCGGCGTCGCCCATGCCCGTGCCGAGCCGGTCCCCGCCCTGAATCATGAAGCCGGGAATGACGCGATGGAAGGTGACGCCATTGAAGAACGGCTTCCCCTTGACCTTCTTGAGCGTTTCGGGATCGGTCCACTCCTTCGAGCCGTCGGCCAGACCGATGAAGTTGGCCGAGGCGACCGCAGCCTGCTTGTCGAAGAGCTTGCAGGTCATCCGGCCCATCGTCGTATCGATCACGACCGTTGGGCCGGTGGGCACAGCGGGCGGCTTGACCTGATTCGCCGTGCTCGGCGCGTCCGGCAGGTCGGCTGTCGGAGCCGTGGGTGTGGTCTGGGCGGCGGCGGAAGCGGCCAATGCGAGGGTAACGAGCAGACTGCGGAACATCATGCGGTACTTAACTCCATCTGTAAGGCTACCCCACAGCCGCCTGCTAAGCAACGCGCTCAGTAAGCCGCCACCCCGGCCTCGGCGACTTCGTGGTCCTGCGCGCCGCTGCCGCCGCTGACGCCGATTGCCCCAACCACCTTGCCGTCCTTCTTGATCGGGATGCCGCCCGCGAAGATCATCACCTTGCCGTTGTTCGAGGCGTGGATGCCGAAGAACTGGTCGCCCGACTGCGAGTTATCGCCGAGGTCCTTGGTCGTGATGTCGAAGGCGCGCGAGGTCCACGCCTTATTCTGCGCGATGTCGATCGAGCCCAGCCAGGCGTTGCTCATGCGCTCAAAGGCGATCAGGTTGCCGCCCTCGTCGACCACGGCCACGTTCATAGGCTGCCCAATCTGCTGGGCCTTCAGTTCCGCCGCGGCAATGATGCGGCGGGCGTCTTCCAGTTCAATCATGTTTGTCCCCTGTCTTCTGTGTCTACGATACCGTGCTTCTATCACCGCACGAAGAAGTCCTTCACCTGCTGCAACATCACGTCCCGGCTTACGTCGGAGATGGCTTCGGTGAGGGGGAGCTGTTTGGGGCAGGCTTCGACGCAGTTCTGGGCGAAGCCGCACTCCTGGACGCCGCCGTCGCCGGCCAGGGCGCGGAGGCGTTCTTCCTTCAGCACCTTGCCCGTGGGGTTGTTGTTGAACAGCTTGACCTGCGCGATGGTGGCCGCGCCGACGAAGTTCGTCTGGTCGTTGAACTGCGGGCAGACCTCCATGCAGATGGTGCAGGAGATGCAGTTCGACAGCGGATACAGCGCTTCCTGCAGCTGCGGGAACTGCTTCGGCCCCGCGCCGAGGTCGTAGGTGCCGTCGATGGGCACCCAGGCCTTGACCGCCTTCAGGTTCTGGAAGAGGACGGACCGGTCGACGGATAAGTCGCGCACGACGGGGAACTTCGACAGTGGCGCGAGCGTGATGGGCTGAGCCAGTTTGTCCACCAGGGCGCTGCAGGCCATGCGCGCCTTGCCGTTGATCAGCATCGCGCAGGAGCCGCAGATCTCTTCGAGGCAGTTGGCGTCGTAGGTGATGGGCGTGGTGGGCGCGCCGGCGGCGGTGACGGGATCGCACGCGATCTCGCCGAGCACCGACGTGATGTTCATGTTTGGGCGATAGGGGATGGCGAACTTTTCGGTGACGGGCTTGCCGTCGGGGCCGGCCTGGCGCTTGATGTGGACTTCGATGGTGCGGGTGGCGCGGGCCGGTTCGGTCTGGATGGCGAGGGGTGCGGTTGGCATGGCTGTTTACCTCGAGGGATTGCTATTCGGAAGCGCGCTTTGGAGCACGAGCGACATTTTGTGGTGACAAGCGAATCTTCGGTATTATCCTTTCACAACAAGTACTCGCTGGATACGAACATCCAGGACAAGCCGCTATCAGTGAAATGACACGTATGTTCGCCTTGAACGACGTTATCCTAATTTGGACGAACCTTGTCCCCTATCCACCATCGATCCCATTTGTCAAAGACGCCCACGACTTTACCTGACTCGTCAGTCACAGAGAGTTTGCTAAATTCTTCTCCTACCGACACACCATCTGGCATGACTGCGATTTCATCCTCGTATGAAATCTTTACGTACACGCTCATCTCTTCTCCTTAATTGCCACTGAGAATCGTTACTTAGTCGTGGTGGTTATCAATGTCGTGTTCCGGGCAGAATCCTGACCACCATGGTTCGCCTCGTTGCGGGTTTGGTAGTCCACATACCCTACAACCTAGACCTTCTTTTCGTGCTACAGCCTCCCACGCTTCGTCCTTTGCGATCTCATCGTCTTTAATGCGTCCCATTCACCACCTCGGTGTCAACATTTTACTGCGCCAGTCTCTGAGAGTATAGCTGTCTTCTTTTGCTATGAACTTGGTGGTTTATCGGTGCTGCATGGAAACGCAATAGTAAATGCCGTTTGGACAATCAGGGCCGCTGACGTATGAAGCTTCTCAGGGTGATCATGCAGATACTTTTGAACTATTGCCACAAACTGCCCGATTGTAGCTCGCTCGTCCGTGCAAAATTTTAGCTTCCTAGTATCTGGAATCTTTTCGACTTGAAAGGCCATCTGAGAAACTTGCTCTGCGGCTACGACGCCGCTGATGTAGCCAATACACATGCCGAAGTTAAAATTATCTATTGACGTCGGCTGAGAAGCTTCCTTGCAGAAGGAAGCTAAAGAATTACCATCGGTGATGGTGAATTGGGTACTCGCCTGACTTTGACTCAAGCCTGATGCGACAAACGGTAAGAGAAGAATCAGGAGCTTAATAGTCATATTGCCTCAAGCCGTCGCCGCGTAGTTCCGAGCCCGCGGCACGATATGGCTAATATCCACATCCTCGTACTCGATTCTGGGCGCGCCGTCGACGAAGCTGGCTTTGGTGGTCTTTAGGAAGCGCTCGTCGTTGCGCTCGGGGAAGTCGGGTTTGTAGTGTGCGCCGCGGCTCTCGTCGCGGCAGGCCGCGCCCTGCACGACGACGCGGGAGAGCTCCAGCATATTGGCCAGCTGGCGGGTGAAGGCGAAGCTGGTGTTGGCCCACTGGCTCCTGTCCGAGAGGTTGATATTCTTGTAGCGCGCCTGTAGCTCGACGATCTTGGCGTCGGCCTCGGCCAGGCCGCAGTTGTAGCGGATGATGGTGGCGTGGCGCGTCATGGTGTCGCCCAGCTCGCGCCAGAGCTTGAAGGGGTTTTCCGACCCGCTGGCGGAGAGGAGGTTGGCGTTCAGGCCGCGCTGGCGGGTCAGCTCGGACGCGTGGCCGCCGTCGCCGGGCTGCGGCGCGAGTCCCTTGGCGTAGGCCAGCGCGTTCGGCCCCGCGACGAAGCCGCCGTAGATGCACGACAGCAGGGAGTTCGCGCCCAGGCGGTTGGCCCCGTGGATGGAGTAGTCGGCCTCCCCGGCGGCGAACACACCCGGAAGATTCGTCATCTGGTTGAAGTCCACCCAAAGGCCGCCCATGGTGTAGTGCATGCCGGGGAAGATCTTCATGGGGACGTCGCGCGGGTCGTCGCCGACGAACTTCTCGTAGATTTCGAGGATGCCTTCGAGCTTGCGGTTCAGCGTGGCCCGATCGATGTGGGTGAGGTCGAGGTAGACCATCGGCTGGCCGTCGATGCCCATGCCCAGCTCGTACACGACGCGGTGGATGGCGCGCGTGGCGATGTCGCGGGGGACGAGGTTGCCGTACTTGGGGTACCACTCTTCGAGGAAGTAGAAGCGTTCGGCCTCGGGGATGGTCTTGGCGGCGCGCTTGTCATCCTTCGACCGCGGTACCCAGACGCGGCCACCCTCGCCGCGCGCGGACTCGGACATCAGCCGCAGCTTGTCCTCGCCGGGGATGGCGGTGGGGTGGACCTGGATGAACTCGCCGTTGGCGTAGAAGGCCCCCTGCTGGTAGAGCGCCGCTTGCGCTGACCCGGTGCAAACGACTGAATTGGTGGACTTTCCGAAGATTGCGCCGATGCCGCCCGTACACATGATGATGGCGTCGGCGGGGAAGGTGCGGGTCTCCATGGAGCGGAGGTCGAGGGCGGCGATGCCGCGGGCCGCGCCGTTGGCGTCGAGCACGGCGGAGAGGAACTCCCAGCCCTCGTACTTGGTGACCTTGCCCTCGGACTCGTAGCGGCGGACCTGCTCGTCGAGCGCATAGAGCAGCTGCTGGCCGGTGGTCGCGCCCGCGAAGGCGGTCCGGTGGTAGAGCGTGCCTCCGAAGCGGCGGAAGTCGAGTAGGCCCTCGGGCGTCCTGTTGAACGGCACTCCCATTCTGTCGAGTAGGTCGATGATGGCCGGGCCCTGCGCGGTCATGTTCTTGACCGGGGTCTGGTTGGCGAGGAAGTCGCCGCCGTAGACGGTGTCGTCGAAGTGCTTGTGGACGTCGTCGCCCTCGCCCTTGAGGTTCTTGGCCGCGTTGATGCCGCCCTGGGCGCAGACGGAGTGCGACCGCTTGACGGGGACGATGGAGAAGAGGTCGACAGTGCCGCCCGCCTCGGCGATCTTGATGACGGAGGCGAGACCGGCGAGGCCACCGCCGACTACGATGATGCGTGGAGTTGCTGCTGCCATGGTGTCTAACCTATGTGGTACGCACTTAGAAAATTCTTGTTTGTTCGTAATCTGTAATGGGGTATTCCGGCGCACTAGCCTGGATATCTAAGTGTTGCGCAGAACTGATAGCCAACAGGGGAACGCCGCCGGTACTATCACTAGTTCTCTGTTTTCCGCAAAGACAATCTTCAAGCCACTCTCACAGATAAAGTCGCCTTCGCTGATTGTTAACTTCCATAACTGTATGAGAGATTGAGGAAAGGGGAACTGTATTGACTGAGGAGTGCCAGACTTCGGGAACGCTACCGATGTACTTTGAGGTTCATCGTAGACCCGCTTGAATCTCAGAACTCCGGCTTCTGATCGCTCAGCTACGTCATGCATTCCCGACGTGACAGCGACTCCATGCCCGTCCGAAAACCACAGAGTTAACTCTAGGCACTTATCGTGCTTGTCCTCAAGTAACGAAAGGCGTGTGATTTGGCCGTCCAGTAGCTGTAGCAATGTTTCTTGCGCTTCAAACGAGATGACTTGTCGTGTCATCACTACCGCACCTCACCCGGCTGACTCGGATTGGTCGAGTTCGGCGGAGGCACACTCGGTGCGGGCAGCGTGACTCCGGCGGGCTGCGCGGGCATGACATCCGCCGGAGCGTTGCGGTACTTCGGCCCGACGAAGGCGTAGATGCCCGCCAGCCCGAAGCCGCAGAGGACGACGCCGACCGCCGTGCAGACGTAGCCGGAGCGGCGGCGCGCGCGGTCGCCGGGGGTGATGCCCCATTTGGCGGCGAAGAGCCAGATACCATAGGCGAAGTGCCAGGTGGTCGCGACCATGGCGATGATGTAGATGGCGAGCATCCAGGGGTTGGCGAGCTCGACCTGGACCTTGTGGAAGGCCGCGCCGGGGTGCTCGGGCAGGCTGACGCCCGAGAAGCGCTGCCGCCAGACGTGCTGCACGATGTAGGCGAGGGCGATCAGGCCGGTGACGCGCTGGGAGACGTACATCCAGTTGCCGGCCCAGGGATAGACGTTGACACTCGTCCGGCCCCGGAGTGCGATATACACACCATAGCCCGCGTGGAAGGCGAGCGGAAGGAAGATGAAGGCCCACTCCAGCACGCGGACGAGCGGGAGGGAGTTGAGGAACTTGACCTGCTGCGCGTAGGCGAGCGGCCCGTTGAGCGCCTCGAAGTTCGAAAGGATGTGCTCGACCAGAAACGCGCCGATGGGCACGATGCCGGAGAGGGAGTGGAGGCGGCGGAGGAGGAAGGAGTGACCCTCGCCCGCTCGCAGAGGCTGGACGCGGCGACCGGTGCCGAGCGGAGGTCTGACGGAGGCGGGTGCGGGAGGAGCGGCGGTGGCCATCGTGGACTCCTTGGGTCGCGCTGGACGAAGGCACAAGAAGCGACAGATAGATTATTCCGCCGCGCTTCAACCACCGTCAAGCAAAGGACGCGAAGTTGTGCGATAAGCGGTGTGGCTGTGAAAGGGGATGTCCTGCCCGGAGTACGAGACGCAGATCCCCTTCGGGAATGACAACCAGAAAGGCAAGCACATCAACCGGTGATGAGTTTAGGCAGCAAGGCGCGCAAGGCGTTCGCGCGGTGGCTGACTGCGAGCCGTTGGGCGATGTCGATCTCGGCCATGGTTTGGCCGTACTGCGGGAGAAAGAAGAGCGGATCGTAGCCAAAGCCTTTTTCGCCGTGCGGAGCGGTAAGGATTTCGCCCTCTGCGGTGCCTTGGGCGGTATGAAACACGACGCCATCGCGGGCGGCGGCGAGCGCGCAACGGTAGCGTGCTGTTCGCTCGCCGGGGGGAACGGTTGCGAGTGCGGCGAGCAGGCATAGGTTGTTGCGGGCGTCGGTCGAGATGTCGAGCCGGGCAGGGAAGCCCGCATCGTCTGCGTAGCGGGCGGACCGTACGCCGGGAGCGGAGCCGAGGGCGTCCACTTCGAGGCCGGAGTCGTCTGCGAGGACGATCTCTCCCGGCGCGTGGTGCGAGTAGAAGATGGCCTTTGCCGCCGCGTTGCCGGCGAACGTAGGCGCGTCTTCCGGCGGAGGCTCGAGGGCTGCCAAACCCGGAAGAGCAATGATCTTCACTTCAGCTGAAGCAGCCGAAAAATCGCGCAGCTTGCCGGCGTTGCTGGTGGCGACGTAGAGGAGCATGGCTGGTATTCTTACATGGAGGTAAGACGTATGAGGAATAGCTCCGTCATGAGTTCAAAGGGCCAGGTGGTGATTCCCGCTGCGTTGCGTAAGCGGTTCAAGATGAAGGAAGGCACTACGATCGTCTTTCAGGAGGACAAGGGGCGGTTGGTACTGGAGCCTAGCAATTGGGACGCGCTGCTGGCGCTGCGGGGAAGCCTCAATTTCGACCTGGAGGGCATCCTTATCGAGGAACGCGCGCTTGAGGCCGAGAGGGAAGCGGAGCGCGACGCGCAGTATGCGCGAGATGAGGAACTGTGAAGGAGTATGTTCTCGACGCAAATGCGGTGACACGATACCTGGGTATCAGCAAAGGCGGCGGGGACGACAAAGTGAACGACCTCTTCGAGCTTGGACGCCAACATAGAGTTGCCATTCTCATGTCGGTGGTAAACCTCGGAGAAGTCTCTTACGTCTTGTTGAAGCACATCGGCCAAACTCGAACGGACGCGATGATCAAACTGTTGCTCCACGGGACCACGCTCGTCGATGCCGATCGCGAAGCCGTCCACGAAGCGTCTCGCTACCGGCATACCTACCATGTCAGCTACGCCGACGCATTTGCCGTCGCGCTGGCAATGAAACGGAAAGCCACGCTTGTCTCCGCCGATCTAGTTTTCGAGAAGTTTGGCAAAAACCTAAAGTGGTTGCGCTTGCCGGCATACACAGGAAAGAAATAGATGGCTAACATGAAAGCGCACACCGAGTACCTCACCTTTACCACCGCCGACCGCTACGAGATGGTCCATATTACGCCGCAGGTGGAGCAGATCGTCCGGCGCTCGGGCGTGGTGGATGGGCTGTGTTTCGTCTCGCCGATGCACATCACGGCGGCGATCTATGTCAACGATCATGAGGACGGGCTGATCGAGGACATTCGCGTCTGGCTGGAAAAGCTGGCACCCTCGCAGCCGAACTACCGCCATCACCAGACCGGCGAGGATAACGCTGACGCGCACCTGAAGGCGCTGCTGCTGCACCACGAGACGACGCTGCCGATCACCAACGGGCGGTTGGACCTGGGGACGTGGCAGCGGATCTTCTATGCGGAGTTCGACGGGCAGCGGGCCAAGCGCGTCATTGTGAAGATACTGGGTGTGACAGCAGAATGACGTCGACGCGGCGGTTCTTGGCGCGGCCGTCTTCGGTCGAGTTGTCGTCAACCGGGTGAAACTCGGCGTAACCGGCGGCAGCCATCTCAGTCGGCTTCAGATCGCCGTGATCAAGCAGGAATCGGGCGATGGTAGTGGCGCGCGCTGACGATAGCTCCCAGTTCGTGGCGAACTGCTGGGTATGGATGGGGATATTGTCCGTGTGGCCTTCGACGCGGATCGGCCCTTGGGGCAGCGTGGCGGCAAGTTGCGTCAGCACCTCGAGCGAAGTCTGCCGCACCTCCGCCGAGCCGGACCCGAAAAAGCCCGCCTCCCGCAGCGAGATGACCAGGCCCTCCGGCGTCTGGCGCATGGTCAGGCTGCCGAGCGGCATCTTGTGTGTCTTGGCCAGATCGTTGAGGAGGTTGCCGATCTTTTCCTCGGTCGTCTTCGGAGAGGGCTTCGCTGGTTTGTTGTCCGTGTTGACGGGCGGCTTCACGGCGGACACCGTGGCCGGGCCGCCGCCTACACTCATCGAGGGCTTGGGGGAGTGCGACTCGAAGATGCCCTGCGGCTTGAAGGCGTTCTTCATTGCGGCTTCGAGCTCCAGCTGCTTCTTCTTGTCGGACTTGCTCGAGGCGAACAGTACGACGAAGAAGGCGAACAGCAGGGTGATGAAGTCGGCGTACGAGACCAGCCAGCGCTCGTGGTTTACGTGCTCGGGATGCTTTTTCTTGCTCATGCCGTAGCCTCCGCGACCTTGCCGCCCTTGGCTGCCGCTTCGCCCTTTGGCTCGAAGAGGAAGGTCTTCAGCTTGGTCTCAATCATGCGCGGATTCATGCCTTCGAGGATGGAGATGACGCCTTCGAGCATCATCTCTTTCACCATGGTCTCTTCCTTGTGGCGGAACTTCAGCTTGCCGGCGGCGGGCAGGCAGACCAGGTTGGCGAAGGCCACGCCGTAGATCGTGGCCACAAAAGCGGTCGCGATGCCCTTGCCCACCTCGTCGATATTCTCGAGGTTCTTCATCACTTGGATCAGGCCGATGACCGCTCCGATGATGCCGACCGTTGGCGCATAGCCACCCGCCGCCTCAAAGACCGCCGGGATCTTTTCCTCGATCTCGCCCTTGTTGTCGAGCTCCAGCTGCATGATCTTGCGGACCTCGTTCGGCTCCGTGCCGTCGACCGCCAGCATCAAGGCCTGCTTCAGGAACGGGTCTTCGATGGTGTTCAGCTCGGCGTCGAGCGAGATGATGCCGCTCTTACGGGCCTTGTTGGCAAAGCCGACGATCTGCGCCAGGATCGCCTCGCCGTTTGAGCCCTTGTGCATGAAGACCTTCATGGCATGCTTCAGCGCTGTGACAAAAATGCTCATGGGAAACTGGAGCATGACCGCGCCCGTGGTGCCGCCGATCACGATCATGGCCGCCGTCGGCTTGATGATGTCCGTGATCTGGCCGCCTTCGATCAACATTCCAGCCAGAATGCCGATGACGGCGAGCGCGATGCCGGCGATGCTTGCGATGTCCATGGTCGGGTCCTTGTATAAATCTGTTTGGGTCTAGTTGTCTTGCTGGTGATGCTGGGCACTCGCGGTGATGGCAGCTGAGCCCGCGAAGGGCAGGTGAGACTCCGGCCAGGCGCGGCGCAGGCCTTCGGCACGGTACGCCATGCAGCGTTCCTGCACTTCGTCGCAGCTTTCAAGCACGATCAGCTTTTCGCCGGTAATCAGCGTCAGTACGGTGTCGGGGGAGGCCTCGGCGTACTTGATCAGATCGGAGTTGACGGTAATCGAGTGGCCGTTCAGGCGCGTCAGGACAATCATGGTGGTCGCTTCCTTACACCATTTATCGACCATTGAAGCTCGTTCAATAGCCGAAGGCGAGGGTGCGGAAGCCGTTTCAGTGAGGAAGGTTGACGGCTTCCCGTTCTTATGCTTTGAACTGGAGCGCGGAGGAGTCCCGGAAGACTGTTCACCCCCCGGGAGGTTTGTGCTACTTCAACAGCAGCATGATGACCAACAGCACCACTGCCATCACCAGTCGCCATTCCAGCACGATGGTGATGAGCAGCCGGAACCAGGCTGTGGGACATCCTTTTTCAAGCGCATCAGCAATCGCCTCCTTACCTCGGTAGCAGCTTCGGGTCGTTAGCGCGACCCGGAGACCGCTCCGATCCTGTTCCGCTCTCCACAGCTCGGTAAGGAAGCTCCTCTGTGTCACATACCAACGCAGGATCGCTTTCTCCGGCGATCCTGTCTGTCCTAGTCGCGTGATCACGCCGCGGGTTTATGTCTTACCTGGCGTAAATCGGGACACGAGGGTGATGGAAGTGGGACGGACGCCGATGAGGTGTAAGAACGCGGAGCCTGCCGCCGACCCGAAACCGGAAAGCCGGAGACGGAGAATCGAACGGGAACGCGGGACTTACAAACCTGTCTCATCAGGAGCACCTCATGTCGCTTGGAATCCTTAATAACATCTCCGCCATCTACGCGGGCAACAACCTCAACAACACGCAGGCAAGCTTGCAGAAGGTTCTTCAGCAGCTCTCCTCCGGTGCGCGCATCAACTCCGGAGCAGACGATGCCGCCGGTCTGGCCATCGCGGACGGCTTGAAGGCCAACGAGGCGTCGCTCACGCAGTCCGTGCAGAATGCCTCCGACGGCGTCGGCCTCCTCCAGACCGCCGATGGCGCGCTCTCCCAGGTGACCAACCTCCTTGATCGCGCCGTCACCCTGGCGACCGAAGCGGCCAACGGCACTCTGAGCACGAACCAGGTGAGCTCGGCCAACCAGGAGTACCAGAGCATCGTCACCGAGATCGGCAACATCGGCTCGACGACCAACTTCAACGGCAACTCGGTCTTCGGCAGCGGTACCACCTCCTTCTACGTGGGCGATGGCACGGCGACCGGTTCGAACTTCTATAGCGACAGCGTCGGCTCGTTGACTCAGACGAGCGTCGGGATCACCGCTCCGGTTGCGGCTTCCACGAACGTTGCCGCTCCGGCCGTTACGGCTGGTGTCGCGGGTACTTCGGGTACGATCTTGACCTACACCGTAGCGAACGCAAACGACACAGTGGCCGGAACCTTGTCCGTCTTCCTGGGCTCAAGCAATACGACGAGCGCCGACTCCATCACCTTTGCGGCGGGCACTTCTCTGACGAGCGCAAAGAATCAGATCAACGCTTCGACCGTGCTTCACACCACAGACGGCATTACCGCTACGGTAGTCGGCAACACACTCGTGCTGACAGGCGCGTCAGCACTTAGCACAACGACAAACGCCCTTGCCGACGCCAGTTCGAGCTTGAAGGACACTCAATCCACGGTTCAGCTTGCGGCACCGGCCAACACCGCATCTACAACCTCCGCGGCTGGGCACGTGGACTTTGCCGCGCTTCAAAATCCAAACACCGACACGCTGGTTGGAACGCTTGTCGTGAAGCAAGGAAGCGGCGCAACGGTCACAGCGCAGTTTGCGCAGGGCACAACCCTCGCGGCGGCTGTTACTCAGTTGAACAACAACGCTTCGTTCAAGGCTGCCAATCTTACCGCCAGCTCAGCTGCGGGCGTTCTCAGGATCACGGGCATCCAGGACGCAACTGTTTCCGGTACCAACACGCTCTCCACGACGGGAACGACGCTCTTCAACGCTCCGCCCACCGCGCTTCCGGGAGCAGGTACGGACTTCACCGCATCGGCGATCTCGACGCTGACGACGGCAAGTGCGCAGACCGTGTTGACGAGCCTCAACTCGGCGATCGCAAACGTCGCTTATCAGCGCGGCATCATCGGTGCCGACAGCAACGAGCTCACCGCAGCCAGCAACACGGCGGCGTCTGAGAACGTGAACCTGACGGCTGCCGAGAGCAGCATCCGCTCCACCAACTACGGACAGGCGACCTCCGACCTGGCCAAGTACGAGGTCCTCTCGCAGACCGGTATCTCCGCGCTCGCCCAGGCGAACACCGTGCAGCAGGAGATCCTCAAGCTGCTGCAGTAAACCCTGAGAGCGGTGGCCGGCGGTCGTTTCGCCGGTCATCGCTCTTGTTTTCCGTTCAGTAAGGGTTCGAAGGGCGTGCCTTTAGCCATGCCGCTAACGGCGCTCCTATATTTTGTCTTCTTCTCCTCTTCGCCTACGGCGCGAAGAGGAGGGGAAGACAAGAGGGATCAGTGCTCACGGCACGGCTGAAGCCGTGCCCTTCCATCCTTCCCTGGCGCAGCAACAACCGCGACCCAGATCTCCTTCAGGAATGACAAACAAGAAGACACCTCAGCAAACACTCACCGAAACTCCGGAACTTTGGCATAACAATTGCTTCTTTGTACAGCAAGCGAGGGCGCACCATGGGCACAGTAGGCATCAATTTCGGTTCGGCCACTGGCGGCCAGGGCTTTGACGTCGCGAGCACCGTCACCGCCATTCAGTCGGCGCAGAAGAGCATCGAGAACCCGTGGAATGCGCAATTGACAGCCTTGTCCGCCCAGGACACCGCGCTGAGCACGATTGGCACCGATCTCGCCTCGCTCTCGACCGCCCTTCGTGCGCTCACCGACTTTACCGGCGTCACAGCGCAGAAGAACGGCTCCAGCTCCGACACCACCCTGCTCGCCTTGACGGGAGCGACCTCGGCCGCAGTCGCCGGCAGCCATACCGTACAGGTTACAAATCTCGCCTCAACGTCTTCGAAGTACACCGATCCGGTGGCCAAGACCGACGTGCTCGCGGGGAGCCTCACTATTAAGGTCGGCTCGGTGACGTACCCGGCGATCACGGTGGACAGCACAAGTAACACACTCAGCACGCTGGCGGCGGCCATCAACGGCAAGGGCATCGGCGTCAACGCCTCCGTCATCACGGATTCGACCGGGTCGCGGCTGTCGCTCGTCAGCGGCACGGGCGGCACAGCGGGCGCGTTGACGGTGACCAGTGCGCTGAGCGACACCACCACCTCGAACAGCGCGGTGACGGTACACGACGGCGCGCCGGCAACCGACGCCATCCTCACCGTCGACGGTGTGAGGGTGACCAGTGGGACGAACACGATCAGCACGGCCATCCCCGGCGTCACCTTTCAGCTCCTGGCAACGCCAGCATCGCCGAGCACCCAGATCCAGATCCAGATCACCAACGATACGGCGTCGGTGTCGACGGCGGTCAGCACCCTGGTGACGGCCTACAACGCCGTAGCCAAGGACTTGAAGACGCAGGAGAGCAAAGACTCCAGCGGCAACGCCGAGCCGTTATACGGGAGCCCGGTTTTGGCCTCCATCCAGACGCAGCTCAGCAGCGCCTTGACCTTCTTCAACGCAAGCACACCGGTCAGTGCTAGCGGTGTCACCTATAACAGCCTTAGCGCCATTGGTGTGGGTTACAACAACGATGGCACGCTGTCGTTGAACACGGACACGCTGACGAGTGCGCTTACCACGAACTTCAGCGATGTGGTCGGCCTGCTTCAAAACTCCGGCGGTTTCGGCCAGGGCCTGAGCACAACGTTGAACGGCCTGAGTGCGACGGCCACCTACGGGGTCATCCACACCGCGCAGGGACAGAACGCCGCCCAGGAAGCGGCACTGAAGAAGAGCATCTCGAACGAAGAAGCGCTCTTGGCGACGCAGAAGATTTCATTGACGGCGGAGCTGAACACGGCCAATGAGATCCTTCAGTCCATCCCAAGTCAGCTCAACCAGATCAACCAGATCTATAGCGCCGTCACCGGCTACAACACGAAGGGATAGCTGCTCCATGAGGGATACGACTTACCGGGAGCAGGCTCTGACCGGCGCAAATGGTATTCAGCTCATCGTCGCCTTGTACGACGGCGCAATTCGCTTTCTGCACAACGCTGTGGAATGTGTGGAGCGAGGCGACGTTCGTGGCCGGCGCGAAGCGGTCAAGAAGACGATCGACATCTTCATGTATCTGCAGGCGAGGCTTAGACCGGATGTCGGTGGCCGTCCCGCCGCGGCGCTCTCGGACTTCTACGCCTCCATGTTCACGTTGACGCTCGAGGCATCGAACGAGGGCTCGGCACCGAAGCTGCAAGAGGTGATCGGGTTTGTCCGCAATGTGCGCGACGCCTGGACGGTGGTGGCGAAAGATCCCGAAGCTGGCCGTGTGTTGCCGCGTGAGCTCAGGACGCGCGAAGAAAAGCGGAGTACCGTGATCCCGATCGTGCAGGAGGCAGGCGAGCGGGTCTCCCGGTGGTCCGCCTAACCTGCTCCGTCGTTACTGACTGACGGCGAGTTCTTCTTCCAGGCGCTGCTTCTCGAACAAGGTCGTGTAGTAGCCGCGTCGTGCGAGGAGCTCGTCGTGCGTTCCGCGCTCTGCGATACGGCCATCGACCAGCACGGCGATCTGATCGGCGTTGCGCGCGGTCGAGATGCGGTGCGAGATGAAGATCGTGGTGCGGCCCTCCATCACACGGCGGAGGCCGGAGAGGATCTGCTCCTCCGTGTACGTGTCGACGCTGGCCAGCGCGTCATCGAGGATCAGGATGCGCGGGTCGCGGAGCACTGCGCGGGCGATCGCCGAGCGCTGCTTCTGGCCGCCCGAGAGCGTGACACCACGCTCGCCGACTAATGTGTCGAAGCCCCTCGGAAACTCAAGAATCTCTGTGCGGATGTGGGCGACGACGGCGGCGTCTTCGATCTCGGGCATCGTAGCGCCGGGCTTGCCGAAGGAGATGTTGTGCCGGATGGTGTCGGAGAAGAGGAAGGTCTCCTGCGGGACGAACCCGACGTTCCGACGGAGTTCGTCGAGGGTATAGGAGCGGACGGGCTTGCCGTCGATCAAGACGGTGCCGGGTGGCGCGTCGTGCAGGCGCGGAATCAGGTTCACCAGAGTTGACTTGCCGGAGCCGGTGGGGCCGACGATGGCCAGGCTCGAGCCAGCAGGAACGGTGAGGTTGATGTTGTGCAGAACTTCCGGGCCTTCGATGTAGCGGAAGGTTAGATCGCGGAATTCGATGGTGCCTTGGATCGGGGGAGAAGCAGATCCCTTCGCTTCGCTGCGGGATGACAGAGCATAGGAAGTAATAAGGTTCGGCTCGTCCGCGATGGCGGGCTCCTGCTTGAGCAACTCGTCAATGCGGACAACCGAAGCCGTGCCGCGCTGGAAGAGGTTGACCACCCAGCCGATGGCGATCATGGGCCAGGTAAGCTGGACCATGTAGACCATGAAGCTGGTGAACTGGCCGACAGAGATATGACGAGCGACAACCTCGTGGCCGCCGACCAGAAGCGTAATCATCAGCGAGAGGCCGAGGACGAACTCCAGCGTCGGCCAGAGCATGGCCATCAGGCGAACAAGATGCAGGGAGCGCCGGATGTACTCCTGGTTGGCGGTCTCGAAGGAGGCGATCTCCGCGTCTTCCTGAGCGAAGGCCCGGATCAGGCGGGCACCGGAGAAGTTCTCCTGGGCCTTGGCCGAGATGTCCGAAAACATGGCCTGTATGCGCTCGAACCGGGTGTGAATGCGGTTGCCAAAGTACTGCACCAGCACGGACGCAAGCGGCAGCGGAACGAACGCGAAGAAGGTCAGGCGCGGGCTGATCCGGTACATAAACGGCAGCGCGGCGGCGGTGAAGACGACGGTATTGGCCGAGTACATGATAGCCGGGCCAAGGAGTTGGCGGACGGCGTTCAGGTCGTTCGTCGTCCGGGCCATGATGTCGCCCGTGCGGTGCGTGTGGTAGAAGCTGGCCGGCTGGCGTTCTAGATTGCGGAAGAGGTCGTTGCGGAGGTCGAACTCGATCTCTCGCGAGGCCCCGATGATGACCTGCCGGGTGATGTAGAGAAAAGTTGCAGACAGCGCGGCGATGACGAGAAGGCGCAACCCGTGGAAGAGGACCTTCTGCTCCGTCAATCCGTGGCGCATATCGTCGATGGCGTGACCGATAACCAGCGGGATGGCGACTTTGAGGACGTTGTAAAGGACCGTCGCGACCGCTCCCCAGGCAAGCGCCTTCCAGTAGCGCTTGAGGTACGGAGCGAGCGGTCGCAGACGGCTGAACATAGGTGGTTAGAGTTCCTTACTTGCCGGGAGGGTTCGTGGCCGGATTTGAAACCGGCTTTGGCGCGGGCTTGGTGGCGTTGTCGGGTGTGGTTGCCTTGGCGGGGTCGTTCGTCGCCGGATCGGTGATGGGCTTGCTCGGATCAGGCGTCGGAGTCGAGGCCGGCTTGGGCGCAGATGCGGGCGGCGGTCCAGGGTTATGCGGCTCGTTGTCGCCGCTTCCATGGCCAAGGCCAGGATTGCCGGACGGTGCAGTCGCTCCTGCGGGTGGGGGAGGCGGTGTGGGCAGGGCTTTCTGGACGGGCGGCTTGTCGGAGACGCTGACGAGCTCTACATCGAAGATCAGGTCGGCCTTGGCCGGGATGACCGGAGGCTTGCCGGACTCGCCATAGGCAAGCTGGTAGGGGATGAAGAGCCGGCGCTTGCCACCGACGTGCATACCCGCGAAGCCTGTATCCCAACCCGGGATCACGCGGTGAACGCCGATCGGCAAGGTGAAGGGTTCGGCGTTGGGGTGGTCGAACGAGGAGTCGAACTTCTTGCCATCTTTAGCCAGCCAGCCGGTGTAGTTGACCGTGTAGAACTGGATGGTTGAGTCGGCCTGCGACGTACCGAGGACGCTGGCCGGTGCGAGCGGACCGGTGCCGATGCGGACATCCTGGTAACGGAGCGCATACAGCGGCTTGACGACCCCGGCAGCCTTGGGGATGTTCGGCGGCAGGGCGCTCGCGTTAGAGGCACCTGAGGCAGTGTGATGGACTACAGGCTTGGCAGGAGCTTGGCCGAGGGCGGCCGCACTGAGGGCGAGGGTAAGCGAGAGTCCGAGAAGTTTCATCGTTCTCCCATGGTAAACGCAATCGGGAGACCGGCTCAGCAGGACCTGCGGCAAGGCGCCGGGTTGTGTTCTCAACCTCGAAAACGTAGGTGACCCGATCGCTACGTCGCGTGACGTTCCGAGCTCGTCAGGGGCGTGGATGCGGCCAGCGGCAGCTTCAGCGTGAAGGTCGTGCCCTGGTTGGCACCTGCGGAGCGGGCAGTGATCTCCCCGCCGTGCTGGCGGGCGATGGTGCGAACGAGAAAGAGGCCGAGGCCGGTTCCTCTGATCTTGACGAGATCGCGGCCAGGCACGCGATAGAAGCGGTGGAAGACCCGATTGAGTTGTGAGGCGGGAATGCCGACACCGGTGTCAGTAATGGTAAGCGTGACCGATGTGTAGCGGGCGATCGCCAGCCGGCACGTGATGTGCACACCCAGCGGAGAGTACTTGACGGAGTTATCGAGCAGGTTGAGGACGGCTGTGCGAAGGTCTTCGGGAATGCCGCTTACCGGGAGGCGGACCGCTCCAGGTACAGGCTGAAGCAGGATGGCTTCGGGCGGCAGGTGATGCCGTTGGAGCGTGGTGGTGATGCAGTCCGCCACCAGCGATTCCAGATCGATTGGGACACGGTTCAGCTGACGCTGACGCTGGCCAAGTTCACCAGCCTTGAGAACCTGTTCAACGGTGGCAAGCAGACGGTCAGAATCCGCGAGCATAATGCGGTAAAACTCCCGTTTCTGCTCATCCGTCGTAGGACGATGCTGGAGCGTCTCCAGGTAGAGCCGGATACTGGCAATGGGCGTCTTGAGCTCGTGCGTGACGGCGTTGAGAAAAGAGTCTTGCCGCTCGTTGCGGCGGATCTCGCGGACGAGGAAGACGGTGTTGAGCGTCACCCCGGCAATCAGCAGAGCAAAGAGGACGATGCCCAGTACAAGGTACGCAGCGCGTTCCTTGTTGTTGACGATCCAACCGATGTTCAGGGTGATGAGACCGCCGACGAGAAGCGCGCCGAGCGTAATGAAGAAGGCGATCGCTCCGCGACGGCGGGTGATGTTCATAGGAAGAGAATACCGGCAGAAGTACGGTGCCACGAGAAGCTTCGCTGCTCCTGTCCTACTCCGTTGCTCTCAAACCTTTTTCTATTTGGAGCAGGCGTTGCCGTGGTCAGGACGCGCCCCTTTAGCCTTCGCGGCAGGTTCGGACATATAACTCCCAGCCTTCGTCTTGCCGTAGAAATCGGTGCCGGGACAGTGATAGACGTTTGAGGATGTGTTGACCCAGACGAGGCCAGGTCCGCCGCCCGGAGCCGCCGGGGTATTCGCCAGATTGGCACGTGGACCCTTCGAGGCCGAGGGTTTGGCAGCCTGCTGTGTCGGGGCGGCAGCCGAGCTCCGGGCGGATGTGGCAGGCTTGGCCGCAGAAGGCATGGGAGCACTCTGGGCTGGTGGAGCCGTTGCCGAAGATGTAGCCGCCGCAGCTGCCGGGGCCGGAGTCACGGCGGCTGCGTACCAGTCTTTTACCCCGTTGTGGCCGCGGCAGGCTCCTGCTTTGCTTGCAGCTGTGGAGTAGCTTCCATCCTTGCACTGGCCGGTAGCGTTGGCGGGCCTGGCAGCTGATGCCGCGGGTGTTTGCCCAATGGCAGGGAAACTGAGGAGGATTACGAGGGCGGCGAGCGGCAGGCTTGGTCGTACGGCAAAGGTCATGAAAGCTCCGGGCGTTCTGGACGCTCTCCGATGGTACTGAGGGAACCCTGCTTTGACTACCGAATTCTTTGGGGACCGGGCACAGGTAAAATCCGGCGCATGGCAATGCCTGGTGAAGTATGGAGCAAACTGCGCTGGTCCCTGGCCCATCGTGGCGTAAGGGGCAGCCTCCGCGCGGCTGCAAGCAGTCTTCTGCGAGGCAGTGCCCGCAGCGAGCCTCACGCGTTTGATCGTGAACACGGCACAGATACCAGTGGCGTCATCACGGGTGGCCACCTCGCCGTCGGCCATCCGCACGATGTCCATATCACGGCATATGCCGGCATACCCCCCTCGAAGTTTCACGAGACCATCCGGCACTGGGTGCAGACGCCGCCGGTGGAGGCTGCGGAAGCCTATAGCTTTGTCGACCTGGGCTGCGGGAAGGGAAGAGCCCTGATGCTGGCCTCTGCCCTGCACTTTCGTGAGGTCGTTGGCGTCGAACTGAACCCCACTCTGGCGGGCATCGCGGAGGCAAACCTTGCGCGTTGGAGTGCCGGAGGCAAGGCGCGGCGCACGGTGCGGATCGTCTGCGCCGATGCGACCGAGTTTGCGTTCCCGCCGGGGCCATGCCTGCTCTACCTGGCGAATCCATTCGGCGCGACCGTGATGCGGCGGCTGCTCGAACGGATCGAGGCGGCGGAGACCGGAGACACGGTGGAGGTGCTCTACCAAACGCCCCACCAGGCGGCTGTCTTTGCCGAGCGCTCTCGTTGGCGGCTGGTGTGGAGCGAAGTCATACCCGTCACAGCCGAAGACAGGAACGAGGAAAACGTATATGCCGCCACGGACCGATGCAATCTCTACCGGCTGGCAAGGTCCTGACTCGCCCCTGAGCCTCCCATCATCCGCGATTCATGTAAGATTCGCCCATGCTCAAACAATGCATCAGGCAAGCAGCGACGACTGTTTTCCTGTGTTGCGCTCCGGCAGTGCTCGGCTGGTCTCAGGGTCCTGTAGTGGACGACTCTGCGGTGCATGAGGAACTCCTTCGGCTCGCGGCAGCTCACCACGGCCATGTCGCCCTGTTCGCTGAGCAACTCAACACCGGGAAGAACACAGCGCTGGACGCCGACAGACCGGTGCAGACCGCCTCGGTCATCAAGCTGACAGTGCTCTTCGAAGCCATGGAACAGGTGCGCGCCGGAAAGGCCGGCTGGGGTGAAGAGCTGACGCTGCAACCTGGAGATGGAGTGAGTGGCTCGGGCGTGCTGGGGTCTCTCGATGCGCCTCTCGTCCTGACGCTGAAGGACGTCCTCACCTTGATGATCGTTTTGAGCGACAACACCGCCACCAACCTGGCTATCGACCGGCTCGGACTCGATGCAATCAACGCGCGCATCGCCTCGATCGGGTTGACCGGTACACATTTGTATAAAAAGATCGGCAAGCCATCGACCGGACCGATGCCGGACGATCAGGGGAAGTTCGGCCTGGGCAAGACGACGGCGCGTGAGATGGCGCGCGTGATGGAGCGAATTGGACGGTGCGATCTGGCCGGGACGGGAGAGGCTTCACTGCCCGGTGACCAAGCCATCTGTACGGTCGCTTTGACCATGCTGCGGGATCAGTTTTATCGAGACACGATCCCGCGTTATCTCGAAGGCCTCGACGCGACGGAGAGCGTATCCGGCATCGCCAACAAGACCGGTTCGCTCGACGCGGTGCGGGCAGACGTCGCCATCGTGGCGGCGAAGAGTGGCCCCATTATTCTGTCGATCTTTACTTACGGGAATGCAGACAAGACCTGGACCTCGGACAACGAGGCGGAGTTGACCATCGCAAAGCTGGCTCGGGCCATTGTGCGCGCCTGGGCACCGGATGGGATCGACGGCAAGGGGTTGGTGCCGGGGCTTGGCCTCCCTTCATCGCGCAGGGGGGACAAAGCCGCTGCCATCTCGTCTAACTAAGCAGGGAGCGAGCGCATGACCGATGGGCTGGAGAGCGGCAAGCAGCCGGAACGCGCGGAGCACGGCGCGCACTCATGGCTGCGCGATCTCACGGTCTCGATCGTTGTTTCGGCCTTCATCATCGTCTTCCTGTACCAGCCGGTGCGGGTGGAGGGCACCAGCATGTTGCCCGTACTCGAGGATCAGGACCGCCTCTTCATCAACAAGATCGCGTATCGGGTAGGCGACATACAGCACGGCGACGTCGTGGTCTTTCTCTATCCGCATGACCATTCCAAGAGCTACATCAAGCGTGTTGTCGCTCTTCCAGGTGACACCGTCAAGATCGACGAAGGCACCGTCTCCGTGAACGGCCATCCGCTGACCGAACCGTACGTACCGAAGCGCTACCAGGACGAGCGTTCGCAGGCAGAGACCGTGGTTCCGCCGCACGAGTACTTCGTCATGGGCGACCATCGCTCCATCTCCAGCGATAGCCGCGACTTTGGGCCCGTCGATCGGAACCTCATCTACGGCAAGGCGGCATTCGTCTATTGGCCGATGGACCAGATGGGTGTGGTGCGCTAAGCCGCCCTACCCGCGCACCGCGTTGTGGATCAGTTGAGCGAACGACTGCGGGTCGAGGCTCGCGCCCCCCACCAGCGCGCCGTCGATCTCCGGCTCAGCCATCAGGATGGAGATGTTTTCCGCCTTGACGGATCCTCCATAGAGGATGCGCATGGCGTCCGCACAGCTCTGGCCCAGGCGTGCGGCGACCTCGCGCCGGATAATGCAATGAGCCTCCGAGATCTGCTCGGGCGTCGCGACGGACCCCGTGCCGATGGCCCAGATAGGCTCATACGCGATGACGATAGGCTCGGCCTGCTCCGCTCGGATGCCGTTCAGCGCACAAGCCACCTGCCAGTTCAGGACGGCCTCCGTCAGCCCCGACTGCCGCTTGTCCTGCGACTCGCCGACGCAGACGATCGGAACGAGATTGTGCACCAGGGCGGCTTTCAGCTTCCAGTTCACCATGTCGTCGGTTTCGTTTGCGTAGATGCGCCGCTCGGAGTGTCCGAGTAAAACATGATCGCAGTCGATACTGGCCAGCATCGTGGGCGAGGTTTGACCGGTGTAAGGACCTTCGTTAAGCCAGTGCATCGTCTGCGCGCCAGCCGAGACGTTCGTTCTCTTGACGCGCTCGATCACATACCCCAGCGACGACATCGTCGGGAAGAGGGTAATGTCGTGTGCGGTATGGTCGCGCATCAGCGGAAGAAACTCGTTGAGGAACGCGAGCGACTCCTTGGGCGTCTTGTACATCTTCCAGTTGCCTGCAATGAGCGGTTTACGCATGGGTTTTTAGTATCCCATCCCAGCAGTTCCATTGGGAAGCGGCCCTAGATCGCGGCAGAGTCGCAGATCTGCAGGCTGGCCCAGCGCAGCGATTTGAGGTAGATTTTGGCCAGCTCGGCTTCCTTGATGCCAAGCTCCATACAAAGTGCGGAGCAGGCATCCCAATCGTTCAGCTCATAGCAGCGAATGATGCGAAGCGGCAGATCGGCCGGGCTGTGCTGCCCCAGAAGCACCCGCGCCGCCGGTACGCGCAGCGGAAGCGACTCGAGCACCTTCGGCATCGGTACCTGAAGCATGGTGTCGACTACCGAGAGCAGACCGATCAGATACTGCTCGGCGGGTTGCTGGTCCGCGTACGGGGCGAGCAGTTCGCAGAAGCGGGCGCGGTGAAGGCAGAGCAGTGTCAGCTCCGGCGAGTAGTTGCCGTCCTTCTGGAAACAGGCCGCCGCAGCCACCGTGAGCAGCTTCTGGAACTCCTGCCGGCCCATCATCAGCAGCGCCTGGAGCACCGAGGAGATGCGTTCGCTCGCACCAAATGCGGCGGAGTTTACCAGGCGCAGGACACGGAAGCAGAGCGAAGCATCGGCCATCACCAGCCGTACGATCTCGCGCCAGCCACTGTCGGGGTTGGCGATCGCGCTGAGTAGTTGCAGGTAGACCAGCCTGTTGGCAGGTATATCCCGGTTGCCGAGAACGACCGGTCGCGCAAAGAAGTAGCCCTGAAAATATTGGAAGCCGCCAAAGAGAGCTGCCTGGAACTCGTCGAGCGTTTCGACTTTTTCAGCAAGCAGCGCGGCGGGGGTGTGCCTGAGGGCGTATTGATACTCGACCAGCTCGGCCATCGAGGAGGCTCGCAGGTCGAACTTGATGTAGTCGGCCAGATCCAGCAGCCGGTCGCAGCTGGTGCCAGGAATAAAGTCGTCCAGGGCGATCTGGTAGCCAAGCTCCTTCAGTTCGCGGCAGCTGGCGAGCACTTCGTCGTCGACCTCTACGGTCTCCAGCACCTCAAGGACTGTGGAGGTTGGCGGCAGGCAGGTGATCAGGCGGCTTACAAGTGCCTCCCGGGTGCAGTTTACAAACGCGCGGGTTCCCAGGGTCAGCATCTCCACGCCATGGAAGAGCGTGGTATCGATCATCTGCCGGGTAGACGAGTCCGCGTCTCCGGTGAAATAGTTTTCCCATCCGGCGCGGAAGAGCAGCTCGTACGCAAAGACGTTCTGGTGGACGTCGAGGATTGGCTGCCGCGCGATGAAGCTCATCAGCGGCGCGGAGGCGGGTTCTGCCTGGGTCAAGGAGGGTGCTGAATCAAGCTGCTCCACCTACTCTGTATCGGCGGCGACTGTTTGAAGATGACCGCGGCCTGTGGCCAGGGGTCATACCGCCCCTTGCGAGCGTTGCCAGGCACCCTGCCGTCAGGGTGTCGCTACTTTCCGGTCAGCGCCGCGACGCCCGGAAGCGTCCTGCCCTCCAGGAACTCCAGACTTGCTCCGCCGCCAGTGGAGATGTGGGTGATCCGATCCGCAAAGCCCGACTTGCGGATCGCCGCGACCGAATCTCCACCCCCGACGATGGTCGTGGCGTCGGCATGGGCCACAGCCCTGGCGATGGCGTTGGTGCCGGCAGCGAACGGGGGCATCTCGAAGACGCCCATGGGGCCATTCCACAGGACGGTACGGGCCTCGGCGATCGCAGCAGCGAAGAGCGCTGCCGTCTCTGGTCCAATGTCGAGGGCCATCCATTCCCGCGGAAACGGCTCGGAGCCGGAAACCGTCTGCGTAGCTGCGTCGGGTGCAAAACGATCCGCCAGGATGTGGTCGACCGGCAACAGCAGCTGGACGCCGTTCTCCCGAGCTTTGTCGAGTGCCGACCGGGCAATGTCGATCTTGTCTTGTTCCACCAGAGACTTGCCCGTGGATTGGCCCTGCGCGGTAAGGAAGGTATACGCCATGCCGCCACCGATGATGAGGGTATCTGCCCGATCCAGCAAGGAATCGATCACCCCGATCTTGTCCGAGACTTTGGCTCCCCCGATGATGGCCACAAGCGGCTTGTCGGGCTGCTCCAGTACCTTGCCAAGGTAGGTAAGCTCTTTCTCCATCAACAGGCCGGTCGCGGATTGCCGGACGTGGTGCGTGATGCCTTCGGTAGAAGCATGGGCGCGGTGCGCTGCTCCGAAAGCGTCGTTGATGTAGAGATCGCAGAGGCTGGCGAGCTGGGCGGCAAAAGACGCATCGTTCGCTTCTTCCTCCGGGTGGAAACGCAGATTCTCCAGCAGAAGCGTCTGGCCCGAGGCCAGTTGGGTCGACAACTCCGTTGCGAGATCCCCTACGCACTCGGGCGAAAAAGCGACGTTCTCGCTTGGGTCGAGTACGTGATCGAGCAGTGTACGGAGGCGGTCGACGAGCGGGCGCAGGCTCATGCTTTCGACGCGCTGGCCCTTGGGACGGCCAAGATGTGAGCAGAGGATGACCTTGGCTTTGTGGCGAAGGGCGTACTCGATAGTAGGCAGCGTCTCGCGGATGCGAGTGTCGTCGCCGATGATCCCATCCTTCATCGGAACGTTGAAGTCGACGCGGATAAGAACGCGTTGATGGGCAAGGTCGAGGTCGCGGATCGAGAGCTTCAGCATAGAGACACAGAATACGCGACGGCAGTTGCGCTCACGTTGCAAAGCGATCGCCGCGCTCCGGTCTCGCCATCTCGAGGGGGGAAGCTGCGTGCTCTCCCGTATGCTGGTGCGATGCTGCTGCGCGCCTTGCTGTTCATCGCTCTTGCCGTTTCTCCACTGATTGCGGAGCTTCCTTCCGAGTGGACGACCAACCACGCGCCCTTTCGGATCGCGGGAAACATCTACTATGTGGGCAGCCTCGACCTGGCGGCGTACCTTGTCGTCACCCCCGACGGGAGCATCCTGATCAACAGCAATCTGACAACCTCAGCACCGCAGATCCTCGACAACATCCGAATGCTCGGGTTTAGGCCGACGGACGTCAAGGTGTTGCTGATCAGCCACGCGCACTTCGACCATGCCGCAGGCAGTGCGGCCATCATCAAAGCCACGCACGCCAGGTACGAGGTGATGGACGGCGACTCGCCCGTTGTGGTGACCGGAGGCAAGCCCGACTTCACCAACGGTGCGCTGCCGCAATACCCCCGGGCGCGCGTAGACCGTGTGCTGCACGATGGCGACGAAGTGAGGCTGGGCGGTACGGTGCTGGTGGCACACCGGACGCCCGGGCATACCAGGGGGTGCACGACCTGGACGATGAAGGTCATGGAAGGGGGCAAGGTCTACGAGGCGGTCATCGTCGGAAGCACGTCGGTGCTAAGCGACTACAAGCTTCGGGGCGATGTGCGCTACTCCGACATGGCAGACGACTACGCAAAGACGTTCCGTGTGCTGCATGCGCTGCCGTGCGACCTGTTTCTTGGATCGCATGCTCAGTTCTTCGATCTGGAAGCAAAGTACAAGCGGCTGATGGGCGGCGATGCAGCCGCATTCGTCGACCCCGAGGGATACAGGCGGTTTGTGGATCAGCAGGACCAGGCATACCGTGCTCGGCTGGCGGCTTTCTCCACTGCTCGATGATCTGCAACCAGCACGAAGCAGAAGTTCTAGCTCAATTGAAAGTTGGCGGTGAGCCATGTCTGGAGTGCGTGCCGCATCAGATCAAGTTTTGAACCTGGAGAAAGAGGGACGCCCTGGAAGAAGTGGTCGGCGCCGGGTATCCAGACAAGGTCCTTCGGGTCGGGCGCGCGAGCGACGATCGCATCGACGGTGTCGCGAGGACCAAAGGAATCATGGTCGCCGGAGAGAAAGAGCTTGGGGCCCATCACGCGTGGAAGGAAGCTGTAGGTGTACTCGCGGCCGTCTACACGGACGGGAAGCCCCAGGGCGATATGACCCTTGACGCGCACGTCTCCGCAGCACGCGCGAAGACCAACGTTTGAGCCAAACGAGAAGCCGGCGAATAGGATCGGCAGCTTGTAGTTGTGCTCAAGCCAGGACAAGCCGGCGCGGACATCGTTCTGTTCGCCGTGGCCATGGTCGAAGCTGCCCTGACTCAAACCAGTGCCACGAAAGTTAAAGCGGAGAACGGGCAGGCCAAGGGAGGAAAACACCTTCATTGCGTTGTAGACCACCTTGTTGTGCATGGTGCCGCCAGCGGGAGGGTACGGGTGGGCGATCAGGGCGGTGTACCGGGCGTCAGGTTGGCCTGTGTTCAGGAGCGCTTCAAGCTTGCCGCTGGGTCCGAAGAGATTGTCTACCGTGACGATCTGGGAAGGGACAGGCATCCAGCTCCAGTGTACTTGGCAGATAGGGGGAGAAAGACAGAAGGGAGAGGGAAAGGAACCTGACCTGTGCCGCCAGGCACACGACGTTCCATCAGGCAGAGGCGAGGATAAAGCTGCCACCGCCGGCTTGTTTCACACGGTAGAGCGCCTGGTCGGCTTTGCCGAGGAGGGCTTCCGCATCAGCTGCCGGGGTGTCGGAGAGGCGGATACCGATGCTTGCGCCCACGGACATCTTGCGCCCGTCGATCAGAAAAGTTTGGGCGATGGAGCCGTTGATGCGAGTGGCAAGAGCCGTAGCCGATGCAGCAGACAGAAGAGGAACCTGAAGGATCGCGAACTCGTCGCCGCCCAGGCGGGCCAGCAGGTCGGTAGGCCGGATGATAGCGCGCAGGCGATCGGCTACCTCCATCAGGAGGGTGTCTCCCGCGGCGTGGCCGAAGCTGTCGTTTATCTGCTTGAAGCGGTCCAGATCAATAAAAAGGATGGCGAAGAGCTGTCCAGACGCGCAAAGTGTGGCGAGCGAAGCCTCAAAGAAGCGACGATTAGCGAGGCCGGTAAGCGTGTCCTGCTCAGAAAGGGCGCGGAACTTACGGCGGAGACGGAGCTGTTCCACCGAGATCTGGAACTGCATCTGGACGGCATAACAAAACTGCCCGAGAAAGACGATGAGAATTGTGAACTCAGGCCAGCGCATCGGCTGCCCGCTGAGAGCGAGTGAGGCGGCGAGGGTGCCGAGCAGGGTGCCTGCGCTGGCCTGGACGATCCAGGGACGCAGCCCCGGGCGGGAACTCAGACCGACGCAGACGCAAAACACACCGATGGCGCAAAGCCAGCCGCCTTCGTACGAGTGAGCGCGAAAGGTATGGAACATCGTCACGGACATGACGCAGCAGTAGAAGAACGTGATCCCGCCGTAGATGGCCTGACAACGGCGACCCTTCGCCAGGCTGAGCTGAGCGGCGCTCAAGCGGCTGAATCGAAGGACGACCATCATGCGCAGGGTACAGACAAGCAGGGTGATCACCGTCTGCACGGCGAGGAACCTGTCGTAGTAGCAGACCGCGACGATCGTAGTCAGCGCTGGTACGAAGACGATCGAAAGGATCATCGTGGGAAGCAGGCCACGGAAGACCAGCAACGTGAGGTCCACCTCCACATCGTCGTACGAGGCAATCGGTCTTCGACATTTCTGCACAGCACTGCCGGTCATCGTAGCGATTAGATCGGCTGCGATGCAGTTGGCGTGATGGCCGTGACGCACAATCGAAGCCGATCCATGTGTCGGAAGCAGCCTGGAGGCTCTGGACGGACAGGCGGCACTGATGTTACGCGGTTGCTTTGCCGATGACCTGTCAACGGAATGGTTTGTGAGCTGGAGCGCAGGCGCTTCGCAGAGGGGCGTCTATCCATATGAGAGGAGGGGGCATGACGGGATCGTACAACCTGGTTCTCGTCGGACTCTCGCTCCTTGTGGCGATGCTCTCGTCGCACACCTTCCTGGAAGTCGCGGCCCGGGTACGAGTGGTGGAGGGTAATGGCTTTACCCGTCGATGCTGGCTCCTGTGCGGTGCTACGGTCATCGGCACGGGCGTGTGGTCGATGCACTTCCTGGGTATGCTGGCGTGTCGTATGGCGATGCCCATCCGGTATGACGCTACGCTGACGGCATTATCTCTGTTGATCGCCGTGGCCATGATGTATGCCGCGTTGCGCCTGGTAACGGAGGGTGAACCGAGCCGGACGAAGCTGGTCGCCGGAGCTCTGTTGATGGGAACGTCTCTCGCGGCGATGCACTACACCGGCATGGCCGCCATGCGGGTGCATCCTGCTCTTGAATACAACACCTTACCGTTAGTTGGGTCGTTGATCATCGCACTGGTGGCGTCGTGGGTCGCCCTTCGGCTTACCGTTACACTCCGCGAGCGCAATGCGAACAGGCTTAGCCGCGAGCACCTGGTGGCCACGCTCGTGATGGGACTGGGCATGGCCGGGCTGCACTACGACGGGATGACCGCCGCACACTTCGCTCCGGGGGCGATGGCGGATACCGCAGCAGGCATTGGCACGCCGGTGATGGCGGCATTGGTAGCAGCATTGTCTTTGGCCGTGGTCGGAATGGCCTTCGCGATGGCGATCTTCGATGAGCAGGTGGACGAGCTTCTGCTCGCGGCCAACGTCTCTCTCGACGTCGGAACAGGGCGGCTGAACGCCATGAACGGACTCGATCCGGTGACCGGCGTTGCCAGCCGGGCGACCTTTCTGACCGGGCTCGAGAAGAAGATGACCGAGGCTCGGGCAAATGGAACGATGCTTGGTCTTGTCTTTGTGGATCTTGATGGATTCAAGACGATCAACGACTCCCTGGGCTATACCGGCGGGGACGCGGTGCTGCGGTCGTTTTCGGACGACCTGCAACGGCGGACGCGAGCGAACACCATCCTCGGCCGGCTGGGTGGCGACGAGTTCGCGCTGGTGCTGGACGGGTTCGACGATGCCGATAAAGTCCAGCCGATCGCCCGTTCGATGCTCGAGCGGATGCGGACGGAGTTTGAGGTGGAAGGAGCTACGCTGCGGGTAACCTCGTCGGTCGGCATAGCACTTTACCCCCGCGACGGCACAAGCGTCGACGCGCTGCTGAAGAGTGCGAGCGTGGCGATGCAGTATGCCAAACGAGGCGGCAAGAGTTCGTTTCAGGTGTTCAATGCGGCCATGAACGACACGGCATCGCGTTCGGCGCAGATCACGCGCGGATTGGGGGAGGCACTCGCACGAAACCAGTTTTCTCTCGTCTTCCAACCCAAGTTTGATGGGCGCGACAATCGCATCACCGGCGCGGAGGCACTCATCCGGTGGACGCATCCGGTCCTGGGAAACGTGTCGCCCATGGACTTTATTCCTCAGGCCGAAGAGACGGGACAGATCGTACCCATAGGCGAGTGGGTGGTGCGCGAGGTCTGCCGGCAGATCGTGACGTGGCAGAATATCGGGCTGGGCTCAATCAAGATGGCCATCAACCTGTCGCCTGAGCAGCTGCGGCTTGAAGGCTATGCAGAACATATCTCGTCCATGGTGCGTGCGGCAAACGTAGACCCGCAATCGATCATGTTCGAGATCACCGAGACAGCAGCCATGCGAGAGCCCAAGCTGGCCATGGCCGCTATCGCGGAGTTCCAGAAGGCTGGCTTCGACTTCGCCATTGATGACTTCGGAACGGGCTATTCCAGCATG
The DNA here is from genome assembly GCA_965215415.1 of Acidobacteriaceae bacterium. Classification (GTDB taxonomy): domain Bacteria; phylum Acidobacteriota; class Terriglobia; order Terriglobales; family Acidobacteriaceae; genus Edaphobacter. Next base: position 2,413,669 of record CBDCDQ010000009.1, on the reverse strand, counting down.
GCGTACCTGCAACAGTTCCGGGTCAAGGAGTTGAAGATCGATCGCTTCTTCATCGGTTCCCTTGAAGAGGGCGCGGAGGGTCACACCATCGTAGCCGCGATCATCGCGCTGGCGCACGCTCTCCATATGACGGTGGTTGCTGAAGGGGTAGAGACCGCGGCACAGTTGAACAAGCTGAATGGGATGGACTGCGATGAGGTGCAGGGCTATCTCCTTGGACGTCCGCTCACGCCGGGTGACTTCGAGAAGTTGCTGCGGGGTGAAGCCGAGCGGGACGACCTGGCGGGACTGCCAGCCAGACCCGGAGGGCAGCCGGGAAAAGCAAGGCTGATGCCGCTGACCGCATAACGCCCCAGCGGTGTGTACAACCGCAACAGGACGGCGAACCTTTTCCGTTCCTCGCACGTCTGTCGATAGATGCCAGAGACGCGAGAGGAAGCAACGGATTCGGTAGAGGCTGCAGCGCGCTTTCCCGCCGGGCCGTCGGTGTGGCGGCGGATGCAGGAACGCAAGTTGTTTGCGGTGGACACGCCGGAAAGGCTCCAGCAAAACGCGGACGAGTTTGGGGATGTGCTGAGCTTTCTAACCCCATATGGATACAGGCAGTTTCAATTCAACCACCCGCGGGACATTCAGGAGATGCTCGTGGGCGACGCCGCGCGACACAGCCGGGGTGTCGTGCTCCGGCGGGCGCGAGGCATTCTTGGAGACGGACTGCTGACGAGCGAAGATCCCCTGCATCTGCGCCAAAGACGCCTGGCGCAACCGGCGTTTCACCGGCAGCGGATTGCGGGTTACGGTCAAACGATTGTCCGGATCGCAGGCGAGATGCTTGGGGGTTGGCAGGACGGCAGCGAGATCGACGCCCATCGCGAGATGGTAGGACTGACCCTGCGCATCACCAGTCGATGCCTGCTGGGAACCGATGTGCAGCCCGGTATCCAGACGTTCGTGGATTCCATGAAGACCTTCAACGACTACTTGCCCTATGCGTTGCTACCCTTTGCACCGCTGCTCGAGAAGCTGCCGGTCGGCCCGATGCCCGGCATGAAGCGTGCATTGACCGCGCTGGATAAGCTGATCTACGGGATCATCGGGGAGCGGCAAGCCTCAGGTGCCGATGGTGACGACCTGCTCGGCATGCTGCTCGGTGCGCGGGACGAAGACGGCGGCATGGACGTGCGGCAGGTGCGCGATGAGGCGCTGACGATCTTGATGGCCGGGCACGAGACGACCGCGAGCGCCCTCACCTTTGCCGTGTGGCTGGTCGCTCGGCACGGAGAGGTACAGGAGCGGATGGCGGCCGAAATACGGGCAGCAGTCGGGGATCGGGAGCCTGGCGCGGACGATTACCCTCGGCTGGGATATGTGACCCAGGTCTTCGCGGAGGCGATGCGGCTGTACCCTCCAGCGTGGATCAGTGCACGAACCGCTACGGAGGACTACACCATGCGCGGGGTGGGCCTCATTCCGAAAGGGTCCGCTCTCGTATGCGCGCCCATCGTGGTGCAGCGAGACGCGCGCTGGTGGCCAGAGCCGGATCGGTTCGACCCGGAGCGCTTTACTGAGGCGGCAAAAACCGGCCGGGCTAGATTCGCGTACTTTCCCTTTGGAGGCGGCACGCGACAGTGCATCGGCGAGGGTTTTGCATGGATGGAGGCCGTGCTGGCCTTGTCGACCATCGTCCGCAGCTGGCGACTCTCGCTCCCCTCGCGCACCGAAGACTCGATGGAACTTCTGGCGCGGTTCACGATCCGCCCCAGGGAGCAGGTGCCCGTGCGGGTAGAACGCCGAGGATAGGCCATACACCTACCCTGTCCGGTTCATCCAGAAAGACGCGGCAGGAATCACTTAGGGATTGATCGTGTTCAAAGCCGTGGTTGCGGCCTGATCCTCATGAGCCGGTCCGAGTCCGAGCTTGATGATTGCACGTGAATCGGGCACGAGCTTAGTCTGCCATCCATTATCGGCCTGGAGCTTCTGCATGGCCGTCTGCGTCTCGGCGTCCCACCGTCCGGTCGCTTCGCCTGACAGATAACCCTGTTTGATCAGGGCCGACTGAATCGCAGTCGCACGATCGGTGTCGATGGCCCGCTGTCCAGTCGTTCGCACAATCTTGGGCGCCTTCCTGGTAAACATATGAGGGGCCGTGGGACCACGACGGGCATGCGTCATGGCGGGAAGGGAAGCCGTCATTGTAAGGAGAAGTGAAGAGCAAAGAAGGAAGCGACCGCCGTGAACCATCGTTGTTGTACTCCTGTACCTTCTATCGGCCTGAAGATCGACATCGATCGACTGAAGAAAGATTACCGGTTAGCCGTATGCTGCGCAAGCGAGAAAGGTTGTCTTCTCGAACTAATCTTCATCAGCAATCTTCTTGGATATGCCAAAAACGAATGGGCGTGGAGATGGTCGCTCCACGCCCAGGCTCGTTGCAGGATGAGGGTTATGGCAGGGTGCCGCCCCAGAAGTTGTTCCCGTGGGTAGGATCATTTGGTTGTCGTGTACTGAACACGACATCCTCTCCCGGCTTCAGTCCGTTGACGATCGCTTTGAAGCTCGCTTCATCGACCACAGGCTTCTTGTTGATGGCAGTGATGATCATCCCCTTTTGCAGGCTGATCTCCTCGGCAAACGACCCCGGCTTGACGGCGGTGATGATGACTCCACCCTTGACGCCGCTTTTGCTGGCCATCGCCGAGGGTACAGCCGCAACCGAGATGCCAATCTTCCCCTGCCCGGCCTCGGCAGCCTGTGAAGCGTCGCTGTCGTCGTCGTTGCTGTTGGCCGCGCTCAGATCGGCACGATTGCCGATGGTGACGGCTGCGGTGTACGGCTTTCCGTCGCGAAGGTAACCCAGCTTGACCGTGCTGCCGATCTTTCGCGCGGAGATGTCGGCAACCATATCGTCGCCATCTTTCACCTGCCTGCCATCGATCGTTGTGATGACGTCATTAGGCTGAATGCCGGCCCTGGCCGCACCCTTATCCTTGGTCACCGTGCTGACGATCACACCGTTCTTGAAGCCATACATACGCTGGACAGCGGAGGAGACCGAGGGCTGGAACGAGATACCGATCGAACCACGAACTACCTTATGTTCCGGTCCGATCAGCATATTGTACACGCCCGCGATAATGTTCGACGGCATCGCGAACCCGACGCCGGCCGAGCTTCCGCTGGAGGTGAAGATAGCCGTGTTCATCCCGATCACCTGGCCGGACATATCAACCAAGGGACCGCCCGAGTTGCCGGGGTTGATAGCGGCGTCCGTCTGGATGAACTTCTGGAACTGGCTTGGTGCGCTCCCCTCGAGGTTAGCCCTATCTTTCGCCGAGACGATCCCGGCCGTGACCGTCTTCGCAAGCGAGAAGGGGCTGCCGAGCGCAAGGACCCAGTCGCCGACCTGCGCGCCTTCTGAGTTACCAAGCTTCACCGTAGGCAGTGGCTCCTTCACGTCGATCTTGATCACAGCGATGTCGGTGTCCTTATCGACGCCGATTACCTTTGCCGGATGACCCTCATCCCCGGGACCACCGTCCGGATCGTTCGACAACTTCACAAAGATCTTGTCGGCTTTGTCCACGACGTGGTTGTTGGTGATGATGTAGCCGCGCGGGTCAACGATAAAGCCCGACCCGAGCGCACGCCGCTCCCCGCCCCCGCCGAAGCCTTCACCGTCATCGCCATCCTGTCCGCCGGGGCCACCCTGGCCGCCGAAGAAGCGGTTGAAGAGGTCCTGCATATCGTTCTGCTGATCTTCGCCACCGCCCCCCCCGTTCGGGATGTTAGGGTGCCCCGGAGGAACGCCGCGACGCCGCGATCCATTTCCTCCACTTCCTCCACGAGGAGCGGTACTCTGTTTAGGCAGAGACTCCGTGTTGATGTTCACGACTGCAGGTCCAACCTGCTTTACAATCGCCGAAAAACCATTCGAAAGCGTCTGAGGAGAAGGAATGGTAATCGGACGCGCATCGCTGGTATCGACCGCTTGCGCCTCTTTGCCGCTGACACCATGGGTCAGCACAGAGCCGGCGAGGATGCCGACCGACAGCGTGGTCAGCAGAGCGAAGGTGGTAGTCAGGCGGCGGCTGCGGATCAAGTCGCGCACAGGTCTTTTGGGAGTGTTAATAGCCATAGGTCCGGTAGAAATCCTCGCACTGCATTGAACTCAATGTGTAGATGCCGGGCACACGATCCAGACTCTTCGGGAGCTCGCGTCCTTGCACTAAACAATTAGTTAGACGCCATCTTTCAGAATAAGTATCACCCCACCACAACGGCTCAGCAGTCATTCACAATGGGTTCTCGACACGCAGGAAGATGCTCTGGTCCCTTTCATACCCCATCCGGGATCTTGAGCCGTTTGCGGCGCGGTACGAGTTCGACGCACGCTACGCCCGCCAGCATCAAAACGGCTCCCGCCAGGGCACGGCCACTCATGCGGTCATGGTGGAACACAACAGACGTCATTGTGGCAAAGATCGGCTCAAGGGAGACGACCAGGGCTACGTGCGAAGGCGCAAGGTGCTGCTGCGCATAGCTTTGTACCGTAAACGCGGCCGCCGTGGCAAACACGCTGGTAACGGCGAGTGCGACAACAAGCCGCATCGTGAGATGGAGTTCAAGCCGCCCGCCCAGCGGCAGGGTCACGAGCATCACGGCCGCCGCCGCGCCGATCTGCAAGGTCGCCAGGACTCCGGCGGAAACGTCAAGCGAGGCATGAGCCAGCGCAAGCAGGTGCCCGGCAAAGGCAACGGCGCAGCACAGCGTCAACCAGTCGCCTGCCCCAATCGTGGTGAAGATCCGGCCGAGCACCGTACCCTCTGGCGTCGTGAGCAGCACGAGCCCCGTAAACGCCATCACGGCGGCGACGGCCGCACGCTGGTCCGGCCCTTGTGAGCCTCTGGGTCGCAGCTTTGGGAACACGGTGAGCAGCGGCACGAACACGACCACCAGCCCCGTGATGAATGCCGACTTCACCGGCGTGGTGAAAGCCAGACCCGCTGTCTGAAACTGGTATCCCGCCGCAAGAAAAGCTCCTACGCCCAACCCGGCGAGCACAGTCTTTCGCGACACCCCTCGCAGTGCCTGCCGGTTCACCACGGCGAGAATCAGGAATGCCGCCGTCATACGAATCAAGTTGAAAACCAGCGGTGAGGCGTCGGAGAGTGCATCTTTGATCAGCGTGAACGTCGCTCCCCACACGGCGACGACGCAGACGAGCAGCAGGGGTGCTCTCAGACTGTTGCTCATCCGCACAGCATATCCGGAAGTGAGGTTTACAACCTACCCCCGACGCCGCTACAGTTCTCTCGAACGAAAATACCCATGACCGCTTATCTCGGCGCACTCGATCAGGGCACCACCAGCACGCGCTTCATGGTCTTCGACCGGCGAGGACGTGTCGTCTCCGTCTCGCAAAAGGAACATGAGCAGATCTACCCCAACCCCGGCTGGGTAGAGCATGACGCGCTTGAGATATGGCGGCGCACGCTTGAAGTTATGGATGAAGCCTGCGACGCTAGAGGACTCAGAGCAAAGGACTTCGCTGCAATTGGCATCACCAATCAGCGGGAAACGACCGTCGTCTGGAGCCGCGAGACAGGGCTCCCGATCTACAACGCGCTGGTCTGGCAAGACACCCGCGTCGCCGAGTCCGTGGCTGTGTTTGCCCGCGAGGGCGGAGCGGACCGGTTTCGCGACAAGACCGGTCTCCCACTGACGACCTACTTCTCCGGCTTGAAGCTGCGTTGGCTGCTGGACCATGTGCCCGGTGCCCGCTCGGCTGCGGATGAAGGCACACTCCTCTTCGGCAACATGGATTCTTTCCTGCTCTGGAACCTGACGGGAGGCATCCAGGGAGGTGTCCACCGTACCGATGTGACCAATGCTTCGCGCACCCAGCTCATGAACCTGGCGACGCTCGATTGGGATGAGGAGCTGCTGGCCACCTTCAAGATTCCGCGCGCCATGCTTCCGGAGATACGGTCGTCGTCAGAGCACTTCGGCACGCTGACCCGAACGCATCTGGCAGGCGTGCCCGTCGCCGGCATCCTGGGCGATCAGCACGCCGCGCTTGTCGGGCAGACCTGCTTTGCGCCGGGCGAGGCCAAGAACACCTACGGCACCGGCTGCTTTCTTCTGCTGAACACGGGGGAGACCCCGGTTCAATCGAAGCATGGTCTCTTGACGACCGTCGCATACAAGCTTGGCTCCGCGCCCGCCATCTACGCTCTTGAAGGTTCGATCGCCATCACGGGAGCTTTGGTGCAGTGGATACGCGACAACCTCGGCCTGATCCAGAGGTCGGAGGAGATCGAGTTGCTGTCGAACACCGTGTCCGACAACGGGGGTGTCTATTTCGTTCCGGCTTTCTCCGGACTCTACGCTCCATACTGGAAGGATGGGGCCCGCGGGGTGATTACCGGGCTGACGCGCTACGCCAACAAGGGCCACATTGCCCGTGCCGCACTCGAAGCGACCGCTTTCCAGACGCGGGAGGTGGTGGAGGCGATGGAGGCCGACTCCGGCATTCCGCTCGAACAACTTCGCACCGACGGCGGCATGGTGGCCAACGATACCTTGATGCAGTTTCAGGCCGACATCCTGAACCGCACCGTCGTACGGCCTGTGATTCGCGAAACGACAGCCCTGGGTGCGGCCTATGCTGCCGGGCTGGCGGTGGGCTTCTATAAGGACACTGCCGATCTGATCACCAACTGGGCGATAGACCGTACCTGGAAGCCGCAGATGGAAGACGCGCACCGCGACGGGCACTACAAACAATGGAAAAAGGCCGTCACCCGGTCTTTCGACTGGATCGACTCATGAGGGAAGCGACACCCTGCTGTAGCGTAGGAGCACGATGATTTCACCCTTCTTTGGTGAGTTTATGGGTACGCTCGTCGTCATTCTGCTAGGCGAAGGAACGAACGCGGGCGTCCTTCTTGCGCGCTCCAAGGCGCAGCACGCCGGATGGGTCGCCATCACCGCCGGCTGGGGCTTCGCCGTCTTCTGCGGCGTCGTGACGGCCATCGCGTGTGGCAGCCCCGGCGCACACCTCAGTCCGGCCGTCACGATCGCCGTTGCCATCAAAACGGGAGACTTTACCCATGTAGTCTCGTTCCTTGCAGCGCAGTTTCTGGGAGCGTTTCTCGGCGCTACCCTCGTGTGGTTGTTCTATATGCCGCACTGGGAGCTTACCGAAGACGCCTCGCTGAAGCTGGCTGTCTTTGCCACCGGACCTGCCGTGCGTTCACCAGTCTGGAACCTCTTCTCCGAGGCGGTGGCCACCGCGCTCTTGTTGCTGGTGATCGGCTGTATCGGGGCCAAGACCTTTGCCCCGGCCGGCCCTGCTCCCGGGCTGGCTCCGTTCCTGGTCGGCATCCTTGTCTGGGCCGTAGGGCTTGGGCTTGGTGGAACGACGGGTTACGCTCTCAATCCGGCGCGCGACCTCGGCCCGCGTCTCGCCCATGCGTTGCTGCCGATAGCGGGCAAAGGACCGTCGGACTGGAGCTACGCCTGGATTCCAGTTGCCGGGCCTCTTCTGGGAGCGATCGCAACCGGTTTATTTTTGCGATTGTCTGGCATCTGATCTCCATGATGACGCGAACAGAGATTTTTGGAGCCCTCACCAGCACCTTCGATGTCCTCGTGATTGGCGGCGGAGCCACAGGTCTTGGGATCGCCGTGGATGCCGCGACCCGAGGCTACCGGACCTCACTGGTCGAGGCGGGAGACTATGCACAGGCTACCTCCAGCCGCTCCACCAAGCTGGTGCACGGCGGCGTCCGTTACCTGGCCAGCGGCCAAGTGCATCTTGTGTACGAGGCTCTGCACGAGCGCGCTGTCATAGTTCGCAACGCGCCGCATCTCGTGCATCCGCTGCCGTTTATCATTCCGGCAACACAGCCCTGGCAGCTGCCGTACTATGGTGCCGGGTTGTCGTTGTATGACCTGTTATCGGGAAAAGCGTCCCTGGGTCCTACCCGCATCCTTGGGAAACGAAGTACCCTGGAGCGCATTCCTGGGTTGGCATCCGCCCAGCTCTCCGGCGGTATTCTTTACCACGACGGGCAGTTCAACGATGCGCGTTTGTCGCTTGCCCTCGCGCGTACCGCGGCAGACCACGGGGCAGTCGTCGCCAATTATGCGCGCTGTGTCCGTCTGCTGCACGACCTTGGCAGGGTGGCGGGAGCGATCGTCCGCGACATGGAGACCGGTGCCGAGACAGAGGTCCGCGCCAAAGTCGTCGTCAACGCCACCGGCATCTTCGTCGATGAATTACGTCGCATGGATGAGCCTGTACGACCCGCGCTGTTGTCCGTCAGCCGCGGGTCCCATATCGTTGTCCGGGGGGAGTTGCTCGGCGGCCAAACCGCCCTTATGGTACCGAAGACGAACGATGGCCGTGTCATCTTCCTTATCCCCTGGCAAGGGCGCGTGGTGATCGGCACAACAGACCTGCCGGCTCCTCTCTCCTTGATGGAACCCGGCCATACGGAAGCCGAAATCGACTACTTACTGGAGCTGGCCAACCTCTATCTCGCCCAGACCATTACGCGCGACGACATCCTTTCTGTCTTCTCCGGCCTGCGTCCGCTCGTCACGGGGAAGAGCAGCACCACCTCCAGGCTTTCGCGCGAGCACCACATCGACTCATCGACAAGCGGCTTGATTACGGTCGCAGGAGGCAAGTGGACGACGTACCGGCGAATGGCGGAGGATGTGCTCTCGTTTGCCATCAGGCACGAGATGCTGCCAAACAAGAAGTGCGTCTCGGCTGGCGTGCCGCTGCGAGGCGCGACTACATCGACGGAGATCGCCGATCCGTTTCTGCGCGAGTACGGTACAGATGCTGGAGCCGTCGAGGCACTGACCGCACAGTTTCCCGGCAGGATCGATTCCTCGCTGCCATATACCTTTGGCCAGGTGGTCTACGCCGTGCGTGAAGAATCGGCGCGAACGGTCGAGGATGTGCTCTCGCGTCGAACCAGGGCGCTGCTGATCGACGCGAAAGCGGCCATCCGTGCCGCGGCTGGAGTGGCGGCACGGATGCGCGCCGAGCTCAACCAGTCGGCCGAGTGGGAGAGCCGAGAAGTCGCCGCCTTTACCAAGTTGGCTGCAACGGACTACCTGCTCGCTTCGAGCTAGTTTCTGCGACTCGCTTCGTGCCGCATCGGCGAAGACACACAAGCCAGGAGGTAGGCTCCCGCTGCAAATCCGAACACGGAATAATTAAGAGGCGCCTCCCAGCCTGCATGCAGTGCCATGGCCGCGCCAAAAATCGTTGTCAGCAGAGCGGCTGCGGCGGCTGTACCCCGCAGACGGTACCCGAAAAGGAGCGACACACCAAGCACGGCTTCAGCGGCGGTAGCTGACCAGCCCACGACGGGGATCAATGAGGCTGGGCACCACGGATTGAGTTTCGCCGTGTACACCAGAAAAGAGGCGAAGTTCCCCCAGGCGACTGATCCCGTGCCCGCCGCTCCCCAGAGGCCAAACCGGTCCGCCACCGCAGAGAGGAGCCCTGCGGCCAGAGTGATCCGCAAGATCAAGGCCGCCACTGCCGTGCTGTCACCATCTTTCATTCCATGGGAGTACGCGGTCTGGGACGGTCTCGCGAACTCACCTCGCCGCCGGTGACCGAAGCGTATGCACAAGGGGTAAGCAACGTCTTCCGGCTCAGCAGCCTTTGGGAGAGCTGCGCCAGATAACTTTCCCTAAGCAGGCTGCAGCGTCTCCATATGAGCTTCCAGGACGCGCAGCACGGTGTCCGGGTCTGCCTCGAGAACCTGAGGCGGCTTTTGGAGGGACGCATGGAGGGCGCGATCGCTGGAAGGGATGCTGGCCGACTCTTCCGCAGTGAGAAGCTCGTTGCGGTGAAAGTGGATCGTGTAGTCGGAGTCTTTGAGCGTATGGCCGGTGAGCAGGAGCACGACGCGCTCTTCAGGCATGACCTTGCCAAGCGCGACCAGCTTCTTCAGCCCGGCAAGCGTCACGGCCGAGGCGGGTTCGCAGCCGACACCCTCGGCACCAATCTGAGCCTTGGCGAGCGCGATCTCCTGTTCGGAAACATCCTCGCACCAGCCGCCCATCCCGGCGATCACGGCAGCAGACTTCCGCCAGCTCGCAGGATTGCCGATGCGGATCGCCGTGGCGCGCGTGTCGGCGTGCACAGGCTGCATCGTCTGGTTCGCGTCCAGAAACCAGCGATAAAGAGGGTTGGCGCCGGAGGCCTGGATGACACTGATCTTCGGGATGCGGGTGATCAAACCCAGGTGCTTCATCTCGGCAAAGCCCTTGCCCAGCGCAGCGGAGTTCGCGAGGTTGCCCCCCGGTACGACGATGTGCTCTGGAACTTGCCCGTCCAATTGCTCGACTATCTCAAAGGCGGGCGTCTTCTGTCCTTCAAGGCGATAGGGATTGACCGAGTTCAGCAGATAGATCGGGAAGCGGCGCACAAGATCGGTAAGAATGCGAACGCAGCCGTCGAAGTCTGTACGGAGCTGGAGGGTAAGCGCTCCATAATCCATGGCCTGTGAGAGTTTGCCCCAGGCGATCTTACCCTCGGGAATGAAGACGATGGACCGCAGACCGGCGCGGGCGGCATAGGCGGCCATGGCGGCCGACGTGTTGCCCGTCGACGCGCAGGCCACCCACTCAAAGCCACGCTCGGCGGCGACTGAGAGGGCTGCCGTCATCCCCGTGTCCTTGAAGGAGCCGGTAGGGTTCATGCCCTGGTGCTTCGCAAGGAGCCAGTCGATGCCCGCAGCCTTTGCACAACGAGGCAGATCGTAAAGCGGCGTGTTGCCCTCGCGGAGCGTCACCGCGTGCCGGATGTCCGTGAGGATGGGAAGAACATCGCGGAAGCGCCATACCCCGGACTGGTCGATCGGGAGCGTGGATGTCCGGCGCTCCTCCCACAGGTGGCGAAGAGCGGAAGGGTTGGGCAGCTTGCTCCCGACACCGCTCGGTGTAAGCGACCAGGGGTACACGACCTCGTACAGACCTCCACAATGGCACCGGAAATCGCTCGCAACGGTTGTTCCTTCGATCCGTGTGTCGCACTCCGTGCATCGTAGCTGGTGTGTGGAGATCATCTGTGTTCAAACCAGCCTACCGTAAAATCCTGAGCAAGGCGAAGGCTTTCCTCGTGCTGGCATGCGTTTGCGGAGCCTTTTCGGGCGAGCAGACGAAAGGACAGGTACCTGCGCCTCGGCAGATCAAGGTCGCGGCAGCCGCGGACCTGCAGCCCCTGATGCCTGCCCTGGCATATGCGTTTGAGCGAGAGAAGGGCATCCAACTGGTGGTGAGCTTTGGCTCATCAGCCACACTGGCCACGGGCATCGTCCACGGGATGCCCATGGATGTTTTTCTAGGGGCCGACTTCAGCTTCCCCGAGCGCATCGTCGCGGCTGGGCTGACGGATGCAAAGGCTCCGACAGCCTATGCCATCGGCTCGCTGGTGCTTTGGGCGCGCAAGGATTCGCCCCTTCAGCCGTTGCACCTGGAGGAACTGACCGAGGCACGCGTCCAGCGAATCGCCATCGGCAATGAACTGCACGCGCCCTATGGGCGAGCGGCTTCAAGCGCGCTCCACTCGCTCAAGGTGTACGAGCACGTGAAGTCGAAGCTCGTCGTTGCAGAAAACATCGAGGAGACCGCGCAGCTGGTCGAGTCCGGCAAAGCACAAGTAGGTCTGCTCTCGCTCACGGCGGCCGAGTCCGAGCGCTTCAAGCAGATCGGCAGCTATGTGCTGCTGCCGCCGGTCAGCTACCCCAAAATCGTGCAATATGGCGTCGTTCTGAAGAACTCCGCAGCCAAGGCCGAAGCCAACGCGTTCATGGAATGGTTGACGTCCCCCAAGGTGCAGGCGGAGCTGCCAAAGTTTGGTTTGCAGGGTGTGCGCTAAGCAAGCCGGCTGCAGCCCTCAGGCGGCCAGGGCTATACGCCGTGTCAGGTCGTTCTGCTCTGCCTGCGACTCCGCCCCGATTGTAAAAGCATCGAGCGCACCGGTCTGCAGGGCATAGTGGATGGCCTCTTGCTGACGATGACGCAGGTCGCCCTGCCCAAGAATCTTCATCCCGACGATGCCCTTGCCGTCGGAGCGCATCTGGTGAATCACCTTCAGAACGGTCGCAGGATCGGCGTCCATATGGGAGCCGATCGGGTTGAGGCGCACGAGGTCGATCTCCACCCAGGGCGAGGCGGCTGCCGCGCGCAAAGCCTCGATAGAGTGGCAGGAGACACCATGGGCGCGAATGACGCCCTTCTCCTTGGCCTCCGAGAGCACATCCATCACGCCGCGGTACCGGGTCGTCCAGTCGGCCTCGGTGGTGCAGTGGATCAGGACGACATCGATCATCTCGATGCCCAGTTCGCGGCGGAAGCGATCGAGATCGGCGCGCACACCGGCAGGATCGCGGGTGTCGGTCTTGGTGAGTACCGTGATTTTGTCGCGGGGCAGCTGTTTTAATGCGGCGGCGACCAGCGCGTGCGAGCCATAGGAGTCGGCGGCGTCGAAGAAGCGGAGGCCGTTCTCGTGGAAGCCGGTCAAGGCGAGCGACGTTGCCTTGTCGAGTCCCAGGCGGGTCTGGTTGGAACGGCCACCGCCACCATACGTGCCCGTTCCCATCGCCAGGCGGCTGGTGCGGATGCCGGTCGCGCCGAGGACGACCTCATCGTGTGCTCCGAACTTCTGCGGGAGCGGCTGGAGATCGATAGAAGCGTTTGCGGCGCGGGCCAGGCGGCTGCCTTGCGGTCTGCCCATCCAGGCGACTCCGAGGGCGGTGGCGGTGCGGCGGAGGAAGTCTCGTCTCTGCATGGGGGCTCCTGAAGTTGCGTGGGAGGGCCGCTCGTCAGCGTACGGAAGAGGGGTCCGCTTGCGAGGATTCTCGCACAGCACCGCCTCCCTGGCTAGAGGCCCGGTTCGATAGGCTCCTGTTCGAGGAGAACGTCGAAGCGGGAATGGACCTCGCGCCGTATGGTGTCGCGCAGAGAGGCGATATCTGCGAACGTCGCTCCACCCCGATTCACCAGAGCCAGCGTGTGGCGTGAAGAGATGCCCGCTCTCCCGGAGGCATAGCCTTTCTGAAAACCGGCACGTTCGACGAGCCATGCTGCCGCGACTTTGACGTTCTCCTGTCCGGTCGCCCAGTGCGGAATGGCCGCTTCATCGACGCTCAAGGCGCGTGCGAGACTCGCCAGCTTCGGGACCGGCACGAGGGGGTTCTTGAAGAACGACCCCGCGCTCCGGCTGTCCGGGTCGCCTTCAACGACGAGCATCCCCTTTCCCCGCCGGATCTCCCGCACTGCGTGGTACACCTCCATCGAAGAAGGTGCAGGTCTGCCCGCGAAATAGCGTTGGAGGTCGGCGTAGGCAAGAGTCGGCCTCGCAGCCGGGACCAGCCGGAAGGTCACCGCAGTGACGATGAAGCGGTTCCGCTCCGTCGTGTTGAAGATGCTGGCACGATAGCGAAAGCCGCAGGCCTCTCTGGGGAGATCGACGAACTGCATCGTCGAACGATCGAACGCGTGAACGGTCTCGATACTGGAGGCGACCTCCTGCCCATAGGCTCCGATGTTCTGAATGGGACTGCCGCCAACCAGGCCCGGGATACCCGCAAGGCACTCCATGCCACTCAGCCCCTGGCTACAGACCTCACGAACGAGGTCGTTCCAATCGGTTCCAGCGGCTGCGCGAAAGCAGTTTCCATGGCGTTCAGTCGGAGCCTGGAGACAGAGGTGAAGGACGACACCCGGGTAACCTTCATCCGGGACAAGCAGATTGCTGCCGCCGCCGAGAGCGAAGAGCGGAAGGTCGCAGTCCCGCGCAAAAGCCACCCCCTCCAGCAGTTCTGCCTCGCTCCGGACGGTAGCAAAGAACCGAGCAGGGCCGCCGACGCCCAGCGTGGTGTAAGGAGCGAGCGGAACGCGCTCCCGGATCACAAGAGAAGCCACCGTCTGAGGGTACAATAAAGAGGAACGAAGGAGGACACCATGTACCCAGAGATTATGTTGATCCCCATGCGCGAAGAGCTTACGCGTGCGGGCCTGCAAGAGGCACGCGATGCAGCTGAAGTCGATGCGGCAGTCGCCAAGCCAGGCACCACGATGCTGGTCGTCAATTCGATCTGCGGCTGCGCAGCGGGTAAAATGCGCCCCGGCGTGCGTCTGGCCATGCAGAACCAGACCAGGCCCGACCATGCGGTCACCGTGTTCGCCGGGCAGGATCGCGACGCTACAGAGCGCGCCCGCAGCTACTTTGGCGGACATCCTCCCACCTCGCCAGCCATCGCTATCCTGCGTGACGGCAAGCTCGTGTACCTGATGCAGCGCTCGGCTATCGAGACCTCGACTGCTCCGGCAATCGCTCAGGAGCTTCAGCGGGCGTTCGACACCTACTGCGCGACCACCAACGCCTAGGTATTTCCTTATCGCGACCCACAAGCCCGGCGGAGCCCTCATCATCTGCCGGGCTTTTGTGTGTCCACTCCATATATTCATCCTCACACGGTGAAATCGTAGACAGTCTCTCCGGCGACTCAATAGTTGAGGCAGACCGCCGATGAAGGGTCTAGACATGTCTCTTCACGGTCCCATCCCGTCATTCGCTCCTGTCTCCTGTTTGCGCGGGCACGAGGCGGAGACGATCGATGCAGCCTACCTGGTGGGTGAGGGTGCCTCCATGCGCCGGGTCCGCTCGCAGCTTCAGCGGATCGCTCCCTACTTCCGCGTTGCGCTGATCACCGGCGAACCGGGCACCGGAAAGGAGACCGTGGCGCGCGCGCTGCACAAGCGGAGTACCCGCTCCGGCGGCCCCTTTATCGTCTGGCGTCTGGCAGACTTCGCCGAACGGCTCCGTGAAGACAATCTGACTCCGGACGTCCTGCGCGATCTTCGGCGGGGCACCCTCTTTATCGATGGCATCGGCGGGATGTCGCTTACCCTGCAAGGCCGGCTGCTCGACCTCATGCAGCAGCAGGAGGCCTTCCGGTCGCAGCGAGCCGAGTTGCGCATCGTCGCCGCAAATGAGCGGGAACTCCGCACCTTGACCACCACCGGACAACTGCGTGAAGAGCTCTACAGGCGCATCGCAGCCGTGGAGATCGGGTTGACCCCCTTGCGCAAGCGGCCCGAAGATATCCCCCTCGTGGCCGAAACCCTGCTGCGGCATCTACCGGGTAGCGACAGCATCACCGTCGAGGCCGTCGAACTGCTCTGCAAGCAGTCTTGGCTCGGCAACGTCCGTGAGATGCGGAAAGTGCTCCAGACCGCCGTAAGCCTCGCCGAGGGTGCGGCCCTGCAGCCGATCCATCTTTCACTGCTCGAAGCCGAACCCGAAGTGGCCGCACAGCCGGAGGCACGCCGTCTCGAACGGCTGCAGGATGTCATCCAGCGCCATGTGCTGGAGGTGCTCACAAAGTGCTCTGGCAATAAGTTGAAGGCCTCTGAGGTCCTCGGTATTAGCCGGTCTACTCTCTACCGCATGCTGGATGCGAGCGATATCGGCGGTGGCGCAGGCTTGATGGGCTAACACTCTGGTTTACAGCGAGGGTGGTCCGCTATAAGCTTGGGCATGCCTAAATCCTCTTCGTGGACGGCGACCTTCTGTGTTCGTCTCACCGCCGCCGCGCTTCTGCTTACCGCGTCCGGCCCACTGCAGGAAACGCTGCACGCTCAGGCGGCAGCAACCGCCTTAGAACGCAGCAAAGCTCTGTCCAGCCTCATCGAAACCATCTGGCAGGAGCAACTGAAGCACGCGCCGGAGTTTGCTTCCTCGCTCGGCGACAAGCGGTACAACGATCAGCTATCGAACTACTCCGTCGAGGAAGTTAATGCGTCTTTGGCGCGCGGACGCCGGTATATCGAGCAGCTGGGCGCGATCGATACCGCCGGCCTCACCCCACAGGAACAGGTTACCTACGATCTGATGATGCGCTCTCTCGTCGACGATCAGGAAGCCGCCAAATTCAAAGAGTGGCAGATGCCCGTAGATCAGTTCGGCGGCATCCACACCGGGCTTGCTCAAATGGTGGATCAGCTTCCCTTTGACACCGTCAAGGATTATGACGATTACGTCGCGCGACTTCGCAAGATCCCCACCGTGTTTTCGCAGATCACAGCAAACATGCAGTTGGGCATGGCTGAAGGACGCATCCCTCCCAAGTTCCTGCTTGAAAAAGTGCTGGTGCAGACGCAAACCCTTGCCAACGGCAAAGCGTCTGAAAGCCCCTTTGCCAGGCCGCTGAAGAAGTTCCCGAAGGTGGTCGATCCGGCGGAACAGAAGCGCATCGCGGCGGCAGTGCTCGACGCCATCGACACCCAGGTGCTACCCGCCTATCGTCGGTTCGAACGCTTTCTGAGCGGGCAATATATCGCAAAGGGGCGGACGGAGCTTGGAGCGTCGTCCCTGCCGGATGGCGAGGCTTACTACGCGTTCCGCATCCGCCAAAGCACAACACTCGATAAGTCCGCAGCGGAGATCCACCAGATCGGCCTGGACGAGGTGAAGCGGGACGAAGCGGAGATGCTGGCGATCGCCCGAAAGCTGGGCTTCGCCGACCTCAAAAGCTTCGACACCGCGTTGAAGGCCAACCCCCGGCAGCATCCTGCGTCGCGAGAGGCGCTGCTCGAGGCCTACCGCTTCCATATCGGCGAGATGAAGGCAAAGCTCCCGGAGCTGTTCGGACGATTGCCAAAGGCCTCTCTCGAGGTGCTTCCTGTCCCCGCCTATGTAGAAAAGGATCAGGCAGCGGCATACTACAACGACGGGACTCCAGACGGATCGCGCCCGGGCCGCGTCTACGTCAATACGTATAAGTTCGCAGATCGTTCCCTGGCAGACGTCGAATGCACCGCCTACCATGAAGGGCTTCCCGGTCATCATATGCAGATCGCCGTCGCGCAGGAGCTTACCGGTCTGCCGGAGTACCGCAAGCACAACTACTACACCGCCTATACAGAGGGCTGGGCACTCTACAGCGAACGGCTCGGCAAGGAGATCGGCTTCTACAAAGATCCTTACAGCGACTACGGCCGGCTCGACGGCGATATGCTGCGGGCTATCCGGCTCGTGGTCGATACCGGTGTCCATTCGCAGCATTGGACCCGGCAGCAGATGGTCGATTTCTTCCACGATCACTCTGGAACCGACGAAGCTGAGCTCCAGGCGGAGGTAGACCGTTACATCGCCTGGCCGGCACAGGCGCTGGGTTACAAGATGGGCCAGCTAAAGATTTTGGAGCTCCGGGCAATGGCGCAGACAGCACTCGGCTCCGGCTTCAAGCTGAGCGAGTTCCACGATCAGGTGCTCGACTCCGGCGCGCTGCCCATGGATGTGCTCGAAAAACGAATCCAGGTTTGGATCGCCTCAAAGAAGCCCTGATTCCTCTCTCGACCATCCAGCACGCAAGGTTCAAAGAAATACGTCCTCTTGTGCGCGCACTCCAATGCTCTAAAGCACGTCTTACGTCTCGTTTCACCGCAGTTCAGGATGAACCATCCAACCTGTAAAAGCTGCACTTCGGAGCGGACCTCACATGTCGACCTGCACCCTTGGCCAGCGGTTCGCCTTCTACATGGCAGCCCTGTGTCTTGTGCCTTCCGGACGCGCGGAGACGATCCCCGTCCGCTACAAACAAGGTTCAATGCACGGCTTCGTCGTTCTTAAAACCCTTGAGGGCAGCGCGCTCGCCACCGGAGAGATCACCCAGATCGTGCAGGGCAGCCGTGTCACTTCGAGAATGGTTCTTCACTTCCGGGATGGCTCGCTCGATGACGACAGCACCGTCTTTACGCAAAGCAGAGTCTTTCATCTGGTCAGCAGCCACCATATCCAACGCGGTCCATTCTTTCCCCAACCCATGGATATGCTGATCGAGACGGCAACGGGACAGATTACCTCTCGTGCCGAAGACGGGACCAAGACGGTAGAGCACATGGATCTTCCCCCGGATGTCTCAAACGGGCTCCCGCCGAACCTCTTGTTGAACGTTCTGCCTTCAACCCCCGAGACGAAGATTACCTATGTCGTCGTGGGTAAAAAGCCTCGGCTGATCACGCTTTCGATCAAACCCGTAGGCAAGCTGCCCTTCAACGTCGGAGGCCTCAAGCGGAGCGCAACCGACTTCAGCCTTCACATCGAACTCGGCGGCCTTTCCGGTGTCGTCGCTCCTCTGGTCGGCAAACAGCCCCCGGACGTCCATATCTGGATCGGCGACGGCACACCGCCGGCCTTTGTGAAAGAGGAAGGGCAGATCTATGAGAACAGTCCTATCCTGCGGATCGAACAGGCTGCACCGGCCTTCCACTAAGGTCATCCATGCAGGGAACTGGTTGGAGGGCATCTCGCATCGTCATCTGCCCGACCGGTCCTCGACAGGCTTGTTTTATTAGACCCCGTTTCGTCTGTTCTATCGTGCCAGATCCTCATCAATGTTTATGCGATTTGCGATCGCACATCGGACGCTGACTTTTCAGCTTTAGAATAGACAAACAAGGCTTGACGCAGATCATAGTCAGGATGGAAGACGTAGCGTACACGCTTGTAATCAATCTTTCCGTAGAGGCGAACAGACACTTTGCTCACGCATAAGCTACTGAGAGCCTCTCGTGTCGCATTCTCACCTTTGTCCGCAGGTTTGTCCGTTTCGTTTTCAAACAGGTCAGCCGCAGTTGCTCAGGAATCTAATGCAGCTTGAACGACTAGCCTCCTTTAGGCCTTCTCGATCTCCTCCACCACCGCGCTGTGCCAACCTCTCCGGGCACCCCACTCTGTCCACTCGGAAGGAGTGAGCCGGGATTGCTCTATAGTTATTACACTTGGCTTCCACAGTAAGACAACATATTCGAACTCGCCTACCGACCTGTACGAAGAACTCGCTCAACGGCTGTTCTCTCAAGACGCATCTCTTATCCAAATGCGACGATCATACGGGTAAAAGCCAGCGTCGAGAGCCCATCGCTCTATCAACCCTGCCACGAATTTACACGTGTCTGCGATCGATATTTGCCTCCACGGTTGTTGTTAGTATTCAATCTTCTATCTACGGTTTGTTCACTACAATTGAGGAGAGCTGCAAGCTTGTTCCGATTTGCTCCGCGATGCCGTGCCATCGTGTCAATAATATCTTGCCGAGTGACTGAGGATCGAAGCTGTCCGATTACCTCGGCTTGAAGTCGCGGCATTTCCTTGTTTTCGTAGTACAGGATGTCAGCGATGTAATCCCATCGAATTCACCAGTAGTCAGGCTCTTGCTTGGTTCCTGAGCCGTTTGTGATCAGGAGAACTCTCTTTGTCTATGCCTAAGTAGACAACATCGATTTGGTTTTGTCTTTCAGCATATGACCAATTATGATCTAAAACCTACCGCACCACTTCGTCCACTTCGCTGATCCAGCTTGGCGATTTGAGCAGTTCGGCGGGTGGGTGCTGCCGCCGGCGGGGCCTACGAGGTCGTCGTTGTGCATTATGTCGATGAGGTTGGCGGTTTGGCCGTAGCCAGTCTATACATAACTCTTGGTGTCTGTTGCCAAGATCTAAGTCTTGTCAGAATCACGTAAAGGTACAGTTCCGACTGGTTTGCGGAAGAAGTTCTTGACGAACGGGCCGAACTCATTGGCCATCTCCGGTTCTACCCTCTCGATAAAAAGTTGCAACGCGGCCAAGTCATTTCCGTAATCCGACTGGATGTCCTCGTCTTCTGTTCCGTCGATCACTGCATCCCACTTTGCTTCAAGTGTGCGCAGTGCCTCTAAAACTAGCTTAGCTTCCCAAACGAGGAGATCGAGTTTCATACCTTCTGGACCCTTTCACAATTTATCGCTAGCTTTGCGAGCAATTCCCGATATTCATCGAGAGGCATATCGGGAGCTGGGCACAGGAAGTAATCACCTGGCCTATTGTTGTTGTACAGCAATCCATGCGGCAACGGTATACGAGCAGGTATTTTCCAGAGCCATCCGCCTTTTCTCCCTCGCGTGTCTCCTCCGTGAGGAGAGAGATACCCGTTCCGTTTGCCGTTACACAGACGATGCTGTTACGGGTAAAGAACTCGACATCTTTGTCTCGCACATTATCAAGACGCGGACAAGTTGCGTTTCCTAGACGAAAGGTCTTCTTGCGCCAGATAAGGGACCACACCGGGCACTTGAAAAGTCGTCATCTCGTCGCGAGCATACACCCGTTAAAAGCTCTTGCGCGTTCAGAACTCAGCGCACTACCTCATCCACTTCGCTGATCCAGCTCGGCGATTTCAGAAGTTCGCGGGGTTTGCTGCCATCGGCGGGGCCTACTAGTCCGTCGTTGTGCATCATGTCGATGAGGTGGGCGGCGCGGCCGTAGCCGATGCGGAGGCGGCGCTGGAGGAGGCTGGTCGAGGCTTTGCCGAACTCGAAGACGAGGCGCACGGCGTCGTCGAACATGGGGTCGTCGTGGCCGGCTCCACCGTCGATGCCTCCATCGCCGTCGGCTCCGGTGCCGTCGTCTTCCTTGGGGCCTTCGAGGAAGCCGTGGACGTATTCGGCCTCGCCCTGGGCGCGCCAGAAGGCGGTGACGGCGGAGATCTCTTTTTCGGTGACGAAGGGTGCGTGGACGCGCTGGACGCGGGAGGTGCCGGGGGGGAGGTAGAGCATGTCGCCGCGGCCGAGGAGGCTTTCGGCGCCGTTCGAGTCGATGATGGTGCGGGAGTCGACCTTGGTGGCGAGGCGGAAGGACATGCGGGTGGGAACGTTGGCTTTGATGAGGCCGGTGATGACGTCGACCGAGGGGCGCTGGGTGGCGAGGACGAGGTGAATGCCGACGGCGCGGGCCATCTGGGCGAGGCGGGTGATGGACTCCTCGACGTTGGCGCGGTCGAGCATCATGAGGTCGGCGAGCTCGTCGATGATGATGATGATGTAGGGGAGGGGCTCCTGCTGGACGTCTTCGAAGAGGTAGTCGGAGCCGTGGTCGAAGAGCTTGTTGAACTGGTCGATATTCCTGACGTGATTTGCCGCAAGGAGTTTGAGGCGGCGCTCCATCTCGCGGACCGCGTTGCGGAGGGCGTTGGCGGCGAGTTTGGCCTCGGTAATGATGGGGGTGAAGAGGTGGGGGATGCCCTCGTACATGCCGAGCTCGACGCGCTTGGGGTCGACGAGGATCATGCGGACCTGCTCGGGCGTGGACTTGAAGAGGACGGACATGATCATGGCGTTGATGGCCACGGATTTGCCTGAGCCTGTGGAGCCGGCGATGAGAACGTGGGGCATGGCGGCGAGGTCGGCGGTGACGATGCGACCGTTGATATCCTTGCCGAGGGCGATGGCCAGCTTGCTTTTGCTTTGAGCGAACGATTCGCACTCGACCACGTCGCGCAGCCAGATGGTTTCGCGGTCCGCGTTGGGGACCTGGATGCCTACGGTGGATTTGCCGGCCATGCGCTCGATGAGGATGGATTCGGCGGCCATGGCGAGGCAGAGGTCGTCGGCGAGGCCGGTGATGCGGGCGACTTTGACGCCGGCGTCGGGGCGGAACTCGAAGGTGGTGACGACGGGGCCGGGGTTGATCTGGGTGACCTGGCCGGCGACGTTGAACTCGGCGCATTTTTCGACGAGGGTGCGGGCCTCGTCGCGGAGGGCGTCTTCGCGGACGACGGGGGTATCGTCGGAGCGGAAGAGGAGGGAGGAGGGCGGGAGCTTGTAGCCGCGGACGGATTTGGGGGTGATGGTGACGGGGTGGGCGTCGGCGTCGGCGCGGCGGCCGAAGTGGATGGGAGCGTGGTGTTCGGGGCTCCTTTCTGTAATGAACGAGGCGGCTGCTTCGAGCGCTTTTTCGGGTTCGATCTCTTCCCATAGCTCGACCGGCGCGGCCGCCTTAGCGAGCGCGTCGGCAAAGGGGAGCGCAGCGGCGGTGGCAGTGGAGAAGGGGGTGACTGGTGGGGCGTCGACCAGGGTGCGCGGCATAGCTTGCCACACGTTGGCGGAGGGCGCCGGCGCGGGGATGGGGTCGGGCACGACGGAGAGGGTAGGCTGGTTGCGGCGGCCCAGCCAGCCGAAGAGGGTGGTGAGGAGGCTTTCGGGAGAGGGTTCGGGGAGGGTAGCAGGTGCGGGCGGCGGGGCGGCGAGACGCTGGGAGAGGGCCTGCTTTTCCCGGGCACGGCGGGCGGACTCTTCCATGCGTTCCCGCTTGCTCGTGAAGGCGTTGAGGTCTTCGTCCGGGTTGCGGCGGGCGCGGAAGTTCTGCCAGCGGTCTTGCAAACGCTGAAGCGGGGCGAAGCGGACGGTTGCCCAGTCGCGCGCGGTGGCAAAGGAGAAGGTCGTGGCGAGGTAAAGCGAGATCCCGACCAGCATGGCGAGGACGATCGTCGCGCCGGGAAGATTGAGAAGATGGGCGAAGGCGTCGGCAAGCAGGCGGCCGGTTGCGCCTTCAATCGGGAGTGCGGCCCGGAACAGGACGCGGTGCCCGAGAAAGATGGGTACAAGGCCAATAGCGGCGGGGCCGAAGACGAGCCAGAGGAGGAGGCCGGTGCTGCGGGCGACGATCGATCCGGCGGCACGCGCGAGTAGCCAGCAGACGCCGACGCGGGCAAGCGCGAGCGGGAGAAAGAAGGAAGCGACGCCGAGAAGCTGGAGAAGGGCGTCGGCGAGGTAGGCGCCGGCCAGGCCGCTCCAGTTGTGCGCTGGGTGGGGAATGCCATCTGCGGATGGAGCATAGCCGCCGACGGTGTTGAGCGAGGGATCGGTGGGCGCGTAGGTGGTCAGGGCGAGCAGGAGAAGCGCTGCGGCGACGAGGACGGCGACACCGAGGAGCTCGTTCAAACGGCGATGGCGTGTTGGCGTGGCGATCTGGCGCAGGGGCTTCATCGGTTGGCGCGGAGCGGTCTCGCCCAGGGGTGTGCTGCGGTCGACGCTCCGTAGGAGACGAGAGCCGGCCGCCGACACTTCCAGAGCACCTCTTATTATCAGGGAGCCAGAGCATAGCGAGGCCTGTATACGTCTTTGTGGAATCAGGATGTATACCGTGGTTTGTGGCGGGCGAACACATATATCCTTACCGCTCTATGAGCAATGACGCACCGGCTGGCAAACTATAAGCGCCTGCCGGCATCTATCGGTGTGGTAGCAGACGGCCGTCGGCTACTTATGGATGTGCCCCAGTGGCGGCCAGGGAGCGGGATTTTCGCGATTTCTCCCGCTTGCGATCGCTGAAGGAGAATCGCGGCAGGACGATCGACCTTGCCGCCACGGCACTGAAAGCAAACAGGCACGGGAATCGAGGGCACTCAATGGCAACGGATGCGGAAAAGAACAAGGAATTCGAGTCGGCAGCGAAGGCTTTGATCAACGTACTTCAGGATAGTCAAAAGGGCTTTACAGATGTCGGCGAGCACTTGCAGGATGAGACGCTGAAGCGCTTCTTCCTGGCAGAGTCGTTGAAGCGGGCGGGATTCCGCGCCGAGATCGAGAACGAGTTGCACCGCCACGGTGTAGCGGATGTTCACGAAACCGGCACGGTTCTCGGGGCGGCTCACCGGGTGTGGGGCGATCTAAAGGCCAAGGTAAGTAGTGGCGACCACACACTCCTGGCAACGGCGGAGCAAGGTGAAGATGTTGCCAAGAAGGCCTATGAAGACGCTCTCAAGGCTGAGTTGCCGCTGCCGCTCCATGAGCTTCTCGCGGAGCAACAAAAACACATCCTGACCTCTCATGACTACGTGAAAGCTCAGCGGGATGCTTTAGCAGCCAAGTAGTTCTCCAACTGCACCGAATCCTGATGCCTTGGTTGGGGTCGGGTCTATTAACATGGAATGCAAGCGCCCTGACAAAGTCGGGGCGTTCGTGTTTGTGAAAGATGATCAAGACTGTCATCGCAGTCGATCACAATCGGGTTATCCAGAGGAGAGGTTGGTTGATGGGGAAGGTACCTTGCAGGTCCGAAGGAGGATCGGGGTTGAGACTACGCCAGAGTGTAGCGTACTCAGGGCGAGTGTAAGCCCGCGCGGCGAAGAGTAGAGCGGGGCGGCGACAAGGCAAATCAGCGAAATGATCGAGGTCGGCACGGTAAGGCCATGCGCTACGGTCGGCGATGTAGGGAAAGTGACGAGCCACAGCGGCCCGCAGACTGGGGCCATCCTGAAGCTCGAAGTCCCAAAGATTGTCGAAGCCGGTGGAGAGTAGCTGGCAGGCAGCGGTGAGCAGGTCTAAAATGAAGAGGGAGTTGCGATAAGGGTACGGGGTGGTCAGCTCGTGGGGAAAGGTGCCCGCTCCAACAAGCTGTGCACGCAGTGTACTTGTTTTGAAGCGGTGGCGAAGTTCGACGAGGATGCGTTCGCTGGACGTCAGGCGAGCGTATGAGGCGGTCTGAAAGAGCCACGAGCCTCCGTGATGGTCTTTCTGGTCGCGAGCAAGGCCGCCAACGCGCGAGGTCGTCAGCCAATCCAGATAAATACCGAACCATATCTTTATGGGGGAAAGCACCTCAGGCGCGAGGGAAAGGAAGGGAAGAGCCTGGGCGATCTCGGCCAGAGGAATGGTGTCGAGGATATCTTCAACGCGGGTAACTGTCGTAGGGTCGAAGGTCAGGGTACGCAGCAGTGCCGTGGCCTGAGTGCTGTAGCGACGATCGTGGGTGAGATGGAAGGCAGAGGCAAGCGCGGACACGTGGCGGCTGAGAACAAGGGTGGAACTCGGAGCAAGAGCCGCAAGAGCCGCGCTGGCTGCTGTAAGGATGCGCTCCCGGTCGATGGCAGCAACGTCTGGACGGCTAGTCTGCGTGGCGGCAGGTAGTGTCGCGTAGGCTGCGGCCGTAGTAAGGAAGGCTCGACGGGTGAAGGGCATACGGTTGGTTCGACAGTAGCATGGCCGGTTGGAGACAGGGGTCGAGATCGAAATAGTTTTGCCGGAGGGCCGATCTCGGGAATGCCTTTGCCTACCATTTACGACTGGTAACGCTTCTAGGCCTCAGGCTTCTGCTCCCTGGTGACGTGAAGGAGGAGCGTCGTGATGTTGTCAGCCCCACCGCGAGCTCGAGCGAGCGCGATCAGATCCTGTGTGGCAAAGTGCACCGTCGAGGTGACGACGAGCTGGGCGATCTCTGCATCGGTGACGTAGCGAGTGAGCCCGTCTGAGGCGAGGAGCACCTTGTCGCCGGGCACGAGAGTGTGATTGAAGAAGTCAGGCTCAACGGTCGCAGAAACGCCGATAGCCCTGGTGATGACGGACTCCATGCCTCTGAGGTCGACTTTGCCTGCATTCTCAACGGGTACGGTGCCGGAGCGGATCAGCTCGTTCAGGTAGGAGTGGTCAACAGTCAGCTGCTCGATGGTGAACTGCTGCGGTGCCACGCTCCGGATCACGTAGGCGCGGCTATCGCCCACATTTGCAAGGATGAGTTCGTCGTCTTCAACAGCGGCCACGACAAGGGTTGTCCCCATGCCTTTGTGCGCGGGCAGCTGACTGGCTTGATGAACGATTTCGTTCGCTTTGGCGATAGCCAGGGCAAGGGTGTGTTCGATGGGGACGGCGGAATCGCTTGCGGCAACGGCTTCAAGCAGGGTGGCGACGGCGAGCTGGCTGGCAACTTCTCCCGCAGCCATGCCGCCCATCCCGTCGCAGACGACGTAGACGCGCCGCGCAGGATCATAGCCGAAGGAGTCCTCATTGTTCGAACGCTTGCAGCCGAGGTCAGACAAGGCGGCGACCTCAATGCTAGTTTGCCGGCGCATGCGGACTCCTTTGGCTGGAAGCAGCGTTTGTCCCTCTTGAAGCGGCTCGTCTCACCTCGGAACTATGCCGAAAGTGCGTCAACCGGAGGATTGGCGCGATGAACTGACAGTGGGGACGACCAGGAAAAACAGACTGTGTGTACGTCATTGGGCGACCTTGGAGACGCAGCGGAGTGAGCCGCGCATAAAGGCTGGATTGAGGAGGCGGGCACCGGCGTCTTCGATGGCAAAGCGGTAGATGATCTCCGTGCCATTCGGAGCTTTCTCGGTGATGCCGTTGTTCTGAAAGATGTATTCCAGCTGGTTAGGGGCAGGATGCTTGGCAGCGTAGGCAAAGTGGAAGATCGACCACGGACCAAAGTTGTTCTTGGTCTGGCCAGAGCCAAGCAGCTTGACGGAACCCTGCGGTTTGTAGGTCCAGACGATGCGGTTGGGAACCCCGACGTTGAGAAAGGTAGCGCCGTCGATCTCGAGCGAGGCGGGAGCAAGGTTCGGCGTTGCTTGCTGCGCGATGGAAAACGTGAGGGTGGGCTGGGTCGCACCACTGGGAAAGAGGGTTGCGCCAACGAGATGGGTGGCGTTCAGAAAGGTCAGAAGCGCGGGATTGACGGTGCCAGGATTGACAGCCGTATAGAGAGTACCGTTGAAGGCGATGAGTTTGGCTTGCTCCGTTGCGAACGCGGCGATTGGGCCAGTGGGGCCGAAGAAGGTGGCAGCCTCTTCGGGCATGGCATCCGCGGGGGCGTCGGGATTGAAGGGGAACTTGCCGAGAACGCCTTTAGCTTTGGCGCAGAAGTCTGCCCCTGCCCCGTCGGCAGCCTTCTTGGGCGCTTTGCCGGCCAGCGCGGCGACCATCTGGATGGGTTCACGAAGGAGACGGTCCGTATTGTTGTCCGCAACACCTGCGGGGTCTGGTGGTTGAAAGCCGCCTCGAAGAGCACTCACGGCTGAATCCGCAGCACCATCTGCGGTGTTGATTCCGGTAAGGTCACTGGCCGGCGGCGTTGTGCCGAGCGCTTGCCGGATCGCCTGCTCAATGCCAGCGAGCTTCTCGGTATACCCAGTGTTTGTGGGTGGACCAGTGGGCGGCGTCACCGATTGCGGAGCCTGGAATGGCTGCGAGAAGCTGGGTTCACCCACCGCGGTGTTTTTAGAAGCGACGCTAAGGATGGCAAGCAACGGCGAAGCCGGTCCATCCAGGGTGTGCAGGCGGGTAGCGGCGTCGGGTAGCGCACCGAAGCCGACTATATGTGCGGTCTTCAGATAGGTGCGCCAGGCGTTAAGGAAATCGATTTGGTAGCGCGTCTGAAGCTGAGCCGCGAGACCGGCGCGGTCGATCGTTTGGCTGCTGGGACCCGTGACCCACTCTTCGCCAGAGAGGTACTGATCAGGGTGCTTGATGGCGTCTTCCATGAAGGTAAACCCGTCTTTCGAGAACGCCCCGTCGACGATGGTGGGCGCGGTGACGGTGCCGACGGAGGCGGGATAGAGCTTCTTGAACTCGATGGGCGGGAAGCGGCGGTCGGCGGCGGCCTTCATGGAGAGGTAGACGTGGTCAATCCCGGCGAAGGAGTTGAGGTAGCCGCGCGTGTTGGCGAGGAGAGTGGCGTCGGGTTTCGCGCCGTTGAGGGCGGCGAGGCAGGACGGCTGGTCGAGGAGGGCTGCGGCGTAGTAGTCGAACTGGTTCTGGGCCAGCTGCTTCGTTTCCTCAGGAATGGTGCTTCTGGTCCCAATCCACTCCTGCTGGAGCACGGGCGGGAGAAAATCGGTGGTGGACTTGTCTGGGTTGGAGGTGGTGATGAGCCACGCTTTCAGGGGCTTGTAGGTGGACTGGTACTCGTCAGTTGGGGCGGATTTCACGGGGAGGGCGGCCAGCCTGGTGGTGATGTTGCCCTGCGTCTGGGCCAGCAGAAGCCGGTTGAACCGCGTACCGTAGGCGCGGCAAACGGATGCGCGGAGCTGGTCGCCGTGGTAAAGACCCCAGCGAAAGCTCAGCGGCGCGCCATCCTTGTGGTAGCCGTCGAGCTGGACCAGGAGGAGGCGGAGTTGGTCGAGCGACTGGAGGTCGGAGATGCTGGCGACGGCTTCCTTGCCGGTGACCATGGGGACAGCATGGGTGTTGGCGGCGGCGCGTTCTTCAAGGCTCCGGTTGTTGAAGAACGACACCGTGAGCAAAACGAGGTAGACGGCCAGCAGTGCGCAGAGGCAGGCGGCGAGGACGCGCTTGACGCCGGAGACCTTGGTAGAGGAGCGAGAGCTTTCGAGCGCCGTCTTATCGGCCAGCACGAGGTGTGAAAACAGATAGGGCAGAAAGGCCCACTGAGCCACCTTGCGCGTGTTCGCACGGCGTAGCGGCTCGGGCGTCGACGCTTGTTGCATGGCAGCAAACGAGAACACCCGTGTAGCGCCGGCGTCAAAGGCGGGCGCAGGTGCAGGTGCCTTTGCTCCGACGGAGAGGACGTCTTCGATAACCTGGGCGCGCATGCCGGAGAAGAAGAAGCCGCGGAGGTAGGGGTTGACACCAATCTGCGAGGGACGGGCAATCTCGACGAGCAGATCGACGATCCCAGGCCGGAGTTTGCGGAGGTCGCGCGGGAACTCGTACGAGCGGGCGAGCAGAGGAGCTTCGCCGCCGCGGGTCAGGAGTTCGAGGCGAAACTCGGAGAGAAGGTATAGAACCTCGTCGAAGCGGGTGCCAATCTGGGTGGCAGCCTGCTCGGCGTAGAGGCCCGCGCCGGTATCGAGGCGGGCGAGCAAGGAGCCGACCGGGGTGCGGACCTCGTCGGCGGAGAGGTTTGCGGCGTAGTCGGCGAAGGCCGGAACGGTGTCGAGCTTGGTGAAGAGGACGTAGACGGGGAGGGCGATGCCAAGTGTCTGGGAGAGCTGGCGAAGGCGCTCGTTCATCGTTTGCGCGAGCGAACGAATTTGCTCGCTCGTACTCGGCGCCAGGATGCGCTCGATGGAGACGCAGAGGACGACGCCACGGGTGGGCTGGAGGGCGGACTTCGAGAGGGCAGTCCCGAGCTTGCCGGGAGCAGTGAGCTTGACCAGACGCTGCCAAAGCGCAGGTTGGCGAAGGAGCGCGCCGCCCGCTTCGACGATGGCCGCGGTCCCGGTGAGCCAGATGTTGGCAGCTTGTGTAGGCTGGAGAGTCTGATCCCGGTAGACCTGCCCCGCCAGGAGTTCGGGGTCGAGGCCAGACTGGAGGATGGTCTGCGTTTTGGCGGAGTTCTCGTCACCGATGACGTAGATCAGCGGCATAGCGGCGAGCGACTTTGCACCGCGGTTGGCCTGCTTGAGCTTGGCATCCGCGTCACGAACCAGCGCGTCGAGGTTGCCGAGATCCGTCTCGTTCGCTGTAGCTTCCGGCGGGTTGATCTTCCTGAGGTACCACAGGATGACGCCGCAGGCGACTGCACCCAGGAGAGAAAGGATGACGATGAAGAGCCAGAATTTGCGGCCATCGAGATGAAGAAGAAAAGCGAGGCCCACGACCAGTGCGACATAGACGACGAAGCCAAGGAGGGTGTAGAGGAGGCGTTTCATGCAAGCCTCCGGGTGGTGGTCTGTCGCATTTCGGCCCACCTTGGCGACGATGAGACTGTCGCCAAGGCGGGGCACCCGATCGGTATCGCGGCGGCCTGGATGATGGTTGCGCCTGACCCCAGCGTGATGGCGTACAGGGCGAAAAGGACGAGAATGAGGACGGCGAGAGTGGCAGCTGCGATATAAAGGCCGCTCAGCCAGCGATCACGGCGGACAGCGATGTGGACCTCAGGCGTCTCGTGGAGGCGAGCGATGGCAAGCGGACCGCGGATGCGCAGGATTTTATCCCGGGTGCGAGCAAGAATGCCATGGATCTCGCCTTGATTGCCAAAGGCGTACCGTCCTTGAAAGCCAAGCAGAAGGCAAAGGGCGTGAAGTTCAAGGATGTCGGCGACCTCGGAAGTTTCTGGGGAATTCAAGAGTTCGGCGATATGCTTGAAGAAGGTTTCTCCGGCAAAGTGTCCGCCGAACATCTCCTCCTGTAAGGGGCGACGGGACCAGTCGGCAAAGGTAGGATCGCCGGAGTTGAGCACGGACTCGTCCAGGAACCCGATGATGGCGTAAAGAGCCATGTGAGATATCTGATCGGAGTAGCCGAGAGCGCGGATGTCCTGCACAGCCGTAGAGATCATCTTGCGGATGTTGGCGCGAAAGCCGGCGGCATCGGCTACGCGTTGAGCGGCGTAACGCATCCGGAGCACCACGGTAAGGACATCCTGAAAACAGAGGGCAAGCGAATTGGTACGGGCTACAGTATGCAGCTGTTTCTGCGGTGAGGTCATGCATTTGCCTCGAGGATGATCGTGAGTTCGAAGGCGGCGTCGCGGATGTCGCCAGGGACGTAGATGCCGACCTGTTTGGTCTGAAGGATGTGCTGCCAGCAGGCCCCAGAGGCCGAGATAGAGAAGTAGTGCATGTCGGCCTCTGCCGTGATGGCTGTCGGTGGTACCTGCAAATGGATCAGGTCGAGGCCTGGCAGCGCCCTCTGCACGAGCTTGGGAACGCCTTCGGCGGAGCAAAGCTTGGTAAGCTGCGGCGTAAGGCGGAGGAGATCGGACTCGGGCAGCGAGGAGCGGATGCCGAAGACCCAGCGTGCGCGGCGAAAGGCCCGGTCGTCCTCGATCGAAGCGACGTGGATATAGGGGCCAGCCTTCTGAAAGTGCAGCGTGATCGTGTTCGAAGGCACGACAATCTCGAGGTGGCGGCGTATGTGCTGATCGAGTTTGTGGAAGACTGCGGCGAGCTGGAGATGGTTGTAGGCGGGGATCTCGTCAGGCGAGGATTCGGTCGAGAACGTGCAGAGCGCACCGGCAAGCCGCGCAAGATCCAGGTAGAGCTCCTCCGGATGGCTGTTTTTCGCGTCCAGATGTTGCTGGAGCGAAGGGAGCGATGAGCAAAGAGCGTGGAGAAACCAGTAGTTGGCCACATCCAACGCGGAGGTGCCCACCTCGAATTGGCCTTCGCGGCGCTTGCCCCGGGTAACGGTCGTGATGCGTTCCTGAAGGTGGTCGATCAGGCGCTTTAAGAGGAGCAGGAGGCTTTCGTTGGCGGAGATACGGAGGCAAGGCGGGATGAACTCAGGCTGTACGGCAAAGCCTCCCTTCCCGTCGCGTTGAATCAGGGCCAGAGGGAAGGAGATACTATCTGCCGTGAGCTGAGCCTTGCTGACGAGCGCAAGATTCTTGTTTCCGAAGGCGACGGTATATTCGTCCTGCGAGATCGTCTCGTCCGTGAGGGAGCGCTCGACCGGGTAGTAGCGGGTGAGCTTGCCGCCGGCCAGGTCTGTGTCGAGGCCGTGAGTCGTTCGCTTGGGAATGGCGAGGTACAGGATGATCTCGCTCTCCGTCGGAGAAAAGAGGTCGCGGAGAGCGACGGCAGGCGGAGCCGGATCGCTGTCTGGTATGTCGAAGATCAAGCCGTCGGGGAAGATGCCCGAGGCGTAGCGGAGGACAGCGGTGCCGTTGCGTATAGCTTCCGTATCCAGGGCGACTGCAAGCAGGCCCCAGGGATTGCGACGGAGGTGCGCGGAAAGGAACCAAAGAGAGTCTTCGAAGTAGCGGCTCTGCGTCTGGAAGTGGTGGGGGCCAAGGTGCATGCCCTCCGACCAGACGACGCGCGAGAGAAACTTCATAGGGAGCGTTCCGTTCTTTCTGTGTGCGCGCGGCACGACCAGGTCACCGCGCGGGATAGACTGCGGGTTGCCGGGCAAGTATACCGTGTATGCGTGGATGGGCGGATGTGGAAGCGTGTAGGCTCATGGTTCGCTTTGAACTATGATGACGGCACCGCATATGCCCGCGCGTAACGGGCGGCGGTGAGGTGTAGTGTGGCT
This sequence comes from Acidobacteriaceae bacterium, assembly GCA_965215415.1. GTDB lineage: Bacteria > Acidobacteriota > Terriglobia > Terriglobales > Acidobacteriaceae > Edaphobacter. Next base: position 2,382,082 of record CBDCDQ010000009.1, on the reverse strand, counting down.
GCGGACGAATGGGCAGGAAGCGAGGACGGGGTGTCGGCTACAGATGTATTTGGAACGGTACCGAAGGAGGCAGAGCCAGCGCGTAGGCCTGCTCCAAGGCCGCTCGAGGCCGTTTCCTCAGCGGCGGGTGCCGCACCGGTGCCCGTCGAGGCAGTGCCCGCGGTGAGTGCTTCAAGTGGAGGGTTTACCCAGCTGCTCCGTGCGTTGAACTACGACGCGGTGAAAGAGGTGCCCCCTGCTGCTCCGGTCACGACGAAGGCGGAGAGACCGGCTGTGGATGGACCGATGACACAATTGCTGCGGACGATCTCGGCGTCGGACACAAATGCCATGGAGAAGCCGTCCGTGCCGCCACGCTCGGCACAGGTGACTTCATTCCTTCCGCACCCTGCACCAGTCGCCCCCGGCGCGGCTACCGTGGTTCTACAACCTCCAGAGCAGACGGTGAGGTCTTCTACGTCATTGCTTGGGAGTTCCGAGGCTGCACCGTCGGGCTTCCAGGCAAGCGAAGCCGCTGCGGTGCCTCCTTTGCTTCCACAACTTTCTGTGGCACCGGAGCCGGTCGCAAGTCCGTCCGATCGCCCTGAGCCGGTCTCGCTGACGCAGCTCTTTGGAACCGTCGCTTCAGATACGACAGCAAAAGATGAGACCGTGCCGGAGATGGTTCCGGATGCTCTTCCGGCCAGCGCGCCAGGGTCGTTTACGCAGATGTTCCAGGCACTGGGTGCTCCTTCGGACTTGGCCGATCCGCAAGGTGCAGAACCTGAAGCAGCTTCGCCCGAAAGGAAATTAGAGGCTCTCGCAGTCGTTCCGGTCACGAGACCTGGATCATTTACGCAGATGTTTCAAGCTCTGGATGCGCCCGCGAATAATAGAGCACCGGCCCTGTCGCCCACTGCGCCTGTCGAACCGCCTGGAGCTCCGCTTCCCGGTCTACCCCAAACGACAGCTCCGCCGCCTGCAACGAAGACGCCCATCGCTGTTGCGGCTCCGCCTTCATCGTTTACACAGATCTTCCAAACGCTGGACGCACCCCCTGTCGAAGCTGCCCGCAATGCCGTTCCCGGGCAAATCGAAGAGCCTTCAGGAGCATCGGTCGCCCCTCCTGGTTCGTTCACACAAATGTTCCGAACGCTGCCCGAGGAGCCAAGATCGCCCGTGCCAGCGGCTGTCCCGGGATCGTTTACGCAGCTGTTTGCGGAGCTTCCTGTATCCTCTCCAGCGACCGCGCCACCTGCATCGGCTTCGTACGATCGATCGTTTGCGCCGAGCGGGCCTGCAGGCGAAGGGGGAAAAGGCGATTGGGAGAGGGGCGGCGCCTCTCGCGAACCGCAGCCCCAGTCACAAGAGCGTAAAGCAGAGTTTTCGTTCGAAGAGACTGGCCCGGTCGAGCAGGCTCCTGTGTCCACCCCGACAAGCAGGGGGCTGACCCAACTGCTCCGCGCTCTGGATGCGCCTGCGCCAGGGGTAAGGCCTTATGGTGCGGCGGGTTCTCCGCAACCGGTGGTCTCCACACCGCAGGCGGGCTCCTTCACCGGGGTGTATGGTGAGCTCGGAACACCGGCGGGAATGCCTTCGCCTCCCGTTACAACTGCTCAAACCGTGAATGCCGGACCGAGCGAGTTTACCCGGCTGATCAACGCGTCTGCAGTACGTGAGGCCGAACTCCGCGGCGGCGGAGGGGCTACAGGGATTCCGCCTGCTCCTGCTCCTTCGGGCGGCGGAGCCGGGCTTGCCATGCCTGGAGCGCTTCATGCCGGGGTGCCGCATGCCTCGTTTGCCACTCCATCTGCTCCCCATGCTTCGATTGCCGGGCCAGGGGGCACACACGCTTCGCTCTCTGCAGGCGGCGGTGGCTCTGCCTCTTTATCCGGTCCGCATATCCCTCCGCTCTCAGCCGCATCAGCCGTTAGGCTGCCGGAGATCTCGAAGGCAGCCGGATCTCCGGCTGGTATCCAGAGATACGTCCCGCTGCTGCTGATCCTGGTGATCTTCTTGCTGTTAGCCATCCTGGTCGCCGTCGTGGTGTTGATGAAGAAGTAGAGATGGCTGGCGCAGATCGCCTTTTGGAGAACGACAAACTGGGAACAACAACGGCTAGAAGCGGTGGATGCGGCCGCGTAGACTAGCGATTTTGCGGCGGTCCTGTTTGGAGGGACGGCCTTCGGTGATCATGCCGTTCTCCATAAGTGCTTTCCGCTCTTCGGCGGCCTGGCGACGAAGTTCGCGGCTTTCGTCGGTTTCGCGGTAGAGGGTTTGGGCGACGGCAGCCGGGCCACGCGCATCGCTAAGGGCTAGGACTTCGACAAGGAAGTCCCCGGCTTCGCTCTTGATACGCAGCTTGTCGCCCACATGGACGAGGCGCGAGGCCTTGGCGCGCATGGCATTGGCTTCGATGCGGCCCAGGTCGCAGGCGTCGGAGGCCAGGGCGCGGGTTTTGAAGAACCGGGTGGCCCAGAGCCATTTGTCAATGCGGACGCTGTTAGGAGTGCTCATCGGCCTATTGTCTCAGGCTGCGGCGGTGTCTTCCGGTTCGTCGGCAATCAGCTCGGGGGCGTCCTCTTCCGCGTCGGCCAGCGTGATGTTGTAGCGTGGAGCGAGCTCCGGGGCGTAGCGGGCGATGTCGTTGCGGAGGCGGAGGAGCGCTAGATCTTTGGCTTTGGCTTCAAGCATGATGTCGGTATCGAGGTGCGCGATGGAGCGTAGGAAGGTAAGGGTCTCGAATGGGTTGTTGTAGTCGGCGTGGCCGGTCCAGATAGGTGGCTGGAGGACGGTCTCAATCTTTTTGGTCTTGCGGTTGCGGCGCTTGAGTTCCCGCAGCTCGGTGCGGGCGCAGGAGAAGTGGATCTTGGGGCGAACCCCGGTAGGCCACGTCTTAAGGAAGCGTTCCAGGGTTGGAATCAGTTCGAGTTTCTCGGGGTTGAAGCACCAGAAATGCTGATAGTCGAAGATGAGCGGCACGCCGGTCTGCTCGTAGATGCCGAGGACATCGGCGGCGCTATAGCGGATGTCGTCGTTTTCAAGAACGAGCCTCCGCCGCACCGGCTCGCTCAATCGTTTCCAGGTCGCGCACCAGCGCTGGCAGCCGGAGACACGGTCGCCATAGGCTCCGCCGACGTGGATGACCATGCGGGCTTCAGGGCCGCACTCCATTAGGTCGAGCATCTCGGCCTGCGAGTCGAGATCCCACATGGATTTGCGGGTGAGGTCTTCGTTCTCGCTGTTGAGGACGATGAACTGCGAGGGGTGAAAGGAGAGGCGGACGCCGGCGTCGCGGGCGATCTTGCCGAAGGCGGCGAGGTCTCGGGCGGAGTCGCGCACCATGGTATGAAACTGCGGCATATCCGGATGGGTGGCGTAGGGGGCGATGTCCGAACCCATACGGTACATGGCGATATTGTGCTTGCGGAGGTAGGCGACAACTTCGCAAAGATGGCCGAGCGAGACGCGGAGATGCGGATTGGCCTGCCAGCGGCGGGTGTCGTTCGACTTGAGGCCGGGCGCGCCCATTACCTTGACCGCAAAGCCGAGGCGCATGGCTTCAGGCGGCCAGGCGATCGGAGGCTGATCGGCGAGGGGGCCGCAGGGGAAGAGGGGCTCAGCAAGGCGGCGGGCGAGGTCGGCCTCGGCAGCTTCTTTCTTGCTGGGCACCTTCTTCTTGGCGGATAGCTTCTTGCGCTTGGCTGCTTTCTTTGGCTTAGGATTTAGCTCTGCGTCAGGCATGAACGATTCAGATGCGTCGCGTCGCTGTTGAGGGGTAAACTTTCCTCATGAAAGCTCTTCTTCACCTGGATGTGGACGACCTGCCGCGCTGTATTGTGTGGGATAAGCCTGTCACGGACGATCTGCTGGAACGTCTTTGCGCGGCGAATGATGTGCTCAGCCTGGAACGCACAAGTGAAGGAGCGATACGCGTGCATGCACCGACTGGATTATGGACGAGCGGCGCCAACAGTGAGATCACTTATCAGTTGCGCATGTGGTGGAAGACGCATCGGCGCGGACGTATCGCAGATTCGGACGGGGGGTTCTATCTGGCCGACGGATCGATGTTGAACCCCGATGGAGCGTACATCAGTCCTGAGCGGATGTGCTTCCGTCCCCCGGACAAAGGCTTTCCTCACGTCTGTCCGGACTTTGTGATCGAGTTGTTTTCAAAGTCGGACAGGCTGCGCTCGGCCAAACAGAAGATGGAGGTGTGGGTGGCCAACGGCGTTCTGCTGGGCTGGTTGATCGATCCTTACAAGCGTAAGGTTTATGTCTACGGTCCAGAAGGAACGCGTACGGTGAGTGGGGATGCCATCGACGGGAGCGGGCCGGTCGAGGGGTTTCGGTTGGATTTGGCGGAAGTCTGGCGATGCTATCAGTAGGGCTGCAGCTACGCGTGTTCTTTCGGGAATGACAAGCCAGAAAGACAAATAGACAGCGGATTTCATGCTGGATGAGAACGAAAGGGTCTAGGTAGGCAGGGAGAGTTCAGGGCCGAAGCCGAGGTCTTCGGCGAAGGCGTTCCAGTGGGCGGAGGGGACGGCGCCGCCGGAGGCCTGATCGTGGCCGTTGCCGTACCCCTGGTCGGCTCCGGGTGGCGCGTGTTCCCGCAGGAACTGGATGACGTTGATGCCTTTTGGCCCACGCGCGGAGAAGTGAACGTAGCCGGGGCGGAAGCCGAAGTTGACTCCCATGACGATGCTCGCGGCGAAGCGGCCGCGCCATGTCTGGGCGACGAGCGGATGGACCTGGCACGGGGTGTCCATGCGGAGGGCGACGAGGTCCGCGCCGAGGGTGTCGCGGAACTTGCGGGAGAACTTGGGCGCGGCCTTCTTCGCGAGGGCAAGAGCGGTCGAGACTTCTTCTTTGGCGGCGCGGAGCAGAGCGGTTTGAGGGAGATCGCCGGAGACGATCTGTTTGGGGCCGGTGGCGGCGAGCAGGAGATCGAGCGCGGGGGTGCTATCGGCGATGGCCGTGCGGCGGGGCGCGTTCAGGAGGGCGACGGCGTCGCGCATGGGGCCGGTGGGCCAGCGTTTGCGGGCTTCGGCGAGCTCGGCGAAGGGAGCTTTGTCGCCGATGTCCGAAAGGATCGACAGCGCGGCGAGCCAGAGGAGGTCGGCGTGTTGGCCGGGCGTAAGGAGCGGGCGGACGGCCCACCAGACGAGCAGACCGGTGGTTGGAACGGGATCGGTGCCGTAGCCGGTGAGGAGCTCCGCGCCAGGCGGGATGCCCCCGGGAAGGTGGTGGTCGATTAGCATCGTCGGGACGCCGGGAAGGAGCGGGTCGGGGCGGCTGCCGAGGTCGAGGACGAAGAGGGCTTCTGGTTCGCGGGCGGCGAGGCGGGCGAGGACCTCGGGGAGCCACGCGGACTCGCCCTTGCGCTTCGGCTCGAGGGTGACGGCGGTATAGCCGGCTAGGGTGAGGGCGCGGACGAGGAGCGCCCCGGCGGGGAGGCCGTCGCAGTCGGAGTCGGTGAGGATGTGGATGCGGGTTTGGAGGCCGGAGGGAAGTGCGGCGAGGAAGGCGGCGAGGCGGGTGGCGGCTTCTTGTTCGAGCGGCATCCAAAGGTAGATGCCGTAGGGTCAGTCGGCGGCGATCAGGGTTTCGTTTGTCATGCGGGACATGGCGCTGAGGGAACGGGCGAGGAGCAGAGAGGTGCGCTCGTAAGAGCTGCTGGGCTGGAGGAAGGCTTCGGCCTCGGGGAAGTGGCGGCCGTTGATGAGGTGCGCGAGGTGGCGCATTTCGTCGTGGAAGCGGCTGTGCAGGTGGCGCGCGAGGAGGTACTCGGCCGTGTTGCGGAGGTGGAGGGTGTCGTGGGAGAGCAGCCAGCGTTCGAGGGCGCAGTCGGACTCATGGACAATCTTCTGCATCAGCGCGGCGGAGAGCGGACGGTGGCGGCGGATGTGGCCGATGAAGCAGATCTTCCACTTCATATGGATCTCGAAGGGTTCATGGAAGGACATGGCGGGCGCGCTCCCTCTACAGAGGTATCGGCGGATGCGGCGGAAAAGGTGAGGGGCGGGTGACTGTAGAATGAAGAGCGATGCTTGATCTGGCGTATGTGCGGGCGAATCTTGAGGAAACTCGGCAACGGCTGGGCACTAGAGGCGTGGACCCAGAAGTGTTCCTAAGACGCTTTGAGGACCTAGATACATCCAGGAGAAGTGCCATAACCCGCTTGGAAGAAAAACAAGCCGAGAGAAATCGTACTTCGGATGGCATACCTCACAAAAGAAAGAACGGCGTTAGTACGCAAGAAGATTTGCTCATACTTGGAGAGCTAAAAGCCGAAATAGCCGAATTAGAAGGTTACGCCAAGAATCTCGATGAAAAGCTCAGGCTATGGCTAGCTGGAGTACCGAACTTGCCTAGCGATGACGCGCCCGTGGGTAAGTCGGAGCACGATAATGTCGAAGTAAAGAAGTGGGGCGACGTGCCTAGCTTCGACTTTGTGGCGAAAGCGCATTGGGACTTAGGCGAGGCTCTCGGGATTTTTGATTTTGAGCGGGCGGCTAAGATATCCGGCTCGCGGTTTGTCGTTCATTTTGGCCAGGGAGCCAGACTCGAACGCGCGCTGGCAAACTTTATGCTTGACCTGCACAGCCGGGAGCATGGGTATACCGAGGTGCTGCCGCCAAGCGTGGTGAACTCGAAGAGCCTGTTTGGGACGGGACAGCTGCCGAAGTTTGCCGAAGACCTCTTCCACTGCGACGATAAGGGCGTGTACGAAGCGGGCAAGTACCAAGACGCCGATCACTGGCTGATCCCGACGGCCGAGGTGCCGGTGACGAACCTCTTCCGTGACGAGGTGTTGACCGAAGCGGAACTTCCCATTAGCTTCTGCGCGTACACGCCATGCTTTCGCAGCGAGGCCGGGAGCTATGGCAAGGACGTGCGCGGGATGATCCGGCAGCACCAGTTCCAGAAGGTGGAGCTGGTGAAGTTCTGCCGCCCGGAGGACTCCCCCGCGGAGCATGAGAAGCTGACGCGGCACGCGGAGACGGTGCTCGAACGGCTTGGGCTGCCGTACCGGCGGATGCTGCTGTGCACGGGCGACATGGGCTTTGCGGCGGCGAAGACCTATGACCTGGAGGTTTGGCTGCCGGGGCAGAATCTCTATAGGGAGATAAGTTCCTGCTCGAACTTCGAGGCGTTTCAGGCGCGGCGGGCGAACATCAAGTACAAGCCGAATGGCGCGAAGAAATCCGAGTTTCTGCATACGCTCAATGGCAGCGGGCTGGCGATCGGGCGGACGTATCTGGCGATCCTTGAAAACTATCAGCAGGCGGACGGGTCTGTACGGATACCAGAGGTGCTAGTGCCGTATATGGGCGGGGAGACGATGATCGGGAAGCAGGCGGGCAAGCGATGAACCTCCTGAGCCGGTATATCTGGTGGACGGAGCGGCGCGGGAGCCTGCACTACGATGTGATGGTGACAGCAATTCTGTTGTTTTTGTTCCTGTCCCCGCGCTTTGTCAATTTCGGCGACCGTCCGGCGGAGGTGGCGGCCACCCACGCCAGCGAGGTGCTGGTCCGCGAGGCGGGAATGAAGGGAAACAGCTACCGGTTCCTCTACCAGATTCGCGCTGAAGATATGCACGGGGCGAAGACGGATGCGGAGGTACAAGCCGCCATCCGAAGGGCGGTCGAGCCGATTTCGGGTGAAGTGGCACTGGAGCGGTATGAACCGCTGCTGGATCACGACGGGCATGTGGTGGCGTATAACGCCTGGGTGTTGCGGTAGGGCAAGTCGTTGGTTGGCAGATCTCAGGTGAGGCGTATGAGAATCGCACGTTGGATGGTGGGCGGGCTGATGGCGTTGATGGTGCGCGGCGGGTCTGCGCAAGGCCGTCTGGATGCAGTGCTGTCGCAGATGGACGCGGCGAGCGCCAGGTTTCAGTCAGCGGAGGCGGAGTTTCGCTGGAACTTCTTCGAGCGAGTGACACGGTCTACCTCCTCGCAGACCGGGACGAACTTCTTCCAGCGTGAAAAGGGCGGCGGGACAGAGATGGGCGCCAGGATCGTCTCGCCGGGGGTGAAGCTGCTGAGCTACAAGGACGGCGTGTTGCAGGTCTTTGATCCAGCGGCGAACACCGTCATTCGTATCACTGCTAAAGGAAATCAGCAGCAGTACGAAGGGTTTTTGACGCTGGGCTTTGGAGCGAGCGGCAAGGACCTTTCCAAAAATTGGACGATCGCGGATCAGGGCGCGGATACCGTGGACGGGGTGACGACAGAGAAGCTTGATCTAGTGGCCAAAGACCCCAACGTCAAGGCGATGTTCACGCATGTGGTGGTCTGGATCGATCCCCAGCGGGGCATCGCGTTGAAGCAGGAGTTCTATACGCCTTCCGACGACAAACGCACCGTGCTGAACACGAAGATTCGCTATAACGCCCGGGTAGACAAAAAGGCATATGAGATCAAGCTGAACGCGAAGACTCAGGTGACGAACCGATAATCTGCGGCAGGTTGACAGGCAGCTCCGCTGCGAAATACTTCCTGACCAGCGGAATAGCGGCAAGCACGAATGCGATCGGAAAGAACTCCAGGGTGTAGCGGGGTTCGGAGTTGTCGAGGGTCAGCAGCAGAGCGCAGCGTAGGACGATGAAGGCAAGCATGGCGCACAGAAGCGGGCGGTTTACGCGAGCCCGGTGGACGAGAATGGCTCCCCATAGGGCGAGCACCAAGTACACGGCGTTGAGCAGAGCTGAGGCCAGGGCAAAGGTGGACTCGCCGGGGTGCTCGCGGAAACGCCACCACTCGAGTCGCGTCAGGAGCGTCTCCGTGCGGGGACGCAATAACATGTTGGTGAGCCGTGCTACGGGAAGCTCGATGTAGTAGCGAAGCGGACTAGCGGCGATGCGAACCTTGGCCAACGCGCCAAAGCGAGCGTCGAGCTCTGGCGTGGCCGTGGTGATCGCATTGTAGTCGGCGAGCAGAGCCGCAGTTTCGGCCAGCTGCGCAGGACTGTCGAAGGCGCGCGGTGCGATGTCATCGAGATCGATCTGTGCACCGTCATAGTTCCAGTAAACATCTTCCGTAGCCGCGTAGTCGATTGCCCACGTGCGGAACCAGCGTTGGAAACCGAAGGGGATGAACTCGCCGGGATTGGTGGCATAGCGGGGAGCGAGCGGCTCGAAGACGCCAAAGGTGTGCTCGTTGCGTATCGTCCAGGGGATGAGAGGCAGCAGGATGAGCAGAGCGACGGCCACCACGGGCAGAGGACTGCTCCGTGGCTCACGTATGGATAGGAACAGCATCGCAGGCAGGACAGTGGCGGCAAGGAGAGCCTGTTCGGGGCGCAGCAAAAGCGAGTAAGCCAGTGCGGCGGCAAGAGGCCACAGCCATCGGTTGAAGTTTGCCCCGGCCATGTGCCAGCGATGCAAACAGTGGAAGGTCGCGGTGACGCAGAAGAGTGTCAACGTCTCGGTAAGCGGCGCGGCAGTATAGGCGGCAGTAAAGGGGCAGAGCGCGGCCAGAACAAGCGTAATCAGGCGAGCGCGTTGGCCGAAGAGGCGTGCGCTAAGAGCGGCTGCAAGAAGGCAGGAGGCAAGGTCAACGGCGGCCTGCACGTACGCGACCGCTGTGTAGTGTGCAATTCCGAAGAGGCGAAAGCAGGCGGCTAGAAACAACGGATAGCCCGGAAGGCGGATAAGGGTTGGCAGAGGATGACCCTCTACCTCTACGTAGCCGTAGACGTGGTGCAGCATCCAGTTACGCGCAATGTTGCCATAGATTAGGGAATCGCCGGAGATATGTTGTGCGTAGCGAACAAACCACAGGCGTAGTCCCAAACCGAGGAAGAGCGCGAGCCCGGTCCAAAGCCGTGTGCGAAGGCGTGAGTTCATCCATCTGCAATGATAGGGGAAGCCGCCGCAACAATATGGTGGGCAGCCTGGCTTCGTTGACTGTGAACCGGGCGGTGCATACGATTGCGTCAGGCACCGCGGACCGCTCAATCTTCCATGACCAACGACCCTGTCTTCTACGATCCGCAACGCAAACGCTGGAAGCGGCTTCGTCGCGTCTTCGATGTACTGGCTCTGCTGGGGCTGGTCGTCGGCATCTTCTTCGTCATCGGACTGCTTCGGATCAAACCGCTACCCGAGCTTCTGCTGCCCTCGGTCAAACGCAACTATCGAGCCCTCACCAACTCTCCCGCGCCCAATACCCGAGCGGGTACCTTGCACCGCGCGGCGCACCGGAGAACGGATCGCAAACCTTCGGACATCCCTCTAAACACGGGAGAAGGTCTCCGCGCGGCCTACTACGTCGAGGACGATCCGGCGAGCTACTCCTCCCTGAAGCAACACCTGAAGCAGATCGACATCCTGTTTCCCGAGTGGCTGCACATGGTATCGCCCGACGGCACCCTCACCTCCTACACCATCGACAATCGGCCCTATGCCGTTGTCGATGCGGGTGGTGTGCATCCGGTCGACCGCGAGAACCGTGTGGCTCGCGTGATCGCGGACGCACATGAAGACACTGAGATTTTTCCGCTCGTCAATAATTACGATCCCGCGGTGAACAAGTTCCTTCCGTCCATCGGCGGCTTCCTGACGAACTCAGGAGCACGTGCACGGTTCATCGCGCAGATCGACCAGTTTCTGGCGCACAACCCCAACTATCGCGGTTTATCACTCGACTTTGAGGAGATCCCAACCGAGGCGCAGCCCGGCTTCATGGCGTTAGTGGCTGCGCTCTACGAAGATTTTCATGCGCGCAACCTCCGGTTGTATGTCAACACGCCGGTTGGTGACGACGATTTCGATCTCAAGCAGTTAGCAGCGCACTCCGACGGGCTGCTTCTCATGAACTACGATCAGCATCAGACCGAAAGTGGACCGGGGCCGATCGCGGCGCAGGACTGGTTTACCGACAACCTGAAGCGGATCGTTGCGGTCGTGCCGAAGGAGAAGCTGATCTGCGCCATCGGCAGCTATGGATACGACTGGGTGACGGCAATCCCATCCGACGCGCCCACCGTCAGAGGCAAACAGAAGCGTGTCTCTCCGCCAGGCAAAGTGCTCTATGCCCGCAATCTGGCAACGGACGGAGCCTGGCAGGCGGCAGCCGACTCCGACTCGCAGGTGGAGCTCGATGAAGACTCCCTGAACGCGCACTTTGCGTACGATGATGACGACGCCAGGGAGCGTCACGAGGTCTGGTTCCTCGACGCAGTTACGACCATCAACGAGATGCGGGCGGCGCAGGCCCTCGGTATCCAGACCTTTGCGCTGTGGCAGCTAGGCTCGGAAGACAGTTCGCTATGGAAGATCTGGGACCGTCCCAGTCACTCCGACCCCATAACGGCGCTGGCCACGGTTGATCCTGGATACTCTGTCGATACCGAGGGCAATGGAGACATCCTGCGGGTCACGCGCAAGCCGCAGCCGGGGCACCGCACACTTACCCTCGACGATGACGACTCCGTGTCGATCCTCTACCGCATGGTCACGCAGGAGCGGATGGATTCTTATCCGCTGTCGTACACCATCGAGCAGTACGGCTATCACCCGAAGCAGGTCGCGCTCAGCTTCGACGATGGGCCAGACCCTACCTGGACGCCGAAGGTGCTCGACGTGCTCAAGAGGTACGGCGTCTCGGGTACCTTCTTCATGATCGGCGAGGAGGCCCAGGATAACGTCGGCGTGATGAAGCGGGTGTACCGCGAGGGCCACGAGATTGGCAACCACACCTTTACGCACCCCGACATCAGCGAAATTTCGAACGGGCAGGTGGATCTGCAACTGAACTCGACCGAGCGGCTGTTCGCCTCCAAGCTGGGGGTGCAGCCGCTGTACTTCCGGCCGCCGTACTCGGTCGATCAGGACCCCGACACCAACGACCAGGCAGCACCCATCGACCGCATTCAAGGGCTTGGATACGTCACCGTCGGCGACAAGATCGACACCAACGACTGGGACGAGCACCCGAAGAAATCGCCACAGGAGATCACGGACTCTGTGCTGAGCGCGATCGCTCAGATGGACGCGCAGCCTTGGACGAAGGGTTCGGTGATCTTGCTGCACGACGGCGGCGGCGACCGCTCGGCGACCGTGGCGGCGCTGCCGGTGCTGATCGAAACGCTGCGGGCGAAGGGGTTCGAGATTGTGCCGGTCTCGCGGCTGATGGGCAAGACGCGCGTAGAGGTGATGCCCGCCCTCACCCCGAAGCAGCGCTGGCTGGCGGCGGTCGATTCGGTCGCCTTCTTCTTCATCAGCTTCTTCAACCATTTCGTGATTGCCGTCTTTTTCCTGGGCGACATCCTGATGAGTGCGCGGCTGATTATCATCGGCGTGCTTGCGATCATCGACCGATTCCGCAAGCGCAAGAACTTTGCGCCGCCGGGGTATGAGCCGAGCGTCGCCGTGCTGATCCCCGCGTACAACGAGGAGAAGGTGATCGTGCGGACGATCCGATCGGTGATGATGTCGACCTACAAGAACATGCGCATCGTGGTGATCGACGATGGATCGAAAGATAGAACGAGCGCGGTCGCGCGGGAGGCTTACCCGCAGGAGATCGAATCCGGGCGGCTTACGGTGCTCACGAAGCCGAATGGCGGTAAGGCGGACGCGCTGAACTACGCGCTGGAGACGACGTACGAGGACATCTATGTCGGGATCGACGCGGATGGGGTAATTGCGAAAGAGGCCATCGCGAATATGGTCTGCCACTTTGCCAATCCCAGGATCGGCGCGGTAGCGGGGAACGCCAAGGTGGGCAACCGAGTCAACCTATGGACGCGATGGCAGGCGCTCGAATACATCACCAGCCAGAACTTCGAGCGTCGCGCGCTGGACCTGTTTGATGTGGTGATGGTAGTGCCGGGGGCCATCGGCGCGTGGCGGACCGAGGCGGTCAAGGCGGGCGGCGGCTACCACACCAACACCGTCGCCGAGGACGCCGACCTGACCATGAATATGCTGGAGCAGGGCTATAGCGTCATCTATGAGGACTCCGCGCTGGCCTTTACCGAGGCTCCGGTCAACATGGATGGACTAATGCGCCAGCGCTTCCGCTGGTCCTTCGGCATCTTGCAGGCGCTCTTCAAACATAAGGGAGCCATCCGCAAGCACCGCGCGATGGGTCTATTTGCCCTGCCGAATATCTTGATCTTCCAGATACTGCTGCCGCTAGTCTCGCCACTAATTGACTTGATGTTTGTCTTCGGGGTGTTTCACTACTTTCTGGATAAGCACTTCCATCCGGAGACTACCCCGGCTGCAGGGTTCTATAAGCTGCTCGGCTTCTTCCTCGCCTTCCTGATCATCGACTTCACGGCGTCGTCGCTGGCGTTCGCGCTGGAGCGGAAGAACAAGGCGAGTAAGGGGGACTTCTGGCTGCTCTTCCATATCTGGATACAGCGTTTTACCTACCGGCAGGTGTTTTCGGTGGTGCTGCTGAAGACGGTCAAGCGGGCCATCGACGGCAAGCCCTTCGCCTGGGACAAGCTCGACCGCACGGCCAAGATGTCGAAGGCCACCGAGACGATGATGCAGTAGCCGGTACAATCGGCTTTGTGAGGGTGCGATGAGTCGAAATGCGGCGATCTTCTGGGATGCGTTCTTCGACGGAATCAGCGGGGCGGGCTTGTTCGGCAAGCTGCGCCGTCCGGGCTCCCCGACGTGTTTTGTGGATACACGCCCCGTCGCGGAGTTGAAGGCTAATGGCGAGTTCGACAAGATGTTGCTGTTATTCAGGCGTTAGTATAGAACCTCACGTAAACTGCTATAACGAGGCATGACCTTAGTGGTAAAGAGTGTGCGACCAATCCTCGTTACCGTAGCATTGCTCATCCAATTTATAGAAGTGTTGTTTTTGCTCTTATGCTTCTTTCTTGGAATCGGCTTTGGTGTTCTTCCTTACTCTTTCATCTTGCCGCTTATGTTTATTAGTCTTCCACTAGCATTTGCGTCGCTGGCTGCTTATGGGCTTTGGCGACGTACTTCTTACGGATGGTGGGTAAGCGTCCTAGGCAATGTTGTTGGTGTCGCATTTGTTCTTATCTTAGGTATAAGTAGTTGGCGAGGGTTGGTCTTCATCATAATGTTTGCGGTAATCCCTGTTTTGTTGTCCGTGCCCCAGAGTAGGTGCTTCTTCTTTGCTGCCGAAGACGGAATCGAGCCCTAGGCAGGTCTGCAATCCTAGGCGGTTTGATCGGCCTTCGTAGCTGTAAACTGAGCGTATGAATACCCCGGCTGCCGTCCTTAGCTCCTTGCCTCCCTTTGTGAATGAGGCCTTCCTCGACTTCGCCGATCCCGCGAACCGCTCCGCGATGGAGGCGGCGCTGGCCGATGTCGGGGCACGGCTGGGGCGCGAGTACCCTATGGTCTTCGGCGGGGAGCGGCTGACGACGGCGGGGAAGATTGTGTCGGTGAACCCGGCGCGGCCCGCGCAGGTGGTCGGGGTCCATGCGGCGGCGGAGGCCGAGCACGCGGACGGAGCGGTGCGGGCGGCGGAGGCGGCATTCGCCCGTTGGAGCAGGGTGCCGGTTGCTGAGCGGGCAAGCCTGCTGCTGCGGGCGGCGGCGCTGGTGCGGGAGCGGAAGTTCACCTTCTGCGCGTGGCTGACGTATGAGGTGGGCAAGAACTGGGCCGAGGCCGACGCCGATGTCGGCGAGACCATCGACTTCCTGGAGTTCTACGCGCGGGAGGCGCTGCGGCTCCATGCGGCCGAGACGCCGATCCAGATGCCGGGGGAGCGCAACCGGCTGCGCTACGTGCCGCTGGGGGTGGGCGCGGTGATCCCACCGTGGAACTTCCCGCTGGCGATCATGGCGGGGATGACGGCGGCGGCCATCGTGTGTGGGAACACGGTGGTGCTGAAGCCGTCGGTCGACGCGCCGACCATCGCGGCGGTGTTCTTCGCGCTGCTCGAAGAGGCCGGGCTGCCGCCGGGCGTGGTGAACCTCTGTCCGGGCGAGGGGCCGGGGTTCGGCGCGGCGGTGGTGGCGCATCCGGCAGTGCGGTTCATCGCGTTCACGGGGTCGAAGGCGGTGGGGCTGGAGATCCATGAGAGCGCGGCGCGGGCCCAGCCGGGGCAGAAGTTCATCAAGCGGACGATCCTCGAAATGGGCGGCAAGGACGCCATCATCGTGGCTGCCGACGCCGATCTCGACGCGGCGGTGGAGGGCGTGGCGGCGAGCGCGTTCGGGTTCAGCGGGCAGAAGTGCTCGGCGTGCTCCCGGGCCATCGTCGATGCGTCGCTGTACGACGTGTTTGTGGCAAAACTGAAGGCGCGGGTCGATGCGATGGAGGTCGGCGATCCGGCGGCCAACTTCTATGGCGGGCCGGTGATCTCGACCAAGGCGTTCGACCGGGTGTCGGCGTACCTGGAGGTGGCGAAGGGCGAGGGGCGGGTGATCTGCGGGGGGCACACCATCGAGACTCCGGACAAGGGCTTCTACTTCGAGCCGACGGTGGTGGTGGATGTGGCGCCTGGGGCCAGGATCGCGCAGGAGGAGATCTTCGGGCCGGTGCTGGCGGTGATCCGCGCTTCATCGTTGGACGAGGCGTTGGCGATCGCCAATGGGACGGAGTACGGGCTTACCGGGGCGATCTACTCGCGCTCGCGCACGACGCTCGACCGGGCGGCCGAGGAGTTCCATGTGGGCAATCTGTATCTGAACCGCAAGTGTACGGGGGCGATGGTGGGGGCGCAGCCGTTTGGTGGGTTCAATATGAGCGGCACGGACTCGAAGGCGGGCGGGCCGGATTATCTGCTGCTGTTTACGCAGGGTAAGTCGGTGGCGGAGAAGCTGGGCGGGGCGGCGTCAGAGCAGACAAGGGAAGAAGAGGGAATGGGGATCTAGAGTTCCTCAGACGAGTCGGCCGATTTGTGCCGACAAAATCTCGTCATCGTGGATGAGGAACCAAAGCAAAGGTCAGGCGGACTTCTTATGTATCAGTTCACCGGCCTTCGCGGCGGCATCGGCCAGGATGCGATGGTGGAGGGTGAAGAGAGCGAGTTCGAGGCGGTCGGAGACGCCGGTTTTGTCGTAGATGCCGCGGAGGTAGTTCTTGATGACCTGCTCCTTGGTGTTGAGCTGGAGAGCGATCTCTTTGTTTTTACAGCCCTGTACGATAAGGGCGACGATCTGCATCTCTTTAGGGGTGAGGCGATCGCGAACGCGGGCTCCGACAGAGTCCACCGCGGCGAGCATGGTGATGTTGGCGTGGTGGACGTAGCGCTGGCCCCGAGCGACACGGCGAAGACAATCGACGAGGTCAGTGCCTGA
This sequence comes from Acidobacteriaceae bacterium, assembly GCA_965215415.1. Taxonomy (GTDB): domain Bacteria; phylum Acidobacteriota; class Terriglobia; order Terriglobales; family Acidobacteriaceae; genus Edaphobacter. Next base: position 2,365,843 of record CBDCDQ010000009.1, on the reverse strand, counting down.
GATGTTCCTGCAGACGACGCCCTCTATCTTCGACGCAATGTCCTGCGGCACCTGCTCATTGTTTTCGGTGACGAGCACGCAGCGATTGCCATTGGTGTGGGCGCGAGCGACCACGGAGGCGAGGTCGAGCTGCATCGAGGTCGAGAAGATGGCGATTACGCCGCGAAACTGGTCGAGCGCGGCCAGCAGGCGAGCGGAGTCATCGCACTGCGCGACGATGCGGATGTCGTCTTCGATCGCAAGCACGCGGGCAGCACCGGAACGGAAGATGGCTTGATTGTCCGCCAGGATAAGACGATTCATTGGGTGATCTCCGGCGGATGCCTACAATCGATCCGCAGTTACCTCATCGGCGCTGGTTTGGTATAGCCGGAGATGTCTGCAATTCATACAAGTCATGAAAAGCATGCGGGTAGAAGCAGACTTCCTCCGCGTTACAAACAAGCGCGCTGCTGCGGCTCCTTCAGAGTTAACGCACCACGAGGCAGGGCAGGGCAGGCGAATAAGATGTTTATGAAGCGTGGCCAATGACGCTGGACTCCAATTGAGAAAGGGTGACATGGCGAAGCCGATACTATTTGCGATCGATGACGACACAAGCGTGCTCGAAGCGGTGGTACAGGATCTGCGACGACACTATGGGCCGACGTATCGCATTCTTCGGGCAACGTCAGGCGACTCAGCGCTTGAGACGTGCAGGCAACTGCGGGAGCGCGGGGATGCTGTGGCGCTGTTTCTCTCCGACCAGCGGATGCCGGGGATGACGGGCGTCGAGTTTCTGCAAGGCGCGATGGAGCTGTATCCCGACGCCAAGCGGGTGCTGCTGACGGCCTACGCGGACACGGAGGCGGCGATCCGGGCGATCAACGGCGCGAAGATCCACTACTACCTGAACAAGCCTTGGGACCCGCCGGAGGAGAAGCTGTATCCGGTGTTGGACGATCTGCTTTCGTCGTGGATGGTGGGGTACCGGCCGCCATACGAGGGTATCCAGGTGGTGGGGACGCGGTGGACGGCGGCGGACTTCCAGGTGCGGGACTTCCTGTCGCGGCATCATGTGGAGTACAAGCGGTTAGACCCGGAGCTGACGCCGGACGCGCTCGATCTGCTGCGGAAGAAGGGCATCGACGAGACGAAGATGCCGGTTGTGCTGTTCGGGGACGGCACGGTGCTGCTGCAGCCGACGGCGCAGGAGATGGCGGCGAAGCTAGGGCTGCCGCTTCAGGCGAAGGAAGAGTTCTATGACGTGGTGGTGATCGGGGCGGGACCGGCGGGGCTGGCGGCGGGGGTGTATGGGGCGTCGGAGGGGTTGCGAACGCTCGTGATTGAGGCCGATTCGCTCGGCGGACAGGCTGGGTCGAGTTCGAAGATCGAGAACTATCTTGGGTTTCCGCAGGGTTTGAGCGGGGAAGAGTTGGGGCGGCGGGCCTATCTTCAGGCACAGCGACTGGGGGCCGAGTTCCTGTTGCAACGGGTAGTGAAGATTCGGTGCGAGAACAACTACCACATTCTGCAGATGGAGGATGGGAAACAGGTCTCGTGCCATGTGTGTCTAATCGCGACGGGGGTGGCGTACTGCAAGCTGGCGATTCCCGGTGAGGCGCAGTTTTCGGGCGCGGGCATGTACTACGGAGCGGCGTTGTCGGAGGCGAAGGGCTGCGCCGATGAGGAGATCTATGTGGTGGGCGGAGCGAACTCGGCCGGGCAAGCGGCGATGCACTTCTCGCGCTATGCAGCGAAGGTGCGGATGCTGGTGCGCGGCGAGGGGCTGGAGAAGAGCATGTCGAAGTACCTGATCGACCAGATCGCAGCGACGGGGAACATCGAGGTGGAGACGGGCACCGAGGTCGTATCGCTGGCGGGTGACGGGCATCTGGAGTGCATGACGCTGAAAACGCCGCGCGGGGAAGAGCGGCGGGCGGCAAACTCGCTGTTTGTGTTTATCGGGGCCGCGCCGAAGACGGACTGGCTGCCGGAGACGATCGCGCGCGACGGGAAGGGTTTCGTGCTGGCGGGCCCGGAGTTGAAGACGAAGAGCGCGAAGGTCTGGCCGCTCGCGCGCGACCCGTATCTCCTGGAGACGAGCGTGCCGGGAATCTTTGTCGCGGGCGATGTGCGGTTCAACTCCGTCAAACGATGTGCGTCGGCCGTCGGCGAAGGGTCGATCGCGATCCAGTTTGTGCATCAGTATCTGGCGACATTGTGAACGAGATGAACGAGAACGGAGAGACCGGTGTGCGAACGCCTTTAAAGATCGATGACGCAATGCGGGTGAAGCTGCATCGCGCGCCGATCCTCGCGTCGCTCTCGGACGCGCAGTTGACGTGTCTTGAATCTGCGGACGGAATTCATGTTCGTGCCGGAGAGACCGTGATCCGGCAGGAATCGATCGATCGGCACTACTGGATTCTTCTCGACGGAGAACTGCGGCTGTCGCAGACGACGCCGGACGGGCACGAGATGGCCATGCATGTCATGGGGCCGGGGAGCGCCTTTGGCGAGGTCTCGCTGCTGACCAATCTTCCGAGCGCGGTCAACTTCCGGGCGATCGGCGAAGCGTACCTGCTGCGATTGAGCGAAGAGGCTTTCTGGGGCCTGCTGAGTACGTGTCCCGAGGTGCGAAAGGCCATCCTCGGCAACATGACGATGCGCTACAAGAAGATGCAGAGCGTGGCCGCGCATCAGGAGAAGATGGCGTCTCTCGGGACGCTGGCTGCGGGGCTGATGCACGAGCTGAACAACCCAGGCGCGGCGGCAAGGCGGGCGGCGGCGCAGCTGCGCGAAAACCTGATGCGTCTGCATGATCTGGGCGCGCGGTTTACCAAGACGCAGATGACGAGCGAGCAGAAGGTGTGCATCCTGGACTTGCAGCAGCACGCGCTGGCGCGCAAGGAGCCGCTGCGGATGAACTCGCTCGAGCAGAGCGACGCAGAAGAGCGGCTAATCGACTGGATGGAGGCAGCGCAGATTGAGAACCCGTGGAAGCTCGCGCCCACGCTGGTGTCGATCGGGATCGACTCGACGGAACTGGAGTGTGCACGGCGGCAGTTTCCGCCTAACATCTTTTCGGACGCGCTGAGCTGGATGGAGGCCATGGTGTCGTCGATGCAGCTGGTGGGCACGATCGAGGAAAGCATAGGGCGGGTGGGCGACCTGGTGATGGCGGTGAAGAGCTACGCCTATGAGGGCAAAGGGCAGAAGCAGACGCTCGATGTGAACGCGAGCGTTCATGCCACGCTGGTGATCCTGGGCCATAAATTCCGCGAGAAGCAGATTGCGCTGGAGAAGGAGTTTGGAGAAGATTTGCCTCTGTTGAACACGACACTTACCGGTTTGAACCAGGTATGGACGAATCTGCTGGACAACGCGATCGACGCGGTGGGGGTGAAAGGACGGGTGCAGATTAGGACGTGGGCGGAAAAGGGCTCGATTTGTGTAAGTGTGGTGGATGATGGCGCAGGGATTCCGACGGAGTGCCAGAAGCAGGTCTTCGATCCGTTCTTTACGACCAAGCAGGCCGGCGTGGGAACGGGGTTGGGGCTGGGAATCGTGCACCGGATCGTGGAGCAGTTTGGGGGACGGATTTTGTTCAGTTCGGAGCCGGGGCGGACGGAGTTTCTGGTGAGGCTGCCGAGCGGGGCGTAATCCACATGAGCGGGAAGCCGTGTCTATGGAGAGTCGTTCGCTGGAGTAACCGTCATATGTAGGAGTTCCTCTAGGAGCTATGACGATGCCGGAGTTGCAGACCGAAGGCGTGGGCGAGTTGGGGCGGACGATCGTCTTCAGGACTGTCCCTGAGGAGAACATTGTCGTGGCGGAGTGTCTGGAGATTTCCGGGTGCGTTTCGCAGGGGGAAACACAGGAAGAAGCGCATCGGAATATTGAGGACGCGATGCGGCTTTTCCTGAGAGTGATGTTCGAGGACCGGATACGCGAAGCGATGCGAAGCCGGACGGAGCCGATCGACTACACGGGATCAGCAAGCAGGAGACGATGCGGGTGCGGGCAGTGCCACACCTGGAGTACGCCTAACCAAGCAACGTGTCGATCAACGGGGCGCAGGCGAGCCATGCGTGGGCTACGTGGTCAAGAATCGCGGGTGTACGGGCTTCTGGGCATCGGTCGTAGTGAAAGCGCACTCCGGCGGCCAGTTGGAGGTTTGCATTTTTGTCGCTCAGCGCTTCACTTACGGATTTCAGCCATTGCGGTTGTAGTTTGGGGGAGCGTTCGGCTTGGTCCTTAGCTGGAAAGGCTGAGCGAAGATCGAACTCGAGCAAGGCGTCGACGAATGGCTCCGCTCTTTGTGCCGGGTACCGTCTTTGAATCACCTCCATCCATGGCACCGCTCCCGCAACGGAGCTCAATGAACTATGAAACTCGTCCAGGATTTCAGAAAAGATTTCGACGAACGCGTCCGGTCCTTTTCCAAGCAGGTTCCTGCGGAACTTACCGCGGAGGGCATTTGGAAGAGTTACGATCGCCTGCATGTACTCTCGATGCAAACCGAGCGTAAGGTGAGGGAACTCCGTGTGCGTCTTGGCCTCCGCCGATTTGGCAAGGCGAAGATAGTCCCAGATACTGCTGGAATCCTTGCCCGTGATTGCTCCCCGACCCGACAGATTGGGATCGACACCAAGCTCCCGGCGCAGGTCTTCTCTAAGTCGCAGCTTATCCATGGCCAGGCGCAACACACGCTTCGCTTCTAGATAGCTGTAAGAATGCTCCTTGTGGAAAGGAACTCCCGTGAAGACGGTAAGTGTTCCTTCTGTCAATTTTCCTTCAGCCACGAGCTTTGCATCCAGAAGGTCCATGTATTCGTAGAGCCGCTGTCCCGAACCGGTGTCGTCAGGCTGCGCTTTCAGCCATGTGTATAAGTCCGTCCAACGCAATATCTTCAAGTCTGGATCGAATGATTTGACTGGAAGTTCCGTGACGAGCGCCACGATGTGTACTGGGGTAAAGCCTCTACTTTGCGCGGTGGCGCGGTGACGTCCGATCTGCTTGGCATCGAAGGGGCAGTTGATCTTGCTTTCGATCAGGAGCGCCCACCCATCGTCGTTGTAAATCCAGCCATCGGGCAGACCGCGTTTCGGCTGTTCTTCGGTCCAATCTTCGTCGTCTTCTTGTCCCGGCAAGGATTGTTCCACGGCGGTGAATTGACCTTTGGGCGCGGGTTCACCGATGGCCCAATCGATAAATCGCCTCATCAACGCGGAGTCTTCGTGGAGGGAAGACATGAGCGCGTGGGTAAGACGGTTTTCATCGTGCTGGAATTGATCAAATACGTTTCGCATGAAAATGATCGTGGAATTATATGTCGGGCTTTCAGCCCTCAATGGATGGTCTACGGACACCTAGGCCTTCGGCCTAGGCTGATATATTGTCGGGCCTTTGGCCCTTGCGGAAGTGCCGCTAAGAAACACGGTTGCCTAGTTGCAGATTACCTGATAATGCAGAGGATGAAAACGCAGATCCCCTTCGGGAATGACAACCAAAAAGCGACAGCACTGCTACACCATCCGCAAGATCGCATCAGGCAATTGCCGCGTTGACCAGCGCTTGCGCTTCCGTCTGAATCTGCTTGAGGTGGGTTTCTCCTTTGAAGGATTCGGCGTAGATTTTGTAGACGTCTTCGGTGCCGGAGGGGCGGGCGGCGAACCAGCCCTCGGCGGTGGTGACCTTGAGGCCGCCGATGGGGGCGTGGTTGCCGGGAGCTTCGGTGAGGATGGCGGTGATGGGGTCGCCGGCAAGTTCTTTGGCTGTGACCTGCGATGGAGAGAGCTTGGTTAACTTGGCTTTCTGGTCTTTGGTGGCGGCGGCGTCGATGCGCTGGTAGGTGGGGGAGCCGTACTTGGCGGTGAGGTCCGCGTAGAGCTGGCCGGGGTCCTTGCCAGTGCGGGCGGTCATCTCGGCGGCGAGCAGGCCGGGGATGAGGCCGTCTTTGTCCGTCGTCCAAACGCGGCCGTCCTGGCGGAGGAAGGTGGCTCCGGCGGACTCTTCCCCCACGAAGCCGAGGGAGCCGTCGATCAGGCCGTCGACAAACCATTTAAAACCCACTGGCACCTCCAACATGGGGCGCGGCAGGCCCTCCGCGACGCGGTCGATCATGCTGGAGGAGACAAGCGTCTTGCCAATGCCGACGTGGGCGGCCCAGCCAGGCCTGTGCGTGAAGAGGTACTGGATGCAGACGGCGAGATAATGGTTCGGGTTGAGTAGGCCGGCAGAGCGGGTGACGACGCCGTGGCGGTCGTGGTCGGTGTCGCAGGCCCAGGCCACGTCGTAGCGGTCTTTGTTGGCGATGAGCGAGGCCATGGCGAAGGGGCTGGAGCAGTCCATGCGGACCTTGCCGTCCCAGTCGCAGGTCATGAAGCGGAAGGTGGGATCGACGTTAGGTTTGAGGATTTGCAGCGGGAGCTTGTACTGCTCGGCGATGCGGGGCCAGTAGAAGGCGCCCGCGCCACCCAGGGGGTCGACCGCCAAGGCGAGGCCCGACTTGCGGATGGCTTCGAGGTCGACGACGTGGGGGAGGTCGTCCACGTAGGCGGTGAGGAAGTCGTGGCGGTGAGTGGTGTCGGCGCGTAAGGCGGCGGCGTAGGGCAGGCGTTTCACGTCTACAAGTTTGCCCGCGATGATCTCGTTGGCGCGATCTTCGATCCACTTGGTGGCGGAGGTGTCGGCGGGGCCACCCGAGGGAGGGTTGTACTTGAAGCCGCCGTCATCGGGCGGATTGTGCGAGGGCGTGATGACGATGCCGTCCGCCAAATCGTTGACCCGATCGCGGTTGTAGGTGAGGATGGCGTGCGACAGAGCGGGCGTCGGGGTGTAGTCGAGCGTGGCGTCAACCATCGTGTCGATGCCATTGCCGGCGAGGACCTCCAGCGCGGCGGCGAAGGCGGGCTCCGAAAGGGCGTGGGTGTCCTGCGCAAGGTACAGGGGGCCGGTGGTGCGCTGCGAGGCCCGGTACTCGACGATGGCCTGGGTGATGGCGAGGATGTGGTCTTCGTTGAAGGCAGTGGCGAACGAGCTGCCGCGATGGCCAGAGGTGCCGAAGGCAACGCGCTGGCCAGGGACCGCCGCGTCGGGGTGGAGCGCGTAGAAGGCGGTGAGGAGGCGGGGAATGTTGACGAGGTTCTGCGGAAGCGGGTGCTGGCCGGGGATGTTAGCGGGTGCTGGCATAGGCGGAGTCCTTTTGGCGCGAAAGCGATGAATGGTCACTATAAAGGATGTCTTGGTGACACAGCACGAAGGTGTAGAAACCCTGCTTTGTGTGGAGGTAGAGGCACCCCTCTGAGCAGGTATTAAGTTCCGCTTGCGTTCCGAAACGGGAAGGGGTATTACTTAGGTGTTTCAGGTCTGAGTGTCTACACATAAAGCACGGCCAGTCCATGGCCGGCAACGGGAATCGCTGAGTTCGGATCGTTGAAGGGCGGAGCAAGTCTGAAGAAGGCTCTCCGAATGGTTTATGCGTCTGGAGCTCCTGAGAAATGGATGGATTGCGGTTGTGGCTGCGCTGCTTGCGATGGCTGTGCCCGGTTATGCCGCGCAGGCTACGCTCGTGGCGGACGCGCACGTAAACTCCAGGCTGCCGACGGTCAATAGCGGCGCAATCTCGAATTTGAATGTGGGCGCGGGATATACGTCGCTCGTGCAGTTTGACCTTGGGATGCTGCCGGGTGGGACGACTTCAACACAGGTTTCGAAGGCGGTGCTGACGCTCTTCTGCAACCGCGTGAACACGCCGGGAACGGTGACGGTGCAGCCGGTAAACGCCCCCTGGGGGGAGTACAGCGTGACGTATGCGACGCTCCCCGCTTTCGGTGCGGTCGCGCAGACGGCCACAGTCAGCCAGGCCGGAAGTTACGTAGTGTTCGATGTCACGGCACAGGTGCAGGAATGGGTGTCCAATGCGGCGGCTAACAACGGGTTTGCGTTTGCGACGACAATGGCGGATGTGCAGTTCGACAGCAAGGAGAATGACCAGACGGGGCACGGCCCGATGCTGGAGATCACGCTTGTCGGTAGTGGCCCGGCTGGACCTATAGGAAGCGCTGGGCCAGCGGGACCCACGGGACCTCAGGGAGCGCAGGGCTTGCAAGGGGTTGCCGGTATGCCTGGTCCGATGGGCTCTCCTGGTGCCACCGGACCAGCTGGACCGCAGGGGATTGCCGGACCTTCCGGGCCCGTAGGACTTCGCTTTCAGGGAGCATACTCCGCTTCGCAGGCGTATGCGGCGGGGGATGGCGTTCTCTACGGTGGTGCGGGGTACGTGTCTTTGGTAAGCGGGAACACGGGCAATCCGCCGGACAGAAGCGGCTCGCAGTGGTCGCAGTTCGCGTCGGGTGGTGCCGGACCGGTAGGGCCCGCGGGGCCTTCAGGACCGTCAGGACCCGTGGGATCGCCGGGACCTGTTGGCCCGGCGGGTTCGCCCGGTTCGCCCGGTTCTCCGGGGCCCGTGGGGGTGCGATTTCGCGGCGCGTGGGCGCCGACGTCGTCCTATACGGCAAACGACGCAACGACGTTCAACGGATCGAGCTATCTGGCGCAGACGGCAAACTATAGCCAACAGCCGAATCTGTACCCCACAGCTTGGGCTGTGTTGGCGGCGGGCGGGCAGGGTCCGGCTGGGCCTTCGGGACCAACCGGACCGGGCGCAACAGTCAGCGTGGGCAGTGTGACGACCGGCACGGCAGGATCGTCAGCCTACGTCACAAACACGGGAACGGCGACGAACGCTGTGCTCAACTTCACGATCCCGCGTGGTGATCCCGGGGCGGGCGGAGCGAACGGTGCCAGCGGAACGGACGTGTCGGCGGCTTCGGTCTACCACTCCGTCTCAAACCAGTTTCTTTTTTACTCTGTGACGAGCGGCAACTTCAGCGGCGGCACAGACACGGCGCAAGTGCTGACCTGGGTGCCTAATGGATGTACGGCGTCGCGGCTGATGGTCTATTCGCAGCAGGCGCAGACGATTACGGTGACACTGCGGCTGGGACATCCTTCCAACATGAACGATACGGCGTTGTTGTGTGTGGTTACGCCGAACTCGCCCTGTACTGCGACGGGAGGCGTGGCTGTGGGAGCCGGAGACTTTATCGACCTTAGTGTGCATGGGGCGACAGGGACGCCTTCGCCGGTTTGGACGGCGTTGACGTGCAATTAGGAGTATCGCGGCTGAATGAATCGTAAGTAGACTGCCTAGGAGACGCTCTACGGGGGTAAACGGCACTGAACGATGAACCCTCGGGTAAGGTCCCTCAAGACAGTGCCGTGATGCTCGCCGTTTCGGGTATTCTCGCCTATGCCGCTTCCATGATGACGCATGAGGCGCTTGGTCACGGCCTATACTGTGTCGCCGCGGGTGGTCACAATGTCTTGCTGACGACGTGGCGGGAGACTTGCACGTTGAGCCTGGGCGCTGGGATCAAGGTGGCGGGACCGGGGGTGCAGTTCGGGGGCGGTCTGCTAGCGTGGGTGGTGCTGCGGCTGCTGCCTCCGAATGCGGGCAGGTTGCGTTATGTCCTCTGGCTGTATATGGCGTTTTGCCTCCTCATCTCTTCCGGCTATGTCGCGTTTAGTGGCGTTACCGATTTTGGGGACGCCGCTGACCTGATTGCCGGATTCACGCCACGTATCGTGTGGCGGTGCGGGCTGGTTGCCTTTGGTTCGGTGGGGTACTTCCTGGCGCAGCGGGCGGCGGCGTGGGAGCTGAAGCGATTTGCCGGATCGGCTGGGACAGGAGGGCGGCTCTTTCGCCTCGTCTCCATTCCGTATGCGGCGGTTGGAGTGTTTGCCTGCGTCACGGGTGCGTTGAACCAGACCACGGGGCGAGGAGCCGCGATTGGGTTGGCGGTCGCATCTTCGTTCGGCGCTGGAACGAGTCTGTTGTTCCTTCCGCTGATGCAGCGCGGAATTAAACTGAGAGATTCACCGCCAACCGTAAATGTCGAGTGGAGCGCGTCATGGGGTATTGCAATCATGGTGGCGATTGGAGCCTTTCTGATTTATGTTGGACCGGGACTGAAGTGATCCCAGGGCGTGTGCTTTAGGTTGCGGAAGGCAGGTTATAGACCTCCGGCTTCCACTGGAGCTTGCCTTCCTCGTCGTAGGTGTAGGGGGCGCTGGGCAGGGCGATCTTCGCTGGGATCGCGGAGGCCGCCTCGGGAAAGGCTTTGAGGACGGCGGCGAGCTTGATTTCGGCGAGTTCGCGGCCATCCTCGGCACGCTGGAACAGTCTTTGCTGAGCATAGGTGAGACCGGTTGTGGGGTCGAGGGGCTCACCGAGTGGGGCGATGGAGCCGAGTTCGAGGTCGGCGATGACTTCGTCGACGAGGTCGGCGGCGGCGGGTTTGGTTTCTTTGCCGGATTTAGTGGCCCGGGGGAGGTTGGCGCTGGCGATCTGGAGACCGTAAAGGAGGAGGGCGGCGCGGCGTGAGTCGAGTTGGTTGGCGGCGACCCGACGGAGGATTTCGCCGATGGCGTGCTGGATGGCGTGACGGTCTTCGGGTAAGGCGATCTGGAAGTCGTCGCCGAGTGCGATTGCGGTGTTGCGGGGGCGGGGCGCCGGGCGACGGGTGGTGTGATGGAAGTAGCAGAATTGCTCAGCGCGCAGGCTGGCGCTGCCGCAACGGCGGCCTTCGGTGAAGATGTGGCGGCAACGGAACTGCTCGGAACGCTCGTTCATGGGGGTACCCCCCCTCCGGGTACTTAGGTGCGAAATGTTGATTCTGCGCGGTTAAGGGTGTACTTCGGTACACACGGTACGAAGTGGTTAACAGCAAAAGGCCCGGCTGATTGCCGGGCTCTTCTTTACTGTTTCTAGAATAGCAGGTTGAGCATAACTCCTGCCCAAAGCTTTGGCATAGTTTATCTGGTTTAGAATGAAAAAGATAGGAGTGTTTTTGAGGTTGACGGGGGTTGACAACTCTTTGGAGGCTTGGAGAAACGCAGATTCCCTTCGGGAATGACAACCAAGAAGGGCAAGGGCAAAGGCGAGAAGCAGATCCTTCGCTTCGCTACGGAATGACAGACATAGGGAAGTGGAAGCCCACCTTAGCGACGGTGAAACTTTCGCGAAGATGGGGCACCCGGCCTGGATGGTTTGAGATTACGCCAAGACGGCGACTTGCTCGAAGTGCTTGGCGAAGCGCTTGCCGGTGCGGGCGGCGTGGGCGTTCTTGTGAAAGGCGTACCCGGCGATCAGGGGGAGCGCCATGGTGGCCTCGGCGAAGACCATCTGCTCGTAAGTGAGGTCGACCTTCCCCCAGGAGCTGGCTTCCTTAAGGGTCGAGCCGGAAAGCGCACCATCGCGGGCATCGGCGACGGTGATCTGGATGGCGTACTTGTGCATGGAGGCTTCGGTGCCGAGGATGTCGGCGGCCACGACGATGTCCTGCGCGAAGTTCTTGGGCACGCCGCCGCCGATCATCAGCAGGCCGGTGGTGGGATTGGCGATCTTAAGCTGCGTGACCTCGTAGAAGTCCTTGGCGGAATCAATTGAGACGACCGGCTTACCTTGACGCGCGTGCTGGTGCGCGACCAGACCGAAGCCGGCCGAGCAGTCGGAGAAGGCGGGGACGAAGATCGGCACGTCCTTCTCATAGGCGGCGAGGACGATGGAGTCGCGGCCCCCGTCCTGCGGCGTCTTCTTCTGGTCGACAAGGTATTTGCCCATGGCCTGGATGAACTCGCGGGAGCTGTAGGGGCGGGGGGCGAGCGAGTTGGTGATCTGGTGGGTGACCTCGTCGCAGATGCGGAGTTCTTCCTCGTCGATGAAGGTGTCGTAGATGCGGTCGATCATCAGCTCGCGGAGGGTGGCGTCTTCGGCCCCGTACTTGAACTCGTCGCCGGCGATGTAGTGGTTGAAGCCGAGGGCCTCGAAGAAGTCCTGGTCGACGATGTTCGCGCCAGTCGAGACGATGGCGTCGACCATGTTGTTGCGGATCAGGTCGACGAAGATCTTCTGGAGGCCGGCGGAGATGAGCGACCCGGCGAGGCAAAGGATGACGCCGCAATCGGTGTCGCGGAGCATCCTGTCGTAGATGGAGGCGGCGCGGAAGGTGTCGCGCGAGCTATAGGCCATCTTGCCCATGGCGTCGACGAGGGGGACGACGTTGTGCTGGGTGATGTCGAGGTGTTCGATGCGGCGGGCGAGGAGCTCTTGTTTGGTCATGGCTCTTCTAGGATACCAACCGCGGGCCTGTCGGGAGCGTTCGATTGTGAAAATGCGGTGAGAGCCTAATCGGGCCAACCTGGCCGGAAAGGGTGCGAATGCGGTCCCGGCTCGGTTGTAGGGGAGGGGTGTGGGCGATTTTTTGCTTTTTTGATAGGTGATCTAACAAAATAAAAGAGTTAGAGGTAGATCGACCAGTTTTGGGTGTGCACCGCAAATGGTGCAGCCACTTTCTGGGAGGGCCGGTGATGGGCGCGATCGTGCCGCACTAAGCCCACCTTAGGCACGGTGAGACTGTGCCGAAGGTGGGGCACCCGGCACTTGATACGCTAGAGAGCATGGCATTTGATCCGGTGAGTTTTGAAGCGAATGTCATTCTCAAGCTGATCCCGACAGAGCGGCTGCCGATGGTTGCACAAGATGCACTGGAGGCTGGATTTGACGGGCCCTGTGTTCTCCGAATGGCGATTCTGGAACCCAGTGCTGTGTGGGAGATCGATCAAGCACTACCGCCCATGCTGATCGAGCTCGGCTGCCAACCCCTTTCGCCTAAAGACGCTGCTTTGCGTTTGGCTCACATAAGCGCCAGAACTATTTTGGAGAATGGTGAGGACCCACTACCCTCCATTCCGTATTTCTATCAACTGATGCTGGCGGCAGATTATCCCGAAGAGCTGATTGAGCTCGGCTACTTCGATGACGACGACATATTCTTTTCCGACGTTCCAGAGGAGCGACGCACGCGTGCCCGTGAAGCCTTGGAAGAGCTACTTTCTCCAGAGCTGCGCCAGAAAAGGGTGATTGAGAGAAAAGCTGCTTGGGAGCAGGAACAAGCAAGAATAACGAGTGAATGGCCGTATGTGTTGAATTCGCCCACGGGGCGCGCCTTGCTCAAGGAGCGGTACAAAGAAAAGATCGCTTACATGCGCCCATTGCTCTGGATCGAGCTAGTAGCTTGGGTCATATTAGGGTGGGCCATCGGTTCTTGGCGCACGACTGTCTTCGGCTACATCGTTTCCACACCAGTACTGTTTGCTCTGCCTATTTGGGGCGAGTACAGACAGATGAAGCGGGAGCGACGCGATCTCCTTCTGCGCCGTAGGGTTCCCAAGAAGCTAATCTAGGAGGCTGGCGAGATCTCGCTTTCCGAACGGCGCAGCGGTTTGGCGCGCTCGATGCGGGCGGCGCGTTCTGGGGTGTGGAGGGCCTGCCAGAGGTCGGTTCGACGTTGGGTGTTGAGCCAGAAATCGGGAGAGTTGCCGAAGACGCGGCTCAGGATGAGAGCGGTGTCGGCGGTGACGGCGCGGCGATTGCGGCAGAGTTCGTTGACGTGCTTGCGGGGCAGGCCGGACTGTTCGGCGAGTTGAGTCTGGGTTAGGGCGAGGGGTTCGAGCAACTCGGTGAGGATCATCTCGCCTACGGTTACGGGTTTGCCTGTCGTTAGAGTCATCGTGCGTACCTTTCTCCTCGACACTTTTAGAATACAAGGATGCCCAAGATCGCTTCTCTCGAATGCTCCCGTTGCCACCACCACATCTCGGCGGAGACGCCGCAGACGCTTTGCCCTCTTTGCGCGGGAAGCCTGTATGTGCGGTACGACATGGAGGCGCTCAAGCGGACGGCGCGGCGGGAGGAGATCGCCGAGAGCGCGGCGGCTGCGGGCGCAAGCCTGGGGATGTGGCGGTATGCGTCCGTGCTGCCGGAGGTGGAGCCGGTGACGCTCGGCGAGGGATGGACGCCGATGTTGCAGAGCCGACGGTATCCGGGACTGCTGGTGAAGGAGGAGGGGGCGAACCCGACGGGGACGTTCAAGGCGCGCGGGCTGGGGCTGGCGGTGACGATGGCGCGGCACTACGGCTTGCGGCATCTCGCGGTGCCGAGCGCGGGCAACGCGGCGGGAGCGCTGGCGGCGTATGCGGCGGCGGCGGGGATGGAGGCGCACCTGTTCATGCCGCAGGACGTGCCGCTGGCGAACTACCTCGAAGGCATCGTGTACGGAGCCGAGGTGACGATGGTCGATGGGCTGATCTCGGACTGTGCGCGGATGGTGGGGGAGCGGATCGCTTTACAGAAAGCCGCGCAAAAGGAGGGGAAGCTGGCGGCGGAGGAGGTGTGGTTCGACATTTCGACACTCAAGGAGCCGTTTCGGGTGGAGGGGAAGAAGACGATGGGGTACGAGCTGGTGGAGCAGCTCGGCTGGACCTACTCCGACGCCGTCTTCTATCCCACCGGCGGCGGCGTAGGGCTGATCGGCATGTGGAAGGCGTTCGAGGAGATGGAGCAGCTGGGCTGGGTGTCGGGAAACCGGCCGAAGATGTATGCGTTGCAGGCATCAGGGTGTGCGCCGGTCGCGCGGGCGTATGACGAGGGCAAGGCGGCGAGCGAGTTCTTCCAGGGCGCGGAGACCTTTGCCTCCGGCCTGCGCGTGCCCAAGCCGTATGGCGATGCGATCATCCTCGACATCGTGCGGCAGTCGGGCGGGCGAGTGATGGCGTTCCCGGACGAGGTCATCCTAGCGAGCATTCTGGACTGGGCGCGGCACGAAGGGATCTTCCTCTCGCCCGAGGGCGCGGCGGCGACGGCGGCTTACGATGCGCTGCTGGCTTCGGGCGAGCTGAAGCCAACCGATAAGGTGGTGCTCTTCAACACGGGCGCCGGGCTGAAGTATGTGGATACAGTGGCGGCGGCGATGAAGCTGCGCAGGCCGGTAACGCTGCCGACTTCGGCTAAGGTTGGCGGGATCATCACGCCAATCTAGACCGTGGATGTAAGTCGGTGTGTAATGGCGTTGTCAGCAAATACAAGCAACTTGTAAGTACGACAAGTGCAAATTGATTTACGCTTCACGGGTGCCGTCTTTCATTTACCTAAGGCAGTGTTCACATCGAAAGATGAGCTATCTATAGCGTGTTCTCTGTCCCCAACCCGAGTATGTCCCAGTCGGAACTTCACCAGTGTGCACAATATGCACGGGTCCGGATGGCAATGCACGGTACAGAGTGGATGTTCATGATGCCACTTTATGTACTAGGACACTTCTTCGGCGACCAATGGTTGGAACGGCATCTTTTCGGAAAAGGGTTCTTAAAGCCTCCATCCAGGTTCGTCGACCGTGAGAAACAGCAACAAATTGGCTTGACTGGCTACCAATTAGCGGAGGCATTGTTCAACCTCCAGGCAGTTGAGGGCTTTTCAGGTATTTATTCACGTCTTTTGGGCGGCGAGTTGGAAGCCTGTGTGGGGGAACTTGACGCAGCAGGTTTTCTTAAACGACGAGGTGAGCGAATACGGTTTGTGATTCCAAAAGGGTCCCTCGGAAACGATTACGACCTGGAACTGCAACGTGAGGGCCGCACGATCTGTTGCGAGGTGAAAGTTAAGCTGGAGGCTGAGACTCTTACAGAGAAGGGATGCTTCAACTCTTTGGAACGAGCAAGAAGATAACTGCCAAAAGATTCACCAGGCTTGGTTTTCTTGCGCGTTATTGGCAACACTAGCAACGCGGAGTTGCAAGCAAGCGCGCAGCTCGTTCAAGGTGCCGTACAGCGCTTATTCGCTCAAACGCAAAGAATCGTTGGGGTGATCCTTCTCACGCGTATGTACCGACTTTCCGAAGAGAATCAAACCATGTGGGATCTGTGGCAAACAATTCCAAACTCCAACAGCAGGCATGAAGGCTCGTTGCTTGAGGGTTTTTATAACAGTCATATTGATGTAGATATGCACTCGCCGCATTGGACGTATTTCGAAACATATCGCCCGCGCTTCATTCACGATCTGTTTAGCAGGTAAGTCATCGTGCGCCTAGAGTCGCAGCAAGATAGACTGTCTCTCCGCCGACTACCGTGCGGAGGACTTTGGTGTGGAGCAGCTCTTGCGGGGTGGCGGTCAGCGGGTCGCGGTCGAGGACGACCATGTCGGCGAGGAAGCCGGGGGTGAGCTGGCCGAGGCGGTGCTCGGCGAACTCGGCGAAGGCGGAGCCTTGGGTGTAGGCGAGGAGGGCTTCCCGTATGGTCAGCTTCTCTTGCGGTTCAAAGGTCTCCGTGCCCGCTTCGTTCTGGCGTGTGACTGCGGCGTAGAGGCCGCGGAAGGGGTCAATCGACTCGACAGGGTAGTCCGTGCCGAAGGCAAGAGGAACGCCATGGGTGAGCATGGAGCGCCAGGCGTAGGCGTATTTCACGCGCTCCGGCCCTAGCCGCGCTCCGGCCCAGGCCATGTCGGTGAGCAGGTGTGACGGCTGCATGGAGGCGACGACGCCGAGTTCCTTGAATCGGTCGAAATCATCAGGCAGCAAAACCTGGGCGTGCTCGACCCGGAGGCGGAGGTCGGCGGGCTGGGCTTCCTTCGCGGTGGATTTCGTGACGATGGCTGCGTCGGGGTTGTTGGGCGGCGGGGGCGTGTTGGCGGGAATGGCGGTCTGCTCGGCGGCGGCGAAGGCGTTAAGGGCGATGGAGTTGGCGAGGTCGCCGATGGCATGAAAGCCGAGCTGGAAGCCGGCGGCGGCACGTTCGGTGGCCAAGGCGTTGAGCTTGGTCTCATCATAGCGGGGCAGGCCGGAGTTGTCAGGATCGTCGGCATAGGGCTCGTCCAGCGCGGCGGTGCGGGAGCCGAGCGAACCATCCATGAAGCCCTTCAGCATGCCCGTGTGGAGCAGGGGATCGTCGGCGGGGTGGCTCCCGCGGCGCTGCTGAAGGACGCCGAGAGGCAAGTTAAAGTCCAGCCACTCCGTGACCCGCAGCTTGAGCTTGCCGGTGTGCTCCATCGTTTCGAGAGCGAGGAAGTCGTCCCACTCGGAGAAGTCCTGGACCGAGGTGACACCATGGGCGAGCGCGTCGTCGATGGAGAGTTGGAGGGCACGGCGGCGGGTGTCCGCGTCAGGCGGGGGGATGCGGCGGGTCAGCAGGGCAATAGCGGGAGCCTCGCGGACAATGCCGGTGGGCTGGCCTTTGGCGTCGCGGTCGATCTTGCCGCCCTCGGGGTCTTCCGTCTCCCTGTCGATGTTGGCCGCGGCGAGCGCGGCGGTGTTGGCGACGACGATATGGCCATCCACCCGGTAGAACATGGCGGGATGGCCGGACGAGACCGCGTCGAGGTCAGTGCGGGTGGGGAGTGTTCTGGATGCCCAAAGTGTATGGTCCCAGCCGCCGCCCTCAAGCCAAGCACCAGGTTTCGCCTTATTGGCTGAGGCCTTGACGCGGACCTGCATCTCGGCGAGGGAGCGCGCGCCGGCGAGGTTTACGGCGAGCCGCTGCTGTCCGGCCGACGCAATGTGGGTGTGGGCGTCGTTGAAGCCCGGCATGGCGAACGCGCCGTGAAGGTCCACGACCTGCGTCGTGGCAACCTTGAGAGCTAAAACCTCAGCATCGGTGCCAATGGCGGCAACCTTGCCTTGCGCGAAAGCAATGGCGGAGACGATGGTCGGCTTGGCGGCGGGATCGACCAGGTGCTCGCCGGTAAGGATGCGCCCGTGGATGTAGACGGTGTCCAGAGCCTGGGCGTATGCGTCGACTACGGCCAACGCGACGAAGAAGAGGAGCAGGGCCTTCACAGAGCCGAGTGTATCAAGTGTGCGGTGTCGAGCAGCGTGAGGAGGATGCGGCGGAGGGCGATCTCCCGGCCGGTGGGGTCGTACCATTCGGCAAGGGTATGGATGCCGCCGCCGGTGCCTCCGGCTCCGAGAGCGATGGCGGGGATGCCGAGCGAGAGCGGGAGGTTGGCGTCGGTGGAGCCGATGCGCGGCTCGGTGCGGAGGTTGAGGTGGCGGTCGACAGCGCGCAGGGTTTGGAGCAGTGGCGCGTCGTCCGAGAGGGCGGCAGCAGGGCGCTCACCTATCGTTTCCAGCGAGATTGAGTCAGGCAGTTCGCAGAGCTTGCGCAGGGCGGCCTCGGTGGCCTCCAGTTGCGATGTGTCGACCGAGCGGAGATCAAGCAGCGCCGAAGCGGACTCGGGAATCGAGTTGATGGAGGTACCGCCGGTGACCGTTCCGATGTTCAGCGTGGTTCGGGGATTGTCCGGCAGCGGGATTCCGTCGGCCGCGACCAGGAGACGGCACAAGGTGAGGATGGGGTTGGGCGTACCGGCGTCGGACCAGGAGTGTCCCCCGGGCCCGCGCACGGTCAGGCGGAAGCGGCGGCTGCCGAGCGCCCGGGTGACGACCGCGTTGGTGCCCGCGCCTTCGAGCGCGAGAGCGGCGGCGATGCGGCTCTTGTACGGTCCGCGCTCAAAGAGGTGACGCATGCCGCGGAGGTTGCCCTCGCCCTCTTCCCCCACGTTGGCGGCGAAGAGGATGGTGACGGGCGGAGCGATCTCGGCGTAGCGGAGGGTGGCGGCGAGGGCGAGGAGACCGGTGAGTCCGGCGGCGTTGTCGCAGATACCGGGCGCGAGGAGGCGCGTTGTGGACACAATCGGGTTGCAGCCGGTTCCGGCGGGGAAGACGGTGTCGAGGTGGGCGGAGAGGAGGATGACCGGGCCGCCGCCGTTGCCGTCCGGTGCGCCCAACTCGGCAAGGGCGTTGCCCTCCGCATCGAGGTGAACATGGGTGAGGCCGAGAGCGGTAAAGCGATCGAGGAACCAGGCGGCCCGGGCTTGCTCGGCAAAGGGCGGCGCGGGGATGGCGGTCAGCTCCATCTGCCATTGCTGAAGCTGGGGCTGGTGGAGGTGCATCCAGTGGAAGGCGCGGTGGACGGCTGTCAGGGAGGCCAGACGGCTGATGCGTGTCTGGGCCGCCGCGCCTCCCGGGATCATGGGCATCAGTACGCGACCTCGGCTAAAAAGAGGCCCCTGGCCGGGGCAGTCGGACCGGCTGCGGACCGATTACGGGCGGCGAGAACTGCGGGCATGGCATCAGGCGCAAAGCGGCGGAGACCGACCTCAACGAACGTGCCGACGAGGTTGCGAACCATGTGGTGGAGGAAGCCGGTACCGGTGACGCGGTAAACGAGCAAGCCATCGTGCTCCCGCCAGCAGGAGTGGAGGACGGAGCGGGTGTTGTCGGTTTCCCCGGCAGCTTCGCGCGCGGTGCGGTCGGGGTCGGCGGCGGCGAAGGAGGTGAAGTCGTGGTGGCCGAGGATGTGGCGGGCGGCTTGTTGCATCCGCTCCAGATCGAGCCGCCGAGGATGTGTCCACACGAAGGGCGCGAGGAACGGCGAGCAGGGCGCGGCGTCCGTGTAGACGCGGTACTCGTAGCTCTTGGCGCGGGCGGAGTGACGGGCGTGGAAGGTGTCGTCCACCGGCTCGGCGGAGAGGACGCGGATGCTTTCGGGCAGGGCGCGATTGAGGGCGCGGTGGAGGTTGGCGGCCGGGATGGGGGCGGCCAGGATGACGCTCGCAATCTGGGCCAGAGCATGGACGCCGGCGTCCGTCCTGCCGGAGCCCTGGGGGAGGACGGCTTCGCCGGTAAGGTGGCGGAGGGCGGCGGCAAGGGTGCCCTGAATGGTGGGCAGACCGGGTTGCACCTGCCAGCCGTGGAAGGAGGTGCCGTCGTAGCTAAGGGTCAGCTTCCAGTTCTGCATGAAGAGGGCAAGGATGCGGATTGATATACTTCGTGCGAAGCCGCTTACGATTCCGATGCTACACGGGGGAACGAAACTCGGTCGTCTCGCGTATCAGCCTCCAACCACGCCGCCGTGAAGCGTGGAAGCGACGAAATACAGAGTCTTACCCCGCAGCAGAGCGTCTTAGATAGCAACGAAGCCAACGCACCGAGAGCTTGCCCGGCATACGCGCGGCACAGCGCAGCACCGCAAGGCTGGAGAGAAGAGAACGTGAGACTACAAGATTTGCAGGCAACGGCGTGTACAGCGCTGATGTTGATGAGCATTGTTGGACAGACGGTCTCCGCGCAGCAGGTACAACCGGCAGCCCAGACGAACCCAACAGACCCCGCTTCGGTGAAGCCGGTTCAGAACGACACGACGGGACAGCCCGGATTGCCGCAGGCGCCCGCGCCGCGCATGACCGAGCCGATGTATCTGCGCGACACGCCGAAGGACTACACGCGGGGGCGGGGTAACTTCTTCAAGAATCCGCTGCTGCGCTATACGCCAAACGATTTCGATCTGCCCCGACTCCAGAACACGCCACGACTCGATGGCCTTCTGCGTGACGGCAAGATCTACCTGAGCCTGGCGGACGCCATTACGCTGACGCTCGAGAACAACTTCGACATCGCCATTGCACGCATCAATCTCGACATCGCGGACACCGACATCCTGCGGACCAAGGCGGGCTTCTACGCGCCGCGCGGTGTGTCCACGGGCCTGGTGACGGGCACGCTGGGCGGCTCGGGCACGACCGTAACGGGGGGCGGCGGACCGGGCGGCACGTCGACCTCTTCAGGCGGCTCGGGCACGGGAGCGAACGGGCTGGTGCTCAGCACGAATGGCGGTGGACCTCAACCGGAGTTGCTCGACCCGGTGGTAACCGGCAGCCTCCAGTACGAGGCGACCGCATCGCCGCAGTCGAACACACTCTTCAGTGGCGGCAAGACGAACGTCAACAGCAATACGGCGTCCTACAACTTTGGCTATCAACAAGGGTTTCTGACTGGCACGGAGTTGAACGTCAGCTTCAACAACCAGCGGCAAACGACCGACAGTCCGTTTTCGACCTACAGCCCGACGTTGACGTCGTCCTTCCGCGCCACAGCGACCCAGCATCTCCTGCAGGGCTTCGGACCATGGATCAACGGGCGATTCATCTTGCAGGCAAAGAACAACCGGCGGATCACCGACTCGGCGTTCCGGCAGCAGGTGCTCTACACGGTCAACCAGGTCGAGAATATCTACTGGGGCCTCGTGAGCGCATACGAGGACGAGCAGGCGAAGGAGCGCGCACTGGCGCAATCGACGCAGCTTACGGCAGACAACCGCAAGCAGCTCGAGATCGGCACGCTGGCTCCGCTGGACGTAGTGAACTCGGACGCGACGGTGGCGACGGACAAACAGTCGCTGATTGCGTCTCGGACGAACCTTGAGTATCAACAGCTGGTGATGAAGCAGGCGATTGCGCGCAACCTGAACGACCCGCAGTTGACGGCTGCGCCGGTGGTGCCGACCGATCGCGTCAGCCTCGACCGGCTGCCGGAAGAGGATATGCAGGTCGACGATCTGGTGCGGCAGGCCTACACGGACAATCCGCAGATCGAGCAGGCTGTGCTGAACATGAAGAACAACGAGATCACGATTCGGGCGGAGAAGAATGGTCTGCTGCCGGTGATCGACGCGGTAGCGTTCTATGGCGCCAGCGCTCTCGGCGGCGCACAGAACGCAAGCCTTACAGATTTCAGCGGCCAGCCCGTTCCAGCAAATAGGTATCCCTCCTCTGGATACCCAGACATCCTGCACAACCTGATCAACAGCAGTTCGCCGGATAAGGGCATTGGCGTGAACGTCAACATCCCTCTGCGGAACCGCCAGCAGCAGGCGGACCAGGCGCGGTCGCAGATGGAGTATCGCCAGTCCCAGATGCGGTTGCAGCAGCTTTACACGCAGATTCGCATCCAGGTCATCAATGGACAGTACGCGCTGACCAACGACCGGGCGCAGGTCGAGGCGGCGACGGCTGGACGGACCTACGCGGCACAGAGCCTCGATGCCGAGCAGAAGAAGTACAAGCTGGGGGCGTCGACAACCGCCAACGTGTTACAGCAGGGAAGGAACCTGGCGGTTTCGGAGAACACGCTGATCTCGGCCACGGCGGCGTACGCCAAGGATCGCGCGGCGCTGTTGCAGCTGCTGGCCACGACGCTGGACAAGTACGGGATCAAGATTGAGAGTGCGGCTACGGGTGTGATCGACCAGACCCCCGTCATCCCGGGATTGACTGCGCCAAAAGCACCGGAGGCGCCGAAGCCGATCTCGGGGAACCCCCCACCGGTGCAGCCGTAAGGGAGCCGGTAAACTTGGACTCTATGAGTTCTGAACCGTCGCCCGCACCTCGCAATACTCTGACTAACGCCGCCTCCGCCTATCTTCGCTCTGCCATGCACCAGCCGGTGGCGTGGAACGAATGGGGGGAAGCGGCGTTTGCGCGGGCGATCGCCGAGGACAAGCCCATTCTGTTGGACATCGGCGCGGTGTGGTGCCATTGGTGCCACGTGATGGACCGCGAGTCGTATGAGAACGCGGAGATGGCGGAGGTCATCAACAAGTTCTTTGTGCCGATCAAGGTCGATCGCGACGAGCGGCCGGATGTGGATGCGCGGTACCAGGCGGCGGTGTCTTCGATCAGTGGACAGGGGGGCTGGCCACTGACGGCGTTTCTGACGCCGGAGGGCTTGCCGTACTTTGGCGGGACGTATTTTCCGCCAGAGGACAGGCACGGGCGGCCGGGGCTGCGGCGGGTGCTGTTTACGATGGCGGAGGCGTTCCAGAAGAAGCGCGGTGAGGTAGACGAGTCGGCCGGAAGCGTCATGGCGGCGATCGAGCACAATGAAAGCTTTAGTGGACCGGCAGCGGAACCGGGAACTGAGCTGGTGGGGAAGTTGGTGGCGGCGGCGCTAACGCAGTTCGATTCGCGGTATGGAGGATTCGGGTCGCAGCCGAAGTTTCCGCACGCCGGGGGCATCGATCTGCTGCTCGACGCGGCAGGGCGCGGGAATGAGGCGGCGAAGCACGCGGCCCTGGTAACGCTTGAGAAGATGGCAAACGGAGGGGTCTACGACCAGCTGGCTGGTGGATTTCACCGCTACTCGGTGGATGAGCGTTGGGTGGTGCCGCACTTCGAGAAGATGTCGTACGACAATAGCGAGCTGCTGCACAACTATGTTCATGCGTTCCAGAGCTATGGCGATGCGGAGATGGCGCGGATTGCGCGGGAGATCGTCCGGTGGGTGGATGCGGTGCTGTCGGATCGGGAGCGGGGCGGGTTCTACGCGTCGCAGGATGCTGACTTCTCGCTGAACGACGATGGGGATTACTTCACATGGACGCTGGCCGAGGCTGCGGCGGTCTTGACGGTGGAGGAGATGGCGATCGCTGGGCCGTTCTACGACATCGGCGAGGTGGGGGATATGCAGCACGATCCAGCGCGGAATGTGTTGCACGTGAATCTGCCGCTGAGCGTGGTGGCTGCACCAAAAAATCGTCCGGTGTCGACACCGGTTAGGGAGGCGGAGGCGCTGCTGGCGAGCGCGCGGTCAAAGCTCCTTACGGCTCGGTCGCTTCGGTCTGCACCTTTTGTCGACAGGACGGTGTACATGGGCTGGAACGCGATGATGGTGTCGGCCTACCTGGAGGCGGGGCGGGTGCTGGGCATGGGAGACGCACGGGCATTTGGGCTGAAGACACTGGACCGTGTTCTAAGGGACGCGTGGGATGGCGCGGTTCTTCAGCACGTGATCGCGTACGACAGCGGTGTAGTCGCGGCGGAGCCGGTGCCCGGCGTCCTGGAAGACTATGTCTACCTGGGCCACGCCGCGCTCGATGCCTGGGAGGGTACGGGAGAGATCCGCTACTACGACACGGCGCAGAGTTTGGCGGATGCGGCGATTGAGAAGTTCTACGACAAGGAGGGCGGAGCGTTCTTCGATACGGAGCAGGCGTCGGCGGGAGAGCGGCGGTGGGGAGCGTTGACAGTGCGGCGCAAACCCTTGCAGGACACGCCGACCCCGGCGGGAAATCCCGTGGCCGCGGCGTTGCTGCTGCGGCTGTATGCGCTGAACGGTAAAGCTGAGTATGCCGGTTGCGCGACGGAGACGCTCGAGAACTTTGCAGGGGTAGTCGAGCATCTGGGGCTGTACGCGGCAAGCTATGGGCTGGCGCTGCAGCGGATGGTAGCGCTGCCGGTGCAGGTCTGCGTGGTAGGGGAAGATGCGTTGGCCGATGAGATGGAGCGGGTCGCACTGCGGCGTTTCGGGGTAGACAAGAGCGTGGTGCGCTTGACGAAGGAACAAGTTACGCAGATGCCGCCATCGCTGGCCGAAACGCTGCCACATCTGCCCCAGCTCTCGAGCACGAGCAGCTTTACGGTTTTGTGCAGCGGGAATACCTGCCAGGCACCTGTCTTTGAAGTAGACGAGCTGGCGGCAATGCTGAAGGGCAGCATCTAGGGGCTTTGCGGCGGGACCGGCTTAGTCGTCGCGGCAGACCGGACTGCCAGCTAGCTGGTCCAGTCAAGGATGACTTTGCCGGAGTTGCCGGAGCGCATGGCGTCGAAGCCTTCTTCGTAGTCGCGCCAGGGAAGGCGGTGGGTAATGACGGGGGCGATGTCGAGGCCGGATTCGAGCATAACGGTCATCTTGTACCAGGTCTCGTACATCTCGCGGCCGTAGATGCCACGGAGGGTGAGCTGGTTGAAGACGACCTGGTTCCAGTCGATGGCGATGGGCTCCGACGGGATGCCAAGCATGGCGATCTTGCCGCCGTGGCTCATGGAGGCGAGCATATCGCGGAACGCCTGGGGGTTGCCGGACATTTCGAGGCCGACGTCGAAGCCCTCGGTCATGCCGAGTTCCGCCTGAACGGCGGCGAGAGTGGTGTCGCGGGGGTTGACGGCGCGGGTGACGCCCACCTTTCCAGCGAGGGCGCGGCGATAGGAGTTGGGGTCGGAGATGACGACGAAGCGGGCACCGGCGTGGCAGGCGACGGCGGCGGCCATGATGCCGATGGGGCCGGCCCCGGTGACGAGGACATCTTCGCCGAGGACGGGGAAGGCGAGCGCGGTGTGAACGGCGTTGCCGAGGGGATCGAAGATGGCGGCAATGTCCGTGTCGATGGTACGGGCGTGCTGCCAGATGTTAGTCATGGGGAGGGCGATCCGCTCGGCGAAGGCGCCGTTGCGGTTGACGCCGACGCCCGAGGTGTGGGCGCAGAGATGGCGGCGGCCGGCGAGGCAGTTGCGGCAGCGTCCGCAGACGACGTGGCCTTCACCCGAGACAAGTTGGCCGAGGGCGACATCGGCGACGTTTGCTCCGGTGGCGATGACCTCGCCGACGAACTCGTGGCCTATGGTGAGGCCCAGCGGGATGGTGGCACTTGCCCAGTTATCCCATTCATAGATATGCAGGTCCGTGCCGCAGATGCCGGTTTTAAGGACGCGGATCAGGACATCGTTGATGCCCATCTCGGGTTCGGCAACATCTTTGAGCGAGAGGCCGCGTTCGGGGTGAGATTTGACGAGTGCTTTCACACCGTTAGTCTACGCCGTGAGCGAACCCCCCTTCGCCGACGATGAAACTGTCGGCGAAGATCGGGCACCCGGACTCTTGTCATACTTGCATGATGGACATTCTGTCGCGAGTGCCGCCGAATGCCGACGCCCGGATTCACTATGGCGCGGACGCTTCGCAGTTTGGGGATCTTTGGCTGCCGACAGGGCCCAAGCCCTATCCCGTGGTGGCGTTCTTCCATGGGGGATGGTGGCGGTCGGACTTCGATCTTGGCTATGCCGGAGAGCTGTGCGCAGCGTTGAAGGCTGAGGGGATCGCCGTGTGGTCGGTCGAGTACCGTCGCGTGGGGTCGACAGGTGGGGGATGGCCCATGACGTTTCAGGATGCGGCGGCGGGGTTCGACCATCTGGCGGTGCTGGCGAAGAGTTATCCGCTCGATTTGTCGAAGGTGGTGGCGATGGGGCATTCGGCGGGCGGGCATCTGGCGTTCTGGGTGGCGGGGCGGCACCATATCGAGCCGCATAGTCCAATTTACGAGCCGAGGCCCAAGGTTCCGCTGCATGGCGTGATTGCGCTGGCGGGGGCTGTCGATCTCCGGTTGACCATCGAGCTGTCGAACTCCCTGACCTACGCCCATGACAAGCGGGAGGTTTATAGCCTTATGGGTGGGCCGCCTTCGCAGGTTGAGGACAGGTATAAGGTGGGGAACCCGGGCGATTTGTTGCCGTTCAACGTGCCGCAGGTGCTGGTGCAGGGGGAGGATGATGCGCAGGTGCCTCCGGAGCTGGCTCGGCGTTGGGCGGAGCGGGCGCGGCGGCAGGGGGATGCGGTGACGGTGCGGATGGTGGCGGGGGTGGGGCACTTCGAGGTGGTCGATCCGCAGAGCAAGGCGTGGGTGGTGGTGCGGGCGGCGGTGCGGGGGATAATGGGGATGCGTTGAACCCATGTCTCAACATCGAGACAGAGGCACCCAATTCCTTGTAACCGGTGTAGGTGTTAGTCTGTAGCGGTTATGACGACTCCAACTCCGCAGTATCTCTATTTGCTTGATGAAGAGTTGTACCGTCTCGGCAACGCAACCTCTCCCAGGCTGGATAACGTTCGGCCGTTCGATGTAGATACCTATGACCGAAACGGCATCCTGATGGTGCGAGCAAATCGGAGAGGAATTTCGCTGTTAGATGAAGCGCGGCTCAATAAAACCCGCTCCAACGGCTGGGTCTGGAAGATACCGGCTACGACGGCAATGCCGCCGGGTTTGGCTGTCACTCCCGACCCCGACCCCGATCCCAGGACGCGAGGCCACTTCTTGTTGTGTCCTGTTTCAGATATGCCGATGGACGAGTACCGCGCGTTGCTCGCCAAGCTTGCTTTGATTTGCCTGAGGATACGAAAAGTATGAACACTTTGACCATCACGCTCTCCGACCGGGACGCCCGTCTTATCCTCGAAGCGTTGCACGAGATGTACGAGAAATGGTCCAACATCAACCAGACCAGCACAGACGAAGATGAACAAGCCGAGTATGGTATGGACGCCATAGTGCTGGACATGACGCGTGAAAAGTTCGAAGAAGAAGCCGTCAAGGTCTTCGGTCCAAACATCACTAACTTCTCGCGAGAACCTTTCAAATAGCTATTAGGTTCCTTGCTTTTCAGGCTTGCGCCAGCTGCGAATGGACACGAAGCTATGGATACACCGGCACCGACATCGACCGTGACCCTTACACTTACCCAGAACGACGCCCGTTATGTTCTACAAGCGTTGCAGATGTTGGAAGAGAAGTGGTTGCATATGAACCGCACGAGCACGGACGAAGATGAGCAGGCCGACTACGCCATGGATGCTCTCGACTGCATGGAACGAGAGAGTCGATCGAGCGGTGTGCCGTAGAGGTGTTCGGCCAAGGGGTAACAATCTTTTCACGGGAATCGTTTGTGTAGCGCGAAGCGTACGCATGGACGACCGTTCTCAATAAGCAGATGGATGCTGTGGCGAAAGCAGAAACCTTGCGGGAATGACAACCAGAAAAGCACAGCTTTGACGGTACCGCCCGCTGTTTAGGAAAGGTAGTTCTTTAGCCAGGGGTCGTCGGTGTGGACGAGCTCTTCGGTGGTGCCGTGGAAGACGACGCCGGTTTCGTTGAGGACGAGGAAGCGGGTGCTTGCGTCGACGCCGCCGTCCGGGATCGGCTCCATCCTGTTCTCTTCGGAGTTGAAGCGGTGGGTGGCAAGGGTAAAGGCGTCTTGCAGGCGGTGGGTGATCAGGAGTGACGTCGCGTGGGAGACGTCGCGCTGCTTGACCACCAGCTCGACGATCGTGGTCGAGGTGATCGGGTCGAGTCCGCCGGTGGGGGAGTCGTAGAGGATGAGGTCGGGGCCGGTGATGATGGCGCGCGCGATGGAGACGCGGCGGCGCATCCCGCCCGAGAGTTCGGAAGGGAACTTGGCGATGGCCTGTTGGAGGCCGACAAACTGGAGAACTTCTTCGACGCGCCTGTGCGATTCCTCCGGCGCAACGCGATCTTCGTTGAGGCGATAGGCAACATTTTCTTCGACGGAAAGGGAGTCGAAGAGGGCGGACTCCTGGAACACCATGCCTATCTGGGCGCGCAGCTTGTAAAGGTCAACCTCCGGCATGGTCGTGATCTCGTTGCCGAAGACTTGAATGGAGCCGGAGTCGGGGCATATCAGACCGTTGGCCAACTTCATCAGGACGGATTTACCGCAGCCCGCTGGGCCGAGGATGATCAGAGTCTGCCCTTTGAGGACGGTGAAGGAGATGTCCTGAAGCACTTCCTTGCGCTCAAAGGAGATGGAGACGTTTTTGAACTCGACGACAAGTTCGGGGTTGCCGGTCTTTGACGGCTCTTGTGACGCGGCGGTGGGTGTGCTCATCGAGGCCTCCGTTTGGACAGGGTGGCAGTTCGATCCGGGATCGCGATAAGCGTGAGGCTCATCCGAAGATGCCGATCATGGCCCGGGAGATGAGGAAGTCGACCACAATGATGAAGACGGAGGAGACGACGACGGCCTGGGTGGTCGCCCGACCAACGCCCTGGGTACCGCCCTTTGTGTTGACGCCAAAGTAGCAGCCCACGCTGGAGATGATGAAGGCGAAGAAGAGCGGCTTGGTGAGGCCTTCGATGATGTCGCCGTGAACGAGCGAACGGTAGGAGTTATGTAGATACGAGCTGGCGTTTAGGCCAAGGATGGTGACGGAGACGAGGGCTCCCCCGGCGATGCCGACCGCGTCCGAGATGATGGTGAGAAAGAAGAGCATAAAGACGGTGGCAGTGACACGCGGGGTGACGAGCTTGCGTGTGGGGTCGGTGCCAAGGGCGCGCATAGCGTCGATCTGCTCAGTCACCTTCATCGAACCCAGTTCCGACGCCATGCCCGAGGCGTTGCGCCCGGAGACCATGAGCCCGGTGAGGACGGGGCCGAGTTCCTTGACCATGGAAAGCGCGACGAGGTTGCCCGTCAGTGAGACGGAGCCAAAGGCCTTGAGCGCGGTAGCCGATTGCAAGGCAAGGACGCAGCCGGTGAAAAAGCCGGTGAGAACGACAATAGGAAAGGAGCCGACGCCGATCGAGTCCATCTGAGTAAAGATGTCGGCCCAGTAGATGGGCGGCGTAAAGAGGTTGAGGACGGCGCGGGTCGCAAGGAGGAAGTACTCCTGCACGGCCAGAATACGCTCTTTGACGAAGACCTCAGGGGAGACGATAGGCATGGTTGCTGTGGCTCAGGCTATCAGATGCTTCCGGTTGGAAGGAGGGTTTAGGGAAGAGAGAAGAGAAAGCGTCGCCAAAGTGAGAAGATAAAGAGGTGACGGGAACGATGAGCGCGGCGGTGCTGTACGGCGCAGAAGACCTACGGCTGGAAGAGGTGCCGGTACCGGTCGCGGGACGGGGAGAGATCGTGCTGCGGGTGGGCGCGGCGCTGACCTGTGGGACGGACCTGAAGGTATATCGGCGCGGCTACCATGCGGCGATGGGCAAGCCGCCCATGCTGTTTGGACATGAGGTAGCAGGAACCGTGGTCGAGGTGGGCGATGGGGCGTCGTTGGGCCAAGGCGACAGGGTGGTGGCATTGAACTCTGCGCCGTGCGATGTTTGCTTTTTTTGCAAACGAGGGCAGCAGAACCTTTGTGAGGATCTGATGTTCAACAACGGAGCGTATGCGGAGTACATTCGCGTTCCAGCGCGGCTTGTGGCGAAGAACACGCTGCGGCTGCCGCCGGGTCTCCTGTTTGAACACGCTGCGTTGACGGAGCCGCTGGCGTGCGTGGTGCGCGGGTTTGAAGAGAGCGGAGCGCGGGCGGGCGATTGCATGGCCGTGATCGGCGCCGGTCCAATCGGGCTGATGTTGATGCAGGTGGCGTCGCTGGCGGGCGTCGAAGTGGTGGCGGTGGTCAAGCGTGAGGACCAGGTGGCGACGGCGCAGCTCTTCGGAGCGGCACATGTGGTGCGAAGCGACGGTAGCGATGTCGTGGCGGCTGTGCGCGCGTTGACCCCGGACCGGCGCGGAGTGGATGTGGCGATCGAGGCGGTAGCCACTCCGTTGACCTGGGAGTGGGCGGTGGCTATGGTGCGGAAGGGCGGAGTCGTCAACTTCTTTGGTGGGCCGCCAGGCGGTACAGTGGTTTCGCTCGATACGAACCGGCTTCACTACGGGGAGATTACGCTGAAGGCGAGTTTCCACCACACGCCCGCAACCTGCAGGACGGCCTTTGGGCTGATTGCGAGTGGGCGATTCAAGTCTGCGGAGACGATCACGGGGCGAGTCGGGCTCGAGGCGGTGCCGGCGATATTTGCGGGGATGATGACGCGGAACGGCGGAACCCGTGAGATCAAGACGGCGGTGTTTCCCGGAGGTGTGCGCTGACGGTCGTAGCAGAAGCCTGGGACGCGCTGGCTGAGGGACCGGCGGAGTACCGGACCCCGGAGCTTCGGCCGAGCCTGTCTCAGGCACAGGCTTGGTGCCGGAGGCTCGCGGCGTCTCACTACGAGAACTTCCATGTGGCGACCTTCTTTCTGCCGAAACGGGTGCGGCCGCACTTCGAGGGTGTGTATGCCTACTGCCGGGTCTCGGACGATCTCGGCGATGAGGTGGCGGACAGAGCGACGGCCACGGCTCTGCTGTCTACATGGGGCGCGATGCTCGAACAATGCTACGACGCACCGGAGCGATCGCGGCATCCGGTCTTTGTGGCCCTGCACGCTACCATTGCAGCGACGGACGCGCCGCGCGCGCTGTTCGCAAACCTGCTGCGTGCCTTCCGGCTGGATCAGGTAAAGACGCACTATGACACGATGGCGGAGCTGATGGCGTATTCGCAAGACTCAGCAAACCCGGTCGGGCGGCTGGTGCTTTGGGTATGCGGCTATCGGGAGGAGCGGCTGATGGTGCTCTCGGACAAGATCTGCACCGCGTTACAGCTGGCGAACTTCTGGCAAGACGTTGCGGAGGATGACGATCGGGGGCGCCGGTATCTGCCTGCGGACAGGATGCAGCGGTTCGGCGCGACCGGCGAGCAGATACGGGCGCGCCAGTTCGATCCGGCTTTCTGGCAGGTGATGCAGTCTCTCGTGGAGGACACGCGAGCGATGATGCGCGAGGGCGCGGCGCTGGTCGGGATGGTGGACCGGGATCTGGCGACCACGCTGGGCCTGTTTGTAAAGGGTGGCGAAGCTATCCTCGATGCCATCGAGGCGCAAGGTTTTGATGTGTTGTCACGACGGCCGGAGGTGACGAAGGCCAAAAAAGCGCGTCTGCTCGCCCGGGCGTTGCTTGGCAAAGTGCGTGAGGTGCTTGCGTGACGGGTGTACTGACGCTGGATCAGGCTTACGCGGTCTGCCGCGCCATCGCCAGGCGGGAGGCGAAGAACTTCTACTACTCCTTTCGCGCTTTGCCCACGTCCAAGCGGGACGCCATGTGCGCGGTGTACGCGTTTATGCGGCAGGCGGACGATATCGCAGACGACGAGTCGCGACCCGTAGCAGAGCGGCGCGCGGCGATGGGCGACTGGCTGGGGCGATGGCGGGCGTTCCGGTCTGCGGGGCAGGGAAGAC
Source organism: Acidobacteriaceae bacterium (assembly GCA_965215415.1). GTDB lineage: Bacteria > Acidobacteriota > Terriglobia > Terriglobales > Acidobacteriaceae > Edaphobacter. The sequence goes on along the minus strand of CBDCDQ010000009.1, from coordinate 2,334,493 downwards.
GCTCTCGCGACGCAGTCTTTGTAGCGCTGGGCGAAACGCAACGACGGTTCGGCATTCCGGACCATCTGCTCGAGGAGCTCGTACAAGGCACAGGGATGGACCTTGAAGAGGCCGGGCTGGGCGTTGAGGTGGGAGCCGGATTGCGCGGATACGCCACCTACGACGAGCTGTATCGCTACTGCTATCTGGTGGCTTCGGTCGTCGGGCTGGTGTGCATACGGATCTTCGGCTACAGTGATCCGCGGGCGGAGGAACTGGCAGAGAGGACGGGCATCGCCTTTCAGCTGACGAATATTCTGCGCGACGTTAAAGAGGATGCAGAGCGGGGACGGCTGTATCTGCCCATGGACCTGATGGCGGAGTACAGCGTAACGCCCGCCGATGTATTGGCGCTTGCGGGCGGCCGGGCACTGCGGCCCAATGAGCGGGGGCTGGTCCATGCGATTTCGGCACGGGCCTGGGACAACTACGCAGAGGCGGGAAGGCTGTTGCCTTTGATCCATCGCGATAGCCGGCCAGCGCTTTGGGTGCTGGTGACGATCTACAGCGGGCTGCTGGCGCGGGTGGATGCGCGCAATGGCGATGTTTTCTCCGAGCGGGTGCGGGTACCGTCCGCAGTGAAGATGGGCATCCTGTTGCGCGGACTGGCCGGGGCAGTAATGAGCAGGGTCCCACGTTGAGCCTGCGGCCCCAGGACGTCGTGATCGTGGGCGCAGGATTGGCCGGGCTGGCAGCAGCAGTTGCGTTGGCGGGCCAGGGAGCGGCGGTTACCGTGCTCGAGCGCCGCCCCGAGCCAGGAGGACGTGTGTACTCGTATCCACATCCGGCGCTTGCGGAGGTCGTCGACTCCCAGCACGTGGTGGTGGGATGCTGTACGAATCTGCTGGAGCTTTTGGCAGAGGCAGGTGGAAGCAACCTGGTCCGCTGGTTCGATGAGTTAGTGTTTCTGGAGCCGGGCGGGCGGCGGAGCGTGATGAAGCCGGGAAGGCTCCCTGCGCCTGGGCACCAGACCATGAGCTTTCTCCGTGCGCCCATGCTGTCGCTGCGGGATAAGGCAGGGATCGCGGCGGGACTAAGCCAGTTTCTGTATGGCTATCCGATCGACGATGCCGAGAGTTTTGCTGCCTGGGTGAAGCGGACGGGGCAGACCGAGCGGGCGATCCGGCACTTCTGGGAGCCGGTGGTCGTATCGACGCTGAACGATGTGTTTGAGCGCTGCTCGACGAAATACGCCGGGAAGGTCTTTCATGAGACTTTTCTGCGATCGCCGGAAGGGGGACGGCTGGGCATCCCTCTGGTGCCGCTTAGCGAGTTTCTCGCGCCAATCGTCAGACGGGCGCGAGAGCTGGGGGTGCGGTTCGAGCGTGCCGGCGTAGAGCGCCTGGAGGCGGTAGACGGCATCTGGCGTTTAGGGGAGTATGCGGCAAAGAATGTGCTGATGGCGGCCGGCTTCAACGAAGCCCAGAAGCTGCTGCCCGCGCCGGGGATCGATGTGTCCGCCTTTGTCGCGTCGCCCATTACTACCATTCAGCTCTGGTTCGACCGCGATGTGACGGAGATGGACCACGCGGTGCTGCTTGATACGCGCATTCAGTGGATGTTCGCCAAGTCGCGAATTCGCCGGGGGGCAGGGGAGCGGGAAAGCTATCTGGAGCTGACGATCAGCGCCTCGTGGGCGGAGCTGAAGATAAGCCGTGAGGAGATACTGGCTTCGGCGTTGCGCGAGCTCGAGCTGTTCTTTCCGTCCGTGCGCGAGGTCAAGTTGCTGAAGAGTGGCGTGTTGAAAGAGGCGCGGGCGACCTTCTCCGTGACGCCGGGGCTTGACCGCCGCCGTCCCCAGCAGGCGACGGAGTGGCCCGGGCTTTACCTGGCCGGGGATTGGACGGCGACGGAGTGGCCTTCGACCATGGAGGGTGCGGTGCGGAGCGGACGGCTGGCGGCTGGCAGCCTGGTGGGGGAACGGCAGCGGTTTATGGCGAAGGAGCTTCCCGCTTCGGGTCTGATGCGCTGGCTTCTGCCGTAACGATCGCTGCGTTGGTGGTCGACGTGCAAGCTTCTCCCCGGGAGGGAAAAGATCAGGAATAACTCGCCTTCGACCGCGACTAAACGGCTCAAGAGCGGTTACATCTGCTAGGAACGCAGTTTTCCTACCTGACCCCACACTTACGATCCATCCGCCAGCTCCGGAGCAGTGTATGTCCCCGATAACGATAGATCCGCTGTACCGGTGCTTCTGTCCTCTGCCTCTGGTGGCGCTTGCCATGATCGCCATCGGCCTTGGTGGATGTTCTTCCGGCACCGCAGCCAACTCCGCTTCTTCGGCAGCGCCCCCGCCGGCAACGCCGCCTGCCGCAGTGACCGTCACAGTGACTGGTGCCAACCAGGTTCGGCTGGGCACATCTGCGCAGCTCAACGCCACCGTGGCAAATACATCGAATACGTCCGTCACGTGGACGGTGAATGGAACGCCCGGCGGGTCGGCGGCATGGGGCACGATCTCAAGCACAGGGCTGTATACCGCTCCGGGTGCGTTGCCCGCCCCGAACACGGTGACGATCGTGGCGACCAGTGCAGCTTCGCCGAGTGCTTCAGGATCGCTCGCCGAGTCGGTCGTAAACCCTCTGCCAATTGCACTATCGGCTTCGGTGACCGGGACGAGTGCGAACTATGCCGTAGATGTCCTTGGCACGGGCTTCGTGAGCGGCTCGAAGATCCAGGTTGCTGGCACTGCGCTGACGACGGCGTTTGTCTCCAGTGGAGAGCTGCGCGCGAGCGTTCCACTGACGGCCGGGACGCCATCCGTCACGGTCAGCGTGGTCAACCCCGATCCGGGGGGTACGGTTTCGCCCGACGTGCTTTCAAACGTCACGACAGTTAAGGCATCGGTCGCGTCGGCGGCGCGGCTGCTGGACCAGGCGACCTTTGGGCCGACGCTGACCGACATCCAGCATGTGCAGAATGTTGGGATGAATGCGTTCCTGGCGGAGCAATTCAGTATGCCCACAACCTTGATGCCGGACATCAGCAATCCAGCTCCAGCCGTTTGCACCAACTCGACGCTTCCGTGCGAACAGTCGGAGTGGTGGCAGACGATGCTGACCGGACCGGACCAGTTGCGCCAGCGGGTGGCATTCGCCCTGAGCGAGATCTTTGTGGTCTCATCGAGCGGGATCAATCCGCGTGCCGTTCCCAACTTCCACAACACCCTGGCGAACGACGCATTTACGAACTTCTACACCATCATGCACGACGTTACGTTGACTCCGGCGATGGGCGCTTACCTGAACATGGTGAACAGCTACAAGCCAGGAAACGGCCAGATCGCCAATGAAAACTTCGGGCGCGAACTGATGCAGCTCTTTACCATCGGTCTGGAAGAGCTGAACGGGGACGGAACTCCGCAGATTGACGCCGGTGGAAACCCGATCCCGGCCTACAACGAGAAACAGGTAGAAGCTTTCGCACGGGCCTGGACGGGATGGACCTACGCCAATGCCTCCGGGATGGGTGCGCCAGCGAGGTTTCCCAACGCGCCTAACTACACAATGCCGCTGGTGCCGCTCGACAGCGCGCACGATGGAGCGGCCAAGACGCTGCTCGGCACGACCACGCTGCCGGCTGGGCAAACGGCGCAGGCCGACCTGACCGGGGCGCTGCAAAACATCTTCAATCATGCGAACACCGGTCCATTCGTCTGCAAGCAGCTGATCCAGCACCTGGTGGCGAGCCAGCCGAGTGGAGCCTATGTAGCGCGCGTGGCGGCGGTCTTTGCCGACAATGGCAAGGGGGTACGCGGCGATATGAAGGCGGTAATCACGGCCATCCTGACCGATGCCGAGGCGCGGGCCTCCGATAACAACCCGAGCTTCGATGGCGGCCATCTCCGCGAGGCAATGCTGTACATGACTGGCGTGCTGCGCGGGCTGGGCTACACCAACAACGACGCGGAGGCTGGCAACGACGTTGTGGCGAACGCCTCGTACAACTCCCTGGGGAACTATACGCAGCCTCTTGGCCAACGTCCGTACACCTCGCCGAGTGTCTTCAACTTCTTCGCTCCGGAATATGTGATACCCGGGACAGCAACCAACGCACCGGAGTTTGGGCAGGAGAATACGGCGACGGCTGTGCTGCGGCTGACGCTGGCCGACCAGCTGGTTGGTAACCGGATCGGCGGCTTTACGGACGATCTGAGCAAGACCAGCGCACTGGGGTTGATGGCATCGAAGACCGGCAATGCGCTGATCGACAGCGGCAATCTGGTCGATGCGCTCGGGACGATCTTCCTCCATGGGCAGATGCCCACAACGATGCGCACGGCGATTGTCAACCATGTCGCCGGGCTGACCGATCCGGCGCAGCGGGTGCGAGTCGCGACGTACCTGGTTATCACATCGAGCGAATACAAGATCGAGCACTAGGAACAGGAACGCCAGGATCACGGATGATGAGCAACTACAAAGACTCGCACGAGCGAAACAAGGAGAGACCTATGGGCGTAAACCGTCGAAGCTTTATCAGATGCGCATCGTTGGCGGCGGCAGGCAGTGCGGCGGGAATGCGCCCCTTCGGCTTGCTCAACGGGATGGCACAGACGACGGCCACCGACTACAAAGCGCTCGTGTGCATCTTTCTTTATGGCGGCAACGACGCAAACAATACTGTGGTTCAGTTCGACACAGCCGGTTATGCCAACTACTCCACTGTACGTGGCCCGTTGGCCATTCCCCAGAACCAGCTGCTGCAGCTGCATGGGCTGCCGGACTTTGCGCTCAATCCGAACCTGCCCGAGATCGCCGCTCTGTTCGGTAGCAACAATGCCGCGTTGGTGGCGAATGTAGGCACCTTGGTAGAGCCAACCACCCGGGCACAATTTCAGGCTAACCAGATGCTGCCTTCCAACTTGTTTTCACACCCCGATCAACAGCTCGAATGGCAAAACGCCTCGCCGAGCGGAGCCACCCCCACAGGATGGGCCGGGCGCATCGCCGACACGCTGAACGCGAGCTACAACCCGAACGCGAACATTCCGATGATCACGTCGGTGGCGGGCGACACACTCTTCTGCAACGGCAGCGCGAGCACCCCGGTATCCGTATCGCCCGGCAATCTGGGCGGCGCAAGCTGCTCGGAGGGGGCAACGGAGTGTGGCGCGCGACTGGTGACGGCACAAGCGCTGTTGAGCTTCTCCTCCGGACTGACGCTGGTGCAGGCCGACGATTCCATTACGTCCAACGCCTACTCCTACGCCAGGACCTTGACGGCAGCGACGCAGTCCCTTACGCCGCTCAAGACCGTCTTCCCGGCAAAGAACGGGCTTGCGGCGCAGTTACAGCAGATCGCACAGATCATCCAGGTGCGGGCGGCTTTGGGTGTGAAGCGGCAGATCTTCTTCGCTGGGATCGGAAACTTCGACACGCATTCGAACCAGCTGGTCGATCAGAACGCGTTGCTGGCAGGCATCAGTCCGGCCATCGCGGCTTTCTACCAGGCCACGCAGGAACTGGGCGTCGCGCAAGCGGTAACCAGCTTCACGATGTCGGACTTCAGCCGGACCTTTCAGCCAAACTCGAATACGGGATCGGATCACGCCTGGGGATCGCACCACATCGTGGTCGGGGGAGCGGTGCGCGGAGGGCAGATGTATGGGACGTTCCCTACGCTGCATCTGAACGGACCGGACGACTCGGGCTCGAACGGACGCTGGGTGCCCACTACCGGCACCATGCAGTATGCGGCCACGCTGGCGCAGTGGTTCGGAGTGACTGCTGAGCAACTGCCCTCGATCTTCCCGAACATCGGCAAGTTCAGCACGAACCATTTGGGCTTTGTATAGAACGGACCACCACGTATGCACGCCGCAACCCATGGCGGCTCGGTGGCTCTATGTCGCGCTCGTGTGTGGCGGGCTGCGTCACCAGGCGGACTACGGCGACACCCCTACCAGCATACTGATCGGGATCGACCTGGAGTGCGCGGTGAGGTGTACCGGATGGTGATCGACCCACCGCTGCATACCCGGGACGTATCCGGTCGCGAGCGAGTGGTTGTTGGAGATGCTGCGATGAAAGCCGCTGTCGATCGAGCGGAGCCACAGGAGCGTCGTTGCGGTATGCCTCAGTTGCTCTCCTCTTCTTAAGCGCCGAGGCGACGTAGCGATGACCCTGGTTGTGGAGACTTACCGGCTGAGCAGCACAACGCCAACACAGACAAAGATAGCGGCCAGCCAGCGGCGGCGGTCGACATTCTCGTGGAGGAAAACCTTCGCAGCCGCCGCATTGCCGATAAAGGTAAGCGCCGCGCTGGCCGGGGCGGCAAGCGAAACATCCACCCTGCTGAGCGTGAAAAGCAATGAAAAGAAGCTGAGCGCCATGGATAGCACGCCCAGGAGAAACAAGGGACTGCCCACGACGGCCCTGATCGCCCCGAGCAAGCCGGATTGCGCGCGGATGAGGTCGAGGTCGCCGATGCGGCGCATGGCTCCCGCCGTCAGTACATCTCCGGCGATGGCAGTCAGGGCGACCGTGAGGATCAGCGTCCAGGTCTCCAAGGTGGAGGTCAGGTTCATTGCAGCGGAGGTGCCGGATGCTCGGTGAGCGACGGGCCGTTCGCTACAAATCCAACGCCGCAGACGATCAGCCCGATGCCAAGCCAGCGAGCGGGGGAAATATGCTCATGCTGCCAGAAGCGGGCAAGCAGCGCGACCACCACGTAGCCGAACGCGGTCGAGGGGAGCACGAAGGTGAGGTCCGCCCAACTGAGCGCGGTCAGGTAGCTGGCGAAGAACCCAAGCAGGCACAGGATGCCGGAAACCACCCAAAGGTTCTTGAGGGCGACAAGCAGGATGCCGAGATGCTGAAAGGTGACAGGGCCGACCTGGCTCATGCCGTGGGCAAGCATCGTGTCGCCTACGGACGCGGTAAGCATCACGCACAGCAGGATGAGATAGCGTTCCGGAGTCAGTGAATGGGTCATCGGTCTAACTCTGTTCCGATTGGAAAGACATACAAGCAGGTCTCCCTCGTGTCGAACTCCGGCGCATAGGAGTGACGGAAGTTCCGGTCGCGTGTGAGTACAAGCCGTTTGAAAGTTTAGAAAGAGACGTCCGCGCGTTGTGTCACCTTCAGGACGGAGAGATCGCCCGTCTGGCGCTTCCAGGCGGCGCGGATCGCTTCGATGCGCGCCGCGTTCTCGGACGTGTTGGGATAGTCGATGATGACGAGCTTGGAGCGGATGCGCTCGGTGCGAGGCTGCTCGCCGGGCTTCCGCTGCAGCGGGTTCGTCTCCCACTCGCCGTAGACGTCGAGCACGCTCAGACCTGAAGGAAAGCGGGGCGTTACCTCGTGGTCCAGAAAGGTCCGCCAGACCGCTTCGGAGACACCTTTGTCTGGCTCATCGGCGGGCCCCAGACCAAGGTAGAGGCGTGTGTCCATCCAGTTTCGAGTGCGCGCCGGGTGCGCCAGATCCTTCTTGAGGCTCATCGTCGACTGGGCACAGAGGCCGAGCGGAACACAGAAGCCGCACAACAGGATCAACAGATTTCTACAAGACATCGCAACTAACTCCGTTCTGGGCAGCATAGTGTTTCCTCCGGTCTGAACATCTCGCAAATTATCCCAACCCGCTCCATCAAACGCCCGTCATGGAGGAGCCACTGTATGTCGCTAACGAAGTGTAGCGTAAGCTGATCGCACTGGAGCGTCGCCGATGACCGCATCTGTAACCGACTTGCTGCAACCATTCCCAACGCGGCCTGCGCCGTCCGCAGCCATGTGCTTTCCACCTCTGGGCTCTCATGTGAAAGCACTTATGATCTGGCCACGCTTCCCGCCCTCCTTCTGGGGTTTTGAGGGTGTGCTGGATATCATTCCGGAGCGTTCCATGATCCCCCCGCTCGGCCTCGTGACCGTCGCGGCGCTGTGTCCGGTAGACTGGGACCTGCGGCTGCTGGACCTGAGCTTCGACGACCTCCGCGACGAAGATCTGCAAGGCGTCGACCTGATCATGATCAGCGCCATGCACGCACAACGCGTCGATACACTGGCTGTGCTGGCTCGGGCACGCGCCATGGGGAAGCGGACCTTCATTGGAGGGCCATGGGCGAGCAGTGAGCCGGAATTCCTGCTCACCAAGGCAGACCACGTCATGGTAGGGGAAGCAGAGGAGGTCTTTACCGGCATTGCACAGGCCTTGCAGGAGGGCACGGCGCAGGCGCTCTACACCGTCGTCGACAAGCCTGCGCTCACAGCGAGCCCTATCCCGCGGTTCGATCTGCTGCACATGAGCAACTACACTTCGATGCCGGTGCAGTTTTCGCGCGGTTGCCCCTTTCAGTGCGAGTTCTGCGACATCATCACCATCTACGGCCGCAAACCTCGAGCCAAGACGCCCACCCAGATCATCGCCGAACTCGAAACGCTGCAACGGCTCGGCTGGCGCAACGAAGTCTTTATCGTAGACGACAACTTCATCGGCAACAGCAAGCTGGCCCTGCAGCTTACCCGGGAATTGACGGCATGGCAGAAGAACAATCGCAACCCGATGTCGTTCTATACGGAGGCGTCGATCGACCTGGCCGACCGTCCGGAATTGCTGGCCTCGATGGTCGAAGCGAACTTCATGTATGTCTTTATCGGGATCGAAACGCCCTCGTCCGAGGCCTTGAAGGGATCGTCGAAGTTCCAGAACCTGCGCGGCGATCTGGTTTCAAACGTAGCGAAGATACGGGAGAGTGGCCTTTGGGTGCTGGCCGGCTTCATCGTGGGCTTCGATTCGGACGATGAGACGATCTTTGAGCGCCAGCTGCAGTTCATCGACAAAACGGCGATTACCTGGGCCATGGCCGGCGTGCTTCAGGCTCCTCCCACGACGGCGCTTTTCGACCGCATGAAGCGTGAGGGCCGCTTGATCGCCGATAGCCAGGCTACCTCGAACTTCAGCCCGCCCAACTTTCAAACGACGCTCGACCTGCCAGTCTTGCTGAAGGGGTTGAGCAGTCTGCTGGCGGAGCTTTATACGCCCTCTGCCTATTTCGGGCGGGCGACGCGGTCGATCGATTCCTGGCAACCTCGCGCCACGCAGAGACCGCCCGAGCTGCCGCTGCTTTACAACCTGCGCGTATTCGGATCATCGATCTGGCACCAAGGTCTGCGCTCCAACTATCGCCAGGCCTACTGGAGCTTTCTTCTGGTCATTCTCCGCAAATGGGCGCGGCAGCCCGCCAAGCTCTGGATGAGCTTCATGGTGCTGCTCGCGGCAAATCACTTCGTCAAGTATTCGAAAGAAGTTGCGGAAGAGCTGGACGCTCACTGCGTACAGCTTGGCCGCAAGCCGGTCCAGGCAGCCACCGCACTCCTGGAGGAGCCTGCGATGGCTACTGGTACCCGCTGAGCGCTACGACCAATCCCGGTTGATCCGGGCAGAGAGCAGGCTCGCCCCTCTACGAAACGATTACGCGTTCATGCTGACAGATTCCTGCGCCTTAACCGCGCTGGCTTCCTTTGCCGCGCGACTGGCCTTGTTCCGCTGCGACCGCAACCGCATGAAATCTTTCGCTTCGGAGTAGAGGCGCGGCACATCGCGGTTGACGACAGCCTGCCACACCACGCGGAAGGCGGCCTTTGGGCGGAAGTAGTACTCGTCGTAGAACTTATGCACCATCTCCATCACGTACTCGACCGGGAGGCCGGGGTACTCGATGTGCGCCATTTGATGGCCGCCGTCATCGGACATGGCCTCGTTGGTGATGAAGCCCTTCTCCTTGGCGTAGTCGAAGAACTCGGTGCCGGGGAAGGCGTGCGCGATGGAGACCTGGATGGTCTCGCAGTCGAGCTGCTTGGCGAACTCGATGGTGTTGCGGATCGATTCGCGCGTCTCGCCGGGGAGGCCGAGGATGAAGTCGCCGTGGACGACCAGGCCGAGCTTGTGGCAGTCGCGCTGGAAGTCGAGCGCGCGCTGGACCGTGGCACCCTTCTTGATGTTCTTGAGGATCTGCGGGTCGCCGGATTCGTAGCCGACGATCAAAAGACGGCAACCGGCTTCTTTCATGGCCTTCAGCGTGTCAAAGTCGGTGGTGACGCGCGAGGTGCAGGACCACGTCAGGCCCAGCGGCTTCAGCTTCTCGCAGAGCTCGACCGTCCGCGCCTTCTGGATGTTGAAGGTGTCGTCGTCGAAGAAGAACTCCTTCACGTGCGGAAAGAGTTCTTTGGCCTGCTTCATCTCGGCCGCAACATCGTCGGTCGACCGCTTGCGCCAGGCGTGGCCGGAGAGCGTCTGCGGCCAGAGGCAGAAGGTGCACTGCGCCGGACAGCCGCGTGTGGAGTAGAGCGCGACGTAGGGGTGGAGCAGAAACGGGACGTTATACTTGGTTACGTCGAGGTCGCGGTGGTAGATCTCCGTGGCCCAGGGCATCTCGTCGAGCTGCTCCGGGGTGACCTGCGGGCGGTCGGGATTGTGCTGGATCGTGCCACTTGCGTCCTTATAGGAGACGCCGAGGATTTCAGCGAGCGGCTTGCCCTGGGCAAACTCGACCACGGAGAAGTCGAACTCGCGGCGGCAGATGAAGTCGATGGCGGGGCACTCGTTCAGTGCCTTGTCGGGCGAGGTAGTCACCGGGGGGCCGACGAAGGCGATCTTGATCGACGGATAGGTCTGCTTGATGACCTCAGCCATCTTCTGGTCGCCGTCCCAGCCCATCGTGCTGGTGAAAAGCACCAGAAATTCGTAGTCCTTGAGGATGTCGACCACATCGGCCCACTTCAGATGATGCGGCGGCGCGTCGACGAGGCGGGAGCCTTCGAGCATCCCGGCGGGATACGTGAGCCACACCGGATACCAGTAGGACTCGATCTCGCGGGTGGCGGGCCAGCGGGAGCTTGCGCCGCCGTCGAACTTTTCAAAAGAGGGCGGATTCAGGAAGAGTGTCTTGAGAGGCGTCATCGTTACCTTCAAGTTTACCACTGAGCCACCGCGGGAGAGGGAATCGATGGGGGTTCCGGCGCTTAATGGAGTGCATGAAAATTGGTGCAACCACCCAAAATTCTGCGACCATACGTGGATGACCGCATCCTCTTCGCGCACCGTCCAGTACGGTCGCTATCTCCTCTTCATCTCCGGCCTGGGCGGACTGCTGTACGGCATCGACGTGGGCATCATCGCCGCGGCGCTGCTCTATCTCGGCAAGACGGTGAACCTGTCGGTGCAGCAGACCTCTATCCTGGTGGCGGCGGTGCTGGGCGGCGGGATGTGCTCGTCGCTGGTGGCGGGCGTGCTCGCGGACTGGCTCGGCCGCAGGCGGATGATGATCCTTAGCGGGTTGATCTTCGTGGCGAGCGTGGGGCTCATCGTCGCCTCCCACGGCTTTGTGCCGCTGTTCCTCGGTCGCTTGTTGCAGGGGATCAGCGGGGGCTTTATCGCGGTAGTCGTTCCGCTTTACCTTGCCGAAAGCCTCGGCGCGGACGTGCGCGGTCGTGGCACGGCGGTCTTCCAGTTCATGTTGACCTTCGGCATCGTCATCGCCGCGCTGACCGGTTTCTACTTCACCCGGCAAGCCGAGGCTGCTGTGCTCGCGGCGGCGGGCTACCCAGCGTTGATCCGCGCCGCGCAGGATCACGCCTGGCGCGGGATGTTTCTGTCGGTCGTCTACCCCGGCATCCTCTTCTTCGCAGGCAGTTCCTTCCTGAGCGAGACGCCGCGCTGGCTCTTCCGCAAAGGCCGGACGGCAGAGGCATTGGCATCCCTGCGACGGTCTGCGCCGGAAGAACAGGCGCAGTTGCAGATGCGGGAGATGGAGACGTCCGCCCTCGAAGGCCGCAACGAGACGGCGACCGGCACCCGCGGGTCTCTGCTCGCGCGTAAGTACGTCTTCCCCTTCGTTCTCGCCTGCGTCATCCTGTCCTTCAACCAGACCACTGGGATTAATTCCGTCCTCGGCTATCTGGTCGTCATCCTCAAGCAAGCCGGGATGACGGCCAGCCACGCCACGCAGGGCGATGTGGCCGTCAAGGTGCTGAACTGCGTCATGACGCTGGTCGGCGTCGCATTCGTCGATAAGAAGGGCCGCAAATTCCTCCTGAAGATAGGCACCGGCGGGATCGTGCTCGCGCTGCTGATCGGCGCGGGCCTGTTCTTCCGCTTCGAAGCCGCCCGTACGGATGTCTCGGCCAGAGTGCGGGCGGGCATCGGCGCGGACGGCCTCGCGCTGCCCCTCACCACACTAGGAGCGAACGGGCAGCCGAGCGCGGCGACCGTACTCTATAACGCCGGCGAAGGCGACCGCTTCGCCACCGTCCGAAGCGACGACGCCGACCCGACCCTTAGGATCGCCCTTCCACGCGGCAAGCCGCTCACCATCAAGCAGGCTACCTTCGGCGCGGTGCCCACCGAGCAGACCGGCTGGCTCATCACCGGCTGCCTCGGCCTCTTCATCGCGTCGTATGCGTTCGGCCCCGGCGTCGTCGTCTGGCTCATGCTCTCGGAGTTGATGCCCACGCGCATCCGGTCGGTCGGCATGGGGATAGCGCTGCTGCTCAATCAGGGCGTCTCGACCCTTATCGCCGCGGTCTTTCTGCCGGTCGTCGGCCGATACGGCTACTACGCCATGTTTCTCTTCTGGGCCGTCTGCACGGCGCTCTACTTCCTGACAACTGCGATCTTCCTGCCGGAAACCAGGGGAAGGACGTTGGAAGAGATCGAAGTCTTCTTCGAGCGCCGCAAGCGCGTCGCCGAGGCAGTTTCTTAGACGTGTAAATAAAGTCGTTGTGAAGACAAATCTAACGTCAGCGTGATTTCGGAAGAACATCGCTTCAGCCCTGCCGGTACGCAACCTGTGGCACAGCTAAAGGTGTGTCCGTCAAAGCGAATATCCATGCCCTCACCCATTTGATAGTCTTTGGACAAGCCTCAAAGGAGTGTCTGTGCTCACTGCAAATCCGATCGAACTGGAAGAGCTCTACGGCGCGAATAACTACCATCCCCTCGATGTCGTGATCGAGCGGGCGAGCGGCTGCTGGGTCTACGACATCGACGGCAAGCGTTATCTCGACTGTCTGGCCGCGTACTCAGCGGTCAATCAGGGCCATTGCCATCCGAAGATTCTCCAGGCGATGCTCGAACAGGCGCATCGCGTCACCCTCACCTCGCGCGCCTTCCGCAACGACCAGCTGCCGTTTTTCTACGAGCAGCTGCATCAACTGACTGGCTTTGACATGGCCCTGCCGATGAACTCCGGCGCGGAGGCGGTCGAAACGGCGCTGAAGGTCGCGCGCAAATGGGGCTACACGGTCAAGGGCATTCCCGAGGGACAAGCCGAGATCGTCGTCTGCGACAACAATTTTCACGGACGCACCATCTCCATCGTCAGCTTCTCATCGGACCCGCAGTATCGCCACGGCTTCGGCCCCTTCGCCGCCGGCTTCCAGACCGTTCCCTTCGGCGACGCGGACGCCTTGCGCGCCGCCATCAAGCCCCACACCTGCGCCTTCCTCGTCGAGCCGATCCAGGGCGAGGCCGGCGTTATCATCCCGCCGGACGGCTACCTCGCCGAGGCCGCTGCGATCTGCCGCGAGCACAACGTCCTCCTGATGGCCGACGAAATTCAGTCTGGCCTGGGACGCACGGGCAAGCTCTTCGCCTATATGCACGAGGACATCACGCCCGATGTGCTTATCCTGGGCAAAGCCCTCTCGGGCGGCTACTACCCCGTGTCGGCGGTGCTCGCCTCGCGCGAGGTCCTCGGCGTCTTCCAACCCGGCGACCACGGCAGCACCTTCGGGGGCAACCCACTCGCCTGCGCCGTCGCCCGTGCCGCCTTGTGCGTCTTGAAGGAAGACCGGCTTGTGGAGCGGTCCGCCGAGCTTGGCCCCTTCTTCCTCGACCTGCTCCGTGAGATCGACAGCCCGCACGTCGCCGAAGTGCGCGGGCGCGGCCTATGGATCGCCATGGAGCTAAACGTCCCGGCGCGGCGCTTTTGCGAAGCGCTGAAAGAGACCGGCATCCTCTGCAAGGAGACGCACGGCAACATCATCCGGCTGGCACCGCCGCTCACGATCGCCCGCGAAGAGATCGAGTGGGCCGCCGAGCGGATCAAGGCTGTCCTCGAGACCGCCTAGGCGGGGCGTGGCCTCCCGGCGCAGCTTTATCGCAGGATGGACGACGAATAAGGCTGCTGAAGAGCGGATTCGAAGCCGTGCAAGAAAGTACCTCGGTTTGTTGACAGAGCTTGCGATGCCTGGCTGCGACGCCTGGGGACGCGATAGCCTCTTGGTATGAACACTGAGCTTCTGCGACGCAACGCCGCCAACGAGATTGAGATCAACGATGCCCTTCCTGAGATTGACGAGGTCGATCCGGAGTCGGTCGAGATGATGATCGAGGCTAACTCGGTCGGCGCGCGCATCAAGCAGCTGCGGCTCAAGCGATCGATGGGCCTGGTCGAACTCGGAGTCAAGACGGGCCTTTCGGCCAGCTTCCTTTCGCAGCTGGAGACGGGCCGCGTCGTCCCCACGCTCCGAAACCTGGCGCGGCTCGGCCTGGCCTTCAACAAGGATCTCAGCTACTTTTTTCAGCCCGAGCAGCGGTCCTTTTTCCGCGTGCAACGCAAGAAGGATCGCGTCCGCATCCCGCAGCCACGCGCCGCAAACCCCTCGCATCTTGCCGAAAGCTTCGGCATACTTGTGCCGGACCGCAGCCTTGGGCCTTGTATCGCCGAGTTCTTCCCGCATCACGACGCTACCCCTTTCAAGCCCCATATGTACCGCGGTCACGAGATGATCTACGTTATTTCGGGTGCTCTTGACGTCGAGTTCGGCAGCCGGCATGAGCATCTGGATACGGGAGACGCGGCGTATCTCGACGCCAGTACAGCTCGCATCATCCGATGCGCCGGAGACGCCAACGCGACGGCGCTCATCATCAGCGTGCCCCAAAAATCCTGAGTGCAGATAGGGCGGAAACGGCTTCCTAGGCTGCCTCCGCCTCGCTCCCCGTACGTTCGCTCAGCGATTGCAGAGCTTCTTTACTGACAGGCTTTTCATGGAGCAGCAGCTCGGCGGCGCGGACACGTGGGTTGGCATGGAACCATCGCTGGACGATGTTGCCATGGAGCAGGTTCAGCAGCGAGAGCAGGCTCATGCCCATGTGATGAGCCATCCAGGAGCGAACGAGCCGAGGTTCGCCCCTGGCAGTGTAGTCGGCCGCCTCGTAGAAGCCGTAGTCTCCGACCCAACCCATCGCCTCCATGCGACGCAGGTTGGACACAGCTTCTGCGTTCAGTAGTGGCAAGGCAAGGAAGGTGGAGTAGGGAGAGATGACGGGTCCATCTTCTGCGCCATACTTGAGCGCCAGTGCCGGAACGCCGAAGGCCTGATATCCGTAGCGGCCTTGCGCGTCGGTGTCGGCGAATCCCGATTCAGAGATGCCCCACGGGAGATTGCCCCGTCTAAGCGAACGGACGTGATCACGCTGGATGCGGACTGCAGAGTCGAGCGAGCGCGACAGCAGGGTATTGGGGAACGTCTCCATCCAAAGGGACGGCATAAGGTACTCGAACATAGTGCCGGTCCAGGACACCAGGGCCGCGCGTCCCTTCACCAGCACATGCGTACGATCGAGCCGGAACCAGGCCTGTTGCGGGATGTCCCCCTTTGCGACGGCGAGGAAGCTGGCGATGCGTGCTTCAGACGAGAGCAGATCGTAGCAGGCGGAGTGGACCTCCTCCGTTGGAGCGTCATAACCGATCGAGAGCAGCTGGCGCGACTTGTTGAAGAGGAAGCCAAACTCCATCAGATCGGCAAAGTGGAAGGCCCGCTCGGCGATCGTTTCTACGTCGGTGCGGAGCTGGTTGAGGTGGTGTTCCGCAGCCGCGAGCTTGTTGTTTAGAGCAGGATCATGAGTCTGAGTTCGCAGGCTAGCGGCATAAGCTCCAGCCGTAGCCAGCGTCGGCATTGGAACACCAGGGGAGTGGAGGGAGGCAAACTCAGGGAGCATCCAAGGTGTGTAATCCAGTACAAAGCGGGCATGAGCCTCACGACGTGCTGCTCCTCCAATCGAGTCCTGCTCGTCTTCGTCCGCAGCGTAGAGATCCACTGGCAACGGTCGCGCCAGCAGGTCGAGCGCGCCCGTATGCAGGGTGTAGAGGGATGCCGCCAGATTGCCGCTGTCCACTGCGGACACCGTGAATGGCAGCACCGCCTGCAGACTGGGGATGTCGTACCAGTTGAAGATGTGTCCGCGCACCTTCTCCAGTCGTTCATAGGTCGCAAGGGTGCCGAGGGTGGCTTTGGCGAACTCCGGCAGGGTCAGAAAGCCAAACTCCACGGCGGCCTGCCGAGCGTTGAAAAGCATCCCGAGATTGGTAGGGGAAAGCTTACGAACCTGGTGTAGACCGGCCTCCTCGACATTGTCCGGGATGAGCCAGTGATTCTCCTCGCCGCCGAACTCGGCAAAGAAGCGCCAGATGAGACGAGCATGGCGGCGCAGGTAGGCAGTATCGGTGGCCGAGAGCGGTCCTTCTTTGCGATGTGGTGATGAATCAAGCCAGAGAACGAGAACCGGTGCCAGGGTCCAGAGGAGCAGGACGGGAACCTCGGGGATCAGCACGGCAGCTGGAGCGTGACGGTGAGTCAGGTAGAAGGCCGCTCCCAGCGCGACGGCAAGCAATGGCGAAAGCTGGAGGTAGTGATCGAGTGACGACCGGCGGCTGCCCTGCTCAGCCTGCGCCGCAGTCTCCCACTCCAGCAGATTCCTGCCCGATACGAGTACACGCAAGGCAGACCGCGCAATGGCGTCGATCGAAAGGAGCATCTGGTGTGGCAGGAAGACCAGATTGATGAGAACGAAGCCGAGTGATGTGCCAAGCGTATGCAGGGCGTCGTGCGCCACCGCTGGACTAAGCTTGAGGACCGCACGGATGAGCCCGAACGTCCATTGCACCAAGGACGGGAGGAGCAGAAGGAGCGCGACGGCAAGCGTCCAGTAACGCGGACCGCCAGGCAGCAGGAACCATCCGAGCACCAGCAGCAGGAAGGTCACGGGTTCCACAAGCGAGCGGCGCAGGTTATCGAGGATCTTCCAGCGCGAGATCGTGCTGATGGGGTTGGCCACCATGCGGCCAGAATCGTCAGGCACACGATTGAAGAGCCATTGCGCGATCTGCCAGTCGCCCCGCACCCATCGATGCTTGCGCTTGGCGTGGGCGGCGTAGCGCGTGGGGTAATCGTCGATCACTTCCACATCGGTGACCAGACCGGCACGTACATAGGCTCCTTCGATCAAGTCGTGCGAAAGCAATGCATTACGAGGGAAACGGTGATCCAGTACCTCATGGAAGATGGCCACCTCGTAAATACCTTTGCCGGTAAAGATGCCTTCGCCAAAGAGGTCCTGATACACGTCCGAAACTGCGCGTGTGTAGATGTCGAAGCCGGTTTCGCCTGAGTAGATCGCCGCAAGGCGCGAACGGGAAGCGGATGCTACGCTGACCCCGACACGCGGCTGGAGGATGCCATAGCCGTGCGTCACCACGCCACGGGAGGGATCAACGATGCCCTGGTTCAACGGATGAGCGAGGGTCCCGATCATGCGAGCGGCCGTTCCACGCGGAAGCTGTGTGTCGGAATCGAGCGTGATGACGTAGCGAACGCGCGCAAGTACGTCAACGGGACCAGCTTTGATGGGAAAGTTATCCTGCTGGCCAAGCATCAGCTTGTTCAAGTCCAGCAGCTTGCCACGTTTGCGTTCCCAACCCATCCAGACGCCCTGCCGCGCATTGAAGACCCGGTGCCGGTGCAGCAGCAGGAAAGAACCGCCATTTTCCTGCGCATACTTCGCGTTCAGCGCGTCGACGAGGGCGATAGCTTGCAGCACCAGCGGATTCTTGTCTTCATTCACCGGCTTGCCGACGCTGTCCGGCAGATCGGTCAACAAGGCGAAGTGCAGATGCGCGTCCTGATTGGATAGGTAACGCGCCTCCACCTCCTCAAAGAGCTCACGCACCTGCTTCTCGCCGAGCAGCAGGGTAGGAACAACAATCACCGTGGAAAGGTCCGCCGGAACGCCGTCTTCAAGATCGAGCTTCGGCAGCGAGTCCGTCTTCATCGAAGCCGAGACCGCGCTGTTGACGAGATCGACTGCCGTCTGCGAAGCAGGCAACAGGGCCAACAGCAACGCGCCCACCAGGGGCCAGATGGTGTGGTGCGGCACCAGCGGCACGATAAGGACAAAGATCAGCAGCACCGCCAGCAGAAAGATGCCGAGGATGTAGACATCTTCGTTGTTGCAAAGCACCCACGTGCGGATGCGTTCGCGAAGAGGGGCGTGATAGCCAATAGCGCGGTCAAGCGCAGGACGGCCTTCTGCCTGCAGGTAGTAGCCGATGTGTCGGCGTCGCTGATGACGGCGCGGATCGGTGTCCCCGGCGGCGTGGGCAGCGCGTGCGAGGTCCAGGGCGGCTTGCGCTGTAGCTACTTCGTTCGCGTCGGCGTGGCAGGCGAGCTCGGCGATGCAGTTGCGATACTGCCCGCGCGTCTCCTCGTCCATCCCGGGGTAAACGCCTGCCGGATCGTCGCACAGCATGGCGTTGAAGGCGATCAGCGGTTCAAGGATGTCGTTCCACTCGGCTTGGTTAAGGCGGCGCAGGCTGTGCAGCGGAGCGGAGAACGGAGACTCTTTGATCGGCGGCAGCGGGCCAGATGCAAAGGCTTCGTCTGCGCGATCCAGCAGAAACTCCAGTTGAGCAAGCCGCAGCGCCAGGGGGAGCGAACCAATCTCGCGGAGCAGCAAAGGATCGTGGCTTTGCGCGCGCTCCACATAGACCGAAAGAGATGTCGGCGACCAGATGCCTTTGACTGCCGACAGATACCCTTCTGCCAGCCCGACGACGCGCGGAATGTCACTGGTGGCGCTCGCGACGCGGATGTGAGGCACCCGCAGCAGGAGCTTTGTTGAGTTGCGCGCCGCCAGCAGTACGGCGTCCATCATGCGTGTGCTCTCAACAAACTCGAGCGCGGGCGTTAGCTCCTTGGAGCCTGGCTTCAGCAGCCGCTTGCAGGTTTGCAGCCGCAAGCGCAGCCGTGTGCCGACATCTTTCAGTCGCTGGGGAAGGCTGGTGTCCTTTCCGGCGGAGGGCAGCATCTCCCATTGAGCGACAAGGGCGTCAGCGTGAGCGCGAAGAGCGTCGTCAGAGACAGAGGGCTGCTCCGGTAGCCCGGTCACGGGGAACTCGACGGGAGGCGCAGAGAGGTGTCCCGCCTCGTCAACTTGCGCGTCGTTTGCCACAGGCGTTGCCACTCGATGCTCCTCTCCTAACGATAGCTTGCCGCCTGCATCTCGAACATCTCCGCATACAGGCCACCCTGCTCAATCAGCTTCTGGTGATTGCCCTCTTCGATGAGCCGCCCCCCGGAGAGAACGACGATGCGGTCGGCCATGCGGACAGTCGAGAAGCGGTGCGAGATGAGTAGAGCCATCTTACCTTCAGTCAGCTCAGCGAAGCGCTCAAAGACTTCGAGCTCACTGCGGGCATCAAGTGCGGCTGTCGGTTCGTCAAGAATCAGCAGATCGGCATCGCGCAGATAGGCGCGGGCAAGGGCAATCTTCTGCCATTCACCGCCCGAAAGCTCGACACCTCCCTCGAAGCGACGTCCCAGCATCTGGTCATACCCGCCACCGAGCTTGGCGACGACCGTGTCGGCCAGGGATTTGTGCGCGGCCATCTCGATATCCGCCTGCTGGTGCGGAGCGTCTACTTTGCCGACCGCGATGTTCTCGCGGGCTGTCATCTCAAAACGCATAAAGTCTTGAAAAATAACGCCAATATGCCGGTGGAGGTCTTCGAGGGAATACTCTCGAAGGTCAACGCCGTCCAGCAGGATGCGGCCTTCAGTGGGATCGTAGAGGCGGGTGATGAGCTTGACGACCGTCGTCTTGCCTTGCCCATTCTCACCGATCAGGGCAATGCGTTCACCGGGATGCAGGTGGAAGTTGAAGTCGCGGAGGACGGTCCTGTCCGTGCCAGGATAGGTAAACGAGACGTTCTGAAACTCGAAGCCGCGCGCGATGGGCTGTGGCGCGGGCAGACCGTTCGGTTTTGACTGCACCGTAGGCTCCATGGCGAAGAAGGCAAGTAGATCGGTGAGGAAGAGGGCCTGATCGGCGATGCCGGAGGCGGTCGAGAAGACCTGCTGGAGATTGGAGCTGGCCTGCTGGATGGCAGCGGTAAGGAACGTGAACTGCCCGATGCCGTAGCCACCCCGCAGTGTGCGCCAGATGACAAAGACGTAGGCACCGTAGTACCCGAGGGTTCCGATGATCCCAAGCAGGCCCCCGACGATGAGCTTCGACCGGGAAAGGGCGATGTCTTCACGGTAGATCTGGTTGGCGAGCGCCTGGAAGCGGTCGGTGAAGAACTTGTTGAGGCCGAAGAGCTTGACCTCTTTCGCTCCCTCGCGACTGCCCGCGACCTGACGCAGGTAGTCCATCTGGCGCTTGGCTGTGGTCTGGCGAAAGTTCTTCGCGTAGCCGAGGAACGCGTAGTGCGTCTCGCCCAGAAACGAGGGGAGCACCCCCAGCGCCAGCAGTAGCACCAGCCACGGTGACGCCCACGCGAGCGCCGCTGAAAAGACCAGCGTGGTGATCACCTGCTGAAAGAGGCGTCCCATCTGCTGAATCATGCCGAGGCGGTCGGTAGCCTGCACCCGTGCACGCTCCAGCCGGTCGTAGAAGACCGGGTTCTCGTACGTGGTCAGGTCCAGGCGAGAAGCGTGCTCCATGACGCGGACGCTGACGTGCTGGGTGTAGCGGTTGGCGAGCAGGGAATCCGCGTAGTCGATGGCGCGGGTGACAAGGCCAAGAAAAACATTCAGGCCGACCTCAGTGGCCACGAGCGTCCAGAAGAGGCCGGCAAGAGGTTCTCCTCGCAGCACGTTGGCGATGTCCTGAATGATGTACTGGGCCACCTTGGCGACCGCGAAGGGCAGCACCGCCACAACGATGCGAAGGATCAGCCCCCAGGCAACGACCGATGGCCCCGATTCCCACAAGATGCCGAGCACAGGAGGCATATTCTTGAGGGCCTGGAGCCGCTCACGCCATGGGTTGGTCTCGCCGGGCTGGGTGGAGGGGTCGCTCATTCGGCTTTCAGGCAGAGCAGATTGGTCGCAGTATCCCCTCTACGATGCCGAAAAGCCGCAACCTGTTGGACAGCTGCCTTAGAGGAGAAGCCCGTCGGCAAGATCACGCACGAGGCCGAGGTCTGCTGCCAGAAAGTCGTACTCCGGCAACTCAACTAAGGGGGACCAGCGTATCTCGTTGAAGATGCGATTCTCCGGCACGCCGCGGTACTCATCCACCACAAAGAACTGCAGGTCGAGTGCGCCGCCGTTTCGGTAGTGATGGTGGATCTGGGCTACCCGCCGTCCGATTGTGGCGTCGATGCCGAGCTCCTCGTTCAACTCGCGTACGAGGGCCTCTTCGGGCGTCTCTCCGGCTTCAATCTTGCCGCCAGGGAACTCCCATTTAAGGCTCATCGGAGCGTTTGGGCGTCGCTGGCAGATGAGCACCTCGGTGTTCGCGGGCTCGGCGGCAGGGCTCTTCCGCAGCATAAGGGCGGCCACAACAAGACGTACGGGGCGGTTAGCCTCGGGATCGATTCGGCTGTCGAGTTTGCGAATAGGCTCCTTCACTCTTCTGTATAGACGCGCCTGAGCGGCCAACAGACTTCGCTCGATTGAACTTAGCCCCGTCTCTTCACACCGGGGAAGGATAGTAGACGAGCCAACCCTCAGCGGAGCTCCGCTCAACCAGAGCGGCAGAGGGGTTTACAGGAAAGGCACGGCGGGCGATCGCGAGCATGGCGGCGTCGTGAACGGAATTTCCGAAGACGCAATGGGGAGCGGTGATCCCGACCCGCGCGAGAGCGTCCACCTTGCCTTGATCGGTCGGCACGTCGATCAGCTGATCTGTAACCAGGCCGTCAACGAGATGCACGCAAGCGGCCAGAACGCGGTCCGCTGGGATGCCGAAGCGTGCCACACCTTCTTCGACAACCCAATCGTTGGTGGAGCTGACCGCCCAGATCTCCGTACCGGCAGTCCGCAGAGCGGACACGAGCTCCATCATCTCCGGGAAGATGCGCGAGGCGATTCGCCCCTCGAAGAAATCCCTGGCGGCGGCGCGGAGGACGCTCTCGCGCTGACCGGCGTAGACCTGCACCATCTCGCCACAGATGGCCAGCTCAGAGAGCTTACCCTGGCGATACAGATCATAGCGGCCATTCAGCCAATCGACAGCCTCGCGCCCGAGCAAGCCTGTCTCGATGGTGTACGCCATAAAGCCAGACCCGGAGTCGGGTGCCCAGAGCGTCCCATCGCAGTCAAAGACGGCCACGGTGGGCGCCATCCGGTGTACGGCTGCGTGGAACGCTTCGGTCGTCAAAGGAGGGGTGGCTGCGGCGGTGGTCATTGGCTTCAGTTTACGGGACGCGTGCTGCCATCCCGCCTGCGTGCCCGTCGCATCCTATCTATTTGGAGGAAGTAAATGAGCGAGTTCAAGGAGTTGAGCGGGCCCGAAGGCCTGAAGAAGATCGGTGAGCTGATCAAGGGAATACACATCGCGATGATGTCTACGGTTGCGCCGGACGGCTCCATCGACAGCCGTCCGATGGCCACGCAGGAGACCAACGAGTTCGAGGGCACGGTCTGGTTCTTGACGCGCGGCGAATCGGGCAAGGTTCGCGAGATCGAGAACGACGCCCACGTGACGCTGAACTATGCGGAGCCTTCCTCTTCGAACTACGTCACGGCCAAGGGTCGCGCGAGCATCAGTCATGACCGCGCCAAGATCAAGGACCTCTGGAACCCGATGTACAAGGCGTGGTTCCCGGAAGGCGAAGACGATCCCTCGATCACCGTGCTCCGGGTGGACGTGTCGGAAGCGCAATACTGGGAGGCTTCGTCGAGCAAGATTCTGTTTGGAATGAAGTACCTGGCTGCGGCGGTGACGGGCGGCAAGGTGGATGTAGGCGAGTCGGGCAAGGTCCACGTCGCGTAGGTGTCCTTCGGCAGGACGGGCTGCTACATCGGTGGCAGTCCGTCGACAACCGTCACCCCGGCAGGAGGATTGAAACGGAAGTCGGTATCCTTCGCAGGGAAGTTCTCCTTCTGGTCGTAAAAGCTGAAGCTGGTGGTTGCGCCGTCCACTTCTTCAAGCCGCATGGTGAGGATCGTGCCCATCGGCGAGACGGTCAACGACAGGATGCGGACTCGCTGGGTGAGTCCCTTCGGGACACCGGCAATCTCGAATCCCTGCGGAGCTGGCTTCACCGACACCTTCTCCAGCTCTTTGCGTAACTCTGTACGACCCAGCAGAAAGCGCAGGGGAGAGCGGAGATCGTCGAGCTGTTTGGCTGAGACACGCTGCGCCTGAGGATCGCCTGGCGTGTAGAACCAGCCGTTCTTGCCGTCGAGGAGAAACAGTTTCCCGGCGGGCGTGTCGTAGCTCCACCGCATCCGTCCGGGCTTTCTAAGCAGAAGCGTGCCGGACTCGGTTCGGTCCATGCCCATGCCGGTGTACCGCTCAGTGTAGCGGGCCTGGAGCGAAGACAGGCGGTTATAGTGCGCATCGACCGTCTTGAGGATGGCGTCGTTCGATTGCGCCCGAGCACATACGGTGAGCGCCAGCGCCGCAACAGCCTGGAAGAGCGTCCGCACTACTGAATCGGATTGGTGCAGTTGGTGCCGCCGGTCGGGTCGAAGCGGATCGTGTTGTTCTCGTCCGCGCAAAAGCCCCGGTCACCCGTCTTGCCGATGGACTGCGGCACTGCCGTAATGGTGTAGGACGTGTACATATCCTGGTTGTTGACGGTCACCTTGCTACAGTTTGTAAGGGCATAGGTGTAGCCCGCTTTCTGCCCCGTGGTGAGGTCAGGAGGGATAAGCTGCGCCGCCTGCGCGGTGGGCGCACCGGCGTTTGGCTGCCCGCCCAGCGTCGCGAGGGAGCAAGAGAAGCCGTTCGCCGGGTAGGCAGAATTGTACTGCAACTCCGCTTGGCCAATCGTCCGCACAGACTGAATTGCCGAAGTCTCGTTTGCCTGCTTGCGGAGCTTCAGCAGCTGTGGCACGGCCAGCGTCATGAGGATCAGCATGACGGACATGACAATCAGCAGTTCGATCAGGGTAAAGCCTGCTTCAACGTTCCGGCGGAGTGTGTTCTCGATCTTCATGGGCTGGTTCTTCATCCTTACGTTACCGCCTTAAGTTTAGATCAGGCTGATGATTGGACGTCGGCGACAGCGTAGCGGGTGCAAACGCGGGTTTCCTTCGGGAATGACAAACAGAAAAGCACAAGCTTCTCAACAAGCTAAGGCGGCGCGCTCGATCTTCATCGCACCCAGATTGCCGAGAAGCGTGAGGGCGACGCGGTCAGATTGAAAGAGTTCTTGCGCCAGTGTCTGTATCTGATCCGGCGCGACGCGTTCGATCTGCTCGACCAGATCGTCGAGCGAGAAGAAGCGCCCGAAGTACATCTGTTGGCGGGCCAGATTGGACATGCGGCTGGAGGAGGTCTCAAGGCCGATGACCATGTTGCTCTTCAGCTGGTCTTTGGCGCGCTTGAGTTCGGCATCAGGGACGGTTTCGGACTTGAGGCGGCTGAACTCGGCGAGGGTCAGGGCGAGGACCTCCTCGGTCTTGTCCGCCGACAGCCCCGCGTAGACGCAGAGCGCGCCGGTGTCGCGGAAGGGGTTCAGCTCTGAGTAGATGGAGTAGGCGAGGCCGCGGTCCTCGCGGATGGTCTGGAAGAGGCGGGAGCTCATGCCGCCGCCCAGCATGGTGTTCAGCAGATAGACGGCGTAGCGGTTTTCATAATGCACTGGCGGCGCAGTCACGCCCAGGCAGAACTGCACCTGCTCGAGCGACTTCTTGTTCTTGAGCGTGATGTGCGGGAAGGCCGCCGGCGGTCCAGATTTCCCAAACGGGGCGGAGCTGGAGGCGGCAAGGGAACAGAAGTGGTGCGCCACCTGATCGACAAAGCGATCATGGTCGAGGTTTCCGGCAGCGGAGAAGACCATGTTTGCGGGCGTAAACCGGCTGGCGTAGTAGTCAAAGACGATGCTTTGGTCGAAGCTGGAAACGGTTTTGACGGTTCCTAGTATCGGACGTCCGAGCGCGTCGCCCTTCCAGAAGTTCTGCGTATGGATCTCGTGGACGAGGTAATCAGGATTGTCCTCGTCCATCTTGATCTCTTCAAGAATGACGCCCTTCTCGCGCGTCAACTCCTCCGGCGTGAACGTCGGATGGAGCACCAGGTCGGAGAGAAGATCAAGCGCCGGTTCCACATTCTCGTCCAACACTTTGATGTTGAAGCAGATGGTCTCCTTACCGGTGAATGCGTCGAGGTTGCCGCCGATGGTGTCGACCTCGCGCGCGAGCTGCTGGGCGGAGCGGGTGGTCGTTCCTTTGAAGACCATGTGCTCGACGAAGTGCGAGATGCCGTTTACGGCCGCCGCCTCGTCGCGCGACCCGGTGCCGACCCAGACACCCATCGAGACGCTGCGGACGTGCGGCATCTGCTCGGTGAGGACGAGCAGGCCGTTCGAAAGGGTGGTCTTGCGGATGTTGCGGGGAGCGGAGGGGCGGGAAGAAGTCTCGTGAGCGAGCGTGCCTGTAGCTGACATTGGATCTATTCTTTCATGTTCGGCCGCTACTACGCAGCCCTTCGCCCGACCCGACGAAGAAGTATCCTAGAGGCATGGAAGTGCGCGCCCTATTCGGTATGGAGCTGCCAGCTCTGGTGGAGATAGTGACCGGTGTGGGGGAGAAACCATACCGTGCACGCCAGGTGTCCGAGGCTCTCTACCGCCAACTCGCCGGGACCGTCGACGAGATGACCGTGCTGCCCCTTGCTCTTCGGGAGCGCCTTGCGACGGCGGGTTACACCGTCAACCGCCCGGAGATCGCGCAGACGGCGACCTCCCTCGACGGCACAGAGCGCTACCTGATGCGTCTGGCCGACGGCGAGACCGTCGAGACGGTCTGGATGCCCGAAGGCGACGGTGGGGAACGCGGAGACGGGAGTGAAGCCGCAGCGGAAGAGGCGGAGGAACCCGCCACCATACGGCGGGCCGCCGACATTGGCGCGCTCGAGCGGGCGGGCTATCGTCGAGCCACCATCTGCATCTCCAGCCAGGTAGGCTGCGCCGTCAACTGTCAGTTTTGCCTGACGGCCAAACTCGGCATCAAGCGCAATCTCACCGCCGGGGAGATCGCCGGCCAGGTGGCTGCCGTGGTCGTGCGACACGGCGTCAAGATCGGCCTCGACCGCATCAACCTTGTTTTTATGGGCATGGGCGAGCCGTTTCTGAACTACGAAGCGTTCATCAGGAGCGTTCATCTGCTGAAGGCCATGGGCCTGCCGGAGTCGCGGATGACGGTCTCGACCAGCGGCATCGAGCCCGCGATCCGCCGCTTTGCGCAAGAGCCCGTCCGCCCCAAGCTCGCGCTCTCCCTCAACGCCTCAAACGACCTTGTGCGGGAACGCATCATGCCGATCACGCGCAAGTGGAACATCGCCGCGCTGCTCGACGCAGTGGCAACTATCCCTTTGACCAAGCGCGAGTACGTTACCTTCGAGTACGTCCTGCTCGGCGGCGTTAACGACCAGCCCGTCCACGCCCGCGAGGTGCTGGCGCTGCTGCGGGGCATACGCGCCAAGATCAACCTGATCGTCTGGAACCCCGGTCCCGGCATCGCCTATTCGCAACCGCAGCCAGAAGATGTTGCTGTGTTTCAGAAGACGCTCATCGCTGGCGGCATTCCCACCTACATCCGCCGTCCGCGAGGGCGGGACATCTATGCGGCGTGCGGGCAACTGAAGCGCACGGTCGACACATCGGAGCTTGTCTTGCTTCAGAGTTAGCGGCTCACGAGACGCAGCATCGTCTCCGCCACGTTGTCGTAATCGTGCCGCAGCAGATCGCCCTCGTGAAGGTAATTGCCGACCACCGGCTCCACACCCAGCGCACGTACTCTGTCGAGATCGGCCTCGATGGGTGCCTGCCCCTCGCGAGCGTATTTGTCCAGCGTCGCGGGGGAGATCGGCGCGGTGTTGATCAGCGCGTAGTCGAATATAGGCTTGCCCGCGCAGTGCTGCATGATGCGTTCAATGTGCTGCGAAGCTGTAAGCCCCAGCGACTCGTTGGCCTGGGTCATCAGGTTGCAGACGTAGACGCGGGTGGCGCGGGCGGCTGCAAGCGCCTCAGGAATGCCGCGGACCAGCAGATTTGTGATGAGTGAAGTGTAAAGTGAGCCAGGGCCCAGGGTGATCAGGTCAGCGGCGGCAATGGCCTCGAGCGTTTCGGGCAATGGCGGCGCGTCGGGTGGGTCCATCATCAGTTGGAGGATGCTGCGCCTGCTGGCGGTGATGTTCGTCTCGCCGCGCACGATGGAGCCATCGTCCATGCAGGCCGCTAGGGTGACGTCGGTGTTGGTGGCCGGGTAGATGCGTCCGCGTGTGGCCAGGATCTGCGATGACATCTGCACCGCCTGCGCGAAGTCGCCCGTGATGTGCGAAAGCGCGGCCACGAAGAGATTGCCGAAGCTATGGCCCTGCAACTCGCCCTGGTCGAAGCGGTAACGGAAGAGCTTTGAAAGTAACGCCTCATCTTCAGAAAGCGCCACCATGCAGTTGCGGACGTCGCCCGGAGGGAGCATCTTCAGGTCTTCGCGCAGGCGCCCGGAGGAGCCTCCATCATCCGTGACCGTCACAACGGCAGCGAGGTCGGCGATGCGGCATGGCCCATCGGTACAGTTGCCTTCGTTCGCCCGTTGCAAGTCGCCTATGCGCCGGGGGTCACTTGCCCGTCGAGCCGTGAGCGGGGCGGCTACATAGCGCTTCAAGCCACGCAGCAGAGTCGACAAGCCCGTGCCGCCGCCGATGGCTACAACGCGCAGCCCGGCGTGTCCCGTCGCCATCGCTAGACCTCGGGGTAGAGCAGATCGGTAAAGCGGGGATCGTCGGCCATGTCCTGAAAATCCGAATCCGATCGGGCCTGGATACGGTTCTTCGGGTTGTGCTGGATGGCGGCTGTCAGGTGCTTGAGGCAGGTGTGGGTGTCCCCTGTCATGCTGGCCAGCACCGCCAGACCGTAGAAGGCGTAATCGGCGTCGGCCTTCTCGTCAAGGATGTTCTGGAAGTGCTCCTTGGCGTCTTCATACAGGCCTTCGTTGAGCAGCGAAATCGCGTAGTCGTACCGCTCCTCGTGGCTGGCGAAGCTCGTCTTGCCCTTTTGGATCTGGAGGAGACAGGCGTTGATGTACATCCGGATCGACGCGGCCAGATCGGGCGGGCTGCCCGCGAGCATGGCGTTGAAGGCCTCATGCGCCTTCTCGTACTTGCCGGCCTGGAGGAGCTTGAGCGCCTCTTCGTAGAGGCCAAGCGCTTTGGCACGGCCGTTCGCCGCAGCAGTGACGACATCGCCGGCCAGGGTGCGAGGAGAGCGTTTTGCGGGAGCTGCTTTTGTGGTCTTAGTCTGTGCCATGTCGATCTCGGGTACCGTGCAAGAGGCTAGCATACACGGTATATCGGCGCACAGTAACGGTTCTGCACGCCGCTTCGTTCGGACTCTCTTCCCGTGCCGGTTTATACGCAGATTGCGCGAGCGGGTCAACATTGGGGCCTTGGGGAGACGAGCGCTGCTTGTCCCAGCCGGCTCTTCAGGCTTCAGCACGTCGGCATCGTTGCCGGCACCGTGCCTTACTCGACCCTCGCGCACGCCCTGCATCCAGAGAGGTCCTTCCCGCCTCTCCGCCGTTAGGATGGTGAAGCTCGTTGTCGTCGTCCGGATCATAGGGGATGGAAGCACCCATGGCCTGCATACGGCGCACGTAGTCCCAATCCCTTTGGCTGACAACCGGTTGCGTGGAGTTCCCACTCACTGCTGGAGGAGTAGCGGTACGAGAGGATGAGAGGTCTCCGTTGCGTTCGACATAGACAAGAGTGACAAAGGCGTTCTATGTTCAAGAGCTCCGAGTGTACTGGAGCAAATGGTCCTGAACTTCCGCGGCATCCACGAAGCCGGGCCGATGCTTCTGAAGATCGAACAGCCGCTTCTTCTCGTCCCGAACACTGCCTTATCGTAGCCCTGCTAGCGAGGCAGTACCCGCATCATCACCGGGTTCTTCGGTCGCAGCGTGATCTTCGGCTGGAGCTCCACGGGATACGCCGCAACAAACTGCAGCCTCCATCGCTGCGCCAGCGTCGCCAGCGCCAACGTCCCCTCCATCCACGCGAACGCCTCGCCGATACACTGCCTTGAGCCCCCGCCAAACGGGAAATAGGTATATTTGGCGCGTGCAGCCTTGGCCTCTGGCGTGAATCGGTCCGGATCAAAGCGCAGCGGATCGGGGAAGTAGTCGGGATCGCGGCCCATAATGTACTGGCTGAAGAAGACGTGCGAGCCAGTGGGCAACGTGTAGGGCCCTATCCTGACAGGACGGGTGGACATCCTTCCCATGGCCCAGGCAGGTGGGTACAGCCGCATGGATTCGGCAAAAACCTGTTCGGTGTAGCGAAGATGGGGGTAGTCGGCGAGGGTGGCCAGTCGGCCTTCCAGCACCGCGTCGATTTCGGCGTGCATCTTCGCTTCGACATAGGGATGCTGCGATAAGAGGTACCAGGTCCAGGTAAGGGCGTTGGCGACAGTCTCGTACCCGGCGAGAAAGATCGTCAGCACCTCGTCGCGTATCTGGTCGGGCGACATCCCGGTGTGACGTCCCTCTGCGTCGGCCTGGTCATCGACCGAAGACAGCAGCATATGCAGCAAGTCTCCTTTATCGGGAGCCCCCGCGGCCATCTCTGCCCGGCGCGTAGCCACGAGTCGATCCACCACTGCGTCAAGCCGCGCCTTCGACCGGCGGAACTTGACGATGCCGGGGATAGGCAATTTGAGGAACAACTCCAGCCGCGGAAACGCGACGAGGAAGTTGTAGAGGTCCATGACGGTGTTGACTTCGTCGTTGATGCGGCGAATGTCCGCGTCTACTTCGGTGTCGAAGAGGGTGCGGGCGACTATTTCGAGCGAGAGGGCCATGCTGGCGGCGGCGATGTCGATGGTCTCCTGAGGCTGCCAAAGGTCGCGCTGGTGGGCGGCGATCGCCACGATCTGCTCCGCATAGGCCGCGATACGCTGCCGGTGAAAGGCCGGTGCCGCGATGCGCCGCTGGCGGATGTGAATGGGATTGTCGGAGGTGATGAGTCCCTCCCCCAGCAACACCTTCATCCGCCGTACCGTGCGTTCCTTAACGAAGGATGAAGCCTGATTTACCAGGACTTCACGGATGTACTCAGGGTCGTTGAGAAAGACGATGGGCGTCCCAAGGAAGCGATAGTGCGCGATGTTGCCGTAGGTCTTATGGAGGTATTCAAAGAGCAGGATGGGGTCGCCGAGCTTGACCCACGGCTTGAAGGCGTAGAAGGGAAGCGAGTGCGGCAGCCCCGGAGGAAGCAGCGCCAGGTCTGCTCCGGACAAGGTCGCTTCGGGAGGCGCTTCAAGCGTCGGCGGTGGCGTGGTCATAGTTCCAGCATGGCCGATGCGGTGCGGCTCGTGTGCGCCAGGAGACGCTCGTTGACGACGCGATGGACAATCCTCTGCATCTCTTCGATGGGGCAGTCCTCGGTGAGCGCAACCACGCGATCCGGCTCTCGGGTTGCGATGGCACGATAGGCTTCGTGGGTGCGCTCGTAAAAAGCATTGGACTCACGCTCGAAGCGGTTCTCATCGCTGCCGGTCTGTAGGGCATGACGCTGGTTGCGGCGTCGCGCCCGGGTGAGTGAAGCTGCGAGCGGCGGCAGCAGCAGGAGAGTGAGATCGGGCTGGAGGCCGCCGCAAACCGCTGCGTGGAGCGCAAGCACAGTGGCAGCGCCGAGCTCCCGGCCGCCTCCCTGGTACGCCTCGGAGGAGTCCGTGAACCGGTCACACAGCACAATATGGCCCAACGCCAAAGCCGGATGGATGACCTCGGCGATGGCCTGCGCGCGATCGGCGAACATCAACGCCAATTCCGCCATGGGTGCGATCGGGCCAAGCGCTGCCTCGGAGTGGGAGTCCAGCAGTACGGCGCGAAGCCGGTCGCCTAGTGGCGTCGAACCAGGTTGACGCAGCGACGTGACCAGGTGTGCTTCGGCGCGCAGTTGTGCGTCGAGGCGGCGGAGCTGGGTCGTTTTACCCGAACCATCAAGCCCTTCGAAGGTAATAAAGAAGCCGCGCATAACAGCAGGGTACAGGGAAGCGAAAGAAGGGTGTTGGAAGCCGCATGGAGACTTCTTCGGGGTCGTCGGGGAGCGCAGCACGGTTCGCCTTGCGCACGACAGACAGCAGGCGGTCTAGTGCTTCGCTGGCGGCACCAGCCAACGCGGTCCATCTGCTGCGAACGTAAGTGTCAGCGGACCTTCGTCGCCTTCGTTCAGGGTTGGTCCACTCGCCGTCTTCTCCCGCTGCGTCGCGTCGGTGTAGACAACCTTGAGCGCACCCGTACCAAGCACCTTGAAGCGGTAATGGAAGTCAGCACCTGGTGCGAGGTTCTGCGTTCCAAAGCTGGCACTCGGATAGTCCACCTCTATGAGAGGGATGGTCGCGGCGGTACGATTGCTGACTGTAGCGTCGATAAAGGCGGAGTGGCAACCGGCCAACAGGAAGGCGGGCGCAGTGAGGAAGGCGAGACGCATCGCTTCCAGCCTAACAGCCCTCAACGCTTGCTCCGCAACCCACGCAGCAGCTCTGGCAGCCGATGAAACAACGCGACGGAGCGGAGCCACTGCCGGTTGTCGATGGCCGGATAGCCGCTCACCATCTTGCCCGCGGGCACATCGCCGGGTATACCAGACTGGGCCGTCGCGACCGCCCCATCGCCGATGGTGCAATGCCCCGCAACACCGACCTGTCCTGCCAGAATGACGTTCCTGCCGATGGTCGTCGAACCGGCAAGGCCGACCTGTGCGCACAGCAGCGTGTTTTCGCCGACCGTCGCACCGTGGCCGACCTGCACAAGATTGTCGATCTTGGCTCCAGCTCGGATGCGGGTCTCGCCGACCGAGGCGCCGTCCACACAGGCATTTGCCTGGAGCTCTACGTCATCTTCAAGCACGGTCGGCCCTGACTGCATGATCTTGTACCAGGTGCCATCGGCCTGTTTGGCGAAGCCAAAGCCATCGGCGCCGACTACGGCACCGTTTTGCAACGTTACTCCGTCGCCTAGACGACAATGCTCGCGTACCACGGAGTGAGCATGAGCAAAAAACCTGCTGCCAATACAAGCATGGGGATACACGACGACGTGCGGAAGCAGTGTCGCGCCGGGTCCGATGGTCACATGGTCCATCACGACGACGTACGCTCCGATGTGCGCACCGGGTCCAATTGCGGCGGTAGAGGCGATACTGGCGGTTGGGTGAACACCGGGCGCATAGAGGGGCGGTATGTAGAAGAGCTCGATAGCCTGCGCAAACGCAAGGTAGGGATTGTCAATGCGAAGCGTAGGCGTTGCGATCTCGGCAAAGCCTGGCTCGACGATGACGGCTGCGGCGCGCGTTGTACGGGCCAGCGCGGCGTACTTCCTGTTAGCGACAAAGGTAAGCTGGTTCGGTCCGGCGTCCTCAATCCCGGCGACACCATTAATCAGCACATCGGAAGAGCCGAGAAGGGTCGCCTTCAGCCGTTGCGCCACTTCGGCAAGCGTGATTGCAGGCACCATGTACTGATTGTAGGCGACTCAATTTCCGTTGAGGCTTGAGAAAAGCGTATCTTGCTGCAACTCCGATGCGGGGGTCACGGGTGCCTTCCTGCGCGACGGCGTAGTGACAACCGCAAGCACCTGAAGCTCCGCAATGGCGGACCGCGGAACAAAGATGCGCTGCGTGTTGGAGCGGATGTCGGGCGGAGTGAGGTGCAGGCCATGATCCTCAACGGCACTCATGAGAAAAGAAAGGTCGGCTGCCGCCAGTCCTTCAAGCGTGTCACCGCCGTTGAAGGTGAGGCGAAGCCAAAGACCTTCGGCTCGCGGCCGTGCAAGGAACGACCTGCGCCCCAGCCTCTCCGGAGCGGCCGTGTCGGCCAGGTTGAAGTCGCGCACGTAACAGACCATCTTGATCGTGTCGAGTGGGAGCGGGAGGACACGTCCGCCGAGATCGAGCAGTTCGAGCACGTGCGTTGCTGGCGGCTCATGCCGGGTAAAGCCGGACAGCGCGAGGTATCCTGCGAGAACATCGCCGGCAAAACGCCGAACCAGAACTTTCTTGTGGACCATGGGCATAGACGGTGGTGCAACAAAACTCTCGCACCGTTGATACTGGTCATGGTACGCTTGAACGTTGCCCTTGTGTAGTTTTTCCGCTGCAAGGTATTCATACGGTGAGTGTTAGGTAACCCGAACGCCGCGGGCTTCGAGAGTGACAGCTTTTATGGCCGACTACATCTATCTGTTGCAGAACCGGCTCTCTTCGGCCCAGCAGACAGCTCTCCAGACGATCCGCGACGTGGCCAAGGCGCACGCGCTGACGGTGTTCCTGGTGGGTGGCGCGGTCCGCGACCTGACCAGCGGCTCGCCGGTGCACGACCTGGACGTAGCAGTTCAGGGAAACGCTCTGAACCTGAAGAGAGAAATGGAGTTGGCCGGTGCCACGATCTCTGGAGAGGTAACCGGCTGGCAAGCCTTCTTCGCGCTGTTTCCGGGAGGTGTGCGGGTCGAGATTGGCAGCACGCTGAGCATCACCTATCCCAAACCGGGTAAGCCCGTCACCCAGCCAGCGACGATTCTCGACGATCTCCGACGGCGCGACTTCACGGCCAACGCGATGGCACTTTCGCTTAACGAGGGCTCCTATGGTTTGCTGATGGACCCCCTGAACGGCGTCGCCGACATTGAGAACCGACAGCTCCGCCTCGTAAGCAACTACGGCTTCATTGAGGACCCGGTCCGCATGGTGCGTGCAGCCCGCTTCTCCGCGCGGCTGGGCTGGACCATGGATGAGAAGACGCAGACGCGTTACGAGACGGGAAAGTCGGAAAAGTACATCGCTGCGCTAAGCAGCACGCATCGCGGGTACGAGACAGAGGAGATCTTCCACGAGGAAGATCCCCTGCGCGTTCTTCGCAGGCTGGAGGATGAGGGCTGGATGAAGCACCTCTTTCCCGCTATGACGACGGCGAAGGCGAACGACGCTGAACTTGGCCACCTTCGCGAGGTGCAAACGCAGCTTCAGGTCTCTGGAATCAATCCGGACCCGGCAGCAGCCAACTTTCCCTTGTTGACGGCAAAGCTGTCGTCCTCGGAACTTACCGAGCTGAAAAAGAGCTTTGTCCGCCAGGGTTTCGTGCATGAGGTAGAAAGCCTTGAAGCCGAGGCGAAGCAGTTTGCCACGCAGCTTGCAGGCAAGGCGGCCGCACTTCCTTCGCAGGCCTGGGCACTGATCCATGGTGCCAAGCCTGAGGCGGTCCTGTGGGCCGCATATTCGTCAAAGAACCCGACAGTGCAGGCAAAGCTCAAGAGCTTCCATACGGAATGGCCTAAGGCGCGTCAGAAGGTGCCATTCCCCTTGATGCAGGAGATGCGGATCGTGCCGGAGCTCGATCGCTTCAACGAGGCTGTCGAGAAGATCTTCTTCGAGCTGATGGACGGCAATCTCGCGACTCCAGAAGAGCAGAAGGCCTTTTTGGAGCCTTTTTCACCGCCAGCTCCTCCTCCACCGCTGCGCCTTGGCCGCTCACGCGCAAGTAAGAAGGAGAGTAAGTCTGCGAAAGGAAAGAAGAAGCTGGCCGAAGTGGTCGATGACGAGGATGATGATCTCGATGTAGACTTGAGGGCAGATGACGAGGAACGTGAAGAAGCGACCGTTCCGCTCGACCTCGAGGACGAGGAACCGTCTGGGGCTTCGATCCTTGAAGAGGACCAGCTCACTGAACTTGCGATCTCGCCGCCTGATGACGAAATCGAGGCAGAGATCGGGGCAGAGATCGACAGTGAAGACGTGCCTTCAGGACCGGTTGTCGCTCAGCCGCAATCGGTAGCTGTTACACCGAAGCCGAAACGTTCACGGCCAAAACTGGCGAAGGCAGAGACCGAGGTTGAGGCTTCCCTTTCTGCTACGCCGGCTGCGACTGTTCCTCCACCGGCACCTGATTCAGAAGCGGCGCCTGCTGAACAGGTCGCGCCTTTAACGGAGCCGGTCCAGACTGATCCAGAGGCTGCCAGCCCAGCTGAAGCTTCGAAGACGACTGTTGTCACTGCAAAAGCCGTGGCGAAGAAGACTGTGCTGTCGCAGGTGTCCAAGACGACACGTAAGGCGGAGCCAGTCTCTGCACCCGCAAAGAAGGCAGCCGCTAAACAGGTATCGGCCCTACCGGAAGAAGCCGCTGCCATAACAAAAGGTACGTCGCGCACCGCTCCGGTGCCTGCCACAAAGACAGCGGGCAAAACAGCGGTCAAGACAAGCGGAGACAAGGAACGTTAGTTTGTTGTGATGTCTTCGGAATGGAAGAGGAATTGGGCCTGGGACGACCTACAGCTGTGACCGGCGGTGTCGCTAATCCAGGGCTCTGCTCCTTGACTGCCTCGCATCCGTCTGTGCGGGGCAGGTTCCATCTACCTCGCCTTCCTGATCAGAAGAACGCCACCCGTAAAGAGTCCTCCTCCAGCAGCCGCCAGTAAGGTGATGGCCCGCCGATAAGCTCGCTGGGTGGAAGGGGGTGTGGCGGCCGCGTTATCGCGACATTGTGCGCACCCTTGGGCGAGCGCGTCTGAAGTGGAGAGAAGCAGCAGAAGTGCAAGATACTTCATTGGAAGAACGCGAGCAGCACGAACAAGAAAAGCCAGAACACCCCCATGGAATGCCAATACCATGCGGCGCAGTCGACGAAGACCTGTCGGTTCTCCATCTGCTTTGATTTCAAGAGCGCGATCAGTGCGCCGGCCAGCGCGGCGATGCCCAACACGAGGTGGATGCCGTGAACACCGGTAATCAGGAAGAAGAAGTGACTGCTGGGGTTTGAGCGGAAGAACACATGCTGGCTTGCCAGTTGTTGCCAGGCGATCCACTGACCGACGAGGAAGAGGGTTCCCAGTAGGACCGTTCCAGTCAACCACGGCAGAGCGTTGCGTGTGCTGGGCTTGCCTAGACCAAGCCATTCGTCCATCACATCCACCTCGCGGAACATATGCCGCCGGGCTACCTCAACGGTGACGGAGCTCAGCACCAGAACGGCCGTGTTGATCCAGAGAATCGGCGGAATGGCGGTTGGCAGCCATTGATTGATGTAGTTGTTATAAGCGTCGAAGCGGCCGGTGGATTGCGAAACAAAAAACGCGCTTACGATGGCCACAAAAAACATGAGATCGCCGGCAAGCGCAAAGAACACGGCTAACCGGTAGCGGCTTAGCTTTTCGCGAGGGCCTCTCCGTCCGGGCGGCTGCAGATTCCAACCGTCGTTGTCGCCCCCTCCACCTGTGCGCTTGTCAGGGGTGTCGTTTGGCGGACGTCGTCCGTTGCCCCCGCTGTCGTTTCCACGATCGTGGTCGTCGGGGCGCTGCTTCTTCTCGTATTCCGTTCCGACTGGGGGAGTGATGAGTGCCGGCATGACAATACGCTCCGGTAGGGTGACCGTGGATGTAGATTACTCCGCTTTGCCTTCAATCGACCACTGTGGGTAAAAAGAAGTGTCTTGAGCTGTGCCGTATTCGCAAGGCGAACGAAAGACGTTCATCGGCTCACCATCGACTTCGACGCCAGGCCCAAGAGCAGGATGCCACTCGAGCGTCGTCGCATCCCAGGGGTTGGCGGGAGCGGGTGCGCCAGACCGAAAGCCGTAGATCATATTAGCTAGGAACACCAGCTGCATCGAGGCTAGAAAGATGGCCGCATACGTGATGTGCCCCTGTAGCGGAACCGATCCTGTCGTCAGGAGTCGTGCCGCAGCTGTACCGGGAACTCCCGTAAGCTGGGCGTAGTGCCGCGGCTCCCCGGCGAGCCCGGTGAGGTGCATGGGTAGAAACGTCGCGTACGCACCGAGCAAGGTGCCCCAAAAGTGCAGTCTGCCGAGCCGCTCCGACAACATCCTGCGGGCGATTAGCGGAAACCAGTAGTAGGTTCCCGCAAACAGCCCGAAGACGCCAGCCATCGCCATGATGAAGTGGAAGTGCGCGACCACAAAGAAGGTGTTGTGCAGGTATTGGTCGAGAATCGGCTGAGCAAGGATCGGCCCAGTCAGGCCACCGGTAACGAAGAGCGAAACAAAGCCCAACGAGAAGAGCATGGGCGTGGTCAGCTGTGGTTTGCTGCGCCAGACAGTCGCGAGCCAGCTCAGCACCTTGGCCGTGGCGGGGATGGCGATGGCCATCGTAGAGATAGAGAAGGCCGTGCCGGCAAAGGGGTTCAATCCGGCTACGAACATATGGTGTCCCCACACCAGGATGCCCAGAAAACCGATCAAGAGCGTTGTCGCAATCATCATGGGGTAGGCGAAGACTGGACGGCGGGCGAAGTTTGCCAGCACCATGGAGGTCAGGCCCATCCCTGGCAGAATGGCAATATAGACCTCGGGATGCCCAAAGAACCAGAAGAGATGGAGCCAAAGCAGCGGCGATCCGTTGCCCCCGGTATGCAGCGTTCCGTTCACGAGATCGCCTGCTGGAATGAAGAAGCTCGTGCCTGTGTGCCGATCGCAAAAGAGCAGCACCAACGCGGCAAGCAGGACTGAAAATGCGAGAACGCTCAGCAAGGCCGCCGTGAACCATCCCCAGACTGTGAGGGGCAGGCGCTCCCAGGTCATGCCGCGACAGCGGAGATTCAGGATCGTTACCAGCGTGTTGATCGACGACGCTGTACTGGCGACGGCAAATAGGGCGATGCTGGCAAGCCAAAGATCCATTCCCAACCCTTGACCCGGTCCAGCGCTGGCTACCGCTGAAAGCGGCGGGTACGCCGTCCAGCCCGAGATCGCTGCGCCGCCTTGTACCGCCGAGGAGCTAAGAAGCGTAACCAGTGCCAGGAAAGTCAACCAAAACGACGCCGCGTTGAGCCGGGGGAACGCCATGGTTCGCGAGCCGATCTGCGCGGGCAAAATCAGGTTGCCGAATCCCGCCTGCGGAGCCGTCGTCATCACGAAGAAGAGCATGAGGGTCCCGTGCAGCGTCACGAGCGCGAGGTACTCCTCCGGCAACACCAGCCCGTGGAAGGGAAGGGATGCACCGGGCCACATCAGGTGAATGCGCATGGCCAGCGACATGGCTGTCCCGATTGCCACCGAAACCAATGCAAGCGCAAGGTACTGCAAGCCGATGGCGCGGTGATCGGTTGTGAAGACGGTGCGCCGAAGCAACGAGTGCTTCGGTTTGGTCAGGGTACCGGGGATCATCGCGCGGCCTCTTTGTCCGCAAGCCAGCGCCCAAACTCCATAGGAGGCAGCACGCGCAGATTGGCGTTCATCCGGTAGTGGCCCGACCCGCAGAGTTGCGTACAGAGGATCGCATAGGTGCCTGGTGCGATGGCGGTAAAGTGAACGTGTACGGCCTGCCCCGGCACAGCGTTCTGCTTCAGGCGCAACTCGGGTACAGCGAATCCGTGAATCACATCCTGTGCCCGGAGCCGCAGGTCGACCTCACGGCCTTCCGGAAGCACCAGCTCGGAGGTCACCAGATCATCGTGGCTATGCATATCCGCAGCATCAAGGCCCACCGGATTGCCTTCTGCCGCTGAAACCAGCCGCGGCTGCGTGGCTCCGAAGGTCGCGTCTGCGCCGGGATAGCGGAAGTACCAGGCAAACTGCATCCCCGTCGCTTCCACCTGTAAGGCTGTCGGGCTGGCTCCTGTGTAGCGAGCAGCCGCCCAGAGGCGCTCTGCCTGAAAGGCCAGGAAGATAAAGAGCAAGGACAGCGCACCGAGCGGCAGGTACTCTGCCTTCCAGGCCGAAGCTTCCAGCGCATCCGTCCGGCGGCTTCGGAGGAGCCCGACGAGCAAGAGAAGATGGGCGAGTGCAAATAGCCCAAGAGCCAACCACAGATTCAAGAACAGATGGAGGTCGAGTGCTGGTCCATGGGCACTCGCGTCGGCGGGCATTGGCCAGATCAGCGAGAGTAGGAAAAGACTCACCTTTTCAGGATACTGCGTTCGACCCTGGCTCGTCAGGCACCCTTGTGCCCTGATGAAAGAGCATCTGCCAACCGTCGTCCCCGTCGATCCAAAGTGAGCTGCGAAGCGTCTCGCTCTCGTGCGACTGGGTCCGGTACGTCACCAAAGCTACTCGGGGCGAAGCTAGAACCATGGTGAAGTCCCGCATCGTCCGCGCTTGTGGAGCCGCTTCCGCAAGCGCGTCGATTGTTTCCCGCCTGGTATAGGTAGTGCCAGAACTTCCAAACTCGCGAAACCCATCGGCCAGCAACCGTTCGAGCGACTGTGGGTCGGTGCGCACTGACGTTTGGTGAAGGCGCTCTTCAAGGGCGAGCAGATGATGGCTAAGACTTTCCATGATGTTCTTGCACTGCATCCAGAAACAGCCGGTGTACCCGCTGATCGCCGGATAGTTCCGGATGAAAGGTGGCGGCTAGCAGACGCCCCTGACGAACCAGAACAGGGGAGCCATCCCGATCCGCCAGGGTCTCGACATCCTGACCGACGTGGGCGATCCGCGGTGCACGGATGAACACCATCTCCAGCGGACCGCCTGGGAGCGAGGTGGGCGCAAGCAGGATTGTCGAGTCGTTCTGCCGTCCATACGCGTTACGTTCGACGGTGATGTCCAACGCGGCGAGGGAGCGCTGCGCCGGTTGCCGTACCTCGTTCGCCAGAAGGATGCAGCCGGCGCAGGTGCCAAAGGTCGGCGTCGTCTTGACGAACCGTTGCAAAGCGTTGAAGAACTCTTCTCGATCTGGCCCACGCTCAAGGAAGTTGAGCATCGTAGTCGATTCGCCACCAGGCATGATCAGGCCGTCCAGGCCGGAAAGATCACTTGCACACCGAACCAGCCGCGCCCGCGCACCCAGCGCCAGGAGCATCTGTACGTGCGCATCAAAGGCCCCTTGAAGAGCCAGTACCCCGATGAGCGCAGTTTTCATAGGTAGTGTGGCGGAGAGACAGGGATTCGAACCCTGGATACCTTGCGGTATACACGCTTTCCAAGCGTGCGCCTTCAGCCACTCGGCCATCTCTCCACACCGGCGCGTGACTTAATGAAGGTAGCACATCGATTCGTCGATTACCTCAATGTCTGATAACACATATTATGTACAGTAACTCATGTAAGCGCAAAGCAATGATGTCGTAGCTCTGCAAAGCCAAAGTGTCGCTGCCCCATCCTGAGTAAGGGTTGGAGGCGGCAGATGGGTTGGCTACAGATGAGCAAGCAGGAGTTGCGACGGGTTGAGGTCTTGACCGAGGTGCTGGCTGGCAGTCGCACGACGGAGTCGGCGGCGGGCGTGCTGGGTGTGAGCTTGAGGCAGGCGCAACGGCTGGTGGCCAGGTACCGTGATGGTGGCGGCGGAGCCCTGATCCACAAGAGCCGAGGTCGGCCAGCAAGCAACAAATTGGCCTCAGGTGTTCGTGAGCTGGTTCTGGAACTCGTCCGGCAGAACTACCGTGACTTCGGGCCGACGCTCGCGGCGGAGGTTCTGCTGGAGCGCCACGGCATCGAGGTTTCCCGCGAGACCTTGCGCAAGTGGATGGTCGAGGCCGGCGTGTGGCTCTCGCGCAAGCAGCGCAGGAGCTTCCATCAGCCAAGGCTACGACGCGAGAGTTACGGTGAACTGATCCAGATCGACGGCAGCCAGCATCGCTGGTTCGAGGAGCGCGGCGAGTGCTGCACGCTGCTGGTCTTCATCGACGATGCCACCAGCAAGCTGATGCAGCTGCGCTTCGTACCAAGCGAGAGCACGGGTTCGTACTTCGAAGCGCTGCAAGGATACCTTGCCACCCACGGCTGCCCGGTAGCCTTCTACTCCGACAAGCACTCGGTCTTTCGGATCAACCGCGACGCGCAAGGTGGCTCCGGCATGACGCAGTTCGGCCGCGCTCTGGCCGAGCTCAACATCGAGATCATCTGCGCCAACTCCAGCCAGGCCAAGGGCCGCGTGGAACGGGCCAACCGCACGCTTCAGGATCGCCTGGTGAAAGAGTTGCGACTTGAGAACGTATGCGACATGGATACCGGCAACGCGTTCCTGCCCGGGTTCCTGAAGCGCTTCAACGAACGGTTCGCGCTGCATGCTGCTAAGCCGGAGAACCT
The DNA here is from genome assembly GCA_965215415.1 of Acidobacteriaceae bacterium. Lineage (GTDB taxonomy): Bacteria > Acidobacteriota > Terriglobia > Terriglobales > Acidobacteriaceae > Edaphobacter. Next base: position 2,293,239 of record CBDCDQ010000009.1, on the reverse strand, counting down.
GCATCGGTCGCTTAACGTCAAGATGGATCGCCTCAACGACATCCTGTGTCATCGCGAGCAGCGCTATGTGAGCGATCAGCTAACCATGTCGTATGACAGAAAGCAGATCATCCTGGAGCGGAGCGAGCTCTCGGAAGGTCTGGCTGGCAAGTACGTCGATCTCTACGAGTTCCCGGATGGCACGCTTGAGGTTCGATCGAAGGGTCGCACGCTTCCCTACCGTCTCTTCAGCAAAGACCAGCGTGTCAGCCACACAGCGGTCGTCGAGAACAAGCGGCTGAGCCATGCTCTGACGATCATCAAGGCACAGCAGGATCGAAAGCTCGAACCAAAGGTGCAGACCAACAGCGAAAAACTCGGCTACAAGAAGAACCCTCGTCAGCTCTATGGGACAAACTACAAACCGAAAAACGCTGCGGCGCCCGCGGTGGAAATGACGGCCTGATGGAAAGCGAGGAAAACATGAAGCCGTTTCCCTCCCTTCCCACAGTCCTTGGAAATCGCAAGTGCAGCGATTCCCACATTACGCACCGCACGACGACTACGACGCATTATGATGACAGAACCGCTTTGCAGAAGCAGCGACGCTTTCGTTTTGCCCCAACAAACTCGCCCGCCAGCTTACAGGCAGAAGGTCTTGACGACAGGCGGCCGTGCCGTGAGTGCCACACACCCGACCGCTGCCTTCCCGAGTGGAAGGTCCAGCAGGGTCCAATCTCGCGACAGCACCCCTCCTGCATCGTCGACACCAGGAAGGTTGTGTGGGCCTAAGCTGACACTGAAGGATTGGGGGGGCAGATGAAAGCCTAGACCTTCAGCCTTGCAGACGGCCTCTTTCCTCGTCCATCCGTTGAAGAACGCCCGGGTAAAGTGTTCATCCTCGATGGCTTGGAGCGTGGCGAGCTCCCGAACGGAAAATACCGGCTCCCCGAGCGTCTTCGCTACGGGACGAAGCTCTTCCACATCGATTCCAACTGGACCTGTTGTGCTAAACACTGCGACCGCCATCGCCTGTGTGTGGCTCAGATTGAACTCGAGAGGAGTGCCGTCCAGAGCGGGCTTGCCGTACTTGCCATACACAAAGCGCACCCCTGCAGCGTCAACCTCCAAATACGCGGCCAAGATGCGGCGAAGTCCTGCTCTGGAGCGTGCATACCGTTCCGCGTCCGGCCCAAAGCGGAAACTGCGCGTTCGCTGAACTTCGTCAGTGGACAGCAGACGATGCACCTGGGTCAGGTCGTCGATTGTGCCGGCAAGCTTCCACCCCCAGACATGGACGTCACCCTCTGCAAGCACAGGATGGTGAGGCCCGACGCTCCAATGTACAAATGGATCGTTCATGCCTTATGCGGTCGGCTTGTCGGGCGCGGGCAACACGGCGCAGAAGTCGTCTAGAAAGCGCTTTCCGTACATCGTCACCAACTCCTCGACCCGTGTAGGTGAAGGCGACGAGACGATCAGTCCGGCATGATGGTGCCTGCTCAGGCGATGCACGATCTCCCGCTCCGTATAGCCACTCGTATCCGGCTGCTCCTGTCGAGCGAGGGAGATCACGCTTCCGCTAAACTCACCTTTGAGCGGTGGCAGGAGGTACTGTTCGTCCCGAGCTTCAGCCACGACGATCCGCGCCCATTCCGCCCACAGGTTGAGTCCCTGCGCCGCTTCCACCATCTCTGCGATGTACGCGCCCCCCACTCGCGCCGCGCTCTCGAGGAAGTAGAAGCTCCCGTCAGCCGCCGACTGGATGAACTCTGTATGGCTTACCCCGGACACGATCTGGAGGGCGGCAAGGACCTCTGCATGGAGCCGCCGCAGTTGGTTGTACTCGGCCGTCCCTGGCTCCAGTGCCCGCGTGGTGAAGACGCCGCCTTGATGCGTCGTCTTGATCGGCGGCGCACCATACTTATGCGGAGCAGCAAACACTACCTGACCTTCCCACGTAATCCCTTCCACATGGAAGACAGAACCGGAGACAAACTGTTCCAGTACATAGTGGCTTTGCAGATCACCCAACCCGTCCAGCACCGGCCAGAGTTCGGCAGCTGCTCCGATGGGCTTTATGCCGATGGCCGAAGCATTCGTCCGCGGCTTCAACAACCATGGGCCACGTACCTGATCCATAAAGGTTTGGATCGCGTCATGATGGAAGACGCCGATGAACTCCGGAACCGGCACGCCCGCTGCTTTCGCTTGCACCCGCATCGCCAGCTTATCCCGGAAGTATGCCGTTGCTGACACGCCCGCACCCGGCAGCCGCATATGCTCCCGCAGCAGGGCTGCGTTCTCCAGATCGAACTCGTCGAGGGCGACGATGCGATCAAACCGGCGCGTCCGGCTCACGTACATGACGGTGTTCAGCACTTGCTCGGGGGAGAGATCCTCGGGCATGGTCAGGAACTCGGCAAGGGCTTCGCGGGGCCAGTCCGCATCGATCAGCTTGTCAGTCGTCAGCAGCGTAACCGCCGCACCCAGTCTCGCAGCTTCGCGAAGGAAGGCTTGCCCCTTCTCGTAGGTGCTGATGCAGAGGATTGCCGGCGTCGCTGCTGCCATCATGCGATGGGCTCCTCTGCAAAAGTCCGCTTCACGCCTTCCTCCAAAGAGGTAAATGGCGCAAGGTATCCTGCACGCCGCAGCCCTCGGATATCCGCCTCTGTAAAGTGCTGATACCGGTTCTTCAAATCTCCCGGAAACGGGATGTACTCGATCGCTGCCGGGCCATGAACCGTTGCCAGCGCTTCGGCCACAGCCTTGAACGTCCGCGCCTGCCCTGTTCCCGCATTCACGACCGCCTTGACTGGCTCCGTCGGGCTCTCCGGCAGCAGACCACCGAAGTGCATATTGATGCGCGCCAAATCATCGACGAAGACGAAGTCCCGTCGCTGTTCCCCGTTGGCGTACCCGCCCGACCCCTCGAACATCCGGATCGTGCCTGCCTCCTTTATCTGTTTGGTGAAATGGTGGATGACGGACGCCATGCGCCCCTTGTGCTGCTCGCGCGGACCGTAGACGTTGAAGTACCGCAGCCCGACCACCGTGCTCTCGATCACCGGCATCAGCCGCCGCAGGTAGTTGTCGAAGACCAGCTTCGAGTATCCATAGACGTTCAGCGGACGCTCGTTCTCCGGCACCTCGGTGAACTTCTCGCTCAATCCGTAGGTCGCCGCCGTGGAGGCGTACACCAGCGGAATACCCCATTCCACCGCGAAATGCAGAATCTCCTTCGAGTAGGTGAAGTTGTTGTCCATCATGTACTTGCCGTCGTCTTCAAGCGTGTTCGAGCACGCTCCCTGGTGCAGGATCGCCCTCACTCCCGCCTCGTCGAAGTCCCCTGCTGCCAGCGCCGCGCGAAACTCGACCTTATCCATATAGTCGGCGTACTCGGCGCCTTGGAGGTTGAGAAACTTCTGCCCTGATAGGTGTGCGGCTGGCGCGAGGTTGTCGACGACAAGGATCTCGCTCTCGCCCGCAAGATTCAGCTGTCGAATCAGGTTGCTTCCGATAAACCCGGCCCCGCCGGTCACAATAATCATTGCATCGCCTCCCGGGGCGTGGTCGCCGCCATCCTCTTCACAATGTTTGTTGTCGAGAATCCCTCCACTGTCGGAACGATCTCCACCCGTCCGCCTGACGCGATCACATCCTCATGTCCCACCACGGTCTCGACCGTATAATCCCCGCCCTTCACGAGCACATCCGGCTTAAAAGCGCGAATCAGCTCCAGCGGCGTCGGTTCGTCGAACAGCACCACCGCGTCCACCGCCGCCAGGGCCGACATCACCCTTGCCCGCTCCCGCTCGCCGACAATAGGCCGCGTCGGTCCCTTCAACCGGCTCACGGAGGCGTCCGTATTCAGCCCCAGCACCAGCTTCGACCCGAACTTGCGGCAGTCTTCAAGCAGCGTGATATGTCCCACGTGCAAGAGATCGAAGCAGCCGTTGGTAAACACGATGGTCTCTCCCGCCGCCCGCCACTCCGCCACGCGGTGTGTCACCCGGTCGACATCCAGCACCTTCTTGCCCGACGTGATCCCGCTCGAAGGGGTCAGTACGGCGACGAGCTCGTGCGCGGCGATGGGTACCGTGCCCACCTTGCCCACCACAATTCCGGCCGCCAAATTGGCCAACTCGACCGCTGTCCGCACCGGTAGTCCGCCGGCAAGACTTGCCGCCAGTGTGGCGATCACCGTGTCTCCCGCTCCGGATACGTCGAAGACCTCCCGCGCGCGAGCCGGGGAGTGGAAGCTCGTTCCATCCGCGCTCAACACGCGAATTCCCTTCTCGCTCATCGTTACGGTCAGGAAGCCAAGCTCATGCTCCCCTACGAGCGCCCGTGCCGCCTCGAGCATCTTTTCGGGCTCATGCGCGGAAACGCCGGTAGCCGCCGCCAACTCGCTCAGGTTCGGGCAAACCGTTGTGGCCCCACGATACTTGCCGAAGTCCGGCGTCTTCGGATCGGCCAGAACCGGCACCCCCGCCGCACGCGCCGCGCGGATTACCCGTCCGCACAGCTCCGCCGTCAAGGCACCCTTTGCGTAATCCGACAAAATGACAGCGTGGACCTTCCCCACCAGATCGACCGCGCGCTCTGTCAGCCGCTCCATTTCGAGAGCCGGAATCGCCTCCCGGCTCTCGATGTCCAACCGCAGTAACTGCTGCTGGCGCCCCACAATGCGCGTTTTTGAGATCGTCGGCAGCGAGCCAGTCACCACTCCGACCGTGTCCACACCCGCCTTCTCGAGCAGAGCCGCTAGTTCCCTCTTTTCGCCGTCCTCGCCCCAGAACCCCGCCAGAAAGGCCTGGCATCCCAGCCCAGCAAGGTTCGCCGCCACATTCGCCGCCCCTCCTGGCCGCTCATACCGCTGCGCATGCCGGATCACCGGCACCGGAGCCTCCGGCGAAATCCGCTCCACCTCGCCCAGGATGTATCGGTCGAGCATCAGGTCGCCCACCACCAGCACCTTGATGCTCGCAAACCCGCCTTCCAGCAAACTCAAGATCCCATGCGACTCAGGCAACATACCCCTATCCTCTCATCCCAGCACCGCCTTCACTTCCGCGAAGACTTCCTCCACCCCGATGGACGTAAGGCACTTCTTCTTCTCCACGATGCAGGTCTCCAGACCGCACCCCGCGCAATCCACCCGATGATAGACCACGCGATGCTGACTCCCGTACGGAAACCACACCCGCGGAATGTTCCTTGCTGCAAATACCGCAACGCACGGCACCCCCACCGCCGCCGCCAGGTGCATCGGCCCGCTGTCGTGGCCCACAAAGACTCGTGCATGGGCAAATGCCGCCGCGCTCTCCCGGGGCGTCAGCGTCCCGCAAAGATTCACGACCGGCCCGCCGCTCACCTCCCGCCAGCCGTCCGCCGCAAACTCGCTCGCCTGGCTCTCCCCCGGTGCTCCGTTCAGTACCAGCCCATAGCCCGGATACGCCCCCCCCATCCGCTGCAGCAGCGCCCGCCAGTTCTCACGCCCCCAATCCTTCGACTGCACCTTGGTCCCCACACTGACCGCGATCACAGGCTTGCCCTTGCACGGCAGGAGCACCTCCGTGCCCCGCGCTCGCTCCTCCTCCGTCAGGCGCAGGTCCCAGCTTCCCGCATCCTCCAGCCGAGCCTCGCCCAGCTCCACGATATTCCGCGCCAGCCGCCCGGCTTCAAACTCCAGCTGCCCATCCGCCTCCACCAGATTCGTCTGCATCGCGTCGGTCACCGGCACCCCCACCAGTCGCCGCACCCCGCACAGCCGGAAGAACCAAGCATCCCGTCGCGCCGCCTTCACTCCCCGGTTCGGCCCCAGAAACACCAGCACGTCCGCCCGCCAACGCCGCAGCTCCCACCACAGACGCGCCAACTCCCCCACGCTCCGCGTTCCCACTGCGTAGCGGAAATATGCATCCACCAACCCCGTATGCTCCAGAATTGCCGCTACCGGCGGAGCCTTCGCGTTCACCGGAAAGTTCGTCAGCATCCGCCGCTCCGCCCCGGGAAATGCCCGCGCCACCAGATGCAACGCCGGCAGCGCCACCACCGTGTCCCCCAGGCTCCCCATACGGTAGATCAGCACCCGCTTGACATCACCCAAGATCGCCACCAGTCAGCAGGTACTTTACCTTTTGGGCATTCGACACGGACAAGAACTCGAGCTGATCCGGCGTCATGCCCATCCGCAACCCCCTCCGCCGTATACACGGCCCCGGTCGATCTCCGAGATCGCCACGATTCGCTCGCCGGTCGCCCGCCCTGCCAAGATCGGTACGTCCCTGCGTCCTGCTCCGCAACATCCACTCTCTGGCGAATTGTCTGATCTACGCCCAAACCTCTACCAGCATCCTGATTCTAATCCTGTTAGTCTCGAAGAAACGTATCGTCTCTTGCAAGCGCCCGTTCACCCATGCCCGATCTCACCGCGATTCCCTTCCTCCACGACCAGGCCACCATTGATTGGCACGCGGAGACCACTCCTCCCCACCTCCATATTCTTTCCGGCGATCAGGAATCCGGCCCCTTCGCCGTGCTTGCTATGGGCAACCACCGCGCCAACTTCGACCTCTGGCACGAAGAAGACCTCGCCCGTGATCCCGAGGCCTCGGACGCCGCCATCGCTGCCGACAAGCACGCGATCGACCGCCTCAATCAGCGTCGCAACGACCTCGTCGAGCAGATGGACCGCTGGCTTCTCCGCTGGCTCGATGACGCCGGCATGGCGCAGAACCCGGACGCTCCGCTCAACTCCGAGACTCCCGGCCTGATCCTCGACCGCCTCTCCATTCTCGCGCTCAAGATCTACCACACCCGCGAAGAGGCTCACCGCGAAGACGCCTCCCCCGCCCACCGCGACCGCAACTGTGTGCGCCTTATTCTCCTCGAAGAGCAGCGCGCCGATCTCGCTGGCTGCCTCGACGCTCTTTGGACCCAGATCATCGCCTGTGAGCGACGCTTCAAGCTCTACCGTCAGATGAAGATGTACAACGATCCTGAGTTGAACCCGGTGCTCTATCGTGCGCACGCTTAGGCAAGCCACATACAAGTGCTGTCGCTTTCCCTTGTTAATCGCAGCTAGCGGACCAGGATCGTGTAATTCGCTGCGACCGCTTCGGTCGTCTCACGCTGGGCCAAATCGTTCCCTCTGCCCAACCGAATGATGTCATCTACGCCCCGGCGCACACCGGGTTTTATTGCGACTCCTTACGACGCACGCCCTGGCACCAGCCGCGCTTTTCCGTTGTGCAACTTCGCGTCATGGTTGACGCTTTGCACCTGCTACCGCAAACTCCCGCAAGGCGCGCAGGAGCCGTATTCTAGACTCAGACATCGCATGAACTCAAGCCCGTCCATCCTCAATCGCCTCGCCTTGTTTGTGACAGCCAGCCTCTTCCTCCTTCTACCCCTCCCCGCTGCCGCGCAAACTCTCCAGCCCACCCGCAAGGACCGTGTCATCGTCTTCGTCCACGGCTTGCATGGCGACCGGGAGTCCTGGCGCGCCTCTAACGGGGCTTACTGGCCTGACCTGATCACGTCTGACCCGCGCCTGGCTTACTCCGACATCGAGGTGGCTGAGTACCCTACACCCGCCTCAAACGGCAAGCTATCCAGCGTTCTCCTGGCCGACTACCTCTGGAATGCGCTGGGACGCGACCACGTCTGGGAGCACCGCGAGGTCGTCTTCATTGCTCACAGCCTGGGCGGCATCCTGGTGGAGGAGATGCTCCTGCGCCACCCCGGCGAAGCAGCCCGCGTCCGCTTCATCGTCTCCTACGGGACGCCGCACGAGGGCTCGACCGTCGCCCGCGTGGCTTCCTTCTATGACAAGGACCCGCTGCTGAACGACCTGAGCGACGCCAGTGACAATACTTTTCTGTCTCAGTTGGAGGAGAGCTGGCGCGGCCACGACACCGTCAACGGCATCCATCGCTTCTGCGCTTATGAGTCGCAGGACACCCGCCCGCAAGCTGGCGTTGGACGCTACCTGAAGACGCACACCCGCGTCGTCAGCTACTTCAGCGCGACCTACGGCTGCGATGTCACCACGCCTCCGCAGTCCATCCCGGCCGACCATATCGGCATGATCAAGCCTACCGACCGCAAAGCCCCGGCCTACGACTTCTTCTACCGCGTCTACCGCGACAATCCCGTCCTCGAAGAGCGCGCTGCAACCAGGTCGAACGTTGTCGCCGGTCTTGAAGCTGGCTGCGACCAGACCAACGAAAATGCCGACCTCTCCGTTCCGGTCCCGCTCGACAGCGCGCTTCACGAGAAGGTCGTCACCGCCATCGCCTCGCTGATCGACGCGCGCGACCTCCACAACGTCAATCCCAGCCCGCCCGCCATCACCCGCATCGACCCGAACGGCACGGCGCACGTTCACTACGGATTTAGCGGTCCCGGCAAGAAGCTTTTCGTCTGCTACGGCACGGCGCGGGCGTCCTTACAGGTGCAGTTCTCGATCACGCAACAGATCTCGAAGCGCGAACCAGGAAATTAGGCTCAAAGTTCCAGAGCCAGCACGGGGTCTACAAACACCGACGGCCCAACGTGAAATCGTCGCTCGCCAATTTGGCGGAACCCGGTTCTCTTGTAGAAGGCAAGTGCCCGCTGGTTCTCCGGATGCACCCCCAACAGCAGCCGCTCTGCTCTCTGAGCCACCGCAGCTGCTACAGCCAGCTCCATCATCTGCCGTCCAGCTCCGCCGCCGTGAAAGCGCGAGAATAAATAGAGACGTCGAAGCTCCAGGTCTCGTGCGCGCGCCAGGCTCTCGGAGAACTCCGGCGCGGTCAGCAGCGCGTACCCCACCGGCCCGCCTCCACCGGCCACCTCCGCAATCCATCCGCGCGTCTGTTCACCCTCGAAAAAGGTCGTATACGCCGCCTCAGTGTGCTTCGCCCTGCAGTGCGCGAGGATCGCTTCGCCTGGGATGAAGGCCGCAAACGCCTCGACGAACGTGGCCGCGCCGATGACTGCCAAGGCGAACGCATCCCCAGGCCCACACGCGCGCACCCTTACTTCATCCATGCCTGAAGTTTATCCCTGAACCTGCCGCGCCGAATGTACCGCAACTACCCCCAACACACACACCACCACGAGCAGTCCCACCCAGATCACCTCGGGGTGCCGCTTGTTCAAGGGCTTGACTTCCGGCGCTTCCGCAACGTACGCGGCATTCTGCTCTTCTGGTCCAAGTTCTGCCTTGCTGATGTTCGGGCCCGGCACAAAGAGCCGGCCAAAGTCGTATACGGGTGCATCGAGCGTCGCATCTCCATAGAAGAGCGTCAGGTCGTTGGTTCCGGCGCTGGGAAAGCAGAGCCGCCGCTCTCGCATCTCCAGCCTGATCTCACTGAGCGGCAGCGGGAGATCGTCTCCATTCTCGACCGCTACCTCAACGCTGGACTCGCTTTGGAGGTTCCCCCCCAACGTGGCCGGCACGGTAAGCTGCTCCTGCTGTATCTGGTACTCTCCATCCGCAAGGCGCACCCGCTCGATCGTCCCGGCCAGCCGCTCCCCTGCCTCGGCGCTGCTGCCTGCCTCTTTGTCATGTACCTCTACGCTCCGGCTGAAGTTCCCCTTGAACCCTGGTGGGAGCGAGAAGGCGATCCGCTCCACGGGTACCCGCGCTGGCACAGTAAAGCCGGCAACCGTGAGTCGGCCACGCTGCGTCGTCGTCTGGCTGGCCGCAACGGTCGTGTACACGGTTTGCGCCTCGCGGCTTGGAGGTACCGTGGCACCTTCGATCATGTCAGGGGTAACCGCAGACGGCTTCATCCCCGGGGTAGCTCCCATGCTCACTTCAATATGGAGTGTCCGAAAAGTCGACTCCTGCAGATGGAGAGTCGTGTTGCGCGACAGATGCTGCTCCCCCAAATCGAAGAGAGTAAAGGTGCCCAATCGAGTAGGCTTATCGCCCGGGTGGTTTGTACCAGAGACCTCCGCCCCAGCAACGAAGTCGTGTGCGCTGAGATCCAGTGTCACATCTGTGTACGGTCTGGATGGCATATTCAAGTCGAAGACAACTCGCCCGCCGCGCACACCCCGATTGCTTACCTCGGCCTCCACACGATCTGCTTCGGCTGGCTCACTCATGGTCAACGCGTACGGTACTTCATGCGTTCCAGCGAAGAGCCTTAGATCCTTTAACGCTGGAGCGGCATGAGCATAGACGCCTGCATCGAGAATCAGGCAAGCTGACCCTTGTGTGGTGGAAACCGGCGCAACCAGCGCGCGCTTGAAGAGGAAGCGGTGCGGCTCCGGCTTTGCTGTGTCCCCCTCAGGAGCCGCTTGCCAGAACAGCAAGCCAAGCAGCAGCGCCCTCACGGCAACTCCTCACCGGCTGCGGCAGTGTGTTTGAGCCCAAGCCAGTCCTTCTGGTAGGCATAGCTGACGCCCATCAGCAGAGCACCCAGCCCCAGCAAACTCACAACGCGGTACCCTTGACTCAGATTGCCAATGTCGAAGAGGAACGTCTTCGCAATGGTGAGGACCAGCAGGACAAGTCCCTGCCAACGAACAAAGGCTGCTCGCCGCCAAAATCCCAAAGTCAGCAACATCGCACTGTAGAGCATCAGAAAGCCGGAGATGGCCAACGCTTCCTGGAGCCGACCGCCAGGATTTGTCACGCCGTCCCGCAACAGCAGAGTAATCTCCCGCACGCCCGTGAGCACCGCGACCAGGTTGAACGCGACTACGGAAGCTCCAGCCATCTGTGGCCAGACCTCATGTTCCGTATGGCGTCTCGAAAGACGCAGTGCGACCCACGCTACACCTCCCAGCACCGTCAGGCCAGCCATGGTGCTGCCGAAGTCGGGGTGGACAAAGGCTTTCATTTCCGCTCCGGAGTGCCCGGCGACAATCTCGCGGACGCACAGCAACAAAGCAAGGAGATCGACGGCGATCAAAGCCGCCAGCAGATCACGTTGGCTACCCGTCCACCGTTGTCGAAAAGCCAGCCACGCTACACCCGCAAACGCCACGATGCCCACCAGCGCAGTGCCGACGTCCTGCTGGAAGAACGCACCAGATTTCCATGAGGAAAACCAGTAATCGGACGCGAACACTGCCACGAACCCGAGTGCCAATGCGCCCGTGGAGAGCCACCGCAGAACTGCCGTCTCGTGCCGGGCATCGTGACTCTTTTCAGAGCCACCAAGATTTGTCGAAGCCCAGAAGAGCGCTGTTCCCTCGACAAGCCATGCCACGGTGATCCACCGGCCGCTTGCTTTGAGGGGAATGGCGATCGTCAAGAACAGTACGGCGAGCGACAGGTGGACCGCAGCCACAGTTCGACGCTGCGGGAGCCGCATCAAGCCCAGGTACGCCGTGGTGAGTACAAGCATCAGCCATGGCAGCCAGTCACGATGTCCTGCCACTCCCAGCACGAAGTACATTCCGGTAGCCAGAAACGCCGCGGCACCCAGCGGAAGGGCCACACTCTGCAAGGGAGATACGTGTTCTTCATCGTGAGCCGCACCAAGCGATGCGACTACAAAGACCGCCCAGAACAGCAGAAGAAACGTCGCCGTGACGCCAAGTTCATAGGGCTCGTACCAAAGAGCAAACCACCCGATGAAGTACGACACCGTGGCCGGAAGAGTTCCCAGCAACAGCCGGGGCCAGCGCTTCAAACGTATCAGTGCGACCGTCGCCGCGTCGATCGCCAGTACATAGGTGAAGACGAAGATCTCGTGGTTGCCGCCACTGGAAAGCAGGACGGGCGTAAGGAAACCGCCGATCAAAGCATACGCCGCTAACAGTTCCGCATCCTGCGACCACGCCATGAACGCATTCCAGGCAGTGACCAGGATCATCGCCAGGAGAGCCGCCCAGTCAGGCAGCAGATTGAAGAGCTGGAATGCCGCCCAGATGGACAGATACAGCACGCCCGACCCGACAGCCTTCAACGAGTAGGAGAAGGCCGCGACACCCTGGCGGCGAAAACGCTCTGACCAGAGCACCAGACCGATGCCCGCTCCGAGCCCGATCAGCACTCGCGCCGCTGGTCCTAGTAAGCCGTTATCGACCGCCAGCTTCAGCCCGTAGGCCGTGCCGATGAGCAGCGCGATGATCGCAATCCTATTGAAGATCTGCGAACCAAGCCGGTTCTCCAATGAAATCTGTGGCGGCGGCGTGCTAAAGACGACCGGCGGCAGGTTGAAGCTCGACGAAGGCTCCGCGACCGGCGGAGGCAGCGGAGACCTGTGCCCCACCCTCGCCACACTTTCTTCGTGGCTTGGGTGGGCGGGTACGGCCTCCATGACCGGGTTCTCCCTCGCAGCCACGATGGGATCGTGAGCAAGGTGGGTGCGGGCGGACCGGGCGGACCGCAACTCCGCAACCTCCTGCTCCAGTCGCTCCACACGCTGCCGCAGCAAGGCGAACTCGTCCGGCACCACGTTCATCTCATCCAAACTCATAAGCCTAACCATACCTGCTGCTTTGCTGCCGCGAAACGCCTCTTCGGTAACTCGCTAGAATAAAGGGATGAGTGAAGCCCATCAAGACAATGGCCTCTACGATCTCCTTGTCATCGGTGCTGGACCCACGGGCATGGCCTGTGCCATTGCGGCTCAGCGCGCCGGCCTCACGGCGGTCCTGGTCGACAAGGGATGCCTTACCAACTCGCTCTTCCACTACCCCGCGCACATGACGTTCTTCACTACGCCGGAGCTGCTCGAGATCGGCGACATGCCCTTCTCCAGCCCCAACCAGAAGCCGACCCGGTCCGAGGCCCTAGAATACTACCGCAAGGTCGCCGAGCACTACGCCCTCGACATCCGCCAGTACGAGACGGTGCATTCCGTTTCAGGCTCGGACGGCGACTTCCGCGTCCACACCACCGATCGGTTCGACCGCGCGATCACCCACCGCGCCCGGAAGCTCGTCGTCGCCACCGGCTACTACGATCTGCCCAACTACCTCAACGTTCCCGGCGAAGAGCTCTCCAAGGTCAAGCACTACTACCACGAGCCGCACCCCTTCTTCGGCCTTGACGTGCTCGTGATCGGCGGCAAGAACTCGGCCGCCATCGCCGCGCTTGACCTGTGGCGGCACGGCGCAAAGGTCACCCTCGTCCATCGCGGACCGGAGATGCATCGCCACGTCAAATACTGGATTCTGCCCGACATCACAAACCGCATTAAGAACGGCGAAGTGACCGCATACTTCAACACGACCGTCGAGTCCATCGCCGAAGACACCGTGACGCTCGCCACGCCCGAGGGTCCGTGCACGCTGCCCAACCACTTCGTCTTCGCGCTCACGGGCTACCACCCGGACTTCTCCTTCATCGAGCGGCTCGGCGTCGATCTCGACGAATGCAACGACCGCTGCCCCGTCTGCGACCCCGCCACCCTCGAGTCCAACGTCCGCGGCATCTACCTCGCGGGCGTTATCGTCGCGGGCGAACGCACCAACGAGATCTTCATCGAGAACGGCCGCTTTCACGGCAAACAGATTGCCGACGACCTCTGCGCAAAGCTTGGAAGGGCCGAACCTATTCCCGACCATGAGCAGAATGGAAGGCTACTTGCCTTTGAGGGATGAACGTTGGAGGATAAGAACGGTCTGATCGAACCAGAGGACCGCTATTCGTTGATCGGGCAGCAATGCAATCCAGGTGTCTTTTCCTAGATCATGCAAAGTGCTCTTTGCACCGCCATGGGGACGCGGCCCGAAGCGGCCAGGATTGCACGTGACGAAAATAGCAGTAATCTGATCTGCTGGGCCGAATCGTAAGCCGTAATCCCGCGCCGTAGGTGTCATTGAAGGATCGCCGCGCTCTGGCATAGTTGCCTTCAACAACTGGTCGGCAATGAGTTTCCGTTCAATCCCGCGAGGCGCAACGCACCGCCTTGCCTCCGGTGCGTTGGAGACAATCGCGGCAGCCTCTATGTCGAAAACCTTATGAAGCAGCCGGGCGTCATCGCTTTGGTAGACGAGAGTACGCGACGTGCCGAGGTCCACGAGAACGGATTGCACCTTCCACCTGCCTACGACAGCGCCAGAGAGAGGCAATGCAAGCTCATTGGAAGGGAGCTGACCGTATAGGCTGATGTGGCAGAAAAGCATTAAGCAGAGGATCGAGAAAGCGTTCAGAAGTACATGAACTCTTATCGTTTTGCCTGCCAATGTCCTCATGGAAGTTTCCGCAAAGGTGTAACAGCATGCAGCGCATGAATGGGTGGATCAACCCGTTTGGGCGTGGCCTTCCTTGTATAGGCTCCGTGCAGATAAAGTTCTACTTCATCTTGCCGCCTTCTCAGGAGGCCAGGACTTTTCTTGTGCCCAGTGACGATGCGCGTGAGCATCTTTTGCATGGCTTGCTGCGTGTCACCCGCTTTGAGTGCATGAGCGATGGGGACGAAGGAACCGCCGGATCGTAAGCGAAGGAGACGAGAGCATCAAATTCGTGTTGCAGGAGTTTAGCGTTTAGATTGCGTCGGACGATCGCCTCATAATGAGGAACGACCTTCTTGAGCAGATTGACTTGCTGTGCTTCGGTGAGGGAGAGAAGTTCCTCATGGTCGTCGGCAAAATCGGAGGCCGTATCGCGGGTCAGTCCTGCGCCCGATGACGCCTTGTCCGCAACATCGGGCGGCACACCGATCCATTTCAGATCGATTGCAATCTGGGTCTTGTCACGGTCCTTCATGTCGTAGCCCGCACCGAGGGTAACTCCGCTCGAACCGCCCGGCCAGTGCAAATGCTCGGTAACTCCGCGCAGCGCCTCATGATGAAAGATAAACTGCAGGCCGGCGTCGGAGGTACTCATTCCTTGAGTGTCTCGTCGAACCTCTTGCAACGGCGGGACGGAAGCCATTCGTTCTCCTTGAGTCGGCACCTAGATTGACAGCGCGGGTCTTTTTCGATTGCTCGAGCCATAGTACAGGACCCTCTCTAAAGTCGTATCACTATGTTTCCTCCGCGCAGCCGTTCTGGGGATGTGGTCTGCCATGTCGACGAAGTGAGTGGTCTTGGGTCGTGCCACATGGTGTGGCAGGCTCCTGAGTTTTGCGCAAAGCGAGTAGCAACGCGGATGTCGAGAACTCCCTAACGCGTCAGCGTCCCCGCCCCGCTATCCGGTCCGCAAGGCCCCGTCAACGCCCAGTTCGTAGCCGTCAACGTCAGTCCGTCCGTCGAAAACGTCCCACTCGCCGTTACGCTGTTCGTGGTCACCGCATCCGTGTACGTCAGGCTGAAACTCCCGCCCGTCACCTGCGAGTTGGCGATGGTCACCGGGCTGTTGAAGCAGGGGTTGTTCGGAAACGTGGCTGTCCCGCTGAGCTGGAAGTTTCCGCTGGGGTCGGAAGCTGGACTCTGCGTCAGCGTGGCGGCGATGGATATTACGTGCCCATTCGTGTCTGAAAAGCCGCCGGTGTAACTGCCTGCGATCGGACTGTAGGCGTTGGCAACCGCCACAGCGGGCGCGGCAAACGCACAGGTTCCGCCCACAACCGTGTACGTGGCGCTGCCGATCGACCGTCCGTCTGGTGCCAGCGTCCCAGTGATCTTCAGCGTGCCGCCTGCTAGACTGCCCGAAAGCGTCACGGCGCTTGCGGCAGTCGCAGAGCCGGTCAGCTCCACAGCGGTCGTCGGCGCGATGCAATCGCTGTTCGTGCGCGAGTGCACCACGCCTTTGATCGCACCGCCCGAACCAGACAGCTCCCCCGTCAGAACCGGCAGGCGCACCGCGCTCGCGTCCGCCGAAGCAATCTGCCAATTGCCTGAGACCGCCACCGCACTCGCCACAGGAGCGGGAAGCACGCTGACCGAGCAGCCCACCAGGCTTACGCAAGCCGTAATCGAAAGAACACCATAAAAGAAGCGATGAACACGCATACCAACTCCGGGGCCCGATAGAGCGCAACTCCTCACAGTATGGAATGTCATGCTCTGACGGACGCCTGGAGTGAAGAGCAAAAACGCCTTCCCGTTCCAGGTTGGAACCGACCGATTCGCGCATCCTGGCTGAATCGTAGATAATGGCCGCCTTATAAGTAGTGCGCTCCCGCACGCGTTGAACTGGCTTTCCACCTAAAAGGAGAACGCAGTCTATGCACGTATCAAGCTTCCTGGCCATCGCTCTTCAACAGACGGCCACCAGCCCGGCCTCCTTCAGCACCGACGACGGCCGTCTCTATCTGTGGATCGCCATTGCAGTCGCGCTTCTCGCCCTGGCCTTCGCCTTCTTCCTGGCCCGCCAGGTCATCAGCTCCGACGCCGGAACGCCTGACATGCAGGCCATTTCGAACGCCATTCGCGAGGGAGCCGAGGCGTTCCTGAAGCGCCAGTACCAGACCATCGCCATCATCGCCGCCGTGCTGGCCATCGTCGTCTTCGTCGGCTACCGTGTCTCGCCGCGCACCGCGCCTTACGCCGCAAAGACCGTGATCAGCTTTCTCGTCGGCGCGGTTTGCTCCGGCCTCGCCGGTTTTACGGGGATGTACTGCTCCATCCGCGCCAACATCCGTACCGCCTCCGCCGCCCGCACCTCGCTCGACCGCGCCCTCAAGATGGCGCTGCGCGGCGGTGCCGTCACCGGCCTGGTCGTCGTGGCGCTGTCGCTGCTCGGTGTCGCGTCGCTCTTCGTGGTCTTTGGCGGTCTGAACGACCCACGCGGCGTGCCCTACCAACTCGTGGGCTTCGGCTTTGGCGCCTCACTCGTCGCGCTCTTCGCGCAACTCGGCGGCGGCATCTACACCAAAGCTGCCGATGTGGGCGCGGACCTCGTCGGCAAAGTCGAAGCGGGCATCCCCGAAGACGATCCCCGCAACCCCGCCGTGATCGCCGACCTGGTGGGCGACAACGTGGGCGATTGCGCTGGACGCGGTGCCGACATCTTCGAGTCGACCGCCGCCGAAAACGTCGGTGCTATGATCCTGGGCGCGGCCCTCTATCCGGTCTTCGGCCTCAAAGGCATCCTCTTCCCGCTCATCGTCCTGGCCATTAATCTAATCGCCAGCATCGTCGGCGTGTTTGTGGTGAGCACCAATGAGCACGAAGACCCCATGTCCGCGCTCAACCGCGGCTTCTACGTCACCTCCGGGCTGGCGCTGCTGGGCTTCGCGGGAGCCATCCACACCATGCTCGGCGGTCCCGGCGTCCAGCCCATGTGGCTGCTGATGTGCGGCGTCACCGGCCTCGTCACCGCGTTTCTCTTCGTCTGGATCACGCAGTACTACACCGAAGCCAGGTACCGCCCGGTGCAGTCCATCGTCAAAGCCTCGCTCACCGGCCCCGCCACCAACATCATCTCCGGCCTTGCCGTGGGCATGGAAACCCCCGCCATGCCGGTCGTCGTCATCTCCGCCGCTTTGCTGCTCAGCTACTACTTCGGCGTGCAGGGCCTGGCGGGAGTCGCGGGCGTAAGCGACTATGCCAAAGGCATCTACGGCACCGCCATCGCGACGATGGGCATGTTGAGCTGCGCCGCCTACATCCTCGCGATGGACACCTTCGGCCCCATCACCGACAACGCGGGCGGCATCATTGAAATGTCGAACCAGGACGAGAGCATCCGCGACCGCACGGACAAGCTCGACTCCGCCGGCAACACGACCAAGGCCCTTACCAAGGGCTACGCTGTCGGCTCGGCCTCGCTTGCCGCCTTCCTCCTCTTCTCCGCTTACCTTGAAGAGATCCGCACCATTGTAGTCGAAAAGGTGAGCGCTGCCGGTGGCTCTATGCCCGCCGGGTGGACCTTTACCGAGGTCAATCTCGCCGAGGTCCCCGTCTTCGTCGGCGCACTGCTCGGAGCCATGCTGACCTACCTCTTCAGCTCGCTCGCCATCAAGGCCGTGGGACGGACCGCCCAGATGGTCGTCCAGGACGTGCGCGACCAGTTCCGCGAGAATCCCGGCATCATGGCGGGTACGTCGAAGCCCGACTATGCCCGCTGCGTCAGCATCGTCACCGGCGCCGCGCTCAAGGAGATGGTCCTCCCCGGCCTGCTCGCCGTCGGTCTTCCCGTCGCGGTCGGCCTTATCTTCCGCAACTTCAGCCCCAGCTACCAGGCTCTTGCCGGTATGGCCGTACCGACGATCGATGGTGTGGCGGTAAACCTCGCCGGAGCCAAAGCTGTGGCCGGCCTTCTGATGGTCGGCACCATCGCTGGCGTCCTCCTCGCCATGCTGATGAACAACGGCGGCGGCGCCTGGGACAACGCCAAGAAGTACATCGAGACTGGGCAGTATGGCGGCAAGAAGTCGGACGCCCACAAAGCAGCCGTCGTCGGCGACACCGTGGGCGATCCCTTCAAGGACACCGCCGGCCCCAGCCTGCACGTTCTGATCAAGCTGCTCGCCACCATCACCCTGGTGCTGGCCCCACTTTTCGTTTAGCAACCGCTTGGGTGACCCACGTCTTGATGTTGAGCGTGGGTTCCACTACCGCAGCCCCACCGTCTGGAACGGCAGCCCCGTCGCGGGGGAATGCTCCACCAGGGCATCCACATTCGTCCTGATCGATACTCCAGCGGAAGCACTATCCGTCACATCCACGTTCCAGCCGTCTACAACCACCAGCGCATCCTTGCCGCTCAGTAGTTCCGTCTCTGCTTCCACGGTGATGGTCTTCGTCTCTCCGCCGATCAGCGAAACGTAGTTCCCGCTGTAGTAAGCTGGAAGCACCCGCTCCCCCGTACCCTTCCGAAGCTGCACATGGGCCATCAGCGCGATGCCCGAACCAGGATTATGCAACGTCACCGTCACGACCGATTTACCCGCACTCTCCTGCCGTATGACGTGTGCGTCCAAGGTCACTCGCGGCATGGTCTCCAGACCTGTAAGATCGTCCTTCTGCTCAGCGGCTGCTTGCCAGTAAAAGTTTTCCGAAAGCATCTTGCCGTCTCCATCTTTCAAAGAAATCTGAACAAAACGTGTCGGCGAAACACCAATCGGAAGCTCAACTGCGCCTAAGTCCACCACCCCATCCGCTGGCACCTGCACGGGATAGTCCCGCGTTGCAGTGGAACTTCCATCCAGGTTGTAAACCGCAAGATGAACCATGGCATCAGTCAAAGCCTCCGGTCCATTGTTGACCACCTCTACCTGGCCGTTGGCTTCATTCAGCTGAACATGCACCAATTCCGCCGCGCTCTTGACCGCAAATAAAGACGAGTTAGGCTCCATATCGTAGTGATAAAGCTGCCAGACGAAACTAGGCTGCGCCGGATGACTCATCCACGTCAGTATCCCGGTGGTCGGCTTGAACAATTGCGCGTTTCGTCCTTCATACATCGCGCGATACGCCTCATAGTTCATCATCTGCGATTTGCGTACAAAGTCCGCCAGATTGACAATCTTTCCGTATCGCGCGGCAAGCACCTCGGGGTAGACATCCCCGCCCTGTGCGCCCTTGGTGAAGTCATGCTCCGCCCAGTCGTCGGTAATCGTCTCCCAATCCTTTTCCGGCATCATGCCCTTGATGGATTCAAGCGTAGGCACGGACATACTTCCGGTCTCCGTTTTGAACGCCGCGTCCACCTTGTAGAACTCGCGCGGCTCCCGCCAACGATAAGGCCCGTTCGACTTCACTCCATGCCCTTCGGTCGAACTCGGCTGGTAGAGCCGTACCGGCTCCAACTCAGCCATCAGTACCCGCAGCTTGTCGTCAATCACTTTGGGTGGATACCCTTCGTTCCGCGCGCACCACACCGCAATAGACGGATGGTTCCTGAACCGCACTATCTTGTCGCGCACGTTGGTAAGATACGTTTCTAAGTCCGTAGGATCGGGCCCGTCTGATGGGTTGGGCTGAAAGAACTCGTCCCACAGCAAAATGCCATACTTGTCGCAGAGCTCGTAGAAGTCCTCACCCGTGCTCTGTCCCACCCAGTTGCGGATCATATTGAGGTTGGCGATCTGGTGCATTCGTATTTCAGCTTCCAGCCTCGCGCGCGGAATGCGCTTCATCCCCTCATCCAGCCCCCAGTTTCCGCCGCGGATAAACACCCGCACCCCGTTGACCGAGATCGTCAGGTTATCCGAGTCCGGTACGGCATAGGTAATCTTCCGCACGCCGAAGCTGACGTCCTTTGTGTCGGAAGTCTTCCCTCCCGTCTCGAAGCTAAGCCGCAAGTGATAGAGATTTTGCGGCCCATACCCGTTGGGCCACCATAGCTTCGGCTGCGTCATATGCAGCGCAGAAGTCGTCTTCGCGTCCAGGCTAAGCAATTTGGAACTGCGCGCGGGCAGCTGCACGGTGCGCTCGAAGCGGACTCCCTCGATGTTGCCCCTTAGCACTCCTCTTACCGGCTTGTCCGTCATATTTTCAAGCGTGGTTTGTATCGCGAGGTCGGCCGAATCCGTCCTCGGCAATGGCAGCTCCGTGGTCACCAACGGATCTTTGATCCGCACCGGTCCGCTTGTCGACAGATAGACTTTCTGCCATATACCCGCGTCGCGGTCCCGGATTGCTGGCAGCCAATCCCAGCCGATCGTTGACAGGAACGTAGGTCCGTCCACCGCCGTCTCGCCCCCGTTCAAGCCCATTCCCCCGCGCAAAGTATGCTCGTGCGCAATCCCTGCATGCGGCGGCGGCGAGATGAGCACCGCAATGGCCGCCTTTCGCCCGGGCTTTACGTTGTAGGTTACATCGAACGCTCCGCGCACAAACGCCCCGCGCATCGTCCCTACCTCGGACCCGTTCACCCACACGCGCGCGGCGTAGTTCACCCCGTCGAAGTTCAGCCAGACGTGCCGCCCCGCATACCCGTCCGGGATGGCGACCTCCGTACGATACCAGTACGTTCCCCGCGCCAGACTCTCCGGGATGATCTCCGGCCGATTGTTCTCCCCGTACAGCGGCTCAGGATATACGTGATTGTTCACCAGCGTCGTTAGCACCGTACCCGGCACAGTCGCCGGATACCAGCCTGCCGTCATGAAGCCGGGAAGCGACAATTGCCCGCCCGTCCCGGACACCTTCGCCGCGTCCTGGAGCGTCCAAGCGGATACCACCAACGATGCTGTACGCATAACATGGTTAGGTTCGGCTTGCCCTGCAAGAACGCACCCTAACCCAATACCTACCGCAAGCACAAAACTCCGCATCGGTCCCCCATCGCTGCACAGACAGGAGATCAGTCTACAGAATGCGGCAGTGTCCGCCGCTTGCTTACCCGATCACCCGCCGCAGAAAGCCCCTGATCCCCAGCCAGGTCAGCAGCACAAGGAAGAACAGCAGCATCAGGAGGATCATGGCAGGCGGCATATGCGGCAGTCCAGGCGTCAGAGAGGCTCGCAGTCCCTCACTCATATACACGATCGGGTTGACCAGCACACCCATCTGCAGCCAGCGAATATGCGTCAGCGCCGCCCAGGGGTAGTACACACACCCGAGAAACGTGATGGGGATCACCACCACGCCGAAGATCAGACCGATCTGCTGCGGCTTTACCGCCGTGCCGATGGTCAGACCCAGAGCCCCCGCCGTCAGGGTGGAGAGTACCAGCACCGCCGCCAGGAACCACCAACTCGTGACGTGCGTCTGCGCGTGGGCTGTCGGCACGTAGTACGCCAGCGGGTACACAATCCCAGCGGCCAAGACGCCCTGCATGGCCGAAAACACGATCTTCTCGATGGCCACGGCCGCTACGGGAAGCGGACACATCACGCGGTCGTCGATCTCACGCGTCACGCCGAAGTCCGCCGCCAGCGGCAACGCCACCGCCGCTATTCCCGAAAACATGATTGCCACCGCCATCAGCCCCGGTAGCAGCACGGTCGCAAAGGCCGCGCCGCCGCCAGCCATCGAAGCCGTCGGGTTCGCGCCCGCCGCCGGTCCGCTCAGGTGCGGAATGACATAGGTAAACACGAACAGAAACAACAGCGGGTTCATGCAAACACGCACGACAAATGGAAAGAGTTCGCGCCGCAGCACGTAAAGGTCGCGCACAAACAAACCTGCAAATGCCCGCGTGTATCGCACGCCCTTGGAGGCAGCCGCCGGTCTTGCCATCGCTGCAGTAGCCATTGCTCGCTCCTTTTATTCGCGTAGATCCCGACCCGTCAGCCGGATAAAGACCGTCTCGAGGCTTGTCTCTGTAATTGTCAGATCGCGCAGTCCAAAGGGCCCCGCCGCGACTACGACCTCAGCCAGCAGCCCAGCCGCCCCATGCGCCAGGACCCGCACGCCTGTATCTTTTGTCTCCACACCTGTTACACCCTGCAGAGTCCGGAGCGTTGTCATCAGATCGGACACATCTCCTGCGCCACTCAGCTCCAGGTCGTAGATCTTTTGCGCGCCGATAGACGCCTTCAGCGCGGCGGGCGTGTCCTCCACCAGGATCTTGCCATGATCGATGATCGCCACGCGGTCGCAGAGCTCGTCGGCCTCCTCCATGTAGTGCGTCGTCAGCACCACCGTGATGCCTTCTTCGCGGAGCCCGCGCACCGCCTCCCACATGGCAATGCGGCTCTGCGGATCGAGTCCGGCGCTTGGCTCATCAAGGAACAGCACCTTGGGGCGATGGGCGATGGCCCGCGCGATCTGCACGCGTTGCGCCAGGCCACCCGAAAGCTGCGATGGGTAGGCTCCCGCCCGCTCCGTCAGATGGAATTGTGCCAGCAGCTGCTCCGTACGCGCTGTGGCCTCGGCTCGCGAGAACCCGAAGTAGGTGCAGTGAAAGCTGATGTTCTCAGCGATCGTGCAGGCCCGGTCCAGCGTGTTGTACTGCGGCACCACGCCGATATGTACCCGCGCCAGCGACGGGTTCGCCACCACATCCACCCCGGCGATGCGCACCACGCCCGCGCTCGGCAGCGCCCGCGTCGTGCATACGCTGATGGTGGTTGTCTTGCCCGCGCCGTTCGGTCCCAACAGCCCAAACAGCTCTCCCGGCTGCACGCTGAGGTCAATGCCATCTACGGCCACGACCTGCTGCTTGCCTTCGTACACCTTCTTCAGCCCCGCAATTTCGACAATCACTGTGTCCCCACTCGCCCATTATAGGCATCGAGTTTTGTGGGCATCACAATCCGTATCGGGTTACCATAGGGTATGTCCAAAGAGGCGGAGGGCAACGCGGTGGGACCACAACACACGGGACCGCAACACACAGGACCGCAACACACAGGACCGCAACACACAGGACCGCAACACACAGGACCGCAACACACAGGACCGCAACACACAGGACCGCAACACACAGGACCGCAACACACAGGACCGCAACACACAGGACCGCAACACACAGGACCGCAACACACAGGACCGCAACACACAGGACCGCAACACACAGGACCGCAACACACAGGACCGCAACACACAGGACCGCAACACACAGGACCGCAACACACAGGACCGCAACACACAGGACCGCAACACACAGGACCGCAACACACAGGACCGCAACACACAGGACCGCAACACACAGGACCGCAACACACAGGACCGCAACACACAGGACCGCAACACACAGATGGCCCGCAATCACTTGCTTCAGAGGTCAACACCACGACGGCGACCGGTGTGCACGACGAAGCTAGGCGCAAACGCGAGCGGCAGGGCCTCGAGATGCAGCGTGAACGCGTTCTTTCCGAGCGAACATCCAGCCCGCATCGTCGTTCTGCTCTTAACAATGCGCTCGCCGACATTGAACAAAAGCTCGTCGCTTTAGGGTGGTCGCTTCACCTCTAAACTTGATCTCTCACTTCCCTTCCGTTATTCCCTGCGATTGATTGTCACGGAATTAGCCTGATCGATCGAGGTCAGGAGGATGTTATGCACATTGACGTGCGCTGGCCGCGAAGCTGCCCACACGATCGCCTCCGCGATATCCTCCGGGCGAAGCGGCGTTAGACCCGCATAGACCTTCGCGGCTCTACCTGTGTCACCGCGAAACCGTACCTGGCTGAACTCCGTTTCCACCATCCCCGGATCGACGGACGTGACCCGCACAGGCGTCCCCATCAAATCGAGCTTCAACCCCTCGCTCAACACCTTCTCCGCTGCCTTCGTGGCGCAATAGACTGCCCCATTGGCATACGTCATATAACCGGCGGTCGAACCCAGATTGATCACATGTCCCCGACCGCGAGCCACCATGCCCGGCACGACAACCCGTGTTACGTACAGCAGGCCTTTGATGTTGGTGTCGATCATTTCCTCCCACCCGTCTGGATCATCCTCAAAGATCTTCGTCATGCCTCGGCTCAGCCCGGCATTGTTGACGAGCACCTCGATGTCGCTCCACTCCGGGGGAAGCCCGGCGAACGACGCCTCCACCGCGCTTCGACTCCGCACGTCCAATTTGAACCCATACACGTCGGCAGCGCCCGCGCTTCGCAGCTCGTCGTGCTTTGCCTGAAGCCGCTCTACCCGCCGCGCGCACACCAACAGCCTCGATCCACAAGCGGCGAACGCCCGCGCTGTCGCCTCGCCAATCCCAGAACTTGCGCCGGTTATCAGCACCGTCTTTCCCGCTAAACTCTTCATCTGTCCCTTATATCCAAAAACAACAAGGACCGCACAGAAGTGCGGTCCCGTTGTTTCCTTCGTTGTGAGCTGGGGTTGAACTACTTCAAGTCGCACACTACTGCTGGGTAGTCTCCGGAGCGCTCTGCTGCACGCCAATGGCGTCGCCCGAAACGACCAGGTTCACACGCCGATTCTGCGCTCGCCCCTGTGCGGTACCGTTGTCAGCCACGGGATGCGTCTTGCCATAGCCAGTTGCTGAGATGTTGCCGGACTGTACACCTTGTGTGACGAGGAAGTCCTGCACGGCACCCGCCCGGTTCTCAGACAGCTTCTGGTTTAATTCATCACTGCCAACCGAATCGGTATATCCCTCCACCTGGAGCTTCAGGCCCGGATACGCCTGCAAAATGCCAGCCACCTTCGCCAGGCTTACCTTGGTCTCCGTCTTCAGGGTGTACTTACCCGTGTCGAACAACACATCGGACATATTGACGATCAACCCGCGCGCAGTTTCGCTGGTCGCCAGCACGCTGTTCAGCTGGCTGCGAAGCTTCTCGCGAATGGCATTGGCATCTTCTGCACTCTTGTTGGCCTGTGCTGCGTTCGCCCGAGCCTCTGCCGCTGCTGCTTCCGCTCGTGCACGCTCCGCGTCTGCCTGCGCCTTTGCGGCCTGCGCCTTCTCCGCCTCAAGCTGTGCCTGCTGCGCCTGGATTTGCGACTGCTGCGCATCTGCCTGGGCTTGCTGCTTGGCCATCTCTGCATTGCGCTGCCGTTCGTCAGCCTGCTTCCGCAGAGTCGTCAGGCGTGCATCCTCCGCACGCTGCACAGCCTGCCGCGCGAAGGTGATCTCCATCTTGCGGTCGCCTTTTTTGTTTGCGTCGATATCTCCGGCGTTCCGTATGTCCTGATCTGCCTCGCGCATGATGTCAGCCGCATACTTCTCCGCGCCTGTCGCCCTGGCGATCCGCATGGCATTTTGCGCTTCGTAGTATTCGAGTGGCGTCTTCTCGTTCCGCGTAATCGGAGCAGTCACGGTCTTTGCGCCATCGGTCTCCGCATACAGGCCACGTGGCAGCAGCGAGTAGTGGGCGTTCACCTTTTCCAGAACACCTGTCGTTTGGTCGTTGATCACGACATTCTGTAGGACCACCACGTCGCTTGGCGTCGAAACGGAGTAGTACGGCTCAGCCGTGACAATCAGGCCGAATGACTGCAATGCGGTGGTTACATGAATCGTGTTTTTTGTTCCCGCCGGGAGTACTTCGCCCAGGTTCTGTGGGCGCCCATCGGGTGAGATCGCCCACAAAACATAAGTCAGATACTCCGGGCCGAACCCGTTCGCGGGGGTGAGTCCTTTGAACTCCGCGTCGATCGTAATCCCACCACGCTCGCTGGTCACCTTTGCATCGCCCTTGCCGCCCGGCAACAATGTCGTACCTTGGAAGCCGATATGCGTCGATCCGCTGCGATGGAGGTAGTTCACTGCGTCCAGGTCACGCTGCACCACCTTGACCTGATAGATATAGACGCCATCCCGTTGCTGCATCTCTCCAGCAGGTGCCTGCCCGGAGGCGGTAGGATTAGGCTCTTGCGAAAACATCGGAGCGACAAGCCCGATCGAAAACGAGGTAAGGCAAAACGCCGGCAGAAACGCGGCAGACAAGACCTTCTTGGAACGATTCATGGATTCTCCGTCGTACAGCATCGTGGCAGGGCGTAACGTGTCGACGCGCCTGCCTGTACAGAGTGCGATGCAGCCGACGCACCGAAAGGGTGTCCGCTGGACAAAAAGGTCGAAACTATCGTGCAGCATAACCTTATTGGGCCAGTAACCTGTGCTCGCACCTAGGCGCTGTGCTGATGTTGCACGGGAGCTTGCCGCTGAACGAAGTGATAGGGTGGCCAGGGTCCCGAGAGCTGCATCCGGCACTCTTTCATCTGCACCGTCGCCGACGTGTACTTGCTCTGATACCGCGCTATCGTCTTGTTATCGATCAGATGTGCGATATCCAGGAGCATCTTCCCCGAATCCGTACGTTTGCAGCTTACTTCTTCGGCGAGCGGCAGAAACATACGGTGCATCTGTACGGACAGCGCTCGCGCTTTCGACTGCCGCTCCCGCTGCCTGCTCGCGCTCTCCCGCAGGCTGATCAGATACTGCTGCCCGACGGTCATATCCCGCAACGAAGTACCGGGGCACGTATCGTCCACGAGGACCTTCAGGTGCATCTCCGCCTTGCCGCGCAGCCGCTCGACATTGGCAATAAAGTGCCGCTGATTGGACCGCACCGATCGTCGCAACGCTTCGTCGTCGGCGAACGTCGTATTGAACCGGAACGGCAGCACGGTCGAGTGGTGAAAACACTCCGCAATCACCCGCGCATGATCCCGCGCCGCTTGTTGGCCCAGGTCCGCTACCTCGTCGCCGCTATGCTCGGAGACGATCACGGCCAGCTCACCGGCTGGAAACAAAAACGCTTGATGATCCAGGATGCCCTTTACGTCAGCCAAAGGGGTAGGGCGGCGATGACGGCTCAGTTCAGGAAAAGCTTGCCGTTCCGCGATGCAGTACGCGTACCATGCCATCGTTCTCTCCAGAGCACAAGGTATCCAGGGCCGCCTTGCGGCAACACTTTGCATCATGAACAATCTTGGGGAACCATAAAGCTGTAGCGAAACGGATACTATGCCCAATTTGGAACAATGGTCAATACTTTCTTTTCTCAACCTGTCCGATAAGGCTACAAGCGTGATTCCAGATGACGGCGATTTGGCCCGTCTTGCACTCGAACTTCGTCCATGCCGAACCCACAGACGCTGGGGTACGCTAACTTTATGTCTTTACCACGACCTCGACGATCTCCCCTCGGATGTGGCTGCCAAGCCTCGATCCTTCTGCTTGCCTGCCTTTCGCTCTACGCTTCGGCTCAGATCAAAGCGGAACCCGACGTACTCATCTTCAAGAATGGAGATCACCTCACTGGTACTCTTCTGCGTGGAGTCGGCAACTCCATTACGTTCCGGAGCGACCTGGCCGGAGAGCTTACCGTTTCGCTCGACAATGTTCGCGAACTGCAAACCCACGGCAGCTTCGCGGTGATTTCAAAGGGCGTTCCGATAAAGCCGTCGATTGCCCACGACCTTATCCATCCCGGTCTCCTGTCCTATAAGGACGCGACGCTACAGGTAGTCTCCCCTGCCGGTGTCAGCTCCTCAGTCGCTGTGCCCGAGGCGAATGTCGGATTCGTGATCGATCAAGCGACCTTCGACCGGCAACTCCGGCGGCACAGCCTGCTTAGCGGCTGGAAGGGCAACGCCAGCGCCGGAGCTAGCGACGTACAAGCCACCAGCTACGGTCCCACCGTCACGGCCGGGCTGAATCTCGTGCGAGCGATGCCTGGGGTCGCCTTCCTTCCGCCGCACGATCGGACTGTCTTCAACCTTAACGAAGCGTACGGCAAGCTGACTCAACCAGTAGTTCCGCAAACGTCGCCAGCCACCCCAAACAGTGTTGCCCGGACCAGTATCTTCCACACCAGCTTTGAGCACGATCGTTATTTCAGCCCGCGCTTCTATGCTCTTGGCGACCTTGGCATCGACCACAACTTTGCATTGGGTCTCGATCTCCAACAGGTTTACGGTGCTGGCTTCGGCTGGACACCCGTTCAACGCACGCGCCAGCAACTCGACCTCAAGCTCGACGTCCATTATCTGAAGCAACAGTTCAACTCCACCCTGGCCAGTCAGAACCAGAACCTTATCGGCTCCACCTTCGCCGAGACTTACCGCCACGATTTGCCGGCGAAGCTCGTCTTGACGGAGTCTGGCAGCGTGCTTCCCGCCTGGAACAATCCAAACGCCTACTCTGCAAACGGCAACCTCAATCTGGCCCTACCTGCCTTCCATCGCTTGACCGTCAACTTCGGTGCCTCTGACAACTTCATTAACAATCCACCCACCGGCTTTCAGAAGAACAGCTTCCAGTTCAGCACCAACTTTGGCTACATCTTCTAATCCTTGAGAAGAGCTTGCAAAAAAGCCCATATCTCCTGTAATCTCCCAGCATGATGACGATGTTCCAGCCCGCACGATTTACGTACGCCTTTTGGCCCCCTCTGCGGCCGGGCGACTTCGTGCGATCTGAAACGTAACTCTCAGACTCCTCTGAAATCAACCCAAGCCGCGGCCAACACTGGTCGCGGCTTTGTTTTGCAACACAGCCGAACAGGAGAACACCCATGACCGCCACCGTCCTCGCTGCCAAACCCGGGGCTACCTCTTCCGTACCCGCGCATTTAGAACGGATTGTCCTGATGGGCTTCATGGGAGCAGGCAAGACGACCATTGGCCGTCTTTTGGCCGAGGAGCTTGGCTGGACCTTCCTCGACCTGGACGCCTTCCTGGAGGCTCGCGCCGGTGCATCCATCGCTGCTCTTTTTGCGGCGCACGGCGAGGCTCATTTTCGCCAACTCGAATCTTCCGCCCTCGCAGTGGCCCTCGGCCAGACGCGCATCGTGCTTGCACTCGGCGGAGGCACGCCGGAGTTTCTGACCAACAGGCTTCTCCTCGAGCAGACCCCCGGCACTCTCGCCGTCTTTCTCCATGCCCCGTTTGAGACCGTCTACGATCGCTGCCTGCTCCAGCAGATCGACCGTCCTGTGCTCGCCGATCCTCTTCAGGCCCGTGCTCGTTTCCTGCAACGCCAGCCCGGCTATCGCCGCCTGGCCCGCCTCACCCTGGAGACGGAAGCAAACACCCCGCAACAGACGCTTGCGCAGCTAAGAATCGCGCTTCGCGCACTCCGCTAGACTGCTTCCCTGCATCACACGGATATCACCAACAGGAGAGCATTGTGCCCAGCGCGTCCCCCACCCTCGATCAGGCCGAAGTGACACTCCATGAGCCAGCCACCCGTATCGAGACTCCGCCCGAGCCCCCGGCCCAGCGGTTCGCCCGCCTCTCCGGCCGTACGAACATCCTTTTTGCGACCGGCGTCTTCCTTGCGCTCGCGCTCGCCTGGAAGCTTTCAAAAGAGCTTGAGATCATCTACGTCGCCGCCCTTTTTGCCGTAGTCCTGATGCCGCTTGTCGTTCGTATTACCAAGCTCAGGGTCCGCGGCTGGTCCCCGTCTCGGCCCATCGCCGTCGTCCTTCTGCTCGTCACGATCGTGCTGGCGCTGACTATCTTCTTCACCGTTGGCCTCCCGCCCGTCGCGCGCGACATCAAGAGCTTCTCGAATGAGCTACCCCAGCGGCTTCCCGGCATCGTAGCTCACATCAAGCGTTTGCCGATTGCAAGCAAAGTCGACATCGACTCAGTCGCCGCTCAGGCCGAAAATGGTGCCACGGCCACTGCTTCGTATCTGCTGACCTCGCTTCCTTTGTGGCTCTCCCACATCTTCGACATCCTTACAGCCACCTTTCTCTGCATCTACTTCATGCTCGAAGGGGAACACGCCTACGAGTTCTTCTTATCCTTGTTCAGAAATCCGGAGCGCCTCCGCCTTGATCTGACCCTCAAGAAAGCTGAACTGAAGATGAGCAAATGGCTTATCGGGCAAGGCTTGCTCATGCTTATCCTCGGTGTCTGCAGCGTCACCGTCTTTGGCATTCTGCACGTCCGCTACTTCTTCCTCCTGGGCGTCTTGATGGGCTTGTTCAACCTGATCCCCATCGCTGGTGGAGTGATCACCATCGTTCTCGCCGCCGGGGTCGCCGCACTCGACTCGTGGCCCAAGATGTTCGGCGTGCTCATCTTCTACGCCATTTATGTCAATTTGGAGAACGCCGTCCTTACTCCACGCATCATGAAATCGTCAGTCGACCTGAGCGGCCTTACCGTCCTTGTCGCTCTTCTAGTCGGCACCGCTCTTGCAGGCATAGTGGGCGCACTCGTCGCCGTTCCGACTGCCGCCCTCATTACGGTCCTGCTCGATGAGTACGCCGTCCAACGCGAGTAGGTGCGTCCTTCGTTGTCATTCGCAGCATCGGACAGTCGTGCACGCTGGGCGACGGCACCATACTTTATAGAGCAGCCGCTCTCTCCACTTTGGGACATCGGGCGGCTGTATCCTCATCGTGTGGACCCTCAGTTCTCGCAAGCCCGCTCCTCCAACCTCTTTCTTCCCGGCCTGCTCGCCGTGATCGTGGTTGGCGTGTCCGTCCTGGTTCTGCTTCACTACACTCCCAACCGGACTGCAGATCTGACCGTGACGCAAACCAAGATCTACCAGGCTCATACTGTGTTCAGAAATGACACCATCCTCGTGAAGAAAGATAACGCGCAGGACGATCTCTATGTCCTGGCTACCTTGCGGATCGACGACCGCCTGAACCTTCCCCTCTTCCTCAAAGATCTCACTGGCACCCTTACACTCGCCGATGGTCGAACACTGACCACGAACGCTGCTGAAAAGAGCGACCTCGCAGCGCTGCTCACCACGTTTCCGGCTCTCAAACCCCTGGCATCGCCGCCTCTCTTCCGCGATACGCTGATCCTTCCTGGCCAGTTCGCCGAAGGGATGGTTCTCCTCCAGTTTCCGATTACGGAAGACCTCTGGAACCACCGCCGGTCTTCCACCCTGACCGTGGACTTCTACCATCAACCCCCGCAGACGGTTACCCTGCCACGATAACGAGCACCCCCCTTCCCTGCTTATGAGACGCCGCTTCATCGCCGATACCTGGACCTCAGACCGTACCGCCGCTACCCTCACCGGCGACCAGGCCCACCATCTTGCCAACGTCTTACGCGCGCAGCCAGGACAGACCTACGATCTCGTCGCCGGAGGCTTCCTCCACCGCGCCGTCATCGACACCGTTTCCGACAGCGAAGTCCGCCTCACCCTCCATGAAGAGCTCGAAACCTCAGCCGCCCTCCCCATACATCTGCTGCTGGCCATCTTCAAGTTCGACCACTTCGAGTGGGCCATCGAGAAGGCCACCGAGCTCGGCGTCGCCCGCATCACACCCATCCTCGCCCGCCGCACGGAGAAGCACCTCGCCCAGGCCGCCACCAAACGAGTGGAACGCTGGCGCCGCATCGCCCTGGAAGCCGCCAAGCAGTCTCGCCGCACCGACATCCCCGACGTCGCCAACCCCGCCACGCTCAAAGCCGCGCTCGAGGCCGAGACAAGCGCCACCCGCATCCTCCTTAGCGAGACCGAGCAAGCCCTCACCTTCACCGCCGCCCTAAGTATGGGTGCCCCAGGTCTCGCTTCTGAGACGTGGGCCTTAGCCATAGGCCCCGAAGGCGGCTGGACCCCCGAAGAGATGGCGCTCTTCCCCTACCACGGCTGGCAGCCCGTCACGCTTGGCCCGCGCATCCTCCGGGCCGAAACCGCCGCCATAGCCGCCATCGCCATCCTCGGCGCGCACCTTGCTTTATGAGCTAGCAAAGTAAACAAGTGAAGACCATAAAGTATTCAAAACAAAGTACTTACAGGATAAGCCTAGGTTAAAGTGTTCATTCTACACGACTTAGATGCCAAAGTCTTCATTCGAGAGGACTTATGCAGATCATCGCAAGGCGTAAACAGGTGTCCGGACCTGGGTTAATTACGCAGTTAATAGGAGCGGTGAAGGTGACGGCACGATGTACAACCGCAGAGTTTCCTACGGGAATGACAATAGAAAGCAAAGACTTACTTTCTCAGTGGATCGTCTTCATCCGCCTCGACATAAAGTCCATTAACAAATAATTCCCCAGGTTCTCTGGACTCGTAAAGTAAGCCTTGCCCCGGCACATCGCGCTCACCTGCTGCACGAACTGCATCAGCGCATAATCCCGCGCCAGCATGAACGTGTTGATCATGATGTTCGACCGCTTGCAGCGCGACACCTCTTCAAGCGTCTCGGCGATCACCAGCGGGTCGAGTCCAAAGGCGTTCTTATAGATGCGCCCGTCGGGCAGTGTCAGCGCGCTCGGCTTGCCGTCCGTGATCATCACGATCTGCTTCATGTCCTTAGTCTGCCGCGCCAGAATCCGCTGCGCCATCCGCAGCCCCTCGCGCGTATTGGTGTAGTGCGGCCCGACCTTCACGCGCGGCAACTGTGAGATCGGAATCTCTTCCGCCGTGTCGTGAAAGAGCACGAGGTTCAGCGTGTCGCCGGGAAACTGCGTGCGGATCAGGTGCGACAACGCCATGGCGACGCGCTTGGCTGGCGTAAACCGGTCCTCGCCGTAGAGGATCATCGAGTGGGAGCAGTCCAGCAGCACCACCGTCGCGCACGACGACTGGTAGTCCGACTGGTGCACATGGATGTCCGAGTACTCGATGTTCAGCGGCGTCCGCTCCTCCCCATCCACGGCCGTCGCGATTCCTTCGCGCGCGAAGACGCTTGAAAGAGTGGCGGTGATGTCGAGGTTCAGCGTGTCGCCGAACTCGTACAGCTTGGAGCTACCGTTGGTCTCGACGCCCGAGGCCTCGTGCCGCGTATCGTGCCGCCCCAGATTCGACTTGCCCAAGGGTCCCAGCAACTCGCGAAGCGCCTTGTAGCCGAGGAAGTCCATGCCCTTGTCGGTCACTTCGAACTTGGCGTTCGCCTCGCCCTCGCCGTTTTCGCCCTGCCCCTGCTGCGGCTGCTCGGCGTTGATGAAGTTCTGCTCCTGCATCTTCTGGACGATCTGGTCGATCAGCTCCTCGACCTGGTCGGCCGAGAGCTCGTTGAACTTCTCCTGGGCCTCTTCGTCAAAGAGCTCACCGGACTCGAGCGCCTGCCTAATCGCCTCGCGCAGGTTCTCCATCGTCTGCTCGCCGTCGAACTCCTGGAACCGCCCATAGGGGTCCTGAAAGCCCGAGTCCAGCAGAAACTCCGACAGCGCCTGCATCAGGTCTTCCAACCCAAACGAAGACGCCAGGTCCCCCGTAAACTTCGTGTACCGAGTCCGCTTCATACGTCCATCTTAGACGTGGGCGGCAGTCGGAATGGGCGTCGCTACCATGCTGTCAACGGGCGGCAAGTATTTGATCGAGGGCGCACTCCAGAGCAGACGTACAAGCCCGCTTTCGCCAAGGCTTCTTAGGCCGGATGAAGGTCTCACACGCTGCGCGAAGCTCTACCCAGAGGAGGCCTAGAAGAGCTTGCGTCCTTCCACGTCCAGTGCAATATGAAAGAGAGCGTCGCGGGTGGCGAGTGCGGCGTTGCCGTCGTCCAGGAAGGCTAAACCGACGAGGCTGGACCCGGAGACGGCCAGCGTGGCTTCACGATCCGGCGTGATGCGAACGATCCCGCGCTGTCCATGGAGGCTGGCGGCGACGAAGAGGTTACCGTCGACGTCGAAGGCAAGTCCCTGCGCGCGGCCGAGGCCCTGGTAGAAGACCGTGGTGTTGCCGTCGCGGTCGATGGCGTGGACCGCCTGGTGCGAGCTGGTGGTGGGGCCGGTGACGAAGAGGTCGCCCGCGTCGTTAAACGCCAGGTGGTAGGCCACAAACGAGGGCTCGAGCGTGGCGTAGACGAAGATCTCG
Organism: Acidobacteriaceae bacterium; assembly: GCA_965215415.1. Taxonomy (GTDB): domain Bacteria; phylum Acidobacteriota; class Terriglobia; order Terriglobales; family Acidobacteriaceae; genus Edaphobacter. The sequence goes on along the minus strand of CBDCDQ010000009.1, from coordinate 2,259,359 downwards.
CCGGAGTTTCCCTGGGCGTCGGGCTTGCCGATCTTGAAGATGGTGCCGGAGCGGTCGCCGACGAAGAGGTTGCCGTCGCGGTCGAAGGCAATGCCGGTGGCGATGCCCATACCTTCGGCGTAGGTGGAGACTGCACCCGTGGGGGAGATGCGGTAGACGGTACCTTCGGCGCGGGAGGAGATGTACAGGAAGCCGTCCGGATCGAAGGCAAGACCGGTGGGGTTGAGGATGTCGCGCACGAAGGGGCGCATCTGGAAGTCGCGTGCGACGCGAAACACGGACACGGGCATCGTCTGGCCACGCGAGCCGGAGAGGGTCGCATAGACCTGTCCGTCAGCGTCGACAGCCGGATTGGCGACCGGGTGGAGGTTTTCGGCCATGGGAACAGCGACGTGAAGATGCATGGGGTTGCTGCCGAGACCGTTACTTTGAACGAGGAGGTCGCCAGAGAGAGTGCCTTCGGGGACGCGGAGGGTTGCGTGGGTGGGGCGGGCGAGCACTACAGGGGCTTGAGTGTCGTTGAGAGTGACCCGAGGAAGGGCCTCTTCGTGCGGGCCTAAGTTGCGCCCATGAAGCTCCACTTCGCCGCCCGGCATGGCGCAGGCGGGATGAAGACGATCAATGTGGGGAGCGGCTGCATCTGTGTCGGAGCGGAAGAGGGACGGCATGAAGACAGTGTACGGTTCAAGCGCAGGAAGAACTACTTTCGCCGGAGGTTGAGCGTGCATCGACTACGAGCGGCCTGGAAAGGCTCTCGACAGAGGTCAAATGGCGGGGGCTGGGTCAGCGGAAGACACGGAGGATGAGGTGGCCGCAGGCGAGAGCAAAGAAGCCCGCTGCGACATCGTCGAGCATGATGCCTGTGCCTGTCGGCAGCCGTTCAAGTTGACGTACGGGTGGAGGCTTGAGGATGTCGAAGGCGCGGAAGAGAACGAACGCAAGGGCGGCGTGTGGCCAGGTGGGAGCAAGGGCGATGAGGGCGAAGAGCTGACCCGCGACTTCATCGATGACGACGTGGCCGGGGTCTTCCCTACCCGACTCGCGGGCCACGATGGTGGCAGCAGGGATGCCGATCAGGGTAGCTGCGAGAGCGGCGAGAGCGGTGCCGAGGGTGAGAGCCAAACGGGTTGGATGGAAGGTGTGCGCCGCTGCCAGCCAAAGGAGCACTGCGGCGGCTGAGCCGTAGGTGCCGGGACCAGGACGGAGGAGCCCCGCCCCGAAGAAAGTGCCGATAAGCCAGGCCACGGTGGAGCGTTGGGCGGGAAAGGCGGTCACGGCTGGTTGACGGGCCATGGCTTCCAGTCTACGAGATGTGGCTGTGGCTACCGGGTTTTAGCTGGCTGCGGACTGGGGACGGTGTCGCAACAGGGCGTCGACATGGATGACCAGAGCGATCAACCCTCCGGCCAGGGTGCACAGAGCGCGGCGGTGGGCGATGACGGTGCCAGGCAACTGGTTGAGCGAGAGTAGAAAGACGATGTACGAGGTAAGAAATAGGGAGAAGAGACCGTAGTTCACCGTGATGCTGGTATAGGAGAGGAAGGCAAAGACGGTGGCGCCGAACGCGAGAACCAGCGGCGCGGGATGCAGGTAGACGAGGAAGTGGGTGGCGAGCACCGCTCCGGCAAGGGTGCCGCCGACCCGGAGCAGAGCGCGGGTCAACGTCTCAAAGAAGGCGGGCTTCTGGACGAGCAGTGCCGTCATAGGAACCCAGTAGCCGGACTGGATGCCCAACCGCCGGTACACCTCGGCTGCGAGCGTGACGGTACAGGCGAGCCGGAGAGCATAGCCGAAGGCACTGGCGCGGCTGAGGCGGGGCAGGGCCTGAGGTAGTGCGCGCAACTGGAGAAGAAAGGTGCGACGGTCCGGCTGGCGGTCGGGGTCTTCAAGCCGCAGTAGATGATTCATGCCGATGCCGCCAGCGTACGGCAAGGCGAGCAGATCCTGCGTGAGTTCCGGCAGCAGATGCAGAAAGAGGCTCGTGATCAGGACCTGGGTCGCTCCTCCGAGGAGGATGAGAAGACCACGCAGCAGAGCGTGACGAAGATCGGCAGGAAAGGCCGAGGTGACCAGCATCATGACGGCGGCTTGCTGCCCGACCCAGCCCAGACCGGCGGCGCGCCCCGTCAGCAGCCCGTATGCGAAGCTCCACAGCGCCGCCGCTACGAGGAGCGTCACGCCGGTGTGGCCAGCCAGCATCCCCGCGACTGTCGAGGCAAACATGGCGAGGGTAGCCGCGATCATCGGCCACAGGCGCGAATCGGCGATGCGCTGGTTGACGCCGAAGCCCACGGTAAACGCGCCGCTGCCTGCGATGAGGCCGGCAGAGGGATGGCCGACCAGCACGCCTGTCAGCAAACAGAGCGCGACAGCAGCCGAGCAGATGAGGGGCGTGCGCCACGATGCGGTCGCCCAGTCAAAGGTGTAAAGATCGGCAAAATAGCCCTGTTGAGCGAGCGCGGAAGAGGATGTCGGGGAACTGGCCACAGAGACTTAGGATACGGGAGCGTTTGAGGTGCCGCCAGCAGAGACGGTCTTGAACGCATGGCAACGGTCGAATTTGAACCAAGACGGAGTAGGCCTGCTCCCGGGAGGTAAAGCAGGTTTTTGCGAGTACCCAGGCCTTAGAGCAAAGACCTGGGTACCCGACCGGTATGTCGCTCGCCAGAGGCGCTTCCTAGTAGGACGCGAGGTGGGTTCCGGGGGTGAAGCTTACGCCGCGCAGGACCTCAGCGTAAGCAGCCGACTTGAGCACGGTGAATGTGCCGGCCTTTGTGGGGTCGGTGTTGGCCACCGAGTCAGTGACGGAGACGAGCTGATTGGGGTCTGCACCCAGATCGCCGCCTCCCGAGACGGTAGAGGTGATGGCGTAAACCGTAGCGACACCGTTCGCCACGATGCCGCTCACGTTGCGGAGGCCGTCTGCCGCAGGTGCCCAGGGCAGCCTGGTTGCGGGATTGTTCCCCGTCGGGTAGCCAGCCACGATGTAGGGTGTACCCAGGTTCAAGCCCTTTTGGAGCGTGTAGACAAGAGTCCAGGTCTGCGTAGGCTTGTTGAAGATCCACTTCTGCAGCCCGGCAGTGGTTTGCGCGGCGGCGTGGGTGTAGAGGGTGCCATCCTTGTTGAACTGGTCGCCCTCATCGGCGACATACAACGTGTTGGCATCGGCAAAAAACATGCCAAAGGGATAGAGCGGCGTGTAATTCTTGGTTGCCGCGGCTGTGGCTGGAAAGCCAGCAAGGATGCAGAGGTTGCTTGGCAATCCTGTCGTCGGAAGCGTCGCCGGGCTGTACGGAAGCGAGACCGAGGGCAACGCTGCGCCAGGCTTTGGCAGGCCAGTACCGTTGGGGCAGGCACCTCCCACCGTGTCGACGAAGTAGACAGTGTTCACGCCATTGCCGCCGCTGCCTTTGCTGTAGTAGACGACGTTGTTTGCAACGGTGAGACCGCGAAAGTTGTCGTCTTTGCCGATCTTGTCGGCTTTGGTGTTGGGCAGCTGGGTGAGGTTGAAGCTGGCGACCGGCGTTGGCAAGCCGGGGTTCTGGGCGAGCTCGCTGCCGGAGGCGAAAGGCACCAGCTGCGCGCCTGCACCCGCGACGACGCCGAAGGGCTGAGGATTGCCACCGCTGCCCGCGTTGCCCGCCGTGAGGAAGTAATCCTGGCCGTCCGGCGCGTCGACGAGGATCGCTGCGCGGCCATTGTTGCCGCTGTAAGCGTTTGTGACGGTGAAGTTGAAGTTGGCATGCTTGTCGATGCGGGCGATCGCACGATAAGTGGGCGTCTGTCCGTCGGGATTGGTCGGGTCGATCACGAGGGGCGTGTTGGAGTTCGAAACGTCCAGCTTGTCCACCGGCGACACGTAGCCCATAAACGTGATGTACCTGCCGTCAGCGGAAAGGTTGAGGCCGATCTCGGATTTGGAGGCGAAGCTGGTGACGAGCTGGCGGTTCTTTGGAGCGCCGCCGGAGGTATTGTTCGGCACCTGCCAGGTGCGAAGATAGGTGCCGTCTACAGCGATCTCGTCGAGAAAGATCGGCGTTGTGATGCCGAAAGAACCGTCATAGAGATCGTTGTTGAAGACAGTAGGATAGCTGCCGTCGTACGGCGCCCCGGTGGAGGCTGCACATGCACCCAGGGTGGTGGCGCAGTTCGGAGGAAGGATCGCTCCTGCTTTCACGTTTGCGGGTTTGCCGTCGTAGACGCTGCGGGAGACGACGAGATTGCCGGGAGTGAAGAACTGAGCGAAGGCGGCAGGCGCAAAAGCGCAGAACGACGCGACGGCAAGCGTGCGTGTAACGGGAAGGCGGCGGGTCATGAGTTCTCCAGATGCTGAGGTGCTGCGCGAACGTGCCACAGTCAGAGAGAACCGTAGCAGGCGATTGTGGACGTAACATTACTGCTTCCCGTTGCAGCATCGTTCGTTGGAGAGGCCAGAACAGGTGCCGAAAGTTGGCGGGCTTGATGCGAGTCGTCCTTGCGAGAGGCCGCCTACGCCCGGGCACCGCAGCGTGCTAGTACCGGAAGCGGTACCGGAACTCGCCGAACACTTCGCGCGGATCGTTGTAGTGGAACCCTCCAAACGTCAAGCTGTTATCGAGCAACACGCGGCGGTTCCCCACGTTTGTCGCTGTGACGGAAGCTGTTGCTCTTTCTCCAAAACTCCGTCCGACCGACACGTCGACCGTCGTATGCCCGGGCAAATAGTCGTTCGGGTATGGCGTTGTGTCGTCCGGCTTTCCGTTGGTGAATCCTGATCCATACATCACGTTCGTCGACGCTGTCATGCGCCAGGGCAAACTTGCGTTCCACCCCACGTTCAAGGTATTGCGCTGGTCGTGATCGACCGGCCTGTACCCCGGATCGACATCGCATTGCTCCGACTCTACCGGTGCACACACCAGGCCACCGGTAATCGCCCCGCGCTGTTCGGCGATCTGATTGGAGAACGCGAGATGGCCTTGCCCCAGCCTGCCGAGACGGGGAGAGCGCACCGTCAACTCCCATGCACGTACAAGAGCGCCATCCACTGTTACCGGATAGTAGATGCTGGAGTTGCCTACGTTCGAGTGATCGAGGAAGTCGTTCACCCGCGTCTTGAACGTGTCCGCGTCGACCACCCATCCGCGAAGAGGGATTTGTACGCCGAACTGATGCTCTTCGTCCCGCTCGCCATGCAGCGGGCTGAAGGCAGTGTTGTTGTCGCTGGCAAACTGCACGATCGGTCCTTTCGCTGTCAGCAGGGGCGGCGGTTGATAGAACCGGCCATAGAAGCCCCGAAACACCCAGCTTAGCCGCGGCACCCGCACCGCCAGTCCCAACCGTGGTGCGACCACGTTCTCTGTAAACTGCCCCAGGAACCGAGTGGCTCGCACCCCGCCGATCAGCGTCAACCACTCTGCGGCCTTCCAATTGTCCGACACATACTCCTCCACCACTGCGCCCGTCGCGCCATCCGGAATCAGAAACGGCGGCGTTCCCGAGCCGTCGTTGAAGATTGCTCCAAACCGGTACCCGTCTCGCTGCCCGAACCCATACACCCCCGCCTGCGCGGTGTTCCGCGCCACCGTGGCGGTCACGGAAGCCTGTCCGCCGCCGTAATGGGAGGTCCGGTCCGAGGTGGTTGCCACGGGCGTATCAGTCGCCCTTGGCTGATATTGCGCCCGGTTGCGATGGTAGAACGGAGACATCTGCAAGACCGTGTTTGGTGTGAAGGTGTGCAGCCACGAAGCCGTTACCACCGCGTCGCTCTCTCGCTGCCCGTCCCGCAGCCCGCTCGAATCGAATTGTGCGTTCTCGAAGCTCGACGCATCCGGGTCGTACGGGATCTGGAAGAAGTCCTCCCGCATCTGCGCGATTGCCCGGAACTGATCCCTCGGCGTCCGGTTCCAGATCAGCGACCCGAAGCTCCCATATCCGTTCGCCGCATCGTGGTACACCCGCCCGATCGGTGGAGCTAACCCGTAGTCGCTCCGATTGCCGCTCAGGCTGGCATAGTAGGCGGCCCGCTCCGTGTGGTCGCCGAAGCTCACCTGGTCGTTTGTCTGCCAGAAGCTCCCCGCGCCCAGCACCAACTCCGCCTCGCGGTTGCGCTCAAACCCAGTCCGCGGCACCACATTGAACACCCCATACGTCCGGTCGCCGACATCGGCGGTGTAGCTTCCGCGCTGTACCTCGATGTAGTCGATGTCTTTGGGATCGATCTGCGCGCCCAGCGTGCTGGCGATGTTTGTGTTGGGGATCTCCACCCCGTCGATCAGCCAGCTCACCTGGTGCCCGCCGCGGATGTGGAGCATATCGTGCGTCATATACGCACCTGGAACGAAGTCCGTAATCATCGCCAAGCTGTTCGTCCGGTCTGCCCCCGGCGTCGCGGCGATAGCTGTCCGGTCGATCAGCACCGAAGGAGTTACGCTGTCGACACTCGCTCCCGCACTTGCGACCGAGACTTCCTCTCGGACTGCCCCAAGTTGTAATTCAAAGTGCAGGACCGCCGACGTGTCGCTCGCCAACGTTAGGGCCTGCCACTTCGCTCCGAAACCCGCACTTTCGACTGTAACGCGGTACTCACCCAAAGGCACCGTGGTAAAGGCGAACCCCCCGTCCGCTCCCGTAAGGGTTGTCTGGACAAAGCTCGAAGCCGCGGCATGGACCTCCACCCGTGCACCCGCCACCGGTCGATGCTGCGGATCGTGCACGACTCCCCGCACTGCTCCAAAGATCGTTCCAAACGCGGAGACACACGTCCCCCACGCCAACGCCAAACCCACAATTGCTACACGCACAGAGATATCCTTTGCCGCATGGCGGCCGCAAAAACCGGGTGCCCCATCTCACGACGGTTTCATCCTCGTCAGGGTGGATTCGACCAAGACCATTCGTCCTGATCCCTTCATCCGCTTCGATCCGTGTTAAGCCTTAAGCCAGGACCGGAGGCCCACGCATCCCCCGGGCCTTCTCCCGCGCCACCCGCGCCCTTGCAATAGCCCGCGCCGTTACGGTCGGCTGACTCACCAATCCGCCGACACGCAACGACCCCACCCCAAAGCCAACATCCCCACGCCGAGCCGTCCTTGCTGCAGCCGGATACGCCGGACACTTCGGCGCGCGCAACGCCACACCCGTCTCGCCCTGCATCCCACCCGTGCAATGATGCGCCCCGGCCCTCCGGCAGCAGGCCGGTAACCCCGCATCTCCGCTCCCCCGCACAAGCACCGGCGTAATCATCGGCAAGCCGAAAATCAGTACCAAGATCAAGCTCAGGAGACGCTTCACACCCAACATCCTATCCCAACTACGAACCGACCACTAACGCGGCATATCCCGGTGCGCCGTCTTCACCCGGTATCCCAACGCCGCTAGCCGCCTCTTCATCTCCTCGGCGATAAACACCGACCGGTGCTGCCCGCCTGTGCATCCAAACGCCACCGTCAGATAGCTCTTGCCTTCCTTGATGTAGTGCGGCAGCAGAAACTGGAGCATCTCCGCCGTCTTATCCAGAAACTCTCCCGTCTGCGGAAACTGCCGCACATACTTTGCCACCTTTGGGTTCCGCCCGGTCAGCTTGCGGAACTCCGGGATGAAGTGCGGATTGGGTAAAAACCGCACATCGAAGACCAAATCCGCGTCGGCTGGCACCCCGTTCTTAAAGCCAAAACTCGTCACCGAGATCGTCAGGTTCCGGTCGTCGCGATCGCTTCCCCGCCGCTCAAACTGCGCGTTGATGTGCGCCCGCAGCTCATGGACGTTGAACCGGGTCGTATCCAGCAGAATGTCCGCCACGTTCCGCACCGGGTCCAGCCGCTTGCGCTCGGCCCGGATGGACTCCACCACCATCTCGCCGCGCCCCAGGGGATGCGGCCGCCGCGTCTCCGAAAACCGCCGGATCAGCGCCGCCTCCTCCGCCTCCAGGTACACCACCCGCGTCGGGATCACCGCCCGCACCTTGTTCAGGATGCGCGGGAACTGGTCCAGCCGAATCCCCTCGCGGATGTCCACCACGAGCGCCGCCCGCTCGATCTCCGCCGACCCACGCACCAGCTCCGCGAACTGCGGAATCAGCTCCAGCGGCAGGTTGTCGACCGAGTAGTACCCCAGGTCCTCAAACGCCTTCAGCGCCGACAGCTTCCCCGATCCCGACATCCCCGTCAGGATCACCAGCTCACGGCTCGGCAGCTCCCCCTTCGTCTCCTCCGCGGCGGCCATAGCCATACCCGTCTTATCGGCGGCAACTCGCTTCTTCACAGGCGTTTTCCGGGGCATAGTCGGAATCCTAGCACTACCGCTCTACCGTTGGCACCCACACCGGTAAGATGCCCTCCGACGCATCTAATCAATGACAATCGTGTCGCTTCAGCGCGCCGATATCTTATTCTCCCATCGAAGGATCTGAAGAATATTCTCCACCCAGCAGCTTCCACTTTCCATCAGGATAATTGGTTTCCATCGTGTTGAGCGGCTCGGCTTTCCACTCGAAGGTCTTTACCCCGATGACAACCGTACCTTTTACTCCGCAGCCGGTAAAAGATGGCTGTCATGCATCTCACTGGATGTAACCCGATGATAAGTTGAAAACATTCGACGAACTCTGAGGGATGACAGCTGATAGCTGTCGCACATATCACGGTAATCCGCAATCTTTGTAGACAGGTGGTAGACACCTTCTATATGAATGACTGCGGATCGAGGCAGAATGAATTCATGTGTTCGAGGCGCGTGCGGCAGAAATGCTAAAACAATCGTCTCGTTCCTAAGTAACATGGTGAGTCACCTGGCCCCATCATCGGAAGTTACTTCTTCCGTTCGCCCGCTGAAAGGTCATCGGAATATTCACCGCCCAACACTTTCCATTTTCCGTCGGGGTAATTTGTCTCCATGGTATTGAATGGCTCAGAACGCCACTCGAAAGTTTTGTTTCCAACGCTCACTTTACCCTCTATGCCGCATCCGACAAAAGAGTATGAATCGTGCACTTCAGTACCCGTGATTCTGTGATAGTGCTGGAATCGCCACCGCACATTGCCAGGCTTCAGACGATAGTTGTAGCAGTTGAGAGAATCAACAGACTCTTTGTTCCGGTACGTCTTACCGACGACGATCTTAGCTTGCGCCGGTAGGGCAAAATCGTGCCTGCTCCGCGAAGACTGTACGGCGGCAAAGAGCAGAAACACTTTACCAAGCAGCATCGCGCGCCTTCTTCAGCACTCAACGCCATAAATGACGGCGCTCACTAGTTCCCCGAAGGGTCGTCCGTATACTCGCCGCCCAAAGTCTTCCATTTGCCATCTGGATAATTGGTTTGAAGCGTATTGAGAGGTTCCGACCTCCATTCAAAGGTCGTTGGCCCAACTCTTACGGTTCCTTCGATTCCACATGCGATAAAGAGGTAGGAATTGTGCCTTTCTTCAGGTGTTACGCGATGGTAGGTTCGGTACATCATGCGAACTTCTGTTCCTTTTAAGCGGTATTCGTCACAACTCTGCTTGTCCTCGGGGTGCATCGAAGCCAAGTAATAGTGTTGACCGATCACGACTGTCGCAGACCTGGGTAAGACGAACTCTCTCGTATGAGGTGGATGCAAGACTAAAGCAGCTAGAAATACCGACCTACCAAGAAGCATCGCGAGCCTCCCCTTCAGTTTTCGCTGAGATCAAGGGATGGCGGTAGATATCCGTCCTCTTTAAGTTCAAAGCTTCTACAAGATTGTCGATGAGGTATTTCAAAGAAAGCTTCTCAGCTGGCGTGAGAGGCTCGTAGTCGACAACGTCCTTGTGCTTATCATCTCCCAACCATTTGCCGACAATTTCAATCCCTATTGAATCTTCGTTGGCCGGATAGCGCTCCGGATATGACTTTATCTTCTCTATGTTGTTGATGGCCCTGTTCTGGTTCGGTGTTCCCTTGATCTTACCTGCGGCCGCCAGCAGTTTCGCTTGATCGACGTCGCAGTTATGCACCGCGACGCACTTTGATCTCAACTTGCCGACGTGCCACGCTTTTCGGTTTACAGGCACGGTCTGATAGATCGTTCCGTCCTTGTCAATAAGGAAGTGAGCCCCTGCCTCCCTTGAATCAGAAGCGTACGTTGCCAGCGTTCCTTTAGCATTCGAGGAGTTCGTCTGATGCACAACAATCGCATGGATCGTTCCTAGTGGGCCATGATCGATCCGCGCCACAAGCGCCTGATGAACACGGGTGTCCTTGACGATTCCCTTTTCAAGGGTCAACTTCGGCTTTGGCTGTTCTGGCGGCATGATGCGGCTATGGTTCCGCACCAAGGGCGTTAAGTCAAGCCGTACAATCAACCCAGCCATGACCACCCCCGACATGCGCGTACACCTCTGCGGCGTCCCGCTCGCCTCGCCTGTCCTCGCCGCCAGCGGCACCTGGGGGTACGGGGTCGAGTTCGAGGACATCGTCGACTTCACCCACATCGGCGGCTTCGTCACCAAGGGCCTCTCCCGCGAGCCCATGCCCGGCAACGCCGCGCCACGAATCGTGGAAACAGCGGCGGGGATGCTCAACGCCATCGGCCTGCAAAACATGGGCGCGCGCGCCTTCGTCGAAGAGAAACTCCCCCGCCTCCGCCGCATCCCCGGCGCACTCACCGTCGCCAACATTTTCGGCTTCACCATTCCCGATTGCCTCGCCGTCATCGACATCCTCAACGACGCCCCGGACATCGCCCTCTACGAGCTCAACGCCTCCTGCCCCAACACCGCGCACGGCGGCATGGTCTTCGGCACCGACCCGGCCCTGCTCGGCGACCTCGTCTCGGCCTGCAAAGCCCGAGCGAAGCGCCCCTTGATCGTCAAGCTGTCTCCGAACGTCACCAGCATCGCCTCCATGGCTACGGTCGCCGCCGAGGCCGGAGCCGACGCCCTCTCTCTCGTCAACACCTTCCTCGCCCTCGCCATCGACATCGAGACCCGCCGCCCCCGCCTGGCCAACGTCACCGGTGGCCTTTCCGGCCCGGCCATCAAACCCATCGCCCTCCGCATGGTCTACGAGGCTGCCCGCGCCGTCCGCATCGCCATCGTCGGCCTTGGCGGCATTACCCGCGCCGAGGACGCCGTCGAGTTTCTCCTCGCTGGAGCGACTGCCGTCCAGGTGGGCACCGCCAGCTACGCCGATCCACGGGCCGTCGAAAACATCGCCACCGGCCTGCGCGCCTGGTGCGCCAAGCACGGCATCGCCGAGATCGCCTCTCTCACCGGCACCCTGAAAGTCTAAGCCGCTCCAGAGTTGCTATTCTGGCGGTCATTCTCCGGCAGTTTTCGGGCACGGCTGAAGCCTGCCCTTCCAACCTATATGCCCATTACACGTTTGGCTGATCGCCACGCACGCCTAATAGTCCGCCGGCAACAGCCGTGCATAGACCGCCCGCACCACCCCGTAACACTCGCACGCCGCGCGCTCCAGACCTGGCCTGTTCGTGATCTTGATCCGCCCGCGGCTGTAGTCGATCAACCCCGCCGCCTGCAACCCACCCGCCGCCACTGTCACTGTCGACCGCCGCGACCCCAGCATCTGGCTCAGAAACTCCTGTGTCAGCTGCAGCGTCTCCTCTTGCATCCGGTCCGCCGACGTCAGCAGCCACCGCGCCAGCCGCGCCTCCACCGGGTGCATCCGGTTGCACAGGATCGACCGCGTCATCTGCGCCATCGACATATACAGGAACGAATACACCAGCTGCTGCAACGGGCCTCCCTTCAGAAACTCCTCGCGAAAGATCGACAACCGTATCCGGTACCCGAACCCGCTTCCCTGGATGACCACCGTATGAGCCATCTGCGGATGGCCCAACAGCCCGTTGACACCGGAAAAGCCTTCTCGTCCGGTCACTCCCACTTCAACCGACTCGCCGCTCTCCGTAATGGCGTCGGTCGAGATCAGCCCGCTGGTCGGGAAGTACATATGCTCGATCGCGTGGTTCGGCATCGAGAGCTGCATATGAATAGGCAGCTCGACCGGCACTAGAAAGCGCGCAATGTTCGCATACTGCTCCGCCGGCATATGAGACAAGATATAGTTGCGCGGACGAACGGTGCCGCTGCGGTCGTCTGAGCCACGCGGCCCGACCATTGAAGAAGGCAGTGCGCCATGTGGGCCGTCCTCATTCTCATGGACCCGCTCGCCTCTGTCCCTCGGTCTATCGGCGATCTCGTTGGGCCGTTGGTTTTGCAAGTCTCTCTCCCCGGCCAGGATGTTCATAACCAAAGTCTGCTGGCGCGGACGCTTACCGGGCATACTCTAATGAACTTGACAGTACGCCGCGCCTTCGCTTCGTGTCTGTCCTACAGCCAACATATGCAAGCAGATAGTCCAACTTGCACAAAGCGCAAGCGCCTCCGGCGTTGAGGCCGCACCCCCACTGTCCCCCGCAGTACGGAGCGCCCGCAACGCTAAAATGATCTGAGTACGCCACGAGGAGTTTACATCCGCATGCACCGCTGGTCTCAGCTCTTCATCCCCACTCTCCGCGAGGCTCCTGCCGACGCCGAGGTCGCCAGCCACAAGCTCCTGCTCCGCGCCGGCTACGTCCGCCAACTCGGCGCGGGCCTCTACAGCTACCTCTTCCTCGGCAACCGCGCCATGAAGAAGATCGAAGCGATCGTCCGCGAAGAGATGGACGCGATCGGCCAGGAGCTCTTCCTCCCCGCGCTGAACCCTAAAGAACCGTGGGAGGCGAGCGGCCGCTGGTCCGGCATGGGCGACAACATGTTTCGCCTGAAAGACCGCAAGGGCGCCGAGCTCTGCCTCGCCATGACCCACGAAGAGATCGTCACCTCCATCGCCAAAAGCGAGCTCCGCTCCTACAAGCAGCTCCCGCAGATCTGGTACCAGATCCAGACCAAGTTCCGCGACGAGCCCCGCCCCAAATCCGGCCTCCTTCGCGTCCGCCAGTTCCTGATGAAGGACAGCTACTCCTTCGACATCGACGAAGCCGGCCTCGACCTCAGCTACCAGAAGCACGATGCCGCCTACCGCCGCATCTTCGACCGCTGCGGCCTCCACTACGTCGCCGTCGAAGCCGACTCCGGCTCGATGGGCGGCTCCCAATCGCAGGAGTTCATGGTCTACACCGAGGCTGGCGAAGACCTCATCGCCTCCTGCCTTACCTGCGCCTACGCCGCCAACCTCGAAAAAGCCACCAGCACCCTCCCTCCCGTGGAAGACCTCGCCCCTACGGGCCACGCCCCGGAGATGATCCACACCCCCAACGCTAAAACCATCGACGAAGTAGCCGCTTACCTCAACTTCCACTTCTCCTTTAGCTTGTCATCCCGCAGCCCCGTTGACGTGTCATCCCGCAGCGAAGCGGAGGGATCTGCTGTCCTCCACCCCCACCACCAAATCAAAACTATGGCCTACATGGCAGCGATACAGAACTCGGGTGCCCCAACTTCGCCGACCGTCTCATCGTCGGCTAAGGTGGGTTCTACAGATCGCGCAGTTGTGGCCTTCTTACGGGGCGATCATGCGGTGAACGAAGCCAAACTCTCCGCTCTCGCCGGAGGCGGACTCCGCCCCATGACCCCCGAAGAGATCGAAGCCACTTTCCACGCTCCCGCCGGATACCTCGGCCCCATCGGCCTCGCAGCCGCCCCGCACCCCAAGAAACCCGGCACCCTCGTGATCCTCGACACCGCCCTCGCCAACCGGACCAACCTCATCGCCGGAGCCAATCGAGCCGAATACCACCTCCGCAACGTCACCCCCGGCCGCGACTTCAAGCCAACGCTGGTCGCCGACATCCGCAACATCAACGAAGGCGAACCCTGCCCCGTGGACGGCTCCCCCCTCCGGCTCGGCAAAGCCGTCGAGATCGGCCACATCTTCAAATTAGGCCGCAAGTACACCGAAAGCATGGGGGCCTCCGTCCTCAACCGCGACGGCAAAGAAACCACCCCCATCATGGGCAGCTACGGCATCGGCCTCGAGCGCATCCTCACCGCCGCCATCGAAACCTCCGCCTCAAACATGGGCGGCGAAGCCTACGCCCTCCCATCCAGCATCGCTCCCTTCCAGGTCGTCGTCACCGTCACCAACATCAAGGACGCCGCCCTCCTCGCCGCGGGCGAAACCATCGTCCTCGACCTCACCACCGCCGGTTTCGACACCCTCCTCGACGACCGGGACGAGCGCGCCGGCGTCAAGTTCAAAGACGCTGACCTCATCGGCATCCCCTTCCGCATCAACATAGGCCGCGGCGTCGCCGACGGCAAAGTAGAGTTCCTCAACCGCCTCTCCGCCACCACGCTAGACATTCCCTTATCTGAGGTAACCACCACCCTCACCGCCGCCATCAGCCCGTAAATGCCTCGTTTATACTTGAGTCAAAAGGTCGCCCTGCTCTTTGAAGACCAGATCACGGACGTTCGGGAACGCCAAATCTCCGCTGAAGTGCGCTCCCTCTACTTCGGCGAACTCGCAAACCAATACTCCCGCAAGAAGCAATGGATCACCTTCACCACGCTCTTCCTGTCGTCCGGCACGGCCGGGTCGCTCTTGGCGCGTTCCCCCATCTGGGTTCCCGCTACGCTCTCCGTACTCGTGGCCGTCATCACCGCCTACACCATCGCCATCAATCTGGACCTGACGATCCGCTCCACGTCCAAGCTTCACTCCGCTTGGAGCGAGCTGGCCCTCGACTACGCAAGTCTGTGGGACAACGCCTACGCCGATGACGTCCAGCAGACGTTTGCCTTGCTCGCCCGCCGCGAGCGCGAACTCTCCGACCTCGGCGCCACCGACGCACCACACCATCCGAAAAGGGTGGAGTATTGGCAGACTACGTCCTGAGACAACGCCGGCTGGTTCCGGCATGAGTTTCTCCCTGGATCGGCAGCCCGGTTTGCCTCCCATGCGGAAACCGATTCCACCGCCCCCGAAACCTCCACCCCCGCCCTCAAAGAAGTAAACTTCTCCTACTCTCCTTTTTAGGAGAGAGGATTACACTTGCCCGTCAAACTCCAACTCGCCCCCAAACGCCGCGCCGTCCAACGCTCCTCCCTGGGCTGGCGTTTCCTCCAATTTGTTTTCGTCCTCACGCTTGCCGTCGCCCTCGTCGCCGCCTGTGTCTTCGCCTTCTTCTATCACCACTATGAGACTGTAGTCGACGACCGCCTCGCCGCCGGACCGCTCTTCGCCTCCACCGCCCAGATCTACGCCGCTCCCCGCGACGTCCGCCCCGGCCAGAAGCTTAGCGCCGCGCAGATCGCCGCCGAACTCCGCCACGCCGGCTACAATCAGACTCCCGAACTCGGCTCCTTCCAGCTCACCGGAGTCAATCAGGACACTATCCTCATCAAGCCCGGCCCGCAGAGCTTCCACTCCACCGACGGCGCGTCCATCGACACCACGGGCGGTGCGGTCGTCTCCATTCTGGCCGAAAACGGTGCCGCGCTCCGCTCCTACGAGCTTGAACCGCAGCTCATCACCGCCCTTTCCCAGGACAAAAACCGTGTCAAGCGTCGCGTCGTCGCCTACGCCGACATTCCCCCGCGCCTCGTCCAGGCGGTAACCGCCATCGAAGACCGCGCCTTCTTTGAGCACGGCGGCGTCAACTACCCCCGCCTTCTCAAGTGCGGCTTCACCGATCTGCTCACCGGCCACAAACGCTGCGGCGGCTCCACCCTCACCCAGCAGCTCGCCAAAAACATCTTCCTCACGCCTGAGAAATCCATTAAGCGGAAGTTCGTCGAGCTCCTCATCACCTTCCAGCTCGAAGCTCGCTTCAAAAAGCGCCAGCTCTTCGAGATGTACGCCAATGAGATGAACCTCGGCCATCGCGGCTCCTACGAGATTAACGGCGTGGGCGAGGCCGCGCAGGCCTTCTTCGGCAAAGACCTCAAGCAGCTCGATCTCGCCCAGTGCGCCACCCTCGCCGGGATGTTCCAGCGCCCCTCCTTCTACGATCCCTTCCGCCACCCCGAGCGCCTCGTCGAGCGCCGCAACCTCGTCCTCAGCTCCATGGTCGAAACCGGCGCCATCACCGAGTCGCAGGCTGAGCGCGCCAAGGCCGAGCCCCTTCGCCTCGGCCCCGCCGGCGTCGACGCCAACGAGGCCCCCTACTTCGTCGACCTCGTCCACGAGCAGCTCGCCCAGCGCCTCGGCGACCAGGGCGTCGCGCACCAGAGCGTCCGCATCTACACCTCACTCGATCCCGAACTGCAAAACGCCGCCACCGAAGCCGTCGCCACCGGCATGAAAAACGTTGACGAGCTCGTTCGCAAGGCCCACGCCACCACCCTGCCCCAGGTCGCGCTCGTCGCTCTCAACCCCCACACCGGCCAGGTCCTCGCCCTGGTTGGCGGCCGCAACTACGGCGCTTCCCAGCTTGACCACGCCACCGCCAAACGCCCCACCGGCTCCATCTTCAAGCCCTTCGTCTACGCGGCCGCCTACAAAGCAGCCGTCGATGGCCAATCGCTTGGAGAGGGCGGCACTTTCACCGCCGTGACCCGCCTCCAGGACGTCGCCACCACCTTTACCTACGATAATGGCCGCTCCACCTACGCTCCTGGCAACTACAAGGGCGAGTACCATGGCTCCGTCACCGCCATCTACGCCCTCGCCCATTCCCTCAACAACGCCACCATCTCCCTCGGCCAGCAGGTCGGCTTTGAGAACGTCGCCGCCCTCGCCCGCGCCTCCGGCATTACCGAGGCCAAAGGCACCCCGTCGGTCGCCCTCGGCACCTACTCGGCCACTCCGCTGGACATGGCCGGGGCCTACACCGTCTTCGCCAACGGCGGCGTCCACCTCACCCCCTGGCTGCTCGCTTCCGTCCGCAACCCCCAGGGCGACATCGTCGCCGACTTCTCCCCGGAAGCCAAGCAGGTCCTCGACCCACGCGCCGCCTACTTGACCCAATCGTTGATGGAAGGCGTCATGAACTTCGGCTACGGGTACGCCGTCCGCCAGCGTGGCTTCCTCGCCCCCGCCGCCGGCAAAACCGGTACCTCCCACGACGCCTGGTTCGCCGCCTACTCCTCCAACCTCATCTGCGTCGTCTGGGTAGGCAACGACGACTACACCAATATCAATCTCACCGGAGCCGCCCTCGCTGCCCCTATTTGGGCCGAGTTCATGAACCGCGCCATCAAGCTCCCCCAGTACTCCGATATGACCAGCTTCACCGCGCCTAGCGGCGTCCAGAACCTCCGCATCGACAAAGGGACCAACCTCCCGGCGGACGCCTCCTGCCCCAACGACTACACCGCCGCTTTTCTTGACGGCACCGCTCCTCAGGGGACTTGCAGCCGCATGAACGAAAACACGCAGTCTCTCGTTCAGAAGATCTTCGGTACAGGTGACTCGGAACCGAGCACTCCCGTCACGCAGAAAGGCGACGACGGCCCTGATGCCCTTCCTGTCGAGCCCGACAACTCCACTGCTGCACCGAAGAAGAAGAACTTCCTTAAGAAGCTGTTTACCGGCCCGGACAAAACGCCTACACCGCCTCAGTCAGTTGCACCACCTCAGTAGCAGCAGCGATCTGCTCACAGGCGTATGCATGACGGAGACGGTGCAGGCGATTTACAGAGGAAGAGGGTCGCGCGATCCTCCCTTACTGACCGGTGGGAGCTGTAAGCGCCGCATCGGCCGAACTCATGTTCGACAGCAGCTTGATCTCTACGCGCCGGTTCTGTGCGCGTCCTGCTGCCGTGCGGTCGCTCGCTACCTGAACGTCCTTTCCGATTCCTACAAGAAAGAACTTGTGCGGCGGTATGCCGTGCTTCCCGGCAAGATAG
The DNA here is from genome assembly GCA_965215415.1 of Acidobacteriaceae bacterium. Lineage (GTDB taxonomy): Bacteria > Acidobacteriota > Terriglobia > Terriglobales > Acidobacteriaceae > Edaphobacter. The sequence continues at coordinate 2,241,603 of CBDCDQ010000009.1, read as the reverse complement.
TTCACGACGGCGTCGGCCCGGCGCTGGCTGAGCTGGTAGTTGTACTGCGGGTCACCTACGGCATCGGTCCCGCCCGTGACCTGGAGGATGTATCCCCGCGCAGTCGCCAAGGTCGAGGCGAAGCTGTCCAGTTGTCTCCGGTCACTTGCCGTCAAGGCTGCTTTGTCGAACCCAAAGGTCACGCTCATCGTCGAAAGTGGCTTGTAGTTATCCAGATTAGCCACCATGCCGCTCAGTGATTCGACACGGTTGACGGCATCCGCGGCGGACTTACCCGCCGTATCTGCTGAATGTCCTGCCGCTCCGGCGTGTGTCTCGGCAGTATCCGCTGCGTCCATCGCGCCTGCAATCCCCTTCTGCGCCCGATCGTCGGTGTCCAGAATGGAACGATGATCGGCGGCGGTCTTTGCGTCCAAACCGTTGGTCTGCTGAATGATCGGTGCCGTCTGCGAACGGACATAGTTCTTTGTGGAGCAACCGGTCATTAGAACACCGGTTGCAAGGGAAGCCATTACCAGCGGAGTGAAAGCGTATCTCGTTGAGGAAAGGTTCATGGTGTTCAGTTCTCCTGGGAGCCGGACAGTGCGACGTACAACGAGCTGAAGGCAGCAGATCAAAGGCCATTTCCCTTTAGTGTGCGTAAACCATTCAATCAAGACGATTTAATCGTACTGAGCAAAAACGATCCACAGGAAGGAGGGCGGCCAGGATGGAACTTTCGCCCTTCTATCGCGTCAAATCTGCTGACGCGAATCGAGACATCTCCAAGCTTCGCTCGTAGACTGGACTTCTGCCCGCCACGATGGACTTACACGCCAAAATCCGTACGCTGCCCACCTCGCCTGGCTGCTACCTGTACAAGAATGCCGAGGGCGAAGTGATCTATGTCGGGAAGGCAAAGAATCTTCGTGCCCGCGTCCGGTCTTACTTCCTGGAGGCTTCGCAGATGAACCGCAAGACGGGTTCGCTGATGCGCGAAGCGGTGGACGTCGAGTACATTACCGTCGACAACGAGCGGGAAGCTCTCGCGCTCGAGAACAACCTGATCAAGCAGCGTAAGCCGCGCTTCAACATCCTGCTTCGTGACGACAAGACCTACCCGTACATCAAGCTCACGATGAACGACCGTTTTCCCAAGGTCTTCGTCACACGCCGTCTTCGGAAAGGCACCGGTGCTTACTTCGGTCCGTACTTTCCTGGAAATCTGGCGCACAGGCTCGTTGACCTGATCCATCGGAGCTTTCTTGTGCCGAGCTGCAAGATCGATCTTGCGCGCTATCATCCACGAGCCTGCTTGCAGTACTACATCAAACGGTGCCTTGGGCCTTGTGTTGAGGGGCTTGTCACTCCTGAGGCCTACAAAGAGACGATACGCGATGTGCAGCTCTTTCTCGAAGGACGGACCGAGGAGTTGGAAAGGCTGCTGACCAGGCGCATGGCGGCAGCCGCTGACGCGATGCAGTTCGAGCTCGCCGCTCGTTTGCGTGACCAGATCGTCACCGTCCACCAGATGCAGGACAAGCAGCGCATTGCAACGGCCGACAATGAAGACGCCGACGTCTTCGGCTACCACTACGAGAACGAGATGCTTGCGGTCAATCTCTTCCATATGCGAGGCGGCAAGATCGTCGACCGCCGCGACTTCTTCTGGGAAGAGCTTCCCGAGTCACTCTCCGACAATCTCGATGGAAGTCATACCGAGCCTCTGGACGACTGGCGGGACGTTGCCATCTCCTTTGAAGCTCCCGAGGTTCCGGCTGCCATTTCTGCGGCGGCACCACTCACCGCGGAAGCCATGCTCGAACCCGATCCGTGTTGCCCTGCTCCCGAGATCCCGGAGACGGATCGCCCGTTCATTCAGCGCGCGAACATCACCGAGCTGGGCGCGGCTTTTTCGCCAGCCATCTTCTTCTCAGCGCTGCTCAAACAGCTCTACCTCGATCAGAGCTATGTTCCACGGTCCATCCTCGTTCCCGTCGATTTCCCGGATCGCGCGGTGCTCACCGACCTGCTATCCGAGCGTGCCGGCCATCGTATCGAGCTCGCCGCCCCCCAACGCGGAGAAAAACGCTCGCTGGTAGACCTTGTCTGTCAAAACGCGAAGCAGTCATTCGACCAGCGCTTTCGTGTTCTTCAGCCGAGCATCAAGGCCATTCAGGAAGCACTCCAGGATGCGCTCACGCTTTCCGAGCTTCCTCGCCGCATCGAGTGCTTCGACATCTCCCACATCCAGGGTGCCGACACGGTAGCCTCCATGGTCGTCTGGGAAGATGGGACGATGAAGAAAGCGGACTACCGCAAGTTTCAGGTGAAAACCGTAATCGGCGTGGACGACTTCGCCTCCATGCGCGAAGTGGTGCAACGCCGCTACAGCCGCTTGCTGGCTGATAAGAAGCCCTTTCCTTCACTCATCCTGATCGATGGCGGGCTGGGCCAGCTCTCCTCCGCGGCCGCTGCATTGTCGGAAATCGGCGTGACGCTGCAACCACTTGCCTCGATCGCCAAGCGCGAGGAGATCATCTACGTCCACGGCCATGAAGAAGATCCCGTCGTCCTCGACCGCCGCTCACCTGTGCTTCATCTGGTACAAAAAATCAGGGATGAGAGCCACCGCTTTGCCGTCACTTACCACCGCAAACGCCGGGAGATGCGCGACCGCGAGAACGAGCTCGACGTCATCCCCGGCGTAGGACCGCGTACCCGTCAGCGACTGCTGGAACACTTCGGCAGCGTGCGGGGTATCAAGCAGGCCAAGCCGGACGCCTTGACTGCGGTGGTCAGCGTGGCGACTGCGGAGAAGATACGCACCCACTTTGCGGATGATGCAAGTCCTCTTGTACAAATCGCATCCTGCTGATCAGCTATGTACAACCTCGTTGATTGGCCTAAGGGCTATCCCACCCCCAACGTAGCGGCTTCGAGAGCGTATGTAGTTCCTTTGGACTCACACTTTGCATTGTGTTCTGAGGCGAAACGACTTACTCGACCTCCAAGTGCGAGTTCTTGAGTGACCTCTCACCTCGCACTCCACATGGATCGGCCTGCGATTTATGGCGTGCCAGTTCCGAACGTGTTGCACGCTTCCACATTCCCTTGCTGCAGCCCTGTTTCAAACCAGTGTTGCCGTTGCGCTGAGCTTCCGTGCGTGAACGTCTCCGGGCTCACCGTGCCGCGCTCCATCTTCTGCAGGTGATCGTCGCCGACGGCAGCTGCTGCTTTCAGGCCGGACGCGATATCGGCAGCATGGATAAAGCCTCGGTCCTCTCCCGTCTTCGCCCAGATACCGGCATAACAATCGGCCTGCAACTCCAATTCGACGGAAAGATGGTTCTTCTCCGAAGGCTGCTGGCTGCTGAGCCGGCTCACTTTCCCTTCGGTCCCAAGGATTTTCTGCACATGGTGGCCAAGTTCATGGGCAACGACATAGGCCTGAGCAAACTCGCTCGTCCCGCCACCAAACTGAGCGAGCTCGTTCCAGAAGCTCAGGTCAATGTACACCTTCTCATCCTCTGGACAATAGAACGGGCCAGTCGCCGACTGCGCCGTGCCGCAACCCGAGTACGTCTGCCGCCGGAAGAGCACCAGCTTGGCGTGGCGGTAATCTTTGCCGGTCTGCTGCGGAAGCAAAGCAGTCCAGGTCTTCTGCACATCGCCGAGTACAAACGCGACCAGCTGTGCCGAACGATCTTCCTCTGCGGAGTGGGCCGCCGGTGCGCTCCCCTGCACGCTTTGCGACCGGGGCGTTGCGGCTCCGCCCCCACTGAGGTACCCGCCCAGAAAGTTCCGCCCCGTCACCAGGCTGACGATCCCGAGCACGATAAGGCCGCCAAGCCCGAGACCCCGCCCTCCACCAAAGCCGAAGCCACCACTACCACCGGACGAGTCGCGCCGGTCTTCCACATCGTCGTTGCCCCCACCTGGCGTCCAATCCATCGCTCTCCTCCGCTTTCAGGAGTTTAGATGCACGGAGCGCCGTTGGATCACTCGCCGTATTCTCGCTCTATGGCAACTACGATCGTCCCTCCTCGTGACTCTGCGCTGCGGCATGCCTTGTACCTGGCCATGATCTTCGGTGCCGTCAAGCTGCTGCTCCACGTGGCGACCAACCTCTGGCAGACGCGCCTTGGCTATGGGTACTTTCGCGATGAAATGTATTACATCGTCTGCGGGCGGCGATTGGCGTGGGGGTATGTCGATCACGGACCACTCGTTGCCGTGCAGGCGCGGCTGGCGGAGACGCTCTTCGGCACATCGCTGACGGGCATACGGATGCTGAGCGCCCTTGCCGGGGCGGGTCGCGTCCTGCTTACGGGCATCCTCGCGTGGGCACTGGGCGGCCGCCGTCCCGCGCAGGCGCTTGCGATGACAGGTGTGCTCGCCTCGCCGCAGTTTCTCTCGATCGACAGCTATCTTTCGATGAACTCCGTCGAGTCGCTCTTCTGGATGGGCTGCCTGCTCACCTTGATGCTGATTCTGCGAGGCGGATCACAGCGGCTCTGGCTCGTCTTTGGCGGACTGGCGGGCTTTGGCCTGCTGAACAAACCTTCTATGGCGTTCTTCCTCTTCGCGCTGGTGATTGGGCTGCTGCTCCTGCCTCAGCGAAGACTGCTCGCCAGCCGCCCGGCCGCCGCTGGTGCTGGCGTCATGCTCCTGATCGTGCTTCCGTATCTCCGCTGGCAGGTGCAACACCACTGGCCCACGCTCGAGTTTCTGCTGAACGCCCGCCATGAGCATAAGGTGCCGCCGCTGTCACCGATCCTCTTTGTGACGTTCCAGATCCTCTACCATGATCCGTTGACCATGCTCGTGTGGGGAGCTGGCCTGCTTTGGCTGCTGTTCCACAAAGAAGCGCGGCAGTGGCGTTTCCTGGGTGTCAGCTTCGTCCTGTTTATCGATCTTATGATCGTTCTCCATGGCAATCACTATTACGCCTCGCCGGTCTACCCGATCCTGTTTGCTGCCGGTGGTGTTGCGTGGGAGCGCTTCCTCAGCGGACGGACAGCTCCGCTCGTCCTGGGGCTGATGGAAGCAGCCATGGTCGCAGTGGCGGCCGTCTCGCTGCCGTGGGGTATTCCCGTGCTTGCACCGAAGCCGTGGCTGCACTACATGAAGGCCACGCACCTTTATGCGCTCTCCATCTCCAGGCGCGGCCAGATGGAAAACCACCTGCCTCTCTTCTTCGCCGATCGCTTTAGCTGGGAGCAGGAGGTTGCCATCGTCACCCGCGCCTACAACTCGCTGCCGCTCGAAGACCGCGCGAAGGTTGCCATCATCACCGGCAACTACGGCGAGGCGAGCGCCATCGACTTCCTTGGGCAGCTACAGCACGCTGGGCTGCCGCCAGCCATCTCCACCAGCAACAACTACTTTCTTTGGGGACCGCGAGGCGCATCGGGTGAGCTACTCATCGCAGTCAGTCCGCAACAACCCAATGTGCTGCGCCCATACTACCGTTCGGTCGAGATCGTCGGGCCGATGGACGAGCCGTGGGCCCAGGATAACGAACACCTCAACATCTATCTGCTGCGAGGACGAAAGAAGAACCTTGCCGAGGACTGGCCTAACCTCAAGAACTATTTCTAAGCGGTTTACTCCGCCTGCCTGGAGAGGAGACGCCAGCAGCCGTGCTACGCTGCAACAACCCAATGCACACCTCCGACCCGAAGCATGAACTGCCGCGCGTCCTCAACGCCGCCCACGCGACCTCCATCGTCGTCGGCATCATCATCGGCAGCGGCATCTTTCTTGTGCCGCGTGAGATGATGGCTGCCGTCGGCAGCTCGCGCGGCGTCTACGCCGTCTGGATCGTCGGCGGCCTGCTCTCCCTCTGCGGCGCGATGACCTACGCGGAGATCGCGGCTGCCCGGCCTCACTACGGCGGCGAGTACGCCTTCCTTCGTGAGGCTTACGGCGATCTGATGGGCTTCCTTTATATGTGGACGCAGATTACCGTCGCGAAGCCTGCCTCGCTTGCCACCGTCGCGGCGGGCCTGGCGCGTGTTCTTGGGACCTTTGCCGTCTTCGGCTCGTTTTCACGTCCGGCACTTGGGACACTCCTGTGGGGTCAACTCTTCGCTCTTGCGGTCGTCTGGAGCATCACACTGCTCAACATCCTTGGCACGCGAAACTCAGCTAACGTCCAACTCGCTCTTACGTGGTTGAAGGGCCTCCTGATTGTTGTAATAGCCGCGTTCTGCTTCGGTTCCGGCGCAGTCCACGGTGGCTGGACCAACTTCACCACCAGCTTTGCCGGAGCCAGAGGCGGCTTCACCGGTTTCATGGTTGCCTTGATCGCTGCGCTGTGGGCTTATGACGGCTGGTCCGATGTGACGATGATGGCCGGCGAAGTCGAGCGCCCCCAGCGCACCCTTCCCTTTGCGCTCGTCGGCGGAGTAGCAATCGTCGGCGGGCTGTATATGTTGACGAACGCCGCCATCCAGTACGTGATGCCGGCTTCCGCGATGGCAATGGCCGATCGCCCTGCCGCGGACGCAATGCGCCTGGTGGCAGGACATTGGGGAGCCTTGCTGGTCTCGGCGGGCATGGCCGCATCGATCGCCTCGACGTTCGTCGGTTCCTCGCTTTCCGGTGCGCGCGTTCCGTTTGCCGCCGCACGGCACGGGCTCTTCTTTCCTCAACTGGCGCACGTCAGCCGATTTGCCACGCCGTCTTCCTCGCTTCTGCTACAGGCGACACTCACGTCGTTGCTGCTATTAGCGATCGGTCGCTTTCAGGCGCTCTTCTCCCTCGCGATCTTTGGTGAATGGCTGTTTTACGCCCTGACAGCCAGCACCCTCTTCATCTTTCGCCATCGCGACGGCACCCGCCCGAGGCCCTACAGCGTCTGGGGATACCCCTTCCTGCCTGCCTTCTTCATCGCCGCTGCTGTCGTTCTGCTTGTCTTTTCGTTCGCCGATCAGCCCCGCAACTCACTTGCCGGAACAGCGATCATCCTGCTGGGCATCCCGCTTCATTTCGTCTTCCAACGCAGGCACGCGATGTCGCGCAAGGCTTAGCTGCTTTGGCTGTCGTTGCACCCTCTACACTGAAACGGTGCCCCGAGCTCCCAAACTAGGCCAGAACTTCCTCATCGATGACCCCGCCCGTCGTGCGATCGTCGACGCTCTCGGTGAGCTTCGTGAGCGTACGGTGATCGAGATTGGCCCCGGTCATGGCGCGATTACGGACTTCCTCGTCTCACGCGCACGACGGGTGATCGCGATCGAGCTCGACCGTGCCCTGGCCGCTGCGCTGCGCTTTCGCTACCGTGACCAGCCGCATATCGAGATCCTTGAGGCCGACGTTCTCAAAATCGACTTCGAGTCGCTGGGTGAGCAGGCCGACGTGGTGGGCAATCTACCCTACTACATCACGTCCGACATCCTGCTGCACCTGTTCAGATTTGCCAGTCTTAGCCGCGCCGTGCTCATGATGCAGCGCGAGGTAGCCGACCGGGTGGCTGCCGCGCCAGGGGTCCGCGACTACGGTCTACTCTCCGCCACCACACAGATGTACAGCCGGGTCGACAAGCTCTTCACCCTGCCGCCAGCCGCCTTCTCGCCACCGCCCGACGTACACTCGACCGTGCTGCGTCTGCACTTCGCGCCACGCTTTACCGAGCTCGGCGTTGAAGCCGTCCCGTTCGATGCCTTCCTGAAGAAGAGCTTTGGCCAGAAACGCAAGACGCTCAGCAACAATCTGCGCTCCACCGGCTATACCGCGGAGCAGCTTACCAGAGCCTGGCCCATCGATCTGCCGTCGCAGGCACGGGCAGAGTCCGTTCCCCTTGAGCAGATGGCTGCTCTCTTTCGTGCCCTTGCTTGATTACTTCCTGTTCGCCGGTGTAGCCGCAGGCGCCGGGGCAGGCGCAGCTGCATGAGCAGGGGGAGGAGGCGGGCTGACCATCGGCCTGGAACTCTGAGCTGTGGGTGCTATCGTCCTCGGCGTGTAGCCCGGCGCGGGCTGCAGCCGCTGCGAGCCACTTGACTGAGCGTTCGACGAAGGAGCCCTTCTGTAGGTTGGAGCGCTGGAAGGGGCGGCCTGCGGTACATCAAGCTGCATCCTGTCCGGCTTGCCGGGCGTTCGCTGCACGTTCGGAGAGCCATCAGGCGTAAACCGTACGGCGTCGTAAACGGATGAATCGGAGTGGATGGCGCTGGTGTCCGGGGTGCGGCCTCCCAGGTGGTCTGTGCTGCCGATGATGGAATTGGCCGTGTTGGACGGTGCACCAGGCAGCCGTCGTGCTTCCGACCCGCCAACGCTTGCTCTTCCCTCACCGGGTCTCAGCCCAAGAATGGGAGTCCGGGTCCCTCGGTCCACGGGAAAGTCACGCAGCAACGCCGCGCCCGCCGCTGTTCCGCCACGAGGCGTGTGACCCATCGCTGTCCCACGCAAGGGTGTAGCCCGTACCCCGTTGATCAGACGCGGTGCTTCACGCGGGGAGGAGGTTTGCAGCAGCAAAGTGCCCCGTACGGGCACGATGGGGTGGAGACCCGGCCGTACCGGGCTAGGTGGCCGATGTACCGGGTATCCGCGAGGAGCCATCCCGATGTTCACGAAACTGCCTCCACCAGAAGGACCATCAAAGCTCGTTCCGAAGCCGAAGCTGACGCAGTTCCCTGCTGGAACCCAGCCCCAGCCGAAGCCTCCCCAATAGGACCAGCTGCCACAATGGAACGGCGTCCACCCCCATGGGTAAGCCGATGCCCACACATAGCCGCGGACGGGATACCACACCCAGTTACCGTTTGCGTAGGGATCGAAGTCCGGGCCGTCGCCGCCTTCGGGCTGCCACACCTGCCCCTGCGGACCGGCGTCGTACCATGTGCCGTTCGCGTCCAGGTCCGACCAGCCGTAGCCCTTGTCTCCGGAGTAGCCGCTGCGAGCATCGGTCTGGCGGGCCACAGCGTCAGCCGCCTGCTGATCGCGCGTCTCGTTCCAGGCGTCCCACGTGTCGGGCGTAATCCCTTGGAGGAGGAAGTAACGTCCCTCTCCGTTCACGTCAGCGCGGAACGTCTCGCCTGCTCGTACCTCCGTCGTGTAGCTGCCCGGCCGCTCCACTTGCAATGTTCCATCCAGTACGGCGATGGCCGGTGGAGGAGCGTCGAGCTCGACCCGCACCGTGGTGTTTGCAGTAGGGTGTAACCGATCGTCAGCCGCAAAGATCGTATAACCGATACCAGGAGCGGCGCGCAGCTCAAAATAAGCCAGGCCTTTGACAAGAACGATCTGCGTTCCCGAGTCACCACCGAGCCGCAGCAGTACAACGGTCGAGTCCGGAGTGATCCGCGCCAGGCTTCCGTCCTCAAACTCCAGCTCCGCCTGTCCGCTGTCCTCGGTTGCCACGGTTTGCCCTTCGACCAGCGGCATATTGAGCACACCGGGATTCGAGGCGTTTCCCCCGGCCTGCGAGACCTGCACGTAACCTTCGACCGAAGTCAGGCGCGCCATATGCCCGCTTTGCGCCAACGCGCCCGCCGACAACGCCGCGATGCCAACCATGCCCCACCCTGGAAAGTTCATACGCGCTCCGATCGACCCACCCCGTTTAGACGCCCGCTGCAGCCCACCGTCTACTGTGTCTTCTCGATCCGGTCAAGCAGCTTGCCCGCCTGCACCCTTACCCGCTCGATCAGCTCCGTATCCGCAGCAATGGAGCGCAGGGTGGAGGCAATGGCCTCGAGCCCCTGTGCGCGTCCCTCATCTACCTGCGTCACCAGGATGGCCATCTCCGCGTCCAGCCCCAGCCGGTCGAAGCGTCGTTTGAAGGCTAGGGCGCGCCCTGCTTCCAGCGTCAGCTCAAATCCCTGGAAGAGGTCCGTTATCTGCACTGCGCCCTTATTCTCGGTGTAATTGAACGTGCAAATCGCTTCCTTCGGCCCGTCGCTGAAGGTCACAGTCTTTGTACCGGTGTCAGCGATGTTCTTCAGCCTGGACGCGCATGGCGTGCTGGAGGCCTGCAAAGCCGCCGCCGCTTCAAAGACGTGATTTAGGGTGGACGACGTGAAGCTCAACGATCGTTCGACGGGCTGTGGCTCCGACTGCCCCGGCGTCATTACTTCGGCGTGATAGATAGCGCTGCCGTCTCGATGGAGCTCGAAGCTGTAATGCGGCACTGCCACCCCCGGCACGGGACGATCGAAGCGAAAGGTAATCTGTTGCTGCCCCCTGGCATCGGCGGCCACCAAGAGGACCGCCAGCGCAACCAGAGGCCGGATCACCGTCCTCGTTCCTGAGACAACAACGTTTGCGCGGTGTGGATGTGGCAGATTGCGATGGCGAGCGCATCGGCAGCGTCCGGTGAATCAGGCGCACAGGAAAGCTCCAGCAGCCGGGTCACCATAAACTGCACCTGCTCCTTGGCCGCCAGCCCGTAGCCGACAACAGCACACTTGATTGAAAGAGGCGCATACTCGACTACCGGGAGCCCACTGGTGGCGGCCGCCAGCATGGCAACCCCGCGCACCTGGCCCAGCTTCAACGCAGATTTTGCATTCGACGAGAAAAATACTTCTTCGATGGCGACCACATCCGGCGTGTGAAGAGCCATTAGCCCTACCAACTCAACATACACCTGAGACAGTCGTTGTGGCGTAGCGTCCTTCTTGTTCAGCCTGATGGTTCCTGCGATCCGATGCTCCAGCCGCGGCGTCCGTGCCGCGGCGTCCATCTCGACCACACCGTAGCCGGTAAACTCGGTGCCGCAATCGATGCCGAAGACACGCATAGTGATCAGTTTACCGGATGATCGAGGTCGTTCTTCATGCCGAGCCGTTCAGTTACTCCACCCCATCGTCAGACCGACCCAGCACATCAGCACAAACAAGCCGAGCACATCTCCCGCCATGACCAACCCGGCGCCTGCCGAAAAGCATACGGCCGAGCGCAGCCGGTAACAAGCTCGCAGGACGAAGGCGAACATCAGGAAACTAAGCAGCTGCAGCGCCGTAAATCCTGCACCCCAAAGAACCGCTGTCCCATGCAGATGCCGGATGACGACGTCGGTGCCTGCGAACTGCTGCAGCCGTCCCTGGTCGTCCGCGGCCAGGTTGGCCCGCATGGAAAGGCTTAGAGCGAAGGCCGACAGCCCCCATACGGCGGCCCCACCCGCCAGCCCTGCGACTCCGCGCTCGTTCCGCAGCCAGTCGTTCAGCATCCACCAACCCTGCATTGACTCATCTGGAGATGCCTTCCATCGGAGAGCTGGCCGTCGCGTAGAGTTTCCGCGGCATCCTGCCTGCGAGGAACGACTGCCGTCCGGCCAGCACGGCGTGTCCCATCGACTCTGCCATCAGGATGGGATCGCGTGCCCCGGCGATTGCCGTATTCAGCAGTACCGCGTCAAAGCCCAGCTCCATCGCCAGTGCCGCGTCGGAGGCAGTTCCCAGCCCCGCATCCACGATCAAGGGAACCTCGGTAATCAACTCTCGCAAAAGCCGCAGGCTTGTCTGGTTCGCCAGCCCGAGCCCTGTACCGATCGGCGCACCGAGCGGCATCACCGCTGCAGCTCCTGCATCGATCAGCCGCTTCGCGAAGACGATATCGTCCGTCGTGTAGGGCAAGACGGTAAATCCTTCTTTGACCAGGACGCGAGTCGCTTCAAGCGTGGCCTGCACATCGGGGTACAGCGTCGGGAGGTCGCCGATGACTTCGATCTTGACCCAGTCCGAAAGCCCCACCTCTCGCCCAAGTCGCGCCGCGCGGATCGCTTCTTCCGCCGTATAACAACCGGCAGTGTTCGGCAGCAGGAAGTATCGCTGCGGATCGATAAAGTCGAGCAACGACTCCCGGCTGCGGTCAAGGTTTACGCGCCGCACCGCCACCGTCACCATCTCCGCGCCGGAGGCTTCAATCGCCGCCTGTGTCTCGGCTCCGTCTTTATACTTGCCCGTGCCTACGATCAGTCGCGACTGGAACGCCCGTCCCGCAATCACCAGAGGGTTCATAGCCCCATTCTAAAGCCGGGCGGCCACAAAGCAGAAGGCCCACTCTCATTCCGGAGAGCGGGCCTTCTGGCGGTAGACTGGTGGGATTGACTTGAGGCGTCCACACTCGTACATGGGCCGCTGCGGGACTTCTTCACTGCAACTTCAGGAACCGCTGGGACTAGAGCTGAACGCTCTAAGCCTCAGTCACCTCACGTACCGTTGTGCAACTGTTTGCGTCATTTTTCATAGGCTGGACCATCCTCCTTTCCCGTGTATCCAGAGAATAGCGCAGCTTCTTCCTCTATGCAAGCCCACCAGCGCACCACGTGGCAAGCTCGTTTCTTTGCACGGAATTAAACCAAACAGGGGATGATGGATCATCCATGCTTTCCTCCGCTTCCATCCATTTCTGCGTTGCCTGTGCTCTTGCCTGTTTCATCACGCCGTTTATGCACTCGCAAGCCTCGGCAAAGCCGCTGCCCGAAGCCCCTACGCAGACTGCGCCCGCAACCACCGACAGCCTGACGCTGTTCCCGCACCCCGACCAGAGGCGCCTTCTCCTGACCGGGCAGGCAAACATCGTGTTCCAAGCGCATGGACCCATGCACTCCCCCTATGCCGGGCCAAACAGCCTCCTGGGACGCGGCGAGTATAAGACCTCTCTGATCGGCACCCTTTTCAGTGCGTTTCAGCTCTCCTGCAATCCGCAGCACGCGAGCGACGCCATCCTCGATATCGAGTCGGCTGGGGGCCGCGGTATCTCGGAGGCGCTGGGTCTGGCCGGCTTCACCAACCTTGATGTCGTCCGGAACCCGAACCTCGGGTCGAAGCCCTACATCGCTCGCGCGCAGATCCACCAGACGATTGGTCTTTCCAACAACGTGGTCGCCGCCACACGGACCCCCTTTTCGCTCGCGACCAAGGTGCCCGAACGCCGTATCGAGCTCCACGTCGGCAAGATGACCCTCCCTGACTTCTTCGACATCAACTCCGTCGGCTCCGACTCGCACCTGCAGTTTCTCAACTGGACGGCGGACAACAACGGCGCGTGGGACTACGCGGCTGACACTCGTGGCTATACCTACGCCGCCGTGGCCGAGTACATTGATCGCAGCTGGACCGCTCGTTACGCTCTCGCCCTGATGCCGACCGTGCCCAATGGCATCAATCTCGATTGGTCGCTGAGGCGTGCCTCCGGGCAGAATGGTGAGCTGGAAGTGCGCCGTTCCTTTATCGGCAAACCGGAGCGAAGAGGCACCATGCGCCTTCTCACCTTCGTCAACCATGCTCACATGGGGCTCTACCGCGACGCGATCAAGGCGTACCAAACCGGGGCCGACGCCACGCCCGACGCGAACGCCCATGCCGTTCTAAGAGCCGTAAAGTATGGGTTTGGTGGCAACTTCGAGCAGGAACTCACCCCCACGCTCCGCGTCTCTGGCCGCTTCGGCTGGAACGAGGGACAGCACCAGTCCTTCGCCTACACCGAGGTCGACCAGACCGTCGAGTTCGGCGGCGACCAGACCGGCCGCCCCTGGCATCGCCGGGACGACAAAGCCGGCGTGGCCTTTATCTCGAACGCCATTGGTCGCGACCACCAGAACTATCTGAAACTCGGTGGTCTCGGCTTCCTTCTCGGCGACGGCCAACTCCGCTACGCCCGCGAAGACATCGTCGAAAGCTACTACAACCTGCACGCCTGGAAGGGCGTCTTTTATGCTTTAGACCTCCAATTCATTGACCACCCCGGCTACAACCAGGACCGCGGCCCGGTGCTGGTCGAGACGGTGCGCATGCACGTGGATTTCTGAACCGGTTTGCCGCTGGGATCAGGCCTCCAGCAGGTCGCCAAACCAGAAGCCATCCCGGAAGACCCGCTCCCCCGCCACCACCGGAATAGCCCGCGCAAACATTGGCCCCGCATGGCAGAAGGTGTGGAACTCTCCATTCTCTCCACAGGAATCGACGCCAGGCGGCAACTCCGCGAGCAGCTCCCGGTCCCACGCGCGCCCCGCCCACGCCCCCGGCACCACGCGCGGGTCACAGCAGGTGATGCGCGCCCGCAACCCTCCGGCGAACATCTCCTCGGCCAGCAACGCAGTCGGGACGCCCCACACCGGAAACACCGCCTGGAGCCCGGTGTCAGCGAGTGTTTGCAGCCGGTAAGCGCGGATGTCCTCGAGATAGAGATCGCCGAAAGCCACGCCGCCGATCCCTTCCGCCACCGCCCGCGCATAGACCGCCGCCATGCGCTCCTCGTAGATCGCGTTGGTGCACGGGAACGGAAGCGGCACCGTCCACAGCGGAAGCCCGGTCTCCTCTGCCTGACGGCGGAGCAGCTCTTCCCGAAATCCGTGGATCGCCACCCGCCTGAAGACCTCGTTCACCGTGGTCACCAACCCGGCGATCTCGAACGCCGCCGCCAGCTCCGGCACGCTGCGCAGACGCCACAAAGCCCAGGCACTGTCCTTGCCTCCACTCCAACTCAGCAGAATCTTCGTGCGCGCCAAAAGCAGCCCTCCACAGCCACCCTATACTGCAAACGTGACCACGCCCTTTGCCATCGAGATCGCCGCGCTGATCCTGGGCCTCCTCTTCGGCAGCTTCCTCAATGTCTGCATTGTTCGCCTTCCAAGAGGTGAGTCTGTCGTCACCCCACGCTCCCGCTGCCCGCATTGCGGTAAGCCGATTCGTTGGTACGACAATGTACCCGTCCTGAGTTGGCGCTTGCTAAGAGGCCGTTGCCGCTACTGCAACGGACAAATTTCTTGGCGATACCCCCTTGTTGAGATGGCGACTGCTATTTGGTTCATTGCTTGTTCTTGGCCATGGTTGCTGCTCCTTATCCTTGTAGCATTCGGTATGCCTTGGCGTTACCACGCGTATCCCAATCTGGAAGGATTTGCACCATTCTTATTGCCCCAAGTGGGTCTCGCCATCCTCGGCTTCCTCCTCATCGGCCTCCTCGTCATGGACTGGCAGACCCACCTCCTCCCCGACGCCTTCACCCTCACTGGCATCGCCATCTCCTTCTTTCTGACCTGCATCCGAGCCTTCTTCCTCCAGGGCAACGAAGATCAGATCGTCCTCAACTCCACGCACCAGCTGCGCCTCCGCTCTCCCGGCAGCTTCGCCAGCCAGGGCAACATCTTCCTTACCGGCCCCGAACATCTGCTTGGCGTCTGGCTCCTCTCCGTCGTCGGCGCGGCGGCGATCCTGCTCATCATCCGCGCCCTCTATAAACTGGCGAGACACCGCGAAGGCATGGGCCTCGGCGACGTGAAGCTCCTCGCCATGATCGCCGGCTTTCTCGGTTTCTGGCCGGCGGTGCTGACGCTCTTTCTCGGCACCCTGCTTGCCACCGCCTACGCCCTCGTCCTGCTCGCCCGTGGCCGCGCCACCGCCGCCACACACCTCCCGCTCGGCAGCTTCCTCTGCGCCGGGGCCCTGATCACCGCCCTCTTCGGGAGTCACCTCATCAACAGTTACCGCGCCCTGCTGCATTAGCCCGAACCCGACCCTTGACTCTTGCCAGCGCTCCTCCTACAGTCGAACTTAAGAGAGACGCCTGGCCATGCAGACCTACCCCTACATCTGGAACTATCTCCCGCTCGTCCTGCAGATCCTGGTCGCCCTGGGCGTCGCCGGTGGCATGGTCGGCGCGTCGTTCTTTATCGGCAAACACAAGCGCTCCCGCACCAAGGGAGGAGCCTACGAGTGCGGCATGGACCCCATCGGCGACGCGCGCGGGCGCTTCTCCGTCCGCTTCTACATGGTCGCCATGTTGTTCATTCTGTTCGATGTCGAGGCCGTCTTCATGCTCCCGTGGGCGGTCATTTTCAAGCAGCTCCCCGCCATCACCGGCTCCAGGATGTTCGGCTTTTGGGAGATGTTCGTCTACATCGGCTTCGTCGCCGTCGGCCTCTTCTACGTCTGGAAGAAGGGCATCCTCGACTGGGCCAACGACAAGGGAGACCTCTAATGCCTGATGCCAAGCTCTACGATCCTGCCTCCGCCCTCCACAGCAAGGAAGCCGTCTTCGCCGCCCATTCCGGGAATCCCGCTGTTGTTGCGCTCGGCGAGCTCGTAACAAACGCCAAGTACGACCGCGCCGAGTTGACCCTCACCGTCGCGCCCGAGAACATCGTCGCGGCCGTCCGCACCGTGCAATCCGCTGGATACAACTTCCTCGAAGACGTGACCGCCGTCGACTGGACGCCCTCCGAGCCGCGCTTCCAGATCACCTATCACATCCTCTCGCATGGCTTGAAGGCGCGCGTCCGCCTCGCCGCCCGTCTCGACGGCAGCGCGCCCACCATCGATTCCATCACGCCCGTCTGGCCCTCCGCCAACTTCTACGAGCGCGAGATCTTCGACCTCTTCGGCGTAACCTTCGCCAACCACCCCAACATGGTCCGCATCATGATGCCGGAAGACTGGCAGGGCCATCCGCTCCGCAAAGACTACCCCGTCGAGGGCTACCGCTAATGCCGCCAGCAGTCGAAGAACGCATCGCCACAGAGACAGTCGCCAAGCACGAGATCGCCGACGTCATCAACCCCGGCGTCAAGGACCTGATCGCCGACGCGCACCGCCACAACGCCTCCACCGACGCCTCGGCCGACAAGACCATGATCCTCAACATGGGCCCGCAGCACCCGTCCACTCACGGAGTGCTCCGGCTCGTGCTTGAGATCGACGGCGAGACCGTCGTCGCCTGCGCTCCCGACATCGGCTACCTTCACACCGGCATCGAGAAGACCTGCGAGGCCAAGTTCTACCAGCAGGTCGTCCCCCTTACCGACCGCATCGACTACCTCTCGCCGATGTCGAACAATCTCTGCTACTGCCTGGCGGTCGAAAAGCTCCTCGGCCTCGAAATCCCCGAGCGCGCCCAGTACCTCCGCGTTCTGCTCAACGAGCTCACACGCATCCAGTCGCACCTCGTCTGGCTCGGCACCCACGCCCTCGACATCGGCGCGCTGACGATGTTCCTCTACTGCTTCCGCGAGCGCGAAGAGCTGATGCGCATCTTCGAGAACGTCTCCGGCCAGCGCATGATGACGAGCTACTTCCGCATCGGCGGCCTCTCGGTCGAGCCGCCGCTCGACTTCTACGCGCAGGTCCAGAACTTCCTCAACATTATGCCCTCGCGCATCGACCAGTACGAAAACCTGCTCACCGGCAATCCCATCTGGATGGGCCGTCTGAAGGGTGTCGGCTACCTTTCGCCCGCCGACGGCATCGCTTTAGGGGTCACCGGCCCGCCTCTCAGGGCCAGCGGTGTCGATTGGGACCTCCGCCGCGACATGCCCTACTCCGGCTACGACAAGTTCCAGTTCGCCGTTCCGATCTCGGACGTGGGCGATGTCTGGGCGCGCTATGTCGTCCGCATGCAGGAGATGCGCGAGTCGGTCAAGATCGCGCAGCAGGCGCTCGACGGCATGCCCTCTGGACGCATCACCGCCGACGCCCCCAAGATCGTCCTTCCAGACCGCGAGCAGATGAAGACGGAGATGGAGTCGCTCATCCACCACTTCAAGATCGTCACCGAGGGCTTCGCCGTCCCCCCGGGCGAGGTCTTCCAATCCATCGAATCCCCCCGCGGCGAGATGGGCTACTACGTCGTCTCCGACGGCACCGCCAAACCCTACCGCGTCCACATGCGCAACCCGTCGTTCGCCACCTTGCAGGCGTTGGAGACCATGTGCAAGGGGCGCTTGCTGGCGGATGTGGTGAGCGTGATCGGGAGCATCGACATTGTGTTGGGGGAGATCGATAGATAATGCGCCTCGCTGTGCCTAGCAGAGCTCATAAAGTGCAAATGCGCTCTTATGGGGCCGTCTGCTTGGTAGTAGGGTTTGTCTTGTTCTTTCTGTATTACGCTAACACCTACGCTCGCGCCCATGGGGGGCACAACCTCACCTTTGCTCTTGGCTACGGCATAGTCTTGTCTGTGTTCGGAGTTCTTCTCCTAGCACTACAAGTATGGGCCGAATTGCTCTTTTCGCTTTCTTTAGCGGTTCTCGCTTTTGACTTTATTTACGGCATCATTGTCGATATACGCAGTACGCCTGAAGTCTTCTACAACGTCCCTTTCGTCTTGTTGTTGTTCGTTCCTGTTTCATTAACTGTTCAAAGATTGCGACGACGGAGCTACTTCCAACTTGAAACTTCCAACTCCAATCTCGTTTGAGACATCAGGGAGCTCGCAGTGACCGATTCTGAAAGCACCTTCGAATGGCTGGAAAGCCCCTCCGTCGTCATCAAGCCGGTCGACGCCATCGCCGTCTACGCCAATGCCCAGGGCGACATCGTCATCCGCCAGAAGAGCAGCAAAGGAATCTTCCGCGAAGAGGACTCGGTCGTCGTCGTCCCCCGCGACCGCCTCGACGCCATTATCATTGCCCTCGAACGGGAGCGCGCCCGCAAACCCGTCGCCAGCGTCCCCACCCTCGACACCTCCACAAACATCCGCGAGGCCTAGGGTGATCGGCGTCGCCCTCCACACCGAACTGTGGACCTCCTGGGCCTCCCAGATCCGCTCCTACGCCGCCGCGCACGGCCTTAATAGCACCCACCACGCCGTCGTCGAGGTCGGCCCCGACCTCATCACCCTCCGCGTCAACACTCGCTGGCTCCGCTTCACCCCCACCGAGATGACCTCCGATTCGGGACACACCGAACCCTTCGCCCTTCACGAAGACGGAACCATTACGATAGGCCGCACAACTGAAGACATGGACATGACCGCCGAACGCCTCACCCGCGAGATAATGCACAATAAGGACACCGGCGCTCAAGCGATCTAAGATAGGCGGAGGGAGACGGCGATGAACAATCTTCAGCTTTACCTTGCGATCGGCATACCCACGATCACCGTCATTCTCGCCTGGCTCTCAAGCCGGGCCGACAATCATCGCACCAACGATAAAATTGACCGGACGAACGAGAAGGTGGACCGGCTGTCTGAGTCGTTGCGCGGAGAAATCGCTACTCTCCGAGCAGACATGAACAAAGACATGACAGCGCTTCGAGCCGAGATCGGCAAAGACTTTGTCGGCTTTCGCCGCGAAATGCACCAGGACATGATGATCCTCAAGAACGCGTCGTCAAAGTCGAAACCAAGCAGGACATGTAGGTACCCATGACCACACAGACCACCATCTTCTCCCCCGAACTCGCCGCCCGCTTCGACCACCTGGTCACGATCTATCCCTTGCGCCGCTCCGCCCTCGTCCCCATGCTGCTCTACGCACAAGACGAGATCGGCTACGTCTCAGACGCGGTCGTCTCCGAGATCGCCGAACGCATCGGCATCTATGAGCTCGACGTCCGCAACGTCCTCTCCTACTACTCCATGCTCCGAACGACACCGGCGGGCAAGTTCAACGTCCAGGTCTGCACCAACATCTCCTGCATGCTGCGCGGCGGCTACGAGATCCTCGACCACTGCAAGGCCAAGCTCGGCATCGGGCATAAAGAAGTAACCAAAGACGGTCTTTTCTCTTTAGAGGAAGTCGAGTGTATCGGCGCCTGCTGCTGGGCCCCCGCCATGCAGATCAACTATGACTTTCACGACGACCTCACCCCCGACAAGGTCGACGTTCTGTTCCAGATGTACCAGCAGGGCCAGGGAAAGGACGTGAAATAAATGCCATCGCTCGTCTCCCATCCGGATGAAGCCATCGTCCTCAAGCGCCGCTTCGGCCAGGGCGCGGCCAACATCGACAAGTACGTGGAACTTGACGGCTACAAGGCCGTCCAACTCGCCATCAGCAAGGGCGCGGAAGCCATGCCCGGCTGGATCATCGACACCATGAAGGCGTCCGGGCTGCGCGGCCGCGGCGGCGCGGGCTTCCCGACCGGCATGAAGTGGAGCTTCGTCCCCAAGCAGTCCGCCAAGCCCAAATACGTCCTGGTCAACGGCGACGAGTCCGAGCCCGGCACCTGCAAGGACCACGTCATCTTCCTCGAAGATCCCCACGCTGTCATTGAAGGCACCATCATCGCGGGCCTCGCCATCGGCTCCAAAATAGGCTTCATTTACTTACGCGGCGAGTACCGCTACCTCCTCAAGATCATGGAGAAAGCCGTCACCGACGCCTACGCCAAGGGCTTCCTCGGCAAAAACATCTTCGGCTCCGGTCTCGACTTCGACGTCATCACCCAGACCGGCGCGGGGGCCTACGAGGTCGGCGAAGAGTCCGCCCTCATGGAGTCGCTCGAAGGCAAGCGCGGCGTGCCCCGCATCAAGCCGCCCTTCCCCGCCGTCGTCGGCCTCTACGGCGGCCCCACCGTCATCAACAACGCCGAAACCATCGCCAACGCCCCGCACATCCTGCTCATGGGCGGCGAGGCCTACGCCAAGCTCGGTACCGAGCGCAACGGCGGCACCCGGCTCTTCGGCATCTCCGGCCATGTCGAGCGCCCCGGCGTCTACGAGCTGCCCATGGGCTACTCCATGCGCAAGGCCATCTACGACGTGGCGGGCGGCATCAAGGGCGGCAAAAAGCTGAAGGCCGTCGTCCCCGGCGGCTCCTCCTGCCCCGTGCTCACCGCCGACGAGATCGATGTTGGCCTGGACTTCGACCAGATGGCCAAGGCCGGTACCATGCTCGGCTCGGGCGGCATCGTCGTGCTCGACGAGACCGTCTCCATTGTCGAGTTCGCCCTCCGCACCATCGCCTTCTACCAGCACGAGAGTTGCGGCTGGTGCATCCCCTGCCGCGAAGGCACGGACTGGATCAAGAAGACCCTCACCCGCGTCCACGCCGGCGGCGGCAGCAAAAAGGACATCGACAACGTTCAGTACCTCGCCGAAAACATGATGGGCCGCACCTTCTGCCCCCTCGGCGACGCCGCCGCCATGCCCACCCTTGGCTTCGTCAAGAAGTTCCGCAAGGAGTTCGAAGACTACATCGAAGGCAAGCGCGTCGACCACCCGCTCATCAAGATCAAGCCGGTGGGAGAGATGGAGCTGGCGGGAGCGCACTGACATGGCAATCACGTATATTCCCGCCGAAAGTATGTCGATGCAATCACGCCCAGAATACAACGAAAGGTGGGTGCAATCGATTATTGAAAAGAACCCCTCGGTCCTGGGATTGGGTAACCTCGCTTTACTCAGAAGCGAAAAGAGGCAGTTTAGAGGTGGACGGCTCGATTTACTCCTTGAAGATACCGCATCAGCAATTCGCTATGAAGTTGAGCTACAGCTCGGCGCGACAGATCCGTCTCACATTATTAGATGTATTGAGTACTGGGATTACGAGAGTACACGTCATCCGAAATATACCCACAGGGCTGTGATTGTAGCTGAAGAAATTACATCCCGTTTCTTCAACGTGATTAGTCTTTTCAATCGCGCAATACCTTTAATCGCGATAAAAGTTACGGCGCTGAAAGTAGGTGATTGTACAACGCTTAGCTTTACCAAAGTTCTCGACATCTCAGCGCTAAGCATAAACGACTCAGAGGAAGACGTTACGCCAGTTGACCGCAAGTGGTGGGAGGCTGCGTCGACACCAGCCATTATGTCCGCGGCAGACAGCCTTTTGACCGCCGCAGTTGCGATCCAGCCGACAACCGCTTTCAAATTCACAAAAAGCTATATTGGAACCACTGTAAACGGACAGGCGAGCAACTATTTCTGGCTAATTCCGCAGAAGCGCACTCTTAGGGCTTCTTTTTACATTGAGCAAAGTTCTGAGTTAGACCAAGAGATAGACGAAAGCGGACTTGACCGCGATTCGTACGATGCTCGTTATAAGAACTACAGGCTTCGCCTGACACCCGAAGACATTCAGGAAAAGGTGAGCACGCTACGTATGCTGCTTCTTCGTGCCTATAAGGAAACAGAGGGTGAGCCATTGCCTCTAATATCAACGATGATTACTGAGGAGCAACTCGCCGGAGCGGCACACTGAGACCACAGGAGATGATTCGCCTCCTGAAGGCAAATGGCTGGTACATCCACCGCCAAACCGGAAGCCACATCCACTTCCGTCATCCGGTCAAGACGAACACCATCATCGTTCCGTATCATGCTGGTAAGGAACTTCCAAAAGGCTTGGAGCGGCAACTTTTCAAACAGGCGGGTCTGCAATGAATCGAACCTACATGATCGTCTTCGAAAAGGGCAACGACTGCTGGGGAGCATTCGCGCCCGATGTTCCGGACACCGGCGGCATGGGCGACACCATCGCCGAAGCGCGCGAGAGCCTGCGGGAAGGTATCGGCTACATCTTCGAACACGCGCTCGAAACCGGCCTGCCCATCCCCGAAGCAAAGACGACCAACGTCGATTTCTCCGAGTTCGATCCAAACCCTTCCGAGAGCCACTACGAAGTCGAGTGGCTGACCGTCCAGATTCCGCAACCAGCCTCAGAGATCGGCGATCACGCTCAGCAGGCAGCCTAAGGACCCCCATGCCCGACGTAACCTTCACCGTAGACGGCCACAAGCTCACCGCCCCCGCCGGCACCCTCCTCATCGAGGCCTGCAAGGCCGCCGGGATCGAAATCCCCGCCTTCTGTTACTACCCCGGCCTCTCCCTCCAGGCCGCCTGCCGCATGTGCGTCGTCCGCATCGAAAAGATGCCCAAGCTCCAGACCGCCTGCACCACGCCGGTCGCCGAGGGCATGGTCGTCCAAACCGAGACGCCCGAGATCGCCCAGGCCCGCAAATCCACCCTCCAGCTCCTGCTCGGCAACCACCCGCTCGACTGCCCCGTCTGCGACGCCGGCGGCGAGTGTGAGCTCCAGGACATGACCTTCAAGTACGGCGCGGCCGACAGCTTCTACGCCGAGCCCAAAAACCACCGCGAAGAGCAGCAGTGGTCCCCCGTCGTCTTCTTCGACCGCCCGCGCTGCATCCTCTGCTACCGCTGCGTCCGCATGTGCGGCGAAGGCATGGACGTCTTCGCCCTCGGCATCCAAAACCGCGGCTCGGCCTCCGTCATCGCCCCCAACATCCCCGCCTCCGAGTCCCCCGACAACCTCGCCCACGTCGATTGCGAGCAGTGCGGCATGTGCATCGACGCCTGCCCCGTCGGCGCGCTCACCTCCGGCACCTACCGCTATAAAACGCGACCGTGGGAGATGAACCATGTCGCCACCATCTGCACCCACTGCGGCGACGGCTGCAAAACCACCCTCGGCGTCCGCTCCACCTCCGACGGCGCGGAGATCGTCCGCGGCGACAACCGCGACAAGTCCGGCATCAACGGCGACTTCCTCTGCAACAAGGGCCGCTACGCCTTCGACTTCGCCAACCACCCCGACCGTATCACCACACCGCTCATCCGCCAATCCGACGGCACCCACAAGCCCGTCTCGTGGGAGTACGCGCTCGACCACGTCGGCAAGCGCTTCCGGGAGCTTCGCGACACACGCGGCGGCCAATCCATCGGTGTCGTCGGCGGCAATCGCCTGACCAACGAAGAGGCGTACCTCCTCCAGAAGTTCGCCCGCACCGTCCTTCAGACCAACAACATCGACCACCACCGCACTGCAGACTACGTCACCTTCACCCAGGCGCTCTCTGGCCACCCGGGCCGCACCGCCTCCCTGCGCGATACGCTCGACGCCCCCGCCATCCTGCTCATCGGCGGCGACCCGTCCAATCAGTCCCCCGCAACCGCCTGGAACCTCCGCGCCAACGTCCGCAACAACGGCGCAAAGCTCTTCGTCGCCAACACCGCCGAGATCAAGCTACGCCGCCAGGCGCGCGGCTTCGTCCACGTCGCGCCGTTCGGCTACACCGCGCTCGCCGGCTACCTCCAGGGCGACGACTCCGCTGCCCAATCCGTCACCGCCGACACAGACCGCCTCGCCAAGTTCCGCGACGCCCTCAAAGCCGAGTCGAACCTCCTCGTCCTGATCGGCCCGGAGCTACGTGGAGCCGAACTGAAGGCCGTCCTCGACCTCGCCCTCTCGCTTCCCGGCTCGAAGATTGCCCTCCTCGCCGACTACGTCAATTCGCGCGGCGCGGCCGACATGGGCCTCTTCCCCGACATGCTCCCGGGCTACACGCCCGTCGGCTCTGCCCACGCCCTCACCGCCGAGTACGCGGCGGCCCCCACTACTGCGGGACTCGACATGCTGGAGATCTTCGACGCCGCCGTAAAGGGCGACCTCTCCGCCCTCTACGTCGTCGGCTCCAACCCCGTCGCCCGCTACAGCATCGACCCCGCCGCGCTCAAGAACACCTTCGTCGTCGTCCAGGAGATGTTCCTCACCGAGACCGCCGCGCTTGCCGACGTCATCCTTCCCGCCGCCAACCTTTACGAGAAGTCCGGCTCCGTCACCAACCACTACGGCGACCTCCAGCAGGTCAAAAAGGCCGGAGACCGCGCTGGTGTCCGCTCCGACTTTGAGATGATCGTCCGCATCGCCGACAAGATGGGCGCGCACATGAAGTCGCTTGTTCCCTTCGGCAAAGGCCTCCGCGCCGACATGGGTCAGACTCGCGGTGCACAGTCCGGCGAGGCCGACCGCCATGCTGTTTGGTTGACGGCGAATAACATGGAGCCGCGCCTTAGCCCCTTCGACCCCTTCGCCATCCTCGACGAGATCCAGCGCCTGGTCCCGGGCTACGACACCCTCCTCCGCCTCCAGCTCCTCAGCGGCAACGACCAGCACCTGGAGCCCGCATCCGGTGGCCAACTCGTCCAGATCGACACCCGCCGCGACCTTGTCCTCCCCGCCGGGGATACACTCTTCACATCCGGCACCCTTGGGCGCTACTCGGATATGCTGACAAACCTCAACGAGTTCGAGAGCCGTAAGCTCCCCGTCCTCGACCAGCAGGCCGCCGACTAGCTGCTGCCAAATTCGTCACGTAACGTAATACGACAGCCGAAAAAGGTGGAAAGATGGCAAGTTCGAGGATTGCTCTTTGTGCGCTGTTGTCCGCTATAACAATCCCAGCGTTCGCAAAAAAGAAGGAAGTACCGAAGTCGCCGCTCCCGGCAGTAGTCCAGTCGGCAAAAACCGCTTTTCTAACCAATGGAGGTGGTACGCCTCTAGCTTTCGACGAGTTCTACTCACAGATGAAGTCATGGGGACGCTTTCAACTCACTGCGGCTCCGGCCCAAGCAGACGTTGTGATTGAACTGAAATATCTGATTGAAGACAAGGGCCAGCACACGGGCAGTGCTTACAACTCGTATACCAAGCAAACAACGGTTTACAGTTACGACGTGACCGATCCTCAGCTTGTGCTAAACGTGATTGAGCCCAAGAGCGGCAGCCTACTTTGGTCTACAACGGATCATCGCAAACTGGCTCGCTTCAAATCGAATCAGGAGAAAGAAACAATTAACTCGGCGGATCGGCTCGTACAGGAGCTGAAGGAGCGCATGGCTTTGTCAAACGCGGACGCCAAATGACCAAGCTAGAAACTGGGAGAATATAGACCATGCCCCACCTCAGCCCATTCCTGACGTTCCTCTCCCTCACGATCCTTAAGATCGTCGTCGTCCTCCTCATTACCCTCACCGCCGTCGCGTACACCGTTCTGCTCGAGCGCAAAGTCCTCGGTCGGATGCAGAACCGCTGGGGACCCTCGCGCGTGGGCCCTGGCGGCATCCTCCAGCCGCTGGTGGACGGCGCAAAGCTCTTCCTCAAGGAAGACCTGATGCCCCTCGCCATCGCGCGCCCGCTCTTCCTCGTCGCCCCCATCATTGCGCTCTCCTGCGCCCTGATCTCGATCGCCGTCGTGCCCTTCGGTGCCGTCACCCGCGTGCGGGGCGTCGACCTCTTCCAGATCGCCGACCTCAACATCGGCCTGCTCGTCATCCTCGGCGCGACCTCCATCGGCGTCTATGGCATCGCGCTCTCCGGCTGGGCCTCAAACAACAAGTTCTCGCTGCTCGGCTCCCTCCGCGCCACCTCCCAGCTCATCTCGTACGAGCTCGCCCTCGGCCTCTCGCTGGTCGGCGTCGTCCTCCGCGCCGGGTCGCTCTCCCTCCGCGACATCGTCAACAGCCAGGCGGCTCACGGCATGGCATCCTGGAACCTCTTCGGCGGCTTCCAGATCATCGGCTTCTTCATCTACCTCATGGCCGCCTACGCCGAGACGAACCGCTCCCCCTTCGACCTCCCCGAGGCCGAGTCCGAGCTCGTCGCCGGCTACCACACCGAATACTCCTCCATGAAGTTCGCCATGTTCTTCATGTCCGAATACGCCAACATGATCACCGTGGGCTGCGTCGCCACGCTGCTCTTCCTGGGCGGCGCGTCCAGCCCCTTCGGCCACCTCTTCGACGGCTTCCTGAACACGCCCATCCTTCACGGCGTCTTTTCCGTCGGCTGGTTCGTCGCCAAGATCTTCGCGTTCCTTCTCCTCTATATCTGGGTCCGCGCCACCCTCCCCCGCTTCCGCTACGACCAGCTCATGGGCTTCGGCTGGAAGTTCCTCCTCCCCATCGCCATGGCCAACATCGTCGTCACCTCGCTCTTCATGGCCCTGCGTGGCTAGGGTGGAGTACTCCGAACGCCAGATCGCTAAAAAGCTGGGCGATCTATTTGACCGGCAGCATGAACTCATCCGCGACCTGATCCTTTCGCGAGGCGGATCAGGCGCAAACGTCAAGATGACCGGCGTGTGGGCAGAACGAACCTTGTGCAATGCCGCCACCGCCGCGCTCAACGGGAACATGGAAGCCGAGAAAGCTGTCAAACTGGTGAAGCAAGCGCGCCGGTTGGGCCAAACCTTTTGAATGAGGTAATCCCATGAACATCGAAATGAAAGCACGCATCGGCGAAACACTTAGCCACGTTCTGGCCCCGTTTCACGATGTGGACGGCTGTCCACTCAAGGCCGTCTGGGAGGCAACCGTCGACGACTGCATCGAAGTCGTACAGCTTGAGTTTGAACCAGGATTTCTGACCTTTACCGCGGATTCCGATGACGATACGGTCGATCTCTCATTCACGAAGCTTCGCCGCGCAGAAGCTCTCTGTGTCAATCACCTCGACCCATGGCGGCAGCTCATGGGCAGCAATTTTGGATGGGGCTGGGTCGGGATTAATCAGCAGGGTTACCTCGACAGCGTTTCGTTCAGCTTTCAATCCGTCACTCCGCAATACTCGATCACCGCCGTGGCATCCTCGCTGCGCCTCGCCGAGATTCATGACTTTGCCACAAAGGAACACGCGCACCGAGCCACGGAACCACTCTACCAACCCGCCGCCAAGTATGCCTAAGCCGATCCCAACGCCTTGCATTACAATCGCGTAGAGTAACCAGACACATCCTTACTGCATCAGGCGGAGAGACCGGCCACTTCATGGAACTCGCACTCTTCCTCATCTTCGGCGGTCTCGCGGTCGTGGCGGCGCTCAACCTGCTCCTCCAGCGCCACCCCATCAACTCCGCCCTCTCGCTCGTCGTCGTCATGATGTCGCTCGCCGTGCTCTATTGGTCGCTCGGGGCCGAGTTCCTCGCCGCCGCCCAGGTCATCGTCTACTCCGGAGCCATCATGGTGCTCTTCGTCTTCGTCATCATGCTGCTCAACGCGGGCGAAGAAGAGCGCACCACCGGCAGCCGCGCCGCCTACATCGCCGGTTTCCCTGGGGCCGCCGCCATCTTCTGCTTGCTCTCGTTCGTCTTCCTCTCCGAAGGCCGCGCCCTCGGCAACACGAACCTAGGCGGTTACCTCGGAGGCACCGTCTCGAACATCACCGAGATCTCGCACGTCCTCTTTACTCGCCTCCTGCTCCCCTTTGAGGTCACCTCCATCCTCATCCTCGTCGCCATCCTCGGAGCCGTCGTGCTCGCCCGGAAGGAGCCGTAGCGTATGCGAACTTTTGACATCGATCTAGCAACTGTCTTTGCGGGCGCGTTCGCCGTACAGTTGTTTGCAACTGCCAAGGTCATCGGCCACCGCTCGTCCGACTGGAAAAAGTTATTAGTCCCGGTAACCGCTCTGATCGCGTGTGCGTTCATGTTTGCTACTTGCTGGGTAGACCTCAACTCCGGAAACGGTGAACCACTGACGGCCCTGTTTGCTTGGGGCGTGGCCTTTATGGCGATCAGCAGCTTCGCACGGCTCAATCGACAGGAGCCAACCTAATGGTGCCAATCGCCGCCTACCTCATCCTCGCCGCCATCCTCTTTTCGATCGGCATCGCCGCGTTCCTCATCAAGCGCAACATCATCACCGTCTTCATGTCGATCGAGTTGATGCTCAACGCTGTCAACCTCACCTTCGTCGCCTTCGCCCATATGTGGCACCAAGTCCAGGGCCAGATCTTCGTCTTCTTCGTCATGGTCGTTGCCGCCGCCGAAGCAGCCGTCGGCCTCGCCATCATCATCGCCATCTTCCGCACCCGCCAGACCCTCAACATCGACGCCGTCAACCTGATGAAGAACTAGGCATCTATGAACCCCAACCTCCTCTGGCTCATCCCGCTCCTTCCCTTTACCGGCTTCCTGCTCAACGGGACCCTCGGCCGACGCCTCCCGCGCCCCGCCGTCACGGGCATTGCCCTGCTCTTCACCGCCATCCCCACCGTCATCGTTGCCTATCTCTGGACGACCTTCCGCGCCGCCAACGCCCCCGAAGTTCTCCGCGCCGTCTCCGCCCCTTGGATCAAGATCACCGGCTTCGAGGTTCCCTTCGCCTTTACCGTAGACCACTTGACCCTGATTATGCTCTCCGTCGTCACCGGCGTCGGCTTCCTCATCCATCTTTACTCCGCCGGCTACATGGCCCACGAAGACGGCTACTGGCGCTTCTTCGCCTATCTCAATCTCTTCATGTTCTTCATGTCCGTCCTCGTCCTCGCCGAGAGCTTCCTTCTGCTCTTCGTCGGCTGGGAGGGCGTCGGCCTCGCGTCCTACCTCCTCATCGGCTTCTACTTCAAGAAGGACGCCGCCGCCGACGCCGGCAAAAAAGCCTTCATCGTCAACCGCATCGGCGACTTCGGCTTCCTCCTTGCCATGTTTCTCCTCATCGCCCACTTCGGCACCCTCAACTTCACGCAAGTCTTCTCCGCCATTGCCGCCCGGCCCGACCGGCATGGCGGCTTCCTCACCGCCATCTGCCTCATGCTCGTCCTCGGCGCGGCCGGCAAGTCTGCCCAAATTCCCCTCTACGTCTGGCTGCCCGACGCCATGGAAGGCCCCACCCCCGTCTCCGCCCTCATCCACGCGGCCACGATGGTCACAGCCGGCATCTACATGGTCGCCCGCTGCCACGTCCTCTTCGACCGCAGCCCCTACGCTCTCGGCCTCGTCGCCCTGATCGGCGCGGCCACCGCAATCTTCGCCGCCGCCATCGGCCTCGTCCAGACCGACATCAAGCGGGTCCTCGCCTACTCCACCGTTTCGCAGCTTGGCTATATGTTCCTCGCCTGCGGAGTCGCCGCCTACTCCGCCGCCATCTTCCACCTGATGACCCATGCCTTCTTCAAGGCGCTGCTCTTCCTCGCCGCCGGCTCTGTCATCCACGCGCTCTCCGGCGAGCAGGACATGCGCAAGATGGGCGGCTTGTGGAAGCGCATCCCGGTCACTTTTGGAACGATGCTGATGGGTGTGATTGCTATCTCAGGCATTCCGCCGTGGGCGGGCTTCTTTTCGAAAGACGAAATCCTTCACAACGTATTTATCTCCAGCAATCCGCTCGCCAAGCTCCTTTGGCTGGTTGGCCTCGTCACGGCCGGAATGACTTCGTTCTATATGTTTCGTCTTCTGTTTAAGACCTTCTTCGGCGTCTCCAACGTCAGTGAAGCCGAACACGACGCGCACCAAGGCCACACCACCCATCAAGGTGAAGACGAACACGACGAAGGTCAAGCCTCGCATCCGCATGGCGTACACGAGTCATCCTGGATTATGCTTCTCCCGCTCGTCGTATTGGCCATTCTCTCTACGTTTGGTGGCTTGGTCGGCATTCCGGGACACAGCAGCTTCGAGCATTTCCTCGATCCTGTCTTCGGCATAGCGGGTGCTGACGTCACAACTACCAATAGCGGCCATGGGACCGAAATCTGGCTGGCGATTGTCTCCGTCTCTGTCGCCCTGCTGGGCTTCGCCGTCGCCTGGTTCCTCTACATCCGCAAAGCCGGCTCCTCCACCGCCCTCGCCCAGCGCTTCCGCCCCGTCCACTCCTTGCTCATACACAAGTTCTACGTTGACGAGCTCTACCACGCCTTCCTCGTCACGCCCCTTTTCGTCGGCACCCGCATCTTCCTTTACGGCCTCATCGACTTCGTCGCCGTCGACGGCTCGGGCAAGCTCGCCGGAGCCTCCACCCGCGGCCTCAGCTCCCTCACCCGTCGCATCCAGTCCGGCAACATCCGCTCCTACGCCGGCTGGCTCGCCCTCGGAGCCGCCGCCGTCCTCGCCGTCATGATCTTCGGCCGAGGCCCCTGGACCCACTAGCGCTTTCTGTTTGTCATTCCCGAAGGGAATCCGCTTCTCGCCTTTGCCTTTGCTCTTGGAACTAAGGAACCGATGAACCTAGACCACCACATCCTCACCCTCATCACCTTCGTCCCACTCGCGGGCGCACTCCTCCTCGCCCTCCTCCCGGACAAGGGCAAGACCATGCAGTGGACGGCCCTCGGCGTCACCCTCTTCACCTTCCTCTGCACCCTCCACCTCCCCGCCCACTTCAACTACGCAGCAGCCTCCGGCACCTTCCAGTTCACCACCGATCACAGCTGGATTCCTTTCCCCGCGATCCGCTATCACCTCGGCGCCGACGGCCTCTCCATGTGGCTCATCGTGCTCACCGGCTTCCTCGCCCCGCTCGGCGTCCTCATCTCCTGGAACGCCGTCGCCGACCGCAAAAAGACCTTCTACACCCTCTTCCTCCTCCAGCAGGTCGCCATGATGGGCATCTTCGTCGCCCTCGACCTCTTCCTCTACTACGCCTTCTGGGAGCTGTCCCTCGTTCCCATGACCATCCTCATCGCCACCTTCGGCCGCACCAAAGACCGCCGCCGCGCCGCCGTCAAGTACTTCCTCTACGCCTTCATCCCCTCCGCCCTTCTGCTCGTCGCCATGATCTGGCTCTACATCCAGACCGGCACCTTCGACCTCCCCCGCCTCACCGCTCTCGCCGCCAGCCATAGCCTCTCTGCCAACGGTGCTGCGCTCTGGCTCGCCTCCCTCGCCTTCCTCTTCGCCTTTGCCGTCAAAGTGCCCATCTTCCCCCTCCACGGCTGGCTCTCCGACGCCATCTACGAGGCCCCCACCGCCGCCGTCATGGTCCTCGCCGGCAAGACAGGCCTCTACTCCATACTCCGTTTCTCCTTCTCCATCTTCCCGGAGCAGTCCCACCGCATCGCGCCTCTGATGATTGTCCTCGGAGCCATCGGCATCGTCTACGGGGCGCTCATCGCCCTCCTGCAAGATGACCTCAAACGCCTCGCCGCCTACTCCACCCTCGGCCACCTCTCCTTCGTCGTCCTCGGCATCTTCACCTTCACCATCGCCGGCCTCGACGGCGGCATCTACCAGATACTCAACCACGGCATCTCCGGCGGCGCGCTCTTCATGCTTATGGGCCTGCTCTACGAGCGCTACAAGACCTACGATATGCGCTACTACGGCGGCCTAGCCCAGAAGCTCCCCTGGGTCGTCACCATGTTCGTCCTCACCACCCTCTCCGTCATCGGCCTGCCCATGCTCAACAGCTTCGTCGGCGAGTTCCTCATCCTCTCCGGCACCATGCAGTCCGCCTTCCACCACCACGTCCTCTGGACCGTCGTCGGGACCACCGGCGTCATCTTCAGCGCGGCCTATATGTTGGTGATGATCCAGCGAGTCTTCTACGGCGAACTCGGCGAGACCCCCTCCACCGTTCCCGGCTGGGACCTTGACGCCCGCGAGCACCTCGCCCTCTGGCCCATGGTCGCCCTCTTCCTCCTTATGGGCGTCGCCTCCCCGTATTGGCTCCGCGCCATCGACACCGTCGGCGTCCCCCTCGCCGGAACCCTGCGCCAGCCCCAGCTCGCCGTCCAGGGGTTCCAGACCACCGCCGCCGTCGAACATGAGCACGCCGCCGCCACCAGCGAAAAGGACGGCACCCGATGATCGCTCCCAACGTAGCCGCCCTCCTCCCCGAATACATCCTCACTCTGACCGGCGTAGCCGTCATGCTCGCCGAGCCCGTCCTTCCCCCCACGGCCTCCCGCAAGCCCCTAGGCTGGCTCGCCATCTTCGGCACCTTCTTTGCCGGTCTCGCCGCCGCGTGGCAGCTCCACCTCGGCACCTTCTTCGCCTTCTCCGGCACCATCCAGATCGACGCCTTCTCCGTCTTCTTCCATCTCCTCATCGCCGCAGTCGTCCTCGTCACCCTCCTCGGCTCGCTCGACTACTTCCACGGTCACGCCGGACACGCTGGCGAGCACTTCGCCCTCGTCTGCTTCGGCGCCGTCGGCATGATGCTGATGACCTGCTCAACCGAGCTCCTGATGGTCTTCGTCGGGCTCGAAATTTCGTCCATCTCCACCTACATCATGGCCGGCTTCCGCAAAGGACAAGCCACCGGCTCCGAGTCGTCCATCAAGTACTTCCTGCTCGGCTCCTTCGCCACTGCTTTCTTCCTCTACGGTATCGCCCTGGCCTTTGGCGCGACCGGCTCCACCACCATCGCCTCCATCGCCGCCGGTCTGGGCACGACCACCACCCCGCACCTCGCCTTCACCGCCCTCGCGCTGATGATCATCGGCGTCGGCTTCAAGGTCTCTGCCGCTCCCTTCCACGTCTGGACGCCCGACGTCTACCAGGGCGCGCCCGCCCCTGTTGTCGGCCTGATGTCCACCGCGCCCAAGGCCGCCGCCTTTGCCGTCCTGCTCCGCCTCACCTTCACCGGCTTTCCCGCCATGCAGCATCGGTGGGCCATCCTGATGTGGATTCTGGCGGCTCTGTCGATGACCGTCGGGAACATCGGCGCGCTCCTCCAGCGCGACGTCAAGCGCATGCTCGCCTACTCCTCCATCGCGCACGCCGGCTACCTCCTCGTGGCCTTCACCGCCAATACCGGCGACGGCATCTCCTCCGCCTGCTTCTACACCGCCGCCTACGC
This sequence comes from Acidobacteriaceae bacterium, assembly GCA_965215415.1. Classification (GTDB taxonomy): domain Bacteria; phylum Acidobacteriota; class Terriglobia; order Terriglobales; family Acidobacteriaceae; genus Edaphobacter. Next base: position 2,208,630 of record CBDCDQ010000009.1, on the reverse strand, counting down.
CGCCATGAACGTCGGGGCGTTCGCCGTCATCACCGCCGTCTCCGGGTTCGACGAAACCATCTCCACCGCCGACGACTACATCGGCCTCGCCCAGCGCCGCCCCGTCCTCGCCGCCCTCCTCACGTTCTTCCTGCTTTCGCTCATCGGCATACCGTTCACCGGGGGCTTCTTCGGCAAGTTCTTCGTCTTCACCGCCGCGCTCCACGCCGGACACGTCTGGCTGGCCGTCATCGGCCTGCTCAACAGCGGCGTCGCCTGCTTCTACTATCTCCGCCTGCTCAGCGCCCTCTTCACCCGCCAGGCCCCGGACGTTCTCGCCGCCACTCCCTCTCGGAAGATCAGCCCTGCCGCCGGTCTGGGCCTCGCCGCCGCCGCCCTCGCCACCCTCCTTCTCGGCATCGCGCCCGGCACCGTCCTCAAGGTCGCCGCCCGAGCCGCCTTCGAGACCTACGCCACCCAACACCTCCCCACCCCGGCTCCGGTCCGGGTGCCGGACTTGGCTTCGCGGTAGGCGCAGAAAGAGATTTGTTGTTTTTTAGATGTGATCTAACGAAACAGAGGACTTAGGTCCAGATACCCCTGTCGAGCACTTGCACTGTTTCTGGTGCTGCCACGTTTGGGTTGGATGCATCATTGCGCTCGAACCATGAATCGCAGACAGGAATGCCCTCGCCGAAGCGAGGGCATTCCTGTCTGCGATTCGTAGCTGGAACTATTTCACCTTGATGAAGATGATCACGAAGGTGAACAGCGCGAGGGACTCGATGAACGCCAGACCCAGAATCAGGAAGATGAAGATTCCCGGACGCGCGCCTGGATTGCGCGCGAGCGCCTCCGTGGCCGAAGCGGTTGCGCGACCCTGACCCAGGCCGCAAAGCCCCGAGGCCAACGCCATGCCGAGACCGGCCGCAAGCGGCACCCACTGGCTGGCCGCATCGCCACCCTGCGCAAAGGCCGGCGTCGCCAACAGCAGCGCGGCCAAGGACATCAATATGTACTGCATCGTCTTCATAGTGCTCCTTGCTCCCGTCTGTTCTCCGTCGCCAGTGGGTGGTTGATGCTCACCGTGCTGGCACCCTCACGCTTGCGGCGGTCCCGCCCAACCGCGGAGAGGGAGCGCCCCAGCCGCGGCTAACCTAAACTCTAATGGTCGTGTGCCACCGCGAGCGACAGATAGATCGCGCCCAGCAGGAAGAACACATACGCCTGCACCACGGCGACGCCGAGATGCAGCCCCAGAAACACCAGAGGGATTCCGACCGGCACCAGCGAGAAGAACGCCAGCGTCACCAGATCGCCGGCAAACATATTGGCGTACAAACGGACGGTGAGCGAAAGGACGCGCGACAGGTGGGAAATGATCTCAATGGGGAACAACAGCGGCGACAGCCACCACACCGGCCCCAGAAACTGCTTGATGTAGGCCGGACCGTTGGCGCGGACGCCGTGGTACTGGTAGTAAATGAAGGTCACGATGGCGAAGCCTAAGGGCATCACCACGTCGGCCGTGGGCGACTCGAACCCCGGGATTAGCCCCAGGAGGTTGGCGAAGAGGATGAAGAGGAAGAGCGCGGTGAGATAGCTCGTAAACCGCTCGAAGCCATGCCCGATGATCGACTCGCTCTGCTCCGAGACGAACTCGTGCGTCATCTCCGCCAGATGCTGCACCGGCCCCGGTTTCTCGACATTCAGCGAGAGCCGCACAAGGATGAAGTACGCCACGAGGAAGCAGAAGACCAGCAACTCCATCGCGAACCCGTTCGAAATGGGCGCGGCAGGGTTCGGCACGGCGATATGGAGGCTGTGCAGAAGCGACGTGGTCGGCGCGGCGAAGACGTGATTGAGAACTCTCGTAAGCGGAAGCTGTACCGGCATAAATCCCAGGAACCTTTGTTTAGTTTGCTATACCGTCCAAGCCTTCATCGCCCGAACACCTTCAATCGAAAGGCAGAACACTCCTAAAGAGAGCCCCGCAGCCAGTGCGTACACCGATCCGTTGAGCAGCTTCAGGCTACCATACAGAAGCACGACGGTCAGCCCCAGCCGTGCGAAGAATCCAAGCAGGACACGGCCCATCGGATGCGCCTCGCCGCCAGCGTCCATCTTCACCATGACGGCGGTCATCAGCCGCAGCCACTCCCACAGCCCAGAGCCGGAGATGAACGCGCCGACGACCAGCAGACCGGCGCTCGGCCAGCCCAGCTTCCAGCCGACCAGTGGCAACGCTACGGCGGTGACGATCACCAACAGCCGAATCGCGCTTCGGATCGTCCGCTTGAAGTCGTCATCGGTAAAGCCCGCGAAGCTGTCCGGGTTCATCGCCCTATCGCCCATTCTTGAGGTACCTGGACGCCGTGGTGAAGATTTGGATGAAGCCGCCCACCGCGCCGAGCAGGATGCCCACGATGCCCATCCAGCTCTGGTGAAAGTGCCCGTCGGCCCAGTGGCCCGCGAACCAGCCGATGACGCATCCGGCAGGCAGCGCGATGGCCAGCTGGATCATTGACTCGGCTTTGACCATCTCGTTGAGCGCGCCCGTCTTCTTCCCGTCATCCGTCATAGGCTTTCATTACATCACGCCTCGCCCCTGCTTTTCTGATTGTCATTCCCGAAGGAAATCCGCGTCTCGCCTCGCTATACTCAACCTAGGCCAACCATAAGGAAAACCGTGTCCGAGTCCGACTTCGAAGCGAACCTCTACCAGCAGCGCCGCGACACCCGCGACCAGATCGTCGCCCTCGGCCAGCAGGCCTACCCCAACAGCTACGCCTTCACCCACACCATCCCCGAGCTGCGCGCGTTCGACACGCCGGCGAACACGGTCGAAGAGCTGGCGGCCAAGCATATCGAGGCCTCCGTCGCCGGACGCATTATGGCGATCCGGGTGCAGGGCAAAGCGGGGTTCGCCCAGGTCCAGGGCGGCGGAGAGCGGCTTCAGATCTATGTTCGCAAGGATGATGTAGGGGAGCAGGCGTTTGCGCTCTATAAGCTGCTCGACCTCGGCGATCACGTCGGCGTTCGCGGGTACCTGATGCGGACGCGGACGGGCGAGCTCACCCTCCATGCCAAGGAGGTAGGCGGCCAGCCTGCGCTGACGTTTCTGGCCAAGGCCATGCTGGCGCTGCCGGACAAGTATCACGGGCTGGAGGATACGGAGCTTCGTTATCGGCAGCGGTATGTCGATCTTTTTATGAACACCGGTCATGGGCCTAAGTCGGGGCTGGTTGGCGCCCCGCCCACCTTAGCCAACGATGAGACCGTTGGCGAAGATGGGGCACCCGGTTCTTCTGCACCGAGCGAAGAAGCGCCTCTAAATGTGCGGGAGACGTTTGTGAAGCGGGCGGCGATCCTTCGGGCGATCCGTAAGTTCTTCGATGAGCGCGGGTTTCTTGAAGTGGAGACGCCGATGTTGCACACGGTCGCCGGGGGGGCAGCGGCGCGGCCCTTCAAGACGCACCATAACGCGCTCGACATCCCGCTCTCGCTCCGCATCGCGCCCGAGCTCTTCCTCAAGCGGCTGGTGGTCGGCGGCCTCGACCGCGTCTACGAGATCAACCGCAACTTCCGCAACGAGGGCGTCAGCACCCGGCACAACCCCGAGTTCACCATGCTCGAGTTCTACCAGGCCTACGCCAACTACCACGACCTGATGGACCTGACTCAGGAACTTATCACATTCGTTGCTACCGAAGTAAACGGAACTACTGCTTGTAACTTCAACGGAAATGAGATCGACCTAGATAGTTGGACTAAGCTCACCATGCGTCAAGCAATCACAAAATTTTGGCCAGACGAAGCTGGCGATGCTCCCACAGACTTTGAGTTTTCTGATCTAAGACAATTGAGCGCACCTATTAACCGTATAGTTCGCTGGGCCAAAGAAAAGTTTGAAGCGTACCCCACCGGAAACTTAGGTGCACGCTGGGCTGGTCTCGGTGAAGCACAGAGTTTGATCGATAACACACTTCAGTACCGCTTGAGTTCCTCAAACAGGGAAGCCATCGCCAAAGCATCGTTAGGAAAAGCTATCGCAACGATCTTCGAGTCCATGGCCGAACCCCACCTGATCCAGCCCACCATTATCTACGACTTCCCCCTGGCTGTCTCGCCCCTCTCCAAGCAAAAGCCCGACGACCCCGACTGGGTGGAGCGGTTCGAGTTCTACATCGGCGGCTTCGAGGTCGGCAACGCCTTCTCCGAGCTGAACGACCCGGATGAGCAGCGCAAGCGGTTCGAGGCCCAGCTCGCCGAGCGCGACCGGGGCGACGACGAGGCCCACCAGATGGACGGAGACTACGTCCGCGCCCTCGGCTACGGCCTGCCCCCCACCGCCGGCGAGGGCATCGGCATCGACCGCCTGACGATGATCCTCACGGGCGCTAAGTCCATCCGCGACGTGATCCTCTTCCCGCTGATGCGCCCGCAGGGAAACTCCTGAGGCGCTATCCTTCGTTACGTGAATGACGCAAGTTATGGCGACGTTTCGGTGAGCCGATAAGCAAAGGGTGAATGGTTTTGGAACCCTCCGGCTGTCCTGTTGCGGCCTTGCTTCTGCCTTACTCTCGGGGGTCGCTCTCTCCACTTGCGTCGCTCAAACGAGCACCCTCAGCAGTGGCTTGAGCGCAGCCGCAGAGGCTCGTGGCGGCACACTCGCTGCCGCGGCCGGAGACCCTCTCGATGCCGTGCAGGGCAACCCAGCCGGACTGGGCAGCCTCCACACCCGCGTCCTCGATGTCAGCGGCGTGGGCACCTTGGTGTACGGTCTCTTTACGGATAAACAGCAGCGCACCGGATCGCTCGCGCACAGCGCTGGGGCGCTTCCGTTTGGCGCTGTGGGCATGCCGGTGGGCCGCAGCCAATGGAAGGCTGCGCTGGCTCTCACGCCCGACATGCTGCTGCACGCCAGGTGGCGCTATGTCGACCCGGCAGGCACGGCAGGCGTGACGTACGGCCTCCAGACGAATGAGTCGGAGATCGTGGCACTGCGCCCCTCGGGGACGCTGGCGCGCTCCCTCGGCGACCGCCTGGCTATAGGCGTGAGCCTTGGCGCGGTCTATAACGCCAACACGCTTGCATCGCCGTATATCTTCCAACAACAGCCTGCGCTCGCCGGGTTGAAGGTGTTGCTGCGGCTCCATACGACAGGCTGGGGCGCCAATGGCGGTGCGGGTGTGCAGTGGCAGCCTCGCTCCACCGTGCGCCTGGGTGCGGCATGGAGGAGCGGCACCTCGGTGGTCAGCCGGGGCACAGCCTCCGGCAGCGCATCGGCTCTCTTCGCCAAGCTGGGCATCGCCAACGATCCTGCTTACAGCTACCGTGCGCGGGTCGAGAATCACCTGCCGATGACGGCGGCCGCTGGACTCGTCTGGCAGGCGGGCCGATCCCTGCGCCTAGGCCTGGAGGTTGGGTACACAGGCTGGGCGAGCGCCTTCCGCCAGCTTCCGGTCAGGTTGACTGGCGGCACCAACGCCGTGATCAACTCGGTCGCGGGCAGCCCGGACCTTACCGATGCGATTCCGCTGCATTGGCGCGACCAGGGCAGTCTTCGAACCGGCATCGAACTGCCTGTGGCCGAGCGATGGACGCTCCGCGCGGGCTATGGGTGGCAATCGAACCCTGTGCCCCATGCCACACTGATGCCGATGACGGCGGCGATCTTTCAGCACTCACTTGCAGCCGGCGCGGGCTGGAGCAAGGGCCACTGTCATGGCGATATCGCCTACCAGGCGCAACTGCCAGCATCGGACATGGCTACCGGGAGCAGTCTGCGGGCCGGCGAGTACGAAGGCAGCCGGGTGCGCGTCGGCACACATTCGATCACGCTGACCGGACGTGTCTCCTTCTGACCCGGCCGAAAGGAGGATCACCACTGGGCGGGAAGTTGGGTAATTGGCCTCCTGGATTGGCCCGGCGCAGTCGATCATGGCCTGCGAAGCCGCTTGACGACGTGTGCAACCGTCGTCTCGTTCATGGCGGCCACTGCGGCTGTTCTGACCTTCTTCAGCAAACTTTCCACCCCCGCGTGCTCATCGGCCAGCCACTTGCCGGAGACGGCAGCAAAGAGATCCCCCACACCGATCTGCTTGGCCGCCACGTTCAGGCGTGCCCCGCCGTTTGGCCCTTTGCGCTGGATGATCCACCCGCCTTTCTGGAGCAGAAGAAAGCTCCGACGCACCATCACGGGGCTTACCCCAAGCTCTTCGCCGATGGCCGCAGAGGTCAGCATCGCACCGGGCTGCGCCGACAATGCGACCAGGACCCGTAGAGCCAACGCAAATCGACCGCTCTGTGCCATGCTGAGCAAAGTACCACACCACAGCCCCGTGCTAGCATCGGCGTGTGAAGATTCTCTTTGTGGGCGATATCTTTGGCGCGCCCGGACGCCGCATCGTGCGGGAACATCTGTCATACCTCCTCGAAACTCATGCGGTCGACCTGCTGATCATCAACGGCGAAAATGCCGCTGGTGGGTTTGGCATTACGCCGTCTCTCGCCGAAGAGCTCTTCGACCTGGGCGCACACGTCATCACTACGGGCAACCACATCTGGGACAAGAAAGAGATCTTCGACTACATGGGCGTGCCGCCGGACTCTCACGCGCGCGGACGCCGCATCCTGCGCCCGGCGAACTATGCCGTCAGCACGCCGGGCTTTGGCCTTTACCAGGGGACACTGCCGGACGGCACAAAGTATGCGGTGATGAATCTGCAAGGCCGCGTCTTTATGTCCTCCTGCGACGACCCCTTCCGCAAGGCTTCGGAGCTGCTTACGCAGATCGCCAAAGAATCAGGTGCAAAGGTCATTCTGCTCGATGTGCATGCCGAGGCATCCTCAGAGAAGGTCGCTCTCGGCTGGTATCTTGACGGCCGGGTAACGGCAGTGCTCGGTACCCACACCCACATCCCGACTGCTGACGAGCGCATCCTGCCTGAAGGTACCGCCTATCAAACCGATGTCGGCATGTCGGGGCCGTATGATTCTGTAATTGGCGTAGAAACCGAGCTTGTGGTTCAACGATTTCTCACCGGCATGCCGGGCAAGTTCGAAGCTGCCAAGGGCAACGCTAAGATGTGCGCCACCCTAGTTACGTGCGATGCCGTGACGGGACGCGCCAGCCACATCCAGCGCCTGATGCTGGGGGAGTAACTATGCCTTTTCCCGAGTCGCCTGCGTTCTTCGCTCCGCATGAGGAGCACCACTTTCCTGCCGCGCAGGGCGCGCTCTTCCTGGTCGACCCAAGCCGCGTGGCTGAGATCCTTCCCGACACTCAAGGCTCGGACCTGATCCGTACCTTGACGCGGAAGTCGTACCCGCACGACCTCTACCGGCAAGGTGCTGTTGTGCCTGCGCTTGGCGTGGAGGAGGGCTATTACACCCTCTCGGTCCGCTCCACGCAGACGGAAGATGCCCCGCTGCCCCTCTCGCATAGGCTGTTCTCAAGCGGCTTCGTACTTGGCACCACGACGGGCGACCTCCTCCTGGCAAACACCAGCCGGCTCCAGCATTGGACGCCCGGCAGCCTGCCCCACGGTCACGAGGAACATCCCCTTACCAGTATGGAACGGCGTATCCAGATCGCTCCGGGCTGGTACAGCGTCACCGTCGTTGTCGGGCTCCGCGAAGGGGACGGGGAGGAAGCTCCCGTCTGTGCGTTCCTGCTCGATCCCCAGCCGTTTCGACCCGCCTTTGCTGCCGATCTGCACAAGCCGCTCGCCTTCTAAACGCAAAGGCAGGTGATGCTCCGCGGACGTTGGTCGATACACGGTATGAGCGGCCAAGGGGAGAGGGCTGCTGCGCGATGCCCATCGAGCCCACGGCCTTCAACCCGGATCGTTCCTTCGTTGCCGGGCCTGCCGCCGGGCCACGTCCTCTCAGCATGGAAGAGCGTTTCCGGCGGCTGGAAAACGTCTTCCACTCCGCGCCCGTAGGCCTGTGCTTCATCGATCTTGAATTCCGCTACATCACCGTGAATGAGTGTTTCGCCGCCATGTACGGGCATCGCTGCGAACATTTCCCTGGACGCACGGTGCGCGAAGCTCTTCCCGCCGTAGCCGACCAGATCATGGCCCATCTGGAACAGAGTCTCCGTACCGAAAGCCTGGTCTCGATCGAACTCCAACTCACCCGCTCGACGGCAGACTATCCAGAGTCCCGCTCGTTTGTGTATCTGCGCACGGCTCAACCTATGCGCGACGCCGGCAACGCTATTATCGGCTTCTCCGTTGCACTCACGGATATCACGGAACGCAAAGCCGCCGAGGCCGCGCTCCGGGAAAGTGAAGAAAACTTCCGCTATACGGTGGAGCTGAACCCCCACGTTCCATGGACCGTGGAAAGCGGCGGCACCCTCGTCAGCCTGGGTCCCGGTTTTACCGTCCTGACCGGGCTCCCACGGCAGGTGAGTGTAGAAGAATGGTCCAACATCATCCACATGGAAGATCGCCCGGCGCTCGTGGCGGCATGGCTCCGCTCGCTCGAGACCGGCGTACCCTTCGATTACACCTATCGGATGCAGTGCAGGGACGCTCAGTTCCGTTGGATGCGGTCGCGCGCGTTTCCCCGACGCAACCCGGGTGGGGACATCATCCGCTGGTACGGTACGCTCGAGGACATCCACGAACGTACCCTGCTTGATGAGGCTCTGCGCAACAAAACTGCGCGTCTTGAGGAGGTCTCGTCGCAGCTGGCTTTGCTCGTCCGCGAAGACCACCTGACCGGGCTAGCCAATCGCCGGCACTTCGATGACGCCTTCGAGCGCGAGATGGTCCGGGCACGCCGCTCTCGTCAGCCGCTCTCGCTCATCATGCTCGACGTTGACTTCTTCAAGCGGTACAACGACACCTTTGGACATCCTGCAGGAGACATTTGCTTGCGCGATGTTGGCCAGGCCCTCAAAAAGTCGCTACGCCGCCAAGGCGATCTGGCTGCACGCTATGGCGGCGAAGAGTTCATCATTCTGCTGCCCGACACATCGGAAGACGGAGCGATGGAGGTCGCCCGCTTCGTTAACCGGGCTGTTGGAGAGCTGCATCTGCACCACCCTGCCAGTGCTACCGGCTTTCTGACGGTAAGTGGAGGCGTCGCCAGCTTCGATCCCGACCAGGACCTTGCTCATCGCAATGCGTGCAATAACCTGCTCCAGGCAGCAGACCTGGCCTTGTACGCAGCCAAAACCGCAGGCCGCAACCGGACCATCAGCTCGCGCGCTTTGAACGAATTCGCTCCACTCCCACATGGCATTTGCGCCTAAGCAGCTTCCGAGTCAGGACGACTCCGTCTATAACAAACAGCAAGGGCAGCCCAGAGGCTGCCCTTGATGAAAGGTTGAGAGCCTAGCGTTTGCGCCGGACCGGAGCTGCCGCTTTCTTGACAGGAGCCTTCGCCGTTGCCTTCTTCGCTACGACAGAGGCTCCGTTCATCGTGATCATCAACGGGCTTTGCGTGTAGGAGTCGTAGGTTCCCAGCAGGTTGATCTTGTCTCCGACTGCGGGCACCGTCTTGAGCGGCTCCTTCAGGCTGAAGGTAAAGTCCGCCACCTTGGGCGAGGCTTGCAACGCATCGTCCGAAACTGCAACCTGAATCGAACTCTCGGTTGCGGCCACGACCACAGCGTTCGGGATCTCCACTTCCTTGCCCTTGATCGTTCCGAACACCTTCTCCGCATCCTCCGGGGTACCATTCTGGAGGATGAACTCTTTGTCGCTGAGCGCAAGCGTGGAGAGGTCAGAGGTTTCCGCGACCGTCTTGTGCGCGATATCCGATGCCTTCGGAGCCGGGGTGATGCTGGACGCAAAGCTGTCCGGCGGGTTCAGGTTGGCCTTGGCGACATCAGCAGCCGCGTCGTAGCCCTCTGCGCTCCCGTGGTACTTCTTGTAGCAGTATTGGGCAGTCGGCAGCATCTGTGACTTGTACGGCTCAGGCGCATAGGCCACAAAGCGCGCCACATAGAACGTGCAGTTCAACAGATCCGGCGGTGCGGATTGCAGATAAGCATTGCCGAGGAAGAACGTATCCTGCAGGATGGGGCCAGGCTGCGTCGTCTGGTCGACAGGAACAGCGGCTAACTCCTGCTTGAAATTGGTGATCGCCGTTGCAGTGTCCTTTTTATTCAACGCCGCTGTTCCAATGGCACTGTAGAAGATGGGGGTCGCGCTCTTCTTGACGGTGTCGAAATCTGCGTCACTCATCTCTGCCGGCTTGGTCGCCGCGAGCCCCTTCGTTGCGAAATCAGCAGCCTTGTCGAGAGCTGCCTGCTTTGCCGTTGCGTCCGTCAACTGGTCGGCACCCGTCTTGCGGAAGTAAACTTCAAATGTGAGCGCGCGCAGGTTGTTCGCGTCAACGGCCAACAGCCGGTCGGCTGCATCCAGAGTCTTCGCGGGATCGAAGCCGCTATACGCCAGCATCAGCTGCTGTAACGTGTCGGCTTTGACGGCCGACTGCGGGTAGGCCGTCAGGTACGCCTCGAGAGCAGGTGCCTTAGTCTGCGGTGTTGTCTGTCCGATCGCATCCGTGTAGACCTTGTACTCTGCCGGAGACATCTGGACGCCGCTGCCGGACTGCGCCGCGGGAGCCGGGGTCGAGGCAGTTTGTACGAAGGGGTTGCCGAATGGCTCGGCGTTAAGAACGTGTGCGGCGGACACAACACCCGCAACCGCCAGGAGAGATGCAACAACAGCCTTCTTCATGCCACGCTCCTCAAACTTCATCGATATCCAGCCTCGGTTCAACCGGGGTCACACACAGCCTAACTCATTGCGCCCCTTTGCGGGCAAACCAGAGGGTAACCCTGGGTATAAATTGCCGACGGGTGTACCGAATTATAAGAGCGACCTGGGAGAAAGCAAAGACCTGTCAAGTGTTGAGATGCGAAATCATCCCCGGTCAGAGCGCATCCTGCTTCTCCTGTTGGCGCGACCCATACCTAGGGTTCCGCCGCCCTTATCCACAATAGAGAGGGGTCCTGTTGTTGATCGAACGCCATGGGTCCAGTAAGCTGAGACGATGCACCGGGCAGCCGCCCGCGAGGTCGCCGTTGCTCAAGCTGAAGAAAGTTCAGATCCTTGGATTCAAGTCCTTCTGCGACCGCACGGAGGTGGCTCTTGCGGGTCGGGGCATCGCCGCGATCGTCGGCCCTAACGGCTGTGGCAAATCCAACATCTCCGATGCAATCACATGGGTGCTCGGGGAGCAGTCCGCCAAAACCCTGCGCGGCGTGAAGATGGAAGATGTCATCTTTGCCGGGACGCGCAACCGCAAGCCCACCGGCATGGCGGAGGTTTCGCTGACCCTTGTCGACCCCGAGGTCTACGACTCGGCTGCTATCCATCCCGATGAAGACCTCGCCGCCGTGGTTGCCATCGATCGAAACGTCGACTGGGATGAGGAAGCACTTCGCGCTCAGCGCGCCGAAGAGACCGAAGAAGCTGTTGCCGACGCCCAGCCTGGTACCGTAATCGACGAGGATGGCCACCCAGGAACGAACGCCCTCGGCCAGAACGCAGCAAGTCCGGACACCGATGTCGTGCTGAAGATCCGCCGGAGGAAGTTCGGTCGCGCTCCGGTTCGCGCGGGAGAGCTCACCATCACGCGCCGCCTCTTCCGCACTGGCGACTCTGAGTACCTGCTCAACGGCAGGATCTGCCGCCTCCGTGACATCCAGGACATCTTTATGGGAACCGGCCTGGGCGGAGAGTCTTACGCGATCATCGGCCAGGAGCGTATTGGCCAGCTCCTTTCGTCAAAGCCTTTGGACCGCCGCGCCATCATTGAAGAGGCCGCAGGAATTACTCGCTTTAAAACCAAAAAACGTCTCGCCGAACTCCGCCTCGAATCCGCCCGCCAGAACCTTTCCCGCGTCGACGACATCTTCGAAGAAGTCGCCAAGCAGATGGGTACGCTCAAGCGTCAGGCGGCGAAGGCCGAGCGTTTCCGCGAGATTCAAACCGAGCTGAAGACTCGGCTTCGCGTGGTGCTGGCCAGCCGCCTGACCCAACTCGATGCAGGACATGCTGCGACAGCGGCTCAGGCTGCCGCGTTGTCTGCCCAGATCGACGCGCAGGCTGCCGAGATCGAGTCCATGGACGCAGCTCATACGGAGGGTGTCCGTCAGGGTTATCAACTCGACGGCCAGATACGCGAGGCCAATACCGCTGCCAATCAGTCTGCCGTGGAGCTGGAGCGCATGGCCGCCCGCACTGCCGCCAACGCAGACCGCATCCTCGAATTGACCGCGCGCCTTGCGCAAGGGGACGACGACCTCCAGCAAGCCCACGCCCAGCTGGCCACTCTCTCCGGTGAACTCGAAAGCCACCGGGCCTTTGTAGAAAGTGCCAACGCCGAATCTGCTGCCTCGCGCGACTACGCTCAGCGCCAGCAGACCGAAGCCCAGGCCGCCGTTCGGGCCGTCGCCGCCGCCGAGCAGGCAGCCGAACAAAATCGCCGCGCAACGATGCAGTTCATGGAGCGCGCCTCGCAAAGCCGCAACGAGGAGGCTCAGGCTGCTGCCGCACTCAACGGCCTGCTGGGAGAAGCCGATCGCCTCGCCCGCGAGTCCGCCACCGCCCACGCGGAACTTGAAACTCTCGGCCTCCAACGCGGTCAGGTCAAGCTCTCCGTTGACGACCTCACCGCCCGGCTCAAATCGCTTGAAGCCTCTCTCGCTTCCCTTCGCGACCAGCTCGCCACAGCCCGCAACGACGAGGCGGTTTCCAAGCGCCGTGGCGACCAGCTCCGCGGCGAACGCGCCACCCTCGCCGGTCGTCGCAACTCGCTCGACGCGCTCATCCGTGAGCACAGCTACTCTACCGATACGGTCCGGAATCTCTTCCGCGCGGCAAAGAAACAGGACATTGCTATCCAGCCCCTCGGCACGCTTGCCGACCTTCTCGAAGTCGCCAGTGAACACGAGGCCCTCATCGACGAGTACCTCCGTGACGAACTCAACACGGTCGTGGTTCCCTCCTGGGCCGCCGCCGACGACCACGTCCGGCTCCTCCAGAAAGAAGTCGCCGGGCGGGCTACCTTCCTCGTAGCAGAGACCGAAGACTTGAGTGGCCCATCTTCCCTTCCGAAGACGGATTTATCGTCGCCTAAGGTGGGTTTACCGCATTTGGAGGGCACCACTCCCCTCCGCTCGACCATTACCCTCAAACCCGGCATCTCCCTCGATTCCATCCCCAAACTCCGCGACGGTTATCTCGTTCCCGATGCCGGCACTGCCCGCACCCTGGCCGCCCAGCATCCCGAAGCCTTCTTCCTGACTTTGACCGGCGAGACCTTCCACAACCTCACCGTCACCGGCGGACGTCCGAGCGCACAAGGCCCCCTTGCCCTCAAGCGCGAACTCCACGACGTCCAGGCCAAGGTAGACGCGACCGAGGCTGAGCTCACCGAGACCGATCAGACGACCGCCAACCTTCAGCACCACATCGCTCGCCTCCACAAAGATGTCGACGGCCACTCCGCCGAACGCCGCGTGCTCGAACGCGACTCCGCCAACTCCGGTGCAGCGTTGCGCCAGCTTGAAGCGGAAGTCGCCCGCCTTGACCGGCGACTTCAAGACTGGCAGCTCGCCCTTGCCCGCAACGGCGATGGCCGCAAGCAAAAAGAAGACCTGATCGCCCGCCGCCAGACAGAAGCCGCTGCGTTCGAGTCGCAGCGCCAGACGGCCGAACTTACTCTGGTCGACCTCCAGCAGCAGCTCGAAGCGCTCCGCAGCCAGCGTGAGGAGCTTCAACACGCCGCGTCACAAGCAGCCGCTGCCCTGGCTGGCCTTGAGGAGCGTCGCCGGAATGCCGCCGCCAACCTCGATCAAACCACGCGCCTTCTCAACACCCAACAAGCTCGCATCACCCAGCTGGAAGGTCAGCTGGCCTCCGCCGCTGCCGAAAAGTACCGCCGCGAGGAAGAAACAGCCACCCTCACAGCGCAACACAGCGTACTGGCGGTGACCCGCGCCACGGCGGCCGCCACGGTTAGCCGCCTCTCCACCGAAGCCGCCGCGCTCCGCACCGAAGTGGCAGTGCTCGATACCCGCATCCGCAGGCTGCGCCAGGAGACAGAAGCATTGCGCGAGCAGCGGTCCGTCCTCTCCGCCCAGGCTGCTCGCCTTGCTTCAGACCTGGAGCATCTCGAACAGACCTGCGTCGATGACTTGGGCTTACCAGCCGCCGACCTCCGAGCCGACGCCGCCACCCTACGCATCGGAGGCGATTTCCTGATACACGAAGACGCCGCATGCCGAACCCTCAAAACAAAGCTCGAAGCCATGGGCCCCGTCAACATGATGGCGCTCGAGGAATACACCGAGTCCGCTGCCCGGCACAGCTTCCTCGAGACGCAACGCAAAGACCTCCTCGATTCCATCGAAAATACCCGCGCCTCGATCAAGGAGATCGACGAGGTGTCGCACATCAAGTTCGAGGAAGCGTTCAAGATGATCAACGCTAACTTTGCGGTGGCCTTCACCAAGCTCTTCGGCGGCGGACAGGCCTCAATGTCGCTCACGGACGCGGAACACACCTCCGAGTCCGGTATCGACATCCTCGCCTCACCTCCAGGCAAGAAGCTCCAGAACATCCTTCTGCTCTCGGGCGGTGAAAAGGCCCTGACTGCGCTCGCCTTGCTGGTTGGCATCTTCCAGTTTCAGCCCGCACCTTTCTGCATTCTTGATGAGGTCGACGCACCGCTCGACGAAACCAACGTTGGCCGCTACGCCCAGCTCATCGCCGAGATGTCGGCCAACACCCAGTTCATCGCCATCACCCACAGCAAACGCACCATGCAGCAGGCCGACGTGATCTACGGCGTCACGATGCAGGAGCCAGGCGTTTCGAAGATCGTCTCGGTCAGCCTGAACCGCCAGACCAGCGCACAGACCAACAGCCAGACCAGTCGCCGGGCGGTTGCGTAGACGCGTTGCGGCTTCATGCATGAGGACGCTGCAGGTTGAATCCCAGGTTTTGCGCAGCCGGAGCGGACCCAGGTTCCTCCGGCCTTTTTTCCTTAACCAAGCTTGCTCTTCCATTCTGCACACCTTGTTTGCCGATATCGACTCGCAGCTGTGGACCAGAGGACCGCCCGGCGCATCACATCAAACGTCATGAAGAAATCGACCACCATCGCCCTCCAACTCGCCGCCGTCACTGCAACCTGCGCCGCCGCGTACGCTCTCCGCATCCGTCTTGCTCAGCTGGAGCCCGGAAAAGTCGTTGTCATTACCGGGGGCTCCCGCGGCCTGGGCTTTGGGATCGCTGAACGGTTTGCCGCCGCCGGTGCCAAGCTCGTGCTCGCTGCACGCGATGAGCAAGAGCTGCACAACGCTCGCACCAAACTGCTTGCCGCCTATCCTGCGCTCCACGAAGACGACATCCTGCTTGTGTCGGCCGACCTTACCGTCCAGGAGCAAGCCTCCGGACTGATCGACCACGCCATCGCTACCTTTGGACGGGTCGATATCCTGGTCAACAACGCGGGTATCATCGAGGTCGGCCCCATGGAGACACAGCCACTCGACGCGTATGAGCGCGCAATGGCCATCAACTACTTCGGTGCACTCTACATCACGCTCGCTGTTCTTCCTGGTATGCTGGCGCGCCGTGATGGTGCCATCGCAAACATTACCTCTATCGGGGGCAAGGTGGCCGTGCCGCATCTGCTTCCCTACTCCGCTAGCAAATTCGCGATGGTCGGCTTCTCCGAAGGCCTTCACGCGGAGTTACGGCATAAGGGTATCCGTGTCACTACCGTCTGCCCCGGACTGATGCAAACTGGCGGCGAGGAGCACGCACACTTTCGCGGGGATGAAGCAAAGGAACAATCGTGGTTCAAGCTCAGTGCGAAGACTCCCCTCGTCGCCGCCACCGTCGAGCATGCCTCCCGCATCATCTTCAATGCTATCGTGCGCGGCCGTACGGAGATTACGATCACTCCACAGGCCTGGCTCATCGCCCGGGTCGCTGGCCTGGCGCCTGAGATGACGCAATGGGCTGCAAGCGTGGCCAACGAGTACATCCTGCCGAACGCCCCTTCCGACTCCGTCGAGGAGGAGATGCACGCGCCGATTTGGGCATCCGAATAGCTGCGTGTTGTCTGCGTCCGGGTCGGTCAAGCTGCCCGGACCACAGGGCTTGTGGGTCAGGCTGATCGATTCTGCTTCAGCTTTCCTCGCCGCTACAAGTCGGCGAAGAGGCTATCACGTGGATCTTCAGGGTTGAGCTTGGCCAACTCGCGCAGGATCTCCTTCGAGCGCTCATCCTGTACCCGGGGAACGACGACGCGTACTTCCACAATCTCATCGCCACGCATCCCTTCGCGTGCGGCGGAGACGACACCCTTCTCACGCAGGCGAAGCTTCTGCCCGGTTTGCGTCCCCGGTGGAATCTTGAGCTGTGTACGACCCACACCATCTTGCGCATCGATCGTGGGTACGTCGATCTTCGCTCCGAGTGCCGCCTCCATGGCCGTGACAGGCACGGTGACGAAGATATCGTCACCTGTCCGCCGGAACACCGGATGCACTCCTACCTTGATGATAAGGAAGAGATCGCCTGCCGTTCCGCCTCCCGTGCCTGCATTGCCCCTGCCCGCAAGTCGAATCCGTTGTCCGTCGCGCGTTCCTGCCTTGACGCGGAACTCCAGGGGCTCTCGCCGTGTGACAACACCCTCGCCGTCGCACGTGGTGCACGCACTTTGCACCTTGCCGCTGCCGCCGCATCGCGGACACTGGATGTTGAACTTCATCCGTCCGCCCATCTGCGTCACCTGGCCGGAACCCTGACACTCCGGACACTCCATGCTGCCGCCGGTGGTGGATCTTCCTCTACACCCGGGACAGGTCTCCTGACGCTGAATCTCCAGTTTCGCTACACCGCCCCGCACGGCCGTCCAGAAATCGACCTCTACCTGGTACTCGAGATCGGTGCCAGCTTCCGCTCCGCGAGCGGCTGTACCCTTGCCGCCATTGAAGATACCGCCAAAAATATCCTTGAAGCTGCCGCTGAAACCGCCGCCCGCCTGGGTTTGTCCACTCTGCCCGGGTCGTCCGCGTTCCTGGAAGTCTGAAAAGTCGAAGCCGCCGAAGTCGATCGGCACCTCCCGCGCTCCCCTGCCGCCTGCTGCCTGCCCATAGCCGGGTCCATAACCAGCCGTACTGCCGGAACGCCCACCTCGCGCCGCTGCCTCGGCGGCTGCCGGGTCGATGTTGTCCGAGTAGAAGCCGAACTGGTCGAAGACCTTCCGCTTCTTCTCGTCGCTGAGAACATCATTCGCCTCGGAGATCTCCTTGAACTTCTCCTCAGCCTTCTTGTCTCCCGGGTTTACATCCGGATGGTACTTCCTCGCCAGCTTGCGAAATGCCTTGCGTATCTCATCCGCGGAAGCCGTCTTCTTGACGCCCAGCGTACTGTAGTAGTCCTTCGTTTGCGTCGCCATAGCTCTTTGTCAACCGCCCGCTGTTCCTATTGTGCTACAGACGGTTGTTACGCGTATCGATCTGCGGAGCGTCAGTTCCAGATCTGCCGAAGGTCCATCGGTGCGATTGAAAACATCTGATCCGGCTCCATCTGCTGCATGCGCTGCACGAACTCATGCGCCTCGCGCTCAGTGTTGAAGATCATGCGGTTGTATAGCTGTCCAGCCCGAACCTGATCGCACTGCCAGATTGTCTCCATCATCGCCCTACCTCGTCTCAGGATTTGAAGTTCCGAATACTCGCCGCCTTGTATAAGCGACTTCTAACTCCTCTATCGGTTAGCAAGTGATTGTTAACCAAATATGATTCACATTCTCTAATCGGAGCCGTATCGGGCACCCTGCGGATGCTGTGAAATCTGGCACGTTTGGCAGTAAAACAGGTTACGCATCGCCATCTCCACCTTCGTTACCTTTGTTTTGCAGAGCATACAAGGCTGTCCGTTTTTGCGATACACGTAATGCGCCTCGTCTTTGTCTGCACGTTCCTGAGGCGATGTGCGATTCTCAGGTCGTGTCGTTACGATGCGCCTATCGACCATGCCCGCGCGCATCAGAGGCACCGCATCGGCCCAGATCGCCCGCAATATGGTTTCAGACACGTCCTGGCCCGGCGTGAACGGACTTAGCCGTGCACGGAACAGCAACTCTGCCCGGTAGATGTTGCCGATTCCTGCCGCCACGCTCTGGTCCATCAGCAGCTCACCGATAGGTCGCCTGCTCTTCACAACTGCTGCAATCATCTTGTCCGGTTCGTCCCCGTTCAACGGATCGGGGCCAAGCCGTACCATCAGCTGCGACCAGTCCTCCTCGCTATAGAGGGTGCAGTCGGCCGGGCCGCGCAACTCCACCCATGCCAGCTTCTTCGCCGGGATGTCGTTCGTGCCGTCATCCTCGGAGTACCAGGCGTGCTTTAGGCTGACTCCCCTGGCAACCGGCTTCTTCACCGCCGCTTCGTTCCACAGCCGTAGCCGCAAGGCACCGCGCACCGGCAGTAATGATCCCGTGCCATCGGTAAAGTCCCCCCGCAGCCCAAGATGCACATGGACGATACGATCTTTCCCGAAGTCGTAGCCAAGATGTTTGCCATGAGCCCGCACCGTCCTCAGCCTGCGCCCATCGATCGCAGCCACGTCGATAAAACGCCCTTGTGGACCGTCCGCCCGCAACGTCTTGCCCGCAAACGCCGTCGTATGCCGCTCGGCCCAGCGGTGTATCTCATTGCCTTCAGGCATCCTCTCTCCTCAACGGTCCCGTGTGTCTCCTCAGTTGCTGAGGTCGCTTCCAACCGGTCCGCTCAGATCTTCAGATGCGTCGCCGTCACCGTCGTCTCGTCTCTGCGCCGAATGCGCCGCGGCCGCCCACCGGCCTCTACCTCATACTTGTAATGTTCGATGATCCGGTCCGGCGTCCACAATGCCCAGTGGTTTGAATTCTGCTTATGCATCCGCCGGATCTGGATTTCATCCATCCGCCGCATCAGCCGTTGCAGGTCGCTGTAATGGTCCGAGTAGCTCGAATCCGCATTCTCGATCAGCGACTGCATATCGACATAGACGGGCTGCGCCCATTCATAGAACGTATGCCATACATCGTAGATGTTCAGATGACCCTTCTTGACCAGCAGCGATAAGTGCTCGTAGAAATCCAGCACCTCGATGGCACTCACCGGAGGCGAATCCAGCTCCCACGCAACGAGTTCGTCTCCGTCCAGCCGCGCCGTGGCCAATCGCCGGCGTGTCGCGACAAAGGTGTCGGACAGGAAGAATTGAAGTTGCTTCTCCAGATTGGCGACGGCACGGTACTCCCGCTCGTGCTTGAGCTGCAGGCTGGCGTAGCTGATGGCTCCCGCGCTCGTCAGCACCAGGATCGACGTCGCCACTGCCTGCACCATCACCCAATCAATGGACATGACTTGTCAGATGCCCATCAAGCCACCGAAGCCATACGTGGCTGCACTTCTTTCCGAATCTCCGCCTTGGCCTGCTTGTAAGCGATAGCCAGCTCGTATTTGCTTTGCAAGTCCATCCAGAACTGCGCCGGCATCCCGAAATACCGGGCAAGTCGATATGCTGTATCGGCCGAAATCCTCCGGCGTTCGGCGACGATCTCGCTGATTCGTGTGGATGGTACTCGCAACGCCAAAGCCAGCGCTTGTGCACTTAGATTAAGCGGAGCCATGAACTCCTCACGCAACATCTCACCGGGATGAAGCGGAGCTCCAGGATGGTTCATATCTCTTGGAATGGACATACGCGCATCCGTGGTAATCCACGATCTCTACATCCTCAGGTCCCAACTCAGTCCAGCAAAAATAAAGACGATACTGATCGTTGATGCGCACGCTGTGCTGACCGGCTCTGCTCCCTTTAAGAAGCTCGAGGCGATTGCGCGGCGGTATTCGCATCGACTCCAGCTCTCTTACCGTATCCAGCGGTTGCAACCTACGAAAAAGCGGCGGCAGAGATCGCCCCGAACAGCCTGGAACGCTCCTGCTCGAACAACTTCCCCGTTGCTTTCGAAGCGAAGGAGCGAATCACGGCACGATCGTACCACGTTCAACGCACTGCGTTGAACGTCACTCAATTCCAAACATGCTGGATCGGCATAGCTTCAATCTTCAAGACCAAATCCGGCGCGACCCCACTCAGCTTGCGCGCGAACTCCCGCGCCTGCCGCTCGCTGAGAAACATCTGCTGCTCCTGCATCTGCCCTGCGAACCACTGCTCACACTTCCAAACCACCTGCTCATTCGCCTGTGTCATTCTTCTACCCTCGCTCCAGATTCGATGCTTGATGCGGAAGGGCGCTCCACAAACTACCGGAGCGCCCTTCATCCAACTAACAACGACGAACTGCGGAGTTACTTCACGTCCACATACTCCGCATCGATGACGCCCTCATCCTTCTTGGCCTCTTCGTGCGGCGCATCGTTTCCGTTCGCGCCGTCCGGCGGAGTCGCTGCGGCGGCCTTGTACATGGCCTCCGCCAGCTTATGGCTCACGGAGGTTAGCTTCTCCCTGGCCGCGTTCAGCTCAGAGGCGCTCGGCGTTCCGGCAAGGGTGGACTTGGCGTCAGCAAGAGCCGACTCGACCTCCGTCTTGTCGCCCTCCGCCACCTTGTCGCCCGAGTCCTTCAGCATCTTCTCGATGTTGTAGACCAGGCTGTCCAGGCCGTTGCGCGCTTCGACCGCGTCGCGCTGTTCCTTGTCCTCGGCTGCGTGCGCCTCGGCGTCCTTCGCCATCCGCTCGACCTCTTCCTTGCTCAGGCCTGAAGAGCTCGTGATCGTGATCTTCTGGTCCTTGCCCGTGGCGTTGTCCTTCGCCGTCACGTTCAGGATGCCGTTGGCGTCGATGTCGAAGGTCACTTCGATCTGCGGCACACCGCGCGGGGCGGTCGGAATACCGGAGAGCTTGAACTTGCCCAGCGTCCGGTTCTGCGCCGCCATCGGCCGCTCGCCCTGCAGCACATGCACCTCAACCTCGGTCTGCGAGTCCGCCGCCGTCGAAAACGTCTCCGTCTTCTTCGTCGGGATGGTCGTATTCCGCGCGATCATGCTCGTGGCTACACCGCCCATCGTTTCGATCGACAGCGTCAGCGGAGTCACATCCAGCAGCAGCAGGTCCTTGACCTCGCCCGCCAGTACGCCGGCCTGCACCGCCGCGCCGATCGCCACGACCTCGTCCGGGTTCACGCCTTTGTTCGGCTCCTTGCCGAAGAGCTCCTTCACCAGCTGCTGGATCTTCGGCATACGCGTCTGCCCGCCGACCAGCACCACCTCGTCGATCTTCGACGCGTCAATGCCCGCATCGCGCAGCGCCTGCTTCGATGGTCCGACGGATTTCTGGAGTAGATCGTCGACCAGCGCCTCCAGCTTCGCCCGCGTCAGGTTCCGCACCAGGTGCTTCGGACCAGTCGCGTCAGCGGTGAT
The DNA here is from genome assembly GCA_965215415.1 of Acidobacteriaceae bacterium. Taxonomy (GTDB): domain Bacteria; phylum Acidobacteriota; class Terriglobia; order Terriglobales; family Acidobacteriaceae; genus Edaphobacter. Next base: position 2,187,230 of record CBDCDQ010000009.1, on the reverse strand, counting down.
GAACGGCAGATTGATCTCCGACTCCTGCGCCGTCGACAGCTCGATCTTGGCCTTCTCCGCCGCGTCCTTCAGGCGCTGCAGCGCCATCTCGTTGCCCTTCGCCGTCAGGTCGAGCCCGGTGTCCTTCTTGAACTCCGCGATCAACCACTCGACGATCCGCTGGTCGAGGTTGTCGCCGCCCAGGTGCGTGTCGCCGTTGGTCGACTTCACCTCAATCACGCCCTCGCCGACCTCAAGGATCGAAATGTCGAACGTACCGCCGCCAAAATCGTAGACCGCGATCGTCTCATCCTTCTTCTTGTCGAGACCGTAGGCCAGAGCCGCCGCCGTCGGCTCATTGACAATCCGCTTCACATCCAGACCGGCGATCTTGCCCGCATCCTTGGTCGCCTGCCGTTGCGCGTCGTTGAAGTACGCCGGCACGGTGATGACCGCCTCCGTCACCGACGTGCCCAGGTAATCCTCGGCCGCCTTCTTCAACTTTTGCAGGATCATGGCCGACACTTCCGGCGCGGTGTACTCCTTGCCCTGCGCCATGACGCCGACGTTATCGCCCTTCGCCACAACCTTGTACGGCACCATCTTCATCTCATCGCCAACCTCGTTCAGACGGCGCCCCATGAACCGCTTCACCGAAAAGATCGTGTTTTCGGGGTTCGTGATCGCCTGCCGTTTAGCCACCTGGCCCACCAGCCGCTCGCCGCTCTTGGTAAACGCCACGATGGATGGCGTCGTGCGCCCACCCTCTTCGTTCGCAATCACCTTCGGCTCGCCACCCTCCATCACCGCTACGCACGAGTTCGTAGTGCCCAAATCGATCCCGATAATCTTGCCCATCGTCTTGTCTCCTCCAAAGTAAACTTCGACTCACCCATCATCCCACCTTGAGTGACTTACTGTCAAGCAATCTGATGCATCTCGTGATGAACAAGATTCCATGTTCCGACTTGAACTTCGCACCTCTTGATCTCCTTGCCTTACACTGTCCTCGTCACAGGAGTTCGTCATGTACCCGAAATCCGCGGCAGGCCCCGCCGCCCTGCTCCTTCTCCTTTGCGGGTGTGGCCGTCCAGCCGTCGTCCCTACTCCAAGGCCGGTTCTCCCGCGCACGCCGATTGTTCCCTCCGTCCTTTCCGCACTTCCCGGAGACTGGCTCGCACTCGGCATGCCCACCCCCAGCGGGACCTTCACCTTTCCCGTTGCCGGCTTTTCCGGAGCCATCGCTGTCTCGGGCACCACCATCGCAGGTATCTTCCGAGCATTCGCACCCGACGCGGCTGCCGTCTGCCCCTCCGTCACAACGGCGATTCACTTCACCGGCACCCTCGACGCCGCCAACAACCTGACCCTCACCGCCCCGCTCTCCGGCGGCACCGCCACCATCACCGCCGGCTTGTCTCAGAATCTCCAGACCTACACGCCGGGCAGCTATCAAGTGGTCGGCGGCACCTGTGCAATGCCCGCCACCGCAATGCATCTCGCCCAGTTCGCCTCCGCCACAGGGACCTATACCGGCACCTTCAACGCGATGGACCTGTCCACGAACACGATCATCCCCGGCACCGCGACCGCGCTCACTGCAACGTTTGTGCAGTCCTCCACCCCCGCCGCCGACGGGCAGTTTCCCCTCACCGGCACCGTGATTTCGACCGGAGCTTGTGCCGGCAAGCTGGTCATCACGGCAGGGACCGTCTCCGGCGGGGCAATCCTGGGACATCCACCTCTCGTTGCCGCACCGCCATCTGGCGACTTCAACGGCGCGCTCAATCCCACCGCCACCACGCTCATCGGTGGGTACAGCCTCTTCTCCGGCTGCCCGAGTCTCAGTTACTTCGGCACCCTCACGCGACAATAGCTTGACCGCCGATGCCCGCCACCCTCTTCCTCCTCCAGCTCGCCACTACCCTCTTCATGACCGGCCTGATCTGGTTCGTCCAGATCGTCCACTATCCCCTCTTCGCCGAAGTCGGTCCCGCCCAACTCAATCGCTACGAGACGCTCCATGCCAACCGCACCACCTGGGTCGTCTTCCCGCCCATGCTCGTCGAACTCCTGACGACGCTTGCCCCACTTTACCCGCCGCTGCGCCCGCACATCCTTACTTACAAAACAACCCTTGTACTCAACGCCCTGGTCGCCGTTATCTGGCTCACGACCGCCCTTGGCCACGTCCCGCTCCACACCAGGCTCGGTCAAGCAGCCCATGACCACACCTCCACCTTGACCCTGCTTGTTCGCCTCAACTGGCTCCGCACGGTCGCCTGGACGCTCCGCTCCGCCATCCTCCTTGTAGCACTTGGCAACCTTCTCCGCACCGGTTCGGGATGCTAGCCTCGACACAGCCGTATGATTCCGCTCCCCAAACCCGCGCTCGCCCGGACACAAGCCTCGGTGCTGCTCGATCTGGTGCGCGGGCTGGCGGCCCTGCTCGTCCTCGTCTCGCACTGGCGTAACTTCTTCTTCGAGGATTACCCGCACCTTGCCATCCATCCTCCGGCCATCAAGCTGTTCTATCTGCTCACCTCCGCAGGCCACCAGGCTGTCGTTATCTTCTTTGTGCTCAGCGGGTATCTCATCTCCGGCAGCATCTTCCGCATGATCGATCGCGGCACCTGGAGCTGGAGGACGTACCTCCTACACCGCCTCGTCCGTTTGTGGGTCGTCCTCGTGCCGGGCCTGCTCCTTTGCCTCCTCTGGGATCGCGTCGGCCTTCGCTCTCACCTCGCTCCTGCACTCTACGGCGGCGCGTACTACAATCACATGACCCGCAACGTCGCCGCGCTCGAAACTCCGCGCATCTTCCTACAGAATCTCCTCTTTCTTCAAGGCGTTCACGACCGGCCAATGCTCGGCTCCGACGGTGCGCTTTGGAGTCTCGCCAACGAGTTCTGGTACTACCTCCTTTTTCCCCTCGGTCTTCTCGCTTTTTGGCAGCCCCGGTCTCCGGCACGCTCCCGTGTTCCCCTGGGCGCGCGCCTGGTCTGCGCCGTCCTCTTTGCACTCGTAGCCTGGTTTGTCCGTGGAGCTATCCTCTGGATGTTCCCCGTCTGGCTCACCGGGACTCTCCTGTGCCTCCTCCCACCGCCCGACCTAAGCCACCGCGTCCGCCTGCTCGCAGCCATCCTCTATCTGCCGATGCTCTATACCATCTCAAAAGCATCCATGCTTCCCCAGCTCTACGCCGACTACCTCCTTACCGCAGCCACTTTCGGCCTCCTCTATATCCTCCTTTCGGCTACCGACCTCTCGCGGTCCTCTCCCGGAGAACGTGCTTCCCGTGAGCTTGCCCGCTTCTCCTACACGCTGTACGTCGTCCATATGCCGTTCCTTCTGCTCCTCACAGCGCTGGTCGCGCACGACACTCGCTGGCAGCCAACTCCCGCACACCTTGCCGAAGCTCTGGCGCTTCTCCTCGTCACGCTCCTCTACGCCTATACCGTCGCCGCGGCTACCGAGTTCCGCACCGACACGCTTCGCCGCTGGATCGAGCGCAAGCTCCTTCCGTAAACGCGAGGTTCAGTACTTCGCGGCACGCCTTCTTCAGGCCTCCACTCTGCTGGGTGGATTCAAGCATCCTCACAGCCCCATGCTCATCCAACACTCATCCCAGGCGGAGAAGCCGTTCCATGTCTGCAACCGTAGTAGCGCCCGCACAAGACGAGAAGCAGCAAGGGAGCTCCGCCGCGCCTCCGGGCGTCAACCCCTGGCTCATCGCCGCCTCCGTCATGCTGGCTACCTTTATGGAGGTCCTCGACACCTCCATTGCAGCTGTCGCCCTTCCTTACATCGCCGGCTCATTGTCAGCTTCGAACGACGAGGCCACCTGGGTCCTCACCAGCTACCTCGTCTCGAACGCTATTGTCCTGCCCATGTCGAACTGGATGGGTCTGCGCTTCGGCCGCAAGAAGTACCTGATGTCCTGCGTCACCATCTTTACCATCGCCTCGTTCGCCTGCGGAGCCGCCCCCACCCTCGGCATCATGCTGCTCGCACGCGTCATCCAGGGCGCAGGCGGCGGTGCGCTGCAGCCCCTCTCCCAGGCCATCCTCATCGAGTCCTTCCCGCCCGCCAAGCGTGGACTCGCCATGGCCGTCTTTGCTCTTGGCGTCGTCGTCGCGCCCGTTCTCGGACCAACCCTGGGCGGTTATCTGACCGACACCTACTCCTGGCGCTACGCCTTTTACATCAATATTCCCATCGGCGTCGCCGCGCTGCTGATGATCAACGCCTTCATTAAAGACCCCTCCTACATCAAGAATGCCAAGGTGCCCAAGTTTGACAATCTCGGTCTCGGCACCCTCGTCGTTTGGACCGGCTGCCTCCAAGTCGTCCTCGATAAGGGCCAGGAAGACGACTGGTTCGGAGCCACCTGGATCTGCTGGGCAACCTTCTTTATGGTTACTAGCTTCGTCTGGTTCGTCTACCACTCCTGGACAAAAAAGGACCCGCTCGTCGACCTCAAGGTCTTCAAAGATCGCAACTTCCTTGTGGGCGCGACCCTCATCTTCCTCTTCGGCGTAGCCATCTACTCGACCACCACCGTTCTTCCGCTCTTCTACCAGGAACTCCTCGGCTACACCGCCTTCACGGCTGGCATCGCCGTGGCGCCTCGTGGACTCGGTGCGGTGATGGGCGCACCCGTCGTTGGCATCCTGTCCAACAAGATCGATCCTCGCTGGCTGCTGACCTTCGGCTTCGGTGTCTTCGGCTTTGCCACCCTCTACTTCGGCAACATTACGCTCGATATCTCGCCATCCACCCTTCTGATCCCCATCGTCATCGCCGGCTTTGCGCTGTCCTTCGTGTTTGTGCCGATCTCGACGGCAGCTTATGGCACGCTCCCCAAAGAGGCCGTGGGCAACGCCTCCGGTGTCTTCAACCTGATGCGCAACGTCGGCGGCTCCATCGGCATCTCCATCGCCTCCACCCTGCTCACTCGCCGCTCGGCCGTCCATCAGAACGAAATCCTCAACTCCGTCCCCCTTACCGGACACAACTTCCAGTCTGCGCTGGCCGCAAGCAGCCGGTCGCTTGCCAACTACTTCGGCAAAGCCAATAGTCTCGCCGCAGCCCGCGGCACGCTCTACCAGCGGCTGGGTCGGCAAGCGTCCAACTGGGCGTTTGTGGATGTATTTCGCTGGCTCTCCCTCCTCTGCTTCTTCTGTGTTGCGGTCGTCTGGACCTTCAAAAAAGTGAAGCCCGGCAAAGCACCCGAAGGTGCCCACTAATCTCCCTGCGAGGCCTTGCTCTTGCGCTTTGGGTTCTATCCAGGCACTTGGTTAGGGTGCCCTTTGTCTCACGGTCGCGACACGGCTCGTGTCCGGTTGACACGGACCCGCGAATGCCTTGCCGAGTGCCCCAGTGTGCCCCACCCTTCGCCACAATTTACCGGGCTAAAGCAGGTATCTCCGACCAGCTACACTTACCCCACCATGCGCCTCCTGCTTTTGATCTTTCTTCTAACAACCGTCCTCCAAGCCCAATGGGACCTCCAACCCTCCCCCACCACAGCCTCGCTGCGCGGCATCCACGCCCTCGGCGGAGGCGTCGCCTGGGCCAGCGGCACCGAAGGCACCGTCCTCCGCACCACCGACGACGGCCTCTCCTGGCAGCGCTGCCCCACCCCGCCTGCCGCCGAACACCTCGACTTCCGCGGCATCCAGGCCTTTGACGCCAACACCGCCCTCGTCATGTCCTCCGGCAAAGGCGACCTCTCCCGCCTCTATAAAACCACCGACGGCTGCCAATCCTGGAAGCTCGTCTTCACCAACCCCGACAAGGAAGGATTCTGGGACGCGGTTGCCTTTGAGCACAAAGTGTCCTACGAGAAAGGAGGGAGGGGCTGGCTTCTAGGCGATCCCGTAAACCATCAATTCGTTGTGTTCGCCACCTTCGACGGCGGTACACATTGGCGACGGGTACCGCGACCTGGTCTGTCCGAAACTCCGCACGAGGGCGGAGCGTTTGCCGCAAGCCATTCTATTCTTGTTCCCAATGTCTCGCCCGTTTTCGTCACAGCATACGGATGGGCTTACACAGGCGACTCGACTTGCACTACGCTCACGCTTTGGGAGCGTCCTCAGTCATGTCTCCAATGGCTTAGCTTTCATAAGCAACGCTTACCAATCGCACATGAAAATGATTCTTCCGGTGTCTTTTCTGTCGGAAAATGGAATAACACCCACGTAGCTGTAGGTGGAGACTACAAACTACCCGACGAGCCTGCGAGCACCGCTGCTTTCAGCACCATCGGCTTGGTTGGTTGGCAACCAGCCCAAACCCCACCCCACGGCTACCGCTCCGCCGTCGCCTACTCCCCCGAAGCGAAAGCCTGGATCACCGTAGGCCCCAACGGCACCGACCTCTCCACCGACGACGGCCGCCACTGGCGCGCCCTCAGACCCGGCCCCACCGAACCTCCGGACGCCGACCGGAACTGGAACGCCCTCTCCCTCCCCTTCGCCGTAGGCCCCCAAGGACGCATCGGCCGCCTCGGCCCCGACGCCCTCCCCACCCCCGCGAAATAGCCGGGTGCCCACCCATCAAGGAACCTGGTGCCCCACCTTCGCGATAGTCTCATCGTCGCTAAGGTGGGTTCACCGCTAGCCATCGCTCCGCCTCCTCGCTTTTCTGGTTGTCATTCGCGAAGGGAATACGCGTTCACCGCGCCGTTTTTCAAGCCCTAGACTCGACAGAACCGAGCCCCAGAACACCCTTCTTAAACCCTGAGCACACAGCCCCAAAGTGGGGTCTCCACCTAAGTCCTTTCGTTTGTTAGATCACCTATGAAAGAACACGGTTATTCCCTCCACTAGCGCCCGCTCCACCCGCTACACTGAAGCTGCAACCGCCATGCGCCTCTTCACTCGTTACATCCTCACCGAAGTCGTCTCTCACGCCTTGCTTGGTGGCGCGCTCTTCACCTTCGTCCTGTTCATGCGCGACCTCGGCAAGATCCTCGAGCTGGTCGTCCGCAACTCCGCCTCGCTCTTCGACATCGCCCGCATCTTCGCCTACACCCTGCCCAACGCCCTCACCGTCACCATCCCCATGGCCGTGCTCGTCGGCATCCTGCTCGGCCTCTCCCGCCTCGCCGCCGACTCCGAGATCACCGCTATGCGCGCCTGCGGCATGGGCGCCTGGACCTTTGTCCGCATCGTCTCCCTCTTCTCGGTCGCCGCCCTCGCCTTCGGCCTGCTCAACTCCGTCTTCCTCGCCCCGCGCTCCGCCGCCGCCCTGCTCGCCCTGGAGGACTCCCTCAAGTCCTCGCAGGCCTCCTTCGAAGTCCAGCCCCGCGTCTTCTACGAGGACTTCAAGAACTACGTCCTCTACGTCCAGGACGTTCGCCCCGCCGCCGGAGCCGCCGTCTGGCGACACGTCTTCCTGGCCGACGTGGCCGAGCCCGCCTCCCCGCACATTACCACCGCCGACCAGGCCTTGGTCGTCAACGGCGCACCCGGTTCGGACGATGCGCAGACCCTCCGTCTCCACCTGATGAACGGCAGCCAGCACCAGCTCACCGCCGGAGACCCGAACCAGTACGAGGTCTCCACCTTCTCCTCCACCGACCTGCCCATCCAGACCGGCGCGCAGGAGGACACCCACGTCTCCCGCTCCGATACCCCCCTTCACGCCTTGCCTCTCCGCGAACTCTGGCACCGCACGAAGCTCCGCGCCGTCCGAGGTGATCCAAGCCGTATCCACCTCATCGAGCTCTACACCCGCTTCTCCTATCCCTTCGCCTGCCTCGTCCTCATGCTGGTCGGCGTCCCCCTCGGCCTATCTTCCAAGCGGGGCGGCAAGTCTACCGGCTTCGTCCTCACCATCCTGCTCGTCTTCCTCTACTACTTCCTCGCCTCGGTCGGCACCGCTTTCGCCAAGTCCGGCAAGCTCTCGCCCTTCCTGGGGGTCTGGGGAGCCAACCTCCTCTTCGCCGTCGCCGGCGTCCTTCTGCTCCAGCAGCTCTCCCGCGGCGGCATCGCCCTGTCGCTCCTCTCGACCATCGGGCAGAAGCTGGGCCGCACCCTCCACCGCAACATGACGCGCCTCTTTGCCCGCGACCAGGACTCCTCCCGCGCCTCGCTCGCCGTCCTCGTCCGCCAGACCCTCCGCACCCGCTTCCCTCTCCTGCTCGACGACTACGTCATGCGCGAGTACTCCCTCAACTTCGCGCTCGTGCTCGCCACCCTCGTCATGCTCTTCCTGGTCTTCACCTTCTTCGAGCTGATCGGCGACATGATCCGCAACCGGACCCCGCTCGTCACCGTCGGCGACTACCTCCTCAACCTCATCCCGTTCATTCTCTCGCAGGTCACACCGCTCTGCTCCCTGCTCGCCGTCCTCATCACCTTCGGTGCGCTCAGCCGCACGTCCGAGCTGACGGCGATGAAGTCCTCCGGCATCTCCATCTACCGCGTCGTCGCCCCCGTCGTGGTGCTGGCCGCCATCCTCTCCGCCGCGCTCTTCGCCTTCGACGAGTTCTACCTGCCCGAAGCCAACCGCCGCCAGGAGGCCGTCCGCTCCGTCATTAAGGGCCGACCCGCTCAGACCTTCCTCCGCCCGGACCGCAAGTGGATCTCCGGCCAATCCGGATCGAACGGCACGCCCACCCGCATCTTCTACTACCAGTTCTTCGACCCCGACAAAGACGTCTTCGCCAACCTCTCCGTCTTCGAGTTCGACCCCGCCACCTTCGCGCTCACCCGCCGCCTCTTCGCCGGGTCCGCCCGTTGGGACGACCGCGTCAACCGCTGGGTCTTCGAGAACGGCTGGCAGCGCACCTTCTCCGGCGAGACCACCGCGACCTTCCAGCCCTTCACCCTTGCCTCCTTCCCCGAGATCCGCGAGCAGCCCGCGTATTTTAAGAAGGAGGACCTGCAGTCTCAGCAGATGTCCTACACCCAGCTCTCCCGCTACATCGATGACCTCAAACAATCCGGCTTCGACACCAAACGCCTCTCTGTCCAGCTCGACCGCAAGCTCGCCTATCCCCTCATCACGCTCATTATGGCCGTCCTCGCGATCCCCTTCTCGCTCCAGGCAGGCAAACGCGGCGGCCTGGCTGGCGTCGCTATCGCCATCGGTGTCGCCATCGCCTACTGGGTGGTCGACGGCACCTTCAGCGCCATGGGCAACGTCAATACGTTGCCTGCCCTGCTCGCCGCCTGGTCCCCCGACCTCCTCTTCGCCATGGCGGGTACCTGGCTCTTGCTCCGCACTCAGACTTAGCTCGATTCACGGCTCCACCTCATAGATATAGAAGTCTTCTTCCGCGACCGTCGCTCCTGTAAACCGTGCGCGCTCGTGCAGGCGCAAGCCATCTTGAAGCAACGCAAGGCGCGTCTCCTCGCGGAGCGGATAAGCGTCAATATAGATCAGTCTGCCAGCAGCATACTTCCTGCGGGCGAGGGCAAGACGCGCGGCGATCTGCTCGCGACGAAATCCGTCCCTCCGCGTCGAGAACAGCACATAACGATCTTCGCAATTGCATTCAAGCAGATACACCGGTCGATGCAGCAGCACGGCGAGCGGCGCGACGGAGGTGTCGGGCGTGCCGGCGATCGGCATCGTGTCCAGGTGGTTTGCCCGAAGCCATGCAGCCGCAGACTCCGCATTGGAGAAGGGCCGCCGCCACTGGGCATATGCGGTGTAGACGCCTGAGGCGGCACTTAGCCCGAGAAGAAGGAGAGCCACCTTTGGAAGTGGTTTGCCTTCGTGTCTCAGCAGCCACAGCGCGGAAAGAAACCCTAGAAAGACGATCCCCCAATGACGCATCGCACCCAGAAAGATCAGGTGTCCGAAGGCGGCGGAAGATGCAACCACCAACCCGACCACGACGGAGAGCCGGCGATGCGAGCGGAAGATAAAAACGAGCGCGGACAGCATCAGCGGCAAGCTTGCAAGGTAGAGCAGAGGATGTTGCCCTGCCACGGGGTTCCAGAACGACGGAGCGTACCTTCCCAAGGCGACCGGCAGAAACGGCATGCCGGTAAAGTCGATGGCGCTGAGCAGCAGGTGGCCACCATCCCAAAGGTGAGCGAGCGGATGCTCCGTGCCCGGCCAACTTATATCTTTGGCTGGCAGCGCCGACCACACGGCGAAGGTCGTCATGGCGGCATAGACACTCAGGCCAGGCACCGTCGCTCTCCGGGAAGGCGTTGCGTCCTTGTGTGAAGAGTAAAACTGCCATATCAGATACTCCGTGAGCAAGCATGCCGAAAGGATCAGACCGATCGTATCCGTGCTCGCCATCAAGCCCAGCACAGCGCAATTCTGCATGAAGCGACCTGGATGACGTGTGCGTTCAGAGAGATAGAAGAGCAGCAACATGGCAAGCAGGCTGTACATCCGGCTCAGGACGGCATACTCAAACGAAAGGAAGTAACTCGAAAGGAGGAGTAGCCTCTCAAAGCGCGAGAAGGGTGACCGAAGCCCCAGCAACCCGTAGGTGACGGCAACGATACAGGCCTCGAGCACTTTGATCGAAGTGGCGGAGTTTGAGAGGGAGCTGACGACCCAAAGCAGAACATACCAAAGGAACGGATGACCTTCATAGTGAAACCGGCTGAATAGAACCCGGAGGTTAGAGCTCGAAGAGGCTAAACCGAAGGCATTCACCTCGTCGCGCCACAGCTGGTGGTGAGCAAGCTGCACCACGAACAGGAGATAGAATGCAGCCGGCAGAACAAGGTCCAGCCATCGCCGCGTACCAGAGGCAGCTCCGCCGCGTTCCGGGAGGTCCGTGGATCGCAGCATGGACACCAGATCCGAAAAAGATGGTGGCCCGGGCAGGAGTCCAACCTGCGACCTTCGCGTTAGGAGTGCGCTGCTCTATGCAACTGAGCTACCGGGCCTTCGCCTTCAGTGTACCGCGCTGAGCCCGATGATACCCTCAGAAGGGAGACCAGCGTATGCCGCAGATCCAGCGCCGCCGTTCCGTGCCCGTCGCCATCGGCAACGTCCTCACCGGCTTTGGCCATCCCGTCGTCGTCCAGTCGATGACCAACACCGACACCGCCGACATCGAGTCGACCGTTCAGCAGATCGCCGCGCTCGCCCGCGCCGGGTCGGAGCTTGTCCGCATCACCGTCAACAACGACGACGCCGCGAAGGCCGTTCCGCACATCGTCGAGGGCATCCGCGCCAGGGGCTGGAACACGCCCATCATCGGCGACTTCCACTACAACGGGCACCAGCTCCTCGCCCGCTATCCTGACTGCGCCGAGGCCCTCGCCAAGTACCGCATTAACCCCGGCAACTGCTCCATTGGGCGCAAAGATGACGACAACTTCCGCACCATGGTCGAGGTCGCCGTCAAGCACCAAAAACCAGTCCGCATCGGCGTCAACTGGGGCTCGCTCGACCAGGCGCTGCTGACCAAGATGATGGACGAGAACTCCCGCCTGCCGCAGCCCGCCGAGGCCCGCGACGTCATGATGGAGGCCATGGTCGTCTCGGCGCTCGACAACGCCGCCGCCGCCGAGCGCTACGGCCTCCGCCGCGACCAGATCGTCCTGTCGGCCAAAGTCTCCGGCGTCCGCGACCTCATCGACGTCTACACCGAGCTCGCCCGCCGCTGCGACTACACGCTTCACCTCGGCCTGACTGAAGCCGGCATGGGCATGAAGGGCGTCGTCGCATCCACTGCCGGGCTGTCTCCGCTGCTGCTCGCAGGTATCGGCGACACCATCCGCGTCTCGCTCACCCCTACGCCCGGCGGCGATCGGTCCGAAGAGGTCCGCTGCGGCCAGCAGATCCTCCAGTCGCTCGGCATTCGCTCCTTTATGCCGCAGGTGACGAGCTGCCCCGGCTGCGGCCGCACCACCTCCACCTACTTCCAGGAACTCGCCGAGCGCATCCAGAACTACCTCGTCGAATCCATGCCCGAGTGGAAGAAGCAGTACCCCGGCGTCGAAGAGCTGAAGCTTGCCGTCATGGGCTGCATCGTCAACGGTCCCGGCGAATCGAAACACGCCAACATCGGCATCTCGCTGCCCGGCACCTTCGAGGAGCCCAAGGCCCCCGTCTACATCGACGGCAAGCTCGCCGTCACCCTGAAAGGCGACCGCATTGTTGAGGAGTTCCAGGTCATCCTTGACGACTACGTAGAGAAGCGTTACGGGCGCATGCTGGTTGAGGTGTAACGTGTTTCGCGCTTGCAGCCTGTCCCTCCTGGTTCTGCTCAGCATCTCCCTTCCTGCACAGTCGGTGCCTCTCCTCGACGAGCCGATCAGTCCACCGGCCATCGTCTATCCACCGGAAGCGAAAGCGCAGCGTATGGAGGGCACCGTTGAACTAGAGGTTCAGGTCTCTGACACTGGCCGGGTTACGGCAGTCAAGGCTCTCTCCGGCCCCGTACCCCTGCGCCAGGCCGCGATCGATGCCTACGCCCTTGCCAGCTATCGGCCCTTGCTGCGTGGCGGCAAAGCGATCCCGGCCGTGATTCGAACCAACGTCAACTTCTCGCTCCATGAGGCTCCACCCTCGCCTGACGATCTGGTCGCGCACGAGTTCGAGCCGCTGCACGCGCAGTGCCAGCAGCTCGCGCGGGCGAAAGACACGTACGCACTCGCAGCCTGCCAGCAAGCCCTTGCGGTCGCGGGCCGCTTCACGCCGACCGGGCATATGGTCGCCCATGCGGCCGCCTACAACGATCTCGCCCTCCTGCTTCTGGCGCAGGGTAAGCCGAAGGAGGCGGAGGTACTCGGAGACGAAGCGGTCGCGCGCATCGCCGACGCCTTCCCCGGCTCACTCGCGGCAGCCAACGCCCACATCACGCGAGCGCAGACGCGTATCCGTCTCGGCGACACCAGGAGGAGCACAGCCGATTGTGCGGAGGCCGAGCGCATCCTCCGTGGACTAATCGCGCAAGCGACCGCGCCGTATCTTGCCGCGGAGATGAAGGCGCAACTGCAAGGCGTCTTACGGCTCCACGCCATCGTGCTGCGGAAGAGCTTCCAAACCGACAAGGCCAAAGCTCTCGAAGACGAAGCTGACCGTCTCTAAGCACCAGGCCGGGTGCGCAAGATCATCCCCCCTGCCCGAGCTAGCCCGGTCGGCGGGGCGCTTCGAGCCCCAACTCCCCCATCACACGTTGCAGATCCTTCCACGCTTCTCCCTTTTGCCGCGGGTCACGAAGCAGAAGCGATGGATCATACGTAACCGTCAGCTTCGCTCCTCGACAGTCATACCAAACGCCTCGCAGAGTGGCCAGGGGCTGCTTGAGGCCTAGCAGGTAGAGCGCGGCGGTTGACCCCAGCGCCACGATCACCGCCGGTTGCACGATGTCGATCTGCCGCACCAGAAACTGCAAACAGGTGTTCGCCTCCACTGGCTCCGGCACGCGATTGTTGATTGGACGGCACTTGACGATGTTGGCCACGTACACCTGCTCGCGCTGGAGCCCCATGGCCGCAATCATATTGTTCAGCAGCTGCCCAGCTTTGCCCACAAAAGGCTCGCCCGCCGTGTCTTCGTCCTCTCCCGGCCCTTCCCCAACAAACATCAGCCGCGCCGACGGACTGCCATTGCCAAACACGATCTTCCTTCGCCCGCCATACGCCAGCGGACATCGCGTGCAATCGCCGATCTCTCCAACAACAGCGGCGAGCGCAGCGGCCCTGTCCTGGGCAGGTATGGGCGACACAGAGGGCACCCCCAGCCGGTTGAGTCCTGCCGGAGCAGGAGGCTCGTAGGCCATCGCATCTTCGCCACCGCGCTGTGTCGGCAACGGAGCGACGGCGGTCTGCGGCAGCGACACAAGCTGGTCCGCCAGTTCGCCCAATGATCTGCCCGGCGGTCCGACACGAAACAGGTCGTACACTCCCAGGTCACGAAGATACTCGACGTACCCTCGAAGCTGCTCTGGTGCGGCCATACCTGCATACTAAGCGAATAAAGGGCGAACGTCAATCGCCCATCCAAACGCTAGCGGACGAGGTGGATCGACGTCTCAGCGAGACGGTCCGGCAAGACGAAGTGGACCAGACCGGCCCGTATCTCATCCTGCGCCACGCGGCAGGCCTTCATCGACTTCGATTGGCCAAGTTGTGGCGCACCCGACTGTAGCTGACGCGCGCGACGAGCCGCACCTTTGACCAGGCTGTACTTGTTCTGAAAAGGATTCATAGGAGTCATGATGTTTTCCTCGGTGCATCCACCTTATCGCACCTCATGAAGGATTCCTAGCCAAATTATGTTCAGGCAAAGCTATCCAGTGCGGCCTGCAGACGGGGAGAGGCAACCTTTGTCTCGCAGCTGATCGCGAGGTCTTGACCCTCGCCCGAAAGGGAGCCTCGTTCCGTCAGTACGATCGCCCGCATCTCCCCTACAGCCTGGTCGAGAACATCATTCACCAGCGCATAGCGATAGTCCCAGATCATCTTCAACTCCTGCCGGGCCTGGGCGAGACGCCGCTCGATGACCGCCTCGACCGTCATCTTCTCGGCCTCGCTGCGGTTCCGAAGCCGCATCTCCAACACCTGCGGGCTGGGCGGAAGGATAAAGATCGATACAGCCGCAGGCAGCTTCTGCATTACCAGCATCGCACCCTGCACATCGATGTCGAGCAGCAAATCCTTGCCCTCACTTCGGGCATGGTCAAGCGCAGCAAGCGCGGTACCGTAGTAGTTGCCAAAGACTTCCGCCCACTCCAGAAACTCCCCGGCGATGATCATTCGCTCGAATTCGGCACGGGCTACAAAGTGGTACTCCCGGCCATCGCTCTCTGAGCCACGAGGCGCTCGCGTCGTAAAGGAGATCGAAAAGTCGAGACCCTCCACCAGGGTGCGCAGCTGTGCAACAAGGGTTGACTTGCCCGAGCCCGAAGGCGCCGAGATGATGAAAAGAATGCCGGCCATGGATGCTCCGAGTGTATCGCGCTCCGGTCCTCACACTGTGCCTCGATCCACACGCCTTCTGCACGGGGGTGCACCGCGCCTCCATCCGTGCAGGGGGGAGCAGGCGAACCGGTTAGGCGCACGGGAACTCACTCGGCATATACTGCGAACGAACCCAGGAGTACGTCATGCAATCCCGCATTCTCGGCACCACCATGCCCGTCCTCGAGTTCGCCCTCGGCCACAACGATGCCGTCGTCTCCGAAGCTGGTGAGCTCTCCTGGATGACGTCATCTATCCAGATGACCACCCACACCCAGATGGGCGGCGGTGGCGGCTTTTTCGGCGCGATCAAGCGCGTCGCGGGCGGCGGTTCTCTCTTTATGACGGAGTATCGAGCCATCGGCGCACCGGGCGAAGTCGCATTCGCGGCGCGGGTACCCGGCCACATCGTGCCGGTCGAGGTCAGCCCCTCCCACGAGTATCTGGTCCATCGGCATGGCTTTCTCTGCGCCACCGCGGCGGTGAATCTCGGCGTCGGCTTTCAGCAGTCGCTGGGTGCGGGCATCTTCGGTGGCGACGGCTTTCTGTTGCAGAAGGTCACCGGCCGGGGCATGGCGTGGCTCGAACTCTCGGGCGAGGTCATCGTCAAGGACCTTGCCGCTGGAGAGACGCTGCGCGTGCATCCGGGCCACGTCGGTGCGTTCCAAACGAGCGTCAACTTTCAGATCACCCGCATCCCGGGCTTGAAGAACATGATCTTCGGCGGCGATGGCATCTTCCTGGCCGCGCTGACCGGACCAGGCCGCGTCTGGCTGCAAACGCTTCCGATCTCGCGCCTCGCTCATCAGCTGCAGGAGTATATGCCGCACGAGCGTGTCCGCGAAACGGAAGGAGGCGTCGTAGGAGGGCTGGTCGGCTCGGTCCTGCGCGGCCTCTAGCCCATGGCGTCACTCCAGGAACGGCGGTCGCGCTGTATCCGGTACTGCCTGGAGATCGGACCGTGCTTGCAGCTTACTTCGCCGCGAGCCAACTTCGCAGCTGATGCTCACACTGCTCCACCGAAAGGAAGAACGGCTTGTCGAGGATCGTCACCGACAGCAGCCCGTTCGCGTAGAGGTAATCCGCTTTCACCCCAAACCTGTCGATCGTTCCCTGCTCTCCCGCGATCTCGATCCTGTGCTGCACGCGCAGCCGCTCGACCGTCGCGCTGAACTCCTCGTGCGTCAGGGGAATCTGAATCATGCGCTCCACTATAACCCGACGGGCTGACCCGGTGCATTATCCTGAGTCTTCGTGGCCACCGCTCCCCCCACCGACGCCGCCCTCCAGACCCCCGTCATGCGGCAGTACTTCGCCGCCAAGGAGCAATACCCCGATTGCCTGATGTTCTGCCGCATCGGCGACTTCTATGAGCTCTTCTACGACGACGCCGTACTGGTCGCCCGCGAGCTTCAGCTCACCCTGACCGCCCGCGACAAAGAGAAGAAGCAGCCGATGTGCGGCGTCCCCTACCACGCCGCCGAGATCTACCTCCAGCGCCTCCTCCGCAAGGGCTACCGCATCGCCCTCTGCGAGCAGATGGAAGACCCGAAGCTGACGAAAACCATCGTCCGCCGCGAGGTGACCCGCGTCCTCACCCCCGGCACCGCGATGGACCCTGCGCTCGGCGCGGAGCAGAGCAACTACCTCGCCGCCGTTCACAGCCGCCCGGGCTGCGCCGCCGTCGCCATCCTCGACCTTTCGACCGGCGAGTTTCGCGCTACCGAGTTCACCGGCGTGAATGCCTGGGTGTTGGCGATAGACGAGCTGGGAAGACTGCGCCCGGTGGAGTTGCTGTACGGGGCTGGGCTGCTGGGTGGCGTGAACCTGGCGGGAGAGGAAGAGTCCACCGCCGCGCTCGACACGATCCGCACCAAGACGCTCCTGGACGAGTGGGTCTTCACCTCGGACTACGCCCTGCCGCTGCTCCGCAACCATCTCCGCGTCCATTCGCTCGATGGCATGGGCCTGGCCGGGCACGAGACCGCCGCCGTTGCCGCCGGGGCGCTGCTCCATTACGTCGGCAAGACGAAGCAGGGCGCGGTCGAGCACCTCGACACCGTTCGCTACTACGAGCGGTCGGGTTGTCTTGAGCTAGACGCGGTGAGTGTCCGCAACCTGGAGCTGATCGACCCGCTCTTCTCCGGCGAGACCGTCCAGACCACCCTCTTCCACACCCTCGACAGCTGCTGCACGCCGATGGGCAAGCGCCTCCTCCGCGCCACGTTGCTGAGGCCCAGCAACGACCTTCTCGAGATCGCCGCCCGCCACGAGGCCGTCGCCGAAACCGCCGGGAGCCTCATCCACCGCGAGACCCTCCGCAAGTCCATGTCGGGCGTCCTCGACCTAGAGCGCCTGCTCGCCCGCATCGCCCTCGACTCCGCCGGGCCGCGCGAGGTCGTCTCGCTCGCCGCCACCCTTGGCTGCCTTCCCGCCGTCGTCGCCGCCACGAGCGTCCTCAAAGCCCCGCGCTGGGCCGAGCTCGCCGCAGCCCTCGACCCACTCGACGACCTCCACGCGCTCATCCGCCGCACCCTGGTCGACGAGCCGCCCGTCACCTTCGCCGACGGCGGCGTCATCCGCCCCGGTCTCCACCCCGAGCTCGACGAGCTGCGCGAGCTCTCCCGCTCCGGCCGCCAGGCCCTTGCCGCCATCGAAGAGCGCGAGCGCGCCCGCACCGGCATCGCCTCGCTCAAGGTCCGCTTCAACTCTGTCTTCGGCTACTACCTCGAAGTCACGCGCGCCCACGCCAAGGCCGTCCCCGCTGACTACGAGCGCAAGCAGACCCTCGTCAACGCCGAGCGCTTCACCACGCCCGAGCTCAAAGACTACGAAGCCAAGATCCTCACCGCGCAGGAGCGCTCCGTCGAGATCGAGCGAAGCCTCTTCGCCGAGCTTCGCCAGACGCTGCTCGCCGCCGCCAGCCGGATGCGCGAGACCGCCCGCCGCCTGGCCGAGATCGACCTTCTCGCCAACTTCGCCCACCTCGCCGCCCTGCGCGGCTGGACGCGACCGACGCTCGAAGACTCCGGCGAGCTGGCGTCCGTTTTGGAGTTCGTCAACGCCCGGCATCCCGTCGTCGAGCGCCGCCTGGAGGAGACCGGCAGAGGCCGCTTCGTCCCCAACTCGCTCCACTTGAACGCGGACGAAGGCCCGTCCATCCTCCTTATTACCGGCCCCAACATGGGCGGCAAGAGCACGTATCTCCGCCAGACGGCGCTGCTCGTCATCCTGGCCCAGTGCGGCAGCTTCGTCCCGGCCGACCGCATGACGCTCGGGCTTGTAGACCGCATCTACACCCGCATCGGCGCGTCCGACAACCTTGCCCGCGGCCGCTCCACCTTCATGGTCGAGATGACCGAGACCGCCGCCATCTTAAACACAGCGACCAGTAGGTCGCTAGTCTTACTGGACGAGATGGGCCGCGGCACCGCCACCTACGACGGCCTCTCGCTCGCCTGGGCCACGGTCGAGCACCTCCACGACCGCATCGGCGCGCGCACCCTCTTCGCCACCCACTACCACGAGCTCACCTTGCTCGCCGAGCGGCTGGTCCGCCTGAGAAACCTGAGGGTCACGGTCAAAGAGACCGCCACCGGCATTGTCTTCCTCCACACCGTCGAGGCGGGCGCGGCCAGCAAAAGCTACGGCATCGAGGTCGCGCGCCTTGCCGGCCTCCCGCAAGCCGTCATCGCCCGCGCCCGCGAAGTCCTCAAGCTGCACGAGCGCGCTGAAACCCAACAGGTCGCCAGCGCCCTCCACGCCCCCGCGCCCAAGCTCCAGATGACCATGTTCACCCCGTTGTCGCAGCGCATCGTCGACCGGATCGAGGCCGCCGACATCGACAACCTGACACCGAGGGACGCACTCAACCTGCTGGCGGAGCTGCAACGGGAGCTGAGGAACAAAAATTAGGATGTTCCCAAACTCGGAAACACATTGGGCGTCCGTCATGTGTAGACTCATAATGTAGAGGAGTGCCCCAATGATGCCTGTACACGATGTCGCGAAGTATTTCGTGTCTCTCGTCGACGAAGAAGCGGGAGACTCCATTTCCAACTTGAAACTTCAAAAGTTGCTGTATTACGCTCAAGGCGCGTATCTCGCTCTCTACGATGAGCCGTTATTTCCTGAAGCTATTAAAGCTTGGATACATGGGCCTGTGGTGCCACAGGCATATCATGAGTACAAGGACTTCGGAGCGGGACCAATTGCGGTCACGAAGATTGATCCTTACACCTATCCGCCGAATGTGCGTGAAGTCTTGGAGGAAATCAACTCTGTCTATGGTCAGTTTACGGCAGGCAAGTTGCGGTCAATGACACATAGTGAACCGCCTTGGATGAACACTCCTCAGAGCCAGACGATCTCACTCGATTCAATGAAGGCTTTCTTTCGCACACTTGTGATTAGGGATGGCGAAGCTCAGGAGTAGGCCCGGCAACACGGGCCTACAGCTTTCTTCGAGTCCTGCCGCTTCGGTAAAGATTGACTATAACCGTCAAAGACCCACATTTTGCTTGCGGTACATCGACGCTATGTACTGCATCACCCAATGCGAGCGAGACGACAAAGCGGCTTTTGCAGATAAGATTAGACGACTCAGCCTGATGACTTGGAACGAGATAATTCAATCTCCTAGACATGGCATGGGTTTCGAAACAATAACCCGCGGCGCTATCAGTCGTCCGGTCCCCGCCCATATCACTGAAGATGTAACCTTCATCGCCTTTCGCTTTAGCGGCATGAAACCTATGGTCGGCTACCGTGTCGATGGAATGTTCCATATTATCTGGTTCGATTGCACTTTCAATCTTTACGATCATGGATAGTTGAGATCAGCTATTCGTTGATACAACTTACCAATACTCCAGGCAAGACGATCATTGGTGAGTGTTGAAGATATCTGACAAACCCATGATCGTCGCCGGGGTCATGTCCGGCACCTCCGCCGATGGCGTGGACGTGGCGCTCTGCCGCATCCGCAGGGGCGCGGACGGTGGCCCGAAGCTCAAGCTCCTCGGACACGTCGCCTTCCCCTACCCGACGGCCGTCCGCAAAGCCGTTCTCGCGGCTATGAATGCACATGCGGTCTCCGTGGCTGAACTCTCCCGCCTGCACTGGCGGCTCGGCGCGCTCTATGCCGACTGCGTCGCGAAGGCTGCCCAGCAGATCGGCCTCAAGCTCGACCTCGCAGGCTGCCACGGCCAGACCATCTACCACCAGGCCACGCCCGCCAAGTACCTCGGCGCGCCCGTCCGCGCCACCTGGCAGCTGGGCGAAGCGAGCCTGATCGCCGAACGGCTCCGCGTCCCCGTCGTTTCGGACTTCCGCCCGGCGGACCTCGCGGCGGGCGGCCAGGGCGCGCCGCTGGTCCCGATGCTCGACTACGCGCTGTTCCGCTCGGCCAAGGTGAACCGCGTCCTCCAGAACCTTGGCGGCATCGCCAACCTGACCGCCGTTCCGGCTGGCGGAGACGCCGACAGCGTGCTCGCCTTCGACACCGGCCCGGCCAACATGGTCGTCGACGCGTGCATGGCGCGGCTGTTCGGCAAGAAGATGGACCGCGACGGCCGGGTCGCCGCGCGGGGCCGCGTCCTCCAGCCGGTCGTCGACACGCTGCTGCGCGACCCCTACTTCGCCGCCGCGCCGCCGAAGTCCTGCGGCCGCGAGCAGTTCGGCGAGGCCTACACGACGCGCTTTGTCTCGTTATGCCGCGCCGCCGAGTGTACAGACGCGGACATCGTCGCCACGGCCACAGCCCTGACCGCCGACTCCATCCTCGACAGCTACCGCCGCTTCGTCTGGACGCACCTCGGCCAGCGCGCTCCCCTTGCCCCCACCGAGTTCCTCGTGGCGGGCGGCGGCGCGAAGAACCCGACCCTGATGAGGATGCTCGCTGAGGGCCTCACACCGCTCGGCGTCCGCGTCCGGGCTACGGATGAGCTGGGCGTACCGGCGCAGGCGAAAGAGGCGGTGGCGTTCGCGCTGCTTGCCTGGCTGACCTGGCACCGGGTACCTGGCAATCTCCCCGCCGCGACCGGGGCGGAACGGCCCGTCGTTCTGGGAAAGATCACCTACAGCTAAAGACGTACTTCTTTCGTTGTCATTCCCGAAGGGAATCTGTGTTTGTTTGTTCAGCAGGCTAAGTCGCCTACTCTATATGTCGGGCCTTCAGCCCTCAGTCTTTCCGCAATCCTACCTAGGCCTTTGGCCTAGGCTGATATATGTCGCGCCCTTGGCGCTTAGAAGCCGCCTTCCTTGAATCCGTAGTCGTTACTTATTTGACGTCCATGGGTAGCGTGGATAAACTCCCCAGCCGCCCCACCGGATACATCCCCACCCGGTTGGCCTTGTACCAATCCGAGCGGTTGTAGAAGAACTGCAGCCGCGCACCCGGACTCGCCGCGAACTCCTTATCGCTCTTGAGCTTGACGTCAAACTCTGATTTGAGTTGAGGATCGAGGGCCAGCATCTCCCGAGCCAGCCGTTCGACGACGTAGTCCTCGCCGTACTCTTTCTGCTCGAAGATCGCGTCGAAGAACCCCCACTGCAAGGCCGAGTCCGGCGCGGAGGGCTCCAGCCACTGCACGGCCACCTTCGATAGCCGCTGGTCGAGCTTCACGACGGCAGAGCCAGCCGAATATGTCCGCCGGTCCGTCACCATCTCACACGCGCCGAACTTACCGGGTCCGCGCGCCGCCTCGCCGTTGAAGGTGGGATGATGGCCCTCGAACGGCGGCTCCTGCCAGCGCATCCCGGAGCAGCGATAGCTCTCGACATCTCCCGTCCAGGCAGCCGACGTGCGCTCCATCGCCACGCTATGCGCCGCGAGCACGTCAATCACCTTCGTCCACTGGGCGGGAATGATGTACGCGGCGGGCAGCGTGACCGCATTCGTCACCTTGAAGCCCACCTGCAACGGCACGGCCGTATCCACCGGATCGTGCGTCCAGTCGATCCGCGTACCGCCTGAAATCTCGCTCTTCGCGCGGGTGTACTTGTAGCCGTGGAAGACGAACGGCGTCGTCTTGCCGCCCCAGCCGACCGCCAGCGGAAAGCTCTTCTGCGAACCCAAAACAGAAGCCTCGTGGTCCGCCGCCGCGTTCAGGCCGATCAGCGTGTCCGCCTCGCGGTTCACCAGCTCCATCAGCCCGGCGAGTATGTGGTAGTTCCCTTCCACGCGTGTCCGGTAGTCCTTCAGCATATGCAGCTCGACCAGCATGCCGGGACGGCCTTCAAGCACCATGTAGCCGGTTGAAAAGCGCGGCGGGTCGCCATTGAAGGCGAGTCCCTTGGCCGGGTCAGCGTCGTCGGCGAAGGTAATGTAGGTCGGCGCGGCCAGATGCCCATGCGCGTTGACATACGTCTCCAGCGTGGGCGTCGCCACCTTGTCCACCCACGCCGCCGTACCCGCAGGCACGTTTGGCCCGTCATCGATCGTGAAGGTCACGTCGTACTGGAAGTCCGCGCCGTCCGTCACGTGGTCGTCGACGAAGAAGTCGGGCAGCCAGCGGTGGAACATGGCGAGGAAGGCGCGGGTCTCGGGCGCGTCGGCCTTCAGGTAGTCGCGGTTCAGGTTCAGGTTGGTGCCGTTGCCGCGCCAGCCCATCTCTTCCGGCCCGTTTTGGTTGATGCGGTTGTACGGGCCGCGCCGCTCGTGCCCATCGGCGTTGTAGATCGGGATGAAGACGAAGACGGCACGGTCGAGCAGCGCGGCTTTGGTCTTGGTCACGACCATGTCGCGCAGCAGGGCGAGGCAGGCGTCCTTGCCGTCCATCTCGCCGGCGTGGATGGAGTTCTGCACCAGGACGATGGGCCGTCTGGCCGCGTGGAGCGCCGCCGGATCGAAAACGCCATCCTTCGACACGACCACGATGTCCAGTTCGCGGCCTTCGCCGGTGGTGCCGAACGGCTCGATCTTTACGCGTGCAGGGGTACTTGCCGCGACACTGCGCAGATAGGACATAGTCGCCGCGTAGTCCGGTGTGGTGCGGTAGCAGGTAGCTTGTGCCGGTGTCGGCTCCGTTGGAACTGCCGTGCACGCTGCCAAAGGCTTCGATCCCGACGGCAGCAGCGGATCGACCTGCGCGCCCGCAGCCACTCCCAACCCTAACGCCACAAGCAGCACTATGCGCACGTTTCTCTCCGGTCTACGTCAGGTCTTCCGTGTCGAAGCTGGGCATCTTGCGGCCCAGCGCGGAAAGGTTGCGTGTGTCGCCCACCAGACCGCGCACGACGACGTCCATCGCGCCATCGGGTTGGCCCTCTGCCTCTGCTTCCAGCGACATCAACTCCGGCAACTCCGGTACGGTAATGCTCTCAAGGAGCACGGTGGCGTGGGCGACTGCGACGCCGTCCTGGTTCAGGCCTTCGGGCGTTTTGGCCTTGATCCCCACCTCGCCCGGCTTGACGCCGAGCAGCCGCGCTACGCACTCACGCAATTCGTTGGCAATGGGGACGATCCTGGGCCGCGCCATGACCAGCACCGTGTCAAGGTTGACGATCTTGTACCCGGCGGTCGCGATCTCCTCGAGGGCCGTCTCCAGGAAGATACTTGACGGAGCGCCCTTCCAGCGAGGATCGGACGGCGGAAAAAAGGTTCCGATGTCGCCCGCCGAGACGGCTCCCAACAACGCGTCGGTGATGGCGTGAAGCAGGACGTCGCCGTCCGAGTGCCCGGCAAGACCTTCGCCGTACGGGATAGGCAGGCCGCCGATGACCAGTGGTACGCCTGGTTTGAACGAGTGTGAATCGAAGCCGTAGCCGATTCTCATACTCATAGAACGCGTGCCTCCGAAGGTACCAAAGGGTTAGCCATGATGAGAGCCCATGGCAGCACTATGGTTGTCGCTTGTTTCAGTTCATTGTGCATCATGAGACGTTTGCACGATAGTTGCATTCATCGTTCACTGACGAGCCATGTCGAAGATTGATCGCGTTTCGGTGATGCAAATCTCCGCTTCGTACTGACGAGTACTCCGACTGAATACACGCAGTATGTTCC
Organism: Acidobacteriaceae bacterium; assembly: GCA_965215415.1. Taxonomy (GTDB): domain Bacteria; phylum Acidobacteriota; class Terriglobia; order Terriglobales; family Acidobacteriaceae; genus Edaphobacter. The sequence goes on along the minus strand of CBDCDQ010000009.1, from coordinate 2,163,344 downwards.
ACGATCATGCCCTGGCTCGCTTCAGAGCCGTATCAGGCCTTACTGTACCTCAGGTAGAACTCGGCCAGCTCCATATCGCCCGGCTGCGTAATCTTGAAGTTCCGTGCTGTTCCCTGCACCACGGCTACGGGGATACCGGCGCGCTCCAGCAGGCTGGCCTCATCTGTCCCGGCGAACTCATCAGCCAGCGCCTCGTCGAATGCTCGCTTGAGCAGACCGTATCGCGCGCCCTGAGGCGTCTGGGCGAGCACGATCAGCTCGCGGGGAATGGTGGACGAGATGATGGCTCCGTGTGCTGTCCGCTCCACCTGCTTGACGGTATCGATCGCCGGCAGACCGACGATGGCCGCGCCCTCCTTCAGGATTGCATCGATGGTCCGCTCGATCGTCGCCAGGTCAATCAACGGGCGCACGGCGTCATGAACGAGAACGATATCGTCGTGCTGGCACTCAAGTGCGGCTAGGGCATTGTGGACCGATTGCTGACGGTTGTGGCCGCCTTCTGCGATGCGGACCAGTGCGTTACCGCCAAGCCCGTTCTCCGCCAGTTCGGCCTCCACGCGCTCTTTCTCGTGGCGTCGCACAGCGACCGAGACACCAGCCACACGCGGAGACTGGAGAAAGGTTCGCAGGGAGTGGAGGAGCACAGGAACCCCCTGCAGGGTGGCGAACTGTTTTGGACCGCTGGTGGATGCCGCCATCCGTGTTCCTATTCCAGCCGCCGGAAGAATGACGTATACGCGCATCGCCTTCAAAGCATACAAGATGATGGCCTGAGACATACGGCTAAGATGAGAGGATGTATGACGCTTACACCGACATTGCCGCTGGAGCGAAAGGGTATTCGCGCGGGTGATCGCCTCTGCGCGGCCGTTTCGGGGGGAGCCGACTCGGTTGCTCTGCTCGTGACGCTTCATGCCCAAAAGGAAGCACTGGGGATTGGGCTCTCCGCCGCTCATGTGCATCACGGTCTACGTGGGGAGGAGGCAGACGGCGACGCAGCTTTCGTGGCGGACCTGTGTGCCCGGCTTGCGGTGCCTCTCCGGGTACAACACGTCAGCGTGCCGGACCGCGTTGCCTCGACGCGCGACTCGATCGAAGAAGCAGCCCGCCACCTGCGCTACGCCTTCTTCCACGGCTTGATTGCCGAGGGCGCAACGGACACCGTGCTGACCGCTCACACTCTCGACGACCAGGCGGAGACCGTCCTTCTCAAACTGCTGCGGGGAGCCTGGACCGAGGGCCTCAGCGCGATTCACCCCACGGTCGCCGTCAAGGGCGGACAGATCCTCCGTCCATTTTTGAACATCCGCCGCGCCGAGATCGAAGTCTTCCTCCGCGCACTCAATCAGCCGTGGCGCAACGATAGCACCAATGCCGGGACGGTTTACACGCGCAACCGTGTTCGTCATCAGCTCCTTCCGCTGCTGCGCGAGTTCAACCCGGCTGTCGAGCGAACTCTGTCCAACGTTGCCGAGCTGGCGCGCGCGGACGAAGATCACTGGCAGCGAGCCACCGCGCAGCTCCTTCCGCATCTGCTGCTCCCTGGCAAGCCTGTCCGTGGCGGTGGCCGCGCCGTATCGACTGCATCTGGCGGCCAGGCCTTTGCGATCGAGCTGGAGCGCCTGCGCGGCCTCGACCTGAGCACGCGCCGCCGCGTCCTGCGAGCCGCTACCCGTCAACTTGGAGTGAGGCTGGGCTTCGACGAGCTTGCTCGCCTGATCGCCCTGATCGACGTCAAACCCTCTCCGGGAGCAGCGCTCCAGCTGCGCGATGGCCTGCGAGCGCAGCGTTCCCTTCGTGAGCTCCAGCTCTACCGCCTGCCCGATTCGGGCACCGGGTCTGCAACTTCGGTGTAGCACAACCAAACTCCCGTGCGCTTTCGGAACAAAAGCTCCGATGATCTCCTCATTGAATCGATCGAGGCGGAGTAGAATCAGATCAATTTGAACGAGGACGCAACAGAATCGTCAGCTCCGCAACCGGCTTGTGCCACCTTCACCCCGGTTCATCGTCTAATCAGCACGCAGTACCGCGCCGTTCGCGCCGGCTCCGGTTTTTTATACCGTAGCGGATTATTGAACCGGAGACTTGGGAGATGCAATTGAATTCAACCGTCAAGCAGATACTTACCGGCGTCTTTATGATCACCTGCCTCATTGTTCTATGGCAGTTCGTCAAGGGCAACAATGCCGGTCCAGACAAGGGCATCAGCCTTACTCAGCTTCTCAACGATGCGGACCAGGGTAAAGTGGCCGATGTGATGGTCAACGGGCAGGAGGTCACCGGTCACTATAGTGACAAGACTCTGTTTCATACCCAGGTGCCGACCGGCTATAACGACCTTTACACCAATCTTCGCCAGCACGGCGTCAACATTAACATCAAGGATCAGAACTCCAACGCGTGGCTCGGCATTCTTATCCAGTTCGCGCCGGTTGTCCTGATGCTCGGCTTGTGGCTCTTCCTGATGCGCCAGATGCAGTCGGGCGGCAACAAGGCCATGAGCTTCGGCAAATCGCGTGCCCGGCTGCTCTCCATGCAACAGAAGAAGATTACCTTCAAGGATGTCGCCGGGGTCGACGAGGCAAAGGAAGAGCTCAAGGAGATCATTGAGTTCCTCCGGGAGTCGGCAAAGTTCCAGAAGCTCGGCGGACGTATTCCCAAGGGTGTGCTTCTCGTCGGACCTCCAGGTACCGGCAAGACTTTGCTCGCCCGCGCCGTCGCCGGTGAGGCCAACGTTCCCTTCTTTTCCATCTCCGGTTCGGATTTCGTGGAGATGTTTGTCGGCGTCGGTGCATCGCGCGTCCGTGATCTGTTTGAGCAGGGCAAAAAGAATGCGCCCTGCATCATCTTTATCGACGAGATCGACGCCGTCGGCCGTCATCGCGGCGCCGGGCTCGGTGGCGGACACGACGAGCGCGAGCAGACGCTCAATCAGCTTCTGGTCGAAATGGACGGCTTCGAGGCCAACGACGGGGTCATCCTCGTCGCGGCCACCAACCGCCCCGACGTGCTCGACCCCGCCCTGCTTCGCCCCGGCCGTTTCGACCGCCGCGTCATCGTGGACCGCCCGGATATTCGCGGACGCGAAGAGGTCCTCAAGGTCCACTCGAAGAAGGTTCCGATGGCCGAAGACGTGAATCTCAACGTCCTCGCCCGCGGCACACCGGGCTTCTCCGGCGCAGACCTGGCCAACATGGTCAACGAGGCCGCCCTCACCGCCGCCCGCTTCAACCGCAAGGCTGTCCATATGTACGACTTCGAGGTTGCGAAGGACAAGGTGATGATGGGCGCTGAGCGGAAGTCCATGCTCCTTACCGAAGAGGAGAAGAAGGTTACCGCCTACCATGAGGCCGGTCACACCCTCGTCTCGGCTCTCCGGGAGCACTCCGACCCGCTCCACAAGGTAACGATCATCCCACGTGGCATGGCCCTCGGCGTCACCGTCTACCTCCCCGAGGAAGACAACCACACGGTCACCAAGGACTATCTTGAAACCCGCATGGCCACTCTCATGGGCGGACGCTGCGCCGAGGAAATATTTCTAAAGAAGATGACCACCGGCGCGGGTAACGACATCGAACGCGCGACCGACCTCGCTCGCAAGATGGTCTGCGAGTTCGGGATGTCCAAGCTCGGGCCGATGACCTTTGGCAAGAAGGAGCAGGAGGTCTTCCTCGGGCGCGAGATCGGCCAGTCCCGCGACTTCTCCGACGATACCGCTCGGCAGATCGACGCTGAAGTACGTTCCTTTGTAGATTCAGGCTACAAGGCCGCCTACAGCATTCTCGAGAACAACCAGGACATCATGCACCGTATGGCAGCGGCCCTGCTTGAGCGGGAGACACTGGACGCGCTTGAGATCAAGATGATCATTGAGGGTAAAGATCTTCCCGTCGCACGGTCGCCGCTCTCGAGCGTTGATCCGGGTTCGGGTGAGACCCAGAAGATTCTCAAGCCGGAAGGCGGCCGCAAACCCGGCTTTGGGGAAGGGCAGCCCAGTCCGGCGTAACCGAACCACTTTCAGCCTTGGGGGCGGCCTTCGGGCCGCCCTTGTTTGCTTCCTGTGGCGGACAGGATGCGACAATGGAGTCAGCGGATGCGATCCCTCTTCCCTTTCCTGCTCCTCCTGCTCACCGGATGTGGTTACCACGCGGTTGGCTCCTCGGCGCATCTGCCCGCCAACGTCCGCATCCTGGCCGTGCCCATCTTTACTACGCGCGTTCAAAACTTCCACACCGAGATGACGTTTACGCAAGCCGTGGTCCGGGAGCTCAACACGCGAACGAAGTATGTCATTGCCAACAAGGAACGCGATGCCGACGCCGTTCTCCATGGCACTATCCTGTCCCAATCGGTCGCCCCGCTCACCTACGACTCTTCGAGCGGCCAGACCGCCAGCTACCTGGTCACGATCACCGCGAAGGTAGTCCTCACCACGCACGACGGCCATATCCTTTACCAGAACGATGCTCTCGGCTATCGCGAACAGTTCCAGTCTACCCAGGACCTGAACGGCTTTATCCAGGAGGACGCTCCCGCGGTTCGGCGCGTCGCCCGGGATTTCGCCCAGGCGGTGGTCGCCGATATGCTGGAGTCCTTCTAGATGCCCGCTCATGCGAGCCCCCTGCGCAGCTTTGCGTCCTCCGACCGCTTCCTGGCAGAGATCGCCTCGGCTTCCATCCGCCCCGGCTACGTCCTCGCCGGCGACGAAGTCTTCCTGTACGAGCGCTGCCGCAAAGGCGTCCTGGCCGCCCTCGTTCCGCCTGAGCTACGAGACTTCTGCCTCACCGACGCCGACCTGGCCGAGACGAGTGTCTTCGATCTGCTCGACCGTGCCCAGACCCCTTCACTCATGGCTCCTTTCCAGGTGTTCTTTATCCGCGGCGTGAAGGCCCTTTATGGTCGGGGCAGCAAAAAGGAGGAGTTTGCCGCCATCGACGCCTACTTCCGCTCTCCGAATCCGCAATCTCTTCTGCTGTTCGTTGCCGACCACCTTCGCATTCCCGTAGACCTCCGCAAGATGGATTATCAGGATAAAGAGCGCTACGACCGTATACGGGAGACGCTGGGCGAGTCCTGCGGGATGATCGATCTGGCGCGTGTGGACGAGGCCGACGCCGTCCGTTGGATGAGTGCGACCGCCGAGGCCCGCCACCTGACCATCGATGCCGACGCCGCGCGTGAGCTTGCCGACGCTCTGGGCGCGGACATGATGATGATTGCTTCCGAGGTAGAGAAGCTCCTGCTCTATGTCGAAGGTCGGGGCCGCGTGACCCTGGGCGATGTCGAGACCATGGTTCTCGCGGCCAAGCAGCGTTCCCTCTACGAGTTGACGGACGCGATCTCTCTGCGCGACCGTCCCCGGGCGCTGGCTCTGCTGCATGGCCTGCTCAACGCCTCGGACGGGGGCGAAGACGCCGCGATCGGCCACCTCTATATGCTGGCACGTACGTTCCGGCAGATGCTCATCATCTCCGAGAAGAACGTCCGTGACTCCCGTGCGCTTTGGCAGGTGCTGTGGCAAGGCTTCCGCATGCCTCCTTTCGCTGCGGACGACCTTATCCGGCAGGCCCGCCGTTACCGCACCCGCCGCTCCCTCACCCAAGCCCTCCGCCAGATCGCCCGCGCCGACCTTGAACTCCGCTCCGGCCCCGTCAGTAAGCTCCTTGTTCTGGAACGGCTCGTATTGCACCTGGCTTCCGACACCCGGGACTCCAGCCGCTCGTCGCCCTTTTCGCAGGTAGCGCTCGAACTCTAGCGCAGCCGGTGCTGGGTTGACCGCAAAGCTTATGACGCTTGGCGGGGGAGGACGGTACTATAAGCCATGGCGACTTCCTTCACTCCGCCGTCCGCCTCTTTGGATCTGGCAGCCACGCCCGTCCGCATACCCTCTGCTGAGATTGTTGCGGCGCTTCGGACTATCCCTGTCCTCGAGGGACTGACGGATGAGGAGTACCTTTGGCTGGCCGACCACGGCACGGAGCGCCACGCTCCAGACGCTGGCCTTATCTTCCGCGAAGGCGAACCCACACGCCACCTCAACTTCATCCTGAATGGCGAGATCCACGTTCGCCGCCACAACTCCGGCCCGCTCGCGTATTTCATTGGGCGCGCTGGACAGATGACTGGCCTGCTTCCCTTCTCCCGCATGAAGGGCTACGGCGGCGATGGCTACGCCGTGGGTCCGGTCTGGGTGCTGGATCTCCATAAAGACCGCTTTCCGGCGATGCTTGCCGCCATACCGTCCATGGGTCAGCGTTGCGTTTCGGTCCTGCTCGACCGCGTCCGCGAGGTGACGCGCATGGAGCAGCAGGCCGAGAAGCTCTCCGCCCTTGGCAAGCTCGCCGCCAATCTCGCCCATGAACTGAACAACCCGGCTTCGGCCGCTCAGCGCTCGGCTGCCAGCCTGTTTGGCGAGTTGCGCCAGTATGGTGAGAACAAACATCGCCTGGGGAAACTCTGCCTTCCGGAAGCTGAATCGGCATACTATCAACAGTGGGTTGCCCGCGCCCGCGAGCGCATGGCCGATTACTCCACCCTGGCCGTCGCTGCCTCAAGCCCGCTCGACGCAAGCGATCGCGAAGATGGGTTGACCGGCTGGCTTCTCGCCCACAACGTTACGGAGCCCTGGACCATCGCCCCTGCGCTCGCGGAGACACGCCTCCCGCTCCAGATGCTCGACGAGCTTGCCGCCGAGGTGAATCCCGCCACCTTGCCCTTCGCGCTCGCCACGGTCGCCAGTTCGCTCCGCGTCGAGCGTCTTGCCGAAACGGTCCTTGCCTCCACGGTCCGCATCTTCGATCTCATCACGGCCATCAAGGACTACTCCTATATGGACCAGGCTCCGATCCAGGAGATCGACCTTGCGCAATCGCTGGAAAATACGCTCTCGATGTTTGGGTCACGTCTGGCGGGCATCTCTCTCCTGACCGACTTCGATCCCGCTCTTCCGTCCATCCGAGGTTACGGCAGCGAGCTCAACCAGGTGTGGACCGTCCTGGTAGAAAACGCCCTCGACGCGATGAATGGCTCCGGAACGCTCCGCCTGAAGAGCTGTCTCAAGGGGCAGATGGCTTTCGTCGAGATCTGGGATAGCGGTGGAGGCATTGACCACGCCATCGAGTCGCGCATCTTCGAGCCATTCTTCACCACCAAGGCACCGGGCAAGGGTCTCGGCCTCGGCTTGGACACGGCGAAACGCATCGTTTCGCGTCACTCCGGTTTTCTCACCGTGGAGTCGAAGCCCGGGGAAACTTGCTTTCAGGTCCGCCTCCCGTTGCATCAGGCGCAGGCGTACTGACATACCCTGTACCATCCCGGAGTCCTTATTCAACTCGCCACCTGGAACGTCAATTCGATCCGCGCCCGCCTCGATCATGTGCTTCAATGGCTCGAGACGCGCCAGCCCGACGTGCTCCTCCTTCAGGAGCTCAAAGGCACAGACTTCCCGGCCGACCTCTTCAAGGCTGTGGGTTACCGTAGCGCGGCCGTCACCCAGAAGGCTTACAACGGCGTAGCGATCCTTTCCCGTCATCCTATCGAGACCGTGAGTACCACGTTGGCGGGAGACGAGACCGACAGCCATGCCCGCTTTCTCGAAGGGCGCATCGAAGGTCTGCGCGTGGTCAACATCTACCTTCCGAACGGCAATCCAGTGGGCACGGACAAGTTCAGCTACAAGCTCGCGTGGATGGACCGCTTCCTTCGCCAGCTCGCCCTCTGGCGCGAAGATGGTATCCCGACCGTCATCGGCGGCGACTTCAACGTCATTCCCGAGGACATCGACTGCCACAAGCCTGCTTCCTGGGCTCGCGATGCGCTCTTTCAGCCCGAGACCCGCGCTCGTTATCGCGCTCTGCTCGATCTTGGCTATGTCGATGCCTTTCGAGCGCTCCACCGTGGCCAGGGCGGGCTCTTTACGTTCTGGGATTTCTTTCGGCAATCGTTTGAGCACAACCGCGGTGTCCGCATCGACCATTTCCTGCTCTCGCCTTCGCTCGCCCCACGCCTGCAAGCCTGCGAAATCGACAAAGAGCCGCGAACACGTCTGCGCCCCTCCGACCACACGCCAGTCATGGTGACCTTGGGGTGACTTTTCCCGGCTGATAACGGAAGATCGAGACATGCAGCTTCGCCGCTCACAAGATCATCCTTGAGGTTATAAGTCGTGGGGTGCTCGATACAGGATTTCCGGCAAACGGCCGCGCCCTGTCTTCAAACATCCTTGCAGAACTGTCGTGCGCTGACTAGGACGACGAAGTGCCCGGGGGTGCGTGAAGCGTGTCGAGGCTGGCATCGGCGAAGCGCACTCACTCGGCGGTTGCGATACGCAGGCGTCTGCCCGTACTCTGATGCAATATACAGGAGCGAACATTGGCCCCCAGAAAGACACGTACACCGCAGAAGGCCGGCAGTCCGACTGTACCCCCTATTGTGCAGCATCTGCGTTCTCTGCTCCACACCGTCCGCTGCATTGCGCAGCACGAAGATGCACTGTGCACGGTGCTTCACAACCTGCGGAACCATCCGGAATCGGTTCCTGAGCTGACGGCGGAGCTGCACCTGCTGCTCGGTGAGCTTGCCGGCCCACGACTACATCGACGATCTGGACGCGCTGCGGCACGCGCTGGCTGAGACGGGGCAAACGACGCCGGCGGCAGCCCATGCAAAACCGGTGAAGTTGCTGCCAGACACCAGAACTCGGGGTAGAGCATCCAGGCCGTAGAGTCACTCATCTCATCGTCGTTACCTTAAGGAGATTCATGAAATCACTTGGCTACGCTGCTCACGACAAGACCTCGCCCCTGGTTCCCTTTGCCTTCGACCGCCGCGATCCGGGCCCCAACGATGTCGCCGTCGAGATCCTCTACTCCGGGGTTTGCCACTCCGACATTCACCAGGTCCGCGACGAGTGGGCGAATGCCATGTATCCCATGGTTCCTGGGCACGAGATCGTGGGCAAGGTATCCGCAGTCGGCTCCAACGTGACGAAGTTCAAGGTCGGCGACCTTGCGGGTGTCGGCGTGACTGTGCAGACCTGTATGCAGTGTGAAAATTGCAAGGCGGGCGCCGAGCCGTACTGCACCAGGGGAATGGTCGGCACGTACAACGCAAAGGACTATGACGGCCAGCCGACCTTTGGCGGGTACTCGAACAACATCGTCGCGCCCGAACACTATGTGTTTCGCATCTCGCCAAAGCTCGACCTCGCTGCCACTGCACCGTTGCTCTGTGCGGGCATTACGACCTGGTCGCCCTTGCGCCACTGGAACGTCGGTCCGAACACGAAAGTAGGCGTGGTCGGCCTCGGCGGGTTGGGTCATATGGCTCTCAAGTTCGCTCACTCGCTTGGAGCGCATGTGGTCCAATTCACCACCTCCGCGGGCAAGGCGGAAGATGCAAAGAAGCTGGGTGCGGACGAAGTTGTTGTGACCAAGGACGGCGACGACATGGCCCGGCATGCTGGTTCGCTCGATCTGATCGTCGACTGCGTCTCCGCGCCCCACGATCTGAACGCGTATCTCAGCCTGCTTCGGTTGAACGGAACGCTGTGCCTGGTCGGCCTGCCTGAGGTGCCTTTGCCGGTAGGTGCATTTTCGCTGGTTGCCAACCGCCGTTCGCTCGCTGGCTCCATGATCGGTGGCATGAAAGAGACGCAGGAAATGCTCGATTACTGCGCCGAGCACAACATCGTCTCCGACATCGAGATGACCACGGTTCAGCAACTCGGCGAAGCCTATGACCGTGTCGTCAAAGGCGACGTAAAATACCGCTTTGTCATCGATATGGCCAGCCTGAACAGCTAACGCGGTCGCTTGGCTGTAGATGTGTTTTCGGGGAAACTTCGTATCTGCCGGTCGAACCTCTTCTCCGGCTGGCAGATAGCCTCTTTCGAAACCGGTACCCTGCTGCCAAGGTCACCTGGCTGAACGGTCACGTGTCTGCAATCTACGGGATCACGCGACCTGCTGGTTCCGTCTTCGGGCCTGTGTCCGATGGCGGCAGGTTCCGTGGTTCGGTAGACGACCACGGCTCTCCAGCAGCGGTACGCACCGGCCCTTGATTGTCGAGCGGCAGCCTTCCCAGCTCCACCTCGGGCTGGATATCTTCATTGATAATCGGCAGGACAGGCAGGTTCATCGTGCCGCCCACTTCCTTGACGGCCGCGTTCGCATGCTCCAGAACCTCATCCAAGGTCATCGAGTACATCTCGCGGCCATTGTCATAGCCACTCTCGATCGCGGTCTTCAGGTATCGCCCCGCTGTTTGCGCCGCCAGGTAATCCGTGATGACCTTACCGGTTCGCCGCTTCTGCTCTACCCACGCCAGATTCGGCATGGCAATCCACACCGGGCGGCCGTTTACAGAAAAGCGGATGTCGGTCGCATCCGCGTGGCGCGTCGCGATGGCCACCATGTTCGCTTTCCACACAACGCGGAGCGGTTCGTCAGTCCAGCGGTCTATGACGGTGAAGTCTTCGTACATAGGCCAAGCTTAGTCGAGCGGCAAAGAACCGGCAAGCCGGCCGGTGACCGGTGCAGCCGAAAGGCTTAGGGAGCAGCCTCCATACCGGTGCTGCCTTGAGATTCCCCAGAGGCGGCTGAGAGCCTAGATGCCGATCGCAGAGGCAATCGCCTGGGCAATCGCCTCCGCATGATGTCGCATGGACGCCTCTGATTCAGCCTCGATCATCACGCGCGCCAGCGACTCTGTCCCCGAGTAGCGAACGACCACCCTCCCGGAATCCTTCAACGCCGCCTCAGCCGCGCCGATTGCCTCCGCCACGGCAGGAATCTCGAGCAGCGGGACCTTCTCACGCACCCTGACATTGACGATCACCTGCGGAAACACCTGAAGATCGGCCGTGAGCGTCGCCAGGGTTTTCCCCGTCCGGTGCATGACATCGAGCACCAGCAAAGCAGTCAGCAACCCGTCGCCTGTGGTCGAGCGCCCGCCAAAGATGATGTGTCCCGACTGCTCTCCGCCGAGCGTAGCGCCAGTGGCCAGCATCTGCTCGAGCACATACTTATCTCCCACTGGAGCGCGAAGCATCGCGATACCAGAGCGCTTCAAGGCAGCCTCAAGGCCCATGTTCGACATCGTAGTTGCCACGACCATCCCGCCCTTGAGCAATCCCCGCGCCTGAAGATCGCGCGCTGCCAGCAACAACACTGCGTCTCCGTTGACCACCCTGCCATGCTCATCGGCAAACAGCACCCGGTCGGCATCGCCGTCGAAGGTAATCCCCAGATCGGCACCATGCCGCTTCACCTCAGCCGCTACTACCTGGGGGTGCAAGGCCCCGCATCCGGCGTTGATGTTACGCCCGTCCGGACTGGCGTGGGTCACGATCACCTCGCCCGCAAGATCCGAGAAAAGCTGTGGAGCCACCGGCGAGGCCGCCCCATTTGCACAATCGATAACTACACGCTTGTTCTCTAGCGAGAGTCCGGGCACAGCGGCCAGCAGAAAGCGGACATACTCCGCCCGATCCGCCTCCTTGACGTCGACTCTGGACTCCGGCACGCCATCGCCCGATGGTGAGAGGGGCGTGTCGAGACGCTTGAAGATCTCCTGCTCGATTGCCAACTCCACCGTGTCGGGCAGCTTGTATCCGTCGCACCCGAAGAGCTTGATGCCATTATCCTGCCAGGGATTGTGCGACGCCGAGATCACCACTCCTGTGCTGAACCCATGCGCCGCCGTCAGGTGAGCGATCGCCGGTGTTGTGATGACTCCGGCGCTTTCCACCTCGGCCCCGCCCGCCAGCAGCCCCGCCGTAAGCGTCGCCGCCAGCCAGTCACTTGATTCGCGCGTATCCATTCCCAGCAGTACACGGGGTGCGTCACCCAGATGGTGCGCCAACGCCAAACCTACCGCGTACACTGTTGCGCGATCGAGCGGAGCCACACCCGCGACCCCGCGAATGCCATCCGTTCCAAACAGCTTTTTCATTCGATCTCCTCTACTCTCCCCACTAGACTACCCGCCGCGAGCCGGACCCGGACCCGCTCGCCGACCGCAATCTCCGCCGCGTCCCGAAGCAGCCTCTCCGATCCGGTTTGGGCATATACCAGCGCATACCCGCGTCCTAGAACCGCCAATGGACTCAGCGCCTCCAGCCTTGTCGTCGCGCGGCTCAGCCTGGCGGTCCGCACCTTGACCAGGCGTACTGCCGCGAGTCTTTGACTTGCAGCAAGCAGTCGAGCTTGTGCGGATGCGGTAACGGCCACCCGCTCCTGCCTGAGCACCGCTCGTTCCAACCGGTGCCGCGCCCCCGCGAGCCTCGCCGCGGGATCGCCCACCCTTCGCCGTTCCTCGAGCCCTGCCACCCGCCCATTTGCAAGACGCAACCGCCTCCGGATCGCGGATTCGAGGCGCATACCCAACTCATCGATGCGTTGCTCGCGCCGGCTTACCTGGTCTCGCAGGCGCACCAGGGTGCTCTCCGCTGCCAATCGGGTATACCTATGCCGCGCCTGCATAATCTGGTACCGTCCCGCACGAAGCACGCGTGCTGCCAGCTCCTGCACCCGTTCCTCAATCCGGTGCTGGGCTGCCGTTACCAGCTCGGCTGCAGCCGAAGGCGTGGGCGCGCGTAAATCCGCGACGAAGTCCGCAATGGTGAAATCCGTCTCGTGCCCGATGGCTGAGACTACGGGTAACGCAGATGCTGCGATCGCCCGCGCCAGCCCCTCGTCGTTGAAGCCCGCCAGATCTTCGATCGACCCGCCACCTCGGGCAAGCACGATCACGTCGATCCGGTCCGGGTTGGCGTTGAACCACCGGATGCCCGCGATGTTCTCTGCCGCACACCGCGCGCCCTGCATGGCCGCTGGATACACCAGCAGACTCAAGCAGCCGTGCCGCCGCCGCACCACAGTTGCGATATCCCGCACGGCGGCTCCAGACGGCGAAGTCACCACTCCCACGCACTTCGGGAACGTCGGCAGCGCTTGCTTGCGCTCCTCTGCAAACAGCCCTTCCGCCTGCAGCCGCGCCTTCAGGGTCTTGAACGCAAGCTCCAGCGCGCCCGCACCGCGCAACTCCAGGGTCTCGGCAATCAGCTGAAGCTGTCCGCGCGACTCGTACACGGAGATGCGCCCACGCACCTCCACGGCATCGCCGTCTTTGGGCCGGGCTGCCGACAGCTGCGCCTGCCGCCGGAACATGACCACTGGCAGCTGGGCTTCGCCGTCTTTCAAGGTGAAATAGAGATGCCCGGAGCCGGCAAGTCCCGGAGCCCGGCAGTTGGAGACCTCCCCTTCGACCCAAACGGAAACGTGCACCCGTTCCACCTGACCCCGGATCTCCCCCACCAGTTCCCGCACCGTCCAGACTCGCCGCGCAGGTACCAAAGGCTCCATCTGGAGCGATGCCTCTTCCGCGAGCGCCGGGATTACGGCAGAGGCGGCGACAGTGACCCGCCCGCTTTCTGCCCCGAAGAGTTCCTTTTGCACCTCGCGACCGGAGCTCCGCTTCTTTGTCTTACCCAGGTACAGGCGGGCGAAGCTCTCCGATCTGTCGTCAGCCGCCATCAGGGCAAGTTTATCGCAGCGAGCTTAGGCCATGGCAAGCATCAACCCGGCTTCGCGCACCAGCTCCGCGGGCTGGCAAGGCTTGGTCAGCAGGCCTGCGGGGTACAGCATGCGACGGCTCTCCTCGATCACACGCTCGAGATTGTCGTAGTAGCCTGTCAGGACCAACACGCGGCACTCGGGCAACAGCCGTCCCATCTCGTCCATCAGCTCGATCCCGTCCCGATCCGGCATCGTGATGTCGCACACCAGCAGATGCGGCTGGAACTCGGCTGCACGCAGCAACGCCTCGTCGGTCGAGTAGGCCGGCCGCGCATCGAAGCCACATTTGCCCAGAATCAGGCTTAATGTGTCCGCTACCAGATGTTCGTCGTCCACCACAAGGATGCGTTGCATTGCCTTTCCTGCCTCCATAATCTCTCCGTTTCGATACAGATTGCTCGAGAGATGAAGCCCGTCCGATCCAGCACAAGCTCAACCCGCTACAGTCCAGGTATCGGCCCGGCACCCGAACGCCGCGACCCCCATGGTCCAGGGAACGTTCCTTTGGTAAGGTGACCCGCGACCGAAACTTTCCCTATCTTGCGTACTCCAAACAAGGTGCGCCTTTTCTATCTCATTCCTGGTTTGCTTCTCGTGCTGGCTGTCATGCTCGACGCCTTTCAGACCATCATCCTGCCGCGCCGCCCTACAGGCCGCTTCCGTCCCACACGCCTCTTCTACCTTCTGACCTGGAAGCCCTGGGCTGCTCTCGCTCGCCGCATCCGCAACCCCAGGATGCGGGAGCAATGGTACAGCATCTATGGTCCACTTTCACTGCTCGTCCTGCTCGCTATGTGGGCGATGCTGCTGATTGCCGGCTTCGCGCTCATCTTCCTCGCGCTGGGCACACCCTTTTCGGACACCATGATGTCCCGTTACAGCGGTCCGCACGCTTTCTGGACGGATCTCTATGTGTCCGGTACGACCCTGACGACGCTCGGCCTCGGCGATGTGGTGCCCGTTCGCCCGTTCGCCCGAGCCATCATCATTGCGGAGGCCGGCTTCGGGTTGGGCCTGGTCGCCCTCGTCGTCGGCTATCTTCCCGTTCTGTATGGTGCGTTCTCGCGCCGGGAGGTCTCGGTCGCCCTGCTCGACGGCCGTGCCGGTTCCCCGCCGACGGCTGCCGAGCTCCTGGCGCGTCATGGCTTCGATGGCGGACAACGCGCCCTGGAAGAGCTTCTTGCCGAGTGGGAACGCTGGTCGGCCGAGCTGCTGGAGTCGCACGTGTCCTACCCGATCCTCTGCTTCTACCGTTCGCAACACGACAACCAGTCGTGGCTCTCGGCACTCGTCGCGATCCTGGACGCCTGCGCCCTTCTGATTGCGACCGTCGACGGCACCCGGCAGGCGCAACTGACCTTCGCCATGGCCCGCCACGCCGTGATCGATCTCGGCCATGTATTTATGCTTGAACAGAAGACCAGGGAGCTTGCTTCGGGAGAGTCTGACCGGCTTCCGCACGGGGAGTTCCGTCGCCTCTGCACCGCCTTGCTTGACACGGAGATCCAGCTCTGCGCCGATGAGAGTGCCGGTGCACGCCTGCGAGAGCTACGAGCCCTGTATGAGCCCAACGCCTGTGCGCTCGCGACCTATCTCGGCCTCGGCATGCCCGCGTGGTTGGCACCGCCCGGAGAAAAGAACCTCTGGAAGCGGGTGGAGAAGCTCAGCTATCCTGGTACCCGCCACGTCAGCGAACGATCCACGGCGTCTGCAGCCCACGACGAGATGCACTAGATCGGAGCGCAGGCAAGTCTTAGACGCCGCTCTGCCCCGTTGGGGGCTGTCATGCCCGGCTTACCGGCTTCTTCAGCCTGGATACGACCGCCATCGGCATAGGGGCAGCCGCCTTTATGCCGCTCTTCTCATCCATCCAGCTGTCGAGCAGGTTCTTCTTGAAGCGCCAGCGATTCCCAAGCTTGAATGCAGGGATAAAGCCTTCGGACGCGTAGCGGTACAACGTGTCGCCGCTGATGCCAAGATACTCCGACGCCTGGCGGATATCCATCACCTCACGCGCCGCCAACTGCACCGATCCAGCCACTGAGCCTCCAAAGGAACTCCCTCTTTGTACCGCTCTCCGCGGACGGTGACAAGTCCCCAAAGGTCTACCCACCCGGGCTGAACCTGGAACCGGCACGCCACCAGTCCGAGAGGAGGCTTTGACCGCGAAGCAGCTCAGTCGGTTGACCAGGCTCCGGTACCCACAGGCCGATACCCTTGTGCTTCGCCACCTCTACTAACCTCTCGATCGGCTGCCGCCATGCATGCAGGGCCAGATCGAACAGTCCCCAATGCACCGGCATCAATAACCCGCCCGCATCCAGATCGAGGAAGGCCCGTGCGGCCTCGTCCGGTCCCAGATGGATGTCCTTCCACAGATCGTCGTAAGCTCCAATCTCCAGCATGGTCAGATCGAAGGGGCCATAGGCCGAGCCGATCTCCGCGTACCCCTTCCACCACCCCGAGTCCGCTCCGTAGTAGACCTTGTGCTGGTCACCCTGTAAGACAAACGACGACCATAGGGTTTCAAAACGGTTGCTAAGCGACCTTCCGGAGAAATGCCTCGCGGGCAACGCCGTTAGCAGCAGCCCTTTGACCGTTGCCTGATCCATCCACTGCATTTCCACTACGGTCTGGTCCGCTCCGAGACCAAACTTGCGCAGGAGAGGCGCTACGCCCACCGAAGTCACCCACGTTGCCTGGGCTGTCGCTGGGAGCGAAGCCAGACCCCGCACCGTTCCCTCACCTAAGTGGTCGTAGTGGTCGTGCGAAATCAGGACGACCTCGATCTCCGGCAGATCCTCCAAAGGTAGCGGTGGCGGAAAAAATCGCTTCGGGCCCATCCACTGCAACGGCGAAGCCCGCTCATCCCATACGGGATCGATTAGAACTCGCACTCCGTCGATCTCCAGCAAGCTCGAACTGTGCCCCATCCATGTAAGTCGCAAGCCGCTCGGAGGGGCTGTTGCATAGATCTTCGCGTCCGTATGGAATGGCCCAGGCGCAACCTTCGGCACCCGCTCCGCGCGATTCACTGCATACCGCGCCAACGCTTTGAAGGCCAGACCCGGTCCGCCGACAAGCGTGGGAGTCGGATTCACAAACTTCTTCCCGTCCTTTTGCGATCGCCCTAGCATCCCCATGCGTTAGGAGGCCACCGCGACCTTCGCCGAGGTCGCTTCATCCGCATAGAACGCTGCGATCTCTGCGGCATACCGCTGCTCCACCACACGGCGCTTCAGCTTCATGCTCGGCGTCATTGCCCCGTCTTCGACGCTCCACTCGTGCGGCACTACGGTCAACCGCTTGATACTTTCAAAGGGTGCCAGCCCCCCATTGACCCCGTCGACGATCTGCTGGTACATCGCAAGCACCCGCGGCTCCTGTACCAGCGTCGCGCGCTCCACCGACTGCAGACCCTGCGCCTGCGCCCACGCAAGGAGCGCTGCAAAGTTCGGCGACAACAGCACGCAGACAAACTTGTGCTTATCGCCTACGAGTGCCGCCTCGGAGACCAGAAGATGCGCCTTCAGCTTGCCTTCGATCGGCTGGGGCGCAATAAACTTCCCGCCGCTCGTCTTCAGCAGCTCCTTCTTGCGATCCGTAATCGAGAGATAGCCGTCCGCATCCAAGCGTCCGATGTCGCCGGTCTTGAACCACCCGTCCGGGGTAAACGCTTCCAGGGTCTCCTTCGGCTTTTTCCAGTAATTGGCGAACACCGAAGGCCCGCGTACCTCCAACTCGCCATCGGGTGCGAACCGGCACTCCACATTCGGCAAGACTCGTCCTACTGTGCCGATACGGTGCGCCGAGGGATAGTTCACGGCGATGACCGGCGACGTCTCCGTAAGCCCATATCCTTCCATGATGCGTATCCCCGCATCCGCGAACCACCCGGCTGTCTCCATCCCCAGGGGTGCGCCGCCCGAGATAAACGTCTTTGCTCGTCCGCCAAAAGCCCCAAGGATCTTGCTGAACACCAGCTTCTCAGCAAGCTTCCAGCTGAGGGAACCGGGCTTTATTCCGGCTAATGTGCTCTCGCGATGGTTGCGGCCCACGCGAAATGCCCAGTTGGCGATTCGCTTCTTGACTGGCGATGCCGCTGACTTTGCCCGCACCGCGTCCTTGATCTTCTCGTAGACTCGCGGCACCGCCAGAAAGATCGTAGGCTGTACCACGCGCAGAGCGGGTGTGAGCTGGTCGAACTTCGGGCAGTACGCGATCACCACACCGCGGCACAGCATGAAGTAGTCCGTATGCCTCGCCGTCACATGGGAGAGCGGCAAGAACGAAATACAGCTATCCCCTACGCCGAAGCCCATCGGTCCACTCGACACATCGATGTTGCTCGCCAGATTTCCATGCGTCAACATCACGCCTTTCGGCTCCCCTGTCGTCCCTGAGGTATAGATGATCGTCGCCAGGTCGGCGGGGCGTACCGCCGCCAGAGCCGCGTCGAAGGAAGCGTCCTGCCCACCAGGAGACTCCGCGATCAAGCCCGCGAAGCTTTCCGCACCCGCAAACTCCCCCGTGTCCATCACCACCACATGGCGGAGTTCCGGCAGTTCTCCTGCTGCCGTCAGCTTGCGGTACTGCTCCTCTGAGGACACCACGGCCACCGTGGCCCCCGAGTCCCGCAGCATATAGCCCAACTGCTCCGGTGTCAGTGTCGGATAGAGCGGCACGTCCACTGCCCCGAGTGCCAGCGTGGCGAAGTCGGCTACCATCCACTCCCACCGATTCTCCGAGATGATCGCCACCCGGTCGCCCTTGCCCACGCCCCATGCGGCCAGTACTCTGGCGAACGCCCGCACACGGCCATACAGCTGGTCCGAAGTAATGGGCTCCCAGGCTCCTGCCGCACCCTGCGCCAGCATTACCGTCTCGCCGCCGCGCCCACCTACCCGCGCGAAGACCTCGTTCACTGTCCGTACGTCAAGATTCATCGTGCCTGCCTGCCGTTATGCCATGCAGCAGCACATCCAAAACCTGCGCCGCCGTTCCTTTTGGATCATAGACGCGCCCGGTGAATACTGACGAACTCAGGAGCTCGTCGATAGCGCCAAACATGCAATGGGCGACGATACCATCCGAGACATCTTGACGAAACAGGCCCAGCGCCTGCCCTCGACGGATGACCTCGCGAACCACCTGGATGTACTTGACCAAATGATGCTTGGAGAACTCCTCGATGAACTTCGCACTTTGCCGCACCTCGGTCTGCATCAGGATCGCCATGGCACGGCCCGCGGTGCTCGTCTCGAGGTGCACCTGCGCGATGTACAGCAGCTGCTCCCGAGGATCAGTCAATGTCTCGAAGCGCTCCGACACCTGCCGGTAGAATCGGTCGAAGGATGCGTCGATCGCCGTCCGTAGAATCTCATCCTTGTTCTTGAAGTAGAGATACACCGTCCCATCCGCCACCCCGGCCCGCGCCGCGATCGCGCTCACCGGCGAGTTGAAATACCCCCGCTCCGCGATCACCTCCACCGCCGCATCGAGAATTCGCTGATACTTCTCATTCGCCGGCGCGCCTCCGCCCATAACTTCCGGCCCGTCCTCCGCGCTCCCGCGCTTCCCCGCCATCGCCGCACACCATCCAGTCCGTGACTTCTACGATAGCGCACGTTACCCGTTCGCTATGACCCGCTTTTCCTGGGAACGTAAACTTTACTGAAGTCTCAAAGTCTTCATTCTAAATAGGTTAAGTCTGCAGTTGGTCCGCTTTTCGGTCTTCTTTTAGCTCTAAAGTATTCATTGCAGAAGGCTTGTCTCAGAGGGGGTATGCACTTTTTTGCCGGGGCGGTACGTGCCGGGCTCGCATGGGGTAGGGGAACCCACCTTAGCCGACGGTGGGACTGTCGGCGAAGATGGGGCACCCGCACGATGAAACCTTGCCGAAGGTGGAGCAGCTGTCATTTGGAGAGTGGGGCACCTGGCTTCGCATGGCTGTTGAAGTCCCTGGACTACGGGGTAGGGGAACCCACCTTAGCCGACGGTGGGACTGTCGGCGAAGGTGGGGCACCCGCACGATGAAACCTTGCCGAAGGTGGAGCAGCTGTCATTTGGAAAGTGGGGCACCTGGCAGCCCACTCTGGTATCGTATCCACAACAGAGGAGACCGCATGAACACGGCAAGCGCGATCACCATCGCCGCCCTTGCGGCCCTCACGCCCACCGTGACCTGTCTGATCGGCATCCTCCTCCAGCGGCAGGACGTGCGTGATCTACGATCCGAGATGAAGGGATTTCGCTCCGAGATCATCGCGCTCAGGAAAGACATTCACGGGGATCTCCTTCTCATCCATGAGCGCGCCGCCCACGTTGAAGGCCGTCAAAGCCGCTAATCTCGCGGTCTCGGGTGACCCATACCTCGACCTTGAGACATGGGCACCCCTCATACCTGAGGCTTTGGCGTCAACCGCACGAACCCTGTAGCTGAGCCCGGCCAATCCGCCAGCATCGCTCCGGCCAGGCTGCTGCCCGAATCCTCCGCATGGCGGTTCACCAGTGCCCGCAAGCTCTCCCGAGCCGCCTCATCCGCCTCGGCGAACGTGTCCACTGTGACGAAGTCGGGATGGAACCGGCCTCCACGGACAAAGCTTCCATCTGCGTCATAGACCCACGCCAGACCGCCCGTCATGCCCGCGCCGAAGTTCATCCCGGCCCGGCCCATGACGACGACCGTGCCGCCGGTCATGTACTCGCAGCCGTGATCGCCCACGCCCTCGACCACCGCCGTCGCGCCCGAGTTCCGCACCGCGAACCGCTCGCCCGCCCGGCCCGCCGCGAACAGCAGCCCCGCCGTCGCTCCGTACAGCGCCACGTTGCCGAGGATCACGTGCTGCCCGCTGTCCCGCGCCGCCAGCCCGCGCGCGCGGATTACCAGTTCGCCGCCCGATAGTCCCTTTCCGACGAAGTCGTTGGCCTGCCCATGGAGCACTAGCTTCATGCCGTCAACCGCAAACGCCCCAAAGGACTGCCCCGCAGTTCCGTGGAGGTTGAAGGTCACGTCGGCGGGCACGTCGGCCTGGGCCCGCAGCAGGGCGATCTCTCCGGCCAGCCGCGCTCCGACTGCCCGGTCGCGATTGGCTATGGGCGAGTCAACCACATACGGCTTGCCCTCGCGGATGGCGGCGAGCGCCGGCTCGACCCAGGCCTCATCCAACGCCGGCTCGGCATCGGGGCGGTCGTTTCGTATGCCCTGCCAGCGCACCGGCCCCTCGTTCACGTGGGCCAGCAGCGGCTGCAGGTCCAGGCTGCCGTCGAAGCGCACCTGCTCCAGCAGATCCACCCGCCCGACCGCGGCTTCGATGGACGGCAGCCCATAGCGCGCCAGCAGCTGCTGCAGGTCGCCCGCAAGCTGCTCGAAAAATCGGACGACGTGCTCCGGCTTGCCGCGGAACTTGGCCCGCAGCTCCGGCTTCTGGGTCGCGATGCCCGTGGGACAGGTGTTGAGATGGCACTGCCGCGCCATGTCGCAGCCCAGCACCACCAGCACCGATGTGCCGAAGGCGTACTCGTCCGCGCCCAGCAGCGCCGCCACGAGCACAT
This sequence comes from Acidobacteriaceae bacterium, assembly GCA_965215415.1. Classification (GTDB taxonomy): domain Bacteria; phylum Acidobacteriota; class Terriglobia; order Terriglobales; family Acidobacteriaceae; genus Edaphobacter. The sequence goes on along the minus strand of CBDCDQ010000009.1, from coordinate 2,142,204 downwards.
CGCGCGCCGTCGCCAGGCCGCCGTCAGTACGCAAGCGCACCCGCCCGCGCATCCCATTCTGCATCAGCACCTGCTGCGCCTCGGCCAGGCCAAGCTCCCACGGGTTGCCGGCGTACTTGATGCTCGACAGCGCCGCCGCCCCCGTCCCGCCCGTGTTCCCGGCGATCACGATAAAGTCGGCGTAAGCCTTCGCCACGCCCGCTGCGACCGTGCCCACGCCGCAGCTCGACACCAGCTTGGCGCCGACCGCCGCACGCGGATTGACCCGCTTGAGGTCGAAGATCAGCTGCGCGAGGTCTTCGATGGAGTAGATGTCGTGGTGCGGCGGCGGCGAGATCAGCGACACTCCCGGCTGGGCATGACGCAGCCGCGCGATCAACCCGCTGACCTTGAACCCCGGCAGCTGTCCGCCCTCTCCTGGCTTCGCGCCCTGCGCTACCTTGATCTCGATCTCCTCGGCATGGGCCAGATACTCGGCCGTCACGCCAAACCGCCCGGAGGCGATCTGCTTGATCTTGTTATTGAGCAGCTGCGGCTGCGGAGCGGCAGCCTCGACCTGAGGCTCCGCCACTGCGACCGAGCCGGAGATACGGGCTTGCAGCGCGCCCGGCCCATCCGGCAGGACCTCAACCTGATTGGCCAGCACCGGCTGCAGCTTGTAGACGTCGCGGTCCTCGCCGCCCTCGCCCGTGTTCGACCGCCCGCCCAGGATGTTCATCGCCATGGTGATCGTGCTGTGCGCTTCGGGACTCAGCGAGCCTAGCGACATGGCGCTCGAGATGAACTTCTTGACCAGGCTCTTCGGCGACTCGACTTCAGAGAGCGGAAGCTCATGGCCCGCCGGACGGATCTCCATCAGATCGCGGAGCACGGCCGGCGCGCGGGCGATCACGTCACGCGAATAGATCGTGAAGGCGGAGGCCGGATCAGACGGCAGGGCCACGCCCCGCGCGCTGCCGACGACCGATTGCAGTGCCTTTACCGTCCCCGGCTGCCAAGCATGCGGCTCAGCGAGGTCAGTCTTGCGGAAGCGTACCCAGCCGTAGTCGGGCAGGTCGGCACTCTGCACAGCGTCGGCCGGAGCTGCCTGCCAGGTTTCGCGCAGCTGCCGCTCCAACTCCGCGAAGCCGATGCCGGAGAGCGGCGCGGGTGTGTCGACGAAGCAGCGATCTACCACGCTCTTGTGCAGGCCGAGGATGTCGAACAGATGCGCCGAGCGGTAGCTATCCACGACCGAAATGCCCATCTTGGACATGACCTTGGCCAGCCCTGCGTCGAGGGCCTTCAGCATCTTGCGCTCGCTCTCGGCGGGATCGGTTCCGGCAGGCGCAAGACTTAGCGCCGTCTCCAGCGCCAGCCACGGGCAGACCGCGCCGGCGCCATACCCGATCAGCACAGCGGCGTGGTGGATGTCGCGACAGTCGCCCGCCTCGACGGCGATCCCTGTCAGCGTCCGCAGACCGGCGTCGACTAGAGCGCGGTCGACGGTGCCCACAGCCATCGCCATGGGAATGGGCAGCGTGCCCGTATTTGCGCTCCGGTCGGTCAGCAGCAGGATGCGTGCGCCCTCATCCCGCACCAGCTCGATCGCCCGCGACGCCAGATCGTCGAGCGCGGCCGTCAGCGTTCCGGTGGCCGGCAAGACGCATGGCAGCTCCTTAAACGCAAGCTCCGAGGCATGGCCATGGTTTCGTGCCCGCAGCGCAGCCACCTGCCCCAGCGACAGAAATGGGGAGCTCAGCGACAGCCCAGCCAGCGGCGCGTTCTTGTCCAACATATGCGACCACGGCCCAAGGCGGGTGTGCAGTGAGACAACACAAGCCTCGCGCAGCGGATCGATGGCCGGGTTCGTCACCTGCGCGAACCGCTGCCGGAAGAAGGCGTAGACCGGGCGCGGCGAACGGGCCAGGAAGGCCAGCGGGGTGTCGTCGCCCATGGACCATACGGCATCCTTGCCGTCGACGGCCATGGGTTGCAGGATCATCTTGACGTCTTCGCGGGTGTAGCCAAAGCCGCGCTGTAAGGCGGAGAGCACCTCCGGCGCGGGTGTGCTCACCGGCAGGACGGGCAGCAGCGTGTCTTCGACCAGTCTGGCGTAAGGCGCACTGGCGTCGAAGAGCGCCAGGAGTTCCTCGTTCTCGTAGACCTTCTTTGCAACAAGATCGACCACCAGCATCTGCCCGGGCCCGAGGCGTCCGCTGTGCGTGACCATCTCGGGGTCGAGATCGACCAGGCCAGCTTCGGAACCGGCAACCACCAGACCGTCGCTCGTCATGGCGAACCGGCAGGGCCGCAGCCCGTTGCGATCGAGCACCGCGCCGACGACGCGCCCGTCCGAGAACGCAATGGCGGCGGGGCCATCCCACGGCTCGGCGCAGTCGGCGTGGTAGCGGAGAAAGGAGGTCGTGGGCAGCCCCATGGCGGCGGGCGGCAGGAGGATGCGGACGGACTCGGCCAGCGTCCGTCCGTTGCGCGAGAGCAGCTCAATGGCCTCGTCGAGCGAGGTCGAGTCCGTGCCGCCGCGCGTCAGCACCGGCTTGCATTCGACCGGCAGCGTGGAGTCGCGTGCCTCCATCCGCGAGCGGTTGCCCCAGACCGTATTGATCTCGCCGTTGTGCGCCAGCGTCCGCCCCGGCTGCGCGCGATGCCACGTCGGCAGGGTATTCGTCGCGTAACGCTGGTGGAAGACGGCAAACGGCGTTATATAGGCGGGTGAAGCAAGATCGGGGTAGAACTCCGGCAGCAACGTGCCGCTGCACATGGCTTTGTAGACGAGCGTTTCGGACGAGAGAGAACAAACATAGCCATCGAGCTGCCCCTGCTCCTGCAGCCGCTCGAACTGCTTGCGCGCCAGGTACAGCCGCCGCTCCATGGTGGACGCATCCCCGGCAGTCCCGTTTACGATCAAGGCCTGTCGAATGCGCGGCATGGTGCTCAGGGCGATCTCTCCCAGACAGCTCGGCTCCATCGGCACATCGCGCCATGCAACCACGTCGAGATCGTGCGAGGACAAACATCGTTCGAGCGCGGCCTCTGTGCGCGTATCGCCCTGGGGGATGAAGACCATGCCCACGCCGAGTGCCTGGCCGTCGCCCAGCGCAAGGCCCGCCGCCCAAAGAAGAAGATCCCGGGGCACCGCCGTCATCACGCCCACCCCGTCACTGCTCTTGCCGTCGGCCGCGATCGCTCCACGATGCGCCAGACGCGCGAGTGCGGTCAAGGCCTGCGTGAGAATCGTGTGCGACGGAACGGCCCGCACCGACGCGACAAAGCCGACGCCGCAGGAATCATGATCGAAACGGGCGTCGATTAACGAGGGACCGGCGTAGAGCGCGGGCGTGTTGTTGGGGTCCATAGTTCACTATAAATCGCGGCGGCACACCGGGCCTGCGGCGAACTTTCAGGGATTCGTGAAATTGTTATGCTGTAGCGTGTATGTATATTTATACATGGTAGTGTATGTTTATGCAGTTTGCATGAGCGGCGTACGGCCGTTCACAATGGTTCCATCGCAGCAGGATAGAGATAGTTCTAGCAGATGAAGCTCCAACGGCATACGGCAATCCGCGACCTGCTTACCCAGTCGCCCGTCTCCAACCAGGACGAACTGCGACGCAGGCTCGCCGAACGCGGCTTCCACGTCACGCAGGCCACGCTTTCGCGTGATATCCACGAGCTGCGCTTGTCGAAGGGACCGGACGGATACTCACTGCCGGCCGCGGAGGTGAACGAAGACGACCTCCCCGGCATCCGGGATGTGCTCCGCAGCTTCGGTCTGGAGGTGAGGCAGGCCGGCAATCTGCTGGTGGTCATCACCATCACCGGAGGCGCGCAACCGATCGCCGCCGGGATCGATTACGAGGACTGGCCGGAGGTCGTCGGCACCATCGCAGGCGATGATACGGTGCTGATCATCTGCCCCGACGAAAAGCGGGCGGGGACGTTGAAGATAAGAATGGAAGAGTCGATTGGTTGAGTTGGCCGACAACACGAAGATCGCCGTAGCGGGCGTCAGCGGCTACGCGGGTGCTGAGCTGGCCCGGTTGTTGCTGCATCATCCGCGTCTGCTGTCATCGCGCCCGAGCTTCTACGGTCGCGTGGGCGAAGCATCCTCCACGACGCTGACCAGCCTGCATCCGCAACTCGCCACGCACAACGGCCCCGCCGACCCTGTGCTGCCCTTCGCCTGGGACGACCTCACTGCACGCAGTATCGATCTTCTCTTCCTTGCGCTGCCGCATGAACAGTCGCGCGAGTACGCTCCCGAGGCGCTCGCTCGCGGTATCCGCGTCGTCGATCTCAGCGGCGCATGGCGATTGCAGAGCGATGAGCTCCGCGCCGTCTACAACCTGACGGACGCCGATCCTGCGCGGGCCGCAAAGCTGCAGGCGGAAGCCGTCTTCGGCTCGCCCGAGTTGCATCGCCCACGCATCGCCACGGCGCGGCTGGTCGCGAACCCCGGCTGCTATTCGACCTCGATCATCCTCGCGCTTGCCCCTCTGCTTCGGGCCGGTCTGGTCGATGTGGAACATGGCATCGTCTGCGACAGCAAGTCCGGCGTGAGCGGCGCAGGCAAGGCGGCCACGGCGAAGACCCACTTCATGTACGCGGCCGACAATCTTTCCGCCTACAACGTCTTCAGCCATCGCCACACGGGCGAGTTGCTGGAGCAACTGCAACTGACGCGGGCACAGATTCAATTCACACCGCATCTGCTGCCCATCCCGCGGGGCATCTTGTCCACCGTCTATGTATGGTTACGCAACGAATCGACGTCTGAGGCGATAGCATCTACCTTCAGTGACTTCTACCGGATCAGCCCGATGGTGCGCCTTCACCGCTCCCCCGCCCTGCCGCAGATCCAGCACGTCGTCCGCACCAACTTCTGCGATCTGGGCTTTGAGCTGGCACCCGACGGCAAGCGGCTGGTGATCGTCTCCTGCCTCGACAATCTGCTGAAGGGTGCGGCGGGCCAGGCCGTCCAGAATATGAACTTGATGCTTGGCTTCGCGGAAGAGGAGGGCTTGCTGTGAAGTTCGTCGTCAAGCTGGGAGGGGCGACCCTCGAAGACAAAGCGCTGCTGCATCTCTGCGGCAAAGCTATCGCCGACCTTGTCGCCGACGGCAATCAGGTCGCGGTGGTACATGGCGGCGGCGTGCAGTTGACCCGCACGCTCGCCCAGATGGGCAAGACGAGCGAGTTCATCTCCGGCCTGCGCATCACGGACGCCGAAACCCGCGACGCCGCCCTGATGGTGCTCGCCGGCCGCGTGAACAAGTCGCTCGTCGCTGCGCTCGGCACGCACGGGCAGGCGGCGGTTGGCTTGTCGGGCGGTGATGGCCACGTCTTTCGCGCGCGCAAGAAGAAGACCCTGCCCGACCTCGGCTTCGTCGGCGAGATTGCAGCCACCGACCCGCGCTGGCTCGACGCGATCTGGAAGATGGGCGCGGTGCCGGTCATCTCGTCCATCGCGCTGGGGTTCGACGGCGAGTACTACAACATCAACGCCGACGAGATGGCCTCGGCCTGCGCGGTTTGCACCAAGGCCGACGCGCTCATCTTTCTGACGGACGTGCCCGGCGTCAAAGGGGCCGACGGCTTGGTCATGCGCTGGCTCGCACTGCCGCAAGTGCCGTCGCTGGAGAGCACAGGCGTCATCTCCGGCGGGATGTTGCCCAAGCTCCACGCCTGCCGCGACGCCCTCGTCCACGGCGTGCAGCGCGTCCGCATTCTGCCCGCCACGGCGGCCGCCCTGCTGCCCGACATCATCTCCAGCCGCGTCGACGAAGGAACGGAGGTCACCGCTCAATGAACTTTCATGGGAACGCTCTTGCCACCAGACTTGAACCTATTCAAGCCGCCGAGAAAAACCTGCTGCTGAACACCTATGCCCGCAACCCCATCCTCTTCACAGGAGGCGAAGGCGTACACCTGCACGATGAGGACGGGAACGAGTATCTCGACCTGCTGAGCGGCATCGGCGTCTGCGCGCTGGGCTACAACCACCCGGCCGTGACCGCCGCTATCGCCGCGCAAAGCACGAAGCTCCTCCACACCTCGAACCTCTTCTTCCACGAGGGCGCCGTGCCGCTGGCCGAAAAGCTGACCAAGATCAGCGGCCTCGACCGCGTCTTCTTCTGCAATTCCGGCACAGAGGCCTGGGAGGCCGCGCTCAAACTGGCCCGCGCCCGCGCGCACGCCCTGATGCGCCGTGAGCAGGGCGCGCACCTCGGCTCGAAGTTCCTCGCGCTGACGCACAGCTTTCACGGCCGCACCATCGGCTCGGTCGCCACCACGCACAAGCTCGCCTACCGCGAGCCGTTTGCCCCGGTCATGCCGTGCGTGGACTTCGTCGAGTTCGACGATGTGGCCGACCTACGCGCCAGGTTCTCCGAGGCAGTCTGCGCCATCCTCATCGAGCCGGTCCAGGGCGAGGGCGGCATCCATCCCGTGTCCCGTGAGTTCTTCGCCGCCGCACGAGAGTTATGTGACCGTACCGGTGCCTTGTTGATCGCCGACGAGATCCAGTCCGGCCTGGGACGCACCGGCAAGTGGTTCGCCTACCAGCATTACGGCATCCTGCCCGATGTCACCACGATCGCCAAGCCCATCGCCAACGGCATCCCGATGGGCGCGATGCTCTGCACGGAAGCCGCCGCGCAAGCCTTCACACCGGGAATCCACGGGACGACCTTCGGCGGCAATCCGCTGGCCTGCGCCGTCGCCTCAGCTGTCCTCCAGACCATCGAAGACATGGACCTCCTCAACCATGTAACCGAAGTCGGTACCTACTTCCGCGAGCGCCTCGACGACCTCGCCACGCGCCACCCGGCCATCGTCGAGGTGCGCGGTTTGGGCCTGATGATTGGTGTCGAACTCCGCTCCGCCGAGCTCGCCAAAGACATCGCCGCCGCCATGCTCGACCGGCGCATCATCCTCAACCGCACCAGCGAAACCGTCCTCCGTTTTCTGCCGCCGTATATCCTCGAACGGGAGCACGTCGACCAGGCGATCACCGCGCTCGACGAGCTTTTCACGCTCCACGAAAGACAAGGAGAACCCGCGCATGGCTAGCCTCTCCAACCCGCTCGAGCACACCCGCTCCGCCGCCTCGCTCGGCATCCAGTCCGACACCGCCTTCAACGAGGCTTCCAAGCGTCTCGCCGGCCGCGATCTTTGCTCCATCGCCGACCTCACGGTAGAAGAGATGTCGGCCATCATGGAGCTCGCGCACGCCGTCAAGACGCACCCCGAGGACTTCCGCCACGCCCTCGACGCGCGCCAGATGGTCATGTTCTTCGAAAAGGCCTCGCTGCGCACGCGCCTCACCTTTGAGGCCGCCATCAACACGCTCGGCGGCAACGCCATCTTCGTCGACCAGACGCAATCGCCCCTCGGCGAGCGCGAGCCGCTGCCCGACATGGCCCGCAACCTCGAACGCTGGATGTCCATCATGGTCCTCCGCACCTACTCCCACGACACCATCACCGAAATGGCCTCGTACTCCAAGATCCCCGTCATCAACGCCCTCTCCGACTACGAACACCCCTGTCAGGCCATCGCCGACTTCTTCACGCTGGAGGAGCGCTTCGGCTCCGTCGAAGGCCTCCACTTCGCCTACGTCGGCGACGGCAACAACGTCTGCCACTCGCTGATGCTGACCGCCGCGCAGCTGGGCGCGCATTGCAGCGTGGCGTCGCCGAAAGGCTTCGGACCCAAGCTCGACATTATCCACAAGGCCATCGAGATCGCCGAATCCACCGGCGGCAGCATCACCCTCGCGCAGGACCCCGTCAAGGCCGTCACCGGGGCAGACGCCGTTTACACCGATGTCTGCGTCAGCATGGGCTTTGAGCACGAGGCCACCAAGCGCGCCCCCATCTTCAAACCCTACCAGGTGAACGAGGCCCTGATGGCCCACGCCAAGGCAGACGCGGTCTTTATGCACTGCCTCCCCGCGCACCGCGGCGCGGAGGTGACGGACGCCGTGCTCGACGGCCCGCAGTCGGTCGTCTTCGACCAGGCTGAGAACCGGATGCACGCCCAGAAGGCCCTGCTCCTGATGCTGCTCGGCGGGGCCAAGCGCGTCGCCAACAGTAGGGCTAGGAACCATCATGCGCGCAAGAGCGCAGACAGGTCGTAAAATGTCGCAAGGAGCTGGTCACATGGCTGGAATGACACGATCGGTTATTACCTGGGCGGCTTGCCCAGTGCTGGAAAGTGACCCCGATAAGATGGGCGGGGAATGGGTGTTCCGCGGCACACGCGTACCCTATTCCTTAATTCTCTACGAGATAAGCACCTCAAGCGTCGACGAGATCGTAGAGACTTATCCATCCGTCAAACGCCAGCAGATCCTTGACTTCTTTGAATTCGTTGCAAGAAGCGTAAAACCTCACTAGACGGAGACTGGATTCTATGACGTCACAATCGGTTATCGTATGGTCAGATTGCTCCGTCCTCCAGAGCGTTCCGGGCAAGATGAACGGAGAGTGGGTGTTTCGGGGAACGGAAGTGCCATACTGGGCAGTTCTCGACCGTATTGGCAAGTACACCGTGGATCAGATTGCCGCGGAGTACCCGTCCGTTGGATTCGATAGCATTGTAGAACTTCTTGACTTCATTGCGGACAGCGCGGAGCCAGAGGTAGGGTCGCCTACTACATCGTCCCGCGTCCAGTAGAGTTCGCAATGATATCCAAGCGAGTTCTGCTGGATGAGAATCTTTCACCTAAACTGCGGCAAATGCTCTTAGGACACATCGTCATCACCACGCAATATCAAGGATGGGAAGGAAAGAAGAACGGCGAACTGATCGCATTGGCCGATAACGACGGCTTTGATGTTTTTGTCACTCGTGATCGGAATCTAAGTTATCAGCAGAATATGAAGGGCCGAAAGATAGCTTTAGTAGTTGTCATCGTTCAGAGAAGTACCAAACGGAATAGCGCTGCTCGAAAGAAACCGAACAAGCAAGGACAGATCATCCTGGCCAACGCCGAGCGGATTCTTGCAGCCATCAACGCGGCCAAGCCGAACGCTTATATCGAGGTGGCCGTGTGATCTTCGGGTCTGTTATTCCCAAGCAGCCGAAGGGCGAAAGCCCAGCAAACAGGCTCCAGTCAGCCAGAAGCCGTTGTACCAATCAGAGGCGCGTTCCATGTCTAGAACCCGTTTATCATTCCGCACGAAAACATACCTTCAGTTCGCCTGCCTGTTCATAGGCGCGGGTCTCCTGCTGAATGGATGCGAATACTTTCCTGAGTCAACATTTACATTAGCCAATGAGTCAAGACTGCCCAAGTGGATAGTACTGCCATCGGATATACAACGCGCCAACGCTTCGATTACGATGAGCTACTACATCAACTCATCGGGTCGAACCGCTACCTTCACAGTCAAAAATTCAAATGGGCGAACAATCGGTAAGTTCCAGGGAAGCGACAAGTGTCTTAAGCCTTTCACGTTGAGAAATCCCCCGCACGGATTTCCAGAGGGGTACCCCGCTTACGAAGCCATCACCGTCAACGGTATCACTGACATTGTTGAACATAGAAAGATGGAGCCGATCTTCTATGTCACAGACGATGCCGTTGTGCGGAAAGAATACGATGCGGTTGGTTGTAGATAACAAGTTGCCATTCCCTACCCCAAAGTTTAAGAATTAGCAGTGAGGTTCGTCCCATCATGTCCGTAATCCTAGAATCACTCCCCCTCCACCAAAAAGTAGGCATAGCCTTCTCCGGCGGCCTCGACACCTCGGCCGCGCTCCACTGGATGAAGCAAAAGGGCGCGATCCCCTACGCCTACACCGCCAACCTCGGCCAGCCTGACGAGGCCGACTACGACGAGATCCCCCGCAAGGCCCTCGAATACGGCGCCGCGCAGGCCCGCCTCATCGACTGCCGCGCGCAGCTCGTCCGCGAAGGCATCGCCGCGCTCCAGGCCGGCGCCTTCCACATCACCACCGCCGGCGTCACCTACTTCAACACCACGCCCATCGGCCGAGCGGTCACCGGGACGATGCTCGTCACCGCGATGAAGGAGGACGGCGTCAACATCTGGGGCGACGGGTCCACGTATAAGGGGAACGACATCGAACGTTTCTACCGCTACGGCCTGCTCGTCAACCCCGACCTCCAGGTCTACAAGCCCTGGCTCGATCCCACCTTCATCGACGAACTCGGTGGCCGCGCCGAGATGTCCGCCTTCATGCAGGCGGCGGGCTTCGCCTACAAGATGTCGTCCGAGAAGGCCTACTCCACCGACTCCAACCTGCTCGGCGCGACCCACGAAGCCAAGGACCTCGAACTCCTCTCCTCCTCCATGAAGATCGTCACGCCCATCATGGGCGCGCCCTTCTGGCGCGACGACGTCCCGATCAAGCCCGAAGAGGTCACCGTTCGCTTCGAAGAGGGCTTCCCCGTCGCGCTCAACGGGACCGAGTACCCCGATCCCGTCGCCCTATTGCTCGAAGCCAACCGCATCGGCGGCCGTCACGGCCTCGGTATGAGCGACCAGATCGAAAACCGCATCATCGAGGCCAAAAGCCGCGGCATCTATGAAGCCCCCGGCCTCGCGCTGCTCTTCATCGCCTACGAGCGCCTCCTCACCGGCATCCACAACGAGGACACGCTCGAGCAGTACCGCGACTCGGGCCGCAAGCTCGGCCGCCTGCTCTACCAGGGCCGCTGGTTCGACCCCCAGGCCATCATGCTCCGCGAGGCCGCCCAGCGCTGGGTCGCCAAGCCCGTCACCGGCGAGGTCGCGCTCGAACTCCGCCGCGGCAACGACTACACCCTCCTCGCCACCGACTCGCCCAACCTCACCTTCGCCCCCGAACGCCTCTCCATGGAAAAGACCGAGTCGTCCTTCTCCCCCCGCGATCGCATCGGCCAGCTCACCATGCGCAATCTAGACATCACCGACACGCGTGCCAAGCTGCTCACCTATGCGCAGGCCGGTTTGCTGACGCTGAGTAAAGGCTCGGAAATGCCGCATCTCACCAGCGGGAGGAATGAGGAGTGATCTTCATCTCGCTCTGGTATCATCACCGAGAGGATTGACCTCATGCCAGACGCGCCTAAACCGAAGCTCAGGATTGTAGATGGTCTGATTGTTGACCCGCGCGTCAGAGTCGCATTGTGTCCGTTGCTTGACCGGGGACCACTTAAGTCTGTAATCGGCATCATTGTTCACCAGACGGGCGGCTCTACCGCCGCGGGAACTCTAAGCGAATACCGCAACCCTCTTGGAAGAGGCCTTGGTGCTCACTTTCTGCTAGACCGAGATGGCACCATGTATCAGACTGTGCAGGTCAACCACAAGGCATATCACGTAGGCCGACTTAGAGCACGCTGCGTTGCCGAGCTCACGTGCAAGGATGCCAAGCGCGGTCCGAAATCAACGAACGCTATCGAAGATAAGAAGCCCTATCCAAAACGCTATCCCGCCAACTATGATTCCATCGGCATCGAGGTCGTCGGCAAGTCTTATGGCCCAGATCCCGCGCGTCAGTTATTCGACCCTCCTACGCCGCAACAAAACGACTACATGCATTGGTTTGTAGACGCTTTGCTTGAAGCGCTAGACCTGGATGTGACGGATGTTTACAAACATCCGCTTGTATCGATCAAGCAGGATAACGAAGCCGTGGACGTGACATGGTAAGGACACTAGTTTTAGTTGCAGCTCTCCTAGCCCAGTCGCAGGATGAGCTTGCACCCTCTTGGTCTAAACCCGTCCACCTCAAACCTCTACCTCAGAATGCCGTGATTACAATCAAACGTTCAGAATGGCGATCTCAGCCACATCCCGGCGAATCGTGCCCAAGTGGTCCGCCGCCAACCGAAGCGCAAATCCGAAGGATGTTCAAGACGTACCATATACTTCGGCGCCGGGAGTACTATGATTATTATCTGCAAACAAATTGCTTAACAGACGGCATTATTGTTGTGGACGGCAAGACGTTTACGTTCACCACTGAACCGTATAACAATCTTTATACCAACTGGCCCGACGGCCAAGGGCGCACTTTAGGCGGCAAGCATTCCGACGATCCCGCAGGCTGACATGGCGACTTCGGATGTTTGAGGAGCACGATCGCTACTCGTGGTATGGCTGCGCGGCTAAGGGCACGATTACAGTTGACGGCAAGCCCTTCAAATTCACTGCGCGATAGACAGCTTACTTCTTACAGAATGGCCCGATAAACAATGGAAGCCGCTTTGGTGGAAGACACTCCGCCGACCCGGAGGCCAAGTAATCTCGATGAGCTTACGCCTCAATGCATTGGAGACCTAAATGCAATTTCGTTTGCGGGTGGGGATAGCGTTTGGCCTAGTCTTTCTTTGCGGCTGTAAAGGAAAGATTGATCCTAAACACGGAGTCGCAAGCTTTCGAGCACTTAGTACCGCAGAGCTTTTTGAACTCGAATCGAAGTGCAATGTCATGGGCCAGAAGGTCCTAGACAGCAATACTATAGGGACGGCGCTCACAAAGTCGCAGGCAAGCCACTACAACACGGACGATAACCGGTGCTACGTTCTGCTGGACGTCTCGACTGCGGACCTAAGAACACCGCTCGGAGATTTCACATCTGATAGTTCCCTGATAGACGGGCAAACCGGCCAAACATGGGCGACTACATTGTGCAAGGGACGCCGTTGCACAGCGGATATTTTTGATGAATCCTTAAAACGATTGGTCAAAGACCCAATCACACCTTCTCAGACCGAAGTTCGTGAACTGATGGAAAAGTTCGTGCACACAGAACGACATCTGAGCCAGGAAAATACGCCATGATGTCGGAACAACAACCCACCAAAATGTGGTCCGGCCGCTTCCGCGATCCCCTCGATCCCACCTTCGAGGCGTGGCAGCGCTCCTTCCCCTTCGACTTCCGCCTCCTCCCGCAGGAGATCGCCGCCTCAAAGGCGCACGCCCGGGCCATCGCCGCCGCTGGCATCCTTACCGAAGCTGAGCTGGCCACCATGCTCTCCGGACTCGACCAGGTGCTCGCCCAGACCACGCCCGGCGCGGCCATCGTTGCTGAAGCCCCAGAAGCGGAAGACATCCACCATTTCACCGAACTCGCCCTGACCCGCGAGATCGGCCCTCTCGCCCTCAAGCTCCACACCGGTCGCAGCCGCAACGAGCAGATCGCCACCGATATGCGCCTCTTCGTCCGCGACGCCATCGACGCGACCATAATCGGCCTGCACGCTTGGCGCGAAGCCCTCGTCACCCTCGCCGAGCGGGCGGGCGACGCCTCCATGCCCTCCTACACGCACCTCCAGCGCGCCGAGCCGGTGCTCGTCGCCCACTGGCTGCTCGCCTACGTCAGCATGGCCGAGCGCGACTGTAATCGGCTCGCGGATGCTCGCAGACGTGGAAACCTCTGCCCGCTCGGCTCGGGCGCGATCGCCGGAGCCACCCTCGCGCTCGACCGCACCATCGCCGCCCGCGCGCTCGGATTCGACGCTCCCACGCCGAACTCCATGGACGCCACCTCCGACCGTGACTTCGCGCTCGACTTCCTTCAAGCACTGAGCACCCTCGGCCTCCACATCTCCCGCTTCGCCGAGGAGCTGACACTCTACTCCACTGCCGAGTTCGGCTTTCTCGACCTGCCTGAGGCCTTCTCCACCGGCTCCTCCGCCATGCCGCAGAAGAAGAATCCCGACCTTACCGAGCTGCTTCGCGGAAAATCCGGCCGCCTGACCGGCGCGGCCACCACGCTCGCGACGATCCTTAAGGGCCTGCCGCTTGCCTACAACAAAGACCTGCAGGAGGGCCAGGAGCCCGTCTTCGACGCCGCCGACACCATCGCCGGCATCCTCTCCGTGCTGCCCGCCTTCACCCGCGCGCTCCGGTTCCGCTTTCCCGCCATGAAGCTCGCCGCCGAGCAGGGCTACCTCAACGCCATGGCCGCCGCCACCTACCTCTCGAACCGGGGCGTCCCCTTCCGCAAGGCCCACGAGATCGTCGGCAACGCCGTCCGGCTCGGCCTTGAAACCGGCCGCGAACTCAACGGGCTTTCGCTCGAAGAGCTTCGCACCCTAAGCGACGCCTTCGAGCCGGACTTCTTCGAGAGCATCACCCTCGAAGCGACGCTGGACTGCCACGACGTGATCGGCGGGACGGCCCGTCCCCGGGTCGCCGCCGCGCTCGCCGAAGCACGGGCGCGACTTTATTGAGGATTCGATTTGCAGGAGGTTCGGGCCTTCTCAAGAAGCTCGGGCGAGTACTTCTCCGGAATCTTGACGAACTTCACGTGATCTTTCTGGGCTCTCTGCATCAAGCTGTCCATGTTTTCTTGCATTTCCAGAACTTCTTTCTGATCGAAGGTGTAGTTCTGAGCTTCCACATAAATGAGTTTACCGACCGTCTTCGTGGTGACCGCAACGCCATAGAACCTTCCGCTGGTCTTGCGCCCTTCCGCAAAGATGACACAGGAGGAGTTACCGGAAAGCGCTCCCCAAGCCACCGGCTCTGCCGCTTGCGTTTTGTTTTGCGCGAAAAGAGCCGTCGAGGAGGTAAGGACGAGCATGGCAACCATCTGGACATACAACTTCATACAATTCTCCCAAATGCGACGTCATCGCACAGAGCTAATGTACCAGCGTCAAGGGACGGCGGGCATACCCTATCCCGATTTTACGAAATTGGCCTGACGCCGAATCTGAGAAAATAGAGGAAGGAGTTTCTAACCAGGCATTGTCCACTACCTCCCTCATTCCGGCCAGCGAGTCCACCGCCTCCACCCGTCTCCGTCCGGGCGGCGCGGCGGTCCGCAAGGCCAAGCTCCAGGACGCGGTCAACATCTTCGAGCTCGTCAACTCGCTCTCGCACGACGGCACGCTCCTGCGCCGCAACTACGCCGAAATCTGCGAGAACGTCCGGGACTTCGTCGTCGCCGAGAGCGAGTCCGGCGTCTTCCTCGGCTGCGGCGCGCTCCACCTCTACGGCCCGCACCTGGCGGAGGTCCGCTCCATCGTCGTCAAGCCCGAAGCCAAGGGGCAGGGCGCGGGCGGCAAGCTCCTCCGCCTGCTGCTCGACGAGGCCGAAGACCAGGGCGTCTCCTGTGTCTCCCTCTTCACGCGCATCCCCGACTTCTTCTTTCATTTCAACTTCCGCGTGGTCGACCGCACCGTCCTACCCGACAAGATCTACAAAGATTGCCAGGCCTGCCCCCGGCTCTACGCCTGCGACGAGGTCGCCATGGTACGCGGCGCATTGCCCCGCATCGCCGTCCTGGGCCCCAGCAAGATCGCCCAGCCCGAACTCGTCAAGCTCCAGACTGGTGTTGTCAGCCTAATATCGTGAGCGTGCGGTAATCCGGAGCGGGCTGCGTTGAACACGCTATTTTGCCGCCCACTTCTCCAGGTCGTCGATCAGCAGCTTCGCCTTTGTCGCCAGGGTCCTCGCCCCCTCGGAATCTCCGGTCGCCAGCACATCTTTGGCTTGATCCAGGAAGCGCCGTACCTCCTTCAGCTGCGACACATGATCCCGCGCCTTCGTTGCGGTCACGGTCTGAAGACGGCGTTCATTCGCAGCAATTAGATCGACAGTCTCCTGCAGTGTTTTCGGGCTTGTCTCTCCACCCGTGGTCAGTTGTCCCAGCGACGGAGCGGGCGGGGTCGTGGATGGAGATACCGATGCCAACTCTGCAGGAGCTGTAGGAGTCGAGAGAGCTGCGGACCTCGTCGACCGCTTCGGCCGCCGTGCCGACTTCTTCTCAACCACCTTGACTGGGGACGCGCGTGTGATACTTTCCGGGGGCGGAGCTCCCATCGAAGGCGATGCCGGTGTTGGAGGCTTCACGATCGCCGTCGTCAAGGTTGGTGGGGGGAGCGTGGGAACGGCGGCGCGTTTGTGACAGGCGCCAATCAACAGGCAGCCTACAGAGCACAGATGTACTGCGATCCGCTGTCGTCTCTTCAACCTGATCCGCACGTTGGTCAAACCCTGGTCTCCAGATCCACGAGATGCGCCGCAGTGTACGGCGCAGATGGTGCGGGTTCAGCGGCTGGCGTCAAGCTCAGGGGAAGCCGCAAGGTAAATGTCGTTCCGCGTGGAGTAACGTCGTTGGTTGAAGACAAGCTTGATCGTACCTCTAAAGCACCCCCATGCATTTGTAAAATCCGGTAGGTAATCGCCAAGCCGATACCCGTACCCGATGGCTTTGTCGTGAAGTACAGGTCGAAGATGCGTGAGAGCAGCTCCGGCGGAATCCCCTCGCCTTCGTCCGTGATCTCCAGCACGGCGCTCCGGCCCTCGCGCCACAGCTTCAAATCGATTCTCCCGCCCCCGGGCATCGCCTGCATGGCGTTCAGGAGCAGGTTCAGCATAGCCTGCCGCATCAGATCTGCATCCACCCGGACGACCAGGGCTCCGGTGGGCGCGGAAAACTCCACGCGCGCATGGTTCTCAGCCATCTCCGCTCCGGTCAGCTCCACGACCGATCGCACGATCTTCTGTAAATCCTGCGTTGCGAGGTTCAGCTCCAGCGGTCGAGTGAAATCCGCCAGCGTTTGCACGACGCGATCGAGACGCTGCATCTCGCCACTCAGGATCTCCACGTGCCGCTGGGCACCGTTGGCGGCTTCGTGGCCGTCACTGGCCAGTTTCGATCGCAAGAGCTCAAGATGCAGCACCATGGAGTTGATGGGATTCTTTACTTCATGTCCAACGCCGGCGGTCAGTCGTCCGATGGCGATCAAGCGTCGCGACACCTCAAGCTCCTGCTCGAGCTTGAGAGCGGATTCGGTATCACGCAAGGTCACCAGCGTGCCCATATCCCCCTTGCCACTCCCGTGACGGATGCGATCTGCCGAGAGCTGAATGCGGCGCCCGTCCTCAAGCACCACCGTCTCTGCAACCGTCGCCTCCCCGCTGGCAAACGCCCGCCGTACTGCCGTGCTCAGGGCCGTCTCCGGTAAGAAGATTTCGTCCACCCGCATTCCCACCATTGCGCCATGCGAAACATCGTCGCGCCCCACAAAATGTGCGACCGCGTCCGATACCATCACCGCGCGCCCGTCCGCCGCAAAGAGCAACACCCCATCCCGCAGCGTATCGAGCATCCGGTCCAGATTCGACTGTAGCGCGGTGTATTCCGCCTCAGTTGTCCGGATTTGCATACCCAGCCGGTCGATCGTGCGATGGACCTGAACCACGGTGTCTTCCCGTGAACGCAGCCCACCGGGAGCTGCGGCAGCCTCGCGCGACCTCGTCAGCCGCTGCAGTTGCTCGCTGATCCGCTCCATTGGACGCAGTGCCGCACTCGCCAGCAGAGCCGCAGCCACCATCGAGAGCAAGAGCGCCGCCCCGACAAACCATAAGGCGGTGCGGAAGCGGGGCTCAAAGACTGCGCGCAAGAAGCTGGAACGAACGCCAAGATGCACCGCAAGAAAAGGCTTGCCGTTGCGCTCAAGCGGAAGCACCAGGTCGAAGACACTGGGTGGACCAAACATCTCATGAAGCTGCCGCACGACCCATGCCTCGCGAAGCGTCCAGAGACTCACCCGGCCTGGCGCAGCTTGATCGATAGCGTCTGGATTGGTGCTTACCAGGGTCCGCCCGTGCGCATCGGTCACGCTCACATCCTGCACCGTCGGCGAATACCGGATGATGGCGTCCATGGTACTCATCAGCGGACCGTAACTCCGCAGCCCTTCGCGAACTGCCACATCGAGCGTCTCTGTCGATGTGTCCGCCAGCGGAGAGTCTTTTACCTCGACCTCGAGGGCCTGGCGCGTCATCAGCAGCACTTGATGCGTGAGCACACCATTGTCGGCTACAGTTTGGTCGATCCGTTGCCGCAGCAGCTGGCTTAGGAAGACCAGCGAAAGCGACAGCACCAACGCAAACGTCACCAACATCGCTGAAAGCACCAGCCTGGTCTTAAGCCGCATGGCTACTCACCGCCCGCCACGGCGTTATATTCCTTCAGCTTGTTTTGAAGCGTCTTTGAGCTGATGCCGAGGATCTCTGCAGCCTTTGTCTTGTTGTGCTGCGTCGAAAGCAGCGTCTTCAGGATCAGTTGCTTCTCGGCCTGGTCGACCGTCGTTCCCACTCTCACGTGCACCGCGTTATCGTCCGCCTGTCCTGCAAGCGTTACCCCGCCCTGCTCCGCTGTCCGCGTGACGTTCGCAACCGGCGCTTCGCCGAAGCCTGGCGGCAGATGTTCCAGACTCAGTAGCCCCGCACCTGCCAGAATGGTCGCACGTTCCATCGTATTGCGCAGTTCACGCACGTTACCCGGCCAACGGTACGCCGTCAGTCGAGCCAGCAGGGAGTCCGTCATGCCGCTGACGGTGCAACCATGCCGCTCGTTCATCGCCTCAATCATGGTCAGCGCAATGGGCTTCACATCAATCTTGTGCTCGCGCAGCGGCGGCATCTGTATGTTGAAGACGTTCAATCGATAGAAGAGATCGCCACGCAGCTCTCCATTTGCCACAGCTTGCTGGGGGTCTTTGTTGGTTGCTGCTACCACCCTCACGTCGATCGGCGTCTCTACCTTGCTGCCCAGCCGTCGCAGTTTGCGATCTTCCAGCACCCGCAAGAGCTTTGCCTGGGTCGCAGCCGGCATCTCTCCTATTTCGTCCAGCAGGAGCGTACCCTCCTCCGCCAGCTCAAAGCACCCAGCCCGCCGCTCTACCGCTCCGGTAAAGGCGCCACGCTCGTGGCCGAAGATCTCACTTTCGATGAGCGTCTCGGGAATGGCCGCGCAGTTTACCGCGACGAACGGCTTGTTCCGCCTTGAGCTCAGATCGTGTAACGCCCGCGCCACCAGCTCCTTGCCCGTCCCACTCTCGCCCGTCACCAACACGGAGACGTTCGACGGCGCGACTCGCTCGATCAACGCGAAGATCGCCTTCATCTGCGCTGAACTGCCGACCAGCTGGCCCAGGACACCCGCCTCCCGTGCCCTTCGTGGCGTTCCCTCCATGGTCGCCGCGGCATCCGCTGCATTGGTTTCGATCTGCCGCGTTGCGTTCACCAGAATGGTTCGTAGCCGCGCCGGGTCGACCGGCTTTGGAAGGTAGTCGAACGCACCCATTCGCATGGCTTCGACGGCCGATTCAATGGAGCCCTGCGCCGTCAACATCACTACCGCCGGCCGGTGGTCCAGTTCAGCGATGCGGCTCAGCAGCTGCATCCCGTCCATTCGCGGCATCTTCAGGTCAGTGACGACGATGCCGGGCGACCATTGCGTCACCTTTTCCAGGCCCTCTGCGCCGTCGACGGCTGCGTCCGTCCGGTAGCCCCACGACTCCAGCAGCTCCGTGAGCCCGGTCCGCGCGTTCGCCTCGTCCTCGACAATCAGTACCTTCTCAGCCAACCTGTTCCGCCTTTACCTTCGCTCTTGAGTGTCTCCTGGTGTTCTTGAGTCATCAGAAGAGGTACACCTCGAAACGTGAGTGCCAGACTACCTCACTGGTCCTCTGCTTGGTAAGTGTTAGCAGCGTCACCCCTGAACCAAGGAACAGCCCTATAGCCAAGTGCCGTCTATTCTAACGATGAGGAGCTCCCGATGAAAGCAGTTGGATACCGTCTGCCCGGAACGATCGACCGTTCCGAAGCACTCATCGACATCGATTTGCCCACCCCCTCTCCGCAGGGCCACGATCTCCTCGTAGAAGTACGAGCTGTCTCCGTCAATCCCGTCGACACCAAGATTCGCAGCCATACCGCTCCAGCAGGCGACGCCTGGAAGGTACTTGGATGGGACGCCTCGGGCATCGTCAGTGCCGTTGGTCCAGAGGTTTCGCTCTTCCAGCCGGGTGACCCCGTCTTCTATGCCGGAGCCATCGATCGGTCGGGAACCAACGCGCAGTTCCATCTGGTGGATGAGCGGATCGTAGGTCGCAAGCCCTCTACGCTGGATTGGGCTGCCGCTGCTGCCCTTCCGCTCACCGCCATTACTGCCTGGGAATGTCTGTTTGATCGGCTTGATGTCGGCCGACCAGTGCCCGGGACGGCGCCTGTCATCCTGATCGTCGGCGGAGCGGGAGGTGTCGGATCGATTGCGATCCAGCTAGCCCGCACACTCACCCCGCTGGTTGTCGTCGCCACCGCGTCCCGGCCAGAAACGGCGGCCTGGGCGACCGAGATGGGGGCGCACCACGTCATCGACCATGCTCAACCCCTTCCAGCACAGATCGACGCTCTCGGAACCGGGGCCCCCGCCTTTATCCTTTCAACCACACAGACTGAAAGCCACCTTGCGGGCCTCGCCGCCTTGATAGCGCCTCAGGGAAGGCTTGTCCTTATCGACAACCCACCCGCCTCCAGTATTGGAGCCTTCAAGCAGAAATCCGTCTCCATTCACTGGGAGTACATGTTCACCCGCTCCCTCTTCCAAACTGCCGATATGAATGAACAAGGAAGGGTGCTCCAGGAGGTTTCTCGCCTCGTCGACGGGGGCAAACTCCAGACCACGCTCACCGAGCGATGGTCCCTCATTAATGCCGCCAATCTCAAACGAGCGCACACCCTCCTGGAAAGCGGAACTGCACGCGGCAAGATCGTTCTCGAAGGCTTCTAAAAGCACCTGCCGTGCACCTCGAGAACGAGATACACGGCAAGTCTTCCGCTTGCAGGTAAGCTACGCCGCTAGTTCACTGAGCACTTCTTCCCGTACGGCCTCATCCTGCTTTGCCTCATCAAGCGTCTTCGGCAGAGCGACCGCCAGCACATCCTCGATGCGCGTCGCATAGTGGATCGTGATCCCTTCCGTCTGGTCCGGCGTCAGGTCCTCGTCCACCTGCTGCTTGCATTCCTTCGGCAAGATCACCGTCGTCACACCCGCCCGCTTGGCCGCCAGGAACTTCTCCTTGATCCCACCGACCGGCAGCACGTTGCCGCTCAGCGTAATCTCGCCCGTCATGGCGGTCAGTGGCCGCACCGGCACGTCCGTCAGCAGGCTTACCAACGCCGTCGCCATGGTCACTCCGGCCGAAGGCCCGTCTTTTGGAATCGCGCCCGCGGGCACATGAATATGCAGATCCACCTCCTTGGTGAAGTCCTCGTCGAGGCCGAGCGAGGCCGCGTTCGACCGCACCCACGTCAACGCCGCCTGCATACTCTCCTTCATCACATCGCCGATCTGGCCGGTGATGTTGAAGCCGCCCTTACCCTTCATCTTGTTCGCCTCGATGAAGAGAATGTCGCCGCCCGCCGGAGTCCACGCCAGGCCGACCACCACGCCCGCACGCTGCGTCCGCTCGGCGATCTCCGTATCCACGCGCACCTTGATGCCGCCCAGGAACTCGTGCACGATCTCCGGCGTAATCACCAGCTTCTCCGTGCGCCCTTCGGCGATCTTGCGAGCCAGCTTCCGGCAGACCGTGCCCATCAGCTGCTCCAGCTTGCGGACGCCCGCCTCCCGCGTATAGTGCCGCGCAATCAGATGCACGCTTTCCAACGGAAACTCGATCTGCTCCGGCGTGATCCCGTTCTCCTTGATCTGGCGCGGAATCAGGTAGGTGACGGCGATATTTACCTTTTCCTCCTCCGTGTACCCGGTCAGCTCAATGATTTCCATGCGGTCGAGCAGCGGTCCCGGGATCGGGTCGAGCTGGTTCGCCGTGCAGATAAACAGCACCTTCGACAGGTCGAACGGCTGATCCAGATAGTTATCGCGGAAGGTATTGTTCTGCTCCGGGTCCAGCACCTCGAGCAGCGCGCTCGCCGGATCGCCGCGGAAGTCGCGGCCCAGCTTGTCGATCTCGTCGAGCATAAACACCGGATCGTTCGTCTCCACGCGCTTCAGGTTCTGGATCACCTGTCCTGGCAGCGCCCCGATGTACGTCCGGCGATGGCCGCGCAGCTCCGCTTCGTCATGCATGCCGCCCAACGAGATGCGCGAGAACTTCCGCCCGAGCGCCTTGGCCACGCTTCGCCCCAGCGAGGTCTTGCCCACGCCCGGAGGCCCGACAAAGCACAGGATCGGCCCCTTCATGTCCGGCTTCAACCGCCGTACCGAAAGGTAGTCCAGAATGCGCTCTTTTACCTTCTGCAAGCCGTAATGATCCGCGTCGAGGATCTCCTTGGCCTTCGTAATGTCCACCTCACCCGCCGAGCTCTTCGCCCACGGCAGCACCGCAAGCCACTCGACGTAGTTTCGCGTCAGCGAGTAATCCGCCGCCATCGCGTTCATACGGCTCAGCCGTCCTAGCTCCTTGAGCGCGTCCTTCTTCACCTCTGCCGGCATTCCGGCGTTTTCTATCTTTTCCTTCAGCTCGGCGATATCCTTCTGCGTCTCGTCGACATCGCCCAGCTCCTTCTGGATCGCCTTCATCTGTTCGCGCAGGTAGTAGTCACGCTGCGACTGCTGCACCGAATCCTGCACCTCTGTCTGGATCTTGTTCCGCAATTGCTGGACGTCCAGCTCTTTCGCCAGGTGCTTATTCACCAGTTCAAGCCGCGCTGCCACGTCCGGCATCTCCAGCAGCTCCTGCTTCTCGACCGTTGTGAGGAACGGCAAGGATGAGGCGACAAAATCCGCCAGCCGTCCTGGCTCCTCGATGTTGATCGCGATCGTCTGCAAGTCGTCCGAGAGAGTCGGCGAGGAAGTTACGATCTGTTGAAACTGACTGACCACGTTGCGCTGCAAAGCCTCGTTCTCCGGCGACACTACCGGCTCCACCTCGGCAATGGTCTCCGCTTCTGCCATGAGGTAGGGTTGCAGCTGGGTAAACTCGCCCAGCTTTACGCGCTCATTGCCCTCCGTAAACACGAACAAGCTCTGATTGGGCATTTTGACGACCTTGTGGATCGTCGCCTTGGTCGCGATCGTGTGGAGATCGACAGCTTCAGGGTTGTCCAGCCGGGCATCCCGCTGCGCTACCACGATAATCGTCTTCTCCTCACCCAGGGACTGTATCAACTGGATTGAGCTGTCACGTCCTACCGTAAGAGGCAGCACCGCGTGGGGAAACAACACCGTGTCACGCACAGGCAGAACCGGCAAGATGCGCATCCTCCCGCTGCCCGGCTCTCCTGGATGATTGCTCTTCGGTTGAATCACACTGACGAAATCATTTGGCATTGAGTGTCCTTCTATCAAGTTACCTGCTTTCAGATGTCGCAAGACCGAAAAAGTCGCAAGCACGTCCTGGAACGCACCTCGCCGCTCCTCCCATCATCGGCTGTTCCCTGCTGGCCAGACACACGGCGGAACTTGTTCGTGCACCGTTTGAGTTCCGATCCGGCCAAATGGTCACTATGGGATCGATCACGCGTTGCCGGGTACAGGTTCCTCATGCTGCCGTATACCTCCCCAGCTCCTTCACCATTCCGCAGGCACTCCGCAGGGCATCTATCGCTCCGCAGGCCATGGCTGCACCCACAAACCGCAGCTCCACAAAGAACACATACTCCCAGGGCGACCCCGGCACCGGCCGCGACTCGATCCGCGTCAGGTCCACTCCTGCCTGTCGCAGCCGGTCGAGCGCAGCCACCAGCGTCCCCGGGCGATGCTCTACCGCAAATGCCACACTCATCTTGTTGGCAACGTCGTCTACTGCGTGCGCCAGGTCCTCCCGCACGACGGCATGGAAGCGCGTGAAGTTTGCCGCATGATCTTCCAACCCCTCCCGCAGCACGGTGCCCCCATACTGCAGAGCCGCTAACGGGGGAGCAATGGCCGCGGCGTCCTGCAGCCCCTCTTCGATCACATGCTTCACGCTCCCGGCGGTGTCATAGAACGGAACTGCCCGCACTCTTGGGTGCGCCTCGAAGAACCGGCGGCACTGCGCCAGCGCTACCGGATGAGACAACACGCGCGTTACCTGATCGAAGTGGACGCCGGGAGCGGCAATCAAGGTGTGCCGAATCCGCATCAGGCTTTCTCCAACAATGCGCACAGGCTGCGCCAGGAAGAGATCGTAATGCTCCACCACGGCACCATGCAGACTGTTTTCAATGGGCAACACTGCCCGGTCGACGGAACCCTCTACGACCTTGGCGATCACAGTCGCCGACACATTACATGGAACAACCTCAACCCCGTTGCTCGAGAACAGTGCGAGAGCCGCTGCATGGCTATTCGATCCAAGCTCTCCCTGTATGGCGATCTTCACGCTAACTGCCTTCCGAAGTGGTATTTAGCTTGCACTGGCAACCTCCTCAAGCAACCGGGCAACCTATAAAGCAGTGCCTGTTTGCTGCTTTGGAGCATGGCCCATCATAATGCGAACGGCACGACCCTGCAGGGCGGCCAGGGAGGCAAGCACCATGCTTTGGACGATCACCATCATCCTCTTTATCCTTTGGGTTCTCGGTCTGGTCAGCAGCTACACCCTTGGCGGCTGGATTCACATCCTCCTCGTCTTTGCCATCATCGTTCTGATCTTCAATCTGCTCTCAGGTCGTCGCGCCCTGTAGCCATAACCCTCATTCAGTACGGAGAACGACCATGAACGAAAGCAACGTAGGCGGCAAGTTCGATGAAATCGCAGGCAAAGTCAAGCAAGGCCTGGGCGAAGCCTTTGGCAGCGAGAAGCTTGCCGACGAGGGTGCCGCGCAGGAGGTGAAGGGTCATGCAAAGGAGACCTGGGGCAACGTCAAGGACGCCGCCAGTGACCTCGGCAACTCGGCGGGTTCCACCACAAACACCGGTACCTCTGGCAACGAGACGCACTCCGGGACAGCAGGCAGCGGCATTCGGCAGGACATCACCAATGCAGCTGAACACGCCAAAGACAGCATCTCGCACGGTCTGAACAGCCTCGAAGGCAAATAGAGCTGTGATCGGACTCCTGCGCCAAGGCCCGCCCACAAGGCGGGCCTTCTGCTTTGGTAGTCATCCCAGAATCTGTGTCTTAGCGTCTCGACCAAACGTCGGCTGCGACTGCAACGAAGAAAACAACTCCAATGATCCCGTTGAGCGTAAAGAAGGCGGCGTTCATTCGCTTAAAGTTGCTGGGCGACACAATCGAGTGCTCATACACCAACAACAAGCCGACAAGCCCCAGACCTATAGAAGCGATCGTACCTAGTTCAAACAGCCGTGCAAACCACACCAGCAGACCCAGCATGGCCAGGTGCATTCCGCGGGCTATCCAAAAAGCGGCATGCAGCCCAAACGCCTGCGGCACGCTGTTGAGCCCGACCTTCCGATCATGCTCATAGTCCTGGCAGGCGTACAAGATGTCAAAGCCGCCCACCCAAAGCAGCACAGCTACGGTCAGCACCACAATGCGCGGCTCAAGCCCTCCTCGTACCCCAATCCACGCCGCCGAAGGAGCGATGCCAAGCGCCAGACCGAGCACCAGATGCGACCACCGCGTGATCCGCTTCATGTAGCTATACAGGAGGATGACGCCCAGCGCGACCGGCGCAAGCTCCAGCGCGAGCCGGTTCAGCATAGCTGCCCCTAGAAGAAAAACAAACGACGCAACCACTACAAAGCTCGCGACAAAGCCGGACCGCAGCGTACCGGCTGGCAGCGCGCGCATCGCTGTGCGTGCATTGGCCGCATCCAGCCTGGCGTCCACAAGTCGATTGAACGCCATGGCCGCCGATCGTGCTGCCACCATGCACATCGCAATCCAGAACAGCACTCGCCATGGCGGCAGCCCACCAGCCGCCAAAACCGCTCCGGTCAGTGCAAACGGCAGAGCGAAGACCGAGTGCTCCCACTTGATCATCTCGAGAGTTGCCGCTGTGTTTTTCCAGAAAGTCACACTACGATGGTAGAGCAACCTAAGCGCAGCTGCCTGGTGCACCTGCCGGAGAATGTGGTAACGCCAAAACGACAGCTACCATCGCCATCCTCCAGGAAGAACGCACGGCTGGCGACATCGAGAGCAAGCACTCAAATCTCTGGATCGATGGTCGGAACAGGTACTCGCTTGAAATGCCGAATGCCCGGACTGACGCCCTCTTCAGGACGTGAGCCCGGGATATCTACTTCGCCGTCCCGCTGCCTGCCACCTGCAGGCTGTTCACGACCTTGAAGACGTTGGCGACTCCATTGGCCCGGATGTTGGCCACGTCCTTATCTGCTTGCGTATCGACCACACCTGACAGGGTGACGTTCCCGTTGACCACCGTGATGCGGATTGGCTTGGCTGGATCGATCGCGTACTTGTTCAACTGGGGATACCCGTAGATGGCCCGAGCCACCCCCAGCCGGATCTGATCATCGAACGGCGACGTCGGATCGACCTGGATGTTGTCCACCACGTCCTTCACTCCTGGCGTATTGGCCACCAGGCTCAAAGCCGAATCCTTGTCTGTCGGTCCGTAGGCGTTGCCGCCGAGAGTCACGACACCGTTCTGCACCCCAAGCGTAAGGGCGTTGAAGGCGGTCGTCCCGTAGCCGACGCGATCGTAGGCCAGCTTCTCGCCCAGCTTTCGCCGCAGCGTCTCGTCCTCGATCGTTGGTCCACCCACTTCGATCAGGTTCTGGACGCCCTTGACGTTCTTCCGATGGTGCGCCTTCTTATCAGCATCTTCCTTCTCGCTGTAGACGTCGACGGTTCCCGTCAGCGTCACGACACCGTTCTGAACCGCGCTCTTGACGTTGGCAAACTTCTTGTTCTCCAGTACTTTCGCCACCTCTGCCTGAATCTGCGCGTCGTTGTTCCCGTCCTGCGCATAAAGGACACGAAGAGGAGCCAACACAATCCCCAATGAACAAACCCGTACAATCCCTTTCATTCTCACGGTACCCACCTCATCGCTTCCGTTTTGGCTGAGTCTTCCAAGCCAAATCTATAGATGCTGAGGGTTGTGAAAAGGTGTCTCCTGCATCGGCGCTGCGCTCCCTGTCTCGACAGCTTCAGCGATATCGCTGCCGCAGCTTGACCACGATGCTGAAGACGCCCGTCTCATCGCGCGTTACCACCAGCGACCGTGTCGGCGACAGCGCATACTGCACCTGGATCAGCTGCTGTGCCGACTGGTTTACGTTTGTCGCAAAGACGGCGGTGATCTGCCGTGAGAGCTGCTCCTGTACCGTGATGCGCGCCGAGGAGTTTCCAAGAGTCCCGACGAACGCCGGATCAATCTTTACGCTTCCCCCGCCGAACAGCTTGCTGACCCGGCTGCTTACTGTGGCGTTCAACGCGCCACCCAGCAGCGAGCTCGTCGTCGGGTCGGTTCCCGCCTGCACCTGCTGCTCCTGGTAGAGCTGCGCCTGCTCCTGGGTTCGCCCAAGTGCGAGCAGCGAGAACACATCCGCTTCGCTCAAAGGCGGCTCCGAGCGGTATGTCGGCTTCAGGTTCGCCGCTGTGCCGTGCAGACCGATCGTGACATCGTAGTTCTGTACACGGGCCGTCGCGTCCAGATCCACCACGGGATCGATCCGTACAGGGTTCGAGAAGTAAACGTCGCCACGCTGGAGCTGGTAGGTTGTTCCTGCGAACGTCGCTGATCCGTCCGTGATCTGTATCCGCCCCAGCACTGAAGGTTCCGCCACCGTTCCGCGTACCGTCAGGTCTACAGTACCCGCGAGCTTCGCATAACTATTCTGAAAATTCAGCTGCGGCGAGCTCGTGATGTGGATGTCCAGGCGAATGTGGTTCGTAAGCGCATTAGGATCGGGCGGAGGCGCTACCCCGCCGGTCGATGCGAAGGCTGCGAAGTCCACATCCGCTCCCACGCCAAACCGCGTTAGCAACACGTTTCCGCCCAGCCGCAGGTCGTCTGGCCCACCTTGCAGCGTCAGGCCTACGTTGGCCGTCGCGCTCAACCCATTCAAACGCACACGCACCTTGTCGCCGGTCGCTGTCAGGTTCGCGTAGATACCTCCTGTGTACGTCAGGAAGCCGCCAAGCTTGATCTGCCCGCCACCCGTCGTTGCTGTCAGGTTCTGCACCTGCAAACGGTCTTCGTTGAAGACCAGACGTCCGTTCAGATCCGTCAGCCCGTTCGGGATACCGTCGATGGCGAAGTTAACCTTCTCGATGTCTACATTCCCTGTGAGCGCAGGCTTCTTCAGGGTGCCCGCCGCCGCCACCGTAAATACCACCTTGCCACTTGAGATCAGGTCCGGATCGAAGGTATGTGCCAGGGCCACGTTCAGGCTGCCTGTCGACCGCAGGTCGATCTTGCCACCCGTTGCGTCCGGCTGCCCCTTTGCATCCACCGCGCCAAACACCTGTACCGTTCCGGCTGCGCGCAGATCTGTATCAAGCCCGGTGATATGCACCTGCTCCAGCCGCGCTACACCCTTTGCAAGGCTCACTCGCACAGGCTCTGCCGCCTTCAATTCGATACCCTGGAGCTTCACATCGACATTGTCCAGCTCGGCCGTTCCGCCAAGCTCCGCCGGCTTTGCAGCTGGCCCACTGAAGGTCAGCACCCCCGAAATGTTCGACGTTGCCTTGATGCTTCCCGGTGCGAAGATCGCAATCGGCTGCGCCACATCCAGCCCGCTCAAAGTCAGCTTCGCCACAGTCGCGTAGTCGCCTGTAAGCTGGGTCGTTCCCCCGAGGTTGAGCTTCGCTCCGACCAGCGTCGAAACCGCCGTGTAGCTCACCACCTTGCCTTCGCTATGGACATCCGCCGCGAGTTCCCCGAGCGCCGCTCCGTTCATGGTGAGGTTGGCTAAACGCAGATTCGCCTTAAGGCCCGGCTCGGCTACCGTCCCATTCGCGTCCGCCACCAGGCTTAGCGATCCATCGACAGGCGAGCCCGCCTTCTGCACCGTTGCAAACTTCGAGAGCTGGAGGTTGTCACCCGCTAGATGTGCGTGGAGGCGCTGGGTTTGGAGGTCGTACCCGCCATTGCCCGCGATCTGCATACCATGCAGCTTCAGCGCCACGCTGCTCGCCTCGATATCCTGACCGCGCACCGTCGCATCGATAACAGCCGACTCATACGGCTCACCGTAGGCCACGCCGTTGACGAGCGTTACGTGTCCGCCACCCGTCAGGTTCTTGAGCGTTCCGGCCACGTTCCCGTTCACCGAGAGTGTTCCCGTTACCGGCACCGCCCCCTGTCCTGCCAGTTGCAGCACGTCAACCATCTGTGCGTTCGCCAGCTGCACCTTTGCATCGACCGACGAGCCATCGTCCCACACAAACGCAACCGCGCCGCGCCGGGACAAGACACGCCGGGGCTTCGCCGCTCCAGTCACGTTCAACACCGCCGTACCGCGCTTGATCGTCGAGGTCGCGACGGCGAGCCCGTTCTGCGGCGAGTACTCCGCATCCGCCATCAGCGAATCCACCTGCACGTCTGTGGTTCCCTGCTTGTACTCGATACCGCCGGCTTGCAGGTGCCCCTTCAGGTCGAGGTTCGCCAGCGCACCGCGAGCCGTCCCATTGAACTGTAACGACCCATGGAGCACCACCGGCAGAGCGGCGACCCCCTTCTTTCCGTTCGCTGCCACGCCTGCGGTCTGCAACAGCTGATCGTATTCACTCAGGTCCCGTACCGACAGCACGGCATGCAGATCCGTCAGCCGGTCACCCTTCGCCACGCCAAGCACACCGCTGGCTACAAGCGACGACCCCGGCGTATGCACATCCACTTGCTTCAGCTGCACCACCTGCGTTTTGCCATCGTAGTGCGCCTGCACCGCTCCGCTGACCGGGATGTTCGACGATGCTCCTTTGCGCCGCGTGCCCAAAGGAGTGAGCTTGATGTCGGCCTCCACTTCCACGGTGTCCGCGATCTCCGTCGCCGGACCGCCCCACTCGGCCTTGATGGGTCCTGAGATCGCAGTGTCAAACCCCAGATCGCCCGTGTTCTTCGGCGCAGCAATGTCCATGATGGTCCGCAACGCGATCCTGTTCGCCGTGGCCGTCAGATAGGCGTGTGCCCGCGCCACTGGCGGCAGATTTGTATTCACGACGGGAGCAGCCGCGCCGACCGCGACAGCCGTCTTGTTGGCCGTGGTCGCTGCACCCGCTACAGTCGGCGACTGCGCGGGCGTATTCGCCGGCACCTCGCCCAGCCAGTTCATAACCCGGAGATCGCCCGTCGCACTGCCGCCCTCGGCCAACGTTCCCGTGATCGCGTTGAACAGCAGCTCGGTCGGTGTGATTCGCAGCTCCGCGCCTGCGTTCACATCGCGCAGCCTGACGTTTGCGTCTGCATACGCCGCATGGTGCAGCTTGGCCGACCCCACCAGCAGATAGCCCTTTTCGCAGTCCGGATCAGGCGGCAATGCTTTTACAGTGGGGGCCGCGGGCTTCTTCCGCAACCGCGATCGCTCACGTTCAAAGAAGGTGGGCTTTTTCTGCGCTTCTGCCGGAGCAGTTCCACAGCTGTGGCCGCCCATGTCGAGATCGACTGTACCCGCATTCAGCCCGTCCACGCCCGACAGAACAGAGATCTGTTTCAACTCGAGCGCGCCCTTCACCTTTGCCGACCAGACTGGCTGCGCGAAATGGTCGAAGGTTCCTGAGGCCGTCAGCACGGAGGCCGATCCTGTATGCAGCTCGAAGCTGGTCAACTCCGCCGCATCCCTGCCCACCTGAGCAACCAGGTGCAGCTTCGACTGCGCTTCGGGCTCTTTCTGCATCTTCGTCCGCAGGTCGGCCAGGTCGATCGTCGCACCATAGCGGTCAGTCCTGGCGAGATACTGAACCTGCGCGTTCAGTTCCTTGGCCGCGAGATCGAACGGGATCGCCCGATCGTTCACCAGCGCGACACCATCGACCAGCTCCACTTCGTGCGCTTTCAAGTCGAGCAGCGTGTCGATGACCGGCTCCGTGCTTGTGCTCGGATGCTTCGGTACCGGCTGGTTGGTCTTCCCATCCTTGTCGATGATCAGGTGCACCTGCGGATGCTCCACCCGCAACAAGTTCAAGCCGACGTGCGAAGCAGCCGCTCCGCCGGTCCAACGCCCCAGCAGGTTAAGAAGCTGCACCCGGACCAGAAGGCGGTCTGCCGCCAGATAAGGTGCCTCTCCTGCTCCCTCCGTTCCATGAATGACTAACCCGTGCGCGTCTACTGCCAGATGCCAAAGATTGAACGTGATGCCGCCCAGCTCCGCCCGCCCACCCGTCGAATCTTCGAGAACACTGACGACCTCCTTGCTGATTCGCCGCTGGAAGTCGGCAGTCGTCGTATACCAGGCAACTCCCCCGAGCACTGCAGTTACCAGCACCAGAACGCCGGGCACCGTCCAGGCTGCAAGCCGGACAAGACGAGCGAGGCCCGACCGCTTTTTGGGTGTTTGTGGATCAGGACTGCTCAAGGCTGCACCTCTCCGGCCTTGGCCATCCGTACACTGCCCTGTGCCTTCAACGAGCTCAGCCAATCCTCCAGCAAGGCGCCGACCTGCTGCTGCAATAAGATTTCCTGAATGCGATCCGATATCGTGGCGAGCCTGGGTGGCGCTGCCTTTTGCCTGGCATACTCCGGCAGCAGCGTTTTGTCGTAGTACGCCTGGATCTCCGCGGGGGTGATGCGTATGCCCATCTTGAATCGCTGCTCGATAAACCGCAACACTCGCATCCTCTCCCGCCATCGATCCATCAGCTCACCCGGCGTGAACCCCTGCGCCGCGATGTACCTCTGCCATCCCGCATCCGACGCGCAGTCGTACTCTTTCTTGCAGGCGGGAACCTCCTTCCGGACCGTCGCCAGCTCCGTGTTTACTTCCGCGTCCGTGACGGGTGCCTCCGGTTGTATCTTCGCCTGTTGCAGGATCAGCGTCCGGTCCACCAGACGGTCGATCGCCCTTTGCCGCGAGTATGCCACCGTCTTATCCGTGAACGGCTGGAAAGCCGCCATGCGCCGCTCCTCATCGAGGTCGCTTTCGAGTACCAGGTCGCCATTGACCACGGCGACCACCTGGTCCATGACCACACCGGATGCCGGTGCGGCTGCTAGCTCGCCGCTTTGCCCATGTATGGCGGTGCCCGTTTGCGCTGCGACTCCAGCCCCGCCCAGCGCCATGGCAAGTAGAAACGCCGCCAAGTGCCCTCTTCCCGACACATGACAGCCTGTGCCGAAGGCCGAGGTAAGGGCACGCGATAACCCGGAGAGCTGAAGGCTCGTCACATCCGACTTTGTCCACGCCATCCTCATCAGAAACTCTGCCCAATGCTGAAGAAGAAGTTGAAGTGCGATACCTGTCCAAGGTACGGATTACTTCCGTTGAAGTCATAGATCACGGGGTAGTAAGGCGGATTCAGGTTGTAACTCAGGTCCACGCGAATGGGCCCAACCGGCGTCGCATACCGCGCGCCAAGTCCCAACGCATGAGAGAAGTAGTTGAAATTGCACACCCCGAACGCGCCGCCCTTTAACTTGCCGTTCGCATCCACAGGACTGCACGTCGCCTGGCTCGTCTGCTGATGAAAGCGACCAAAACTGGGGAACAGATCGCTCACGTTGCGAAAAACGTTACCCATATCGTGGAAGACCACGAAGGAGACGCTGCTTCCCACGATGGGCAGCGTTGGAGGAGGCAGGCGCAGCTCGACCGTATTGACGAACGCCGCCGACCCGCCAACAGGATAGCCCGTCTGCAAGTCTCTCGGCCCTGCCGCGTTGATCCCGAAGCCGCGGTGCGAAGTCGCTCCACCTGCATAAAGCCGCTCCGGCAGCGGAACCGGATTGCAGCTCGCATTCGTCTCAAGGAGGTTTTGTCCCGCAGTGACCCCACACGAAGGGTTGCCGATGTTCGGGTTCGCACCGAAGGACGTCTCAAAGCCCACACGCGTGTTCCGTGCCAGCGTGTACTTCGCCTTCTTTCCCCAGGTGTAGTAAGTCGAGTTGGTCACGTCGAGCCGGTTGAAGTCAGTCTGCGACCCGAACTTGCCATTCGCGAAGAACTCCTGCACCGACGTGTACGAGCCCTTCGTTGCGTCGAGAGGACTCGGGCTGCGCGTATCGTGAAACCACGTCACTCCCGGTCCGCCGACACGCACTGGCTGCGACAGCAGAGGAATCAGATTGGCCGACACCTGCAGGCTGGCCGGATTCACAGAAACCCTGCGGTACTGAAAGTCATAGATAAAGGTATCTTTGCGGCTCGCACGCTGTGTCAGCCGCAAGTCTCCCTGCAGCGTCGAGGCTTGAAAGGTCGTGATGTTTTGCACGTTCGAGTACCCGCCGGATACGGACGCAGTCAAGGACGGATGCCCCAGAAGGTGCGGGTTGGTGAAGCTCAGCGTCGCCACCTTCTCGAGCAAGCCATACGTCGTATGGAGCGTCAGCGTTTCATCCGTTCCGCGGAAGTTGATGCGACTGACATCGAGCGAGACGCGGGGACTTACTCCCGTGTTGCCGTTCTGGTTATAGACCGCGCTTGGTGCAAGACCCAGCAAGATAGCCGATGCGGGCGAGATGGTGCCTGTCGCAGGCTGACCGGTTTGCGCCTCAAACCCAAAGCCATAGGTCACGTCCCATCGCCGCGCTTCCGTCACCTGCACAAGCACGTTCTTTCGAGGCGCATCCCCTGCCGGATTCTGCACCGCCGCCACCACCTCATTGAACAGCGCAAGGTTATACAAGTTCCGCTGGGTGTCGAGTAGGGCACTCTGGTCCAGCGGATCGCCATTATGCACCCGCAACTGGTCCTGCACCAGCTTCGGCTTGGTTCGTGCCACACCCGAGAGCAGCACCTTATCGATGAACACCTGCTGCCCTTCCGTCACGTTCAGCGTAACGTCCGTACGTGTCGGGTCGGCGGTCTCTTTCGTCTGTTTGATCTCGATGCGCGCCTGGTCGAACCCGTTGCTGACGTAGTAGCCCAGAATCGCGTCCCGGTCCCCGGAGAGCGTAATCAAAGAGAACGGCTGTCCCGTCTGCGCGTTCAGCATGGGCAGAATGGTCTTCTCCCGGTCGCCCGCGATCCCGGTCAGCTTGATCTCGCCAAATTTCTGTTGCGGCCCTTCGACGACCGTCAGCGTGACGCGGATTTCAGCGTACTTCAGCTCTTTGCCGTTGCGATCGTCCACGTCGGCTACGCTCGAAGTCACCTTCGCTTCGTTGAAGCCGTTTGCGCGGTACAACGACTGGATCGAGCTTTCATCGGACGCCACCAGTGCTGGCGAGTACCGCCCGCTTCGCATATAGGCGTCAGCCTTCTGCACCTTCATCCGTTCTTTCAACGTATCCGTGTTGAAGTACTTGTTCCCTTTGACCTCCACCGCCAACACCTTGTGCTTCTTTCCCTTGTCGATCGAGTACACCACTCTTTCGCTGGGCGTATCTTCCCCGATCACCTTGACGTCGACCGTGGCGTCGAAGTAGCCCGCCTGCTCCAGATACTCCTTGATGTTGTGCGTTCCCTCGTTCAACAGGTCGTTGTCGATCGTTCCTTCCTCGAAGATCGGAACCAGCAGATGCAGCCGCGACTTGGAGAACTTTACGCCCTCCGTGATCACCTTCACAACAGGTCCCTGATTGACCGCAAACTTGTAATCCAGCTGCTTGCGCCCTGTATCGTACTTCGAGTCCTGCAGAGTGATGGCTGCCTCGAGCCGATCCTTCTTCTGATACTCCGTGCCCAGCTTCGCCAACGCGTCACTGGTGGTGTCTCGCGTGACGCGCGTCTTCCGCTTCAGCTTGCCCTTTTTACGGAACTGCTTCTCTGTAATGCCGGGGTCTTTGCCCTCGATGACGATGTTTCCGACCCGCGCCTGCGGTCCCACAGCCACTGTGTAGGTAATGTTCACCTGCTGGTTTGCATCGTCGCGCTGCTGGATCGACTTGACCGCTGGTTGAAAGTATCCGTTCTGGAGCAGCACCTGCCGGATGCCGTCTTCTCCAGCCTCAAGCGCGCCCCGCCGAAACGCCGTTCCCGGCTCGAGCTTGGTCCCAAACTCCAGCAGGGAGGTCAGCCGTTCGTTGTTTACGCCGAGAATCACTACACGGCCCACGTAATACCGCGCTGTTCCGGCAAACACCAGCGTGAGCGCATCCCCATGTTGTACCGCCCGCACGTCGATGTCCCGGTACCGCCCGCTGGCAAACAATCTTCGAAGACTATCCCGCACCTTCTGTGGATCGAGCGGCTCGCCTGCCTTCTGCGCCAGCTCGGCCGGCAGGGTGTCCGCCGCATCGAAGGTCACTCCGCTGAACTCCACTTTGTCGACCCGTGCTCCCCGGAAAGCCCAGACGGTCTTGGCCAGTGGCGCGATCGACGGCAGACTCTCCTCCCTCGACGGCGTTCGAGCCTGTCCCCCACTCCGCACAGACGCCGCACCCGCTTGCTGCGCTGCCGCATCCGGCACGATGCCCGGCCTGCCTGCGGGAGCGACCGGGGCCGGTGACGCCGAAGCAGGCACACCCTCCTGTGCAATTGCGCTATCCGCATACATCCCCCAAAGCGCCATGGCACACGTCCCGGCGAACAACCGGCGTCGCCACCCAGGCCGCCAGCCCGCACACCCTTTCCGCGCATCCAGGCCCACTGACACTCCTCCAGCCTCTAGTCTAGGACACGTGCGCCCTGGCGTGAAGTTCCCGTCAAGGCACCTCCGGTCGACCAGTAAGTCTTCGGATGCAAAAACAGCCAACTTCGTCAGTACGCCGTCATCACGACCCCATCACGTCGGTATCGATCGAGGCTTATCTATCTATACTTGCTTCGTGTCTACTCCCGTCTTATTCAGCGATGCAGACCGCTACTCGCGCCAGATCCTCTTTCCACCTATCGGGTTGGAAGGTCAACGCCGCCTGGGTCGCGCTCACGCCGTAATCGTCGGCTGCGGCGCTACGGGAGCGGCCGCCGCCTCGCTCCTTGCCCGCGCCGGCGTTGGCACTCTCACCCTGATCGATCGCGACTTCGTGGAGCCCTCCAACCTCCAGCGCCAGATGCTCTACGACGAAGCCGACGCCCGCGACGCCCTGCCCAAAGCCGAAGCCGCACGCCACCACCTCTCCCTGGTTAATGC
Source organism: Acidobacteriaceae bacterium (assembly GCA_965215415.1). Lineage (GTDB taxonomy): Bacteria > Acidobacteriota > Terriglobia > Terriglobales > Acidobacteriaceae > Edaphobacter. Next base: position 2,106,380 of record CBDCDQ010000009.1, on the reverse strand, counting down.
GGCGGTTACCGTTCACGCCCACATCGCAGACCTTACCCCCACCAACGTCCGAGCTCTTCTTTCCGGCGCTCACATCATCCTCGATGGAACAGACAACTTCGAAACTCGCTTCCTTCTCAACGACTTTGCTGTGGAGCAAACGGTCCCCTGGATCTATGCCGCCGCCATCGGTGCGTACGCTGCTACGCTCAATATCCTCCCCCTTCCCCCTGTCGGCACCGGCTCTTCCTCCCCGTTCCCCTTCAATCTTGCGACTGCCTGCCTCGCCTGCCTGTTCCCTGCTCCTCCGTCCGGCAGCCTTCCAACGTGCGACACCGCAGGCATTCTCGCCACCGCGGTCAACCTCGCCGCCTCCCTCCAGGTCACCGAAGCGCTCAAGTACCTCACCGGCCAACCTGAGGCCATGCGCCGCACCCTCTTCTCGTTCGATCTCTGGACCGGCGAGCACTCGCAGGTCAACGCTGCCGCGCCCGATCCCGGCTGCACCGTTTGTGGACAGCGCACCTTCCGTCATCTGTCGGGCGTAGACCGTCCTCACATCACCCTCTGCGGCCGCAACTCCGTCCAGATCCACGAACATCGCCGCCCTGTCGATCTCGCTGCTTTGGCCGAGCGTCTTCGTCGTCAACCGGACATAAGCAGCGTGCGCTCCAACGGTCTTCTTCTTCGCTTCGAGCGATCGCCCCATACTCTGACCCTCTTCGCCGACGGTCGCGCCCTCATCCACGGCACGACAGACCCCGCGCTCGCTCGGTCCCTGTATGCCCGCTTCATCGGTCTATAACCCTCTGAGTTCCTGAGGATTCCGGCTCGGTCAGCGAGACCATCACCGGTGCACGCATCCTTCCAAATCCCTGCGCAGAGGGGTGTCGTGCCATCAGGCTGCTGCGGAGAGGTGCTCGTCACGAGCAGGGTCGGAGTTCGTCTCCGCTTCCGGCCGCACAAGCTGCGCTATTCCAAACCCCCAACCAACCTTTCGTCATCGGCTTCCCTCCTACTTTTCAGCAGCCTAGAGATGCAACCGTAACGGATGCGGTACCCTGATCAAGGTGAAAGCACCGGCGAACCATGATTGAAAACCCGGAGACACACGCCTATGAGCACACAAGGTACCCTTATGACGCTGGATTCGACTCTCCCTCCGCCTGCCGCTCCGGCAAAGCCCAATCAAGGCCTTTTCAAGCGTAATCCTCCGATCGCCGGCGAAGCCGAAGCCATCGAAGCCGCTAAGAATGGCGATCCCGAGGCCTTCTCCAAGCTGTACGCCCTGCACAAGCGCCGCGTCTATACCCTGACGCTGCGTATGCTTGGCAACGTATCGGAAGCCGAGGACATGACCCAGGAGGCGTTTCTCCATCTCTTCCGCAAGCTCGGCAGCTTTCGTGGCGAGTCCGCCTTTTCCACCTGGCTTCACCGCCTTACCGTGAATCTTGTGCTCATGCACCTTCGGAAAAAGGGTTTGAACCTCGTTTCCCTGGAAGAGACCATCAACCCCAGTGAGGAAGATGGGCCGAAGCGCGATTTCGGTACACGTGACCCGATCCTCTCAGGCTCTGTCGACCGGGTCGCCCTCGAGCGCGCTGTCGCTTCCCTGCCCCCGGGTTATCGCATGGTCTTCGTTCTCCACGACGTAGAAGGTTTCGAGCACAACGAGATCGCCACCATGCTCGAATGTTCAACCGGCAACAGCAAATCTCAGCTCCACAAGGCGCGGCTCAAGCTTCGCGAGCTTCTACGCCTGCACGTCCCTGCACAGCAAGAGGTCGCCCAATGAACGAGTTGAACGGTACCGCACCCGATTTTGCAACGATGACGCAGTCTGAATTTGAGCAACATCTGCCTGACCTTTTTGCCGCTGGTACCGTCAGCACTGATCGCCGCCTGCAGGAGTTCCTCGCCCGCAATCCCGATTGCGCCGCTCTGGTGCGGGACTTGCAAGCCATTGCCGATGCAGCCATGAACCTGTTTCCCGTGCAGGAGCCCAGCGACGCGCTTTGGGACAAGATCGAGAAAGAGCTGGGAGCCGCCATGCCGAAGGTGCAGCTGGACTGAAACGCCGCTGCTGCAAGCCGCTGCTGCAAGCGGCTGCGCTTCCGGGGATGTCCAGCTGCTCATTCCTCTGTAGACCAGCCACGATTCACAAGCTGTCAGCTTCTCTCCTGAAGCAGGCTCCGGTAGAGAGCAATCGTTTGGTCTGCAATGGCTGACCAGGCAAACTTCTCTTCGACACGCCGCCGTCCCGCTTCGCCAAATCTCTGCGCTCGTTCAGGGTCTGCCAGCAACCCATTGACCTTCGCCGCCAGGTCGCGAGAAAACTGCGCCGGGTCCGAAGGAAACGTCGTCACCTCGTCTGCTGCGAAGGGTACGAGATGACCCGTCTCCCCTTCCACGACGACCTCCAGGATGCCTCCTGTAGCCGACGCAACGACGGGCGCACCACACGCCATCGCTTCGAGGTTGATAATGCCAAAGGGCTCATAGACCGACGGGCAGCAGAAGACGGCGCAATGCGAGTACAGCTGGATCGCTTCTTTCTTGGTCACCATCTGTTCGATCCAGACGATGTTATGCCCTGTGCCCGTCGGGTCGCCCGTAGCGATGGCGTGACCCCCGTCCGGCGTCGTGTGCTCGACGGCCGCTGCCTGGCTGCCGGGCGTCATCTTCCGGACGATCTCAACCTTTTCGCGCATCTCCGCCGCGATTTCCGGCGTATCCGGCGCGCCTGCGCACAGCACAACCTGGGTTCCGGCAGGCAGATGCGCAATGGCGTCGACCAGATGGGTTACGCCCTTCTGCCGGGTGATCCGCCCGACAAACAGCACATAAGGCTTCGCCGGATCGACTCCATACTTTTCCAGCGCACTGATGTCCTCCGTCTTCTGGTACTCCTCGAGATCGATCCCGTTGTAGATGACGTGAACCTTCGCAGCATCCACCTCTGGGTACGCCTTCAGGATGTCGGTTCTGGTTCCGTTTGAAACCGCGACGATCGCATCGGCGTCCAGGATGGCTGTGCGCTCCATCCAGGAAGACATCGCATAGCCCGATCCCAGCTGTTCCGCCTTCCATGCCCGCAGCGGCTCGAGTGAGTGCGTCGTGAGCACAAACGGAATGCCGTACAGCTTCTTCGCGAGAAAACCCGCCATGGCCACATACCAGGTGTGGGTGTGCACCACGTCGATTGCGCCGAGGTCCTTCATCTGCGCGAGGTTCAATGCGAGTGCATCGACGGCGCCCTTGAACTTCTCCGTGCTTCCTCCCATGATCTCGGGCGCCGGCTCCAGCCCACGCACATGAAGGTTGCCTTCGTCTACACTCTGCTGGCCCCAGCAATGGACCTCCACCTCTACCTTCTTCGCCAGCTCCCGGCTCAGATACTCGACATGAACTCCTGCTCCGCCATAGACATTTGGCGGATACTCCCGCGTCATCAGCCCCACTCGCATGCGCTTTCCTCCTCGTCCGACTTTCCCACCATACACGGGACTTTTCCGTTGCAGCCCACGTTCATTCGAGGTTCTGCACCTGTTCCTTGGCGCGCTCGATTTCGACCTTCATCGCCAGCCCCAGCTCGGTTACCCGCAGCCCCACCGTGCCAGTAGTCTTCGACAGGAGCGTATTCGCCTCCCGGTTCAACTCCTGTAAGAGGAAGTCGAGCCGCTTCCCCAACTCACCACCCTCCTCGAGCATCGACACAAACCGTGCTGTATGCGTCTCCAGCCGTACCAGTTCCTCCTCGACATCGCTGCGGTCCGCCAGCAACGCCGCCTCCGCTAGGATGCGCTCTTCCGGCATGACGGCGCCAGACAACACCTCCCCTATTCGCTCGCGGACCCGCTCCACCGATGCTGTCCGCACACTCGCGCACATACCCCGAGCTTCCGCCGTCAGTTCCGCCAGGCGCACCATCCCCGCCCGCAACTCGGTCGCAAGCGTGACACCTTCCATCGCGCGCGCCGCATCGAAGCGCCCCAACAACTCAGGCAGCAGCCGAAGAGCCTCCGCGCCCCCGTCGTCCGTGGCCGACAGCACAGCAGCCCGCAGCATCCCCGGCACCCGCAGGAGCGCATTGACGTCCGGCTCCGCCCCCGCCACACCGCAAGCCTCTGCAGCTTCCTTGAACGCCGCGAGATGTCCTGCCAGCAGATCCCGGTTGAGTTCAATCCCGGCGGTCACAGCCTCCCGGCGCACAACTTGCACCGTAACCTCCACATGACCGCGCCGCACTCGTTCCTTGACGGCTCGCCGGATTGCCGCCTCCAAACCGTCACATCCCGGCGGCAAACGGAGTGACAGGTCAAGAAACCGATGGTTCACACCCTTGATCGTCAGCGAAACTCCATCGCCTTCCACACTCGCGAACCCGGTCATTGAGTGAATCACGTTACACCTCCATCGCCAGCAGGTCGGCGTCGGCAAACTGCATCGCATACAGCCGCCGGTAGCTCCCGCCCTCGCGCTCAATCAGCTCCTCATGGGTTCCAATCTCCACGATCCGTCCGGCCTCGATCACGGCGATCCGCGTCGCCCGCCGCACCGTCGAAAGCCGGTGCGCGATCACAAAGACGGTCCGCCCCTGCATCAGGTTCGCCAGCGCCGCCTGCACGTACCGCTCGCTCTCCGTATCGAGCGCCGAAGTTGCCTCGTCCAGCACCAGGATCGGCGCGTTCTTCAGAATGGCCCGCGCGATGGCCAGCCGCTGCCGCTCGCCCCCGCTCAGCCGCGCGCCCTTCTCCCCGATCACGGTCTTGTAGCCGTCCGGCATCCCGAGGATGAAGTCGTGCGCCAGTGCCATCTTCGCAGCCGCCTCTACCCGCGCTATCGGCACATCCGGCTGCCCATACGCGATGTTGTTCCGCACCGTATCGTTGAACAGGATCGTCTCCTGGGTCACCTTGCCAATCTGCGCCCGCAGGCTCGCGATGGTGACATCCCGCAGATCGTGCCCGTCGATCGTGATGCGCCCGGCGTTCACGTCGAAGAATCTTGGCAGCAGGTTGACCAGCGTCGACTTCCCCGCCCCGCTCGGCCCCACAAACGCGATCACCTCGCCGCGCTTCACCTCCAGGTCGATCCCGTCCAGCACCCGGCGCGGTCCCTCGTCCGTGGGATAGCTGAAGCCCACTTCCTCGAACTTGATGCTCCCCGCAAACCCCTTCAGCACGAACGCCCGCTTCTTCTCCCGCACATCATCCTGCGCGTCCATAAACTTGAAGATCTCTTCGCTCGCCCCCAGCGCCTGCTGAAAGCTGTTGTAGAACAGCGCAAACTTCCGCACCGGATCGTACAAGGAGAACACCGCAAACAAAAACGCGATGAAGTCTCCGGTCTTCATGTGGTGCCCAACAATCTGCCGCCGACCGACAAACAGCAGCAGCGCGATGGCGATCGACCCCACCGCATCCATCAGCGGCGACGAGATCGCCTGCACCGACACCGAGCGCAGGTTCGCTTTGAACAGCCGCCCCGCCGCCCGCCGGAAGCGTTGCATCTCCCACAGCTCCATCCCGAACGCCTTGACGATGCCGTTGCCCGTGATCGTCTCGTGGAGGATGTTCTGGATCTCGGCCAGCTTGTCCTGCCCCGTCCGCGTCGTCGTCCGCACACTGCGCCCGATCCGCCGCGCCGACGAGATCACCACCGGGATAAACAGCAGCAGCACCCAGGCCAGTTTGCCCCCCAGGATCACCACCGCGCCCACCACAAAGACCAACGTGAAGAACTGCTGCAGAAACTCCCCCAGCACGCTCGACATCGCCGTCTGCACCCGCTCAATGTCGTTGATCAGCGTCGAGAGCAGCGTCCCCGTGGTATGCCGCTGGAAGAACCCCACGGACCGCCGCAGCACGGCGTCATACAGGTCGTTCCGCAGGTCCGTAATCATCCCGAACCCGGCATAGTTCACCAGATACGTCCCCAGGTAGTCGCAGACCGATTTGATCACCGCCGACAGCACAAGCGCATACGCTACCACGTTCCACGCATTGTGGAAGTGGCTCGGCACCAGAAAATGCAGGTTCAAAGCCCGCTGGACGTGCGGCACATGGAAGATCAGGACATCGGTATACGGCGCATCGGGGTTCAACACCTGGTCGAAGATGGGCTTGACCAGCAGCAGCCGAAACGCCGCCATCGCCCCCACCGCCGCCATCAGCCCCACCGACAGCAGCGAGTACAGCGCATAAGGCCGCACATACAGCAGGAGCCGCCAGAGCCGCCTCACGCCTTGACCATCCTTTGACTTACCGACTCACCCATCGACGCCCGTACCCGGTCCATTGCCCTCATTCTACGGCGGAAGGGCTTGACGCAGAGGTCGACTCCGCATAAGCGGTAGAGCGATGGTAAACTGCAAAGGCCGGGCCCTACGCGACGTAATCCCGCCAACCCCGCCAGGTCCGGAAGGAAGCAACGGTAACGGGCTAGTATGGGCGCAGTAGGGTCCCCGGTACTGTTCTGCTCCTCCAACACAGATCGAAGAGCCTCCCCAGCAGACCGATCCGTGAAGGGTGCGTTCTGTTGCAATACTTTGTATCCTGAACGAGGACGTTCTGGTTCAGCGAGGGTGAGGTAGCACTTTGAGTTTGCAGTCAAGGCCACGCAGGCGCGTGGGAGCGAAGATTAGTTCTGTCGGTGTGTATGTGCCTCCCCGGCTGCTGACCAACGCCGATCTTGAACGCATCGTGGCTACCAACGACCAGTGGATCGTAGAGCGAACGGGCATCCACCAGCGCCACATCGTCGATCCAGGCATGGCGACCAGCGACCTTGCAGCCAAAGCGGCTCAATGCTGCCTGGAGCGTCGCGGCATCGACGCAGACGAGATCGAGGCGATCGTCGTGGCGACGGTCACGCCGGATATGATGTTCCCCGCTACCGCATGCCTCGTCCAGGAGAAGATCGGCGCACGCAAGGCCTGGGGGTTCGATCTGTCGGCTGCCTGCTCAGGCTTCCTCTATGCACTCCAGGTCGGTGCGAAGCTTGTCGAGTCTGGCGCTCATACAAAGGTGATGGTCATTGGGGCCGATGTGATGAGTTCGATCCTGGACTACACCGATCGCTCCACCTGCATCCTCTTTGGCGACGGCGCAGGCGCAGTGCTGCTGGAGCCTGCGGAGGACGACGAGGTCGGCCTGGTGGACTTCGAGCATGAGATCGATGGTTCGGGTGCCTCCTCGCTCTATATGCCCGGGGGAGGCAGCCTTCATCCCTCAACGGCTGACACCGTGGCGGCAAAGATGCACTTCGTCCATCAGGAGGGCGGTGCGGTCTTCAAGGTAGCGGTGCGCAAGATGGCTGAGCTGAGCGAGACGCTCCTTGCACGCAACGGGCTCACAGCGGCCGAGATCGATTGCATGATCCCCCACCAGGCCAACCGGCGGATCATTGCCGCCACCGCGGAACGGCTCGGCCTGCCGCTCGAGAAGGTCGTCATCAACATCGGCGAATACGGCAACACGACCGGTGCGACAATCCCGCTCGCGATGCACACCGCACTGGAGCAAAGTCGCTTGGAGAAAGGCGACACGGTGCTTCTGGCCAGCTTCGGCGGCGGGTACACCGTAGGGACGACCCTGCTGCGCTGGGAGATGCACAGCGCGCAGTAAAGTGCCACCGTGGCTGAAGTCCTACTTCGTCCAGGACGCTTTCGTTCCCTAAAAGTACACCTATGGGAATCCCGCAGTCCCTCTTCGATGAGAGTCCGTAAAGTATTTGCCCTTCTGCGATGTACAGGTTCTCATCAGCCGACATACCCTATAGCTATGGCGACGCACGTGAGTCCAGGTTCGATCCCGGTTGCGCCAGCGCTGCTTCCGTTCAACGCGGCTCCGAGCGAACTCCCAGACCTCCAGCAGTATCGCCTTCTCGCTGACTCGATCCCCAATCTCGCCTGGATTGCTCACGCCGATGGCGCTATCTTCTGGTTCAATCGCCGCTGGTACGAGTACACCGGCACCAGCTACAGCGCTATGCAGGGCTGGGGCTGGCAGAGCGTCCACGATCCTGTCAGGCTTCCTCAGGTCCTCCAGCATTGGAAAGCCTCCGTCGGCACGGGCGAACCGTTTGAGATGACCTTTCCCCTGCGCGCGGCCGACGGCACCTTCCGACCCTTTCTTACGCGTGTCGTTCCTCTGAAATCGCCTGACGGCACCATCCTCCGCTGGTTCGGTACAAATACGGACGTTGGCGAGCAGATGGAGACCGCCGCCGCGCTTCGAGAGAGCGAGCAACGCTTCCGTACCGCCACCCAGGCGGTCAACGGCATTCTCTGGACCAACACCGCCCAGGGTGAAATGCGGAGCGAGCAACCCGCATGGTCCGCCTTTACCGGGCAGACGCCTGAGCAGTATAGCGGCTACGGCTGGGCGTCTGCGGTCCATCCAGAAGATGCACAGCCTACCATCGACGCCTGGCAGATCGCCGTTCGTGAGAGCCGCCTCTTCGCCTTTGAACACCGCGTCCGCCGCCATGATGGCATCTATCGCCTTTGTAGTATCCGCGCCCTGCCCGTCCGCAACGATGATGGCTCCATCCGCGAGTGGGTCGGCATCCACACCGACATCACGGAAGATCGTGAACGGCAGCAGGTCCTCAGGGACACGATCGTCGCCCTCCGCGGGCAGGAGGAGATGATCGAGGCCGCGCAGATCGCCAACAATGTAGGCTTCTGGCGCTACCAACGCGGCGCGGAACACATCTTCCTCAGCTCCGGCCTGCGGCACCTCCTTGGGCTGCCCGTGCAGGGGGAAGCATCCTTTGCAGAAGCTCTGGCCCGTGTGCACCCTGAGGACGTCGCGCTGATTGAAAATGCCTTGGCCGTCGCCTTTGAGACCGGCAGGTACATGGTCGAGTTCCGTGCGCTGACCGACGTGCCGGGAGCCTTCCGCTGGATGCGCAGTGTCGCCAGCGTCCAGCACAAGGAAGGACAGGCACCGTACCTCGTCGGGATGAACCTCGACACGACGGAACAAAAGCGCACCGCCGACGCTCTGGTTCGTACCGAAAAGCTTGCCGCCATGGGACGGCTCGCCTCCTCCATCGCCCACGAGATCAACAATCCGCTCGAGGCCGTCACCAACATCGTGTACCTCCTGCTCCAATCGCCGCTCGACGAAGAGCAGAAGTCCTTTTGCCTGACGATGATGGCTGAACTGCGCCGCGTCTCTGCAATCGCAACCCACACCCTGCGGTTTCATCGCCAATCGACCAGCGCTTCGAGAACTCCGCTCAACACCCTGGTCGATTCCGTGTTGACGCTCTTTGAGGGCAAGATTCGCAACGCCGGCATCACGGTCGAGTGCCGCACCCCGGCTGAGCACTTCATCCACGGCTTCGACGGGGAACTCCGGCAGGTGCTCGCCAACCTGGTCGGAAACGCTGTAGACGCCATATCCGGGACGCAGTCTTCTCGACGCACCCTCTTTATCCGCACACACAGCGGCCATCATCCTCGTACGGGCGTGCCCGGCCTGACAGTCACCGTAGCCGACACCGGCACAGGCATCGCCCCTTCCTCCCTGGCACGCATCTTCGATCCATTCTTTACGACCAAAGGCGACACCGGTACCGGCCTTGGTCTTTGGGTCTCGACAGAAATCGTGAACAAACACGGAGGCACCATTCAGGTTCGCACCAGCGAGAACCCAACCCTCCACGGCACTGTGTTCCGCGTCCTCCTTCCGCACACAGCTTGATGCAGCCTCTCCCCGTTGCCGAGTTGCCAATCATCGGGGAAGACCTCCGCCCCTGGTGGCGCTTGCTCTGCCCGGTTTCCCCTTCGCGTCACTGGTCCGTTTCGCCCCGCATCCGCTTGCAACCACCGCGAGCACGCCACGCTAGGCTTTCAAAAGACAAGTCGCATCCAACAAACCATGATCGCTGAAATCGTAGCCGTCGGTTCCGAGATGCTTACCCCGTTCCGGCAGGACACCAATTCTTTATTCCTCACCGCCGAACTCAACGCTCTCGGCGTCCCTGTCGCGTTCAAAACGATCGTCGGAGATTCCCTGACACACCTCACCGGCGCGGTCCGCACAGCCCTCGGCCGTGCCGATCTCGTCCTCTTTTCGGGTGGTCTCGGCCCCACAGAGGACGACCTTACACGTGAAGCCGTCGCCGCCGCGCTCTTTTTGACCCTCCAGCGCGACGAAACGATCCTGGCTGCGCTGGTCCAGCGGTTTGCTTTACGCGGCATCGTCATGCCCGCAAACAACGCGAAGCAGGCCGACGTTCTCACGGGCGCGACGGTGCTTGAAAACAGGCAGGGCTCCGCCCCCGGACAGCTGCTCGACACCCGTGTCGACGGTCACCGGAGGATTGTGGTCCTCCTTCCCGGTCCGCCCAAGGAGCTGAAGTCCGTCTTTGCGGATGCCTGCCGGCCCCTCCTCGCCGCTACCCTGCCGCCAGCCTTCCTTGCCAGGCGACTCCTCCGCATGGCACTGATTCCTGAATCTCAGGTCGATGCGCGCACGGCTCCTCTTTATGGCCAATATCCTGACGTCGAAACTACCATCCTTGCTGGATCAGCTGAAATACAGCTCCACTTCCTCTGCGCCAAACCCACCCAAGCGGAAGCCGAAGCGCGTATTGCAGAACTCTCCGCTCGCATTGAAGCCGAACTGAGTGGCAGTATCTTCTCTTCGGACGGACGGAGCCTGGAAGAGGTCGTGCTCCACCTGCTCGGCAGCCGCAACCAAACGTTGGCAGCAGCCGAAAGCTGCACTGGCGGTCTGCTGAGCCAGCGCCTGACCGCCATCCCCAACTCGTCTGCCGCCTTCTGGGGAGGAGCCGTGGTCTACACCACCGAGCTCAAGACCCTCTTCGCCGATGTTCCGAAGGACCTCATCGACACCCATGGCTCCGTCTCGCCCAAGGTGGCCCGTGCCCTGGCCGAAGGGATTCGCGCCCGCACTGGTTCTTCACTCGGCATCGCCATCACCGGACTGGCAGGCCCTGGCGGCGGTGCTCCCGGCCCTGACGAGACACGGCCCGTCGGCCTGGTGTACCTCGGTCTCGCTCACCCGGGAGGCACTGAGGTCACCAAGGTCAACATCCCCGGAGATCGCGATCGCGTCCGCCTTTGGGCCAGCCAGCATGCCCTTGAACTCCTTCGCCGGCACCTCGTCTGAACGCGACCGTCGACACAACTTGCCAGACAGAGGTCTTCTCTCCCTATTCCTCAGTGCATCTTGCTAGACTCGAAGGGCGCATGCATCCCTGGCCCATCTCGCTCGCCGTCGCGTATCTTCTCGGCTCCATTCCCTTTGGCTACCTGCTCGTCCGCTTCGTCCAGCGCCGGGACATCCGCACCATCGGCAGCGGCAACATCGGCGCGACCAACGTACTTCGGGGCGGCAACAAGGCTCTTGGCGTCGCCACGCTGCTGCTCGATCTCGGCAAGGCTCTTGCTGCCGTCCTCCTCGCCCGGGACGTTGCACCCGGGAACTTTGAGCTTGCAGTCGCCGCTGGCGTGACCGCCGTCTTTGCCCACTGCTTTCCCGTCTGGCTTGGCTTTAGAGGCGGCAAAGGTGTGGCCAGCGCGCTTGGGGCGTTCCTCGGCCTCTGCTGGCCGGCTGCGCTGTGTACCCTGGCTGTCTTTGCGGCCGTCGTCCTGTGGACGCGCTTCGTCTCGCTCGCCTCCCTCGTCGCCGCCGCGACCTTGCCCCTCCTGAGTCTCTACTTTGTCTCCCAGCGCAGCCCTGTGGTGATTGCCGGATTCCTCCTCATCCCGCTGCTGGTCATCGCCAAGCACCACGGCAACATCCGACGGCTGCTTGCCGGGACAGAAAGCCGTTTTGGCCAGAAGGTAGCCGCTTGAGCCGCATCGCCATCGTCGGGGCGGGCGCCTGGGGCACAGCGCTCAGCATCTCGCTTGCCCGTCGCGGAGACCACCAGCTTTGTCTCTGGTCGCACTCCCCCGCACTCGCCGATCAGCTCCAGGAGCACGGAGAAAACCTTCCGTACCTTCCCGGCTACACTCTTCCGCTCGGCATCGAGGTCACCTCCGACCTGCTCGCCAGCGTCTTCGAGGCCGACCTGATACTGTGCGTCACTCCATCGCAGCACCTGCGCGCCACCCTCGCTCAGATCGTTCCTGTCCTCACTCGCGATCAGATTCTCATCAGTGCTTCCAAGGGTCTCGAAGAGACCAGCCTCCTGCGGATGTCGCAGGTGATTGCATCGCTCACCGATAATCCGGTGTGCGCGCTCGGCGGCCCATCCTTCGCGCAGGAGGTCGCGGCCGGCGCGCCCACAGCTATCGTCGCCGCCGCGCACGATCTCGCCGTGACGCAGCGGGTGCAGCGCGAGTTTACCTCCCCCACCCTCCGCGTCTATACCAACGACGACCTTGCCGGGGTAGAGCTGGGCGGCGCGCTCAAGAATGTCATTGCCCTCGCTGCGGGGGTGAGCCATGGCCTCAATCTCGGGCTGAACGCGTCTGCCGCCCTCGTCACCAGAGGCATCGCTGAGATGACACGGCTTGCCCTCGCCTGCGGGGGCCATCGCCAGACACTGGCAGGGCTCTCCGGCATCGGCGACCTGATTCTGACCTGCACGGGTTCGCTCTCCCGCAACCGGTCCGTCGGCATCGAGCTCGGTCGAGGCCGCCAGCTTACGGACATTCTGAAGGGGATGCACGGCAAAGTAGCCGAAGGCGTCCGCTCCACGACTGCCGCCCTTGGCCTCGCCGCCCGCTACGGCGTCGAGATGCCGATCACCGTTCAGATGGACGCCATCCTCTTTCGCGGGAAGGTTCCGCGCGAAGCCATCCGCGATCTGATGGCCCGTCCCAGCCGCGACGAGTAACCCTTTGTCTTCTGTCTCGCTCTCCCTGCTCGTCGTGAGCACAAGAGTCGGGGCTCCTGCGATTGTCCTCGCCGGGGCGGACTGGAACCACCGACTCGCCTCTAGCGCCCCGCAGCCCGAGCCATCCCGGCCCGGTTCGATGCTACCGGCACACCCTTGTCGATGACCGGCGTCAGGTTGACGAGGTCGCCGGTCGCCGGATCGTCCCGCAGCTTTACGTAGAAGGTGTTGCCCACCGGGTGCGGCATCGGCAGCGATGTCCCTACAAAGCCCTCGGGCACTGCATTCGACACGCTGAATGCCGCATCGACTGCAATGCTTTCAAGCAGGTAAAGGTCGTTGCCCATCAGCGTACAGGTCTTCGCTGCCTCTGCCGGGCAATGGACAGCCTTCAATGCCGGCAGCCGGACGAGCGTTGCCAGCGGCAGCCAATCTCCTGCCGTTCCATCCGGCGCAACCGCCCGCAGCCGCAGCACGCCAAAGGCCGACATCCCGAAGGCCTTCAAGGGGTTGAACGTCGCCAGAAGGGTATGCGGATTTTGAAGTACCAGCCCTCCGCCCACGGAAAGCGACGTGTGGAGGCTGTCGTCCACACTGGCTACCTCAATCTTCGCGGTCCGCGGAAAGGGAGCCTCCGACTTCAACGAAAACGTAAGCGACGCGTCCAGCGGTAGATCGTCCGGGTTGCTCAGCTCGATTACTGATTTGGCCGTGCCTGCGATCGTCTTGCCGAGCAGCGTCACCACTGGCCGGGCGGGCAGCACTGTCACGGCAAGCGGAAGCGTCCGCCCATCCTTCAGCGCGACACTCGCCGTCAGCCGCTCTCCTCCCGCCCAATTCGGCATCGTGACATCGTGCGGAAGCTTCAACTCCAACGGCACCGTGTTCGGCTCAAGCGAGCCACCATCCGCAGCCGCCGGAGCCTGCGGGGGAACAAACACCGCGCCTCCAAGCGACATCTGCTTCACCTGACCCAGGCTCGTTCCGGCCAACACCGCCGAACGGTCACCCGCATGGAACGTCAGTCCAGACAGCTTGGCCGGTTCTGAAAAGCTTTCTGCCGTCACACTGGCCGGAGCCGCCTCGCCAAACTGCTTCACCAACAGCCGCAGTGCGCCGGGATCGGTTGACTTCAACGCCAACGTCACCTCCACGTGCTCCGGTTTGGCCGCCTGCTTCCATTTCGCTTCCGTCGGCCCTGCCGCTCCGTCGAGCGCGACTGTTTCCACGCAGGCCGTGCCCGTCGAGGCAAGCTCCAGATGGTTCTCCCGCCCGATGATCAGGTTGTCGGCAGCGGCAATCTTCCAGTCTTTACCCGGAGTGTTCTGCAGCCGCAGCGTGGGCCCGGTAAAGGAGTCAAACCCCCAGAACCCGCGCAGGGTGCCGGTTATCTCGACCGATCCGGCGGGTACGGTCGGCACGGGAACGGAAGGGCTCGCTTTCGCCAGAGAACCCGAGGCAGATGTCTGCGCGGAGTCGTCGGGCAGTGCCTTCCGCGCGGAAACCGGCGCGAGCATCAGCCCGCCCTGAAACGCGTCGGGCACCAGCGGCAAGTTCGCTGTACCGTCGCCGCTGTTCAGATGCAACGTGAGATCGTGCGCGAACGCGGTCGAAAACACCAGCGGCGCACCTTCGAGCGGCAGCACCACCGAAGGCTTTAACAGACAGGTGACGAAGTTGGCATCGCTGGGACGCAGTGGTGGAGCGACCGCCGTCTGGACCGCCGGCAATCCAACCACGATCACCGACTTGGGATTGTGGAAGGAAGGTGCCGTGTTCAGCCGCAGCTTCAGGTCCGCCCCTTCCGGGAAGGCGATCGCCGGGATGTACTGGTATTGCGCCGTATGCAGGCTCGCCGTCAGCCGGACAAGATCTACAATCGCCCCGACATAGGCACTGTAAACACCCGCGCCGAGGGCGGAAGTATAGCTCGCCTGGGTGATGAGATCGGAGCTCGGCCCGTTGGACAGCGCGGCAGCCAGTGTTTGACCGTGCCCATCGTCGAGCAGAGTCTGATTCCCGCTCTGTGTCAGGCAGTTATATTGGAGGTCGACCGGCTGCTTGAAACAGTCCGGATTCGGCCTCAGGTTCAGCACTCGCGCCAGAAGCGAAGAGTGCTCCGCCAGTGCCTTCGTGTCGCCGGGCGGTACCTGCTTCATCGCAGCCAGGTAGCGCTCCGTCCGGCTTTGTTCAAAGCCTGCCTCGGCGAGGTCCTGCGAGGCGCGCACGAAGACGCCTGGCCGCCCACGCACGGCGGAGCGCAAGGTGGAAAAGTCGCCCCCCGTCTCGGGGGCAAGAAACAGGATCGCCTGCTGTGCTTCGGCAGGAACGGTGACGAAGACACCCTCCTGCTTTACGTCTTTCTTCCACGTCTCGATACGGGTAAACCAATCGTCGGGCGGCGGGTTGGTCGTCCCACGCAGAAACGCCGCAATCAGGAGGTACTTGACCGATTGCGTTGGCGGCAGGTCCGGATGGAGCCACAGCTTGTCGCCCGGTTGCAGGTTGGGGACCGACGCGATAGGTAGCGTCTTGCCGTCGCGGGTTACGCGAACCTCGATCTTCGGCCCGGTTAGATCAAAGCGAGCCGGGGGGGCTTGACCCCACAGCGATGAAGCAGCAGTCACGAACAAGCAGGCAACGACAAGCCAATACCGCAGGAAAGCCATAACAGCAGTTTAGACGGTCTCCTGCCTTTCCACGATGCAGCGAGACACGATCAGGGCTTATACTCCCGGGTTCCTGTGCATCCGAGCCCGGCCACATGGCTCCAGAGCCAACGATCGTGTGGCCTTTCTGTGGCGGGCCGGCTCGTCGTTTTCTGCGGACCACGACCCTCTCATCCAAGTTGCTGCTTAGTAGTCCGTCTTCGGAGGAGCCGCTGCCAGCCGCGCTTCGATATGGCTGCGATCGCGCGTCGAGACCCGGTCGCTTGCCACCACGCCATCGCGGATGGTCACGACGCGATGGGCGTACTCGGCGATGTCCGGCTCGTGCGTCACCAGCACAATCGTGTTTCCTTTGGCGTGAAGATCGTCGAAGAGCGCCATAATTTCGTCGCCCGTCTTCGAGTCCAGATTGCCTGTCGGTTCGTCGGCCAGGATGATGGACGGATGGTTCACCAGCGCGCGGGCGATGGCCACACGCTGCCGCTGGCCACCCGAAAGCTCGTTCGGCTTGTGCATCATGCGTGTGCCGAGATTGACCGAAGTCAGCACCTCTTTCGCGCGGGCGATCCGTTCAGCCGCCGGGGTGCCGTTGTAGATCAGCGGCAGCTCAACATTGTGCAGCGACGTGGCGCGCGCCAGCAGGTTGAAGGTCTGGAAGACGAACCCGATCTCCTTGTTGCGGATGCGTGCCAGTTCATCGTCGTTCAGCTCGGACACATTGTGCCCATTCAGCCAGTACTTGCCCTGGGACGGAGAATCCAGGCACCCGATCAGGTTCATCAGCGTCGACTTACCCGAACCCGACGGCCCCATGATGGCAACATACTCGTTGTGCCGGATGCGGAGGTTCACGCCCCGCAACGCATGGACCTGCTGATCGCCCATCTCATAGGTCTTCCACAAATTGTCCGTGACGATCACATCGCCGGGCCGTGGTCCATCGGCGTTGGGGTGGGCGACTTCGGCTTCGAGCAGCGCTTCAGCAGGCATACGTGCACTCCGGGGTTCCAGCTATGAGCATAGTACGTTCACCGGAGAGCGAAGGTTCCGTCGTTCCAGATCCTTGCGCGTTATTTGCCGGAGTCGGAACTCGTCGTCGTTTCGGCTGTGTTGTCGATCTTCACAAGGGTGCCACTCTTCAGCACCCGCAGCACCTTGTACCGTCCGGTGACGATCTCGTCGCCCTCCTTCAAACCGCCCAGCACCTCGATGTCAGTCGCCCCTGTAATCCCCGTGGTCACCGGGGTGAAGACCGCGCGCAGCTTGCCTTTCTCCCTCGTCAACGTATAAACACCCTGCGCCGGAGCCATCTTCGAGCGCGGAGCCGCAGGCGCATCCGGGGCCACCTTGGGCTCCTTGCCCTGGTTCGCCGCGAGTGCCTTCTCGGTATCGGTATATCGCTGTACCAGGGCCTGGATCGGGATAGTCAGCGTGTTGGCCTGGTGCGCGGTGGTGATCCGCGCTGTCGTCGAAAGTCCCGGCCGCAGCTCGTCGTTGCCATCGCCAGTCGCCTGGTCGATCGTCACCACGACTTTGAAGTCCTTCGCCTCTTCCGTGCCCGTCGTGCTTTGGCTGGTCGCTACTCCGGTCGTCCGCAGCAAGGCCTGATCCCCCACCTCGGTTACATGGCCTTTGAACACCCGTCCCGGCAGCGCATCCACCGTCACATCGACGGCCTGGTTGAGCCGCACATTCACGATATCCGTTTCGTCGACCTTGACCTCGGCCGTAATCACGGACATATCGGCCAGCGTCATCAGCGTCGAGCCCTGCGCGTTCTGGATGCCCGTAACCATGGTCTCGCCTTCGCGCACCGGGACGTTGGTCACCAGCCCATCAAACGGCGCACGGCTCACCGTCTTATCCAGCGCATCGAAGTTCGAGCGCTGGCTCGCTACGGCCTGCTGCACATGGCCGCGCTGTGACTCCGTCTGCGCCCGCGACTGCGCCAACGCCGCCTGCCGCTGCGCCAGCGTAGCCGACGAAACATCAAAGGCTGCCTTCTTCGCGTCAAAATCCTGCTTCGCCACCAACTTCTCGTTATACAAAGCCAGTGACCGGTTGTAGTCGAGCTGCTTCTGCTCGAGATCTGCCTTGGCTTGTAGAACATTGGCCTCAGCGGTCTTCTCCGCTGCGAGGAACGAGTTCACATCCGTCTTTGAAGAAGAAATAGTTGCCTGCTGCGCCGCCACCGTCGCTTGCGGCTGCACGTTTTCAAGCGTCGCCAGTACGGTTCCCTTCCGCACGTGATCGCCTTCTTTCACGTTCAGGTGCGTGATGCGTCCGAACGCCGTCGCGCCGATATTGACGTAGGTCTTCGGCTTGATCTGTCCTGTGCCGCTGACGACAGACACCAGATCTCCGCGGGTCGCCTTTGTAGTGGAAACCGGCGTCGCCTTTCCTTTGCCGTTCAAAACAGTACCCACGGCAACGCCGATCACCACCAGAACAACGCCAACGATCAACAATATCTTCTTCGTCTTGCTCATCGCCGCTTTCTTCGTCTCCCTCTATAAGGAGCGCATCAACATCAAGGGTCAGGTACGTACGAGAAGAGTATCGCGTTCTCCCGCAACGCGATAGCCGAAAATAAGTACCCCACTCTGCACCTGCAAGCCGTCGTGTGTCCCATCCGCTTGCCGTGGGTGAAAGCGCGTCCTACAATAAGGGTTGTATCGGGAGCACAACAAATGATGACCACGTCCAGCCGCCTTCTCTCCGCCACGCTTGCATTTGCTACAGTCGCGGGGGGCAGCTGGGTTTACGGGCAGACTTCGCCTGCCGTCAAGCCGGCCGACGGGGTGGTCCAGTCCGATCCGATCATCGAAAAGCCCGATCCGCTAAAGCGCCCGCTGAGCGATAGAGAGAGGCTGAAGCAACAGAAGTCTCTCAAAGTGGAGATCAAAGGCGTCTACAAGAAATGGCTGGACGAGGACGTGCGTTGGATTATCAGCGACCAGGAGCTTGAAGCCTTCAAGCACCTCGCCAACGATGAGGAACGAGACCAGTTCATCGAGCAGTTCTGGCTACGCCGCAATCCGAACCCCGACTCTCCCGATAACGAGTTCCGCGAGACCCACTACGCTCGCATCGCCTATGCGAATGAACACTTTGCGGCAGGCAAGGCCGGCTGGCGTACCGATCGCGGCCATATCTATATCGCGTTCGGCAAACCCGATTCGATTGACTCGCACCCCTCTGGCGGCAACTATGAGCGGCCCATGGAAGAGGGTGGCGGCAGCACCTCCACCTTCCCGTTCGAGACCTGGCACTACCGCTACCTTGAAGGCATCGGCGACAACATCGATGTCGAATTCGTCGACACCTGTATGTGCGGCGACTACCACATGACGATCGACCGCTCAGAGAAGGACGCGCTCAAGCACGTTCCCGGTGCCGGTGAAACACTCTACGAGCAGCAGGGGCAATCGAAGAAGGCGGACCGCTTCTCGAGCGGCGGGCTGGAGCAGCTCGGCGCAGGCCCCATGTCTTCGCAGAACCAATCTAAGCAGTTCGACCGCATCAGCCTCGCCGCCAAGATCATGGCGCCGCCCCCAATCAAGTTCAAGGACCTCGAAGCCTTCATCGCCACCTCGAAGATCCTGACTGGCCCGCCCTTCCTCTTCGATGTCCGCACGGATTACGTCAAGGTGACGAACGACACGGTGCTCGTTCCGCTCACTCTGCAGATCCGCAACGGGGACATCACCTTCTCGAACAAGGATGGCGTCGCCATGGGAACGGTCAACATCCTCGGCCGCGTGACCAACCTGAACCATAAGCCGATCCAGACATTTGAAGATACCGTCAGCGTGCAGGTGCCGAGCGAGCTCCTCGCCCGCACCAAGAACAACTTGTCCGTGTACTGGAAGTCGCTTCCGCTGCGCCCCGGCCTGTACCGGGTCGACATCGCCATCAAGGACGTCAACAATCCGGACCACATCGGTACCTGGCGGCGCAGCATCAACGTGCCGAAGTATGACGACGACAAGCTCGCCGCTTCGTCGCTGATCCTCGCCGACCAGATGGAACGTGTGCCCTCAAAGGATATCGGCGCGGGCAACTTCGTGATCGGCAACACGCGCATACGCCCCCGCGTTCCTACGGGCGTCGCCGTGCCTGTGATCTTTCATCGCGGGCAGAACCTCAATTTCTGGATGCAGGTCTATAACCTCGGCATCGACGAAAAGTCCAAACAAAATGGTGCAACCATCGATTACCAGATCATGGACCTGGCCACCAACAAGTCCATCCTCAACACGCAGGAGCTGACGTCGAAGACCAACCCCAATGCCGATCAGGTAACGCTGGAGCGCAGCTTGCCCCTTGCCAGCCTGCAGCCCGGCAAGTATCAGCTTACGATCAAGATCAACGACGGCATCGGCAAGCAGCAGATCGCGGAGACTGCGCCTTTCGTCGTCGATTAGCACCCTGTGTGTAGCCTGTATTTTTGTTGAACGCAGAGCGTTTTGGCCTGCCACGAGTCAGTCGATCAGAGCGCGGCTTCAGCCGCCGAGGAAAGCACCTGGCTTCATCGAAGCTCAAGTGAAGATCTACCATCGGGGAGGCGCACCATAGGCACGACAGTCACGCGGACAGTATGTGAGGACTGGGTGCGAGCGCCGGATCACCGGCACGGCAAAGGGCCGTTCCGTTCTTCTTGGAGACCATCGACGCGCAGGGGACACCACACTGTGCCGCGATACAGGTACGAAGCCGCCTTGTTACTCTGGCTGCTGATGCTGCCGGGGGCCCTCGTGCTTGCCCAGCGGTCAGCTGTTACGGGCGTCGTTCGCGATGCCTCAGGCATCCCCCAACTTGGTGTGCTCGTGCAGGTGGCCGCAGCGAACTCGCCGGTCGTCGCGCGCGCCTTCACGGACCTTCACGGCCAATATCTCGTCACCAACCTCGCTCCCGGCCTTTACCAGGTCCAGGCTTCTGCTGCGCTGTATGTTCCCTCCGTCCGTCCGAGCCTGACGCTTCACTCTGGCGCCCGGGCCGTGGTGAATCTGACGCTGAGCACGATCTTCGATGCAACCTCCTGGCTGCCCGCCGAGCGCCGCAAGGCGGACGAGCCACCGGATGACTGGACCTGGACGCTGCGCTCCGCCGCAAACCGCCCTATCCTCCGGCTGCTTGAAGACGGACAGCTTGTTCTGGTCTCCTCAAGTGCCACCGAACAACACTCTTCTTCGACGCGCGGGCGGGCGGGCCTGTCGAGCGGCGATGGCGGATTCGGCAAGGGCGGTCTGCACAGCATCCTGACCGTCGACTCAGCCGAAGCCGACGGCTCAAGCGTCATCCTCCACGCGGATACGGGCTCTGGGGAGACTCCGACCGGAATCGCCCCCTCCACCGGGCTCAGCGCCGGCTTTGAGCGCCAGGCGGGCTTCGCGAGTACGACCCGCATGGTTGCGAGCTTCCAGTCTCACCCCGAGATGCACGGTCTGGGGAAGACCACTGGCCTTCAAACCATGCAACTCGCCACCGCGCAACGCACCCGCCTCGGCGACACGATCACTCTTGAAGGCGGCGGCCTTACCTACGCCGTCCACACTGCCGGGTATGCGTTTGCCGCTCAGCCTTTCCTTCGCATCATGGTGGAACCCGCCAGCGGCTGGAGCGTTGGCTACCGGATGGCCACCTCTCGCGACCTTCAGGCTTTCTCCGGTCTCAACAACGTCGCCCCGGAGCTCCCGGCTGTAGCGACCGATGCCCAGGGTCGCCTTCACGGCGAGAAGGGGCGTCATCAGGAGATTGCCATTGCGCGCAAACTTGGCCGCGGGCAGGTCAAAGCGACGCTCTACCAGGATCGCCTCAACCGCGTTGCCATCGGAGGCAGTGGCGCGCTTTCCTCGACCGACCTCGCCTCCCTCGAGGGTACCCCCGCTTCCCTCACAGCGGACACTCTTTCAGAGAGCTTCCGTCTTGTCTCGCGCGGCTACCAGGCGCACGGTTTCAACGCGATGGCCACGCAGCCCCTCGGCAGCACTGTTTGGGCAGCTGTCGAGTACAGCAAGGGAGCGGCCCTTGCCTCTTCCCTCGACCGCAATGCCCTGCCCGCCGCGCTCTCTACCGTGCTTGACAGCCTTACGCGCCGGTCCGCCCATTCGGCCGCGCTGGCCCTGAACGGCCGCCTGCCCGCTACTGGCACCCGGCTTCGCGCCGTCTACCGCTGGCAGCCCTCCGGCTTTGTCACTCCCGTCGACCCATACCGGGAGTTTGCCGACCAGCCCTTTCTCGGTATCGAGATGCACCAGGCACTCCGCTGCAAGGGTCTTCTTCCCCCCGGCCTTGAAGCCTCTGTCGACCTGACCAACCTGCTTGCCCAGGGCTATCAGCCATTTCTCTCGGCAGACGGGCGCACCCTCTTCCTTTCGCAGGCACCTCGTACATTGCAAGCTGGCTTGTCCATCAGCTTCTAAAGAAGTCCGTTTCTGTGCATCCGCAAAGCACCGGAGAAAAGGTCGATATGCCGCGTCTGCAACAAGCGTCCGCCGTGATCCTCTTGTTTCTGCTTGGAAGCGCAGCGCATGCGCTCGACTCGGTGCCCAGACTTGAATACCGGACTCGTCGTATCGCACTTGCCGAGAAACTCCATGGCGGCATCGCGGTCCTGTTTGCGGCCGAGGAGCCCGCGTTGGAGTACCAGGAGTACCGGCAGGATGAGGACTTCTACTACCTGACCGGATGGAACGAGCCGGGAGCGGCGCTGGTGGTGATGGCGGCGAGTCCGGCGGTCGCGGCGACGGATATGGCTCCGGCACGCGCGGCGCAGGGGTATCGCGAGGTGCTGTTTCTTCCCACGCGGAACCGACGCTCCGAGCTCTATACGGGAGTCAAGATGGACGCGATGACGCCCTCGGCGGCGGCGACTGCGGGAGTGGACGAGGTGCTGCCGACGTCGCAAATGCCTCTCGCGCTGAATGCTGCCGTGGACGCCAATCCGAGGCGGTTCCGGAATATGTGGACGGAAGAGGGATCGAAGCCGGCAGGCGCGGTGATGCAGGTGTTGGCCGTGTCGCTCGGCGTGGCGGATGCGCCCGCGACGCATGACCTCGCCATGCCGGTGATGGAGCTGCGGGCGATCAAGTCGGCGGCGGAGGTCGCGCTGATGAAGAAGGCTTCGGACGCCTCCATGGCCGCGCAGCTGGCGGAGATGGAGGCGGTGCGGCCGGGGGTGCGGGAGCGGACGGTAGCGGGGGTGATCGTCTCGAAGCTGATGGAGGAGGGGTGCGAGCGGGTGTCGTATCCGGCCATCGTGGGCTCAGGGCAGAACGCGACGACCTTGCACTACAGCGAGAACTCGGCAACCATGCGGGCGGGCGATCTGGTGGTGATCGATGCGGCCGGGGAGTACAGTATGTACGCTTCGGACATTACCCGGACGCTGCCGGTGAGCGGCAAGTTCACGGCGCGGCAACGGGAGGTCTACGAGGTGGTGCTGGGGGCGCAACGGGCGGCGGCGGCGGCGTTTGTGGCGGGCAAGTCGAAGATCAACGACCCGAACCACAAGGAGCCGGACTCGCTCGACACCGTCGCTTTCAACTACATCAACACGCACGGCAAGGACCTCCACGGCGAGCCGCTGGGCAAGTACATGGTGCACGGGATTGGGCACCTGATCGGGATCGACGTGCATGACCGGTGGGACTATACGAAGCCGCTCGAGAAAGGCATGGCGTTTACGATCGAGCCAGGGATCTACCTGCCGGAGGAGAAGATCGGGGTGCGGATCGAGGATGTTGTCTATGTGGATGCGGGTGGAAAATTAGTCGATCTGATTGCGAAGCTGCCGCACACGGTCGATGAGGTGGAAGCGGCGATGAGGTCGAAGTAGAGGCTCGGGCCAGACTTCGAGGAATCTCCACGAAGTCTCAAAGTATTCAAAAAAGGGACTTTAGGTCTGGACCAGACCGCAAGTCTACGACAAGGAGAAAGGGCCGCAGCTTATGCCGAGGCCCTTTGTGGGGAGGGCTTTTGTCAAGTAACCTGACGCTGGAACGCAGATTCCTTCGGGAATGACAAGCAAAAGGCAAAGATGGCTCGACGCGCTTAGAAGCGCAGGCCGAACTTGACCGGGATGTAGGTCGAGGGCGCGCTGTTCTGCGGGAAGACGTTGAAGTAGGTGGCGCTCAGCGAGGTGCCCGCGTTGCCGTCGTAGAAGGGGCGGCGCGAGTTTGCGGTGTACACGTAGCGTGCTTCAGCGAAGAGCTTCTGGTTGCCGAAGCGAGACGGCTTGTACGTGAATCCGACACCAGCGTTCACACCGAAGGCATTGCTAGTATAGGTGTCGATGGGCTGGTTAGCCTGAAACTGATAGACGCCGTAGTACGGATCGTAAGCCGACCCGATTGTCGGAATCGAGAACGTGGCGGTTTTGTGGTAGAAACCAGCTCCACCGACGATGTAGGCACCCGATTTCTCGCCGCCAGCAACGTTGTAGATCGGGTTCAGCGTCAAGGACCAAATGTGGCTCGACCCATTCAGCTGCGTCAGCGGCGCACCGTTCTGGTCTGTCGCTCCGAGGCCGTTGTAGATACTGAGGAGGTTGTTCAACGTGTTGGTCTCTACCCCGAAGTTGTCCCAGTCGAACTGGGCGATGACCCCGAGGTTCTTGTTGAAGTTGCGACCGATGCCACCCTGGAAGCTGTAGCTGGTAGACAGATCGTTATGGGTGCCGCCGGTGGGCAAGGTGAAGCCGCCGCCGACGACGAAGGTGTACTTGCTGGAGCCGTCGGGGTTGTGCGAGCTGTCCGTATAGCGTGGACGCCCGTAGCGGCGCCGGGGCGGAGGCTGCATGGAATCACCGCTTAGGGAGAAGCGCTCGGCGGCGACCGCGTCGGTCCCTGGGGCGACAGAGCTGGAGCTCGAAGACGATGTGTCGTCCAGAACAAACGGGTTGACCGGCATCTTGAGCGCGGCGTGGAAGTCGGGCGTGGTGCTCTGCTGGGCGTGCAAGCTGAAGCCAACCGCTCCCGCGAAGAGTGAAAGGACCGCCAGGCGCGCGGCGTGACGGAGGTGGATCGTTGTATGCATCTGTAACTCCCAAAGAATGAGTGTGCTCGTGCAAGGTTCCTGGAGGCTTCAACCCGGAACCTCTCTGCTTGTTGTGTAGACGCTTTCATTTCGGGAAAGGATCACCCGGCGGAGCAAAGGTTCGATTAGCGAACGCGTGTGCGGGTAGGTGCGCTGTGGAGCGGTCGCTATGAACAGCAGATGCCTCCGCTTCGCTGCGCAACGACAGACGAAGGTGGGATGGGAGGCGCGGAGAGGACCCCACCTTAGCCGACGATGAGACTGTCGGCGAAGATGGGGCACCCGGGGAAATGACAGACGAAGGTGGGATGGCAGGCGCGGAGAGGACCCCACCTTAGCCGACGATGAGACTGTCGGCGAAGATGGGGCACCCGGCGGAGTAACAGACGAAGGTGGCATGGCAGGCGCGGAGAGGACCCCACCTTAGCCGACGATGAGACTGTCGGCGAAGATGGGGCACCCGGGGAAATGACAGACGAAGGTGGGATGGCAGGCGCGGAGAGGACCCCACCTTAGCCGACGATGAGACTGTCGGCGAAGATGGGCACCCGAGGAGTCAATCCTGGCGGCAGTTCCAGCTCGGATTACTCTTCCATGTGGTGGTGGTTCGGCAACATGCGTCGATGCAGGATGCGCGACACCAGAATGCCGCCCTGATGCAGGCGATAGAAGATGACGTGGCTGCCACGCTCCATGCGTCGCAGACCTGGACGTATGTAATTGCACTGTCGGCCAAGTGCCGGCTGATCGGCCAACTCCTGGCAGCATCCCTCCAACTCGGCGATGTAACGGAGGGTCTGCGTCGCGCCCCAGCCGCTGAACGTGTACGAGCCGATTTCCAGCAGGTCGCTTTCAGCAAGCCGCGAGACGTGAACGACAGCCATTGTTACTGCTCGAGCTGTAAGTGGTTTCGCACGCGCTGAAAGACACCGGGCTCCGCGAGACCACTTGCGTCACCGTTATCGATAGCCGAGCGGAGCCTTGCCAATATCGCGTCATGTTCCTGCGCCTCGCGTTCCAAGCTGCGGAGGGCAGCGCGTACGACTTCGCTTGC
The DNA here is from genome assembly GCA_965215415.1 of Acidobacteriaceae bacterium. Lineage (GTDB taxonomy): Bacteria > Acidobacteriota > Terriglobia > Terriglobales > Acidobacteriaceae > Edaphobacter. The sequence continues at coordinate 2,080,811 of CBDCDQ010000009.1, read as the reverse complement.
GTTCTCGTAGCGACCGCTTTGGACATTGGACAGGACGAAGCGGTCGAGTTCCTCTGTCAGGTTGACGTTGCGGGTGGGCATGAGTATGGATAGCACGATTGACAAGGATTGCCAAGGGTGAAGAACAGCAGACTCCTCCGCTTCGCTGCGCAATGACAGACGAAGGTGGGATGGCAGGCGCGGAGAGGACCCCACCTTAGCCGACGATGAGACTGTCGGCGAAGATGGGGCACCCGGTTTGTCTGCGGGCTCAACGCGGGTCCCCTTCGGGAATGACAACAAAGCCGCTGAGTTAGTGGATGTCGAACTGCTCGGGGTGGAGGGCGGGGTCGGATTTGACGAGGATGGTTTTGCCGGACATCTCTTCCATCTCCTGGAGCCAACGGGTGCCCGTGCTCTTGAGCTGTTTGACGACCTCGGGATGGACGCGGAGCATGACGTCGCCCTTGTCGAGTTGCTTGTACATCTTGCGCATCTCGATGTAGATGTCGTTGCAGACGGTGACGGGGGACTTGACCATGCCGGTGCCCTGGCAGACGCCGCAGGTGGTGGAGAGGGTGCGCTCGAGCGACTGCTTGACGCGCTTGCGGGTAATGGCGACGAGGCCGAAGTCGTTGAATTGGAGGACTTTCGACGGGGCGCGGTCGGACTTCAGCTCTTCTTCGAGGGCGGCCATGACCTTGTTGCGGTTGCGGCGGTCGTCCATGTCGATGAAGTCGATGATGATGATGCCGCCGAGGTCGCGGAGGCGGATCTGGCGGACGATCTCGGGGATGGCGTCGAGGTTGGTCTTGACGATGGTGTCTTCGAGCCGGGCGGTCTTGCCGACGAACTTGCCGGTGTTGATGTCGATGGCGACCAGAGCTTCGGTCTGGTTGATGACAATGGAGCCGCCGGATTTGAGCCAGACCTTGGAGCGGAGGGCCTTGTTGATCTCTTCCGTAATGCCAAACTGCTCGAAGAGCGGTGTCTCTTTGAGGTAGAGCTTGACGCGGCGGATGAGCGAGGGCTGGAAGCGCTGGAGGAAGCGCAGGACGCGCTCGTATTCGGTTTCGGTGTCGACCCAGATGGCGGAGAAGTTGTCGGTGACCTGATCGCGGAGGATGCGCTCGACCAGATTGAGGTCGTGGTAGATGAGCGCGGGGGATTTGGAGGATTCGGAGCGGTTTTTGATGTCGGCCCAGAGATTGAGGAGGAAGCGGAGGTCGGAGCGGAGCTCTTCTTCGGTGGCTCCGGAGGCGGCGGTGCGGACGATGAAGCCACCGGCGGCCTCGCCTTTTTCGGAGAGGAGGATCTCTTTGAGGCGGCGGCGCTCCCCGTCGGACTCGATCTTGCGGGAGACGCCGGTGTGGTTGACGGTCGGCATGAAGACGAGGAAGCGGCCGGGGAGGGCAATGTGCGAGGTGATGCGTGCGCCCTTCTTGGCGATCGGCTCCTTGGCAATCTGGACGAGGATTTCCTGTCCGGGCTTGAGCAGGTCGGAGATAGCCGGGAGGTTGGTAAGCTGTGCGGAGCTTCGGCTCATGCGGCTATCGGAGCGCCCGCGTTCGCGATCACCGCCGCCGCCCATGTTGCGGGGACGACCGGAGCTATCGCCTCCGCGGCGGGCAGAGTCACGGTCGCGTCCTCCGCGGCGGACGTTCTGGCGGCCTCCGCGGCGCTCGTTGTAGGAGGGTTCTTCGGACGGCGCGGCTTCGGTGGATGAGGGTTCGAAGAACTCGTTGGAGAAGTCGCCGGTGGCCTCGGCGGTGCGGGCCTGTTCTTCGTCGTCGGCGTCTTCGTCCGGCTGGGCGCGTCCGCCTTCTTGGGATTCTTCGAGATCGTCCTCTTCGAAGTCTTCGTCGTCGCCATCCTCGTCTTCGGCTGGGGCGGCGGGGCGGGTGATCTGGTCGATGGACATCTCGCGGATCATGGTGCCGAGGTCAGCCGCGCCTTCGAGCGTCTCCTCCTCCATGTCGTCGATGTCGTCTTCGTAACCGGCGTGAAGGGCGGCGACCTCGAACTCGTCGTCGTCCATGACCTCTTCTTCGAGATCGCCGGAGCCGGGGGCGAAGGTTTGGGAGAAGGCCTCTTCGGGTTCTTCGGTGGCAACGGCTTCCTGCGCGATCACGTCGAGCGAAGCGGCGGCTTGCTCCGGCGCAGGAGGAGCGTCGGAGTGCATCTCCCCCGAGGCGGAGATGCTGGTGATGTCATGGCTCGGCTCAACGGGGATCGCTGTGGCAGGGGGGTCGAACTCGACGATCGGGCGGGCGAGGGAGTCGATGGTGAGCTGGTCGGCCACCTGAGGCTCGACGGCATGGATCGGAGCGGAAGGCTCGGGCGTGAGGAAGTGGGTGTGGCCGAAGGTGCTCGCTTCAGCGGCTGGCTCCGGCTCGAGGTCTGGTTCGGACTTGACGGCAGGCTCCAAGACGGGAGCGGGCTGGCGGTATTCGCTGCGGGAGGTGTCGATGCGGAAGGAGGCGGAGGCCTCGGTGGGTTCATACTCGGCCAGTGGCTCGAGCGCGGCGGGCGGAAGGCTGGCCTCGTCCATCGGCGCCGCTTCGGAAACAGGTTCGGGATGAGCCGCAAAGGCGGCCTCGGGCAGCGTTTCAGGCACGGGAGCCATGAGAGGTGTGCCTGGCTCCTGGAGAATCTCGGAGCGGGGCGCGGCGAGCGGCCTGGGGAGGATGAAGGGGACGCGCGATTCGTTGGGCACCTGTGCGCGTGCTCCTGCCGGGGTGGCGGGGCTGCGGTGGCGGGAGAGGGATTCGCCGGGAAGGGTTGCACCGCCGTCCCAACCGCCCTGGAGCTTGAACTCGGTCGACGGGGGAGGCGTGGAGAGCGTGCTGCTGGCGGCGACAGGTTCGGATTCGCCGTCCTTGCGGTACTTCGAGAGAGACTCGCCGGGGAGGATGATGGGTTCGGCAGGAGGTGCGCTCCCCTCGTCCAAGGAGGACTCATCCATGCCGTAAAGGTTGGCGGAAGGGGCGAAGCCGCGAGGGATGCGGGCGGGACGGGTGTCTCCGCTCTCGCCTCGGCTGCGGCCAGGACGACCTCCGCGGTCGCGTCCCCCGCGGTTATCCTGTCGACGGCTGGGAGCGGGTTCTTCGAAGGAGGAGGGGACATCCGTGCCAGTCTCGAGGGTCGCCTCTTCCCCGGCGTAGATGTCGGGCTGGAAGGAGTTTTCCGGAGCCGCATCGGGCTCTTCGGCGAGGATAGGCTGCTCGTTGACGTTCTCCACGGTGCGCGGCGACTCGTCTGGCACGGAGGTCTGGCCACGTCCACGGCGGCGTCCACGGCGGCCACGCCAGCGTCGGCTTCCGTCGGCTCCCGGCGCCCCTTCGCCCAGCTCATTCGGTTCGGAAGCACCTTCCTGTTGCGCTGCGAAGACAGAGGGCAGATTGGCTGAAAGTACAGGTTCTGCAACCTCGAAGTCCGGACGGGGAAGGTCGGCCGCGGGCTGCCGGTTACCGCCTCGGTCGCCGCGTCCACGGCCTCGACCTCCACGATCGTTCCGGTCGTCGCGCTGGCCTTCAACGCGCGGCAGTGTTCCTCCCTGGTTGCTTTGAGCTTCCAGGCGTGGAGCACGGTCGCGGGCTGGCCCGTCGCTTAGGCTCGCCGTATCGAACTCGGCCGAATCGGGAGCTTCTTCCATGAAATCCGTGATGTAAAGGAAGGCGTCGCGCTCGAGACCGATATCGACAAAGGAGGACTGCATGCCAGGGAGCACGCGCGTCACTTTGCCGTTGTAGATAGAACCCGCGAGGGTGTATTCGTTCTCGCGCTCGTAGTAGATCTCGGTGAGGGCATCGTTCTCGACGATGGCGAGACGGGTCTCATGGGGGGTGCTGGAGATGTAGATCTCTTTGGACATGCTCTGCTCTTTCTGCCCACGCCTGATATCTTCAGGCGCGAGCGGACGGCAGACCGGATCGTGAAGGACGCGCTATGCGCCGTTCACCGCGGGTGCGGACAGGAAAGAAGAGCGGGAAGCTGCGTCGGCGACGACCGGTGCGGACTGCAAATACGACTCTGTCGCCCATGCGCCGGAACAAGCACGCAGAGCGGAGGCACGGTGGGAATCTTTGACTTGACGTGGAGCTTCTTCTAGGGGGCGTAACGCGGAGGTGACCGAAACAACCTCAGAGTGAGGCGGGGCCGTTTGCCTTCCGGATGCGTTCATTCCCTGATCCTGTCCGGCCCGCGGAGTCGATCCCAGCCTGGCCGGCCTTTGTTCTGATTTCAGTGTGTAACGTAAACCTGTGCCGGACTCCCGGCGCCTAGCGCCAACGGGAAAGACCGCTGCGAAAAGATGGCTGCGTTAGCCCCTCCATGCCGCTACTGAGAGTATTGCACGAATGCGGAAGGTGCACCACTATCGTTGCGCTCCGTCCTCTTTGGAGAGACTTCGCTTGTACCCAACGCCGCACGACAAGAATCATCTTCCAGCAGGCGTGCCTGGCTCAACGTCGAGAATGGAGAACACCTCAGAGACGTTTACCCGGATGGCTGTTCCTGCGATCGTCAGGTCCGGCTCACGAACCAATATGAAGCCGTCCGCCGTGAACCGCCGGACCTCACGGGCCTCCGGGTCAAAGCACCAGATATGTTCCACGCCCATCGCCAGGTAATCGTTGAGCCGCTCTCGCATCTTCTGCCAGGTGTCCTCCGGCGACAGCACCTCGAGGCACACGAGTGGAGCCTCCCGGACGATCCGGCTGCACTTCGTCCCCGCCCGCAACACCATCAAATCGGGAATGCGGAAGTGGTCCTTTGCCACCTGCAAACGACACTCCGGCACGACGATGATCGACCATTCCCGCTCCCGGGCACCGAAGATCATTCCAAGCGAGTGCTGCGTCCTGCCATGCTCGAACTCGCCCCCGTTCCGCTCCTCAACCCGCCCGTCCAAATAATCGCAGTCCGGGTGGTACATCGTCTTCAGGTAGTGTTCCACAGGCACGAAGTGGTTAGCCACGGGAGGCGCAATCATCGTCGACATGGCTCCAGTCTCCTCTCCCAACGATCCAAAGTAAAGGACCAAGACGCTACTGCGGAGGTGCCGTCCCCGGCTGGGTGATTGGTGCAGTCACAGGCTGAGGCGATATGTTGGGCGTTGACGTTGGGGTGGAGCCGTTAGTTCCGGTGGGAAGGTTCGTTGACGAAGCAGCTCCGCCCAGCAGACCACCCTTTGCCTTAAGCTGCTCGATGCGGGGATCGTAGAGGAACTCCCAGGCCGCATAGGTGGTCTGCTCGTTGAGCACGGTGATGGAGCTGCCCGCGGCCATGCTGCTGATGCCAACGATGGGCGCGCCTCCTCCGCTGAAGGTGGAGGCCGACTGGCTGCCAATGCCGGTCAACCCCGATGAGCCGCCGCCGACCGTGGGGGCTCCGGTCGCGCCAGACGGGTTTGTGGGGTCGGTCGCGGAGCCTCCCGGTTGCGAGCCGAAGGACGATCCCCCGCCAAAGCTCGACCCGCCGGGCGAGGCTGAGTTCGCGCCGCCTGGACCACCAAAGGAGGACGATCCAAACGAGGAGGCTGGCGGAGCCGAGGACGCGCCGAAGCTATTGCCGCCTGAAGCTCCGACACTCTGCCCCGGCGTCGGCGACCCCCCAATGCCGCCTGCCCCCGGCAGCCCCGTCAGCGGCTTGCCGAAGAAGCCCTTCACCGTCGTCTTCGCTTCGCCCACATGGATCAGCTTCCAGTCGGGCTTGCCGGTCATGGGATCGATGTAGCGCTGACGAAGGAAACGGATATTGTTCGTCTTTTCAAGCTGATCGATCGAGCCGGGATAGTGGCCGGTCTTGCGATAGTAGAGCTGGATGGCACGAACGTACTGATTGCCGCGATGGATCGCCTCCACCTCTTTTTCTCGCCGCAGGGCCTTGGCGACGGACGGTGCGGCGATGGCGACGACGAGCAGAATGATGAAGATAGCCACGACGAGGGCCACGATCATGAAGCCGTCTTCCCGGGACCGGTGGTGAGTGGACCGTGGCTCCATCCGCAGGCTCAGTTCGTCAGCAGAGGAAGCGTCTGCTGGTTGCTGTTGGCAATGTCCTCCATGACGATGGAACGCGCGTCGATGCGCACCACGCGATAGCGCCGCTGGACGATATCGCCTGCGGTGACGAAGAACACATCGTCGCCGTGGAGCAGGAAGCCCCGGCGTGCACCGCCGGAAGCCGTTTCGGTGCCGAAGAACTTCAGATCGATGGGCGGTGGGCCAGAGGCGATGGGTGCGACGGGCCGAACCGGCGCGATGGGCTGCGGGATAACGACCGGCCGGACCACGCTGAGCTGCAACTCCCGGGGACTCGGCCCGGCGGAGAAGATGTTTCGCCCGTTGCCGGAGTAGACGAGCGACTCGGTGACGAGCATTGCCTCCATGTGCAACGTCGGATCGAGCTGCGTGGCCGGCTTCGTCTTGCTGAAGGCTGCCGTCGCTTTGGCCGGTTGCGAAGGAAGCGCTCTCGTTGTGGTCTGAGGGGTAGCCGGATGCGTGTCCGGAACACTGAGGTAGGAGTACAGGAACCCACCCGCGCCCAAAAGAAAGGCGGCAAGGATGGCGTAGTTGCGCTGGTCTGTCCGGGTCATCGCGCCGCCTCCTCATAACCACCCTTGTTTGCCTGAAGATAGCTGACAAGCTTGATCCGGAGGTTGACGGTTCCGCTTTGTTGGCCGGTAAGCGTTACGCCGGAGATCATGAAGAAGAGCCGGTCGCGTTCAAGCGAGTTGAGGAAGAGCATGAGGGGGCGGTAGTCGCCGCTGAGCGTGGCATCGATACGAACGCTGGTCAGCGCTCCGACGCCGCCTTCAAGCACCGGCTCATACGCAAAGGAGTCGCGGGTCAGCTTGACGTTCTGCCGTTTGGCGAGCGCGCCCAGCTCGGCGACGATCTGCGAGTCGGCATACGGCAATCGCTGGCGGTAGAACGCATCCGCGTCGCTGGTGGCCGCGACGAGCTTGTGGTCCAGCCCTCGCAACGGAGCTGCGGCCTGTTGCGCGGCCTGCATACGAGCGGTCTCGGCGGCGAGGGCGGATGCATCCTGGCTGCTGGTGGTGTTCCAAACGACGGCAATATGAAGGAGCAGGTACAGGTTGAGGACGGCAAGCGTCACGACGCCCGCGATATGGAGGTTTAGTTTGGTGAGCAGGCGGCGGCTGCGGGCGGCCACGTCGCGGGCGATCGGACCTCGGGGTAGGGAGGCGGTGCTCATCGCGCGGCTCCCTTCCGGCTGACCGGTACGTTAGGCAGTGGATTGTAGCCGCTCAGGATGTCGAACTCGACGCCGCCCGGGGTAGCAGGAGCAGCCGTGGTGGTGTAGCCGAGCCCACGAGGCGCACCGGCCAGGCCACCGCCCGAATCGGCTGTCTGCGCGGATTCGTTGCTGAGGCGGGGTGCGAGGAAGCGCTGCGAGCCCTCGAGATTGCGGACCAGCTGCACGGCCCGGTCGCGGTCGCCGCTGACGCGGAGGCGTATCTGCACCAGGCCTTCTTTGGTGATCTGCGGGTCAATGCTCGTGACCTGGACGCCCTCAGGCAGCACCCGTTCGAGGTCCATCATCACGGCGGTCCAGCTGAAACTCTTCTGGGCGAAGAGGTTGTTGAGGAACTCGGATCGCTCGAGCACGGCCTGGTTGATGGGCTGGTGCATCCGGGCTTCGTTGTTACGGCGCTCCTGCTCGTATTGAGCGGTCTGCTGCTTGAGCGTGTCCATCTGAGCGGCGGCGACCGCCGCTCGCTGGGTGAGTGCGTGCAGGCCGAACATGAGCAGGAGTGCCAGCAAAGTCAGCCCGGCCATCGCGACCCGCAGCCGGGCGAAGAGGGGTCGCAGCTCGATGAAGGGCCGTGTCGCGAGATTGATCGTAATCCGCATCAGTTTCGCAGGGCTCCTCGGACGCCGGCCAGCCAGCAGGGGGCAATACCGGCGGTGACCGTGGAGGCGATCATGGCGCTCTCGACCATCTCCTGCACGCGCAAGCCGGTGCCCCCAAACCCGGCTTCCCGCAGGAGAAGCTTCAGCCGCTCCGCGCCAGTAGAGCCAGCGGAAAGGATCGTGCCCGGCGGCATGCCCAGCGTGTCTTCAAAGTACGCAGCGGCAACGCTGACTGCCTGGGCGACTTCGCGGCTGCCGGTATTCTGGGCCAGCTCGCGCAGTTCTTCGCGCACGCCCTCGAGCACTGCACCTGGCCGGGAAAGCATGGCTTCGCGAGCAGCCTCGGCTTCTGCGGTGACGCCGACGGGTAATGGCTGTTGCTGCGCCCATTCGGCGTGCGAATCGTCCACATCGACCAGCGGCAGGGTGACGACGGGTTCTACGTACGGGGGCTCCGTCGTCATGTCGACCGAGCGGTGGAGCAGCAGAATACCCGCCTGGACGATGGCCGTGGTGACCCCTTTCGGTCCGGCGTTGACGACCAGCGTAGCGGAGTCCGTCACGTCGAGGCCTGCCAGCGCGGTGAGGGTACTCGGAAGTACCGCGCCTGGCTCATAGCCGGCCTCGCGAACAACGCTTTCGTACTCCGCAAGCACATCGCGGGGAATGGCTACGGCCAGAACGCGCACCAGCCCTTTGGCTGAGGACATGATCTGATAGCTGACCGCGGCTTCCTCACTCTCGAAGGGAATGAGCTTCTTGAGCCGGAAGCGCACCAGCGGCAGGGCTTCGGCTGCCTTGCCGGGAAGCGAGTCGAAGTCGAGGAAGATGACGCGTACGGCGGAGTCGGGCAGGATCAGGGTGACCTGGCGGCCTTTGGTCCTGTCCGCGACGGCGTCGAGCACCTTGCGGACGGCCGCGACCACGGAGGTGCGTCCGGCGACGTTGCCAGGCTTCAAGCCACCTTGCAGAGCACCTTCGGGCAGGTTCGTACGCGAGATCGCGGCCAGGGGTGTCTCCGCACCGTCTGCGCGCGCGGCGACGACGCCGTCGGGTCGCAGCTCGACGGCGACTCGCGGCCGGGTTCCCAAAGCTGTTGGAAGAAACTCCATGCGTCCTTAGCTTACCTGTAGTGTGCGGCCCGAAGTCGAGAAACGCTGACGATGGAGCGTTTAGCGGCCCGCTTCGATGAAGGTGACCTTGTTGATCTCTTTGAGCGTGGTGACACCCTCGCGGACACGGTCGATAGCGGAGTCGCGGAGGAAGGCCATGCCCTTCTCCTTGGCCTTCTTCCGAATCTCGGAGCCGGGCTTTTTGGCGAGCAGCATCTCGCGAATCTCGTCGTCGAGCTCCAAAAGCTCGTGGATGGCGGAGCGGCCACGGAAGCCGGTGCCGCCGCACTCCATGCAGCCGGTGCCCTCGCGGAAGGCGAAGCCCTGCCAGTCGACGGGGTCGAGGCCGTTCAGCTCCAGCTCGGCGTCGGTGTAGCGGACAGTGGTGGCGCAAAAGTCGCAGACGGTGCGGACCAGACGCTGCGCGAGGATGCAGTTGAGCGCGGAGACGAAGTTGTATGGCTCGACGCCCATGTTGAGGAAGCGGCCCAGGACGTCGACGACGTTGTTGGCGTGGACGGTGGTGAAGACGAGGTGGCCGGTCAGGGCGGAGTTGATGGCGATCTGCGCGGTTTCGGCATCGCGGATTTCGCCGACGAGGATCTTGTCGGGGTCGTGGCGGAGGATGGAGCGGAGGCCGCGAGCGAAGGTAAGGCCCTTCTTCTCATTGACCGGGATCTGGGTGATGCCGCGGATCTGGTACTCGACCGGGTCCTCGATGGTGATGATCTTGTCTTCTTCGGACTTGATCTCGTTGAGCGCGGCGTAGAGGGTGGTGGTTTTGCCGGAGCCGGTGGGGCCGGTGACGAGCACCATGCCGTAGGGCTCTTTGATGTAGCGGCGGAAGCGGGTGAGGTCTTTTTCGGCAAAGCCGACGACATCGAGGGAGAGCTTGGTGAACTTCTCCGACATCGACTCTTTGTCGAGCACGCGGAGAACGGCGTTCTCGCCGTGGACGGTCGGCATGATGGAGACGCGGAAGTCGATCAGGCGGCCTTTATACCGGACACGAAATCGTCCGTCCTGGGGAACGCGGCGCTCGGCGATGTCGAGCTCCGACATGACCTTGATGCGGGAGAGGATGGTCTGGTGGTGCTCCCGGGCGATCGGCGCCATGGCCTGCTGGAGGACACCGTCGATCCGGTATTTGACGAGCAGGCAGTCGTCGAAGGTCTCGAGATGGATGTCCGAAGCGCGGCGTTCGAGCGCGGTGAAGATGGTGGTGTCGACCAGGCGGATGATGGGCGAGATGTCGTCCTCGCCGGTCAGACGCTCGATGGAGATGTTCTCGTCCGGGTTGTCTTCGGACGAAAGCACGTCGAAGGCGAGGCCTTCCGAGGCTTCGTCGAGGACGCGCTGAGACTGCTCTGTCTTCTTAAGGAGGTCGGTGATCTGCGAGAGCGTGGCGACGCGGGTGACGAGCCGCTGGCCGAGCAGGCCGGAGATCTCATCGAGCACCATCAGCTTCGAGGGGTCCGACACGGCGATGGCGAGGCGGCCTTCGGCTTGCTCGAGCGGTACAAAGTTATAGCGGAACATCATGTCGACCGGCACGGACTTGAAGAGGTCGTGCTGGATCTTGAAGTTCTTCAGGTCGACGAACTCGGCATGGTAGCGGCGGGCGAGGGCCTGGGCACGCTCGGCTTCGTCCATCGTCAAGTCGGCCAGGGGAAGAGCAAGGGGTGTTGCCATGGGGGTAAGACTCCGCTTCGTGCTGCTCGTTATCGCACTACCAGAGGCAGTTTACTTCGCCGGAACGACGGAATCCCATGTTGTGCGTCACCATCCGGAGATCCTGCACGGCAACGGTCGCCGGGATGAGGCCGTCCGTGAGTCCTTCAAAGTTTTTCGGAGGCCTTCGGAGTCTTTCGGAAAACTCGTCGAGGACACGATGGATCGAGCGATATGACGTCGCTCACATCAGGGACGCGCGGGCAAATGTGTTGAGACGTGATGACATTGCGGAACGATGTCGCTCCATGTTCATCCATTCTCCCGATCCCAGATCGCGCTCTCCCGGATCGCCCAATCCCAGATCGCGCTACCCCAGATCGCCCCATCCCAGATCGCCCCATCACGATCGCTCGGCTCAGTTCCTCAGGCGAGGGTTGGCGAAGGTATAGGCAAGGTCGGTCAGGAGGTTGACGGCGACATACGTGAGTCCGATGGCGAGAATGCAACCCTGAACAAGAGCGTAGTCGCGGTTGGCGATTGCCGAAAGCGTGAGGCGACCGATACCGGGCCAGCTGAAGATGGTTTCTGTAACGATGGCTCCGGAGAGCAGGCTGCCGAACTGGAGGCCGAGGATAGTCAGAACAGGGATGAGGGCGTTAGGCAGAGCATGGCGCAGGATGACTCGCGACTCGGGGAGACCCTTGGCGCGGGCAGTTCGGATGTAGTCGGCCTCGAGTTCTTCGAGCATGGCGGTGCGGATCATGCGGGTAAGGACGGCGGCCAGGCCGAGGCCGAGCGTTACGGCAGGGAGCGCCATGTGTGAAAAGAGGGTGAGGCCGCCAGTGCCCGCTCCTGAAACCGGCAACCAACCCAGGGAGATGGAGAAGACGAGGATCAGGATAGGACCAAGGGCAAAGTTGGGGAACGAGAGGCCGGTGAGGGAAAGGACGCCCAGGAGGCGGTCAGGCCAGCGGTCGCGGTGTAGAGCGGAAAGGATGCCTGCGGGAAAGCTGAGGACGATCCCGATCAGCAGGGCGGCGAGCGTGAGGGAGAGGGTATACGGATAGCGCTGAGCAACGAGGTGCAGGACCGAATCGTGGAGCCGAAGCGATTGGCCGAGATCGGCATGGGCCAGACCATGCCAGTAGGTGGTGTACTGGGTGCCGAGCGGCTGATCAAGGCCGTAGGCATGGCGCAGACTTGTGATGTCCGCCGCAGTCGCGCCCTCTCCGAGCATCTGGGCGATGGGGTCGCCCGGGACGAGATGGATCAGGAGAAAGACAACGGAGACGACGAGCCAAAGGACGGGAAGGGTGGTGAGGAGGCGGCGGAGAGGAGGCGGCAGAGTCATTCCAGGGCTGCCTCAGTGTAGCTGAGCCGATGAGGGCGAAGACTCGCGAAGGGGAGGTGCCAGGCGCGGCTGGCTAGGCGGGCACTTCCCTGCTCTCACCCTCTGAGAGGGCGGACGGTTCTTCCGTGAGGGGTTCTACGCGAACCTGGCTGATGCGATGCCCATTGGTTGCCGCGACAGTAAAGCGGCGGCCTTCGTGGTCGAGGAACTCGCCCGGGAGAGGGATATGACCGAGGTGCGAGAGGAGAAAGCCAGCGATCGTTTCGACGCCTGGTTCGCGGGAGAACTCCCAGCCCAGTTGCGTGCCAAGGTCGCGGAGGGTGGTGGTGCCCTCGAGCAGGACAGGGCCTGTGGTGTTGAGGGGCACAGCGGTGGCGGCGTCGAATTCGTCATCGAGCTCCCCGACGATCTGCTCGAGAGCGTCCTCGGAGGAGACGATGCCGACGGTGGTGCCGAACTCATCGACGACGATGGCAAGGTGGCGGCGGCGTGCCTGGAAGTCGGCCAGAAGCTCGATAGCCAGCTTCGTCTCCGGGATGAACATGGCTTCGCGCATGATCTCGCGCAGTGTCAGCGGTGAGGGCTGTGCGCCGAAGCGTTGGGCGACACCGCCGAAGTGCATCAGCCGGGCGACGTCCTTTGAATAGACGAGGCCGACGATGGAATCCGGCCCACCGGCGGGGTCAAAGACCGGGATACGGGAGTGCTGCTCGTCGATGATGCGCGCACTGGCGGCTTCGAGCGGCAGGTCGGCGGGAAGAGAAAAGATTTTGCCACGCGGTGTCATGATCTCGCGCACCGTCACGCGATTGAGTTCGATCGCCCGGTGGATGATCTCTTCCTGAAAGACCGGAAGCAGGCCCATGCGGCGCGTAGCCGTGGCGATCAGCTTCAGCTCGTCGGGAGAATGGCCGGTTTCTTCGCCGCGGAGAGGAGCATGGAAGAGGCGGAGCACGACCGTAGCCGAACCGTTCATCAGGCGAACAGCAGGGCGTGTGATCCGGATAAACACGTCCATCGGGCCGGCAACGGCGAGAGCGATGCGCTCGGCACGCTGCAGAGCAAGGGACTTCGGCACCAGCTCGCCGAGCAGGACCTCGAAATAGGTGATCAGCGCAAACGAAAGCGCAATCGCCAGGCCATGGGCGTAGACGAAAAGGTGTGCGGGAGCGGCGGCGAGCGCAGAGGATGCGAGCCGGAGAAGCATGTCCGTGATGGCAGGTTCGCCGATCCACCCGAGAGCAAGAGCGGCCAGAGTCACCCCGAACTGAACAGCGGGTAGGAACTCGTCGATGTTGCGTTTGAGCTGAAGGGCTGTGCGTGCGCCGGGGCGACCGAGGGCGAGGAGCTGTTCAATACGGGTCTCGCGGAGGGAGACAAGGGCAAACTCAGCGGCCACGAAAAAGCTGTTGGCCAGGATGAAGAAGGCCACCAGGATTCCGCGAAACAGCATCCACTCGAGCATAGTCAGGGTGCAGCAGCAGGTTGCCCCGAGAAGGCCCGGCTTGTTGCGCCGGACCGCACGGGAATGCCAAGCTTAGGCGAGGACCTTGGCGACCGGAGTCGCGGCGAGGACCTTGCCGACCGACTTGTCGATCGTATCCTTCGGCACAAAGCCTACAATCTGATCGGCGACCTGACCGCCCTTGAAGAGCAGCAGGGCCGGAATGCCACGGATGCCGTAGCGGGCGGGCGTAGAGTTGTTCTTGTCCACGTCCATCTTCATCACCTTCAGTTTGCCACTGTACTCGGTGGCCACCTGGTCGACCACAGGGGCAAGCGCACGGCACGGGCCGCACCAGGCTGCCCAAAAATCGACGAGCACAGGCTGCTCGGACTGCAATACTTCCTTTTCAAAGCTGTCGTCGTTCACTTCCGTTACGAACTGTCCTGCCATAACCCACCTCCGGCCGCACCCTTTGGATGACGGCTCATCTTGCGAACACTCTAGTAGATGCAGGAAATACGGGACGGGGTTCAAGCACCGAGCCCAAAGAAGAACCGCCCGGACCCTCGAAATGGAAGGTCAACGGGCGGGTGAAGCAGCCCTCCCCAGAACTGCCTACCGCCTTAGCGTAGAGCAGAAGTGAAAGGACTGTAAAGCAAACGATGGTAACTACCTTTGGTAGCCCCTGCCGATTGAGGTGAACAGGAGCTCGAAGGCCGCGTCCGGTGCGTGCCGACGTACCGTCAGCGTGAGGAGATCCGGGTCGGCAGCAGCGTCGGCGATGAGGAGAACGCCGGGACCTGCTCCGCTCAAGGCGATGCCATAGATGCCCGGGGTTCCCGCGAGAGGAAGAAGGCTCCCAAGCAGCGGATTGCTCTCCAGCCGGAAAGGCTGGTGGAGGAAGTCGCGCATCGCGTGGCGAAGAAGCTCCGGACGATTGGAAGCGAATGCCGAGACGAGGAGCGCCGTGGCCTGGACGTTGGCAACGGCGTGGGCGCGACTGTAGGAGGACGGGAGGAGCGCACGGGCCTTGCCGGTCTTGTTGCTGGTTACCGCAGGCGCAGGAAGGGCGAGAAGAAGCCTCCAGGGCAGATCGAGCCCGCAGGTGCTGGTGACCGTCTGCCCGTCGACGATAGCCGAAGCGGTCATTCCGCCGTAGAAGCAGGCGGCGACGTTATCGGGGTGGCCTTCGCGACGGCAAGCCTCGTGGAGAAGCTTTTCCGGCGGCCAATCCAGGTTGCCGAAGTGATTCGCCAGCAGGACGCCCGCAAGGATGGCCGCGGCGGACGAACCGCAGCCCATACCGATGGGAATTTCGTTGTGAAGCACAAGGTCGAGGGGCGGAGCGGCAGGGCCGAGAAGGTCGCGGTACGTGGTGCAGATCAGGCTGGTATCAGGGTCGGCGCAGAGGACAGCATTGCGACCGGTGGCGTGAAGGGTGAAGGCCGAAGCCCGTTCAGCGTCGATCGTAAGCGAAAGAGAGAGGGCAAGGCCAAGCGCGTCGAAGCCTGGCCCCAGGTTGGCAGAAGTCGCGGGGAGTTGGAGGTGGAACACCTGTTTCGTCTCACTTCTGATACTGCTCGTCCGTCACGTGCTCAAGCCACTCTACAGCGTGGCCGCCAAGGTGCTCATGGATGGTGATGTGAGACATGGCGGTGGTCGGGGCTGCGCCATGCCAGTGTTTTTCTCCTGGCGCGAACCACACAACATCGCCGGGACGGATCTCCTCGATGGGGCCGCCTTCGCGCTGCGCCCAGCCACAGCCCGCCGTGACAATCACGATCTGCCCGAGAGGATGTGTGTGCCAGGTGGTGCGCGCACCGGGCTCAAAGGTGACGCCAACGCAGGCGACCGTAGCGGGATCGGGCGCGCTGAAGAGCGGATCGACGCGAACGGTGCCGGTGAACCGGTCTGGCGGGCCGTTGAAGGAGGGTTGTGAGCCGATGCGCTTGATGTCCATGTGGCCATTGTAGCGGGAGACTCCTGAGGATTGGCTGCCCTGCGGGAAGGAAAACAAGGTGGCAAGGCTAGTTGGCTTCAAGCCCTGCGGTCAGGTCGAGGCTTTCCGACGAGCCGTGGAGGTCGAGGACTTCTTTGCGGATGAGGCGGAGTTCGGGCAGGATGCGGCCGAGCGGAACGCCTTCAGAGTCGGGGTTGCCGAGGGCGAAGTAGGCGTCGCGGAACAGGGGATAGAGGCGATCGTAGCGGGCGCTCTGGGCGGGCTGCGGCTCGAAGACCTTGAAGGGAGGGCAGAGAACGTCCTGCGCTTCGGGGATGGAGGTAAAGTCTGCGGCGGCGAGGAATGCAAAAATGACGGAGCCAAGCGAGGTGACGTCGCCGTCCGGGACGAGGACGGGCTTGTTGAGGGCGTTGGCGTAGATCTGGTTCAGCGCGGCGTTGCGCTTCGGGATGCCGCCACCGTGGATGACGCGATGGATCGGCGCGCCGCTGGCCTCCATGCGGTCGAAGATGACGCGGGTGTGGAGGGCGGTGCCTTCGACGGCGGCGAAGAGCTCGTCGGCGGGGGTGTGGTGAAGGTTCCAGCCGAAGGTGACGCCGCCGAGTTCGGGGTTGACGAGGACGGTGCGGTCGCCGTTGTCCCAGACGAGGCGGAGGAGGCCAGTCTGGCCCGCCTGATAATGGGCGGTTTGCGCGGAGAGTTCGGCGACGCTGGAGTTGGCGCGCTTGGCGATCGCGGCGAAGAGGTCGCCGACCGCAGACATGCCCGCTTCAATGCCTACCTCCGACGGGTAGACGGAGCCGGGGACGACGCCGCAGACGCCGGGAACGAGGGTCTGCTGCTCGCTCATGCCGATGATGCAGGTGGAGGTGCCGATGACGTTGACCACGTCGCCGAGGCGGATGTTCGCGCCGACGGCGTCCCAGTGGGCGTCGAAGGCCCCGGTGGGGATGGGGATGCCGGGAGCGAGGCCGAGCCTGGCCGCCCAGGCCTCGGAGAGGTACCCGGCGAGGGCGTCAGAGGTCTGGAACTTGCCTGCGATCTTCGCGCGGATACCGGCGAGCAGCGGATCGACGCCCGTGAGGAAGTCTTCCGGCGGCAGCCCGCCCCAGCGCGGGTTCCACATCCATTTGTGGCCCATGGCGCAGACGCTACGGGCGATTTCGTTTGGGTCGGTGACGCCGCAGAGGGTGGCGGCGACCATGTCACAGTGTTCGAGCGCGGTGACGAACCGGGGGCGCAGCTCGGGGTTGTGGCGGAGCCAGTGGAGGAGCTTGGCCCAGCCCCACTCGGACGAGTAGACGCCGCCGCACCAGTCGATTCCTTCGAAATCTGCCTCATGCGCGGCGCGGGTGATCTCGGCGGCTTCACCCGAGGCCCGGTGGTCGGCCCAGAGGTAGTATTCGCCCAGCGGGATGAGGCCTTCGCCGACCATGACGACGCTCGAACCGGTGGTGTCGAGCGCGATGGACTTGACCTCTTTGCCGTCGATGCCGCTGGCCGCCACCGCACCGTGCATGGCGCGGCAAAGGGCAGCCATGTGGTCGTCGTGGCTCTGGGTGGCGAGGTTGAGATCAGTGGCGGAGCGGTGGAGCGGGTACTCGGCGACGGCCATGCCGAGTTGGCCGCGCGCTTTGCTGAAGATCGCCACGCGAACGCTGAGGGTGCCAAAGTCGACGCCAGCCACGATGCTCATAGTGAGGTGCTCCCGGCGCGGTTTGCCTGTCAGCGAGAAGTGTAGCGAAGTTGCTTCGATTGCGGGAGGGGAGGGGTCTAGGCTATAAAGAACCGGAGCAGCGATAGGGGACGATATGAAGATCCGAGACGTGATGCAACGGGAACGAAGCGCGCTGCTGGGCGAATCGCTGATCAAGGCCGGACCGGCGGGAACAACCGTGATGCCTTATTCGGCGGTAACGGAGCCCGATACGCTCCTTCGCACGCCTACGTGGGTGCGTGCGATGCATCCTGTCACGATTTCCTCGCTGCCGGGCCGAGATCGCACGATGGCGTTTGTGCAAGAGTGCGCGTCACTGCAGTACAAGTTTCTGTGGATTCATGCGGAAAACGACGCCTATCGGGATGACTACAAGACCTTTCTGAAAGATGTACATCGGGTGACGGAGACCTTGCCGGGCAACATCCACGCGGATCATCTTTATAACCGGGAGCGCGCGCGAGCCCTGCAAACACCGTGGATTCGGCTGGTGCTGGTGGACGGGCCGGTGAACAGCTCGCATGGGGCGGGAAGTGAAAAATCGCGGACGAACAACGGGGTAGGAAGGCCGGGACGCGACCACACCATGGACGACCTTCTGCTGATGAAGCTGTGCGGCGTGAAGGGGCCAAAGCAGGGCCAGCCGCTGACGGCGGAGATGATGGCCCATGTCCATGACGTCGCGCGGTTGTACGGGATGAGCGTGGCTGAGGTGCAACGGACGATTGGCAATCTGATGGAAGTGGCCGCATTCCCGCGCGGCGGCCGCTAACGGCAACTATTTTGCGAAGAGCTGGTTCAGGTCGGCGAAGGCTTTGAACTCGAGGGCGTTGCCGGCGGGGTCGAGCAGGAACATGGTGGCCTGTTCGCCGGCCTCACCCTGAAAACGGATGTAGGGCTCGATGACGAACTTCGTGCCTGCAGCGCGGAGCTTGCCGGCGAGGGTATTCCAGCGATCCATGTCGAGCACGACGCCAAAGTGCGGAACGGGCACGGCGTGGCCGTCGACGGTGTTGTGCTGCGGCGTGGCTGACGAACGGGGCGTCAGGTGGGCAACGATTTCATGGCCGAAGAGGTCGAAATCGACCCAGCGCTCGGAGCTGCGGCCTTCGGGGCAGCCGAGGATGGTGCCGTAGAAGTGCCTCGCGGCGGCGAGGTCGTCGACGGGGAAGGCGATGTGGAAGGGAGTGAGCATCGGCTTATTCTAGCGGGTGCGTGGATGCGCCCCGTGTAGCGGCGACGGACTGTTTGGAATGCTCGTTCCTGGGGTATCCCCCTGGGGTACTTAAGTACGAAATGTTGATTCTGCACGGGTTAAGGGTGTACTTCGGTACACCCGGTACGAAGTGGTTAACAGCAAAAAGGCCCGGCTTGTAGCCGCGCCTTTTCGATCTATTTCTAGAATAGCAGGTTGAGGCTAACTCATGCCCAAAGTTTAAAGATTTTTTATTTGGTTTGGAATGAGAGAGATAGGTGTGTTTTTGAGGTTCAGGGGGGCTTGACAACAATTTGGGGGGACGCAGATTGCCTTCGGGAATGACAACCAAGAAAGGCAGGTGCGGATTTGCAGCGGCAGTGGTGCCCCACCTGAGCGACGGGGAGACTGCCGCGAAGGTGGGGCAGCCGAGCTTAGTGGAAAAACCCCTGTCTCAGATTCAAGACAGGGGCACCCGACTTACTCTAGCGGGTGGCGTGGAAGCGGAGGCGGACATAGTCTGCGGTCCAGTTGCCTTCGGCGTCGGCAAGGATGGGGTAGAGGAGAGCGACGGTACGGGCAACCGCGAGTTTACGGTCTTCGGTGGAGAGGAGATCGAGGACGCCGTTGCGGAAGGTGTTGAGCCAGAGAACCATGCCGCCGGTGCCGCCGAGGAGCGGGGTCGGGCGGGGGATGAGGTCGATGCTCTGGACCGTGAAGCCGTTCTGTCCAAGCAACGCACGGTACGCAGAAGCGTTTGGGAAGAAGGAGTTCGCCGCAGCCTCGGCGTCGATGCCGCAGGGGGCGAGAGTGGCTTGCAGCGCGGTACGGATCGCGGCGATGTTGCCCTGGCCGCCCATCTCCGCCACGAAGCGGCCGCCGGGGCGGAGGGCGCGATGGACGCCACGGAGGACGGCAGGGGCGTCGGGTATCCAGTGGAGGGCGGCGTTCGAAAAGACGGCGTCGAACGCATCGACATAGGGGAGAGCGGTTGCGCTGCCTTGATCGACGATCAGGCCGCGGACGCGGGCGGCTTCGACCATGGCGGCGGAGGCGTCGATTCCGGTGACGTGTGCGCCGGATGCGGCGATGCGTTCGGTGAGCGCGCCGTCGCCGCAACCTAGATCGAGGATGCGTTCACCGGGTTGGGGGGCGAGGAGATCGAGGACGGTGGTGCCGAGAGTGGCGACGAAGCGACCGTTCTCGGCGTAGGCGGCGGTGTTCCAGGTTTGGCCAATAGTCATAGCCAAGGATAAAGGTTCCGCCAGGCGATGGAAGGCGGGCCGGAGATCAGGTTGCCAAAAACGCGGAGAGCGCCTTTGGCTCGGCGAGGGCGTAGCGAATGGCCGTAAGGAAGGCTTCGCCGGTTCCCTGGGCCTTTTGGATGAAGGCGACGGCGCGGGCGGCGAGGGCGCGCTGTTTGTTGCCGTGGGCCTCGCGTCCGCTGAGCACGACGACGGGAATCGTGCTGAGTTCGGAGAGCTCCTTCATGCGGTCCATGACGACAAAGCCGTCTCCGCCAGGCAGGCCGAGGTCGAGCAGGACGAGGTCAGGCCGTTCGCGGCGGGCGGTGGAGATGGCACAGATGGCGTCCATGGCGGTGACGACTTCGTAGCCGCTGTACTTGAGGCGGGCGGTCAGGGCGGCTACGAGGTGGGTATCGTCATCGACGATCAAGATCTTTTTGGGGCGCATGCGAGTGGCTCCTAGAGTGGCAGAGTGGGCGGTGCCGGATCGAGGTGAGAGTTCCCTGAAGGGACGTTGCGGGGTTGTAAGAAGCTCATCCCGAATCGGTTACTGTGTGCTTTCACATCGATCACAACCCCAGCATCGGCGTGAGATACGGCCACAGGAGAGAGGGTGTGGTGAAAACGGTTACTTTGGTTAGGAGGACGTAAGGACTTCGCACCTCCCGATGCCGTATATGGGTCAGGCATGGACGTCTTTTCCCAATCTGGAATGAGGTGGGCGAACACGGCGTCTCCGAGCTGTATCCCGGAGGGGGAACGGTGACCGGAGAAAACGACACGTCGCAGAGAGGACGGGGATGGCTGCGGCTGCATACAAGACCGGCTTTGCTCTAGGATGAGCGTGTTGCGTAAACGGGAGAGAACGATGAAGCGAGTGGTGGTTGTCGGTGCGTTGGCGTTGGCGATGCAAAGCATGGGGCAGCTGCCGTCGCTGAAGCTGCCGGGGCACAAGAAGGCTGGAGCAGGTGCGTTTAATTGGGTCGTCAGGCCGGAGTGGGTGCGGGCCCATGAAGAGTTTCTGGCGAGCGATGCGCTGGCAGGCCGGGGCAGTGCGACGCGCGACGAGGAGATCGCAGCCAGGTATGTAGCGTCCGAGTTTATGACCTTCGGGCTGATGCCGGCACCGGGGACGGAGGGCTTCATCCAGGCGGCGGATGTGGTCGCGCCCACGCTCGACGGCAGGGCGACGCTGGCGGCAGGCGGGGTGGTGCTGGTTGAGGGCCAGGACATGGACCTGTTGGACTCGCCGGGGGTCACGGTGACCGGACCGTTACAACGAGTGGCAGCCAAGGGAGCGGAAAACGCGAAGGTGACGAAGGGGGCGGTCGTCCTGCTGGTCGATGTTCCCCGAGAGGCAAACCCTTTCGCGCTGGGGCGGTCGTTGGCGCATGCGGGCGCGGCTGGGCTGCTGTTGGAAAGAAGTGACGCGACGGCCAAGTTCTATGTGGGGAATGGAGGTAAAACCAGGACCCGTGTGCGCTTGAAGGAGGACGCTGCGGCAGCCGGCGGAGCTTCCTATGTGGCCGTGAGCGAGGCTGCGGTGCGCGGGCTGGAGAGCGTCCGGGATGGGGTCGCGGTTACCTTGACGGTGCACGCTGAAGCGAAGCCGCGGCAAACTTTCAATGCGATGGGCTTTCTTGCAGGGAGCGATCCGGCGAGCGGGACGATCCTGTTGTCCGCTCATCTCGACCATCTCGGGGTGGGCGCCCCGGTGAACGGGGACGGCATCTACAACGGAGCGAACGACGATGCGGCGGGAACAACAGCGGTGCTGGAGCTCGCACGGGCGCTGGCAGCAGGACCCAGGCCAAGGCGGAGCGTCCTTTTTGTCTGCTATGGCAGCGAGGAGGCCGGGGAGCTGGGGTCGGAGTTCTTCGGCAAGCACCCGGCGGTTCCGCTGACGAGCCTGGTGGCCAACCTCGAGTTCGAGATGATCGGCAACCAGGACCCGAAGATGCCGCCAGGAACGCTGCTGCTGACGGGCTGGGACAAGTCCAATCTGGGTGCGACGCTGAAGGAGCACGGCGCGAAGCTGGGGCCGGACCCCTACCCGGAGGAGCACTTCTTTGAGCGTTCAGACAATTACCAGCTGGCCCTGGAGGGCGTGGTGGCGCATACGGCAGCAGGATGGGGAACGCCGCCGACCTACCATCAGCCGTCGGATGACCTGGCGCATCTCAACCTTGAGTTCATGACGGCGGCAATTCAATCGCTCGTGCAGCCGCTCGAATGGTTCGCGGCGAGCGACTTCAAGCCTGCGTGGTTTCCTGGCGCGCAGCCGAAGAGGTAAGGACGATGGCAGATGTGGAAGCGGCAATTGGATTTGCGCGGCAGCATGGGGCACGGTTCGTCGAGGAACTGAAAGACTTCCTGCGCATCCCTTCGGTATCGACGCTGCCGGAGCATACGGCCGACGTGCGGCAGGCGGCGGAGTTCTGCGCGGCAGAGTTGCGGCGAATCGGCATGGAAGGCGTCCGGCTGATCGAGACGGGCGAGGCCGAGACGATGGTGGCGGCGAGCCAGGGCCCGGCGACACTGGTACCGCCGCGTCCTGGGCATCCGCTGGTGTATGGGGAATGGCTCCATGCGGCAGGGGCGCCCACGGTGCTGTGCTACGGCCACTACGATGTACAACCGGCCGAGCCGCTGGAGGAGTGGATCTCACCCCCGTTTGAGCCAACCGAGCGGGACGGCAATCTGTATGCCCGGGGAGCCGTTGACGACAAGGGGCAGATGTGGATGCACGTCAAGGCGCTCGAGGCTTTGTTTGCGGCAGGCGCGGGTACGCTGCCGGTCAACGTGCGCGTGATCCTCGAAGGCGAGGAGGAGGTGGGCGGCGAGGGGATCGCCAGCTTCCTGCGCGAGCACGGAGATCAGCTACAAGCCGATGTCGCCCTGGTGTCCGACACGGAGATGTTTGCGCCCGAGCTGCCCACCTTGTGCGTGGGGCTGCGCGGGATGATTTACACAGAGATTGAGGCACGGGGCGCACGCACGGATCTCCACTCTGGGATGTACGGCGGGGCGGCGCCGAACCCGTTTGTCGCGCTCGCTCAGGTCATCGCCAGACTGAAAGATGAGGATGAGCGCATCCTGATTCCGGGCTTTTACGATAAGGTGCAGCCGCCGACCGGGGAGGAGCTGGCGGCGTGGGCGGCGTTGCCCTTCGAGGAAGAGCAGTACCGTGAGGCTGAGGTCGGCTCCACCGCCTTGACCGGGGAGACGGAATACAGCGTCCTCGAGCGGACCTGGGCGCGGCCGACGCTCGACGTCCACGGTATGCCGGGAGGGTTTACCGGCGCGGGGGCAAAGACGGTGATTCCGGCGAAAGCCCTCGCGAAGGTGAGCATGCGGCTGGTCCCGGACATGACGCCCCAGGAGAGCTTCGCGCTGTTCAAGGCGTATGTGGACTCGATCTGCCCGAAAGGGATACAGCTCGAGGTGCGGCTGATCCACTCCGGCGACCCTATCGTCGTCAGCACGGACAACACGTATGTGCGGGCGGCGGTGTTAGCCATGCGGCAGGTCTTCGGCCGGGAGACGGTGTTTGTGCGCGGGGGAGGCTCGATCCCGGTCGTCGGCGACTTTGTACGACACCTGAAGATCCCGGCGGTGCTGATGGGCTTCGGTCTGCCGGACGACAATCTCCATGCGCCGAACGAGAAGTTCCACCTGCCGAACTTCCACCGCGGCATCGAGTCGATCGTACGGTTTTTGGGCGGTCTCCCTTGAGTGAGCGCCCTCCTGTGACGGGGTATGTGCTGGCAGGTGGCAAGAGCTCCCGGATGGGACGGAACAAGGCCTTGCTGGAACTCGGAGGCAAACCTCTGGCGCAGCGTGCAGTGGAGACGCTGCAGGCCGTGTGTGCGGCGACGTTCATCCTGAGCAGCTGCGCCGAGCTTGCCGTGTACGCTCCCCTGGTGCCGGATGTGCACCCTGGCTGTGGGCCGCTGGGCGGGATGGAAGCCGCGCTGCTGCATACAACCACTGCCTGGAACCTGTTCCTTGCAGTTGACATGCCGTTCGTTCCGGAGGAGTTCCTCGGGGATTGGATGCGGGAAGTCCTTGGCGTCGAGACTGCCCGAATAGCCCTGTTTACCGTCAGTGGCGTCCCTCAGCCTGCCTTGTGCATGGTGCATCGGGACGCCAGCCGTTCGGTGCAGGCGGCAGTCAGCCGGGGCGAGTACCGGGTGCTCACCGGGCTCAGGGACGCGGCTGAGGAGCTCGCGGCTGAGTCATCGGTGTCCTCCGCTGCCGTGCTGCTCGAAGGGGCCGCCGGGGTGCACGAGCTGTTCACCAACGTCAACACCCCGCAGGACTTTGCGCTTGCCCAAAGGCGCATCGCACACGGTGCATCATAGAAGAAGAGACGGTTGGAGGAAATCGGCAACGTGGATAACAAGCACATGCAGACGCTGGGAAGCACCGTGACGGCCAATGAGCAGAAGATGGACGCCGAACCGGGAGCATCGCTGACCTCCGAGGTGTCGGAGGACGTGGCACCGGTTCTTGAAGAGTTTATGGAGCAGGCGGCAGCGCAAAACGAAGCCGCAGCCGAAGAGATACCTGACTTCAAGAACAAGCCCGGCTCGTACATTTCGTTCGACCGCGTGTACAAGGCCTTTGGCGACTTTGTGGTGCTCGATGACGTGAGCTTCTGCGTCAACGCGGGAGAGACGCTCTGCATTCTCGGGCGCAGCGGCGTGGGCAAGTCCGTCTCTTTGCAGATGCTGCTTGGATTCCTGAAGCCGGACCGGGGAACGATACGCGTCGCAGGGGAGGACATCTGTGGCTTGAGCGAAAAGCAGCTGCAGCCCGTGCGGCGCAAGGTGTCGATGGTCTTCCAGAACGGTGCCCTGTTCGATTCGATCACCGTGGGTGAGAATGTCGCTTTTCCGCTCCGCGAGCGTGGGGAGCTGGCGGAGGAGCAGATCTTCCAGATTGTGAAGGGTCTGCTCGAGATGGTGGGCGTCGCGGGCATGGATCACCTGCTCCCTTCGGATCTTTCGACCGGCATGAAGCGGTCGGTCGCGATTGCACGGGCGCTGGCAGCACAGCCTGAAGCCGTTCTCTACGATGAGCCCACGACGATGGTGGACCCGCTGATGGCACATTTACTCGGCGATCTGATCCAGCGATTGAAGCAGCAGCTGCATCTGACGAGCATCGTCGTGACACACGATATGCGATTCGCCAAGAAACTCGCAGATCGTGTGGTCTTTCTGCATGGCGGGAAGGCGCGCTTCTTTGGCACGATGGAGGAGATGGAACAGAGCGACGACGAGGTGCTCCGTGAGTTCCTGACCCTGGACGAGCTTGTGCTGCCTGGCTAAGCCGGATTGCCACACCCGTACGGGCGACGTATGCTGGGAGGGAGCCTTCCTGAGAACGTGACGAAAGTAACTCAAGATGCAGTCAGGCTGGTTGGCGGTGTCGTTCTTCCGCTTCAGCCTGGCCTCCACGAACGGCGACAAGCACACTTGGAAGAGGCGTTGTAGATGGCGACACCCGACTACTTGCGACAGGTGGTCATCTCAGGGCGAGGACGAACGGCGGGCCGGGCGCAGGGTGCCTCCGTCTTCGGCTTCTTCCGGCGGCCCTCGGTCACGAGCCTGGTGTGGGCGTCGCTGGACCTAATGACGGCTCTGGTAGCGGGCATCGTCGCTTTTCGTATCCGGGTGGCCATGCCCGAGTTCGTGCACACCGTGAAGACAGCCAAGCACCTGTTTCCCAGTGCGCCCCAGATTGTGGTCGTGTACATGGCCTGGTACGCACTCTGCCTGATCCTGTTCTCACGCTCCTACGGGCTGTACGGGCCAATCCAGAATCGCGGCGGTTTGCATGAGCAGCGCATGACGCTCCAGGCCTCGCTGGTGGCCGGTCTGCTGCTGTGTGGCGCGCTGTATCTTTCGCGAGCGGTGATCGTTTCACGTGCGGTGCTGCTCGGCACGGTGCTGCTCACCGCGTTTCTACTCTGCGTGCGGCGGGCGGTCTGGCGGACGATGGTGTACCGCCGCTATCGCGAAGGTCTCGAGACGCGCAACGTACTCATCATCGGTGCAGGACGGGTGGCTCATGCGCTGCGCAATCATCTTGAATCGCTGCGTCATATGGGCTTTCGCTTCAAGGGGTTTGTCGCTCTCAGCGATCGCGAGGCTGAGTCCGGCGACGCCGACGTCATCGGCAACGTGGTGAATTGCGTGACGCTGGCGCGCTCGCTCTTTGTCGATGAAATCTTCCTTTCTGTGCCAGCCGATCGCAAGCTCGTGATCAGCCTGGTGCAGGAGGCACGCGCAGCCGGCATCGACATCCGTGTGGTGCCGGACCTGTACGACGGGTTGGCCTGGAACGCGCCGGTGGAGTACATCGGGCAGTTCCCGACCATCCCGCTCCATCGGCGCGACTTTCCCCTGGGCGCGTTCCTGATGAAGCGCGTTCTCGATCTTTCGTTGTCGATCCTTGCGCTGGCGGTGCTTTCGCCCGTCCTCCTCGCGATTGCCATTGCCATCCGGTTCGATTCGGCAGGGCCAATTTTCTATCGCGCGCAACGGATCGGGCGCAAGGGCCGGACGTTTACCTGCTTCAAATTCCGCACGATGGTGCCGGACGCAGATAAGCTGAAGGCCGACCTCGAGCACATGAACGAGCGCGAAGGGGTGCTCTTCAAGATCGTCAATGATCCTCGCGTGACTAAAACAGGACGCATTCTGCGGAAGTACTCCCTCGACGAGCTACCGCAGTTCTACAACGTGGTGCGGGGCGACATGAGCCTCGTAGGTCCGCGTCCGCCGATTGCCTCGGAGGTGGAGCAGTACGATCTGAGTCATCTCCGAAGACTGGACGTGCTGCCGGGGATCACCGGATTGTGGCAGGTCGAGGCGCGGCAGGACCCTTCATTCGACAGCTACATCTCCCTGGATTCCGCGTATGTGGAGAACTGGACGGTATGGCTCGACGTCAAGATTCTGGCGCGCACGATCGGAGTCGTGTTGAGCGGCACGGGCTCCTAGGCCGTTGTCCACGGAAAGCCCTCCAGACGGGGTGGTCCTGGCGCAGTGCTCCCGGCCTGGATTGGTGGACCGGGTGCTCTTCCGGGCACTGGCGGCCTACGGTGCGGCAGCACTGATCGCGCTCGCTCTGACACCCAGATTCTTCCTTCCAGCAGAAGACGCCGTTATCCTGTTTCAGTACAGCAGGAATCTGGCGCAGCACGGAGCTATTACCTTCCTTGCTGGCGGACCGCACACGGAGGGGGCGACCGACTTTGCCTGGATGGCGCTGCTCGCGCTTGCCGAGCGATGCGGTTTGCCACCGTTTCCCTGCACTGCCCTGCTCAACCTGATCTCGCTGCGTGCCGGTATCGCGGCGATCCTTACCGCCCATCATGGCGTTGCTCCGGCACAAGCGTTGCTGCTGGAACAGGCACACACAGCGGGTGGGCGGTAGACTTGACCCGTGAAGATTGCATTGGCGCAGATCAACCCCACGGTGGGTGACTTTACCGGGAACGTCCGCAAGATACGGGAGACAGCCCAGCGCGCCGCCAGGGGTGGAGCGGAGTTGGCAGTCTTTCCGGAGCTGTCCGTCTGTGGCTATCCTCCGGCAGACTTTCTGGAGAAGGCGGCCTTTGTTGCGCGGGCGGAGGCGGCCGTCGCCGAGCTGGCAGCATGGACCGCGGAACCGGGAGCAACGGCCATCCTTTGCGGCAGCGTCGTTGCTGCGGAGGCGGAGCCGGGTAAACGGGTCCGCAATGTAGCGGTGCTGCTGGCAGACGGCAGGGTGCAGTTTACCCAGGGGAAGACGCTGCTGCCCTTCTACGACGTGTTCGACGAGCAGCGTTACTTCGAGCCTGCCGCGTCGCAGGAGCTTGTGCAGCGGAAGGGGCAGACGCTGGCGATTACCATCTGCGAGGACGCCTGGAACGATAAAGGCTTCTGGCCGCGCCGCCTGTACTCCCTCGATCCAGTGGAGCGGCTGATGCAGAGCTGGACCGCCAACTCTGGCGATCAAAGTGAAAAGCTGATTCTGAATCTGTCAGCCTCCCCCTTTTGGCGAGGCAAGCGGCAGGTGCGCGAGGAGATGCTGGCGGCGCTGGCTCGGCGGCACGGCGCGACCGTGATGATGGTCAACCAGGTAGGCGGCAACGACAGCCTGATCTTTGATGGCAGCTCTCTTGTGGTGGGGCCACAAGGGACGGTGCTAGCGCGGGGGGCATCGTTCGCGGAAGACCTGCTCGTCTACGATACAGCCGCTGGGCCGACGGCCGTGGCGGAGATGAGCGGCGAGATCGCAGCGATGTGGGATGCGCTCGTCCTGGGCACCCGCGACTATGTGCGGAAGTGCGGCTTTCGGAAGGGGCTCGTCGGGTTGAGCGGAGGCATCGATTCCGCGCTGGTCGCGGCCATTGCAGTCGAGGCTCTGGGTCCGGAAAACGTGATGGGGATCGGCATGCCGAGCGAGTTTTCGTCGGCTGGATCGAAGCATGATGCGCGGGTGTTGGCCGATCATCTCGGCATACGGCTGGAGATGCTGCCGGTGCAGCCGGTGTTTGAACAATATCAGGCCACGCTGCGGCCCCTGTTCGCCGGAACGCCGTTCGGGTTGGCGGAGGAGAATCTGCAATCGCGCATTCGCGGCGCGCTGCTGATGGCGATCTCGAACAAATTTGGCGCTCTGGTGCTGACCACCGGCAACAAGAGCGAGATGTCGACTGGATACTGCACCTTGTATGGCGATATGGTGGGCGCGCTGGCAGTGATCGGCGACGTGATGAAGACGCGGGTCTACGAGCTGGCACGGTACGCCAACCGAACCCGCGAGGTGATCCCCCTGGCCACCATCACGAAGCCGCCCTCGGCCGAGCTGCGGCCCGAGCAGAAGGATACCGACTCGTTACCCCCCTACGACGTGCTCGACCCCATCCTCGAGGCGTATGTGGAGCGGTACCGCTCCGCCGAGCAGATTGCGGGCGAGCAAGGGGTGGATGCGGCGTTGGTCCGGTCCGTGCTGCAGCTTGTAGAACGTAGCGAGTACAAGCGGCAGCAGGCAGCTCCCGTGCTGAAGGTAACGCAAAAATCGTTCGGGAGCGGGCGGCGATTTCCCATCGCGGTCAAGGTTCAGGTCTAATAGGTGCAGCGTTGGCCGCGAGAGGCGGACCGCTGGAGGATTCTCAGTTTGAAGCGAGTGCAGGCGTGTGTGGTGTTGACAGGATGGGTTTTGGGCGCGGCCATGATGACGGGCCAAACGGCGGCTGCTCCGGCGGCGGCGGCTCAACAGCCTTTGCAGTTGCAGACGCTGGGACAACAAACGCCGGCAAAGGACCCCTTCCCGGCAGTCGATCCAAAGTTCTTTACTGCTGCCAGCCCGACCGCGGCAACGGTCGACAGCTTTTTGCGGGCGCTCTGGGGATACGATCCGAACCGCATCTGGCGGGTCGCGGCCATTCAGCCGACCGCGGCAGCAGGCGTGAGCAAGGTAACCGTCTTCGTCTCAGAGAAGACACCGAACGCCAAGGTACAGACAAGCGCGTTCTTTGTGTTGCCGGACGGAAAACACGCCATTGCAGATGGTGTCATCCCGTTCGGCCCGCAGCCGTTTGCGGAGATGCGGAAGACCTTGCAGGATCGTGCGGATGGACCCTCGCGCGGGGCAGCGTCGAACGATCTGTTGCTGGTCGAGTTTTCGGACCTGCAATGTCCTCACTGCAAAGATGCGCAGCTGACCATGGACAACCTCCTTCGCGACTTCCCCCATGCGCGGGTGGTGTACCAAAGCTTCCCCCTGGCGGACATCCATCCCGCAGCGATGAAGGCAGCCGCGTACGGTGTGTGTGCCGCCCGGCAGACGAACGCTGCTTTCTTTACCTTTGCGCAGGCCGTCTTCGACACGCAAGCAATGTTGACCCCGGAGGACACGGACAAGACGCTGGCAGCCGCGGTGACGAAGGCCGGTCTCGATGCTGCTGCTGTTGCCGCATGTTCCACCACGGAAGCCACGAAGGACGCGGTGGCCGCCTCGCTGAAGCTGGGAGCAGACGTTGGGGTCGATCAGACGCCGCTGCTTGCGGTCAACGGGCATCTGCTGCCGCTCACGTCTATACCGTACGAGACGCTGAAGCAGATCGTGGCCTTCCAGGCCCAGCTCGACGGGGTGAGCACCGGTGCCGCGTCCGCAACACCAGGTGCGGGCTTACAGGTGCGGAAGCCGCCATCGCTTAACAAGTAGGCAAGGCGGCAGACACATCTTTGCCACGGTTTCCGGAGTCTCACCCGGTATGCCGATTGCGCCTGAGGCTGTTGCCGCTCCGCACCTTTCGTTGTCGACTCCGGCGCTCGGAGAGCCTGCCGCTCCGCTGCCACCAGAGTTTGTCCACGCTGGAAAGCTGTGGCGGCCGCGCCGGGTGTTGATCACCCCGGACGCGTACAGGTTGCCGTTTGGACGCGCCATGCTGGAACGCGCTTCGTCCTACGGAGCCGAGGTGACGAGGCTCACTGCCAACCGTCTGCCTTCGGTGTCGGGCGAGAGCGAGCAGAAGCGGTACGCACAGGCCAAGACGACTTTTGCCATAGTGGTTTCGCCACCGGGACAACGCAAGTTGCAGCCGATTCCACCCTCAGCCGACTGGCAGTTTCATCTGGCACAGGGCTGCCCGGCTCACTGTCAATACTGCTACCTTGCAGGTTCACTCAGCGGGCCTCCCGTAACGCGCGCCTATGCCAATGTGCCGGAGATTCTGGAAGGTCTGCGGGGCTATGCGGGCACAGGGCAGGTTACGTCCAAGTCGCGGGCGCGCGCGGCAGAAGGGACCACGTTTGAGGCATCCTGCTACACCGATCCGCTCGGCATCGAGCATCTGACAGGAGCGCTTGAAGAGGCAATACGCTTCTTCGGCGATTGGGACGCGCCTGTGCAGTTGCGCTGGACGACGAAGTTCGACGCCGTTTCACGATTGTTGCCCCTGCGGCATGGCGGACGTACCCGGGCGAGGTTCTCAGTCAACGCGGCCGGGATTGCGCGCGATTTCGAAGGCGGCACAGCCAATGTACGGCAGCGGCTCCATGCACTGCGGCAGATGGCGCTGGCTGGCTACCCGGTCGGCCTGACCATCGCGCCCATCATGCCTCTGCCGAACTGGCAGGCGGAGTATACAGACCTGTTGCGGGCCGTGGCTACCGCGGTCGAGGGTGTCGAGCCGCTGGACCTGACCGCAGAACTGATTACACACCGCTTCACGCCAGGGTCGAAAGAGGTGCTGCTGGGCTGGTATCCCAAGACGACGCTTGACCTGCGGGAAGAAGGACGGGCAGAGAAGCGGACAAAATTCGGCGGCTTCAAGTACGTCTACCCCAACGACGCCATGGGCGAGATGCGCAGCTTCTTCGAGAGCACGATCGCGGCATTGCTGCCCGCAGCCAGAATTCTTTACTGGACCTGACCTGTCAGGCTACCGATGTGAATCGATGAGCAGCAGATCGCTCGTCATACGTTCATCCCATTGTCGCGCTACGGGTGTGCGAGATACAGGAAGCGTCCGAAGAAGAGGGCGGCGAGCAGGTAAAGCATCCAGTCTGCTTTGCGGGCACGGCCGGTGAGCAGTTGCAGGGCGGCGTAGCTGGTGAGGCCGAAGCTCAGGCCGTCGGCGATGGACCAGGTCAGCGGAATGGTCGCCACGGTCAAGAAAGCCGGGATGGCGATCGACGGCACTTCCCACTCGATTGTGCCGAGACCGGTCATCATCAGGCCGCCCACCAAGATCAACGCAGGCGAAGTGGCGAACACGGGAATGGTGCCGACCAGCGGCGCGAGGAACAGCGAAAGAAAGAAGAGGAGTCCGGTGACGATGGCGGTGACACCGGTTCGTCCTCCGGCGGCGACTCCCGTAGCAGACTCGACGTAGCTGGTGACCGTGCTCGTTCCCGCGAGCGAACCGACGACGGTCGCGGTGGCGTCGGCGAAGAAGATGCGATTGAGGCGCGGGATGGTGTGATCGGGCGAGATCAGGCCAGCGCGCTGGGTGACGGCGACGAGCGTGCCGATGTTGTCGAAGAGATCGACGAAGAGGAAGACGAAGACGATCTCGAACCCGCCGAGGTGAAGGGCGGCGGGAAGGTCGAGGTGGAAGGCCGTGGCGCGGAGGGCGGTGAGGTCGAAGTGCGACGGATTCCAATGAACCTGATGGGTGAGGACGCCGAGCAGCATGGTGCCAAGCACGCCGATGAGCATGGAGGCCCGGACTCTGAGTACCTGGAGGATGGCGATGAGCAACAAACCGAAGAGCGCGAGGGCGGTCTCAGGAGCGCGAACGTTGCCCAGCGTGACGACGGTGGCGGCGGAGGGAACGATGATGCCGGCGTTGCGAAAGCCGATGAAGGCGATGAACAGCCCGATGCCGCCGCCGACCGCGGCATGAAGCTGGTGCGGGATCGCCGCCACAAGACGCTGCCGGATGCCCGAGAAAGTGAGCAGGAGGAAGATGGCACCGGAGACGAAGACCGCGCCCAAAGCCGCCTGCCACGGAATGCCCATCTTCTTGACGACGGTGTAGGTAAAGTACGCGTTGAGTCCCATGCCCGGAGCGAGGGCGAGCGGATAGTTGGCGACGGCACCCATCAGGATCGATCCGAAAGCAGCGCAGAGGCAGGTGGCGGCGGTGACGGCAGCGATGGGCATTCCGGTCTGCGACAGGATGGCCGGATTGACAAAGATGATGTAGGCCATCGTGATGAAGGTGGTCAGGCCGGCGAGCGTCTCCGTGCGCCAGTCAGTGCCGAGATCGGCGAAGCGGAAGTAGCGTTCGAGACAGGACAGCATCGTGGGTCGGCTTCCGGACAATCAGAATGGGAGAGTTCGTACAGAATAACGCGAAGCACCGCGCGACCACAGAGGAAGAACCGCAGACGCGCCTGGCTGCTTTGCGCTGAGCTGGTGAACCCTCGTGAAATACTGAATGGACTATGGCTACGCTTCTGGATGCAATCAACGTCAAGCGCAAGATGGTCTTCGAGCTGGACAATACGCCGTACGCTTGCCTGGATTCGGATATCAGCTCACCCACGGCGCGCGGCGGGCAAACGCTGGTCCGGCTGAAGATGCGGAATCTGCTGACGAGTGCCGTCTTTGAAAAGACGTTCAAGGCATCGGATAAGTTCAAGGAGCCTGACCTCGTGCTCGTGCCGGCGACCTATCTTTATTCAGACGGCGACGGCTCTTATTTTCTCGATCAAGAGAGCTACGAAACATTGACGCTGAGCGGCCAGATGCTGGGCGACGCACTGGACTTCCTTGTAGATGGCACGCTCCTCCAGCTCCACAAGTACAACGGCAACCCGATCGGCCTGCAGCTGCCGATCTTTGTGGACCTTGCTGTGGCCTATACCGAGCCAGCGGTGCGTGGCGATACGTCGAGTGGAAGCGGCACAAAGATCGCGCGGCTCGAGACCGGTCTCGAAATCCGCGTGCCCTTATTTATTAAGGAGGGCGAAAAGGTAAAGGTATCGACCGAAAGCCGCGAGTTTGCAGGACGTGCCTAGAGCGGGGCATCTTGCTCGGTGGAGCAAAGACTTAGTTGCCGGTTGTACAACCAAGAGGCCTGCCTTGTCGGATGCTTGTCTGAGTGGCCTTCTCCACAGATACACATCTGGAAAGTTGGCCCTAACTCTCTCAGCGCGAAGAGGATTTTGGTACTCGAGTAAGTTTTCCTGATTTGCCGCTCGCTGCCCGTGGCATCAGCAGATTATTTTGATGACTTCGGCGTCGTTCGTCTGGGAAGATCGCGGGTACATACCTCCGCCTTCACAGCCCTCAGTCGTGGCAGAAGAAGAAGCTGCGTTTGATGAAGTAGATGCAGTTCTAGATAACTACTAATTCGACGAGGGGTGCTCTACCTTGGGCACAGTTTCACCGTACCTAAGGTGGGCGGAGCGGCGATTACCTCCCGGGCAAAGAGCGCCTCAGACCCGCAGCGTCACTCCAACCGGCTCCCGCGAGAACACCCGCACCCCCCGCCCAAACTCCACACAAGCCGCCGCCTCGATCCGCTCCCGCGTCATCTCCAACTGCGCCAGGTCGTTCCCGAACTCCGACGGAACGTCCTCGTCATCCGTCCCATCGATGACAGTGATCCACTGCG
The DNA here is from genome assembly GCA_965215415.1 of Acidobacteriaceae bacterium. GTDB lineage: Bacteria > Acidobacteriota > Terriglobia > Terriglobales > Acidobacteriaceae > Edaphobacter. The sequence goes on along the minus strand of CBDCDQ010000009.1, from coordinate 2,047,118 downwards.
CTTCCAGCGTCCGCATCGCCTCCAGCACCAGCCTCGCTTCCCAGTTGTTCAGATCGAGCGTCATGCTGTAGCCGCCCGCCCCGCCGAGTCCGGCACGGGCAAGAAGTAACGGCCACGCCGCCGCGAGACGACATCCGGCTTGAGCGCCCTCCACTCCGTCACGAACCCCCGCGCTCCGCGCTGCAACGTGAACAGCACATCGTTCGGCTGGTAGACCGAAACCCCAAACTGGTTCTTCACGCTGCCATCGGCGAAGCTCAGGAACCGCACCTCGATCCGTTCCCCACTCCCCGACACCGCACAGCGCAGCCGGTCCTCCGTCTGAAACCCATCGGCCTCGAGCGTCACCGGCTGCGACGCGCTCCCAGGAATACGCAGCGTGTAGGTGACAAATGGACGGGTGCCCGACCCGGCAGGAATCTCCCCCAAAGCGTCCTCATAGACATAGCTTCCAGCCCAACGCCGCACCACTGCGTCGGAAGCCGAAGCGGCCACCGCCGTCTGCGCCCCCGCGCGACCCGGCACTCCGGAGACCAGCGCACCCACGAGGGCAATCCACATCAGAACCAGACACACAAAACGCATGCGCTCACTCCGAACACGATTGTATGCCGGGTGCCCTACCTTCGGCACAGTCTCACCGTGCCTAAGGTGGGCGGAGCGGCAACCACCTCCCGGACGAAGAGCCCCTCGGACCTGCGGCGTCACCCCAACCGGCTCCCGCGAGAACACCCGCACCCCCAGCCCAAACTCCGCACAAGCAGCAGCCTCGATCCGCTCCCGCGTCATCGCCAGCTGCGCCAGATCGTTCCCATACTCCGACGGAACGTCCTCATCCTCTGCCCCGTCGACTTATCATGCTCAAGCTCAGCGACTCAGACTTTGAAGAGTCGTCCAGCACCGTGCCGTACCGTTGATACACTCACTCCAGAGCATTGGAGAGCGCATGTCTACGAACCCCGCCGTCCTTCCCCAGGACATCCTCGAGTCAGCCCCGACACAACCAGAGGCCGAAACGCCGCTTGAAGGCTTTGCCTCTATCTGCTCCATGCTTGCCGTTTACCTTTTTGCCACGGCGTTCATCTTCCAGAACTTTCAGATTCCCTCTGGTTCCATGGAAAAGACGTTGCTGATCGGTGACCACCCGCTCGTCGATCGCGTCACGTTCGCGCCTTCCAGCTGGTGGACGCACTTTATGCCTAATCGGGACATCCGTCGCGGCGACATCGTCGTCTTCTTCAAGCCGAATCCTGAGACCCCGGACCTCATCCTGGTCAAGCGCGTCATCGGCCTTCCTGGCGATCGTATCCATCTCCAGCATGGCATCGTCTTTCTCAACGGCATCGCACAAAATGAGCCCTACGCGATCAAGCCGGGAGGAGATGACAACCCACAGGATAGCTACATCGCCTATCGCGACGACTTCCCAGCCGATCTTCCGGGTATCGAAGAGGCAGCGAGCGCCAACAAGGCCACACAATGGTCGATCGATCTGCCTCACCATGTCGAAAACGGCGACCTGATCGTGCCTCCCGGTAAAGTCTTCGCCATGGGCGACAATCGTCCGGAATCGCTCGACGGCCGTTTCTGGGGTTTTATCCCCCGCGAAAACATCCTCGGTCGCCCCCTCTTCATCTACTGGTCCTTCAAAACAGGTGCCGATGAGATGTACAAGACCAGCATTGCTGAGCGCGTCGCCAGCACCGTCCACACGGTCATCCACATCTTCGACGAAACTCGCTGGAAGCGCACCTTGCACGTCGTCCGCTAGGGAGTGCTATGTCTCTTCCCGCCACGTTCAACGACTTCCTCGGCAACGCTCCGGCCGTTGAGCAGCTCCGCACCGCGATCGCCGCCGGACGCCTGCCGCACTCGCTCATCCTCGCCGGTCCGTCCGGAGCGGGCAAGTACACGCTGGCCCTGATGCTCACCATGGCGGTGGAATGCGAGCGCCAGCCCCGTGAGCTCTGGTCCGGTACTGCGGAAAGGCCAGGCCAGTCTCTTGCCAGCTTCTGCGGTGTCTGCCGCAACTGCACCCGCATCGCCGCCGCCGCCGACCTCGACGACCAGGTAGCCGCCGCCGTCGCCGCCCGGGAAGACCTCCGTACCGAAGCGGACAAAAAGGACACCCGCGTCCTCATCCAGCCGCATCCCGATGTGCTTATCTTGCCACCCGACCCGCCGCAGCTGCTCATCAAACTCGGCCAGGTCCGCACGCTGATTCAGCGATCGCACACCCGTCCGTCCGAGGCCCCGCGCAAGATCTTCATCCTCACCGCCGCAAGCTTCATGAAGGAGGCCGCCAACTCGCTCCTCAAGGTTCTGGAGGAGCCGCCACCTTACGCTCACCTTATCCTTCTGGCCGAGAATCCCGGCGAACTCCTTCCCACCATCCGCTCCCGCTGTGCCATCGTCCGCCTCGGTGCGCTGCCGGTCGAGGAGATCGAGATGCTCCTGGCCGACCGCCGTCCCGATGTCCCGCCTAAACAACGCTCGCTCATCGCCCGCCTCGCTCAAGGAGCCGCCGGCAAGGCTCTCGGCTTCGACCTCGCCGCCTATGTCGCCGCCCGCGCCGACGCGCTCCTGCTCCTGCGCGACGCCTCAGCCACGAACGACCATACCTCCCTCTTCAAGATGACGGAGACCTATCGTGCTGGAGCCGAAGGCCAGCAGAAGACTGCTGCTCTCCTCCGCGCGCTCGCGCTGCTGCTCGAAGACCTCCTCCTGCTCGACTCCGGCACCCCCGAGCTCGTCCGCAACACCGACCTCCGCCCGGAGCTCGACCGCCTCGCCCTTCCCTTCGACAAGATCGAGCAGGCCAGCCGAGGCCTCGATCAGGTTTACTCCGGCCTGCGCCGCAACCTCCTCCGCAACCTTTCGCTCGATGCCTTTGCCACCAGCCTGCCGCGCTAGCTCTTGCAGGCCGCCTTTTCAAGCCGGTCCCTTATCGCTGCTGCTACATCATCTCCCCCCGGCACCGGACACACGATCAATGCGACACCAGCCGCATCCAGCTCCCGCAGCCCGGCAAACACCCCCCGCGCCAGCCCCGCCGCATCCTTCCACCCGGCCCATCGGAATACTACCGCTCCGGGAGTCGAAACCCATCCACCAGGCAGCATCACCCCCACTCGCTCGCCAAAAGCCAGCAGCTTGCCCACCCGCTCCAGCATCTCCTCCTGTCCGCGCACCAGCACCAGCCGCGCCCGGGGAGCATAGTGCCGCATCCCCACCCCGGGCGACGGCAAGCCCTCCGGACCACCCGCACTCACCGGCGGCGCATAGACCGACACCGGTCTCCCTGTAACGTCTGAGAGCATTGGTGCCGTCACCGCACCGGGCCGGTAGATCACCCCCGCCGCCGGATCGAAGACGGTCGACTCAACCCCCACCTCAGTCGACCCGCCATCGAGCACGGCGTTGATGCGCCCGTCCAGATCGTCGAGCACATGCGCGGCCGTCGTCGGACTTGTGTGGCCGAAGCGGTTTGCGCTCGGAGCGGCCACCGGCACGCCAGCCGCCGCAATCAGCTCCAGGGCCAAAGGATGCCGCGGCATTCGCACTCCCACCAACGCCCGCCCCGCCGTTACCGCATCGGACACCGCGCCCGTTCGAGGCAGCAGGAGAGCCAGCGGCCCCGGCCAGAACGCCGCCAGCAGTGCCTCCGCCGCCAACGGTACAACGGCTACCCGCGCCAGCATCGATGTATCGGAGACATGGACAATCAGCGGGTCCCAGACGGGCCTTTCCTTGGCCGCAAACACCTTGGCCACCGCCCCGGCATCGAGCGCGTTCGCTCCTAGGCCGTACACCGTCTCCGTCGGGAAGGCGACCGTGTGACCACCGCGCAGCAGCTCCGCGGCGTGCGCGATCTGATCTGCCCTGAGCCGCTCCGTCTTTATCCCAGCACCCACCCGTTTATCCTACCGGTCCGCACGTATACTCATCCCCATGCAAGCAGCCGAGATTGAAGTGAAGATCCCCATTGCCGACCCGCAAGCCTTTGAAGCGCGCCTGCCCGCGCTTGGATTTCAGCTCGAAACCGCCCGCCGCTTCGAGCGCAACACCCTCTACGACACGCCGGACCGTATGCTCCGGAACACGCACCAGATCCTGCGCATCCGCGAGTACGGAGACGTGTGGACCTTGACGCACAAGCGCCACCCGGACCAAGAGGACCTCGAAGCCACGCGCTACAAGGTACGAGTCGAAACGGAGACGACGGTGGCCGACGGCGCGGCCCTCGCCGAGGTCTTTACCCGTCTCGGCTATAGCCCCATGTTCCGCTACGAGAAGTACCGGACGGAGTGGTCGCAAGGCGGTGCCCATCTAGTCATCGACGAGACCCCCATCGGCACCTATGCCGAACTCGAAGGCCCTGTCGCGTGGATCGACGTTACGCTCAAAAGGCTTGGCATCGACTCAAACGCCTGCCTGAGCGACAGCTATGGACGGCTTTTCACCCTTTGGAAAGAGCGCACCGGAAGCCCCGCAGAAAACCTTACCTTTGACGAGATTCCTGCGCCGGTTCCCTCGCCCAGCTAGAAGATGTGGAAGTCGATCTCGACATTGATGATGGTAGGTACCGGCTTACCATTCTCCATTCCCGGCTTGAACTTATATTGGCGTACGGCTTCCACCGCTTTTTCATCCAAACCCATACCCACGGGTCGAACCACATGCACCTGTGTAGGGTTTCCATTCGGGTCCACAACGACTGAGACCAGCACCAGCCCCATGTACTTGGCCTTTCGCGCCTCCTCCGAGTAGTCCGCCTCCGCTTGGTAGACGACTTGCGGGGCCGACACCCCGCCTCCGGGATGGCGAGGTCCGCCGCCCGTATTTCCGCCCGAACCCGGTTCAAGCCCTGAGCCATTGCCCGATCCTAGCCCCGTCCCGCGCCCATTTCCCATCGACATCCCCACCAGCGGCGAGTTGGCCACACCGATCTGGGGAATGCTCGACGCCATCTTCACATCCTTCTGCACCTCGATGGTGGGCGCGATGTGGATCTTCGGCTCCTCCAGCGGCGGTGCCTTTGGCGGTACAATCTGATGTTCCGCAAACTTCGGCGGCGTTCCCTTGGTCACCGGTGTCGGCCCCTTCTGCCCGCCGCCTCCACCCATTGCGACCGCTTTGGGCGGCGCCTTTGGCGGCGGAGGAGCTTCCAGGTTCACGATCTCCATCGGCTTAAGCTGCGTCATCATGGGCACTTTTTTGTGCAGCAGCCAACCGATCAAGAGGATCAGCAGCGCATAGAACGCAATCGACGAGGCAGTAGCTACGGGGTTCTGCTTCACCGCCATGCGGTCGATCACTGGGATCGGCTTCGACTCCAACACCAGCGGCGGCAGCTTCTCCGGGAAAAAGACGTCGCGCAGGTTGCTCCACAATGAGCCGAAGACGCCCGGCTCTTCCGTGAAGCCGCGCTCGTTCAAGTGCAGCGGTGTAACCGGACGAGAATCTGGAGTCTCGTAGCGCGTTTCAACTTCAGGAGGTGGAACCAACACATTCGCCATGCAAACCTTAGCCTCGGCGGCGCAACCCGCGCCACGCAATCCCCATCTTCGCGCCCTGCACCTGATCTACGTCTCCGGTCTCACGCCGGTTTCTTCTGCCGCTTGCAAGGTGCGCGCTGTGCCTGGCTCCTGTTCACATTCTACAAACATTCGCCGGGACGTGCCTACGCGCGCAACGACGCGGACGTACCCTTCTTTGGACGCGGTCACAAACGGGAGGTCATCGGCTCTTGACCGGCACGCCAGATACAATGGAGCCATGCCGGACGCACCCGAGAAGAAGCCCGAAAAGATGGGCTTGAAATCCACCCTCAACCTGCCGCAGACCCCCTTCCCGATGAAGGCCAATCTGCCCGTCAACGAGCCACTGCGCCTCAAGCAATGGCAGGACGAGGATCTCTACGGTCAGATCCGCGCCGCCCGCGCCAGCGCGCCCAAGTACATCCTCCACGACGGCCCGCCTTATGCGAACGGTGCCATCCACCTGGGCCACGCGCTCAACAAGTGCATCAAGGACTTCATCGTCAAGACGAAGACCATGGCAGGCTTCGACGCGCCCTACGTTCCTGGCTGGGATTGCCACGGGCTGCCGATCGAGATCAAGGTCGATGAGCAGCTCGGCCGCAAGAAGCTTGAAATGGACCCGCTCGCCGTCCGCCAGGCCTGCCGCGACTACGCCCAGAAGTACGTCGACCTCCAGCGTGCGCAGTTTGAGAGGATCGGCGTCTTCGGCCGCTGGAACGACCCGTACCTGACCATGTCGAACGAGTACGAGTCCAAGATCGTCGAGAGCTTCTACTCCTTCTTCGAGCAGGGCTTCGTCTACAAAGGCCTGAAGCCGGTCTTCTGGTGCATCCACGACCGGACGGCGCTGGCCGAAGCCGAGGTGGAGTATGAGCAGCACACCAGCCCCAGCGTCTACATCCGCTACAAGCTGACGAGCGACCCCGCTCTGATACACCCAGAACTGGGTGCCCCATCTTCGCGCCCGCATTTGGGCGCTAAGGTGGGCGAAGCGCCGGAAATTTACACCATCATTTGGACTACCACTCCGTGGACCATCCCGGCCTCTCAAGCCGTGGCGTTCAACCCTCAGCTGGAGTACGTCGCCCTCGCCTGTTCGACCGGCACCTATATCGTCGCCCAGGCGCTGCTGTCGTCCGTCATCACCCATTGCAACCTGATGAGCGGGGCGAACACCACCGAACCTGCATCGCAAGCCGACATCGTCGCGCTTTTTCCCGGCGAGAAGCTGGACCGCGTCACCTTTCAACACCCGTTCTTCGACCGCTCCATCCTCGGGGTGCTCGCCCCCTACGTCACCGCCGACCAGGGCACCGGCGCCGTCCATACCGCGCCCGCCCACGGCGTTGACGACTTCCACACCGGCAAGCGCTACGGCCTGCCGGAACTCCAATATGTAGACAACGCCGGCAAGCAGCGCAACACCGGCGTGGAAGCTTTCGAAGGCCTGACGGTCTTCAAGTCGAACGCCCCCATCACCGAGTTGCTACGGGAGCGCGGCGCGCTGCTGGCGGCCACCCACTTCGAGCACTCCTACCCGCACTGCTGGCGCTGCCACAATCCGGTCATCGTCCGTGCCACCGAGCAGTGGTTCATCGGCATGGAGACCGAGATGGACGGCGGCACTTTCCGCCAACGCGCGCTCGACGAGATCGACAAAGTCGTCTGGGACCCGGCCTGGGGTAAAGAGCGCATCTCAAATATGATCGCGACGCGGCCGGACTGGTGCATCTCGCGCCAACGCATCTGGGGCGTGCCCATCGCGGTCTTCCTCTGCGAGAGCTGCGGCGAGCCGCTGAAGTCGCCTGAGATCAACCGCCACATCGTTGAGCTGTTCGCGCGGGAGAGCGCCGACGCCTGGTACAAATACTCCGCTGAAGAGCTGCTGCCCGAGAGCACTGCCTGCGCCTGCGGCCACACCACCTTCCGCAAGGAGATGGACATCCTCGATGTCTGGTTCGAGTCCGGTTCCTCCTGGCATGCCGTCCTTGAACCCGACCCGACGCTCGCTTTCCCCGCCGACCTCTACACCGAGGGCGGCGACCAGCACCGCGGCTGGTTCCACTCCTCCCTATTGACATCGGTTGCCATGCGCAACCAAGCCCCGTACAAGATGGTCGCCACCTCCGGCTGGACGCTCGACGAGCAGGGGCGGGCGTTCTCGAAATCGCTCGGCAACGGCGTCGATCCGGTCGACATCGCCAAGCGCCTCGGCGGCGAGATCGTGCGCCTCTGGGTCGCCTCGGTCGACTTCCGCGAGGACGTGGCGGCGAGCGAAAACCTGATGCAGCGCGTGTCGGACAACTACCGCAAGCTCCGCAACACGCTGCGGTTTCTGCTGAGCAACCTCTACGACTTCGTCCCCGCCGAGCACGAAGTCAAGTTCGAGGCCATGCAGCCGCTGGACCAGTACATCCTCGCGCGCCTGGCTGAGGTGGATAAAAAAATCCGCGCGGCTTATGACGCCTTCGAGTTCCACCGGGCTTATCATGCGCTCAATGAGTTTACGAACACGGACTTGTCGGCGTTGTACCTCGATGTGCTGAAGGACCGCCTCTATACCTTTGCTCCCAACCATCCCGGCCGTCGAAGCGCCCAGACCGCGCTGTGGCACATTGCAGAGGCACTGACGCGGCTCATTGCTCCCATTCTTAGCTTCACGGCGGATGAGGTTTGGTCGTTGTTGCCAAAGGTAGAAGGACGTGAAGCGAGTGTGCACACTTCTTTATTCCCGGATAATCGTAGTTTTACCCGACAGAAGAGGTTTGAATTCGCTTCTGAGTGGTCCCAGTTGCTCGCAATCAGAGAGAACGTGATGCTTGAGCTAGAAGCGGCCCGACAAGCTAAGCTCATTGGCAAAGGGCTTGATGCTCAGGTGCAGCTGGCAGTTACGGCAAGTGACGAAAACATGAAACATCCAAGCCAAACTGCCTTATCAACTTTCAATCTCCTAAAACATTACCATCCAGCGCTCAAGGAATTGCTCAATGTATCTGAGGTGAAGCTCGTTGTAGCTAAGTCTCATATAGCTATACCGACCATTTCTGTTGCAAGCGGAAGTAAATGTGAGCGGTGTTGGAACCACACCTCCGACGTAAGCGACGACCCGAACTACCCAACCGTCTGCTTACGCTGCGCCGAAGCCCTCCACGCCCTCAACTTCCCTCCCTACGAAAAGCCAGTGGAGAGCATGGTCTAAATGCGAACCAGAGACCACCGCCCCACCCTCCTCCTCCTCTCCGCGCTCGTCATCCTGCTCGACCGCCTTTCTAAGAACTGGATCGTCGCCCACATCCTTCCCGGACGCGCGCGCACCCTGGTTCCGGGCGTCTTCCGCCTCACGCACGTCCTCAACACAGGCGCGGCTTTCTCGCTCGGCGAGACGCTCTCGCCCACCTTGATGCGCGACGGCCTGATCGCCTTCTCGGTCGTCGCCGTGCTGATCGTCGCCGGGATGCTGTGGCGCACTGGCCGGGCGCTTTCGGTCACCTCCGTCGCGCTCGCCCTGATCCTCGGCGGCGCGCTCGGCAACCTCTACGACCGCCTCATCCTCCGCCACGTCGTCGATTTCCTCGAAGTCACCATCGTCCACTATCACTGGCCCGACTTCAACGTCGCCGACAGCTGCATTGTCACCGGCGCCTGCCTCCTCCTGCTCGAAGTCTTCTGGCCCACAACGACCATGCTTAGGAACGAAGCAAGTATCTGATCTGGGAGAGGAATGTACTAGTTGAGTGACATAGGGCTGAGTTTTACGTGGTGGGACACACTTGTTATTTACTCATGGCTTTTTTGGTGGGTCTACTGGCCAGTGACTATCCTCATTGTTGCGGGATTGATGGCGCTAGTCCGCCGTCACCGGTCAGGTAATTCCTATCGTTTGTGGATTTACGCTGGCTCTCTAGTGGTAGAAGTTGTGCTCAGCGTCAGCTTGCTGTTGGTCTACTACTATGAATTTGCTAAGGAAAGCGCACAGAAGCGTCGAAACGCGATTCTTACCCAGCCACGTACCGTCGAGGGTCTGACGCTGCCGACGGGAACTGACCTCACTTATCGAGACGCAGATCTGACGCAGCTTGAAAGCGCCAGACTGCCCTCTCCGTCGTTGGTCGCTGGATTGCCGCTCACAGGCGATATAAAAAGCGATGACCGCGCGTTTGACGTAACGCTCGCCGTTGACTCAATAGTTTCCGGTATTCCTTGCAGAGCGGGCGATCTTCAGTTGACAAAAGATGTAAAGATTTCTAACTGCACTCTCTCTCGTCAACTTATCGTCAACACTGAGAGGAAGACATCTGAGCCTAAGGCACCCAGCTTGCTCTTTCCTTCTTCAACATATGTTTATATTCAGCGCGACGATGGCGCATACGCCTATAATTTTAGACTGCCCAAGAACAAAGCAATGAAGTTACCAGAACTAACAACCGGTGCGCCTAAAGGCTCCACTGTTATGTTGTACTCAAACGGGGCGATTTATGGTGTAGATGGTGATCAGAACGACATGATTTACTTCCGTGGCATACGATTAGATGCCGACTTATTCTGGGTTTACCCAGAACGGCTTTCCGGTCCCAATGAAGTTCCCGTGTCAGCTCCTATCGCTATCTTCGGTTCACTCGCTCATGATCTAAGTTGTGATGGGAAAGTCTTTCGACCTGCGGCAGCGCGCATCGACCTGCACGCGAACTCGATCATCTTTATAGGTTTGGACGAACACGACAATCGCCAGGAGAGCGTTCCGTTCGCGATCTCGCATTGCCATCTCGCACCGGCTCGCCATCCGGCCTCATCTATCCGACAATAAAGAGTGGCCATGACTCCAGCCTTGCTCGAACCCGGACTCCCCACCGCGCCGCCCCGTGCCAACGACCAGATCACCATTCGCGGCGCGCGCACCCACAATCTCAAGTCGATCGACGTCGACATCCCGCACAACGCCCTGACCGTCGTCTCCGGCGTCTCCGGCTCGGGCAAGTCCTCGCTCGCCTTCGACACCGTCTACGCCGAGGGTCAGCGCCGCTACGTCGAGTCACTCTCGGCCTACGCGCGCCAGTTCCTCGAACGCATCGAGAAGCCCGACGTCGACCACATGGACGGCCTCGCCCCCGCCATCGCCATCAAGCAGAAGAATCAGACGCGCAACCCGCGCTCTACCGTCGCCACCGCCACCGAAATCTACGACTACCTTCGCCTGCTCTACGCCCGCTGCGGCACGGTCACCTGCCTCCATTGCGGTGGCATTGTTCGGCACGACACGGTGGACGAGATCGTCGCCGCCCTGCTCGCCCAGCCTGGGGGCACCCGCACCTACGCCCTCTTCCCCATCGTCCGCACAGAGGTCAAGCTCGAACCGCTGCAGGGCCTTCCAGCCGAAGAACCCGCGCCGCCGCGCAAGCCCGCAAAGAAGTCAGCCAGGAAAGCACCCGCGCCACAAGCCACGCTCGTCATTACAGACCCAACCGACACCCTCAAAGAGCGTCTCGCCGAACTCCGCCGTCGCGGCTATAACCGCCTCTATCAACAGGGTAAGATCGTCGAGTTCTCGACCCCCGAGTCCCTCCTGGAACTCGACCTCACCCAGCCCATCTTCGTCCTGATCGACCGCCTCGCCATCAACCCCGACGTGCGGGCAAGAATCGTCGACGCCATTGAGACCGGCTACCGCGAGTCCGGCGAAGTTCAGTTCCAAACGGCTCCACGAGAGGGTGAAGGCGAACCGCAACACCTCCGCTACTCCGCCGCCTTTGAGTGCTCCACCTGTCACCGCGCCTACCGCGAGCCCGAGCCGCGCCTCTTCTCCTTCAACAACCCCTTCGGCGCCTGCCCCCGCTGCCAGGGCTTCGGCAACACCATCGACTTTGACCCCGCGCTCATTATTCCGGACAAGTCGAAGACCCTCGCCCAGGGCGCGATCTCCCCCTGGATGACGCCGAACTACAGCGAGTACCAGGCCGAGATGCTCCACGCCGCCAAGGCCCACGGCATCCCAACGACCGTCCCGTACTACGATTTACCGCCCGTCCAGCAGCGCTTCCTGGAAGACGGCGGCCCCGGCTTCGCGGGCATCCGCGGCTTCTTCGCGGCGCTCGACCAGAAAAAGTACAAGCTCCACGTCCGCGTCTTTCTTTCGAAGTATCGCGGCTACGCCACCTGCCCGGAGTGCCGTGGCCAGCGTCTCCGCGCCGAAGCCCGCGCCGTCCTGATCGCGCCTGAAGGCGGACCAGCCATGAACATCTGCGAGGCCTCCGCCCTCACCATCACGGCTGCGCAGGAGTTCTTCGACCACCTGCAACTCTCCCCGGCACAGACCGAGATCGCGGGCAAGATCCTCGAAGAGGTCCGCCAGCGCATCTCGTTCCTCCACCAGGTCGGGCTCGATTACCTGACCCTCGACCGCCTCTCCTCCACGCTCTCCGGCGGCGAGTCGCAGCGCATCCAGCTGGCCACCTCGCTCGGTTCGCGTCTGGTAGGCGCGCTCTATGTGCTCGACGAACCGTCCATCGGCCTGCACACCCGCGACACTGCCAAGCTTATCCGCATCCTCCACGAGCTGCGCGATCTAGGCAACACCATCCTCGTCGTCGAGCACGATCCTGACGTGATCCGCGCCGCCGACCATCTGCTTGACCTCGGCCCCGGCGCGGGGGAACTCGGTGGGCAGCTTCTCGCGGCAGGCTCGGTCGCCGAAGTCACGGCCGACCCCAACTCCATTACCGGCAAGTACCTCTCTGGCCGCCTCTCCATCCCCGTGCCGAAGCTTCGCCGCGAACCGGGCCGCGAGCATCTGCAACTGAGAGGCGCACGCATCCACAACCTGCGCGGTGTCGATCTCGACATCCCGCTTGGCCTGCTGTGCTGCGTCACGGGCGTCTCCGGCTCGGGCAAATCGACCGTCGTTCACCAGGTCCTCTACCGCGCGCTGATGCAGGCGCTTGGTCAAGGAGAAGGCGGCGATCCGGCGCATCTCTATCGCGAACTCATCGGCTCGCAGTACCTCAACGAGGTCGTCCTTGTGGATCAGTCGCCCATCGGCCGCACACCGCGTTCCAACCCCGTCACCTACATCAAGGCCTTCGACGACATCCGCGCCCTCTTCGCCGCCCAGCCCGACGCCAAGCGCAAGGGCTTCGGCCCCGGACACTTCTCCTTCAACGTCCCCGGCGGACGCTGCGATACCTGCGAGGGCGACGGCACCGTCACGGTCGAGATGCAGTTCCTCGCCGACATCGAGCTGCCCTGCGAAGAGTGCAACGGAACCCGTTACAAACCGGCCATCCTCGACATCAAGTACAAGGCGAAGAACATCTTCGATGTCTTGAGCATGACCGTCAAAGAGGCCCTGCACTATTTTGCCGGCCATCCGAAGATCGTCGACAGGCTCTCCGTGCTGGACGAGGTCGGGCTCGGCTACGTGCGCCTCGGCCAATCCGGCACCACGCTTTCGGGCGGCGAGGCTCAGCGCGTCAAGCTCGCCTCCCATCTCGCCACCGCCCGCTCCATCGTCAACCGAAGCACCACCAACGAGGCCGCCGCGAAAGCCCGCTCCCGCACCCTTTACATCCTCGACGAGCCCACCACTGGCCTGCACTTCGAAGACGTGGCCAAGCTCCTAGCCGCCTTCCGCAAGCTGATCGACGGCGGCGGCTCCCTGCTGGTCATCGAGCACAACCTCGACGTGATCAAATCCGCCGACTGGGTCATCGACATGGGCCCCGAAGGTGGCTCCGGCGGCGGGCAGGTCGTCGCCGTGGGCACGCCGGAAGAGATCGCCGCCAACCCCGCAAGCCACACCGGACACTGGCTCGCGCCCGTGCTGCATCTCGCCTCCGCCGCCGCCCGCACGGGCCCGATGGAAGAGGTCATCGTATGAGTCTGCCGTTTTGGTTGTCATTCCCGATGGGAACACGCGTCTGGAGCGGCGACACCTCCGGGTGCCCCACCCTCGGCGCAGTCTCACCGAGCCCAAGGTGGGGACGTAGACTCCCGCTCAACGCGATCTTGGTCTTGCTCTGCCTCTCCGCTCAAGCCCAACTCCCCGCCGGAACCATCGACACCACCCTCGCTCCCCAACAAGACCCTCGCCGCGCTCAGGCCGCCGAAGCCCTCGACAAGCAAGACTTCTCCACCGCCCAAAATCTCCTCGCTCAACTGACAGCGCAGACGCCCGACGCCATCCTCCTCTACGATCTCGGCTTTACCGACGAAGCTCTGAACGACCAACCCGCCGCCGTTACCGCCTACCAGCGTGCCATCGCCGCCAACCCCAGCTACTTCGAGCCGCACCTCGCCCTTGGTCTCCTTCTCGCCCGCACCGGCAAGCTCGCCGAGGCCCGCGCTGAACTCACCACCGCCACGACGCTGGGAACGCCCGATAACGCCCTGAAAGCCCGCGCATTCCGATCCCTGGCCCGCCTCAACCAGACCGTCGACCCGTCAGCCGCCAGCGCCAACCTCCTTGAAGCCCTCAAGCTCTCCCCCGAGAGCATCGACGACGCCCTCCTCGCCGGCGAATTGGCCGAAGCGGCGCACGACTCAGCGACCGCCGAGGACGCCTATCGCCGCATCCTGGCCACGCACACCAACGATCCAGCCATCACCGCCGCTCTCGCCCACCTTCTCCTCACGCTCAAGCGCGCTCCCGAAGCCGAAACGCTTCTCAGGCCAACCCTGGCGGCACATCCCGCCGACGTAACCCTCTCCAGCCAACTTGCTGCCGCCTACGCCGCACAGGGCAAGTCCGACGAAGCGCTCGTCCTCATCGAAGGACTCCATGCCGCGGCACCTGCGGACAGCAACCTTACCCGCCTGCTCGCCCATCTCTACAGCGACAGCAAGCAACCGGAGAAGGCGCTTCCTTTGTATGTGCAACTTCTCGCAGACTCTCCGTCGGACGCCGCGCTCCTCGCCGATGAAGGTGACGCGCTCCTCCGCCTCCACAACTATCCCGAAGCGGAACGCGTGTTGAAACAGGCCGTCGCCGACCCTCATGGGTTCCCCAAACCTGACGATTATGGAGCTACGGCTGAGAATCTAGCCTTTGCCGCGTCGCACAACAACGATCCACAAACGGTGTTGCAAGCGCTATCCCGACGTGCTACAGTCCTGCCACAGTCACCCGCATCCTTGTTCCTGGCGGCCACTGCGCAGGACACGCTGCACCACCCGAAAGAGGCGTCAGCGTTGTACAAAAACTTTCTGGCCGCCGCGGCCGGCAAGTTTCCGGACGAAGAGTGGGAGGCTCAGCACCGCCTCGTCGCTCTTGAACATACGAAGTAAGCTCTACCGTCGTCGCACATGAGGTGCGTCATGGGCAGTATTTCCAGAATCGTCTATTCCGTCGCCGCTTTCGTCATCCTCCTCTCCATGGCGCTTCCCTGCCGCGCCGCCACCATTGACGACAACTTGCCCGACGCCTTTGGCATCGCGCAGCTTGAGCAGCGCGCCCTCTCCGCCAAGCCGCGCGAACAATGCTTCCTCTACACCGAACTTGTTCATGTAATGACCGAAGTTGCCGGTCGCGAGATGTTAGCGGGCAACGTCGACAGTGCCGCCGCGGCGCTCAAACGCGTCCAGCACTACGCCGGGCTCATTCACACGGGGCTTTCCGATGACGCCAAGCGCCTGATGAACGCCCAGATGCTGATGCACCACACCACGCGCCGCCTCAGCGAGTACGTCCACAAGGCCTCCTTTGAAGACCGCGAAACCATGCAAGCCACCCTCAAACAGCTCACCGCCGTCGAGGACGAGCTCCTTACCCGCGTCTTCGCCCACTGATTCGAGTGCACCACGTCTCCTCTCTGAGACGTGGGTTGCTCATAGATAGAGGAAGCGTTAGCTTGTTACCACCATGTTCCGCGCCCTCGCCTTCGTGCTCCTCCTCACCTTTACAGTCCCCGTCCACGCTCAGCGTGAGTCTCCTGGCCTTTCAGACGCGGAGATTGAGCAGCTTCGCGAGTCCGCCTACATCGCCTCCGATCGCGTCCTCGTCTTTATAAGATTCCTCGACGAGCGCACGAAAGCTATCGCCGCCCTCTGCACCGGCCCCCGCAAACCCGGCCGTGAGCAGGACCTTCACGACCTTATGGAGCAGTTCACCTCCATCGCCGACGAGCTCAACGACAACCTCGACGACTACGGCCCCGCTCACCGCGACCTCCGCAAATCCCTCCCCAAGCTCCTCGCCGCCACCGAACGCTGGGCCACCGCCCTCAAGTCTCCGCCCGAACACGAGGCCTACGCCGTCTCTCGCAAGCTCGCCCTCGAAGCCATCCGCGACGTGCGCGAAGAGTCCACCCGCCTCATCGAAGAGCAGCGCGCCTGGTTCGCCTCGCACCCGCCCGCGAAAGAGACCGAAGGCGACACGCCCACGCCCCGCTAGCATTTACATAAAGACCGGGTGCCCCACCTTCACGAGAGCATCATCGTCGTTAAGGTGGGTTCGCCACGGGTACATAGGCTGATGCTGGTAGCCCTCCTTCCCACAACCCTCTCTACTAAAATCGATCCTAGTGCATGAGAGAGTCTGCCGTCATCGATCGCCCCCCACAAGCGTATAGTCCGCTCCAGCGGCTCTTTGACTTCTTCGCCTCTTCCCCACCTCCACTCACCGCCACACCGCGCAAGCCTCGCCTCCCCAAGCCCCCCTCCGCCGCTCCCCTCCTCCCCGTCTTCGAGGTGGAATACCGCGTTCTCCGCCCCCGTGCGCCCATGCCGCCCTTCGATATCCGCTTCCGCCGCTTCACCTCGCTCAACACCACCATCCGCCTGCGCGAAGGCCGCCTCCACGTCCGCCTCTCCGACCTCCTCGAATCCGCACCCGAGTCCGTCCACCAGGCCATCGCCCACATCCTGCTCGCCAAGCTCTACAAGAAGCCCATCGCGCCCACCCACGCCGACCGTTACCGCCGCCACACCACCTCCGATGCCGTCGTCCGGCAGGCCGAGCACGTCCGCCGTACCCGCGGCCGCAAACGCGTCTCCACCACACGCGGCCGCCTCTACGACCTCGGCGAGATCTTCGACGACCTCAACGCCCGCTTCTTCAACGGGCTGCTCGGCAAGCCGACACTCACCTGGTCCGCCCACGCCGCTCGCCGGATGCTCGGCCACTACGACGCCGCCCACAACACCATCGTCGTCTCCCGCGTCTTCGACCGCCCCGACACGCCCCGCTGCGCCATCGAGTACCTGCTCTACCACGAGATGCTCCACCTCAAACACCCCGTCCGCGTCAAAGCCGGCCGCCGCTGCGTGCACTCCCGCGAGTTCCAGGCCGAAGAACGCCTCTTCCCGCAACTGGACGAAGCGAAGACCTATCTTCGGCGCATATAGCTTTGGTAAAGCACTGCTTAGCGACAAGACTATGTATTCTCTCCACATGGAGAAACGATGCATAGCTCTGCTGCTTTTTCTATTCCTGTCAGCGTCCAACGCGCTTGCGGATGACGCAGGTTCATGCGACACGCACAACTGGTTCCAGGAAGATAACGCTTCTTGGAGAGCCAGTGCCTCTTTGTTATGCCAAGGCAGTTTGGACGCCAGCTTTGAACGCAGGAAATCCGCGCTTCACATTTTAGAGAAGGTCATCAGATCGAATCCACGCGGACCCGAAGCATACCAAGCCCACGAAGTCCTTCTTTCATTCTTCTTTCGCGCAGGGCAGTACCGGGAGGCACTCCGGCAAGCTGATGCCATGCTTGCATTGAAGCCAACAGCCGAGGATATGGTTGCGGAGCGTCCCATGATCTTTGGTTTGGCTGCGAATCCTGACCAATCAGGCAAAGGCTAGCATTCCATGTTGCCTAAGAGCGGCATCGACGACGGGAACCCTCATTTTCCTGTCGTCGCGAATGGGAAACCCGCACTTTGGTTTATGGATACGGGCGCAAACATCTCCGTGATGACCGACGCAGAGGCTGCGGCTCTGGGCCTTGTCGTTCATTCGGTGAGTACGAAGATGTCAGACATCAGCGGAACAATGACGTCGTTTCAGATCACCGAAGTTGAAAAAATGACCATAGGAAGAACTCAACTGAGACACGTCGCCTTCGTGGTGCTTCCGCACACGCAGCCTCCGTTTGACGACCTTCCTACGGAACAACAGGCCTTGCTTGGGATTCAGGTGCTACGAGCTTTGAGAAGCATTCGCATCGATAAGACACAACAAGTTGAAATCGCGGGACCTGTAGACACTGAGGCTCAGTCAAGTCCGCTTGTGTTCTACCAAAATCAACCCGTGACGCAGATGGAGTTCCAAGGAAAGCGACTTATATTCACGTTGGACACCGGTGCTGTCCACACGACGCTCAATCCACCTTTCGCCGACTTGTTTCGAGATGTGATCGCTCTTGGAGAGAAAAAGGAACACACGCTCACTGGAGTTGGAGGAAGCACGACGCAGCACTCTACAGTTATAAGGAGCCTGAGGTTTACGTTAGCAGGCAAGCCCGTTGACCTCGCGCCTGCGACCGTTCTCCTACAGAAAACAACCGACCCGAGTACCTGGGCATTTGGCAACCTTGGCTATGACTTAATACGGCAGACCGCGCCGTTTACCATTGATTTCCGAGCGATGCAGTTCACCGCTCGCTGATAGCGTACACTGTGTTCAGCTGACCGCATCCAATGTCATGTTCGGCTTCGACTGCACCCTCCGCTGCCAAGCCACCCCCATCACGACCAACCCCACCACCACGCTCCCCACCGCCGCCACCTGCGCGTTGCTCATCCCCCAATACAGCCGTGGGTTGATCCGCACAAACTCGACCAGAAATCGCCCTACCCCGCTCAGCACCAGATACAAGCCCGTCAACCAGCCCACCGGCTTGCCCGTCCGGCCCAGCCGCCACAGCACCCACCCAATCAGCACCGAAAACAGCAGCTCATACACCGGCGTCGGCTGCACCAGATTTGGAGTAGGCACCAGCGCGTTCTTAGCCATGTGGACTCCCCAGGGCAGTGTCGTCTTGATTCCGTAGTCGCCGTCGCCGCTGGTCAGGCAGCCAATCCGCCCCACGCCGTACCCGATCGCCGCCGCTGGTGTCGCCAGGTCGAGCATCCGCACCGCGCCTACTCGCTTGCCTAACGCACCCTCAGAAGCCCCGCGAAAGCGCGCCTGCCGCCCCTGCCACATCAACATTCCAATGCCCGCCAGCATCCCGCCGTACCAGGCAAACCCCGCCTGAAACCAATGCAGGAAACCCACCAGCACATCCAGTGGATGCCGCACACCCGGCAGGAAGATCTGCCGCATGGCCGCCCGCAGCTCCGGCACATCCTGCAACTCGTGCCACGTCTTCGCCCCCAGCACCCCGGCCACCACCACCAGCGCGACGATGTTCAGCGCGTCGGCGTCGATCCCCTGCCGCGTAAAGTTCCGGTGCAGCACCACCGTCGCCGCCACCGCCGCCAGCCACAGCAACAACCCAAACGTCCCCAGATGCACCGGGCCCACATCGATATACGGAAACATAACCCTCGCAACTTCCAAGTATATCGTTGCAGAACATGGGAGGGCGTGGCCTCAGCCATGCCGTAAGGGGATTGCAAATAGGTTCGCCTTCGTGCGACGCAGAGCGTCGCACGAAGGCGGCACGAAGCGGTGATCGATTGCGGCACAGCTAAAGTTGTGCCCTTCCCTCGACAGACCATCCGCGCTACCATCGCCTCATGCCACTCAGCAAGCCCGAGTTCCCCCCAGCCGCCTCCATGGACATCCTGTACACCAAGGCCCAGATCGACGCCCGTGTCGCCGCCATCGGCCGCCAGATCTCCGCCGACTACGCTGGGCAGACTGTCGTCCTCATCGGCGTGCTCAAAGGCGCGGCCATCTTCCTGTCCGACCTCGCCCGCGCCATCACCGTCGACGCCACCTTCGACTTCGTCGCCGTCTCCTCCTACGGTCGCGCGCGCGTCTCCTCCGGTGCCGTCAAGCTCATCAAAGACATCGACAACCCCATTGAAGGCCAGCACGTTATCCTGGTCGAGGACATCCTCGACACCGGACTCACCCTTAGCTATCTCCGCGGCCTTATGCTCCAGCACAAGCCTGCCTCGCTCAAGATCGCTACCTGCCTCGACAAGCCGGAGCGCCGCCTCGTTCCCATCGAGGCCGACTACGTCGCCTTCTCCATCCCAAACGCCTTCGTCGTCGGCTACGGCATGGACTTCGCCGAACGATATCGAAACGTGGAAGATATACGGCTCTTCCCCAACGACGCCGGACACTAGCAGCGACTTGCCCTCTTAATGCAAAACGGCAAAGACCCTAAGGTCTTTGCCGTTCGTTGCAGCTCACGCAAAACTAAACATTAGAACGTAGCTTTGAGCGCAAACTGCAGTTGCCGTGGGTTGTAGTTCGGATCGTAGTCTGTGACCTTGCCGAAGTTCGGATTGCCCAGCTGTGCGTTGCCCGAACCGTTGTTTGGAATGTAGTAGTCGGGCGTGTTGGTGATGTCGAAGGCCTCGGCGCGGAATTGCAGGTTGACCCGTTCGGTCACCGCAAAGTCCTTGAACAAAGAGAGATCGACGTGGCGGAAGTGAGGACCGAACTCCGAATTGCGGTGCGCCGTGCCGATGGTGCCCAAAGGCTGCGGTGCGTAGTTGGCCGTATTGAAGTACTGCGTAAGCGTCTTCGGACCGGCTAAATTCGCCACCTTGCTCGGTCGGTCGCTGCCGCCGCCGTTTACCGGGGTGGCGCGATTGCCGTAAACCGTATCGCCAGGATTGGTGACGTCGTTTCCATTCCCACCTCCGTTGAGGATGGAGAAGGGCTTTCCGCTTTGCCACACAAGGATAGTGTTCGCCTCCCAACCATGAAGCGCCAGCCGCTTCATGCCGGTGAAGTTGTTGCCATATTGCAACTCGTAGTTCAGTGAGGTGGCAAAACGGTTTTGGATGTCGTTCTCCGCGATGCCATAGTCGATCTGTCGGATATGGGTAGGATCGGCGTTGCCCCAACCCTGCTGTCCCTCTTGCGAGAAGCCGGTGTTGTCGCTGAGAGCCTTGGCCCAGGTATAGTTCGCGTCGAATGCCAAACCCTTCGTGAAGCGCCGCTGGAATGAGGTTTGCAGCGAGTTGTAGTTCGAGACCCCTTCGCTCTGCAACCAGCCGACTCCGCCGAGGTTCGGAAGCTGTGCAAAGAGCCGGTAGTTTTGCGCTGCGGCAGGTGCGGTCGTTGGATTGAAGGGAGCGGGCTGGTTGATGTTGTTGATCGTCTGCGCCAGATGCTGGCCGATGTTGCCGACAAACCCAAGGGTAAAGACGTTGGCGCCAAACTGCTGCTCAACCTGAAGGTTGAACTGCTGGATGAGAGCCGAACGGAACTTAGGATCTTCCGCAACGAAGGAGAGCGAATTGCTATTTAGGTTCTGTGCGGCGGGAAGAGGGAGACCCGCGTCAAACACGCCCGTGCCGTCGTAGAGGGATTTGCCGTTTGCGTCTGTGCCGAAGCAATGTGAATTAAAGTTGGACTGAGGTACATGATTCGTTGTCAGGGGCGATGTCTGAATCGCTAAAGCAACTGCAGACTGCGAGCAATTCGGCGAGTACACCGAGACGAACGGAGCATTTTTCAGGTCAGCGTTGGAGGTGTAGTTACCAGGGAAAAAACTAAGCCCGTAGCCTCCGCGAACCACGGTTCCAGGGATCGGCGCATAGGAGAAACCGAACCGCGGGGCTGCGTTCGAGTAGTCCGTCTTGATGCCGGCATGTCCATCGACGCCATTGACGTTGGCCACCTTGAGGGCAGAGCCGATATTTGCGGCCGTGGAGCTGCTGGCCCCGTAGAAATCGAAATTCGAGATGCGGTTGTGGGCCTCTGTGAATGGCGTGAAGATGTCGTACCGAACGCCGTAAAGGACTGTCAATTTTGAGTTGACCTTCCAGCTATCCTGCGCGAAGGCGCTTGGCTCCCAGGTGCGATAGTCAGGCGGCGTAAGGTCGTAGTTGCGGCCCTCTGACGTAAATGCGCCCACGAGCGAAGAGGCGAGTTGGTTGATCTGCGTCTGGGTCGGATCGCTTACGTTGTCGGTCGAAAGCCCAAAGCCATATTGGCCCGCCGCAAACGCGCTTTGCACATTACGCGCCTGACGGCGCACCAAGCCGCCGCCGAACTTCAGATTATGGTTGCCGAGTGTGTAGCTCACCGTGCCGGAGTACTGGAAGGTGTTGTCGATGTCCTGGAGCGGCACATACGCGCCGTCTCCGATATCGGCGAAACTCCCGAACTGGATTGGCGTAAGAAACGATGAGAGATTGTTGAAGTTCATGTTCGAACCAAAGCCAAGCTTCGTGTCCGGAGCGGTGCCGTTGTTCAGCGGAAGCGAAAGGTTGTTGATGCGCGTGTAGGCCGCCCGCAGATCCATAATCAGGTTTTGGCTGAAGATATGCGTGAAGCCCAAACCATACTGGTACGCCTTGTCCGTTGCGGGTCCGGCGAAGATGTACCGCCCGCCGCTGACCTGGATACCATTCTGCGTGCCGAGAGCCTGCGGAGTAACCGTGTCCACCTTGTTATAGGTAAACCGGGCGAAAATCTGATTGCGGTCGTTGAACTTATGGTCGACCCGCGCATCGGCGGTGTTGCTCGACTGCGTCTTGTTCGGGCTGACGACATAGTTGTTGTTGATGCCCGCGTTGGTGGGCGCCGGAAACAGCTTGAGATAGGCAAGGGCGATTGGATCGACCGAGTAGGTTTGAGTGCCGTTTCCCTGCGCCACCAGTTGCTGCGGTGACGCTCCGCCGATACTGTTGATCTCGTTGTATTGGGCAATCTGCGGAACAGAGCTGGTATACGTCACTCCGCTGACCAGCCGTAAACCCTCATAGTCGCCGAAGAAAAAGGTGCGGTCGTGGAAAATCGGGCCGCCGATGCTGCCACCGAACTGGTTCTGGCGAAGCTCCGGCTTCCGTCCGCTGGTTTGTAGAACATTGCGCGCATCGAAGATATCATTGCGGAAAAACTCATAGGCCGACCCGTGGAACTGGTTTGTGCCCGAGCGGGTGATGATGCTTACAACACCGCCGGCTGTCCGGCCCGCCTCCGCCGAATAGCTGTTGGTCTCAACCGTTATCTCCTGGATACCTTCGACGTTTGGACGCACACCGATCGTCCCGATCACGCGCTCGTTGTCGTCAGTCCCGTCGATGATGAAGTTGTTCAGCGTATCGTCTTGACCGTTTACCGAGAAGCTAGCGCTGGAACGGCGGTCGTCGGGACGGCCACCGCTGATGAGACCGTTACCCGGACCCTCGTTCGCGCCGGGAACGAGCTGGACGAGCTGGACGAAGTTGCGTCCATTGAGCGGCAGATCTTGAACTGCCTTTGCCGTTACGGTCGTGCTGACGGTCGCGTTGTCGGCTTGGAGCAGCGGTGTTTGCGCCTGCACTTCTACTGTTTGCGACTCGGCACCAAGCTCGAGATGAGCATCGGCGCGTGCGCGGTCGCCGGCTTCAACAGCCAGATTCGCGATGTTTGAAACCTTGAAGCCCGGCGACTTGACGGAAACCGAATACCGACCCACGGGGAGCAGGGTAAAGGTGTATTCACCACTGCCGTTGGTGGTCGCGGTGCGTGTTTCGCCCGTGCCCAGGTTCGTGAGCGTCACGTTGGCGTTCGGCAACACCGCTCCGCTCGAGTCGGTCGCCGTGCCCAGGATGTCGGCGGTGGTCAACTGCCCCATGGCGGCGGCGGAAAGAACAAAGAAGGCTGCGAGGGGGAAGGTGTATCGCCTCGCCCGCCGCAGGAAGGAAGACGCGCACTGGCCGGCGCGTCCGTTGCTTTGTGTTGCTTGTGAGTTCATAGTCTCTTTTCTCGGTTTGTTATCGCGTACAAGTACCGTGTCCCGAAAGAACGATGGAGAGCTGACCGCTGAAGAAGCGCTCGGTTGTTCTTGACAGCCGTAGTACACAGAAGTAGAGGCACAATTGTCAACCACATAAAACATGGAAGTTCAGACGGGTTAGCTGGATCGTCAACAGCCTCGGTCTATATCCATCTCCGGTATAGCCTGCGACTCCATCGTAGGTTGGTTCTCTCCGATAACAAGCAGGGCTGAGCAGAACCATTCGACCTTTTTCCTCTTCGGTTCAGCTTCGCTTTCGGTGCTCCGTTATCTCAGCCGAAGCATCCAATGCGCAGCTATCCATGAACACCGCGCAAAAGCTCGCCATCCTCGCCGACGCCGCCAAGTACGACGCCTCCTGCGCGTCCTCCGGGGCAAAGCGCAAGGCCACGCCCGGCGGTATCGGCTCCTCCGACGGCGAAGGCATCTGCCACAGCTACACCCCCGACGGCCGCTGCGTCTCGCTGCTGAAAATCCTCCTTACCAACGTCTGCACCTACGACTGCGTCTTCTGCGTCAACCGCGTCACGTCGGACATCCCCCGCGCGCGCTTCACGCCGGAAGAGGTCGTCACCCTCACGCTCGACTTCTACAAACGCAACTACATCGAAGGCCTCTTCCTCTCCTCCGGCATCATCCAGACGCCCGACTACACGATGGAGCAGCTCGTCGCCGTCGCCAAAACTCTGCGTCAAACGCATAAGTTCGGCGGCTACATCCACCTCAAGGCAATCCCCGGCGCAAGCGACCTGCTCCTCAAAGAGGCGGGCCTCTACGCCGACCGCCTCTCCGCCAACATCGAGCTCCCCACCCAGCAGGACCTCGTCCAGCTCGCCCCCGAAAAGAAGTCGGCGCTCATCGAGTCCACCATGGACCAGATCCGCACCTACAAGGACGAGGCGGACGAGGACCGCGCCAAATCACCCCGGGCCCCGAAGTTCGCCGCCGCCGGCCAATCCACCCAGATGGTCGTCGGCGCAACCCCCGCCAACGATAGGCAAATCCTCTCCACCGCCACCAAGCTCTATACGGAGTACAAGCTCCGCCGCGTTTATTACACCGGCTTCTCGCCCTACCCGGAGGCCGACGCCCGGCTCCCCCTTAAAGCCGCTCCGCTCATCCGCGAGCACCGCCTCTACCAGTCCGACTGGCTCATGCGCTTCTACGGCTTCGACGCTGCCGAGCTCACCACCCCCGAGCAGCCCTCGCTCTCCCTCACCGAAGACCCCAAATCCACCTGGGCCCGTCTCCACCCCGAGTTCTTCCCCATAGACGTCAACTCCGCCCCGCGCGAGAGCCTCCTCCGCGTCCCCGGCGTCGGCTACCGCAACGTCGAGCGCATCCTCTCCATCCGTAAATACCACACCCTCACTCTTGCCGACCTCAAAAAGCTCAACGTCCGTCTGGGCAACGCTAAGCCATACCTGATCACCGTCGACTATATTGGCGGCGTCACCCCACCTGCTCTCGCACCCGAAGCGGCCGGCCAACTAGACCTCTTCGCCCCCTTAAGCGCCCTCACCGGCTCGCTCTAGCCCCCGCTGCTGTTGTCTTTTCCTTTCTGGTTGTCATTTCCGAAGGGAATCTGCGTTTCGCAGTAAGCTGGAACCCGGAGACACCCATGCAACGCCGCAAATTCCTCAACACCTCCCTAGCCGCCTCCGCCCTCGCCCTCACCACCCCATCCGAAGCCCAATCCCAAGCCGCCCCCGCCGCCACCCGCGAGTTCTACCAACTCCGCACCTACACCCTGCGCTCCGGCCCCCAACCCGCCCTCACCGAGCGCTTCTTCGCCGACGCCCTCCTCCCCGCGCTCAACCGCCGCGGCATGGCCCCCATCGGCGCCTTCCGCCTCGACATCGGCCCCGAGACCCCCACCTTTTATCTCCTCATCCCCTCCACCTCGCTCGAAACCCTCGTCACCCTCGACCTCACCCTCGCCACCGCCTTCGAAAACGACGAAGCCTTCCTCAAAGCCGCCGCTCACTTCTGGGCCGCCGCCGCCGCCGCCCCCGCCTTCGTCCGCGTCTCGACCCAACTCCTCGCCGCCTTCGAGGGCTGGCCCAAACTCACCCCGCCCGACCCGCACCACCCACGCATCTTCCAGCTCCGCACCTACGAGAGCCCCAGCCACGCCGCCCACGTCCGCAAGGTCGAGATGTTCCACCACGGCGAGTTCGACATCTTCGCCCGCGCCGGTTTCGGCCAGGTCTTCTACGGCGACACCCTCCTCGGCCCCCGCCTCCCCAACCTCACCTACCTGCTCACCTTCCCCAACCACGCCGCCCTCGACGCCGCCTGGGACCGCTTCCGCAGCGACCCCGCCTGGAAAAAACTCTCCTCCGATCCCCGCTACAACTTCGAAGACATCGTCAGCAGCATCACTAACCTCATCCTTACCCCGCTCGCCTGCTCCCAGGTCTAAGCCTCAGACGTTCATGCATCCAAGCCTCATAAGACCATGTGACACGCAAGCCAAATGTAAGATGTAGCTATCTGTTGAGCAATTTGCACACCTATGCGCCTCCACTTCCTCTTCATCAACTGCGTTGCGCTTCTTATGCTGGCAGCCTACTTGCCGCTCATCGCGCAGGTGAATCGTGGCGAAGTTCGATTGAGTGTTCTCGATCCGGCCGGTTCAGGTCTGAAAGCCTCCATCACGTTGGCGAGCAGTGCGTTTCAATATAAGAGCTCTTTTATGTCGACAAGCGCGGGCGAGCTTGACATTCAAAATCTTGCTTACGGAAGCTATCTTCTCCTTGTAAAAAGAAGCGGGTTTGAGAGTTTTTCTGAAGTCTTGGAGGTAAGGTCCGCTCTTCCGACCTTGAAGACCGTGAAGCTTGGAGTGGCCACCGTCCAAACCTCAGTTGAAGTGAATGGAGCACCTCTGATTGATCCTTATAGTTCGTCTACGGCTGCACGTATCGGTTCACAACAGATTCAGGAGAGAGTCGCTTCGCTCCCCGGACGTTCTATACAGGATTTGATAAACTCACAACCAGGGTGGATCTATGAGGGCAACGCTGTGCTGCACCCTCGTGGCTCCGAGTACCAGACGCAATTTGTTGTAGACGGCATTCCGCTTACCGATAACCGCTCCCCTGGTTCCGGCCCGGAGATAGAGGCCGACGATGTAGATACCCTTACCGCGTATACTGCCGGCATTCCTGCGGAGTATGGGAAAAAGCTGGGTGGCGTAGTAGAAGTAGATACTTTTCGAGAGAACGTTCCCGGTCTGCACGGGCAGGTCGTTCTTGCGGGAGGTAGCTATGGCACCGCGTCATCCTACGCGCAATTTCGTTATGGCTGGAAGAAGAGCATCCTGACCGTAAGCGCATCAAGAGCTATGTCTGCTCACTACCTCAACCCCGTTGTACCGGAAAACTATACCAATCGCGGAACCACGGGAGACTTCGCTGTGCATTACGAGAGGGAATTTACCGACAGCGACCGTTTGCATCTTCAGATTCGTCATGAGCTTTCACGCTTCGAGGTTCCCAATGAGTATGCACAGCAGCAAGCAGGTCAGCTTCAGACAGGAGGCAATGTTGAAACGTTTGGAAGTGCAAGCTACGAGCACATTGCTTCCCCGAATGGTCTCTTCAAAATGGTCGGCATGGTGCGCGACCGCACCAATGATCTGGACTCCAACACAAACTCCACGCCGATCATTGCTGAAGTGCAGAATCACTTTCGCGAAGGCTACTTCAAGACTACCTATACCTTGCACCGCGGTACCCACGAGTTCAAAGCTGGGCTAGAGTCGGATGCTACCTTTCTGCGGGAGCACTTCAATTACCTTCTTACAGATGCCACGCAGTTTGATTCCGAAACGCCTCTAAACTTCCAATTCGCCGCGCATCGTCCAGACCTGGAGCAGGGTGCGTTCGTGGAGGACACAGTCCGTCTGGGTGAGTGGACGATCAGCGCGGGTCTGCGTTGGGATCATTACCAGCTGCTGCTCAATCAAAATGCCTTCAGCCCGCGCATCGCCATGAGCCGTGCTTTTACGAGACACGAGATGGCGGCGCACGTCTCGTTCGATCGCATCTACCAGACTCCCTCATCTACAAACATCCTTTTTACAAGCTCAAACCAAATACACGCGCTCAGCACGCAGTTCCTCCATCTTCCTGTCCAGCCATCACGCGGGAACTACTATGAAGCAGGCGCGACAAAGGCGATTCTCCACCGCATCAGCGTTGCTGCCAATTTGTATCGCAGGAACGTCCGTAACTTCGCCGATGACGATCAACTCCTGAATACATCGGTCAGCTATCCTATTGCGTTTGCTAACTCGGTAGTCTACGGAGCAGAGGGCAAAGTCACGCTTGCTCATCTTGAAGGGCTAAGCGGATTCGTCAGTTATTCCTACATGGTGGCCAACGTCTGGTTCCCCGTAACTGGCGGCCTGTTCCTGGGAGATAACGCAAACTCGGCCGCTACACAACGAACCGGCCACTTCCCGGCTTCTCAGGACCAGCGCAACACCATCCGGACTCGCTTTCAATACAGAGTTGCGCCTCGCCTTTGGGTAGCTACAGGATTGTCCGCCGGCTCTGGACTGCCCTTTGCGTACACCGGCACTCGCAGCGATGCTTTAGGGACATACGGGCAGCGCGTCGTCGATCGCATTAACTTCAGTCGTGGGCGTATCTTGCCGGCGCTTGCGGTAAATGGCTCCGTCGGGCTGGATCTTTATAAGAACGGTCACATCAGTACCCGCTTTCAAGCAGATGGCGACAATCTGAACGACCGCCTGAACGTTATCGACTTCGGCGGCCTCTTCTCCGGTAACGCCATCGCGCCCGCCCGCACGTTCGCCCTTCGCCTTGACACCAGCTTTTAGCAGAAAATAGCTGTGCTCTGCTGCCACAGCGTTGTCGCATCGCATCCCAACTCCCATGAAGCAGCTTCTCCTCGAACCCGACTTCCAGGCCTTCCGCGAGGCTGCCCGCGACGCCCTCCGCCTGGGCTTCCGCCCCGAGGAGATCGACCTCCAGGACGCCTCCGTTCCCTCTACCCTCTCGCTCATCGCCGACTCCGACTCCCAACCTACGGGCACCCCCATCCCCGCCCCGCACACCTCCCGCGCCTTCATGGAGTCCGCCCGCTACGCCGCCTGCCACCGCGACCCGCAGCGCTGGAACCTCCTCTACCGCCTCCTCTTCCGCCTCCAGACCGAGCGCGACCTCCTCAAGATCGAGGTCGATCCCGACGTCGCCCTCCTCCTCCGCCTCGACGGCCAGGTTCGCCGCGACCTCCACAAGATGCACGCCTTCGTCCGCTTCCGCAAGGTCCTCGAGCCCGGCGAGCCCGCCCTCCCCGGCCAGCGCCCCGAGGTCATCGACGAACCCGTCCTCGTCGCCAACGGCAGCCGCGAGTTGCAGGAAGAGCACCACCTCGTCCTCGCCACCCCCACCCCCTTCGGCGAGACAAGGACCGACATCCCCGAGTGCTGGCCCGAGATCGACGCGAAGACCCAGGAAGTCACCGAGCACTGCGAGCACTTCATCGCCTGGTACCAGCCCGACCACCGCATCCTCCCCCTCGCCGCCCCCTTCTTCGCGGAGCGCTTCGCCATCCTCCGCTGGTCCATCCTCACGCCCGACGCCTCCGCCTCCTGGGGCCCCGTTACCAAGCAGCTCCGCTTCTCCCCTGGCCTCCCCCGCGAGTCCGCCCCCGCAGACGACGAGCTCGAGACCCTCTGGCGCACCTACTATGCCAGCATTTTCAATCCCGCCCGCCTCAACCCCGAAGCCATGCGCTCCGAGATGCCCGTCCGCTACTGGAAAGACCTCCCCGAGGTCACCCTCCTCCCCCAACTCATCACCGCATCCCACACCCGAGTCGCCTCCATGGTCACGCGCCAGCAGCAGCAGCCCTCCGCACAGCCCTTCGTCCCCCCGTCGCCCACCCTCGCCAGCATCCACGGCGCGCTCCCCGCCTGCCGCGGCTGCGCCCTCTACGAACACGCCACCCAGGTCGTCCCCGGCTACGGGCCGCCCGACTCGCCCCTCATGCTCGTCGGCGAGCAGCCCGGCGACCAGGAAGACCGCCAGGGTTTCCCCTTCGTCGGCCCCGCCGGCAAGCTCCTCCGCACCATCGCCGAAGAGCTCGGCATCGACATGACGCAGGTCTACGTCACCAACGCCGTCAAGCACTTCAAGTTCATCCACCGCGGCAAGCTCCGCTTCCACCAGACCCCCCGCGTCTCCGAGATCATGGCCTGCCGCCCCTGGCTGCTCGCCGAAATCGAAGCCGCCAGGCCCCGCGTCATCCTCGCCCTCGGCGCGTCAGCCTCAAAATCCCTTCTCGGCGGCACCTTCTCCCTCATGCGCGACCGAGGCACCTTCCGCTCCACCCCCTTTGCCGACCGCGTCATGGCGACCCTCCACCCCAGCGCCCTCCTCCGCGCCCGCGACGAAGCCAGCCGCGCCCAGATGACCGCCGTCCTCCGCGACGACCTCTCCCTTGCCTACCAGGCCTCGCGGGAGATAGCCTCTAATCCGTGATGACCCTGCCCCTCGCGCACGAACCCCACGACGCAAACGCCTTCACCACCCAAACCCTCTCCTCCCCCGCCACCCTCGCCGCCGTTCTCGACCACACCCTGCTCCGCCCGGACGCCACCCGCGCTCAGGTTCTCCAGCTCTGCCGCGAGGCCGCCGAGCACCGCTTCGCCTGCGCCATGGTCAATGCCGCCTGGACCGCCACGGCGGCCGACACGCTCCGGGGCACAGGCGTCCCCGTCGGCGTCGTCATCGGCTTCCCATTAGGCGCGACCCTCTCCGCCTCCAAGCGCGACGAGACCGTCCGCGTCCTCAAGCTCGGCGCGCACGATATCGACATGGTCCTCAACCTCGGCCTGCTCAAATCCGGCACCCCCGAAGACTTCGAGGCCGTCAAGCAAGACATCCGCGGCGTCGTCGAGCTCGCCCATGCCGCCGGAGCCATCGTCAAGGTCATCCTCGAAACCTGCCTCCTCTCCTTCGAGGAAAAACACCGCGCCTCCGAGCTCGCCCTCGCCGCCGGAGCCGACTTCCTCAAGACCAGCACCGGCTTTTCCACCGGCGGCGCAACCCCCGACGACATCGCCCTCCTCCGCTCCGTGGCCGGTTCCCGCGCCGGCGTCAAAGCCTCCGGCGGCATCCGCTCCCTCGCCGACGCCCGCGCCATGCTCCAAGCCGGAGCCACCCGCATCGGTGCCAGCGCCAGCGTAAAAATCCTCGCCGAACTCAATGCGCCCAGCTAGGAAGCCTTATGCTGGAGCTTTGTACATCCGTAGGTTCGTTGCGGCTGGACAGCTCATCTGCTGCTTCCATATGGGTGTCAGCGTGTGATCGAGATACATCGATTGATTACTCAATGTCACCAACAGGTGTCCGGCATCGAACGAGCCCATCTCGTTATACTGAGGCTCCAACACTGTCTTTCCGCTTAGATCGATCAACCCCCATTTACCGTTGTTCCTAACCGGGCAAAGATCTTCGCTGAACTCTCCCGTCTTTTCCCACAGAGCGGGAAGCGCGACGGAGCCGTCAGGGCGGATGAAGCCCCACTTGCCATCCATAAGGACCGCGCACACACCCGCGTTAAAGCTAGTTACCGTGTCATAGCGGAACGGCAAAATGGTAGCACCGACCTTGTCGATAAAGCCCCATTTATCGTTCAGTTGTACAGGTGCAATGTCATCGCTGTAGCCATGAACGGTTTGGTAAATCGCGGGGATCACCAACCTGCCTGTCGGGTCAATAAAGCCCCATTTCCCATTTACGCTCACTCGCGCACGCCCGTTCTGAAAACTGCGCGTAAGTTCAAAGCGTTGCGGGAACGCCTCAGAGCCGTCGGGCCGGATGAAATGCCACTCGGTGCCGATGCGGACGGGGCTGCAGTTGTAGCGAAAGTTGCGCGCTTCATCATACTGCGGGGGGAGCGTCTCCCGTCCGCTGCGGTCGATATACCCCCATTTTCCGTTGCGGCGAACAGCCGCCCAGTCTGAGGCGAAAGGCAGTGCCGCATCATAGCGCGCCGGAACGGCCAGGACGCCTTTGCTGTCCACGTACCCAAAACTTCCGCAAACGTTTACTGGCAGCAGGATGCGCGCTGGCTCGTCGGCGTGCAGCGAAAGGTGTGGGCTGGCTGCAGCGGCAGAGAGGAGCTTGAGAAACAAACGACGGTCAAGCGATGGCATGGTGGTTCTCCTTGGAAGGGGTCAGAGAGGGTTAGAAGGTGGCGCGAAGGCCGAACTCAAACACTCGCTGCGTGGCGGTGCCGGTGGCTCCCTGGTTGAGTTGCGTGGTGATCTGGCCGAAGCTAGTTGCCGACCCATTTGTGGCAGGCAACCCGTACTGTGCGCGATTGAGGAGATTGAAGCCTTCGCCGCGCAGACTCAAAGCGTAGCGGTCCAGATGCAACAGATCTTTCTGTAATGCGCCATCAATCTGCCAGGTCCCTGGTCCGCGCAGCAGGTTTCGCGGTGCGTTCCCGAACGTACCCGACGCCGGCACCGCAAAGGCCGCTGCGTTGATCCAATGCTGAGGAGTACGACCGGTGATGGGCACAAACGGTACGCCCGGCACAAGGTTCGGTCGCTGCGGCGAGATCGAATTTCCATCGGGAATATCTACGGCGCTGCGCGAAATGGTCACGTTCAACGGCAGTCCCGAACGGGCAGTGGCGATGCTGCTCACCTGCCATCCCGAGCCAAGTGCTCCGAGCACACCGCGCAAAGTAGACGAGTGCCCGTGACTGGCACCGAATTCATACACCACGCTGGCGGTAAAGGATGAACGAATGTCCTGGTCGCTGCTTGCCCGTTCGCAGATGCGACAGGCCACATTTTGCGGATAGTCCTGCTCGCCGCCGCCCGTCGATCCATCGTTGATGGAGTGCGACCAGAGGTAGTTGGCCCCAAACAGCAGACCACTGGAGAACTGCCGGTTCAGCGTCGCGGAAAGGCCGCTAAAGTTCGCATTATTGCCGCTCAGCTTGTAGTCCACCTGGCCGAAGGCGGGTAGCGGAGGCTTCTTCGTTGTCGGGTTGAGCACATTGAGATACGAGCGTGAGGGCAGATGTGCACCGTGATTGCCGATGTATCCGATGTCTGAAAGGATTTGAAACGGTAGCCGCTGCTGAACGGATACGCCGTACTCGCCCACCTGTTGATCCACACGCCCCCGGTACAGGCCACGTGGCGCGTTGGCTTTCGTTGCGCCAAGCGCAAGAAATGGCGTCAATGGGTAGCTGAGCGCCGGTATCTGCCCGCTCGTCAGCAGCAACCTGGACGTAAGATTGTTCAATGGCCCGGTGAGATCTCCAAGCTGGCCTTCGCCAAAGTACAGGCCATACCCTCCGCGGAAGACCGTGTTGCCGCGAAGGAAGTCCGGTGCCCAGGTGATGGCGAAACGCGGTCCTATATCACCATGGCTGGCGTTGTAAAACGGACCGCCGGGAGTACAGAAGCCACCTGGACAGGTGAGCGGATCGAAGTTCCGGGACCTTCCGAGCACCTCGGAGAATGCTCCAAGCGAGTCATAGCGCAAGCCAAGGCTCAAGGTCAGGTTCGGGCGAAATTTGTACTGATCCTGAAAGAAGAGGTCGAACTCGGTCTTTCGCGCACCGCCCGTTGGAACCGCGGCCAACACTGTGGCATTGTCGAGCCCGTTTGCCGCGAATCGCGGGAGGCCGGCGTAGCTCAGTTGTGTCTCCGCCGTGTTGCCGAGATTGAGCTGAACCCGTCGTAAGCCCCCACCGGTGGTGATACTGTGCTTGCCGAAGACCACATTCAGCGTGTCGATGAACGAGTACGCGGTTGCCTTCTGCACCTGCACCAGATTGTCATGCAGCGTGGTAAACCCAGGTACGGCTACCTGAATGGGCAGCACACTGGCATTTGCAATCGTGTAGGGCGTTCGGTTAACCCCAAACTTCACTTCGTTCAACAGCGAGCTGCTGAAGGCGTGTTCGAGCGAGATGACACCGTTCTTCGGGTTGTTCTGGATCTGCTGTGTGTCCTGAAGAAAGCCTGTGGCGTCGCCAAACGGCACCTGCAGTCGTCCCTGGTCCAGGTTGATGCGAACATAGGCAGAGGTGCGTGAATCGAAGATCTGGTCGACACGGACAAGCCCGAAGTCCTCGTTCTGGGTTAGGCGTCCGGTTGCGCTGTAACGGGAAACATTGGGGTTCGCCGTGGCGGTCTGCCCCACTGGATAGGCGGCGAGAACGGTGGCGAGCGCAGGGGAGCGCTGCGCCGTCTGCTGCGCATAAGCAGGGCTAGGTACAAAGCCTATGAGCGGTTGTACAAGCACCTGCCGCAAGCCTTCGTAGTTGGCGAAAAAGAACGTATGATCCCGGACGACCCGGCCACCCACGCTGCCGCCGAATTGGTTCAACCGCAAGGGCAGTTGCCGTGCGGAGAAGAGCGCCCGCGCGTTCAGCACGTCGTTGCGCAGAAACTCATACGCGCTGCCGTGAAGGGCGTTGGTACCGCTGCGGGAAACGACATCGCCCTGTCCGCCTGCCGTACCGCCGTATTCCGCTGAATACAGGGCAGTGTTGACGCGGAACTCGCGAATTGACTCCGACGCAAGCTGAATTCGCAAATCCGACTTTTCGCTTTGCCGCAGGATGCCGCTCGCATCCACGCCGTCAAACAGGATCTTGTTGTCATCAAGGCCATGGCCCGCAAAGCGAATGCTCGTCTGATTGCCGCTGCCCGTGTTGATGGCTCCCGGCACCAGGATCATGAGCCCCGCCCAATTGCGGCCATTGATTGGAAGGTTTTCCACCTGCTGCCGCGAGATCACCCCGCCGGTCGCGGCGCTGTCCTGGTCCAGTGTGACGGTAGAAGCCTCCACCGCCACCGTCTGCTCCACCGCGCTCACGCCCAATTGCAGGTCCACCGTTCGAAATTCGCCGACCTGCAGATCGACATCGTTTACATGTTTGGCCTCAAAACCTGCCACAGCGACGCTGATGTTGCAGCGGCCCAGAGGCAAGGCTGAAAGAACATATTCGCCTGCCGTCGTGGATCGAACCGTCCGCGCAAAGCCTGTCTGCGGGTACAACACCGTCACGGCGGCATTGCTTACCACTGCACCGGTCGCGTCAGAGACCGTGCCTTTCAGACTGGCACGATCGATCTGGGCGTTCAGCACAGCGGACAAACACAAAACGATCACCGGAACCAGCCGGGTACAACAATTCATCTTCATGGCTAGCAAAAGATGCCCCTACACGTGGAATTTGAAAGTAATCTCAGCGTAGGCGGGCTTTGTGAACATACCTTGAACATACTCACTAAGTAACGCAAACTTCACATACATATGGTGCAGGGAAGATAAAGGGCGCTCGTCCGTAAAAAGTACGGAGTATCACCCTGTTAGTGAAGCTCCAAACCCCAAAACATCACCTTGACGTGCTTCGTATCTTTAGGTGCAGGGACTCCCGTCTACCACGAGGCCCGGCCACGACCCATTGCACATTTCCCTCAAGGAGTATCATCAACCCTCCAATGCCTCCCCCCGCCCACCCACGCCAGGCCGAAACCGCCGAAGCCCATCCCTTCGAAGGCGACTACCGCCCAAGTCCCGCTGACGCCGACGCCACACCCCTCAACCCCCGCCTCGACCCCATCGTCGAAGCCGGGAGCGAACCCCTCCAGGTCGCCTTCCTCCACCGCCTCGCCGACGCCCTCAACACCACCCTCGACATCAACACCCTGATGCACCGCGTCGCCGACCTCGTCCGCGCCGTCATCGACTATCGCATCTTCGCCATCCTCCTCTACAACGACCGCACGAACGACCTCCGCATGCGCTTCCAGACCGGACACACCTCCGAGTTCGAGCGGATGCGCGTCCGCCTCGGCCAGGGCGTCGTCGGTCAGGCCGTCCTCCAGCGCCGCGCCATCCTTGTCCACGATGTCGCCGCCTTCCCCGGCTACATCGCCGCCAACCCCAACGTCCTCTCCGAGCTCGCTATCCCGCTCATCGTCAAAAATAAGGTCATCGGCGTCCTCGACCTCGAATCCGAAGCCCCTGCCTTCTTCACCCACGAGCACCAGCGCCTGCTCGAACTCACCGCCTCCCGCATGTCTTCGGCCATCGAGAACGCCCGCCTCTACACCCGCGTCGCGCGCCAGGCCGAAACTCTCGCCGTCCTCAACGACATCTCCCGCGAGATCACTTCCATCCTCGACCTCGACGACCTCCTCGAACGCATCGGGGAGCTCCTCAAGCGCGTCGTCGATTTTCAGATGTTCACCATCCTCCTCTGGAATGAGCGGACGGAGCAGTTCGAGCATCGCTTCTCCTCCCGCTTCGGCGAGCGCATCACCCGCATCCGCACCGTCCAGGTAGGCGAAGGCATCATCGGAGCCTCCGCCGCCGAGCGCTCCTCCATCCTCGCCCCCGACGTTCGCCGCGATCCCCGCTACGTCGCCGAAAACCCCGAGACTCGCTCCGAGCTCGCCGTCCCTCCCCTCTATAAAGGCCGCATCATCGGCGTCCTCGACCTCGAACACACCCGCGTCCACTACTACAACGAGGACCACCAGCGCACCCTCGTCACCCTGGCCGCGCAGATCTCCATTGCCATCGCCAACGCTCGCCTTTACCAGCGCATCCACGAGGAAGAACAGCGGATGGAGCGCGACCTAGAGATGGCGAGGCAAGTACAGCTACGCCTCCTTCCCGCCGCCCCGCCCCGTCTCCGTAACGCCGAAATCGCTGCCCAGTTCCTCCCCGCCCGCTCCATCGGTGGCGACCTCTACGACTTCCTCGACTACGGTCCCGGCCGCATCGCTCTGGCCCTCGGCGACGTCTCCGGCAAGGCCGCCCCCGCCGCCCTCTACGCCGCCCTTGTCTCCGGCATCCTCCGCTCGCTCGCCCCGCAACACCTCGCCCCCGGCGCGCTCCTCGCCGCCCTCAACGACCAGCTTCAGGAGCGCAAACTCGCCTCCCAATACGTCACCATGCTCCTCGCCCTCTGGGACGACGCCACCCGCACCCTCATCGTCGCCAACGCCGGCTCCGTCCAGCCCCTCTACGTCACCCCCACCTCACCCGACCAGACCGCCTCCATCGAGAACGCACTCGACGTCCACACCCTGAAAGCCGAAGGCTTCCCCCTCGGCCTCTTCCCCAACGTCACGTACGAAGAGACCACCCTCACCCTCGCCCCCGGCGACCTCGTCGTCTTCTTCTCCGATGGCATCGTCGACGCCCACGACAAGGATGCCAACCTCTACGGCTCCGACCGCCTCTGCACCCTGCTTCAACATCATCCTACCGCCGCCACCAGCGCCTCCCAGGCCGTCTACGCCATCCTTGAAGCCGTCTCCCTCCACCAGGCCGGAACCGAACACTTCGACGACGAAACGGTGATCGTCTTACACGTCCGAGACCTTTAACAAAGAACTGTGAGTAACTCAAGGCAACGCAATCCGGCATTATTTCTTCGCGAACAACAGTCGTCCATTTCCGCACGAAGAAGCTCAGCCCACAAGCACCTTTGTGCTCTCGATCAATAGCCTTTCTATCGCGCACCTTGCTGACTCGCATAGCCGTTAACGGCTTGCGATCCTCAAGGAAGTTTATGCTCCAGAGGAGCACCCCGTAAGCGAGATCATGATGATTGTTCCTATCCCTGTGGACGAGCCCGCAATCCAACGCCCTGCGGCTCCGGCAGCTCTTCTCCCTCCTGGTGTTACCCACTCGTTCGTGCTTGTCACCGGCCTGTTCTTTCTTTGGGGCATACCGAACAACGTCAACGACGTGCTGATCCGTCAATTCATGAAGTCCTTCGCCATCACTCGATTCCAGGCTGGACTGGTGCAATCGGCCTTCTACATGGGCTACTTCCTGCTCGCGTTGCCTGCAGGCATCCTGATGAAAAAGCACGGCTACAAGGCAGGCTTCCTTACCGGGCTGCTGCTCTTCGCCATCGGTTGCTTCCTCTTTTTGCCGGCCGCAAACTCCGGCTCGTATAACTTCTTCCTCGCGGCGCTCTTTATCGTCGCCAGCGGTCTGGCATTTCTCGAAACAGCTTCAAACCCCTTTATCGCCCAGCTTGGCTCATCCGCAACCTCAGAGCAGCGCCTTAATCTCGCACAAGCCTTCAACCCCTTAGGCGCAATCGCAGGCGTCCTCGCGGGTACGCTCTTCATCTTCTCCGGCGTAGAACTTACGCCTATCCAGGCGACTGCCATGCAGCAGGCTGGCACCTATACGGCCTATCTTCATCGCGAAACAATGCGGGTCGTCACGCCGTATCTGGTTCTGGGTGTACTCGCCCTCGTATGGGCCGTGATGATCAGCCTCACTACCCTTCCCGGCGTCATCCAGCAGCGGGAACATCTCGCGGAGGAGAGCGGCAACTGGCGGGCCCTCCTCGGCAAGCCTCACTTCCTCTTCGCCATTCTTGCCGAGTTTATGTACGTCGGCTCACAGGTCGGAACCTGGAGCTACTTCATCTCCTACGCGGTCGAGTATACCCACGCGCTCGAGCGCACGGCCGGCTTCCTGCTCACCGGGACGCTCGTCATGTTTGGCATTGGACGCTTTGGCTCCACCGCGCTGATGCGTCGCTTCGCCCCAGCCAAACTGATGACCGTGTGCGCCCTGATCAACATAGTCCTCGTCGTGGTTGGCATCTCCCAGCCTGGTTGGACCGGCCTCCTCGCCCTCTTCTGCACCAGCCTCTTTATGGCGATGATGTTCCCGACCATCTTCGCCTTGGGCATCAAAGACCTTGGTCCGAACACCAACATCGGAGGAGGCTTCCTCATCATGTCCATCGTAGGTGGTGCGGTCCTTACCCCTGTGATGGGCTTCGTGGCCGAACGCTTCCATGGCACGGCAGCCTCGTATGCCGTCCCTCTGTGCGGTTTCATCGTCATAGCTGCCTTCGCCCGCTACATGGTTCGCTACAACGCGGATCGGCTTATCGTCTCCGGCTTCGACACTTAGCCCATGGTGCCTCGAAGATCACGCGGCGATTTGTTCCATCGTGTCGCTCGCCTCCACATCTACCCCGGTCACCGATACCGCCGCTTTACTCCAGCTTGTATACCCTAACGCGGCCAAACACAGCACTCCTGAGTAGAAATGGCTGCGCACCACCGTCCATGCAGACACCTCGTAGTCGATCACGCCCGCCGCTGCAGGCTGGAAATTCAAGATCGTGACCACTGCGATGGCTGCCCAGAGCCACCTCGAACGCAGCACCCGGTTCTCCGCTGCTAAAAGCATCAATGGTGCGATCAGCACGATGTAGTAGTGCGTCCACGCAATCGGGCTGAAGACAGTAGCCCCCACCAGCGCCAGCATCGCCCCCAGGGGAAGCGCACGAGCGCCGCGCCGACGATCCATCCACCCCCCTGTCGCCGTACAAAGCAGCAGAAGCACCATCGATCCCAGCCGCACCGCAGCCGGTAAACGGAAGATCTGCAGATCGTAAAGTTCATCGGTCGGGTAAAACCGGCCCATGCACCACGCTGCAAACGATTGATTGTTGAGCGAAATGAGCAGCGTCTCGCCAATACGGTGCAGCCCGGCAAGATACGCCGCGACCAACCCGCGTCCAGCCACCACCAACGTACATCCACCCAGCACTACGGACCAGCCCACCATGCTTCCTGCCGCCCTCCAGCGCCTTGTGAATAGCCAGTAGATCAGCAGAAAACCGGGTGTGATCTTCACGGCCGCAGCCATCGCCAGCAGCAGCCCAGCCCAGCCAGGCCGACGGTCAGCCAGGGCGAGTGCGCCCAGCACGAGCACGAAGAAGAGAATATGCGTCTGCATCAAAAACATCGCATACTGGAACGGCTCCGAGAACCATAAGGCCAGGCAGATTACACCCATCGCCACAGGATTGAGCATAGCGGGCACCCATCGCGCTGCGATCAACCACAAGCCTCCTGCAAACCCCAGCATCGTCAGCGTGGCAAACAAGGCGTCAAACGCAGGAAAACTCATCCGGGTACACACCGGGGTCAGCGCATAGGCCCATAATGGCGTTTGCACATACGGGTGGAGGAACCCCGCAAACTGCCCTTCCTCTGCCGCGTGCTTCCACGCTCCCGTGGTGTCGCCCACGTCGGCGAATACGCCAGGACTGTAACTATAAAGATGCTGGGCCTGACCGCTCGTCACCAGGCGGCAACCAAGATAGGACGCCGCCAGGTCGTCTCCCGTACCCACGCGAAACGTCCGCGCTCCAGTCCACACGAAGACCGCAAGCACTACAAGCACGAGCCAACGATCGCCCGGAAGCCGTTGGAAGAAATGAATTCGCATCGCTCCTCTACCCATAGCCCGAAGACCATGCCCAGAGACAATGCTACACATCGATGCTGCGAGTCTGGTTCTGCTCCGTTCTTCTTCGACTGGTCACGTCCTCCTAGTTCGCCACGGTCACCGCCACTCCGGCCGACACATCCGTGTTGTTGCCCGTATCGTGCGCCCAAAGCTGTAACAAATGTTGCCCGTTCGTCAGCGTTGCGGTATCGAGCGCGTAGACGAATGGAGCTCCCGTGATCCTTCGCGTCCCCACCTCAACGCCATCCACCATCAGATAAGACCCAGCTGCGTCGAGCTGGACGTTCACCTGCCCCAGCACCTGGATCATGCCGGCGACCGTTTCCCCGGCCAGGGGCGACCCGATCGCTACAGGCCCACGAGGTGTCGGAACAGGACTGGGTGCCGGTGCCGGTGCCGGTAAGGGTGCGGGTATGGGAAGAGCGACACCACCATTGGCCACCATGACCGTCACTGTAGGCGACAAGGAGGTCACGTTATTCACATCATGCGCCCACAACTGCAGTGAGTGGCTCCCGTTGGCCAGCGTACCGGTATCGAGCGGATACACGAACGGCGGGGCCGACACACGCCGCGTCCCGATCTCCGTCCCATCCACCATCAGGTACGAGCCTGCCGCGTCCAGTTGCACGTTCACCGCACCCGCCACCTGGATCGCACCCGACAACGTACTTCCAACTGCTGGGGTAGTAATCGTCACGCCACTGCTGACTGGAGCCGGAGGCGATGGAGGAGCCGGTGCGGGCGTCGGCGGAGCCGGGGATGGCGGGGGAGGCGCGGGAACTGGCGTCGGGGTTGGAGCCGGTGCGATCACCCCCGCATCAGCATAGATCTGCACCACCGTAGGGTTGTTCGCCTGCCAGTAATCCGCATGGACCATCAGCACATCTCCGCGCTTCACCGAAGCCGTCAGCTGTGCCTGGTGCGCCGCGAGCGTGCCGGCATCGACATCGTTGATCAGGTTGGCAGAGAACGCCTTCGGATAATAGTTATAGACAGAAAGATCCGTTCCCAGGTCGCCGTGGAAGATGAACGTCTCGAACGGCGCGGTGTAGGCGTAGTGCTTCGAGGTCGTCTCTTCCGGAATCAACAAGGAATCCGGCAGCACCGCCGCCGCCTGCTGAAACAAGCCAGCATCCAGCACAGCCCCGTTCGACTCCACACTCGAATCGATGTAGAAGAGCGTCGCGCCCCAGCGATCGTGCGCGTACTTCATCTTGCGTGTGATCTCTGCAACGACCTGTGCATCCGGCAGGTATACCTGCTGCGCCGTGCCGTCCGAAGCTACCGTAAAGTGCTGCGGCCGGATACACACCCCTACCCGGAAGCCCGCATCCCGCATCGTTTTGAAGTACGCGTCGTCCAGCTTCATCCCCACGTAGGGAGATCCTGCCACGCCGACCACGCTTTCCATCTCTGGCGCGACCTGCGCCATTTGGTCCGGCGCACAGACATAGCTCGTCACCTGCGGGTACTGCTCGCCTTCGAGATCCCACGTGATCACCCCCTGCGCGTTCAACCGCTGGAGGTTGACGACCGTGTTCTGCGCCTGCTGCAACACCCTTGCCTGGAACTTCACCAGTCCCGCCGCGTTCGTCACATCGAAGTCCGCCGCATTCGCGTCGTTGAAGTACCGCCGCGGGTTGTTCGGGTACCCGGCCGGCTTCGTCGGATCGCCTTGAGGCGAGCTCGCCAAATAGGCCGTCCCGATAATGCGCCGGTCTGCCCAGTTTACTTGTGGTGGCCACGTTGCGGCCCAGCTCGCATAGGCGTCCGCCGCCAGTGTTCCAGCCACCGTACCCGAGGCTGCGAATCGCAGCGACACGGTGAACCGGTCCGTCTGCCCCGGCATCACGGGACGGTCGTTGTGCGGCTGAAAGCTTGCGAGGTTATCCGGCGCAGTCCCACTGATGAGGGGCGTGTACCCCGCACCCGGCCCGCCCGCCGGCAGAAATCCGCTATACAGCGGCCGACCGGCATCGGGCACAACCGCCGCCACCTCGCCTGCGCTGAAATCCGCCAGGGTCACGCTTGGACCAGTCGTGTTGAACGCCAATTGAGCGTAGCCGGCGTCGTTGAAGCCAACCGGCAGACGCGGCATATGAAGCACGAATGGATAGATCGCTGCTCCGTCCAGCACCACTCCCGAGTTGCTATTGTTGGTCTCCGTTACGTTCATGTTCAGCACGTTGCCGGTCTGCTGAAAGGCCACCTGGATCGAGCCCCACACGAAGTTGTACGTCCACGTCTCCGTCGTGACATCCCACCGGCGGCTGTCGTTGTTCTCGCCCCAACCGTACTCGCCGCTTGAAATCTGATTGCCCTTCAGATCCGTCATCTTCATATGCCAGATGTGAAAGCCGTCCACAGGAGAGACGGCCAGATCCTCAAGCGTAACGCCCTTGTACGTCAGGGTTTGAAGACCATTGTTACCATAGGTCACCTTGAGCTCATTCTGTGCGCGGAGCTTCAATGCCGATAGGAGCGCCACCAGACATACAGCGCCAGCCAACCCACCCTGTAGAACTCTCTTACCCTGGATCACGTAGTCACCTTTGTATCGATGTGGGCGTTTAGCTTGATCGTCTCATACCCCGGCGCACCTGATCGTCCATCCTTACATCGTCTCAACGCGACACAAGGTACCGTATCTACCTGCAACAAAAGGAACATGGGCAACCGGGTCGAAGAACTCTAAGAAACGTCTCATCATTTCCTCTGCGGATCTTCACCCCGGATCGGCTTTCAACACGCTTCTTACGCTATTCTCATGAGAGTCCCTTAATAGACCCAGTGACCTATACAGCCTGGTCAGCATCACAGAGCCCATGAATCGACTCCGACGCTGGCTTCCAGCTACTGCAACTGAAGCATGGATCATCCTTCTATACTTCTGCGCCACGCTCCAGTACGTGCGCTACTACAGCAAAGCCACCTTCCTCTATCTCAACATGGACCGGTATCTGAACGGTCTTGAACGCCTGCCGTTTCAGGAGCGCGTTCTCCCGATCTTTCTCATCAAACCGCTGGTCGATTCGGCCTGGGTGGCGCGTCACCTCACCCACGACAACGGTAACTTTACCGCCGCCCGCGGTCCGCTGTACGTCATCAGCCTTATCGCCATCTTGATCGCGGGTGTCTTCGTTCAGAAGCT
This sequence comes from Acidobacteriaceae bacterium, assembly GCA_965215415.1. Lineage (GTDB taxonomy): Bacteria > Acidobacteriota > Terriglobia > Terriglobales > Acidobacteriaceae > Edaphobacter. Next base: position 2,004,253 of record CBDCDQ010000009.1, on the reverse strand, counting down.
GTACAATCGCGTCACGCAGGACGGCTCTCTTCGCTTCCTTGTTTATCCCGTCTTCCTGCACGCCATCATGTGGAGCTATACGATCCACAACGAAGCAAACTTCTCGTACCCGTATGACATGCTCGGCGTCGCCTTTTTCGCGGCAGGGCTCTTCTTCATCTACACGCGACGGTTCCTTCCGCTTGTACTCATCCTCGCCATAGGCACGCTCAACCGGGAGACGACCCTCTTTCTGGTCGGCATCTTCGTTCTCGACGCTGCCAGCATCCCCTCGACTGCCGGCACAGACCGCCGCTTCTCTCTCCGAAGCGTGCCTTGGACACGGGCCACCCTGCTCCTGGTGATCTGGATCGCAATCAAGGCCTCCCTTGCCCGCCACTTCGCTGCGAACGACGCTTCCGAGAACTTCGTCCGCATCGGGTACAATCTGAGAGAATTGACCCCTCGCCTGTGGCCTGCGTTGCTCAATATCTGCGGCTACATGCTGCCGATCGTCTTCCTGCTTCGCCGCACGCTGCGGCCCGTCCGCTTTGCCAACTACCTCTATATCTTCCCCTTCTGGGTTGCCGTCATGTTCTATACCGGCGTGATCGTCGAAACACGTATCTACGGTGAGCTCTGCTCGTTTGCAGCGATCGCGGTCGTCCTCGTCATAGAGCAACATATGCGTGAACGCCTCCACCGAAGCACCCTCACTGCCCATGAAGCGACCGCAGGGGAACGTCTCCGCCAGGAAGCTGCCGCGTGACCCGAAACACTGCACCTGCCGCTGCGGCGACACGTTATTCTGGACCTGTGCCTACACCCATCGCGAAAGTAGAACCCCGTTTCAACGAGGCGGGTTTTGCCCGCCTGCTGTGCATCCCCTTCTTTGTGGGGATTGCCGTCATCTGCGCGCTGCCCGTTTTCGCGCACGAGTCATGGCTCATCTTTGTGCAGGACGATCTTCTCTACTACCTCAAAGTCGCTCAGAACATCGTCCACCATCACGGCTCTACGTTCAATGGCCTCGTTTCCACCAATGGGTATCAACCTCTCTGGCTGTTGGTCCTTCTGTGTGTCAGCTACGTGACAGAGAGCGGTCGCACCATCCTTGCCTTTCTCGCGGTTGCCAACGTCGTGGCTGCCGCAGCCACCTTCTTTCTCGCCCGATCCCTGCTTCGCTCGACTGGCATTCGGCCACTGCTCGCTTTTGCGCTGGCCGCCTTCGTCACCCTCTACTCCGTCACCCTTTTCTTCTACGGGATGGAAGTGACCCTCACCGTTCCGATCGTCCTTGGCGTCGCCTGCCTTCTGCGCCGCGTCTCCTGGCTTACCCGCTCGCCGCTCCACACCTTCGGGCTCGGTCTGCTGCTCTCCGCAATGGTGCTCTCGCGCATTGACACCCTCATCCTGGGCGGCCTGCTACTCGCCGGTATCTTTGCAACCCCTTCACTGCGCTCGCTTTTGCGGCCCGCCCTGTTGGCCGGGCTCGCCGTGGGTCTTCTACCTATCGTGGGTTATTTTCTCCTCAACCATCGCCTCTTCCAGACCTGGCTACCCATCTCTGGCATGGCCAAAGAACTCAAGCTGGACCATTTGCCATCCATAGAACCGTGGCGAGTCTTCTTTCACCCGCTCGCAGGCGGCTTCACCTTCATCCTCCTTGCTGCCTTGGCGCTCTTCTCCGCGGTACGCGCAAAGCTCACCCCCATCGAACGCATCCTTTACCCGGCCGTCATCGCATTTCCCTTCATCTACTACTTCATCCTTTGCTGTGTAAGTGATTGGACGCTCTGGGGTTGGTACATGTATCCCGTCCGCACGGCGCTGTGTGCCAGCCTCGTCATCTTCTGCCTCTGGCCACCTCTAGCCACTTTGTTGCAGCGACCTGCAATCACAGGCGCTTTCGTCCTGCTGGTGTTTGTAGCGCTCGGGCTCATGCGCTGGCGACGCCAGCAGGTCGACATCTATGCGGCTTCGGTTGAAATTCAGGGCTTTGCCGCCACTCACCCTGGCACCTACGCCATGGGCGACCGTGCCGGACGGGTCGCTGCGTTGATCGCCGACCCCATCATTCAAACCGAAGGCCTCATGATGGACCGTGACTTTCTTCGCCTCGTTGCAGCTCAGACGCCCCTGCGGAACACGCTGGCGCGCTACCACGCACGCTACTACATCGGCACTGCTTACGAGCCGTCCACCGGTTGCTTCCAGGCAGCCGAGCCAGCCAAGGCAGGACCTGCTTCCGCGAAAATGCGCGCCGTATTTTGCGAGAAACCTTTGGCCACCTTCGTTCACGATGGAGTAACGACACTGATCTACGACGTAAGTGACACAAGCAACCAGTAGTTGGGCGTCACCTCGCCGTGAAACTGGCAACAAAGCAAGACCTGTGCAAACGTCGAACTGCTTTATCAGGTACCGGTACCGGCCTGTGGTGTTCCTGAATCTTCAGTAACTTCGAGAGGTTTTGGAGCCGGTTTAATCATCCAACGAGTTCAGGGACACGTAAGTTCAAAGAGTATGCGTAAGCTTTCCACAATCCGACGCAGCGCTGTATCTCTCACGTTAGGCCTGTTCTTTGGCATGGGTCTTGCTTCGTTTGCTCAACCGACGCTCAATCGGCGCCCGGCCCCTGCTCCCGATTACGTCCTTGGTGCCGGCGACCAGATCGTCCTTCACGTGACGGATATGGAAGAGCTTACCGATAAGCCTCTTCGCATCGACCCCAACGGCTTCGTCGATCTCCCTCTGGCCGGGCGCGTCCTGGCCGCCGGACTGACCACCGAGCAGTTCAAGGCCGTGCTCGTGGAAAAGCTCGCCAAATACATCGATTCGCCGCAGATTACCCTCAACCTCACAGACGACCAGAATCGCCCCGTCTCCGTCGTCGGACAGGTCGGCTCGCCCGGGGTGCACCAGCTGCAAGGTCCCAAGCGCCTCATCGAAGTCATATCCCTGGCAGGGGGCGTGAAGCCCGACGCGGGTCCGCGCGTCATCGTCACCCGTGAAAACAAGTGGGGCCTGCTGCCCATCGCTGGCGCGAAGACCGACCTCACGACCGGTGTCTCCACCGCCAGCCTTTCGCTGGACGATCTGATGGCCTCCAAAAATCCGAGTGACAACATCGAGGTACAACCAAACGACGTCATCTCCATCCCCAAGGCCGACCTGGTGTATGTGGTCGGGAACGTCAAACGGTCGGGTGGCTTCCAGCTCTCCTCGCATGCAAACATGACTCTTCTTCAGGCGGTCTCGCTTGCCGAGGGTCTCGACAAGACCGCGAATGCCAGCCACGCCCGCATCCTCCGGCCTGCGCCTGGCGGCGATGGAAAGACGCTGGATATCCCTGTTGACATCAAAGCGATCTTTGCCGGGAAATCCCCCGACGTGCCCCTGTACGGGAACGACATTCTCTTTGTCCCCAACAGTACCTTCAAATCCTCCGGACGCATCACCGAGGGAATCCTTCTCGCCGCTACGGGAGCGGCCATCTACCGCTTCTAGGGAGATCCGCTTCTTCAGGAAACCAACGACCTATGCCGAACTCATCCAATAACAACCGCTCGCTGCGCCCGATGCCTCTCGGCTCTGCCGCGGCGCGCGACCTCGAAAGCTCTACAGACCCCCGTCGCTCCGCCCGGCGCTCCGACGATCAAAGCACACGGCGCGACGTCGATCTTTCCCGCGTCCAGCCGGAGCGTCCCTACGAGCATCGTTCCAACCTCGCCGCCGAATATCTCCGCACCGTCTCACGTTACCGCTGGCCGATCGCCGCCTTTGCTCTCGGCGGCCTGCTTCTCAGCACGTTGCTCAACCTTACCGCGCTCCCCTACTACCGAGCCCGCACGTCGCTCGACATCCAAAGTCTCAACGGCAACTTCCTCAATCAGGGCAATGTTAACCCAACTGGCGAAGGTGGAGCGCCCATTGAGATCAACGTCCAGACGCAGGTCAAGCTCCTCCAAAGCGAGACCCTGCTCGAGCGGACGGTCGACAAACTGAAGGCTGACACGCCGCCGGCTAACCTCCACCCGGGCGATCTCGCCTCCACCCTCGCCCGCACCCTGCACCTCGGCGGCAATACAACGATCCCGTACAAAGATCTGGTTGACGATACCGCCAAGCGCGTCGTCGTCAAGCCCTTCGGCGTCACCCGCCTGGTCGAGATCACCTGCGACTCCTCCAGCGCCGCCTTCGCCGCAAAGTTCTGCAACACCCTTACCACCGAGTATCGCAACCTCGACCTCGAAACTCGCGGCCAGGAGTCCGACCGCACCAGCCAGTGGCTCACCACCCAGGTCGCAGATATCAAGGCCAAAGCTGAAGAGTCCGAGCGCAAACTCGTAGCCGCTACCGGAGGCAACGGCCTCATCCTGTCGCAGGACAGCAACACCGTCGGCGAGGACCACCTCCGCACGCTCCAGGGGGAGCTCGTTCGTGCCCAAGCCGATCGAATGGAAAAGGAAGCCCAGGTTCGCGCGGCAAGTACCGCCGCCCCTGGCACCGCTCCCGGCGTTCTCGACAACCCCGCGTACCGGAACTATGAACAGAAGCTCGCCGACCTCCGCGCCGAGGTCGCCCGTCTCGTTCCACCGCTCACGGAGGAGAACCCGCGAGTCGTCCATCTTCGTTCCGAGATCGCTGAAGTAGAGAAGGGTATGGCTGCCGCCCGTTCCACCAGTGGCGACCGCCTCCAGAACGAATACGAGGCCGCCCGTCACCGCGAAATGCTGCTCAATGCTGCCTTCAACGCTCAGCAAGGTATCGTCTCTGCGGACCTTGGCAAGTCCGCTCAGGTGACCCTGCTCCGCCGCGAGGTCGACTCAGAGCAGCAGCTCTACCAAACCATGCTCCAGCGTGCCAAGGAGGCCTCCCTCGCCTCCGCGATGCAGGCCTCTACCATGCGTGTGGTCGACGCGGCCAAAGTTCCGCACGTGCCCTTCACCCCGAAACGGGGCGGCACGGCGGCCGCCGGTCTTCTCTTCGGCACACTGTGCGGCGTGGGCATGGCCTTCTACAAAGATCGCAAGATCCAGGTCTTTCGGGTTCCGGGTGAGGTTGAGCGCTTCCTCCACGTCATCGAACTCGGTGTGATTCCCACTGCTGAGACCCGCGGGCACTTTGCCTCGCCTCTGCGCTCAGGTCTAATTCCCTTTACCCGAACTTCTGCAGACGATTCCCCGCAGGACGGTGCGCTCGGCCTCGCGAAATGGGGCGACGCGTTCTCCGTCGTTGCCGAGGCATACCGCTCCGCCACCTTTTCGATCCTCCTTACCGACGACGGAAGCCGCCGCGCTCGCGTCTACGTCGTCTCCAGCCCCAACGCCGGCGACGGAAAGACGACCGTTACCTCCAACCTCGGGGTTGCTCTCAGCAAGTCCAAGCTCCGCACGGTCATCGTCGATGGCGACCTCCGCAAGCCCGGCATGCACACCGCCCTCAACGTGCCGAACACGTTCGGCCTGCGCAACATCCTGCGCGGCGAGATCGACGCCGAGCGTGCTCCAGTCGATCTCTTCGCCAAGCCGTCTGCTGTGCCCGGGCTCTTCATCATCCCGGCAGGCACAGGCTCCGAAGAGGTCGTCGAGTTGCTGCACTCCGCTCACCTCGCCAGCCTGATCGACCGCCTCCATCGCGAGTTCGACGTCGTCCTCATCGACACGCCGCCGATGCTTCACATGGCCGATGCCCGCATCTTCGCCCACTTCGCTCAAGGCGTCCTGCTGATCCTGCGTGCCGGAGTCACCTCTCGCGATCAGGCAAGCAAAGCCCGCGACCTCTTTGAACGTGACCGTGTCCGCCTCGTCGGTACCATCCTCAACGCCTTCGACCCGCGCAGCGAAGGGCAAAAGGATTACTACCAGTCCTACTACCGGTACAAGGAACAGGTGGAAGCCGCAGACGCCAAGGCGGAAAAGGTAGCCGCATCGTTATGACGTGGCTTAGCGCAGTCTCGCCCGTTACCTCGCTCGACGGCCAATCTCAAAGGTATTCTGCTTGTGCAGCGCAGATCGCATGACCCAGACCGCTCTCCAGGGCCCGGCTGAAACAGACATCGCACCGGCACTTACCGGCGCGGCGGCGATCCCGACAAACGTCACAAAACGTCTGATTGGCGGCACCTCTGCATTGGGCGCAAGCCTGGTGATCGAACGTGGGGCAGGCTTCCTGGCTAACATCCTCGCGGCGCGCCTCGGCGGCCCTGCAACTTTTGGCGCCTATTCGCTTGCCATCACGACTGCCAACAACATCTCGACCTACGCAGCCGGCGGCATCGGCTCCACCGCAGCGCGTTTCTCTGGCAAGTATCCCCTCGGTGGCCCGGGCTATCGTACCCTTGCCCGCACCCTGGCGATCGTCTCGGTCGCCTCCGCCATTTTGGCCGCGCTTGCTCTTTGGGCAGGAGCTGCCCCTATCGCCCACCTCCTCCACAAAGAAGGTCTGACTCCGCTCCTTCGCTGGGCAGCCCTCTCCGCTGCCGGCATCATCATTCTTGAGTGCGCCCGAGGCTTCTTCGTCGGCCAGCATCGTCTGGGTGCGCTTGTTCTGCTTTCGGTGCTGGTCGGCGTCGGCATGATCTCGCTGATTCCTCTGTCCGCGACCATGCATAGCCCCATTCGCATGATCGTCTCGCAGGGGCTCATCACCACGACAGCCGTGCTGCTTTGCCTTGCACTCGCCCGGAGACTCGGCCTCTTCGCTCCCAAGTCCACCCTGTCGCTCCCGCTCGGTCCGATGCTGCGCGAGATCTGGTCCTACGGCTTTATCCAGCTCGCAGGTCTCGTGGGCGCGAACCTTGCAGGCTGGTGGCTCACCGCGCTCGTTGCCCGCTCCGATACGACGCTCGCGCAGATGAGCTTCTTCGCCATCGCCAACCAGCTGCGCAACATCGTTTCGCTGGCCCCGCAGCAGCTCACCGAAAGCAGCTATGCCATCATGGCCGACCCCGAGTCGGAGCGCTCCAGCACCCCGCATCACGTCATGGCCCTCTGCACCTACGCCGCTACGGTCGCCGCTTTCCTGCTGGCCGCTGCCGGAATCATCGTCGTGCCCTGGCTCCTCAACCTCTTCTGGGGCCACGCCTACCAACCTGCCACGATGACCATTGCCGTCGCCCTCGCGACCGCCGTCGTCCACATGGGCAACGCTCCCGCCGCTGCCCGGCTTTCCATTGTGTCGATCCGCGCCGCGGGCATCATCAATACTATTTGGGCCGTCTTCGTCGCTGCCGCCGCTACGCTCTTGCTCCTCCATCACGGCAGTGCTCGGGACGCGATGGCCATTTACCTCGCCGGGCACATCCTGTCCTCCATCCTGGTCCTTGCGGTGCTTCGGCGTAAAGACACCGTTCCCTCCGGCATGATCGCCGCCTTTGCCCTCGGAAGTGCCGCCGGTATCCTGCTCGCTGCGTTGGCTCTGCTCCGCGACACGCATCCGGCGCATACCCCGGCGTATACCGCCCTTATGCTTCTGCTGACCGCCATGGCTGCCACTGGCCTCTACACACTCGGCAAAACACATCACTGGTTACCCTCGGTCGCCCGCATCCAACGTTTGTTGACCGGCTTTCTGCAACGCCTTGGGATCATGAGACAGCATGCTGCATAGCGCATCTACTTCCGAGCTCCACCCGGCGACCTCCGCCTCCCCGTTGCGTCTGCTCGCCTACGTCCATATGCGCAACATCTATGCATCCACCGGCGCGGGTCGCGTCGCCCGCCAGCTTACCGAGCACCTTGCTCTTCGCGACGACGTGACGCTCCGCATCCTGGCCGACGCGGCCGACCACGCGCGCATTCTTCCGCTCGTTCGCACTCCATGGCAAGGCTTCCGCTTCCACACCTTCGCTCGCGACACCTCCCGCCAGCAGGCTCTCTGGTACGCCTTTCACCGCGCGGACGCGGAAGCCTTCTGGCCCGAAGCGCAGATCGTCTTCTGCACTGGCGAGTCCTACGTCCCTACTCGCCGCGCCCGGCTCGCCGTTACCGTCCACGATGCGGCCTACTTCGAAGAGGGCGCGCACCATGCGAACTTTGCCTTTCTCAAACAAAAGTTCAAATGGAAGCTTCTCTTTCACACCCTGGCCCGGAAAGCCGATATGTTCCACACCGTCTCGCATTTCTCAGCTGAGCGCCTCGCCCATTTCTTCCCTGCCATCGCTTCCCGCCTTCGTGTGGTCCACAACGCCGTCACCCCGCACTTCTTCGGCCCCGTGCCCGAGACCGGCAAGCAGTTCCTCCGCGACCACAACCTGGCTGACCGTCCCTACCTTCTCGTCCCTGGCGGTCTCCACTTCCGTAAGAACGCAGAGCTGATCCTCGCCGCCGCACCGGAACTGCTCCGCCGTCATCCCCATCTTCAGATTGCCGTCGTCAACCACTCCAATCCTCTGTATGCCGAGCGCGCAGCCACCCTTGGTGCACGCTTCCGCCTCCTGGGCTTTGTCGATGACGACGCTCTTCACGCCCTCTACACCGGCGCCACCGTCGTTTGGTTCCCTTCACGCTATGAGGGCTTCGGCCTCCCGGTGATTGAGGCCATGGCCTGCGGCGCTCCTGTCGTAGCCAGCAACGCTTCGTCGCTGCCGGAGATCGCCGCCGACGCCGCTTTGCTCGTAGACCCCACCAACCCCGAAGCACACATCGCCGCCCTGGAATCGCTTCTCACCGACGAGGCCGCCCGCCATCAACTCGCCACCGCAGGCCGCGGACGGGCCTCTCAGTTCACCTGGGCTTCTTCCGCATCCCAGATCAAGCGCCACTTCGAAACGCTGCTATGAAACAGGCATCTCCTTCCCGCAAAGCGGTCGTCGTCCATAGTGGAGCACGCGATAGCTATCAGCTCGCACTTGCACTCGCAGAGGCGGGTCTCCTCGACCGGCTTGTGACGGATCTGTTCTGGCCGCTCGACCGTCGCCGCACTCTCCTGTTCACACGCGCCCTCCCGGAGGCTCTCCAAAACTTTCTTTGGTCTCGTGCCGAACCCCACCTTTCTTCGCAGCTTGTGTGCTCCGTGCCTCTCACAGGCCTTCCTACCCTTTTGGTGGATAAGTTGGCAGCAAGGCTTCCGCGAGGTAACGCCCTGCGCCGCCGCATGATGCGTCACTCCGACGGAGTTCTTGGGCGTGCTGCCGGCAAGCGCGCCCGTCGCAGCGGTTCTACCCTGGTGGCGTACAGCTACTACGCCTATGACGCATTTCGCGCCGCAAAGCGCCCCGGCATCCTCTTTCAGCTCCATCCGCATCCTGCCTCCATGCGTCACATTCTCACCGAAGAACTGAACGCGCACCCTGACTGTGCCGCCTCCTTGCAACAGGAATGGGAGCTTTCTCTCCCCGAAGAGGACTTCCAGCATCTCGTCCTCGAACCCTCTCTGGCTGCGAAGGTCCTCGTCGCCTCCTCCTTCACGAAAGCGACGCTCGTCGAACATGGAACCCCCGCCGACCGCATCGATGTCATCCCGTACGGCGTCAATACCGTCCGCTTCTATCCTGCGCCTCAACACCGCGCGTCCCCCGGCTCCAGCCTCCGCCTGCTCTTCGTCGGCCGAATCAATCAGCGCAAAGGAATCAAGTACCTCCTCGAAGCCCTCCGGCTTCTTAATGACCCGGCAATTCATCTCACAGTCTGCGGCCGTGTCGTCGACGGTCTCGACCTCTTCAAGCCCTTCGGCACGGAGGTGACCATCCGTCCCTCCGTCAGCGTTCCCGAGCTTGTTCACGCCTACCAGTCCGCAGACCTCTTCGTCTTTCCTTCCGTCGCCGAAGGCTTTGGCCAGGTCCTGCTCGAGTCCCTGGCTAGCGGCCTGCCCATCCTCTCGACCACCCGCACTGCCGCTCCCGACCTTATAGACGAGGGCGTTCAGGGCTGGGTCGTCGAGCCCCGCCGCCCGGACCTTCTCGCCGAACGCATCGCCTGGGCCGCCGCCCATCGTGCCGAACTCGCCACCATGGGACTCGCCGCCCGCAAGCGAGCCGAGCAGTTCTCCTGGCAGCGCTTCCGCTCAGCAGCCGCAGCCTCCGTGTCTTCCTTTCTTCAGGAGACGACCCATGTTTGAGGTCCTTCTCATTGCCGCCGTGTTGATCGCAGTCCTGGGCCTCGTCATCGCGCTCGACGGCAGCCGCGACGTCTTCCATCCGCTCGTCTTCATCGCGCCCATGATGATCTTTCTTTACGGCTATATGCCATGGAAGATCGACGCTGCCGGTGGTCTTGCGCAGTTCTTCGACGCCGGTCAACTCGTCTTTGTCCAGCGCCTGAACGTCCTGGGTATCTTCGCCTTTACCGTGGCCTGCTGTGCCGCGGGTCTGCGCGTGCGCAGGCGTGCTGATCGTGTCTCGCAACAACTCTCGCCGCTTGCCTGCCGCCGTCTGCTCCTTGGCGGCGTCTTCGCCGGAGCAATCGGCCTGACCTGCTGGTCGATCACCATCGTCAACGTGGGCGGCTTCGTTCATGCCTTCTCCGCCTCCTACGCTGGAGGCTGGGATGATTCAGGCTACGTGCGGGACGGTTCCCTCTTGATGCTCGTCGGCGTCCTGCTCTCCCTTACCTCGTTTGCTGCTGGCGGTCCGCGTCTCTACACCTTGATCGTCGCTGCCGCGTGCGGCTTTCCGTGGGCGTCGCAGGCCCTGCTCACGGCCCGTCGCGGACCCACCTTTGCCATCACCGTCATCGTGCTCATGGGCTGGTACATCAACCGTAAAAAACGTCCCCCGGTTCTCGCGATGGGCGGCCTTGGACTCGCGCTCGGTTGGCTGGTCCTCTTCCTGGTCACCAATCGAAGCAGCATCTACCTTGGCTCTGATTTCGACGTAAAAACCGACGTCTCCTCCATCGTCGACAAGCCGGACACCGGCAACGAGTTCATCTATGGCTCGGGCACCATCCTTAACTCGCAACGCCGCGACCATTACTTCTGGATGCGCCGCTACCTCGCACAGATCCTCGTTCGGCCCATTCCCAGTGCCATCTGGACCAACAAGTACGCCGACTTCGGTGTGCCCGAGCTTCTCGAAAATGGTGGCACCGGCTCCGGGTTTGCCGACACCCTTGGCTGGTCCGGTGCCGTCGGCTCTGCCCCCGGCATCGTGGCCGACCTTTGGATTGAGATGTGGTGGCTTTGCGTTCCCTTCATGGCCCTGCTCGGCTGGACATACGGCTTCGTCTGGCGACGCGCCGTCACCCTTGGAGGTGCCTGGTCCAGCCAGTACGTCATCCTCTCCGCGCTTTCAATCTATCTCGTCATGCAGACGATGGAAGCCGTTATCTTCCGGACTCTTCTGCTCTCCATTCCCTGCTGGCTTACCTGGCGCTGGGCATTGAGCCATCCCGCTTACGAAGAAGAGTCTGAAGCGTTCCGCCTCCACCCTGGCAAGGTCGAGCATGCCTAAGCCAAGCCCGTGCAAGCTGACCGTCATCTGGATCGATTGGTATGCCTACCACGTTGCCCGCTTCCGCGGCCTCTACGAGAATCCTGGCCTTCAACGCGCTGTCCGCGGCATTGAACTCGTCGGCGGCATTGGCGTCCATCATGGTCTGAAGTTCCGTGAAGATCTTCCCGCCGACCTGCCCATCGAGACCCTCATGCCCCAGAGTTCCTGGCAAGAGGCTGGTCAGGTGACGCTCGCCTGCAAGCTCTGGACTGCGCTCACCCGCCTCGACCCCGAGGCCGTTCTCGTGCCCGGCTACTACACCTTGCCGGCTCTTGCAGCCGCCCTTTGGGCCAAACTCCACCGCCGGCACTCCATACTGATGACCGAGAGCACAGCGGGTGACCACATCCGCATCGGCTGGAAAGAAATTCTTAAAGGTGCACTCATCCGCTCCCTGTTTGACGGTGCTGTCTGCGGTGGTGCGGCCCATCTCCGCTACCTCAAACAGCTTGGATTCCCTAAAGATCGTGTGGCATTCTCCTACGATGTCGTCGACAATGCCTTCTTCACCCGCGAAGCAGCCCTGCTGCGTCAACAGCCGCGCCCCAGCCACTTGCCTGAGAAGTACTTTCTCTATGTCGGACGGCTCTCGCCTGAAAAGAACATCGACGGTCTCCTCCAGGCCTTCGGAGAGTATCGCAAGGGAGGTGGCATCTGGTCACTCGTCCTAGTCGGAGCTGGACCCTCCACTAAGTTACTTCAGGATCTTGCCGCTCTCCTTGGAGACAGGGATGATATACATTTTGCAGGTATGAAGACCTATACCGAACTACCCACTTACTACGCCTTTGCAAGCTGTTTCGTTCTTCCCAGCACGCGCGAGCCCTGGGGTTTGGTTGTGAATGAAGCCATGGCCAGTGGCCTTCCCGTGATTGTGTCTGAGCGCTGTGGTTGTGCAGAAACCCTAGTAGAATCAGGGATGAACGGATTCCTGATCGACCCTGCCTGCCCGTCCGTCCTTGCAAACTCCATGATGGAAGTTTCCTCGCAAAGTCCCTCCATCCTACAAAGCATGGGCGAAGCCTCAGTAACCAGAGTAAGTAACGATTCGCCGGTAACCTTAGGTGTGGAAGTTGATAATTTACTTGCAAATCTAAATCAACAGGAATCCACTCAAAGAAAGAGAGAAATACCCGACTAGGTCCCGATCTAAAGCTTCTATGTTCGTACACGCCGACACAATTCGCCAGGAAGAGACGCATTCCCTCGAGGCAAGCGAAGCCCCAAGACGCTGGCTCAACGTCGTCTCTCACCTCGACCCCCGGTACGGTGGCCTTAGCGCGGTTGTTCCCCAGCTTGGCTCAATGGTCGCAAAGGCCGGGCAGTTCGCCATCTCGCTCGCCGCCTTCTGCGCTCCGGACGAGCTCTACGCTCCCCGCGAGCAGCACACCCTCGATCTGTCCTACTGGCCGACCAGCCGCACCCAATGGCTTCGTGATCGCGCCCTCCGCAGCCGCTTCCGCAACGAAATCGCTCACGCCGACGGTGTTCACATCCACGGCCTCTGGGAGCAGAGCACCGCCATCGCCGGCCACACTGCTCGCGCCCTTCGCAAGCCCTACATCCTGTCGGCCCACGGTATGCTCGAACCGTGGGCGCTTTCCAACCGGCGTTTCAAGAAGCTCCTCTACTCTGCCCTCTTCGAACGCGCTAACGTCGCGGGAGCCACCTGCCTCCACGCCCTCACCGCTGCTGAAGCCGCCGACTACCGCCGCTTCGGCGCGCGCGGTCCTATCGCCATCATCCCTAACGGTGTGCACATCCCCGCATCTACCGGTTCTGACACCTTCCTCGCTCAGTTCCCCCTGCTGCGCGGCAAGCGTATTGTCCTCTTCCTCGGTCGCATCCACTACAAAAAGGGCCTGGACCTCCTCATCCAGTCCTGGGCAGCTATCACAAAACAACATCCCGACGCCCACCTCGTCATCGCCGGTCCTGACTTTGAAGGGACACGCGCTCCGCTCGAGGCGCGCGTAACCGAGCTCGATCTCGGCAGCACGGTCACCTTTCCTGGCATGCTCCGGAGTGAACTCAAGTGGTCTGCCCTGGCTGCTGCCGAGGCCTTCGTCCTGCCCTCGTACTCGGAAGGCCTCAGCGTCTCCGTCCTTGAAGCCATGGGCACCGGCCTTCCTGTCATCATCACCGAACAATGCAACCTCCCTGAAGTGGAACATCTCCAAGCGGGTTGGTTGATCCAATCCACGGCTGTTTCCCTCACGTCTTCACTTCAGGAGATGTTGACCAACTCCCCTGTCCTGAACCGCGCTATCGGAGATCGTGGTCGCAGTTTCGTAGCGGACCGGTACACCTGGGCTACAGTGGGCGCGCAGATGGCGGAACTCTACCGTTGGGTACAGGGCGGTCCGCTTCCCGGCAATGTCGATCTAAGAATGCAGCCATGATGCAAACCCCTGTCCATCTCGACCGCTACGACAACAGCTGGTACCGTCCGGGGCGCTCTTCCCTCGTGCGCACCGTGTGGTTTTTCCTGGGTGCCCCGCTCGTTCGTGCCAACTGGCACCCCTCGTCCGCCCTCCGTACCGTCCTCCTTCGCCTCTTCGGAGCGCGCATCGGCCGGGGCGTCGTCATCAAACCGGGTGTGATCGTCAAGTACCCCTGGCACCTCGTCGTGGGCGATCACTGCTGGCTCGGCGAAGGCTGCTGGATCGACAACCTCACCACCGTCCGGCTCGGCAACCACGTCTGCGTCTCCCAGGGCGCATATCTCTGCACAGGCAATCACGACTGGACCGACCCGCTCTTCGGCCTCATGGTCGCTCCCATCCAGCTGAACGACGGTGCATGGGCGGGGGCCCGGTGCATCCTTGCACCCGGCACCGTACTCGGCACCGGCTCGATCGCCGCGGCAGGCAGCGTCGTCTCGGGCATCGTCCCCGATCTCGAAGTGCACGCTGGCAATCCAGCAGCCTTCGTCAAACATCGCACCATCCGTCAAACAGCTCCACCAGCCGTCGCTTCCGAAGGAAATCTCCTCTTCGATACGGCTGAGGAGGTCCGATGAGAATCCTCCTTCTCAATCAGTTCTTCTGGCCTGACAGCGCAGCGACCAGCCAACTCCTGACGGACCTCGCTGTACACCTGGCGGAGCAGGGCCATCAGGTCAGCGCCATCTGCGCCGGCTCAGGCTATGCCACAGCCGCGGCCGGCACGAATCCTCCACCGGTTACCATCTATCGCACCCCGGCGCTCCCTTTTAAACGCGGCGTTGCGGCGCGCATCCTCTCCTACGCCTCTTTTTACCTGGGAGCCGCCTGGCAGGCGCTCACCCTTCCCCGCCAGGACGTCGTCGTTACCCTCACGACGCCGCCGCTTCTCTCGGTGCTTGGGACGGCCGTCAAATACTTGCGCGGTTCCCGGCACTTTATCTGGGAGATGGACGTATACCCCGACGTGGCGATCGATTTAGGGACCTTCAAGGCGGGAGGCATTCTGGATCGCCTGGTTGGTGCGCTAGCCGACTTTACCCGCCGGCGCGCCGACGGCATCATTGCTCTGGGCGAATGCATGAAGGACCGCCTGGTCGGCCGCGGTCTCAATCCGGCTACCATTCACGTCGCGCACAACTGGGCAGACTCCCGGGACATTCAGCCCCTCCCCCGCCCCGGCGACCCCAACCAGCTCGTTCTCCTCTACTCCGGTAACCTTGGCCTTGCTCACGATACCGGCACCCTCGCCGCTACCATGCTCGCCTTGAGAGAGGACCCTCGCTTCGGCTTTCTGTTTGTTGGCTCCGGTGCCCGCACCGCTGAACTCAAGGCCGTCGTCGCCGCGCACTCCCTCTCAAAAGTCGAGTTCCGGCCGTACGCCCAGCGTCCTTCCCTTGCGGAATCCCTTGCAGCCGGAGACATCGGCCTTGTGACGCAGCGCGATGCCGCCTGTGGCTCAGTCGTTCCGAGCAAAGTCTACGGTCTGCTCGCCGCAGGCCGTCCCATCCTCTTTATAGGACCGAGAGCTGCAACGCCTGCACGCATCGTTGCACAATTTCAATGCGGCTGGCAGATCGATTGCGGAGACCACACCAGCCTTACCGATCTTCTGCTACACCTGGCTCACCACCCTTCAGAGGTGGCGCGCGCTGCGCATCATGCCAGACAGGCCCTGCTCAACCATTACGACCGCCCGCTCGGGGTCGCTCGCATCGCCGGTATTCTCGGCACTTCTCGCCCTTCTTCTGCGTTGCTCGATCGCGTAGATGCTCTTCACGAAACCGAACGCCCCTCCGAGCTGGTCGCCCAGTAAGAACCAGACGGATGACGGAGACGGAACCATGAATGCTGTACTCGCTGTCGGAATCATCGCCTTTCTCCTTTGCCTTGCCACGACGCCCCTCGTACGGGATCTTTTCCTCAAATACGACATCGTCGACCAGCCGGACACTGATCGGAAGTTCCACCTGAAGCCCATACCCCGTGTCGGCGGGATTGCTATCGTCTTCTCCTATGCGACAGCCCTGGGCATCATGCTTCTGCTGGCTCCACGCGGAGCCGCCATCAACATCCAGCACGGCAAGCTTTTCGTTTCGCTGCTGCCTGCCGCCGCGCTGGTGTTTCTGGTCGGTCTGCTCGATGACCTCTTCAACCTCAAGCCTCGCTACAAACTCCTGGGTCAGCTCGCCGCCGCCTCGCTTGCGGTCGCTCTCGGTGCGCGTCTCTCTCTCTTCCACAATCTTCCACACGCCGCCTGGATTACCATCCCGCTCAGCGTCGTTTGGCTCATCGGCTGCTCCAACGCCGTCAACCTCATCGATGGTCTCGACGGCCTCGCCTCCGGTGTGGGCCTTTTCGCGACCATCACCACCCTGCTCGCTGCCCTCGCAACGGGCAACATCGGCCTGGCCATGGCCACCGTCCCGCTCGTCGGCTGCTTGCTCGCCTTCCTCAAGTACAACTTCTCTCCTGCTTCCGTCTTCCTGGGCGATTGCGGGTCGCTCACCATCGGCTTTATGCTCGGCTGCTTTGGCCTTGTCTGGTCGGAACGTTCCGGCACCCTCATCGGAATGGCCGCGCCCCTGATGGCTCTTGCCCTGCCGCTGATCGATGTCTCGCTCTCCATCGGCCGCCGCTGGATGCGCAACGTCCCCATCTTCCAGGGCGACCGCGGTCACATCCATCACATGGTCCTCGCGCGTGGCTTCAAGCCACACGTCGCTACGCTCATCCTTTACGCCGTCAGTGCCACGGCCGCCGCGCTGGCCTTACTGGCAAGCTTCAGCCACCACCAGGCGAAGGCCCTCGTTCTGCTCGTCTTTCTCGCTCTCGTCTGGGCCGGGATCAACTATCTCGGATACATCGAGCTCTCAGCCGCACGCCGCACCTTGTCCCATAAGACCGTCTTCCGGGTCCTCAAAGAAGAGATTTACCTCAAGGACCTGGAGCGCTCTCTCGCCAAGGCACAAACCACCGACGACCTCTGGAAGATCGTCCGCAAGACCGCAGAAGATATGCGCTTCGCCTCAGTGGAGCTTCTCTTCAACGGTCATTCGTTCACCGCCACCCTGGACCATGCCAGCTTCAAGCCGTCCTTCGGCGACGCTCCCGTGAGACCGTCGTGGAACATGACCCTCGCCATCGGTCACAAGGGTCACCTCACCCTGACCCACACCGATGAAGCTTCCCCTCCGCGCCTGATGGCCAGCGTTCTCGGCATCCTGCAGGACAGCCTCTGCACCAAGCAGCTTGGCACGCCGCTCACGCCCGCTCCGGTCTCTGAAACCATAGAAACCCGTGTCTCGCAGGTGGCCTGACCGGTATACCGGCCTCGGCGTCCGCACAGACCGTCTTCCAGCCCGAAGCAACTGGACCTTTGCCGGGGCAGACGGCTGGAGAAATTAGCTCGCCCTCAGACCGGATCATCCAGATTCTGGCTTGTTCAATGAGGTCCCCGGGACCTGACGGAGAGACTGGCCTAACGCCTCCCCGCGGCCTGCCGTAACGTCTCCGCCGCGCTCTCGGGCGTAATGTCCCGTTGCGGCGATCCCAGCAATTCATAGCCCACCATGAACTTCCGGATCGTCGCCGACCGCAGCAGAGGCGGGTAGAAGTGTGCGTGAAACTGCCACTCCTCGTGGGCCTCACCGTCGCTTGGAGCTGGATGCAGCCCCATCGAGTAGGGAAAAGATGTGTTGAACACCTGATCGTAGGTGGAGGCGACCTCGCGCAGAATGGCCGAGAAATCAGCTCGCTCAGCATCGGTCATGCCTTCAAGATCGCGCATCTGCCGGGCGACGGGCAGAACCAACACCTCGAAGGGCCACACTGCCCAGAACGGCACCACGACTATGAAGCTCGCGTTCTTCGCGACGATGCGCTCCCCAGCCGCAAGCTCCAGCGCTGCGTACTCGACAAGCAGGTTTGTTCCATGGGTTGTCAAATAATCCCGCTGACCGGCCAGCTCGGCGACGATCTCATTGGGCAGCGACTGGCTGGCCCAGATCTGCCCGTGCGGATGCGGATTGCTTGCGCCCATCATCGCACCGCGGTTCTCAAACACTTGCACGTAGGCTATGTCGTCTCGCGCACCAAGCTCCTTGTACTGTTCCGCCCAGACCTCAACGACGGGCCGGATCTCCGCCACCGACATCTTCGCGAGCGTGAGGTCATGCCGCGGCGAAAAGCAGACCACCCGGCAGGTTCCGCTTTCTCCCTCGGCCACCAGCAGGCCCTTGCCCGCGTCGTCTTCGTGGAACGGAGGCGAGTCCAGCTTCAGCGCCGCATAGTCGTTTGTGAAGACGTAGGTGCTCGTGTAGCGATCCGTCAGCGCACCGCCTGCCCGCACGTTGCCGGGGCAAAGATAGCAGTTGGGATCGTAGGCCAGCCCCGCCGGGGACGCCGCGTCTTCCGTTTGCCCCTGCCACGGTCGCTGCGTCCTGTTCGGTGATACCAGCACCCACTCGCGTTTCAAGGGGTTCCACCGCCGGTGCGGATTGCCCTGAGCCAACGTGTTCATCGTATCTCCTTTGCCAGCAGCGCAAGCGCTCCGTCGGATGGCTCACAGACGAAGCATTCAGCTTCGATCTCGAAGGCCTTCTTGTATGCGAGCCGGACTGCTTGGACGAACGTGTCAGTAGCGTCGACCGCGACGAGGTTGACCGTGCAACCGCCGAAACCTCCACCGGTAATCCGCGATCCAAAGCATCCGGTCTGCCGCACGGCGATCTCGACCAGCGCGTCGACCTCCGCACAGCTTGCGGCGAAGTCGTCGCGAAAGCTTGCATGAGCTTCGGCCATCACGGCACCGAAGGCGTCCATGTCGCTGGCCAACAAGGCCGTTCGCGCGCGCAGAACACGGCTGTTTTCGGTCACGATATGGCGGCAGCGCGAAAAGCTGGCCTCACCCATCTCCGTGCGGCAGGCATCGAGATCGGCCACCGTTGCGTCTCGCAGCAGATCTACTCCTGGACGCTTCTGTGCCACCACCGCCTGTCCGGCGTATACCTCGTCGCTGCGATTTCCGTATTCACCTTCTGAGACGGTGTGCTTCACCATGGAATTGCAGACCACCACCCTGACCGCCTGAGGCAGCGGAAGCAGCTCAAACGTCAAGGCGCGACAGTCCAGCAGCATGGCACGATCCCTTACCCCCCCCGCTACGACGAACTGGTCCATGATCCCGCTCTTTGCGCCCACATACTCGTTCTCGGCCCGGCGGCAGAGCGTCGCCAGCTCCACCAGCGGCATCGTCACACCCGCGTGGGCCAGCAGCGCCACCGCCGTCGCCACCTCAACTGAGGCCGAGGAGCTGAGTCCGGCACCCAACGGCACATCTCCTGCGATCGTCATATCGAAGCCGCCGACCGTGATCCCCGCCTGAGCGAGACACCAAAGCACGCCTGCCGGGTAATCGCTCCAGTGGCTTTGGGGCGCACGTGGTTGTCCCGCGATAAGGAAGGTCTTTTCTTCCTCATAATTGGCAGAGTAAAAGACCGCCTGGCCGTCCGTACGTGCGCTGACGACTGCAACAGTTTGGAAATCGATGGCCATGGGCAGAACGAGGCCGCCGGTGTAGTCGGTGTGCTCGCCAATGAGGTTCACACGTCCGGGCGCGGCATAGGCTTTGCCGTCTCTCCCGAAGCGCTGCCGGTGCGCCTGTATCAATGGATCTTCAGCCACTATGGTGCTCCTAGGCTCGTTGCAGAGCAGACCTCATACTAAAGGACGATGCGGTTGATGTGCTTGCAGCCCCGCGGTGCCCGTGGGCAATCTCCTAAGCATCGAGCTCCATCTCTGGCTGCGGCAGCACGTCGTCGGGGCGCGCGATCCAGACATAAAGCGTGGGGAGCAGAAATAAACTGAGGATCAGGTCCGAGATCAGCCCACCGACGATCACCACGGCAAATGGTCGCTGCGAGTCTGAGCCGATACCGTGGGAGGTCGCCGCAGGCAGCAGGCCCAGCGTGGCCACGAGCATGGTCATCATGATAGGCCGCAGTCGCAGCACCGCGCCTTCGACCGCAGCTTCTTCGACCGTGTGCCCACGCACCCGCATCTGGTTGATGTACTCGAGCATGATGACGCCGGTCTGCACCGAAACGCCAAAGAGCGCGAGGAAGCCTACGCCCGACGACACACTGAAATTGGTTCCCGTCACCCAGAGCGCGAGCGTGCCGCCGATCGGCGCGATGGCGACGTTCGCCATGATGAGCATGGCCCACTTGAAGGAGCCGAACATCGTGTAGAGGATGAAAAAGATCAGGCCGATGGTGATCGGCACGACGATGGCCAGCCGCCTGGCGGAGCGCTTCTGGCTCGCATACTCTCCCGCCCAGTCGAGTTTGTAGCCTGGCGGCAGCTTTACCTGCGTCGTTACCTTGTCGATGGCTTCTTCTACTGCACCGCCCAGATCCCGGCCGCGCACGCTGTACTTGATGGCCACGTAGCGCGAATTACCTTCGCGATAGATCTCCGACGCACCATCGACGACTACTGGCTTCGTCAACTGGGCTAAAGACACCCGCTCTCCACTGGGTGCGACCAGCCGGACGTTCTCGATCGCCTCGGCACTGTTGCGAAAGTCCTGGCTGTAACGTGGAACGACGTCGTAGTGTGCTTCGCCCTGGAGCACCTGCGTCACAGCGTTGCCGCCGACCGCCGTTTGGATCGCGTCCTGAATATCTGAAACGTTGATGCCGTACCGCGCCGCCGCCATCCGGTCGACGACGAGGTTCAGGTTAGGCTGCCCGATCACACGAAAAAGTCCGAGGTCGCGCACGCCCTGGATCTTGCTCATGACGCTGACAATCTCATCTCCTTTGGCTTCAAGCGTCTTCAGGTCGTCACCGTAGACCTTCACGGCCAGCTCACCCTTGACGCCGCTGACAGCCTCTTCCATGTTGTCTGAGATAGGTTGCGAGAAGTTCCACAGCACGCCCGGCATCTTCGTCAGCTCCCGGTCCATGGCCGCGATCAACTCCTCCTTATCCTCATGGAAGACGGGCCGCCACTCTGCCTTCGGCTTCAGATCGACGAAGTATTCCGTGTCGAAGAAACCGGTGGTGTCGACGCCATCGTCTGGCCGCCCTACCTGGCTGACGACATCTTTCACCTCAGGAAAGCTTGCCAGTATGGGCCGCGCCGCGGACATGACACGCACCCCTTCAGTCGGCCCGGCACTGGGTGCCAGCGTTCCGCGCACCCATACCGCTCCCTCATCAAGATGCGGCAGAAACTCCGACCCGATCGCGCCACCCTCCGCCAGAAACACGGCCAGCACCAGCCCCGTGCCGGTCGCGCCGAGGACGATCCAGCGCGCCTCCACTGCCCAGAGCGCGGCTTTGCGGTAGTACTTGGTCAGAAAGTTCATGACCGGGTTATGCCACTCCTTCGCTCCATCCTTGAAGAGAAAGGTTGAGAGCACCGGCGCGAGGAACATCGAGAACACCAACGCCCCCAGCAGCGCAAACGCGACCGTCCACGCCATCGGACGAAACAGCCGACCCTCGACCTGCTGCAGCGTAAAGATCGGCAGGTACGCGGTCACGATGATGCCGATGGCGTAGAAGACGGGGCGCTGCACCTCATGCGCCGCTTCGCGCACGATCTCGATGGTTGTACGGTCTTTCTCCTGTGGCCGGTTCATGTGCCGGACGATGTTCTCGATCATGACGACAGCACCGTCGACCACCATGCCAAAGTCCAGCGCACCCAGCGACAGCAGATTCGCCGGGATATGGCGCAGGTCGAGGCATATTGATGCGAAGAGCAGCGAAAACGGGATCGTCAGGGCTACGATGATTGCGCCGCGCACGTTGCCCAGGAAGAGAAACAGGATGATCATGACCAGCACGATACCTTCGGTCAGGTTGTGCAGCACGGTATGCGTGGTCAGGTGAACGAGGTCGTCGCGGTCGAGGAACGGCACCAGCTTGACTCCGGGCGGTAGTAAGCCGGGTTTGGCGGGCATGGCCGGCTGTGCGCGATGAAAGAGGCCGCCAGCCCGGGCGGGCCGGTTGTCGGTCCCGTTCAGCTCGGTGACCTTGTCGTGCAGCGAAGCCAGAACCTCGTCCGAATTTGCCCCCTTCTGCAGCAGAACGATGCCTTCGACAACATCGGGATCGTCCACGACGACGCCATCGTTTCGGCGGATGGCTTTGCCAATCTGCCCCAGGCGAATCTTCGCTCCCTGCTGGACCGTTGCGACGTCGCGTACCCGGAGCGGCGTCCCGTTGTTGGTCTTGAGCAGCGTGTTCTCGATGTCGTAAACATTGGTAAACAAGCCCACAGCGCGGACGTTGATGGCTTGTTGCCCTTCTTCGATAAAGGAGCCGCCAGCGTTGACGTTGTTGGCGGTCAGCGCCTGCTCCACCTGCGCAATCGTCAAACCGTATGAGACCAGCTTGTCGGGGTCCAGGCGAACCTGGTACTCACGAGTGATGCCGCCGAAGCTGGCAACATCCACTACGCCAGGGACAGACTTGAGTTGTTTCTCCAGTGTCCAATCCTGAAGGGACTTCAGCGCCATGTTGTCATAGGCGGGATTAGTACTATGCAGGGTGTACCAATAAATCTGACCTACAGGGCTCCAGTCAGTGCCGATCTGCGGCTGTAGGTTTTGCGGCAGGGTCACGCCGGTGATCCGCTCCAGAACCTTCTCCCGGTTCCAGTCATTGGTGGATTCGTCGTCGAAGATCAGCATGACGCTCGAAAGACCCGCGAGTGAGGTAGATCGCAGATGCGTCAGGTGCGGGATGCCGTTCATCTGCACTTCGATCGGGACGGTGATCTGCTGCTCGACCTCCTCTGCGGCGCGGCCCGGCCATTGCGTAATGATCTGGACGTAGTTGTTAGCTACGTCAGGATAGGCTTCAACGGGCAGTGCCCGGAAGGAGATAATGCCCCAGACAAATAGGAGAACGGCCAAAATCATGACCAGGAACCGGTTGCGGAGCGCGAAGCCGACGACTCCTCCCATTACTGTGCCACCGTGCTCTGCAGCTCGAGCGCGTTTGTCGCGACCTGCTGCCCACCCGCGAGACCAGTCTGAATCACTTGCCCGCCGCCCGGAACCATCTCGCCGCCGACGACGCGGACGCGCTTGAAGTTGCCCCCGCCCGCAGCTATGTAGACGAAATCCTGGTCGTGCATATGGACGATAGCTGTCGCCGGAACAACGACGTGCGTTTCCTGCTTCTGGCTCTTGAAGATAGCCGTGACGAACATTCCGATTTTCATGAAACCCGGGTTCCGCACCTGCACCCGGACCTTCGCCGTGCGGATCGCTGGATCGAGAATAGGCGCGATCTCCCCGATACGGCCCATCACCGTCTTGTCGGGGTAGGCGGGAAAGTGGATCTCCGCCATCTGTCCGGTCGCGAGCGTCGGGAGATTGTTCTCGTACACATCGCAGACCACCCACACATCCTCGAGATTCGCGATGGTGAAGAGGTTGGGAGAGTTGTCGAGTGATTTCACCCCGGCTGCAGCCGTTACATTCTGCTCGATGATGACGCCCGTCGCGGGCGCATAGATGTTGACCGAGCCGGACGCCTGGTCGAACTTCGTCACTCCCAGCACGCGCAAATGCTCCCGTGTGGCTTCTACGTCGACCAGTGCCTTGTTTTCCGTATCTTCGGCGATCTCGACCTGGCTTCGGGCAATGGCACCCTTTGAAAGCAGCAGCTTGGCGCGGTCGAGTTGCGCGCGCGCCAGCAGCTCGTCAGCGACGGCCTTGCGATAGTCCGAGTAGGCCGTTTCGATATCGTTCGATTGCACGGTGAACAGGAGCTGTCCCTTACGCACCACGTCGCCGATATGGGCGTGAATAGACACGATGCGACCCGAGGCAAGCGAAATGACGGGGATCACGCGCGTTACATCCGGCTGAACCTGACCGGTCACCGACATCGACGGCGACGTCATCTGCGTGGCCGCGGCGACGAGAGGAAACTGCTGCGGATGGTCTACTTTCACTGTATCCGTATCCTGCGCCTGCTCCACCTTGGCTGTAGGCGGAGCCTCCGCTGCGGGATCGACCGCCTTCTTTTCACACCCGGCCAGAAGCAAACAGCACGCTGCGCCGGATAACAGAGCGATCTTCTTCACTGGAGCACCTCTCGTCCGACGGATTGGTTCAGCTGCGCGGCGGCCGTCAGGTATTGGCCCACAAGGTTGATGTAGCCAAGCTGCACACCGCGGTAGTCGTTCTCCGCCTGCAGAAAATCAAGCAGCGACGCGCCGCCGTGTTGATACGAAAACGAGATCGTGTCCCGCACCGACGCCGCAAGCTGCAGGTACTTATCCTGGTATGGCCGAAGCAGCCGCAATTGGCTTTCGACCGTCGTATAGGCCGAGTCGACATCGGCCAGTACCTGCGCACGCGCCGCTTCCTGCCTGCGCGTGAGCAAGTCGATATCGAGCTGCGTCCGAAGCTTTTCGCCCTGGTTGCGGTCAAACAAGCGCAGGGGAACGGTGACGCTGACACCCATATAAGTATTCAGCGGATCGGGCTGGTGCGCCGCGTTCACCCCAAAGGTCGGATCGGTCGAGCCGTTGGCCACCGCCAGCCGATGATCGACCCGCGCCTTCTCGACGGCCTGTGTCGCCGCAAGGAGATCCGTCCTTCCGGCCAGTGCGTTCTGCCGGTAGACGTCCGCTCCGTCGAGCTTGCCGTTAAAGCCAAACGGTCCCGTGACGTCGAAGGTATCCACCGGCGTGCGGTCGTTCAGCAGCTGAAGAAGCTGCAGCTTGGAAGTCTGCAGATTGACCTCTGCCGCTTCGTAATCCGACTCGTACTGGACACGACCCAACAGGAGCCGGTCGTGATCCACCTGTGCTATGTCGCCCGCCCCCAGCCGGTCGCCGCTCACCCGCAGTACTTCGTCATAGTAACGGAGATTCTCGCTGGTCAGCGCAAGGATCGCCTTCGATTGCAACACCTGCACAAACGCGTACCGCAGCGTGAATCCCAGGGTGCGAATCAGGTCCGCCTGGTTGGTGGTCGCAATCTGCGTCGCCCGTTCCGCGCTCTCCGTCCGCAGCTCGCGTTTGCGGTCACGCTCATGCAGGTAGTTGAAGACTAGGTTGGGGTAAGCATTCGAGAGCGGGCGGTATGGGCTGCCATGGAAGAGCGTCGCCTGATCGAGTCCAAGGTACAGCGTTGGGTTGGGCCGCAGATGCGCCGTAATCTCCTGTGCCTTGGATTCATCGATCCCGATGATTCCGGCCAGTACGTTCGGGTTCATCAGCTTGAAGCGGTCGTACACCTGCTGCCAGGTAAAGCTGATCGCTCCGGGCACCGGCTGGGACGCCACCTGTGCTGCTGGGCTGGCCGGAGAGGCGACACTGCCATCCTGGAGCGGTGCTCCCGGAGCAGCTTGAGCACCAGACGCCGGAGCAGCCGGTACGTTCTGGTTCGAAGATGAGGGAGATGCAGCAGAGGGATGCCCAGAGCCAGAGAGGCTCCCCGCCGGCGCAGAACCTGGAGCCGCTTGCCCGCCGGCTGAAGCGGAGGGTGCTCCAGATGCTGCACCCGCCTGCGCCCATAACATTACCGGCACGGAGAGCGAATAAACGACCGCAGCCGTACAAACACCTCTAAACACCAACCCGTTCTCCCGACACCTCTATACCGTCCCATTCGTTAGACTCCAGAATGCCACAGCAGGCGTCAAGTTCTTCACGCACCCGAGGCGCTGGAGCCATAGCCCTTTCGCAAGGGATGACGGTGGAACGCGGCACTACTCTTCGCGCAGCACCTCAAGCGGCTTTTGTCCCAGAATGCGATGGCTCGCCACCCATCCCGTCGCGACAGTTAAGGCCGCCGTACCAAGCAGCACCACCGCCGTCCACAGCCACTGGATGCGGTAGACCACCTCCAGCTTGTGCAGCAGGGTGTCGGCAATCACATTCGCAAACACCACCCCCACAAAGCCAGCAACCAGACCCAACACGGCGAATTCGATCGAGAAGATCGTCGCAATCCGCACCCGTGTCGCGCCCAGCGTTTTAAGCACCACAACCTCACGGATGCGACGATAGCGCGTCCCCGCGATGCTGCTTGCCAGGATAATGATCCCGGCAAAGATCGAGAACGCCGACAGGAATTGGATAACATAGGTGATCTGCACCACTACCTGCCGCACCGTCTCGAGCGCCTGCGCCACGTTGATGACGGTAACGCTCGGGTAAGCGGCGTAGAGAGCCCGTTGCACCTCGCCGACGTGGTCCGGGTCGGCATGGATGCCGCCGTACCAGACCTCCGGCAGTCCGGCCAGCGCGGCTTTGGGCAGGATGAACTCCGCCCGGGAGTAGGCGTGTTGCCCGTCGGACTTGATGATCGACGACACCGTCGCCGTGAACTGCGTATCGCCCGCCGCGAAGGTGATCTTCGCCCCGAGCGGCGCACCCAGCCGCTCCGACATCCGCTGCCCGATGGCCACCTGCGGTGTTTTGTCGCCCTCCGCCCACCACTTACCCTTGACCATCGTCGTGCCCGGAGGCATCGTCTCCGACCAGGTCAGATTGATCG
Organism: Acidobacteriaceae bacterium; assembly: GCA_965215415.1. GTDB lineage: Bacteria > Acidobacteriota > Terriglobia > Terriglobales > Acidobacteriaceae > Edaphobacter. Next base: position 1,977,855 of record CBDCDQ010000009.1, on the reverse strand, counting down.
ATTGCAGCATCCGCCTGGGGAAGTTCTTGAGCTTCATCTCCGCCGCCGGGATGCCGTTGATGGCTTCGATCCGCGACGCCACCACCGGCAGCATCTCCATGTCGGGCTTGACGTGCGGCTGTCCGCGCAGCAACGTCCGCACGCCGTCGATCTCCGCGTCCGTGATGTCGATCAGGAAGACGTTCGGCAGGTTGGGTGCGGACGAGATGTGCAGCTCGCGCACTACTGCCTGCTGGACCAGATAGACCGTCATGATCTGCATCACGCCCAGGCCCAGCGCGGCCAGCAACGCGGCGGACGGGTTGCCGGGACGGTAGAGGTTCGCCAACCCGTGCCGCAGCGACGACGGCAGAGCGAGGCGGGTCTTCGAGAGGAAGACCTTCAACGCAGCCAGCACCCCGGCCGAAGCCGCGAGCAGAACGCCGAGCACGGCTACCAATCCAATCGAGAACACCTCGCCGACGGTTGCCGAGTCGGACAGGGTCGTCGCAATCACCGCCAGCCCGGCGAGGATCAGCGCGAACGCGGCGATCTGTGCGCCGTTCTTCCGCAATCGGCGCAGCAAGCCCTTGCCCAGCGGCTCGTCCGGCACCTCTTCGACCGCACGCCGCAGGATCAGGATCGGCCTCACACCCCGCACATCCAGCAGCGGCGGCAGCGTAAACAGCAACGTCGTCAGCACCCCCGCAGCAAGCCCCGTCCCCACCGTCGCCCACTGGATATGAAGCGTTGTCTGCACATCGATCAGCTTGGCCAAGAGCACCGGAAATGCGAGCTGCACCGCCACGCCCATCGCCACGCCCAGCCCGCCTCCGAGCAGCCCAAGCAACAGCGTCTGCAATAGATAGATCTTGACGATCTGGGCGGAGCTCGCGCCCAGCGACTTCATGATCGCGATCGTGTCCAGCCGCTGGGCCAGATGCGCCCGCATGGCCATCGCCACGCCCACCGCACCCAGCACCAGGGCGACCAGCGACATCAACGACAGCAGGCTCGTTGCCCGGTCCAGCCCTTGTGTCAGCGCCGGATTGGTCTCGCGGTAATCCGTGACCTGCGCCTCAGGCAGCAGCGCCTCCAGCCGCGTCTTCAGTCCTGCCACGCGGCTCTCCGAGATCTGCCGCGTCCCGCCCGGCGCGGGCACTTTGAAGAGATACCGCTGCCCCGCTCGACTCCCGGGCGCGAGCAGTCCCGACGCCTCCAAGCCCGTCCGCGTAATCAGCACCCGTGGGCCGCTGGCGAAGTTCCCAGATAACCGGTCCGGCTCGTTCGTCACCACGGACGCGATGCGGAAGACCTTCGTCCCGATCTTCAGCTCGTCGCCGACCTTCAGGTGCAGCCGGATCAGCAGATCGTCCGCCACCACCACCGTCTCCGGCGTCAACACATCCTGCAACCGGCCCGAAGGCTGCAAATCGACCGTCCCATAGAATGGATAGAGTGCCGGGTCCACGGCCTTCAATGAGATCAGCAGCGGGTCCATGGCCTTCGGCGCGCTCGCCATAGAGAGCAGCTCTGTGACCGGCGTGACTTCGACGCCCTCTTTCTCGATGGCCTCCAATCCCGCTTTTTGTAAACCGGTAGGCTGCTGGAACATCCGCGCCGCCAAGTCGCCCGCCATGATGCTCCGGGCGCGCGTCAACAGCGTCCCCCGAAACGATGCTGAAAACCCTCGGACTCCAGTCAGCGCCGCCACTCCGATCGCCACTGAAAGCACCACGAAGAAGAACTTCCCCCGCGACGCCCGCATCTCCCGCGCCGCAATCCGCGCCGCCGTTCCCCACTTCAGCGCGTTAGCCATAGTTCACGGTCATCGCCCTTGCTTTGCTTCCACCACCGCGACGCGCTCGTGCAGTGTAGTCATTTGACGCATGATCTCCAACGCGTCCCTGTGGCCCCCCGCCATAACAGCATCAAGCTTTTTCGCCATTTCTTCTTGTTGATGCCGGACCTCGCTCTTGAAGTCTTTTAGGTCGGCCTTGGCGAAGATGATGCCGATCAGGGACATCGCCGTGGGTGCAAGCGCGGCAAGTAAAAGCAAGGCCTTGTCTGTCATCACGATGCGCTCCTTCCGACCAGCATAAATGAGTCACCTTTACCCGCTCATCTCATCCGACAACACCATGCCATCCCTCAGCGTAATCCGCCGGTCCGCATACCTCGCCAGCGCCGCGTCGTGCGTCACCAGCACCAGCGTCGTCCCTTCCCGCTTGTTCAGGTCGAGCAAAAGCTCCAACACCGCAGCGCCATTTGTCGTGTCGAGATTACCCGTCGGCTCGTCCGCCAGCACGATCGGCGGCCGCAGCACGAACGCCCGCGCCAGCGCCACCCGCTGCTGCTCTCCGCCCGAGAGTTGCACTGGATAGTGGTCCAGCCGGTCGCCGAGACCGACGCTGGTGAGCAGCGCCCGCGCCCTCGGCAGGCCCTTCGCAGCGTCTTTCGCGTCGGCGTTCAGTTCATGCGGCAGCAACACATTTTCGAGCGCCGTCAGCGTCGGAATCAGTTGGTACGACTGGAACACAAAGCCGATCGTCGTCCCACGTACCTGCGCCAGCTTGTCCTCCGGCAGATAGCTGATTGCAGTTCCGTTCAGCAGCACATTGCCCGCCGATGGCGTATCGAGCCCCGCCAGCAGCCCAAGAAGCGTCGACTTGCCCGACCCCGAAGATCCCATGATCGCCACAAACTGCCCGCGCGGCACCGCGAAGTCGATCCCCTTCAAGATGTCGGTCGTCCGGGCCGCCGGCCCCGTGCCGTTGCGGATCGACTTCCGCAAACCTTCGACGACAATCATCGCTTCATCCACCGGCGGCATTCCTCGTTTCGTTCGAGCCCGAACTTGTAAACTGGAGACGATGACGCGGCCCAGCCTTCCCTCCATCTTAGCGGCCCTGCTTCTGCTCGGCGGCTGCCATACCAAACCGGATCAACAACCCTCTGCCCTCGTTGAACAAGCGGACGCCGACCCCGCCGTCAGCACCGCCCGAAGCCCCGGCCCCATCGCCCATCCCGCCGCCGCGCCCACCCCCGACACCCGCCCGCTTCTCGTCTGCTTCGGCGACTCTCTCACCGCCGGCTTCGGCACCAATCCGGGCCAGAGCTACCCCGACTTCCTCCAGGAGGACCTCGACCGGGACGGCTATAAATTTCACGTCGTCAACCAAGGCGTCAGCGGAGCCACCTCGAAGGACGGCGTCCTCCGCCTCCCCGCCGTGCTCGCCCTCCACCCTGCGGTCGTCATCGTCGAGTTCGGCGGCAACGACGGTCTGCGCGGCCTGCCCGTTCCCGCCATGCGCGCCAACCTCGACCGCATCGTCGCCGCCCTCAAAGCCTCCGGCGCGAAGGTCCTCATCGCCGGCATCATCCTTCCGCCCGATTACGGCCCCGACTACGTCAACCAGTTCATCGCCACCTATCCCGCGCTCGGCGCAAGGTACCAAGCCCCCGTCTACCCCTTCCTCCTTAAAGACGTTTACGGCGTTCCGGGCATGATGCAGGGCGACAACATCCACGCGACCGCGCAAGGCAATCAGATCGTGGCTAAGAACCTAGTGCCTGCCATTGAGCCTCTGCTTAGAAAGTAGTCGCTACGCCGATCACCCCAGCACCACCACAGGCTGCATCAGTGTCCCCGCAACCCGCTTCACCACGGCCAGCATCTCCGTCGGACTCGTAAACACCTTCACCAAGCCAGCCTGCGAGAACTCCGCCAGGTTTACCTGCATCCCATTGCGTATTCGCCCGGCCGTCTGTTCATCGACCGTGATCGAGGGCAAGTCCGGAAGCAGCGTCCGGGGATGCGGCAGTCGAGCCGCGATCTCCTCCGCCCGCTCCGCCAAACCCTTCAACTCCTCCAGCCCGATCGCATCGTCCAGCGAGAATGCTCCTGCCCGCACTCGCCGAAGACTCGCCAGATGCGCTCCGCATCCCGCGAGCGCTCCCATCTCCTGCGCCACCGACCGCACATACCCCCCGGCGCTCACCGTCATGGCAAAGCTCACCGCATCGCCTTCCAGAGACAGCAGCTCAAACGCATGGATCGTAATGCGTGCCGATTTCAACGGCACCTCCGCCCCGGCCCGAGCCAATCTGTGCGCCGGGACCCCGCCGATCTTTTTGGCGGAAAACACCGGGGGCATCTGGTCCATCTCGCCACGGAACTTCCCTGCCAGCCCGCGAAGCTCCTCCAGCTCGAGCGTCAGCGGTCTCGCCTCCCCCACCCGCTCCCCGTCCGCGTCGAACGTGTCCGTCTCCCACCCAAACCGAATGGTCCCCGTATACGCCTTCTCCGCCTGCCCGAAGAACTGCGCCAGCCGCGTGTACTTGCCCAACAGCAGCGGCAACACGCCCGTCGCCATGGGATCGAGCGTCCCCAGGTGCCCAATCGATTTCTCCCCCGTTACCCGCCGCACCATGGCCACGCAGTCGTGGGAAGTCACACCCGCAGGCTTGTCCAACACCAGCAAACCGTTCATCCGATAAGAGTACAGCCCGGCTAGAGATTGTTTCCCGTCCGCCGCACCAGCGACAGGAACTCATTGCGCGTCTGCAGCTCCGTCTTGAAGACCCCCAGCATGGCCGAGGTCACCGTGGACGAGTGCTGCTTTTCCACACCCCGCATCATCATGCATAGATGCGATGCCTCCAGAATGACCGCCACACCCTGCGGATGGATGGCTTCGGTGATTGCACCCGCGATCTGCGTCGTTAGTCGCTCCTGCACCTGCAGCCGGCGCGCAAACACATCCACGACACGAGGAATCTTGCTCAGCCCGATTACTTTGCCGTTCGGCACATACGCTATGTGCGCCTTGCCGAAGAACGGCAGCAGATGGTGCTCACACATGGAGTAAAACTCGATGTCCTTGACCATCACCATCTCGTCGTAATCTACATCGAAGAGCGCCTCGTGCAGAACCTCCGTCAGATCCTGCGCGTAGCCACGGGTCAGGAAGGCCAACGACTTCTCCATCCGCTCCGGCGTACGCCGCAGACCATCGCGGTCCGGGTCTTCCCCCAGGCGCGCGATCAGCTCGCGGTAAATCTCCTGGGTCGTCGCATCCCCGAGCATGACCCCGTCTACCATGGTTGCACTGCTCATCGCGTTCCTCTTTCCTCCTGGGTGCTACTGTCCCGCGTAGTCGAACGAGTTGTTGCCCGTCTCCTCCACATGGACGTTCACGAGCTGCGCCCCGCCAAAGGCCGCAAAGATACGGTGTACCACCACGGCAAGGTTCTCCGTGGTCGGCACCAGACTTGCGAACTCCGGAAGAGTGTTCACGTTCTGATGATCGAACCTTCGCAGCAACCGGTCTGCCGCAAACTCATCCAGAGCCGTCAGGTCGCACACCATCCCTGTCACTGGATCGACCTCCCCGCCGAGGGTCACCTGGACCACGTAGTTGTGCCCGTGGCCGAATGGATTGTTGCACTTGCCAAAGACCTCGCGGTTACGCTCCGCGGAGTAATGTTCCGTATGCAGGCGATGCGAGGCGCTGAAGTGGTATCGACGAGAAAGGTAAGCCCTCATAGCTCACCGTAGAAGTCGGCGAACAGATCCGCCATCTCATAGACCCGCACGCGATGCAGCTTTGCGTGGGGGACCTTGCCCTCGAGCCGCCGCCAGATTGCCACAGCGAGGTTCTCCGTCGTGGGGACGACGCCGGCAAAGTCAGGGATCTCAAGATTAAGATGACGATGGTCATAGACGCTGACGACTTCGCGATCAAGGATAGCCTTCAGCTCTTTGAGATCCACCACAAAGCCCGACGTTGGGTCGATCTCGCCCGCGACCGTGACCTCCAGCGTGTAGTTGTGCCCATGGCCGTTGCGGTTCGCGCATCGCCCGAAGACGCGCAGGTTCTCCTCGGGCGTCCACGCTTCAACCCAGTAGAAGTGTGCCGCCGAAAACTCCGCCCTGCGCGTCAGATAGATCATCTTGCCCCTACCTCTTACCCTACAGATGTCCGGCGTTCGATCCCGATTCACGAGCGATCAGCCTTGTAGCTCCGTCCCTTCCAGCGCACTTGTTTGTTGATGCGGTGATCGACCACACTCGCAACCAGCAGATAACAAAAGAGCGGCAGCCCCAGCACCGACAGCAGCGTGTCGCTCCACCGGAAGTGTGCGCGCATCACCCGGTTGTAGAAGCGGAACGCCGTCCGAACCCAGAGCAGGAAGAAGACTGCATCTTGATAGGGGATCTTCGGCGGCACCAGCAACGCCGCTACCGGCAGACCGAAGAAGAGCAGCAGATCCACAGCACGCCACAGCGCCAGAGCGACCGGCGACGGCATCAGCAGAGCCAGATTCTTCCGCCAGCCCGCCGTCATCTCGTCCGTCGTCCAATACATCCGTGTGGAAAGAGCTTCGGGTGCATAACGGAACCGGATCGCCCGTCCGCTCCGCTTCACGTTGCGCGCCAGCGCCACATCTTCAAGCACCTCGCGTCCCACCACGCGATGGCCGCCGACGGCGAAGTACGCCTCCCGCTCGACCAGAAGGTACTGCCCGTTCGCCGCCGCCAGACGATTGCCGGGGTCATTTACCTGCTGGGACGGGTAAACGCTCGCCAGCTCCGAAAACACCAGCGGCATCACTGCCCTCTCCCAAAAACCCGTGACGATCTGCCGCGGCGAGTACGACAGCAGCGCCGCTCCATGACGCTCTGCCTCCCGCAGTGATCGCGATAGATTCCCCGCCTCATGCACCGTGTCCGCATCGGTAAAGAGCAGCCAGCGCCCCCGCGATGCCTGAGCCCCTGCCCAGCAGGCGTTGTTCTTGCCCGTAAAACCTCCACGCTCCGTCAGGTCCAGCTCGGGCGCAGCCAGCACCGTCACACCCGGAGAGCTCCCGGCGATCGCTCCTGTTCCGTCTGTCGAGGCATCGTCCACGACGATCAGCTCCCACTGCGCCCCCAACGCAAACCCCGGCTCGCTTTGAAGCGTAAGGCTGCCCAGACAAGTCCCCAGCGAACGCGCCTCATCCCGCGCCGGCACAATCACTGATAACTCAAGCCCACCATCAGTATCCACAGCTTCGTATTATAGAAAGCGGAGGCACCCGTGTACCGACTGACTGCCGTTCTCGTGTTCGTGCTGTGCGCCAGCGGATGCGAGCGCGGTTCCCACCCTACCAACCTGGGCAGGCCCGCTCCTCTCTTCTCCACCACCGACGGCATCCAGACCGTCGATCTCGCGAGTCTGCGCGGTCAGGTCGTGGTGTTGAACCTTTGGGCCTCCTGGTGTGCGCCCTGCGTAGAGGAGCTACCCAGCCTGCTTGCGCTCCAGCAGCAACTGCCCGCCCTCAAAATCGTCGCTGTCTCGCTCGACCAGGATGACCAGGTCTACCGCGCCTTCCTCGCGAAACACGCCGTCCATCTTTCCACCGTCCGCGATCCCGACGGCAAGGTCAACGCCCTCTACGGCACCGCGCAGATTCCTGAAACCTACATCATCGACCGGCAGGGTCTTCTGCGCCGCAAGTTTGTCTCCGCCCAGAACTGGACCAGCCCCGAGATCGTCGCCTACCTCTCCCACTTGTGAAATCGGTCCTCGATCGCGAGGAAGGGTGGCTTCTGGACTTCAACACCACTCCCGGCGCCAGACCTCACGTATATCGCGTCCGTCCATGCCCGCCGCGCACGCCGCTGCCAGCCCTTCGTCTGTATCTTCAAACACGACACAGCGCCCAGCCCGAACGCCCATGCGCCGCGCCGCTTCCAGGAACAGGTCCGGTGCGGGCTTACCCATCGGGACCTCGGACGCCACCACCACCAAATCGAACAGCCCCAGCAATCCCGTTGCCCGGAGTGACGCCTCCACGTTCCCCCGCTGTCCATTCGATCCTACGGCCATAGGTACCCGGCCCTGCCACGCTCGCGCCACCTCTGCGACTACCGTGATCTCCCTGAGCAGGTGCAGCCCCTCCTTGAACGCGATGGCGTACCGGGCCAGCACCTCTGCCCGGGCTACAGCGCGGCCGAGTTCGCGCTCGTACTCCTCAAACAAGGCACGTGGCGTCAGCCCCGACCGCGGGTAATAGAACTCATCCGGCATGGCCAAACCGTGCTCCGCCAGGCCCACCCGCAACGCCGCAAGATGCGCCCCTGCCGTATCCACCAGCGTCCCGTCGCAATCGAAGATCAGTGCGTCGAACGTACCTTCAACCAAGTCAGTGACCATCACCTCAGTCTAAGGGCCCTGCGGCCGCTTTGAGGCACCGGGCAGTTACCGCCGCACCAGCTCCGTTGCCAGGTCGACGTACAGGTCGACGCACTCCAGCAGCTCCTTCTTCGACACGCGCTCATCCGGCGTATGCGCGACGTGAATCGATCCCGGTCCTAACAGAAAAGGCTCCCCCCAGTTCGTCAGCGTCGGGATGTCGGTCGCGAACTTGGCGATCATCGTGGGGCGTTCGTTGACGCGACGCATCCGCACAAAGCTCAGGTCAAGTGAGAACGTGACCACCGCACGGTTGTCTACGGTCTTCAGGATCAGCTCCTTTACCACCGCCGAAGGTCCCACGGTGCGGATCAGCAGATGCGCTTCCGCCTTATCGGCAATGACGTTCGGCGCACGTCCGCCTTGGATCAGGCCGATGTTGGTTGTGGTCGGCCCAATCTCCGGCTCCACGGGAAGATCGAGTGCCATCACATCGTGCAGGGCCTCTAACAACTTGTCGATCGCCGACTCACCCAGCTCCGGGTAAGCCGAGTGTGCCATGCGCCCGCTCGCTCGCAGTTCCACTCGCAGCGCGCCCTTTGTCGCAAGTGCCAGCCGATTGTCTGTCGGCTCGCCGTTGATGAGGAAGCGCGCCCCTTTCGACAGACCATTCGCGACCTTTGCCCCAGCCGAGTCACGCTCTTCACCCACCACAAACAACAGCCCTGCCTTCACTCCGCGGGCGAGCAGCCGTTCCGCCGCAGCCACCTGCGTGGCAATGATCCCTTTGGCGTCGCACGTTCCACGGCCATAAAGAAACTCCTCGTCTTCCGTGCAGCCGAAGAAGGGAGGCACGGTATCCATATGGGTCGAAAGCACCACGTCGGGCACGACACCGGCCACGGCTGCGTACACGTTGAAGCGCTGGCCTGTGCCCGCACCGGGTGTCGACGCATCGGGCTGCGCGACCGGCTGCCGCTCCACGGCGTACCCTTGTGCGTCAAGAAAGTCGTACAAAAACGCCCCGGCCGCGCCTTCGTGATACGTCGTGGAGTCGATGTTGACCAGTTCACGGGTGAGCGCAATGGGATCGATGGGCATCGAGTTCAGCATACCCGACGTGGTTCGATCGGACGCTACTGCACCGTACTGAGAGGCCGCAGACGCCGCAGCTCGAGCGCACACGCCACTCCGTTCAACGCCCCCAGCCTTAGGTTGTCCGCCGCCAGCCAGGCCCAGAAGCGCCGTCCCCCCTCGCCCGCAAACGCCGCACGTACTTGTACCAGGATGTCACCCTGCCCGGCGGCACTCAGGTTGCTCGGAGGATCGGAGCTTGGCGCGACCAGGTCGAGGTGCGGTCCGGCGAGCGCCGCTTCAATCTCGTCGACCGTAGCTGCGTGGTCAAGATCGATCAAGACGGATGCCGTATAACCATGGAAGACGGGCGCGTACACCAGCTGTATGGCTACTTCCGGCAGCCTTCCTGCCGAGAGCTTTGTGTAGTGCTCGACGATCCGCTCCTGCGCGCCGGCGACCTTTGCGCTCTCGCCCAGCGAGGGGAGCAGGTTGAACGCGATCTGTGCGTCGTACTGCTCGCGCGGCAGCGACTGGAACGACAGGAGGTTGACGGTTTGCTGGTGCAGCTCATCCATGGCTGCCTGCCCATGTTCCGAAACCGGAGCGAGCACAGTCGCCGCCAGCCCGGTGAGAGCAAAGCGTGCCGCTACCCTTGCCGCAACCAGGCCCAGCATAAGCGCCGCTGGATGCGCCGCCACGACCGCCTGTGTGCCGAGATCCAGCCCCGCAGCCTTCTCCTGCAACGCCTCCTCGATCCAGGGCGCGCGCACCGGCACCCCTGTCTCGCCTTCGAGGGCGCTGGTCATATCGACGATGCTGGCTCCGGCCCTGCGCGCAGCCTGCCACTGCAACCGAGCCACCGCCGCGCTGCCGGTAAAGAAGGCGAAGTCCATGCCTTCAAACGATGCTTCGTCCAGCTTCTGGATGACCGCTGCTTCGTCACCGGCGGCCGTCATCTGCCCAGCAGCCTCGTCATCGTCGAGCAGCACCAGAGTGGCCGCCGCCAGCACCGATTCCGCCAGCACATCCGCCATCTCGCGCCCTGCCAGCGACGACGCGCCGACAATCCCGACCCGCCCCATACCATGCACCATCGGAACTCCTTACTGCTGCCCCGCCAACCGCCGGTCGCGGCTCCAAGAATACGCCAGGCGCGCAAACACGCCCGACACCAGATACCCCAGCGCGATCAGGATCAACGCCCACTCTGAAAAGAGGAAGATCAGGGCGCCAATGAATGCCACGATCACCACGAACTGGAACGGGTGCCGTCCGTTGGCAGCCATCTCCTTGCCGCTCCAGAAGCGCCAGCTGCTCACCATTAAGAAACCCGTGCCAATGATCAGACCCATCCAGACGACAGCAATCCACGGGTTGTCGATCGGCGAGCCGTTGAAGAAGTGGATCACCGATGCGATCACGCCCGCGCCCGCCGGAATGGGCATTCCGACGAAGTACTTTTGCCCCGGCCGGCCAGGGTTGCGCGGCTGCGGGTTGACGCTGATGTTGAACCGCGCCAGCCGGCACGCGCCGCAGATGAGAAACAGGAAACAGACAAAGATGCCGAAGTCCAGCAGGCGGCCCCGGGTCATCACGTTTGCCATCGGCGGAAGCAACCGGAATCCCCACATATAAGCAAGCAGGCTCGGCGCGACGCCAAACGTAATCACATCGGCCAGCGAGTCCAGCTCCTTCCCGAAGTCGCTGGTGGTCTGCGTTCGCCGCGCTACCTGTCCATCCACCCCATCGAAGAGCACGGCAAACCCGATTGCCAATGCCGCCCGGTCGAACGGGTGATGGTCCGCTGCTGTGCCTTGGATGCCCTGCGTAATTGCGTAATATCCCGCTGCGATGTTGCCTGCCGTAAACAGCGATGGCAGCACATACATCCCCCGGCTGGGTCGTCGCGCTGTTCCTTGAAGAGCTGGCGAGACCTCCGCCATCAACCCGCCTCATCCTGATCCGCGACTTCACCCGGCTGCGGCAACACCGCCAGCACGGTGGCTCCGCCTTTGACGCGCATCCCTGTCTTGACTCTGAGGTTTGCCTCGGCAGGCAGCAGCACATCCACGCGGGAACCGAACTTGATCAGCCCGACACGCTGGCCACGCGCTACCTTGTCCCCTGCCCGGACCGTTGTTACGATCCGTCGTGCCAGGAGGCCCGCGATCTGCTTGAAGCCTACCTCGATTCCGCCTTCGCCTTCGATCAACACCAGAGTCTGCTCATTGTGCAGCACCGACTCCGGGTTCATCGCATTCACGAACTGACCCGGCCTGTACTCCACCAGCCGCACCGTACCTGCAACCGGAGCACGGTTCACGTGTACGTCGAAGACATTCAGAAAGATGCTGAGCCGCAGCCGACCCCCGTTTACGGTTTCGATCCACTCCGCTTCGGTCACCACCCCGTCTGCAGGCGAGACGATCTGCCCTGGCATCGCCGGGATCGTTCGGTTCGGGTCGCGGAAGAACCACAGGAAGAACACCGCCAACAACACAGGAATCACCACGAGCAGGGACGATTTCGTCAACCACCAGAGCACTGCCGCCACAACCAGAAGCCCAGCGGCATACAAAAAGCCATCACGAACCATGGCCTTGATTATAGGCCGCCCGCCCCGCTGCTTTGGGTCCATCCAATGAAAGCCGTGTCTTCCTTCTTTCCTTTGGAGACGGGCGCTCAGCGCACCAGTCGCATCAGCACTGCATCGTCGACGGGGTTACGGTAATAAGCGGGCCGCCGGCCGCACTCCTTGAATCCCAGTTCCATGTATAACGCCCGGGCACCCGTGCTGCGCTCTCGCACCTCCAGCTCCACCGTCTCAGCCGCCTGCGCCCACTCCCAGGCAATCACCGCCGCGCACAACGCCTTTCCCAGGCCCTGCCGCCGCGCCGAAGCCTGCACTGCCACGCTCTCGAGCTCCGCCGTGCCCGCGACGACGCTTCCTGCGGCAAAGCCTACCAGTTCGTCGTCCAGCCACGCTGCAAAGACACACCGCTGAAGCCCCTCTCTGCCTCCTTCCAAGGCGACCCGGTACGCCTGTTCTGCCCAGTGCGGTGCGTCCGGCGTGTTCCGTTCCACAGCAAGAATGGCGAAGAGGTCCTCTATCCGCGCCCGCTCGATTCTCAACGGACAACCCGCCCGTACAAGCCCTCCGACCAGCGGACATAGTTCGCATCCAACGCTCCCGTGTCGTCGATCTGCCCGCTCCGCACCCGCTCCGCTACAAGCTCGATCGCCTCTACCGCTCCTCGCATGTCCTTACCCTCTTCAAACAGCATCGCTCCGTCAGGCAGACCGCGCAACGCTTCCACACCGTTCTCGCGCACGTAGAACTCTCCACGTCCAGCGTCGAGCGCCACGGCCGCGCCCCCACTTGCCTGCTCAAGCACCTCCAGCCGCGAGATCGCCACCAGGCGAACGCCTGCCGCTTCGCTGAGCCCCTTTGCCGCGCTCACCCCCACGCGCACCCCGGTAAACGATCCCGGCCCATGCACCACGCCAAGAGCCGCCAGCTCGCTGAGCTGCCATTGTGCTCCTTCCAGCAGCTCCCGGATCACCGTCAGCAGCCGCTCCGAGGCACTACGCCCCGGCAGCCTTTCCTCCGCCACCCTCTGGCCATGTTCCGCCAACACCACGCTCGCCATGGCTCCACACGTGTCGATCACCAGTAGCTTCATCCGACGATCTCGACCAGTACCCCGCCCACGCTCGCCGGATGCACAAAGAAGTAGCGGTGTCCACCGGCTCCCACTCGGACCTCCTCGCTCACCAGCCGTACCCCGTCCGCCTGCATGCGCGCAAACTCCGCATCGACATCCGCGACCCGCATCGCCATGTGGTGCATCCCTTCGCCGCGCTTCTCCATAAAACGTCGCACCGCGCTCTCCCCCTCAAGAGGCTCCAGTAGTTCCACTCGTCCGCCTGCACCACCTGAGAGCATGACCACCCGCACCCGTTCCGCCGCGATCTCTTCCACCGGTTCACACACCATGCCGAGACCCTCGTAGAAGCCCCGCGCCGCTACGATACTCCAGACCGCGATACCTACATGATCCAGCCGCGTCTTTCTCAGGGCATCCATGCTAGTGTCCCAGATGCTTGTCGAAGAACGCTGTGATCTCTCCAAACGCCTCGCGCGTCTCCGGAATCCGGTCGTCGCGCGTGTACTGCGCGTGCGATTGCCCTTCGAAGACCTCGAGTTGCGCCTCTACACCGGCTTGCCGCAACTTCCGGTGTACCCGCACCGTGTTGCTCAGCAGGAGATCCCGCGTTCCCGTCGTCAGAATGGTTGGAGGAAAACCGTGCATATCGCCATAGACCGGCGAGAGCAATGGATCTTTGAGATCGTGCCCGTGCGCGTACACCACTGTCGCCGCATCGCAAAAGCCGGCTCGCGAAACCAGCACATTATCGACCAGCTCATTTGTATAGAAGCTGTCGCCCGTCTTCGTCACATCGGCCATCGGCGTGCCGGACGAGATTGCGCCCGGCAGGGCGAGCCCCTGCTGCTTGGCCCGCAACATCATCTCGAGCACCAGCGCCCCGCCCGCCGATGTGCCGAATACACCGATGTTCTTCGCAGCCGTCGTCTTCAACGTCTCCGCATACACCGTCATGGCATCATCGAGAGCCGCCGGAAAGTACCCTTCGGGCGGCATCCGGTAGTCGACCGAGATCACACGGTAGTGCCCTAAGCCTGCCATCTGGATCGCTTCGCCTGTACCCGATTCGCCGGGAAACAGCTCATAGCAGCCGCCATGCACGTGGATCAACCATGTATTCCGGTGCTCTGGCACAATGAGCGCCGGCGTCACGATAAATACCCGCACCCCAGCCACGACCGCAGGCTTGACTGAGACGTGCAGCCGCTCCCGTACCGGCGGCAACTCCTCGACTGTCTTTGCAGCCTGCACGTTTGCGGCTGCCCGCCACTCTTCGCCTGTCTTCCAAAGAACGTTCCACACCGGGTTCAGGGGAGCAGCAATGATCCCCTGCATCTCCGGGCTGACATCCGCCGGCACCGGCAAGCTCCTCGCCGGAACCTCCAATTCAGGCAGCGGCCCACTCGTTTGTGCCCCCGCGCACAAGCTAATCGCACCCACCAAAAGCCAGATCTTCACCGGCATACCTCCGTGAGCCAAGAGTACCCCCTCTTGGCGTCACTCTCAATTTTGATATATAGACCAGCCCGCATCCCATACAATTCCTCCATGACCTCGAGGACCTCGCATGAAGCCTCGTTCAGAACCAGTTCGACTGCCACGCTGTTCCCGGCTGCCGATGTCTTGCTCCATCGGGATCATTCATCTCTTCATTCCTGCTGCCGATAACCTCCAAAGAGCACCGCGTCTACTCATCATCAGTGCGGCGAAATCGGACCTGCTTTCCTGCGTCGAAATGTTCTGAGATCGCAAGACAATTCAACGTGCATCATGCCGAGGCGGAATGAGGAGCATCACGACGGGAACGCTGTTATCGGAGAACACCGTTCAACCCGCGAAGCCGCTCGCCGTCCCGCGCAGGCCGCTCCCCCGCCATCCTCGCCAACTCTGGCCGGCTCTTGCCGCCTGGATCGAAGCGCACCCCCTGCCCGGGGGGTTGTGCATCTTCGCGACGACGTTGATCGGTCTCACCATTTACATCTCCCTGCTCGACCGGTTGATGCCGACAACCGACGACTGGGCGATCTACTGGCCGTTCAATGGAATCGCCATCGGGTTTCTGCTCCTGATTGAGCGCAGATATTGGCCTTGGGTCATCAGCGGCTTCGTCTTCGCCGCCGTCTGGCATGAGCTCGGGCCGAGCGAACCGGTAGCCGAAGTGGCCATCGATGTCCTCGCCGACTTCACCGAGGTGATGATCGCCGCCTGTGCGCTGCCTGCCTTCCGCGGATTGCGGCGCTGGATGATGGAGCCGCGCCTCGTGCTGCGCTTTACCCTGTGGGCGATCTTCGTGGGCCCTCTGCTCGGGAGCATCATCGTCGGTTTGTACTTCGACCATACCCATCATGGGGGCTTCTGGCACCACATGGAACGATGGGCCTTTGCGGACGCACTGGGTACCGTGCTCTGGACGCCCCTCATCCTCATCCTGTTCAGCCGCGAAACCTACGACCTGTTCCGTCTGCGTGCGCTCCCTGCGACGCTTGGACTGCTCGGCACCCTTTATGCGGTCACCTGGTACACCTTTGCGAACGGGCACTACCCCATCAGCTTTCTGCCCTATCCCTTTCTTCTCTTCGTCGCCATGCGGCTCGGCTTCAGCGGTGCGGTGCTCGGAGCCAATATGCTGACGCTGATCAGCACCTACCTCAGCCTGCATGGCTATGGTCCCTTCATCATCCCGTTCCATCAGTGGGATGACGGTCAAACCACCCTTCTACGCATCTTTGCCACGCTCGCCATGCTGTTCGTCTTTCCCCTTTGCGTCGTGTTGATGGAGCGCCAGAACTTCCAGGAACGCCTCCAGCAGGCCTATACCGACATGAAGCATCTGGCGAACGTCGACGGCCTCACCGGCGTCGCCAACCGGCGGCACTTCGATGTAGCTCTCGAAGCCGAATGGACTCGCGCCCTGAATGAGAAGACCACTCTCTCCCTTCTTATGATCGACGCCGACAACTTCAAGGCCTATAACGATCGCTACGGCCATCTGGCGGGTGACGAGTGTCTGCGCCGCATCGCTGCCGTCCTGACTGGCACCCTGCGTCCGCACGATCTCGTGGCCCGCTACGGAGGCGAGGAGTTTGCTGTGCTGCTGCCCAATGTCTCGGCGTCCACTGCCGAGCGCATCGCCCAACAGATGCGCACCGGGATCGCCCTCGCGGACCTGCCGCATGAGGGCAATCCTTTCGGGTATGTCACAGTTTCGCTGGGCGCAGCCTCGCTCGTCCCCGGCGAGGAGCTCACGCCGCAGGAACTGATCGCGGCAGCCGACGGTGCTCTCTATCTGGCAAAGAAGAGTGGCCGCAACCGCGTCCATTCGGCCGAATCCAGCTAACATAGAAACGATTGTCGGCAATCGTAAACACAGGCGTCGATCATTAACCTGCAAGCCGTGCAACAAGCAGTTTGCGTCGCAACGCCACTCTACAGGTACTCACCACCAAAGTAATGTTGACGTACACTAGGGTTGGGAAGAGGTGTTCCGATGTGCTTATCCGCGGTTGTGGGCGACCACTGCGTAAACAACAGAGATGACGTGAAGAAGGTTCAGGTCCTGTTGAATCTGAACATTGCACAGTTGTTGCCGATGACTACCCTGCAGCGGGACGGCCGATTCAACAAAGTACTAAAAGACGCAATCCTGCTCTTCCAAGGTCGGGTCATGAAGATGATCAAGCCAGACGGACGAGTCGCGCCTTTGAGCCCGACGCTTAAAGCGTTGCGTGCTGGCATACCCTCCGCAATGTCCCAAACCAAGATGCAGGGGATCTTTCTCAATTCATCCGAAGCTGTGGTTACCAAGTTTTATACCGGTTTGACAATGGCCATGGCCAGCATCTCCGTCAACACTCCGCTTCGGATGACACATTTCCTTTCGCAGATCGGTCATGAAAGTGGGGGATTGCAGTACACCGAAGAGATCGCCAGTGGAAAAGCGTATGAGGGCCGCACGGCACTCGGCAACACGCAGCCGGGAGACGGCGAACGCTTCAAGGGCAGAGGGTTGATCCAGCTAACCGGCAGAGCCAATTATCAGGCTTACGGCAAGGCGCGCGGTAAAGACTACACAGTGTCGAACAATTGGACGTTGATTGCAACCGATCCCGTGCTTGCCGTGGACGTGGCGGCGTACTTCTGGGAAATGCATGATCTCAATACCCTTGCGGATCACGATTTGATCGACCAAATTACCCGGATCATCAATGGTGGGATGACCGGAATCGCCGACCGCCGGTTGCGCCTAACAAATGCGAAATGCTTCCTAATACCATGAAGAGAATAAAACTATATCTCGCCATCTACTGTCTCAGCCTCTTTGCCTCCGCGACGGCACATTGCCAGGATGCGCCCCATACCGTGTGCAGTCCCTGCAAGCTGGACGTCCGAAATGGCGTAACACCCTACTCCATCACCTACGATCTTATGCACGCGTCCTATGAGCGACAACTCGTCCGGCAGCTACTCGTGTCGCAAGACGGCAGGATTGTCCAAAGGCTTAAGGTACATCGCGAGGTTCCATTCCTTGCAAACGAAATACCGTCGTTGAGCGGAGTAGATGTGAATGCAGACGGGTTCCAGGACATTCAATTCGTGACCGCTCAGGGAGTCGCCAACACCTACGCCGATTATTGGCTCTACAAACCGTCCCTCAAGCGATTTTCCTACCTTGGTAACTATCCCGTATTGACACGTGATCCAGAAACTCACCTTCTAAAAACATATGAAACAAGCCAGGGCGGAGTGCAATATGCATCCAGGCAATACGCCTTCCGGGGCGGCAAGCTGGAGCTAATGCGTTCCGAAACACAGGACGAGATAAAGACGAGCGGCCTCTTCCGTCTGACCATCAAACAACGCATCCATGGCGTCCTCAAGACGACAACTCAAAAGACGATCAGACCGCCATCGTAGCTCTTCAAAACCGCGACACCATCCACACTCCCGCCACCATAAGCGCGCACCCCGCCAGTCGCGCGGGCGACGCCGTATGCTGCTTGAACCCGATCCATCCCAGATGATCGAGCGCGACCGACATCACCAGCGACGCCGTCAGACTCAACCCTGTAAACACGCCTGAGCCCAGCTTCTGCGCCAGCATCAGCCCCGCCATGGTCGACGCAATACTGATCAGCCCGCCCAGCCACGCCCACCAGCTGACCCCCAACACCTGCCCTGCCGACGGCAGCCGCTCCCGCGCAAACAGGAGCGCCACCAACACCCCGAGCAGCCCCATCGCATACACCGCCACGGTCGCCCAGAGCGGCGCGCCCAGCTGCTTGTTCAACTGCGCGTTCGTTCCTGACTGAAACGGATTCGCCGCTCCCGCCAGCAGCGCCACGGCAAAGCTCCACCACGCCATCGCCACACCTCAGACCCTCAGATGCAGCCTTGACACGCGTGGCCTACAAACCGCTATGCTCACCCTAGCTGCCATGTCTTCAGAGCCCATCCCGCTGCCCGACCTACCGCGAGACCAAGACACCGGCTTCACCTCCACGCCCCAGTCTCATCACATCCGCTGGTTCGTCTGCTTTCTCCTGTTTCTTGCCACCACCATCAACTACATGGACCGCAACGTCTTCGGCTATGTCGAGCCCCTGCTGCACGACGCCGCCTTTATGGGCTGGGACCACGCCGCCGACAAGTTCCACCAGCCGGTCTTCGACAACCGATTCGGCAACGTCCTCATCTTCTTCCAGATCGCCTACGGCTTCGGCTTCCTCTTCGCCGGTCGCCTCATCGACAGGGTTGGCACCAAAGCCGGCTACGCCATCGCCATCCTGGTCTGGGCCGCCGCCTCGCTCTCGCACTCCTTCGTCACCACGGTCGCCGGCTTCTGCGTGGCCCGCATCTTCCTAGGCCTGGGCGAGTCCGGCAACTTCCCCGCCGCCATCAAGGCCGTCAGCGAGTGGTTCCCCACGCCCGAGCGCGCCAAGGCCGTCGGGCTCTTTAACTCCGGCTCGAATGCCTCCGCCCTCATCGCGCCCCTGCTGGTCGCCGCCGTCACGGCAAAGTACGGCTGGCCCGCCGCCTTCCTCACCACCGGCTCGCTCGGCCTCGTCTGGCTGGTGATCTGGCTCCTCTTCCCCTACAACCGCCTGCGCCGAGGAGCCACGCAAACGCAAGCCAACCTCGCCGCCGCACTCGGCACGGAAAAACCGACCTACGCCCAGCTCTTCCGACATCGCGGCCTCTACGCCTTCTCCCTCGGCAAAGGCCTTACCGACGGCGTCTGGTGGTTCTACCTCTTCTATCTCCCGCAATTCCTGAACCGCAACTACGGCCTCACGCTCAAGGCCGCCTACTGGTACATCGTCGCCGTGTACCTCGTGTCGTCGATCGGCTCCATCGCGGGCGGTTCGCTCTCTGGCTGGTGGATGAACCGGGGCCACTCCGTCAACTCCGGCCGCAAGTTCGCCATGCTCGTCTGCGCGCTCTCGGTCGTGCCCGTCGTGCTCGTCCCGCACATGGGCGCTCTCTTCCCCGCGAACGCCTGGCCCGCGACGCTGCTCATCGCCCTCGCCGCCGCCGGCCACCAGGGCTGGTCGGCCAACATCTTCTCTACCCCGGCCGATATGTTCCCCTCGACCGCCGTCTCCACCGTCGTCGGCATCGGCGCGGCGGCCGGCGCGCTTGGCGGAGCGGCCTTTACCTGGATCGTCAAGCACAACATCTCCCTCCACCCGCTGCTGGTCTTCTCGATGGCCGCCAGCGCGTATGTCGTCGCATTGACAATCTTCCAGCTCCTTGTGCCGCGCTTGGGCGCAATCCGCGAAGCATAGTCTGCTGTCCTTTTCTTTGTTTGTCATTCCCGAAGGGAACCTGTGTTTGCACTTGTCTGCTCATCAGGCGCGTCTCGCCGCCGCTGCTAAACTAGCCTCTCAGATGCCGAAGTACTTCCTCACCACCCCCATCTACTACGTCAACGCGCGCCCCCACATCGGCCACGCCTACACCACGCTCGCCGCCGACACCATCGCCCGCCGCCACCGCCTCCTCGGCGACGACACGTTTTTCCTCACCGGCACCGACGAGCACGGCCAAAAGATCGAGCGCAGCGCCGCCGCCGCCGGTATCCCCCCGCAGGCCTTTGCCGACGAAGTCTCCGCCTCCTTCCAGACCCTCTGGAAGCGCATGGGCATTACCCACGACGCCTTCATCCGCACCACCTCCGACGCCCACAAACGCGGCGCCCAGAAGCTCTTCGCCGACCTCCACGCCCGCGGCCAGATCTATCTCAGCTCCTACACCGGCCAGTACTCCATCGGCGAAGAGATGTTCGTCGATGGCCCCCCCGGCACCCTCGGCCCCGACGGCAAACCCACCGAAACCGTCACCGAAGAGAACTTCTTCTTCCGCCTCTCCGACTACCAGCTCCCGCTACTAGACCTCATCGAATCCGACACCCTCCTCATCCAACCCGAAGCCCGCAAGAACGAAGTCCTCTCCTTCCTCCGCGGCGATCTCCGCAGTGCCACCGAACCGGGTGCCCCACCTTCGGCGGTCTCATCGCCTAAGGTGGGCGGCGGTGCCACGGAACCAACCATCGCCCACACCGCTCTCGGCAATCCGTACGTCCCCGGAGCCCTCCGCGACCTCTCTGTCTCCCGCTCCTCCTTCACCTGGGGCATCCCCGTACCCGAGCCAGCCGCCTCCGAGACCAAACAAAAACACGTCATCTACGTCTGGCTCGACGCCCTCGCCAACTACATGACCGCCCTCGGCTACGGCTCCGACGACCCCGCGCTCTTTGAAAAGTTCTGGCCTGCCGATCTCCACCTCGTCGGCAAAGAGATCATCCGCTTCCACTGCGTCTACTGGCCCGCCTTCCTCCTCGCCGCCGGTCTGCCGCTCCCCAAAGCCGTCACCGCCCACGGCTGGCTCCTCTTCGACGACTCGAAGATGTCCAAGTCCAAGGGCAACATCGTCCGCGCCGAAACCATCCTCGACGCCTTCGGCGAGCACGTCTACAAGAAGCAATTCCCCGACAGCACCAAGGAAGAACAAGACCTCTTCGCCACCGACGTCCTCCGCTACTTCCTCCTCCGCGAAATACCTTTCGGCCAGGACGGCAGCTTCTCATTCGACGCCCTCATCACCCGCTACAACGCAGATTTGGCAAATGGCTACGGAAACCTAGTCAGCCGCACGCTAAGCATGATCCATAGGTATTTCGATGGGTCTGTTCCGTTCGCTCATGCACAGAATTTTATACATGGACTGGTTTTTGATGCTCAAGCAGACAATACGCCCGACCTGGATCACTTCCTGCAATATCTACAAGCGCTTAACTCTACACTAGGCTATGTTCCTACAATAGAACCTCTTAGCTTTGGAGTAGAACTTAGAAACACTTGGAAGCTGATCGGACTTACAGACCGCGATCTTACGTCCCGTGCGCCTTGGAAACTCTACGCTAACGAAGAAGCCGGCTCAGCCGAAGAACTAGGCCGCATTTTGTACGAAGCAGCAGAAGTTACACGCGTCGCAGCAGCTATCATTTATTCCTACTGTCCTTTTAGCGCCGCCAAAGTATGGCAACAACTCGGCCTAGGCGACATAGAACTCACAGCCAAGAACGGCGAACTCACCAACCTGCAATGGGGCGGCCTCCAACCCGGCACCAAGCTAGGCCCCCTCAGCCCCATCTTCCCCCGCGCCGACAAAGGACTAGCCCAGATCATGATCGACATGGAAGCCGCCAAAGCCGCCCCCGCCAAAGAACAATCCATGCAATCCGCCTCTTCGGTGTTAAGCCTTTCGCCGGAAGCGGAGCAAGACACCAACCACCCCGGAGCCGGCCCGCGCAGCGCCACCCTCTCCGAGTCAGCCCCCGGCAACACCGTCGGCGGCTCGAACGCCCTCACCACCGAGCGCGAATCCACGCCGCCCACCGAGGCCACCCGCGAGTCCACCCCCCAGATCGCCATCGACGACTTCGTGAAAATCGACCTCCGCGTCGCCCAGATCGTCGTCGCCGAACGCATCCCCAAAGCCGACAAGCTCCTCCGCCTCGAAGTCGACCTCGGCCCCGACTTCCCCCGGCGCCAAATCCTCTCCGGCATCGCCGAGTGGTACACCCCCGAAGAGCTCCTCGGCCGCCGCATCGTCATCATCGCCAACCTCGCGCCCCGCAAGATGCGCGGCCTCGAATCTCACGGCATGCTCCTCGCCGCCAGCTCCGGCGACAACACCAAACCCATCCTCACCACCTTCGGCGAAGCAATAGCCCTGGGCTCCCGCGTCCGTTAGCGTGCTTGTTCCGATAACGCAGGCGTTGCCGTAACCATCCACTCCCCGCATCCTGCTCGTTCGTGCACCCTTCCTGGCGCACGAACGAACAGAGACTGCCGGTCTGCGGTCGACCTCAGCTGTACCCTCCTGGCAGAGACTATTCTCCGCCCAACCGCACCTTCAACCCGCTCCGTACGGTGAATGGCAGCCCCGGATAGCCGATCGGGCCGATGTGTTGGTTGTTCAGCAGATTATCGAGGTGCGTGAACACCGCCACACGATTGGTGGCGCGATAGGTGAAGTTGGCGTCCAGCTTGGCGAAGCCATAGTCCAGATCGCGGTTCGGCAGCAGCAGCGTGTTGCCGAAGTTTGCGTCCAAGCCTCCAAGGAAGGTCGAGTCGTCGGCGCGGCTGGCGAGCGCGCCCTGGAAGGCGGCAGTCAGCTTTGTTCCGCTGTACTGGACCGCAAAGAAGCCCGTATGCGGGGGACGCCGGAAAGGCCGCGCGCCGATCAGTGGCGACGTGCTGCCGATAGCAATACCCGGCAGGCTAGGGTTGCTCGAAGGAACGCCCCGGTTTGCTTTCGTCGCATCCCCGGAGAACGACTGGCTGACGACCGAATCGAGATAGGTGTAGCCGCCGCGGAGGAAGAGACGAGTAAAAGGCTGGTATTGAATCTCGGTCTCAGTGCCCTGTGCCCGGAAGGCGAGGGAGTTGAGCTCGCCACCGAAGAAGAACGCATCGTTTGCGGGCACAATCCCGAAATAACGCCGCAGATCACCCGATCCAACGAACTCCAACTCATGTGAGAACTGGTTGTGGAAGTAACCGGCCTTGAAGATCAGTTTGTGACCGAGGATATTTTGATCGACGCCGACATCGACCGTGCGGGAACGCTGCGGCCCAAGTGGCGCGATCCCGAACGCAGCGATATCGGTTGGATCGCCCGCAAGCTGTAGCTCTTTGTAGAGGCTTGAGAACTCAGTCGCGAGATTCGGCTCCTGAACGCCCGTGGCCACGTTGGCGCGGAGCTTGGTGCCTCGGAACCTGCGTTCCGAAGGTCGCACAGGAAAGTAGGCGAGGCCGATGCGCGGCGTTCCGGCGAGGCCGTACAGATGGTTCTTTTCGATCGCTCCTCCAGCCGAGTAGAAGAGGCGGTTCTTGATGTCGCCTTGCAGCTGGAGCGTGTATTGGAAGTTGGTTCGCTGCAGAGCTTCGTTGATGCCGAAGAGAGGAATGTTGAAGACCCCACGCTCGTTCTCGTACTGAAAGCCGAAGAGGGCGACGATGCGGTGTGGGAACGTGTAATCGGTCTGCCACGAAAGGATGTCGCGGTTGGAGGCTTGGTCCCGGCCGGAGACGAAGATCTGTGCTTGCCCTGTCGCCGAGTAGCCGTTCGCTCCGGCGAAGGTAACGACACTGGCCTGCTGTGTTCCGAAGTAGGCGGCCTGCTCGCGCTTGCGGGCGATGCCGTAGCGAACAAGGTTGTGCCAGTTGCCCAGAAAGCGGTTCTCAAGCGTGATGCCGGAGTACAGGTCCTGGTCGGCTTCGTGGCCGTTTTGCGAGATGCCGTAGAAGTCGTGCGCGTTGGGCAGGCCCGAGCCGGAATCGGTGTTGCGAACCGTGAAGCGCAGCTGGGTGCTGGGCAGCAGATCGTAGCCGAGGTTCGCCACCGACGTCGCGGCGTGGAAGCGGTCGAGCGCGACGGCGTTTGAGGTATCGAAGCGCGAGAAGGCCGTGTAGTAATCGAACTTGCGATACGCTCCGCTGAAGGACGCTTCGTTGCGCCAGGTGTGGAGGTTGCCGGCATCGCCCGTGTAGAGGAAGACGGGACGCAGCGACGAGCCGCGCGTGGTGCTCAGGCTTAGCGCGGAGGCCGCCGCGTCCGAGCCGTAGAGCACGGAGTTCGCTCCCCGGTAGAGCTCCATGGCGGTGCCTTGGCTACTCTTGCTGCCGATGCCGGTGCTCGACACTGTTCCGTAGTCGAAAAGTCCGCCCACGTCTTCGGCGGGAATGCCGTCGATCAGGACCTTGTTGGCGTCGGAGTTGCCGCCGCGGACGAAAAGCGAGGTGACGCCACCCCGCTGGCCGGTTTGGACGACCGCGACGCCGGGAGATTGGCGCAATTCATCCAAAATGCCGACACGGGTTTCCAGCGCACGCGTGGGGATCAGGGTGACGGCGGAGCTGACCTGGGCGAGCGGCGTTGGCGTCCCGGTCGCGGTGACGGTGACCTGCTCGGTGATGTGGGCGGGGTCGAGCGTGACGCGCTGGCTGACGACCTCGGTGCGCCCGCCGTGGAAGTCCTGCCCGATACCGAGCGCGAAGGTGCGGGCAGCGGTCAGGAGCAGAAAGCGGCCCTGGGCGTCGGAGAGGATCTCGTAGGTGCCGTCCGCACCGGTGAGCGCAAAGGCGACGATCTTTTTGCCCTGGACGAGTTGCACTTTAGCCAGCGGGATGCCGGCTCCGAGCGGATCGGTGACGGTGCCGCGCACGATGACGGCGTGGGCTGAAAGGGTGGCTGTGGAGGCGAGCGCGAGAGTGCGCAGGATGAAGCGGGCCGTGTGGCGGCCCTGGAGATGCAGCATGGGTGTAGCTCCTCCGCCTCCCCCCGGAGGCGTGGTTGATGTGCGCAGCGGAACCGGTCTCCTGACTGACGCGATCTCATGCTTGCCGTCGTGCGGCACCCTCCTTCCCGGTTTTGAACCAGTGGAGAGCGTCCTGGCAGGCATTCACACGGTGGATTGTGTGCGCGTTCACAGTTGCGGGGCAGTGGCGGAGTTTCACCGCGCTTCCCGAACATTCCGTTGCGGTAACAAGGGTGGAGTGGCGCGGAAAGCAGAAACCAGACCGCAAGAGAAGGGAGTCTTCAGTTGTATGGCAGGGGTGGAGCAAAGTCAAAGCCAAGCCTGTGTATTGCCGATCGGCCACGTGCCTACCAACCGCATCGGCGAGATTGCCTTGGCGTGAGCTTAGAAGAATGACCCACCGGCTGGACCTGACTCAGAAAGGGATATCGTCGTCTGTGATCCCCGTGTCGCCATAATCGGGCTGGCTTACCGGAGCGCGCTGGTCGTAGCTCGCAGTGTTCGACGTGTTCGTGCGGCTGTAGCCGCTGGAAGAGCTGCCAGCTCCCCCCTCCCCCTGCTTGCTGCCCACAAAGGTAAAGTCGTTCACGATGATCTCCGTGCGGTACTTCTTCTGGCCGGACTCCTTATCATCCCAGGAACGAGTCGTGATCTTGCCCTCGACAAACAGCTGAGAACCCTTCTTCACGTAGTTCTTTGCCGTTTCAGCCAGGCGGTCGAAACACACCAGGTTATGCCATTCCGCTTTATCGGCCCAGTTACCCTGGGCATCCTTGGCGCGGTCCGCCGTGGCCAGCGAGAAGGTCGCTACCGTCATGCCGCCCGCCGTCGCTCGCACCTCGGGGTCTTTCCCTACATTGCCGAGCAGAAGAACCTTGTTAACCCCTTTTGCCATCGTCGTTTCGCTCCGATATATTTTACTCGTTGAGGATAGCAGAGCCATTCCCAGCCACGGAACCCCTCGCAGAGAACAGAGCGGGACACGGCAAGCATCCCTGCCCTCCTCAAACCCTTCGCCGAAACCCCGTCCGGAAGAGCACTCCAAGGATACGCCCCGCTGCCCTGACGGATGCCGCTAGATCGCCCGAAACCTTGCTCGTTCCACCGATACGGCGGCGATAGTCTACCGTAATCTCTTCAATGCGAAGCTTGTGTTGCGCCGCCTTGATCTGCATCTCGAGATTCCAGCCGAACGTCATCTCCGCCATGCCGAGCTGTTCGAGCGAACTGCGGCGAATCGCGCGGAACGGTCCCATGTCTGTATATCGCACCCCCTGCGTCAGCCGCAGCAGCCAGCCCACAAAGTGCGCTGCAAACACCTGTGACGGCAGCATCGATCCGGGTTCGCGTCGCCCCCGTATACGTGAACCCAGCACGAAGTCCGCCTCCCCACGCTCAATAGGCCCAACCAGCCGCGCAAGGTCTTCAGGAATGTCGGACCCATCCCCATCCATGTAAACCAGGATCGTGCTCGCAGGGTCCGCCGCATCCGATCCGGCTTTGCACGCCTGCCCATACCCCCGCGAAGACGCGACCACCCGCGCCCCGGCCGCCCGTGCCACGTCCCCTGTCCCGTCGGTGGACCCGTTGTCGGCCACGATGCACTCGAGAAGAAGAGGCCATGGCAGTGAGCGGACAACATGACCGATGGACTCGGCCTCGTTTAGGGCGGGGATGATGAGGGAAATAGTAGACACTCGGCCCATCATAACGACTGACGAGGAGGTCTCCGCGGCAGGCGGGAGCGGCTTACGAGATCGATCTACACGCATTGACAGCGCTTCCGATGCCAGATCGTTTGGCGGAATGGAGACTCAGGGTAGAGTCGGAAGCGGAAAGCCATACAGCAGCCCTCCTCGGATCGGCCGGTATCGCGTGCAACGTGGCGACAGCTTGTGGAAGCTCGCCCAATCGGCTTACGGTTACGGGAATGGTGGGAGCAGATCGCCAGGTTCAATCGGATCGAGCCCGGCAAACCTCTGCTGATCGGGCAAAGCATCATCATTCCCACACCACATCAGGGCATGGACCATATGCTTGCAGGAAAAGCTCTGGCGGCACACCCCGCGGCCCACAATGATCCATACAATCCGCATGGGGCAATGCTCCACCAGAACCACGACTTGACACGCAGCTTGCACGAGTCATTCAAGTCGGGGCCGTTCCAAAAAGCGAGACCAGTCCTGTTCCCGGAGTTTAAGTACGAGTTGGAGGGGATGGTGCTTGAAGAGAACATAGGCGTCGCGGAGTGCAGGCTCAGCTTTACCGGCGAGATCGTGATGAAAAGAAATGGAATAATTAGTGGTGGCCTTACTCTGACAACAGAAGGCATCGAGAGCGAATACAAGAAGGAGGCAGATGGAGTTTTGAAGATGCTTTTTTGGAAAAGTATCGTTAGATTTGACCGAAAGAAAGCAGAAGTTTCATGAGCGTTAGGATCAACAATCACGGTAGGAGACAAGCTACTTGCAACTACAGAATTCCCTGTGATCTCGCCCGTTAAAGGTAAATTTTACCTTTAAACCTAAAGAGATAAAAGGAGTGTATCAAGATTACGAGTTCTCTGGAGTTGCGGGTTATATCTTAGATGTGATCTTTAGGCCACCTGGATTCGGGAAAGTGCAAGCATCAACGGTAACCAATTGGTCGAAAGCCTTGCAGGTCTCATTAGGAGTGCTTCTATTGGCAGGCGTTGCCGCACTTATGTTAGGAGAAGGAGCGAAAGATGTTGCAACCGGAGGCTTAGGCACGATAACAGCACCCTTAACGTTTGCGGCCGCGTTCGCCCTCTATGGCAAAAGTATGCGAAAACTTCACGGTACAAAAGGTTAGAGGGGAAGCATCTGTGCCAAAGCTACATACCGTCGTTGCGACTTGTATCGCCTTGGAGTCGCTGTTCTTTTTCTACACGGCTCTTTCTTTCACATACATGGCGTGGCGGGCACACGCGCCATTACTGTGGTTGCTGGAAGCAGCTTGGCCAGCCTGGTTGAACGGATGCCTCTTGTTTACAGCTGCTTGCTTATACGCGTGGGTCCGTCGATCTCGTATACCGTTGAGGGTCATTGCAGTCGTGGGTGCCCTGCTTAGCGCGTCAAACTATCTTTCGGTGAAACATATTGTTGTATCGTACTGGGGAGCCTTCAAAGGTGACCTGGTTGCGATAGGGTCGTTAAGCTTGCTAGGCCTTGTGCTGATTGGCATACTTGCTGTAGCAGATCAACTGTCCGGAATCTGGGTCGTCATAAACACCAAAGGCGACGCTAGTTGACGCTTGCTGGAGGACTACTGTGAAGCAGTCAGAGCTATGCTCTGCCTTATAGCCTATACGTTGAAACGGTGCGTCAATGGATTCTGCCTCGTTCAGCGCGGGGATGATCAAGGAGATCGGCGACACCCAGCCATCATAGTGCTTTACAACGCCAGTTTGAGGGTCGGCGGCCAACAGTGTTCGACGCGGGCAGCATTGACAGCGCACAGAATGCCAGATAGCGTGGCGGCATGGAGCCTCATCGTCAACCGGGGAGTGGAAGGCCATACAACCCCCTTCCCTCAATCGGCAGGTACCGCGTGCGACGGGGCGACAGTCTATGGAAGATTGCCAGACATGCGTACGGATATGGCGAGTGGTGGGAGCAAATCGCCCGGTGGAACAAAATCAAACCTGGCAGGCCTCTGCTGGTGGGGCAAAGCATCATCATTCCATACCCCACACAGGGAATGGACCACATGCTCCAAGGAAGAGTGCTGCCGACGCACCCCCCGCAACATCACGATCTTTACAATCCGCATGGGGCAATGCTGCACCAGAACCACGATGCCTTGCACAGCTCGCAGGCAGTGTTGAAGAGTGGGCCGTTTAAAGAAGCCAAACCCGTATTGTTCCCGGCGTTCAAGTATGAGTTGGAGGGGTTCGTGATCGAACGTTCTCTCCCGGAAGCTGACGTAAAGCTGAGCTTCAAGGGCGAGGTGACGCTACAGAAGGAGGGAGTCATCACGGGCGGGCTTACTTTTACCAAAGAAGGGGTTGAGGCGGAGTACAAGCAACAAGCCAATGGCGTATTCAAAGACCTGTTCTCTAAGAGTCAGGTGAACTACAGCAACGGCAAGGCGGCGGTTTCTCTTGCTGTGGGATCAACGTTAAGGTCGGGGAACCAGATACTTGCCACGACTGAGATGTCCGTGGAGCCTCCCAATGGGCTAAAGTACACCTATAAAGGACAGGAAGTGAAAGGAGTATATGAGGGAAATGAGTTCGCGGGTGTAATAGGGTACGTATTGGAAATACATTACAGGACCCAAATTCCGCGTGAGGGTCATCGCGTGCAGATAACCTATTGGACAAAGGCTGCTAGTGTTGCGTTTATCGTCGCTGCAGGTGTGATTGTAGTTGCCGATGTAGTGAAAGACATAGGAACCATGGGTGGAGGAATTGTCGAGAGTCCCATGTCTTTTGCCGCAGCCGCAGCTTCTTTGAGCAAAGATCTTTCAATGCTGAATCCGGCTCTACCATAAGGATTACAGAGATGATTGTCACTAGATTGATGTCGGGCGCTATTTTCATTCAATCCCTATTCTATTTCTATTTCGCTGAATGGATGACCGAACAATACATTCATGCACATGCTTCCCCGTCGCAGGTTTTAGAATCCGGTGAGCCGAATTGGATCAACGGAGCTTTGTTGGCCATCGCAGCCTTCCTATATTGGCAATTCCGGGAGAGTCGTCTGCCCATCCAGATACTGGCGATCATCGGTGCGGTCATAGGTGTCCGAGACTTTATCGCCGCCAGGAGCATCGTCATGTCCTTTTGGGCATTCTTGCAAGGCGATGTTGTCTCCGCCGGTGTGATCAGTGCGGCATGGTTCGGTGTCATCGGCGTGCTTGCCGTGGCGGATTTCTTCGCCATGCGATCTACTAGCCGACGCTACCCCAACAGGCGGTGAGAGCGTCCGAAACGGTTGGAGGAGACGCGGAGAACGACGATTGCGACCGCCGACAGAAGCACGGCCCCATAAAGCCGCTCATTCAGCAAAAACTGCTTCGGCCCATACCCCACCGCCAGCTCTGTGTAGCACAGATAGAAGAGCCCACAAACATACGTAAATCCCGGAAGGTTAGGCAGCAGCACAAGGAAGGGGATCAGCCATGCCACATACCACGGGTACCGGGGTGAAAACAGGAGATTCATGGTGAACGCGAGCGCAAACGCCGGAGCGAGGAAGGCCGGAGCCCCCCGTGCCTGCTCTCCGAGCCCTCGAACGTCCTCTACAGAACACGTCCGCCAGCACCAGTAAAGAAGCCCGGTGAACACCAGCGCCGCAAACAGGAGAAACGCAGCAGCCGGCGTGTTCTGGAATCCCTGTAGATGCTGTAGAAGTTCCAGCAGAAAGTAGCGAGTGCCGGAGTCCATCCCTTCTTCCTTGACATAGCCTCCGAAGAAGCCGAATACCCCTAAGCCCACCGAGGAGTAGCAAGCGTACCCAAACGCAAGCATAGCCGCCACGATCGCCGGCATCTTCCAGTCCCCCCTTCGCCATAGCGGAGGAAGCAGCACCAGCGGATAGAGCTTCGTCAGCACCGCGAGCGCGAGAAACACTCCGGTCCAGACGTCCTGCCGCCGATACCGCGCCAGCAGCGCCAGCACCACAAACGCCATCGCCGCTGAGTCCAGATGCCCCGCCCCCGCGATCTCCCAAATACCGACCGGACACCACGCATACAGCAGAGTCCGTTCTTGCCGCACCCCCATCTCCCGCAGCAGCGCCACTAATCCCCACATCGTCAGCCCTTCGAAGAGCACCATTCCCATCTTCATGAACGTCACTTCGGGGTTGATGAAGGTGATGAGATAGAAGATCGCCTGCGCCGCCGGAGGATAGATCGTGTGCGCGTAATCGCGCCGGTTGATGTGGTCGAACAGGTCCTGGTTGGGCGCGCGCAGGAACGCCAGCGCAGCGTCTCCCGGGACATAGCGGTACGGATTGATCCCCGCGTGCTGCACCACCCCATCCCACGCATAGCGATACACGTCAGAAGAAAGGTAGGGCTCAGGGAAGAGGGTCACCAGGCGGCACACAACCGCCACTGCCAGGATGATGGGAAAGGTGTACCGGTTCGTCGGCTGCGTCAGGATCAGCACGCAAGCAGCCGCATACAGCACCACGGACCAGCCCGAAACACCCGAGTTACCGATCGTATAGTGGTCGTACTCTGCAATCAGCTGCTTGGAAAGCAGGAACAGTCCCGTCCCGAACAGCAGCAAGGCCGCATTCGTCTGCCACGCCCGTGCCTGCGTCCAGTGGCTCATGTCTGGTCCATCCCGCGCAGAAACGCAGCCGTATGCGGCGCAGCGTAGCCCGGCAGCGTCGTGAAGGGTGGCGGTGTCGCATGGAGCAGTTCATCGCGCAGAACGGCCAAAGTCGCCCCATCGTCCACGTCATACCAGAGCGGCAGCTCAACCAGTTCCAATCCCGCCTTCAGCACCGCAGCGACGGTCTCCGCGTAAACGCTTGCCGTACTCCACGCGATGCTGGCAAACGGTGCCGGATGCGGGCGCTTCAGCCCAATAAGATAGTAGCCCCCGTCATCCGAGCCGCCCAGCACCACACGATCTCCCGGCTTCAGCAACTCCGCGACCGCCTGCTCGAGCGCCGCCGCAGGCACTGTCGGAGAGTCGGAATCAATCAAACACACTGCGCCCCATCCGCACGCCAGAATGTCCGTAGCGGCGGCCAGCAGCCGCTCTCCAAACCCATCTCCCCGTTGCGGCACCAGCTTGAAGCTGTCAGGCAGCAGGCCTTCAAAGAGCGCCTCGTCTCCCACTGGCGTATACGAGATCAACCCATCGGCCGGGACCCGCTGGCAGACCTCAGCGAGATGAGCCGCCGTATCTCGCAGAAAACAGACGCTCAACGCTGCCGATTGCACCAGGGTCAGCGGAGGGGCCAGCCGCGTCTTGACCTGACCCGGCTGCGGTGCCTTCGCCATGACCGCAAGAGCGCAGCGATCAGCCAGACGAACATTCGGTTCAGAAGGATGCAAAATCGGATAGGGCATCGATCAGGCGACGCTCCACAGCGAAGCCGGAGCGCCCACTTGTCCAGGCAAGGCTACAGCCTCGGCCTTCGCGCAGATTGCATACTGGTACCAGCCGTCGTACTCCAACTCCACGGACCCCCATGGCTGCGTGTGGATCAGCCTCGCAAACTCCGGCCGAGACAACACCTCAGCCTGCTGCGGCTCCCGGTACTTCCCGGCCGGGCTGGTCGTCAACCGTGCTAGCAGCCACATACAGCTCAGCGGCAGGCGCGTGCGAAAGCCCGAAGTCGGCTCCGCGATAAAACATCGTCCGCCCGGCCGTAAGACGCGCAAGATCTCCGCCAGCACGGCCTCTTTATCCGGCACGATCAGAAACAAGCGCGACACGATCACTGCATCGATCGGACCCGGAAGCTCCGGCAGGGCTTGCGCGTCCCCATGCCGGAACGTGCAATTGCCCAGCGACCGTGCCCGTGCGCGCGACCGTGCCCGCGCAATCAACGGTTCCGAAAGGTCAATGCCCGTAGTCGCCACCTGCGGATACTGCTGCGCCAGCTTGCACGCGTAGAAACCCGGCCCACAGCCAAGCTCCAGCACCTGGGTGCCCTCCGCAGGACCGCCCACAGGAAAGAGCGAACGAGCGATCTCTTCCGTGTGGTCGCGGAACAGGTACTCGCGGCAAAGCGCATAGAACCACGCCCATCGCTCGAACAGGCTGTCTTGCGGCGCGGTCTGTACGGAAGAGTGGGGGATCGTAGCCGCTTTACAGTCGCTTGGTTCCATGCTCTTCGCCAATTTCCTCAATAGGTGTCGATCGAAACAACGATGGTAGTTGAAGTTCTATAACGTCCGCGAGGACGCGATCTTGGCACGACGCAACCAGGGACATCTTCAAGGCCATCCTCTACGAAGCTTCTTCTATCGATCTGAAACGATTCTTCCCCGTCGCTGGACGCCCGATCAGGTTCGTAGTCTTAGTGCAGATGATCGAAAAGCCCTTTGTGTACAGAGGTGGCCATACGCTGCCTTTACGGTCAGTCTAGCATTGGAGAATGCGCATTCTTCTGATCGAAGACGAACTTCGCCTGGCCGAAAACGTAGCCGCCGCAGTGCGTGACGGCGCAGGCTTTGCCGTCGATCTGGCCGAAGATGGCGAGACCGGCCTTAATCTCGCGAGCTTCGGCCACTACGACCTTATCGTCCTCGATCTCATGCTGCCCAGGATGACGGGAGCGACACTGCTCAAGTCCCTCCGCGGCAATGGCGATCGCACGCCGGTCCTCGTCCTTACCGCCAGGCAGGAGACCGCCAGCATCATTGAAATGCTCAATGGGGGTGCCGACGACTACCTCGCCAAGCCCTTCGATCTGGGCGAACTGCTCGCCCGCGTCAAGGCCCTGGTACGGCGCGGCAAGGGTGTCGCCACGCCCCTGCTCCGCCTCCGCGACCTCGAAGTCAATACCCTCGAACAGAGCGTCCGGCGTTCCGGTGTCCTCATCGAGCTCTCTCCCACCGAATACCGCATCCTCGAATATCTCCTCCATAAACCGAAGGTCGTCGTCTCCAAACGCGAACTGCTCGAACATCTCTACGATTACAACTGGGAGCGGCATTCCAATGTGATCGAGGCACACGTCTCGAACCTCCGCCGCAAACTCGACATAGGCTATGGCCGCACTGACCTTGTATCGGACGGGCAGCAATACATCCAGACGCTGCGCGGTCGCGGCTACCGTTTGCAGATGGAAAATCCACGATGAAGACCTATTCCGTCACCCGCCGGGTCGTCACACTCGTCCTGCTGGTGGAGCTTCTGGCTGCCGCGGGCGTCACCGTCTTCGCCTTCTTCTATGAGCGCCACGCCCATTTCCGCTCCTTCGACGTCGCTCTCCGTGGCCGCGCTGACACCGTCCTCGGCGCGGTCGAAGATGCCGATGACCAGAAGCTCGGCGTCATGCTCGACACCACCGACCTGCGCTTGCCCGAGCACGATGTCTTCGCAGTCCGTGAAGAAGGCCGTCAGGAGCTCGGACGCACCCGCGGATGGAACCCCGCCGAAGCCTGGTGGACGGGAGCGTCGGGCTTCTTCCCCCTCGAGGTCAATGGCCACAGCTACCGCGCCATCCGTCTGCACGGCGTCCGCGTCGTCGATCCCATGGCGGGCAACGTCCGACACCTTCTCACCGTGCTCTACGCCGCGCCGACGCATCGGGTGTGGGGCGCAGTTCGCGGATCGGTGGCCGCCTTTGCCCTCGCCAACGGGCTGCTGATCCTGATCACCGCCCTCCTCGTGCCTCCCGTTGTCCGGCGAAGCCTCTACCCTTTGCGTGCCCTTGCTGCGGAAGCCGGAAGCGTCTCGGCCAACGCCTGGGGCTTCTCACCGCCCGCCCCGGTCCGCGCCGTCACCGAGCTGCGCCCCCTGGTCGAAGCCATGGAAGACGTTCTCCGCCGCCTCGAACGCAGCTTCACCCAGCAGCGCCAGTTCGTCGGAGACGCCGCCCATGAGCTCAAGACCGCCGTCGCCGTCGTCAAGTCCTCCATCCAGCTCCTCGAACTCCGCGCCCGCACCCCTGCCGAGTACGACGCAGGTCTGAAGCGCTGCTCCGCCGATTGCCTCCGCATGGAAGAGCTCGCTCAGCAAATGCTTCTGCTCGCCCGTGTTGAAGAAGAACCCGTCAGCTCGGACGTCCTTACAGAGTGGAACGCCGCCATTGGCCACGCCATCGACGAGCTGCGACCCCTTGCCGAGCTGCGCGGCGTACACCTCGTCGCTCCCCGAGCGGCGAACATCTTCGTGGCCATCGCACCCGCGATGCTCCGCAGCCTGCTCGTCAACCTCCTGATGAACGCCATCCAGCACAGCGCGTCCGGCGGCAAGGTCTATATCGAGGTGGAGCACGCCGGCTCCATTGGAACCTTGCGCGTCCGCGACACGGGAGAAGGCATCCCTGCCGCAGCCGTTCCATTCCTCTTCAATCGCTTCTTTCGCAGCGACGCTTCCCGCTCCCGCAGATCGGGCGGCACCGGCCTGGGCCTCGCCATCTGCAAAGCCGTCGTCGAACGCGCCGGTGGAAGCATCGCTGTAGAAAGCGTGGAAGGCGAGGGAACCACCGTCACCGTCACCCTTCCAGCCTCCACATCGATCCCGCCGTCGTTAGCCTGCGAACGGCTGGCCATGCAAACCTGAACCGGTGATTCCTGCTGGCGCCGTTCACGACGGCCATCTGCTCCTGCGATTTGCACTTCTGGTTTGTCAATCCCGAAGCCGTTCTGCTGTTGCATCCTCCGCAACCACTAGCCACATGGCCGACGGCAGAAACGTGTAGAACGCCGCCATCAGCCCATACTCACTACTCTGCGAAGGCGCGCCGTTGCTCTTGGTCGGCTGATCGCTTGCTGCGGGGAACGGGCGTGTAGGTTCTTTCTGGGTGATTGAACAGGTAGTAGTTCCAGGTCATTGCGCCCGTTTTGCGGCTTACCCGCACATCGGCCACCCGCAGACTGGTCTCCGGGTCGCCGTGGCAGGCGGGCGAATCATGATTTTCGCGGATCTGAACCTCGTAATCCTTCGGGGTCGCTCCCTGTAGCCAGAACAGGAGGCATTCAGTCGGACCCGGCCGGAGGTGCAGCGGAAACACCCGCATCGCTACCTTGTGGAGCACCGCATCCTCGGTCGCCTGAGACACGCCCGCCCGCCTGGGAATGACCCGGCCCTGCATCGCCCAAAGCGTCGTGCCCAGCCAAGCCAGCGGCACCATCACCAGCTTCCAGGCTGCGGAGTAGCGAAAAGTACAGCGCCAGACCATACCCTCCTTAGGCGTCGGCAGAAAGCGTAGTCTGTCATGTGCATGGCATGCGGTGCTTCCCTTCACCTCTTTTCGAAACTTAGACCCCTTGACAGAAATGGCTCCCAAACACCCCACCAATCGACGAAAAAGGCCGTGCAACAACGGGAGACCGGTCCTGACCTGCCCAGACCTAACTCACCCGCAATGAAGACTTTGAGACTTTACGCAAAATTGCATTTCCGGACCCAAAATGCGTCGGACGCCGTCATGATCACAGATTCTGCACAAGCTCCCACTATTTTTTTTGATCCCGTACCACACCCGTTACCCGCCACCTCCTTCACGCTTCCTTCATCAATCGCGGCGCACACTGGAAAGTGACACTACAACCGCTCCCAAGGAGTTCCATGCGCCTCAAGTCCCTGCTCTGTGCCCTTCCCCTCGCCGCCTGCGTGGTTGCCCCGCTCGCCCATGCCCAGACCGGCCCCTACTCCGTCGTCGACAAGTGGACGATCGGCGGCGAAGGCGGCTGGGACTATCTGACTGCCGACCCCTCCGCCAGCCTCCTCTACGTCACCCACGGCACCCGCGTCGAGGTCCTCGATACCCACACCGGCAAGCTCGTCGGCGCGATCACCGGCCTGAAAGGCACCCACGGCGTCGCCCTCGACACCGACGGCAAGTACGGCTACATCTCCGAGGGCGCGGGCAACAACCTCGTCGTCTTCGACCGCAAGACCTTCGCCAGGGTCCAGTCCATCCCCGTCGGCACCAACCCCGACGGCATCGCCTTCGAGCCCGTCACCAGGACGGTTTGGACCTTCAACGGCCGCTCGAGCGACGCCACCGTAGTCGACATCGCGACCATGAAAGTGCTCGGCACGGTCAAGCTCTCCGGCAAACCCGAGTTCCCCGCCGCTGACGGCAACGGCACGATCTTCGTCAACATCGAGACCAGGAACACCATCGCCCGCATCGACGCCAAGACCATGAAGGTCACCGCGGAGTGGCCGCTGAAGGGCTGCGACTCGCCCAGCGGTCTGGCAATGGACACCGCTGGCCGGAAGCTCTTCCCGGTCTGCGACGGGGAGGTGATGCCGGTGGTCGACGCCGACTCCGGCAAGGTGCTCAAGCTGGCCGCCATCGGCGACGGCCCGGACGCGGCGGGCTTTGACTCCCAGCACCACGTCGCCTTCTCCTCCAACGGCGAAGGCACCGTCTCAGTCGTCGATACCGCGTCGCCCGACTACAAGACCATCCAGACCGTGCCCACCCAGAAGAGCGGACGGACGATGGCCTACGACTCCGGCACCGACCGCATCTACGTCGTGGCGGCGGAGATGGGTCCCGCTCCGGCGGCATCCGCCGAGAACCCCCGCCCGCGTCCCAGCGTCGTCCCGGGCAGCTTCTCGGTCATCGTGCTCGGAAGGAAGTAAGCCTCAGCCGCACAGGAGAGGGCCGGGGCGCAACGCTTCGGCCTTTTCTCTTGCTCCTAGTGTGCACGGCTCCGCGTCAACCGGTAGTAGATGACCGGCGTGACGATCAGCGAGAGGAAGACCGACAGCAGCAGGCCGCCGATGACGGCGATGGCGAGCGGCTGAAGCATCTGCGAGCCAGCTCCGAGCGCAAAGGCGAGCGGCAGCATCCCGGCGATGGCGGCGATGGCCGTCATGACGATGGGGCGCAAGCGGCGTTGCGCGGCGTGCACCATGGCTGCGCGGGCCGGATCGCTGGAACCCACCTTAGGCGATGAAGCCGTCGAAGGTGGGGCACCCAGTTCCATCTCATCTTCGGAGTGGGCGCGGAACTTCTCATCGGCGTCCAGCAGCAGGATGCCGTTCTTGGCGACGATGCCGATGACCATGATGAGGCCCATAAAGCTGGCCACGTTGAAGTTGGTGTGGGTGACCAGCAGGGTAAGGACAACGCCCGCTATCGAGAGTACCGAGCTGGTGAGGATGGCGATGGGCGCGGACAAGTTGCGGAACTCGGCCAGCAGAACGCCGAAGACAAGCGCAAGCGCAAGCAAAAGCACGCGGGCCAGGTCGGCGAACGACTTCTGCTGCTCCTGGTAGGTGCCGCCGTACTCGACGCGTACGTTCGAGGGCAGATGGAGGGCGTCGACGGTCTGGCGGACCTTACCCATGGCGGTGCCGAGGTCCGACCCTTCCAGTCGCCCGCTGACGACGATGAGTTGCTGCAGGTTCTCGCGGCGGATCTCGTTCTGCGGCGGCAGTTGCGTGATCTGAGCAAGCGCCCCAAGCGTGGCGGTGTGGCCGGTCGCCGAGTTGAAGACGGTGTTCTGCATGGCGTCGAGAGAGGCGCGGTTTTCGGCGGGCAGACGGACGCGGATGGTGTACGGGCGACCGTTGACGATCATCGGGTCGTTGGTGGGCAGACCGTCGAGGATGGCAGTGGCGTCTTCGGCCACCTCCTGTGGGGTGAAGCCGAGACGGCCCGCGAGCACGGGATCGATCTGGAAGCTGGTTGCGGGACCGGAGACGGTGTTGTCGATGCCGTTCTGGGTATCGACAACACCGGGGATCTTCTGGATCGCAGCCTGGACGCGCGGACCGAGCTCGTTGAGCTGGGCCTGAGAGTTCGAGAAGAGCTTGATCTGAATCGGCTCGGGCGAGTTCGAGAGGTCGCCAATCATGTCCTGGAGGACCTGGGTGAACTCGACATCCAGCTCCGGCTCCGTCTTCTTCACCTCGGCGCGAATGTCGGCGATGATCTCGTCGATAGGCCGTGAGTGTTTTGGCTTGAGGCGCACGGTAAAGTCGCCGTAGTTGGCTTCGGTCACGGCGGCCAGCCCAAGTTGAAGCCCGGTTCGGCGCGAGGTGATGACGACGTCTTTGTCCTCATGGACGATCTCTTCGACGTGGTCGAGGACGCGCTTGGTCTCCGTCAGCGAGGAGCCAGCGGGCATGGTGTAGTCGAGGATGAAGGCGCCCTCGTCCATTTCGGGGAGCAGGTCGGTGCCGAGGCCTTTGTAGCTGAAGAAGCCGATCACGATCAGGATCAAGCAGGCGAGTGAGAGCAGCAGAGGGTTGGCCAGCGCCCAGGTAAGGGTGCGCTGGTGGGCGTGGAGGACGCGCCGCATGATGGGGCCGGATTCGTGTTCCTCACTCTCGTGCGAACCCACCTTAGGCGATGAAGCCGCCGAAGGCGGGGCACCCGATTTTCTATCTCGTAGCAAGAAGAGGCTGAGGGCGGGCGTCCAGGTAAGGGCAAGAGCGAGCGAGGTGAGCAGCGCGGCGGTCATGGTGACGGCGAGCGCGCGGAAGAAGCTGCCCGTGACACCGGTGACGGAGATGAGCGGAAGGAAGACGACGACCGGGGTAATGGTCGAGCCGATCAGCGGCACTGTGATCTCCGAGAGCGCCTTGCGGACAGCGTCGACGCGAGACTCGCCCTGGTCGCGGTGGACGACGATGTTTTCGACCACCACGATGGCGTCGTCGATGACCAGGCCGATGGCGGCGGCCAGACCACCAAGCGTCATCAGATTGAAGCTCTGCCCGATGATCCAGAGGAAGAGGATGGTGACGGCGACTGTGACCGGAATGACCAGACCGGCGATGAGCGACGAGGTCCAGTCGCGCAGAAAGAGGAAGAGGATGACGCAGGCGAGGACGAGGCCGATGAAGATGGCGTCGCGGACGGAGGAGATGGATTCGCGCACGAGCTCGGACTGGTCGTAAAACGGGACGAGGTGGGTACCCGGTGGCAGCTTGGATTGCAGTGCGGCGATCTCGGCAGCCACAGCATCCGCCACTGTTACGTTATTGCTTGAGGGTTGACGCGCTATGTTGATCAGAACAGACGGCTTGCCGTTCGCCGCGACCATGGTGTAGACGGGCATGGTGCTCTGCTCGACGGTAGCCACGTCGCCGACGCGCACGGCGACTCCTGCGGCGTTGGTCTTGATGACGAGGTTGCCGAGCTGCGCCGCGTCGTGTGCCTGTGCGCCGATCAGGCCGAGGATGAGCTGGTGGTCTCCCTCGTAGAGGCCGGGGGAGTCGATGATGTTCGAGGCCTGGACGCCGTTGACGAGATCGAGCAGGGTGACGCCCGAAGTCTGGAGGCGCGCCAGGTTGGGTACGATGTGGAACTCGGGGACCGCGCCGCCCTGCACGATGACGGTCGACACCCCATCGACACGATTGAGCGGCGGCTTAAGGTCGTAGGTGGCGATCTCCCAGAGGCGGGTCTGCGAGACAGTCTGCGGGCCCTTGTCGTCTGCCGTCAGGGCGTAGCCAAGGATGGGGAAGGTGGCGAAGGTGAGCCGGTTCGTCGTGAGCTTGGCGGTGGCGGGCAGGGTCTGCTGAACCTTTGACAGGGCCGAATCGGTGAGTTGGAGCGTGCGGAACATATCGACGTTCCAGTCGAAGAAGAGGGAGATCTCGGCCGAGCCGCGACTGGTGGTGGACCGGACGGTCTTCAGGCCGGGAACGGAGTTGATGGCGTCCTCGATCGGCTTGGTGACGGTGACCTGCATCTGCTCGACCGGCATGACGCCGTTGTCCACGCCGATGACGACGCGGGGGAAGTTGGTGTCCGGGAAGACGGCGATCGGGACCTGGAAGGCGCCGTAGATGCCGGCGGCGGTGAGGATCAGCAGGAAGAAGAAGATGGTCTTGGCGGAGTTGGCGAGCCAGAACGGGGTTTCTTTCTGCGGGTTAGTCATTGCGCCTCCGATTTGGTGGGCAAAGACGCAGATTCCCTTCGGGAGTGACAAATAGAAAGGCAAAGGCAAGCTGGGACAGGATCATTTGTCCTCCGCGTCCTTGCCGCCCTTGGCGTCGTCCTTCTTCTCCGGCGCGGCGATCTTGACCTTGGTCTTGTCGTCCAGACCGTAGGAGCCGGTAGTGATGACGGTGTCGCCGGGGGCGAGGCCGGAGAGGATTTGGACCGCCTCGGCGGTCTGGATGCCGACCGTGACGGTTTTCTTGGCGGCCGTGCCGTCAGGCGCAATGGTCACGACGTATTTGCTGGCACCGTCGGGTGAGGCTTGAAGAGCTTCGGTGGGAACGGTGAGGGCTTGGGCGACGGTGCGGCCAGTGATGTTCGTGCGAACGGGAGTCCCGGCCTTCAGCTTGCCGTCTTTGTTCTCGACGCGGAGCCAGACCTCGACCGTGGTGCTGCCGGGGTCGAGCGCGGGCGAGATGAGGGAGACCCTGGCGGGCACCGGGTCTTCGATGCCGGGGACTTTGAGCGTTGCCTCGCCGCCGAGCCTAAGCTGCTGCGCCTGCTGCTGGGCGAGGTGGAGCTTGGCGAGCAGAGCGGAGGTGTCCATGACGGTGACGACGGCTGTTCCGGCGGCGGCCGTCTCCCCGGCGAAGAGCGTCCGGTCGGTGACGATGCCCGAGATGGGGCTGCGGATTTCGGCGTAGCCGAGCTGCGCCTCCGCGCCGAGGTATTTCCCCTTGGCGGATGCGAGCGTGCCTTTGGCGGTCTGGATGGCGGCCTGGTTGGAGACTTTCCTAACCGAGGCGAGGTGCTGGGCGGCGATGTCGCAAGCAGCCTGTGCCTGAACGAGCGTTGCCCTGGCGGTGTCGAGGTCGCGGCCGGGGATGGCGCCTTCGGTGAAGAGCTTGGTGCGGGCGGCGACGATGGACTTGTTCAGATCGAGGGTGGCCTGGGCCTGGCTCAAGTCGAGCTGCGCTTTGGTGAACTCCTCCGGAACGGTGGCCTGGACCGAGGTCTCATACGTGGCTTGCGCGGCGGTGTAGGTACCCTTATTGTCGAGCGCGGCGGCGGCGAGGTCAGCGTTTTCGAGCGTGGCGAGCAGCTGCCCGGCACGGACGTGGGAGCCGCGCTGGACATAGAACTTGCGGACAGGCGCGGAGATTTTCGGCGAAATGGCAGCCTGGGCCAGCGGCGCAAGCGTGGCGTCGGCGGCGATCTCCTCGGAGATGGGGCCTTCGGTGGGGTGGACCGCCTGGACTTCGACCTCCGGCGTTGGGGTCGCTTCGGTACCAGCTTTCTTGCAGCCGAGCGGCAGAAACAGCAGCAGGCTGGTGATGACGCAGTATAGGAGACGCATGATCACAGGGTTCCTGTCAGCAGCTGGAGATTGGCCAGCGCGATCTGGTAGCGGGTGACGCCGTCTTCGCGGGCATTTTCGGCGGCGGTGAGCGAGGTCTGGGCGTCGACGACTTCGAGGACGGTGGCCTCGCCGGCGGTGTAGCGCAGGCGGGTGAGGCGGAGGCTTTCGGCGGCGGTGATGGCGCTGCGCGAAAGGCTTTCGAGTTGGTCGTGGGCGACGGTCGCTTCGGCGAGGGAGCTTTCCACGTCCGCGAGGAGGCGGCGCTGCGTATGGGTGAGGACGACGCGGGCGGTCTCGCGCTGGATCTGTGCCTCCCGAACGCGGTTGTGGGTGGTGAACCAGTCCCAGAGGGGAATGTCGAGCGTCGCCGAGGCGGAGTAGCCGAGGTTGCGCGAGCCGTCGGGCGAGTGAACGGCGAACTGCGCGGAGTCGAGGCCATAGGTGTAGTTGAGCGCGAGATCGGGCAGGTAGCCGAGGCGGGCGGAGGTGACAGTGAGGTCGGCCAGACGGGAGCTGGCCAGGGCGGATTGCAATTCGGGATTGCGGCGAACGAGGGCGGCTTCGACCTCGGCGCGGCTGGGCGGGGTAGTTGGGTCCGCAGCGCTCAGGATGTAGGGCGAACGCGGGTCGGGAAAGAGGAGCACGGCGAGATCGAGGCGGGCGCGGTCGGCGGCGAGTCTGGCGTCGGACAGGTCGCGGACGCGCTGCTGTTCGAGC
This sequence comes from Acidobacteriaceae bacterium, assembly GCA_965215415.1. Lineage (GTDB taxonomy): Bacteria > Acidobacteriota > Terriglobia > Terriglobales > Acidobacteriaceae > Edaphobacter. The sequence continues at coordinate 1,935,529 of CBDCDQ010000009.1, read as the reverse complement.
AGTTGTGCCTTGAGAACGTCAGCGTGCGCCACCTCGCGGGCGTCTTCGCGTTGGGTGGTGAGCCTGGTGAAGCTCCCGGCCTCGCCGGCGGCGCGCTGGGCAATGGCTACCTTGCGCTCGGCGGCCAGCGAGCCGTAAAAGAGGGAGACGACGGTTGCCGTGAGACCGCGGCGAGCGATCTCAAGCTCCGCTGTGGCAATAGCGAGCGAGGCTGAAGCGCGGCTGACGGCATTGAACTGCTGACTGCCCAGAGTCTCGGTGACCGAACCTTGCGCAACGTATTCGTGGACGGAGTTGTTGGCGATGAAGCGCGGGGTAGAGGTGCCGGTAGCGGCCGGGTTGGCAACAAGCAGCCGATCGGTGGCGAGGCCCGCACCCTGGGTGTAGACGAACTGGTTGTGATCCACGGCCTGGGGCAGGAGGGCGGCGCGGGCGATGCTCCGATCGAGCCTGGCGGTCTTGGCAGACGCGACCGCCGACGCGAACGCAGGTTCATTGCGACGGGCTTGCGTGAGAACCTGGTCCAGCGACAAGGTGGGCTGCTGCGCGAAGGCCGCTGAGGCGAGCAATGTCCATGCAGCGGAGGCACTTGCCCTTTTCATAACGTAACGGTTCACACCTGAACTGTAGAGCGGATTGGATTAAGCTGCAATGAAGACGAACGGGGAGGAAGTTGAAACATGCTGAATCGACGGAAGCTGATGACGAGCCTGCCCGCATTGGCCGCTGCGGCCAAGCTGCAAGCTGAAGTGGAGAGCGCGACCAGGCTGGAGCACTCTGCAATCTTCCCGTTGGAAAGCCTGGCGGTGAAGACGGCAGCGAACGGGATGCAGAGTCGCGCCGTTATTCATGGCGATCTCCTGACAGGCGAGTTTGTGGAGGTGCATGAAACGGTGTTGCCCGCCGGTGAGATGCCGCATCCGCCGCACCGGCACACCCACTCGGAGTTTCTGCTGGTCCGCGCGGGCACGCTCGAGGTGACGAGCGAAGGCAAAACCGGTGTGGTGAAGGCAGGCGGCGTAGTGTTTACGGCTTCGGGAGTACTGCATTCTTTGAAGAATGTAGGAGAGGAGCAGGCCAGTTACTTCGTGGTGGCGGTGGGCGAGCAGCGGGTCATCCCGGCTTAGGGCATCTCTGGTTCCCGCCACGCATGGCCCTGAGTGGGAACTGGCTTAGGCTGCGCTCAGGCCAGCAGCGAATCGACAAAGCTCTTGCTATCGAAGGGGATGAGATCGTCGATCTTCTCGCCGATGCCTGCGAACACTACAGGCAGCTTGAGCTCGGTGGCGATAGCGAGCACGATGCCGCCCTTGGCCGTGCCATCAAGCTTGGTAAGGACGATGCCGGTCACGTGGGCGGCTTGGGTGAAGAGGCGCGCCTGCGTAAGGCCGTTCTGGCCGGTGGTTGCGTCCATGACAAGAAGGGTCTGGTGCGGCGCACCGGGGATCAGCCGCTCCGCCGTCCGACGCATCTTGTCGAGTTCCTTCATCAGATCAGTCTTGGTGTGCAGGCGGCCGGCAGTATCTGCGATCAGGATCTGCGTGCCGCGCGCTTTGGCCGCCGTGCAGGCGTCATAGAGAGCAGCGGACGGATCGCCGCCCTGCCTGGTCTTGATGATCGGCGTTTCAGACCGTTGCGCCCATACCTCAAGCTGTTCGATCGCGGCTGCGCGGAAGGTATCGGCGGCGCAGAGGAGCACGGTATGGCCTTGTCCGGCGAAGAGGTTGGCAAGCTTGCCGGTGGTCGTCGTTTTGCCGGTGCCGTTGACACCGACCATCAGAATGACCTCAGGGGGCGAAGCGGGGTGCCGGATGGGCACGACGACGCCGTCCAGGATGCGCCGCAGCTCCGCCTTCAGCAGCTCCTTCAACTCCTTGCCGCCCTCGATGCCCGTCCGCAGTGCTCGCTGCCGCAGATTCTCGATGACGATCGCTGTCGTCGCGGCGCCCAGATCGGCCGCAAGCAGAAGCGGCTCCAAGTCCGTCAGTGTGGCTTCGTCGACCTCGCGGGTAAGCGCGATGAACTCGCCGAGTGAGTCGTTCAGCGTTTCGCGCGTGCGGGTGACCGCCTGCTTCATCCGATCGAAGAAACCGCGCCTGGGCTCCGCGCCACTGGCCTCCTGCGAGGCTGTAGAGGGCTCAGGCGACTCGAACTCGGGCTTTCGCTTACCGAAGAGTGAAAAGGCCATCTCTCTTCCAGTCTAGCGGAGTTGCGCTGGGGTACTATGGCAGCTACCGAGGTAAGCTGCGTACTGGAGCAAGACGCCGGTTTTCTCCGAGAACACCTGCGAGCGAGTTCGTCCAAACGGATGATCGCTTGCGAAAGAAACGGGAGCAGGCCATGGGCGACACGCCTCATTCGATTGTGCTGCAAGCCCTCCTGATGGAGCTTGGCATCCGGGCCAAGGCCTGGAAGATTCGCATCCTGCCGATGCACGCGATAGAAGTGTCGGCCGGGAAGATGCAGTTGCCCGACATCTGCGTTGTCGCTGGAGACCAGCCGCTACAGGATGCGCTTCGGACGCCGCCGATGCTTTGTGTCGAGATTGTCTCGCCGGCCGATGGGGCGGCCGCAATGGACGAAAAAATTGAGGAGTACCTCAACGCCGGTGTGAAAGCTGTATGGGAGATCTACCCCAGCCGGAGAAAGGCATACGCCATCGTGAACGGTGCAAGCAGAAGGACCGATACGCAGCTGACCGTACCGGGAACGGACATACTCGTCTATGCGAGCGAGATCTTTGCCGGGTTGCAGGAGCTTGAATCCGAAGCGTGGCGCAAATCCGTTGTAAACACTTAGGGGGCAAGCGAGGGACCGCAGGGCGGCTGCTCTCTGGTTCTCTTCCAAAACGGTTCGCGAATCTGACGCAGGCTTCGATTGCTCGTTTCTTCCCCCTTGCAGCACCCAAGCTCTTCGATACTGGCGCAAGGCAGTCTGGCCCAGCGCGGTACCCGTCCTGCAACGCCAAGCTGGGCAAACCGGAGATTGCCGGGAGTCCCTATGCGCTTCTCCACGCTACCCGCCTGTACCCCTGGCCTTCACCTGCTGCGTGCGCTTCTTACCCCGGCGGACCGACGCCCCTCCCCTTCCCTGCTCCAGATCTTCCGCTGCTTTGGCTGGGCTGTCACGATGGCCGCTGTCCCTTTGCTGCACGCGCAGAAAATTGTGACGATCGCGGGCAACGGGACTGCAGGGTATGTGGCGGCGCAGGAAGGCGGCCCCGCCACACGCGCCCAGCTCGATGAGCCTTACGGCACGGCGGTCGACCAGATAGGAAACCTGTACATTGCGGAACGGGCCAGTCATCGCATCCGGCGCGTCGATCTCCTTACCGGGACCATCACCACGGTCGCGGGGGATGGCCATGGGGGCTTCCGCGCGGAAGACGAAGGCGCACTCGCTACGCAAGCCGAACTGAACGGCCCTCGTGCACTCGCCGTGGACCTCGCCGGCGACCTTTACGTCGCCGATACGGAAAACCATCGGGTGCGGCGGATCGATGCGAGAACGGGGCGCATCACCACCCTGGCAGGCACGGGCGTCGCGGGGTTTCGTGCACAGGACGAGCACAGATCAGCGATCCTTGCCGAGCTCGATAGCCCCCGTGCCGTCGCCGTCGATCGTTTCGGGAACGTGTATATAGGGGACTACAACAATCAGCGTATCCGCAAAGTGGAAGCAGCGACGGGATTGATGTACACCATCGCGGGAACCGGCACACCGGGTTACCTCGCCGCTCAGGGCGGCGGTCCGGCCGCTGAAGCCGAGATCAACGATCCGTGCGGCATCGCGCTTGACGCTGCGGGCAACCTGTATATCGCCGATACGGGCAATCATCGTGTCCGGCGGGTCGAAGGAAAGACCGGCATCATCACTACCGTGGCGGGCAATGGATCATCCGGCTACCGCACGGGGGACGAAGGAAAGCTTGCCACACGCGCTACGCTGAGCGCTCCGAGCGCCGTCGCTGTGGATGCACGAGGGGATCTCTACATCGCCGATATGGAGGAGCATCGTGTCCGCCGTGTAGACGCTGCCACTGGAGCGATGACGACGGTGGCAGGAGCGGGAGTTCCGGGTTACATCCTTGTCCAGGATGGCGAGATCGCGGCCGGTGCCCGACTCAACAAGCCTCGTGGTCTGGCGGTGGACGCCCGAGGAGCAATCTATGTTGCCGACTCCGCAAACAACCGCGTCCGCAAAATCGAGCCGGTGAACCACGGGGTCGACGTAGCCATCCGCTAATCCACTTGCGTCAGTCTGCGAGCGAAGGCTACTGTTTGCGTGAAGCGCTAGTCCCCACGTGCGAGCAAACTCTTCTGCAGCTTGCTGTGCTTTTGGCTGTAGGTGAAGTAAACCACCAGGCCTATTGCCATCCAGATAAAGAGCCGTTTCCAGTTGTCTGGTCCCAGCTCGATCATCATGTAACCGTTGAAGAGGATGCCTAGAATCGGTACCAGCGGAACCAGAGGCGTTCGGAAGGGCCGGGCACGATCGGGGTCTTTCCGGCGCAGGATGATGATCGCCACACAGACGATGACAAACGCAAAGAGAGTTCCGATATTGACCATCTTGCCAATCGTTTCGATGGGCGTCACGGAGCCCACAAGCGCGGCGAGCAGGCCAGCCAAGATCGTCCCCTTCCACGGCGTACGAAAACGTGGGTGGATGGCTGCAAAGAAGCCCTTCGGCAGCAATCCGTCCTTCGCCATTGAGTAAAGTACGCGGCTCTGGCCGAGCAACATGACCAGCATGACGCTGGTCAAGCCAGCCAGTGCCCCGATGGTGATGATATTGGCGGCAGTGTTCAGGTTGCGGTCGAGAAACGCGCGGACGATCGGTGCCTCTACGTTCACCTCGGGCCAATACACCATTCCGGTGAGCACGGCGGCGACGCCGATGTAAAGCAGCGTGCAGATCGCCAGCGACGCGATGATCCCGATTGGCATATCGCGCTGGGGGTTCTTTGCTTCCTGCGCCGTTGTAGAGACAGCATCGAAACCGATGTACGAAAAGAAGACCAGGCCCGCCGCCAACCCGATGCCGCCTACACCAAACGGCGCAAAAGTGTGCCAATCGGAGCCCCAGTTTGCCCGGTTTACGTAGTGCGAACCCAGCCCCAGGACAAACAACACTACGGCGACTTTCAGAATCACGATCCCGGCGTTGAAGCTGGCAGACTCCTTGATCCCCACCACGAGAATCGCCGTAATGAGCATCGCGATCAGGAAGGCAGGAAGATTGAAGCCGATCTCGACCCCAAACAGGTGCGGAGCGTTCAGCAGAGTATGCGCGCTCGCGGAGAGTTCGTACGAAGGTCGTGCCAGGAGCGCACCCAAGGCCTCGCTAAAGGCTTTCGTTCCTGGTACCAGATCGGGATGCGCTGCATGGACGGCAGCTCTTCCTACCTGGTCAAAGGCGCGCTTCAAGCCGGTCCAATGGTCGTACGCCAGCCACAATGGAAACTTGAGATGAAAGATTGCCAGAAACTCGACAAAGGTGTTCGACCAGCCGGAGCTTACGGTGCTGGCTCCCATCGCGTATTCCAGCGTGAGATCCCATCCGATGATCCAGGCGAACAGTTCCCCTAGTGTGGCGTATGCGTAGGTGTAGGCGCTGCCTGCGAGGGGGATCATGGCGGCGAACTCGGCGTAGCAGAGCCCCGCAAAGGCACATCCCAGTCCGCTGAGAACAAAGGCGAGCATCAGGCTCGGTCCAGCCGTCTTTGCACCCAGCCCGCTGAGGACGAAGATGCCAGCTCCGATGACAGCGCCGATGCCGAGTGCAGTTAGCGCAAAAGGCCCCAGAGAGCGTTCGAGCGTTTGCGATCCTTCTTCGTTCGCTTCGCTCATGAGCGAATCCATTGTTTTTTTCGCAAACAGCTTTGCCATGCGCGATTCCGTCTCCCGATCTCTAGTGAGCGGCACTATCCTGTAGCCGTTTCGACCACAGCAGATAGACCGGTACACCCAGCAGCACGATGATCAGTCCCGGCCAGGTGTATTGAGGTTTGTAACGCAAGAGTACAACACAAATCCAGAGTGCCATCCCGATATACAGCGCAGGCAGCACGGGATAACCGAAGGCGCGATAGGGGCGAGGTGTTTCAGGGCGCGTTCGCCGCAGTACAAACAGGCCAACGATGGTCAGGATGTAGAACAACAGCACGGCAAAGATGACATAGTCCAACAGCTGGCCATAGCTCCCGGACAGGCACAGCAGACACGTCCACGCCCACTGCACCCACAATGAGTTGACCGGCGTCTTCGACTTCGGACTGAGCACGCCGACGGCTTTAAAGAACAACCCGTCGCGGCTCATCGCGTAATAGACCCGCGCCCCCGCGAGCAGCATCCCGTTCACGCAACCGAAAGTTGAAACCAGGATCGCCGCTGCCATCAGCTTCGCGCCAACTGAGCCGAACGCTCGCTCCAGCACCGCCGTCGCCACCCGGTCCTGCGCCGCGTACGAGATGCCGCGCCCGACGATGGTCGTCGCGTTCGGGTCGCCCGCCATCGGCAGCACGCTCAGGAAGACGAAGTTGCAGGCGACATACAGTAGCAGCACCACACCCGTCCCCAGAGCCAGAGACAGCGGCAGATTGCGCTTTGGATTGCGGATCTCTCCGGCGGTGAAGGTCACATTGTTCCAGGCATCGGAGGAGAAGAGTGACCCCACCTGCACCACCGCCACCACGGTGAGCAGGCCGACGTAGTGCGTCGCCGATCCCGTCTGCAAGGCGTGAGGCCCTCCAGCTCCTCTCCAAAACTCATGCCATCCTGCGCCAAAGTTCACCGCCACAGCCGCCGCATTCTTTGCGATAAACCCAACGAGCACCACAGCGGTCAGGGCAAGCACCTTCGCTGAGGTAAACACGTTCTGCACCGCTGCGCCTAGCCGCACGCCGAACGTATTCAAGAGCGTCAGCAGCGTGATGATTGCGATCGCCGCCAGATTCGCCGTGTTCAACCCAATGTTCCCGCTCCCGATGTGCCACAGCCAGTTTGTCTGGCTCACCCTTGGCAAAAACACGCCCAGGAACTTCCCGAACGCGACTCCCACGGCGGCGATCGTTCCCGTCTGGATCACAAGGAAGAGCGTCCACCCATACAAAAATCCCCAAAGCGGCCCCAGTGCCTCGCGCAGATAGACATACTGCCCGCCGGCCTTCGGCATCATCGCGGCCAGCTCGCCATAGCTCAGCGCGCCGATGATCGTCATCGCCGCCGTCACCAGCCACGCCGCGATCAGCAGCGCCGGCGACCCCACCGTCCGCGCCATGTCCGCCGACACAATAAAGATGCCCGACCCGATCATCGAGCCCATCACAATGGCAGTCGCGGAAAACAGTCCCATCCCCTGCACGAACTGTGGTCGCGACGACCCGGAGGATTCGCGATCAAAGGAGGCCGGCCGATCTGCCCTGGTGCTGAGAGGTGTATCCACGTACCGTCCAACTTACCCTAAAAGCTGTTGAAAGTCTCCCGCCAGCCTGGAGAAGTCAAGCGAACTATCTCGATCGCACGAGAGTCACTGCGAATGCTCGGAAGCGCTCAGAAGCCCAAAACGGTGAGGGCCACGAACGGATCGATAACCACATATACCTCCGTTCTTTCTCTCCATCCCGGGCCGCCCGCGCCGTGAGACAGGATCTGTAAGCCTGGTAACTTGCGATGCGGCGGCGCCATATATTCTTCGAAATGCCGCGCAGGCCGTCGAGTAGAGGCGACTCGACGATTTGAAGAAAGGTGCTGTACATCAAGTCGGCGTCTCCGCTCAATCCCGACGGGCTACTAAGGTAAAACGTCAGTGGCGCCTGAAGGGCTGTCAATCTTCCCCTCTGTATCAATTTGAACCATAACTCCCAATCTTCTGACGCAAGTAGACCTTCGTTGAAGCCCCCTACTTCCGCAAGGGTGGTGCTTCGAACCATGACAGACGAGGGTACGATCCCAGGGTTGCACCACCGCAGCAGCGGCCATAACGTGTGTGGATCTCTGGGCGAAGACAGGCTCTGCTCACCGCTGGCCACGTCGACAACGATCAGTCCCGTATAGTTCGCGGTCGCTTCCGGATATTCTTCCATGCAGCGTACTTGAAGTTCCAGCTTCGATGGCTCCCACCAGTCGTCCGCGTCCAAAAAGGCGATATATCTCCCTTTTGCCTCCCGTATGCCCGCATTGCGTGCTCGCGAAACCCCAGCGTTCGATTGATTCAAGAGCTTTACTCTGCCGCTGTACTCCTGCTCTGCAATCTGACGGGTCATGTCCTTCGATCCGTCGTTCACTACAATCACCTCTACGGATTGCAGAGTCTGTGACAGAGCAGAGTCGAGGCATCGCCGTATAAATCCCGCAGCGTTATAGGCCGCAATGACCACGGAAACCACGGGATCAGCTTGTTGCGCGTTGAAGCTCGTCAATGTATCTCCCTCCTGGCCGATCTTGTGTGCACTTGGGCGGTAAAGCCGTGTATTGACCAGAATGGTTGTGGGGCGTCCGATAGGAAGGTAAAGCCGTCTCGGGCAATATGTCTAGTCTGCCAAAGACGCAATGAAGTCCGCTAGCGGAGGACGTAGAGGACGCCCGTCGTCAGGCGGCATCAGGCCGGCGATCATAGCCACCGAATCCGCTCCGGCCTCTATCACACTGCGTGCGTTTGCCATGGTGATGCCGCCAATAGCTACCAGTGGCTTCGTTGTTAAGACTCGCGCGGATGACACGCCCTGCAGTCCTACCGCTGGAGCCGCGTCCAGCTTCGTTCCGGTCGCAAACACTGGACCAATGGCGACATAATCCGCACCGGCGTTTGCCAACCAAGAAGAACCCTGATACTCCGCGTCACCCTGCTGTGACGTCGTCTCTCCCGTCGCCCGCACCTGCTCCGCTGTATGAGTAGAAACTCCCACCCATCTTCTGGCTCCGACGATGCGCCGTGCGTCGCCTACCGCCAGATCTCCCTGCCCTACATGAACCCCATCCCAGCCTGCGAGCACCGCTAAGTCCGCACGATCGTTCAAGATCAAGCGGCAGGCGCTTCCCCCAAATACCCCTGTAAGTACAGCCGCCGCACGTAGGATGGATCGCGGCTGGCCGCCCTTGTATCGCAGCTGCACGAGCCTGACTCCGGCCTCCGCCAGCTCTTCGGCAAACGCACGCAGCGTGATCCCTTGCGCATCGAGCACCCCCATATCGGCAATCGCGTAGAGCCGTGGAATCGTCACAGCATGATCCTCGCACATCGAACTTCTCACCCGCACTGTGCGTACCGTTCAGAATGCGCCTTTTGCTTGCTCTGCTTCTGCCTTCACTCTGTGCCTCGGCGCAAACTCCGACGGCAGACGTCATCATGGCACGCGTCGCCGCCAACCAGAACCAGTCCGAGGCCGAGCGCGCCCACTTCGTCTACCTTCAGCACGCCCGCGTCTCCTCCCGCAAAGGCAAGATCGTCCACTGCGAAGAGGTCACCGACACCCGCGTCACGCCCACCGACACCGGCTCCCACCAGGAGCTCCTCAAGCTCGACGGACGTCTTCTTGCCAAGCACGGCTACGTCGTCTACACGCATCTCCCCGGACACCCCGGCCAGTCCTCCATGGACGCCCACGAAGAGGACTTGAACATCAATCTCGACACCACTGGCGGCGGCACGATGGACCGCGACCTCGTCGAACACTTCCGCAACAACCTCACCAACGACCGCTCTGGCAACCAATCGAAAGACGGCATCGGCGCGGGTCTCTTTCCGCTCACCTCCAAAGCCCAGAGCGTCTACACCTTCCATCTCGTCGGCCGGGAACGCATGAACGGCCGCGACACCTTCCACATCGCTTTCGACCCCAACGACAAGAACGAGTTCGGCTGGCGCGGCGACGCCTACATCGACACCACGGCCTTCCAGCCCGTCCTCGTCCGCACCACCATGGCCCGCAAAATCCCCTTCGCCGTCCGCACCCTGCTCGGCACCAGCCTGCCCGGCCTCGGCTTCACCGTCGTCTACGCTTCGCAAGCAGAAGGCTTATGGTTCCCCGTCTCCTTCGGCACCGAGTTCAAGATGCACATCCTCTTCTTCCTCAACCGCGAGATCACCCTCAGCGCCGAGAACCGCGAATTTGAGAAGACTCACGTCAGCTCGACGGTAACTCCTGTAGAAGCAGAGCCCTAGATCATAGCTAGGCGTGATGTACAAGTGCTCTTGTTTTTCTGTTTGTCATTCCCGAAGGGAATCTGCGTTTCCAGTCTTTCACCGTCAATCAGATGCTCTACTAGTGGGCATGAAAGTACACGATAGAAGCTATCGTCAGCACTGTCGCACTTGTTGCGAGAGCCGCAACAAATCTGCTGGCAAGCTGACACGCCGGAGAGTAGTAGAAAGCACGCGGTTGATCGGGATTGTATTGAATGGAAACCACGTCACCTACATTGGTGGGTCGGTCCTGTGTTGCTGCGATCTCTCGAATTACGGCGGAGTAACTGCGGCCATTCACTTCATAAGTGAAGATTGCAAACGTAGTTGCAAAACGAGAGTGTCCGTCGCCTGTCGGGATTTGTAGCCGTGATTCTAAAGTTGCCATTGTCTCTGGCCAACAGGCTCGCCCAGTCCACTCCGCCAAATTGGACTCGATATGATCGAGCATCGTATATTCCGGCACGGCGGTAAACACAAGCGCCTCAATCCAACACTAAAACTCAGGCTCACGCACTGGCATCCAAAGACATGAAGGTTCCAGATCGACCTCTTTATAAGGCATCGCCTGCATCGCGGCAATCAGTTCCGTTCCCATGCGCCGAGGCTTTTTCTCCATCGGCGCGGTAGCCACGGGTGCGGACCGCAGCGCATCAAGCAGAACTTCCTCTACGTCGTGGAAAGCACCACTAGCCATTCGCTGCTCAATCAACGCCTCGATCTCCGGCTGGTGTATCTCGACACTCATCGCCACCTCCGCCTCATGGACCTGGATCGATTCTAGCTCCCCGCCTGCCGCTCAAAGAACCGCTCCATAAACTTCGTGTCGAACGCCCCCGACCGGAACTCCGCGTCCGCAAAGATCTTCTGGTGCAGCGGAATTGTTGTGTGAATCCCCTGCACCACAAATTGCGAAAGTGCCCGCTGCATCTTGTCCATAGCCTCGGTACGGTCCTTGCCGTGGCAGATCAGCTTGGCGATCAGCGAGTCGTAATACGGCGGCACCACGCCCTCCGCGTACTGCGCCGTATCCACCCGCACGCCGTTGCCCCCCGGCACATTCCACGCCGTAATCTTCCCCGCACTAGGCGTGAACTTCTCCGGATGCTCCGCGTTGATGCGGCACTCGATCGCGTGCCCGTTGATCGTCACCGGTTTGGTCACAATCTCGGCCAGCTTCTCCCCCGCAGCGATCCGCAGCTGTGCCTTGACTAAATCGATGCCAGTGACCATCTCCGTCACGCAATGCTCCACCTGGATGCGCGTGTTCATCTCGATGAAGTAGATCTTGCCGTCCTCGTCCATCAGGAACTCGATCGTCCCCGCGTTCCAATAGCCGATATTCTCAAGCGCCTTCTTGATCGTCTTGCCCAGCTCCTCGCGCAGCTTCGGCGTAATCATCAGGCTCGGCGCTTCTTCGATCAGCTTCTGGTGCCGCCGTTGGATCGAGCACTCCCGCTCCCCCAGGCTCATCACGTTGCCGTGCTCGTCCGCCAGCACCTGGAACTCGATATGCCGCGGCCGCTCGATAAACTTCTCCATATACATGTCGCCGTTGCCAAACGCGTTGGCCGCCTCCTGCGACGCCTGCTGATACAGCCCCGGCAGCTCCGCCGCGTCCCGGCAGATGCGCATTCCGCGCCCGCCACCCCCCGCCACCGCCTTCAGGATCACCGGATACCCAACGCTCTTCGCCCACTCCAGCGCCTCGTTCTCGTCCGCAATGATGCCATCCGACCCCGGCAGAATCGGCACCTTGGCCTTTTTCATCGTCTGCCGCGCGGTCGACTTCTCGCCCATCATTCGCGTCACCTCCGGCGGCGGCCCGATGAACTTGATGTTCGACGCCCGGCATACCTCCGCGAAGTTCGCATTCTCGCTCAAGAGCCCATACCCCGGATGGATCGCGTCCACATCCGCAATCTCCGCGGCCGAGATCACCGCCGGCACATTGAGATACGAGTCTGCCGACCGCGGCGGCCCGATACAAATCGCCTCGTCGGCAAACTTCACATGGAGCGAGTTCCGGTCCGCCTCGCTATACACCGCGACCGTCCGTATCCCCATCTCCTTGCACGCCGAGATCACGCGCAACGCAATCTCCCCGCGATTGGCAATCAATACCTTACGAAACATACATTTAGATCCTTCCGACTCCGTAACACCGTCATCCTGAGCGGGCGCAAAGCCGAGTCAAAGGATCTCCGGTTGCTCCTACCTTCTTGTTTGTCATTCCCAAAAATCTGCGTTTGCCTCTAGCTCGCCCGAATCGCAAACAAAGCCTGCCCATACTCCACCGGCTGTCCACTGTTGGCAATCCTTCGTACCACCTCGCCCGCCACATCGCTCTCGATCTCGTTCATGAGCTTCATCGCCTCGATGATGCAGAGCACCTGCCCCACCTCCACCATGTCCCCCACCTTCACAAATGCCGACGCCCCCGGCGAAGGCGATTCATAGAACGTCCCCACAATCGGCGACTTCACCTCATGCAGCACCTCTTCCACCGCCGCCGGAGCCGCTGCCGTCACAGCCGCGCTCTCGACCATCGCCGGAGCTGCCGCGCCCATTAGCCGTCCGAGCTGCGCCATATCGATCCCCGTCGGCGAGGCCCCGACCGGCTCCCCCGCGAACTTGATCCGCATCTTCAAGTCGGGCCGCTCCACGTCGAACTCCGCGATCCCGCTCGTCTTCAGGAACTCGACCAGCTCCCGCAGCCGCTCCATCTGCCCGCCCTGCTTCGTCTCTTCCGTCTTCTGCTCGTCCATCTCCACTCTTTCCGCGCCATGCGCCGGTATGCACCAATAAGTCTACAACTGCACCCACGCCTTCGTGCTTGGCGTCAGCACTTCCCCGCCCCGCTTCGTCACCAGCACCATGTCCTCGATCCGCACCCCAAACCGTTCCGGCAGATACACCCCTGGCTCGATCGTCACCACCATCCCTTCGCGCAACACCTGCTCGCCCTTCGCCCCGAGCCTCGGCCCCTCGTGGATCTCGAGGCCGACCCCATGCCCGGTCGAGTGCGTAAAGAACTCCTCCAGCCCCGCCCGCCGCAACACGCTCCGCGCCGCCTCATCCACTTCGCCCGTCTTCACGCCCGGCCGGACCGCCGCCACCGCCGACTCCTGCGCCTCCAGCACCGCCTCGTAGGCCACCACTTCCCCCGGCAAGGCCTTACTCAGGTGCACCGTCCGCGTCATGTCGCTCATGTATCCGTCGAGCACCACCCCAAAGTCCAGCGTCACAAAACCCCGCCGAGGCAGCTTCGCCCCCGACGCCCGTCCATGCGGCAACGCCGACCGCGCCCCGCTCGCCACAATCGTCTCAAACGACATCGCCTCCGCCCCCGCCTTCCGCGCCCGGTACTCCAGTTCCGCCGCCACCGCGATCTCCGTCATCCCCGGCTCGATTACGCCGAGCATCTCCTCGAACAACCGGCACCCCAGCGCCGCCGCCGCCCGCAGCTTGGCGATCTCCCCGGCATCCTTCACCTCGCGCAGCCCGGCCACCAGCGGCCCCACCGGCTGAAAGAAACTACGCCGCAGCTTCCCGCTCAGGGCCTTTCGCATCCCGTCCAGCTCCGCCACCGTCGTCCGCGCCGCATCGAACCCGCACCGCGTCACCCCCGCCGGCTCCATCCATTCACACGCCGTCGCTCGCACCCCCTTGCCCACCTCGGCGATCACCACGCGCGTCCCCACCGCCTCAGCAGCCGCCTGCGCCGTATAACGCCCATCGGTAAACAACACCGCCTTGCCCGCGCCCAGCACCAGCGCCGCGTTCGACCCCGTAAATCCAGTCAGATACCGCACATCGGGCGGATGCGTCACCAGCAGCGCGCCCGGCTGCCGCTCCGCCGCAGCCAACGCCGCGACCGCCTTCCGCTTCCGAACACTGGTCTCCATCCCCTTATTCTATCGATCAACTGTATGTCAGTTGGAAGGGCACGACTGTAGCCGTGCCCTTCCAGGCCCCACCTGTTATGGAAAGCGCACACCTTCGAAACGTCTGTCGCCGGGCCCTAAGCTGTTCAAGCCGATACAATGGCCTATGAGCGTGATGGAGCAGGCTGCATCGCCGCGAACTGACCGGCAGACACGCACCCCACTGACCCGCCGCGACTTCCTCGGCACCGCCGCTGCTGTCGGTGTAGGCCTCACCCTCGACGCCGGCATGATCGCCCGCCACGACCTCCAAGTCGTCCCTCAAACCATCCGGCTGGCAAAGCTACCGTCGGCCTTTCACGGCTTCCGCATCGCTCAGATCAGCGATCTCCACCTCGAAGAGTTCACCGAGCCCTGGTTCCTCCGCCTCGTCCTCCACCGCGTCAACCTCCTCCAGCCAGACCTCGTACTCCTCACCGGCGACTTCGCCTCCATGGGCCCGCTCCCCCGCCGCATCGCCTTCCGCGCCGTCAACACCTGCGCCGCCCTGCTGACTGAACTGACCTGCCCCCAGCGCTTCGCCTGCCTCGGCAACCACGACAACGTCATCGGCGCCCCCTTCGTCACCCGGGCGCTCGAACGCCACGGCACTCCCGTCCTGGTCAACGGCTACGCCCCGATCGAGCGCGGTGACCAGCGCCTCTGGCTCGCGGGCCTCGACGACCCCGGCACCGGCAACCCGCGGCTCAACCTCGCCCTGCCCGCTCACGGGGGCGAGCCGATTCTGCTCATGTGCCATGCTCCCGATTACATCGACACGCTACTTCAACACCCTGAAGGCGACCGGCTCGGCCTTGTCCTCTCCGGCCACACCCACGGCGGACAGATACGACTTCCCTTCGTGCGGCCCCTCGTGCTGCCGCCGATGGGAGAGAAGTATGTAGAAGGCCTGTTCCGCTTCGGCTCCACCCAGCTTTACGTCAACCGCGGCATCGGCACCACGGGCCTTCCCTTCCGCCTCAACTGCCCTCCTGAGATTACCCATATCACCTTGCAGGCAGCTTAGCCGCTCCCACCTTGCTGCACATCCGGTGTTGGACATTCCCCGTTACTGGGCCGCTTGCCGCCCGGGTCCAGCCGCTGAGGGGTTGAGCTTCTGCGCCGCAATGATCCCTGCTGCACCCTTGGCGTCCTTGTCTTTCAATTGAGCATAGATCTTGCGCGCCGCGTCGGCGTTCCCCTGTGCGGTGTACAGCTCGGCAAGCTGCAATTGCGCAATCCCCGTCGGAACGGAGGCGGTCGGCTTGGCCGCAAGCTGATTGTAGAGATCCACTGCCTGCCCATCTTTACCCGTTTGCCGGTAGAGCTGCGCCAGAGAGAGCTTCGCCAGCGATGCGAGATCGCCGTTCATTCCGCCGGCGAGCTGCTTAAAGGCCGACTCCGCCTCTCCGTTTTGACCCTGCTCCGTATAGGTCAACCCGCCAAAGTACCGGCAGACCTTGCCGTCCGGTACGAGACTGTACGTATTCGCGCAGCTCATGAAAAGATCGTTGGCCGCCTTTGCCCGTTCGGCGACCGACGCAAAGGTCTTGACTCCCGGTGGTACCTGCTGCCCGGGTGCCGCAAGCGGCGTCTGGTACGCCTGCATCGCCGCACCGAACGCGACGGAAGCGGCGTCCGCCCGCTTGTTGTACATCACCGCCGCAAGGACCATGACGAGAATTGCCGCCAGTACCAGGCCGACGGTCACAATCACCGACTTCTGGTTCTCTTTTGCCCACTCTAACCCGTTGCTGGTGGTCGTCACGAACGGGTCCTGCTCCAAGGCTACTTTTGTCTGCTGATCCACGATGTCTCGATCTTCCTTTATGCTCGCAGACGCTGTCGCGTCGCGAGAGATCTTCGGCCGGGTACCTTCCCGGCGCAAGTCTAAGTCTATCAGCGGCACAGACTCTGAGCAGGTGCTCCTGTCTTCGTACGGCAACATAGCTGTGCTTCACTACGAAGCATGGTATCCATCGCGCGTCGCGCCGCTCTCGCCCTGCTCCCGCTCTTCGCAGTCACGCTGTCCCTCCCGGCTTCAGCTCAGTACAAAGTCCTTCAAACCACCAAGACCGGTGGCGAAGGCGGTTTCGATTACGTCTATGCCGATGCGGCCGCCCGCAAACTCTACGTGCCGCGCGGGGGAGCAGCGGGCCACGTCTCCATCTACGATCTGGACTCCCTCAAACCGCTCGGTGATCTGGCAGGGGTCTCCGGCCACGGTGTCGCCGTCAGTGGCGATCATGGCTTCGTCTCGAGCAAACCGGCCGCGATGTTCGACGCGAAATCCCTTGCGCTTCTCAAGACGATCGACGTGCAGGGCAGCCCGGACGGCATCTTTGAGTCCGCAGGCAAGGTCTACATCCTTTCGCATAGCGCACCCAACGTCACCGTTATTGACGCGAAGGACGGAAGCATCGCCGCGACGATCGACCTGGACGGCGCGCCCGAGCAAGGCGTCGCCGACGGCAAGGGCCACCTCTTCATTGACCTCGAAGATAAAGGGTCCATCGCCGTTGTCGACACTGCCTCTAACAAGATGATTCGAACCATCGACCTTCAGGGCAAGGGGGGCACCTGCGCCGGGCTCGCCATTGACACAAAGAACGGCATCCTCTTCGCCACCTGCCGCAATCCGCAGACCATGGTCATTCTTTCAGCGATTGACGGAACCATCCTCGAGACACTCCCTATCGGCCAGGGAACCGACGGCGCTGTCTTCAACCCTGCGACCAACGAGGTCTTCTCGTCGGAAGGCGGTGGCACGCTGACCGTCGTCAAGGAATCGACTCCCACCAGCTTTGCAGTGGAGCAGACGGTCCAGACTGCACCGCGTGCCAAGACGCTTACTCTCGACACAGTCACGGGCCACCTTATCCTCGTCACGGCCGAGTTCACTCCTCCCCCGCCACCAGCGCCCGGGGAACGCCCGGCACGCGGCCAGATGATTCCTGGTACGTTCTCCATCATGATCGTCGGCAAATAGCTGTCTACAGCCTGGCCGTTCGGAGCCTCAGCGCATTCGCAACGACGGACACCGAGCTAAGGCTCATCGCTGCCGCTGCGATCATGGGGCTCAGCGTCAGCCCTGTCCACGGGTAGAGTACGCCCGCTGCGACCGGGACGCCCAAGGCGTTGTAAGCAAACGCGAGCCATAGGTTCTGGCGGATGTTTCGCATCGTTTGTCGGCTAAGCCGCCGCGCGCGCAGAAGACCGCGCAGGTCTCCCGTGACGAGCGTAATGCCTCCAATTGCCATCGCCGCGTCCGTGCCGGTTCCCATGGCAACACCTACATCGGCCTGCGCCAACGCGGGAGCATCGTTCACGCCATCACCGGCCATCGCAACGACATGGCCCTGTTCTTGAAGACGCCGAACGACCTCTGCCTTACCGGCTGGCGAGACGCCGGCTTCAAACTCGACACTGAGCCCGGACGCGACCGCCGCTGCGGTCTCTGCGTTGTCGCCCGTCAGCATCAGGATGCGAAGACCCGCCTGCCGAAGCTCGCGCAATGCTTCGGGCGTAGAAGCCTTCACGGCGTCCGCCACTGCAATCCAGCCGGCGTAATGCCCGTCCACCGATGCAAAGAGGACTGTCTCTCCCCGTGCGCGCCGCGCCTTTGCTTCATCCTCGTGGATCGGTGCAACGCCCACAAACGCTTGTGTGCCGGCTGCGACGCGACGGCCCGCAACCACACCGCGGACGCCAGCTCCCGTGACCGACTCGAAGCCGCTCACCGCCGGCACCTCCAGCCGCGGCTCCTGCGCTTCCGCCGTGATGGCCGCCGCCAGCGGGTGCCCGCTCCCGGCTTCAAGACCAGCCAGAAGCCGCAACAGTTCTTCTTTGCCAAAGCCGGCTGCGGGCAGAATCGCCGTGACGCGCGGCTTACCCTCGGTCAGCGTCCCTGTCTTGTCCAACACCAGCGTATCGACCTTCTCAAAGCGCTCCAGCACCTCAGCGTTGCGGATCAAGATGCCAGTTCCCGCGCCGCGGCCTGTGCCCACCATAATCGCCATCGGCGTCGCCAGGCCCAGAGCGCAGGGGCATGCAATCATCAGCACGGCGATAGCCGCAACCAGTGCGTGCGCAAGACGTGGCTGCGGGCCCAACACAGCCCACACGCTGCCTGCCAGGGCTGCCGCAACCAGCACCACCGGAACGAACCATGCCGACACCTGATCTACCACGCGCTGAATGGGCGCGCGACTCCTCTGGGCCTGCCCGACCATTGCGACGATCCGCGCCAGGAGTGTCTCCGCACCGACACGCTCGGCCCGTACTGTCAGCGTTCCCGTGCCGTTCAGCGTTCCCCCCGTAACGGGGGCCCCAATCGTCTTTTCGACTGGCAGCGACTCGCCGCTCACCAGAGATTCATCCACTGCGCTCTGCCCGTCCACCACGACACCATCCACTGGGACCTGTTCGCCTGGCCGCACGCGCACGCGGTCGCCGACGACAACCTGCGCCAACGGCACATCCTCTTCGCCGTGCTCGCGGATCAGGCGTGCCGTCCTGGGCGTGAGCCCGAGCAGTGCCTTGATCGCTCCTCCGGTCTGCGCCCGTGCCCGCAGTTCCAGCACTTGACCCAACAGTACCAACACGATGATGACGGCTGCCGACTCAAAGTAAAGAGCGATTCGCCCGTCCATGGCGCGAGAAGAGGAGGGGAACGCCTTCGGTATCACGACCGCTGCAACGCTGTAGGTATACGCCGCTCCGGAACCAAGGGCGATCAACGTAAACATGTTCAGGCTGCGATGCACCATGGACGCATACCCGCGCACAAAGAACGGCCAGCCTGCCCAGAGCACGACCGGGGTCGCCAGCGCCAGCTCCGCCCAGCCCAGCAGTGGACCATGTTCCATGAGCCAAGTAGCTGCGACGGGCACCATCTCTCCAGCCATAAGTCCCAGCAGCGGCAGGGTCAACATGAGGCCGATCCAGAAGCGCCGGGTCATCTCCGTCAACTCTGTGTTTTCCTCATCTATGACATCAGCGGGCTCCAAGGCCATGCCGCAGATCGGACATACGCCCGGAAGATCGCGGATCACCTCGGGATGCATCGGGCAGAGATACTCGATCGCACCGGGCGCGATGTCTATGCGGTCGAGTGCCATCCCGCACGTTGGACAGGGCTGCTGCCGGTCGACGACGATCTCCGGGTGCATAGGGCAGGTGTAGGTTCCTTTAGACGAGGCAGGTGCCGGCGCGGCAACCTCCGAGCCGTCATATCTGCCTGGCTCAGCCTCAAACTTCCGTTTGCATCCTGCCCCGCAAAAGTGCCAGGTGCGCCCTGCATGCACACTGGTGCCCGGAGCCTTCGCCGGATCGACGGTCATGCCGCAGACCGGATCGATCTCTTTGATCTCGAGTACGGAAGTCGTCATCGTTGTACCGTCCCTAGCTTAGGATGACCTGCAGCCCGCAAAGAACCCAAACTCGACCGCACCAGCGATTCAATAGCTGGAGCACAGCGGCCCTGACTGCAAGAAGCCAAGCCGTTTAGCATCCCGTGCGCCGCCGTCCGATTACCTTCACCATGCGACCTAGAGGCGCATCCCCTGTCCCCAGCCACGGCTGGCACTGCGGGCACCAGTAGGTCGAACGCGCCTGCTCGCCCTGCTTACGCATCATCACCAGAGCACCACAGCGGCGACACTCCTGCCCCTGCCGTCCGTACACCCACAGCCGCTCCTCTCGGTTGGCCGCATGGGTCGTCCGACGATTGCCTGAATAGGTGACGATGCCGTCGCCGCTGCCGTCGAGCACATTCGCCTTCATGTATCGCTGCGACACCTCGGCCATCGTCTCCAGCTCCTTGCCGGTCAGCGTGCTCATAGGCCGGAAGGGGTTCACTCCCGCCGCGAAGGCCACCTCGCTCTTGTACACGTTGCCAAGCCCGGCGAGCACCCGCTGGTTGAGCAGCACCACCGCCACTTCAGCTTCGGGATGCTCTGTTCCATAACTTCGCAGCCGCGACACGCCGCTCTCGACCGTGTACTCGTCCGAAAGCAGGTCAGGCCCCAGTTTCGGTATCTGGCTATACCGCTCGAGCGTCCGCGCCGTATGGAACTCGGCGATAGGCACGTTGAACGCTACGGCTTCCCACTCAGCCGTACGCAAGACAACCCGCATACGGTCCCGCCGGTTTCGCCAACGCTCCCCCGTCCGGTACAGATGCCAGCTGCCGGACATCAACATATGGGTCACCAGAATGAGATCGCCCGAGAACCGCACGAGCAGCCACTTGCCGCGCGACTCCACCTTTTCCACCAACCGCCCCGCGACGGGCGACTGGTCGTTCGTTGAAGCAAGCTTCGCCAGAGCGGTCTCAAAGCTCGTTACGGTCGCACCGCCGAGCACGCGCTCCATGGCTCGTGCTGCCCGATAGATTGTGTCCCCTTCCGGCATGGTTCATGCACCTCCAGCTTGTCTAGGGTATCTGCTGCACTCCCGGCCGCCAGGTAATCCCCTCAAGCTGCAGGTCTGTATCTTCCGTCATCCGCAGGTGTTTGAACTCCCCCTGCCAGCGCACCATCTCCAGCGTGCAGACCAGCGCGTCGAAGGCGTCTTCGCTGCCGAGTGCCTTGGCCAACACAGCACGCGGTAAGCCAGCATAAAGCGGGTCAGCCGCACGCCGCGCCGCGAGGTACGCCTTCCGTGCAGACCCGTTGCTCTTCGCAACCGGTCCGGTGAGCAGGCGTGTGTACATTTCGACGACAAGCGGCTCCTCCCTCTGGGCATCTTCAAACGGCCAGACGCGGAAGCCGGCCGTGCGCAACCGAGGCAGGAAGGGCATGGCCCGCAGCGAGCCGGTCCCCACGCTGCCCGATCCGCCGATCTGGAATGGCGATTTGGGCGTGATGCCCTTCATCTTTGCCGCGCGCGCTTGATCACCGCCCTCTGTTCGCGGTGTCACCTTGTTGTCCATGTCGGTAAAGCGCATCATGCGGTGCATGCCTTTCCCGGCGAACTCCGCCGGGCGCGGATGCGGCTTACCCCAGAATCGTCCGTCACGCGCCACCCCTTCCATCTCCCGTGCCAGCCAGCGTTCTCCAGCGCCGTCTGCCACCTTGCGCCAGAAGTCGAAGACCGTGGCACACCCGTGCTCCCTGAGAAACCAGGCCGGATAGCTGAAGCAGCAGTCGATGCCGACCACCATGCCAGGCGTCTCCCGGCTGAGCGCGATCAACCAGGAGATCAGCTCTTCCCGCGTCCGTCCGCCCTCGAGCGTGACCTTCACTCTTTTCCCAGATCGGGTCCAAACACCTGCCCAGATGTGCCGCCGCTGCCCGGCAGGATCGATTCGCCCCGACCAATCCACAGCGATGATCCGTTGCGGTGCTTCCTGCAGGGCCGCCGCGTGCACATCGTTCCTGCTCCCGGCTGTCGGCATCATTCCTCAACCGGCTCTTCCACATCGCCTTCTTCTACAGGAACGCCCCAGTCTCGAAGCACCTTGAAGATCGCGTTCGAGGAGAAGCCCGCTCGCATCAGCCGATTCATCGTTCGGGCTGTCTCCTTCTGCACCTCCGCACCGGCGGGCTGCTTCATGCGTTTGCGGGCGATGTACGCTCGCGCCAGCACCACTTCGTCCACATCTTCATACGCTTGGGCCAGCGTCTCCGCCGCCAGCTCCTTGCCGACGCCTTTTACCGCAAGGTCCTGTTGCACACGCCGCTTGCCGAACTTGTCATTGTCCTTCCGCAGCCGTGTATAGTCCGCCGCAAACCGCTCGTCGGATAAGTAATTAAGCTCCTTGAGCCGGGTAACCACCGCATCCATGGCCTGCTCGCCGTCCTCTCCTGGCTCCGCACGGACCCGCATCAGCCGCCTGAGATCGCGTACTGTACGCATTCGCCGCGCCAACGCGCCGACGGCGTACTCAAACAACGCAGCTTGCGTCAGGGGCTCGCGAGGCTTCCTGGGCCGAAAGCTCACTCCAATCCCAGCGGCTCGACCGTCACCCGCATCTGCATCGTGTGGGTCTGTCCCGGCGTAAGCGTCACCGGCGACTCGGAGGCGTTCGCCGTCTCCACACACAGCATCTTCGGCCACTCCGCTTCCCGAAGGTCCGGAAGGGCCTTCCTTGGGTTGAAGACCACCGTGGTTGCCGAGTTCTGCTTTTCGACAACGATCTTCCGCCCGGCACCAGGATCGGAGATGACACACGTTGCCGCCGTGTGGTCGTAGACGCGATCCGTAAAGCCGTCGTCGTCGAGCCGCCGCTCCTCAGCTGGCATGGGCATATAGTCTGCCGATTTGTCGATAAAGCTCGTAGGCTCCAACCCTGCCACCGTAACCTGATGAACATCCGAGACGGCAAAGTAGCTGTGGAACGCCTCCTCAAAGAGCAGAGGCACGTTCCCTTCGTTGCCCACGGTCATCCGCAGAGTCAGCTGACGCCCGATGGTCATCTGCAACGCGACGCGAAAACGATCAAAGCCGAGCTTGCGGCTGATCTCCGTCGGTGCCAGCAGAAAGGTGAGTGCCACATCCTCCCCCACCATCGCGGCGAAAGTCACCGTCCACACCTGCGTTCGGGCGAAGCCATGCGACGGTCCAGGCTTGCCATCGAGCCTGTCCTGCTTGCTGTCGATCGCGAACCATGGAAACACGATCGGCACACCGCCGCGAATCGCCTTGCCTGCCGCAAATTCGCTTTGTGAGCTGAGAAAGAGCACTGGCTCGATCCCGGCGGGTTGCCAGTTGGTCAGGTGAGCGCCCTGCAGGAACACCGCCGCCGTTGCTGCATGGGTCGTGAGGGACGCATAGGTCATGCCTGACGCCGTCTCCTTGAACTCAAGCACGCCGGGAATCGTGAACTCTGCCAGATGCTGCTTTGTCTCCACTGCGCTCCTCGCCACTTCCAACTTCAGCCTAGCCTCGTTGTCCCTCTCAAGGGCCGTCTCACCAGGTTCGCTAAAGCGCCACACCCTTCAGCCACTCTCGGAAGGCTGGCCCCAGATCTTCGCGCTTCAGCGCCAGCTCTACGGTAGCCCGCAGAAATCCCTGCTTATCTCCGGCGTCATGGCGTTTGCCCTCGTAGACAAACCCGTAGACCTTCTCATACTGAAGCAGCGCCTTGATGGCGTCCGTCAGCTGCAGCTCTCCGCCCGCTCCCGGCTTCAGAGCTTCAATCAGGCTAAAGATGCGTGGCGTCAGGATGTAGCGTCCGATGATTGCGTTGGGCGAAGGAGCCTCCTCGAACTTCGGCTTTTCAACCATGTCGCGGACAGCCAACAGCTTCGGGTTTCCCTCGACCGGCGAACAGGCCAGACAGCCGTACGACGAGATCGCCGGGCCTTCCACCACCTCCGACCCCAGGATCGTCGATTGCGTTTCTTCGAACGCCTCCACCATCTGCTTCATGCACGGGGTGGCCGCGTCGACGATGTCGTCCGGCAGCAGCACAGCGAACGGCTCATTACCCACGATCTCCTTTGCCATCAGCACGGCGTGGCCGAGCCCCAGCGCCTCCGGCTGACGGACGTAGACGATCTTGGCGAGCTTCGACACCGACCGCGCTACCTCAAGCAACGCCGTCTTGTTCTTCGCAGCGAGCGACGCTTCGAGCTCCGCCGATTTGTCGAAGTGGTCCTCCATCGTCGACTTGCCACGCCCCGTGACGATGACGATCTCCGTACAACCGGCGGCCACCGCCTCCTCGACGCCATATTGAATCAGCGGCTTGTCCACCAGGCACAACATCTCCTTCGGAGTGGCTTTGGTGGCTGGCAAGAAGCGCGTGCCGAGACCGGCGGCGGGGAACACTGCTTTGCGTATCTTCATTCGCGTCATACCGTCAGATTCTATCGTGACCCGGATTGCGCGCGCTTGAAGGAGGGCCTGCCTCTGGTTCCACTTCAGAGCGGCAAGCTATACTTCGCAAGTGACGGCAGCCATCCCTAGCACGCCCCCGGGTTTCAGTGCGCCTGACGACCGTCGCATCCTCCAGCTTGACGGTCTCCGCGCCATTGCGATTATCGCCGTCTTTGTCCATCACGCCTTTGGCGTCAAGCTGCTTTGGATGGGTGTAGACCTGTTCTTCATCCTGTCGGGATTTCTCATCACGGGCATCCTCATGGCACACCGAAGTGACACGCTGGGCCGATACTTCGGACGCTTTTACACGCGGCGCTTCAAGCGCATCTATCCGCCCTATCTTCTGCTGCTCCTGATCACGTGTTTGCTGTTTGGCACAGCCTGGCTGCGGTACGGCTATATGTATGTCTTCCTGATGAACCTGGTCCAACCGCTGGGCATGCGCCAGCCGGACGTTCTAAGCGTACTGTGGTCACTCGCCCTCGAGGAGCAGTTCTACCTCGTCTGGCCCTTCGCGGTTTACCTTGCAGGGCGCGCTCGTCTGGGGTGGATTGCTGGCAGCTTGATCGCGCTTGCCCCCATCCTCCGCGGCCTTTGCACCCCGCTTTTCCCGGCACATTGGTGGATTTACTACCTGACGCCCTTTCGAATGGACTGTCTGGCCACAGGTGCATTGCTCGCTGTGCTGTGGAGCAAACGCCGCTGCGCGGTCCAGCGCATCGGCCGCCATGGTCTTGCTCTCTCGAGCCTCAGCCTGATCGGGCTTGCCTTGCTTGCGAAGCTCCCAGGCTTCACCACCACTGCAAACACTCGCCTCGGCAACGTCATGATTTATGAACTTAGCCTTGCCCTGTGCACTGGCCTGATGCTGTGGGCGCTTAGCGGACGAGGCGTTGGCTTCCTGAAGCTGGCACCGCTTCGCTACATCGGACGTATCAGCTACTCTATCTACCTCATCCATCCCACGGCACTCTTCTTCGCACACGGGAAGCTGCACACCGTTTGGGCTGTCAACCTGGCAGCCTCCGCGGCTACGCTCGTTTATGCCGCTCTGTCCTGGCACTTTTTGGAACAACCGCTCCTCGGGCACAGGCCTGCCGAAGCCACGACGGTCCTGACCGCCTGATACCCGCCTTGCAGGTTCGTCGTAGTCACCGAGTTCAGACGCGATCTGTAGAAGCCCCTTCGCGCACGAACCATTCGAAGCGCGATGCTTGAGCTTTGTGATTCAACGGGCGTTCTTCCCGATATGAGAAACTACAGCATCCCCGCTGGGTCCCGAAAGTAATGCCTGAGTCATTGCCGACGACAAACACCTTATAGGCCATGCCCTTCCTCGCCCAAAAAGCAGGCGGGCTGTCCCGAGGACCCAATTCTTAATGATCTATCTCGGCTCGTTGTTTTCTGTTCGTTCTCTTCGTGCGTTGCAACTTTTTTCTGTGGTTGCGCTTCTGGGAGGAGTCAGCGGCTGCGGCGTCAGCCAGACACCTACCGGTACGGGGTCCACGTCGAGCGCTGCCGCCGCCGGTTCGATTGGACTGACGTTCAAGGGAACGTACACTGCGAATACACCCTACGGCCCAGACGATGTTGTGAGCTACAACGGGTCAGCGTATGTCGGTCTGAAAATCAGTATGAACGTGCCTCCCGCTGGCAACAGCGCCAGCAATGCGGACTGGACGGTGCTGGTAGCAGCTGGCCAGAATGGGTCACCGGGACCAGCAGGCCCTGCCGGTCCGGTTGGGCCGCAAGGCGCGAAAGGCGAACGTGGATCAACAGGTCAAGGGGGCCCGGCAGGACCCCCGGGCTTGCCAGGACTTCCAGGTGCCGCTGGACAGCAGGGAGCAGCAGGCTTGCCAGGGCATACCGGCCCCGAAGGGCCTGCGGGGCCGTCCGGTCCAACAGGCCCAGCAGGGCCCGCGGGTGCAAACGCCACCACCACGCAGACCGGCACGGCGCTGAGCGGCCACGGGATCGGCATCCTTGGCGACAGTATCTCCGCTGCCAATCTCTGGCAGCCTGTGATCATGGACCGCACTGGCGCGACCATCACGTTTCAGGACGCACGGCCTGGCCGCATCTTTGCCACTGCTTTTGAGTGTTACGGCTCGCCCTCACGCGGCACGACACCGGGGGTCTTTCAGCCTGCGGGCAACGCGAACTGCGGTCTCCCTGGCGATGTCGCCACAATCGGCAATACTCTAGCGCAAAACCTGACTACGACCGATATGCTCCTTATACGTCTCGGCACCAACGATACCTACCTCCCGCTCGGCAATGCTGGGGACGCCACTACCGCCGGCACCGTCTGGGGCGATATGCGTTGGGTGGTGGAAACGCTCCTTGCCGCCAAGCCAACGCTCCGCATCGTGCTGATCACGCCCGAACTCAACCACTTTGCCCCGCCTGCGGTGATCCAGGCTGTAGTTGACGCGGAGATCGCCTATGGCGGCAGCATGGGCATCCCCGTGCTGGACCTTTACCGCACCAGCGGGAACAACGCACTTACGAACTCCGTCTACACGAGCGACGGGACGCATCCCAACTATTGGGCGTCCACGTATGTGGATGGACCGGCGATTGCACAGTTCATGCTCCGGTGGTTCTAACCGCCGTGCCTGCCAAGTTTGCGTGACGGTCTGCCTGCAGCCCCTAAAGCACCGGCGAATCGTCGCGCAGCATTGCCTTCCGCACCACCTTGATCGGCGCAAACCCCTGCCGCATCAGATCGTCGTGGAAGCGCTTCAACGTGAATGCGCTTCCCTGCCTCGACTGTACGTCGGCACGCAGCTTCAGGATCTCCAGCTTGCCCAGGGTGTAATAGAGGTACGTCGCGTCGGAGGTGCCGCGCTTGGTCTCCATCATGCCCACTGCATGCGACTGGAACCCGTCTTTGACGAAGAAGTCGACCGCCTGGTCGAACGTGATCTGACCCGTATGCAGCCGGATGCCGACTACAAACCGTGCGTCGCGCAGAAGGGCGTCCTGCAATTGCCCGAGCCGGATCAGCTTTGCCTCACGGCTTCCGGCGGCCACACCCGGCGGCAGATAGCCTTCATCGAGCATCATCTGCTCTGTGTAGTGTGCCCAGCCCTCGATGTTGGTATTCGCACCGATGAGCTTGCGGATCTTCGATGGGAATTGCGGCTGCCACAGGAACTGCTCATAGTGCCCCGGGTACGCTTCGTGTACCGCTGTAGAGGTGATCGTGCCGACGTTGAACGCAGCCATGTGCTCGGCCACGTGCGCCGGGCTCCAGTCTTTTTCGGGCAGAGTCACGTTGAAGAACGCGGTCGTCGTGTGCGTCTCAAACGGGCCCGGCGGGTCCATCGACGCGAAGGTGGTCGCCCGCATGAACGGCGGAGTCTCTTCTAACACTGGTTCAACCGTCGAAGGTATCGTGATGATCTGCCGGTCGTGAATGAACGCGATCAGACTTGCAAACTGGTCGCGAAAGGCTTGCAGCAGCTCGCCAGGAGGCGGATGTACGGTGGCCAGCTCGGCGAGCACCTCCTGCGGCGTCCTGGTCGGGTCAAGCTCCTTTGCTACGCGCGCAAACTCCGCCTGATTCCTGTGCAGGTCCGCGAGCCCGATCTCGAGTACCCGGCCAAGCGGCAGATCGACCATCTCGTCATACGCCAGCTTCTTCGAGAAGGTGTCCGCACCTAAACGAAAGTCGCCATTCGAACGCGGCAACAGGTCCGTTTTCAGCCATGCACCATAGCTCTTCAGGGCGCCGACTACAGCGGCGTTCGACTGGGCGAAGTCAGCTTTGGCCGAGGCATCGCTCGCCGCAGCAAAGGCAGCAGGCACATCGTTCTGGAAAAAGCTGATGAGCCCGTCGATCTGCTCGAGGGCGATCTCCGTGTAGATCTTCGGTGGATTTTTCAGGTTTTTGCGCGCTTCCTCGAGAACCTGCGGCATCAGCCTTTCGCGCGCTACTACCGCCTTGAGCCGTGCATTGACCGGTGCATAGTCGCGACTCATGACCACAAACACCGAACTCGTCAGCCCGCTTGAGTAGGTGTCCGCATTTTTCTCCCACGGACGAATGATCTCCAGCGTCAGCAGCAACGAACGGATGCTGTTCAGCAGCATCTCGCGGTCCGCCGCCACGCCCGCGTCGAGCGCAGACGGATCGATCGCCATGATCTTCTTCTCATACGTATGAAGAGCCGATACCTGGCGCGCAATGCCTGCTGCGCTGTAATCCTCAAGCTGCGTGTCGTACTGGTGCAACCCCGCAGCGGTTCCTTGGGTCGGCGCGAATTTGAAGTACACCTGGTCGAAGTACTGCTCCGAAACGAAGGAGAAGGTCTGTGACGCTCCGTCTGCAGCCACTCGTTGCGCCCCCGCAGCATCTCCCATGGGTAGAACTCCGATCATCAACACGGCTAAGCGAAGCATCCTCATCGTCTGAAGAGTGTACGACGCGGCGAGCGCATTTACGAAGCCGACTCACGCGTTTCCGCCCGCAACAGCGCCAGCTCGCTTCTCAGGGCACGCACCAGATCCAGGATCTCGCGCCGCTCCAGATCATCGGATGACGGCCTCTTGGCTTCGACATAGAAGGTCCCATTTGGTTCCAGGACGCACTTCTCGACGTCAGTAAGGTCGTCCATTCCTTGTTTATGGATCACCGAAAGCAGCTCGATCTCAGTCAGCGTCTCCCGCCGCAGGGCGTCGCGGTCCATCTGACCATCGCGGATGAGCACTGTCTCCTTGCCTTCGAGGGCCTGGTTGATCCTGGGCATGTTGTAAAGGAAGCGCACGGCGAGCCAGTTGGTCGCCAGCAGCGAAAGCGCACCCACTACACCGCCTGAGACAGAGTTGTCGTTGCCGATGATCGCGTTCTGGACGGTGTTCGAGAGGCAAAGAAGCACCACCAGATCGCCCGGGTTGAGCTGTGCGAGCTCTCGCTTCCCAAACAGCCGCAGCAGCAGGAGCAACACGATGTAGACCATTGCTGGCCGGACGATCTTTTCCAGCAGCGGCAGCTGCAGATGGAACATGCTCTCGATCAAGCCGCCTCCGAGACGCTACGCATACCGCTTCTGGTGCCACTCCCAGGCGCTTTCCACGATGGCGTCCAGTTCGCCAAACTTGGGTCCCCATCCCAGCTCGGCTTTGATCTTCTCCGAACTGGCCACGAGCACCGCCGGATCGCCCTTTCGCCGCGGGCATTCTTCGACAGCGATCGGCTTACCCGTCACGCGCCGGACAGATTCGATCACTTGCAGCACACTGAAGCCCTGCCCGTTGCCTATGTTGTAGATCAGGCGGCTTTCCCGCTCCAAAGCCCGCAAGGCGAGCATATGCGCCTCGGCCAGGTCCTGCACATGAATATAATCGCGAACACAGGTCCCATCCGGCGTCGGATAGTCCTGCCCGAAGATCTTGATGTTCGCGCGCCTACCCAGCGCCACATCCAGAATGAGCGGGATGAGGTGAGACTCAGGCTCATGTGCCTCACCGTACCCGTCGATCGCGCCCGCGACATTGAAGTAACGAAGGCTGGCATAGCGAAATCCATGGATCGTGTTCATCCACGTCAGCATATGCTCCACCAGCAGCTTGCTTTCGCCATAAGGGTTCGTGGGGAGCAGCCGCGCGTCCTCGCGAATCGGGGTGCTCAGCGGCTCACCGTAGCATGCCGCCGTTGAGCTGAACACCAGCTTGTTGTGCCCGGTGGCCTGCATCGCTTCAAGCAGTGTCAGCGTAGCCGCTGTATTTGCCCGAAAGTAGAGTTCGGGCTTCTTCATGCTCTCGCCCGCCTCGATCAGCGCGGCAAAATGCATGACTCCGTTATAGCGTCCTTCGGCCAGGGTCCGCTCGATCAGTCTTCGATCCGCCAGGTCTCCTTCTACCAGCCGTGCATCTTCCGGCAGCGCATCCACCTTGCTGTGGACGAAGCTGTCGAAGATGGTGACCTCGTGTCCTTCCGCTGCGAGTATCCGCGAAACTGTGCCCCCGATATACCCGGCGCCGCCCGTCACCAAAATCTTCATCGAAACTCCTCACCTTTTTCGTTCGTGTACCGTTAAACCTAACAGGGTGCCAACACACATGGCGCACGTCCACGAAGACCGCTGGAACCACAGCGACACGCGTCCGGTGACAGGAGCCGGTACAATCGAACGAAGGCGGCGCATCGATCGAGTGAGACGCTGCGCAGCGGCTTAGACCAGAGCATCGACCCAGGATGCTGCAAACGAATGCAAGTTTCAAGCGACCGAAGAGCCGCAGATGCCGTCTTAACACAGAATCTTCGATCCGCACCCTTGATCGAGCACGAGTCCCCCACTTCCTCTGGCTTTCTCAGAGACCTCTAAGGATCGGACCCTATGCCCAAGCCGTATTCCGCGCAATCTTTCTCTTCACCGAGCAGCCTCCAGTTTTCTCATTTTGGCATCCTCGATGATGGAAAGCAGAGCAAAGCTTCCCTCTTTACGTCATTAGTTGTCAATGGCATTATTGCCGCTCTGCTTGTTATGCTGGGTTTCGCGGCCAAGAAAGTGAGCGACAACCGGCAGCGCATCACCACATTAGTCGCTCCGATCACCGTCAAGCCTGCACCGGAGATCGTCAAGCCACGAGTCCTGCCGCCGCCTCCGCTTCCGCCGAAGATTCAGGTACAGGCTCCCAAGATCACAATCCCAGTCGTCAAAGCTCCGGACGTGCCCGTTCCGCCGGTAGTGCACATGACCCAGCCCGCTCCTGTGGTCGCTCCCGCTGCACCCAAGCGCGTCATTGCACCGGCCGCACCGGCAGTGGTCAACCTGGCCCGGGCAGAAGCTGCATCCGTCCCCAACAACAATCCGCACCCCTCTGCCGTCGCTTTAGGGCGCAACGACAATCCGATTGCTCCCTCGAATGCTCCCGCTACTGCCTCAGTCAACCTGGGCCAGCGCGGCCTTGCGGGAATGCCTGCCTCCAACAGCGGTGGCGGACCGTCCGCGACTCGCGTCAGCCTCGGCAACGGCAGTCCTGGCGGCTCCTCGTTAACGGGCAATGGGCCACGAGCCGTTCAGGGCGTCAAGCTGGGCGTTGCCGGGGGTACCGGCACAGCAACCAACACCGCGATGGGTCAGGTAGCGGGACCCGTCAACCTCGGACGTGCCATGGTTCCGGTCATGCCCAAGGGAGCCGGACCGACGGCTGCGGCAGTCCACACCGGACCCAAGGTGGTCTACAAGCCTCGACCGGAGTACACCGCCGAGGCTCGCTCCCTTCATCTGGAAGGCACCGTCTCGGTGCGTCTGCGCGTGGCCGCGTCGGGAGCCGTTCAGGTCCTGGGTGTCACGAGCGGCCTTGGTCATGGTCTCGACCAATCGGCTGAAAACGCTGTCCGCGCCACTCGCTTCCAGCCCGCCGTGGACGCGTCAGGCAAACCGACAGATTGGGAAGGCGTGGTAAATGTGGCCTTCCAGCTCGCTGGCTGAACCGGGCCTTCGTCTAAACTAGAACACGATGCTGCCGCCTAGGCAATGCGTCCAGGAGCAAGTTCCCCGATGAACCTTCGCAACACGTCCACCGCCGCTCTGCTGCTTGCCCTTGCCTCTGTAAGCTCCCTCCCCGCTGCGGCTGGTGCGATACCCGTCTTTGGTAAAAAGAAGCAGAAGGACAAAGAGACGCTCTCCTCGCAGAAGCTGACGGCCAGTCAGAACGCGCTGATCGACAAATCGGTTGTTCGCGAGAAAGAGGTGATCAAGACCCTCAAAGAACGCACACCGCTGGTCGAGACGTACATCCAGAATATGAAGCCGGATAAGACTCTGATCCAGGTGCCTGAGTCGGATCAACATTTCTTGGGCCGCGTGGACTTCGACAAGGTCATCGACGATGACACCTACAAGGCGGGAGCTCCGGCCGGCAAGAAGAAGGGCATCTTCAAACAGAGCTCTTCCTTCCTCTCCGGCCTCTCCTCCGTCCTCCGTCTCAGTTTTCACGAGTCCGGCTTCGTCCAGATGGTCCTCATGGACTCCAATGGCTATGACCGCCAGCATTACCAGTTCGGCTTTGTTCGCAACGAGTTCCTTGGTACAGTTCCTACCTCCGTCTTCGACGTGACGCCCATCAATGGCAAACGAACAGTCGGTCGTTTCTTCGGACGCATCTGGGTCGAACGCAACAATGGCAATGTCGTCCGCTTTAACGGCGACTTTGCCGGCTCTGAGCAGACGATCAGCGAGTACTACCACTTCGACAGCTGGCGCACCAACGTCCAGCCGAATCTATGGCTGCCGACCGCCTTTTACGTTGAAGAGAGCGATCCGAAGAGCACCACCAAAACCCTCAAGTTCAAGGCGATCAATCACATTTGGGGTTACGTTCTGAAGGTGCCAAATCGCGATGCCGAGAGCACTTCGCTCGATGTGGTGGGCGCGACTGACGTTTCAAACGACGCTCCCGACGTGTCTCCTCTCGGCGCACAGCGCGAGTGGGTCAAGCAGGCCGAGGATAACGTCATCGAGCGCCTCTTCCAGGCCGGCCTGCTCGACGCTCCCTCCGACTTCGACAAGACCCTCGCCGACCTTGCCAACAACATCCTGATCTATAACGGCATCCAGCTCTCGCGTCCTATCCGCGTCCGCACTCTCCTGACGGAGCCGCTTGAGTCCGTTGCCATCGGCAACACCGTAGTTCTCTCGAAGAGCCTGATCGACACCACGGCCATTGTGACCCAGGACGGGGCGCAGCAGATGGGCAACCTCAACGCGATCCTTGCCTTCCAGCTCGCGCACATCATTCTCGGTCACAGGCTTGACACCAAGTACGCCTTCTCCGACACGCTGCTGTTCCCTTCTACATCCGTCTTTTCGAAGATCCCCATGCACCACACGGACGCTGACAATACCTCCGCCGCCAAACGTGCGCTGGAACTCCTGAACGCCAAAGAACTCGTGGACGGTCAGCAATACTTCGGCTTGTATCTGCAACAGATCAAAGAGCGTGCCAAGCCGCTCAAGGCGTTGACGGAGCCGATGATCGGAGACGGTCTTATCAAGGAAGATAAGAGCGGCACCTTCTGGCTAGACGCTCTCGCCGGCAAGGGCGGCAAGCTCGACCAGGCCAATCTCAAGCAGCAGGCCGCCGCGCCGCTCGCCAGCTTCCTTCGCCGTGATCCGTGGACCGACCAGCTGATCACCTTACGTGCCGCCTACGAGCCGATCCTGATGGCAGCTGACAAGATGCCGTTCGAGGTCGAGCCCGTTTACATCAAGCTCACCTACTACAAGGCTCCTGCTGACCCAGCGGCGGCTCCGCCCGCCACGGCAGCACCACCGACTGCAC
The DNA here is from genome assembly GCA_965215415.1 of Acidobacteriaceae bacterium. Classification (GTDB taxonomy): domain Bacteria; phylum Acidobacteriota; class Terriglobia; order Terriglobales; family Acidobacteriaceae; genus Edaphobacter. The sequence continues at coordinate 1,902,296 of CBDCDQ010000009.1, read as the reverse complement.
CTGCCGGTACTTCCGCTCCGGGAGCAGATCCCACGACCGCCCCCGTCGCGGCGCAGCCCACCACGCCACCCACTCCCTAAAGCAACGATTTTCATAGAGTACCGTACGGCAGGTTACCTGAGAGTTCTCAGGAAAACTGCCGTACAGACCTCATTGTGCGTCTTACTTGTAAGCAAGTGGCACAGGCAGTGCGTTTGATGCGTGTTGCCCGCTTGCCAGAACGTCCTCTCCGAGGGGACGCATGATCGACGCACGATGCGATAGGAACCTACATGTTGAAATTCTTTGCAGCTCTTTTTCTTCTCTCGGGCTCTTGGGCTTTATTGGGTCAGGCTAGCCCCACAGCGACGCGCCTCCTGGAAGGTCAGGTTGGCGGAACTTATCTCAATGGCTACGCCGACTATACTCTCAGTCGTTTTAACGGGTTTGGTGCTTATGCCGACGCCGACTTCCGGCACGGCCTTGGGGTCGAAGCGGAGTACCACTACATCACGGACGCGGACCCAAACTACCTACTCTATGAGCGCAGTTATGAGGTAGGAGTCAGGTACTCACGTCACTACAAGCGCTTTCAACCCTATGGGAAGCTCATGGTGGGTCGGGGGACCTTCAATTTTCTCAAGGACAACGACACGTATAACCTGTATGCGTTTGGGTTTGGTACAGATATCCGCGTCTGGAGGTCTGTCAACGTGCGCGTTGAGGACGAATTTCAGAAGTGGCTGGCTGGCAGCGGAGCCGGTGCTGCTGTCATCCCCAATGGATTGAGTCCAAATCTTCCGACGTTCGGTGTCGCGTACCACTTTCGCTAAGTGGCGACACAAAGCTAAGCGTCAGGGCTCGCGCTGTTCAGACCTGCCAGCGTCGTTCGGAGATACTTATGAGGATTCACCGCGTTCCCACGAATGCGCACCTCATAATGAAGATGCGATCCTGTGGTGCGTCCGCTATGCCCGACGTATCCGATGACCTGGCCTCGCGATACGGTTTGTCCAGCCATTACAGCGAACCCGGACATATGCCCGAAGAGCGTCTCGACGCCATGACCATGGTCGAGAATCACCTCGCGACCGTAACCATTCACGGTTTGTGCAGACTGCACGACCCCATCGGCAGTGGCAATGATGGGGGTGCCGGTTAGGGCCCCTATATCGATTCCTTTGTGGAACTCACCCTCGCCGTGGCCAAGTACGGGGTCTTCCCGCTGTCCGAAGCTCGACGTGATGGGCCCAATGACCGGCCAGATGGACGGTCCGTCTATGTTCGCTTCAAGCACTTCAAGATCGCCGAGTCCAACCTTGCGGCGACCGAGCACCGGGACCGCGTCCGGTGCTGTCATTCCGCCAAGGGCCGAGTTCCGCAACGCGTAGAACGCATCCACGGATTTGAAGTAGCTCTCATCCGTCAACCCAGCTGACAGATCGCCCAGCACCGCTCCTTTAGGAGCCACGGATGCAGGCGGGGTAAGCTTGCTGGCGGTAAACCCGTAGAGAGCCGTTACTTCCGCCGCAAGCGAGCCCAGAGAGGCCGCCTGAACGTCCTTCTCATGTTCTTTCTTCTCAAGTGAAACGTAGTTCCTCCGCAACGAGTCGTGTTCTCTTCGTAGATCGTTGAAGCGAGCAGTCTTGATCAGCATCCGGGAGTACGATCCGGCCAAGCCCACAAGGCTGAACAGTCCTACAACGGCCACCACAAGGAACAGGTAGGCATAATAGAGCGGAACAGGCTTCTTTTGAAGACTTCCATCTGTGTCGCGTGTAACGAAGAGGAGATAGTGGCGCTTCGTAAAGCTCAAAGGCGTTACCCAATCCTTAAGGTGGACCGCCCGCGAGGGAGGAATGGAGGCTCTAATACGTTTGAGGCGAATCGAAAATTGCAAATCGCATTCAGCTATCGTGAACCGCTGCAACAGATTAGAGATAGCGTAACAAACTATGCGCTCCGGGAGCAAGGCGGGAGGGTTGTCTCTTCGTTACAAAGTTCTGCACCAGAGTGCCGGCTTTGCAGCTTCGTTCGCTTGCGGGTGCAAGGATGAAGGAGTCAACGCTGATTGAACGCATTCGCCGTGACTCGGCACGACCATTTTCCCGAGCGGTGATTCTCGGCATCGGAGACGACTGCGCCATACTACGGCCTGGCCGCGGCATGGAGATCGCCGTTACCACAGATTTTTCCCTCGAAGGCCGCCACTTCCGCCGCGACTGGCACTCACCAGAATCGGTCGGGCATCGTTGTCTTGCTCGCGGCCTGAGTGACGTTGCCGCGATGGGTGGAAGACCGCTGGCGGCGTTCCTCTCGCTCGCGCTGCCGATAGGAACGGAAGGTGCCTGGGTCCGGCGCTTCTTCGCTGGATTGCGCACGCTTGCAGGACGCTATAGCGTGCCCTTGTCAGGCGGCGATACGGCGCAAGCACCGGGGATCTCCATACTGGCCGACATTGTCCTCGTTGGGTGTGTACCGCGCGGAACGGCATTACGGCGGTCGGGCGCAAGCCCAGGCGATCGGCTCTACGTAACGGGAACCCTGGGCGGTGCTGCGGCGGAGCTGGCGCAAATGCAGGCTGGAAAGTCGCGCCTGCTTCGTTCCGGCACCGCCGAGGAGCACCCGCAGATGTTTCCAGAGCCGCGGCTTCCTCTCGGAGAGCGTTTACGAAGCAACAAGTGGGCGACAGCCTGCATGGACCTGAGCGATGGGCTCTCGACCGATCTGGCGCATCTCTGTCAGGAGTCCGGTGTGGGCGCAGAGATCACTGCGGAGTGTCTTCCTGTAAGCAACCGCGCCACGCTCGATCAGGCGCTGCACGGGGGCGAGGACTACGAACTACTCTTTACGGCTCCCACTGCTGTGCGGCTGCCCCGGAAGATCATGGGAATCACCCTCACCGAGATTGGACAAATGACCAGAGGCAAGGATGTCTGGATCACTGAAGCTGGCCGTCGCAGAAAGTTGAAGCCGGACGGCTGGCAACATTTCCAAAGCTAGTATGCAAATTGGCGGCTTTAACTGACTGCTCCCGCGCTCCTTGACTGTGCTCACGGAGGCACAGTCTGCGAAGATAAGGCATGCGTGACGCCACCAAGGTAATCCGCTCAACCCTGACCCCAGCGGTAGCAGGCGAACCGTTGCACCCGGGGCCTGTTTTTGCAACCACTTTTCACACGCCCGGCGACCCCGCTGAGCTTCCTTATAGCTATGCGCGTTCGCACAATCCCACCTGGACGGCACTCGAAGCAGCAATCTCAGAGATGGAACGCGGCTCCGGCTCGGCAGTCGACACAAGGGTCTTCGGCTCAGGCATGGCAGCCATCGCCGCTGTATTTGGCGCGGTGCTTCGTCCGGGCGACGTGGCGGTGCTTCCGTCGAACGCCTACTATACCGCCCGCAAGCTGATGCGGCTCTACTTCACCGAGCTGGGCATCACGCTGCGACTCGCGCCCACGGCTGGCGACGCGCAGGGCGAGCTGCTCGAAGGAGCACGGCTGCTTTGGTTGGAGACACCCAGCAATCCCTGGCTTGAGGTCTGCGACATCGCGGCTTCAAGCGAGAGGGCACACCGGGCGGGCGCGCTTGTTGCCGTCGACAACACGACCGCTACCCCTCTCGGGCAGAAGCCGCTCGAGCTCGGCGCGGACTTCTCCGTCGCCTCCGACGCCAAGCTCCTGACCGGTCATAGCGATCTGATGATCGGCCACGTGGCAGTGCGCGACGCCGCGCTCCTCGACAAGATTCAATCCTGGCGCACGCTGACCGGAGGCATCCTCGGTCCGATGGAGGCGTGGCTCGCGCTGCGTTCGATCGCCACGCTGCCTCTGCGGCTGGAGCGATCCTGCGCCAACGCCCAAGCCATCGCCGAGTTCCTGGCCACCCGAAGTGAAGTCGAAGAGGTCTTCTATCCCGGTCTGCCCGATCATCCCGGCCATGCTCTTGCCGCGCGGCAGATGCGGTACATCGGTCCGGCCCTCGGCTTCCGCCTGCGCGACCAAGACACCGCCGAGCGTTTGCTTGCCGCCTGCACCTTGATCACGGACGCCACCAGCTTCGGCGGCATCTCCACCACCGCCGAACGTCGCGCCAAGTGGGGCGGCGACGATGTGCCGCCGGGCTTTATCCGCATGAGCGCGGGCTGCGAAGATGCCGGGGACTTGATCGGCGACCTGGCACAGGCGCTTGCATTGGCGCGGTGATGCTCTTCGCACCAAGCTGGACAGCCGAGGTGCTTCCCCGCGCGCCGATGATTGCCCCGGCGCGGCAGTTTACCTATCCCATGAACATCGCGGGAGAAGAAGACGCCTTGGCCCGCGGCGCGCTCCTGCTTTCGGTTAAACCAAGATCCGGTGGCAGCTTCTTAGCCACCTGCGCTCTGGGCTTCACCAATCCCGCCATGCCGACCGGCGTCTTCGCCTGCCCCCACCCGGACGAGCTCTGCGCCATGGCGGGCGGCTACGCCTACCTCGTGAACACGCTCCAGCCCGAGCGCTGCACCCTGCTCTCCCTGAAGCCGGTCGTCTCCGTCATGGATGCGGAGGAACGTCTGCTGTTCATTGGCTTTCACAGCATTCAAGCCTGGGACCGGGACGGTTTCGCCTGGGAGACCGAACGGCTCAGCTGGGAAGGTATTCGGATCAGTGAGGTGACCGCGCAGGACATCACTGGCTTCGGCTGGAACCTGCAAACGGACAAAGAAATCGAGTTCCGGGTCGATCTACAAACCGGGGCCCATACGGGCGGTGCCTTCTGATGCAAAGTCCTTGGACCCGCTTTCGAGTGCATAGAAAGTAATCGCCGCATCTCCCTGCTTCCGAGTGCGCGTCTGGACCAGCGCTCCGTAGCGCCCGGCCAACGGTGTCTTGCTGGAGTGCTCGACGATCACGAACGCCTTGGAGGCCAGCGCGGCTCTGGCGCGGACACTGCCCAAGAAGCTCATGGTCGCTTCGTACTCCGAAGCCGCCCCATAGGGTGGATCGAGGAAGATCAGGTCCAATGGTCCACCGAGGTTATCAAGCCTGCCGAGTAGCGCCCCCGTCCCGCGATCCTCAAGCGTGTATGTCCGGCTGATGCCAAGCGCAGCCAGGTTTCCCCGCAACGCTGTAATCGCTGCCGGATTGTTCTCTGTAAACCAGACGTGTGCCGCCCCCCGACTGAGCGCCTCGATGCCCACCGCGCCTGTACCCGCGTATAGATCCACAAAACGGCAGCCTGGCAATCGCCCTCCGAGGATGTTGAACAGCGTCTCACGCAGCCGGTCGCTGGTGGGCCGTGTTCCCATACCCTTTGGCGCAGCTAAAAGACGCGAACGAAAGGTTCCGGCAATGACACGCACCTGCTTATCGTATCGTCTGCGGGTGTCGGCCGGCTCCTGACCGGCGCGCATACAATAGAGAAATGCGCGGATGGTCCCTCCCGATCGGCAAAGTACTTGGCGTCCAGCTGCGTATTCACATCTTCTTCGTCATCCTTCTTGTGCTCTGCACCATGTACGGTGCGGAAACGGATGGGAGTAACGCGCGTGGCATCGGAATGTGGCTGATGTTGCTGCTCGCCGTCGTTCTCCGTGAAGTGCCCCGTGCCTTCGCCGCTGCCTCTCTCGGTCTGCCGGTCCGCAGCCTCATGCTCCACCCTACGGGCGGCTTAATGACGTTCGCTCCAGGTGACAGCGGCGAACCGAGTGAACGCGCTCACTCGATCGCCATACAGCGCAAGATGCTGTTTGTCGGTCCGGCTGCTAATCTGCTCGCGGCTTTCGTCTTCTGGGGAGCCATCGAAACTTTTGCACCGGGCGTTGATCTCCGGTCCAAGGCATGGATCACCCCCGGCCATCTGCTGCGTTCGCTCGTCTGGTCGAACGTCTTCCTTGGCCTGATGAACCTGCTGCCTGCGCCGCCACTCGACGCCGGCAGAGTCTTTCGCGCGCACCTCACGAAGACCCTTGGCCTTTTGAACGGAACGCGCCGTACCCTTGCCGTCGGCCAGGGCATCGCCTTCAGCTTTATGGTGGGTGGCCTGCTCCTGAACAGCGTCTGGATGTCTATCATGGGATCGCTCCTGATGATCGGGACACATCTCGACGATGCGCCAGTGCTGCCGCAAACGGAGAACGACACCGTGAAGATGCGCGACGTGATGATGATGGAGTACAGCACGCTGGCCGCTTCGGACACTCTGGTCGACGCGCTCGAACGCTCCGTTCATGTCCTCCAGGATGTATTTCCCGTGGTGCGCGGCACCAGCATGGTTGGGGCGGTCTCGCGGCAGAGCATCGTCGAGGCGCTTGCCGCCAGCGGCAACGGCTACGTCCAGGGCGTGATGACGCGCAGCTTCCAGACGGCGCATCCGGACGACTCCCTGGTCAAAACCTTGCGCCGCGTCATGTCGGGAGCAGGGGCGCAGCTGCTTCCCGTCATCGAGGGCGAACGCATCGTCGGCATCATTACGCCGCAGAACCTATCCCACTCGATGAGCCTGCTCAGTCATAGCCGTCGGCTCCGGCAGGACGCCTAGTGGCCGACGAGCCGCTCGCGGGGGGGCTTTACCTCGTCGCCACCCCCATCGGCAACCTCCAGGACATCACCCTTCGCGCCCTCCGCGTGCTCCGTTCCGTCGATCGTATTGCCTGCGAAGATACCCGGCAAACGCAGAAGCTGCTCCATCACTTTTCCATCGCCACGCCCACGATCAGCTACCACATGCATAACGAGCTTTCACGCGCAGAAGAGCTGATGGGCGCGTTGCAATCCGGCGGGAGCCTGGCCGTCGTCAGCGACGCAGGCACCCCAGGGATTGCAGATCCGGGAGGCCCGATTGTGGCAGCGGCCATTGCAGCAGGCATTCCGGTCTTCCCTGTTCCCGGAGCCAACGCGGCACTTGCGGCTTTAATCGCCAGCGGCCTCCCCTCAGAGCGCTTCGCCTTCCACGGCTTCCTGCCGGCGAAGGAAGGTGCCCGACGGACGGCGTTGGAAGCGTTGCCCGAAGACAGCGGCACGATGATCTTCTTTGAAGCGCCGCACCGCATCCTGGACACGCTTACCGATGTAGAAACGATCTTCGGTGCCGGACAACACGTCGTCGTCGCACGCGAGCTCACCAAGATGTACGAGGAGTTTCTCCGTGGGCCCGCAAGCGAGGTACGGGCAGCCCTTGCAGCACGGGCAAGTGTCCGTGGGGAAATCGTGCTTCTCTTCGCGCCGCATCGGGCAGAGCTGTCCTCTTTCCCCAAGAGCATTGCCGCCGAAGTGGCCGCACTCGTCAAAGACTCGGGTCTTTCCGAGAAGGACGCCCTCAAACGTGTCGCTCGAGAGCGAAGTATTGGCAAGAGCGACGCCTACCGGGAGTTACAACGCGAACAAAGCCGCAGGCGCCTCCTTTGACTCTCATGGCTCCGCTTAGAAGTGCACGATCATATCCGCCGCAGCCGTGAACTGCGTTTTACGTGTTCCCGCGTTGTAGGAGTTGCGATCCCAGGCGTGATCCACACGCAGCTCCGGCCTCAACTGAATCGTCGTTCCAATCCAGTGGGTCCATGAGAGCGTCTCCTCCGCGTACCTCGTCTGATATCCGGTCCGTTGACCCTTCTTATCGTTGAGAAAGTCCGTACGGAGGCTGAAGAAGTCATGGGGTGATCGCTCATACTGGAGAAAGTTGACCGCCGCATACTCCGGCGCGGTGCAGCGCGTTCGCTGCGCATGGCAGGCAGCGCCAAACGTGTTCGTCTCCAGCACCACCGGTCCGCCTAGCGCGGGCACATCCCTCTGGTACATAAAGTAGCTCTCTGTCGCCATATGCAAGGACTTTGAAAATCTGTGGTACCAGGTGGCGTCATACTGCTGCAGATTGTTGTAGGCGTACTTCGCATCGTTGATGCCGTTGGCGCAGATGTAGAAATTGTCGTTTACCGTTCTTGTGGTGTAATTCACACAAGCTGTACCCGAGGGCCTGGCGTCGCTCGACCACAGCGCCACATCGTGTCCTGCGTTGATGCCAAGTTGCACCAGCCATTGATCTGACAACTTGACCGTCGCGAGCACCCCGGTATCCGTGAACGGATCGATGGAATACAGAAGCGAATGCGAAAAGGTGTAGTTGTTCGGCGCGAGCTGAGCCTCGATGCCGGGTATCGAGATGAATCGTCCTACCCGGAGGTTCATCCCTTGCGCCACTTGAGGAACATAAACATCCACGTACTCAAGAGCCGGATCAAAGCCATACGCATGGTTGTGCGTGAGCAGCTGACCGGACAGGTACCCTTTGCCGGTAGTAAATCGATAGTCTGTGCCGAACAACGCCGTCAGGTGAAACCCCCAGTCAAGGTGGTCCCGCTGGACCGAGTCGGGTAAGCGCTCCGCGTATAGGACCAGTTGATTCAGCTCGAGCCGGTTCGGCGTGCTGTCGTTTGCAACAGGAAAGTTCGTGTCCGGCGATGTGCTTCCATTGATGGTCGGTTCAATCCATCCATAAAGCTTTGTTCGTGACCGCGCTCCATTGATCGCCGTCATAAGCGGGTAGCTGAGCGTGTCTGGCTCGCCGATCGCCGGAGAGCCGCCATAGGACCAATCGGCGTTCGGAAACGGTGGCGAATCGAGAGGCGAGGGCAGCCCACGCCGCGCCGGAGCAGGAGATTGCGGTAACGCTGCCGCCCAGTCCGCCCGATAAAAGTCCGCGAATCGCTGCACGAAGTTACGAGGTACGCCTGCACCGAGTTCCCCTGTCTGAGCCGGTATTGCCGGTGCCCCGGCAATCACCAACAGAGCGGCGCAGCGACACAGCCATCGCAATCGCATTGGCATCTGCAAGGACCGCCTGTTTTCTCTCGTCACGCCGATCGCCTCAGCTTCTTCGATGCACAAACCCTCAGCCAATGCCAGGACAAGCTGCCGTGCAGACCGGGCCAGCACACCTCCTGGCAGAACAGGAGCCGGCATTCGCACTGAGGTTCGTCTCCTGCCGTAATCTTACCCGCCGCGAAGCCGATGACTCCTGTAACCCGAAACACCGGGCACACTGATGGCCTCCGCTTTGTGCGAGAGCCTCATTCAGGGTGCACGCGGTCTCACATTGCGCCGATGCACGCCATCGTGGTTGCGTACGCAAGCTATCAGGACGAGTGAACCTGCATGGAAAGCACGATCTCTCACAATCCGCAGAAGAGCACCACGGCCAGGGCCATCGTGGAGTCGGTCTTCCGTTATCAGGGCCGTCTGCTGTGGACCTTCGCTACCATTATGGTCCTGGTGGGGGTCTATGTTCTCCTTGCGCCGCGTCACTACGAATCGGAGATGACCATCCTCGTCCGCAATGCGCGGCCCGAATACCAGATCACCCCTGAGCGGACCAACGTCTCCTCTCAGCAGGCTGAGGTTACAGAGGAGCGGATCAACTCGGAGATCGAAGTGCTGCACAGCCGCGATGTGCTTGACCGTGTCGTCGACCCACTCTGGAGTGCCGAGACCGCCCGTCAACATACCCCCGCCGAGATCAAGGCGCACGAGAAAGCTGTCCTCAAGCTTGCGAAGAGTCTCAAAGTGGAGCTTCAGCGCAAGTCCGACGTCATCCACGTTGCCTACGACGCCCACAGCCCTCAGGAGGCTACTTCGACCGTGGAGCGGCTGCTTGCCGCCTTTCTCGCCAAGCAGCACGAGCTTGAACGCTCCAGCGGCGCAACCACCTTCTTCGCCAGCGAGCAAGCCCGCTACAAGCGCGATCTCGACGACGCTCAAGCCCAACTCGCAGCCTTCCAGCAGACGCACGATCTGGTCTCGCTCCCCGACAAGGAGACCGCGCTCGAGCAACAGATCGTCGACCTCCAGACGCAGCTTCGCACGACAGAGGTACAGCTTGGCGAGCTGCACCGCCGTCTTGCAACGGGTGCTAGCCAGTTGCGATCCCTCGAACGCCGCCAGATCACGCAGCAGCGCACCGTGCCCAACATCCTCGCCATGGAGCAGCTTGGCACGATGCTCGCGACCTACCAGAATCAGCGCACGGCCCTCCTCACCAAGTTCCCCCCGGGTGACCGGCTCGTCAAGGAAGTCGACCAGCAGATCGCCAACACAACCGATGCTCTCCGGCAGGCTCGCGACGTCAACGCTGCTGAAAACGCAACTGACGTCAATCCCGCCTGGCAGCAGGTCAACACGTCCGTGGCACAAAACGCGGTCGACCTCAGCGCCGCAGCCGCTCGCCGCGCCAGCCTTCAACAGCAGCTTACAGACTTGAAGCACACCCTCTCCCGCACGGAAGACGCGACCGTTGAGTTCACCACGCTTCAGGCACGGGTCACGGAGCTGCAGGGTGATTACCAGCTTTACTCGCAGAAGCGTACGGAGGCCCAGATGTCGAATGCAATGGACCAGGAACAGCTGGTGAACGTGGCTGTCGCCGAGCGGCCAACCTTCTCGCCTACACCGTCCAGTCCGAAGATTGGCATGACGCTCGGCATGGGCGCATTCGCTGCGCTCTTCTTTGCCGCATGTGCCATCTTCTTTGGTGAAATGGGCCGCGACACCATCGCTTCGCCCTTTGAGCTTGAGGCTCTCTCGGACGCTCCCGTCCTTGCAACCATGCCGCTCCTCAACACTGCGCTTGCACCGCCTCACAGCCGTCGCACCTCGGTTGAGCCTCGTCGCCCGATCCTGTCTGCCGCGGTTGCGCAGGCCGGGAAGGGCGCAGCCTGATGACGATGAAGATGGAGTTTTCCGCCACAGCCCCTCAGCCAGTGCCCTCCGAGCGCGCCGTTCGTGGGTCTGGCGCCTCCTGCGATGGCCTGCTCTATACCGTTTTCCAGCAGCTCCGCGCCTCGTCGAACCAGGGCGTCGCCGTAGCACTCACCTCCGCCAACTCCGGCGAGGGGGTAACCCACTGCCTCCGTTCGCTCGTCGACAGCCTCAGCCGCGACAGCAGCATGAGGACGCTCCAGATCGACTCACGCCGTCTGCGGGACCTGAGCTGTACGCCCTCCGGCATCGCGGAGCACTGCGTCCACATCGAGGCGAACATCTCCGAGTTCCTCGAAGACGCCATGAACGACGCCGCGACACCAGCGCAGCGAGCGCATTCCTGGGAGGGCAACTGGGAGTACCGCCGCGACTGCCTGGCGGAGCTTCGCGGCGCCTATGACTACATCCTGATCGACTGCCCGGCCCTCAAGGAAGGCCGCGATGTGTTCTCGCTCGCCCCGCTGGTGGATGGGGTAATCCTTGTCGTCGAAGCCAGCAAAACACGCACCGAGCAGATTCTCCATGCCGAACGCTCCATTGACTTCGCCCGGGGCAAACTCATCGGGCACATCCTTAATAAGCGCACCTTTACCGTTCCTGAGTGGCTTTACAAGCGGCTCTAGTACCGTGCCATGCACGCTGGTCCATCGATCGAGGAACCCTGTGAAACGCTCCCGTCTGTTGTTGCCTCTTCTGCTAACCGCCACGATCGGCTTTTGTGCCGTGCGGCCGGCAAAGGACGAACCTCGACTCCATACCCGGCAGCGCTATGTTCTGGAGTATGGTGATTCCCTTGCGCTCGAATACCGTTTCACGCCGGAGTTCAACCAGACGGTCGTCGTGCAGCCCGACGGTTTTATCAATCTCACCCTTATCGGCGATCTTCGCGTCTCGGGGCTGACGCTCGATCAAGTCCACGATCTTGTGCTCGCACGCCTGGGCGACAAGCTCAACCAACCTGAGCTCAACCTCATCCTGAAGGAGTTCGAACGCCCCTATGTCGCCGTTGCCGGTGAGGTTGACAAGCCGGGCCGTCTCGAATTTCGCGAACGCACCTCCGCGCTCCAGGCAGTCATGCTCTCCGGCGGCTTTAAAGACACCGCCGAACAGTCGCAGGTGCTCGTCTTTCGCCGCGTCAACGGCGACATGAGCCGCATCATCGAGCTCAACCTCCACCGCGTCCACCGCACGGGCGATCTGGAACACGACCTGGTGCTCGAACCAGGCGATATCGTCCTCGTTCCACGCAACAAGCTCAGCAACGTGGCCCGCTTTGTTAAAGCCACGAACCTCGGTCTTTACCTTGATCCCTTGACCTACGTGACGAAGTAACGTCCACTCTTATCGCTCTTGCACAGAAGGTACTTGCCATGTCGAATACAGCATCCATCGCGATTCCGAAACTTGCCGGCAACGAGACGCAATGGACCTCCCGCAGCCTTCGCGGCGTAACCGGCTGGGCCTGCCGCTGGCTCGATCTACTGATCCTGCAAACGGCGTTCCTGGGTATGCTCGTCTGGAACTACTCCCAGCAGAGCACCATCCCGTTTGCGCAGTTCTTCCAGCTCCGAGTCTCTCTCCGCAATCTCCTCATCGCGGTCGTGTGCGTCGCGATCTGGCGGTCCATCCTGCGCCTGGCCGGCATCTATGCGCTCAACCGGATCACCAGCCTTCGTGGCTATCTTCTTCGCGTCCTGATCGCCTCTGCCTTCTGCTCCATCCTCGTCGGCCTCTTTGAACATGCCTGCCATCCGGGCACCTCGTCCAAGAAGATCACCCTGCTTTTCTGGATGGCCACCCTGACGGCGATGGCCTGCTCGCGTGCCTTTCTTCTGTACTTTGACCGCTCGATCCGTCCTCATCTGCGCAGCAAACGCAACCTCGTCATCGTAGGCTCCGGCAGCCGCGCCGTGGATGTGTACACCGAGATGAAAGCCAACCGAGACCTCGATTACAACCTGATCGGCTACGTCGATTCCGACCCGGTCTCCGGCTTCATCTCGCCTGAGCAAATCATCGGTCCCATCGACCAGCTCGAATCCATCCTCATGCACCAGGAGATCGATGAAGTCGTCATCGCGCTGCCCATGAAGTCGCAGTACCAGACCATCGCCGATACGATCGCCACCTGCGAGCGCGTTGGCGTGCAATCGCAATACTTCACTCACCATTTCGGGGGAAGCGTCACCAAGAAGCGCCGCAACACTGGCGGCAGTACCGGTCGCATGGTGCTTGAAACCGTTCACCATGACAGTCGCCGCTTCGTAAAACGCGCCGTGGACTTTGCGGGCGCACTCTTCGGCATCCTCGCACTCTCCCCGCTTCTGCTCGCTACCGCAATCGCCGTCAAGCTCACCAGCCCCGGACCCATCATCTTTCGCCAGCAGCGGTACGGCTTTGGCAAGCGCAAGTTCTCCATGCTCAAATTCCGTTCCATGGTGGTCGACGCCGAGGCGCGCCAGAAGGAACTCGAACACCTCAACGAGCTCGCCGGTCCCGCCTTCAAGATCGCCCGCGATCCGCGCGTTACCCCTATCGGCCACTTCATCCGCAAGTTTTCGATCGACGAGCTGCCACAGCTCTTCAATGTGCTCTTCGGCGATATGTCCCTCGTAGGCCCGCGCCCTATGCCGTTGCGCGACGTCAGCCGCTTTTCGGAAGCCTGGCTGATGCGCCGCTTCTCCGTCAAACCCGGCCTCACCTGCCTTTGGCAAGCATCCGGCCGCAGCAATCTCGACTTCGACCGCTGGATCGAACTCGATCTCGAGTACATCGACAACTGGTCTATGGCGCTTGATTTTGAGATTCTCTTCAAGACCGTGCCCGCCGTCCTTAAAGGCCGAGGTGCATCATGATTGCCACACCGTCCGGCACCTCACGCCGCGCACCCGAAGCTGGAGTCGAACACCCCCAACACGGGGAAGCGGGCGCACCCTTCAAAATCCTCTTCTACAATCACACCGGCAAATGCAGCGGGGCCGAGCGGGTACTGCTCGACACCCTTTCCGCGCTCCAATCCGCACCCGATGCTTACCGGCTCTTTGTCGCCTGCCCGACCGACGACGATCTCGCTTCACTCATCGACGCTCATGGAGTACCGGTCCTCGCCATACCCGCGCTCAAGGCCCGCTTCACCAAAGATCCGCGAGTCCTCTTCGGCTACCTACGCTCGTTTGCCGGAAACATGCTCAGCTTTCGCAAGCTGGTCCGCACCGTCGCACCGGACCTGCTCTACGCCAACACGGTCCGCGCCGGTCTGGTCGCCACCCTGGCGACGCTGGGTACGAAGACCCCGGTCGTCTGGCATGTCCATGACGATCTTCCGCAGCATCCGCTCAGCTCGCTCATCCGCCGCACCGCGTTCTATTCCGACCGCACCACGCTCATCGCCGTCTCGAAAGCGACGGCTGGTGCCTTTGCGGGAGACCTGCACTTCGGCAGCCGTCTCCAGGTGCTCCACAACGGCGTCGACCTCGTCCGCTTTCCCCACAAATCGACAGTCGCGCCCTCGGCCTTTCGCGACGAACTTGGCCTTGGCGAGAACGATCTTCTGATCGTCGCCGTCGGCATGATCAATCCCCGCAAAGGCATCGCCGGGCTGCTGGAAGCCTTTCGCCTTGTCGCCGATGCCCATCCAGGAGCACACCTTGCCGTTGTGGGCGCACCGCTGTTCAACCGGGACGACCTCCATCTTGCCGATCTCCACAAGCAAGCCACCCGCCTCAACCTCAACGGCAAAGTCCACTTCACCGGCTCGCGCAACGACATTCCCGCCGTCCTTCGCGCAGCCGACGTGCTCGTCCTCAATGCGCAGGTCGAACCATTCGGGCTCGTTTTGCTTGAAGCCATGGCATCGGGCACGCCCGTCCTCGCCACATCGGTAGGCGGCATCCCGGAGATCGTGACCGACGGACGCACCGGCTTTCTCGTCAAGCCCAACAAGCCCGAAGCCCTTGCCGCGCACCTTCTGGCTGTCCTCGCCGACCCTGCGTCGCGCGCCCGCGTAGCCGCAACCGCATCCACCGACGTCGTTCCCCGCTTCTCGAAGGAACGCTACGCCGGAGGCATCCTCCGCTTCTTCCGCACCCAGGTCCACGAAGCGATGCGCGGCGCGAGAAGACCTGCTCTCCAGTTCCGAGCCGCCGTCTTCCATGACAACTTTGCTCAACATGGTGGGGCCGAGCGCGTGGCTGAAGTGCTCCATCGCACCCTTGCCGCCGCGTATCCGGGTACGCAGCTCCACTCCACGCTCTCGGCAGAAGAACGCCTTTCGCCCTCCTTGCAGCAAGCCAACATCCGGAACACCTGGATGCAGCGGCTGCCCGCACGTGCCAGGCTCTTCCGCGCTTACTTCCTGCTCTACCCCTTCGCTGTCGAATCGGCGAATCTGGACGCCTACGACCTCGTAGTCTCCTCGTGCTTTGGGTATGCCAAAGGCGTCCGGCGGCGCGACGGTGCTCTCCACATCTGCTATTGCCACACGCCCATGCGCTGGGTCTGGCGCACTGAAGATTACCTCTCCCGCGAGCGCAACAGCCGTATCAAAAACGCTGTACTTGCCTTGCCCCTCCGCTGGCTCAAGGCCTGGGAGCTCCGCGCCGCCACCCGTCCTGACCTGTACATCGCCAACTCGCAGGTAGTCGCCGAACGCCTCCATCGTGCCTTTGGCATTCGCGCCGCCGTCATTCCTCCGCCGATCGACACCGCCCGCTTTGCACCGCCACCCGACGGGCCCGTTCTCCCGCCAGACGACTTCTACCTGGTTCTTTCTCGCCTCGTTCCCTACAAACGCTTCGACCTTGCCGTGCAGGCCTGCACGCAGTCCAACCGCCGCCTCGTCGTCATCGGCGATGGTCCGGATCGTGCCCGCCTCGAATCGATGGCCGGCCCGTCCGTCACCTTCCTTGGCCGCGCACCGGACGCCGTCGTCACCGATCACGCCCAGCGCTGCCGCGCTCTTCTCTTTCCCGGTGAAGAGGACTTCGGCATGACTCCTCTTGAGGTCAACGCCGCCGGTCGCCCGGTTGTAGCCTTCAAGGCTGGAGGCGCAACGGAGACCATCATCCCCGGCCTTAACGGCGTCTTCTTCGATCAGCCAACAGCCGCTTCGCTTCTCGACGGCATGGAACAGCTGGAATCGCAGACCTGGAATAGCGAGGTTATCCGCGCGCATGCCCACCGGTACGACGTCACCACCTTTAGCACCCGCATACTGGACTTCGTGCAGCATGCCCTGTCCGTGCGCTCCCTTCCACAACCCGCCATAGCAACCCGACGGCCTGAATGGATCACCGAGTGAGCACCGCGACAGCCGCCTTCGACCCGTCCCGCAAGGAGACCGGCTCCGCTCCCTCGGTGTCAGCCATCTCCGAGCCAGCGGCAGCCCGCGCCGTCGGTCATTCGATGCTCAACCGCATCGGCATCCTCATCCTCAACGTCTCGACAGGCATTCTCACCGCCCGGACTCTTCATCCTGCAGGCCGTGGGGAACTCGCCGCCATGCTGTTGTGGCCGGTCTTCCTCGCCACCGGCACCACCGTCGGCACACCCAGCGCGTTGATCTACCATATGCGCCAGCGGGTAGCAGGACGCTCTCCGCTCGTCTTCAACGGGCTGCTCCTCGTCACCCTCTTCGGGTCTCTCGCCACGCTCATCGGCGTCCTCCTCCTCCCGCATTGGCTCCGTCAATATTCGGCCGACACCATCCGCTGGGCACAGATCTTCCTCCTTACTCTTCCCCTCTGGTCCCTCCAGATCGCCGGGCAGGCCGCGCTTGAAGCTCTCGAACTCTTCTCCCTCTCGAACATCGTCCAGACGCTCATCCCGGTCTCCACACTCGCCGGTCTGCTCTTCTTCCTGGCCATCCACCGCCTGAATCCCGTCACGGCCGGTATGGCTTACACCATTGCGATCTTCCCAACTACCGGCACCATTCTCGCTTTCCTTTGGCGCAGGCTCCCCGCAAGCAGCCGCCTCGCCTGGCACTCGCCCACCTGCAAGCTCCTGCTGGGCTACGGGATGCGGTCCTGCGGTATCGACCTGCTAGGCGCACTCGCCCTCAACATCGACCAGGTGCTTGTCGTCGGCTTGCTGAGCCCGCAGGCTATGGGTTCTTACGTGGTCGTGCTGAGTCTGTCCCGTGCGCTGCTCCTCTTCCAAAGCGCGGTTGTGATGGTGCTCTTTCCTCGCGCAGCCGGACGCAAGCCCGAAGAGATCGTGGCCATGGTCGGTCAAGCCATGCGCGTGACAACCCTGATCACAGCCTGTGCCGGAGCTGCCGTGTGCCTCCTCGGCCCCTTTCTGCTCCGCCTGATGTACGGTCCGCAATACCTTTCTGCCGTGCCCGCTCTCCGCATCCTCGTCTTGGAGGTTGTGCTTCAGGGCGGCGTCTACGTTATGGCGCAGGCTTTTATGGCCATGGGCCGCCCGGGAACGGTCACCATCCTGCAAGGTTCCGGTCTGTCGCTCAGCCTTCCCTTGATGCTCGTCTTCATTCCCCGCTTCGGCGTCTCCGGTGCAGCCGGCGCACTGCTGCTCTCCACCGTGGCGCGTTTTCTTCTCCTGTTCACCGGATTCCGCTTCTTCCTGAAGCACAACCCGCCGGACATCCGCCCGCGTGCCGCCGACATCCGGGAGATCCTCTCGCTCGCCGAGCGCACCTCGTCTTCGTCCCGATGAGCACCCTCGCTCCACTCCAGCCGTTTATGCCTCCCGTATGGAAGCGACGTACCCTCCACTCCCCCGTGCGGATGCGCTGCACCGCCGCTCTCGGTCTTTACCTGTTTCTTGTGGTCGGCCTTGCGTTGGCAGCCCCGGCGATTCTCCGCTTCGCCTACCCGGTGCTGTCGTTCCTTCTTGCCGTCTTCCTCTTTACGCAATCCCGCACCACTTATGTGGGATACATCTTCGCCCTCTGGTACTGCAGCCCCTTTCTCCGCCGCTGGGTGGACTACAAAGCCGGGTTCCTCCTGACCAACCCGCTTCTACTTGCCTCCTTCCTCGCTACCCTCGTCTCCGGTTACATCCTCCTCACCAACCTCCGCCTGCTGAGCCGCAGCGTCACCCTTCCCTTCTCCTGCGGGTTGGCCGGCGTCTTCTTCGGCACGGTCGTCGGCCTCACCCGCTACCCCGCGCAGACCGTCTTCCAGGCCGACCTTAATTGGCTGGCTCCCCTCTGCTTTGCCTTCTTCCTCTACGCCGAGCGCCACTGCTACCGCGAATTCCAGGCCGTCATCCAAAGCTCCCTCCTCTACGGCACGCTCGTCACCGGAGCGTATGGCGTCTACCAGTTCTTCTTCCTGCCTGTTTGGGATCGCCTCTGGATGGTGGATCTCGGGGCCGAGCCCTTTGGTGTCCCTGAAGCCCTCCAGCTCCGCGTCTTTTCCACCCTCAACGCCCCAGCTACCTGTGCCGCCTACATGATGGCGGGCCTGCTGATGCTCTTCGCTCTCAAAGGCCGCGTCCGCATCCTGGCCGCGCCGTTGGCGTTCCTCGCGCTCATCTTCACCAGCAGCCGCTCGTCGTGGATCGGCCTGATCTTCGGCGTGGGCTATCTCGCCCTCGCCCTCCCCGGCAAAGCGCGTCTCCGTATCGCCTGGGCTGCGTTCACCTGCGTCGTCATGCTCTTCGCGGCCACCGCCTTCATCCCCGTCGTCAACCACATGGCCACCGACCGCTTCAAGTCTATGTCCGATCCAAAGCAGGACGTCAGCTACAACGCCCGCCTGCTCGGCCACACTGACGCCTTCGCCCGTCTGCTCGACGAGCCGCTCGGCGAGGGCATGGGCTCGCTCGACACCGACCACCAGACCGGAGGCTCGGATGCAGGCATCGGCCCGCACGACAGCTCCATCCTCGAGGCTCTGTACGCGCTGGGTTTTCCCGGCACGCTGCTCTACGCGATGGGTGTAGTCTTCGCCGTCCGCTGTATCTTCGCAGGGCGCAGCAACCATGTTCGCGACCCCTTTAGCATCGCCATGCGCGCCATCCTCGTGGCACTGCTCGTGCAAATCGCTCTCAATTCCATCTTCGTCGGCGTGTTCGGCTTTCTCACCTGGACCCTGATCGGGATGACGCTCGCCTCAAGCGACCTCCGCCAAAACTCCACTCCACGCTAGCTCAAAGTTTCTGGTTCTTATACTCCGCAGCGGCATGTGCGCCGCCGAGTGGGTCAGGAGCTCGAGACCGGAGGAACCTCTCAGTAGGTGCCAGGTAGCTTCCAGAAGTCTTATCGCGGGCTCGGCGCACCTGCGCACTTCGTCAAATGATCCCGCACAGCCTCTGCAATCCCCCTGGAGAATGCCGGCATGAGCAGCTCGTCATGATGACCATCCACCTCGACGCAGATCAGCTCGCCCCCAACGACATCCAACCACCCCGGCACGTAATCGACCACCGAAGGCCGTTCGCGCGGCAACACCAGCAGGACATCGTTCGCATAATGCGGCGGAGCGTACCGTGAGGCGGCGGCGATAATCACGTTCTCGAGCTCAGACATCTCTGTCGACGCCCGCTCGCCCATACGCAGCAGCCGTCGCGTCCTCCCAGCCACGTGCCGCCAGAACATCGCCGCGCCCTTCCTAAACAGCGCGCGCTCCGCATAGAACCTGATCTTTGCCAACTCAATCCGAAGCGAGTCAAAACGCCTGTAGAACCTTGGGTTCTCCGCGTCGAGCATCACCAACGCCTGCACCGTGTGGCCAAGATCCGTCAGCTGCACGGCCACCTCGTAGGCCAGGATGCCACCCACACAGAGTCCGCCCAGCAGATAGGGCCCGGTATGCGCCCGGACGATCGTGTCCACATAGCACCGCGCGATTGCCGGCAGTTCCGGCTGCGGCCCCAGGTCGTCCAGATCACCGTGCAGAAGCGCGACACCAAGCAGGGGGCGCTCGTCACCCATCGCCACACCTAAGTTGCCGATGGGCGGCGTCGGCTCAAGCCAGAAGAGCGGGCCTCCATCTCCGCGGGGCTGGATGGCCAGGATGCGCGGATCGACCGGCACCTCGCTTGAGCCGGCAAGCATCGCCACCTGCCGCCGCAGCGTCGGCGCATGGTAGAGCGCGGCCATAGGCAGCCGGCGTCCAAAGACCTCCGCAATCCGCTGCTGCAACCGCGCCACCAGCAGGGAGTGGCCGCCAAGATCGAAGAAGTTCTCCTCCATGCCGACCGCGCTGACCCGCAGCAGCTCCGCCCAGACCGCCGCCAGACGCCGCTCCGTGTCGCTTTCAGGCGTCATCGCGATCACCCGCTCTTCCGTCGCGACGGAAGCAGGGAGTGCCTTCCGATCGATCTTCCCGTTTGGTGTCAACGGCATGGTATCCAGCGCAACGACTTCTGACGGGATCATGTACTCCGGCACGCGCGCCTTCAGGAACTCTCGAAGCTCTGCTCCATCCGGCGGTCGTAATCCTGCGCGCCCAACAAGATACGCCGTGAGACGATGTCCCCCTGCCACCTCCGGCCACGCCTTCGCCGCCGCCATGCCGACTGCGGGATGTCTCAGCAGCGTCGACTCGACATCCTCCAGCTCGATCCGGTAGCCGCGCACCTTCACCTGATTGTCCGCGCGGCCTTGTATCTCGATGGTGCCGTCCGCACGGTAGAGGGCATCGTCGCCCGTCCGGTAGAACCACTTTTCGCCTCCAGCCAGCGTGACGAACTTTGCCGCGGTCAGCTCTGGCTGCCCTCGATATCCATTTGCCAGCCCCATGCCGCCGATGTACAGCTCACCCGCCACGCCAATCGGCACCGGCTGCTGACACGCGTCGAGGATGTGTGTCGTTGTATTTGCGATGGGGCGGCCCACCGGCACCGGCCCCACTCCTGCCGTCACCCGATGGACGGTTGACCAGATCGTCGTTTCTGTCGGCCCGTACACGTTCCAGACCTCAAGCCCAAGCGCTAAGAGCCCATCCGCCAGATCGCGCGTCATTGCCTCGCCGCCGCATAACACCCGCAGTCCCTTGCGCCCGCGCCAACCCGAAAGAAGCATTGCCCGCCACGTCGACGGCGTTGCCTGCAAGACGGTGCATCCCGTTCGTTCCACCGCACCCGCCAACAATACGGGGTCTAAAGCGACGGAGCGCGGCGCGACCACACACTTGCCGCCCGTGACCAGCGGCAGAAAGAGCTCCAGGCCCGCAATATCAAACGAGACGGTGGTCACCGCAAGCAACGCATCGCCTGGCCCAAAACCTGGCTCCCTGGCCATCGAGGTCAGGAGGTTGACCACCGCGCGGTGCGAGATT
Organism: Acidobacteriaceae bacterium; assembly: GCA_965215415.1. Taxonomy (GTDB): domain Bacteria; phylum Acidobacteriota; class Terriglobia; order Terriglobales; family Acidobacteriaceae; genus Edaphobacter. Next base: position 1,881,337 of record CBDCDQ010000009.1, on the reverse strand, counting down.
TCGACGCCTTTCGGCCGGCCTGTGCTGCCGGAGGTGTGGATCACATACGCGGCGTCGCTCAGGTTTACCGCGTCGCCGCTGGGCTCCCACGCGCCGCCAGCCTGTACCGCTTCTTCGAGCACCACCACCCGCGCCGTTGTCTTCGGCAAAGCGCCCCGCAGCGCCCGCGCCGTCAACACCACGGCCGGGTTGGCATCCTCCAGGCAAAGCTCTCGCCGTGCCTTTGGCGTGCCTGGGTCCAGAGGCAGGTACGCCGCTCCCGTCTTCAGGACGGCCAGCAGAGCAGCTGGAAGCCAGAGCGTTCGCTCCAGGCAGACAGCCACCAATGTGCCGCGCTTCGCCCCGGCGCGTTTCAGCTGCACAGCTAGCCGTTCCGCCTCCCGTTCCAACTCTATATAGCTCCAGCGCGTCCCTTCGAACTCGACCGCCACCGCGTCGGGCGTCCGGCACGCCTGCGCCGCCACGGCTCCGTGCAGCGTCTCCATGGGCACCCGCCAGGCCGTATCGTTCCACCGCACAAGCATCGTCTCCTGTTCGGCATCGGTCAGCAAGGGCAGATGGCCGAGGGGCGTCTCCGGTTGCTCCACGATGCCCTCGAGCAGGGTCGTCCAGTGCCCGGCCATGCGCTGGATCGTCGCGGCTCCAAACAGGCCGGTCCGGTACATCAACCGCACTGCGGTCCAGTCCAGCCGCTCGTCCACCTCCACATACAGGTCGAACTTTGCCGCTACCGCCTCGACGTTGGTCTTCGTCAGCTCCCACCCTTCGGCAAAGACCTCTGCCTGCGGCTGAAACGCCAGAAACGTCTGGAAGAGGGGATGATGCTTACGCGCAGGCTGCAATGCGGACACTACACGGCTGAACGGTACACCCGATGCAGCCATCGCCCCGAGCACCGCGTGGCTTACTTCGCGCAGGTAGGCGACGAACGGCAGCTCGGCGCGTGGCCCGGTGCGGATCGCGAAGGTGTCCAGGAAGTAGCCCATCACCCCTTCAAGCTCCGGGCGCCGCCGCCCGTCCGCCAGCCCGCCGATGATGAGGTCTTCCTGCCCGCTGTACCGGAACAGCAGCGTCTTGAACGCCGCCAGGATGGTCATGTTCAGCGACACGCCGCACTCCCGGCTAAGCGCCCGCAGCCGCGACATCAATGCCTCCGGCCACTGGAAGCACAGCATCGCGCCGTGATGGCTTGCCGCAACGGGACGGGGCCGGTCGATAGGTAGCCGCAGCACTGGCAGCTCACCCGCCAGGTTGTTCTTCCAGTACTCCAGTTGGCGATCCAGGTCCCCGTCGCATTCCGGCCCATCGAGCTGCCGCTCGCGCCAAAGGGCGTAGTCCCCGTATTGCAACTCTGGAGCCGCGAGTGGACTGCCTCGGCCCGCTTCAAACGCTCCATAGAGGGCCGCCAGCTCCGGCACAAACGTCCGGTAAAGCGACACTCCATCGAAGATGATGTGGTGCAGCGTTAATTGAAGGCGATGCTCGCGGTCAGACATGCGCAGCACCCGTGCGCGCAAAAGCGGAGCCTTCGTCATGTCGATCGGTTCGGCTGCATCTTCAGTCGCCAAGCGGCACGCCGCCGCCTCGCGCTTGTCTTCCTCGACGTCGCGTAGATCGGTCAGGGGGAGGTCGATCTGCAGCTTTGGCGCAACCACCTGCACCAATTCCCCATCTTCCATTGCAAAGCTCGTCCGCCAGGCTTCATGCCGGGCGATCAGCTCGTTGAAGGCAGCCTCGAAGGCCCCCGCGTCGAAGCTCCCCGTGCGGTGGACCGTCAGGCTCTCGTTGTAGATCGGCACTGCCGGCTCCATAGACGCATGAAGCCAGACCCGATGCTGTTCCGCCGATGCCCGCACACGCACCCCCGGCTGCCGAGGCATCACGCGGTCTACCGCCGTGCGCCCGCCACGCATCCGCTGCTCCAAAAGCCGCTGCTTCGCCGCCGAAAGCTCTTTATGGTCCGTTTCTCGAAGCACGGTGCTCATCGCCCAGTCCCCGGAGCGGCAAACCGGACATGAAGGGACGCAAGACCGTGCAGCCCCATGTTGGGCCGCCACACTGGAGGCCGCTCCGGCACCAGCTCCAAACCCCCAAGCCGCTGCAGAAAGGCGGGGATCGCCACCTGAGCCGTCATGCGGATCAACGGTGCTCCCATGCAGTAATGCGCTGCCCAGCCAAACGCCAGGTGCCGGTTGTCGCTACGTCGCAGATCAAGTCGCTCCGGCTCAACAAACCGAAGCGGATCGCGGTTGGCCGCCGCCAGCACCACCGTCACCGCGTCGCCTCGCTTGATCTGCTTGCCGCCAAGTACGGTATCCTCCGGTGCGATGCGCCCGGTGTGCTGCGTGGGGGATTCGAACCGCAAAAGCTCTTCCACCCCGCTGGCCAGAACGCCTGGATCGTCGCGCATCGCCGCAAGGGCTTCGGGATGGCACAACAGGGCCAGCAAACCGCTGCCGAGAACGTTTCTCGTCTCTTCCTGTCCACCGGAGAGTACCAGGATCACGTTCGCAATAAGCTCCTCCTCCGAAAGGTGCGCACCGTCGATTTCGGCCTGGAGGAGGCTCGCGATCAGACCCTCGCGCGGATGCGTCCGCTGCCGTTCGATCTCTTCCGCAAAGTACCCCTGCAGCTCCACCAGGCTCGCGATGGATTCCGCCAATTGCTCCGGCTCATGATCGAAGTTTCCCATAAGTTCCACAAAGCTCGTGGTCAGCTTTCGGAGCCGCCGGTGGTCGTCGCACGGCAGGCCGAGCAGCTGGCTTGTGGTCCTCGCAGGCAAGACCGCCGCAAACTCCTCGATCAACTCCAGTTCGCCCTCTCCGCGCTCCACGATCCCATCCAGCAGCTCATGCACGACCGTCCGCATCCGTGTCCGTAGCGCCTCCATCCGCACCGGAGTGAAAGCCGCCATGCACACCGACCGCAGCCGGGTGTGTTGCGGCGCATCCATAAACATCAACTGCTGCAACATCAGCTCCGCATAGGGCCCGAGTGCAGACAGGCCCATCGCTCGCAGTTGCTCCGGGGCAGGCGTTCGCGCCGCCTTGAACTTCGTCAGCACCGTCACCGTCTCGGCATAGCTCGTCACGACCCAGCTGTGCAGAAAGGCATCCCAGCGTACCGGCTCGTGCGTCCGCAACCGAGCGTAAAAGGGGTACGGATTTGCCAGGACTTCCGGCTTCAACATCTGCAAGAGGCTCCACGCCGCCCCGTCGCCGCGTTGTGTCGCCACAGCCATCAGCCAGCCACCTGCCGCAAAGCGTCATCTTCACTCATCGCATCCAGCTCCGCGAGGAGTAACGTCTCTACCCGCGCCGACAACCTCGCCACCGTAGCGCCCTCAAACAAGTCCCGCAACGTGAGAGGCACCCCGAAGCTTTCCCTTACCCGCATGATGAGCTGCGTCCCCATCAACGAGTGTCCGCCTACCAGAAAGAAGTCATCCTCCACGCCGACGCGGTCACTCTTGACGAGTGTTCGGACTATTTCGAGGACCCTCTCCTCGATGGGAGTTGCTGGACGGCGCACCAGTTCTTCCGCCAGGACGCTCCCTTCTGTGGCCTCCGGAAGTGCGGCCCGGTCGAGCTTGCCGCTGGCGTTCAGCGGGAGTTGCTCCAAACCGACAAACACCGCCGGAACCATGTAAGCGGGCAACCTCTCTGCCAAAAAGTCACGCAGCTCTCGTGCCGTAAGGGTCGCTTGATCTCGGGGAACTACATACCCGACGAGCTGCTTCTCCGATCCTTCTCCGAAGGCCATCACCGCACTGGCCGCTACGCCCGCATAACGGTTCAGCGCTCCTGCAATCTCATCCACTTCGAGCCGCTGTCCGCGGATCTTCACCTGCCCGTCTCTACGTCCGAGAAACGCGATCTCCCCACTCGCCAACTGTGCCGCGCGGTCGCCGGTCCGGTACATCCGCCCGCCCGCAATCGTATCTGGGACGAAGCACGCTGCCGTCTGCTCCGGCAGATTACGATATCCGCGTCCCACCCCGGCACCGCCAATGTACAGTTCGCCACTTTCACCGGTCGCGACTGGCAGCCCTTCTTCGTCCAGCAGGTACGCGAACGCTCCCGCGATGACCTTCCCAATGGTCGGCAGGCCCTCGCTGCCCGCCGCCACTGTGCCCGAAGTCGCCACGACCGTGCACTCTGTCGGGCCGTAGTTATTGATGACCGCAAACGGCAGCCTGGCGGCCGGAGGGCGATGCAGTGTGTCTCCGCCTGTCAGAAGGTACCGCAGCCTGGTCTCTGCTGGCCACGCCGCGCCGATCATCGGCTCTGCCAGCGGCGTGGGCACAAAAGCGATTGTGATCCGCTCTTCGACGAGCCAATCGAGCAGCAGCCCGGGGCTACTTCGTACATCGTCCGGAGCGAGCACCACCGTTGCTCCTGCTGCCAGATAAGGCCAGATCTCCCATGCCGACGCATCAAAGCCAAGCCCTGCAAGGTGACTGGCCCGGTCCTCCGCCGTCACACCGAACGCTTCGTTGTGCCATGCGATCAGGTGCGCCAAATTGCGGTGCGTAATCTCTACGCCTTTTGGCGCTCCCGATGAACCCGACGTGTAGATCACATAGGCCAATGCTTCCGGACCAGGCAGAGGACCACTGAAGCTGCCGCTGGCGCTCACATCCTCAAGCCGCGTACAGGCCACACTGAAACCGACCTTGCTTTCTGCCAGGACGACCGTCGCGCCGGCATCGGTCAGGATGGTCTCCAATCGCTGCTCTGGCGTGGCTGGGTCGAGCGGCAAGTACGCTGCTTCGGCCCGCATCGCAGCCAAAGCACCGGCCACCTGAGGAAAGCCGCGCGGAAGGCAGATCGCAACCGTCGATTGGTCAGTGACTCCCAGTTGTTTGAAGAGGTGAGCCATTGCATCGGCCATCGTCCACAACGCCGCATAGGTAAGGGTCGCGTTTCCTTGTTCCAATGCCACGTGGTCCGGCACGGTGGCTGCGGTCCGGGCGATTCGTTCTAACAGTTCACACATAGGTCGTTCGCCGTCCGTGCCGTCCTCCACGCGACCGCAACGATCCTGGCATGGGTGTCAGTGGCTTTGTCCCCCTTATCGGCAGCCGTCACCCCACCATGAGCCAGCTGCTCCCGCACGCAAGCGGCTACCGTAGAAGGCCTACGGTCTCTATGGGGTAAACCTCCAGCCAACTCTTTGCTTGCGACATCTTGGGCAACCGAATCGTACCCCGGGCGCCCATCCCGCGCCGGGGTACGATCCTCCTAGGCCACCGCCGGGGAGGAGATCGGCTCCCGGGGACCTCCTGCAAACTGCAACAGTTCCTGGTTAAGCTTGTCCGCCGCCGTCAGAAACAAGCCATGCGGCTCCCCCTCGTACTCGCTCAACGTGGCGTTGGGCAGCAGCTTAGCAGAAGGCCGGCCCGACACCTCGATCGGCACCGTCTCATCCCGGGTTCCGTGAATCACCAGCACGGGAACAGTGCTGGCTGCTATGCCAAGATTCAGCGCACGAGAGCGGTGCTTTCGGCCATGCCGCCGCTCCTTTTGGAACTGTGGCGTGAGCAGCATCCCAAAGGCCATGAACAGAAGCAGCTCGACTTCAGCTCGAAGAAGACTGCGGCGAAACTGATTCCACTCTTTAGAGACGAGAGGGAATCGAGCGGTTAGGCTTCTGGCTGCTGCTGGCGTGAGCGGCGTTTCTCAGTACCTGAGGTGCGGGCGACTTAATGGCCGGGGGCACCTTTAGCGGGGCGACAGCTCGATGTGTTGAAGGTGTTCGGTCAAGTCACCATCCTGAGATTCGGATGCTAGATCACCCCTTGCATCGATCAACTTGTGTCCCTCAGAGGGTAATCCGTAGGTCATGGCACCCAGGTACAAGTCGGTGTTTCTCCTAGCGTCGAGGCAGAAGGACACGTCGCCTCCACCATGAGCGGAAGTCGTCGAGAAACGTTTCCAACCCGTTGAAGATACAGGGCGAAGCACCTGCCCTCCGATGACCATGCTTTGAATGGAAGCGGTGGGCGGAAACTCCAGGAAGATTCGATCGACCTCCGGCGGCGCATCCAGACGTGCGTGAACGCACAGGGTAGAGCCCGGCATGGATTTCTCAAGAATCTGGAGGCCGACACCGGGAAGATGCGCAATGGCCGCTGAGGATGAGTAGAGGGGCGCTTGCTTTGAAAGCCACGGTAAGACCATCTCCGGGTGAGGTTCGGAACTGAACTCGCCGACACGCATCAGCTCTGGAATCAGTGACACGTCTTTCTTCCGCACGCCGGTCACCCAGTGCACGGGGCCGGTCCCGTGCTGCACGCAGAGCAGATTCACCGGCAGGGGTTCGGCCGCTGAGTAATCCGGTAACACGGCTGCGAGAAGTGCGGCCAGGCCTGCCACCGCCAGAGCACCTAGCGCTGACCGGTGGAGGATAGTCCTCTTCGGCCACAGCGAGGGAAGCGCAAGTACGATGACTGCGCTGAGAACGCAGCTGATAAGAGGCAGAGTGGCCTCGCCTTCCCCAAGATAGAGAAGCCTCAAAAGTGGAATCCAGAGCACGCCGGCACCGCACACCGAACTGGCAACTGCGAACTCCGCTGCACCCGGTCTGTGGATACCCCACAGAGCAGCCGCCGCAAGCGAAACCGCCGCAACCAGTGCTGGAGCAATGACGAGGTAACTGGCACCAAACAGGAGGAAGAACAGGATGGCTCCAACGAGAGCCAGCATTCCCCAGTAGCCGACGAGGTATTCCGCCGTCTCTTTACTGGACGGCACCCATGCAAACACCAGCGCCGCGACGGCGGCGGCAAGAGCCGAGAAAGCAAGCAGCGACGGGATCGGGTGCGCAGGAAACTGGGGCCCGAGCAGAGCGAGAGGGAACAGCGCCCAAAGGAGGGCAGCACCACAGGCGCCACAGAGGAGCACTGTCACCGCCAACGTCGCCGCGCCTCTAAAGAGAGCGCGGGCTCGCCGCATCGGCGCACGATAGACGACGGCAAACGTGAACAGGGCCAAAGCAAGCGCGGCGAGCGGAAGGCACAACCATCGGGGCCACACGATCTCATGCCGGAAGAGGTCGAAGTACACCACATCACCAGGCGCGTTGGCTGAAGGAGGGTTCATTGCAAGCGCACGCACCAGCGCCAGCGCTTCCTCACCCTGGTGTTGCACGCTGTTCGGGTCCAGGTGGGCGAAGTTGTCGCCGGTACGGTGGTAAAACGCCGTCCCACCCAGAAACGCAAGGTTGAAGCCCTGGATGCCATGGTCCCGCAAGTTGGTAAAATCGGTGTCGCTGGGCAGGTGCTCGTACACCGCAGGCATGAGTGAATTAGCCACAGGCACCTGGGTTGCACGCCCGTATAGCTTCATCAGCGCAGCGTTGTGCGGACTCGTCTGATACATCAGGCTTGGGCCGCGCACTCCGCGGGCATCCAGGTTGACAGCCCAACGCACATCACGTGCATCAGGGCTGTTCACGAATGCCTGTGAGCCTAGCAGGCCATGTTCTTCTGCGTCGTCGAAGAGAAGAACAACCGGGTACTTGAACGGCGCACCCGCATGGATCTGCCGCGCAATTTCGAGGGCGATTGCTACACCGCTGAGATTGTCCGCTACACCCGGTCCAGCGGCCACCGAGTCATAGTGAGCGTCGAGGAGCACCGCCGGCCCGCCGGTCTCTCCGGGAATGCGCACCACTAGATTTTCCAGGTACACGCAGTCGTTGGTGTCGTTGCACAGAAACGCAGGTTGCCGTTCCGCCGCATACCCCAAACGTTCCACCACTTGTGCAATCCCCCGGAGCACCTCGGCATTCTTGGCCGAACCCGTGGGGTGCGCGACTTCACTGCCCAGAATGTCTTCGATCTGCGCGATTGCCCGGGTCGCAGAAAAAGAACTGGCGGAAGAGTTTGGAGCGGGCGGATTCTCACATATCCATGCAAGGCTGATTAACAACACCGTGAGGAGCAAGAGAATCACCAGAAATGGTCTCGCCCTGGTTTCGACTGCCGGCTCCACGGGTATCACTCTCTTACCTCGGAGAAGATTTGAACGTACGGACTTCTGGGCGTGATGAAAGTATAGCTAGCAGCTCTTCCCTTCACTCGCATTCGTAACGATATGTCGCATTCTCGGAAGCTACGATGACACACCCAATGCAATGTCTACGTTGAGGCGGCTAAATCCCCATCGCCACGTCATCGTTCCGTCAGCTTGCTCATCAGATTACCGAACCAACCCTTCTCTTCGCGGTCTTCGTAGAGGCCGCGTGGCTCTTCCTGCTCCGGCAGCAGCTTGCCTTCGAAGGCCGCGCGCGGGTTGGTCACGGTGAGTAACTCGGCGTACTCGTCGCCGTACTTCTTGGCGACGATCTTCCGAGCTTCGCTCAAGCGCGGCGGGCGCGACGTGGTGTTGTGGGCGTCGGTCGCCAGAAAATGCACCCACCGCTCGGCGAGCAGCTTGTGCGCCATCCGCTCGGCGGACTTCCCCATGCTGCCGCGAACCGAATCGCCCGTGACCTGGATCAGCACGCCACCGCGCAGCCACTCCGCCAGACGGCCCGGATCGGCCTGGAGCGTGGGGTTGCGCTCGGGATGCGTCAGGATAGGCGTCAATCCGGCGAGCTGGAGCTCGTAGAAGATCTCGTTCAGGCCACGCGGCAGGCCGTAGTCGGGGATTTCGACGAGCACATACGCCAGTCCGTTGATCGCGTAGTGTGCAGGGCGTTGTCTGGCGTCCTGGATGTTGTCGTAGGAGAGATGGAAGTCGCAGCCGAGGCCGAGGGTCAGCGGGATGTTTTCGGCGGCGAGGAGCGCGCGGAGTTCGACGACCTTTGCTTCGTTCGCCGCCAGATCATACACATATTGCCCGTTTGCGTGCGGCGTGCAGACGACGTGGGTGATGCCGTCCTCAGCGGCAAGGCGCGCCATGGCGACGGAGTTCTCCATCGTCTTCGAGCCGTCGTCGAGACCGGGCAGCAGGTGGTGATGCAGGTCAATCATGCAGCCCTAGCTTACGCTGTCTGGAGCGCGGAGGCCATGCTTTGCGCTGCAGCCATACTCTTAAAGATGCGCAGCCCATCGGCCGACCCCAGCAGGGCCTCGCTCGACCGGTCCGGGTGCGGCATCATGCCAAGGACGTTGCGGCCTTCCGACAGGATGCCGGCGATGTGATCGCGCGAACCGTTGGGGTTGGCGGCGGGAGAAGTCTCGCCGGTGGGCGTGCTGTAGCGGAAGGCGATGCGGTCGCCCTCGCGCAGCGCGGCCAGTGTGGCGTCGTCGCAGAAATAGTTGCCTTCCATGTGACCGATGGGCATCTGAAGGACTTCGCCCCGCGTAATGCCTTGCGTGAAGGGCGAGTCGGCGATTTCGGCCCGGAGGTGCACCTGCCTGCAGATGTAGCGCTGCCTGGCGTTCCGCATCAGCACGCCGGGCAGCAGGCCAGCCTCGCAGAGGATCTGGAAGCCGTTGCAGATGCCGAGCACCAGGCCTCCGCCGGACGCGAACTTCTTGACCGATCCCATGATCGGGGCGAAGGAGGCGATGGCTCCGGTGCGGAGGTAGTCGCCGTACGCAAAGCCGCCGGGCACCAGGATCGCGTCGCAGCCTTCAAGGTCGTGCGTGGCGTGCCAAAGAAAGGTGACGGGCTGCGCGAGCAGCGCCTCGACGACGTGAAACGTGTCGTGATCGCAGTTGGACCCGGGAAAGACGAGGACGCCGAACTTCATGGATTAAACCTAGCAGACACAAACCGGGCGTGACCGTTGCGGAGACGAGAGGCCCAGAGACCATCGTGAGGAGCAGACGCGGTGAAGGCGTACTCAGGACGAAACCAGCTGCTACCCTCGGCCGGACCGCCGCTTTAACGTGGTGCGCGGATGAAACTGATGACCAGATCGACCGTGTGGGTATTTGGGTCGGCATACGCCTTGAAGCTGGCCGAGTATCCTTCCAAGGCGCGCAGGGCGGTGTTCTTTTTGAGGAAGGTGGCCACGTATTCGGGATTGTAGAGTTCGCCCGCCTTCATCAGAAAGCCACGATCGAAGTCGGCTTTAGCGGCTGGATCGAGGTTGTTGGTGGAGACTTCTTTGACGCGGTACTGTTCACCGGGGGTCACTGCGATGGTGTAGGCCACCGTGTTGGTGGCGGCGTCAGGCTTGGGGTTGGTTTGGATGCTGACGTCCATGTAACCCTTACGGCGATATGCGGCGTCGAGAGGCCGCAGGCTTTCAAGGAGGGACTGCTGCGAGGCAACGTCGCCGGGATGAAGTTTGACGGAAGCCGTGAACTCATCTGCTGCGAAGAGCGGTGTCCCGGCGAAGCTGATCCCGGAGACGTGGAAGATCTCGCCCGCTTGAAGATTGGCGTTGAGAACGACGGGAACAGTACCATTCTCGATCGTGCCCGGTGTTGGCACGGCATCCGTCAAGGAGGCCTGGATGTAGCCCGCGTCGAGCAGCGGCGTCAGGATGCGTTCCGCGGTGGTGACGTTCGCCGGACCTTCGGTGTAAGAGGTGTGGGCCGTAGCGTTCACCGACTTCTGGATCAATGGGACCAGCGCGGGGGTCACGCCTGTGAGCTTGATGTTGGCCACGCGAGTGCCGGGCTTCAAGGTGTGGAAGCTGATTTGGCGAAGCGGATGACGCAATGTGGGCTCAAACGTATCGACGCCTATCTCAGCGGTGATCGATTTGGCTGCAAGCGCGGAAGCGAGCGCACCTTTCAGGTCATCCTGATGCGAGCTGTTTTCGGCCAGGTAGCCGTTGAAGAGCGGAAACTTTGCATGGATGGCAGCCTGGATCTCGTCGTGAGTGAGCCAAACGAAGTTCTCGAAGCCGACGGGAAGCATATGGGACAACTCTGTCGGCTTGATCTCGAAGTTGACGGTGACAGCGTTCATCCTGCCGTCGAGCGTTGCCCCGACATCGTCGAAGTAGCCTGTGTCGACGAGCCTCTGCGCGGCTGCACTCAGGTCGGCAGCGGTCAACCTTGCGCCTGCGTGAAGCCCTGTAGCGTCCTCAAGCTGTTGTTGCGTGAACGTCCCAAGCTGGCTGAAGTGGACTGTTTTCGCCGTATAGCTCTGGGCGTGGAGATGCAAGGTCGCAAGGCAGAGCAGCACGAACAAACGAGGCATGGAAGTCCTTGATGGCTATTCCGCGAGTGTACCGTGCCCTGCGGAACAACGCTAGCCGAGCTCTTCCAGGCTATTTGCTCCGAACTTGGTGTACCAGGGAGTGGCTGCCTGAAGAGCTTTGTTGACGTTGGAGATGTTTTCGAGGCCGGTAGTCTCGAGCCAGTCACGAAAAGCCGCGGGGCCTTTGGTGGCATAGATGGGAATACCTTCCTTCCAGGTAGCGCGGCCGCAGAGAACGCCATTGAACCTGGTGCCTGACTCGGCGGCGAGCTCCAGCGTCTCGATAAACACCGGGTTCGAGACGCCAGCAGAGAGATAGATGAATGGCTTATGCGTCATCTGCTCGGCGTCGCGGAAGTGCTGCAAAGCTTCAGCCCGCGTGTAAGCCCTTTCACCTTTGAAGGACCTGGTGCCTTCGACGAAGCTCATCTCGATCGGAACCTCTACTTTGAGTACGTCGACGTTGTAGCGAGCCTTGCCGAATTCAGCCATCGCACCAGAGACGATGGACGGCTTCTTGAGCGCGTAGCCGAGGGATTTTTCGTCGCCCCCTTCGGCGTCGTAGCCGACAAACTCCAGGAAGAAGGGGATGTCGTGAGCCAGGCACTCGTCGCCGATGCGCTCGATCCACGCCTGCTTCAAGTCGTTGATGGCAGTCTTCTCAAATGGGGTGTAGTAGAGGAGAATCTTGATGCAATCCGCTCCGGCCTCCTTCAGGCGGCGGACAGACCAGACATCGAGCAGGTCGGGAAGGCGGCCAGGCGTGGCAGAGTCGTAGCCCGTTTTTTCATAGGCGAGCAGAAGACCGGCATCGTGGCGCAGTTTGGAGGCGGGCAGGCCGAACTCCGGGTCGAGGAGGATCGCGGAGGCGTGGCGGGTCAGCACATCGGTGACGAGCGCCTTGAACTCCTCCAGATCGTGACTATCGGCAGCTGCACCACGTGCCTGAGCAAGGGACTTCTGGAGGGAGCCGCGCTGATCCATAGCAGCTGCGGCGATCACGCCCTGTGCGTTGGAGACGGCTTTGAGTCCGGCGAGTTTTCCTGGTGTAAGTGCGGGCATGTGCGTAGAGCTCCTATGCGGTTCGGGGTGTGCGGTGCGGCAGGCATCTGCGAGGCGCCCACGGCGATTTTACACAGTGGGTGGAATGGCTGCCCGGAGCGGGCGCATCCTACAGAGCAACAGGAGGATGTATGCCCTACATCGTGACACAGGATGGGACGGAGATTTTCTACAACAACCAGGGTACAGGCGCGCCGGTGGTGCTGATCCATGCCTGGCCGCTGACCGGGGAGAGCTGGGACGTGCAGGCCAACTTCCTCGGGGAGCATGGGGTGCGCGTCATCACGTACGACCGGCGCGGTTTTGGGCGATCGGGCAAGCCCTGGACGGGCTACGACTACGATACCTTTGCGGCGGACCTCCATGCCTTGCTGGAGACGCTCGATGTGCACGGAGCCACGCTGGTGGGTTTTTCGATGGGCGGCGGCGAGGTGGTGCGCTACCTGTCGCGCTACGGTACGGCCCGGGTAGCGAAGGCCGTGTTGATCAGCGCGGTTACGCCATTTCTGCTGAAGACGGAGAGCAATCCGGGTGGAGTGGACGCCTCGGTGTTCGAGGGCATCGGGACTCAGATCCTGAAAGACCGGCCTGCGTTTCTGGAGAGCTTTGGACCGAAGTTCTATGGGAGATCGGCGTTACACCATACGGTTTCGGACGCACAGCTTGGTTGGACGCAGTCGATGGCACTGACCTCAACGACGCATTCCATGCTGGCGGCGGCCAGGAGCTGGTCGACCACGGACTTCCGCGAAGAGATGAAGCCAGCGCACAGCGAAAGCATCAGGTTCAGAACCGACCTACCGGGTATCCGGTGGTGGACGATGATGGACCGCTTGTCACGACCGGAAGCGTCGCAGACGCGGCAACGGTAGCCGTCGCGCTCCAGAACAGCTTCGCGCAGGCCGCCGAAATACTCCTCATCCTGCCGTTTCAACGTGTAGCAGGTTGCACACAAGCCCAGAGCCACGACCTTGGCGTTTCCGCATGGGCAGTGCATCACCCTTTGAACGAGACGTGTCACTTCGCTGCCCCGCTTTTCGTTTCCGCCGCACTCGCCCTTACTGCCCGGTCGATTGTCTGGACAGAGACCCCGAAGTGAGCCCCAATCTCATGCCGCGTGTGTTCATGACTGTCCCACATCGTCTTTACGACACGCACCTGCTGGGGTGATAGCAGCTTCTTTCGGCCACCCATCCGGCCTCGCGCCCGCGCCGACGAAAGACCCGCCATGGTGCGCTCCCGAATCAGCTCCCGTTCAAACTGCGTCAACGCCGCGAAGAAGTGAAAGACGAGCCTGCCTGCGGCGGTGCTCGTGTCGAAGTTCTCTTTGAGAGAGATGAAGTTGATGCCGCTCTTATCGAGCCGGTCGACGATTTGAAGGAGGTTGCGAATTGAGCGGCCCAGCCGATCCAATCTCCACACCACAAGGGTGTCGCCTGTCTCCAGCCGGTCCAGGCACTTTTCCAACTCCGGCCGATCCAGCGTATCACCGCCCATCACTTCCTGATAGATACGCTTGCAGCCAGCCTTTTTCAGGTCGGGCAGTTGCCCCGCTGTATCCTGCTGTTCGGTTGACACCCTTGCATATCCAATGACCATGAAAAGAGGCTACCAGAAACGGTTTGTTCCGGTACCATGATTCTGGCCAGCGTTTCGGTTGCGTTTTGGCTCGCAAAGCCCACATAAGCGGGCGAGCTACAAACACTCCCACAAACGTTCGTTTGTGACGACATCCCATCCAGGCGAAACAGGAGGAACCGATGGCTGAAGGAGTGAATGGAGGCCCACCGAGGTCATACCGCCGCCGTTCGCTGGCCGAGCAGCGAGAGGCATACCAGATCGCTTCTGCCGAGGTCGCAGTCCTGAAAGCAAAAGCAGAGCAGATCACAGCCGACGCCGAGGTCCGCATCAGCAAGCTCGAACTACAGATACTGAAGCTCAAGCAGCAGGAGGCCAAAGCCGCTGCGAGGAAGCGTTTTCGACCGGATAATAACCATCAAAGTGTAGCGTTGGGGTCAAGACCAAGACCTTGCCCCTGTATCAGAACCGAGGAACCGATCCTAATGCGACGGGTTTGGACCCGTCCTGTGACTGTCGCGCTGGGGTACACCCTAACGTCACCCTTTATGGAGGCGGTATTGCAGGACATCCTGAGCTTCGTACAAGTACACTCCCGCTCCAAACGGGAAGATCTCGCTGGTGAGGCACTCGCCCTATTGCTTCGTGAAGATCCAGGGCAGGCTGTCCTCCGAACGCTCCTACAAGTATCTCCATCCCTAGGTGGAGACATCGAAGTAGTGACGAGACGAACGGCGGAAGGCTGCATTCCCGACGTTCATCTCATCCATCAGGGGCACACGATAGGATTGCTGGAACTGAAGTTCTGGGCTTCTCTCACCCGCCATCAGCTCTCTGGACGCTACTTCGAAGTTGCTCCTCAGGTCATCTTCATTGTTCCGAAAAAGCGGAAACTCGCGGTTCAAGAGGAACTATCTGAGTTGGCTTTGACCCACGCTCTTCGCGTTCTCTCCTGGGACACCGTTCTTGAACTGATGGATGCCTCAAGCGCAGAGCCAACAACCCGCGACGAACGGCTGTTTACCGGAGCGCTCGAGCATCTGAAGGAGTTTTGCAACGTGATTGAGCAGGAACACTTTGTACCATTCACTACGGAGCAACTTTGCAACCCGCTCCCGGATGCATCAACTCAACATCTTGTGTGGCTCACACGAGAAGTCCTCGCCTCAGCCGCATCATCAGAACTGGTCACGGTTTCAGGAAGACTAGGAGCAGGTTTCGACAGCTTCTTCTTCTATGGTCAGAACGTAATCCTAAATGGGTTCCGTGTATGGCTAGGTTATTGGCCTCACGCATGGAAGCAACACTCCTCTAGCGGCCCCTTATGGGTGCAAATCTACGGTTCCGACGCGACTGTCTTGCGACAGACGGGCGCTTTTGGCAATGGACTTCGCACTCTTGGTAACGATTTGGTGTTCCCTTTTGCTCACTGCGGCTTCCGGTGGTCTGAACACGCAGGAGGATGAGGTGCGCACTGTTCTTGGCGTTCTCGCAAGTCTCTCAGACCGCATTGCCCTCTACAAGCCGGCAGACTTGTCCAACCAAGCTCCATCAAACAAATAGGTTTCACATGCCTCTAACAACCACTCTCCAGATCGCGCACGAACCAGTCGCCTGCATATCTCTCCATTGAGATTTAGAGCTTATGGTCACGATTGACGGTTGAAGCAGTGCACCTCTCATGCACGCTTTTCCGAGCCAGTCACCTATATGATTCAGACCTCGAGGGCCTTCAGCAATGCGTCTTTAGCGTCTAGGTAGTAGTGAATGGTTACTTTGGCAGCCGAATCGTCAGGTAGGTCATTCAGTTGACGCCGGCTCCCTATTGGCATTAATATCTTTGCGGCTCCTTTCTCGATCGAAGTCTCCACGACAGCAACAGGATTGAAGATCGTCTCGATCGAACCACCCAGATTAAGACCACCTGCAATTGCAAGGCCTCCCTTGAGGCTCTTCTGTAGCAGCGAGGAGCAAAGGGCTAACAGTACTCCGATGCCAACGCCTGTACCGCTTTTTGCGCTATCAAACGCTCTAAGTTGGATTGAAAATTCGTGTTGACGCGGATCACGGTCTCCGACTAACTCCGCTGGACGACCATAAAGATTCTGCTCAGCGCAACGAACGCACTCTCGGAAAGCTGCTGGAGCGGGTTGATTGAGAATCTTAACGCCACTGCCGGGCCCTTCAGTAATGTTCACCTGGTATAGTCCCGGGTTCTCTTCACCACCGCCTGACCCGATAATCCATGCTTGCCCTGGTGGGAGCGGATCAGCGCTGATACTGTTTTCACTGAAAAGTTCAGGAGTTGCGACGAACTTCTCAACGCCTTCAATACCCACGGTATAGCTGAACTGCGTACTTCGAAATTCCGCTGACCCAATCCGCTTCTGTTGTTCCTTCACGCGTCTGCGACATTCTAGGGCTATACGCAAGGCCCACTCTAGGATGTCATCTGCGACGGGAATGTCGGGATTCGGCGATACAAGCTTGATCAATCCGCTGACCGTTTTCTGCACACCGGTCGTGTCTCGGCCGCTTAGAGCTCCACCGAGGTGCACGCGGCCTTGAAATACATTTTGCCGACTCTGTCTACGAAGTTGGTTCCAGCATTCCGACAGAAAGTCACTCACTAGGCCAAAGTGATCAGTGAGCAGTTCACGATTGACTTTGGGTAGATCCCAGCCCGGCAGGTACGCATGGATGCGATCCATGAAGGCCGTGTCATCACGCATCTCGCCCGGTAGCGGTCCGAAGAGATGTCCGACACGCTGCTGGTGCTGGACATCCACATCAAAGTTGCCGACCATAACAACACCGCCATCAGCGCGAATGCTTTCCTTCCCACGACTGAACTCGCCAGACTCCATGTAACCCTTCATGATGTTTACGCCATCTTTTTGATCGAACGAAACACCGGAGATTTCATCAAAGCAGACGACATCGTATTGGCAAACCAAGCCCCGCTGTCCGTTAGCGTTGTTGACGAACATCCTAGCGACCGTGGCTTTGCCCCCTGATATCAAGTGCGCGTATGGCGAGACCTGCTGGAACAGATGGCTCTTACCAGTTCCTCGCGGTCCCAGCTCAACCAGATTGTAGTTCCGCTCTACGAATGGGACCATCCGTAGCAGCATCATGTCTCTTGCGCGCGGGGTAAGCTTCTCTGGCTCGATCCCCACGCTACGAATCAGGAAATCTTTCCATTCTTCCATGGAGAATGAATCCCGACCTTGATATAAGGCTGGTAAAACCTCCCGCTTTGATAGCTGGATCTCACGCAACGATTCGATGCCGAAGGGCCTTCCGTTCTTTTCTAATGCGATGATTGGGTCATAAGCGAGTTCAACTTCCGCGTAGAAACCACCGGTCAGCATTCGCTCATTGGCATGGACCATCTTCTCGCTGATCCGGACGTCCTTCAGCTGCAGGCTCGGCAGCGAAGCCATAAATGAGTCGCTTCCCGCGTCCAATCGTGCCGTCACTATGTCAATCAGCTTGACGTGCCCTTTGTCTTTCGCACGAGCTTTGAACAGTTCGTGCTCTCCAGCCCGAACGGTCTTTTCGCTCAATTGTCTTTCAACGATCTTCAAACCTTCTATGATCTCGGTATCGTCCACCGAAGCGCAATATCGGCCCAACAAGAATTCAGCGACATACGTTGGGACTGGATACTGTCCCTTGAATTTTCGGACGAGATCCTTCCGAACCACATACCCCTCAAATGCCTTTGTCGCGATTGCGTCGACAGAATCCAATTGTTGATTCATTTCCCTATTCTCCAATGATGGTGGGCAGCGCGTCGACCACCTGTCCGGCCTCGTCTAGCAATACGATGATGGCATCTCTGCCGATGTCGGAATCATCTTCCAAGAACGCAGTGGCCTTACCATCCAATGTGGTCTCAGGTGTTTGCCGATCCGCGAGTAATGAACTTTCCGAGTCGGATTGCCTGATACGGACATCTACTCGGCACTTTTCGCAGGGGCCCGTAACTTGCACCCTGCATCTTGCCCCGGTCCATTTGGCTTCAACTATCCTCGCAATCCCCAGAGAGGCCACCGATGCCTTGAGACGAATCACAGGCGTCACCATCTCCTGAAGCGAGACGCCACCATGCGAATATTCCGTGGATGCGCGAAAGCATCCGACTCCTGGTGGAGTTGCGATTGCCACGTTTGGATTCCAATGCCACTGGTATGTCGGCAGGTCAGTCTGAGCGTCAGACTTCATGGATGCGCAACGACCCCAACGATTCTCAGCAAGATAAGACTTCAACTCCACCTTGGGAAGCCCGAGTGGGAGCAGGAGCCAACCATGGTCCGTGACAACGACGATCTCCTTCCAACCGAACTTGAGGAGTGACGCGATCCGGCTTGAAAGATCACGGACTTCAGTTTCAATACTCCGAGAAAGCTTCCATCCCTCGGTGTGCCCGCGTTATCGATCGTACCTGCCTCAGTCCAGGCTGATCCAGTTGGTTCGCCATTCTCACCTGGCTTTAGACATTGCCAGCCTCGTCCCGCGAGCGCAGTTATAAAGCGGTCCTGCGTAAGCATCTGTCCCGTCGAGATCAATCGCGCAGTGAACTGATCCCCCGCCTCACCGCCTTGAACGTCATCCGCAATAGGGGATGCTGCAGGTTTGGCCGTCGCGGTGACCGATGGAATGGTCGACCATTCCCAATCGACAACGCATGACTCTCCTCCAGAAGTCAGTCTCGCCACAATTTGCTGAGCGACATCCATCCGTAAGCCATCTGCAAAGAGGACCAGCCTGCCAGGCGTCGGTGATATTGGCTTCACGCGTTTGGATATCGAGCTCCCATTTGAAGCAAGAAGCATCTGAAGGTGGCGACAAGTGGCTTCTAGCCATGGCAGGTAAACAGCGCGCAAAGTTCCTAATAACGCTGCGTGCTGTTCGGGAGTCTCTGAGAATGCCATCGTAGCGAGTGCGGCGGCATCCACGCGCCAGCCGTCCTTTGCATAGTAAGCGGCGAATGCATCCGGTGTGGGGGCACCGGGAGTGCTTGAACAGAGATCCGCCAACCTTGCCAGAGGTTTGAGGGCAGTGGCCAATGGGCTCAGCCCAAGCTTCTGCCATGCGTAAGCAACCCTCTCTGAATGATGCGCTTCTAGTTCCTTCAGTTTACGAATTGCATCATCTTGGGGTCGATCCTTGAGTGACTCCAGAGCCTGTCGCAACGACTGCTCTTCCCGTTCGTTGAGGGTCGGCCACACCTCCGCTGAATCGAACATGGTTGGCTTCTTCGGGGTTGCGCGCTTCAGCCATTCAACGACTCCCGGATGATTTCCAGGTGCCTCTGCAAATCGCTTCCACGCGACATTCCAAGTAGTGTCGCGCCCTGCAAGCTGCTTTGCCGCCTCAAGAGGTCCGTCGGTTTGAGGATCGAAGCGATATTCAGCTTTACAATTCTCGCGGAATGCCTTCCACTCTGCCTCAGAGTGTCGCCGCCGAAACGCTTCGGAATTCCCAAGCCATTGCAGCAAAGAACCAGTCGCGTCTGGTGCGACTAGCCCATTGAAGAACTCTGAATCGAGCCGGCGATCGCGGAGATGGCTAATCTGTTCGCTCATCAATGAAGGGAGCGCGCCGACTAAAGCGTCGCGTGTCGCCTGTCCTGGAGCCAACTCAAGCCCTAAACCATGTTGTCCCGAGACGAGGAGCGAATATGGCGTCCACTCCCGCGTGGCTGACTGCGCATAAGGAACTCCCCGATATTGGGTCTCAACCAACGGGCTCAAGCTGGGAGGACAATCTTCCGCCGCCCGCAACCGCTCTTGACTCACGCCAGGCAGGTAGAAGATCGGGGTCGTACCCTGCTGCGACGCACCATCGATCACTCGGGCCTCAATACAGCGCAACCACAGCGCCGGCCCCGTGCGCAGTTCCGGGGCAAACGCGCCCAGCACGAACAATTCAGGTACGAGAACCTGTAACTCCGGGATAACAGGTTCCCAAAGCCTCTCCGGATCAGGCCAGAGCACAGCGCACGGTGCGACCTGATCACCTGCCGCGTAGGCGTGGGCCGTCGCTCTCAGTGAAGCTGCAATTGACTGCGCCACGGTTTGGCTCATGGTCTACTCACCCCTCGCCTTGCGCTTCGCTTCGTTCGTGTAGTGGAGATCGTTCCAGCGGTTGCCGTCAGGTTCTTTGCCTGCGCCCAAAAAGTCTTCTGTCTTGCCGTCCCAGCCCCAGAACCAGGGGAAGTCTCTCTGCTCGCGGACGGGTTCCTTGCCTCGGTCTTTGTCCCACTTTATCTTTACGCGCTTGCGCAGGATGTCAGCGGTGGCGAACGGGCGGATGTTCATGCGGACGCCGTCGTTCAGGTCAGGGTGCCAGCCAATGGCTTGCTGCGAGAGTGGTTTCCACCGGATGAAGAGGTCGTACGGTGGCTCGCCTTCGAGGATGAGCTTCAGCTTGGTCTCGAGTTGCTTCGCCGCTTGCAGCCGAGCGTCGCTACCAGCCTCGCCGGCGTCCACGGCGGCTTTCTGGCGGCGAATCCAGTCGCCGAGATAGGCGTAGGTGAGGGATTCGAGCGTGGCGTAGTTCAGTTTGTGGTAGTTCACCAGCGCGCTGAAGCCGTTCTTGTTGCCGTCCCAGATGTGCCAGATGAAGGGGCGATGATGGAAGAGCGCGCAGTGCTGCTCGAAGAAGCCGTCTCGCAGCCAGTCGTCCAGCGTCTTGCCGGCATAGCCCAACTTCGCTAGCAGATCCTGCTGGACAGACGCGCTCCATTCCTCGCCATAGGCCCGAGCCAGCAGTACGCGAAGCCGCTCGGCCGCAGCCGGCTCGCCCTTGGTTGCGGAAAGGCAGATGATGCCATCAGCGTCGGCCAGCGTTTCCAAGCCGTCAGGTCCGAGATTTGAGCAATCCTGGAAACTGGAACCTGTTTGGCGCGGCCATCCGTAGCCGAGCGCGCGGGCCACGGCAACATGAAGCGGATTGTCTGTACCCCTTGGAAATCCATCGAAGAGCCATTGGGTCGGGTCGTTTGAAGTTGGTCTTGGCAATTTAAGAGGGTACTCTTCAATTGCTATCCTTTGCCAGTAGTTGAGGTCAAAGGGGACCAAGATCATACTCTGGTCTGTAATTTTGAGCGCCCGATTGATACGTCGAACCGAATCGTGGAACACAGGCGATGCGCAGAAGGCCCAAACGGCAGCAAGATTAGCGGGGTCATTTGGAATGATCACCGTCACGTTGTTATCAAAGAGATCACCCAAGTAAAGGGAAGACGAAAGTGCTCCCGTTGCCGAGACGATAATTCCTTGCTTGCCCCACGCCTCTTCGCCTCTAAGCCACTGATAAATACCCCCATCACCAAGGCGGTCCTTCAGAAATGACATGAACGAGCCCTGTCCTTCATCCCAATCAATAATATGAGACATTCCACCGTATTCGGAGACGCGACTCACAGTTGATTGCTGTGGGCTCCAGCGAGTGCCTAGCGAAAAGACCTCCCAAAATGTTCTACCGAACCGGCTATAATCTCCGGTTTGTATTCCGTTGAAGCACGCTGCAAATGCAGACAACAAGATGTCTTGGCCGATTTCCCCCAAAGCGACGCGGCTATCGGGGTTTGCGATCTGTTGCGATTGATTTACGCGTTTGACTCCTAGCGACGTCAGACCAGCAGCTTTTGTATCGGGAGACAGCGCCAGTGCCAAGTCCAAACTAACGAAATGATGATCTCGGTGGGGTATCTCTCGAGAACAGATTTCGAGTAGCACATTGAAGTCGAACATAGGGGTTTGAAATCCCCGCGCACCAAGGCCCACGATCGCATCGAAAGTCACATTGCTTAGAAGTTTCCGCCGAAGTTTTTTGAAGCTCACCTGATAAAGCCAGCTCTGTGGAGTCACGAGCGCGGTAGTTCCATTCCGAGAGCAAAACTTTAATGATCGCTCGAGGAAACAAGTGGCTAGGTCTGCCTTCGCCTCTGAGTGAGCCTGATGGCAGAAATTCAGCAGGACAGAATCCTGTTTACTTTGACCTAGATAAGGGACATTCGTGGCAACAAGTGTGAACCGGCGAGCGAGGAATTCAGCCGCTTTAGCAAGCCCGCTCGCTGTAACCGTCATTTCACGGTTAGTGTCATTTCTGCTGTCTTCCGCTACCGCCATCTCTAGGAGCGGTTGTAACTCATGAAATTCTGCCGAAAGTAAGTTGCCCTCGGCGGCTATAGGGTTGATTAGGCTGCCCAGAACCGGTGCATCTATGAATAAGCGGTACAGACGCACCATACCATTTCGAAGTTTTTCATTGGTCCCGGCTATCGCCAGCCAATCGGCTTCAGTTGCGTTCGGGGCCAAGCCAGAGCAGGCAAGGTTCATAGCCGGCAAGATGCAATATCCGACACGCCTCCAAGCAGCCAAAGCCAGATTGAACGCAGCGATCTGAGTGCAGCGCGGATCGATTTCTAAACCGAAAAGGTTGTCACTGACGACAGCCGCAATCGCAGTGACTTCGTCCAGAGCTTCTTCCGACACACGCAATGCGATAAGGCGCCCGAAGATCCCCGCAAATAAAGTGGCCACTGCCCATACAAGGATCAAGGCACGTTACTTCCTTCGCTGTTTTTGGCCAGCCATCAAAGGTCCCGGCTGCGGGAGCCCACTTGCCGTCGTTACCCTTGATGAAACGCAGATAGCTCCACGGGCAACCGGGCAGCGCCACCGCCGCACGAAGCTCGTCCTCACTTTGGGCTGCTTCCGCTAGCGATGGGTGCGCGGCCAGCCACTTGCCGGCGTGCCATGCGCCCAGTGTGTTATCGAGCAGGAAGTCCACCATATAGTCTTCGGTGAACAACTGCGTGACCGCCGGCAGTTCATCCGCACCGATCTTGTTGCCGGCGGCGTTGACCTCATCCTTCCGCTCAGCCTGCCAGAACTGATAGCACCAGCCGAGGGAGTCGCCAACGGTGAAGACCTCCACCGGCAGCCCGGTAACTAGCTGGATGAGCGGCTTACGATTCTCGGCCGGCAACTCCACCGCGCCGGCGGGATCATTTGCACGGAAGATCTCGGGGAGTTCCTTAGCCGCAAAGCGGGCCGCGACAGCCCAAGAGTCCTTCAACCCCAGCGACGGCGCAAGCTCCTCGCAATCGTCCAACGAGACCGAGACGCCATGCTCGGGCGAGATGAGGAGGTTGTTCTCCACCAGATAGCGAGCGAAGAGCAGTCGATGCCACTGGTCGTAGGCCAGCTTCTCCACAAGGTGCTTGATCTCGCAGGAGCCGGGTTTCCCCAGAGCCTCTCTGTCGCCAAGCTGAGCCGCCTGAGCGCGAAGTTTGCGCCGCAGCTCAATTTGTGTGTCATCCATGTAGCCATAGGGATCAGCCTCATGCACGGCAAGGGCCTCAAGCGCCTTGCGAGCGCCCTCTGCCGCGACCTTGCGAGCTTGCTTGACGGCGGATTCCAATTGACGGCGTAGCGGGGTAGGCAGACTGCTCATAGGATGACCGTGCCCTCTTTCAGCTTCTCTTCAATCTTCAGTCGTGCATCGTTAAGCCACCGGTCGAGATCTTCCGCGTTGCGAATCGTCCCTCCGGCGAGCACGACTTTTTGTGCTTTCGGCTCAAGCAGGCGACTCGCCTCTTCAAGCGCTCGGGAAAATCTCTGAGGAACGGCATCCAGCATATTGCGCCGATCAGAAAGCGTTCGAGAAAAGAGCGCAGACAAGACCTCATCATCGCTGCCAACAGCCTCCCTTGAAGGAGCCTTGAGCTGGAAGGTTGAATGAAGCTGATTACACTGCTCTTCAGAGATTCCAGTCCATGCCGATGACGATGCAAGCATAGCTTCGCCAGAGCTGAATGCCGCTACAAGATCGTCCTGGAGCTTTCCGACCGCTGTCCGTAGTGCGCTGACAAGCTGCTTGGAAAGTTCAGGAACCGGATCAGGATCGGCAAGCAGTGACCGGCCAGAAACAATCCCATCCATAGATGTGGTGCAGGCATCCGTTCCTGGCAGACCTTTCGCGAAATCGCGCAGCTGGATCAACCTTTCCCACATCGGCCAACGCTTCGTGATGCTGTCGGAATTCTTCTTCCAAGCGACAAGGGCGGTTGCCAGAGCATCCTTCTGCTCGTGAATCTTCAAGAGCTGCGCATTCCCGCTCAAGGTCTGAAGTGCCTTTATGTCCTTCGTGTCTGGCGACTCTGGTCTCGGCGCAGCACCTCCAGCTGCGACTGCCAGCTCTGTTAGCTTCTGAAGGAACTGAGCGGCGGCATCCGACTCTTTGCCATTTTGCGTGGTGATGCCAGCCTTTTGGAATAGGGCTTTCAAGTTAAGCCGTTGCTGAACATCCAGCGGCGGAACGTCCACATAGAAATTTGCGACGCCGATCTGGTTTTGGGGCAGCGTGTAATTGACTGCTTGCCCGTTCAAAGTTGCCCGTAGATTTCCAGCAACGAGCAACACGTAAAGGGCTCCGTCGATGGAGTCCTTCGGCCATCCGAAGGGAGCGCCGCCGAAATAGTCCCGGAGATCTTTGCCCTTCTTGCCTGCGCCGATATGGTCGAGGACCCTTCGGCAGACTGCATTTTTCGTGGGATCGCCGGCATATCCAACCTGTGAAAGGGACCCAGGGTCTCCACCCCGAGCGCGAGTGACCACTTGGCCCCAGTTCGCGTTGTCAGCATCGCCGAATTGAGGGAAGAGCCTGTCGAGCGCACTGTTCGCAGCAAGTTGCGCTCTATCCGCGAGCTCGATACCATCGGCCTCCTGCCCGCCTCCGAGATACACCTTCGCACTCCCAGCAATCCGACCTAGCATGTCCTTAATGCGATGAGCCGCACAGCCAAATGGGTTTCCACTGCCTTGCGTGCTTCAATCGCTTCCGGGGTGCTCGCAGGTCCGTGGGCGTCCAGGGTCTCCTGCGCCGCCACCTGAGCCGCGATGGCTTGACGAAGTTCCTCGTGATGAAGGCGCGGCAGAAAGCCGAAGAGAAGCGCACTATCCACACCAGCGGCGCGAGCATCGTTCAGAACGGACGCAGGCTCGTCGCTCCATCCGTCACGCAGCCACAACGTAACGTCGTCATTGTTCGACGCCGGTCGACTGGACGAAAGCTCGCTTGCAAGATTGCGCTTTTGACGGGACGTTCCCTGGTATAGCGACACCGGCTTAAGTGCTTGCTTAATTCCCTCGCGAAGCAGCTCAACTCGTTTCGAATTGATGCGCTGCTCGTCGCCCCAATCGGCTGTTCGGCGACGATTGAAATCTTGAGTCCAAAGCACGCCTTCACGAGTTTGCAGACGGTACTCGGATTCAACGTCCATGAGGTTGCCCGCGTCTACCAATTGCTTGAGCAAGACAGGCACTTGTTGCTCTAGCTTTGGGCGATCAGTCTTCAGATCGCTCACAAGAAGATCAACCAGCGTCTCTGCATTGGCTCGAACCCCATCATCAGCCCCTGGAGTTCGCGGAAGCTTCCCGATGAGGAAAGTCAATGCACATAGGCTTGACCGAAGCTCTCCTTCCGAGGTTCCATTCCTCTGCTTACGAATGATCTCGTCGTACTCACGCTCCAATTCACCCGAGTTGAGCAAGTCCATGGAGATCTGGTCATAGATAAAATCTGCCGGCACCACCGTTCCAACCTTCGCCGCTGCCGTCTGCTTGGTGGCCTCGAAGACAATTTGCAGTTGAGAACGAAGTTGAGCCTTTGTGCCGGAGTGGTCCGTATTGCGAAGTACTTTTTCCCAGAAGCGGCGCCTCGTTGGCAACAGAGGATAATCAGCGACAAGAAACTGATCGTCGTCTCGATTAGCGGCAAAGCGAGTGTTCTGCAAATGTCGAGCCAACTCGCCCGCACTCGCCTCAAAGGTTTCTTTGATTAGTGGATCGAGCTCCGGCTTCTTCCGCAACACCGTTTTGCGAATCACACTCTCGACGTCAGTGTCTGACAACTGCACCCGCACCGCGAAGCGAGCCTGAAGGCGTTGAAGGCTTGGCGTCGTGTTTAGAGCGGACTGGCCTGTGCCAATCAGAAGAAGGCGCTGATTCAATTCCGTACAGCAGTGTTCAGCGATCTCCCGGACATCCATCGCTCGTTGAATATTTTCACCAATGAATTGCTGAATTTCATCGACTACCAGGAGCGTACAGGGAAGGCCATTTTTGTTACTGAAGACCTGTCTAATGGAGTCAAGTGCCTGAGCAATTGTCGGCGATGAAATCTCCGGGAATCCGGTTGGTAACCATTGCTGAACATTGGCAATCGTTTCGTACTTTGGCTCAGTGGCAAGGATTGCCTGGGCGAGAGGCAAGGAGTAGTTAAGGTTTACGACTTCCTCCGTCAAATCAAGACCTTGCTCGGCAAGTGCTTGCGCCACCCGAGACTCTAGCCCGGACGATCGCAACCAGAGAATAAACTTTGCTTGAGCGAGATCTTCAGGAAGCCCCACCGACCTTAGTATCAGCTGGACGAACGCGAGCCGGACATTGTTCATTGAGCCCGCGCCGAGAGTACCGGCAGCCGCTCGCAACGCTCCCAACGGTGTGCTTCGGGTAGAGAGTTCCTTAAGCAGGTCACTGATGTCGGGCGGGACCCGGACGAGGGATCGGGCAGTCGCGCCGTCGGGAAACGAGTAGTCCGTCCATAGATATCGGAGCATCTTAACCAAGTGAGATTTGCCGCTACCGAAGAAACCGCTAACCCATACCGCCTTCTGTTCCGAACGGCCAAGACCATCGAGGTAAGCTCTCAGAATGCGTTCCAGGCCCTTCGAGTACTCCCCGTCGCAAACGAAAGACTCCAACTCAAAACGAAGTGTCTTGAGCTGCCGCTGATCTCCCCCGAACTCGGAGACTTTCGAAACGCCGTTGTTAAGAAGCTCAATTATTGTCGGGTCGCGGAAGTACAGTTCACGATTGATCATGGGTTAATGAAGCTCTCCGTTGAGGTGATAGGTACTGCCATGTAGTTAAAGCCGTCTCGTGCATCCATAAAACGATAGATGTTGCCGGCATACTCCCCCGGGAAGAACACGAGAAGCCGACCCGAAACGCTATCTTCAACGGCCTCGATTAGGCTCGATACACGGATCAAGTCAAAGAGAGAAGCCAAACCGGTCAAGGCGACAACACTACTGGCCGGCGCTTCGACGACGGAGCAGGCGTTCTTCAATCGAAGGGCAGCGCTCTTCTCAAGCGCGTTTCCAATTCTTAGGTGCTGCGGCTGCTTGAAGATTTTATCTCGATAGCGGTGCGAAGCCAACAACTCCGGCATCAACACTGTTAGATCAACTGGGTTCCAAGTACAGCCAGCTTCGAGCGTGGTGGCTTCGAACTGCGGCAGGCGTGCTCGCAGGCGTCGCTCCTCAGCAGGTGGGTATACAGCAAACCAGACCCGTTGCGCTCCCGCCATGTTTGCTGACCAAGGTAAGCGAATGTGACGTGCGTAATTTGCGAACAAGTAGTCGACAGTGCTCACTAGAGCTTCTCCAGACAGTCAAGAAGCAACGGAAAGCTCAGTTCCATGATCTCGCCAACCGCTCGCAGATTAAGGAGCCCTGCCCGGTGAGCTTCTTGGCCAAATGTCTTAGCTCGTTCCGGGCTAAGGTCAAGCAGGCGGCACCACGGATTCGAGAAGACGTCGGCTCCGTGATAGCCAGCTATATCGCCCAAAAATAAAGCCATTGTGACGGACACCGCAGTCGGTCTCGCTTGTTGGCGAATCTTCACTGACCGGCCTCGCAAGTGGCCCGCTTGCGCCCACGATGATGATGCGTTCCTAGCGATTTTGTTCCGGTTGAGAAGCGAATACTGATTTGAGTAGGTCATCTCCAGCGCATCTGCCAGCGATCTTGTCTCGACTCGTCCGCCGTAAACAGTTTCAAGCACCGGCCGTGTTGTTGCACGAAAAAGGGGGTCTCTAGCCCATGCAAGCTGAACTGCAAGCAACGGCAAACTTGTTGCATCCCATGCGTGCAGCTTCCGGAATGCATGGAAACAGGGATGGATTCGTCAAGGCCATACAGTTCGCGCAAGTGTCTCAGAGACTTGTGGCGAGTGCTATCTGTGGCCTTTGCCAAGATGTTTTGTTCAAGAATCGCTTTACGATAGATCGATGACGCTGTTCCATAAGGGACTAGATCTAAGACGGACATAAGCTCCTGGAGCATCAGTGTTCTGCTTATGTGGGCCCCGCCCGCTTTGAACTTAAAACCAAACGCGACCAAGGCCGAACTACTAACCGGGAAGCCAATTTGTTCACTTTCCCCTAATCGGGTTTGTTCGACAAATGCCGAGTCGATCTGAGGCATTGCCGTGCCGTTCACTTCGGTCAAAAGTCCTCCTTCCGCTCAAACCTATAAAATCCCAACAAAACTGAGCGCTGACCCGCTGCTACTGACCATGCTTCCGATTTGCGACCGCGGAATGGTGTATCTGAACCCAGGTTTCAACAACATCGAGAAGCTCATTCGCTTTGAGAACAATCTCTTCGGCCTCGGTATCGGTTGCTACGGATGACGTCATGTAGTCGATGACATTACGCTTTCGACGACAGGTTTCGAAATAATCAGATAGGGCAATCGCGTCTTGACCGATCGCTATCGCAGCGGCTTCAAACGTGATCTTGTGGTGACCAGAGCGCGCACTTACCCTGTATCCGGAACAGGCGATCGCAATGGTGGCGGCTTGTAAAGCTGCATTATAAGCAGTCGCAAAGCGACGATCCGCTGACAGCGCCACCACGGCGGCGTCTGCCAGATCACGTGTGATTAAAGCTCGAAGGTTATCGATTTCCTGTCTGCTGGTTTGGTGCGTCTTAACATCACCCTTAGCCAGCCATTGTTGCCAACTCGCCATCATCGCCTTTCACAAATTCTTTCGCGCCACGCAGGACTGTCGTTAGGAAGTGATCATGGTTCCGTGCTTTCAGGCCAAATTCCTTGCGCGAATAGACTACTGGGTTGACCGGCCTACCAAACCGCTGTTCAGCACGCCGCAGAGACGGCACTAAATCGGACAGACCCACCTCCCCGACAATCATCAGATCGATGTCGCTTTCTGACGTTTCTTGGGAATGTGCCGTTGAGCCATAAAGAAAGGCTAGTTGAATACGCTCGCCGAACGTCCTCACTTCCTCTCGCAGAACTGAGCCAATCCCTGCGGTTTTCTCAAGAAGCCCCCTCAGATCAGAAAAGACAGGGGAGTTTCTATCGGCCTTGAAATAGACACGGCGACCATCCTTAGTTTGTTCCAGGAGGCCTGCTCTAGTCAGAGCCTCCACTTCTCTCTGGAGGCTTGAAGGCTGAGTGCCCAGATGTTGAGCGAGTTCCGTGAGAAACCACCGCCTCTCAGGTTGGAGTAACAGCGTAGCGAGTATCTTCCCTCGTACGGCAGGGAACAACGCATCGAGAATGGGAGAACTACGCACGATGCGTAGATAGTTACGCATTGTGCGTATATTGTCAAGTAGCCTATGCAGCGTGGCAGCTTTTCATGCAGACTGTTCACACGATCAACCTCGTAGCTATAGCGGCAGGTCTCCTGTTTCTGCCGCAATGACAGCAGCCCGCAGGAGTTCCGGCCCGTTGTTGCGGACATTGCCGACTCTGGGATTGGCTTCGAACATCTCCATTTCGTCGGAGTCCAGCGACCGCAGCAGATCGACCGGTAGGCGCTCCGTCTCTTCCCGATCCAACCAGCGGTCGTAATCGCGCGGGTGGAGGATACATGGCATCCTCGGATGGACTCGACTCATGAGTTCGTTCGCTTCGGTAGTCACAATTGCGAAGGATTGAAGCCAGTGCCCTTCCTTGTCTTTCCATGCGTCCCAGAGACCCGCGAAGCCGATAGGGTCTCCGTTTGCCAATTCGAAGACGTAGGGCTTCTTCGGCGGTTTCGAGTCTTTCACCCACTCATAAAAGCTGTTGGCAGGCACGATGCAGCGTCGCTTCTTGAACGGCTCGCGCCAGGTGGGAGCCTTGGTGATGGACTCGGCTCTAGCGTTGATGGTGGACAGGCCCTTAATGTCGGTCAGCTCTTTTGTGAAGAAGGGCACCAGACCCCAGCGGGCAAGCACCATGTCCCGTTCACCCGATTCCCTACTCTGCCGAATGATCGGCTGATGGGTCGTGGGGGCGATGTTGTAATCCGCGTCCGGCATCGGCAGCTCGGCAGGCTGCGGATTCGCGTGGAAGTATTCCGCAATCTTTTGTTTATCACTCCAACGAACGTAGCGTCCGCACATTAGCTCTAGCTCCGGCTTTAGCGTATCGAGCAGTAGGCTTCCGTGTATACAGTCTGTTAGTGAGTCAACGGGCTAGCGGTCTAGCGTCCTAGTGCTTCAGGCGGGGAAGGCGCTTCGCCCTTCCCCAGCTCCCAGCCAATGCCGGCCAAGTGCCGCCGTCCTTGTCTCGGAGGCTCCCCAACCCAGCGGGGACACCTCGCAACGCCCCAATGCTACTTCCCGCGCTTGCGCGCAAGGCAAGGTCACCAGGCTTACTAGGGAGCTCTGCTCCCACGCGCGCGCAAGGTGATGGAAAACGCTCCGTGCAGCGCTAAAACACCGCTTCCTCCGGCCCCTTCGGGGCTGGCCCCAAAAGACGGGGCCACGTTTCCCACACCATTGCACTTGCTACCCCTCGCTGGCGTGGGCCAGGGCCAAGGCGTGTCTGTGAGAACAGCCACTGCCAAGACGATTCAAAGCACCAACCGCCTAACACGCTGGCATTCTAGCCGCCCAACCATTTCAGCAGCACAGGAGAACATCATGATCAACCACCTGAACCGTTCCACCTTTATGGGCTACCTCGGAGCCGACGCCAAACAAGCCAACGGCAACGCGCCCGCCACCTTCTCCATCGCCGTTTCCTCCCACTGGACTGACAACGCGGGGGACCGGCAGACCCGCACCGACTGGCAGAATATCGTCGTCTTCGGCAATCTCCGCAAGTACGCCCAGAAGCTCAAAAAGGGAGATCGCGTCTACGTCGAGGCCGAGGCCCGGAACAACCACTACGAGCGCAAGATCGGCACTGAGACCGTGAAGTTCTACGAGACCGAGTTCCTTGCCGCCGCAATCGAGCGCGTTGCAGTCAAGCCCGAGGCAGATACAGAGGATTAGCCAGCAGAGAGGTTCAGCGGGGCAGTGCAGGAACACTGCCCCCAACCATTCACGACGCACACACCCAGTCAGGAGTGACAAGCATGTACACCGCAGCGATTGCAGATTCAGGATACAAGACCCTTCCCCTTTCCCTGCTCGATGAATCGAGCACCAACCCGCGCCGCACCTTCGAGCCGAACAAGCTGATCGAGCTCGCCCACAGCCTTACCGTCCACGGCCTCATCCAGCCCATCACCGTGCGGCCCAGGGGCGAACGCTTCGAGGTTGTGGCGGGAGCCAGGCGCTTCCGTGCCGCCCAGATCGCGGAGCTGGCCGACGTGCCCACCCGCGTCCTTGAGCTGTCCGACGAGCAGAGCCTCGAAATCCAGATCATCGAGAACGCGCAGCGCGTCGACGTACACCCCTACGAGGAAGCGGCCGGGTACCAGCGGCTGTTAGACCTGCCCGGCTACGACGTGGCGGCGCTGGCGTCGAAGTGCGGCAAGAGCCAGAGCCACATCTACGCGCGGCTTTCCCTTCTCCAGCTCATACCCGATGTTGCCGAGGCCTTCCAGCAGGAGCGCATCACCGCCAGCCACGCCAACCTGATCGCGCGGCTCACCCCGGAGCAACAGGCCGAAGCGTTCAAGAACTACCTAGCGCGCTCCGATGTCAGTTTTTGCTAACGACTTGCGCCGCTTCACGAGACCGGCAGCACCCAAGAGTCCTGTAGCGAGCAAAGTGAAACTAGACAACTCGGGAGTAGGCGCGGTCGCCGTGATGGTGACAGGCACGTTTTCAGAGAGGGTTGTGCCAGTGGCCCTTTCCAGCAGCGCATCGTAGGCGGAACCGCTGGGATTGTAGAGGTTGATCTGCGCTCCGTCCCCAAGGATGAACGAAAGGCCGTTGCCATCCAGGCTGCCGAGTCCATTGCTTACAAACAAAGTGTTGTCGTTCGCCGGAAACGCGCCGCCGTTGGTCGGCGTGGGGAATGTACCTGGGGTAAGGATGGAAGAGATCATCATGCTTGCGCCAGAAGGACTGGTTTTGGCTGTTCCCGTCACGCTCTTGATGAGGTACTCTCCAGGAGCGATAAGAGAGCCGGTCGTCAGCACTCCCGAACCGCTGAACGGGCTTGAAGCCTTACCAAAGGAGAAGTTGAAGCTGTCGGCATGACCAGCAAGATTCGCGGAAAATAAACAGACGGCGGTTACGAAAGAGCAAAAGCGCATAGGAAACTCCCGGGTTTGAACGTATCGCCACTCTATAAAGTTCTGTTGCACGGAAGATAAATCTTTGGTACGACCGCTCATCCCCATACCAGTGAATGATTACGGCTCTTGGTGGATTCAAGCGCGCGGACCAGCCTAACTATTCTCTCGACTAGGAAAATAAACCCGGCACGGCCACGCGTTCGCACCCGAGCCCCTGTGCGAGGCGCACGAAGCTCCCCAAAACCTGGGCCAGACATCAGTCGGCACGAATGCATCAGGCATTCATGAGCCAGTACCCAACCATTAACAAAGAGGCGTTAGATTACGGATTCGTAATCTTCCGTCCATTTGCATGCGCCGGAGGTTGTAATCCTCCACAGCTTGCAAGACCTATGCCAGACCAGCCCCTAGAACCCGCTGAGGCCAAGATGCTGAATCTTAGGAAACATCTCTCCACGCCTGTCCTACTCGTGTCCGCTTTACTGCTTGTCTGTTGCGCCACGCAGCTCACCGCGCAGGTGGATCGAAGCGCCATCACCGGTACCGTCACAGACCCCGCGGGAAGGCTGCTGAGACAGGCCAACGTGACTGCAGTCGAGAACGCGACGCAACTAAAACGCAAGGGGACCTCTGACACCTCTGGCAGATTCGGCATTCCCGAGCTGCCGGTAGGAACGTACACCGTGACCTTTGACCATCCAGGCTTTGAGACGCTGACGTTCACCGACGTGAAGCAGGTGGTGGGCAGAACACGTACCCTGGACGCGCGGTTGAAGGTATCGGGCGGCGAAGAGCACCTCGAGATTTCTGCAGGCTCGCAGCTTTTGGACCGTAATACCAGTACGGTGACCGGGCTGATCGAACGAAAGCAGGCCGACGAGTTGCCCCTGAACGGGCGTAACTGGTCGTCGCTCACGGCGTACATTCCCGGCGCGATCGATACCGGTGGGAGCAACCAGCGGTCGATCCGCTTTGCCGGACGTGGCCTAGACGACAGCAACTTTACCTACGACGGAGTGGATGCTACCAACGTGGCAAACCAGACGCAGCGCGCATGGGCGCGGCTGGCGATACCGCTCGACGCGATTGCACAGTTCCGCGTCGATACGCTGCTGTCGACCGCAGAAGGAGGCGCGACGGGTGGGGCTCAACTGGCGCTAGTATCGTCGGCGGGAACAAGCGAATTCCACGGACGGCTGTTTGAGTTCTTCCGCAACAACGTCTTCGACGCGCCGGAGCCGAACTGGGCCTCAAACGGAGAGGCGCAACAGCCGCTTCGGCTGAACCAGTTCGGCGGATCGCTGGGTGGACCCGTCGTCCGCGAGAAGACCTTCTTCTTTCTCGCCTCGGAGGCCTATCGGCAGGTGTGGGGTTATCCCACGAGCGGTGTCGTGCCGAGTGCCGCCTTCAAAGCCAGTATCCCGAATTCCTCCCCGGTGTATGCCTTGGTGAACGCCTTTCCGAGTGCAGAGCCGAAGGCTGTTCTTACGCCCTTTACGCCGCAGAGCGATCCGGGCGATGCTTTCTACGCCAACTATGCCCTGCTCACCTGCGCCTGTACGCAGACGGTCAACGAAAACTCGTTCATGCTGCGCCTGGACCAGCGGTTCACTAGCAAGACAACGGGATTCATCCGCTCCAACTACGACCACTCCGTGAATACACAGCCGGTCTCAGCAGCCGCTACAGACTTGCAGCAGCGAGTGACGACGCCTCTCAATGGTGCGGTCGAGCTGCTGCACATCTTCAACACGCATCTCGTCAATGAGGCGAAGTTTGGGTTCAACCGGGCCACCTCCAACACCTACAACTCCGGGGAGACCGGTTCTGTGTATCAGGTGTCGATCTCCACGGGACCTGGGCCTGGGTTCGTGGTTCCGAACTACAACTACAACACCATCTACGTCGGTAACACGTTCTCGCAAATCGATGACCTCACCTGGGTACAGGGCCGCCAGACGATCAAGGCCGGTGTGGAGATCCGCGAGATCCAGCTGAACCAACACTACGGGCAGCATGGAACCGTCACCTTCGCCAATCTGCAACAACTGGCGGCAAACCAGGTGCGGAAGGCAAGTCTGACCGGAGCCCTACCGGTCAACGATCTGCGCAAGACCTGGTTCGTCGGCTACGCGCAGGACGAGTACAAAGCCACGCCACGAATAACCCTCAACCTTGGTGTTCGCTATACGGTCTTCGATCTTTTCCACGAGGCGCATGGACAAGCCAACCCCTTTGATTTTGGCACTTGCGGGCCGCAAGGCTTCTGCGGCGCAGGAGTGAGCTTTGGCCAGCAGAACTATGGCGACATCGACCCACGTATGGGGCTTGCCTGGTCGACCTCTGGAAGGTGGGGGCCGATTGTCCGGGCCGGGTTTGGCATCTACCACGAGGATGGACAGTTGGACGATCAAAACTTGCCCGCAAAGAACGAGGTGCCCTCCTTCTCCGCGACCAACGTAAAGTATCCCGTCGACCCATACTTCACAGGCGCGGGAAGCTTATCGCCGAACGCCGAGCAACGCGACCGCAAAGACAGCTACACGGAGCAGTGGACGCTCTCCGTGCAGCAGGAACTACCCGCGAACTTCGTCACCACGCTCTCCTATCTAGGGAGCCACGGCGTCCATCTGCTCGATACGAACGTGGTAAACCTGATCGATCCAACCACCAAGGCGGCGCAGTATCCGGCCTTCGCTCCCGCAATCGCCTGGCGTGGCTCTGCTGGGGCGAGTTCCTACAACGCCCTGAGTGTGTCGGTGCGGCGGCCGTTCGCTCGCGGGCTGTTGGTGGCGGCCAACTACGCCTATGCGCATGAGATCGACAACGGGTCGAATGGCAGCGGCGATGGAGACGAGACCTCGGCACAAAACCCGCTCTGTCTTTCTTGTGAGTGGGCCAGCGGAACCTGGGACGCCCGGCACGTCGTCAACGGCAATGTCGTCTACGAGCTTCCCTTTGGCCGGGGCAAGCGGATGCTCCGCCAAGGCGTGGCGAGCACCCTCGCCGGCAACTGGAAGCTAACCGCGTCCGCTCTTGCGCGCACCGGCTTTCCGGTCAACGTGCTCCTGCCAAGCAGCTCGATCTCCCCCTACGGCAACTCCGGCACGTTGCGCCCCAACCTCGTCCCGGGCGTCTCACTAACACCTCCGGGAGGCAGAACGATCGCGCAGTGGATCAATCCCGCTGCATTCGCCGCGCCTGCCGCCGGGACATTCGGCAATGCGCCGCGCAATCTACTTTCCGGCCCCGGCACTTGGCAGACCGACACCGCGTTCGCAAAAACCTTCCTCCTCGGGGAGCGCGCTCGTGCCGAGTTCCGCTCCGAGTTCTACAACATCTTCAACCATCCCCAACTCGGCCAGCCGCATGCGACCTTCAACCCGTCGAACACCACAGGCTTCGGCAACATCACCAACACGGTCAACCTCAATACGGCCATCGTCTCTCCCATCACGCCGGTAGGCTCGGGAACGCCGCGCGAGATCCAGTTCGCCTTACGGCTGGAGTTTTAGTGGCAATGCGTCGCAGAGAACTGAAGCGGAAAGGGAACGCGCACCCTATGAAACGACGCCTGCTCTTGACTGTAATCCCAACCTTCCTTGTCGCCATCGCGGGACTCTGCGCTCAACCCAAACCCGATTTCTCCGGAACATGGAAGCAGAGCAACGAACAATGCATACCGAAGCGGACTGGCGATGTCACCCGGCTCATCGATCATCGCGGCTCGGACCTGGTGGTCGAGACCACCAGGGTGCGAGGCTCCGGACCGCCTCGGCATGCCCTGCAACGCTACAGC
Source organism: Acidobacteriaceae bacterium (assembly GCA_965215415.1). Classification (GTDB taxonomy): domain Bacteria; phylum Acidobacteriota; class Terriglobia; order Terriglobales; family Acidobacteriaceae; genus Edaphobacter. The sequence continues at coordinate 1,845,491 of CBDCDQ010000009.1, read as the reverse complement.
ACCGATGGCGGAACGTCGGTGTCGAGAGGAATAGACGGGGATGAGTTCCACACCTCCACTGTCTGGAAAGACGAGAGCCTGGTCTTCTCCGTTGAAGAACATGAGGACGGTCGCGTTCTACTATCCCGAGAGACGTGGACGCTCACCGCCGATGGATCGGCACTCAGGATGGACCGAGATGATCTCGACGCAGCGGGCAATGGGGCCCGTAAGCAGACACTCCTCTTTCTGCGTCAGCCGCAGGCTGTTGCAGCTCACGGGTTTCACCCGAATCATTTTCATTTACAACATTGAACCAATAAGGATTCCCATGCGGCTTCTGATAGTTGAGGACGAAGCAAAAACGGCGAAGTTCTTGAAGAAAGGTCTTAGCGAGGCCGGGTTTCTTGTGGACGTGGCTTCGAACGGACAGGACGGCCTGGATCTTGCCGCAACCATGGACTTCGACCTCATCATTCTGGACATTATGCTTCCAGTCCTCGATGGTTGGCAGGTCCTCACAGGGTTACGGCAGGCGGGCAGGACTACGCAGGTTCTCTTCCTCACCGCCCGGGACGCCGTGCACGAACGGGTCCGCGGCTTCGAGCTCGGAGCGGACGACTACCTGGTCAAGCCCTTCGCCTTCTCGGAGTTGTTGGCGCGAGTGCGGTCTCGCGTGCGCCGCCTACCCGCCCGTCCGCAGGATCTCGTGTGCATGGCCGATCTACAGATCGATCTTCTTCGCCACCGTGCCACGCGCGGCGGTCAACGGCTCGACCTCACAACAAAAGAGTTCCTCCTGCTTTCGCTGCTCGCGCGCCGGGCTGGAGAAGTACTCTCCCGGACGGTGATCGCCGAAGCGGTCTGGGACATGAACTTCGACAGCGAGACCAACGTCGTCGACGTCAGTGTCAGGCGGCTCCGCAGCAAGGTGGACGAGCCGTTCCCTTCGAAGCTGATCCATACGGTCCGCGGTGCGGGTTATGTCCTCGAAGCCGATTAGAAGGCCCTCAAGACCTCTTCGAATCTGGCGAACGCTTGCTTTCCGGCTTACGGCCGCCTATGCCTCGGCTGGATTGATCCTGGTTTCGCTCGTCACGTTCAGTCTTTACCTGGTGCTTACCTCGGAACTCAACAGGAGCACGGAGCTGTTTCTTAGAGACAAGCTCAATGTCATCAGCACCATGTTGCGGGAACGTCCAGAGGATGAAGACGGTCTGCGTGAGGAAGTGGAACTGGAGTCGGCCGCGAGGCGGTATGAGCAGTTTTACATCTGCCTGCTGGACCGGGACGGCAAGCCGCTGCTCATGACTCCGGGTATGGCGAACCAGGTGGACCTCGCAAAGCTCACTGCCCTTACGGCCGGCAACAAGGGCGCAGCCCTTCCCATCAAGGGCAAGAACGGTACATCGTTTCGTGTTATTGCAGTGACTTCCGACCTAGGGAACTCACAGAATCGTCTCATCACGATCCAGGTCGCCGTGGACGTGTCGCAAAAAGAGCAGTTGTTGAGGCGCTTCCGTCTGTGGTTCTGGGGTACGTCAGCCGGCCTCTTGGTGCTCTTTCCTCTCGTCGGCTACAAAATAGCCCGGCAGGGTATCAGGCCAGTGGAGGCGATCGCCAACACCGCGAGCCAGATTACGTCGAGCCACTTGGGACAGCGCATCCAGGCGGAAGGGTATCCGTATGAGCTCGCGTCTCTTGCCTTGACCTTCAACAACATGCTGGACGGGCTGGAAGAATCCTTTGAGCGAATCTCTCGTTTCTCGGCCGACATCGCGCACGACCTACGGACACCGGTGAACAACATCCGGGGCGAAGCGGAAGTCGCGCTCGCACGTGCCCGTACCATCGATGAGTACCGAAACGCGCTTGAGTCCTCGCTCGAAGAGGCGGTCCGTCTGTCCGATCTGATCGGCAATCTCCTGTTTCTCGCCCGCACCGAAAACCCGCTGACCCACCTGCGCCTGGAGCGCGTCAATGTCGCCGATCTGCTGGACTGCGTTCGGGAGTACTACGACGCTTCAGCGGCGGAGGCGGGCGTTGTTCTCACAAGCGTTCATGACGGCGAACCGATAGTGGTCGAACTCGACCGCACGCTGATGCAGCGGGCGGTCGGAAACCTGATTTCCAATGCGATCGCCCATACTCCAACAGGCGGTTCGGTGACTCTCAGAACATTCAAAGACTCCGCGAACGTCCTGCTCGAAGTGAGCGACACAGGGGTCGGCATCCCTTCCGAAGCACTGCCCCGGGTGTTCGACCGTTTCTTCCGGGTGGATTCGTCGCGGTCCACGGCCTCTGGAGGTACCGGACTTGGCCTCTCGATCGTTCAGGGAATCATGCAACTTCATCGGGGCAGCGTGGACATCACCAGCACGCCCAGCGTTGGGACGACGGTTACGCTTCATATGCGCAAGTGAGACTACGGCGCGGTGCGGCGAGCCCTCTTCCTGACCCGAAGATACGGAAGAGCGGGGTACAGCCCTTCCGCCGCGAACCGCCTAACGTCCTTGCAACATAATTAACACTGGACAATCAGCCCTGACCATAAAAAAACCCCCTCCCGACTAACGGGGAGAGGGCCTTTGTGGTTCAACTACAAGTTAGTCCACATCGCCCCTCGGTGCGGCTTTCTTGAATTCGCTTGCGGGACGAACCTTCTTTTCGCCCGGGTACGGCATCTTGAAGTTGGTGGCTTCGTACCAGTTGAGGTGGTTGACGGTCTCCGGATCTTCCGCGTCCGGGATGTGTTGTTTGCCAGCGAAGACCTTGGTTTTCTTCTTCATCCAGCCGGCGCGCAGGGCTTTTACCTCAGGGCTATCCGTTTGCATCGCGAGGGCGGCAAACTTGGACACGGGGATCGGTTGCGTTGGGGTCTGCGTGACGCCTGTGTTCAGCGGAATCCCATTGGCTACATGAGTCCAGGGCTTGAAGTTGTCAGCGGGTGGGTTGTCGATGAAGATCTCGCTCATCGGCGAGGCCGTCAGGTCGAACTGGTTCATGGGCGTAAGACCAAGAATCTGCTCGATGGTGCGGGTCATGTTGACCTGGGTGTAGAAGGTGCTGTCCTGGGTAACTCCCGCTCCCGAGCCATCCTTCTTCACCTGCTGTTGGACGTACGGGCTGATGATGTAGCCCGGGCTGCGGTGACCGTCTACGTGGTCCACGCCGTTCTGCGCGTCGTCCTCTTCAACGAAGATCGCGGAGTCCTTCCAGATCGGGCTGTGGCTAATCGCGTCGACAAAGCGACCAAGGGCGAGGTCGTTATCGGCCTGCATGGCTTGCCCCGTCGGTGGGCCGCCGGTGTGGTCAGAGCTGATCCACATCATCTCCAACTGAGGAACCTGACCGTTTGTCACATCCTTGTTGAACTCCTGCTGCCAGACGTCGAAGCGGAACTGGTCCGGGATTCCGAGGTCGAACTGCGGGTAGTTCTGCACGGTGTTGTCGATCAGGTTCGGCAGCGCAGAGTGCGATGCGACCGTATTGAAGTTGTAGAGCTGCTTCTCCGCTCCAGCCTCATAGGCCAGGGTATCGTTGTAGAAATCAATCCATTGCGGCTCGGTGGTTGATCCGCTCGGCGTCAAGAACGTGTTGTACTCGATGTACTCGCCGAAGTTCTTGAAGGTGACGCCCTGCTTTTCTGCCGCATCCCAGAGAAAGCCTACCTTCTGGTAGGCGATCGAGTCACCGCCGTTTGAAGGGTAGTCGCGGAGCCAATCCGGCGATTGGATGTCGTCGGAGTAAGGAGCGATCGCTTGGACAATCCAGTTGTGCCCGTCAGCCGACTGCCGGCTTGGGTCGTAGAAGTTGTCGAACAGCGGAAAACGCTGTACCAGCGCGTGCGCATTTGGAGTGACCTGGCCGAAGGTTGGGTTATCCCCGAAGACAGCCAAGGAGGGGGCACCGTTGCCGCCCGCTACGTCGCCGAGAATCTGGTCGTAGGTGCGGTTTTCACGGATGATGACGAAGACATGCTTGATTTTGGAGGGAGCACCAATCCGCTCCGGGATGGCGAGGGGCGTTGTATTCTTCTGGCCACCGAAGGCTGCAACGATGTTCTGTGCCAGATCCCAGTGGTTGTTCTGGAAGACCTGCTGCGTCAACGTTGCTAGAAGACCTGATGTAGGGATAGGGACGATACTGACTGTGCCGAGGTCCTGGTGCGTGTTGAAGCCGTAGACTCCCTGATATTTTCCGTAGGAGTTTTCGGGCGTCTTCGTTGGCGGAGGCGCTACACCGAAGCCCGATGTTCCAATCCCTTTATCGTTCGCCACGAGGAGGGAGTTTTCCGCCGCGTTGAGAACGATCGAGCTGGGGGCGTATCCCACCGGGATCATGCCGACTGTCGGGTTAGAGCCACCCGTGGCGAGGTTCAGAACAGCGATTGCGTTGGCGTTGTAGAGCGCAACGTAGGCGATGTTGTTCGTTGCGTCGACCGCGATGGAGTTCGGCCCGGCGCCGTAGGTTCCATTCTTCTGGCCGGGGATGCCGATCGGCAGTCCAAGGCTCAGCGTCTGCACAACCTGGTTGGTGGCGGTGTTGATTACCGTGACTGTGTCGTCATAGGTGTTCGTGACGAGGAGCTTGTTGCCCCAGAAAGCTATGCCGGTTGGGTGCAGACCGGTTTTAATCGTCGCTGTAACGGTGAAAGACGCTAAATCAACGACCGAGACGGTGCCGGTGGCCGTCGCGCCAGTCGGGAACGCGCCAACAGTCGGCGTTCCGTTGGAGTACTGCTGGTAGTCGTACTCATTGGCGATCCGTCCGGCCTCGTTCGAGACATAAGCGGTCTTGCCGTTCGGCGAAATGACGACGCTGTGGGGAACGTTGCCGACACGGACCTCGGCTCCTTTGACCGGCTGTGCTGCCGTCAGGTCGATCTTGGCCAGTGTGCCGTTCGTGTTAAGCACGCTGTAAGCGGTCGTGTTGTCCGGTGATACAGCGATGCCGGAGGGAAGAGCGCTCATGCCCGAAAGAGGTACACCGCACGGAACGGCGGAACTGCCCGTGGTTCCAAGGGGGCTCGTCGGGAAGCAGGTAACCGTGCTGATCGTGCCGGCAGCGGTCATGGCGGTCGGAACGCTGACATGGGCATGGTCGGCGACCAGGCCCGCGGAACTCACGCTCGCGATGCCCACGTAGCTGCCAGCGCCGGAACCACCATCCTGGCTGAACAGCAGGTATTTACCGTCGGAGCTGTAGGTGATGCCGCTGGTGCTGCCGTCCCTGTCTTTTCCGGCTGCCGCGGAGTACGTCTGCAGGACAGCGCCCGTCTGGGTGTTAAAAATTGTGACCGCCTGGGGTGCGCCCATCTGAAGGACGGCGGCGGTGTGATTGCCGGTCGGGTTCAACGCCACGGCCTTGGCGCGGGTGGTGGTGCCCAGATACACCTGCGTACCGAAGGGTGTAATGACCTGGCCGTTGCTGACGACCCACGGAGTCGGCAAGGCGGACGGGTAGTTTGGGCCTTTGGTCGAGTTCGCGTTGCCGCCTACCTGATAGGTCGGGAAGGGAACGGACTGGGTAAGCGCCGTCGCGCTGAGCCCCGCCGCGACCAGCCCGATGAACGTAAGGACTCTGTGGGCTGGCCAGGAATGGCGGACTGACTCTTGAGATCTTTTGCTGAACATTATGATTCCTCACGGTAACTGTCTAACGGGTTGGAGGTGTTGATCCGGAGTACTAAGGTTGCGAAGGAGAGAAGCGATACCTCCTCTGTATGAGGGGGAGGAAAGACGTAAATAGCGGCGTCGCTATTGTAAGTGGGGGAGAAGCGCAAACTCTCGTTTTCGTGCAGACGCATGCTCTGCAAAGACTGACACGAACACTGAGGGTGGGCTGAACCCTCCTACGCATGAAGTATGGCATCTGCTTGCTGACAGGTTTATGACTCCTACATTACGTTTTTGCCATGTTGGGCGAATGCCATTCCCTAGTGCCTGGGGTAAACCAGGTCTTTGATCGTATGAGCCTAGCTCGTAATATGAATCATCGGCAGGCGTTCGCGAGAGTCTGTCGTTCCTAGAAGAACGACTCCAGACAATCCGGCTATGAACCTGGTTTGGCAGCGCATTGGCATCGAGAGCTTCCTGTCCGGGCGCTGGACGGAAAAAGCGTGAGCTTGGAGGATCTGTCCTCGCCCACATTAAATAGACAGTTGCCGGGCGCTGCCGGAACGAAGGCCGGCCGCTCTTGTAGCCAAATCTGTCTGTCGGGTGACGAAGATCACTTCGGCTGTCACAAGGCTTTTGCAGCGAAGAAGAGTGTTCCCAGGTCCCATGCTGGACGAATCGGCAAATGTAGTCGCCAATCGAGAGCTGCGTCAACTGGCGCGATGCCGTACTTTTTTCGAGGAAACCCCCTGACTTCGAGCGTTACCACCGAAGCAAGTTCCTGGCACGTGAGTAATAGAAGGCGGCAGCGTAGATCGTATGGAACCACCAAACGCATGACCCTGTGCCAACGCTCCATCAGGTCGGGCCGGCGTGCTGATTCTGGCATTCTGATTTGGCCCACTCTGGCGGTTTAAGTTGGCCCACCCTCTGGGCAGAGCGGACTCTACCCTGTTTCTCACGCGAGTTGAGGGACGGAGGTCGAACACCTGCTCGAATCGCGCGTACCGGTCGATCAGCCTCCGAGGGGCTTGCTGGAAGTCGTACTCCGTCAGCTTGGCTTCGACCAACAGATCGCCCAGCTTGAGATCCACCTCTGTGCAGTCCACATGCGTGCTCATCAAGACAATGCGCGGCTTGTAGCCGAAGACTGGCTCCGCATCCGCGGAGACGTTCAACAGCTCACGGACTTCTCTCGTACGGAGGGTCTCCGGATGGCAGAAAATGTTCATCAACAAGGCGTCCGAGCTGTTCGATGAATCCAGTTCGCTTCGTTCGGGATCGTGGCTGAGCAGGCGGCGCTTGGCGGAGCTGTGGGCTTTGCGCAGGCGGTACTTCCACGCTGAATTGCCGCACATGGCCCGGTACGAGGCTTCAAGGAAGTTGCCGTGCCTGCCGCGTTCGTCTTCGCGGTAGAGCACGGCCGGAACGCTGCCCATGGTCGCTTCATGGGCGAACCCCTTCTCAGGCGCCCATTGCAGGTTTCGTTCGCCGAGCTCCTGCCGCAACGCCGTCGCGAAGCCTGCGGAGACAGGCGGCTTTGTGTCAGACCGACGTTGACGGTACTCGGCATCAATCAGGTAGCGCACGTGCCGTCCCTAGTCCGGACGCTTCGTGCCGACTGCGCTCGGCTGGCATCGCGGGCCAGAAGTCCTCTCTGCAGCGTTCCCAGCTGGGTGTGGGAAAGGTCGAGGTAAAGGCCTCCGCTGCCTGCCGTGATCGCGTGTTCGAGTGCTTGCTTGTCCGCGAGGCACTTCAGACCGCCTCCCCGTTGCGCCAACTCCTCCAGCTTCTCCTCAGACTGCAAGAAGAGGGTTCGCGGGAGCACTATCGTCCCCTCATGGAAGCTCACCCGCCACCCCGCCATCCATTCGAAGCGCATATAGACGCGGGGCATCAGGACTCCATTCCAGGCTGCGCCTCGTCCATGGTCACCTTCTTGCGCAGCTCGCGAGGCACTCTTCGAAAGACGCAGTTATAGAGCTCGTATGCGAGATCGACCGACTCCCCAATCGCCACACCGGTCGGAATCACCCGCACAATCACCTGCTTCTCCCGCGCCAACCGCATCCCGGCGATCAGACACGCCCCGAAGTAGATCAACGAACGGTTAGGGCGGGGCAGATGCGAGTCGGGATCGAACATGACTTCAATGTAAGCGAACAAGAGGCGGAGAGGTTCTGTGCAGAAATCTTTCCGCGAGAGTACAAGGCCCGGATGGGAAGACGGCTCTTCCCTGTCTCCAGCCGCAGGTGCGCATCCTCCGCCACCCATCTCTTCGGACCGTTCCTTCCCGCAACGCCCTCCCTCAAGACCAGAACAGACAACGGCAAGAACAGAAGCATCTCCGTGCGCTCCGCGCACAAGGCGGGGCAACCAGGCTTGCTGAGGGACTCCGTCCCTGGCGCGCGCAAGCCGATGGAAAACGCTCCGTGCAGCTCCAGGTATTCGCTTCCTCCGGCCTTCGGCTCGCCTGTCGGCGACGTTTCCCACAGCTTGCACTTGCCGCCCCTGCAGGCGTGGGCCTGGGCCAAGGCATGGCTGTGAGAACAGCCACCGCCAATGCAATTCAAACCCGGAGGAACCACCCATGCAGACCAACCAGAGCACCATCGCCGCCACCACGGAAAGCCCAAACAACAGCGGCAACGGCAACACCGTAACCGCTCTTCCCGCGCCCTCTAAGGCCCAGACCGCCAAGGAAGTCATCGCCGCCAATGTCAAGCTCCTTATCGAGCAGCTAGAGGCCGGACACTCCGAAAGCCTGACCGCCTACCTCACCGCCATGGGCCGCTTCCACAACTACAGCTTCGGCAACATCCTTGAGATCGCACGGCAGAAGCCAGACGCCACCCGCGTTGCAGGGCTCTATGCGTGGAACCAGCTAGGGCGCAAGGTAAAGAAGGGACAGCGGGGCATCCGCATCCTTGCCCCGATGATCGGCGTCGGACGCAAGAAAGACACCGAAGCGGAGAAAGACCTCACCAAACAGAACCAGCCCGTGCTCGTTGGCTTCCGCGCGGTATATGTCTTCGATGTTTCGCAGACCGAAGGCGCGGAGCTTCCCGACCTCTCCAGCCGCGTCAGCGGCAACGTAGGCGAGTACCGCGAGAGGCTGCTCGACTTCATCCTCGCCCAGGGGATCGCGCTTGAGTTCGAGGAGAGCATCGCGCCCGCGCTGGGCGTGAGCTACGGCGGACGAATTGCCATCTTCCCCGGACAGTCAGCGGCGGAGGAGTTCTCCACCCTCGTGCATGAACTCGCCCACGAGATGCTCCACAAGGCAGAGCGACGGACGGCCACCACCAAGACGGTGCGCGAGACGGAAGCCGAAGCTATAGCCTTCGTTGTCTCACAGACCATCGGCCTCGACACGGGACGAGCGTCGGCCGACTACATCCACCTCTACCACGGCAACGCCGCCCTGCTTGCCGAAAGCCTTGAAGTCATCCAGCGGGCTTCAGCGCTGATCCTGTCCGCCATCGAGACGCCCGCAGTCCAGCCGGAGCGGAGCGACGAACCTGCGGATACCGAACCCGCGCTGGCCGAAGCCAGCTAACCCACTTTTCCTCTCTCCTCAGGGGCGGACGGCTCCAGCCGTTCGCTCCCAACCACCCCGCACGTTCACCCACGCCCCCAGGAGGGCACCCCATGCAAGATAGCAGCGCATTCCAGTTTCTCGCCATCGACACCATCCACGAGTCCACCACCAACCCCCGCCGCACCTTCGAGGAGTCGAAGCTCCATGAGCTTGCCGAATCCATCCGGCATCACGGCCTCATCCAGCCCATCACCGTCCGCCCGAACGCATCGGGCTTCGAGATCGTCGCAGGGGCAAGGCGCTTCCGGGCGGCGCAGATGGCCGAGATCTTCGCCGTGCCCGCCCGGATCGTGGACATCGACGACGCCCAGGCCCAAGAGTGGCAGATCATCGAGAACAGCCTCAGAATCGACGTGCATCCCTATGAGGAAGCGACCGGCTATCAGCGCCTGCTCGACCTCCCCGGCTACGATGTCGCCACCATCGCCGAACGCATCGGAAAGAGCGCGAGCCACATCTACGCCCGGCTGTCGCTCCTGCAACTCATCCCCGCCATCGCCGAGGCGTTCACCCGGGAACGCATCACGGCCAGCCATGCCAACCTGCTCGCCCGCCTTCCCCAAGAGGCGCAAGCCAAAGCCTACGAGCAATGCTGGCGCAAGGACTGGCAGGACACAGAGCCGCACCTGCTACCCGCGCGGCATCTTGCCGCGTGGATACAGGCGAACCTCTACCTTGCCCTCGCGGATGCGCCGTTCAATATCGAGGACGCCACCCTGAACCCCGTTGCGGGAGCGTGCACCACATGCCCCCGCCGCAGCGGATACAACACGTCCCTCTTTGAGGATGTGGAGGGCGACCAGTGCCTCGACTCGCCTTGCTATCAGGGGAAGGTCGCGTCGCACATCGACCGCGAGATCGCCGCCACACCCGGTCTGATCCAGATCGAGAGCGGCTACCGTCCCGCCAAGGAGAAGACCGCTGGAGCGGTACAACGCGGCCACTTCCGCGAGATCGTCTCCACAACCGACAACCCCGATGCTGAACCGGTTCCATCGTGCGAAGCCGCAAAGCCCGCCATCATCGTCTACGGCAGGAACATAGGCGCCACCCTGACCGTTTGCACGGACGAGGATTGCCCGGTACACGACCCGCTCGCCGAGAAAAAACGTAAGGCGGACGAAGAGCGGGTACAGGTGGAAGCCGAGCCCGTTTCACCAGAACCCATCGAGCCAACCGAAGAGGAGAAGCAGGAACAGGAGGAACGCCGCCGGGAGCGGGAGCGGCAGGACGAAGAACGCATCGGCGTCTACAAGACGACCGACGCGGGAGGCACCTGGAACCGCTTCGGCACGGGTCTGCCTAATGTTCAAGTGACAGATATACAGCTGGACAGTAAGCTGGGCATCTTGGCTGCCGGAACCTACGGTCGCGGCGCATGGGAAATCAAGCTGCCTCCTGCAACCAACACCACGACCCGGAATGTCGAGGGGCAAGCCGGAGCCCTTGTTACATTGAAAGCGGACGTGACACCATCTGGCAGCGCAGGCTCAATCGTCTTCGAGGTAAACGGAGTAGCTGTCCCTGGGTCGGCGACCTACGATTCCGCTACGGGACACGCCGAGCAGCCGCTTATCATCAACCTGCCCGCTGGCACATACCAGATCACAGCCGACTTCATCAGTTCGAATGAGGCGCTGGGGGGCAACAGCGGCGGAGTCAGCACCCTCACCGTCCGATAGTTCACCGGACACGGCGACGGCTCTGCTCGCATTCGCAAGGCAGCAGAGCCGTCCAAACTAACCCGTCGTGAATTCGAGAATCGCAATCGATCAAACTCCATGCCCACAGCCACCCTCCACAGGACCTCCGGGGTCAGTCTCCTCACTATTGCGGGAGCGATTCTGATGATGCTCGCTTTTCCGTCAAGGATGCTACCTTCGCAGGTCGCCGAGCCGCCTGTGGCTCCAGGTGTCAGTTTCGCTGTGATCTCCCTTGCTTCTGGCCAGACCGTGCGCCTCAAGGCGCTGAACCTTGGCGGTAGCCTTGGGTCCAGCCCCGGAACAGACGCAAATCAAACCCGTGTGACTGAAACTTTTCCAAGCTGCACCGTCACCTTTGAGTTCTACGGCCAGAAGGGGAGCTTCTCAAGCGAAGTGTCTCCTTAAGCCTCTTCGCGGGAAAGGCTGCGTTCCTTGCTCTCGGTCGAGGCGAGCTTCCCAAGAGCAAACGAAACGTCATCATCCGCGGAGTGCTTCGTTTTGGTTATGCAAGCGGAAACCCACCAAGCACAGAGACAATGCGAGATTACGACTGCAATATTGAGCCGAGCCTCGAAGTCGTCGATGACCTTAGCGGCAAAATCAGCAAGTCCATGACAAAAACTCAGCCTTTACCCCGGTTCAGATCCTCGGCGAAAGTAAGCGTAACGTACCTGAAGTGTGGTGACTCAGCCAAGGACCGGGTACCGCTTCTGACGACGATCCTTGCCGATGCCATTAATCTCGACCTAGCCAAATGGCCGACCAGGTCCGCGAAGCAGCCGCCGAAATATTCCTCATCCTGCCGTTTCAGCGTGTAGCAGATCGCGCACAGTCCAAGGGCTAGGACCTTTGGCTTCCCACACGGACAGTGCATCACCGTCTGAGCCAGACGTGTCACTTCCCGCCCTTCCAGGTTCCGCCTGTACCCGTCCGATGTAGCGGTAAACTGTCGTCCGACCTAACTTGAACTCACGCGCCAGTGCAGCTTTGCTTTCCCCTAAACCTAGGCGGCGAGTCAGCTCAGCCGATCGATCCGGCGTCAGCAGGCGTTTACGGCCTTTATAGACGCCATCCCGTTTCGTCAGCTCGATTTCCTCCCGCTGGCGTTCCCGGCATCGAGCGCCAAATGTCGCTCAACGATCTAGGTCCGGCGTTGCTCACTACTGACGTAATGCGACTTGCAGAGACCCATCTGCTGTACACCTGATTCCTTACTCCTTGGTGTAATGGCTGAAGTCGCTCGTATGGATCGCCGAAGCGTCCAGCATCGTGCGATAGTTATAAGCCGCGCAATCACGATGTGTGCCAATGCTGAACTTGGTGGGAGAGCGCTGCAAGACGCCTTTGGAGGGACCGTCTCCACCTATCCCCGCCCGGTGAACCATCCACTCAAGGTCCTGAGCTTCTTCTGCAAGGTAAGCCATGACCGCTTCGTTATCCCGATGCTGCCCTTCGAAGCCGCGCGCGACCGTATGCCGAATCGTCCAGAGAAGCGGCGAGAGATGACCCTGATAGGGTGTGCTCAGACCTCCCGCCTGATACAGGAAGCGCTTTACGCCACGGACGCGCATTGCCGGTATGAGCTTCTTGAAGAATGCCGTGTTGACGTTCGCAGTCTGCTGCGCTTCGCGGTCTCCTAGCATGGATATGACAAAATCGACCCCCTCTACCAGCTTCGCAAAATCCAAGGCCGCATCTGTGATCGACCCCTTCTGCACCTGAAGTTTTGCATCCTGCAAGGCCAGTTTTGCGGGATTACGTACAAGCGCTTTGACGTAATGCCCCTGTCCAAGCACGATAGGAAGGAAGTGCTTTCCTGTACCGCCTGTCGCTCCGAGTACCAGATGCGTGGACATGTAGATCTCCTTCGTTTGACTAACGAGCAACTTTCCAGAGAAACGGGCAACCGCCTACCCGTTGGGGATGTAAATGGCTTTGCGAGGACGACGTGGAAAGGATGGAACACGGCCTCATCGTTTTTAAGGCTTCGCACGGCTCTGTTTCCACGGATCTTAAATGAGCCTCTGAGTTCCGCGATTGCGGCATCACGGTAGCGATGAGAAAGGCTCGAGACCACGAAATATGTGCATGCTCCCGAGCTGTAGTATCCCACTTTACTGAGCAGCGTCCGAGATTGCCTGCCAGGCGTCCCAGGTTGCAAGACGGTCGGCATAGGTCGCGCGGATTTGTGGCAACGTCGTACTGCCGAGGATGAGACGCAGCGGCGGCTGCTCTGCGTCGACGACCTTGAACAACGCTTCTGAAGTCGCCTTTGGGTTCCCGCGTTCCAGCTTCATAAGACCTGCCATGAAGTCCTTGCGGAACGTATCGTACACCGGCAGCGGATTTGCACGTGCAGCACTTTTACCGAACTCCGTAGCGTAGGCTCCAGGTTCGATCATCGTGACTTTGATCCCGAACTGCGCAACCTCTTTGGCCAGAGACTCATGCAGGGACTCAGCAGCAGCTTTCGTTGCGGCGTAAACACCGATCAAAGGAGCGGGAACCACACCAAGGCTGCTAGTTACACCCAGAATGTGACCGCTGCCTTGTTTCCGAAACAGGGGCAAAGCGGCACGGATGATGCGCACAACGCCGGTATAGTTTGCATCGAAAAGCTCCGCGATCTGCTCATCCGTCGCCTCTTCTGTCGTGGCGATCAGACTGTACCCCGCATTGTTGAGTAGGACATCCAGCCGTCCAAAATGCTCGAACGCCTGCTGCACCGCCTCCGGAACACGAGCCGCGTCGGTCACATCCAGCTTCAGCGGAAGCATCGCATCCCCAAACCGTTCCTTCATATCTGAAACGCTCTCAAGGCTGCGCGCGGTTGCCGCAACCTTGTCGCCTCGCTCCAGTGCTGCCTCTGCCCACACGCGCCCGAAACCGCGCGATGCTCCTGTGATGAACCAGACCTTGCTCATGTTCGCCTCTTCTGCCGGCGTGTACTTTCCGGCGGACATCTGTACACTGTTTAGTTATGGGCCGCACCAGTCCTTCAAAGACCGTCCAGACCTCTTCCACTCACAGTAGCGCGATATCTAAACGCCGTCAAGATGAAGTGGCTGGGAGCACGAAAGCGAAGGTCGGCTACCATCACGGTGACCTTCGCGCCGCCCTGATCCGTGCCGCCGACGAGATCATCACCGAGAAGGGCATAGAAGGCTTTTCTCTGCGTGCGGCGGCTCAGAGAGCGGGGGTGTCACCGGCAGCGCCCGCGCATCACTTCGGTGGCGCCAAAGGCCTGCTCACTGAGGTTGCCATCCTGGCCTATGATCGAGCAGGGCGGTACATCGAGAGCGCCGGGCACTCGCAGGATGCCGTCACAGACGTGAAGGCCGTGGTGCTCGCCTTCGTGAACTTTGTGGTCGAGAACCCTGGTCACTTCCGGCTTATGTTCCGAAAGGATCTGGTTGACCGCAGCGATGAGCGACTGGCCACCGCCAGCAGTGGACCTGGCAATCGGCTCGGCTATGCAATCCTCGCTTATGGCGGCAAGGCTCATCCCGATACGGCGAGCTTCGAGGACTCCGCTAAGATGCTGTGCGGCCTGGCCACACTCCACGGACTTGCGAATCTTGTCCTGGAGGAGAAAGCAGCTCACTTATTCCAGGGCGCGACCGCGAACAACTTCCTCGGCGAGTACCTGCCAAGGATTATTCATCATCTGTTCCCGCCAGCAGCGCCCCCTAGGTCACCATAAACGCCGTTGCCGTCATCTGGACCTTAAAGCGCCTTCGAGACGGGCCGTTACTGACGAGAATGCGACTTGTCATTACTCAGAAAACGGCACGATCTTTGCAAAATGAGCAACTCGCATCTGCCTCACGGCTTTGCCCGACGGAAGTAAACCTGGACTGCATGTAAGGGCGCCCCGTTCTGTGCGGGCGTTCTCTTCAGAAACGCCGCTCCGGAGGCGTCGTGCTTCAGATAAGCATCCAGAGAATTCAAGGTGTACCGGGCGATCAGAGCGTAGCCAACTGTTCCGTCTGCACGCGTATAGTCCGCTTTGTGATTCTCAGGGAACAACTTCCACACATTCTCGTCTCTCTGGAACAAGGAACTGAACTCTTCATGGATGAGGCCCAGCATGTAGACGATGAGACAATCACCACCGGTCCACTGGTTCAGAGCTTCCGGGTCAAGATGTATGCCTTTTGCAGGATCGTAGGTGGATGCAATCTCCTCCATCGTGAAATGCCCTTCTGAGAGGTACAGGAGAGGGATTTTCATCTCCGAGGGGTGGACGTCTCCGGACTCCTGTATTACTGCGGACTCATACCGCATCGATCCATCTAGACCCACCAAGGCATCTATGCGCTTATCACGAGATGCTGCAAACAGGTTGGCGAGTCCGCCCCAGCTGTATCCGATCACAGCAATAGCGGCCATATCTGCATTCGGAAGCGCCTCAGCATAATTGAGCAAAAAAGAGATGTCCTTCGCTTGCTCGTTTCCTCGCGTCAGGTCAGTGATGCCCGGACCGCCAAAGGCACCATGGCTTGCAATGACCACGTAGCCGTAGCTTGCAAGGTATTCGCAAAGATCAGCATTCTCCCAAGCCGGTGCTGCGCTGCTAGGTGCATAAACTACGACGGGGTAGCGCCCTGCCCGCGCTGGAGCATCTCGGAAGGCCCGTGTATGCGATCCGAGTGCCGGCTTTATTCCCTCGAGGATGTCGGCGGAGTCTTTCGTGAGAACCGGTTTCTCAAAGGATGTCTCGGTTTCGAGTAGCTTGGCATAATCGGCAACCGTCGTACTCTTCGCTCCGGCTTTCTGGGCGGGGTACCACACGAGTGTCTGGATGGGCTTCGCTGGGTGCTCTGTCCTCACAGACAGGCTGGTGTTCAGGGCCGGTTCATACTGCTGAACGACTCGCAGACCCACAGAAAACTGTCCGGAAGGTTCTGAAAAGCGAAGATCTCCGCGTTCTGCGCCTTCGCTGACCGGAGGAACGCTGCTGCGAAGGCGAGTGCTATGCCCGAAGATCTGAAAGCGGTTTTAGTGAGCATGGGTTTACCTTACCCGTTGGTATACGCGGGCATTCGATGATCGGTTCATAGATCCTCATAAACGCCGTTAGCGGAACTGTGCCCCTCCCTTAGAAGGCGCTCAGAGACCCAGTCCGCCGTCTACCGCCAGCAGCTGTCCTGTGATGAACTTTGGGCCGCTGGCAAAGAACAACACCGCCGCCGCCACATCCGCCGCCGTTCCGTTGCGCTTCATGGGCGTCTTCGCCGCGAACTGCTCATAGCCCGCGCCCACCTCACCCTGCACGATCATGCCCGGCGCGACGCAGTTGACGCTGATCTCGGGGGCCCAGGCCTTGGCCATCGTCTGCGAGAGCATGTGGAGAGCCGCCTTCGAGGTGCAGTAGTGCCCGTGCGTGGCCCAGGGGTGGATGCCGCCGAGCGACCCGATGTTGACGATGCGGCCCGTCGCGCCCTTGAGGTACGGGTAGGCCGCCTTGGCCATCAGGAAGGGTCCACGCGTGTTGGTGGCGAACATGGAGTCCCACTGATCCGGGGTAATCTCTTCGAGCCGCAACGACTCGAACGCTCCGGCATTGTTCACCAGAAGATCGATCCCGCCGAACTCTTCAGCCACCGCCGCTACCGCCTCCGCGATGCTCTCCGGCGAGCCAAGATCGCAGCGCACCGCCATGGCCGCCACCTCGAACGCGGCCAGATCGCGCAGCGTTTCTTCGGCCTCACCGGCTGACTCGCGATAGGTGATCGCGACGCCGGCACCCGCGCTCGCTAAAGTGAGCGCGATCTCCCGTCCGATACGCTTTGCTCCGCCTGTGACGAGCGCCCTCTTCCCCGCCAACTCTCCAGCCACCGTCTAGAGACCCGACGGCGAACCCGCGCCCGGAACAGAAACCGGAGCAGAGTTCTTTACAGGAGGCGAAACGGGAGGCGTCTTCGGTGCAGTCGATCCAGCAGGAGGAACGCCCGGCGGCGTGGGGCGTCTAGGCTCCTGCACACCCGGCTTCCGCTCATCTGTGGTTCCCGTGTAGGCCGAAACCTGCGCTGTAGGCCGAACCATCGTGATCGCAATCTCCTTTGCAGGACCGTCAATCACATAATCCTGTCCAAAGGTCGCAAAGCCGCCCGCAATGACCTGCACCCGTACCTGGCTGCCGGTGGCGATCACGTCGATCGTCGCCTTGCCGTCAGGATCGGTCTTAACCTCCAGATTGCCCTCGTCCTTGCCATCTTTCATCGGGTGAAAGATGACCGCAGCGTTCTGAATAGGCTTGCCGTTGTAGCCCTTTAGCACCGTTACCTCGACGTGTGAGGTGGTGAGCGGCGCTTTGTACTTGCGGCCGTGGCGCTCCTGCTGCGCGTGCGCCGAGAGCGTCAGCCCGATAGAGAGCGCCAGGGAGACACGAAGCCTGTTGTTTACGAGCATATGGGTATTCTACCTTTCCGGGCAGTATGCACCTTGAGCGACTTTCACTCAGGTTTCACACAAGCAGGTTGACAAGCCCCGTTGCGCTGCCCTAGAGTTAGCAGTCGTAGGGCACGAGTGCTAACGCGCAAGCCCTGAGCTTCACGCAGTCCTCTGGATTGCGTTCTTTCACCGGCGAGCCTGCTCGCACAATCGTACTGAGGAGACGTAAAGAATGGCAACTGCATCGTTTACCCCGCTCCACGACCGCATCCTGGTCAAGCGCACTGAAGAAGGCGAAAGCATCCGTGGCGGCATCATCATCCCGGACTCCGCCAAAGAAAAGCCCCAGCAGGGCGAAGTGATCTCCGTCGGCAAGGGCAAGTCCAATGACGAAGGCAAGGTCTTCCCGCTCGACGTCAAGGCTGGCGACTCCATCCTGTTCGGCAAGTACTCCGGCACCGAGATCAAGCTCGACGGCGATGAATTCCTCATCATGCGCGAAGAAGAAGTCCTCGGCATTTTGAAGAAGTAGTGTTGGCCACGTAGGTAAAGCAGATTCCCTTCGGGAATGACAACCAAAGAAGCAACAGCAAGACCACACATCTAGGAGCAGCAAAATGGCAAAGCAGATTTTACACGGAGAAGATTCCCGCCAGGCGATCCTCCGCGGCGTCAATATCCTCGCCGACGCGGTCAAGGTGACCCTCGGTCCGAAGGGCCGCAACGTCGTCATCGAGAAGAAGTTCGGTTCCCCCACCATTACCAAGGACGGCGTTACCGTCGCCAAGGAGATCGAGCTTTCGAACGCGCTTGAGAACATGGGCGCGCAGATGGTCCGCGAAGTCGCCTCGAAGACCTCGGACGTTGCCGGCGACGGCACCACCACCGCCACCGTGCTCGCCCAGGCGATCTACCGCGAAGGCGTGAAGACTGTCGCCGCCGGTGCCAACCCGATGGCGCTGAAGCGCGGCATCGACAAAGCCGTCGAGGCCATCATCGGCAAGCGCGATGAGCATGGCGTCTCGCAAGGCGGCGCGCTCAGCACCTTCTCGAAGCCCGTCTCCGGCGACATGATTGCCCAGGTCGGCACCATCTCCGCCAACTCCGACGCGCAGATCGGCTCCATCATCGCCGCCGCCATGAACAAGGTCGGCAAGGACGGCGTCATCACGGTCGAAGAGTCGCGCACGATGGAGACCCAGCTCGAGGTCGTCGAGGGTATGCAGTTCGACCGCGGCTACCTCTCGCCCTACTTCGTCACCGACGCCGAACGCATGGAAGCCGCGCTCGAGAACCCCTACATCCTCATCTATGAGAAGAAGATCTCCTCGATGAAGGACCTGCTGCCCCTGCTCGAGCAGATCGCCCGCACCGCCAAGCCCCTCATCATCATTGCCGAGGATGTGGACGGTGAAGCGCTCGCGACCCTGGTCGTCAACAAGCTGCGTGGCACGTTGAACGTCGCGGCCGTCAAGGCTCCCGGCTTTGGCGACCGCCGCAAGGCCATGTTGCAGGACATCGCCGTCCTCACCGGCGGCAAGGCGATCACGGAAGACCTCGGCATCAAGCTTGAGGGCGTCAAGATCGAAGACCTCGGCACGGCCAAGCGCGTCACCATCGACAAGGACAACACCACCATCGTCGACGGCGGCGGCAAGGACGACGACATCTCCGGTCGCGTGAAGGAGATTCGCGCGCAGGTCGAAAAGACCACGTCGGACTACGACCGTGAGAAGCTGCAGGAGCGTCTCGCCAAGCTGGTCGGCGGCGTTGCCGTCATCAAGGTCGGCGCGGCTACCGAGACCGAGATGAAGGAGAAGAAGGCCCGCGTCGAGGATGCCATGCATGCCACGCGCGCGGCGGTCGAGGAAGGCATCGTTCCGGGCGGCGGCGTCGCTCTGGTCCGTTGCACACCGGCTGTCGAGGCCGTCATCAAGTCGCTTGAAGGCGACGAGAAGATCGGTGCCTCGATCATCCGGCGCGCGATTGAAGAGCCGCTTCGCATGATCGTTTCGAACGCGGGCGAAGAGGGCGCAGTCGTCATCGGCAAGATCCACGAGTCCAAGGAAGCGAACTTCGGCTACAACGCCGGATCGGGCGTCTACGAGGATCTGGTCGCGGCCGGTGTCATCGACCCGACCAAGGTGACACGCACGGCGTTGCAGAACGCGGCGTCGATCGCCGGCCTAATGCTCACCACCGAAGCCATGATCTCCGACATCCCGGAGAAGAAGGAAGCGGGCGGCGGCGGCCACCAGCATGGCGGCGGCGGCATGGACGGCATGTACTAAGACCCATCCAATCGAACGAAAGAAGGCCCCGGAGCGATCCGGGGCCCTCGTTCGTTCGAATACTGTCCCATTCTGAAACGATACTGCCTGGTGTTGCACGATGCGATCAAAGGACATCCGTCCTTATCCAAACACTGAAAGCAGGACATCATGAGCGCAACACTTGTAGAAAAGCCGATGGTCGAAACCGGAGCCGAGATCCAGATGCACACGCTTCAAACCAAGGTCCTTAACTGGGCGGAGCTGCACCGCGGCGATTGTCAACAGGACGGCGGGCGGATGCTGTTCCACTCCGACGGCACCGGCACCTGGAGCTGCACTACG
Source organism: Acidobacteriaceae bacterium (assembly GCA_965215415.1). Taxonomy (GTDB): domain Bacteria; phylum Acidobacteriota; class Terriglobia; order Terriglobales; family Acidobacteriaceae; genus Edaphobacter. The sequence goes on along the minus strand of CBDCDQ010000009.1, from coordinate 1,825,579 downwards.
CTGACGTACAAGACGCACACGCACGATGTGTGGCATGCCGGATTTGCGGTCAAAGGGTCGAACGGCGCGACGCTCTTCAACGTGGGCCCATTCGACGGCCCTGGGATGAGCGACGGCAATCCTCCTCCCAAGTACAACTGGGTACGGCAGTTCGCTTTTCAGCCGGACTTCTTCAACGCGATCGCGTCGGCGACTCAGAACTGCAGCTGCTAAGCGGCGGGGAGCCACGCCGCAAGCGTGGCTCTCATTGCCTGGAATGGACAGCTCGCCCGTACCTGCTATCTTGAGAAGCTGAGTGGCTCCAGCCACTGTTTCAGGAGTGTGCCTTGACGGCCGAGATTCTCCGTATTCATCCCGACGAGCCTGAGGCTTACCAGATCGACTACGTCGTCCAAAGTCTCAACAGCGGGAACGTCGTCGCCTTGCCGACCGACACGTTCTATGGTCTGGCGGTCGATCCGGTCAATCTGCACGCCGTCGATCGCATCTACGACATAAAGACTCGCGCTCGGCACAAGCCCCTCTCGCTGCTGATCGCCGACGTGGCGCAGGCGTATGAGCACGCCCGGTTCCTCGATTCGGCCTTCGATCGGCTGGCCGAGAAGTTCTGGCCGGGTCCACTGACCCTGGTGGTCAAAGCGGGTTCCCGGCTGCCGCTGCGGGTCACCGCGAATACCGGCAATTTGGCCCTCCGTGTACCCGAGGCCGCGATCTGCCGCGCCGTCGTCGAGCGGCTCGGCCTGCCGATCACCGCCACCTCCGCCAATTTGAGCGGACGTCCTGAATGCACCCATGCCTTTGGAGTCATGGACCAGCTTGGGGACCAGATTCCCCTGATCGTGGACGGCGGCTCAACGGCCCGGTCTGTGCCAACCACCATCGTCGACCTTTCGGGAGGTGGCAGTTCGTGGATGATTCTGCGTGAAGGTGCTATCCCTACGCACGAGATTGCGCTCGCCCTTCAGCATTGACCCTTGGTCTCACCGGCGAGCAGGGTTCATACTGTCACTACTCGGGATAACCCGGTGAGCTTTTTAGAACCGCCCAGGACGCCATGACGCAAGCCAAACAACGTCGAGTCCGCCGCTTGCTATGGTTCCTTCTGCTTGCATCTCTCGTCTGGTGGGGCTGGGTGTACGTGCAGATCGCCGCAGTGGCCCGCGTGGACGAGGCAAGATCAGCCGACGCCATCGCGGTCTTCGGTGCAGCCGAGTATAGCGGACACCCGTCACCGGTGCTGCACGCCAGACTCGACCATGCAGTGGCTTTGTATGAACGAGGGATCGCGCCTGTGGTCATCACGCTGGGAGGCGGGGCAGACAAAGACTCGGGCAACACGGAGGGAGGAGTGGGTCGTGACTACCTGCTGGCCAATGGCCTGCCCTTTGATCGGATCGTCGCAGAGACGACCTCCACCGATACTGAGGAGCAGGTGCGGCGGCTGGCCGAGATCGCCGGGCAAAATCGCCTGCAACATATCGTGGTGGTCAGCGACGGTACCCATCTCTTCCGCATCCGCGAAATCTGCCGCGAAGCCGGGCTCGAGGTCTACACCTCGCCCCGGGCGAACTTCGGACGCATCAGCGCGTACGATCTCTTACAGCGGTACCTGCACGAGATCCTCAGTTACACCTCGTTCCGGCTGCGGCTCACGATGGACAAAGTCCGCGATCAGCTCGAGCGCAAGCCGGAGCCCTAGAGCCAGCGGGCGCAACCAGCTGCAAAGGCCGCGGCAAAGGCAGTCGAAGCAAAGTTGACAAGGTCGTTGCCGATCCAACCGCGGCGTTCGACGGTCGCCCCGAGCAGGCTATCGAAGAGCAATCCCAGTACTCCTGCCGCAAGAACGATCGCAGCCTCCAGCAGGCCAAGCGGATGCAACGCAGCGGTGACTGCCGTGATGGACAATGCCGCGATCACACCCAGCAGCGTACCCGCGACGCTGAGACCACCGTCCGTGCCGGGAGCTACTTCACGGAACGTGGTCAGCAGCAGAGTGCGGCCGCCGAGCACCTCGCCCATCTCCGACGCAACCGTGTCGGCGGTAGCTTCAGCCAATGCAGCGGCGCAGGCCAGAAAGAGCCACGGCGCTGGAGCTCCCGCGCACAACCCAGCCACCCCAAGGTTGGCGATCACCTGCGAGGCGCGGCGCCCGCTCGTTGCCTCCGCGGTGCCGAGCTGCTGTTTGTCCGCGCGTCCAAACCGAGTAGCGGCATAGGTCAACAGGAAAAGACCAAGCTGTGCCGGTAGAGCCGTACGCCACCAAGCGCCGCCATGCGCCTGTGCCAGCAGAAGACTGCAGCAGATCACGCCGCCAAAGACAGCCGCGGGTCCTGTTGCCGCGCGTAGCAGCCACACCAGTAGAGCGAACGTGGCGCTGACCCCGCACGCAGCCCAGAACCACATCGGCAGCGGTCCACGGTGCGAAAGCCTGACACTGAGGAGCACGACCTTCAATATAAGCAGCGAGCCAATCGAGCCCGTCAGAAGATCGGACTGCATACGATCGCGCCGAGGCGGTACGGCCTTGCACGCGATCTCCTTCAGCGCCCTCATACGTCGTCTCCGCCTTACGTCGCTGTGCTTTACAATCGAGTCTTGAGCATAGCGAAGTCCAGCACCATGGCGGGAGCAGTTTTGCACTTAGCGGCAGACGGTACGGCAAAAACGCAGAGCGGCGACATCACGGCAGTCTCTTCACGAACGCTTCCCCTTGTGGCGGCGGTCTTCTCCGGGCTGGTGGCTCTTGCCGGCTGTGGCAGCACCTACCGGCCTGTAGTCGCCGCGATCAACCCGGTGGGTCCTTCCGCGCAGCCGCAGAAACTGGCCGTGGCGATCTCGAGCACCGGTCCCAACACACCTGGCCTGGTCACCATCATTGACTTCTCCGGCGATACGGTTTTGATTACCGCCAACATCGGCATCGATCCGCGCTACCTGATCCTTAACAGCGGAGGAACCACCGGCTACACGATCAATGGGGACGGCACACTCAACGTCTTCAGCGTTAACACCTCGCTGATCGCCAGCCAGGTGCAGGAGACCACACTGCTTGCAGGTGCAAACCCGGTCAGTGTCTTTCCGGAGGGCGCAAACACCTATGTGACGGAGTCCGGCCGCAACGCCATTGGCCAGTTCACCGGAACACCACTCGCCCTGCGCCAGGAGCTGACAGCCGCCAATCCCGTCTATGTGGTCGGCAACGCAAGCGCGCCCCGCGTATACGCACTCAGCCAGGGCACCGGATCGAGCACAGGCCAGGCCATCGCCATTGATACTGCCGGCAACACGCCCACGGCGGCACTCACCCTCGGCAAGACGCCTGTCTACGGCATCATGACGGCCGACTTCCGGCGCGCCTTTGTGATGAATCAGGGCGATAACAACGTCAGCGTCATCAACGCGCAGACCAATCAGCTCGACACCCTGCCAAAGAGCGGCGGCGGCACAACCAGTACCATCCCCGTCGGCGCGGCACCCGTTTGGGCAGATTTCGCGCCGCCGCTCTCCGAGATGGTGGTCGCCAACCAGGGCACCGGCGGCAACGGCAGCCTGAGCATCGTCAGCATCCCCCTGTGCAACGCCGGCGCACTGACCACCAACCCGAACTGCGATCCGCTCAACCCTACCGATGCGAACGGCTTTGGGACGGTGCTGGCTGACGTACCGGTAGGCGTGGGACCCGTGATGGTCTCGGCTCTTCAGGATGGCACACGGGCGTATGTGGCGAACTCCGGCAATGCGTTGCCCTGTGTCACGGGCGGCGTGAACACCGGTAACTGCAGCGTCTCTGTAGTCAATCTCACAAGCAATACCGTTACAACAACGATTCCGCTGCCCTGCCATCCAAACTACATCGCTGCAACGACCGGCGTGCCTACCGGCAAAGTGTACGTGGTGTGCAACGACCCCGCCAACTTTGCAGCAAGTCAGAACCTCACCGTCATCCGCACTGACCTGGATATCGTGACGACTACCATACCCCTGCAAGGGACAGGCATCTCGGTTCGCGTTACCACACCCTAGGCAGCCTGCCGGGCGCGGCTTGCTTAGGAGCCTGACAGCAGTCGTCCTAGGCCGCACCCACCAACAGGATAGGCATCGTCGGGGTTACGGCTCCGCCCTCTGCCTCGAGCGTGACGCCGAACGCCTTGGCCTCAATCCCCTTCGGCACCACTGGCATCACCACACTCGCGTTCCCACGCCCGTCTGGGGCAAACGTTCCCGCTGCAACAGGTGCTGACCCGTCCGCGGGAATGATCCAAAGCTCGTACACCTTATCGATCGGCAGCGGCTGCAGGTTGCTCGCAATAAACACCAGCGAACCCTTGTTCGCGACATAGCTCGCACGGCCCTGCGGCAGAGCCTTGGCAGCAGGCGTCGTGTTCAACGTAACACGTTGTACATCGCTTCCGGTAAGCGTATCCATCAGAGCTCGCGCCTTTACGGCCTCGGCTGAAAGAGCCGCCATCTTGGTCGTCTCAGATCGCAACTGCGTGGCCTGTTCAGCCACCGTAACCTGAAGCAGGTTTGTCTGCCGGTACTCGCTGAACGCGAAGAACGACGCTCCCGCTGCCACAGCCCAGCCAAGCCATGGAAGCAACGTTCCCCTTACGGCCTGCCGGCGTGGCGCATCGATCGAAACGACTGCGGCAGAAGGCACAGGCAGCGCGACAGCCGGTTCATCCAGGGTCACTGCCCGGCGTTCTTGCGCCATCCGCTCGAGAAAACGCTGCCGGACGCTCGGCTCCGGTGTCTCGAGCGGCACCGTCAGGGCCACGATGGCCAGGTCACGTTGCGCGTCCTGGAAGGCGCGTCCACATTCTGCGCACTGCTGTATGTGGGCCTGGATCTCTATAGTCTGGCTTGCAGGAAGCAGGCGCATGGCATGAAGCGAAAGGTCGTCAGGGTGGATGTGCTGCTGCGTCGAAATCATGCCTGAAAGGCCTTTCTTACCGTCAGCAGCGCGCTCCGGATGCGTGTTTTTACCGTGCCGAGCGGATCTCCCGTCATCTCGGCAATCTCTGAGTGGGTGAGACCGTCGAAAAAGGCCATCTCAAGCGTCTTGCGCTGCTCGACCGGCAGCAGCTGAATGGCACCCCGCGCTTTCTCCATCATGGAGTGAGTTTCGGCCTCATTCGCAAGATTGTACGACGAAGCAAGTGGCATATCGTCGATGTTGTCCGTTGGCCTGCGGCGGCGAAGCGCATCGATCGAACGGTTGCGCGAAACCACAGCCAGCCATCCGCCGAGGCTTCCCCTCGTCGCGATGAAGCTGTCCGGATTGCGCCAAATCTGCATAAAGATCTCCTGAAGCACATCCTCCGCGCCCGCAGGATCGCGAAGCACCCGCAGCGACACGGAGTAGACCACCTTGGAATAACGGTCGAAGATCGACGCCATCGCCTGCTCGTCGCCTTTTTGAACAAGTCCCAGCAGCAACGAGTCGTCCTGACTCGATGGCGGAGGCATATTCACGACTCCCGTGTCTCTATACATTCACGCACCCGTGTTCGAAACAGATTGCAGCCGTTCCCGGCACATAACCACAGTGATGCCGTACTGGGATGCCGATCGTACCCAAAGAGGAACAACCGCAGCCGTGCCAGTGTACGTCATCCACGTCCTGCTTGCCATGACGCACGCTGTAGGCTGAAGGGATGTGGATACGGCAAACACAATACTTACGAGGTCACCGGTGAAGCTCCGGCTCGACAAACTGTTGGTGGATCGGGGTCTCGCCGCCTCCCGTGAGCGGGCAAACGCCCTGATCCTTGCCGGTCGCATCCTCGTTGCCGAGCAGCGCATCGATAAGCCCGGCACACCGGTAGCCGACGACGCCGTCGTGCGGATGCTGGGCGACGATCTCCGCTACGTCGGCCGGGGCGGCTTGAAGCTCCAGCGCGCGTTAGAACACTGGGCGATCGATCCTTCCGGGTTGGCTTGCACCGACATCGGCGCATCCACGGGCGGCTTCACCGACTGTTTGCTCCAGCACGGAGCGGCGACTGTCCTTGCGATCGACACAGGGTATGGACAGATCGCCGAGAAGCTGCGCAGCGATCCGCGTGTCACGCTGCGCGAACGCTGCAACGCCCGCCTGCTCGCGCCGGGAGAACTGCTTTCGGCCCTGCCCGGCACCATCACCCTCCTCGCCATGGATGTGTCGTTTATCTCCGCCACGCTGGTCCTTCCCGCAGTACTCGGCGCGCTGGCCGCTCCAGGGGAGCGCTGGCACGGTCAGGCAGTCATCCTTGTCAAACCGCAGTTCGAGGCCGGTCGCGAACACGTCGGCAAGGGCGGCATCGTGCGCGACCAGGCAGCTCGCCAGTTCGCCATCGATCGCGTTCATCAAAGCGTACTCACGCTGGGAGGCACAAACGCCGACATCATCGATTCGCCGATCCGTGGCATGGAAGGCAATCACGAGTATCTTCTCTACGCGCGCTTCGGCGTAGTGGACCAGAAAGACATTGACACTCTATTCACACTCAGCTAACTTCAGGCCCATAACAAAGAAAAGTTCTGCTGCACCGGGATAGCCCCAACAAAGGCTTACACCCGTGGTGTACCCCATCGTGCCTCCACTGCGTTCATCGGCGCTGGCCGCGACGGTGCGCTCTTTTTCTCAACCGCAGCCTTTCGCGGTCTCGCACCCGTGTAGGTGTCGCCCACTCAATCGGAGGATCTGCCTGTGAATGCGTCCCGTACTTCGAGAATGTTGCTCTTTGGATTGATCGTTCTGGTGTTGTGCACCTTCGCTCCATCCTTCATCCACGCTCAATCGAATTACGGTGCCGTGCGTGGCATCGTTGCCGACGTGCAGGGCGCGGCTCTCCCAAAGGCTCAGGTGGAGCTTACCTCCGAGGCGACCCACATCACCCGCACCACCATCACCAATGGTTCCGGCGAATACAGCTTCAGCGCCGTCGATCCAGGCACCTACACCGTCACCGCCGCAACCGATGGATTCACCAAGCTGACCCACAAGGGCATCATCGTCGATTCCGGAAACACTATTCCCATCGATATGCCCTTGTCCGTCGGCTCCGAGACGCAGACGGTGGAGGTCACGGCCGCCGAGCCGATCGTCAACAACGGCACATCCTACAATGGCCAACTGATCGATTCGCAAAAGCTGGAGAATTTGCCCAATCCGGGCCGCAACCCGTTCCTCTTTTCGAAGCTCGATAACAACGTCACGGCGGTCGGCGATCCACGCTTCGTCCGCTTTCAGGACCAGAGCGGCTCCTCCACCATCTCCATCGCCGGCGCGCCCCTTAGCTCGAACAACTACGCGGCGGACGGCATACCGATCACCGATTTCAGCAATCGCGCGGTCATCATCCCTTCGATCGAAGCGGTCGAAGAGGTCAAGATCCAGGCCAACACCTACGATGCCGAACTGGGACGCACCAGCGGCGGTATGTTCAACACTACCCTCAAATCCGGGTCAAGCACACTCCATGGAGTGCTGCAAGGAGAGACCCGTCAGACCAACTGGGGAGCCAACCTCTACTTCAACAACCTGACCGGCGTCCCGCGCGGCGCGGCGGAGTTCTACAGCTATGTGGGTGCCATCGGCGGCCCGATTCCCCTGCCCAAGCTGCTCGGGGGCAAAGAGAAGACCTTCTTCTGGGTCACGGAAGAAGGCTACCGGCAGCGTTCGCCTTTGACCGCCGCGAACTCCTTCGTCGTTCCCACGCCAGCGGAGATCGCCGGCGACTTCTCGGCCATCGGCACGGTGACCAATGGCGTTTGCGTCTCCGGACACTGCATCTACGATCCGACGACCAGCCCACGCACGCCGTTCGCCGGCAACATCGTGCCCGCCGGCAAAATCAACCTCATCGGCCAGAACATCCTGAAGACCTATCCCGCCCCCACCGCCGGTCAACCAGCGGGGTATGGCGCGTTCGACTTCATCGGTGGCGATACGCTGGGCGACCGCGCCGACGAGTTCATCGGCAAGCTTACGCATGAGTTCGGCGCCCGGTGGCTGTCGGACTTTTACTATATGCACTACGGGTCGAAGGAGCCGGGCGGCAACGCCCTGGGCAACTTTGCCGGAAGCTCTTCGTCGTATCTCCTCTACCGCAAAGTGGACGCGATGGGCATCCAGAACACCATCACCGTCAACCCCACCACCGTGGCGACCGTCGGCTTTGGCTTCAACCGCTTTCCAAACGACACCCAGGACATCAGCAAAGGCTTCAACCAGGCATCGTTGGGCTTTCCATCCAACTATGTCGCCGCGCTCGCGAAGACCGGCTTCCCGGCGATCACGGGAGACGCAGGTCTGTCGAGCGAAGGCACCTCCAACTCGGGTCCGGCGGTCTACTTCTCACGCAACTTCGTCGCGGGCGTCGCGAAGAGCCTGGGCAAGCACAGCGTCAAGGCCGGCTATGTCTTCCGGGCGATCAGTCTGACGTATACCAGCCTCAGCAGCGCGGACGGGGCGTTCAGCTTCGACAGCACGTTGACGAACTCCGGCGTGACCACACCCAAAGGACAAACGCCTGCCGTGGGTGACGCAAGCGTGACCGGCTCGACTGTGGCGGACCTGCTCCTGGGTTATCCGACCAGCGGATCGTTGGTAGTGCCCACCAAGCTGGCGATCACGACCCAGTACAATGCCTTCTATCTCCAGGATGACTGGCGCACCACGCCGAACCTCACCCTGAACGTCGGCATCCGTTACGAGCATGAGCCGGGCGTGCATGAGCGGAGCAACCACTATTCGGTCGGCTTCGACCCTGCCGCCAGCTATACGGTCGCCGGAAGCTCAGTGGGCGCGACGGGCGGGGTGGAGTTTGCCGGTCAGAATGGCTATTCCACATCCACGGGAGCGACGCCGAACAAGATTTCGCCGCGCGCCGGCTTCGCCTGGGCCATTCAGCCACAGACGGTGGTCCGCGGTGGCTATGGAGTCTTCTACCAGCCGCTGGTTTACAGCGGATCGGCCTCCTTCGCGCCCGGCTACGTTCTTACCAACACGATTCCCTCCCAGAGCGGTGTGCCCGCGATTAGCCTGTCCAATCCTTTTCCGACGCTGAACACCACGCCAACGGGAAACACCCTCGGCGTCAGCACCAGTGTGGGCAGCTCCCTGTCGGTCATCGATCAAAACCGCAAGTCGCCGTTCTACCAGTCCTATTCGGCGGACATCCAACAGGAGTTGCCGCGCGGGTTCGCTCTCAAGATCGGGTATGTGGGCGGCCACGGACGCAACCAACCGCTCTCACTTAGCCTCAACCAGCTCTCGGACACGTTCCTTCCGCAAGGAAATACGGCGCTCACCAACAAGGTTCCGTTCAAGTACGCGGGCACCGGTTCCTGGAGCAAGGCCAACCAGCAACTCAACCAGAGTCTGCGACCCTTCCCACAGTTCACCGCCATCTCGGATTCGGTGAGCGTCGGCTACAGCAACTACAACTCGCTCGACGTAAAAGTGCAAAAGCGGTTCAGCCAGGGCTTCACCGTCCTGTTCGGCTTTACCTGGGCATCCAACTGGGACAACCTGTGGGGCGCGAACAGCACCCTAAACCCGTACTACAGCGGCAATAACAATAACAACGGCCCCCAGGACATCTACAATCTGGCTCCGGAATACTCCCGCGCGATCAACGACATCCCCAAGCGCACCACGCTGGCCATCACCTACGAGCTTCCCTTTGGCCGCGGCAAAACGTTCCTCGGAGGATCGAACCGCTTGCTCGATCTCGCCGTAGGAGGATGGCGTTTCAACGACATCACCATCGTCCAGGACGGCTCTCCTCTGCCCATCACGCAAGCCACAAACAACAACTCGGCGTTCGGCAACTCCACGCAGCGCCCCAACCGCGTCGCTGGCGTCGCCGCCTGCTACTCGGGCGCTCCTGAAGGACGGCTGAACGCCTACTTCAATCCGGCGGCATTTTCGGCGACGTCGCCCACCACCTACGGCAACGAGCCGCGCACCAGCAACTGCTACGGTCCGGGCTATTTCAATTCGGACTTGTCGCTCAACAAGAACTTCAAGTTGACCGAGCGGGTGAACGCCGAGTTTCGCGCAGAGGCGCTGAACGCCTTCAACACGCCGCAGTTCAACGGGCCGAACCTGGCGGCGGACAGCAGCACGGCGGGCAAGATCACCGGCACCCTGGGTTTTCCGCGACTGGTGCAGTTAGGCGGTCGGCTTACCTTCTAAGCGTCCGGATTACCTTCTAAGAGTCAATGCTCACAACGGAAAGGCTTCGCCCCGAAGGCGGGGCCTTTCGCTTGCGCATCGACTCATCCGCGTGTTGTTCGCTGTGCCGCAAACCGCGGCGCGGCTTTGCGTGGGAAGCAAGCCCGCCTTTCGCCTGCCGATATCATGGGCGGGAGGCATCGTTCATCATGGAAGAAGTGAAAGCGCGGCGGCTTGGCGTGACCGGACCGGAGGTCTTCCCGCTGGCCCTTGGCTGCATGGGGATGGGCAAGGCCGCTCTCTACGGCGAAAGCGACGAAGCCGAGAGCATCCGCGCCATCCACGCCGCGGTCGAAGCAGGCGTCACCCTGCTCGACACCGGCGACTTCTACGGCATGGGCCAGAATGAGCTGCTGCTACGCCGGGCTCTCGCCGAAATGTCTTCGTCTACCCGCGAGAAGGTCCTGCTCTCCGTCAAGTTTGGAGCCATGCGCGGCCCCAACGGCACCTGGCTCGGCCCCGATTGCCGCCCCAACACGGTCAAACACGCGCTCGCCCAAAGCCTCAGCAAGCTCGGCGTCGACCACATCGACATCTATCGTCCCGCGCGGCTCGACGACGCCGTACCCATCGAAGACACTGTTGGAGCCATCGCCGACATGGTCAAGCAGGGCTATGTTCGCCACGTCGGCCTGTCCGAGATGAGCCTCGAGACGGTCCGCCGCGCACAGGCCGTCATCCCCATCTGCGACCTCCAGATCGAATACGGCCTCGCCACGCGCGGCATCGAAGCCAAAATACTTCCCGGCCTGCGCGAACTCGGTGTCGGCGTTACGGCCTACGGTGTGCTCTCGCGCGGTCTGCTCAGCGGATCGGTCCCGCAGCCTAAGGGCGACTTCCGCCGCTTCCTCCCGCGCTTCACCGGCACCAACCTGGCAAAAAATCAGGCCCTCGCCGCCGCTCTTGCCTCGGCCGCTGCTGGCCGCAGTGTCACGGCGTCGCAGATGGCTATCGCCTGGGCGCTCACACGCGGCGAAGACATCATCCCCCTGCTCGGCGCACGAACTGTCGCCCAGGTGAACGAAGCAGTGGGTGCCCTCTCGATCCAGCTGGAGCCCGAGGAGCTGGTCACGCTCGAAGCCGCCGTGCCTGCCGATCTCGTCGCCGGTACGCGCTACGACAAGCACTCCATGGCCCACCTCGACAGCGAACGCTAACCGTCTTCCTTGGTTGTCATCCCGAAGGGAATCCGCGTTTCCTACACCTTGCAAAGCTCCACCGCCTCCCGCAACGAGGTCAGCGGATCGCGCGTCGGCACGAACTCATGCGCTACGTACCCGGTGAAACCCGTGTCCGCGATAGCGCGCATCACACCGTCCCAACGCACCTCCTGCGCGCCGTCCAGTTCATGCCGTCCGGGCACCCCGCCCGTATGGTAGTGCCCGATCTGGTCGTGATAGCGCCGGATGTTGGCGATCAGGTCGCCCTCCATGATTTGCATATGGTAGAGGTCGGACAGAAGCTTGATGCGCGTGGAGCCAACCTCCGCCACCACGTTCGCGCCCCACGCGGTATGGTCGGCCATATAGTCGGGATGGTCCACACGGCTGTTCAGCAGCTCCATGCAGATCGTAACGCCGTGGTCTTCGCCAAGGGAGCGGAGGCGGCGCAGCCCTATGACCGTGTTACGCGCGCCCTCCTCGTCGGACAGTCCATGACGCAAACCGGAGAAAGTAATGACGTTCGGAACACCGGCCTTTGCCGCCAACGGGATGTATTTGCGCAAGCCCGCTTCCATGGCGGCATGGTTTTCCAGCCAGTTCAGGCCCCGGTCGATCTCACCGCCGCCCGCGTAGCCCATCGTGCAGAGCAGGCCATATCGCCGGGGCACCTCGTACTCTTCCGGCTGCAGGAGATCGATACCTTTCAGGCCCATCGCCGTCGCCGCCGCGCAGAGCTGGTCCAGCGGGACGTTCTTGTAGCACCAGCGTGAGACGCTCTGCTGAATCCGCCCGTCGCGCTTCGTTGGCGCGGCCTGTGCCCCGACCGCCGAAGGGAGGGCTAAAACTCCGAGAGCGGACGACGAACGCTGCAGAAATGCGCGGCGGCTTGGCATGGACCCTCCTACGGCTTCGGGTTGGCGGCGGTGAAGGCCGAGCAGCACGGCTCGCGGAAGTTCGAGAACTCCATGAACTCCACACGCGTCTGGTCCGGGTCGAAGACGTTGAGCTGCCGCTTGCCGTCTTTGCCCTCCTGGCGATGCTCGCCCGGAGTTTCATGCCAGCCGTGCGCTTCCAGCTGCGCGGCCGCGCGGTTGATGTCGACCACGCCGAGCGAGAAGTGGTTCATCCCGCCAAGCTGCCGCTGCGACGGGTTCTCGATCGGCGTCAGCATATATTCCAGCCAGTCGCTTCCGTCGGGGACCTGTTGACTCACCCAGTCGTCCGGCGCGCCTTCCTTCATCGCCCCGTGCCAGTAAGGTCGAAAGCCCAGGATGTTCCGATAGAACGGGTCTTCGGCGGCCCGGCTCTTGACGGCAAAGCCGACGTGGATCATCCGCGTCGAGGTGACGTTCTGCGGCTCTCCGACCTTCCTTCCCTTTCCCGCCTGCTCGAAGCCGATGGCGTTTCCCTCGGGGTCTTTTACCTCGAAGCTCAACGTACCATCCGCGTCACGGGTGAGCGTTGGGGGTACATCGATGCCATGAGCTCGAAGGTAAAGCCGAAGCCGGCCCGCGTCCGCGGTGTTGAAGTAGACGGCCTTCAGGCGGGAGTTCGTATGCTCCGCGGGTAGCGGCGCGACCACGACATACTGCGTCGGACTGGCATAGAAGCGGCTCTCCCCGGCGGCGTCCGGCGCGCCTTCCGCGAAGCCCAGCTCGCCGGCGTAGAACTTCTTCGCGGCGGCCGCGTCGGTGGCGTACACCGTCATGTGCGCGATGCCGGTGATCGCTGGACGTTTCGTTCCAGTCTGAGCGGAGACCAGGGCCGGCAAACCGGTTGCGAACAGGGCGCATACAAGAGTTCTCTGCAAGCGATTGCTCCTTCCAACACCGGAACTGTACGTCTTTCCGGCTCCGCGTGTCCAGTGCGCCACATCGCGTAGGATAGCCGTGATGCCCACGCCCGCCAAGCCCATCCCGCGCCGTCGATGGAGAATCGCTTGGCTGCTCGGCATCGGCGTGCTGGTCAACTTCTTCGACCGCGTGAACCTTACCGTCGCCCACGCCGCGCTCGTCACCAGCTTCGGCATTTCCAGCGTCACCTTCGGCTACCTGGCGGGCGCATATAGCTGGACCTACGCCCTGTGCCAGCTACCGGTCGGCGTCGTGCTCGATCGCTTTGGCATCCGACGGATCGGCCGGGCAAGCACGCTCGTGTGGAGCGTCGCCTCCTTCGCGGCAGCCATCTCACCTGGCCTGGGCGGCCTGTTCGGCGCACGCCTTCTGCTCGGCATCGGCGAAGCACCCACCTTCCCCGCCAACGCAAAGGCTATCGGCAAGTGGTTCCCGGCGGAAGAACGAGGCTTTGCCACCTCCATCTTCGACGCCGCGGCCAAGTTCGCCTCCGCCATCGGCGTTCCCGTGATCGGTATCGTGCTGATCAAGATCGGTTGGCGGTGGAGCTTCGCCCTGACCGGTCTTATCAGCCTCCTCTACTTCGCTCTCTTCTGGGCCGTCTATCGCGACCCGGAAGACGACCCTCTGCTCACGGCAGAAGAACGCGCGCATATCAACGCAGGAAAAGCTCCAGCCACGGCCCAGCAGCCCGGCGCCCGAAGCGCTCTCCCTCCATCGGATCAGACCACCCTGGGCTCTCTGCTTCAGCAACGCAGCGTGCTGGGGATGGCAGTCTGGTTCGGAGCCTACAACTACACCTTTTACCTTCTGCTCACGTGGCTGCCCGCCTATCTTTCCTCGGCGCTCCACATCGATCTCCTGCACTCATTCCTCTACACCGGTGTCCCCTGGTTGTTTGCCACTGCCACCGACCTCGTGCTCGGCGGCTGGCTTGTCGACGCTCTCATCCGGCGGGGCTGGGCCCCACAGCGGGTACGCGCCACTTTTCTGGTCTGCGGCACGGTCTGCGGGCTCGGCATCTTCGGTGCCGCACACGCTCATACTCCCCTCAGCGCCTTGCTCTGGATCAGTCTCTCCATCGGCGGCCTGGCTGTAGCGGCTCCCGTTGGTTGGTCCATCCTGCCCGACATCGCTCCCCGCAACAGCGTCGGTACGGTTGGCGGCATCGTCAACTTTACAAGCCAACTCTCCGGCATCACCGCCGCCATCCTCACCGGCTACCTCGTACAGGCGCACGGCAACTTCATCCTTGCCTTCGGTGTAGCCGCCATGTACCTCGGTATCGGCAGCGGCTGCTTCCTCTGGTTCGTCGCTCGCAGCGTACCGGACACCCATAGATCCTGACGGCTGCTTCTTTGTCGTCATACCTGAAAGCAATCTGTGGTTCAGTCAGGGCTTACTCCCTCCCGCGAAAACCTTACGTGACGCTCCATCGTTCCTGGGGAAGCTCTACCGCGCCTTGTAGGGTCGACTGGCTTTTGTTCGCGAGTTATACACCTCGAAGCTGCCATCCTGATCCCCTGTCAGCTTCAGGAAATAGCCGGCCTCAGTTCCGAGGGGATTGGCGATGTAAGCGTCCTTCGTATTGCTCGATCCGCCCTCGACGGAGGCGTGAAGTTGCCATAACGTGTCGAGTCCAGGCGCAGCGGCAAGTGCCTTGAACGTCGGCAACGAGCCGCCCTTGTTCTCGCCGTTGTCCATGATGGCCACGCGGGCATGGATTGCACCGATCAGCGCCGGACTCGAACTCTCCGACCATCCATGGTGCGACACGATGTAGATGTCTTGCTCCCCAAGCGTGTCGTTCGGGCACATCAAGGCGCGCTCCTTCTCCCAGGTCAGGTCGCCCAGATCAAGCAGCTTGAGCTTGCCGAAGGTGATCTGGATGCCGAGCGAACGGGCGTTCTCGGTGGGGTCAACCGGCTGCGGCTGCGTGGCCGCGCAAAAGTGATTTGGCTGGCCTGCGCCGGGAAGCGGATGGTCGAGGAGAACGCCGTCGCTGCTGACGACCGTCGCGCGGAAGCCCGCAATCGGCAGCGTGTCCCCCGGCGCAACCACAACGTGCCTCGACTTGCCCGTGGCGAGCACCTCTCGATACGCCGCATAGCTCCGTTCCGTCTTGCCATGGTCCAACTCGCGGTTCGGTCCATGGTCGACAAACGTGCCCACCGGGATCTCCGCGACGAGCTGCGGTACGCCGCCGGCATGATCGTCGTGGAAGTGCGTCAGCAGCACGTAATCGATCCGGCTGATCCCCGCATCGTGTGCGGCGGCCAGAATGCGCCTGGCGTCGCGCGCATCATGTCCCGGCCAGCCTGTATCGATCAGCAGCGACTGCTTTGCAGGTGTGACAAAGAGCGTCGCCTGCCCGCCTTCCACATCGACGAAGTAGACCTGGAGCTTTCCCGAGAACCCATTCTGGGCGGGCAACATAGAGGATGCGAAGAGGAAAAGTGGAAGCAGAAGGCGCATGGATCGTCTCACGATTTCGGTAGGGTGGCGCGGGTAGCGCCGGTCGAGATGCCGCCGTCTACAAGCAATGTCTGGCCGGTGACATAGCGGCTGGATTCAGAAGCCAGGAAGACGATCGCTCCGTCGAGATCCATCGGCTCTCCTGGACGCTTCAGCGGAATGCGGTCGACCAGATACTCCAGCCATTCCTTGTTCTCGTACATGACTGTGTTTTGGGCGGTGCGGAACCATCCCGGCGCGAGGCAGTTGACCGTGATGCCGTGCCGTCCCCAGTCGTCGGCCAACGACATCGTCAACTGCCGGATGCCGCCCCGGCTTGCACCATAGGGTCCCAGACCGGCATAGCCCGCGACGCTGGTCACCGAGCCGATGTTGACGATGCGCCCGTAGCCGTGAGGCACCATCTGCCGCGCGATGGCCTGCGCTACAAAGAACGAGCCGCGCAGATTGGTGTCGAGGATCAGGTTCCAGTCGTCCCAGGTCACGTCGAGCGCGGGCTTGCGCACGTTGCACCCAGCATTATTCACCAGAATATGAACCTGCTTGCCGGTCGCTTCGACGGCCGCAGCCATGCGCTCGATGCTGCCGTGGTCGCGCACATCGAGCTCCAGCGGATGCGCCTTGCGGCCGAGCGTCTCGATCTCCGCCACAAACGACTGGAGATCGTCGTGCTTCCGGCTGGTCACCATCAGGTCGGCTCCGGCCCTGGCCAGCGCGCGGCCAAAGTACTGCCCCAAGCCACGGCTCGCCCCCGTAATGAGCGCAGTCTGGCCGGTCAGATCGAACAAGCCCGTACTCACGCCGTCGCCTCGACGCGAGGATCAAGTACCACCTTCATCAGGTTGGGCTCGCGCGCATGCAGCCGTGCAAACCACGACGGCCCATCCGCCAGCGGCGCAACCGCGGTAATCAGCCGGTCGACCTTGATCTTGCCGCTCGCCATCAGCTTCATCGCCTGCGGGTACTCGCCTGCCGAGGCGCACGATCCTTGCAGGCGTATCTGTCGCGTCACGACCTTTTGCAAAGGCAGCGTGACCTCGCGCGCGATGTTGCCGACCAGCGTCACCGTGCCGCCCTTGCGAACGCAATCGATGGCTCCCGCGACCGTCTCGGCGCGACCCACGGCCTCAAAGACTGCATCGACGCCGCGCCCGGCGGTCAAACGTAAGATAGCTTGCACCAGATCGTCGCCCGAAGCCTCCAGCGTCTCCCCCGCGCCCAGCTCCCGGGCCAACGCAAGCCGCGTCGCATCCACATCGGCGACGTAGACCCGCGAGCAGCCAGCAGCCCGCGCCGCCTGCAGCAGCAGCAGCCCGATCATGCCAGCACCAATTACCAGCGCAGACTCGCCACCCTTCAACTCCGCCACATAAACCCCATGCAGCGCCACTGAGACCGCCTCCAGCATGGCCGCGTCGGCGAACGGCAGCTCGTCCGGCAGACGGTACAGAATACGCGCAGGCACCGCAACGAACTCGGCAAAGGCTCCCGAACGGCGGTATTGTTCGCACGAAACGCCGATTACCTCCCGGGCATCGCAGAGATTGACTTCGCCCCGTATGCAGAAGGCGCATCGGCCACAAAAGACCGTAGAGTCGAAGGTGACACGATCGCCCACCGCAAAGATGCTTACGCCGGAGCCGACGGCCGCGATCGTTCCCGCCGCCTCATGGCCCATCACGATCGGTGGCAGGCGTCTGCCTGAAGCTCCATCGTAGCCGTGGACGTCGCTGCCGCAGATGCCACAGGCTGCGACCTGCACCAGCACTTCATCCGCAGCGGGCTGAGGCGTAGCAAGTTGAGCGACCGCGAACTGCTTGTAGTCCGTAAGAAGAAGCGCCTGCATATGTCGTGTAAACCTTAGGCGCAAGGATATATCGGATGAACGGTCTCGCGAGCAGACACACGCATCCCCAGGCCAGGAGGCGCGTCTAATCAGGAGTGGATCTGACGGAAGGACACTCATGCTTAAGCTTCTCCCTCTCGCTCTTCTCTCCTCATGTTTGTTCGCGCAGGAGAACGCCATTCCTACGCAGGCGCTGGTGACTGTTGACTCGAACGATGCGCCCGCGCTGACTGCCGCACAAGTCACGGTGGACGTCGGCGGACGCAAGCAGGCGCCGACCAGCCTGGTGCCGGTTACACCCGCAGGCGCACAGATCGCCCTGCTGATCGATGACGGCCTGCGCGAGTCCGTCGGTCGCGAACTGAACACACTTAAGGCGTTTGTTGCTGGTGTACCTGCCGGAACGGAGGTCTTCGTCGGCTACATGAGCAATGGGCGTATCCAGGAGGAAAGCCGCTTTACGACCGAGCACGCTTCCGCTGCTGCGGCTGTACGACTGCCGACGGGCGCGGCTGGAGTCAGCGCGAGCCCGTACTTCTGCCTGTCAGACTTTGTGAATCGCTGGCCAGGAGAAGGCTCAGCCGACGGCAGCGGAAGGCAAGCGAAGGCACGCTTTGTGCTGATGATTACAAACGGGGTCGACCCGTATAACGGAAGTACAAGCCCTCTGAACCAGGACAGCCCCTACGTCCAGGCGGCGGTTACCGACGCTCAACGCGCAGGTGTGGCTGTCTACTCCATCTACTTCTCCGGTCCGGGGTACGCGGTGGTCAGGCAAGCTTCAGTGGGCAGAGCTATCTTGCGCAGGTCGCCGAAGGCACTGGCGGGCGCGCTTACTATAATGGAACCGGCAATCCCGTTTCCATGGCTCCGTTTCTGCAGCGTTTCCAGCACGACATCGCCGAGACCTACGTGGCCAGCTTTCCCGCAGCGGCGGGCAAAGACCTTGTGCAGCTCAGGATCAAGTCGAACGTGCCCCACCTGAAGCTCCGAACCGCATCCGCGGTGAAGGCGGGCAACGTCGAGATCAGCGCTACGCCGTAAAGGCGGCGTAAGATTAAGGTTATGCCTGCTTTCACCTCGGCCGTGATCGTCAGCCGGTCGAACGGCCGCGTGAAGCAGTTGCGCGGCGCGTTTGCTGGTCAGATGCGCCTCTCGGGCGGGTTGATCGCGATTGAAGGCGAACATCTCGTGCGCGAGGCGCTCCGCAGCGGCGTGGTCTTCAAAGCCGTCTTCCTCAGCGAGCGCCTCGATCCTCCGGCGTGGCTGCCTGGAGGAGTGGAGATTCTACGGCTGGCCGACGATGTGTTTCGCAGTGTGGTGGAAACGCAGACGCCGCGCGGGTTGGCGGCTCTGATCGTACCTCCGGTGCGAAGCCTGAGCGAGGTGTCTGGAACGACGCCTCTGCTGCTTGTCGCGTGCGGCTTGCAGGACCCGGGCAATCTCGGAACACTCGTCCGCTCAGCGGAGGCCTTTAGCGCAAGCGGCGTGCTGACAACGCCTGGCACCGTAAGTGCATGGAACGGCAAGGCTCTTCGTGCTTCGGCGGGCAGTATCTTTCGTGTACCGGTGCTTGCGGCCACATTCGACGAGCTAGCCGGCCTGCGTGCGCGTGGGATACGTCTGCTGGCGGCGGTGGGCGCGGACGGCATCGCGGCGCACGACGCTCCTCTCAAGGAAGCGTGCGCTCTGCTGATCGGCAACGAGGGCGCAGGACTCGGCGAGGAGTGGCTGGCCATCGCCGATGTGCGGGTGACGATTCCCTGCTCCGGCCCGGTCGAAAGCCTTAACGCGGCGGTCGCCGGGAGCCTGCTGCTCTATGAGGCGAGCAGGCAGCGTTCCGTATCGGTGAGGTAGTCTGTAGGGCATGACGCCGGGACAGCTCTTCAGAACCTCCGCCGCCTTGCTGCTCTCGGTGCCGTTCGCACACGCGAGTCAGGCCGTGCAGACACACTTTGTAAACGGACTTTGGTTCGATGGAACCAAGTTCGTCGCAAACGACTTCTACTCGGTGGACGGTCTGCTCACACACCGGGCTATAGCCGGTAAAGACCCCGTTACCGTCGATCTTCACGGCGGGTATGTGGTGCCTCCCTATGGCGACGCGCACACCCACAACTTCGACGGAATCTACGGCACAGCCGACTTCGTAGCGTTGAACCTGAAAGACGGCATATTCTACGCGCAAGTAATGACCGACACGACCGATGGCGCGCGCGAGGTGGTCGCCGCCGAACTGGTCGACACGCCATCGACGGTTGACGTCACCTACGCGCATGGCGGACTGACGGCAATCAACGGCCACCCAAAAGAGATCTACGAGGCGCTTGCGAGCGGGTTCATTTATCCGAAGACCGAAGCGCAGCGGCAGATCGTCCTCGCCTCCCATCGTCAGGAGGGCAAAGCCTATTGGGAGATCGACACGCCCGCCGACCTCGAAGCGAAATGGCCGAAGATCCTCGCCGCAAAGCCCGACCTGATCAAGATCTATCTCTCCGAAAGTGAGCACTTTACGCCGGACTCCCACGTGCATCCCGAGTTGGCGAAAGGCCTCGACCCGGCGCTTGTTCCCCTGATCGCAGCGCGCGCTCACGCGGCTGGATTGAAGGTGGCGGCGCACCTCGCCACGGCGGCGGACTACCATGTAGCGGTAACGGGCGGCGTGGACGAGATGGCCCATATGCCCGGCTATCAGCTCTTCGCCAAAGACGCCCCAGCCGTGTACCGCATCTCCGACGGCGACATACTCTTGTCCGTAAAAAAGCATATTACGGTGCAAGCGACGGCCGGCATCGATATAGACGATAAGACTTCGCCAGCGGACCTCGCGGCACTGAAAGCAGAGGAGATGGAAAACCTGAAACGGCTGAGAGCGGCGGGCGTCCCCATTGTCGTTGGCTCGGACACGTATGCCGAGGACGCGGCGCACGAAGCCGATTACCTCCAGTCGTTCGGCCTATGGAGCAACCTCGAGATGCTTCGGATGTGGAGCGTGACCACCCCAAAGGACATCTTCCCCAAGCGCAAGATAGCGGAATTGAGAGATGGCTATGAGGCGAATTTTTTGGTGTTGAAGGCAGACCCTTTAGCCAAGTGGAGCGCTGTCCACGAAATCGCCGACCGGTGGAAGAGCGGACAACGCGTTGTTCTGCGGGGGAACACGCGGTGAGTTTGTTCGACGCGTCGCCTTTAGCCGCAGCGGCAAACCACCTGCAGCAGGCACCGTTAGCCGAGAGGATGCGCCCCCGCACCCTCGCCGAATACTCTGGCCAGGAGCATCTGCTTGGGCTGGGGATGCCACTGCGAGTCTCTATCGAGAAGGACGATCCCGCATCGATGATCTTCTGGGGACCTCCCGGGGTCGGCAAGACGACGCTGGCCAAGATCATCGCCGGGGTGACAGAGGCCAACTTCATCGAGTTTTCAGCGGTGCTCTCTGGCATCAAGGAGATCAGGCAAGTCATGGTCGAGGCGGAGAAAGCATCAGGGTTTGGACTGCGGACGATCCTCTTCGTGGACGAGATCCACCGCTTCAACAAGGCGCAGCAGGATGCTTTTCTGCCTTATGTCGAACGCGGCACGCTCCGGCTGATCGGGGCGACGACCGAGAACCCGTCGTTCGAGATCAACGCTGCGCTTCTCTCGCGCTGCCGGGTGTACACGCTGCGCGGTCTGAGCGAAGAGCAGG
Source organism: Acidobacteriaceae bacterium (assembly GCA_965215415.1). Taxonomy (GTDB): domain Bacteria; phylum Acidobacteriota; class Terriglobia; order Terriglobales; family Acidobacteriaceae; genus Edaphobacter. The sequence continues at coordinate 1,804,329 of CBDCDQ010000009.1, read as the reverse complement.
TCGCCGGCCTGCTCCGTGCCGCGCTGACGGACAGCGAACGCGGGCTGGGCACGCTCGGCGTGCAGGCGGATGACGATGCTCTCGCGATGATGGCCGCCTTTGCAAGTGGGGATGCGCGCAACGCTCTCAACGCGCTCGAAGCCGCGGCAAAACTTGCCCAGTCGCGCGGCGAAGTTTTCATCACCAAGGCCATCGCAGCCGAGGCCTTGCAGCGACGGGTCCTGCTCTACGACAAGAAGGGCGAGCAGCATTACGACATCATCTCTGCGCTGCACAAGAGCGTTCGCAACTCCGACGCCGACGCCGCGCTCTACTGGCTGGGCCGTATGCTTGAGGCGGGTGAAGACCCCATGTATGTGGCACGGCGCATCGTCCGCATGGCGGTTGAAGATATTGGCCTGGCTGCGCCTGAAGCCCTGAATCTTTGCCTGTCGGCACGGGACGCCATGCACTTTCTTGGACAGCCGGAAGGTGGCCTGGCTTTGGCGCAGGCCGTCGTCTACCTTGCGTTGGCACCGAAATCGAACGCCCTCTACACGGCCTATGGTGTAGTGCAGAAAGATATCGAGGCGACCGCCGCCCAGCCTGTTCCGCTCCACCTTCGCAACGCGCCGACAAAGCTGATGAAGTCGCTCGACTACGGCAAGGACTATCAATACGCACACGATCTTGACGGCAGAGTGGCCGCGATGGAGTGCCTGCCGCCATCCCTCGAGGGACGCCGCTACTACCAGCCAACCAGCGAAGGGCGCGAGAAGATGCTTGCGCAACGCATGGCAGAGATCGACCGGATCAAGCTGGTAAGATCTGGTTGCACTCCTGAGTAGCTGCGTGGTAGCTTTCTCTGCAGTGCCACTCCCTTAGCTGTGAGGTGATTTGATGGTCGACAACCCCCCGATGCTCCCCTATCTAACGGTCTCCGATGCAGCGGCCGCCATCGCGTTCTACAAGGCCGCTTTCGCCGCAGTGGAGCATCAGCGGCATAGCATGCCAGGTTCGACCAAGGTGATGAACGCGCAGCTAAGCATCAACGGTGGCGTCTTCATGCTGGCGGACGACTTCTCGAAGGAGATGAACACGAAGTCGATGACGCCGGAGTCGCTCGGCGGAACACCGGTCATGATTGCGCTGACCTGTCCGGATGTGGACGCCGCCTGGGAGCGGGCAGTCGGGGCTGGAGCGTCGATTCGTACGCCACTCGCGGACCAGTTCTGGGGTGATCGCTGGGGATGTGTCACTGACCCTTTTGGCCACAGCTGGTCATTGTCGTACCCCATCAAGAAGCTTTCGCATGAAGAGGTGGAGAAAGCGGCGCAGGAGTTCGGCTATAAGGCCTGACTCGCTTCCGAAACGCCGTTCTGCTGGATGGCGGAGACTTTGCTGACGGCGTCATTGCCTTTGAAGCCCATACATGGGAGGCGAGACCTTCCTGTGTCCAGACAAGAACGTGTCTTTGTCGAGGCCGGTGGTCATGCCGCTCCTTTACTGAGCTGACGGTCTTGTATCTTTCTGCAACGCGGACAGCACAATGTCCTTGGTCAACAACTCCGGCAGCACATCCGCAGGAGCTTCTTTCGCTGCGGGATAGACCACATACGTCGGCACGCCGCTGCGATCGATTGCCGCGAGCGCCTGTGTAATCGCCGGGTCGTAAGAGGTCCAGTCTGCGCGCAGAAGTGTTACGTGCTCGGCTGCAAACGTTCGCTGAACGTCTGCGGCCTTCAGGACTGCCCGCTCATTGACCTGGCAGCTCAGGCACCAGGCTGCCGTGAAGTCGATGAAGACCGGGTGCCCTCCGGCACGAGCCTGATCGAGCGCAGCCTGCGTGTACGGCGTCCAGACCAGGGTGGTGTCTTTTGGCTGATAGAGCGGAATAGCGAGTCCGAGGCTCGCCAGCAACACGGCGGCTAGCGTGCTGCCGGAGCGCGCTGGCCACCTTCCCAACACCCAACCGGAGATGGCGAGCAGCAACAGGCAACAAAGGAGCAGGGCCAAATGGTCGCTTCCCTGGCCCGGAGCTGCCGAGGAAGCATAGAGACGGCCATAGACCCACACCAGCCAGATCACCGTAGCGAAGAGCGGCACCGCGGTAATCTGCTTCAAGACCTCCATCCACGCACCAGGACGAGGAAGGATGCGGGTCCATGCCGGCTGGAAGCTGAGCGCCAGGTACGGCGTGGCCAGACCGAGACCAAGCGCGGTAAAGACGGCGAGGGTAATGCCCGCGGGCTGCGCGAGGGCGAAGCCGATGGCTGCTCCCATAAGCGGCGCAGTGCAGGGCGTGGCCACGATGGTGGCAAGGACGCCGGTAAAGAAGGAACCGGCGTACCCTTGCTTCCGGGCGAGATCGCCGCCGACACTGGTCAAGGAGAGCCCGAGGTCGAACTGTCCGGCCAGCGAAAGCGCAAAGAAGAAGAGGCCTGCCGCAAGGATCGCGATGAACGTGGGAGATTGCAGCTGGAAGCCCCAGCCTGCCTGCGACCCCCCGGCGCGGAGAACGAGCAGCGCGCCCACGATGATCCAGAAGGAGACCAGAATGCCAAGGGTGTAGACCATGCCGTGGGCACGTAGACGGCTGCGCTCTTCGCCTGAAGACTGCACCAGCGCCAGACCTTTGAGGAAGAGCACAGGGAAGACGCAGGGCATCAGGTTGAGGATGATGCCCCCGACAAACGCCAGGCCGATGGCTGTCAACGTCGTCAGGCTGGATACAACCGGAGCGGGCACTCCAGCGGCGGCCGTGGGCTCGACCAGGCCGGGAACCACGGGTGCATCGACTGTATACGCGACCTTTTCGTTGAGCTTCAGTACGCCATGGAGGCGTGGCGGCAACGCGGCAAGATCGGGCGAGCGGGCGATGGTCAGAGCGATCCCGTTCGGACGGCTCTCAATCTCCTGCTCGGTGGCGTTGACGATCTGGTCGGCATCTGCCGGGTAGAACTCAGCGTCAGGCTTCCGCCGGCCATCGGTTAAGGTAAGGAGAAAAGCCGACTTTCCGCCAGTGACTGTAACTTTTGCGTCTGCCGGGAGCGGCTGCGGCAACAAGGTCAAGGCTTCGCCCAGTGCACCGACAGGATCAGAGGGCGGAGCGGGCGGGGCGGCCTTGTCGGCGTTCAGCGTGATGCCGAGGTGCGCCTTGCCGGGGATACACACCTCACGGCAGACCAGCCAGCGCACGTGTGCGTCGAGGTGGACGGGACCGGTCTTCAAGGATCGGGCAGCAGTCAGCAGGACTGGAAAGGCTACAGAGTCTTCGTAGCCGAAGTCCATCAGCGGCCCGTTCGGCAGCCGCGACGGGATCGGGAATTGCATCGGTCCGGCGGTAATGCCAGCGGGCAGCGTCCAGGTAATTTTCGGGGGATCGCCCGCGTCGCCTGCGTTCATCCAGTAGACGTGCCATTTCTCCTCGAGCGTCAGCACCAGACCCACCTGTTGGGTACCGCCCGGTGCGATGGCTGGCGCCAGGGAGACGAGCTCGGCGGTGAGGTGCTGCGACTTGACTGGACCTGGTCCGCCATCGCCTGCCTCCTGCAGCTGCGCGTGGGCGAGCAAGGGGAGTGCCAAAGCAAGCAATGCGGCAAGGCGAAGCAGAATCATCAGATCTATTGTAGGGCTGAGCGGCACCGAAGCGGCGATGCTCCGTCCAGGTGCTCCGCGCAGGGTGACGCTGCTATACATTTTGGCTGCGTTCATCCATTTGGATCGGTTCTCTGGTACTGTACGGTTGCGGTGCCTGGGACCTACCCGGCATGCGCCTGGAGATTTTGAACGATGCAGAACACTTCCTTGACCGCCAGCATAGCTGCCCTGTGCTGCCTCACGACCCTGGCTCTGCCGGCACAGAGTTCCGTTACGATCACGGAGCTTCCGACCCCTTCTGCGGCAAGTGCCCCGCAGGGGATCGACACCGCGCCCGATGGGAGTTTGTGGTACTGCGAGACCGCCGCAAACAAGATCGCCCAGCTGAAACCAAACCAGACGACTGCAGAGTTTCCGCTGCCCGACGGCGCCCCATTTATCGCCAAGGTTGCGGCAGATGGCGTGTGGTTTACCTATAGCAATCGCGCGGCGATCGGCCACTTGAACCCGGAGACCGGGGCCGTCGAGCAGTTTCTGATTCCGTCAGGCGCAGCCCCTTTCTTTATTGAGTTGGCTGCGGACGGGAGCAAGTGGTTTACCGAGACGGCAGGCGTCGGGAGGCTTTCGCCTACAGGATCGATCTCGGAGTGGAGCTTTGCCCTGGAGCATCCGGACGACAACATCGAGCAGCTGGGAATCGACCCATTTGGCAACATCTGGTCTGCCGAGCGGAACTTCGACGGTGCCGGTACGGCGGGAACCAACAAGGTGCGGCGGCTCAACCCTGCGACGAACGTGGTCAGCACGTTCCCCGTACCCACGCCTGGTGGTAATCCGGCAGGTATCCAGACGAACGCCGACGGCACCGTTTGGGTCTCGGAGTACTTCGCCAATGCGATTGCGCTGCTCGTTCCTGCGGTCGCTCCGCACACGGACGCCGTGGTCAAGCCGAGCACGGTGCCCGCCGGAGCCAACCGGGGTGCCGCAGCAAGGACGACGCCGACTCGCACGACGGGTACGACCACGCGCGAAACGGCAAGCGTCCACATTGTGAAGCCGTCACTCACGCCGGGATGGATCGAATACCGCATTCCTACGGGCAACGCACAGGCTGAAGATATGCGGGTGGATCGCTTCGGACGAGTATGGTTCGAAGAGGACAGCGGCAAGCTGGGTGTGCTCAATCCGTTTGTCGCACAGTTCCGCGAGTACAGTGTGCCTTCTCTGAACAGCGGTTATTACAACATCGTGCTGAGCAAAGGCGAGGAACGGCTGTACTTCACCGAAGCGGGCGTCTTCGCTCCGGTGGCTACCAAAGTGGGTTATCTGCCTACAGGTGAATAACGATAGCTTGCTCGGGAATGGAGAGGCCGGTCGCCTCTCCATTTGCGTTTCAGACCATGCAACGAAGAAGCCTTGAAGAGCTCCGCGGTAAGTTGCCTATAAAATGCGCTCTATGTCCTTTCTGCGCGTTCTGTTTCTTACGTTCGTTCTCCCGTTGAACTCGTTCGCACAGGACGTTCCTCCGAGCACCTCAGCCGTTGTCTCCTCTGGCGTTACTTTGCAAGGCTCGGTGCGGGGTGCGGTGACCGGCGCACGAGTCCAGTTGCATGGAGTCGCAGCTATCGCACCTACAGCGACCGTCACCGACAGCGGAAGCTTCCGGTTTGCTGTCCTTGCACCCGGGAACTATACCCTTGAGGTGATCAGCGGTGCAGCGACCTATCGCGCGAATGAGGCCTTGCATCTCACGACCGGCACTGCTTCGGTCTTGGTCACGCTCTCAAACGACGGCACGGTGTCGGTATTCGTTCGCCCTGAAGAAGGAACGAAGACCGGAGGCGAGACGCTCTCCAGCCAGACGGTCAGTGCGATTCCCCTCAACAAGCGCGACTTCAGCCAGTTGCTGCTGCTGGCTGCTGGTACGATGACGGATTCCAATGGGCAGACAAACTTTACGCAGCAGTTTGCCATCAACGGCCAGCGCGGTGTCGAGGCAGTCTTCGCGATGGATGGCGCGGACACGAGCGACCCGGAGATGGGCGGAGCCACATTCAGCAACTTCAACGTGGATGCGGTCGAGGAGATCCGGTCTGTCTCCGGCTGGATGCCTGCTGAGATCGGGCGGGGGGCGGCAGGGTTTACCAACGTTATCACGCGATCGGGCAGCGGAGGCTTTCACGGCTCGGTCTTCGAGTTTCTGCGCAATTCCTCGCTCGATGCCAGGAACTACTTCGATCATCCGTCCGTTGCTGAGCCGGGCCGTATTCCACCGTTCCGCCGGAATGAGTTTGGCTTTACCAACGGGGGTCCTGTCGTGATCCCGCATCTGTACGACGGCTCGGGCAAGCTGTTTTACTTTGGCCAGTGTCAAGGTTTTCGACAGGTGCTCGGCACGACACAGGTGCTGCCTGTGCCGTCCGCAGCAGACCGTTCCGGGATCGACCGGGTTGCTTACAAAAACGGTAACGTTACGACGTACGACACATTGACGATCACTCCGGCCCCTCCTATCGCCAAAATCCTTGCGCGCTATCCCCTTCCCAACGATCCTTCGGGCCCCTATGGAGCGAACACGTATGCGGCCTCCTCGAAGGTGACTACCAACGCCAACCAGTTCTCCCTCCGCCTTGATCGCGTCCTTACGCCCAAGTCGCACCTGATGCTGCGCCTGAACTTCAATAACCTCTTCGGCCCGACGACCAATCCCGACCAGACCGCCATCGATCGCAGCTTTGGCGTCGTCTACGTCGACCATCAGCGAAACGGCGTGCTGACCTATACCAACGCCCCGTCTACCCACTTCGAGTATGAAAGCTCTTTGAGCGCGACGCGGACGACCCCGCAGTTCCCTACTGCCAATCACACCGATCCGGCCGTCAAGTTCAACGATGGCCTGTATGAAGCGTTCAATGGCGTTGGCGGCTCGGTGGTGTCGGCCTATGGCAATCTGTTTCAGGCGCGGCAGAGCTTTACCTGGACGACGAGGCGACACGTCGTCAAGGGTGGAGGGGAGGCGCGCATCAATCGTGACACCACGTACTTCGGCACCAGCCCGAACGGTGAATACGACTTCGGTGGCGGCACGGCGTACTCGCCGGTCGATCTTCGCTCGGAGAGTGGATTGCACGATGTGCGCGCCGGTGATGCACTGCCCGACACGCTCAGCGCCTTTCTAACCGGGAGCGCTTTTGTGTACACGACAGCGGTTGCGCCGCCCTATGCCTCCGGCGGCGGTCACATTGGCCCGGCAGCTATCTCGCGCAATGCAGGAACGGTGTATCTGCAGGACACATTCAAGATCAACGGCCGCTTTGTGCTGGATTATGGGCTGCGTTATGAGGTCTACTCGCCGATACTCGAGCGCGCCCGCCGCACCTCTGGCTTTCTCTTCGTTCACGGTCAGCAACAGTACGTCGCCAACCCGGAACCGGGCTATCGATTCGACTGGAAGGGGCTTGGGCCGCGCGTGCAGCTTGACTGGAAGGTCTCCGAGGCGCTCCACGTGCACGCAGGCGGCGGCCTCACCACCATTCCGCCAAACATCTGGCAAGACAACTTCCTTACCGGTGCGGTGCCGTTTGTCATCTATCCGCATGTGACGGCGACCGCGGTTGCGCCGATTGCGTATGGTTTCCAGATTACCTCAGCCCAGCTGCCCGCTTTCTACACTCCAGACGGCCAGAACGCCTTCGCCAGCGGAAAGACCAATACTGTCGCGCCCAACACCGTGCTCGACATTGAACGCTATCAGCGTGATCTTGCTGCCCTCACTCCCGGTGCGCCGTTTACGCCGCTTAGCCTCGCCGGGATCGATCGGCACTTTGGCAATGGCTATCTACAGACCTGGACGCTGGGCGTCGAGCGGCAGATCGGCAAGATGATGGCGGACGCAGCGTACATCGGAACGGCGTCGGCTCGTTTACCGCGCATCGCGTTTACCAACGGGTATTCCGGGGCTGGCTCCTCCTTCGCGCCCTACACCCGCTTCGACAGCCAGGGCAATGCGATTGGCGGCTTCGGCACAGAACAGACGATCGTGGCGACGGCGCATTCGACCTACCACGCTCTTCAAACCTCGCTCTCCGGCACGCTGCTGCATGGCGGTCCGGGGTTGCAGGTGAGCTATACCTGGTCGAAATCGATCGACGATACGAGCGGCGTTTCAGGAGGCAGCGGAGCGTCGGGTGCGGTCTCGATTCCCTACTCGCAGAACCCTTTCGACAATCATGCGGAGAAGGGACCGTCGAGCTTCGATGTAACTCACGGCTTCACCATGAGCCTCGCGCAAGACCTGCAGTTTGAAAAGATGGAGTTGCTTGCACCGTTGAGTCGCAAAGCCACCGCAGGATGGGAGCTGCTGAGTATCTCGACCATCTCGAGCGGCTCCCCCTTCACCGTATACTCCGGCGTGCAGCAGACGCAGGCTGGCGCGGGTGGCGTCGACCGGCCTGACGAGATCGGTGTGCCCATCCTATCGACTGCCCGTAAAGTCCGGGAGGACTACTTCGGCCAAGGTGTAGCCAACTCGGACTACTTTTCAATACCTGCAGGCAGATTTGGCACGCTGGGCCGGAACACCTTTCGCGGACCTGCCTTCTACGACTTTGACTTTTCGCTCATCAAAGACACTCCTGTTGGAAGCCGTTCGGGAGGAGGAGAACTCTTCGACGTACAGTTCCGATCGGAGTTTTTCAACCTGTTCAACATCGTAAACATGGGTCTACCCGCCAATACGCTTCGAGGCTCGGGCTTTGGCGAGATCAGCAAGACAGCGGGAACTTCGCGGCAGCTGCAGTTCGCGATCAAGCTCCTCTTCTAACGGCTGACACGATGTAGCCGCCAGCCGCAGAAAACTTAGTGTGCCCAGATCATCTTGATAGCGGCGACGACGAGCACCACAGCCAGTAAACGCCTCAGGGCGACTGGATCGAGGCGTCTGGTTCCAAGCTCCGAGCCGAGCAGCCCGCCCGCGATGGCCGCCGGGATGAGCCATACGACAACGTGGGGCAGCTTGTGGATAACGGAGACGTTGCCCGCCAGCCCAGCGACGGAGTTCGCGAGAATAAAGGCGGCCGACACTCCTGCCGATTCTCGAGTGCTCGCCCAGCCCATGAGAAGAAGAAGAGGGGACAGAAAGATACCGCCACCCACACCTGTCAACCCGGAGATCAACCCGATGATTGCGCCCCACGCCATCGCGGCCAGCAGAGGCGCACCGTGGGTAGATTCTTGCGCGCCTCTCCGGGTGCCAAGTACAACCAATCGAAAAGCGGCATACACCAGCACCAAGCCAACGAGAGGCCGGTAGACCGACCCGGGCAGATCGATACGCCCCCCGACATAAGCAAACGGCACGGAGGTGATCACAAAAGGCCACAGCAGAGACCAGGAGAAGTACCCTGCCCGGTAAAACCTGTACGTGCCTATGGACGCTACAAAGAGGTTGAGGACCAATGCAAGTGGTTTCATGGATGCGACCGGCACACCGACCAGGCCCATGGCGGCGAGATCGCCTGAGGCACCTCCGTGTCCGACAGAGGCGTAGAGGGCCGACGCCAGAAACACAAGCAGCGTCAATACAAGCTGGGCGGTCAGGGACATACGCCAGTATCGCAAGGAACGGTGACGTGATCGTTAGCTGACTCGGAAGACACCGGACGCAACCTTCGCAGCGAGCACGGCCTTTGTGCCGGAGCGGACGTTCCTCCGTGATGCACCTAAGGCTGCTCGTCTGCGGCTTTGATTGCTCGCTCGGCCAGCGTGTGGAATACGTCCCGCAATGCAGCAGGATGGTGCACGACGACACGACGCCCCATGCCAAGGAGCGTCGCCGCAAACGATTCCAAGTGGTCGCGTCCGCATCGTAGACGTGTTCCCGCACCTTCTTCCTCCATGGAGATGCGCCAGAACGCAAGAGATTGCGCCGCTTCCTGGATGGACATCTCGATCCAAACGTCAATCTGGTACTGAGACTGCAGGAAGGGCAGATGCTGTTTCATGTACTGTCTGGCGTCGAAGCTCTCGGGCCGCTGGAAGATGGTCTTTGAACGTTGAAGCTGCGTCAGGCGATCCAGCCGGAAGGTCCGTATCGCCTGACGGTCAAGGCAACGGCCGATCAGATACCAGCGATCGTCGGTATGCAGCACGGCGTAGGGCTCAAGCTCGCGCTGCGAAACCGTTCCCTGGTGTGAAAGGTAGCCGAAGCAAAGATTGTTCCCGGTGCGGACGGCGGACGCCGCGGTCACGAGGCTTGCTACGGGTGCTGGCACCATCCAGGACTTTGGTTCGAAGGCAATGAATCCTTCGAGCGTCTCCAGACTGGCTCGCAGGGCCGCAGGTAGAACGCGTCCGAGTTTTGAAAGCGCACCCTCCGTTGCAGGAGCAAAGACTTCGAGGCCGACCTGCCGCAACGCGCGCAAGCCAAGCGAAAGGGCAAATGCCTCTTCGTTTGTGAGTAGCAGAGGGGGCAATCGGAAACCCGGCCGCAGCCGGTATGCTCCCCCAACTCCGGCTGATGCCTCGATGGGGATGTTGAGCAATCGCAGCCGGACGATATAGCGCTGTACGGTGCGGACATCGACCTCCAAAGCGCGCGCGAGCTCCGCTCCTGTGACACGGTCTCGCGATTGAAGAAGTTCAAGCGTCGTGAGAACACGAAGTACGGGGTCATGCATGACTCCTTCAATCTACGACAGGGATTGTCGGGCATCGCCTCTAGTCTTCTCTTGTACCCGAACGGGTTCCAGGAGAAATCAATGAGTGTCAGTGTCGTTCCTCATCTCAACTTCAAGGGGGAAGCACGCAGCGCTCTCGAGTTCTATCAAACGGTCTTTGGGGGAGAATTGACCGTTCTCACTTATACGGGTTTCGGACGGGTCGAGGAGGCCGCAGACGCCCAGAAGGTGGTCTGGGGGCAGGTTGCAGCGGACAACGGCTTCAAAGTGATGGCATTTGATGCAACGGGGAACGTGCCGTTTGATCGAGGCATGAACTCGTTCTACGTCTCCGCGCGCTTCTCCACAGCAGACGAGGCGCAGAGCATTTGGGAGAAGCTCAGGAGTGAGGCCACTATCCGGCATGAACTTGGACCGGCACCCTGGTCGCCGATGTATGGGATGTTGTCCGATCAATTCGGTATCGTCTGGGTGGTGGATGTGCTTCCTGCAACGTACGCCTGATCGGTACGGAGGAAGTGGTCCCCTGCCCTTCCGTTTATTCCGGCAAGAACGGCAAGTCCGTTCTTGCCAGAGCGAACATTCTGAACGACGATAGAGCGTAGAACGAAGTCCACCCGCGGTACACTCGACCGAACGCGGGTAAACCTCCTTGGTGGCGAGTTCCTTCACAGGGAAAGGTGGCAAGGATTCCTCAAGGCGCACACACCAGGACTGGGCCGACGCGTGAGCGCTCTTCCTCTCCCTCCAAGGCTACTCCAGACGGCCGCTACTTTGTGGTGAACGGAAGACTCTGGCGATGTTCCAATCCTGAGCTCTCCGCTGAGGCGCGACAGGAGCTCGTTGCTTCTCTGATGGCGGCGAGGAGAGCGAAAGGATCGGCCATTCGCTCGGGGAACAACGCGAGGCGTGAGGCGGCGCGGAAGGCAGTCGACGCGGCGAAACGTTCGCTTGGAGAGCGTGGACCGGTGTGGTGGACGGACGGCGCCCCAGACCTGAACCGACACCTCGTAAAGAACTCGCCCTATGCTACCTGGTTCGCACAGATCGAGAAAGCGAGTAGTGGCGGCGGGGGCGAGCAGGTAGGCGACGGTTGATGGAAAGGTACACCTCTTCCGGGTGCCAGAGATGCAGGCTGCCTGCGGCAAATAGGAGAGTGGCGCAAAGACGGGCGTGCTCTTGCCCCGTCGAGAGGCTATTCGAGCATATGGCGCACACCGAAAGCGATCATGCCAAAGAATACGAGCAAGATCAGCAGCAGCAGAACACCGATGAAGAGGTTGGCGTTGCGCTTGTTTGCAGGTGTCGGCTGCGTGATGCCGAAAGTCATAATAAAGCCGTGAGCGATGCGGTCTAGCCAGTGCATAGGCTCGATCTTATGCTTAGCGGCTGAGGCGCAGGGCAAACTGGACGACGCGCTGCTCGGCAGAGGTGCCGGTGATGGAGCCAAAGGCGGGGGAGCCGAATGACCCATTGGGCTGGGCGAAGGCAGGGGTGTCCGTGACGTTGAAGACTTCGGCGCGGAACTCGGCGTCAGCGCGTTCGGTGAAGCGGGTGTGCTTGACGAGGGCGGCGTCGAGGTCGCGAAAGGCGGGGCCGCGGACAGGGTTGCGGGAGGCGTTGCCGAGGGTGAACTGGGGGGCGGTGGCGAAGGCGACGGTATTGAAGAAGCGGGCTGTCGTGCGCTGGTTGGAGGGTAGTGAGGGAGCGGCGATGAGGTTAGGGCGCTGGAGGGAGTAGCCGGCGAAGGAGTTGTTGTTGGTCGCCTGGGTGACGGTGACGGGCATGCCGGATTGGAGCGACGCGATGGTATCGATGGCCCAGCCGCCGAAGAAGAGGTTGCCAAGGAAGCTGGAGCCGAGGCGGTGACCGCGTCCGGCGGGCAGGTCGTAGGTGACGGCGATGGAGGTGACGTTGGGCATATCGCCGTTGGACGAGTCGCGTTCAAGGTAAGGGCGGTATGCGTCGGCGGCGATGAGGGAGTTCGAGTTGGGGGAAGAGAGGACGGTGGAGGAGAAGACAGACGAAGCGTCGTCGATGAGCTTGGAGTGGGTGTAGGCGGCGAGAAGGTAGAGGCCGTGGGAGAGGCGCTGCTCAACTTTGGCCTCGAGGGCGTTGAAGTTTGCGGTGCCGGAGTTGTTGCGGTAGGTGGCGACGTTCTGGAAGCGCGGGTAGGGCTTGAGGAGCTGGGCGGCGGAGACAGTCTTGCCGCCGATGGTGCTGGAGACGGGGATCTGACCGTAGAAGGGGTTGGTCACGGCTCCGGTGAGCGACGTGGGGTTGGTGCGGCCCTGGGCGAGCTGGGCGGCGGTGAGCTGGTTGAGGTTGGAGTCAGGGATGCCGACGTGGACGATGTGGGAGCCGACGTAGGCGAGGTCGACGGAGAGGTTGTTGGTGATTTGGCGCTGGACGGCAAGGTTCCACTGCTCGACGTAGCCTGAGCCGGCGGTGCGGTTAGCGGTGTAGACGCTTTGGCCGAGGCCGGCGTCTGGGGTGAGCGGGATGGGGGCAACGCTGGGGCCGTTCGAGAGGGTGAAGGCGGCGTTGACGTTGTCGAGGGTGCGCTGCTGGACGCTCTGGATGAAAGGAAACTGCGGGAGGGTGAAGGGGGTGGTGATGCCGGACTGGTCGATGAATACGATGCCGAAGCCGGAGCGGACGACGGTCTTTGGCGTAAGGAGATAGGTGAAGCCGAAGCGTGGGGCGACGTTGCCGTAGTGGAGTAGGCGGGCAGATTTGGGGTTACCGTTGACGCCGGCGTAGTCGAGCTGCTGCGTAGCGAGGTTGAAGATGGCGCCTTGGTTAGTCGCCTCGGTCGAGGGGGAGTGAAGGGTCCAGCGCGCGCCGATGTTCAGGGTGAGGTTGGCGGAGGCGCGCCAGTCATCCTGGAGAAAGTACTCCTCCATGTGATCGCGGGGGCGGAGCCTGGCGGTTTGGAGGTCGATGGAGAAGGTGTCGACCTGGCCCAAGAGGAAGCTGGCAATGCTATTGCCGCCGGTGTTGGCGCTGCCAGTGGCGGTTTGGGTGTTGGTACCGGTGGTGGTAAAGGCGAAGGAGCCGGTGGGATTGGGCGGGGAGATGGCGTTGAGCTGGTAGAAGCGGAGGTCGGCTCCAGCTTTAAGGGCGTGGCGGCCGAGGGTGTAGTTGAGGGTGTCTTCGAGCTGCCAAACGGCGGTCTGGTATTGGGATGAAGTGCTGGCGGAAGGGCCGAGCTGCTGGAAGCCGGTAAAGGTGAAGAGCGGGAGGGCGTTCGAGAAGGCGGCGTTGGCGGGGATGCCGGGGATGCCGAGAGCGGCGGAGGCGGTGTTCGAGAGGAGCGGGCCGGCGATGGTGTTGCCGCGGCGCGTGTAGCCGACGTGGACGTCGTTGAGGAGGCGGGCGGAGAAGGTGTGGACCTCGTCAAAGACGGCCTGCTGGCCGAGGACGTGGGAGAGGCCGACGACACCTCCAGTGCCGATGACGGAGCCGGTGACGGCACCGTTGCCGCCGGGGAGCGGGGTGACGGGCTGTTCGACGTCGGAAAAGAACGAGTAGCGGGCGAAGGCGCGGTCGCGTGTGCGGTATGCGCCGTCGAGGCGGAAGTCGAACTGGTTCTGGTGGTCGGCGTCGTTGGCGGTGCGGGTGTAGTTGTTGGCGGCGGCGGTCGTCGTGGGTGTCGGGAATAAAGCGAGGAGCGCGGTGGCGGCGGGGTCGAAGGGGGTGGTAATGACGTCGTTGGGGAACTCGCGGCGGATGTACTTGCCGGCGGTGACGGTGGTGGTGGCGGGGTTGTAGATCTTGGCCACGCCGGTGAAGATGCCACGGCGCTCGTTGAGGGTGGGGATGGTGGAGATGACGGTGCGGCCGATGAGGGCCTTGATGCCCTGGTAGTCGCCAAAGAAGAAGAGACGGTCGCGGACGATGGGGCCGCCGAGAGTGCCGCCGTAGAGGTTGCGGCGGTAGACGGGCTTGCGGCCGGTAATGGCGAAGAAGTTGCGGGCGTTGAGGTCTTCGTTGCGGAAGAACTCGAAGGCGGAGCCGTGGACAGTGTTGGAGCCGGAGCGGGTGGCGACGTTGACGACGCCGCCGTTGAAGCGACCGAACTCGGCGGGGACGTTATCCGCCTCGACGGTGAACTCGGCGATGCCGTCGAGGACGGGGAAGAAAGCGACCTGGCCGGGCTCGGGCTGGAGGGCGGAGATGCCGTCGTAGAGGTACTCGTTGGTGCGGGGGCGTCCGCCGTTGATGCGGGGGAGGACGGTGCCAGGGGGCAGGGAGACGCCGGGAGCGAGGGTCGCCAGGTTGATGAAGTTGCGGCTGTTGAGCGGGATGGCCACCACGGTGGTGCCGGGGATGTGAGTCTCGATGTCGCTTTCGGCGGCCTGAAGGAGCGGAGCGTCGGCGGTGACGGTGACGGTTTGCTGGTCGTCACCGACGGTCAGGGAGAGATCGAGGGCGACGGTCTGGCCGACGGTGGCGGTGATGCCGGTACGGGTGAGGCGTTCGAAGCCGGGAGCGACAACATCGATGGAGTAGGGGCCGGGAACGAGGTGGGGGAAGGTGTAGAGGCCGCCGGGGGCGCTAGTTGTTCGCTGCTGTATGCGGGTATCGGTCTGGGTGAGGGTGATCTGCCCGGCGCGGATGGCTGCGCCTTGCAGGTCGGTGATGCGGCCTTCGATGCCGGCGGCGATCTGGGCTTGAGCTGCCAGGGAGATGCAAACGAGGGAAAGGAAAAGCAGGGACTTCATGCGGGCTCCGGGCGCACCTCCGCCTGGCCGTGCTGGCATCGTGTGGCTGTCGTGGTGGATGGCGACAGGTTCGACTTTATACGATTGAGATCGTAAGTTCAATGCTCGGGGGAAGGGCTGGAACGCAGATTCTCTTCGGGAATGCTAGAAAAGCGAGTACGACGTGGATGGTCAACATGAACCCACCTAGCAACGATAAGACTGTTGCGAAGGTGGGGTACCCCCTTCAGACGGGTTCGTCGAGGCGCTCAATCATCACGTCGGTGGACTTGATGAGGGCAGCGGCGGAATCGCCTTTTTTGAGCTTCAGCTCCCGGGCGGCAGAGGCGGTGATGATGGCGATGACCTGGTTGTTGTTTTGGGCGTCACCGACGGCCAGTACGACTTCGGCGAGCAGGCCTTCGACGCGGAGGCTGACGATCTTGCCGGCGAGCTGGTTGCGGCCCGAGACGCGGCGAAAGCGTTCACGCGACTGGGCGGGGGCCTTGGCGGCGTCGGCCTGGAGGAAGGGCTGGAGGGCCGATTCAGCGATGCGGTGGTGGCCGCCCGGGGTGGTGACGGTGGCGAGTTTGCCCGCGAGAATCCATTGCTTAATGGTGGGGTAGCTGATGCCGAGCAGGCGCGCAGCTTCGCTCGGGGTCATCAAGGGAGTTTTCATGGATTGAGGATACAGAAATGGTGGAGGCGGCGGGAGTCGAACCCGCGTCCGAAACTACCGACAACAGAGAGCGTTCATGCTTTTCCCGTGTTCATTTGGTCTCGTCCCCGGAACTTAGAACGGGCGAAGATGCGCCGGAGACCAGTCTGATCGGTCTTATCCCTTCCGCGCAGACGGAGCAGTTGGGACCAGCCTACTGTGCGACGATCGGTACCGGCCCGTAGGCGAAGCTGGAGCGATCGGCTGTTTAACTAATTAAGCAGCAAGAGCGAACTGAGGTTCGGCACTTATAGTTTTGGGCGCGATTACGGGTGTACCCACCCCGGCATGCCTCTCTGCCACAAGCAATCCCGTCGAAGCCGTGACGCCCCCATGTGGAGCTGGTTTGACGATCCGTTGGAGCGTTGCAAAGAACTGTCCACAGTATAGCGCGGTTCAGTCGAGAGATCGCTTCAGCGTAAACAGGTATAAAGGTAAATCGAAGATCGGAGGAGCGGCATTGGCGGGCTGTCAGTCGGGCGGAAAGAGCTACAGCAGTTGCACCATCACGGTGGAATTGGACGCGAACAATTGGAAAGGCACACTAACGGTCACTGGACAGAACCACGGTGAGGCTGCCACTGACTTGCTGACCGCCGAAGTTGTGGCTGGCCAGAACACACCGACGGGAACCTTCCATGCTTCAGCCTGGGAGACGGACCACGTTTCCAAGAAGTACGGTTCGCTTGCAGACACTCCTTACAGTAAGACACTCATGGGCGGAAACGCCTTTGGCCCTTATCAGCTACACATTCGAGAGTTGGAGAGCCGCGGCATCTACATTCATGGAACGATGGGGCCCAAATGGAACCCTTCGACTACTTTGAACGCTTTGATAAGCCCGACGTCACATGGGTGCGTGAGGACGGCCAACACAAGGAACATCACGTTGCACCAGATGATGCCACATCCCGCCGACAACGTCATTGTCATAAGGAAGAAGTGATTCGCATGAGGCATTCAATCAGATGGCTCGTGCTATTTGCCACCGTACAGCTCATTGGACTCGGATGTATGTGGTACTTCTTCTTTAGACCAGTGGAAGCGGGATCGGCAGTATGGGGGACTTCTTTTATCGCACTTTTTCCAGGCAATCTACTGAGTGCGTTGTTGGCGGAAAAGCTGCTCTGGAGCAGCAAGTTGTCCCTTTTGGTGATGGCGATCATTGAGGTACCAGTGCTTCTTCTGATCAACGCCACGCTTTGGTGGATTGTAGCTGTGGCATTACGGCGACTGTTTAGTTCTCGATCGCGCAAAGTGGCCTAGCTTAGGCGAAGGCGAGGAGGACGGCTCCTAGAGCGATGAGGGAGCCGCCAGCGATTTTGATTAGCGTAAGCTTTTCGCCGAGGAAGAGAGCGGCAAAGAGGATGACGAGGACGACGCTGAGTTTGTCCACCGGGGCGACGCTCGAGGCGGGGCCAAGCTGGAGGGCGCGGAAGTAGCAGAGCCAGGAGAGGCCGGTCGCTATGCCGGAGAGGACGAGGAAGAGCCAGGAGCGGCGGCCGATGTGGACGAGGCCCTGGTGCTTGTCGAGGCCGATGGCGATGGCCCAGGTGAAGACGAGGATGACGGTGGTGCGGATGGCGGTGGCGAGGTTGGAGTCTACGCCGGCAATGCCGACCTTGGCGAGGAGGGCGGTGGCGGCGGCAAAGGCGGCCGAAAGGAGCGCCCAGAGGACCCAGCCGGATGTTGTGATTCCGCCGGCTGGCATTTAGAGAGCAGCCTGTTCGAGGTCGACCGCCTGCCACTCGCCGCGCTCGATGCCCGCGCGGATTTGTGCGGGGGTGCGACCCTTCTTCGTCTGCTGGTAGGCGTAGACGGCCTCGCGCATGCAGGTGGAGCAGGCTGCGCCGTGGGTACCTTCAAAGCAGCTATGGAGGCTGTTGTGGTTCATCTCGCGGTCGCAGCGGCAGTAGCAGGGCTGCTGGTGGAGGACGCCGGGGATCTTGGCGGCCATCTTGTAGGCGGCTATCTGGTAGGGGTGGGAGAAGTAGGGGCCGCTGAGCTGGGCACCGCTGATCACAGGCGGCAGGGGGCGAGTGGGCGCGGCGGCGTTGTAGGCGGGGACGTCTTCGGCGGGGTTCGACCACTGGGCGGAGGCGGCGAGGGTGGCGAGTCCGAGGGCGGTGCATCCGATCCACTTCTTCATAGAGGTCATGGTACAGGGACGGGGCGCACAAAAAAAGGACGGCATGGATGTTTCCATCCATGCCGGGAGGCCAGTGACGCAAGTTGTAACGGTCCGCTGCTGCTGCTGGGCGATCGCCGTAAATGGTCGATCGCGGTGCCCTGCGATCTATGAAGGATCATAGCATGGATTGAGGGAAGTTCATAATTCCATATCGCGCTGAATGCTCGACGATCAAAGAACGCAGATTCGCTTCGGGAATGACGACCAGAAAAGCAAGGCGAATGCGGATCTTCTTTGGAGATGACAACCAGAAAGGCTAAACGACCACGCCGTCGCCGAGGAGGCCGATCATCCGAGCGTCGCGTTCGGTGACGCCGCCTTCATCGTGGGTAGTGAGGTCGAGGCGAACGCCCTTGTAGCGTATGGCTATGTCGGGGTGGTGGTCTTCGCGTTCGGCGAGGTCGGCGACGCGGTTGACGAACTCGACGGCCTGGGGAAAGCTGGCGAAGGTGAGCTCGCGGATGAGAGAGTCGCCCTCCATGCGCCATCCGGGGTGCGTGGCGAGCAGAGCGGCAATCTCTTCCGCAGTCAGCTTGGGCATACTAGCTCCTGGATTTGCGTTTGGCGGCAGCCCAGCCTTCTTTCACTGTCTGATGGCTGCGGCCAATGGCGAGCGCGTCCTCGGGAACAGGCTTGGTGATGCAGCTGCCGGCCGCCACGTAGGCTCCTGCACCGACCGTGACCGGCGCCACGAGGGTGGAGTCGGAGCCGATGAACGCGCCATCGCCGATGGTGGTGAGGTGTTTGTGGACGCCGTCGTAGTTGCAGGTGATGACGCCCGCGCCGACGTTGACGCCTTCGCCGATGACGGCGTCGCCGAGATAGGTGAGATGGTTGGCCTTCGAGCCTTTGCCGAGGGTGATCTTCTTGGTCTCGCAAAAGTTGCCGACGTGGGCACCTTCGCCGATACGGCTCTCGGGACGGAGGTGGGCGTAGGGACCGAGAATTGCGCCATCGGCGACCTCGGCGTGGTCGAGGATGCAGCCGTTGCGGACGGTGACGTGGTCGCCGAGGGTGGAGTCCTGGAGGACGGAGTAAGAGCGGAGGCGGCACTCGGAGCCGATGCGGGTCGCGCCGAGGAGCTGAACGAAGGGCTCGATGACGGTGTCGGGGCCGACCTCAACGGCGGCGTCGATCACGCAGGTGTCAGGGCGAAAGATGGTGACGCCTTGAGCCATGAGGCGGCGTGCGGTGGCGAGATGCATGGCAGCGTCGAGGTGCATCATCTCGGCAATGGTGTTTGCGCCGAGGACCTCGTCGACGCTCTCGGCCTGGACGGCAACGACGCGCTCGCCGTCGGCTACGAGCATGGCGGCGAGGTCGGTGAGGTAGAACTCGCCGTGGGCGTTGTCGGTGGAGAGGAGGTCAAGTCTGGGGAAGAGCTTAGCGGTTTCGAAGCAGTAGATGCCGGAGTTGATTTCAGGGGCGGCGAGCTGGTCGGGGCGGAGGGACTTCTGCTCGACGATAGCGGTGACCTCGGGGGCGTCGGCGTGGGCGCGAAGGACCCGGCCGTACCCGGTGGGGTCTGCGGGGACGGCGGTGAGGATGGTCATGGCGGCGCTCTCGGCGAGGTGCGTAGCGCGGACGGCTTCGATGGTCTCGGGGCGGATGAGAGGGACGTCGCCGGAGAGTACGAGCAGGTGTTCGGGGGGTGTTTGGCCGGTGGCGGTGAAGTGGGCTTTGACCTGTTGGAGCGCGTGACCGGTGCCGCGCTGCTCGGCCTGGAGGACGAACTGGACGCCGGTAGAGGCTACTGCGGCTTGTACGCGGGCGGCTTCGTGGCCGACGATGCAGAAGATGTTCTCGACCGGGACGATCTGCTTGGCCGTCGCAACGACGTGGAGCAACAGGGCCTGACCGCCGATCTCGTGGAGGACCTTGGGACGCTTGCTTTTGAGGCGGGTTCCTTTGCCAGCGGCCATGATGGCAATGCCGAGTTCGTGGCTGTCCATAGCTCTTGATTTTCTCACGCGGCGCAATCTGACATAGGAGATCAGCTTTGCAATTAGTACGCATCGTTCCGTGAGTGCGTGCTCGCTAACGGATAGCCATCTAAGAAGTACCTGGACTGCGAAGCGCGAGACACTTACTACCTTCCTTGCTGCTCGTTCTCTTTGCTAAACCATGGATAGAGGATGGGCAGGACGTAGAGGGTGAGGATGGTGGCGGTGATGAGGCCGCCGATGACGACCGTGGCGAGGGGACGCTCGATCTCCGCGCCGCGCGAGGTGGAAACGGCCATGGGGATGAAGCCGAGCGAAGCGACCAGCGCGGTGATGAGCACCGGGCGCAGGCGGTCGGACGCTCCCTGGTGGACGGCTTCTCCCGTCACTTTTCCTGCGTCACGAAGCGAGTTGATGTGACTGACCATGACGACGCCGTTGAGCACGGCGATACCGAACAGCGCGATAAAGCCGACGCACGCGGAGAGATTGAGGTTGATGCCGCGCAGCCAGAGTGCCGCTATGCCACCGACCAGCGCGAGCGGCACGATGAGGAGGATCAGTAGCATCTGCCTTGCATTCTGGAAGGTGGCGTAGAGCAAGCCGGAGATGATGAGCAGCGAGACGGGCAAGACGATGAGCAGCCGGGCCTGGGCGCGCTTCTGGTTTTCATACTGGCCGCCGAACTCCAGCCGGTACCCGGGGGGCATGGGCAGTTGCTTGTCGATGGCAGCCCTGGCATCTTTTACAAAGCTGCCGAGATCGCGTCCGGCCACGTTCGAGACGACGACGGCGCGGCGTTCTGCCTGTTCGCGATTGATCAGGACGGGGCCGCTGACGTCGCGAACCTCCGCAAGCTGATCGAGGCGCACGAGTTCACCCTGCGGAGTTTTGATTTCCAGTGAGCGTAGCTGTTCGGGGTCGTTGCGCAGGTTGGCTGGCAGGCGAATCGCGATGGGAAAGCGCTCCTGACCCAGCAGCAACTCCGAAAGCTGCTTCGATCCGTAGAGGGTCTCGATCACCTCCTGGATGTCGGAGACGTTGACGCCATAGCGGCCAGCGGCGAGCCGGTCGACGCGGACCTGCAGCTCGCGCGCGCCGGAGATGATCTCCATCTGGGTCTCGGACGCCCCGGGGACGGCGGAGATGACCTTCTCTGCGGTGTGCGCCATGTCTTCAAGGTTGGTCAGGTCCGGGCCGAAGATCTTCAGCGCGAGATCACCGCGGGTGCCGGTGATGGTCTCGTCCATGCGCATCTGCATGGGCTGGGTGAACTCGTAGGTGACGCCGGGGATCTGGTTGAGCGACTTCTCGAGATTGTCCGAGAATTGCTGCTTGGTCTTGGCGCTGGCGTCGCGCATCTTCGGCGTAAAGCTGAGATAGGAGTCGGACTCGTACTCGCCCATCGCTTCCGTAGCAAGATCCGGACGGCCCAGTTTTGTAACGACGTTTTCAATGCCGGGAGACGCCTTGATGGTCCTCTCAATTTGTTTGCCGATGGCGATCGACTGCGTAAGCGAGATGCCGGGGAGACGCTTGGAGGTGACGACCATGGAACCTTCGTCGAGCGTGGGCATGAACTCGGTGCCGATGAACTTGATGGAGCCGAGCGCAACGACGATGAGAACCAGCGAGACGACGAGGATGAGCTTACGGTGGCGCTCGCTGCGCTTCAGGGAGCCTTCGTAGCGGTTGCGGAGCTTGTCGAACCAAGTGGTTTTCTGCTCCGGCCGATCGGTCTTCTTCTGTTCGCCGGAGCCGTCCGCCAGCTTGCGGGCGCGGTGCCTCAAAGCCACGGTGCAGAGGGTGGGAACAACGAAGAGCGCAAGGAGCAGCGACCCCGTGAGTGCGGAGACGACGGTAACGGCCATGGGACGGAACATCCTGCCCTCCAGGCTTTGCAGCGTCAGAACAGGCAGATACACCGCGATGATGATGAGGACGCCGAAGATAACAGGGCGGGAGACTTCATGGGCGGCTTCGCTAATCGTATCGATCAGAGGGCGTTTGGGGTCGCCGGTCTCGAGCCGGTGCATACAATTCTCCACCATGACGACGGAGCCGTCGACGATGGTGCCGAAATCGATCGCACCCAGGCTCATCAGGTTGACGGAGATGCCGAAGAGGTTCATGCCTAGAAAGCCAAAGAGCAGCGAGAGCGGAATAGTAAGGGTAACGACAAGGGCCGCGCGCCAGTCGCCAAGAAAGATGAGCAGAACGACCAGCACCAGGATGGCGGCGGCAATGAGGTTGCGGCGCACGGTGGCGGTAGTGGCGTCGATCACATCCGATTGGTCGTAGAAAGGAATGATGTCAGCGCCGCCGGGCAGCTGTAGGCTGGCTATCTTGGCTTTGATCTCCTTGATGATCTTTCGACCGTTTTCGCCTCGAAGGATGATGACCATGCCGGAGACCGTCTCGCCCTTGCCGTCCTTCATCACCGCGCCGTGGCGGGGAAGCGCCTCAGGCGCGATGCGGGCCACCTGCTTTAGTAGAATGGGCACCCCGCCGGTGGTTGAGACGACAATGTTGCCGAGGTCGTCGACGTTCTCCACCCGCCCTATACCGCGTACGGTGTACTGCTGCTCGGCGTGCTCAATATAGCTGCCACCGAAGTTCGCGTTGTTAGAAGTGACGGCAGCAACGACCTCATGCAGCGAAAGGTTGAAACGGCGGAGACCGGCAGGGTCGACTTCAATGGTGTACTGCCTGGTTTCGCCTCCCCAGGAGTTGATTTCGCTGACGCCGGGCACGGTAAGCAGCGCGTAGCGGATAAGCCAGTCGTGCAGCGTCTTGACCTGCATCAGCGACATCTTCGGCGCGGCGACGGTGTACTGGTAGACCTCGCCAAAAGCTGTAGACATGGGGTTGATCTGCGGCTGCAATCCGGCGGGGATGCGGCTTTGTACCTGATTCAGCCGCTCGGCGACAAGCTGCCGGACGAGGTACTTGTCCATCGAATCGTCAAAGATGATGGTGACCATCGAGAGGTCGAGCTTGGAGGTGGAGCGAACGGTCTGGAGCTTGGGCATGCCCAGCATAGCTGCTTCGACGGGGAAGGTGACGAGCTGCTCGACCTCGACCGGGCTCATCCCGGGGCACTGCACGGTGACGACGACCTGATTGTTGGTGAGGTCGGGAAAGGCCTCAAGCGGCAGCTGGAACATCACGTGAAGACCGCCTGCAATCAACACGACGAGCAGCGCGAGCACGACCCAGCGATTGAAGAGGAAGAAGTCGATGGCCTTGCGCATGGGCTAACCGTCTCCCATGGTGCTCTTGAGCATCTGCGATTTGACTATGAAGGCCCCGTCCACCACGATGCGTTCGCCTGGTTGCAGACCGCTGACGATCTCGGTCTTGCCCGCGGAGTGGATGCCCAGGGTGACGGTACGTGCCTGAAATGTCTGCCCGTCAGTGGTGACGAAGACGACGTGCAAGCCGTTGATCTCCTGCAATGCGTCTTCAGGAACGAAGACGGCGGTACGGGTTGCAGGCTCCGCGATAACGGCTGAGACGAACATCCCCGGACGCAGGCGCGTGCCGGGATTCCGAACGACAATGCGGACGGGTACAGTGCGGGTCTGCGGGTCGACCATATCGCCGAGCATGGCGATCCGGCCGGAGGTAACGGGCGTTCCTGGTGAGGCGGAGTCGACGATCTCAGCCGCCGCGCCGGTACGGAGGAGCGCAAGATCTTGTTGGTTGACGGCAGCGGTGACCCAAACACTGCCTAGATTCGTGATGTCGAACGCGTTGAAGCCGAGATCGACGACCTGTCCCACGCTGATGTTGCGCGCGATCACCACGCCGTCGAGAGGCGAGCGGATGGGCACTAGTTCGCGATCGTAGAGGTTGTCGCGGGTGAGCGATTTGGGATTGACTTGAAGCAACTCGGAAAGATGCTCACGCTCCATGTGGACGCTGGCTTCGGCATCGACGAGCATCTTTTCGGCTTGTTGCAGCTCCTGGCCAGCGCGCTGCGACTCTTCAAGCGAAGCAGCCTGGATGGCGTATAGATGGCTGTAGCGATCGCGAGCCTGGCGAGCAAAGGTGACGGCTCCTTGCTGGCGATCGACGTCGGCAAAGGCCTGGATGAGCGCGCCGACAGTCTCATGGACGGCGTGGCTGTGAATGTTCCCGAGCACTTGTCCACGGTGTACAGCGGCTCCTGGAAGAACGGCGACCGAGGTGATCCGGCCATCGGCGATGGCACCGACATGAGCGGTGTGCGACTCGTCCATAGCCACCTGGCCGGCCACGGTAAGGGAGCGAGGAACTTGCTGCACAAGTACGAACGCTGTGCGGACTCCGGCTTTCCTCTGGTCGTCCAGCGGGATCTTTGTAATTTCATTTGGCTGAGCGCCGCCTTCGCTGCTCTTGTCCTGCTTGCCCTCGGCCTCTGACGATGAAGTCTTACTCGAACCACTAGGCTGGGACCCGGCGGTGCTCGACGATACCCCGGAGCGGGATTTCGGGGATCTGGAACAGCCGTCCAGGCCGAAGCAGAGCACCAGAATGGAAAGAAGCGGGAGGCGCATCGCAGCGGTGAGTTTCAGGCTCATGGTTGCACTCCCGAAGCAAATTGCAAACGGACGATGGCCTGTCGAAACTCAGCCTGCGTTCGCAGCGCGCTTAACTCTATTTCAAACTCTGTACGCTCCGCATCCAGGAAGTGCAGCAGGTCAGTGCCGCCAGTGCGGTAAGCATCGTCCTGTATGGCGAGGTTTTGTCGAGCGCGAGCCTGCATTTCAGGAACTACCACTTCGACACTTTTGCGTTGATGTGTATATGCTTCCGTGGCAGCCAGCACTTCGGAGCGGATTTCGCGTTCGAGCTGCGTGAGACGATCTTGCTGGAGGCGGATGGTGGCCTGCGCACGCTCGACCTCACCCTGATTGCGGTTACGGAAGTTGAGCGGGAGTTGAAAGCTGGTAAAAAGCGTATTGGCGCCGCTATTGCGCTTGTATCCGGCGAGGACGTCAAGGTCGGAAGTGCCGAGCGAGCGCTGAAGCTTGAGGTTCGCTTCGGCCACGTTGATTGCATCGCGCATTACCTGCAGGTCGACGCGGACAGCCAGCACCGCCTCGACACTCTCCGTCGGCACCGAAACGGCGGATGAAAACGTGTCCGTCAGTTCAACAGCGGTAAGTGGTTCCTGGCCCATCTGCTTCGAGAGTTCGATGCGGCTAAGGACAGCGTCGCGCCGTGCGCTCTCGAGAGCCAGCACAAGGCGGTCTCGCTCGATCTGCACGCGCAGCAGGTCTACTCCGCGCGCAGCCCCGGCCTCGACCCGCTCCTTGTTATAGAGAACGATACGGTCAACCGCCTTCATCTCCTGTTCGAGAAGGGTGGCGACGCCTTGCGCGGCTACGCAGGTCCAGTAGGCTCCCGCCACACGTCCGGCGATCTGCCGTAGCAGGAGAAGGCGCTCGGACTGCGCCTGAGCCATCGATGCGCGGGCTACGCCAACGCGAGCGGCACGCTTACCGCCCAACTCAAAGAGCTGTCCCAAGTACCCGAAATCTTCGGTGTTGTTGCTGAAGTGGAAGTGGCTACTCCACGGCTCCAGGTCTTCTGAAGAAACATACACACGCGGGTTCGGACGAAGCTCCGCCCCTGTAAGGTACCCATGTGTGACGTCTACGCGATCCTGGCCTTCGCGTGCCTGGGAGCTTGCCTGCGCTTGCGCCACTGCGTCGTGCAGGCTCAACTTAACCGGGGATTGCGCCTCCATCAGGGAAGTGAGTACAGCTAGACAGCAGACCAGCCCTGCTGTTTTCCCAGCCGCGCCTCCTCGTACCGTCGCGCTCCCTTTGCAAGCTTCCATTGTCGAGTGCCTTCCTGAGGCAAACCGTTTGTCTGAATCACGGTGCGTGACGAGTTCGATGATAACAACGGTCTTGGCAAGGCTTTGTCAGAAGCTCTGTTCCCGCATTCACCGGATGGGTAGTGACCGGCCCACGGTTTCGCTCTCTCAAGAACAGAGGGTACTTGCAGACTTGACGGCAACGGTGAACTCAGTTCGAGCCGACCGTCAAAGGGGCCTTTGGTTTTGTCGGATCTGTAACATAGGTGTACCGTTATCGTATGCAGTTCAGGACGATCGTGGCGAGCTTGATCGTAGCGATGATGGTCGGTGTCTCCGCTCAAGCATCGGTCTGCGGGATTGCGTGTGATGCTCGTATCGCGTCGTCGAAGTCTTGTCATACGGAGGGTACGAGGCAAGACGGGATGGCTGCGATGAGTGGCCGGATGTCCCCTGCTACCATCCTCACTCTAGCCGTTCAAGCTGAAACCCCTTCTTGCTGCAAGAATTATGAGCGTGCTGATTGTTCCTCCGTCTCCGTGCAAGAGCTTCCTCCAGCGGCGCAGGGACATATTGCACGACGGGCCACCGTTGTTGCATTGATTGAACTCTTTGACGCCAGGATCACGACAGACTGGCCGCCGGATGCTTCTTCGCGTAAAGTCGCTCGTTCTGCTTCCTTAGTGGCAGTTCTCCGCGTATAGACCAGGCTCCCGAGCATACGTCCGTTCGTTGGCAGGAGCTTGTCGCGGCTTGTTGAGGCCACGATCGATATCCTGCCGCGACAGATTTGAGCCTCTATCGTTTCGCGGAGCACCCTGTAATGCCGAACCCTCGAGTTCTACTTCTCAGCATGGCGCTCTTTGCCGCGCTTACCTCCTTCTCCGTCTTCGCTGAACAGCCTCCCTCCGGTGAGGATCTGCCCGGAGCTGAAGGCGAGCAGCCGCAGACTGCTCCCACACCGTGCGTGGAGACGATGCCGGGTATGCAGATGTGTCCTTCGTCTGCCTCAGCGACTGTCATACAACCTATGAATGGAGTGCCGGGCATGAAGAGGTACCCGGGCACGGACGACTTGATGCAGCAAATGAACCCGCGTACCTTTATTCAGCAGATCCGGCACCACGCCGCATCGGGCACCAGCACGGAGCCTAACTCGACGCCCACACCGATGCTCATGACGATGAATGGTGCCTGGCTACTCATGTTCCACGCTAACGTCTTCATCGACGAGATCCAGCAGAGCAGCGCACGGGGAAAGGACAAACTCTTCTCTACGAACTGGTTTATGCCCATGGCCGAGCGTACCTTAGGTCCAGGGCAGCTGACTTTCCGGGGTATGTTCTCCCTTGAACCGGCGACTGTCACCGGCGAGCGATACCCTCTTTTGTTCCAGCAAGGCGAGACCGCATATGGCAAGCCCATCGCGGACGGCCAGCATCCACACGACTTCTTTATGGAACTGGCAGCCTTGTATGACTTGGCATTAGGAAGTAAGAGTCTCCTTACGTTCTACGTAGCTCCAACGGGTGACCCCGCGATCGGACCGACAGCTTACCCACACCGGGCATCGGCTCTTGAAAACCCCGTAGGCACGCTGGGACATCATCAGCAAGACTCTACCCACATTGCAGACGATGTCGTTACCGCAGGGTTTACGCACGGTCTCATGCGACTTGAGGCGAGCGGCTTTCACGGCCGGGAGCCGGACGAGCACCGCTGGAACATCGATCAAGGCAGAATCGACTCTTGGTCTACTCGTCTCACTGTCCAGCCTGGTCAAAACTGGAGTGGACAGTACTCCTATGGACGGATTAAGAGTCCAGAGGCTCTCTTCTCCGCAGAGGACCAGGAACGGATGACGTCATCTGTGATGTACAACAGACGTTTGGCACAGGGCAACTGGGCAAACACGCTCCTTTGGGGACGAACACGATCGCTGGCTGACTCGGGTCGAGAAAACAGCTACCTTTTTGAATCGACGCTCAACTTCGGGAGGTACAACTATCTTTGGACGAGGATAGAGAATGCGGGACGGTCGAACGAGCTGCTCAATGGTGAAAACTCTCTATCTGCTAACTTCAAGGAGCTTTCCCTATCGCACGTGCAGGCTTACACTTTTGGGTACGACCGAGACGTAGACCTGATCCCACATCTTGCGACTGCGATCGGAGCCGAGGTGACCGGCTATACGGTCGGCAAGCCGCTAGAGCCGGTTTATCAAAAGAATCCCGTCGGAGTAAACGTCTTTCTCCGTGTCAGACCATCTTTGACCAAACAGCGCTGAGCGCACCTATGGAAATGACGTACGACGAAGGATGGCGAAGAGCTAAGGGATTTCGCAAGATAGACATGGCTGGTTCCTTCTGTGGTGTTCATGAGAGGTGTCCGCGCTTACGAAAAACTGATTGCCTGCACATCGGTTGCAACGGGTATCCCGTTTACAAGTCTTGTACGAAGAACCATCTGCATGTTCATGTTTTCCCATCCAATGGGTGCTTTTTGCAGCACCTGGTCGAGAAGCCGAGGATCACAAATGAAGGCCGCAGCCGCCTGGTTTGCACCAGAGCCCACTCCGGCGATTGCAACCACAAAACTTCCTACGTCGGGACGAGCCATCCGGGACACTATGGCGTAGTCGTTTTGCTGTAAGGGAGTTCCGATTCTAAAGATCTTCGATGAGTCCTGGTGGTCGACAATTCTATCGCCTTGTGCAAGCGTGTACCGAAGACCTTCGGTGAGTTTGAGCGTCCAAGTATTGCTGAAACCGCCGATCAGCAGAACAGGCGAAGATTGCAGATCGGTAACAGTGATGTCGTCACCGTAACGCAGATCGTACCGTTCGTTCAATCGTGTGAGCATCGCAATGAGTTTCCCTGTTGCTGCCACATCGCCGAATCCTATGAAGTTGTTCGTAGGAATCAGATCATTGCGCGCAATCGTTTCGTTCGGCTGCAACGAAATAAAGAACTCTGGGCCAGTGTTGACCAGGCCGTGCTCCTGACGGTACCGGTTCAGGAACTCGCCTGTCAGCCGGTAGGTGTAGTTTGCGCCAATGTACAAGATCGCTGTCTTGGCCGGTGATCTAAAAGGAATCCAGAATTGAAGAAATGCTTTGTCTGTTTGCCGTACACGAGACTGATGGAGCGTAAGCAACGCGGCGGCGGCTCCGACAATACAGAGGGCTAGTAATCGAACCAGAATTACTCGGCTTCCTAATACATCGGCCTTCGCGCGTAACGCTGGCAGGATACCGATGCTAACTGCTGGACGCACAAAGCCGCCGGGTAATGGCTTGTTCCCGGTATTAGTGCTACTCGCAGGTTGTTCAATCAGCAAGTCTGTTGAGGACTCCTGCGTACTTGTAGACCGTGCCTGCGAAAAGACAGCACGATACGATCCACTTGGAATAGTGATGTGCACCGCAATGTCGTTATGTTGATCGTCGTAACACTGTGCAAGTCGCTTTCGCACCTCTGCTACCCGCGAGCGGACAACGGGATCGTTCCCCGTGTCGTAATCTACAGGCCTCCCAAAAACTTGTGCCCCAATCACCCGTTCACGAAGCAGATTCTCCTCCCCTGCAAGGCTATGGTCGACGATGTAGCGGAGGAGCAACTGGCATTGCCGACTGGACCTAAACACAGAGCTTTGAAGAATCGCTTGAACCGTATGTTCAACGGCCTCCTGTTCAATCGCATCTAGTCGGTTCAACATTCAAACACCTCATTGACTGACTTCAACGGTCGGCAAAACGTCCCGACGCCATCCTACACCTGAAGGATTGTTCTGTACCGTACGGTACGGAACCTCCTTGCAAATCCTTCATTCTGCAAAGATTGGGTATACTGGATTCCAACGCACCGTATTGAACCTTACTGGCTTGGAGCTTCAAGACCTACAACGAGAGTCTCTTCGTTCAAACCGGGGGTGTGATTGATTCACATCCACGAGTGACTCTGAGGAAGCCCATCTGTAGGAGCCGTTATGAAACGCTTTGAATCGAATCGCTGCCGTCAGGCTTTGCAGGCATTCGTCTTCCTTCTTCTTTCAGCCGGATGCATGGCACACCTCCTGCAAGGGCAGGCCGATCAGGGAACGGTTACCGGGGTCGTCCAGGATCAGAGCGGGGCGGTGGTGCCCAACGCGGAAGTCGTCCTGACTAACGTGGGAACAAACCTCACGTTTAAACAGAAGACGGATGGCAGCGGCAACTACAGCTTCTCCCCGGTCAAGATCGGTGGCTATCGCATATCCGTTGCTGCACTGGGGTTTTCGACCACAACGCAGGAGAACGTCACTGTCCACGTTCAGGACCGCGTTGTGGCCAACATCCGTCTGAAGACGGGCGAAGTCACCTCGACCGTGATCGTCAACACCGAACCGCCCGCGTTGCAGAGTGCCGAAGGCTCGACCGGACAGGTCGTCAACACGGAGACGATCAACCAGACGCCGCTGAACGGCCGCAACTGGGTCTTCATCACCCAGCTCACAGCAGGCGTCACGCCCTCCAACGGGTCGCGTGGACAGGGGACCGGCGACTTCAACGCAAATGGGCAGCGAGCCGAACAGAACAATTTCATCATGGATGGCGTCGATAACAACGTCAACGTGGTGGATTTCTACAATGGCGCAAGCTATGTGGTCAGACCTCCACCGGATGCACTGAGCGAGTTCAAGGTACAAACAGGCGCATACAGCGCAGAGTTCGGTCATTCGGCGGGTGCCACCGTCAACGCGAGTATCAAATCCGGCACCAACAGCATCCACGGCGATCTGTGGGAGTACGTCCGCAACGACGCCTTCGATGTCCGCGAATACTTTCAGGGACCATCGCCCATCGCGAAATATCGTCAAAATCAGTTCGGCGCCACGCTGGGCTTGCCGATCTTCAAGGACAAACTGTTCTTTTTTGGAGATGCGGAGGCAAATAGAATCGTTTTCGGCGAGACTCACAGCGGGTACACGGTCCCGACTGCCCGGATGAGGATTGGCGACTTCAGCGAGTTGTTGAACCCGTCACTTGTCAACGGAAACACCAGGCAGCTCTATCTACCCAACCTGGCGGCCAACGGCACCACGCCCATCCTGGGGAACAGACTGGATCAGAGCGGCATCACGCTCAATCCCACGGCACTGAAGCTCCTTAGCCTGTTTCCGCAGCCAAACGTCGGCGTTCCAGGGCAGACTTATAGCAACTACACCGTTCAAACCAACACGGTCGATAATACTTTCCAGTGGGACGCCCGGCTAGATTGGAACGCCACATCCAAAGACCAGGCTTTCGCCCGGTTCAGCTACAGTCACGAGCCCGTCACCTTTCCGCCTCCGCTGGGGTCGATCTTAGACGGGGGCAACTTCAACGACACCGGCGCAAACGCGTCTTTGGGTGAGAATTTCGCAGTGAGCGAAACCCACATCTTTACGTCGACGCTTACCAATGAGTTTCGCTTTGGGTACAACTACGGCCACTATAACGGTTTGCAGGTCAACGCGAACAGCAACATCGCACCCCAATATGGTCTGGGCGGCATCCCGTTCGGGCCTAATAACGGCGGGCTTCCCATGATCAATGTGGACGGGATCTCCCGCATCGGGCCGCCATGCTGCCTGGTGACGGATGAACACGAGAATGTCGATCAGCTACTGGATAACGTCACGAAGATTGCGGGCAGTCATAGCATCCGAGCCGGCGTAAGCTTCCAACGCATTCGTGTTTCTACCTTGCAGCCTGGTTTGGGCCGCGGGCAGTATGGATTCTCTGGACTGTATACAAGCAAACAAGGAACTCCAAACACGGGCTTCGGTGTGGCGGACTTTCTTACCAACAACATGAACTCAGCGGCGATAACGCAGATCGGAACGATCGATCAGGTTCGCTGGAACCGTGGTATTTACATTCAGGACGATTGGAAGGCCAGTCAGAAGCTGACCTTCAACCTGGGCCTGCGTTACGACGAAACAGACCCCTTTCTCGAGCGCCACGACAATCAGGCCGCGCTTATAACCACCAGCCCATTGGTGGCAAGCAAGAGTTCGGCGAATTTCGTTCTTCCGAGCAGCAAGCGAGGTATCGCATTGCCGGCGTCTGTGCAGCACCTCTTCGCGCAGGACAACATCACCGTGCAGTACCGCGACAATCGCCGTCTTGTGGACTGGCAAAAGGCGAACTTCGCCCCACGGGTCGGATTTGCCTATCTCCTGACACCCAAGGCAGTAGTGCGAGGCGGATTTGGTATGTTCTTTGGTGGCCTTGAGAGCGTGGGCGGATCACCAAACTTCGGCAAGAACGTGCCGTTTACCTTCGACTCTTCCTTTTCCGCACCCAGTTGCAACCAGGGAGGCAGCTGCCCGACCAATGGCTTCAGTCTGCAGACTGGTTTTACCAACGCGCTTGCGGTCGGCTTGTTGAATGCCGCCAATCAACCCACACTGATCGGCTCTGAATCCAGGGTACGCACCCCGTACAGCGAGCAGTTCAACCTGTCCACGGAATATGGAATCACCAACACGCTGGTCGCCACCGCGTCGTATGTGGGATCGTTAGGACGCCATTTAGCCACAAATCCCAACATCAACTCTCAAACGGCTCTTACTCCTAGCGGTTTCAATGGCTACCTTGACGCGGACGGCAACAATGTATACCCCTACAATCCATTTCCTCACTTCCAATACATCGCCTACACGGCGTATGACGGGGCTTCAAACTACAACTCGCTTCAGGTCAAACTCGAGCAACATCTAACCCGCGGTGTCAGTTTTCTGACAACCTACACCTGGTCGCACTCGTTGGATGACGCGCCGGCACCGTTGAACGAGGGCAACAATGGCTACCGCAATCCGAACATCATCCCCATCGGCCAGGACTACACCAATTCCGGCTTCGACGTTCGTCAGCGTTTTACGTTGAACGGAAACGTTCAGCTGCCGGTTGGAAAAGGACGCAGATACCTGAATGGCGGAGGTCTACTGGATTATCTTGTTGGCGGTTGGTCCACCAGCCTGGTCTTTCGCGCGCAGACGGGAACTCCAATCAGCATCGGCACCAACAACTTAAACAGTCCCTCCGGCGCAGGCGCCTTGGCGATTCGTGTGACCGATCCGTACAAAGCGGGCGGCAGTGCAAATTCGTCAAATCCTGGAATCACCTGCGCGTCTTCTACCCGCACCGTGAGCCACTGGTTCAACCCATGTGCTTTTGCGAATCCGAAAGCAGACGATCTCACCTATACGACTCAACTCTATCCTGACGGAATCACCCATGTTCCGAATGCGCTTACGGGGTCCGCGGCTTTGCCTTACTTCGGAAGTCCAACCAACCAGATCTATGGACCCGGTTACGAACGTATCGATATGTCTCTCTTCAAGTCGTTTGCAACATTCCGCGAACAAAATCTTCAGTTCCGGGCTGACATCTTCAACGTCCTCAACACACCGGGGTACGGCGATCCCGGCGACACAAGTATCTCCGGTGGCGGCGGCCTGATCACAGGCTTGCGCGGCTTTCAAAAGAACACGCCGGATTCGCGCTTCTTCCAGTTTGCCCTCAAATACACGTTCTAGTTGATTTCGGGTGCTTCGCTTTATGAGCGAAGCACCCGAGTCATGCTGGACCATACACGAGAGCAAAACAAACAACGACTATCTACCTGCAAACGGAGATCGAAGTGAACAAAGGAATGAACCGACGACGATTTCTGGGGGCTGCGGCCCTTGCGGCAGGAAGCACGTCTGCACATACCCAGCTGCTACAGACCAGGTTAGACTTGGAACCGGATCTATCCGGCATGAAAGATTTGGAGATCCTGCGAGCGCCCGATCGGGTCATTGCTCATTTCGGCTTCGGTAAAGCCCTGGCGCTACAGTACGCGGCACATGAGTGGACCGGTGCAGATACGCGTGTCACTGCAGAGGCAGTTCAGCGGGGCCAGTTCAGAGAGCTTCCCGTAAGCATCAGCAGCCCTGGCGGCAGCCTGACGCACATTCACCTGCGATGGAACGCTCGGGGTGGCGACGCGGTCCAGATGCTGGGCGACCACTGGGAAAGAAGCTATGGCGACTTAGAGTGGAGGGGGAACGTTCCGGAAAGGATTATGCCCTGGTACTTCCTACTTTCTGACGGCCGGGCAACGCATGGGTGCGGAGTCAAGACAGGTGCCGCGTCCCTGTGTTTTTGGATGCGGGATACACAGGGAGTATCGCTATGGGTTGATCTTCGAAATGGTGGCAGCCCTACCTTGCTCGGGCAACGGGAGCTTACGGCTTGTACTGTCGTCGCCCGGACGGGTCATCCCGGAGAGTCTGTTGCGGATGCAACCCGCGCTTTTTGTAAAAACATGTGTTCCTTGCCAAAGCTTCCACCGGGACCGATTTATGGCACGAACGATTGGAACTACGCCTATGGTTCCAACAGTTCCGAGGGCACGCTGCGAGATGCCGATCTGGTTGCGTCTCTTGCGCCGAAAGGAAAGAACCGTCCGTACATCGTTATCGACGACGGTTGGCAAGACAAGACACGCTTTCCTGATTTGATCAAACTGGCTACGCAGATCCGAAGCAGAGACCAGCATCCAGGCATCTGGGTGCGTCCGCTTCGGGCCTCAGAGACGGTCTCCAAGACACTGCTGCTTCCGTTTGCGCGCTTCGGCTCAGACGCAAGCCATAACAGTCCGGCTTTCGACCCTACGATTGCCGAAGCACTTCATGGAATCACGCAGCAGGTCAGCGGTCCCGTCGGATGGGGTTACGAGTTCATCAAGCATGATTTCTCCACCTATGAACTATTTGGTCGCTGGGGGTTTGAGATGAACTCTCAAATTACAAACCCGGGATGGCACTTCCAGGACCGGTCAAAAACGAATGCGGAGATTATCCTGGATTTGTACGTGGCAATTCGCAAAGCGGCGGGTGAGACCACGGTTGTGCTCGGTTGCAATACGATGGGTCATCTGGCGGCGGGTATCTTCGAGTCCCAACGTATTGCCGACGATACAAGTGGCCGCGAGTGGGAAAGGACGCGTCGCTTCGGTATAAACGGGTTGGCTCACCGTATCGGTCAGCATCAGACGTTTACCCACGTAGACCCCGATTGTGCAGCGGTTACCCCTAGTCTTGATTGGAAGCTAGCACGCCAATGGATGGACCTTGTTGCGCGAAGTGGAACATCGCTCTTCCTTTCACCCGACCCCCGTGCAATGAACGCGGAAACGAAATCCGCCATGCGAGATGCCATGGCTATCGCCTCGGAGCATACTCAAGGTGAGGCGCTCTTCCCTACGCTGAGTACCACACCTGATAGGTGGAAATTTACGGCTCCGACTCCAATGGAGCGGGAGTACACGTGGACGGATCAAGACGGAACAGCACCTGTTTTGATCACTTGACTAAAACTATCTCCAGGCAGGTCTACTTACCGCATGCTGCACAAAGAGGAATCGCGGGAAGCCGGCACTTTTGCCGACCTTCAGTCCTGCGTGACCTTGCATGGATGTAAGTTGCGAGTGATATCTCGGGTAAGCTGGCCGGAGCGAATATCAAACGGAAAGTGATTACGCACGAACCAGGAACTACCCTGTCCGTAGACCGTGTTCCATTCCCTTCATGATTTCCGGGTTGGTCTCAGCTGGGACAGGAGGCCCTCCGGACGTATGCCGCACGCTGTTTCAAAAGCCGTAAGCTGGAAGATTAGGTGCGTTGACAGCATCTGGTGTCATCTTTATCATCCTCTGAATACACACTCAACACCTTAAAGAAGGGGGAGTACAGACCGTACCGCTGGCTGTCATTCCTCTGGGGGGTCTTCATGCAATCGACAAGGTTTCTCATCTCCGCCACAGCCGTACTTGGCTGTCTTGCCTCTCTGCAAGCACAAGAGATCACTGGAAACATCCGGGGCACGGTTTCCGATCCTTCGGGTGCGTTGATCCCCGGAGCCACCGTCATCGTTATCAACCTGGATACGAACCTCGAGGTGCGCCACCTCACCACCAACAAGAGCGGTGCGTACGTTGCGCCCCTGCTGCCGGTGGGTACCTATGAGATCGATGTCGAGAGTTCAGGCTTCAAGCGCTCCTCGCAGAAGGGGATTGTAGTCAACGTCTCGGATCGGCTGGAAGAAAACATTAGCCTTGCGCTCGGCGATTCCAGTCAGACAGTGGAGGTCAGCGACACACAGCTTCAGGTGCAAACCCAGAATGCCTCCGCCGAGAGCCTGATCAGCGGTGAACAGGTGCGCGCGCTGCCTACGAACAACCGCAACTACGAGCAGCTCGTCGCCCTCCAGCCTGGCGTCTCCGGCAACGTACCGGATCAGCTTTTTGTGGGAGTCTACAACTACAAGAACCAGACCAACGTCGCTTCGTTCTCCATCGGGGGCGGACGCGACTCGCAGAATAACTGGACCATTGATGGCGCGGACAACGTCGACCGCGGTTCCAACAAGACCCTGCTGAACTATCCCAGTGTGGACGCCATCGAAGAATTTAAGCTCCTGCGCGGGACCTACAACGCGGAGTACGGCCGGGGTGCCGCCGGACAGGTGGAAGTCATCACCCGCTCCGGAGGGAGCAAGTTCCATGGCGGCGTGTACGAGTTCTTCCGTAACGACGCGCTCGACGCAAACAGCTTCTTCAATAAGCGCAACGCTGTCGGCAAAACACCGCTTCGCTACAACGACTTCGGGGGCACTTTCGGAGGTCCAGTCATGATACCGGGCCTCTTACATCCGGCGATTCAGCGTACACACTTTTTCTTTTCCGAAGAAATCCGCCGCATCAAGACGCCGGTACCATTGAACGCCGAGGTGCCGACAATCGCTTTGCGCAACGGTATCTTTCCTTATCCGGTCTGCACCGCAGCCGACGCAAAAGGCAATTGCACGTCGACTTCCAGCAACATCACCCCCACGCCTGCCGCCGCAGCCTACATCAAGGACATCTTCAACAAGCTGCCGGCACCGCAGGCTACAAGCGATCCTTTCTCGTTGTTTTCAGCGCAGTCCGCGACCTTCAACTACCAGGAAGAGCTCTACCGGCTAGATCACAGCTTCAGCGACCGCTTCACAGTCATGGGTCGGTTCCTCAACGATAAAATACCTACGCAGGAGCCCGGCGGCCTCTTCACTAATGCCAATCTGCCCGGTGTCAGTCAAACCAGCACCAACGCTCCTGGAAAGAGTTGGATGGCACGTGTTACCTGGGCCATTACCCCTACCCTTTACAACGAGGGAGGCTACGCCTACTCGTACGGTGCCATCATCAGCCAGCCCAACGGACTCGATAACGCTGCCCTTTCGCCGGATGTGCTGCCTACGCTCAAGCTGCCATTTGCATCGACGTTGACCCGCATCCCTGACCTTGGGTTTGCGGATTTCGAATCTGTCACCGGCTTCGGGCAATATCTCGATTACAACCGCAATCACAACATCTTCGACAACCTGAGTCTGGTGCGCGGAAACCATTCGTACAAGTTCGGCGGCAGCTTCAACCACTACAACAAGCAGGAGAACTCCGCCGGCAACTCGGCGTCGCCTGCAAACGGCAGCTTCTCCTTCGACGAAACTAACGTGCTGACTGATGCCAAGGGCAACTGTATCGGCGGCGGTTCGGACATCAATTGCGGTGCCTACCAGAACTGGGCCAACTTCCTTCTCGGCAGCGCTTCAGGATTCACACAGCAGTCAAAAGATCTTACGGCCGACATTAGGGAGAACACCTTTGAACTCTACGGTCAAGACGAGTGGCGCATCCGGCCAACCCTCACGGTAAGTTATGGTGTGCGGTACTCCCTGTTCGATCCTCCGACGGATGGCGGAGGCATACTCAGTAACTTTGCGCCCTCCACTTTCTCGCCGCAGGACGCACCAAGGCTTGATAGCAGTGGCCTTCTAGTCACCAATACGGGCAAAACACTGAACGGCATCGTACTGGGCGGCAAGAATTCTCCTTATGGCAACGGTGTCGAGAGCCGCAGTTACTCCGCTTTAGGACCACGGGTAGGCGTTGCCTTCGATCCGGCAGCCAACGGAAAGACATCGGTCCGTCTCGGATACGGTATCTTTCAAGAGGCCCTCCTGGCCGGCCTTTGGGAGGCTGCTATCTACGAGAACCCTCCTTACAATACGACGACTAACTTCAACAGCACGACGCTAGCCAATCCAGCCGGGGGAAGTGCGTCCACCAACCTTAATCCCCCTGGACTAATCGGTTTTGCCGAGAAGTGGCACCCGTCGTACGCACAGCAGTTCAGCCTCGACTTCCAACACGAGCTTGCACCCAATCTCGTGATTGACGCCGGGTACTACGGTCAGCATGGAGTGCATCTCGTCGGACAACGGGACATCAATGAAGTACCTCCCGGTGCCGCCTTAGCAGCTGGCATATCGCTGCCACTTAGAAAAGCGGATGCTGCTAAGATCAACGCCTTACGCCCGTATCAGGGTTACGGTGCCATCTCCATCTATACGCCGTCCTACAGCTCCAACTACAACTCGCTCCAGACGCAGATCACCAAGCGCTTCACAGACGGCTCGACGCTGACGGCGAACTATACATGGTCACACGCTCTGACAGATAATCAGACTGCGTCTGGCACGCAAACCTTTGACACTTACCATCCCGAACGAGATTACGGAAACACCCAACTGGACCGCAAGCATATCTTCAATGCCGACTACGTCTACAAGCTGCCTTTCTTTCGCAACAGCAGGAGCCTGGGTGCTTACCTGCTTGGCGGCTGGGAAACTACTGGCATCCTTGCTGCCGACTCCGGTTTGCCGCTCACTGTTTTTCAATCCTCCTCAAACGGTGATGCGGCCGGGCTGGGGATCTATGACTCCTCCGGCCTGGGCTCGACGGCGCGACCCAATCTGGTGAGCAGCCCGAATGCTAACGCCCCTCATACTCTGGATCGCTGGTTTAACGTATTTGCTTTTGCCAACAACAAAATGCCGGGCCAGGACGGTACCGAGCATCGCGGCGCAGTGCGCGGTCCGGGCTTCTGGAAACTCGACACCGCTGTAGATAAGAGCTTCCGCATTACGGAAAGCACCTCCTTCTCTCTCCGCATCGCGGCTTACAACGTCACAAACTCCACAAGCTTCTCAGCTGTCCGGACAACTGGCCTGAGCACAGCTGCCAATCCCGTCACACAGTCAGGCTACGGCACCAGCTTTGGCAACGTTACCGCAACGCACGACCCACGCATTCTTCAACTTGCAGGGCGCATCTCCTTCTGACATAACCGCCAATGGGGGAACCGGGCACGGAGCACGGCCCCCCTTCATCTCAGCCGGAGCATAGAGGCTCCTTCGACGTTCCAACCGGTGGCGCGTATGCTCGCCAACTCCTCTAAGGTCTCCGGGCGTAAAGCGGTTGCGGTGAGCACTCGTGTCTCTCCTGGCAGGAGTTCGATGAAGTTGTCGCTCCAAAGTAGAGCATCGTAGGGCTTTTCGCTTTTACCCAACCCTGTAAGCGCCAGCTGGAAGGCAATCGCCTGCGAAGAGTTGTGCAAGGCGACACGTACCATCCCTAAGGAGCTGCCTGGCACCAGGCGGACGTCAATTTTTGCGGGAGCCAGCCTTCGCAGTGCGGTCAAGTCTTCAAAGCTTGACGGAGGCGTGTGTGTGTAGTCGGTCTTCGCCCAGTCGAACTCGGTCGCCTTATCGGAGAGCCAATAGGTGTTAGTGCTGACCTCAGCACCATTCCTATCCCGCATGGAAAGCCGGATAAACGATAGCGGCGCACTCAACGACGCGGCAGGTAGAACGATGATCCGGGTAGCTGAGTCCGCTGTCACATCCACCCTCTGCTCCTCATGGAACGTGCGTTCGCTCGAAGGGGTGAAGACGCTTGCTTCCACGGTAAGATCTGCCACAGGTTGGAAGAGGCTGTTTACGACCACAACGCTGCGATCGTCGTAGGAATATTGAACGTGCACTGGCTCGTTCGCCTTCTTCGCGCCGTAGTAGCCCGCACCAGGCTGCAGGTAATAGTCATACAGATGCCATATCAGCGAGGGCCAGGCATTGTTCAACATCCACTGCACGACGCCGGTTGCATGATATTTGTTACGCCCGTAGGCTTCAAACATGGCGCGCTCTGCGTCGTACTCCATCGTCTGTGCGACACGGGTATAGCTTTCGACGTCTGCAGTTGCGCCATAGATGTCGTCCATCGCCCGGTTAATGACTGCCAGACTCTTGTATTTGCCGCCTCCTGTATGGAAGTCCCAAACAGGATTGATGGGCCATAGTTTGTCTTCGGGCAGGAAACGCTTCAGCTCCGCAACATCCGGCACAGCGGGGCCAGGACTTGTCTCCGTATTAAAACCGTAGGCACCTCCGGCCTTTGCTGTGTCCCGCAGCCAGTAGGAAGGGACGACATAGTCGTAGGGCCCGAGCATCTTGACACCACTTTCACCGGTTGGCACGGTGGGGGTCGCGGAGGCTGATGAGAGTACAGCATTCGGCCAGGCTGTCTCTTTTTCTACCTGCAGGTACGCGTTCTCGACGCGATCCGGTGGTGGTCCATCGCTTCCGTTGAGCCATACCAGCAAGCTCGCGTGGCTACGCAGGCGTAGCATCTGAGCGCGCAAGCTGTCCGATGCGATCGTCAAGTCGTCGCCTGTCCAATCCTTCCAGTGTTCCCAATGATCGCAGCAGCACCAACCAGCCATCACGAGAACACCCTGTGTATCAGCCAGATTGAAGAACTCCTCGGTCTCGAGCTTGCCTTCGAGTCTGAGGGTATTCAGGTGCAGGTCGCGCACAAGCTTGAACTGCTCCCGCATCCGCTCCGGTGACTCACGCAGCAGCATATCGGGCGACCATCCTCCACCACGAATGAGAATCGGATGGCGGTTAATGCGAAAGAGACGATGACCCTCAGCGTCCAACTCGCTGGATGCCTCACGTACGCCGAACTTTGTCGTTGCCTCGTCGCTGAGCCCATTTGCCACAAAGACCATCTTGAGGGTGTTCAGGTGTTGCCCGCCGAGACCGTAAGGCCACCAGATCTCCGGATGATCCACGTGGAGTGCAGCAACCTCTTGCGGCGTGAATACGATCTCCCTCACTTCATGCGCCGCAAGGTTGACCGGCATCAAGAAACGTAAAGGTTGTACCAGACCAGTGACCATACCCTGAACCGTGCCTCTGACGGCTACCTCCGTGGCGTTGGTAAGCACAGCGCGGACCGTCAAATCCGCCGATCGGAGAGAGTCGTCTCGAAAGTGCGTGCTGACCATTGGAGATCGGATCGTGACAGCGCCGCTAGTCAGCACCGTCACCCCACCCCAGAGGCCCATATTCTTATCTGCCGGGCACGGGTTCCAATCCACCCAGTTGATACCTAGATTCTTTGCACCGGGCGCAAACGTCTCCACCGCGACAACGTTACTCCGCCCCTCATGCACCCAATCCGTTATGTCGAACTCATATCTTCGGTAAGCGCCCGCAACACGCTTTCTGTCGGCTATCAGATGCCCGTTCACCCAGATCTCGCTGCTGTAATTGATGCCTGCAAAGCGAAGCCACGTGCGTTGCCCATTTCGTCGGATTGCCGCAAACGTCGTTCGATACCACCACCCGCAGGCGTAGGGGCTGTCTGCCGGAACCTCCTGGTTCGAGAAAAACGTACCGATTGGGTAGGTAGTTCCAGGGATTGCCCGCAGATTCATGCCGAAGTAAGGGTCGAAGGAACTGCCGCGAACCGAATCGGACGCCAGGCCTTCCATTGTGCCGGCGGCAAGCTGCGCAGCAAGCACGGTAGACGGAACCGAAACCGGAACCCAGCCTCTGAGTTCGTATCCGTGTACAGCGATCGTACTGCCGGTGTCCCGTACTGCGCAGCCAGACGCCAGTCTCCACTGCCGCAACGGCGCACTTGTGACGGAAACTGGTAGAGCACATAACCCAGTGCTGGACCATAGAAGGACAAACGTCAGCAGCAAAGGTCGAAGAGCGATCCTCAGGTAAGGTCCGGCGATCGTGCCGTAGTTTGTAGATCGATTCGAAGCACTCAGAAGATGCAAGGATTCTAATTCGTGCGATGCCCTTTCATGCTGCTGCGAGAGAAGTGCCTGCCGGTCGACGATTCGCATGAGACCTCCGCTGTGTAAGTGCTGCACCTTCGATACCTCTCTTTAAGAGAAATCATCCGCCACGACCTCTGCAGGAAAGTTCCCCTCTCGACGCATTCGCAAGTAGCCCTGAATAAAAGGATCGATAGCCCCATCCAGTACTTTATCGACGTCGCCAACCTCGACCCGTGTTCGCAGGTCTTTGGCCATTCTGTAGGGCTGTAGCACGTAAGAACGAATTTGCGATCCGAACTTGATGTCCAGTTTAGAATCTTCCAGCTTTCGGGCTGTAGCCTTCTTTTTGTCGAGCTCATACTCGTACAGCTTCGACCGCATCATCTTCATGGCACGCTCTTTGTTCTTGTGCTGCGAGCGCTCATTTTGGCATCCTGTCACCAACCCCGTCGGTAGATGCGTGATCCGCACGGCTGAATCGGTCGTATTGACATGTTGACCGCCTTTGCCGCCCGACCTGTACGTGTCGATACGCAGGTCATCCGCTTTGATATCGATCACGATCGTGTCGTCGATCTCTGGAGAAACAAAGACACTTGCAAAGGACGTATGACGTCGCTTGGCCGAATCGAATGGGGAAATCCTCACCAGCCGGTGCACCCCGGTCTCCCCACTCAGCAATCCATAGGCAAACTCGCCTGTGATCGTGAACGTCGCCGATTTGATACCCGCCTCATCGCCGTCCTGTATTTCGTTGATCTCCACTTTGAAGTGCTGCCGTTCTCCCCAGCGAAGATACATTCGCATCAGCATCTCGGCCCAGTCCTGGCTCTCGGTCCCCCCCGCGCCCGGATGCACCGTCAGGATGGCGTTAAGCGGGTCAGTCTCCTCGGAAAGCATCGTCTTCGCTTCCAGTGCCTCAGCGAACGCAACGAGGAGCGGTATCTCTCGGACAAGGTCAGGCTCGGTGTCTTCCCCCTCGCGCGCGAGTTCGAAATACGCCTCGATGTCGTCGGACCGGCGCGCCAGCTCCGCATCGTCGGCCAGCAGCGTCTCCAGTCGCTTTCGCTCACGCATCAACGGCTGGGAACGGGCCGCGTCCGCCCAGACAGCAGGGTCGGCAATCTTTGCTTCCAATACTGCTTGTTCACGGCCGAGGCGAGCAGCGTCAAAGATACTCCCGCAGTTCGCGGACTTGCGCGCGGACCGGGGAGTAGCGAAATTCAAGATCGTCAAGCATCTCTCTACTTTATTGCATTCCGGCGAACCAGACCGTAGCAGACAGCCAGTAAGCTCGCTAACGCGCACCCATATGCGAAGACATCTCCATGTCGCGTGTAGAACGTACGCTGCGTCTCGTAGCCAAACGCAGCTCGCAGCGCGGAGCGACTATGCCGCGGGATTGACGCCGTGACTCGTCCATGGGGATCGATGACGGCGGTTACACCTGTATTCGTAGAGCGGAGTATCCATCGTCGGTTCTCAATGGCGCGCATCCGCACCATGTTCAGGTGCTGCCAGGCTGCTGAAGTATCGCCATACCAGCCATCGTCTGAGATGTTTACCAGCACCTCTGCGCCATTGGCTACGAATCGTCGCACCTCGTCGGCAAAGATGGACTCGTAACAGATAAAGACGCCGAACTGATGCCCGCCTGTCGAAAAGACGCTGCGCTCCGTACCGCGGTCCATGTTGCCCACCCCTGCTGTAAGGCGGTCTGCGAAAGCAAAGACCTCCTTGAACGGTACGTACTCACCCCAGGGCACGAGGTGGATCTTGTCGTACCTTCCGGCTGAGGTGCCATCCGGCCGAACCAGCGCGGCCGAGTCAAACTCCTGTACTCCGCGGGCTACGGATGAGTTGGGAACAATGCCTAGACTACCGACTACCAGCGGGGCGGCAGCTGTGCGCGCAAGGCTGCCGAGGGCCGAGGTAAATGCCGGATCATCCGTACGGAAACCGGAGGGAGCCTCTGGCCACACGATCAGATCGACAGCCGCGTCCTTTGTCACCTTTGCCGCGTGATGTACACACAAAGTGTCAGGCAGCTCTGGCGTACCAAAGCAACGGTCAGCCGGTGGGTGTAAGCTCAACTCCGTGAATGACCTCAGAAGATCGTCACGCGACTCATTGTTCTCTGCAGCTTCCGTTCCTACCCCAAGATTTTCCTGCACCAGTACAGCAGTCGCTGTAGGGGATATCTCTGCCCGTCTGGAACCCTTGCGAACGGCCACGAAGAAGAGCACGCAAAGGAGACATCCGGCAAATGCAGCTATCGTTCGGGTGTGCCGTCGCCAACGCAAAGCAAAGCCGACGATCCAAAGCGCGTTGCCCATCACAAGCACAAAAGACACCCCATACACGCCTGTGATCGGCGCGATCTGGGTCAGCCACAAGTTGTCGACCTGTGTGGAACCGAGCAGGTCCCATGGAAAGCCGGTGACCCGCGCCCTCGCCAACTCCACTGCAACCCAGAGACAAGGGGCAAACAGCAGCGCACCCCTCGAACTCAGGCGAGAGCGGCTAATGATGGTAAACAAGAGACCAAACAGCGCATGGTACAGGCCAAGATACAAGCAAAACAGAAGCAGGATTGCACCGGCCACCGGCTTTGCCAGACCTCCATACAAATACATGGTCTGGTAGATCCAGTAGCAATTCCCTAGATACCAAAGCACACCGCATAGATAGCCGTATAAGGTGCCTTGCACAAGGATGCTCCCGCATCTCGATTTGCAAAGCTCTTGCAGCCCATAGAGAAAAGGCGTGAGCGCAATCCAACTGAGAGCCGTTCGCCACACCGGAACAGGACCTGCTACGGGAAATGCGAGGTTCTGGAGCAAGGCTGAGAGCGCAACGAGGAACCATAGTTTAGGAGAGATCGAACGCATAGCTGAGCGCAGTCTAA
Organism: Acidobacteriaceae bacterium; assembly: GCA_965215415.1. GTDB lineage: Bacteria > Acidobacteriota > Terriglobia > Terriglobales > Acidobacteriaceae > Edaphobacter. The sequence goes on along the minus strand of CBDCDQ010000009.1, from coordinate 1,759,766 downwards.
CATTGGGCCAGACTTACACGCCGGTGAGCGTAGCTCTCGTACGGAACAGGTGCTTTGTTGGACGCTGGCCGGACAATAGTAGGCTTGACGCATTGCCTTGCTTCGTCAATCTATGTATCTTCGGAAGTAGGCTCGTTTAAAGATGTTCCTGAAATCATAAGTGAGAGTGAGGTAGTTATGGAAGTCGATTCAATCATTGCCCAGATCGACGCGCAGATAGCGAAGCTGACCGAGGCGCGTCAGGTTCTTCAAAGTGTTTCGTCTACGCCGAGCGCACCGATCAAGAAGGCCGGTCGCGGTCGTCCTAAGGGGAGCAAGAACGCTTCTACTACGATCAAGGCTCTGGCAAGTAGCGCGCCCAAAAAGCGCAAGCTAAGTCCGGAGGGTCGCAAGGCCATCGCAGACGCGATGAAGCGTCGGTGGGCCGAGCGCAAGAGCAAGCCGACAGAGTAGGACGCTCAGAAGGGGGGGGAGCAAGATGTTCGCTTCCCCCTCATCTTCTATAGCTCTTTGGCTATCGTGTCGCAACAACCTCACGAAAGCTGTCTTTGGCAAGGAAGAACTTCGTCCCACTGAAGCTTCCAAGCAGCTTCTCAATCTGCCGGTTGTTGAAAGTATGCAGCAAAGGGTAGTCTCCCGTGAGCTGCATTTCGACCATGTCCTTGTCCGTCAGGTGGTACCGACGAAAAGCTGCTTCCGGTCCATTGTCTTTGGAATGAAAAAACGCAAGGAGCTGACCACCGGGCTGTAGCACCTCGTACAGCCTCGTCATCACCGGCACGACCAGCGCGTCCGGCAGGTAATCTATCGCATCCCAGAGAACCACCACGTCGAAGGTGCGACTGGAAAAGGTCAAGTTCGTTCTTACGAAACCCTCAACGTCATAAGTCGGAGGCTCGCCTATCGTATTGGCAACGAGCCATTCGGGACGCGCCGCCTCTTCGGCCAGATTTGCCATGTAGATACTGTGGCCGAGATTCGTGATGTAGTTGATGTTGCTCGACGAGGTTGGTCCGATGTCCAGTACACGCAAAGACTCGCGCGCACGAAGATAGGCCAACAGCTGTCCCCACCCACTTGAATGGCGGGGCACCCGTTCGCCGCCGGCTAGACCGGTCTTTGCCTGATTGCCAAAAAGACCCATGTGGCCGCGCTACACCTTAGGGGCGCTGGTGGGGTTTAGCTCCACACGACCCTTGATCGTGGCGCTCTCTTCTATCGAAAGCCGCCCTGCGAGCACATCGCCGATAACAAAGGCGGATTGCCGGAGGTCGATGCTGCCGGTAGCCTGAAGATTGCCATCTACGCGCCCAAAGATCACGATGTCCTGCGCTGAAATGTTAGCTGTCACGCGTGCGTTTGGACCAATTGTCAGCCGGCTCGTGCTTAACGCAAGAGTGCCTTCGAGCGTTCCGTCCAGAAACAACTCTTCACTCCCGGTAAGCTCTCCGCGAATGACAACCGACTTGCCGATGACGGTGGAGCCCTCTGCTGGTTTCATGCCTTGCCGCTCCTCATGAGGGTTCATTCAGGTCCATCCGAAATGTGTGCTCTTGCCGAACTATACCCAAGGCCGTGTGCTGAGGCAAACGGGAAAACTTTGTAGACGACCAGCACGTCATAGAACAGGTGAAGAAAAGCGGGTATCCTGGAAGAAGTGTCAGCCCGCTTTGCTGCTGCTTCGTGCTGCTCGCAACCTCTGCGGCAATGACGCAGAGCTCGACGGCACCTCGCGAGTGGGCCGTCAAAACAGCGGCCAACGAGATCGCCATACTTCGCCATCGCGACAGCTACCTGCGCTATAAAATGCACGTTCTGGACAGTAAGGGCGACCAGACCCGCGATGTCATCGAAAGTAGGGATGGCACGGTAGCGCGGCTGGTTGAGCGAAACAGCAAGCCGCTCACGGAGGATGAAGCCGCGGCGGAGCGATCCCGCTTGAACGACCTCCTCGCCTCTCCCGACACCTTCTTTAAGCACATCCGGAATGAAGACACAGGCAAAAAGCTGGCAGAGGACATGATCCTGCTAATGCCTGACGCTATGAGCTACACCTTCGTTCCCGGCCAGCCGCCCAGCTCTGCTGGACGAAGCGGCGAGGTCGTTCTCGACTTCCGTCCCAATCCTGCCTGGTCGCCGCCCACCACCACCTCAGCCGCGTTGACAGGTCTTGAAGGCCGTATGTGGATCGACCCTAAATCGGCGCAGATGGTCAGGATGGAAGGACACATCTTCAAGCCCGTCAACTTCGGCTTCGGTGTGCTGGCGCACGTATACCCGGGGGGCACCCTTCTCCTGGAACAGGTGGACGCTGGCGGCAGCCGATGGATCTTGAACCACTTCGCTCAACAAGTTAGCGTGCGTGCCCTCATGGTGAAGCGGATCGACGTCCACGAAACGGTTGATGTTTTCGAGTACCATACAGTCACGCCGATGAGCTACCGGGAAGCAATCAGGATGCTCCTCGCGCAGTGAGTAGATTCTTCACGTACGTTCATCGACAGCAAACCCTCACGTCGCTCATCCTAAACAGACACAAGCGCCTTGGCGTATACCGACGCCCGCCGCACCGTGAGCCGCTCAATCCGATCGCGCCGAATTGGGTAGCCGCTTCCTGAGGTAGTAGGCACAACGATCTCGCCCTGTGTGCTTACCGTTACCGGTGGCTCCACAACGTCCTCTGTCCAATACCGCGCTGAGGCAGAAACATCTCCAGGCAGCGAAAAGCCGGGCAAGGATGAGAGCGCAATATTATGCGCTCGTCCAATCCCCGTCTCCAGCATACCGCCACACCATACCGGGATGCCCCGCTCTACTGCTGCGTTATGTACCGCGATGGCCTCGGAAAATCCCCCCACCCTGCCATTTTTTATGTTGATGATTCGACAGGAATCCATGTCTATAGCTGCGAGCGCATCTCGCCGATTGCGAATGGACTCATCGAGGCAGATCGCCGTGCCGATTTGCTTCTGCAACATGGAATGGAAGTAAAAATCATCATGCCATAATGGCTGCTCGATCATAAGCAGTCCAAACTGGTCCCAGCTCTTGATATGTTCGAAGTCGCGCATCCGGTACGCTGAGTTCGCATCGCACGACAGCAGGATGTGCGGCCAACGGGCCCGTGCCGCCTCAAAGATCAGCGTGTCCCAACCTGCTTTGCACTTTAGCTTGATGCGCCGGTACCCGGCAGTGACCTCCGTCGCGATCTTTTCCATGAGAGCTTCAATCGTAGGTTGAATCCCGATAGACACCCCGCACTCGATCGTCTCGCGCGTTCCCCCCAGCAACTCTGCCAGCGAGACGTTCTTCCGCTGCGCTTCCAGATCCCAAACGGCGTTTTCGAGCGCCGCTTTCGCCATACGGTTACCGCGCACCTGCTTGAATACCTCTGGACAACTTCCTCCACCCGTGACGCCGATCGCGTTCAAGAGCAGCGGCGCGAGTTCCCGCTTTGTCACAATCCAGGCGGTATCGATCGACTCTTCGGAGAAGAAGGGGTGCTCCCCTGCGACGCATTCCCCCCAGGCCGTCATTCCGTCCGATGCGATTTCTACCAACAGGATGCGCCGTGCCGTCGTCACGCCAAAGCTGGTCTCAAAAGGATGAGCGAGCGGCATTTGGATCTCGCGGAGATGGATGGCGTCGATACGTATCATGTGGATGGGTTCCTGCTCTCTTTGGAGCTTGCCGGCCATGAACCTAGAAGAAACGAGCCGTTTCCTTCCATGTCCCGGGCATAGTCGATGACCGCGAGGCCACGGGAGAAGGCGGTCTCGAGTAGATGGCGGTTCTTGCTTTGCAGGTGCTCGGCCAGTGTACGCTCGGCGTCGTTTTCCTTCCATCGTCCGACACTTACTGGCACGCTCACTTCGGCGGTAACTTCCTTTGGTATATCTTCTCCGCGCAGCCTGGCCTCAACGTGCTCGGACCGGAGCCACCACTCCGCATAGAGGCGGTCCGTCGGCAGCCCACCCTGCAACGGCGAAGAAGATGGCCCATAGAAGTTAGCCCGGTACCGGCGCACGATCGCCCCGAGCTTGCGGATGTTCAGATAGGCATTCTTAATCTCCAGCGGGTCAAACGTCCACTCCATCAGCTCAAACCCTCGCTCTAACGCGTCGTCGCGCTGCGCCAGCTTCAGAGCACGCCCCAAACCCCGATTGCGGTGCTCGGGCAGCACGGCCAGCATATGCGAATGCAGATACGGTCGCCCATCTCGATATCCTGGCAGCGCCATGGCGAATGCCACAATCGTGTCGCCCACAGAAGAATCGACGACGCCCAGCACCTGCCCACCAATTCGCTGCGCTACCAGGAACATCCGCCGCGGGATCAGATCGCCATCCGCGTATCCCCAGACGGCGATCTGTATCTCTACACAGCGATCGAACTGCTCCAACTGGTCCAGGTGCTCCATACGAAAAGCCATAGCTAACCCACCGCCTCAGCTGACTTGGCTCTGTCCCATAGTTTTTCCAGTTCTCTTGCATGCATCGCCTCTAACGCATCCGCTCCACCTGCAGCCTTCTCCATCGCCGCAAATCGCGTGCGAAACTTGGCGTTGGCGCGACGCAACGCAAACTCAGCATCCACCTGCAGATGCCGCGATAGGTTCACCAGCGTAAAGAACAAGTCACCTAATTCATCCTCGACAGCGTCCCTCCGCTCTGACGCTACCTCTACCTGCAGTTCCTCGAACTCTTCCTGCAGCTTTTCGAACAATCCCTGTGCGTTCTGCCAGTCGAACCCTACCTTCGCCGCGCGCGACCCCAGCTTCCCTGCTTCCATAACCGCTGGCATCGACCGCGGTACGTCGCTTAGTAAGCTCCCCGCCGCACCGTTTGCCTTCTCTAATTTCTTGATCGCTTCCCAGTTAAGCCGCACTGCGTCCGGAGTTGTCGCTTCCATCTGATCGGGACCTCCAAAGATATGCGGGTGACGACGCACCAGCTTCGCGCAAAGATTTTTCGCTACATCTTCGAGAGTGAAGTATCCTGCCTCTGCCGCCATCTGCGAATAGAAGAGCACCTGTAGCAACAAATCACCCAATTCGTCTTGAAGCTCCGGCCAGGCACGCCGTTCGATCGCGTCGAAGACCTCATAGGTTTCCTCGAGAGTATGCCGCTTGATCGAGTCGAACGTTTGCTCGCGATCCCATGGACAGCCGTCTGGCCCACGCAGACGCGCCATAATCGCAATCGCTTCGTCTATCGACGGCGCACCAAGCATAGCAACACTTTACCCGACATCCGGCGCGTTCGCGCCTTTCTTTTATGAAACAGAAGACTACAGGGACACTTGCACGGGTGTATAACAATGTGACACAGCACATCTCTTTGCCGGAGTTCTTATCGTGAGACCCGCCCTACTCTTGTTGATAGCCTCTTCGTTTTGCTCATTCTCCCGCGCTTGCCAGGCACTCACGATGTCCGCCCCCATGGTGCCCTCTGCTTCAGTAAGCCAATTCGTTGGCATACCGACGGGAGCCACCGGAGGCAGTGACACGTTCGGCGCTTCTAGTGTGAGTTATATAGGCAGTGCGGCCGCTGGTGCCATGTCCGCAACAACGTCGGCCTCCGGCGGAACAGACCCATCCGTCACATCTGCCACCAGCTTCTCCGGCAGTGCCGGTCCATACACCACGAGCCGGATAGACGCCGACTCTGAACTCCTCTATTACTTCCAAGTGGCGGGACCGAATGGGTCGCCTGTTCCGGTACAGTTGAAAGCCTACGGGCAAGCGACTACGTCGGATAATGCCGTATCCGTCTATGCCTCACTCGATATTGCAGGCATTCTGGGGAACAATGCCTCCTTCAACATCTTCAACGCTACCGCCTGCGCACCCTTCTATGCATCACTCGGTTGTAACGCTAGACCGAATGCGCAGCAGTTTACCGTTAACACGACGCTTCAACTCACGCCGAACCAGCTTTACGAGATCGTTATCGAAACAAACATACAGTCGGGCAGCTATTCAGGGCCGCTTCCTGTAGGTGCTTTCGCAGCGAACGCGCTTGTCGATCCCACCCTTCAACTTGATCTGAGTATCGCTGGCGATTACCGCATCATCAGTAGTTCCAATCTCGCCGCAACTCCAGAGCCAAACAGCTTCATCCTTGCCGCCACCGGAGCCTTCGCCTTCGCTACAGTGGGCTACACAGTCCGCGGATGGCGTGAGACCCCGTGCTTAAACGGAGTTCCCGCATAGTGAACGATCCCAGCAAGCCCGCGAAGTGCACCCTCACCCTCTGGGCTCTCCTGCTCCTGCTTCCCTACCTCGGGCTCTGCTTTCCGCAGCTCTATGCCCGCTCGGATCCTTCCTTTGGAGGTTTCCCGTTCTTCTACTGGTACCAGTTCGCCTGGGTCGTTCTGGCCTCTCTGCTCATGGGAATCGTCTATCGTAAGCTAAACCGGTAAGCCTGCATCTCTGTTCAGGACCTATCCCCACCTCCGGACGCATGAAGTGAGACTGCCATAGCGATCTGACCCCCTTTATGCTGCTCCTGGCACCTTGGATGACATCCTCTACGCTGTAAGTAGACATGGAACCTTTCCTCCACTTTGAGCACGTCTCCGTCGCGCGTGGTGAGTCAGTTGTCCTCCACGATGTCAACCTGACCATCGCAGCAGGCGAACACGTCGCCCTCCTCGGCCCAAACGGCTGCGGGAAATCGACTCTCCTCAAAACGATGACCTGCGAGTGCTATCCACTCGCGCTACCGGAAACGCGCATACGCCTCTTCCGTCGGCCACGCTGGGATGCTACCGAGCTGAAGAAGCGCCTTGGTGTTGTCTCGACGGAGCCGCCAGGCAAAGCCGCTCTGACGACGACAGGCTTCGACGCTGTCCTCACAGGATTCTTCGCAAGCTCTACCCTCTGGCCGAACCTGACCGTAACACCTGCCATGCGCGAGCGCGCTCTCGAGGTGTTGGAGCAGGTCGACGCAGTTGCGTTGCGCGATAAGCCGATTGGCGAGATGTCTGCAGGACAGCAACGCCGTATTACAATCGGTCGGGCACTTGCCGGCTCCGGCGATATGCTCCTGCTGGATGAGCCATCGAACGCGCTCGACCTCGCCGCGCAGCGCGACTTGAGGATGCTGCTGCGCCGTCTCGCACAGGCAGGAACCGGTATTCTACTCATCACACACCACATCGCAGACATCTTGCCGGAGATCGACCGCATTCTGATGATGCGCGAGGGCCGTATCGTCGCCGATGGGCGCAAGCGCGATCTACTCACAGAAGACCGGCTTTCGGCGCTCTTTTCCACCAGGGTTTTCCTGGAAGAGCGGCACGGCTTCTTCCACGCATGGTGAGGAGTCCTCAACTGGCAATGGCGCGTCTACATATACTGAGAAGAACACCGGAGAGATGTTGGCATGTGGATCGTTCGCCTTGCGCTCAGCAGGCCCTATACCTTCGTTGTATTCTCCCTGCTCTTGCTGCTGCTGGGGCCGGTTGTGATCGCACGCACCCCAACCGACATTTTCCCGAACATCGACATCCCTATCGTTTCCATCATCTGGAATTACTCCGGGCTTTCGCCGCAGGAGCTTGGCAATCGCGTCGTTACGCCTTTCGAGCGCAACATGACGACCACCGTCAACGACATCGAGCACATCGAGTCGCAGTCGCTGACGGGTATCGCCGTCGTCAAGGTCTTCTTTCAGCCGCATGCCAACCTGCCCTCGGCCGTCGCTCAGATTACCGCCACCGCGCAGGCCGCCCTCCGGCAGTTGCCGCCGGGCATCACTCCACCGCTGGTCATCACCTACAGCGCATCCAGCGTACCCGTCCTCCAGCTTTCGCTCTCTGGGCAGGGCATTTCAGAGCAGCAGTTCAACGACATCGGCACAAACTTCATCCGCACGCAGCTGGCGACGGTGCAAGGGGCATCGATTCCGTTTCCTTATGGGGGCAAGCAGCGTCAGGTGCAGGTTGACCTCGACAGTCAGGCGCTGCAAGCAAAGGGGTTGTCGCCTACTGACGTCGTCAACGCATTCAGTGCCCAGAACATCATCGTACCGGCAGGCACCGCCAAGGTAGGCCAGTACGAGTATCAGGTGGAGACGAACAGCAGCCCAGGCACCATCCAGGAGCTGAACGACATACCCATAAAGAGTCTGAACGGGACTACAATCTATGTCCACGATGTTGCGCACGTGCGCGACGGCTCGCCGCCACAAACCAACATCGTCCGTGTCGACGGGCAGCGATCCGCGCTGGTCACGATCCAGAAGTCGGGACAGGTCTCGACACTGGACATTATCAGCCGCGTGAAAGCGCGCTTGCCCCAACTCAAAGGGTCGCTGCCACCGCAGCTTAGAATCACGCCGCTCGCCGATCAATCGATCTTTGTACGCGGAGCGATCAACGGCGTCATCCGCGAGGCCATTATCGCGGCTTGCCTGACGGCCATCATGATCCTGGTCTTCCTCGGCAGTTGGCGCAGCACCCTGATCATCGCCGTCTCTATTCCGTTGTCAATTCTGGTCTCCGTCATCACCTTGTCTGCGCTGGGCGAGACGATCAACATCATGACGCTGGGGGGGCTGGCCCTCGCGGTCGGCATTCTCGTCGACGATGCCACCGTTGAGATCGAAAACATCAACCGGAACCTGGAGCTCGGCAAGGAGGTCGAAGACGCCATCTTGACCGGCGCGTCGCAGATTGCCATACCTGCCTTTGTCTCCACGTTGTCGATCTGCATCGTCTTCGTGCCGATGTTTTTTCTTTCGGGCGTCGCGCGCTATCTGTTCGTGCCGCTCGCCGAGGCCGTCGTCTTCGCTATGCTCGCGTCGTATTTTCTGTCTCGAACCATTGTGCCGACCATGGCCAAGTACCTGCTGAAGCAGCACTCGCACGAAGAAGAAGAGCACCGGAAGAACAGCCGGAATCCTTTCGCTGTCTTCTCACGTGTGTTTGAGCGCAGCTTCGAGCGGCTACGTTCTGGCTACCGCGGCATTCTCGCTCTTTGCGTCGAGCACCGCATCATCTTCTTGCTGCTGTTCTTTGGCTTCTGTCTGGTCTCGCTTGCGGGTCTATACCCTTGGCTCGGGCAAGACTTCTTTCCTTCCACCGATAGCGGCCAGTTCAAGCTTCACGTCCGTGCCCGCACCGGCACCCGCATTGAAGAGACAGCCAGGGTCTGCGACGAGATCGACCAAGCCATCAGGCAGCTGATTCCGAAAGACGAGCTGGTCACAATCATCGACAACGTCGGTCTACCCTATAGCGGCCTAAATCTCTCCTATAGCAACTCTGCTCCGGTGGGCGCAGGCGATGCCGACATCCTTGTCTCCCTCACACCAAAGCACCGGCCGACGGAGGGCTACACAGAGGAACTGCGGCGCCGCTTGCTCGCGCAGTTCCCAGGCACCACCTTCTACTACCTGCCTACGGACATCGTGAGCCAGATTCTCAACTTCGGCCTTCCTGCACCTCTCGATGTGCAGGTCGTGGGATCGGATTTCAAGGCTAACCACGGCTACGCCGAAAGCCTGATGCATCAGATTGCACGCGTACCCGGTACCACCGATCTGCGAGTTCAACAGCCGTTCGACGCGCCGCGGTTTAACATTGCTGTGGATCGGACGGAGGCCCAGCAGGTCGGCTACACACAACGTGATATTGCGGGCAACCTCCTCGTTACACTTAGTGGCAGCTTTCAAACCACTCCCACATACTGGCTCAACCCGCAAAACGGCGTCAGCTATAACATTGCCGTACAAGCTCCGCAAAGCAATGTGCAGAGCCTGCAAGACCTGCAGAACATCCCCGTGACCAACGGGCTTGGCTCCCCGCCGCAGATACTTGGCAACCTCGCAACAATCACCCGTGGCACAGAGCCCGGGACAGTCAGCCACTACAACGTGCAGCCTGTCATCGATATTTACGGCGCGGTCGAAGGTACGGATCTGGCCAGCGTCGCCAGGCACATTGACTCTATTGTGGCTGGCAGCGCTAAAACGCTGCCCCGAGGCTCTCAGGTCATCGTGCGCGGCCAGATTCAAACCATGCGGGAGTCGTTCATCGGCCTTGTGGGGGGCCTCTTCTTTTCCATTGTGCTGGTATACCTGCTGATCGTCGTGAACTTTCAATCCTGGGTAGACCCTTTCATTATCATCGCCGCTCTGCCGGCAGCACTCTGTGGCATCGTTTGGTTCCTGTTTCTCACGCATACGCGGATCAGTGTGCCCGCGCTGACCGGCTCCATCATGTGCATGGGCGTCGCGACCGCGAACAGCATCCTGGTCGTTTCTTTCGCCAAGGAGCAGATGGATGAAGGCATGAACTCGATCGATGCCGCACTTGCAGCAGGGGAAACGCGCTTCCGTCCCGTGCTCATGACTGCGCTGGCCATGATCATCGGCATGGTACCCATGGCGATCGGCCTTGGTGACGGCGGTGAGCAAAACGCTCCTCTGGGTCGTGCCGTGATCGGCGGTTTGCTGCTGGCGACGGTGGCCACACTCACCTTCGTTCCAGTCTTTTTCAGTCTGCTCCACCGCGATTCGCCCTCTGGTTCTCCTGGAGGTTCACCGCAGCAAGCGAAAGCGGCACACACGCCGGAGCTTCAGGAGGCCACCCGATGAGTACGGTTCAAAACCAGCGCGATGTTTCCTCAAGGGTGTCCAAGCTGACCCTTGCAGCTGTCCTTATGGTCCTCCTCGTCGTCGCGGCCACCCTCGCCGTGCTTGGCATCGTCTCCCGCAAGCGCGCGGAGCACACGTTAGCTGTCGACACCACAACCACAGCGATCCCCGCCGTGCTCGTCATTGTGCCGAAACATGGAGCACCGGCGCAGGAGATTGCCCTTCCCGGCAACATTCAGGCTTTTCGCGATGCTCCTATCTACTCCCGCACCAGCGGCTATCTAAAGCATTGGTACGTCGACATCGGGGGCCATGTACGGCGTGGTCAGTTGCTCGCTGTGGTTGAGTCGCCGGAGGTGGATCAGCAACTGCAGCAGGGTCGCGCAGACCTCGCCACCGCGCAGTCCAACCTGCAACTGGCTCTGGCCACCTCCAGCCGTTACAACAATCTGCTCACATCTAACTCAGTCTCCCGGCAAGAGGCCGAGAACTTCTCCGCCGACGCTCGCGCGCGACAGACGATGGTGGACTCCGCTCAGGCGAACGTCCACCGCCTGGAAGACCTGCAATCGTTCGAACGCATTACGGCTCCCTTCGACGGTGTAGTCACCGCACGGAACACCGATGAAGGGCAGCTCATCACGGCGGGCGGTGCAAGCACGTCCAATGCTGCCACTAAAGAGCTCTTTCATCTCGCAGCCATCCATCCTCTGCGCGTCTTTGTCAATGTGCCGCAGATCTACTCCCGCGACGCCAGGCCTTCGACTTCAGCCACCCTCACCCTGGCTCAATTTCCTGGTCGATCCTTTCCCGGCAAGCTCGTTCGCAACGCTAACGCGATTGATGTCGCCACGCGTACCCTTCTGGTCGAAGTAGACGTGCCGAACCGCAACGGTGATCTGCTCCCTGGCTCTTATGCTCAAGTTCACATGAAGCTCACCACGGGCACACCGGCGGTGCTGCTTCCAGTCAGCGCGCTGATCTTTCGTGGCGAAGGAACCAGGGCGGCTACCCTCGACGGAGACAAGGCGCACCTCGTTCCGATTACGCTAGGACGCGACTTCGGCACGCAGGTGGAGGTCGTCTCCGGCCTCGCTCCCGGTCAGCAGGTCATCGACAATCCTCCTGACTCGCTTGGTGACGGCGAGCAGGTCCACATCCTGCAGCAGAACGGCCGGGCCAGGACATCCGCACCATGACCAGCTGCATTGCGCCCAGGCATCTCCTTTCCAGATACCATGAGAGGTGAATGAAACCGCTACTCGCGCTCGCCGCCCTCCTCGCCACCCTCCCCGCCTCCCGCCCAGCTTGCGGTCAGGACTGGTTCAAGACTGAAACCTCCTCGGGAGCCGAGCGTATCCGGATCGCGGTCGCCGACTTCAAGCCCTCTGCCACTGACGCGCAGACCGCAACCGACAAGAAGACCTTTGACGCTACGCTCTACTCTGACCTAGCCAACGCCGGTATCTTCGACATCGTCTCGAAGTCACTCGCACCGCAGGCCGCGCCCGGTACGCCCGCCGAGATCAGTTTGCCCCAGTGGTCGAACCCACCTGCGGCGGCGGCCATGGTGGCCTTTGGTTCACTCGGAGTTCAGAGCGGCAAACTGGTAGTCGCCGGGTACCTCTTCGACGCAAAGAACGCGCAATATCCGCAGGTACTTGCCAAGCAGTACTCCGAAGAGCCGAGCGAGGGCTCTGCTCGTCAGATCGCCCACCGCTTTGCCGACGAGATCATCTTCCGCCTGGGTGGCGGCATCGCCGGCATTGCCGAAACCAAGATTTACTATGTCCGCATTGCCGGCGGCTCTAAAGAGATCTGGGCAATGGACTACGACGGCGCGAACCAGCACCCGATCACGCACCTGGGCACGGTATCGCTTTCCCCCCGTATCTCACCTGATAACTCCCGCCTTGCGTACTCCTCGCTTGGCAAGTACGGCTTCCAGGTCAAGATGTATTCGCTGCTGCTGGGCCGGGACGTGGCCTTTCCGGCCAACAGCGGCACCAATCTTTCGCCCGCCTGGGCACCCAGCGGACGGGAACTGGCCTTCTCCTCTTCCCGGTCAGGAGACCCCGAAATCTGGATCGCTGACATCAACGGCAGCCTGTCGCGGCGCGTCACCAGCTTTAAGGGACCCGACGTCTCTCCCACATTCAATCCGAAGACCGGCGCACAAATCGCATGGATCAGCGGGCGCACCGGTCTACCTCAGCTTTATGTCATGGAAACCGATGGCTCCGGCATTCAGCGCATGACCGACGGCGGCTATGCTACCTCACCGTCCTGGTCGCCAAACGGTCAGTTCCTTACCTTTGCCTGGAATCGCAAGTACGGCCCCGGTGCACCCGGCGGACAGGACATCTACGTCATGGAGATTGCCACAAAGAAGTGGATTCAGCTCACACATGACGGTGGCCGGTGCGACTTCCCCTCCTGGTCGCCCGACGGCCGCCATATCGTCTATGCCAATTCCGCCAGCGGACATCCTGGCGATACGCGCATCTGGTCCATGCTGGCTGACGGCACGGGACGCCATCCCCTTACCGGCGCAGGCGGCGATATGCCGAACTGGAGCTGGAAGTAATTAGCCCGGCCCGATTGTGCCGCGCATCTATATCATCAGGAAAGAGATCAGGAGACACCGCATGACGCTTCGCCCCACACGCAATACCCTTTTTGCAGCCGCTCTCGTTCTGTTTGCCGTCGGCTGCCATAAGAAAGGCATCGATTCAAACATTGGCACCATGGCTGGAGCACCGAGCATCAACACGGGCACCGCACCTACCGCCAGCCTCACGGCCGATCCTCTGGCCATCGATCTTGGGCAGTCCGTTGTACTCAATTGGCGCACCAAGGACGCTGACTCCGTGACCATCGACGGCATCGGCACAGTCAACGTCAACGGCACGCAGACGGTCGCGCCCTCGAACTCGACTAACTTCCATCTCGTTGCAAAGGGACCTGGCGGCACCGTTGAAGCTAGCGTGCGCGTCACCGTTCGCGTGCCCGTCGCGCCCACTGTTCCGACCGCCGACGCCTCTAAAGGCGATGGCGATATGGGCAGCGAAGAAGCTTTCCACCAGAACGTGAAAGACATTTACTTCGGCTACGACAGCTACGAGCTGGACGCTGACGGTCAGACCGCCGCTTCGCATGCAGCGAGCTACCTTCAATCGCACCCCGCCATCAAGGTAGTTATTGGCGGCTACTGCGATGAACGCGGCTCGGCGGAATACAACCTTGCCCTGGGCGAGAACCGCGCCAACGCTGCCAAGACGGCTCTCAGTAACGCTGGCGTCGGCAGCAGTCGTCTGCGCGTCGTCTCCTTTGGCAAGGAAAAGCAATTTTGCACCGAACAGGACGAGGCTTGCTACCAGGAAAACCGTCGCGCTCAGTTTTCGCTCGACCGCTAGTTTCGAGCAACGGGTACCCCATTCCTTTCCAGCCGCACCGGAAAAGATTGGGGTATTCGCCTAAGCGTGCCTGCCGATGTACACCCTTGTTCTTCCGGGAGCTCCTATGACGTTCGCATCCAATCACCTTCGTCGTATAGCCATCTACGCCGCTGTTTTGCTTATCAGCGCCCCTTTGTTCGCGTTCAGTAAAGAGACCGACAAAATTCAGTTTCAGATACAGCAACTTCAGGACACCGTCGCCCGTCTCCAGCAATCCAACGACGAACGTATGGGTGTCATGAAGGACCTCGTTCAGCAGAACGCCGATTCGGTCAACAAGATGTCTGCAACGATGGACTCCGTGGCACGCAGCCTGCAAACGCAAAACGAAGCTCAAAGCGGCAAGCTTGACCAGCTCTCTGGTCAGATTCAGCTGCTCAACGATTCGCTCGACGAAATGAAGACACGCCTCGCCCGGCTGGAAAAGCTAACTCAGGACATTCAGAACCAGCAGCAGAGCATCAATCCCATCTCAGCGGCCAATACGTCCTCTGCTGCACCCGTCTCTCAGCCGCAGCCGGAATCCGCTCTTCCTGCCACACCACCTACCAACGCAGACACTGCCGCACCGGTCGCTCGCCGCGGCAAGCCTTCAGCCGCCACACCGCTAGCCAGTTCACCCGCGCCTGCCGCTGCCCCACCCGTAGATGAGGTCTACAAGGCAGCTCTCGGTGACTACATGGCCGCGAAGTACTCTCTCTCTGCTGGGGAGTTCGCCGACGTCATCCGCTACTATCCAGACAATCCGCTTGCAGGTAACTCCTTCTATTACCTTGGGGAAATCGATTACAGAGCCGCAAAATACGACGAAGCCGCCAAAGATTACGACATGGTCCTGGATCACTTCCCGGCTAACAACAAAGTTCCGGCAACCCGCCTCCACAAGGGCCAGGCATTGCTTGCACTCAAGCGGAACGACGCCGCGGTCCGCGAGTTCCGCGCCCTGATCCAACGCTTCCCGAACTCCCCGGAAGCCTCGCTCGCGCGTAGTAAGCTCAGCGGCCTGGGCATCGCCGTCGCTCCTCGCCGCTAGCTGTACCATTGACCTCCGTTCACAATCGCGTTATATTGGGAATGCGGGGTGGAGCAGCCCGGTAGCTCGTTGGGCTCATAACCCAAAGGTCGTAGGTTCAAATCCTACCCCCGCAACCAATCAAATCAATGGTATAGAGAGAATCGAAAAATCAGATTCACTCCCATTTACTCCCAATAAGAAAATTGGCACTTTCTAGGCACTCGCCCGCAAGGGCTTGAGCACCATCGTGACAACCTTCCCATTGGCTTCCCTCTTCGACTCCGGCATCGCCTGTCCGTACACGTTCATCGTGGTCTGGATGGAGGCGTGACGCATGAGTTCCTGTTGGACCTTCATCGGAGCTCCGGTCTCGTCCAGCCACGAACGATACGTGTGGCGGAACGTGTGCCAGCCGATGTCGGCGAACTTGCCTGCTGCTGTCTTGCGCAGCTCGTGAATGACAACCCGCTTGCCGTTCGCAGTGGGCTGGCTCTGCACGCACCATTCGCCCGTCGCCACGCCGCATGTCGGACATGGAACGACGCAGCATCCGGAAGTGCGAAGATAGCGCTTCTGGATCTCGGTCGAATAGTAAGGCTTGCTCGAAAGCGGATTCCGGAAACATCCATCCTGCTTCCGTCCGCGGGCACTTCTCACTCCACGCGAGAAGTACCTCCAACAATGAATCATGAATCGGCACATGATCGTGGGAGTATTCGGTCTTCACGTCATCCACTCGCCCGTTCACGACGCTGCGTTGAACGAGGAGTTGACGGCGCTCGGAATCGAGGTCGCCCCACTGCAAACCAGTGATCTCGCTTACGCGAAGTCCCAGGCATTGCGCCACCACGACCATCGTCCGGTACGGTTCGGGCAAGCTTGCCAGAACCGCTTGGAACGCTTCGTTGGTGAGAATCATTGGCCGCTTACGCCGTTTCGTCGAATCTTTGACACGCACCATCTCGATTGGGTTCCGACGTTCGTTGAACAATTCCCAGCGGGCGGCACACTCGAAGATGACGTGCATCACGCTTCGAATATGAGCCTTCGTTTTGGGAGACTTGTCCATCTCTTTGAACCAACCTTCAACTGCCATCGGCCTGACCGCCCCGATGAGGTAATCTCCCCAACGTGGCTTGATGTGCTGGTTGATGTTCGACAGATACGACTTCCGAGTTGAATAGCGTTCCGGCAACTCTTCCGCGATGTACCTGTCACAGAGACCGCCAAACGTCACGGTTCCCAGATGGTGCATGGGCTTTTCAGCGTTGAGTTTGAGGAGAATCGCTTCGACGGCTTTTCGGGCCTGAGCTTCGGTTTTGTACATATCGGTGGTGCCGATGAAGAGAGCCTTCCGTGCTCTCCCTCCAGTCGCTGCATCCTCGTAGTACCGAAACTCCCAGACGTCTGCGCTCTTCGCCCGCTTCTTCAGGGTTAAACTTCCGAATTGGTAATATGCTCGTGATTTCAAGGTTTCCTCCCTGACTCACGGCACTAATGGCGTGGCTCAAGGATAGTCGATTGAGTTGTGAATTCGCCAGTAAAATTAGGCATTTCAGCTATGGCGAACTGCGTTCAACCCGCCTGTTTGCGGTCGATCCACTGGTCGATGGCAGACGCCCGGAAGCGCCAGAGCTTGCCTACCTGAACACCCGTAATTTGCCCACGAAGAACCATGCGCTGAAGCGTGCGCGGGTGGACTCCAAGCACGGCGGCAGCGGCATGACTATCGAGTAAAGGTTCGACACCTGCTCGACCGAGAATGGGCAGCAGGCGCTCAGATGCGGGTGGTTTTTTCTCGTCGAACATCCAAACCTCCAAGTACGTGACTCGAAGGTGAAGGTTTTTGAGATCGAAGTCCAATGAGTTTCAAGCCTTTGCTTATGCAGTGGAAGCATAAGAGCAGACTTTGACAGGCAGAAAGTTAAAGTCGAGGGCGTCGGCAATGTCAATGGCGCGGGGGAATCAAAGTTGACAACAGCCTCGCCGCTTGTGGAAAATGGTGTTCCGGCGGTGGAGAACGTCGCCATTACTGCTGCTGGAATGTTGATCCCTATTTCAAAGAGATTGGGGACGGGCCATGCAGCAAAGGTTCAAAACAAGGCATTTGGAAGCGGTTATCACTTTGGCCGAGGAGATGCACTTCGGCCGCGCGGCGGAGCGAGTCGGCTTATCTCAATCGGGCCTCTCCCGGTGCATTCAGAGCGCAGAACGCGAGGCGAACGCCAAGCTATTCGAGCGTGATCGACGTTCAATCGAAATCACAGACGCTGGCCGATCCTACGTGGAACACGCACGTATCTCTCTCGCGCATGGGGAAAGGGCAATTCGGTCGGCTAGAGAGACGAAGGACAGGGCCGGGCATTTTCTGGAGATCGGAAAGTCACCGGACGTGGACCCCGTCCTTGTAGAAGTTCTCTACTCCATCAGATTGCCCCTGTACTCTGACCTCGAAATCAGCATCCACAGTGAGCCGTCGTCCGATCTGGCACACGGGCTGATGAGCGCTGACCTTGATGTAGCGCTAATCACGCAGCCTGAGCGAAACGCAAAACTGACGATGACCAAGCTGGCGGAGACGCCGCTTCACATCGTGGTGCCACGCGAGCACAGCCTCGCATCGAAGAGCGCAATCAATCTGGCAGACCTTCGTGATGAGCGCTGGATCATCTACCAGCAGCGGACACATCCGTTGCTTTACGAGAGGATTATGAAACTGATGCGGGATGAGCATATCCAACCGAAGCATATTGACCGGATACTCTACGCGGACGAGGCGGAGCACTTGCTGATGGCTAGCCGTGGAGTGGCGCTACTGACTAAGGCGAGTGCCCTAAAACTCGATGGAAAGCGGCTTGCCGCCAAACCTCTGGAGGAGAATGCGCTGTGCCTGGACGAGTGGATCGCTGCGCGCGGGGACGATAATTCACGACTAGTCAGCGAGTTCGTTCGCGCATTTATCACCCGTTCGACAATCGTCCTGCAACCATCGCAAATGATCCTGCCGATCGAGAAGAACGGCTCGCCGTCCGCAACGTGCTCATCGTCGTAGCTTGTTCAAAGCTCGTCGGGTGCAAAGAAGCTTATTGGCTTCTTATATATCTTGCAGATAGCCCAGAGTTCCGCCACATCGATCGATCGCTCCCCGGATTCGCACTTGTTCAGGTAGGAATGTGCCATTCCTAACTTGAGCGAAACCTCTCGCTGTGTCAGGCCAGCCTCTTGCCGCGCAGAAATTAGTTTAGACAAGACTCCGGCGTAGTAATCTCTCATCGCGGGACTGCGCCCCTTCCGAGATTTCCGAGCCTCCGGTTTCGCTTTTCCTGCCACATTGGAAGTGTGGTGAACGGTTGACCCGATCCCCTAATAAGGGACATTATGGATCGATCAAAGCGAGGCGAGAGGATGTCAGAATCGAAGCTGGAATTCCCGGAGGTTGTCGGCAAGTCGGTTGCCGAGGTGTCCGTTCTGGATGACCCTGAGTTTGGGAAGGAGGTCCTGTTGAGGTTTTCAGACGGGACGCAACTTTCAATTGCAGTAGGCGCTAGGCAGGTAATCGACGCGAGGTACTGCAACGAAGAAGCGCCAGACCAACCCATTTCGCACAAGCGGTCTGTTTGACCCCGGCGGCGGGACCTCGACACGACTCAATCGTTCTGCGCTCTCCCCAGGCTATCGGTTCCTGCAACAAGGCCTCTTCGCTTCGTCCAAATGCGTCGAGACGGGCCGTTGAGCATAACTTGCCTGGCGAGTTGCATCCGCGGCCCTAACTTATACTTGGCAGAATCAATGAGATTGAGGTTTGACGATTGAAGACGCTTGGAGATCGCTACGTCGTAATCGGGTCCCCCCGTCAAGGCGGCATGTCGGAAGTTTTTGCCGCCCTCGATACCAAGAACAACGGGAAAAAGGTAGCCGTCAAATTATTCACGAAGGGCAGCTTTGAAGATGACATCCTCAGAGAGGCATTTGATCGGGAAATCCGCGCGCTCCGTGACCTAAAACACTCAAACATCGTAGAACTCATCGATTCAGGCGAGGATAAGGAAAGTGGCTCGCCTTATCTTGTATTGGAGTGGGCTGAAAGCACCCTGGCGGACAAGTGGAAGGACACGCCATTCGATGGGTGGGACTCGTTTTTCGAGGAGCTTGGACTACCTATCCTTAGGGCCTTGGAATTCGCTCATCGTCGTCAGATCATTCACCGGGATCTCAAACCCGGAAACATCCTCATAGACGATTTCGGCGTTCCAAAGCTCGCGGACTTTAGCATCTCAAAAATAAAGAAGTGGCTCACTCCCAGCTTGACGCTCAACGCCTTCGCCTCAGCGCCCTACGCTCCGCCCGAAATCGATGAAGGTGATTTCACTTACACGCGCGATGTTTTTGGTTTCGCCGCGCTGTCGCTTCAGTGCATCACAAAGGCGCGCCTCACGAATCACAATGAACTTCAACAGGCGCTGGAAAACTCCGACTTGCCTCCCGAGATTTACGACGTTCTGGAGCGCGCTCTGTCCACTTCGCCGCTAGAGAGACAGCGGAATGCTGTCGTTCTGATGGCTGAGTTGGACTTGATTCACAAAGAGCGCTCCCGAGAGTGGGTCATTCCCCAGGATGTATTCCTCGAACTCACCTCCAAAGCTACTCAGGCCTTGCGAGCAGACTTCGGCGAACACAGTCTTGATAAGTTACACCGTCTTGTTATCGAAGACCTGAACTCAATCACCGCCATCGAACGTTACGAGAACAAAGATCCGTCAGGCGGCGAGCACTTTTCGCTTTACGGATCGACTCTGTCTCTCCATCTCGCTGTAAGCAGGTCAGAGCGTCCCAGTCTTGTCGTAATTAATGCGACTCGACTCTCCTCAACTCTCGTTGAAGGGAAACGAGAACGAGCGATGCCAATCCATTGCAATTTCTCAATCGGGACTCCCCCTGATGAGGCTAAGGCAGCGGCGGTTCTTTTGGATCTGAGAATTGCGATTGAGGCGTTCGAGAAGCAGCAGGCGGTGGTGACCGCTGAGTGGAAAGAAACAGAACTGTTCCGATCTTGGAACGCAATCCTTGGAGCAAAGACTGACGTAGAAAAACGAAAAGAAAAGCCCCTCGCTTACGAAGGGTTCAGCGTAGATGAAGCGAATAGTGTGATCTGTTTTGAACTGAGAGAGCCTCCGCCAGCAGACTTGATAGGTCAGCAAAGAGTAGTAAACTCTGAGCGTTCACTTGTTCTCGTCGGAGAGGTGGACGACATTTCCGGAAACACTTTAACCCTATGTGTATCAAGGGGGGCTGCCCAGGAGCTACCCCGCCGGGGGGCTCTAACTATTGACATCGCCGCAGCCCGCGAGGCGCTCTCTCGGCAGAAGTCTGCACTTGATGATGTTCGCTACGACCGTTCGCTCAGCCCGGAGTTCCGTCGACTTCTTGCTCACCCTGAGATGGCCTGTCCCCCTCGCGAGATAGAGCAAATCGAGTTTGTGCAGTCGGGATTAGATGATGCGAAGAGACGGGCCGTAGAGATGGCACTGGGGTCTGAGGACATTCTCTTAGTGGAAGGCCCACCCGGCACTGGAAAGACAACATTCATTTCGGAGCTAATCGTACAGACTCTGAAGGGCAACCCTCGGGCACGTATTCTGCTCACCTCTCAGACTCATGTTGCGCTGGACAATGCCGTCGAACGCTTAAGAACCCTTGCGTCGTCATTTCGTATCGTTCGTCTTGGAGACAACGAGAACGTGCGTATAGCCGCATCGGTAAAAGATCTGCTGATCGAGAACCAAATTGATTCGTGGCGAAACGAGGTCCTAAGCAAGGGCCGTGCCTATTTGATGAAGTGGGCCGCGGAGAATGGGATTTCTAATCACCAATATCAAGTTGCGACTCAGCTCCGCGCCCTTAGCGCGCATCTCAGGCAAGAAACTCAATTCTCCGAGGAATCGACTGAACTTCGGCAGCGGCTAGCCGAATTTGATTCAGCAGAATCGGGCGCTATCCCTTCAGAGGATCGAGCTGTTTTGGATGACGAGTTGAAGAAGATCGCGTTAGAGGTCAAGAGCTTCAACCGTCGTAAAGCAGAGATGTGGGCGAGCGTGATATCCCTTGAACCAGATCTCGCTGAACTTGTAGATGCCCCTCCCGACGAACTTGATGAATGGGCAGAGGCGTTTCTGCCGCATACGAAAATCCATTCAACATTCAGGGAGTTGGTCGAAACCCACGCAGATTGGGAGACTCGGCTCGGAAGATCTGGCGATTTCAAGACTGCCTTGATCGCTTCGAGCCAAGTCATCGCGGGAACATGCATCGGCGTGGCTGCAATCAAGGGGCTTCGAGACATAGAATTCGACCTTTGCATCGTTGATGAAGCGTCAAAAGCGACTCCGACGGAAACGCTGGTGCCTATGTCCCGAGCACGCCGGTGGGTGCTGGTCGGCGATAGCAAGCAGCTCCCTCCCTTTGTCGATGACCAGATAAATGATGCCGAGACTTTGAAAACTTTTTCGCTCGAACGCAGACAGTTGACCGAGACTCTCTTCGACCGTTTCGAGAAGGGACTTCCGCAAGCAAATCGAACTTCCCTCAATGTGCAGCACAGAATGATCCCGGCGATCGGTAATTTGATTAGCGAATGTTTCTACGATGGAAAGCTCAAGAGTGCGCCGAACGATTGGAGTCCGATCTTTGCAAGATATCTTCCAAAGCCGGTCGTGTGGCTCACTACCTCTTCATACAATGCTCGCCGAGATGCAAAAGTGGGATTGAGCTACAACAACGCTTTTGAGGCCAAACTGATCTCAGATCTTCTAATCAGATTGGACGCCGCAGTAGGTCCGCAGCAAAAGCCATTGTCCGTGGCACTACTTGCTGGGTACCTGAGCCAACGACACCTACTTGCGAGGAGCTTGGCCGGGATCACTTTCAAAAATTTGGCGGTCGAGTGCAACACGGTGGATGCGGTGCAAGGTAGAGAAGCCTTCATGACCATATATTCTCTTACCCGCTCGAATGAGGAAGGCAAGCTCGGCTTTTTGGGTGAGGCAAGACGGCTCAATGTCGCTCTATCGAGAGCCAAACAGTATTTGGTGATCGTCGGCGATCATGTATTCGCCCGCAAGCTCGGTTCTTCTAGCCCGTTTGCGGAAGTGATCGAATATCTTGAGCGAAACGTAAATGACTGCATCATCAAAGACATGAAGGCACCGGCATGAACGAATTTGAGGGTCTGAAACGATTTGGAACCAGGTCTGGATTCCGTCTGGCTGACGTTGTCGATGTTGCCATGCCGGTCTACTCCGTCAACGTAACAGCGCTGACTCTCGCTCATAAGCGCGTATCTCCCATTGATGAGTTTGTGCTTCGTTCTATCGCGATGGGAATGTCAAGACAATCGGATTTGATCGACTACTTGGGACTACCCGAGGAAGTGATACGACCATCGCTGGCAGCGTTGGCGCAGGGAGACCAGATTGCTTTAACAGCCAAGGAGGGCGTCAATGCTTGGGCAGTGACTGCTCTTGGTCGGAAGGCGTTGGAGACTGCAATGCAGGTTGTGGCTGAGGAACGAACGATCCCGATTGTTTTTGATGCTCTACTTCGCCGTACAGTCTCATTGAAGACTGAGACTCTCTTGGAGTTCAAGAGTCTCAAAGCGGATGGCCGATTTGAGATTCAGATGAACCCGCCTAAGAGACCTACTTCAGCGGAAATTTCGGCGACTGAGATCGAAAAGTTATTCGCTAGGTCAGGCTCGAATGAAGGTCAAAGACGCGATATTTTGTGCATTCGTGGCTTGGAGTCGAAGAGTATCAAGAAGCGATTTATCCCTGCCATTGCGTTGATGTTTATCTCTCTGGACGAAGCAGATATCCAACTAGGCTTTGTTGTAAATAATCAGCTCAGCGAAGAGCATGCAAATGCTTTTGCGGGTACCTCAAGTTTTCAGGAAATCATCAATTTGTTTCGACGCAACGCGGGAGAGCAGAAATCCGAAATGCAAGTTGTCTTGCAAGATGTTCAACTAACTCGGCTCCCTCCAATCGAGGTTGAAGATTCTTTGCTGGCTACAGACGTGCTACGCCGTGAGGTTGAACAAGCAACATCAAACCTACAAAATGCGGTTCCCGATGACCGACAGGAACTAATGTCGAAGTTGAAGGCGGCTGAGGATCGATTGACCGAAGTTGAACAACGCGTTAAGGGCCCTGGGTTTCGTTATCTATCGGTGGTCGACCACCCTCCTCTCTTGGCAGATGCCGTCAAGACGGCTCAGAAGCGACTTCTCATTATTTCGCCTTGGATATCCGCCGGGGTAGTGAACGGAGAATTCCTGAGGAATCTCGAGTCCACGTTGAGACGAGGGGTCAAAGTTTATATCGGGTATGGGATATCCGGAGAACAGCACACTAGGCCCATAGATCAGAACTATGAGCTGAAGCAACTCGTGGCTCTATCCAACAAATATCCAGAGTTTCACCTGAAGCGCTTTGGCAATACGCATGCCAAGGTTCTGATTAAAGACTCGGAGTTCTCCGCCACCACAAGCTTCAATTGGCTTTCGTTTAAGGGCGATCCTGACCGGACCTTTCGAGATGAGCAGGGAGTTCTTATCCATACTGCTAAATCAATCGATTCAAAGTTCGATGAGCTGTTGCTTCGATTCGCCTGAGCGGTATCCGACAGTCAACTCCTACACGGGATAGTGCGGCCACATGCAGACACGGGCCTGCATTAACGGAGCCCTAGAAAGTCATTGAACGAGTTCCATCAGCTTGCTGTAGCTTGTCACCACATCGTACTTCACTTGGTCAGACGTGATCTTGGTGAAGAACTTCCTAGCGCATTCGATCTTCGACTTCTCGATCTCCCTCAACTCCATCGATGACATCGAACCCTTTGTTTCGGCGATAAAGTAAATATGCTTCACGGTGCCTTGCTTGAATGCGATGGCCCAATCTGGGTTGTAACTGCCAACTGGTGTGGGGATGGAGAAACTCTTCGGGAGCCTTGAATAGACTTCGATGTCTGTACCGGTATCTAGCTCCTTGACGAAATTCCGCTCGTTCTCGGAGTCGGTGAACACGTAGTCGTAGATGTGCAGGTTCGTTTTCACGGCTTTGCTGAAGTCCTTGCGATCCTTCTCCTGGGTGAAGATGTCGATGTCGTAGGACTCGTCGATGGCGCTGTATGTCAGGTGCTCGACGATCACCGTGGCCTTCTGCTCGTTGATGAGGCGGCAAGCGACCCGCAGGAAGTCCTCGGGATTGACGCGGTACAGCGCGAAAACCTTGGGGCTGATGCCTCGAAGGATCGCTCCGATGGTGGCGCGAGTTAGCTTGGTCTCTTCGGCGAGCTTGCCGATCAGGTCATACCTAACCTCCGAATGCACGGAGGACTTGAGCTGTGCCGTCTGAGTCTGCTCCAGCTGGAAGGCTTCGCCCGCCTTCAACGCCTCGTAGGTGGTATCGGCGGCTTGTTCCCCGCGCTGAACAACGTACTGAAGTGGCGCAACCTTCAACTCAGCGTCCAGTGTTTGGACGCACTTGGCAATCAACTCTGCGGTCTCGAACTGGACCGAGTAGATAGCCTTCTGGTGGATGCGGCCCCACAGCTCGCGGAAAGCCTTCTTGTGGAAGTTAGCGTTCAGCGGGTTTGGCTGTCCTTTGCGACCGTCTTCGATCTCTGGCAGTTGTTCCTTGCTGTAGACAGAGTCAATCAGTTGGAAGATCTCGGGAGCGTGAGCAGCGAGCTTTGCTGGCAACGGAGCGACGGTGCCGGCCTGCTTGGCATCGTGATATGCACTCGTTATCTTGTAGGCATCGTCCACATAATCATTGCTAAGCAGGTAGGCAGTGACCATTGTGGCCATTTGTGGTGTGACTGGCACATCTCCCGTTGCCGTCTTCAGCACCTTGCCGGTGAAGAATGCTTCGTCGGCCTTCTGTGGGCGGGCTGACAGCACGGCGGCGATGTCCTTCTGGAGACCGGCGACGA
This sequence comes from Acidobacteriaceae bacterium, assembly GCA_965215415.1. Lineage (GTDB taxonomy): Bacteria > Acidobacteriota > Terriglobia > Terriglobales > Acidobacteriaceae > Edaphobacter. The sequence continues at coordinate 1,734,696 of CBDCDQ010000009.1, read as the reverse complement.
ATTCTTTGTAGCCTTCACTCGCAACAACGGTAAGCACGTTCAACTCGTGAACGGTCGCCGGATCGTCCATGCGATCACCGTTTTGGTTGACTGAGAGCCGCAAGCCACGTCCGACTTCCTGCCGGCGGGTCGTAGTGTTGTCGCTTTTCTTCAGCATCCCTATGACGAACACATTGGGATTATCCCAACCCTCGCGAAGTGCCGAGTGCGAAAACAAGAACCGCACTGGCTCATCAAGCGAGAGCAATCTCGCCTTGTTCTTGAGGATGAGGTCGTAGGCGTCTACGTCATCCGACTCGGTTGAGCGAGCTGCGGTTTCAGGATCAATCAGGCGCTTGCTCCGTTTGTCTACGGAGAAATAGCCCTCGTGTGTTCGGTCTGTCGGGATGCCACGAAGATATTGGTTGTACTTGCTATCTTCTAGGCTCAGAATCTCGTTCAACTGGGCGTTGTACTCCTCCTCGAAGAGCTGAGCGTACTCGCCTTGCATGGCTTCATTTCCCTGATAGACGCGGTATTTCGCGACTTCGTCGATGAAGAAGAGCGAAAGGACCTTGATACCCTTCGCAAAGAGTTGCTGCTCTTTCTCGAAGTGGGCGGCAACTGCTTCGCGGATTTGAAGACGGCGCAGCACGGTCTCGTTAACGTCGCCCACGGCATCGCCAGCGGTCAGCACCACTCCATTCGTAAAGCTGAGGGTGTTGTCGAGAGCATTGATGTCTGAGACCACGAAGCCTTTGTACTGGTCCAACTCGCCAGACTTCGCGTGGAGATTATCGCCTTTGCCCAGGATGCGTGTTTCGGCTTTGATGCCGGCGGCACGGCGAATTTCCAACTCGACTCGCGCCGCTGGTGGTTTGTCTCTGAAGACGTCGATCCCTTGCAGATACAGGTAGGCGCTCGTTCCGGCTTGTCCCTTGAGCGAGATGCCGCGTACCGCGATCTTCTTGACCAGTTTCCGGTTGTAGGCATCGAGAGCATCAAGCCGATAGACCCTGTTGTGTTCCTGTTTGTGCGTGGCGGAGTAGCGCAGGATGAAGAGCGGCTTGAACTCCTTCAGCGATTCAACCGTCTTCGCTCCCTCCATCTTTTGGGGCTCGTCAAGAATCAGGATTGGACGGTTCCGCGCGATCACGTCGATGGGCCTGCGCGTTTGAAAGTCGTCGAGCTCCTCGTAGATGCGCCGGGCATCTTTACCGCGGGCATTGAATGCCTGGGCGTTGATGATCATCACATTGATGCCAGCGTCGGCGCTGAAGCTCTCAAGCTCATGCAGTTCTTTGGAGTTGTAGATGAAGAACCGAACCCGCTTCCCGTATTGCTCCAGGAAGTGGTCGGAGGTATCAGTCAGAGACTGAAAGATGCCCTCGCGGATCGCGATGCTCGGCACAACGATGATGAACTTGCTCCAGCCGTAGCGTCGGTTCAGCTCGAAGATGCTCTTGATGTAGCAGTAGGTCTTGCCCGTGCCGGTCTCCATCTCGATGTCGAGGTTCACGTCACACACGGATGTCTGCTTGATGGCATCGGAGACGGGCAGGTTTTGTCGCAGTTGGACAGCTTGGATGTTCTTGAGAACTGCGGGTAACGGCAACGCAATATCGGCATTGCGGAACCCCTCATCCATCTCCAGGCGCGCCGTCTGCCCCAGCCTTACGGCTCCCGGATCGATGCGATAGCGCAGCCCGGTATCGAGCGGCTGCCCCTGAAAGCAATCCGCCACGGCTTCGACGGCTTCGGTTTGAAACGCCTGTACTTTGAACCGAAATTTCATGGCTAGATGGACCGAACTTCCGTTTCGGGCGACAACAGACGAAAGATCTGCTCAACATTGATCTTTACGCTATCGCTCCAGTAGCTGGCATCGCGGAATACTGCGCGCAATGGCTTGCGCTTAGCTACTTCCGTGACGAGGTGGTCGGATATCCCACTGTCAAAACATGCCGCCAGCGCGTTGCCGTCTACAAAGAAAACACTCTTGCCATCAAGTTGTTCGGTCGCAATCGGGAGAGCGAGATCGAGTCCCCAATCGACAAGCACTTGGAAGAGCAAATCTTCAGACTCCCGTCCTGCTCTGACGTTGTCGACTTGCCCCAAAAGATCTTCTTGATGAAGGTCGTCGGGAGTGTAGTACACATCACGCATATTTGAAGCGTCAATTTTCAGAACGCGAAACCCCGTATCAAGATTGGGTGCGTTCAGTGCATTTGCCGCCCTTACTTTTGCGCCCGCCCGCCGCATGCGCTCCTTTGTGATCTCCGCAATTGTCTTGAAAGACTGCTTGCTCGATCCGGCTGTATTCTCGATGGCATAATCCAGCTGAACAAGAATGAAGCGCCGGTCCGTTCCCTCAACGGCGTTGAGTTCCATCAGGGCGTGAGCTGTGGTCCCAGAACCAGCGAAGAAGTCCATCACGATATCTCCGTCGGATGTTCCTAAACTTATACATCTCTTGACCAGGGCCAGAGGCTTTGGATGATCGAAAGTATCTGCAAGTCCTAGTGCGCCCAACTCTATCGTGCCCTGTTCGCTAATCACATCAGTATCGTTCCAGATCGACTTTACCTTCGTCGTAGACTTTCGTGACTTCTCATACACATTCCATTCGCCGTCCCGCCTTTGCCGAGCTACCAGCACAGGAGACGAAATAGACAGATCATATGTCCTAATCTTGTCTGTACTCCAACGCCAACATCCTTCGTCCCCTCGACTATTCAACGGTAGTGCTTGAACACAAAACTCGTTAGTCTTTGTTAGTGAAACTCTGCAATAGCCGCATTCGTCCCTGAGTTCGGGAGCAACAAAAATCGGGAAGAACAAGTTCGGCCTGTTGAATCGGCCAAACTTCGGATTCCTATTTCTCAACTCCCACAGATCGAAACTGCCTTGTGAATCGGAGTATGGAAGAGCATCATCGGCTTTTTCGACTTCGTTGAGCTCAACGTCTTCATTTCTTGAATAGATGAAAATATATTCATGTGTCTTCGCGATTTCTTTGAAGGTTTGGCCGCGCTTGTTAGATTGGACTACGATTTGGGCAATGAACTGACTCGCTCCAAAAATCTCATCACACAATTTGCGGAGATTGTCTGATTCACTGTCATCAATCGAAACGCAAATGATCCCGTCGTCCGACATGAAGCTTCTTGCAAGCCTTAGGCGCGAATAGATCATGGTCAACCAATCAGAATGGAATCTCCCGTTCGCTTCGGTATTAGCGAACAGCAGACCTCCCTCCTCATCCACTTGGTTCGACTTGAAGAGATACGCTTCAGACGATTCGGAAAAATCATCCTTGTACACCAGGTCGTTCTTTCGGTTATAGGGCGGGTCGATGTAGATGAGCTTGACCTTACCAAGATAGGTCTCCTGAAGGAGCTTCAACGCGTCAAGATTGTCGCCTTCGATAAAGAGGTTCTTCGTTGTGTCGAAGTCCACGCTCTCTCCACGATGGGGATGGAGCGTTTTGGCAATGGGTGCGTTGGCGGCGAGGATAGCTTCGCGTTTACCAGGCCAATCGAGGTGGTAGCGTTCACGCGGCCCCTCGACGATGCTGCCGGAGAGCTCTTGGCGCAACTGGTCGAAGTCGACGGCCTTGGTGACGTGGCCGTTCTCATCCCGCCCCTCGGTGACGCAGTTGGGAAAGAGCTCTGCCAGTTTTTCAATGTTCTGGGTAGTGATGTTCGGGGTGTGCAACTTCAACTTTTCCATAGGTTCTCTATCCCTAGAGTATCGAATCTTTCACGCAGCATGGGTTTCAATGATTCAAGCTTCGCGTGAACGAGCAATTGGATGGAGTCAATGGCTTCGGCCTCGTTCTGCATCACCCCACGTTTCCGCAGCTCCGTAGCGGTTCGATAGACAGATCCCATGATGCTGTCACGGGCGTCTTCGATGTGCTGCGGCATGGCAGGATGGAGTATTGCAGCATCTTCCATGATCTGACCAAGTGCCATAAGCTCGGCGTCGCTGGTGTAATGGATTCTGCCCGTCCGCGTATTCCTGACGTACCCGACTTCGATCTCGGTGTTTGAGGTGGACTCCACGCATCGGAGCCATCCGTGGCCGACGGAGACTTCCACCTCCGCCTGCGGCTTTCGATCTAAGAACCAACGAGTGGCCTCCTGGATCGCAAAGTCGGGGAACTTCGCGTAACCCGTGGATTTGCCGTCAACCGGATACTGTACTCGCTGTCCGCCGAAGGAGAACTCTGCAATGGACGGAGTCACCTCGAGGTACATTATCCAGTGCATACCCTCGTCTGGGCAGCGGTTCGCTTCGATAGCGTTCCGCAGTCGCTTGAGGTCAGAGCTCCGAATTTGGAATCGCAAGGCCATGTCTACCCATTCTATTTTTGCAACTGCTCTAGCAGGGTACACGCCTCGCGCAGGTTGGCATTGATCTCTACTTTTCGGTTGAATTGCGACTCTTTCCTCAACTTTGCCTCCAATTGTTTGCACTCGCGCCGTTTCGCTCGAATACGGTCCCCGCGCTCCACAGTATCGGGTAGACTCTCCCCAACTCGTGAGCGGAGTGCGAACGGGCTGGCGGCCATGTGCGCCCGTAAAATCTGTTCGTAGAGACCAGCCATGTCGAGCGCGACGGGCAGCGGCAGGCGAGGGACGTTGACGTCCTGCCAAGGCGTCTCAAAGTACGTCTCGACGACTGGCTGGTTGGCGGCAATCTCGCTGGCTCTCTTGTAGGCGGCGGCAAACCGTACTCGGCCCTTGAATGTCAGCTCAAAGAAAATAAGTGACGGTACGGCACGGTCGATTGTCCGCAAAACATCCTCACGAAGCTCTCCGGTCTTCAGAGCGATCTCAAAGACCTGAATCTCTGCGACACCCGGTTTCGCTGGCAGTCGGAGGGTTTCCGGGGCCAGTTTGTGACGCCAGACGATTTCCTCGACTTCATCGACAAAACGCTGGCGGACCGCCCGGCTCGGCTTGGCATGGCCGTAAACCTTGTTCTTGGGAAGGACGCGCCCGAATTTGGTCTGCTCAGGGTAGAGAAACACAGTGACCTCAGGCGGAAATTGGGCTCGAAACGGAAGACGGGACCGGCTCGACCACAAGAAACGCGATCAACTCGAAGTCGTCGAGACCAGTAGCCGGGCCGGTAAGCGCGGTGGTCTTCTGGCCGCTGAAGAGACTATCCAGGTCTTTCTCTTCATTAATCTGCACGATGGACCGAATGGCGGCGGTGAGTAAGTCGGAGTATGTGCGCATCTCGCGGCCATCCTGAGTCCTGAGATTGAACGGGACATAGGCCTCCGGGATCGGAGTTTCGGCCGGTTTGGCGACGGAACGGACGAGGTCCAAGAGCCGTTTCACCTCGGTATAGGGCAGGACGGTCTCGCCATTCATCCCCACATAGACCAAATAGTAGGGGTAAAGCCGGTTGAGCTGGCTCACGTTGATTGTCTCGTTGAGATTGCGGAGGGCGAAGATGACGCCTGGGACAAGGCCGCGCTCCGGCGCTGCGGGCAGCACAGCGTGCATTCCACTGGGTAGCTTGGAAAGGTCGCCGCTGGTCTTGACGTAGTTGAGGAGGTCCATCCGAAAGTCGTTCAAACCTAGATCAGTAATGCTCACCCCAGCTTTGAGGTCTTCTAGCTCGATGACCTCTTCCTGCATCCGGCGCAACTGTTCCTTGCGGTAGGCGAGGTCGTTGGATTTTCCGTCCAGGGGATTGTCGTCGCCGGTGGCGGTGACGTCGGCGATGACCATTCGGCTTTCGACCCGCTCTTTGAGGCGGATGTATTCGTCGAGGGAGATGTCCGGCCAGTAATTGACGAGCTGGATGGACGCATTCTTGGAGCCGATGCGATCGATACGCCCGAATCGCTGGATGATGCGTACCGGGTTCCAGTGAATGTCGTAGTTGATGAGGTAATCGCAATCCTGAAGGTTCTGGCCTTCCGAGATGCAGTCCGTAGCGATGAGCAGGTCGATCTCGTCCTTGAACTCAGGCAGAAGGAGGGCTTTCTCCTTCGAAAGCGGGGAGAACAGCATCAACAGCTCTTGAAAGTCCGACTTGCGGGCGAGAGTAGACTTGGGTCTGTCCGAACCGACCACGCGAGCGGTGCGCAGGCTGTGCCGTTCTCGAAGCAACGGTGAAAGATGCTCGTACAGGTAATCGGCGGTGTCTGCGAAAGCGGTGAAGACCAGCACCTTACGATTGCCGGGATTGATTGGCGCTTCGATTTTTGCCAGAATCAGTTCCTTCAGGTGCTGGAGCTTCGCATCATCAGCGGGCGATACCTTTTCCATTTCACCGAGAAGCGTCTCGATCAAACCGAGATCCGCTTTCAAGTCGTGCTCCCAAGAGGCGAGGTCCATGTCGCCGAGCTGGATATTGACCTTGCCGCCGGTCTGCTGATCGGACGGCACCTCCTCGGGATCAAAGAATTCAAGATCTTCGTCGGGACTGGCGTCCTCGAATGTTGCGGAAATATCGGCGAAGGTGCCGTCCTGTCCGGTCTTGCGGAAGTTCTCGATGCGGCTTAGCGTCGAGAGATGTATCTGCTGCAGCTTCTTGAGTGTGATGCGGAACGACGCAACTGAGCTCTCCAGGCGTTTCAGGAGATTCACGGTCATCAGCGATCGCAGGCTCTTCTCACGGTCGATCTGCTTCAGCTTGCCGCCGCCGCTGCTGACTTCGGTGTCGTATAGGTCTTCATAACGAGACAAACGACTGGGCAAGATGTAGCTGACAGGCGTGTAGACGCCCAGCTTCAAGGTCGTCAGATTCAGAAAAATCTCATTGAAGCCGATCACATCCTGCCGATGAGTTAGTGGCGAATGGAACGATAGCGGCTTTCGGCGGGTTGGGAATTCACCGATTTCCTTCGTGTCATAGAACGTCGTGATGTGGCGACGGGACCGGGCAATCGTCACTGAGTCCAAGAGTTCAAAGAAATCGAAGTCCAAGGATGCAAGAATCACCTGCGGCGTCCGCTCCTCTGCCGGCAATTTCGACCAAATGTTGAACGCGGCTTGCGCCCGGCGGAAGATTTGGTCAACGTTCCGCGTTGCCTTCAACTTTGAGCTGAGGTTCTGTGGCTCCCCCTCGTAAGCGAGGGCAAGTTGGTTCTTGAGGTCGTTGAATCGGTTGTTCACTGGCGTCGCGGAAAGCATGAGCACCTTGGTCTGAACGCCCTGCTTGATGACCTTGTTCATGAGGTACTGGTAACGTGTCTCACGATCCTTGAAAGCGTCATCGTTGCGGAAGTTGTGAGACTCATCGATAACAACCAGATCGTAGTTGCTCCAGTTCACGCGATTCAACTTGAGCCCAAGTGATTCGCCGCGATCCCGGAGAAGATCGGTATGGCAGAGGACGTCAAAACAGAGACGGTCCTTCAGAAGAGGGTTATTCTTGAGGTTTCCCTTGTACGTTAGCCAGTTGTCAGCGAGTTTCTTCGGACATAAGACCAGCACGGACTTGTTCCGAAGCTCGTAGTATTTGATGACCGCAAGAGCTGTGAACGTCTTTCCGAGACCGACGCTATCCGCCAGGATGCATCCGTTATACGTCTCCAGCTTGTTGATGATGCCGGTCGCAGCGTCCTTCTGGAAGTGGTAAAGCTTTTGCCAGATGACGCTCTCTTGATAGCCGGTGCGCTCATTGGGAAGAACGTCCGCACTGATGTCCTGTAGGAATTCACTGAAGATGCTGTAAAGCATCAAGAAGTAAATTCGCTGTGGAGAGTTTTCCTGATAGACCGAAGCAATGTGGTCACAAATTAATTCGGTTACGTCTGCAACGTTTTCAGAGTTCTTCCAGATTTGATCAAAGAGCTGGATAAAGCTGCGCGTAACGGCCGGCTCGTCCATGCGGTTGATAAAGTTTGAAACTGCATTGCCCTGCTGATATCCGAGGTCGACCACTGTAAACCCATGCAAGGGCATATACACGGCATCCTGTGCGGAGGACTGCACACAAGCGAATTGCTGCATGGGGGCACCACTGAGATTGGAGCGAAACTGCGCCTTACGCCGAATCCACTCGGCGCAGTCTTTGGCGATGGCACGTTGTGTCAGCTTGTTCTTGAGACGGATCTCGAAGTCTGTTCCAAAGAAGCACTTTTCCTTTGAGGGCTGCGGAATATGAAATTCCCGCACCTCACGCCGAACCCGGTCTGTGACTTCGCCGGGAACGAAGGTAGGCGTTGTGAAAATGAATTGAAGGGAGTCGATGCCTTCCAGTTCTCGTTTCAGCGCCTCAAACGCGTAGATCGAGAAGCTCGCCGCCGCAATTGCGATTCTGGAATTTGGAGTGATCGACCGTTTTAGGTCGTCCCCGAGGAAGCGAGTTACATTGTCGATGACTTCCATACTCGGGTATTGGAGTCGAAGACATCACTCGACTCCCGACTCTCCTCTAAATTCTTGTTGCCTAAGATTATAGGTGAGGGGTCCCGAGCGTTCGAGCATGTGGGAAGGGCCAACGTGGAGGGAACGGACCGCGGCGCAAAGCGCTCTAAAGGGGAAAGTGCAGAAGGGGGAACGTCTTCTGCCGCGCAGCCGGCGAGCGGGGGCCGGTGATGAAGCCGGAAGAGGGTCCGGGAGAAACCGAAGGGGTGTCTCCCGGCGCGATTTCGCGGCCTGTCGAGACACAGAGGGGCCCCGGACGAATCCGGGGCCAGAATGGAAGGGACTAGGCTGCTTTCTTTCTCGTCGTCTCTTTCTTTGCTGTAGCTGTCGCGGCTGTTGGCTTAACCTTGTTCGAACCATCGGCTTTCGCTTTGACGGGCTTGGGCTTCTTCGTGGCGAATACCTGCTCGGCCTCAGTGAGCAAGTCCGCCTGGTTCTCGTGAGGAATGCCGATGTGGTCGGAGAGGAAGGCGCAAGGCAAGACCGATTAGCTTCTCGTCTGCGGTGCCGTCCAATGCGGCCAGCACAATCTCATCGTCCGACTGTTGGGAGTTCTCATCTCCGTTGGCGAAGTGGTTGGCCACCTCCTCAAGGAAGCTATAGTCCAGGTGGATGAGCAAGCGAAGGAAGACGCGCATCTGTTCGGGGCTGAATGACACGGGAGCCTGTTCGATGATGCGTTCGAAGGTGGCGACTCTCGCCTTGCGCTGGTTGTCGCACGGGCTTGCTCGGCCTCGTACTCCATCTGTTGGCGGTCGAACTCCGCTTTCCGCTCCTCCTCCCTGCGCTCCTGCTCCACTTCGTACTCTGACAGGCGCTGCTCGTGTTCGGCCTCGCGCCGGGCTGCTTCCTCCTCAGTCTCGACTTCTGGTTCCCGCCACGGAAAAGCACCTATTGCCGCCGCGAGTCTAGAACGAAAGCGGCTTTGGACACTTGGACAGTTCGAAGCCTCCACTCGGAGGTATGGCAGATCTCGCCAAGCTGCGAGTCCGGTTCCAAACAACAACCCCATCTGCATGGGTCCTGGACCCGCATGAAGAAGACTTCCTACGTTTCGTGGAGACCACGCAAGCCCGCCGCTGTTTCGACGATATAAGATGTGCGAATTGCTCTTCGCAAACGTCCTCCTTCCGTGTGAAGAGAAATCGACGATTCACTCGATCGCGGAGACCTGGAACGTAACCATTTTGGGTCTGATAGAATCCACAATGCGTTTGCCACAGATCTTTTGGTCCCGTTTACTAAACAGTCAGGGGCTCAACTTATGCGCAGATCTAAAACGGCCTCATCTTTCCTTATGCTGTCACTGCTCGGGTGCAGATCCAACTCTTCTGCGCGGCTTACTTCCGGGGACATGACATCCACGCCATTTAAGACGGTTCAGATTTCGACACAGACATCCACATCCCCATGTCAGGCGCCGTGTATCGAATCGTTGGCTGTTCTACCAGGATCAATCGATGAAGAGGCCGTGGGGCCGAATTCCTTTGAAATCGGCGACGACGGAAAAGTGTTGATTTCAGATCCAATCAATGGTCGGCTCGTCGTTTATCAATTTCCCCAATCTGGGGACCGAGGCATATACAAGTCCGAAGCCCGCGTTGCCCTTCCCAGTTACATCCACGATCTGAGTTATTCCACGACGACGCTCGACGTCATCGGTTCTAGCCGTCAATTGTCTGTCCCGAACTCATCGCTTGGTATACAAGATTCAGCTTTGGAACTTGAGGCTGAGGGCGCGTCTCTGATTAGCGATTATGAGGCAACTATTCAGCGTTCCGCCAGTGCTGACTCGAAGCCTTTGCTGGTTGCAATCCCACAATCTGAAGAGCGTCTGGTTTCGATCCAGAATCTTGGGACCGACCATGACGGTAATACGTATTGTGTCTTGGAGCTTGCAAAGGCCAGCCCCAAGTTTACGCTACGTCGAGTCGTCCGCAAATACTCCAAGAACGGTCACGTAGCAGCCGAGATCACGAACGTCCCCAGCCAGGGCGACATTTCCCCCAAGAAAGAATTTTCTGTGCGTAACGGGATTCTCTATCAGATGGTCGTGTCTGCAACAGCAACCACACTGAACATCTGGGATCTCAACATTCCAAAATAGGTGAGCATAAATGGTTTACGCGTCGAGAATCTTAGGAACGCTACTTGCACTTGCAGCGGTCGCCGGGCACTCTGAAAACGGGCAGCCCCCGAAAATTAGTAGAACCGAAATGCTCGCGAGAGCAATGGACTTGGCAGAATTCCAATGGTCTCCGACGAAACAAAGCGAGGCAGCCGCATGTTTGTCGCAAGCCACCTATCGAGGTCCAAAATACGTGTCGGACTTTACATCAGGCGAGAAGGTCGTGGGCCTACCTTACGATTGGGGGGGAGACGATACGCCAACAACATTCAGGCAAAAACTTGCAACGGGCAAGTATGCTGCCGGTTCCCATCAGAAGCATGAATGCTCAGCTTGCGGTCATTGCACAATTGGCACGGACTGTTCAGGCCTGGTTTCTTATTGCTGGCGCCTTTCACGACACTTTGGAACGAGCGAGCTGTCGCAATTCAGTTCGCTAACAGATAATACCCACTTCAACATTTATAAAGATCTCAGACCCGGAGATGCATTGCTCTCACCCGGTCACCACGTTGTCCTATTCGATAAATACGGCGCAGATGGAGCTCCGGTGGTCTACGAGGCTTCTGGAGCTGAGAAACGCGTTGTGCATCAAGCACATCGTTGGGCCTACTTCAACAGAACCTCCGAACCGTTTTTTGCAATTCGTTACGTGTCGGTCACCGAGTAACTAAATTTCCTGGCTAGGGAAGACACAATGCCCATCGTTATTGCTTCTTCATTCGCTGATCCCCAAGATATCGCCAATTACCTGCGAGCTCTCAAAGCTGGCTACACACCAACCGAGGCGCTTAAATTCGGAGACGATGGTGTCGGATGCTGGGGTGATACCACATCCGATACCGAAAAAAAGCTCTGTGCGTTGCCTCCCGAGGAATGGGAGGCAAAGTGGGGCCGAGGAAAGACTGCGAGGGGAAGAAATGTGGCCGTCACCCACCGAGGCAAGAGAGTTATAGGGCAACTCGGAGACACAATGCCACACAAGAGATACATCACAAACGGCGCCGGAATTGATCTGAACCCAGCATTTGCCAGAGCTTTCGGGCTCATACCTCCATTCTTGGAGAAGGATGTGCTCTGGGAATGGTGTGACGTCTGAGAGTTGCATCTAGTTGTCGGGGAGCTTCGGAAGAACTCTGCAGATGAGGCCAAGTATCTCGGGCTCTCCTACGATTGTTGTTCCATTTTCTAGCGTGGTTCCTTTACCTATGACGATAGAGACCGGCATGAGAGGCATCAGGGGTTTTCTAAGCCCTGCTCCCATGACCTCAGCCCCATCAGAGATCCGAACCCTCTCTTGCTGGTAGATGCCTGGCCCCCATGACCATTTATGGTTACCTAGTACCGCATCAACAAGCCAGTCGCGCTTGATTGTTACGAACTTTACATCTCCGCTAGAAGCACCGGACCGCCAAGAAACCCAATCGCTGTCATCACTCCAATTCCTGACGTCGGGAACTACTTTGGTCGCCGGCACCCTCATCTGTCCCACTTGCCGAGAGTTGATCTGGTAGCGACCCTCGACGTCCGTCCAGAATCGTTCTGGGTCTGTAGAACGCACTGCGATCGCGTTAGAGATGGCGGTAGCCACCTTTTCGCGACGCCCCTTTGTGCTCCACTCGTGCTCCTCCCTCTCCAACTCCTTCTGGAGTTCCTCGCGTGCCACAGGATCTCTTTCGGCGGTGGTCTTGTCAGAGAGCACCGCAACATTATGGGAAAATTTTCGATAGACGCGATACTGCTTTGACGCTACTCTAGGAAGCTCCTTCCGCCTCAGTTTGAAGAAGAGGCGACGAAGAATGCAATACCGCTTCAAAATTACACTCTCAGCGTCCTTTAATTCTTTAGCCTGTACTGGCGTCAGCACCCACTTCTCAGGAGCCCTGTTGCGAATGATGGCCTCGTAAACCTCGTAGGTCATTCTGTTTGTGCCCTGCACCACCTTTTCGGATTGTGGAACCGGATCAGTGATTAGTAGAAGCTTTGGCGTCAGCGACAGGGCAGATGTAATCCGCAGGTCTTCATCGATCAATAAGGGCGACAGAAACGGGACGAACACCGTCGTATGATTTGGATTCTGATCCGAATACCACTTCCCGAGATCATTTTGCCCTTGTCTTAGAAGCTGAGTCGTCTGACCTTGAATCACACAGCCGCTAAATGCTAGCGCCACGAGTGCTGCTGACCGGAAATAACGTGACACTTCCATGTTGCGATCACTCCCAGCCGCATTTCGGGTTCCACGAACACGATCATCTGTTCGACGTCAGGACTAAACATCAATAAGGTGTCAGATATCGACCGGCACCCAACGGTCCACCCGGCGGTTTATCGGTTGTCCTCTTTAAGAACTTTTTTCGAGTGAGCGATTAGGTCGTCTGATGAGAGCTCGACTGTCTTACCGGCAGTGATGACAGTAATTGGCGCAACTTTACCCATCTTGTCTAATGGTATTTTTGCTGCTTTGCCATTCTTACTTACGGTGGCTGTCATAAGCTTCATATCCGACGGCGACGGTGAACAAGAAGCTGGCACAGGAGTCTTATCCGAGGCGAAATGCAGGCAGGGGTCCCTATCAGGAGTCTTTCCCAAGACCTGTACGAAAAATCCCAAAATTTGCGGTGCGGCCCAAGAGATTGTGTTTCCTGCTGCATGACCTTCATCGTAGGAATGACTGTCCCTCTTATCGTAATGACCGCTCAGTTTGAAGGGCCCCCAGCCGACCGATGTACTGCCGGACGTATGAGAACTGAAGGAATCCGAGAGCTTTGTGGACCAATCTGCGGTGATCTCGACGTTGCGTGCTAGCAAGAGTCCCACCGGAATGAAAGGCATCACATCCGTGTCGGGAGGAGTCTTTCCTGCTTTTGCGTCGGCCCCGCTTGCGATTTGCTTTTTGTCGTACGGGGTCGCCTCTCTAAACTTCCACGCTCGCGATTCGAAAACGCTTTCATCCATCCATGGGCGGGTCAACGTGACCGTCGTAACATCGAATTTCAAATCGAAATTCTTGCCACTCATCTCGTAGTGCTTTCGGTCCTCTTCATGCTGCGCATCTGCTCCTACGCTCCACAGACCCGCATTGAAGCCTCCACCGCCACCCACACTTGTTGAACTGTTGTCTGTTGTCACCTGTAGGTCATTCTGCGTCAAATGCTCAGTTCTCCAACTGCGTGTTGGATCCAACCAAGTTGCATAGCTTGGAAACACGTTCACTTGTCCGAATGGGATGCCACTGATAGTTTCGGCCGTTCCGAACCGACCGGCGAGTTCTCCCCACCAAGCGTTCGGGTCAATTCGCTCAAAGCTTTTGATCCCTGCCTCAGCTGCCTCAATCTGTGACCGGTTTGAGATCGCTTCAAGCTGGTCCGTGGCAGCTTGAATATCATCTGCCATATCAGCAGGAATAGCGGTCGTATTGTGATCAGCTCTATACTGTTCGGCCAGGGTCAAAAGATGCGAAAGCGCACTGCGGCTCAATTTGTAGTTCGTGTATGCAGCAGTTGGAACACCCTGATTCTGCACGTTGTCACACTCGGTGTGTATGACCTTACAGTAGTTCTTGTAAATCTTTGTTTCCTCCGCATTAGGAATAACCACTGCGGGTTCGTGATCTTTCATGATTCTGCTATAGACCTGAAAAGTGGTACTGGTGCGTGGGGAGTAAATCCAATTGGGACCCGCCACACGGTCAATGGTTTCTGCAAGAGTTTTCCTGCCATCAGCTGTGTTTGCTTGCAGTTTTGGATCGAGTAGGATTCCAGATCCCACGAGGATCAGATATGTCTGACCCGTCTCTGCATCATTACTGCCGACACCAACTGCCTCTGCAATCTTGGTGTAGATCTGCTTCATCAACTTTGTATTCGGATCGTCCTGGCCAAAAGCAACAACGCAGTTCGAAGCGATTAGTACGGGCAGTAGCATTCTTGCGATTCGCATGATTGTTCTCCTCGTTTTCTCTAGGGCCAAAGGAAGTCTGAGTTAGGATTTGGTGTCTTCGGTAATAGGCTAGTAGTAAGCCCTACGATTTGGTAGTACGGGATTTGAATTGATGAACTTGTCACCGTCGCCGGAAGATAGAAGGGACTTCCCTGAAGGGCGGAGCCGCTGAGTTGAAACGGACCGAAGCCGATCTGTTCGTGCTTTCGGATTGCAGCGCGTATTTGTGGCGTGCATTGACCAATACCCTTACCGGAGATCAGGAGATTTCTGATTATCAGCACACCGTTCGAATACAACGGGGATGTGCCAGAATTATGAACATCATCGCCATCTGAGATCGGTTGAAGGATCGAGTCAAGTCGCCATGCTCGACTCTCGAAAACGTGGGGATCATACCAAGCGCGGGCTAAGTGCAACAATGCCATGTCGAACTGAACTGTGAAGGGATCGCTTGGGAAGTGAATGCAGCCCTGCGCGGTGGGGACTGTGCCTGTCCACGACCACCACGGCAAGCTGAGATCAACTGCCCCTCCCAACGGAATTTCCGTAGCCGTGGCAGTCAATTGATCGCCCGAAATCACCAAATGAGTCCAAGGCGCATTGTCGAGATGATCGAAGGCGACTTCTACATCTGAACTAATGCCAGAGGTCGAAGCTGCCTTCGAATAGATCGAGATGTCATCGTCTCGCCATTTATAAGATGCCTCCTCGCTTAGAAGGCGATAGCGGCTTTCCGCGGGACCGTAGATGTTAGAGTGGCCCAAAAGCTCCAGATCTTCTTGGCTAGCTTGAACTTGGTCGGCAAGTTCCGCAGTGCGCGCTGACTCCGGCGTCGCCTCCCACTTTGCCACCAAACCATCGTGGATCTTTTTCTTGTCCAGATAGTTTTGGTAGCCAGCCGACCTGTTTCCGTCTGTTTTGTATAGCTTTTGGCGGTCAGTCGTGAGTTCGTCCCTTTGTCCGCTGACCAAAGGGACTTTTGCCCATTGCGCCGTGGTCAAAATCTGTTTGTACAGATCAGACAGAGTTGTTCGGGAAGGCGTATAGAGAAGGGAGAAGGCTTCCGTTTGATTGAAAAGTGTTTGGTATGGCGCTGTTGATTCGGTTTCGGTTTGATCGAAAGTGGGGTCGATAAATATGCCCGGTCTCATCAGTACGACGGGATCAGAACTGTAACCGCCCACAGCCTTCGCAGCGCCTCTAAAGGCATTCGCATCTTGCGACTGCGCGCACACGTATGTATTGCTAATCGCCAAGATGGCAAATAGGAGGGAGCGGCGGACGCGATTTCTCTGTAATGCGTCGGAAAGCCTGTACATGGAATGGTTAACCCGGATGAGAAAGAATTATACTGAACACCGCAAGGCTGTCAAGCACAAAATGCCGCTTTGAGAAGAATGCTGGCGACGGATCGTGATCGAGTAGACCGGAGTTCACTTCGATTCGGTGCGTCACGTAATAAACCCAATGGGCGAAGAGGGAATTCTTTACATTCACGATTGCGCAGGGTAGACCCCACTGTCACGCACAAGGCCAGTGCTAGGGTATTGTCTTCGCACCCCGTACAGTGAGGGGTTGAGAAGCCCCTCCGCCAGTTTCTGCGTAAGCCTCCAATGAGGAAGACCAGTCTTCCGCCGCGCAGCCGGCGAGCGAGGGCCGGTAAGAAAGCGGGAGGAGGGCCGGGAGAAACCGAAGGGGTGTCTCCCGGCGCGATTTCGCAGCCTGTTGGGACACAATACGGCCCCGGACGAATCCGGGTCCAGAGTGGTAGGGTCTAGGCTGCTTTCTTTCGGACTGCTTCCTTCTTCGGTGAATTCTTGACGGTTGTTGGCTTCAACTTGCTCGAACTCTCTGCCCTCGCTTTGACCGCTTTGGGCTTCTTCGGTGCGAACACTTGTTCAACCTCGATGAGCAAGTCCGGTTGGCTTTCGTGAGGAATGCCGACGTGGTCAGAGAGGACGAGGCGCAAGGCGAGGCCAGTTAGCTTCTCGTCTGCGGTTCCGTTCAATGCGGCCAGCACAACTTCATCGTCCGCGTGTTGTGAGTTCTCGTTTCCGTTCGCGAAGTGCCCGGCTACCTCCTCAAGGAAGCTGTAGTCCAGGTGAATGAGCAAGCGAAGAAAGACGCGCATTTGTGATGGGCTGAAAGATGCGGGAGCCTGTTCGATGATGCTCTCGAATGTGGCAACTCTCGCCTTGCGCTGTTTGTCGCGGCGGGCTTGCTCAGCCTCGTACTCCTTCTGTTGGCGTTCGAACTCGGCCTTGCGCTCCTCCTCTTTGCGTTCCTGTTCAGCCTTGTACTCGGCCATGCGTTCTTCATGTTCGGCTTCGCGTTGCGCTGCTTCCTCTTCAGTTTCGACTTCTGGCGCGGGTGCCATTGCCGGGACGGGATGGGCTGCTGCTTCGGCCGCTGCCAGTGGATCATGCACCGGGCAATGCTTGTCGGTGCATACGGTCAGTTTGCGGCCAAGCTGCTTGCCATAGACTACGATTGCGGCCTTAGTGGCTTTGCACGGCACGATTGGTTCCGCGTCCGGGTTATCGATCACGCCCTCAAGCTCCCGAACGTGGCCACGCTGCACCGCTCCGGGTCGCTGTTCCTTGGGATTGCGCCAGCCGTTCTCGATCTGGACAAGTCCCGGATGCGCTGCAATCTCCCGGTCAAGGAATGCCTCAACCTTGCCGTGGTAGCAAGCGGAGTCGAGACACTGGTCACCCTGCACGTCGCAGAAGAGAGACGTATTGTGTCCACTGCGGCGGGCGCAAGTGACGCAAGCTCCGGCGGCGGGGTTGAGGGTAGGGTCTTCGCGGTCGAACGGTGCATCCGCAAGAGATAGATAGAGGTTGGCCTGTATCCACGCGGCTACGTGCTTGGCGGGTAGCAGGTGCGGCTCTTTGTCGTGCCAGTCCTTGCGCCAGCACTGCTCGAAGGCTTCGGCCTGGCTTTCCTGCGGAAGACGGGCGATGAGGTTGGCGTGGCTGGCGGTGACGCGCTCCTGGGTAAATGCTTCGGCCACAGTGGGAATGAGTTGGAGAAGAGACAGACGGGCGTAGACGTGGCTTGCGCTCTTGCCTGATTCTCGACTAAAGCGGAAACGTCATAGCCGGGGAGGTCGAGCAGCCGCTGGAAGCCCTGCGCTTCCTCGTAAGGGTGAACGTCAACGCGCTGGCTGTTCTCAACCAACTGCCATTCGAGCGCCTTGGCGTCGTCGACCTCGACGATACGGGCGGGAACGGAAAACAGTTCGGCAAGCTGGGCGGCGCGATAACGTCTGGCTCCGGCGACGATTTCGAAGCCTTGGTTATTCGGCCTAACCGTGATGGGCTGAATCAGGCCATTGTGCTTGATGGACTCGGCAAGCTCGTACAGCTTGGCCTCATCGAAGGTGCGGCGGGGGTTGGTGGTGGATTCGTGGATGGTGTCTATTGCTAGAAATTGGAAGGCGGAAGAATCCTGCATGGCTGCTCTCCTTGAGCGGTTTCACTGCACTGGTGTTGTGGAGCGGACGCGCTTACCCATCCGCTCCGGGGCGGGAAGGTTTAAGCGCGTGGGGTCTGCTGTTCCTGCTCGAAGGCTTCGGCGAAGCCCTGCAATCGCAGGTTGTTGTCCCAGACCTTGGCGAATCGCTCGTGCTGCTGGTGCAAGCTGACGAGGTAAACATAGTTGCCGCCGTGAATCGTGCGGCTCCACTGCTCCACGCCTACATAGTCGTTGCGGTAGTAAAAAGCGCTCAGGTGTGGCCCGTCGATGAATCCAAGCTCGAAACACATCTCGGGGTCGCGCATCAGGTCGCCATTCTGTTCGCCATAGTGACACACAGAGATTGCGGGTAGACCGCATGGGCCTGACTCGTCGGTGGCCTCGATCACCAACGCCATATACGGCGGGTTCTCGATCTTGAGGTACAGGCCGTGGTGCCAACCTCCGGCCTGTTTGAGAATGCGAAGGATGGTCTGCATTACGCCACCTTTGCCAGTTCTGCATCGGGCATCTCGGTCTCTGCTGCGGTCGGCGGCTGCAAGGCGGCAAGGATGACGCCGGAGGTCTGCTGGATGACTTCCAAGCTCTCGATCAAGAGTGAGGCGTTGCCGTGATAGAGATTGATGTAGTCGGCGCTAGCCGTTCCGGTTTCAAGTCCTACGGCCTTGCCGATGACAAAGGCGATTGCCTCGGCCTCCGTTTCCCTGACTACTTTGGTGGTTGTCGTCCTGCGCTCGGCCTTGTGCAACATCTCGTGCGCGAGTTCATGGACAAGTGTTGAAAACTCCTCGGCCTCTGACTGTCCGGGAAGAATGGCAATCTTGCCGCCATAGCTCATACCCAACGCGGGAGCGATCTTCTCGGTAAAAGAGAGCTCGATGCCCTGGGCCTCAATGAAGGAAACAAGGCGGTCGCGGTTCTCGCCTACGATTCCGGTCATCTCCCGCAAGGTGGGAAGCTCTGCGCCTTCGGTCTGCTCCACATCGAAGACGTAGGCATTGCGGAATCCGACTAGAACGCGAGTATTTTGCTTGGTAATGTCCTTGTTGGCTTCCTCGTCCTTCTTGCGCTTGATGCCGACAATCGGGGCAAGAATCCGAATGCCCTTCTCGCCTTTCTTGACCTTCCGGCCTAGCTGGTTCCATGCGTACAGTCCAGCAACGCGGGTTGCGGTCGGCCTTTGCCGCGCGATCTCCAGAATGTTTCCAAAGCTATAGTTGTGGAATCGGCTCATCGCGTCGAGGTAGGCGGTGAGCGCGTCGGAGTGTCCGGCCTCTAGGTGCTCGATGAGGCTCTTGACGTTGGCGGCAATGATGTCTTTGGCGGTCTGCCGTTGCTGCGGCTGTTTGGGGGTTTCCTTGATGGGGGTAACGCTGCTGGTGGTGTTCATGGGTGCTTCCTCCTTGGGTGTTGGCCTTTGCACGTCCGCGTTGAAACGCGGCATGTACATGCCGAACGCCACCTGGCGAAGGCGGGGGTAGCAAGGCGCAAGGGGAAGGGTCTCCCCACCGGAGCGAAGCGGAGGCGGCCAAAGGCCGGTCTGCACAAGCGAAGCGCGGAAGATTGGGGATACCCTTGCGCCGCGCGATCGGGGCAGAGCCCCTTAGCGCACGGTCTGTCAACCGTTCTTGATCGCGAAGCGGACGCTTACAGGGTGGGCGTTGCGGGCGGGAAAGGCCCGCTGAGGTGGGTGACGGAGGACCAAAGGGCCCGGAGACAGGGAGGAGCCTTCTTCCCTAGAAACGAAACTGTGCTTGGTTGATTTGTCCGGGTGATGAGTTTCCCCGTAATCTGCGATAGACGACTAGAGAAGCGGGTCAATAATTGCGCTCAGTACAGAAACTGGAGCCATTGTTGGGCGTGACCCCCGAGGTACATTGCCCCATTCGTGCGAAAATCTCTTGATTCTCAAATCAGCGGATTATACTGGGTCTCAATATGAAAACGTTTGGAACTGTTCTATCCGACGCGCGGAAGGCCAAGGGCATCAGCCAGAAGGAACTTGCGGCAAGCGTAAAGAAGGAGGACGGCCAAGCCATCTCTCCTCAATATCTAAATGACATCGAACGTGATCGCCGAAACCCGCCGTCGGAATTCATCATCGGGCAGTTTGCAAAGCAACTCGACTTCGATAAAGACACGCTTTGCCTTGCTGCGGGTACTGTTTCAAGTGACTTGATGAAAATGGCCGCATCTCAACCGGACAAGATAGAACAGGCCTTCAAAGCGTTTCGTAAGACCGTGAAAGGCAACTAAGTATGAAGTGGGTGATCGACAGGACGGGGAGGTTTGCGCAGCGTCCACACTACCTTCCCGAAGAGCTGGATGCAGAATGCGAACGCGCCATGACCGCATTTCTCATGAAGAGATACGGAAAGGTAGAATTTCCGATCAAGACCGACGACCTTACGATCTTTATCGAAGAGCATGCAGACCTAGACGGCTACGCCGATTTGTCTGACGAGGGCGAACAGGTGGAAGGAGTCACCGAGTTCGTCTCCGGCAAACGACCTCTCGTGAAGATCGCCGACGCATTGAATGCGCCGCATCTTGAGAACCGGCTCCGGACGACTCTCACACACGAGTACGGACACGTTCATTTCCATCGATTTTTATTCGAAGATCTTCAGAAAGGCCCCGGCTCGCTCTTTGCCGATACCCCGGAGGTGCACGGCAACAAGTGCCATCGGGATACTATTCTCAGCGCTTCGGAGCGTGATTGGATGGAATGGCAGGCGGGGTATGCCTGCGGTGCCATCCTAATGCCAGGGACTGCCTTGTTGGAAATGGTTCAGCGATTCCGATCTGCCAACAATCTCGCTTATAAGAATCTCTCGCTTCAGTCTGAGCCCGGTCAGAAGCTCGTCACCGAGGTGTCATCTGGATTTCAGACATCACGGGACGCGGCTCGTGTCCGTCTACTCAAGATAGGCGTGCTGACCGACATGGGGAGCCACCAAAATTGCGAGTTATTTTGACATCGGCTATTTTTTTTGATTTATTGATACCCAAATCCGCAGATTTTGGTATAATAAAGGCGGAAGCGATATTTGACGGCTAAGCCGGAAAGGAATCCCGAAATGGCAGACGCACAGGTCACCTGCATCACCAAACCTGATCCACAGAGTCCGCATGAGCACATCACGCACTTGGGCGGAGCTACTTGGAAGTGGACCCGAGAAGCCGTCATTCAGAGTATCGAGGCGAAAACCAACACGTTCTACGTCATCGATCCAAGGAACGGAAAGCGTTCTGATGTCGGCGTCGTAAAACCTGCTGGAAGGCCAGCCTACGTTCGCACCTACGCGGACGGGGACTGGAACAACAACCTGTTGTCACTCAACCAATGCCCCATCTAGCCCCAGGAGAAATCATGGAAAATCAAGAGCATAAGCATCACATCCGTATTCATATCGACCAAAAGCCCTATGAATCGCCGAGCCCCACCACCGGCGAGGCCCTTTACAAACTCGGGCATGTTGAGCCCGGCTTTGAGCTGTTCCGCGAAGTGGGCGGCGACAAGGAGGATCGTGGTGTGCCGGAAGGTCACGAACTCATTAGCCTTCGTGAGGATGAACATCTTCACAGCAGCCCCGCGCGGTCGAAGGAATTCACGATCATCGTCAACGGACGCAAAAAGGTCGTTCACCACAAGACCCTGACGTTCAATGAGATTGTGGCTCTAGCCTTCGACCCGATTCCCGTTGGCCCCAACATCATGTTCACCATCACCTACCGCCACGGCCCTCACGCGAACCCCGAAGGCACGTTGATCGAAGGCGGCAGGGTCGAGATCAAGGACGGGATGATCTTCAATGTCACAGCAACCGATAAGTCTTAGTTGGGACCTGCAGAAGCTTAGGAGCGAAGGCTACGACCTCGCGGTTCGCTGCGGGTTCCTGCTGGTAAGAGACGTTCCCTACGTGAATGCCGGCAGACAGGTTAAGCGCGGTACGCTTGTCTGCCAGCTCGCCCTGGCCGGTGACGTTGCACAGCGCCCTCCGGATCATGTCGCGCATTTCATTGGCGAGCATCCCTGCCGCGAAGATGGCAGAGAGATCGAGCAGATCAAGAACCAGAGCAGGAAGCAGAAGCTGGCCGAAGAACTGGAAATCGATCATACGTTTTCAGCAAAGCCGAAACCCGCAGACAACTACGACGACTACCACCATAAGGTCACAACCTATGTTGCAATGTTCGAGCGCTATGTGCAGGCGATAGAGCCGTTGGCAAAGACAGCAAGAACATTTCCGGTCGTCGAGCCCGACGAAGACGACCCTGATGCGGTATTCAACTACATTGACAGCGCTTCGAGCCGAGCCGAAATTGGCGTTGTGACTGACAAGCTGAAGGGCAAGCGCATTGTCATCGTCGGCTTAGGCGGGACCGGCTCTTATGTTCTCGATCTGATGGCAAAAACCCCTGTCAAGGAGATTCACCTCTTTGACGGTGACGAACTCCTGCAGCACAACAGTTTTCGTTCTCCCGGCGCCCCATCCCTTGAGGGACTGCGCGCAAAGCCCAAGAAAGCAGCTTACTTCAATGCCTTGTATTCAAAGATGCATCGAGGCATCATCGATCACGAAGGCTACCTTCACGCTGGCAATATCCAGCAGCTGCGCGGGACGGATTTCGTATTTCTCTGTTTGGACAAGGGCACGGCAAAGAGCGCCATCGTCGCTCAGCTTCTGGAATACTCTATCCCCTTCGTCGATGTAGGCATGGGTGTCTACCTGGCGGATGAGCGCTTGGGCGGAGTGCTGCGCGTGACGTCGGTCACTCCAGCAAAGCGCGACCATCTTCAATCCAGAATTCCGTTCTCTGACGGCGATGCGAATAACGAGTACGCCAAGAACATCCAGATAGCGGATCTCAATGCTCTGAATGCTGCGCTTGCGGTCATCAAATGGAAGAAACTATGTGGCTTCTATTCTGACTTCGAGCAGGAGCATCACTGCACCTATACGATTGACGGCAACATAATCATCAATGAAGACCGACCCTCATGAAAGCAATGTCCACGTTGACCCATGAATTTGTTGAACTTCTTCCCGACACGCTTGAGGAAGGGAAAATCTATATTTCTATTCCCTACGCCACCGCGACACACAGATGCTGCTGTGGTTGCGGGAACGAAGTCGTTACCCCGCTGAGTCCGACTGATTGGAAGCTGATCTTCGATGGCAAGACCGTCTCCCTTGATCCTTCCATTGGCAATTGGAGCTTTCCTTGTCTGTCCCATTACTGGATCAAGAGGAACAAGGTCAAATGGGATCATCAATGGTCTAACCTCAAAATTGAAGCTGGCAGAGCCCATGACCAAGCCGCCAAGCAAGACTATTTTGGCAGCAGCGAACCTGAGCCCGAATTGACCGCAGAACTCAGCGCGATATCCGAGAAGCGGATGCCTCTTTTGGATCTTTTCCGCAAACTGAAGTGGTGGAAGTGACCAACATAATCGACCATCTGATCTACAGGCCAATACCCATTCCCTCCAGCTCGATCTCTGGCACGGCTGGGACAGAGATTGGCTGGATGTTGGTCAATGATGCGATTTGTTGGACGGCCAGCCCGGAATCATCGGAGGTATAGATGGCGAGATCACGAAGGTGCGGAGAGAGGTGTGTCAGCGTCTTGCGCTGCTCGGCAATCTGATTGGAATTTCCTGTTACAAGAATGCGATCTACGGAGGCTTGGTGTGCAATTTCGACGGCATAGCCATAGTCAATGTAGCGAGATTTCTCGCCGTTCAACTCCACGGTCTTTCCATTGTCCAGGCGCACAGTGATCGCATTGTCCTCGCCGAACTTCTCCACAGTGGCGAGACTGCCTGCACGGATACGAAGCTCTGGGTTCGCGGTGTTGAACTGGATACGCTCGCCCTGGGCTAGTTCGCGCGACCCTTCCGTGTAGACGGTGCTCCGATCCGTCTGTTGCTTGAGCAGCGCCGGATTGTAAGAGACGCGGTCACCCTCGCGGGTTTCGACAGTAAGGAGATTGGAGCGAGCATCCACCGAAACCACGATGGCGCTGCTGTTGTCGGCGATCCCGTGCTGCTCAGGACTTCCCTTGCGGTAGTTGATTCGGTCGTCTGGAGCGTAGTTTGCGGCCAGGCGCGGATTGCCGAGATCCCGCTCGATGAGCATGGGAACGGAACGGCTCTCGGCAGAGAGCCTGCCCTGCGCTTGCAGTTCTGAACGGATAAGTTGCGTCAACTCCCGGCGCTCCGCGGCGTCAGGGGCAACGATGAGCGCGCGGTCGACCTGGGACGCATAATCGAGCGCAATAGCAGCAAGCCGATGCTCCGGACTTGCGAACTCGTGAACCCGGCCCTGCTGCTGGAGAGATTCAGTGGCGGCGCCCGGATCATTGCTCCGAAACGCACTAACAGCCTGACGGACTTCTTCGCTCGAACTCTTTTCTTTGAAGTCCACGGCGGCGCTCTTCGTGATGTCCGACGCCAACCGTTCACCCAGCGACTCCGCATTGTTCGTGTAAACGTGGGCGTCGTCGGAAGCTCGGGAGATGGCAACGTAGGCCAGCCTGGAATTGATGAGATTTCGAGAGGAATTGGTGTCGATGTTGGCGAGAACCCGGCCAGCAGTGAGGCCTTGAGAACTGTGAGAAGTCACAGCGTAGCCGTGGTCGAACTGCCGAAACTGTACTGGATCGAAGGTCACGGTGCGCTGGGCCTTGCCATCCAAGCGCACGGTCATCTTGCTATCTTCGATGGCGGTCACGGTTCCAAGATCGCGGTTCGCAACTCCAAGGTCTTTGTTCGGCGCGGTGAACTGGAGACGATCGCCTGTGGCAATCTCACGGTACACCTCACGAAAGACGTTAACACCCTTCAAGCGTCGCGGGTCGTAGGTCACGCTCGATCCGTTCTCCAATTCGACGCTGAGGGTATTGGCCCGCGCATCGACAGAGCGGACGGTAGCGAAGCTATTGCGCTCGATGCCTTCGGCCTTGCTCCCGGTGGTGTACTGCAACACCTCGCCATTGCTGTATCGCGCGGCCCATTTACGATCCGCACCGGTCATGTCCGAACGGTGCGTTAGCGTTCGGAACACTTGACCGTCCTCAGCGAGAGTTCCGTTCCGCCGTAACTCGACCCTGACGGCTTCATTGATCTGCTGGCGACTCCGATTGTCGGGCGAGACGATGATCGTGTTCTCAGCCCGTGCGGCATAGTCCCTGGCGATGGCAGCGATACGATCTCGTTCGTTTGGGATCTCGGTGACGCGGCCCTGCTCCGCCAACATCGAAACGCCTTTGAGCGTCTCGTTGTTCGCAAGATATTGGACTGCCTTTAGCAATTCGGGGTCTTTCTGGCGCATGATCCGGTCAAGTTGCGAGGTCTGCATTCCGGCTTCCTGCATCTGCTGGAAGGGCCGACCGGCGTCCACGCCTTGATGCTGCCTGGTGTCTCCGATGACGAGAACCCTGTCGTTTGGATGGAGCTTGCTCAGAAATGACCGCATCTGTTTTGTGCTGGCGAGACTGGACTCGTCCAGCATGTACAGATGTCGATTCGCTGGATCGGCGCTCGGATGATTTTGACCGCGCGCGAGGAAACTCTGGAGAGTAGTGGCGTCGATTCCGGCCTCGCGAAGCTGCTTAGCCGCCTTAGAGGTTGGAGCGAATCCTTCGACGACATAGCCGCTGGTCTCCGCGCCTTCGCGGATCGTCTGGAGAGTCGTGGTCTTGCCGCTGCCGGCCAAACCCTGAAGGCCGTGAATGCGGTCGGAAGAGTTGAGAACTTCCTCAATGACCCGACGTTGGGAATCATTCAGGAAGGATCGCGTGTTGGCTTGTTCACGCGCCCGTTCCGCAGTCATTATCGGCTCGATGGCGTTCCGCCCCTCCAGAACATAGCGGATGTTGGCGCGTTCGGCGGCGACGGTTTCGGGCGTTGTGAAGCTGCGGGCTGAATCGTGTTTCATGCCTTGGACGGAGCGCAGCTCTCCAGTCTCCCGGCGATTGTCGAATTCCGCTCGGATGTCCCGATACGACGCCTCGCCCATGCCGCGCCGGAGAGCGTCCCGGAGTATCGCCCGCTCGTCGGCGACGGCCTCGCGCTCAAAGATGCTTTCGCGGGCGAACGTCACGGCTTCTTTGGCGAGGGTGTTTTGCTCCGGCTCTTTGCTCTGCTGTAGAGCGCGGTTGCGGGCTTCGGCGATAACCTGCTGAGGCTGATTTCCGAAGGCGGCGGCCATCTCTTTGTGCGCTGCCAACACCTCTTCGGCAGAGAGCGTCTGCTTGCGGTCGCGGGTTGAGTGTGCCGCGATCTGCGCTGCCTCGGGGCCGCTGTACCCGCTTTTTTCGAGTTGTTCTTTGATCTGCCGGGACCGTGGGCTGGAAGCATCAAGATACTCCTGCGAGTACCCTTTGATCTCGGGTGCGCCACTCCTTCCGGATTCGATTTGGTAGCCGAGATTGCGAAGCTGGTAAGTGAGAGCGGACTGGTAGACGGCGGTCGCATATTGCTGGCTCTCGAAGAAAGCGCGTTCTTGTAGGGCGCGGGTCGAACCGTTTTCCCTCTCGGTTACATTGAAGATGACGGCGTGGGTGTGGAGCTGAGGCGCGGCGTAGCCGTCCACCGGACGCGCTGTATCGTGCTCGAATTTCGCGGCAATGAACCTGCCGGTGGTCTCGGCGGGATTGTTGCCGCCGATCCGGGCCTGTGTATACCGCTCCAACTCGTCCAACGCGGTCGTGACGGCGGCGCGGTGAGCCTCCCGCACCCGATCATCAGCCCCGACCAAGGCGGTAAGTGAGACAGACTTCGGAGCGGAAAACGTAGCGTCCCAGCCCGCCCTGTGCTCAACAGCCTTGGTCGTCGTGCCATCCGGATTCTTGTAATCCATTGCGATGCGATGCCTCACCATCGGCTGCTCGGTCTGCGGATGAAGGCCTTCCGCGAGTCGCGAGAACTCCAAAGAAGCCACGTTCCCCTTGAGTCCAAGCGAGGCTGCAAGTTTGCCCTGCCACTCGCCTTTCACCTCATCGCCCTGACCGTAATAGCTCTGGGACTTCGACGTGAACTCTAGCTTGTGATATTTCTGGGCCTGACCGGAACTGAGGGCCTTAGAGACGGTAAGCATAGCTAGAAAATTCCATGATGAACGGCGTTGTCTTGCTCTTCGGAGTGAGCCGGTAGTGATACCTCAACCTGCTGGCGCACTGCGATCTCAGGCTCAGTCGTGGCATCCACAGCCTGATCGTCAGCAACAGCTCGTACCGGATCATGCTCGTTCTTCTGCGGCCACGGGTGAGGCTGCGGTGTCCTTTTGTGAGCGAGCGGTGCGCCCTGTCCCGCCTGGGCGTCGGACGTTGGAAAGGGTGCCGATTCCTCCGTCGCCGGAGGCTGGGGACGACGCGACTGCAATGTATCGGGATCGAAGCCCATCTCACCATCCGCCGACTTCCGGGGGACGAAGCCAGCCGTCGGCGTGGGCAGGTCGAGGTAGTCGAAGTCGAACCGCGCAACGTTGTTTCCGAGCTTGAGATAAGCATGGCGGTCGTCCAATCCGCTGATCTCCGAGCCCATCACCAGAGGCTCGATCTGACGGTCAACGGTAAAGTTCTTGCCGGAACGAGAGCCGTCAAACTTTGTCTCCTTCAACCGTTCGATTTCCACTTTGCCGATAGCTTCCGAGATCCACTCCGCCGCCTTCGGTTCTGCGGTCTTCATGAAGATTTTGGTAGCGGGCTGCGACAGCATAACCTCTGCCAGATGGCCGTATGTCACCTCAAGCTGTGCCTTCCCCTGAAAGCCAAGGACAAGCGGATTCTTGCTTTTTCGGTTCTCGGTGATGGCGGTATGGAGCTGCGGGAGCTTCTGTAAACTCGCCAACTCGTCAATCACAAACCATACCGGCTTCTGACCTGGCTGCGGGGCGCTGAGCAGCCGCATGACAAGCAAGTCAATCCACAGCGAGTGCAGAGGACGAAGTGTTTCGCGCTCTGGCGGGCGGGACGTAATGAAGATCCAGCCTTTGCGTTCCTTCGCCCAAGTCCGAGCATTCCATGCGCGCTCGGTCTGATACTTCTCTGGTAGCAGACGGAAGCACTTTGCGACCAGACCGAGCGACGCGAGTACGCCTGCCCGCTGGGGTCCGGCCTTACGGTCGATGTAGAAAGACATCTCCGTGCCGGCAACCAGCTTTTCCAGCGTGTCGCTGCTTGCCATCCATTCCGCAAGCTGATGGGGCGTCGGGCCTTTCCGCAAGAGGTGAGCGAAAATCTGCGCCGGGGTCTGATGGAAGAACTCATCCTTGGCGTCCGTCGTGGGCTGGTAGAGCGAGGCTGCGATGGCATCGGCTTCGGCGTTGGAAGCCATTTCATGAGCTGGTCCCCAGTACGGGCAACGCTCGTCGAGTGGGTTCAGAACGATGTCGCCGCGCTCCTTATCGTAGAACCGTTGCAGGTACTCGCAAGCGGGATCGTAGACGATTGCAGAGTCGCCGCGTTCCCGAATCTGGCGGAGAATTTGCATGATGAGCTGGGTCTTCCCGACGCCGGTGTCGCCCATGATTTGGAAGTGTTGCGCTTCCTTCCGCGCTGGAATCCGCATCATTTTGCCCAGCTCGGTCGTCTTGAAGCCTATGCCATCGCCCTTCTCCTTGCGGTTGAATTCCTCGGGCGAAAGCAATTGTGGGCCACGCAAGATACGCCCGTACTTCATCTGCTTGAAACGCCTGATGTCATACGGAACAGCTAACCAGAGCATGACAGCGAGGCAGGCTCCGCCCTCGACGAAGCTGACGGCGAAGAGCCCGAAAAGGCCCTTGCCCTCGTAGACCGTGAGGCTAAGCCACCGGTGCAGAGACTGGTCGGCCAACTTCTGTTCGGCCCCTCTGAAGGGCCAATGGTATCCCTGGGCGACCGCCAAAGGCGACAGGGCAACAGGGAGTGTCTTTCCGGTTGGAAGCACGGTTTGGCCTGCTACAAAATCGACGGGAAACGCTAGGCGAGGCTTTCCTCTTCCGCCTCCCAGATACAGCAACCGATAGGACTCATGTGCGCTGAACAGACCGCCCGCCTCGGAGCGGATGTACTCCGTGATGTAGCTCTTCTGGAGAGGCTCCAGCACCGATGTGAACCGCTGCCAGACGAGCAGGCAGGTGCACAGTAGGGCCGTCGCAACGGCGGTATAGCTCAGCATCGGCACATGCGGAGGCCAGATGATCGTCTCTTTTCTTCCCCATTGGGTCGCCATGATTACAACTCCTTCGTCGTTGCTTTGCTGTATTGCTGCTGGATCTCTTAAGCGACCTTCCGCTTATCCGAGCGCACCGTCGCGCTGATCCGAGTGAAGTCCTCGGGCGTCACAACCTGTCCCATGGCGAGCGGCTTGAGCAGATTGAGCAGGATCATTCGCGTGGCGATGAGTTCGGTGAAGAGCGGATCATCAGCGGAGCGACGGGCCTCGCGCAGCAGAATCTCCCGCGCCCACTCACCAAGGGCCTTCCCGTCCAAACGTGCGGCCGTTAGCAAAACACGGTGCTCCTCTTCTGTGACCCGCGCTTGCGCTACGCACGACCGCGCGGAACGGCTTTGTGAACGGGAAAGACGAGTGTCGAGTTTCAGGACGGGAGTTGGTTTCAACGTGTTCATGTGGCCTCCAAGAGCCGTATGCAACTGAATACGCTCGGTATGCAGTTGCATACGGACGTCCGGTAAGTAGCTCATTCGACCCGCGTATACATCTGCATACGCTTGTCGCCTCGAACGCCACCCTACGAGGGATGGAGTGTCAACATTCTTCCGGTGCGCAGCACCGTAGTGCCTTTGCCCCGGAATGAAATGGA
Source organism: Acidobacteriaceae bacterium (assembly GCA_965215415.1). Lineage (GTDB taxonomy): Bacteria > Acidobacteriota > Terriglobia > Terriglobales > Acidobacteriaceae > Edaphobacter. The sequence goes on along the minus strand of CBDCDQ010000009.1, from coordinate 1,704,949 downwards.
GAATCAAGCGCCTTTTCGCTGGCGATGAAGTGGCTGCGACGGCTGCTGCAGAAGGCTTCTGAGTCATCGGCTCAGGAGTCTCAGAAGCGCGCGCTTTCCGAATGCGAAGCGTTGAGGAAACCTTGCGGGCTTCCGGGGTCTTCAGGAAGTCCTGGAAGTCGCGATCTTTGCTGAAGACATAGGCGAGCGCTTGTTCGACTACATCGTCAGCGCAAGCCCGAATGAAAGCGGCATACTGATCGACCTGCGTGGCGGTTGTCTCAGTAAGCCGGATGGAAGCGCTGATCTGACGGGTTTGGACGACTTCAAGCAGTGGCATTGTGGTTCTCCTTTGGGTGATGAAATGAAGCAAACTTTGTACGGCCAATCATTCGTCGCGCCGTGGTCACAATCTCCCTCGATCTGGAGGAGCAAAGGGCCGCTGGGAGATCGGCGAAACGACGGTCTTCCAGCATGGCGATTACGTCGTCAATTGCCGCACCATTGAGCAACATAAGGCGAGCTGAAGCGATGTCGATGGTGCGCTGGGCATAGTAGAGAGGGTTGGGTTTATCCGAGCGGCGGGAAGCAAGCTCAAGCGTGAGATTCGCTGCATCCTCGCCAAGTGAAAGCTGCTGGACAGCCCAGGCCCAATCCTGTTCCGAATGGGTGTTCTTTCCTGTCGAAGATGTCGGTGCGGTACCGCGAAGCGGCAGAACGGCATTCAGCAACGCATCATCCAATCGGAAGTCTTTAGGCTGATAGATGGAGTCACTGGGGTATTCGACTGAAACCAGGTGAGCGGGATTGTACTTGCGGTTGAGGAAGCCCGGCACCCTAAGAACCCGGGTGCGGTCGGTGCAAGCGGAGTCGCCCCCGAAGGCTATGACCAGCAGCTTCAGCGCGTTCTCCTGCTGGTCGAAATCAAACCCTTCGACCCTCCAAAGCGCCTGATACTTGCCGGGCGAAGTCGAGAGGATCGTGCTTGGAACGGGTACGACATCTGACGCTCGTAGAGCTGCGATACGCTCCTCACCATTTACGTCAATGTCGATGTAGACATGGCGGACTTCGGCGATGCACTCCTTGGTCCTCTTTCGGCTGCCAAAGCGAAGCGGATTCGCAGCGACATAGACGTTTGCGCCGTTGTGGTTCTCATAGCGCAGCCAAGCGAGATAGCGTGACGAGATGGCCTGCTCCAATCGGACGATGCGCTGCGTCGTCGATGCAGGGTTCTCCCTGCGGAGCAGGAAAGCAATCGTCTCGCCTGGATGGAAGCATCGGGTTAGGAATTCATGTGCGGTCTGCGTATTCATTGCGGGCGTCTCACAGGGGTGGAAGCCCGGCGTCCACCGGGCTCCCGAGTTGATGGAAGTAAAGCGGCTTACGCGGCCGCTTCCAGAGGAAGTTGAGAGTCTGCGTCCTGCTCCTCCGGGCTGGCCTTCTCCGCCCGGTCCAGCTTGAGAATCGAGTTCACCCGGATCTCCCAGATGGTCTTCTTCTGAACTGGCTTCTTGCCGACCTTCTTGGTCTCATACTCCCGGCTGCGCAGTTCGCCTTCCACCTGCAGATGAGCGCCCTTCTTCAGCGTGCCGGCGAACTCACTGAGCTTGCCGAAGATCACGCAACGGTGCCATTCGGTGTGCGAGATGTACTGGCCGTCCTTCTTGTAGGAACTCTTGGTGGCCAGCGAGAGAGTGGTGAAGCTGCGGTTGTCATTGGTGCGAACTTCTGCGTCGTTGCCGAGGAAGCCGATGAGGGTGACTTTGTTCTGGTACATGGTGGTGATCTCCGTGAGTTGAATTTCCCGATCTTGCTCGGGTCACTAATAAGCGAAGTGGGCCCGGCTCCCAAGTGCCAAGGAGTGCTTTCTTGGCGGGGCCCGGAAGAAGTTTGTGCGGCGCAATTGCCGCGCGTTTACAAACTTGTTCTGGGAGGAACCGAGACCCTGAAAGGGTGGCGAAGCCGAAGCAGAACGACGCCGAGCCGTAGGGCGCCGGATAGGCCCCGAAGCAGTGACCGTGCAAAGGCGGGATACGAGCCGGATGAATCCCTCTGGACCGAAGTCATCCTCTCGCTTCTTGGCGGCGGATGTTCGCCCAAACCCTAGCTCAAAACTGCTGGCTAGAGCTCCGGTAGTGGACGGCCTTTCGCCACTGCCGGAGCGTTCTTCGCGGCTCTGTAACCACCCGCTGAAGGGCGTTAGAGACAGGTGGGGCTGTGCTGCCGGATTGGGAGCATGAGGGTGCATCGGTATGACCTCGGATACGGGTTGGGTTCTAGCGTTTGGACTGGCGGTTAGGCTGCGGAGGCGCGGTAGACCTCCTCGGTCTGGAAGGTCTGGTCTGCGTGGCTGTAGCCGCCGACTGTAATCAACTCCCGAACCCGACGCCGGCCTGTATGGTCGCGCTCGCAATAGAGCACGAAGTCGATGGCTTCTGCAGTCTCAGACCGCATGAAAGCGTGATTGAGGTTGGGCCTGGCACTCAGGGCAAGATTGGAGAGACGATTCAGCGCGTCCCGCGCGGACTTTGCGTGGATGGTAGACAGCGTTCCGCCGTGGCCTGTGTTCATCGCCTGGAGCAAGTCGTACCCGCATTCGTCGCGAATCTCGCCCATGATGATGCGGTCGGGCCGGTGCCGAAGAGCGGCTGCCAATAGCTCGCTTGGAGTGATGGCAACTTGCCCTGGAATCTCCTCTACAGCTTCCCAACGAACGGCATTCTTGTGGGCGACTTTCAGTTCTGCCGGCTGTTCGATAATGAGGAGCCGCTCCGTTTCCGGAATGTGGTCTAGGAACGCCTTCATCAAGGTCGTCTTACCCGAGCCTGTTCCGCCGCTGATGATGCCGTTCTTCTTCTTGCCAATGAGGTCAACGACAGAATCGCGAACTTGGCGGGGCAAACTGCCCGATTCGATCAGCTCATCCGAGCTATACCAGCGGTTGAACTTCCGAATCGTCAGCGTCGGCCCATTGATGGACGATGGCGCACCCACAACGGCGACACGAGAGCCGTCCGGCAAGCGGGTATTGAGGATGGGATTCTGGGTCGTAAGATCTTGGCCAAGAATCCTGGCAACCCGTTCAATGGCCGCCTGCAGTCGGTCGTTGGTGTACGGCTCGGACAGCGGAATGTGCTGCACGACTCCGGCTCGATCCGCATACACGCCGGTCGTCCCATTAATCATCAAGTCCGAGATGGACGGGTCAAGCAATAGCTCCCGCAGTTCTTCGGGAAAGAATGGCAGTATGAGGTGGTAGCTCATCGCGTGCCCTCGGCGACTGACGATGTCGCTGTCGCTGGTGAGGCAGCGTTGACACCGACCGGCATTGGATCGACGGACATCCGGTTTTCATGGAACTCGGTGATGGTCAATCCCAGCGGATTGATCGTCTCGAACTGCGGGAAGACTCTCGCTTGGTCGCTCACCTGCTTGGGGTTGAGGTAGTAGGTGACACTCAGCAACCAATGCTCCGTCCTCGGCTCCCGAGAGTTGCGCTGTGAGTAGAGCTTGTCGATGGTGACGAGCGCTGTTCCGCGAGCGATAGTCGAACCCTGAACCGTCTCATCGGACATGGTCGTAATCGTGACGTTCTTGACCTCCACATCGCTTTGCTCAATCTGTCCGCCAACGACCTGCGAAACGAGGTGGTTTTGATTGTCCTGGCCCATCAACTGAGAAGCCAAGTTCTGCGACAGGAAGTAGTAGTTGAGCGGATACTTCTTGGCGATGGTGTCACGGCTGACGGTGTACCGATAGTTGGCCCAATCGGTCAGGTACGTCCGCACCTCGCCTTCGCGGGGGCTGTAGTTGAGGTCGGTATACGCGATGGCCTGGGCACGGCCCATCTCGTCGATCCGGATGTACCGGTTGGCAATTGGGCGGTGTGCCAGAGAGAAGATCAAACCGAATGCTCCAAGCAACAGAACCGTCTCTGTTCCGATGACGAATCGGCTGAGCTTCCGTTCGGCATAGTGGGAGGCATAAACCTCGTTCCCGATCTCGTCAGTCAACAGGGATTGCTCGGGGGTGAGGCGAGATTCAATGGGTAGAGTTGTGCTGGACATGGGGGGCCTGATTCCTTTCGGTGAGAGCGTGGAAGACGACAGATGCGTAAATCAGACCGGCTATCACGGCACCAGCAAACACAAGAATCAGGAGGAGCCGTACAAAGCGGAACTGTAAGACGCGACGAATAAACGTGACCTGCAACAGAAATCGAAACATCGTTACGCTCCTCCTGCGGCCCCGATCGACGAGGCGGTTCCTATGACCTTTGTGATGCTTTCAGCCATGCCTGCGGCACCGCCGAAGATCGCCTGAGTCATGCTTGGAATGAAGAGCATGTTGATAATGAAGGCGATGAAAACCATCGTGCAGGGGATGAGATTGGCGAGCCACATTTCCATGGAGTAATTTCCGTTGAATGTCTGTTGAATGAAGCCATTCAGGAACCCAGCCCACACAAAGATGAAGGCTGCCGCAACAGCCCGAATCATGGCAAAGCTGATCAGCACATCGAGAAAATGAAAGAACTTCGCACGGAAGGTCTTGGTCATCAGCAACGGGACGAAAATGGGTCCGAAGAGTGCCGTCACACCATAGAGGATGAACGCGCTGCAATTGATGAGAAACAGGATGGCAGAAGCCAGCCCGAGAAGGATCTGCACAAGAAAGTAGCAGAGGATCTGAACCGGTGCCGTGAACGACGGCATTTGCGTTTGATCGCCGGCAGTCTTGAGCAACTGAAGTAGCGAGTCCAGGGAGCTTTGATCGAAGGCCGCAACCATCGCCTGTGCGATGTAGGAAAAGAAGTGGTTGATGCCGAAGCTCGCGCCGGGGAACGGATTGACCCAGTAGGTCTCCAAAAGGCAGCAGATTATGAGCTGCAGCAGAAACTTGGTCAGGTCGCCTGCTTGAATCGGGTGATGATGCAGACGGAACGTCATCGTCGAGGTCTGCCAGTTCACGACCATGCTGACGAGCATAAAGAACGAAATGCAGGCTAATTCGGTCATCCCGAGCTGAGTGAGAGCCCCGCCATTCTGTGTCGTCAGGTTGGTCAGATTGTTGGTGAACTGATGCAGCCAATCAACGCCGGAACTCGCGCTGGGAAGGGCCTGGGCTAACAACACAATGGAAGACATGGCGGATGCTCTCTCTGGACTTCAGTCTGGGGTTAAGGGATATACGTCTTCCAGGTCTTGCCTTCATGGGCTGCGGCTGAACTGTGCCGCTTCTTGTCAGCCTCGACCTGCTTGCGAAGCGCCTCATTTTCCTGCTTGAGGTAGTCGTTGTCGTCCTTTTGCACTTGAAGTATTTCGGCGGCTTTTGCGGCGGCTGCGGCCGTCTTCGCCGCTTGGTCGCGTTGATAAATGGCGGCACCGCCTATGACGGTCAGTGCCGCAAGGATTGCAAGGAGAATCTTCGTGTTGATTGCGTTCAGCATTTGATCTCCGAATCAGGGAAGATAGGTCGTCCAGGTGCTGCCTTCGTTGGCCGCGCTGGTGTTATTCACCGTCCGTTGCTGTTGAACAGCCGCCGCCGTGTTCAAATCCTGTGCTGCGGCATTGCGCTGCTGCATGTTGGCGACAGTCATCTGAGAGGCAAGGCAGACGTGCATGGCGGCCTGCGACTGCATCTCGGTCAACTGTTGGGCTTGGGCGGCGTTCAAAAGGTTCAGTTGCTGAACCTCACTGTTCGTCGCCGACGTGGTGTCGAACTGCTGCTGTGTGAGCGAGTTGTTCGCTGTTCCGTTCTGGCTGCGCCCGGACCGGTATTGGCCAACTGCCGTAAGGCAGTCAGGCGAGACCGAATCGGACATCTCGATCATGGCGAGCTGCGAAAGCTGCGCGCTGTTGCCGACCGTCTGTCCTTTCAGGTATGTGGTCGTTCCGCTGCTGACCGGAACGGTCGCCGTCTTCCAGGCCGTCAAAGATGCACTCGGCGAGTTGGTGTTGAGCGCGATGTTAATGCCCGCCGTCTCGCCGAACATATTCGCCACGTTCGCGTTCTTGAGCGCATTGAGCGTCGTCTGCCATTGCTGTTTGAACGAAAAGTGGGTGACGTTGTTCTTGAGCATGTTGTACTGCGACTCAAGGGTGGTTAGCTGGGATACGAGACTTGCGTAGCTCGTGGGATCGAAGACGATGTCTCCGATTCCGAAGAGCGCGAAGCTCGGCGTCGCTGTTGCCAGAAGCAGCCCGCCCGCGAGCAGGTACTTCCGTCGTTTGTTTAGGTTGAACTTCATATAGGCTCCTGAAGGGTTGAGGGTTAGTTGCACTCAGAGCAGGTCGGGTTCATCCGCTCCGGAAGCATTTTGAAGTTGTCACGACCTCGCTGATACGGTCGGGCACGTCGGCATAGAACAAGACGGTGTCGATGGCATCGCTCGCGTTGACTGTCCGCACGATATGGACTGCGGCGTAGCTGGCAGGCACAGCTAAGGCCAGTAAGAGCGCGATTTTGGGAATACGGACCTTCATCTCTGGCTCCGGTACGCACGGGCTACAGGGTTGAATTGACGCGGTGTTCCGCGTAGGACGGGATCAGGATGTCCGTGCCGATGTAGACGCGGGCACGCGAACCTTCCTTGAGCGTGATGATTGGGAGCCGGTTGAGAAAGTGGTTGAGCACCTGTTCTCCCTCGGCTGCGGACTGCTCCGATATGCCGTCACGGATTTGGGTCGAAGGCGAGAGGACGCTGCCGCTATTGCCGATCTGTGCGAGTCCGCCCAAACCGCCCACTGCCGCCGCTGCCGCGAACGCTTGCAAGTAGCCGTGGTCAACCTTGGTAGCCAGGCCGGTCGTGCCCAGTGGATCGAGTCCGACATACTTGTCGAGCTCCAGCGAGAACCCATCCGGACAGATCGCACGATGGAAGGTCACAAACATCTTCCGCTGCTGGGCATTGCCAACACTCTGGACCGTTCCAATCAGCCTTGTACCTTGCGGCATGAGAAGCTGCTGGTGGTCGTGCGAGTAGTAGTCGGTCGTGAGCATGATAAGGATTGGCCCGTTCAAGCCGCCGTCGATATGGTTCGTAACGACACCTTCCAGAACGGTTCCCTCAAATACCCGGTAAAGCTGACCCTGATAGGAATCGAAGTCATAGGGTGCCATCGGATTGCTCTTACCAGCCAACCTCGCCTGTTGATCCGAGACCGTCTGAGCGCCTCCGCCCCTCCTGGCTTCTCCCGCCTCGGGAGTTGACGCTGCCATAGTTTCCGACGCTGCCTTCGGTGTCATCTCCTCACGTTCGCCCAATACGGCGGTCGGTTGAGCTGCTGCCGAACCTGAGGCGGGCGTAGCGGTCGTCGGATGAGCAAAGTCAATGGCGACCGTGTCGCTGTTGAGCGCATCCTGATGCAACTTCTCTCTGTCCAAAGCCTTCTGTTTCGCCTCAGCTTGTACCTGCGAGACATTGGAGGTTTTCGTCGGTGCATTCGGGCTGTCGCCATACATTGCTGAACGCTGCGCGGCAGTCATGGGCGGCGCTCCTGCGGCCTCCGGGCCTGGCACATTTTGCGCGGCCTGGAGCTGCTGCATCTCGGCGGCAAGCTCCTGTCGCCGCTGCTGATCCTCGGAATCTCGTTTCGCCTCCGTCGCCTGCTGCGTCTCGAAGCTGGAGACCTGCTGAGGATTTGCGGTCGCGGGACGCATCGGCAACGCACTCTGCGGCGCGGTTCTCTTCTTTCCGCTCACAAGGCTCGATATGTTTGCGAGTCCTATGAGGCCGACGATCACCACAAGCGCAATGATGACGGGCGTGCTCTTCTTCACTGGCCCCACAGCTTCACGCTGCGCAGGAACGGTAGCGGGCGGATTGGGATTCTGGTCGGTCATGGCTAGTTCTTCTCCCCTGTCCCGTTGGAAGTTCGGTGGAAGTCCACACGCTTCTTGCCGATCGCCAGATAACCCGTATCCAACTGCTTCGGTACGGTGTAGAGGCCGGCGTTGTAGTCGAAGTTGATGAGAGATCCCTTACCGTCTTTCAGTTCATACAGCGCAGGCGTCTCCTGAAACTGGCCGCGCAGGTAGGTGAACTTGTCGTCGTGCCATATCTGCTGAAGGCCAAGCTCCTTACCCTTCTTCTCGTCCCAGCTGAAGTCGAAGTGCAGACTACCCGGATACTGACTGCGATAGGTCTCCGCTTTGGCCTCTTCCGACTTCAACTCGGCAGCTTGCGCGGCCTTGGCTGCGGCGGCTTCCTGCTTGGCTTTATCCAACTCGGCAGCGGGTACAAAGACAGGCATGTCGGTAAGCCTGTCCTTGGCTGACTTGTCAACAGGCACGATGAACACCTTGGAATCGAAGTGCGTGTCCGCGTCGTCCGAGATCTCCTGAAGCTGTAATGTGTATTCGTTGCCGTGGTCGGACACGATGTGAATGTCAGTGGTCGTGTTCGCGAGCTTTGGCTTGACGCTGATGAAGCGACTGGCTACATGGCCGCCATCGAACACCCAGTCCACCGTATCTCCACCGAACACGGTCGCAATCTTCTCCTCGGCGGGTAGAAGAATAAGGGTGGACTGCAGCAGCCCGGCCCTTATGACGGGCGGCGTCTGCGCCTCGGATACGGTGACGGAACGCGGAGCGTTCGGCTCAAGGCGATGCGGCAGAGTCGCAGGCGATGCCTGAGCAACGCCACAGGCGAGGGAGAGAAGAGACGTGACGGTTAGGATCATCGGCGGTTTCATAGGGGCCCTTTGGTTGTGAAATGGTGACGGGGTTACACAGCCTCGCCTTGGGCAAAGCGGGAAATGCCCTCGGAGAGTCCGTACTTTTCGATCAGCTTCGTCCGGCGTACACGGTCCTTCGGCTTGGTCGAAAACGTTGCATAGCTGCGGCTGTCCAGATTCAGGGTGACGACCTTCGTCAACCCATCGCGCCGCATGTAAAGTCCTTCGCGGTCCTGCAAACTCTCAAAGAGAGCGAGCTGCTGCTCGTTCATCTTGAACAGCTCGGCGTACCGCTTCCGGTTGAAGGTGGCGTCTTTGAGGAACAGGAACGACGTGCAGGAGTTCACGATGCTGTCCGCATTCGCGCCCAAGTCATCGGCGGACTGGCCGATCATCGTGACCCCGCCAAGGTTCTTGCGGACGGTCTTGATCGAAGCCAACGCTCCGTCCAGGAGTTGCTTGTTCTTCATCGAAGAGAAGATCTCCTCGATGAGGATGTGCTTTGGAACTCCGAGATTGGCGGGGTTATAGAGAACGTGGTTGATTCGGCGTATTAGCCAAACCATCAGCGGCTCGATCAGATCGGCATACTGCTCGTTGTTCACTCCCTGGAAGTCGAAACACTGGAGCCGAGAGAGAGAAAGGCTATCTTCAACGTTGTCGAAGACGGCGTTGTATATGCCTTTACCAACCCACTTCGCCAGATACCTGTCCAGTTTCTTTGGCAGGAATAGGTTAGACAGCCGGCGATTCGCCGCGTCGAGCAGATACATATCCTGCACGGCCTTATGGATCACGTCGTCATCTTCCGGCTCAAGTTCCGCGCCGCCGTTCGTAAGCAGGAGCTTCACGAACGAATAAAGGAACTTGATATTGCTCTCGGTCGGCTCCAGGGCAAACGGGTTCACTCGCGGGCCATCTTTGCCAACTCGATCAACCTTGCCGCCGTACAGCTCGACAACGCTTTCATAGCTTCCGCCGATGTCGAATATGTAGGTGAAGCCACCATATTTCTGCTCAAGCGAGATGATCTGATTTCCGTGGACCGATTTTCCGGTTCCTGTCGGGCCGATGATGAGCATGACCCGAACTCCATCCACATACACGTCCTGAAAGAACGGCGTCCGTGTGCGTGTCTCGAAGATGTTCAGGTACTCGGAATCGAGATCTTCAGAATGAGGATGTCCGAGATGAGGAGCGAACACGGAGGAGAGGCGAGCATGATGGTCTTCGGCCAGCCACAGCGGAAAGACATTGAACTTGTGATTGCCGGGGAACATGGCATAGAAGGCGGAGAGATTGCCAAGCGTCTCCTCCATCACTTGAGCCCTGGCATCGACGAAGATCCGATGCACCGTGGGGACGGTGTCTCGTAGCTGCTCCGGACTGCGCGTCGCCAGAAGCAGACGCAACGAAAACTCGCCTTGGGTCTTTTTGTCCAGCGACCGGATCACGTCGCTCAAGTCATCTACGCTGTTGTTCGCCGCCTTGGCACCGGCTCCCGTTTCGAGCGAGGCCGTGTCCCGACCGCTCATCACGCGGGTCAACACCCCGACTTTGAAGAAAGAGATGAACTTTTCCTGGGCGTCGATCTCGCTACGAGCCGCTGATGTTGATTTCACTCGCCATGTCGAGCAAACAACACTGTCGCAGTCGAGAGTCAGCAGGCCGGAGAACAGGCAGGGGCGCGATGCCTCTGGGGTCGTCTTCAGCGAGAACATCTGCACGTGTCGCTTGCCGATCTGCACATGATCGCTATGCCAAGCAACCGGGCTCTTGACGATCTGGCGGTCAACACCGGTATCTGCGCGAAGCTGATCGCGGCCTGACCATTCCTCCAGATTGAACAAGTAGCTGAAGAACTGGAAGGTCTCGGCCTTGCCGAGCAACTTGAGACCAAGAGAGCTGCCAAGGTGGCCCGCCAGCAAGGTTGCCGTCTTCTCAAGATCGGAGAGCATTCTTGATGTGTCAGCGACATTCTCGTCTGGCCTACCCTGGAATGCCTTCGCCTGCGAGGGCTCCAGTGTTAGGCACCAGTGGAGGTCGATGCGCCGAAACGCCGCCGTCTTGTCGAGATGGGTGAGACGGTCGCTTGCGAACGTCTCCGTCACCTCGTTCCTATACTGCTTTTGCCGGGGAAGATCGAACCCGGACATCACTCGCGTGTACTGATAGAGGCAAGACCCTTCCGGCAGTCCACGCAAAGCGCCTTCAACCTGACGAATACGGGCTTCAAGTTCTAGGTCGGTCAGGGCCTCTTCATCCAAGCCAGTGAGAGAGAAGAGGCATCCGTAGCCTCCACCCTTTAGCGCGAAGATGTTCGGCCCAACAAAGCGGGAGATCGGGACGATGCTGCACGCCGCTCCCGCCTTCGCAAACCACGGGGTATGTTTGATCTGTTCAGTATTTGCGCGGGTCATAGTAGCTCTTCTGGCCGAGGCTGAGGCCCCACAGTTGAAACATCTTTGGGTGTTTACGGACGATCAGCCATGCGCCGCCCGCCAGTGTTGGAAAACTTAGGATTGCCAGCATCCGGAAACCGACGAGGAAAACCGTCACGCAGACAAACACGATGGCCATCCATGCCGAGAGGTCAAGCCCTAGCTTGGCTCTCGGCCTGTTCAATGCCTGATTGATCGCTAACGGTTCTCCCCGCTTGGTCGTGTGCATGGCAGCTCCTACATCGACTGCCCGGTGAGAGACCCAATCCAGCCAGCGCCCCATCCGAGAACGCCAGCACCGAACAGCGCACCGAAGAGGCCGGGGATGGCATCCTGAAAGCGACCGCTCATCATCCGAATGCCGGCGAAGATCAAACCGCCGAAACAGATAACAGCACCGGCATAGACGGCGAACGTTTTGAATGTCCCCATGAGCGTCTGAGCGCCGGAGAAGTCCATCGTTCCTTGGGCATGGGCAACGCTCGCGAATGTGAGCGCAAAGAAGGCGGGAGCCATCACGCGGAAAGCGTGGGCAAGAGATTGCTTTGGAAAGGGTGAAGCCCTGCGATTGGCGAGGCGGTTGGGACGACTGAGAGCACTGCTTTTGCGGATCATTGGCTACCTCCAGCAACGATGAATTCCGTTGCGATAGCCAGACCTTATGGGCAGCTCAAGCGCCGCGTCCAATGACTTTACGGAGTTCCCTTATGCGCGAAGCGCATAAGTACGTGCTGGACGGATGGGTAAATACCGGGACCCGCTCGCCCCTCATGCACTCGATGGACAATGAAGCAAAGAAAGACAGGACGTGTTACTCAGTTTGATTGGCCTGAACGAGTTCTTGGATGGCGGCACACCTGCTCATCAACGTCTCGAAAGACTCAGAGTCGTCGAATAGCAACCCGTCTTCAATCATGCGTCGATAGTCGCGCTTGAGAGCGTCGAAGGCCGCCCCAATCGGCACTAAGCTCAGGTCTCCACGGACAGCCTGCATGTAGTCGATCCGGTTCCCAGCCGAATCCTTTTCGGCGAAGAAAGCGGCCTTGTGAACCGCAACAGCATTGGCAACGTCTTTGGCTGCGAGAGCCTCCGGGAGATGTCCAGCTTCGTCGAGTCGAGCGAGATCATGGAAATGCCTGGAAAATCGCTCGCTGAGTCCCGGTTCGCCTTGCAGGCAGTAGACGTGGGCGGCCGTGGCCTTCTCCCAGAAGATGCGCGTGAGATTCATGACCCGAGGGGCTGCAACCGGAAACTCAATGCCGGAGATGAGTCCCTCGATATCGCACCGTACAGGAATGACCGTACTCGGCTCGCCACTCGAACGTGCTCCGAACTCCAGTTTGACCCTCGGAAGGGCATAGCTCGATGCTGGCGTTACCGGCTCGTAGTCGATGAAGATGCAGTCCTCAGTGACTCGACTCGTGGCAGATCCTAAAGCCGTCAATTCCGCTTCGACGACCGGATGTGCGTGGTCGCGTAGCCACGCTGGTAGAAGCTGTCGGCGGATTCCATCGGACCACTTCTTCTCCTGGCTTCGGCTCGGGGGAATGGCGTCGATTCCTTCCGGCGCATTGCCAACCAACTGCGGTGCCAAGGCCCGTATATCGTAGGTGAGATCGACATCTTCAGAGAACCTGCGGATGACGTTGTGCGCCTTCGAGAGAGCAGTGCCGCCTTTGAAGACGAGGTGGGAGCCGAACTGCGATTCGAAGAGCGCAGCAAGCGACCAAACGACCCAGATGTCCTTCTCTAGCAGGTGAGGCGGGCGACCCGAGACCGCCGATGCCGCGTTGAGCGCATCTGACTTGTCCCTGGCACTCAAGCGGAAGTAGCTCTCAGGCATTGACGACACTCCGGCTCAACGCGCTCGCCACCCACCCTGGGAAACGGGAGACCTGTTGAGCCACCTTCTGCAATTCGGACTTGGGCACCTTGCCGCCGATCTCGGCGAGGACAGATTGGACTCGTTCTGGCCCGGCCCACGCGAGCGCACGCACGATCTCCCCGGCTGGCTCCTTGGCGAAGGCGAGTTGCCACGAGGGGACATGCTCCAGTTGAATGACGAGCTTGCCAAGATTCAACTTTCGCTTTCTGCCCGATGTCCAATAAATCGTCTGCGTCGGCACCTGGGTGGTGAGTCCCAACGCATTGGCGGACGTGGCACCGGATGGCGCAACGATCTCGCCGCGCTGGGTGGACAGCTCTTCGACCAGACGATGTGCGGAGGGCGCATGAGTACCAAACCGGCTCTTGACCGGGGACACATACATGCCTCTTCCTGCCCGCAGCAGTTTGCCGCTCCGAGCGAGTCGCGAGAGAGACTGGTCAACTGTCTGACGGCTTCCAAGATGCAGGAGCATCTTGGCGCTCACGGGAGCGCCCTCAGGCAGTTCGTTCGTCTTCCGCAGAATCGATTCGGTCAGGCGTTCCATGGCTCATCCTCTGTCAGATTTAGGTTACTACTTCTGACACTCTGGTGCCAACAAGTAAGAAAGCGGGACGACGATGCGACGGAAAAGAGCCGATCCGGTGGCCAGTGTTCCCTCATTCTGGGCTACCGATCCCAACCTTTAATAGTGCGGCGCGCTATTAAAGGTTCGCCCCAATCAAAGGGGTTTACAGCGGTCGAGCTTCTCAATGGGACACCCTGCGCACACTCTATGAACGACCCAACGTTCGTGGGCTGGGAATTGATACGATCTCCAATAAGAACGGGCCTGGTATCGGGACTGGAAAAGACCGCAAACTCCCGAAAGTGCCCGATAAAAAAGGGGGTTTTTCTGAAGTCCGCATCTGGCGCGGGTGGGAAGAACCCCCCTTGGGAAATCCGTCCAAAGGTCGCCGGGCAGTTTACGCCATCTCTTCTCCCAAACCTGCACCAAACAAGGTGCAATCGGTCTCATGAAAAGCGAAGAGGAGACGAACAAAGAAAACTCCCAACTGACTCCCGATACCCTGTCCAATGCGTACTTTTCGGTACTTTTGAGTCGCCATTCGTGCCGTAAAGTCAACAACATACGCGTTCCGGGGGTCGCTCATAACGCAAAGGTCGTAGGTTCAAATCCTACCCCCGCAACCAAACGCACAAATCAGCGGCACACATCAGTTGAGCTTTGGTTCCTGATCGGTAGGCTCTCAACTTATGAGAAACCTCGTGCTCAACGACGTTGCTTCCTTATAAGCGGCAGGTCTAGCTTAGAGAAATCTATCTAGGTAGGTTCGTTTTCCTACACAGCGATCGATGCTCGCTGTGTAGGCGAGCATCAGACCCGAACGCAGCACTCCACGCCAACCAATCTTAGCAGCCAGCCGCCCGGCACTTTGTCATGATTGCCGTATGGAGCCGGTCTCGCAGTTCAGGGGAAAACTCATACACTTCCGTGTTGCGGTAGATCTCAATCGTGTGCCGCGTTGTGTCCAGCACCACCTCGCAATGATGGCACTCAGCAACGTGAGCTTTTACCTCGGCCAACAGTTGAGGATCAATCTGGCCATCGAAGTAATCCGTAAGCTGGCTGAGGAAATCCGTGCACGTCATGGCCTAAGCTTCTTTCTTTTGCCGAAAATGCCGGCTGAGACGTTCCCGCAACTGCAAGCGTGCCCTCAACAGCCGGGACTTCACCGCCGGAACGCTCAACCCCAGCGCCTCGGCCGTCTCTTCCGTCGACAGGTTTTCGATGTCTCTCAAGGTGAAAACGGTTCGGAAACCAGGCGGCAATCCTTGAATCGTCCGCCGCAGTATGTCCGCCAGCTCCCCCTGGTTGTATAACTGCTCCGGGTTGGGTCGCCACTCGGCGAAGTCACGCGGAATCGATCCCTCTTCAGTTTGCACATCTTCGTTCATGGAAACTGTCTTGCTGGTCTTACGCTTCCGAAGCCGCATGAGACTTTCGTTCACTGCGATGCGCACGAGCCAGGTCGAAAATTTTGAATTGCCTTGAAATTGATCAAGCTTCTGGTAGGCCTTCAGAAACGCATCCTGGGTGATGTCTTCGGCGTCCTCGCGATTCTGCGTAATGTGCTGCGCCACACGAAAGATCTGCCGGTCATACTGACTGACGAGCTTCTCGAAAGCGGCCGTGTCGCCTTCCTTGGCGCGCGCCACCAGCGCAACGTCAGGGTGTATCTCTTCCGCGATGAGGGGAGCCGTCGTCGACATAGAGGCGTGCAATGCTGCGGGTAGTCGACAGGTCGACTGTGCTCAGTGTACCCGGCGTTGCTTCAGGCGGCAATGCGCTCCTCTTCGGTATCGGATGAGGTGCGGCCCTCAAGCGCATTGGGTAAACGGTCGCCGCATGACTTAGAGTCATAGTGTGGCCCTGTTTTGGCAGACGTGTCGTAAAGGGTGCGCGATGATCCTAATCGTCGGCCTCACCGTAGTCGCGCATGGCGCAGCGAAGAGGCCAGCGAAGGCCGTCCACGCTCACAAAAAGGCAGCAACGCACGGCACCTTGGCAAAAAGAAGTTCCGCCGCCAATGTACGTAAAGGAAAGGGCAGGCCGCTCGCCGATGCACCGACTCCGCAGAGCCTTCGCCTCACCTCTGCCTTTCAGGCCTCTACCCAGCTTCGCCCCATGGCACAGCAACTCGCTTCGACCCGCTCGCCCGCTGCCTATGCCGGAGTCGAAGCTTATGCTCGAGCACACCCCGGCGATGGCGCGGCGACGGCATACCTGGCTCTTGGTCACGCCGCGATGCTGGAGCACCGTTACAGCGAGGCGGTCGCTGACTTCAAGCAGGCCAGCCAATCCGGCGATGCCCTCACCGATTATGCCGATTACCTCGGCGCACAAGCCGACCTGCAGGCCACCCACGGCGCAAACACAGCCGCCCTGTTGGACCACTTTGCAGACCGCCACCCGGACAGCATTTTCGCCCCCAGCGCCCCCACCCTGCTTGCAAATGCCGATATGCAGCAGAGCAATCCGCAAGCGGCTATTCGCGTTCTCGAAGCGTTGACCGGCTCACCGCAGAGCAGCCACGTCGACTTCCGGTACGCCCTCGGCCGAGGCTACCAGCTTGCCGGCCAGACGGGCAAAGCTACTGTAGTCTTCCGCGGCCTCTACACCGGCGATCCTCTCAGCCCTGAAGCCCTGCAGGCTAAAACACAGCTCCAGGCGATGGGCGTCCAGCTTTCTGCCGCCGAGCGCAAGACCCATGCCGATCGCCTCTATGACGCAAAGCACTATAACGAGGCTGGAGCGGAGTACCATGACCTGCAGAAGAACGACGGTTCGCTGAGCCAGGCCGACCGTGACGCTCTCAACATCTACGCCGCCGTCTGCGACCTGAAGATGAAGCGCCTCACGCGGCGGGGCGTCGACAGCTTGCCCCAGACCGGTGACGACTCAGCCGCACTCAAGCTTTATCTCGTCTCCGAACTTGAACGCAACGCCGACGACCGCACAGGACACGACGCCACCGTCTCGCAGATGGTAAGCCGCTTTCCGCAGAGCCGATGGCTGGAGGAAGCTCTCTACTCCGGCGGCAACATGTACCTCGTCAAGCGGGACCCCGTCAAAGCCATTGAACAATACGAGTTGCTCGTCCAACACTTTCCGAACAGCGCTTACGCGCCTTCCGCTCACTGGCGCGCCGCCTGGATGAGCTATCGTCTCCGTCGTTATCCAGACGCCGCCCGTCTGATGGACGAGCAGATCCAGCAGTACTCCGGCGGAATTGAGGTTCCGAGCGCCCTCTATTGGCGCGGCCGTCTCCTGGAAGAGCAGGACCGCAACTTCGGCCAGGCCGTTAACTACTATCACGTCCTTTCCACCTCTTACCCTAACTTCTACTACGCTCTGCTCGCTCGACAGCGCCTTGCCGTTCTTGCCACCCAAGCTCCTGCCGACCCCTCTTCCGTGCTCATGTCCGTTAAGCCGCCCGCCGTCCCTGACCTTACCGGCGAGCTCCCCGAGAATGACGTTCACCTCATCAAGGCTCGTCTCCTTGCGAACGCCGCGCTCAACGAATACATTGGTCCCGAGATCATGGCCAGTCCCTCCTCGCCTCAGTGGGGAGCCCTCGCTCAAGCGCAGATCTACGCCTCCTTCGGCGAGTACACCCGCTCGCTACAGTCCATTAAGCACAGCGGCATCTCGTTCTTCATGCTGCCGTTTGACCGCGTTCCCACTATTTATTGGCAGCTTCTTTTTCCTCGCCCCTACTGGTCTGACCTCGTCGCCGACTCCGAGCGTAACGGACTCGACCCCTACCTCGCCGCTTCGCTCATCCGGCAGGAGTCCGAGTTCAACGCCGGCGTCGTCTCCCACGCTAACGCCTACGGCCTGATGCAGCTTCTGCCCTCGGTCGGTAAGGCCGCCGCCAAAAAGCTGGGACTGAAGGGCTTCAACGCTAACCAACTGCTCAATCCTGCAACCAACCTGCAACTCGGCACTCTCAACCTTCGCGAAGTACTCGATCGCTTCTCCGGTCAAAAGGAGTATGCTCTCGCCGCCTACAACGCCGGCGATACTCCCATCCGCCAGTGGCTCTCGGCCGGCGACTACAAAGATATCCCCGAGTTTGTCGAGTCCATCCCTTACACTGAAACCCGCGACTATGTGCAGGCCATCCTCCGCAATCGCGAGATCTACCGCCAGCTCTACTCCTCCAGGTAGCTACTCGTGCCGCAGCGCCACAACCGGGTCCATCCGCGAGGCGCGCATGGCGGGAATCAGCCCCGACACCAAGCCAACAACGGCCAGAATGATAAACGAGACGAGCAGTACCACAAAGGAAGGATGCAGCATAATGTCTCCTTCATGGTTCGTCGTCTTGTAGATGTCGGAGTAGAGGGGCATCGGCGGAATCATCCAGGCGACGACGATCGCCACCAGCATGCCGACGATCCCGGCGATGAAGGTCAAAGCCAGGCTTTCAACCAGGAACTGTGTGAGGATGTCCCGGCGATGCGCGCCCAGCGCCTTGAGCAATCCAATCTCGCGAGTTCGCTCTGTGACGGAGACCAGCATGATGTTCATCACGCCCACCCCGCCAACGCCCAGCGTCATGGCACCGATCGCACCGAGTAGCAGCTCCAGCGCAGTCGAGAATTGCAGGATCTCTGCCGAGTCTTCGATCGTGTCCCAGGCATTGACGGCTTTCTCGTCCTTGGGATCGAAGTGATGACGTTCAGCCAGCACCGCGCGCACTGCCCGCACCGCTTTCAGGTGCAGCTCTGGCGAAGACGGCTGAAAAACGATGGAGTCGGGGTCGCGCTGGCTGCTCAGCTCCCGCATCATGCCGAACGGGATGAACATATTCTCATTGTCTGGCCCATTGTTGGAGGAGTCCTGGATCTTCGTCCGCAACACACCGATCACCTGAAAGCTGTGCCCTTCGATCTGGATCGATTGGCCGACCGGAGGAAAGCCGTTGAAGACCTTTCGCGCAGCGTGCGGACCAAAGATGACGACTGGCCGGTGCTCTGTGAAGTCACCTGCTTCGAAATAGCGTCCGTCAGCCACGTCGAGCCGCCGCATACCGCCGTACGGCAGGTCAATCGCCTTCGACTGGATATTGACCACCTTGGGGCCGTACTTCACGCTGAAGCCGCTGTCGGTCTCGGAGCTGACCGCCTTCAGAAACGGCACCGCATCCCGAACCGCGTCGACGTCGCCATCGAGAAACTTGATGCGCTTACCGGCATGCTCACCGCCTGCCTGCATGGAGGTCTGGCCGCCCCACATCATCACGACATTGTTGCCGATCCCGAGAAAGCCCTGGAGAACACCCGCACCGAGGCTCTGCCCGTAGCTCAGCAGCAGCACTACTGTCACCAGGCCCCACACGATTCCCAGCATCGTCAACCCGGAGCGCAGCCAGTTCCGCAGCAGCGAGTCAACACTTTGGCGCACAATCTCCAGCAGGTTCACGCTATTCCGTCCTCAGGCATTCCATCGGGTTTAGTTGAGCGGCGCGCAAAGCTGGATACATTCCTGCCAACAGCGTGATCAGCGTCAACGTCGAAAGGGATGCGATGATCGCGGCTGGCGAGATCACCGGATGCGGCACAAAGTCTGGCAATGGGATGAAGCGCATTGCCAGGCACACACTGACGCCAAGCAGCAGCCCGGCGGCTCCACTCACCAGTGTGATGATGCCCGACTCAACCAAAAACTGCCTCTGAATATCGACGGCGCGAGCACCCAGTGCCTTGCGGATGCCGATCTCGCGAGTTCTTTCGGTCACCGCAACCAGCATGATGTTCATGACGCCGATGCCGCCCAGTGCCAGCGTCAGCACGGCCACCGCGCCGAAGAACAGCGTCATCACGCTGAAGATCCTCTCGGTGAACTTCGCACCGTCGAGCGTATCCCATACCCACAGTGCCTCCTTGTCGCCTGGATCGAAGTGGTGCCGTTCGGCAAGCAGCCGCTGCACCTGACCGAGCGCTTTCTCATGGAGGTCCGCAGACACCGGCTCCACCACGATGTTGTTGATGTAACCCCGCACGACCCCAGGTTCTTCCGGTGGAGGAAAGTCGCGCGCCATTGCCGCATACGGCACGAAGAGCTGCGTGTTGTCCGGCCCGCTGCCGTAGCTTCCGTTTTGTTTCTTCTTCTGTAGTACCCCGATCACCGTGTAACTGTAGCCAGCTACCTGCAGCGGCTGCCCAATTACTTCTTTGCCCGGAAAAAGTTGCCGGTTTGCCTCAGAACCCAGCAGGATGACTCGCCGGCCCTCGGCCTCGTCGTCGGGACTCATCAAGCGTCCCTGCTCAACCGTCAAGGAGCGAAATCGCTGGTACTCCGGCCAAACACCCCGCACGGCACGGCTCGATGCGTTCCATTGGCTCACCTCTGCCACCGTCCGTCGAATCTCGGGGCTGACCGTCTTTACCAGGGTGGCACGCTGCTGGATGGCATTCGCGTCGTCGACCGTCAAGCGAATGTCGCGGCCCGCTGCATAGCCGCCTGCCTGTGCACCTGTCTTGCCGCCAAAGATGATCGCGATATCTGTGCCGATGGTGCGGAGATGCTCGCGCTGGTCCACCCCGAAGCCGATGCCGAGGCCAACCAGCAGAATCACTGACGTGATCCCCCATACGATGCCGAACATGGTTAGAAAACTACGCAGCTTGGTCTCCCAGAGAGCGGAAAGCGTATGGAGAAGGAGTTCACGGAAGGGCATAGGGTCTCCACACTGACTGGCAGGTATACGCAGGCTATCTCCCATAGGTTCCCAGGACGGACGCGCGATGCACTAAGATCGAAAGTGGAGCCTCTCCGCCCGGATGGTGAAATCGGCAGACACAGCGGACTTAAAATCCGCAGGCCCTAACCGGCCGTGGGGGTTCAAGTCCCCCTCCGGGCACCACACCGCAGCCTGGTCACTAACCCTCCAGTGCCCTTGCTTGCGGCTTTATCCGTTCCGCACGCAATCTGGTCCTCCAGCCACCCGCCTGCGCCGTCGATACAGTAGAACAAGACTCGAGAACACCGAATGACCCCGCTAACAACCCTGCTACTACTGCTCTTCCTCCTCTACGCGCCTCGCGCCAACGCTTACTCGGTTCTGACGCACGAGCAGCTTATCGACCTGACCTGGAACGACTCCATACGCCCGCTCCTGCTCGCACGCTACCCGGGCCTCACTGAAGCGCAACTGCTCCAGGCCCACGCCTACGCTTATGGCGGCTGCGCCATCCAGGACCTTGGGTACTACCCGCAAGGCAACACCTTCTTCTCCGACCTCACCCATTACGTTCGGACCGGCGACTTCATCTCGTCACTTTTTCGCCATGCAAGCAACGCCAACGAACTCGCATTTGCGATTGGGGCGCTTTCCCACTACGTCGGCGACACCATAGGGCATCCTACCGCCACTAACCGTGCCGTGGCCCTGCAGTTCCCCAAGCTCGCCACGAGATTCGGCCCGGACGTCAGTTATGCCGAGAACCCCCACGCCCACGTCCAGACTGAGTTTGCATTTGACGTCGACGGCATTGCTAAACATCGCTTTGCTCCATCGGCCTACCTGAAGCACATCGGTCTGGCCGTTCCCACTCACCAACTTGCCGTCTCTTATTACGAAACCTACGGCATCGGCGCGAACTACGGTTCCAGGCAAAACCGCCTCACGCTTCGCGGCTACCGCTTTGCCGTCCGTCGCCTTTTACCGCGGGTCGCTTACGCAGAGACGCTCCTCCACCGCAGATCGATGCCGCCTGACACGCCCAGCCCTGACTTCGACCGTTATAAAAGAGAACTTGCCCATGCCGACTTTGAAAATGGCTGGAACCGCTACCGCGCCGACGCTGGCCTGGGCACTCACCTGCTCGCCGCCTTCATCTTCGTTTTGCCTAAGTTTGGCCCCTTGGCCTGCCTGGCCATCAAAGGCCCAACTGCCTTGGCTGAGCAGGATTACGTGCGCAGCGTCAACCTGACCCTGATCGAGCTTCGCCATCAAATTCACCGCATGGGCACCGGCAACCGGCTCCTTGCGGACAAAGACCTCGACACCGGCGCACCGGTCCAGCCCGGCGGGTACCCTCTTACCGACAGTACCTACTCCGAGCTCCTCCACCGTCTCGTTCGCACTCCGCGGAACCCCATCCCGCCCGGCCTCAAAGCAGACGTGCAGGCGTACTACGCCGATTCAAGCCTGCCCATAGCCACCAGGAACGATGCACGCCGCTGGGCTGCGATCCAGGCCGAACTCCCTGTCCTCGCCTCTATGCCCACGACGAGGGTCATTCCGGTCGATCCCGATCTCCCCGACCTTCCACCACAGTCGGCAGTTGACAATCGAACCCCGTCCAACTAACCATCGCTGCTTCTGCTGCCCCCTCTGAGCGATGAGGCAGCCTCGGTATGGTACCCCGCATCCCACCGCAGGATGAATACACGCCGAGCCTTTATCCGCACCGCCACCGCCGCGCTTTCTACCGCCGCCTTGACCTCCGGCGCGCAGCAAAGCAAACCCAACTCCCAGAACGCGGTAGACCTCCCGCCGCTCCACAACGTCCCGACCGAAGGTCCGGAAAAATCCTCCACCCCCGCCGAGCTGCCCCCCGAGCGCATCGGCTACGCCTCGTCGGTCTTGGCGACCTTGCACTCAAGCAGATTCTTCCCGCCTTCGGCTCCTGCAAATACTCAAAACCCGTCGCACTCGTCTCTGGCGACGCTACCAAGGCCGGCAGGGTTGCCGATCAGTACGGCATCAAGAACTCGGCCATTTACAACTATCGCAACTACGATGACCTGGCGAAGAACCCCGACGTCCAAGCTATCTACATCGTCCTGCCCAACAGCATGCACCGCGAGTTCACCGAGCGCGGCGCAAAGGCCGGCAAACACATCCTCTGCGAAAAGCCGATGGCCACCTCCGCCAAGGACTGCGAGCGCATGATCGCTGCCTGCGCCCAGGCCAGCGTCAAGCTGATGATCGCCTACCGCCAGCAGTATGAGCCTATGAACCGCGCCATCGTTAAGATGGTAAAAGAAGGCAAGCTCGGCACACTACGGTCGTTTGTCGCTTCCAATTCACAGAACCAGGGCGACCCGGCGCAATGGCGTCAGAAACTCGCCCTCGCTGGCGGCGGCTGCCTTCCCGACGTAGGCATCTACTGCTTGAACGCCGCTCGCTTCCTTACTGGGCAGGAGCCCGAAGAGGTCTGGGGCACCACCTTCCAACCCAAAGACGATTCGCGCTTTACCGAAGTGGAAGCGACCTGCTCGTTTACCCTCAGGTTTCCCTCCGGCCTCATCGCCTCGTGCAACACAGGCTATGCTGCACACCGCTCGCAGTTCCTCCGGCTTGAAGGCGCAAACGCGTGGGCGGAGCTGAGTCCCGCCTTTGGGTACTCTGGCATCAAGCTGCGGCTCAACCGCCTTGAAGATGGTCGTAGCACTCTCCTTGAGCCTTCCATCAACGATGGTGGACCAGTTTGCCACAGAAATCGACCACTTCAGCCAATGCATCCAGAAGAACCTGCAGCCACACACCCCTGGCGAAGAAGGTCTCCAGGACCAGCGCATCGTCGAAGCGATCTACCGCTCTGCCCAATCCGGCAACCCGGTCAAGCTCCCGCCTCCGCTCAAAGCGACGCGCGGCCCGGAACCTGTGGAGAGCTGATCGCGTCCGGGTACAAACGGATTGAATTGCTTGACCCTTGCAGGACGTCCTGCTACGCTGTTGCCTTCTCCCGGCCCAGCGTTATCGATACCAGCAGAGGCGTTCATGCTTAACTCTTCTATCCTCGATGTGGCCATCGGCATGGCGTTCATCTATCTGCTTCTCTCGCTGATCGCCTCTACGGTGCAAGAGGCGATCTCTTCCCTGCTTCAACTTCGCTCTGCCAACCTTGAACACGGCATTCGCAGCCTTTTCTCGGACGGGGCTCTCGCCGACGGCAGACTCTTCGTCGATCGCCTCTACCGCCACGGCCTCATCATGGGTCTCTACCGCGATAGGACCGACGCCGTAGGCAACATCGTTGCGATGACCCAAACGGCAGTCAACCAACAAAAGGCAGGTAGCTGGCGCGAACGCCTCCGCCGATGGCTTCGGGTGCATCCGAGCGTTTCGATCCCGGGCGTGACCGACTCCTTCCTGCTGCCCGCCTACATTCCAGCTCGCACCTTCTCCATTGCACTGCTCGATATCCTCAAGGTCGAAAGCCAGAAGTCGGACCCTCCCCTCAGCCTCGAAGAGTACCTTCGCAGACTGTGCCAACAACCAGGCACGCGCAACTGTGCCGCAGCCGAAGCCATGCTCTCGCTCCTGACGCATGCCTTCGACAACGATGGCAGGACTCCACCTCTTGAACGCTTCCGCTGTTCCATTGAGAACTGGTACAACGACTCAATGGACCGAGCCTCTGGCTGGTACAAGAAGTACACCCAGAACGTCCTGTTGTGCATCGGCCTGCTCCTCGCCATCGTCTTTAACGTCGATTCCATCACGGTCGGCAAGAAGCTCTGGTTTGACAAGGACGCCCGCTCCGGACTCATCAGTTCAGCCAGCACCTATGTCGGAGCCCACACCTCGCCCCCAACCAAGCCGGGCGAGACCACCCTCACCAGAGACGAACTCGCCGCTCAGATGAAGACCACCGTTCAAGCCTTCAACGATGTCAGCGAGGATTATCTCCTCCCGGTGGGCTGGCACGCTCCTGTAGGGTGGTATCGCCATCATCTGCTGCACCCCGATGAATGGCAACCTTTACGCATTCTCGCGCAGTGGGCCGGATGGATCATCACCGCTCTCGCCCTTTCGCTCGGCGCCCCCTTCTGGTTCGACTTGCTCAATAAGTTCATGGTCGTCCGCAGTACGATCAAGCCGTCCGAGAAAAGCCGCACTGAAGCCTCGAAAGACGCTACCTGAACTTCGCAGCCAAATGCCTACCCTCAGCACAGCCTGTCGTGCGTAGGGCGGATCGCGGCGCGTTACGATAGAACCAATGTCCACCAGTACCGCAAGCACCCAGATCGTCCGCCCCGCCCGATCCGTTCAAGGCTCCATCACCTTTCCCGGCGATAAATCCATCTCACACCGCTATGCCATGCTCGCGGGGCTGGCCGAAGGCACGACCCGCCTTTCGAATTTCTCGACCGGTGCCGACCCACACTCATCGCTTGCTTGCATGGCCGCCCTCGGCGCAGTTGTCGATCGCAGCAATCCCGCCTTCATCGCCATCACCGGCACTGGCGGGCAGTTCACGGCATCGGAAGCTCCGCTCGATTGCGGAAACTCAGGCTCCACCATGCGGATGCTCGCGGGTCTGATTGCTCCCCATCCCCACACCTATACCCTGACTGGCGACGCGTCGCTTACCCTTCGTCCCATGGAGCGTATCCGCAAACCGCTCTCTCAGATGGGCGCAAACATCTCTCTCACCGAGGATCACGCGCCTATTACGATCCACGGCGGCCCACTGCGCGCCATCGACTTCGAGACCCCAATCCCTTCCGCCCAGGTCAAGACCGCTGTCCTGTTCGCCGGTTTGCAGGCTGAAGGCACCACCTCGCTTTCTGAAACCATCCGCACCCGCGACCACACCGAGCAGGCACTCCAGGCATTTGGCGCAACCCTCACCCGCTCCGGGGATAAGCTCTCCATCCCCGGTGGTCAGAAGCTCCATGCGATCGACGCCACCGTTCCGGGCGACCTCTCCTCCTCCGCCTTCTTCCTCTGCGCGGCCCTCCTCTTCCCTGACTCCAACCTCATCCTTGATGGTCTCGGCATGAATCCCACCCGCTCCGCTCTTCTGGACGTGATCGTAGCGCTTGGCGGCCGGATCAAGGTCTTGAACATCGAAGAGCGCCATGGAGAGCTCATCGGAACCATACAGGTCAACCGCGCACCGGGTCCGCTCAAGGGGCTTGAAATCGCAGGTGCACTGTCCGCCCAGTTGATCGACGAGCTTCCAGTCCTTGCCGCGATCGCCCCCTATACCTCTACCGGCATCCGCATCCGCGACGCCAAGGAGCTTCGCGTTAAGGAGTCCGACCGCATCGACCTGGTCGCCCGCAACCTGAAGGCTATGGGTGCCAGCTTTACCGAGCATGAAGACGGGTTCGACATTCCTGGAAACCAGCAGCTACACGGGGCCGCCATCGACAGCGGCTCAGACCACCGCATCGCCATGGCGTTTTCGATCGCCGCCTTGCGCGCCACCAGCGACACAGAGATCCAAGGAGCCGAAGCCGCTGCGATCTCCTTCCCTGAGTTCTTTACCCATCTCGAAGTTCTCAGCATCCGTTAGTAACGCCGTAACTTCCAATCTCTTTGTCATTGCGGAAGGGGATCTACGTTTAGAGAGAATCCGGGTGCTTCCTCGCCTGAGACGAGGGATCAGCGATCGCCACGGTGATCGACGGCAGACAACGATTCCTGCACGCGCCCCTCCCGCGCCGCCTTCCCGGCCGGATACACCCTGAACAACTCCTCCATTGCTCCGATCACTGCCTCCGCACCAACCTCGTCCAGCCGGTACCCATCGGGCACATCTTCCCGGTCCTCGCCTCGCAGAATCCGCACGTTGTCCACACCAAGCGGCATCCACTCCAACGGCTTCTGCCAACTCGGTCCCAGCACGACCATAGGTACACCGGCCGCGCGTCCGACATGCATGGTTCCCGTATCGAGCGTGACCATTTCATCGCTCATCGCCAACACCGCCGCCAGCTGGTTAACCGTCGTCCGTCCGGCCAGCGACACGCCTCGTCCGCCCGCGGCTACCCGGATTGCCTCGATTGCCGCCGCATCTCTCGCCGTCCCCACATACACCAGCGCGCAGCCCATCTCGTCCGCAGCTTCAATCACTCGCACCCATCGCCGGGTGTGCCAACCCGTCGACTGGCCTCCGCTGTTCTGCGTTACAAGTGTGACAGTCGGCTTGCCGGACGGGTTGGCCTCGGCCAGCAATTGCGAAGCGGTCTCGGCATCGGCCGACGAGAAGAAGACCCGCGGCCGCGTCACTGGTGCATGGCAACCAAGCAGCGTTGCGATTCGCAGATTGTTGGCAATCAGGCTCTGCGCCCAGTCGTATACCATCGGACGATGGTAGAGCAGGGGCTTCAAGGTATATCCTCCACGCCAGCCGCTGGATGCCAGCAACCCAAGCAGCGAGATACGCGTTCTGGGGTCAGAAGCTCCGGTTAGCACACAATCCGGCGCGATTCCGCGTCGCCGCAGCTCTCTTCGCAGAGACAAAGCCGCCCTCCTAAGCTCTACCAATGGGTCGGGCGTCTCGAGTACGTGGTCTACAAAAGGGGAATGCAGGAGCACCTGCGCTCCTAACGACCGCGTCGCCACCGTAATCTCCACCTCAGGACGCGACCGTTTCACCGCTTCGAAGAACGGCGTCAGGTGCACACAACACCCCAGAGGCAAGCGGTACTCCAGCACCAACACCCGCCGCACCGGCTCCGTCACGCAAACGCCACGCAGCCACCGCTCCATCGTCAACAACGCACTCGGCATGGCTCCATTCTACGAAGCCTCTGCTAGCATCACCTCTGAACACGCTATGAACGTTACCCAAGCCGTCTTCGGCGTCTACCATCACTTCGAGCTTGCCCACCAGCTTAACCGCCGGGGCCACCTCCGCAGGATCTTTTCCACCTGGCCGTGGGCAAGGCTCAAGCGCGAGGGCCTTCCCCACGAACTCGTCAGCACGTTCCCCCTCATCCACACCGCCGACTATCTGCTCAACCGCACCCGCTTCTACCCCGAAGCCGTTTCCTTGAAAATGAACCGCTGGAACGCCCTCGCCTTCGATCGCTGGACGAACGCGCGCATCGGCTCAACGGACGCTTTCATTGCCATCTCCGGCGCGGGCCTGCTCACCGGACGCACGGTGCAGCAGCGCGGCGGCAAGTTCATCTGCGACCGCGGCTCCACCCACCAGCGCTTCCAGGAACAAGTTTTGGACGCCGAATACCGCCGCTGGGGCGCGCCCCTCCCCCTGCCCAGGCCGCACATCACCTTACGCGAAGAGGCGCTCTACGCCCAGGCCGACGCCATCACGGTGCCCTCCACCGTCGCGAAGCGCTCCTTTGTCGCCTTGGGCGTCCCGGCGGAGAAGGTCCACGTTATCCCTTACGGCGTCCGCCTCGACAAGTTCACCCGCACCATGCCTCCACCAACCGGCTCCTTTGAAGTCATGTTCGCCGGGCAGGTCAGCCTTCGCAAGGGCATTCCTTACCTGCTCGAAGCGTTCGCCCGCCTCAAGCACCCGCGCAAACACCTTACCGTCGTCGGCAGCGTACAAGACGACCTCCGCGACCTCCTCGAGACGCTCCCCACAGAAGGCGTGATATTCACCGGCTCCATCCCGCAGACCGAGCTAGCCCTGAAGATGAGTGCGAGCCACCTGCTTGTCTTGCCGAGCGTCGAAGAAGGCCTCGCTCTCGTCCAGGGGCAGGCGATGGCCTGCGGCTGCCCCGTCCTCGCCACAATCGCCACTGGTGCGGAAGACCTTTTTACCGATAGCGTAGAAGGCTTCATTGTCCCCGACCGCGATGTGGACGCTCTTACCGCCCGCCTCCAGCAGATCGCCGGCGACCCAGCCCTCCAGCAGCGGCTTAGTGAAGCCGCCCTCCGTCGCGTCCAATATCTCGGCGGTTGGGACACCTATGGAGAGGCGTGGGACGGGCTCCTTCACACTCTCACCGGCCAGCCGCGTGGACCTCTCGGATGAAGTCGATTTAAGAGGCGTACGGGGTGCGGTCGAAGGTAGCTATGGATGGTCCATAAACCAGCTTTGCAGCCTCTACAATCTTCTCCTTACTGTCCGTAAGGATCATCAGGTCGTTGCCGTACTCAGCCTGTTCATCCTCATCGGGGGATGTTCGACTAATCGTTTCCCACTTTGCTTCCAGTTCCTTGAGAGCTTCAATAACAAGGCGGGCATCCCATTCTGTAAGCTCAAGCCGTAACGTATTCATTGAACCTTCCTTATACGAACGCAACGTAATGCTACTTCGTTGAGCAGCGCGATGTACCCGCTCATAGACATGTCTCGTACCGGGCAGATCATGTAATGTGAACCTTGATTGTTGTATAGAGCAATTCCTGACGGCATCTGAAATCCTTTCGGGATTTTCCAAAGCCATCCACCTCCCCTGAAAACGCTGAGACCCGCTTCAGTTCGGAGCGATATACCTCGTCCGTTCGCTCGCACCATCTGGATGCCATTTTGCTCGTACGTGTTTACGTCTACTGGTCGCACGTTGTCGAGCTTTGCCGAACCGGCGTTGCCAAGACGGTATAAATCTTCTTGCGAGAAATACAGGAAGGGTATCTCGTTGGGTACGATAGTAGTCACTGAACGTTCTCCTGTATTAATCCCTACATCTTGTACTGCCCCATGTCGTCGTCGTTCAGGTTCTCCAGCCACTGCCGTAAATCATCCGTATTCACGCTGGACGACGCATCCGCCGATTGCCGCGCGTGCATCAGCACCTCCCGATGCACATAGATCGGGCAGTCGCACCGTAGCGCCAGCGCGATCGCATCCGACGGGCGGGCATCGAGAGCAATGACTTCCCCGCCCTGCTCCATCCAGATCAGCGCGAAAAAGGTGTCCTCCCGCAGCTCCGAAACGACTACGCGTCGCACCTCGGCATTCAGTCCCCGTGCCAGGTTCCGCAGCAGATCGTGCGTCATCGGCCGCGGCGTCGTGTTCTTCTCAAGCTCCAGCGCAATGGCGTTCGCCTCGAAGACTCCCACCCAGATTGGCAGGATCAGGTCGCTGGCAATGTCTTTCAGCACGACGATGGGCATATTGGTGACCGGGTCCATCATCAGCCCACGAATCTGCACCTCGACCTCGGCCGGCACTTCCAGACTGACGTGCCGCATCATGCCACCGCCTCGCCCAACAAGCTGTTCGGGAAGGTCTGCGTGATCCGCACCTTCTGGTAGCTGCCTAAGGCGGGCAGGATGAGCTGCGAAGTCGTAAAGTTCACCGTCTTGTTCTGCGAGCTGCGCCCCACAACTTGTCCGCGCGCCTTGTTATGGCTTTCGACCATCAGCTCCATCGTCTCGCCCAGATGCCGCCCGTAGTTGACGCGCTGAATCTCCCGCTGTCGGTCGAGCAGGACCTGCAGCCGCGCCGACTTCACCTCGTCGGAGAGGGAATCTGCCATCGTCACGGCGGGTGTATTTGGCCGCGGCGAATACTTGAAGGCGAAGATTGCGTCGTAGCCCACATCGTCGAGCAGCGTGGCCGTGTCTTCGAGGTCGCGCTCCGTCTCGCCCGGAAACCCGACGATGATGTCCGACGTGATGCTGATGTCCCGCTTGGCCGCCTTCATCCACGCGATCCGCTCCAGGTACCACTCCCGCGCATACTCCCGGTTCATGGCCTTCAGCACCGCCGTCGACCCGCTCTGCACTGGCAGATGCACATGGTCGCACAGCGTCGGCACCGCGTCGATCGCGTCCACGATGTCTTTCGTAAAGTCGCGCGGATGGGACGTGGTGAACCGCACCCGGCGAATGCCTGGCACGCTCCCCACCGCCGCCAGCAGCTCGGCAAAGCTCATCTTGCCCGAAGGATCGAGGTAGGAGTTGACGTTCTGCCCCAGCAGCTGGATCTCCGTGTACCCCAGGTCCGCAATGCGCCCTGCCTCTTCCAGGACCGACGCCGCCGCCCGGCTGCGCTCCTTGCCCCGCGTGTACGGCACCACACAGTACGCGCAAAACTTGTCGCACCCCTCGATGATCGTGATGTACCCGCGGTGCGGATTTGTCCGCGCGACAAACTCCGTCTCAAAGGTCTCATCGGTCTGCCGGTCGTCAAGCCCGGTAATCCGCTCGTCTCCGCGCTCCAGCCGGTCGAGCATCGACGGCAGGTTGCGGTATGACGCTGACCCCGACACGATCGACACGTAGGGCGCTCGCTCGAAGATCTTCTCGCCCTCCTGCTGGGCGACGCACCCGATGACGGCGAACTTCTTCCCTTCGCCCTTCATCCGCTTGTACTCGTTCAGGCGATGGAAGACTTTTTGCTCCGCCTTATCGCGGATGGAGCAGGTGTTATAGACGATCAGCCCGGCGTCGGCCTCGTCCTGCACCCGCGCGTAGCCCTCGTGCTCCAGCGTACCGATCACCTTTTCGGAGTCGTGCGCGTTCATCTGGCAGCCGAAGGTTTCGATGTAGAAAGTCTTGCTCACATCTTCCAGTATATCGCTGCATCCAAGCGGTATGCGCTCGGCCCTCCGCCACCTTTCCGTCACTGGCACGCCCGCCAGCAACCCCGTCATTCCGGGAGACCATCCCGATCCAACGATCCTTCAGGTCGGCCGCGGAGAGCAGACGGAGTTCTGGGCCTCTGCCACCTCCGGCGAGTGGAGCCCTCAATTCCCTCTTTTCCGCTCGACCGACATGGTCACCTGGCTGCCTTCTGGAGCTATCTTCCCGACCCAGCCTGTCTGGGCGGAAGGCAACTTCTGGGCACCCGAGTTGGTTGAAGATCGGGGCCGCTTCTTCGTTTATTATGTCGCCCGCGCTCGCGATACGCGCACCCTTGCGATCGCCGTCGGTACGGCGTCGCACCCTTCTGGCCCCTGGCTTGACCATGGACCCATACACACCGAGCCGCTCGGAGCGATCGATCCAGCCTTCGCCCGTGACGAGCACGGGAAGCCGTTCCTTATCTGGAAGACTGACGGCAACTCCGCCGGGCAGCCTACGCCGATCTGGGCACGGCCGCTGACTGACGACCTCCTCCACCTCACCGGCTCCCCCACCCAGCTCATCACCAACGATCAGCCGTGGGAAGGCGAGCTCGTCGAGGGACCCTATATTCTCCGGCACGCCCACCGCTTCTACCTCTTCTACGCCGGCAACACCTGCTGCGGGCGCGACTGTAAGTACGCCGAGGGTGTCGCGCGCGCCGACTCTCTCCTTGGCCCCTGGACTAAATACCCCGGCAATCCCCTCATCGACGCGAACAACACATGGCGCTGCCCGGGTCACGGCACCGCCGTCCATCGCAGCGGCATGCATGGCAAGAAAGGTCAGGACTACCTCCTCTACCATGCCTACCCCGCCGAAGGCACCGTCTTCGTGGGACGGGAGGCAATTCTGGACGAAGTGCGTTGGAGCCGGGATGGCTGGCCCGTGGTCAATGCAGGACGTGGCCCTCACGGCACCTCCAAAACACCACCGATTCGCTTCGTCGATTCCTTTGACAAGCCTGAGCTCGACGCCGCCTGGCAGTGGCCCGTCAACACCCTTCCTGCCGTGGTCACAGGCACGACCACGCATCCGGAAGGTGCGCTTCATCTACGTATTCCCACCGGGCGCCAATCCTCCACCATCGCCCTGCCCGCCCCGGGCAATCCGCGCTATACCGCCTCGATTTGCCTTCGACCATCAGCGTCTCCTACGGCGATGCCCGATCCGCTCCAGCCCGACAGCCCTGTGTATAACCTACCGCCGGATAGCACCTGGGCCGGTCTCATGCTCGTCGGCGACCCGTTTAATACTATTGGCCTCGGTCTTCGTGACCGTACGCTCGAGCTGTGGTATCGCCGCGGCTGCACGCAAAACGTCTCCTGGGCATTGATGTTTCCTACGCTGCCGGAGCGCCTGTATCTTCGCACCTGTGCGGCGGAGGACGTGGAAGCAGGGCATTTCTTCTTCGACTACAGCCTGGATGGAGAACGCTGGAATGATGTCGGCCTTGTGGACGCCGCGCCTTTACCTGCGTGGGACCGCGGCCTCCGTATCGCTCTCGTGCTCGAAGGCCCCGCCGGGAGTTGCGCAACTTTCCAAGGTTTCGAACTCAGAACGATCTAGTTGACGAACCGCCGCATGCGGATGTTCATCACAATCCCAAGCGCAAGAAAGGTAAACAGGATGGAGGAGCCGCCGTAGCTCATCAGCGGCAAGGGAATACCGGTCACTGGCATCAAGCCGACCACCATGCCGATGTTCACCGCTATCTGGAAGACGAGAACCGCCACGATACCCATGACAATAAAGGTGCCGGGAAGGTCGGCTGCCGTCTGAGCGTTGTGGATGAGGCGCATCAAGATGAGAAAGTAGAGCAGCAGCACACCAACCGCGCCCGCAAAACCATGCTCTTCGCAGAAGGCGGCGAAGATGAAGTCCGTGTAAGGGATGGGAAGAAAGTCGCCCTGGGTCTGGGTACCTCGGTTGGCTCCCTTGCCCCAGATGCCGCCAGAGCCGACGGCGATTAGGGACTGCCGTATCTGGTAGCCCGAGCCTTTAGGATCGTTTTCGGGATCGATAAAGCTGGTAAGCCGAGCTTTCTGGTAGGGCTTGAGAACCTTGCCCGTCTTCCAGATACCACCCAGAAGGATAAGAAAGGTCAGCAGCAGGATTGCGGCCTGCTTGAAGCGGATGCCACCGAGAAACAAGCCGCACAGAAGCACCGGGAGATAGGTAAGCGCCGTGCCGAGATCGGGTTGTTTAAGCACGACCAGCATAGGGACGCAGACCAGGGCGAAGGCGCGACCGATATCGCCCCAGGTAAGTTCCTTGCCCGCAAGTGCCCAGAAAAAGCGGGCAGCGGCGATGATCAAAACGAGTTTGATCCATTCCGAGGGCTGGAAGTGAACGCCATGGAAGCTGATCCAGCGTTTGCCGCCCAGCACGCGTGTGCCGAAGAGAGCGACGCCCGCAAGCGAGACCAGGGATATCCCATAAGCCCAATGCGAGATGTCCAGCAGGCGATGGTAATCGACAAGCGAGATCAAAAACATCATGGCGACCCCTGCTACGAGGAAGACGATCTGCTTGTGATCGAAGCCGTGAAACTTGGTGTGAAGCGTAGCGGACTTGATTTCGAGCACGCTGATAACGGAGAGCACAAGCACCATGCCCAGCAGCGGCCAATCGAAGTCGCGGAAGGTAGAGAAGCGAGTCATGCTCCGGCTATTCTACGGCTCGCCCGGCTTCGCCTCAGGCTGCGCCGCAGGTAGTGCAGCAGGAGAGGACGGAGTGAGGAGCGGCTTAGACGCAGCCAACTCCATCAGGTTGCCCGCCTGCTTGCGCTGCTTGTTCACATACGATTCCACCACGCGCGCGACCCACTTGGCCGACGACGCTCCCTGATCACCGTTCTCCCATAGCATCCCGACGACGACATCCGGATTGCGGCGCGGGGCCATGCCGATAAACCAGGAGTTCGGTTTCGTGCGATGGCCACCGCCGGAGCGGGCGAGCGCGTCGTGGCTCATCACCTGTGCCGTACCGGTCTTGCCGATAAAGTCGATACCTTGCAGGTGGGAGGCCGCCGCCGTGCCGTAGATCGTGACCTGCGCCATAGCGTCCGTAATCGTCTGCCAGTTTGCGGCGTCGATCGGCACGGTGGCGTCGCCCGAGCCAGGAAAGCTTAACCGGATCGCTTCATTTTCGCTGGCGGATACTTCGCCCGGAAAAATAATATGCGGCCGTCGCAGAACGCCTCCTGAAGCAATGCCGCTCAGGGCGCGAGCCATTTGGATGGGTGTCGCGGCGATTGCACCCTGACCAATGCCGACCGAGATCGTCTCGCCGGCGAACCACTTGGCGTGCTGGGTCTTGAGCTTCCACTCGCTTGAAGGCATCGTGCCACTCACCTCGTCAGGAAGGTCGACGCCTGTCTTGCGGCCCAGTCCCATGGCCGACGCATAGTGCGCGATCGTGTCGATGCCGAGGTGGTTGGCCAACGTGTAGAAGAAGGTGTCGCAGGAGTACGGGATAGCGTTGTTGATGTTGACCCCGCCGTGGTGCGCATCGCACTTGTAGAAGTGACCATAGAAGCTGGCACCGCCCTGGCAATTCACCTTCAGGTCTTCAGCCTTGCCCTCCTGCAAACCGGCCACCGACATAATGATCTTGAAGGTAGAGCCAGGTGCTAACTGCGCCTGAATCGCTTTATTGAGCAGCGGATGATCGGGATTGCTAAGAATCGAGTTCCAGTACGTCCGCGTGAGATGTCCAGAAAACTGGTTTGGATCGAAGCTCGGGCGCGAGACCATCGCGAGAATTTCGCCGGTATGCGGGTCCATGGCGATCATGGCTCCCACTTTGCCTTCCATGGCGCGCTCGGCGGCGAGCTGGAGGTCGAGATCGATCGTCAGCTTCAGATCCTGACCGGGAACCGCGAGTTCCTGTCCCAGCCGTCCGACCTCCTTGCCGTGCGAGTTCACGATCAGGTCACGCGAACCGTCGCGCCCACGCAGCACAGCGTCGTACGTCTGCTCCACGCCCGACCGGCCCACCACGTCACCCGGCTCATAGAAGGCGTACTTCGGATCGTCCAGCATCTGCTCGGAGACCTCACCCACGTAGCCGATCAGGTGCGCGGCAAAGCCGTCTCGCGGGTAGAGCCGCCGCTGCGTATCGAGCGTCTCAAGCTCCGGCAGCTCGTTGCGATGAGCCTCTACGAAGGCCTGCTCGTCGGGAGTGATGTCTTCCTTGAGTGGGATCGCCTGGTAGCCGGGCGACGACGAAAATTTCCTGAGGATCGACTGGATCTGCTCGAGCGGCAGATGAAGACCGGCCGAGATAAGCGGCAAGTCAGAGGCAAGATCCTTCACCTGCTCCCGGAGGAGGTAGCACGAGACGGATGGGTAATTGTCGACAAGAATGCGCCCTTCCCGGTCGAAAAGCCGTCCGCGTGGTGCAAGCACCGGCACCTTGCGTATGCGGTTGGCCTCGGCGAGCACACGGTAGTTGCTCGCTCCAAGAACCTGCAAATGCCATAATCCCGCGAACAACACCAGAAGCACCACACTGACGATGTACTGAGCCGCATGAAGCTTGGCCGAAGGAACCTTCTCCTTCTTTTCGAGAACTGCGTTGAAGTCGATCGCAGGCTGCATCGTGGTTCCAGTGTAATGGGCAAAGCGACGACCTCTATCCTCACTTTCGCAAGTCGAACCGTGACGGTGCTTACCTCGGCCTCTGTATACTTTAGTTACCTTTGCTGCGCCCGGAACCTCCACTCCGCCCCATTGCACCCCTACGATCTGCCAGGTTGTTTTGCTCCCAGGTGCCAAGCCGCCCTGTAACGCACCCCTCGAACGAAGGTGATTTCGCATGAATGGTCTCAAGATGATGTCCACCTTTGCCGCATGCTCTTGCCTGGCACTGAGTGCTGCGGCAGACCAGCACACGTATGCGCCCGGCCAGGTATCGTTGGCAGTCAACCAGCCTCTGTCAGTCTCGGGATTGAACCTGGTACTTCAGACAGATGGCAACATTGTCGCGTATGCAGCGTCAGGTTCGGTCTGGGCCAGCAACACGTCCTCCGATTGCAGCGGGGGCAACTGCTCCGCCGTATATCAGAATGACGGCAACTTCGTTCTCTATCATGAGGGATCGGCTGTCTGGTCGACTCAGACCTTCGGCCATCCTGATGGCCGATTGGTCCTATCCATGCAGGCACCCTACTTCCAGATCACGGATGCAGGAGCGACCCTGTGGCCGCTGATTTCCGCTCCAAACCAGGCACTCACGCCACTTCCCTCTCAACAAGTTTTTGCTGCCGGAAGACTTTCATTGACTCAGGATCAGGATGTCTCACTCATGAACCTTTCTCTCGTACTGCAACCTGACGGCAACCTCGTGGCCTACTCGCCCACCGGACCGGTCTGGGCTACTGGCGTCTATGCCGATTGCAGAGAAAGCTGCGTGGCGTCCTTTCAGACCGACGGCAATCTGGTCCTTTATCGCAAGGGCTTACCCTACTGGTCCACCGGTACCTTCAACCACCCCGGCGCACAACTAGTCGTGTCGAACATGGCTCCTTACCTGCAAGTAGCGGAGACTGGGAAGGTGCTTTGGCCTGTCACAGCCGCCGCACCTGCTCCGCCGCCTCCGGCCTCCTCTTGCCCCGCGCTCAGCTGCTATTACCTGGACTCCCTCACCGGGTCGGACGCAAATTCGGGTAACTCCCCTGCAACCGCCTGGAAGACCTTCGCGAATGTAGGCTCGGCGGCAATCGCACCAGGAACCAGCATCCTGTTGGCGCGTGGCTCCACCTTTAATGGCCAACTCACGCTTAAAACCTCAGGCACAGCGGCGAACCCGGTCGTGGTCGATGCATACGGCACAGGAGCGCTCCCGGTAATCGCCGGTGGCACCTACGGTATCCTCGGCCAGAGCATCTCCTACGTGATCATCTCCAATCTGGCGATCACCAACGTGGCGGATACAGGCATCCTCGGCATAGGCAACAAGACCGAGTATTGGAGGGTAGCCAACTGCACCATCACCGACGCCGGGACCTCAGGCATTCAGGTGAGGCCCGACAGGACCGACGCCGATCCCCTGCGCGGCTGGGTAATCCAGGGCAACACGATCGGCACCGTCCACACTGCGCCAGCCCTCAACTACGACACCTCCGGCATCCTGGTGCAGGGCACGGCGGGCGCGCTCATAACGAGGAACACGGTGACCGCCGTCAATACTTCAGGCATTCGCGTGCAGTCATACGGAAGTGCCCACTCCCAGGACGCTCTGGTCTCTTACAACGAAGTGAAGATGAATCAAGGCGGCATCGCCGTGCGCGACACACTCAACGCCACCGTAACGCACAACTGGATACACGATGGACAGGGTTACGCCATCGGCATCAACGGCTCAGAGAACGCGCAGGCTGTCTACACCAGCTACAACAATGTGCTGAGCTACAATCTCGTTCAAAACATGGCTCGAAGCGCGGACGGCAAGCTCTACAACGGCTTCGACATCACGTCCTCAGCCAACGGGAAGATCTACCACAACACCATTGAGCACGTAGACTCCCATTCGGTCTCCCTGGAGGGAGATGCAGGAGCCGCAAACAACTGGATCGTACGGAACAATATCTTCGACGCGCGCCGGCAAGGCACCATCCAGGACGGCAACTGCTTCCTGTTTCGTCTGGTGGACTACACCACCGAAGTTCTCAGCAACAACCTCTACATGAGCAACTCCAACTGGCTGGGCATCATCGGCACCGACATGGACGCAACCACCGATCTCGCCATTTGGTACAGCCCAGCATGGATTGCGCTGGGCATCGATTCGAATTCCGTCTACAACCAGGATGTAGCCTTCAACGATGTCCCGGGAGAGAACCTCGGCCTGCAATCAGTCTCCTATGCCCGCAATCTGGGCGTCATCCTCCAAGGGATCGATCAGGTATCGCTGGACGCAGGCGCACTCCCCTACGGCCAAACCAATGTGCTCGCCTTCTAGCCGCCTACTCGGAACGTTTCGCCGTGTCCAGCAGGAAAAAGATGGGCACGGCGATCGCTGTATTCACCGCCGCACGCACGAGCTCGTGCTTCCACAGCACGTGCAAGCCCTGGATACCGAGCAGCCTGCTCTCGATCAGGTAAAGAATCAGGCTCTGAAGCAGCGAAAACCCTGCATTCATCAGCACACGCGTGGTCAGGTTCTCAACATCAATCTGCACGCCGATGCTCGCCGCGATGTACCCGACGATCGCCTTGGCGATGCCGTTCACGCCGATCGGTAGACCGCTCAACGCGTCCTGTAACAGGCCGACCGCCGCACCGGTGAGCGTACCCGCAACAGGCGAGCGGCGCGACACTGCAAAAAAGATCGTAACGATCAGGGGCAAGTCGAGGATTGCCAGCGAGGGCAACGGACGGGGCAGCATGACCTGCAGCAGGATAGCGACGACCGGCACC
The DNA here is from genome assembly GCA_965215415.1 of Acidobacteriaceae bacterium. Classification (GTDB taxonomy): domain Bacteria; phylum Acidobacteriota; class Terriglobia; order Terriglobales; family Acidobacteriaceae; genus Edaphobacter. The sequence goes on along the minus strand of CBDCDQ010000009.1, from coordinate 1,666,729 downwards.
AGCAGCGTCACGGCTGGATGGAAGCTGTGCTCTTCGAGTTCGCGGCGAGAGGTGTAGCTGCGGTCGGCCATAGGTGCGCTACTGCGGCGGCTCCGTCGTGGCAGGGGAGGGCGGAGGCAGCGGCACTGTTGTCACGTCGGCTGGCGGCTTCGGCTTTAGCTTCCCCACGGGTGTGACGGGCGCTTTGGAAGCACTTCCGTCATCCGAGGGCACGCTCTCCGAAGCTGCCTTCGCACCCGGCGTCAGCAGGGTCGCGGGCGGCGTGCTCCCCGCGGTATACCGGTCGGCATGAAGCGTCGGCAATGGACGGGGAATAGCGCCCGTATCGCTTGCCTCAACAGGAGCGACCGTCCCCTGGGGCTGCACCGCCGCTGCTGGCGTAACTTCATGCAGGCTCGGCAGTTTTTCTGAGAGCAGATCGGCGGCGCGCTTAGCCTCTGCCGCCTGTGTGGAAAGGATCTCCGCCGTAGCCACGCCTTGCGCCAGATCCTCTTGCGCCTGCGCAGGCACGTTCATCTGCATCTCGGTAACCACCAGCACCTCTTCCAGCTGCGCCAGGTTTGCCGCCGGCTTCAGCAGAATGGAGCTGTAGGGCTGATGATCTGGATCAGGCCCGACCGACTCAATTGTCCCTACGGGCAGACCGCGCGGAAACACCAGATCGCCACCAGAAGTCAACACCGTCTCGCCCGGCTTGATTCGCGCGTCGGCGGTAAGATTGGCAATCTGGAGCCGACCGGTTGCGGTGCCGCGCACCACCGCCCGTATACGCGATGCTTGCAACAGCACTCCGGCTCCTGATGTGGGATCGTTCAAGAGCAGCAGCTGCGCCGTATGGGGGAATACCTCTCGCAGTTTGCCGACGACTCCATCCGGTGTAATGACGGCCATGTCCGGCTTCAGTCCGGCGTCGACACCTTTGTCGATCATCAACAATCGCGCGAGGTCGGAACCACTCGTCCCGATGACCTGCGCCGCGACGGTACGCGATATGTAGTGCTGGCGGAAGTCAAGAAGCGCTTGTAGCCGATGACCCTGCACAGCGTCCTGCGCAAACGACGCCTGCTCCAACCGTAAAGCCGCGATCTCTCGCCGCAAATCGTCGTTCTGCTGCCGCGTACGCCTCAGATCGATATAGTTCCACCAGGTGCCTCGCACCGAGAGGCCGAGATGATGCGTCAGCCGCTCCACGGGCCCCACTGCTGCATTCGCCCACAGTCGCAGCAGGTATACCTCGTGCCCATGATTTTCACTCGCTGCTGGGCGACGAACCTGCACAGCCAGACCCACCGTCTGCGCCACAAGAACAGCGAGCAGCACCAAAGCGTTTCTGAAGCGGGAGAGGAAAGATTCCATGCGCTTCTGCCATTATCCGCGAGATGTGCGTGTGACGGGCCTTCTATGCGAAACCTTTAAGTGGCCGCGTTGTACAGTTGGATATCTTCACAGGAGCTCGCCGGTGATTTTGTACTCTGCTAATGCTGCTCCTGTGGCTGCCTTCTTTCACGGGCAAGAACAGCAAGGTCATCGACACTGCCGCAGCTCCGGCACAAGCTAACGCGCCCTCCTGCATAGCCAACGGCCAGCTGATGTTCCAGCGTCGTATGGCGAGTGAATTTTCCTCACTGCCGACGTCCATATAAGCTACGACCTTCATCCTCCGGTCGCCGAGCACATCATGTTCGACAACGTTTTCGTCAATCCAGATGCGTATCAAGCGTTCCGAAATACAGGCATTTGGATGAAAGAACGATGCTGGTGCCCGTAAATCGGGCGGACAGGCCAACGGCTCAGTTACTACGCGAGGCCGGACGCAAGCGACCAAAATCACTGAAATGGAGGCCCACGTCAACACAATGCAGGGGGCGGGCAGGACTTCCCGAAGGATGGATTTCTACAGCTTTGACAATCCTGTGAGCGCAGAGCCTATCGCACGGCCTGCCTCGTGCTACACCTGCTCCAAAGTACATGCCGCAGTCGACACAACCTTCGCAAAGTTGGACCCCACCTGCTCAGAGCGACGCAGGAGAATAGCACATTGATCCAGGCTTATCTACGAGAGAACGAGTCGTCGGGGCTGTGAAGCAAGCGACATAGCCCTCGATCTGAGTCGAGGGCTATGTCGCTTGTATGCAAAGTTAAGCAGTGACTTCGATGCCCATTGATCGAGCGGTACCACGAATGGAGCGAGCAGCCGCTTCCACAGTGGTCGAGTTCAGGTCCGGCATCTTCTGCGTCGCGATCTGGATGATCTGCTTCTCGGTTACCTTACCCTTCTTCTCCTTGTTAGGAGTGCCCGAGCCCTTCTCAATTCCCGCGGCTTTCAGAAGAAGCACGGCAGCCGGCGGAGTTTTCGTGATGAAGCTGAACGTGCGATCGCCATACACCGTGATTACCACAGGAATGGTAAGACCAACCATCTCCGGGCCCTTGGTCCGATCGTTGAACTGCTTGCAGAACTCCATGATGTTCACCTGAGCCTGACCGAGCGCAGGGCCGATCGGGGGAGCAGGCGTCGCTTTGCCAGCCATAACCTGGAGCTTGACGTATCCAGTAATCTTTTTCGGTGCCATTCGAGTCTTTCTCTCTTTCTATCTATATCTGACGCCTGGTTTTTGAGCCTGGCCGCGAGGGCTTTGAATTATTCTTCAATCTTCTCAACTTCAGAAAAGGTAAGCTCCACGGGCGTCGGGCGACCGAAGATGCTGACCATGACTTTCAGCGTCTGCTTATCTTCGTTGATGTCGTCGACAGCACCGTTGAAGTTGGCGAAAGCACCCTCATTGATCCGGACCTGCTCGCCCTTCGAGAACTTCACCTTCATGTTCGGCTTGTCTTTTGACACGTCGGTGCGGAACAGGATGGAGCTGACTTCCTGCTCGGACAGCGCTACAGGATTGTCGCCCGTGCCAAGAAAGCCGGTCACGCGTGGCGTGTTCTTGATGACGTGCCAAAGATCGTTGTCGAGTTCCATTTCGACAAGCACATAGCCGGGAAGAAACACCCGCTCGGTCGTCTTCTTCTTTCCATTCACCAGCTCCGTCACCGGCTCGGTCGGGATCATAATACGACCAATGCGGTTCTGAAGGCCGTACGCCACGATGCGGCTCTCGAGCGACTCGCGTACCTTGCGCTCGAATCCGGAGTAAGCGTGAATGATGTACCACTTGAAGTTTTCGTTGACAGGTGCAGCAAGCACCTCAGCAGACTGCTCGCCCTCCGGTAGAGGCGCGTCCGGGTTCTGCACATCTGCTGCTATAACCGTTCCTTCTTCGTACTTCATCCGCTTCTACCCTGCTTCTCTTCTAGTGTTTGGTCAGCTTGCTGAGGATGGCTTCGATAGCGTGCCCGATGAGGTTATCGACCAGCCAGAAATATGCAGCGAAGAAGAACACCGTCACCAAGACGATGATCGTGGTGGACTGCACTTGTTCTCGAGAGGGTGAGATTACCTTTCGCATCTCTGCGCGCACGTCATCGAGAAAGCTGCGCAGCTTCGCAGGCTGCGCCTTCAACTCGTTGAATCGCTGGGTTCCAGTACTCTGCTCGTCCGCTACTGCGATTGCCTTGGCCATCGTACTGCCTCGAAACTTTCTTGCGTGTTACCGCCTGATCCAATTGTACTGCGTCCTGTCCTCCGCATCGGAAAATCGAACGCAGGAAGAGGATGGCGGGGGAGCTCGGATTCGAACCGAGAAGTTCGGTTTTGGAGACCGACAGTTTGACCGTTGAGCTTACTCCCCCGAGACGGCGAAGCGAAGAACTCTCGCTCCCATATCTGGGCCGTTACTTCGTCTCTTTGTGGTCCGTATGCTTACGGCACGTGTTGCAGAACTTCGAGAACTCAAGCCGCCCAGTGGTCGTCTTTTTGTTCTTGGTGGTCGAGTAGTTCCGGTTCTTGCACTCCGGGCATTGAAGAGTAATGATCTCGCGCATATCAGTAAGTTCCTTTCCATCCTGTTGAAGTGTCTTCGGGTCCCGCTCTGACAACCATGTCGAGCGCCACCCTGTACTCCCAACACAGCACAACCAGTGTACCCCGTCTGCTCGGCGGCTTGATCCAGAAGCTCAGGCCCTGAACCCTAGACCCAGAGGTGCGATCGAGTGAGCTCGGGAACTCTTAGCGGGTAGCAGGACGGTCTCCAAGCCGTCCTCTGAGTATAACCGCAACGGTCTCCCTGGTGACCGGATGAAGCTTGAACGAAGCTCTTGTTCGAGCTTCCAAAAGGGCGGCCGACGCCGCCGAGGCTTACACCCGAGCGTGCCCGGCCGTCGAGAGGCACTCTCAGTAGTAAGCGTAGAGCTTGAAAAATCGTTGCCGCAGCTCTGGAGCAACTCGCTCCAGGCTCGCTAGGTAGAACTCGCGGATCTGGCCGCGGTCGGCATTGCCGAGACGGCTGTATTCGGCCAACGCGGTCTCCCCAAGCTTTTTGGCTTCAAGCACCGGCTCGAATTGCCGGATACGTAAACCGGCACGCTCCAGAGACTGAAGGAAACCCGCCACAGCTGCACCGGAGAATGCTGACGCGATCGCCTGACGAACCCGCTCGAACCTCTGGGGGTCCTCTACTGAAAGCACCGCCTGCTCATACATTGCTGCCACGAACCCTGCCCTGCCTTGCACTAGGAATTGGAGCGGGAGACGGGAATCGGACCCGCGACCAACAGCTTGGAAGGCTGTGACTCTACCACTGAGTTACTCCCGCATCGCGATGGTTGCCGCACCTGCCAAACTGGAGCTGACGGAGAGGCTTGAACTCTCGACCTCTCCCTTACCAAGGGAGTGCTCTACCACTGAGCTACGCCAGCCTATGATGCACACCAACCTGCTAAGACTATCAAACTCCTACCGTACGCGCATACGGCCCAGCACAATCCTGAAAGAAAAGAATGCCAAAAGCAGCCAGCAGAGCGAACGGTACTTTCCCGGCTCCATGGTCAATCGGACGCTGATCGCCAGTGCGGTCATCACCAGCAGGGCCACTACCATACGTCCGCTGCCGCCAGGGGTAAAGTCCAAGCCGGCCTCGCTTCGTAGAAGAATGGTGCACAGGGGAGGATTCGAACCTCCGTAGCGCATAACGCGGCAGATTTACAGTCTGCTGCCATTAACCACTCGGCCACCTGTGCACACGGTTTGCGGTCGTTGGGTGGAAACGCAACTTCAGGCCGCTTCCAATGAAGTGGAGCTGGCGAAGGGATTTGAACCCCCGACCGCCTGATTACAAATCAGGAGCTCTACCAGCTGAGCTACGCCAGCCCGTTCCGACGCACTTACGGCATCTCCTTGCGGAAGGCTGCCGCAGAACTGACTTTACCATAGCCGTGATACACGGACAAAGCCGGTCCGCTTGAGGCCAGGTAAGCTGACTCTTTCGCACGCGAATGAGGATCTCAACACGACGTGAACGGGCGTCCACTACGGAATCTGGGGGCCGCGGAAAGCTGCACCAGCTTACACAGTCGCTTTACTAGTGTAGATTTTGCCTCCACTCGCAGCATCGGTCGAGGGGACTGCACCCGGAGGAAGGATGCGGTATTGCCTCGGCGCCGCGTCCGCCGTAAGGGTGGCCTGGTAGATCCGGGTCGCGTTTTGGTCGAGGTCAACCTGACGTCGTCGCGGCTCGCGCCGGTAGAGTTGTGGTCTCTCCACGGTAGTGGAATGATGGTGTCAGGAACGGGGAATGGTGACATGAAGCCGTCCTTCAACGGCCTTCTCTCCACGTGAACTATGCTACCTGGCAGATGATCGAAACTTCTGCTGTCTCTCCCTACAGGTCTTTACGACGGAAGTGGCAGCGCCTGCTCACCGGCTTGTTCGCCATAGCTCTGCCGATGCTGGCGGCGTGGTTTTGGATGAAGGCGCCTCCGGATGCCGTGCGTTTGCTGCCGGAGTGTGACGCCGTCGTTTACGCGAATCTCAAGCCCCTCCGCGCGATCACACATCTTGATCGCGCACCGGTTCTTCGTGCAGCAGACTACCAGGCCTTTATCGACGCAACGGGCATCGTTCCCGAACGCGATCTCGATGCAGTAGCTCTGGCGCTGCACCACATGAACGATCCCCAAGGGCCGAACGGTCCAGTCGCGTACTCCGAGATCTTTGTAGGCCGCTTCGATGAAAAACGGCTCGAGACGTATCTGGCTGCGATCGCGATCACGCAGGAGGTCTATGCAGGCAAGACGATCTTCACCATTCCGGTGGGCGAGCTCGCAGGACCGGGAGGCCGCCAGCTGCGGGTGGGTGTGCCCGCGCGTGGCCTCATCGCGGCAAGCAACGCGCCCACAACGGAGCAGATCCACGCCATGCTTGACCGGGGACGACGCGGACCTTCCGTGCTCGTCACGCGATACGGCGATGTGCCCTGGCTGTCCTCGGCCTGGGGTGTGGGCCGACTGGGGCTGCCCTTCGCGGAAGCAGGCTGGATCACAGCTTCCGGCCTGCGGCTGCCCGTCCGCGAGGATGCAGAGTTCATTGCCAGCGTCCGTTACCTTGGTGGCAATCTCAAGCTGCGCGTCGAAGAGCTGGCCGGAAGTGAGCTCAACGCCACCCAGACGGCGCAGGAGCTTGCTCCTCTGCTGACCCTGGTACGAGGCTTCGCCGAAGATCAGGCGGTACCTGCGTCGCACGCAACACGCACCGCCATCGACTCCCTCGCCTTGAAAGCTAGGAAAGATCGAGTGGCACTTACTGGAAATCTTCCCGTAGAGTTGCTACGTCAGTTGCTGGTGCCGCAAAGTGTACAGGCACCGCGGTAAGCCAGCGGCGCATCCAATTATGCAGTATCTTCGGAGACTTTTCGTATGAACGCACGATTCTTGTTTGCTGCCCTTCCGCTCGTTCTTCCGCTGCCTGGCGCGCACTGCCAGAGTGCACCGACCGTCACCGGACAGGCTGCCTTCATCGACTACACGCAGGAGCATCCCGGAGTCCGGCGCAAGATCACGGTGGCCGATCTCCCCGAGCCGAAAGAGGATGAATCGGTCGATAATGGCCCAACTCTCTCACCGCGTCCGGACGGGGCCATGCCCATCGCGCCCGCCGGGTTCAAAGTCGAACTGTACGCACAGGGTTTCACAGAGCCGCGCCTTATTCGCACAGCGCCCAATGGCGACCTCTTCCTGGCCGATTCGCACGGCGACAAGGTGATCGTGCTGCGTGGCATGGGCGCGGACGGCAAAGCTGCTCAAACATCTACATTCGCAGCCGGCCTCGATCTCCCCTTCGGGATTCAGTTCTATCCGTCTGGTTCCAACCCGAAGTGGGTGTACGTTGGGAACACCAAAACCGTCGTGCGGTTCCCTTATAAGGTTGGCGATCTCGTGGCCACCGGTGCACCGCAGACCATCGTCGCCCAGCTTCCCGGTTTCGCCCAGCTTCGTGGCGGCGGCCACTGGACCCGCGACGTCGTTTTTACCCCGGATGGTAAGCATATGCTTGTCTCCGTCGGGTCGGCCTCCAACGTCGACGACAGCGACACCCACCCCAACGAGTTCCACCGTGCCGACGTGCTTGAGTTCACCCCTGAAGGCAAGTTTGAGAAGGTCTACGCCTCCGGCATCCGCAACTGCGTAGGCGAGGCTATCAACCCGACTACCGGCCAGCTCTGGTGCTCTACCAACGAGCGCGACCGCCTCGGCGACAATCTCGTGCCGGACTACATTACTAGCGTCAAAGAAGATGGCTTCTATGGCTGGCCCTGGTACTACATCGGCAGTCATCAGGACCCCCGGCTTATGGGCAAGCACCCTGAGCTGAAGGATAAGGTCATCGTCCCCGACGTCCTCCTCCAGCCCCACTTCGCTTCGCTGGAGCTGGCCTTCTACACCGGCAAGCAGTTTCCATCAACCTACAGTGGCGACGGTTTCGCTGCGGAGCATGGCAGCTGGAACAAGTCCCGGCGCGCCGGCTACGAGGTCATTCGGATTCCCATGAAGAACGGCAAGGCTACCGGCGAGTATGAGGACTTCCTGACCGGCTTCGTCACATCGGACGGCAAGGTCTGGGGTCGTCCGGTCGGCGTCACCGTAGGCAACGATGGATCGCTCTTTGTCACCGACGACGGCTCTAAAATCATCTGGCACGTCAGCTACATCGGCGAAAAGACCATGGCCAAAGCTGAATAAGGCAAGACGAATTAGCTGGAGACAAACGCTTCGTAGAGCCCCGCCAACACGGCGGGGCTTCCTTTGCCACGGTGTGCCTGATCCGTCTGCACAATCGTCCTACTCGCCTCCACACAGGCTAAACTAGGGGTAGACCATGAGCCCCGCACCCATCGCGAAAGAAGTAAAAGAAAGCAAAGCCCAGCGCTCCGAGCGCCTCAAGCTTGCCAAAAATCCCTGGGAGGCCTGGGACGAGGTCCGCGCCTTCGCCGCCAATCCAGCGGGCCGCGACTCCGTTCTTCCCGAGTGGACGGGCCTCTACTTCAAGTGGTGGGGCATCTACACCCAGGGCGACGGGCTCGGCGCGACCGGCGGCGTCGGCGGTGAAGGCAAGGCCACCGAGTTCTTCATGATGCGCATAGGCTTGCCCAACGGTATCCTTTCCGCGCACCAGCTCCGCGTCATCGGCGGCCTCTGCCGCAAACACGCCCGCAACCTCGCCGACATCACCACCCGCCAGAACATCCAGCTGCACTGGCTTACGCTGGCCTCCGTCGTCGAGGTCGTTGACGCCCTCACGGAAATCGGCCTCTCTCCCAAGGGAGCCTGCGGCGACGTCGTCCGCAACGTCACCGGCTGCCCCCTCGCCGGCCTCGACCGCCACGAGCTCGTCGACTCCAGTCCGCTCGCCGTCGAGATCGCCCACCATCTCACCGCCAACCCAGAATTCTATAACCTCCCGCGCAAGTTCAAGGTCTCCGTCACCGGCTGCCCTCTCTGGTGCTCCTACCCGGAGATCAACGACGTGGCCCTGACCGCAACCAAGCGCGGCGAAGAAGTCGGCTACACCCTCCGCGTCGGCGGCGGCCTCTCCACCGAGCCCCACCTCGCCGTCCGCATCCCGGCCTTCGTTCGTCAGGACCAGGCCCTCGCCGTCACCGTCGCCGTCGCCGAGATCTTCCGCGAACAGGACGCCCTCCGCGACAACCGTACTCGCGCCCGTCTCAAGTACCTCTTCATGCGCCACGGCTGGACCGCTGAATCCATGCTCGCTGCGATCGAAGCCAGGCTCGGCTACAAGCTCGACGCCGAAGTCTCAACGCCCGAAAACCTCCCTGACGACATCTACCGCGACCACGTCGGCGTCACCCCCCAAGCCCAGGTTGAAGGCCAGCCCGGCCTCTCCGCAGTCGGAGCCTCAGTCCTTCGCGGCCGCCTCTCCGGCGAACAACTCGAGCACCTCGCCGACCTTGCCGACCGCCACGGCAACGGCCAGCTCCGCGCCACCATCATGCAGAACATCGTCCTCGTCAACATCCGCAACGAGAACGTCGCCGCCCTGATCGAAGACCTGAAAAAACTGGACCTCCACGTCGAGGCCTCTCCCTTCTGGCGCGGAGCCATAGCCTGCACCGGCACCGAGTTCTGCAAGCTCGCTATCGCCGAAACTAAATCCTTCTCCAAATGGCTCGTCTCCGAGATGGAAGACCGCCTTCCCGCCTTTGACCAGCAGATCAAGCTCCACGTCACCGGATGCACCAACTCCTGCGGCCAGCACTGGATCGCCGACATTGGCCTCGAAGGCAAAAAGCTCAAGCAGAACGGCGTCCTCACCGACGCCTTCTACTTCTGCGTGGGCGGAGCCGTTGGCAAGTACGCCGCCCCCGCCCGCCCCCTCGGCTACCGCGCCGCCGCCGCCGACGTCCCCGACGCCATCGCCCGGATGCTCTCCGCCTATCTCGCCACCCGCACCCCCGGCGAAGACCTCCGCGCTTATTTCACCCGCACCCCCGACGACCAGCTCCGCGCCCAACTCGCCGGCACCCCCATCCCCCCGGTGGAGCGCGACGCCGCCCCCGCCGGAGGCCACCACGCCGTCGACGCGTAATGGGCCTGATACTCTCCTCTAAGCCATGCAGGAACGTAGACTCGTCGACACCAGCCGTTTCAATCTTGAAGCCGTTCTGCCCTATTCACTTCGGCAGAATGACTTTCAAATCGCCATGCAGGATGTCTACGACTTCTTCTTCGACGTAAACACGTTCTTTCTGGAGCGCGGTCTTCCCCGGCTTGACGACATCCTGCGCCCCGCCAATATGTCCGGGCTGCTCTCCGATATGCTCACCTCCAGCATCGCCAAGCACTCTCGCACGCTCGTGCAGAACGCCTACCACAACGGTCATCCCGACCTGCTCATCACCGGCAAATACGCGAACAACTCAGCGAAAGCTGGAGAAGAAGGTGTGGAGATCAAAACCACACGCAAGCGGGGCGGCGCGGTCGATACGCACGGCGGACGCAATCAGTGGATGTGCGTCTTCGTCTATGAAGTGGACACGCTCAGCGAGCCCGCACAGCATCGCCGCGCCATGAGGTTCACGGAAATCTATCTGGGCCAGGTCACAACCGAAGACTTCCGCAAGAACGCGCGCGGTGAACTAGGCACTCGCACGGCAACCCTGGACCGCGACGGTATCAAGAAGCTGCGGGCCAACTGGGTCTACAAGACTGAGACGGCTTAGGGGCTCGATGGCTTTCGCGGCCATGTCGGCGTAGACCGGGTCTTTCTCAACCCCGACGCTTTCGTATCCCACCGCGTTGCAAGCCGCCAGCGTGGAGCCCGACCCCGCAAACGGGTCCAGCACGACGCCCTCGCCCAACGGAAGGGCAGCGTACACCAACTGTCTTAGAAACGACTGCGGCTTCAACGAAGGGTGATTTGCAATCCGTCTCTCTCGCTGTGTCGTTGGACTCGACCGGATCACATCGCCAAAGGGTCGCTCATCTGAAATCCTTCGCCAACCCCCTGTCTTCCACTTCCGTAAATTGTCTTGCACCCGCCCTGCGAGCGGTTTCCGCGCAATGACCCAAGGCTCCCACATCGACCGGGGCATTACGCTAACCCCGCTAAACTCCTCATGGGCGTTCTTCGGCCGGTCTCCGCCCCTCATCGTCATGGTTAGCCGAACAACGGAACCGCGCACCTCAAAGCCGGCGGTTGCAAACGCGGAGGAAACAAGATGCGCCAGCAACGGATTGCTCGCGACCGCCACATTGCCGCCCGGAACAAGCACCCTTTGTAATAAGCGCGCCACAGTTTTGAAAAAAACGCCTAAGCTCGCGCGATCATCATCAGTCAGCACAGTAAACCGTGGCAGTGGCGCACGCTTGTGCCCATCGAACGAAGGTGGAATACGCCAAAGTCCACCCTTGCCTTCACGCAATTTGCCTTGCTCTTTGGCCGTGTACTCATGCAATCCATAAGGCGGATCAGTCACCACAGCATGGATGGAATTGTCATCGCGCGCGGTCAGCCAACTCATGCAGTCGGAGGTGTAGAGAGTAGCTTTGCCTATACGAAGACCTGGTGTCGCAGTTGTTTTCTCTCCACTGAACATCGGTTCACCGGAAAGTGAGTAGCGGCCCTTCTCGATTCGCAGGAACTTTCCTGGCGTATTCAGGTTGAGGTAAGACCGGACGGACGAGGCCGACACTTCACCCAACTCGCGGCTTACAAACCCATAGATCTCATCCAGTGAAGCACCGCCCGTGGCGTCCAGATACCGCACGATGGAATCACGCACTAAACCTGGCGCAAGCGTCATGAAACAAAGTTAGAGCATAGACGTCTGGACGTCAAGTCACCAACACCGCCGCACCATCCTTGCCAGTGTCCCCCGGTCGAACTCCGTTGCCGCCTTGCCTTTCATCTCGGCAAGCGTCTCCGGCGGCGGCGGCGTCCGCAAAAGCACCCACAGCGTCTTGTGGTTTGGGCTGCCGTCCAGGGCCGACCCGTACGCCCTTAACATCGGACTCGAACATTCAAAATGGTGTTAGATTGCATGTATGATCCGTCACGGAGGGGAGTACGTCAATGCGACCCAAGGTGTTGCAGACGGTGTTCGTGGTCTCGAGTCTCCCCTTTGGGACCCACTTGAATTCGCAGGCAAGGGTGAAATCGTCGACGTTCCAAGCACACAGCTTCGCCCCCCTCCCGGCAAGATCACCTTCCGCGACGAATGGAACCACTCAGCCCGCGTGGAGGATGCCGCCAGCGTTCCCGACAGCATCAAGTTCATCCTCTACGACGCCAAAGGCTTAGAAACGAGCGATGCCGCCCAAGCCACACGGCGCGTCCCCATTCTTGAAATCAGCACCAGAAGCGTGGACGCCCACGGCAAACCAGTAGAACCGCGCTTGGCTTCCATCATCGAAATCACGTCCTACGGCCCGGAGCACCACTTCTTACGCCACACCACCGCCCGCGTTCCATTTTCCGGGCCGAAGTAGAAACCACATGGCCCACTGCAGGCACGATATGCCAAGCCAAAGGAGAGGCTCACCGGCACCGATGGCGTATCTCTCTTAAACGCTCGTTTGCCTGGCCGGCTGAAGCCGGATATGCCGCTCCGGGTGGTTCGATAGTCTTCGAGCTTCGGCAGTCCCGGAGCACGGGAGAGTACATCGCTCACGTGTTCTACACCGCGCAGACGTTTGATCGATTGCGGATTCTGACGCCGGTGACCCTCGACTAACCACCTGCATCGATGCATTTGCTGGTCCCGGGCGGAAGCAAGTTGGTACCAATCCAGATGTCGTATTCGGAATGCTCGACAAGTTACTGCGCAAAGCGATCGACCCGCGCCGTGCAGGACCCGGCATAGGAAGTTCAGCCAGGCGTGCTGAACGATGTGCCACTAAGGTGAGACGGTGGGTGCCCTCCTCTGCCGCACTCCTATCGGCTAAGCTGGGTTCCGCCTTCGGCTGACACGCAAATGTGGCATTCTCTGAGGGAGGAACCTCACCATGCCGTCACCCCCCATCCCCACTGCCGTCATTGGCTTCGGTCTTGCCGGACGCGTCTTCCACGCTCCCTTCATCTCCGCGGTTCCCGGCCTCCATCTCGCCGCCATCGTCCAGCGCCACGGCGACGAAGCCGCCCGAGCCTACCCTCAAACCCGCATCTTCCGCTCCGCAGATGAAGTGCTGGACAAAGCCATGGCCGACCCAGCCATCCAACTCGTCGTCATCGCCACCCCCAACGACACCCACTTCGCCCTCGCCAAACAAGCCCTTCTCGTCGGCAAGCACGTTGTCATCGACAAGCCTTTTGCCGCCACCTCCGCCGAGGCCCGCGAACTCGTCGATCTCGCCGCAGCTCGCAACCTCACCCTCGCGCCGTTCCACAATCGCCGCTGGGACGGCGACTTCCTTACCCTCCGCAAGCTCCTCGACGCCGGCACCCTCGGCCGCGTCTCTACCTTCGAGTCCCACTTCGACCGCTTCCGACCGCTTCCCCGTGAAGGCACCTGGAAGGAGGCCGCCAACCCGGCAAATGGCCTCCTCATGGACCTCGGCCCGCACCTCGTCGATCAGGCCATGGCCCTCTTTGGCACCCCTGACGCCGTCACCGCCTCCGTCCGGCGCGACCGCGACGCAACCGGCATCGAAGACGCCTTCGACCTCGCCCTGCATTACCCGCGCCTGCTAGCCCACTGCCGCTCCACCATGATTGCGGCAGATCCCGCCCCCCGCTTCCTCGTCCACGGCACCCTCGGCTCCTTCCGCAAACACGGCGTCGACCCGCAGGAGCCAGCCCTCGTCGCCGGAGCCACCGTCCCGCCAATGGGTGAAGACGACTGGCTCCCCGAACCCGCCTCCGCCTGGGGCACCCTCACCCTCGCGCCCGACCCCGCCCAACCCGCCACCCTCACCCACACGCAAGTCGAAACCGAACCGGGCGACTACCGCCTCTTCTACGCCAGCGTCCGCGACGCGATCTTCGGGCTGGCCTCCCTCGCCGTTCCCGCCGAACAAGGCTTTCGCGTCGTCCGCCTGCTCGAACTCGCGCGCCAGTCAAGCCAGCAACGCCGTACTTTACCCGTGGTCTTCTAAGCGCTCTGCCGGGGAGAATGAGTCAAGCACCCCGCGAGCAGCCTCCAGCGTCGACTCCACCTCTGCCGCTCCGTGCCGCATCCCCACAAAGGCGGCCTCATACTGGCTCGGCGGCAGCCACACGCCCGCGTTCAGCATCCCGCGATGGAACCTGGCGAATGCCGCCGGATCGCTCGTCGCCGCGTCCCCGAAGTTCTTGACAGCCCGATCCGTAAAGAACCACGTAAACATCGATCCCACCCGGTTCATCGTCATAGGCACCCCCTGCTCCCGCGCAATCCCAAGCACCCCCTTAGCAATCGCCGCCGTCGTCTTCTCCAGCTCCTCATAAACCTCGGGATGCTCCAGCAGATACCCCACTGTGGCGATCCCCGCGGCCATCGCCAGCGGATTGCCGCTCAGCGTCCCCGCCTGGTACACCGGCCCGAGCGGCGCGAGGAACTCCATTACCTCCGCCCGGCCGCCGAACGCCCCGCACGGCAGACCGCCGCCGATGATCTTGCCCAGCGTCGTCAGGTCTGGCCGCACCCCGTACAGCTCTTGCGCCCCGCCCAGCGACAACCGAAATCCCGTCATCACCTCATCCAGAATCAGCAGCGCGCCATTGGCCGTACACAGAGCCCTCAGCCCGGCCAAATATCCCGCCGTCGGCACGATCGTCCCCGCGTTCCCCACCACCGGCTCGACGATCACGCACGCCACCTGCTCCGGGTGCGCCGCAAACGCCGCCTCCACCGCCGGAAGATCGTTGTACGGCAGCGCCAGCGTGTGCATGGCAGTCTCCTCCGGCACCCCCGCCGACCCCGGAATCCCGAACGTCGCCACCCCGCTGCCCGCCTTCACCAGCATCGCATCGGAGTGCCCGTGGTAGCATCCCTCGAACTTGAGGACGAACTTCCGCCCCGTGAACCCGCGCGCCAGCCGCACCGCGCTCATGCAGGCCTCGGTCCCGGAGCTGACAAAGCGCAGCCGCTCCACGGACGGAAAGCACCGCGTCACCAGCTCCGCCAGGTCGGCCTCCGCCGCCGTCGACGCGCCAAAGCTCGTTCCCTTGCCCGCCGCCTCGCGCACCGCCTCCACCACCGGCGGAAACGCATGCCCCAAAATCATCGGCCCCCACGACCCGAAAAAGTCCAGATAGCGGTTCCCATCCGCGTCCCACAGGTACGCTCCCTCCGCCCGCGTGACGAACGGCGGATCGCCCCCCACCGCGCGAAACGCCCGCACCGGCGAGTCCACACCCCCCGGCAGAAATCCTTCAGCACGACGCTGCAACTCACGGGAGCGGTTCAAAACACGGGGCATCCCCCAAGTATAAGAGCCGCGAAACGCCTACACTTGCGTCAGGTGAATGAGCCTAGAGCGAAGTCGCCGCCCAGATAGAGCCGTTCTTGCCTTTCTGGTTGTCATTCCCGAAGGGAATCTGCGTTTCCAGCTCGATACCGTCCGGCAAACTGCTCTAAAGGAATCAATGAACGAAGCCGACCGCACCGCCATCACCGGCCGCTCCATCGTCCTCTACGACGGCGTCTGCGGCCTCTGCAACCGCGTCGTCCGCCTCCTCCTGCGCCTCGACACCGTCGGCCGCCTCCGCTACACGCCGCTCGAAACCCCGCTCGCCGCCGAGCTGCTCGCCGCCTTCCCCGCCGCCCCGCTCGAGCCCGAAGGCGTCATCCTCATCGCGGACGCCCTCACCCCTGCCGCCACCCTCCACCGCCGCTTCGACGCCGTCGCCGAAGCCCTCCGCCAGCTCCGCGGCCTCCTCGCTCCCTTTAGCTTAGTTCTCCGCCTCATCCCCCGCCCCCTGCGCGAGGGGAGCTACGGCCTCATCGCCCGCCACCGCTATCAGATCTTCGGCAAGTTCGACACCTGCCCCATCCCCACGCCGGAGCAGCATTCCCGCATCCTCGGGCTGTAGCCAGCACCCAAATTCCTCATTTACGAGGACTAAATAAGTTTAGTGCTTGCATCGGAACGGTATCCCAACTTAGTTGTTACAGGCCTGCCGTTAAGCCTGTGTTGATTATCTGTTGTGTGGAAGACAGAGTGATCTGACGACACCACGGCCACCAATGGTGCTTTTTATAAGCACATCTAGGGACCCAGTTCGCGCCGTCGACTTTTCGGCCTCACCGTTCCAAGATCGGGTGGCACCTTGACGCCATCGGTAAAGAACATGACCTCTGAGCCGGTGCATGCCGACCTGGCACTGTATCCGATGTCATAAACGACGTGCCGGGCAGCAGAGTAGAGCGTGCGGATTTCCTTCACGTTGTCGTACGAAACCATCCACCTTTGTTTAAGGTTGCCGCCTACCACAAAGCTGGCGACTGCTGCGTGATCTTCGGGCCTGTAGAAATCGTGGTAAAGTCGACGACCCTTCACGTAATAGGGCGGATCGAGGTAAATTAGCGTCTTTTCCGGCCACTTCCGGCTGCCGGCCATCAGGAACTTGATGGCATCCTTGCGGGTTAGGCTTATGCGGCTGCGCATGCGGGCGATCGCCGTAATGCGCGATATGAGCTCGGGTCCATTAAAACGTGCGTCGATCTTCCATGGGCCAGTCTGGTCGCGGCCACCGATGATGCCCCCGTTCAAAATTCCCGAGCGATTGGTACGGTTTAGGTAGAAAGTTGCGAACCCGAGCGTCAGGTCATCGTGATCTTCGGGGTGTGAAACAACTGCCTTCTGCACATCCCATTCTCCGGTTGTCAGCGGAACGTCACGGATCAACTGGCAGAGATTGTCAGTGTGATCTAGGACGCTTTTCCAAAACGAATGAATTGGCCGGCTCACATCGTTGATATGGATACACGTCACGTATTCATGCAGCAGCAATTCCAATGCTATGGCAGCGCCGCCCGCGTATGGCTCGACGTACTCGCCATCGAGCAGGCTGTTGGCCCGAAGAAGCGCCTTTACGAAGCTCGCAAGTTTACCTTTACCGCCGGGATAACGTAGTGGCGTGAAATGACGGAGCCGATGGGCGGGAACTGGGGCAGGCTCAATCATGGCCAGATCCGTTCGAAAAAGGGTTGCGCACCATCCCATGCTACAGTCAGCTCCCGCTCTGTTGCTCCGACAAACCGACTGTGAACGTATGAGTTCCAAAGGTCCACCGACAGCGGAGACCTGGTATCGCCCATGCCGCGCTTGATTGCGTCGAACTCCTTCTTGTCCGCGCCGTTGGCAATCATGCTCGCCATAGCCTCTTCGATCTTGCTTTTCAGCGACTTGTCCTTATCGCCCTGACCGTAACCAAGAATTTGAGTGAAATTGGAGGGATGGCAACCTTGGTTAGGTAGTGGTCTACGGAAATTTCCATGAACACGCGTAGCATGACCGCGATCGCGTTGGGAAATGTATCGAGCCGCATTTTTTTCAGCTCGTTGTAGATTTCTTCGGTCTTCGAATTAGTTACGGTGAGGCGGCAGTGCCGGGGCACGATGTTGTTCCGAGGCACGACCCGCTGCGCACGCTTCGCAACTCCCCTGGGTACGGGGACCGGAAAATCATTTTCGGTGATTCCTTCCAGAGGACGCACCATGGCCGTTTTCTTCCGCATGTCGCCGCTGTCGATCCTATGCGTCACGTATTCAATTTGCTGGTCGCGCAGCTTGAGCTTAGTGACGTTGACCTTCTTCTCCGCCAGATCGAGGACTATGCTGCGCAACGGCTTCATAACTTCCTCCGCTGGCAGCATTGTCTGCAATTTTCCATCCTTAATTTCGACACCGATCTGTTTGCGGACGGCCGGGGTGGCGAGCAGGCGGTCTAGCGTAGTGATTGGAAAGCGATCATTGAGCAGCTCCTTCTGTTCCTCCGACAGCGACGCATGCTGCCGCACGAAATCGAGGGCCTGTAAAGCCGGATCGGCACCGCGGAAACGCTTGCCAGCCACGCCCGACCAATCGACGATGCCTTTACCTTCGTTCTCGCCGCTATGGCGCAGAAGCAGCCAGGGTGCCGCCTCGGTACGATCGGCAACTTCGAAACCGTCGATTGGCTCAATTGTGATTACATCGAAGTTCTCGGCTGCCTTCTCTAAACGCTTGCGCAAGCCGGGCCGAACATCGAGACCGGTTAAAACCGCAGGGCTATGCAGGATTTTCAGAGCCAGCGTGCGACGGTTTCCCTCAAGAACCACAAATTTTCCCTTGCGCTCCGACTTCATCACCAGCAAGCGATCCATCGGGTTCAGGCCGTCTTCGGCGATGCTCTCGGCGAGGATCGCAAGCTTGATATCCTGATCCTCGATGATGCGCTGCATGACCTCGTATTGGCCTTCCGCCTTGTTGATGCGCGGATTCCAGAGATCGAGTTCAAGTTGGTCAATCTTAAGGTTCTTTGTCGCCATAGCTCCGCTCTAGTCGGGAATGACCGCCCGATGGTTTTCACATCAACTAAGAGTAAACGCCAGATTCGTAGCGCCACGCTCCCCCTGATAAACTGAACCTCTTTCCAAGGGAGCCTCCCCGCGTGTCCGACGACCAAGCCCTTCCCCCCAAAAAGTCCCTCAAGAAGGCCTCCGTCACCTACGCCGACGCCGGCGTCGACATCACCTCCGGCGACCGCGCCAAGCAGCGCATCAAGATGCTCGCCCGCAAGACCTTCAACAAGAACGTCCTCTCCGAGATCGGCGGCTTCGGTGGCCTCTTCGCCCTTGACCTCGCCAAGTTCCCCAACCCCGTCCTCGTCTCCTCGGCGGACGGCGTCGGCACCAAGCTCAAGGTGGCGTTCGAGCTCGGCATCCATCACACGGTCGGGGCCGACCTCGTCAACCACTGCGTCAACGACATCGCCGTACAGGGCGCGATCCCCCTCTTCTTCCTCGACTACCTTGCCACCGGGGCGCTCGAAGACGGCATCGTCGAGAAGGTCGTCCAAGGCATCGCCGAGGCCTGCCGCGCCAACGGCTGCGCCCTGATCGGCGGCGAGACCGCCCAGATGCCCGGCTTCTACGCCCCCGGCGAGTACGACCTGGCGGGCACCATCGTCGGCGCGGTCAACCGCGACCAGATCCTCACCGGAACCGGCATTCAAATAGGTGATGTGCTCCTCGGCCTCCCCTCAAACGGCCTCCACACCAACGGCTACTCGCTCGCCCGCAAACTCCTCTTCGACGTCGCCGGCTACGGCCCCGACCTCTATGTCAACGAGCTCAAGGATAAGGCCGGCGCGGCCCTCATGCGCACCCACCGCAGCTACCTCGCCATCATCAAGAAGCTCACCGCCGCCGAGGTCACCACCGGCATGGCCCACATCACCGGCGGCGGCATCACGGAAAACCTTCCCCGCATCCTCCCCAAAGGCATGGGCGCGACGATCGACTTGGCCGCGTGGCAGCCCCCGCCGCTGTTCGAGCACCTCCAGCACCTCGGCAACGTCGCCCAGGACGAGATGCTCCGCACCTTCAACATGGGCATCGGCCTCATCGCCGCCATCCCCGCCGACAAGCTGCCGAAAGCGAAAGCCATCCTCAACCGCGCCAACGAACGTAGTTGCCTCCTCGGCAAAGTCACCCGCGGCGACCGGAAGGTCACCTATAACTGATGCATCTCATACGTGTTCTTTGCTCTCTCTCGAGCAGCCTTGCTCGATGCGGCTTCAGCAATTCCGCAATCTCCACGCCGCCTGGAACCTAGAGCATCGTGCTGAACGGCCACGGAGCAGACTCTCATCTCGACCGCTCACCACACTGACGCTCATCGTTGGATGGAGAGGCTATCCTGGCCGTTCCAGTTTGTTATTGCTGTCATTTTCACTACAAGAAAAATACAACAGATCGCAACCTCCCCACGCTCGCGAAGTGCTGTAATGAGGGAATTGTGCGACCAATCGGCCCCTGTTACTCCTCTTGCGCTCTCCACGCGCTTTTTCTTGCGTGCCTTCTCCTCACCGGATGTGGCCTCTCTCGCTCTCCAGGTACTTCGCAGCCCGTCCTCACGCCGCAGCCCATCGCTGCCGCTTCCCTCTGGGTCGGTTCCTGGGGCGATGCCATCACCAACGCCGTCGCCACAGCAGACAACAAAGGCGGCACCAACCGCTCCTTCCGCTTCCTCGTCACCCCCACCCTCGGCGGCACCCGCGAGCGCGTCCGTTTCTCCAATTACTACGGCACCGCTTCCGTTATCATTGGCGCGGCGCGGCTCGCCGTAGGCACAGACGGTTCTCCAGCAATCGACGCCACACACGATGAGCCCCTAACCTTCAACGGCCGGCCGTCGGTCGTGCTCGCGCCGGGCGAGGTCGTCAGCTCCGATCCCGTCGACCTGACCTTCACCTTCGGGCAGGTCCTCGACATCTCCCTCTTCCTCAAAGGCACCTTCGGTCCACTCGCGCGCCACAACTCCTACCTCATTACTAACTACACCACAGCCGATGCGGCGGGCGATAAGACCACAGATGCAACTGGAACCACCTTCACCAAATCGCTCGAAGACTGGCTCGTCGTCAATGGCATTGACGTCTACGGTCCGTATCAAGGCACGCTGGCGCTCTTCGGCAGCTCCACCACCGACGGATTCAAGTCCAACTACAGCTCCGACAAGGTGTACCCCACTGTCAACATCCCGGTTGCGGGACAGCATACCAGCCGCCTCTCTGACTGGCTAGCGCTGCGTCTCAACGCGGCAGGCTACAAGATCGGTGTCGTCAATCTAGGCATCCCCAGCGACACCATCACCGCCGACTCCTCTAACATCGCCAACCATGTGGAGAACGCCACCCAGCGCATCGCCCACGACGTCCTGACCCTGCCCAGCCTCCTCGCCGTCTTCACCTACTTCGGCTCTATCGATCTCCGCTCGTCCGATTGCGCCTCTGCCCCTGCCATGGAGATCGCCACCGAGCAAATGATCGCCACCGCTCACATGGTCGGGCTTCCGCTCATTCTGGCCACTCTGCCCCCCTCGGCCTTCTGCACCAATCCTGCTCAGCCAAACTACGGTCCCAGCCCCACCTCCGCCAATCCCTACGCCGGTGGCCTTACTTCGCCGGCAGCCAACGGGGCGGAGGTGCAGCGAGCCGCCTTCAACCAATGGGTGCGCGCCACTGGAGCGTTCCTCCCGGGCGTCGCCGCCATCGCAGACCTCGACCAGGCCCTCGCCGATCCCGGTCATCCGAGCTTTCTGCTTCCGCTCTACAACTCCGGCGACAACTACCACCCCAATGGAGCCGGATATCAGGCTCAGGCCGCAGCCATTCCCCTGTCCGTCCTGCCTGCGCCCCCATAACGCGCCCCCCCCCCCCCGGCAAATCACCGCGCAACTTTCTGCGGCTCCAGCGTGTCTTCACACTATGCGCCGCAATCCTCTCCTCACCAGCCTGGTCCTGTTGTGCAGCCTCTTCGCCTGCATGGTCTTTCTGGCAAGCTGCACTAGCCATTCGGATCTTCTCGCCACACCCTCTGCGCCCATCTTTCCGGCGAACGCCAATATGTGGGTCGTCGCCTGGGGCGCGCCTCCAGAAAATGCTCTTCCCACGGTTGAAAACACGGGCGGCCACGAGCAGAGCTTCCGCTTCTTCCTCCTCCCGACCATCGACGGCACACAGGAACGCGTGCATCTCTCCAACCTTCTCGGCACCACCCCCATCACCATCGGTGCCGCCCGCATCGCCGTCGCTACCAGTAACGGCCCGGCGATCGATCCAACGCGCGACGTGCCGCTCATCTTCAACGGTGCATCGGCCATCACCCTCCAGGCCGGTCAGGAGATCGTTTCCGACACCGTCAACCTCACCTACAGTTATGGGCAGAAGCTTGCCGTCACCCTCTACGTGCCCGGAACCTTCCCGCCGCTCACCCAGCATGAGTCGCAGGTCACCCTCAACTACGCAGCCCCGGCCGGTTCAGGAAACACTACGGCCGATACCGCCGGTACCTCGTTCACCATCGGGAACAACGAGTGGTTCCTCCTTTCCGGCGTGGACGTGTATGGCGCATATCAGGGCACCGTCGCCCTGTTCGGCAGCTCCTCGATCGATGGGCACTTCTCCAACACCGGGAACACCAACAGCTATCCCACGCCCAACTCCATCATTCCACCGCAGGATAACGATCGTCCCTCCGATTGGCTTGCCCGACAACTCCTGGCCTCCGGCTACCGAATGGGTGTTCTCAACGCGGGCACCATCGGCGATTCAGCCGGGGAGGACTTCCACACCGCCGCCGGCACGTCCATCGCCGGTGTTGACCGCATGAAGCACGACGTCCTCCAGCAGCCCGGCATCAAGGCCGTCGTCATCTACTTTGGAGGCGTTGACATACGCTCCGACTGCATCTCCGCCACCGCAGTGGAAGCGTCCCTCAGCAGCATGGCCGCCCAGGCCTACGCCGCCAACGTCCGGGTGATCCTGGGTACGCTTCCCCCTTCAGAGTACTGTCTCTCCTCCTCGCCCGATCTCCTGCCATCGGCTGCCAATCCGTACCAGGGCGATCTCTATCCCGGCCCCGAGAATCCAGGCTCCACCCAGCGTCGCGCCCTCAACGACTGGATTCGCACCTCCGGCCTTCAGCTGCCGGGCGTCGTCGCTATCGCCGACTTCGACGCCGCGCTGCGCTACCCCGCGCACCCGGACTTCTTCCAACCCAACTTCTACTCCATGGATAACTTCCACCCAAACGGTCCCGGCTATGGCGTCCAGTCCGCCGCCATTCCGCTTCGAGCTTTGCTCGGCCCTTGATTAAGGCTCCCACTTGCTGCCACGGTGCCAAGCTGCCAGAATGAGACGCATGGACAAGGGCTTCATCCTCTCGACAGGGCGCGCTTACGAGCTGGTGGGGAAGGCAGCCGCTCCTCGAGCTCTCTTGGTATGAACGGCCATGGCTCTTCATCTTCCCATGGCTACTCAGCCATCTCTCTCCGCATGACCCGCCTCGCCATCCTCCTCTCCGGCCGCGGCTCCAACTTTCTTGCCATTGCCGAGGCCATTCGCTCGGGCATACTCCCATCTGCCGAAATCGCCCTCGTCCTCTCCAACAACCCGGAAGCGCCCGGCCTCGTCGCCGCCCGCAACCTTCAGCTACCCACCCTGTCGCTGCCCTCCAAGGGCATAGCCCGTGCTGAGCATGATCGCCTCGTCGTCGAAGCGCTCCGCAGCACCGACGTCAGCCTTATCTGCCTGGCCGGCTACATGCGTCTCCTCTCCCCGGCCTTCATCGCCGCCTTTCCCAACCGCATCCTCAACATCCACCCATCGTTGCTTCCCGCGTTCCCTGGTCTTGCGGCGCAACGCCAGGCACTCGACTTTGGCGCGAAGATCACCGGCTGCACCGTCCACTTCGTCGACGAGCAGGTCGACCACGGCGTCATCGTCCTCCAGTGCCCTGTCTCCATCGAAGATACCGACACGCCCGACACCCTCGCCGCGCGCATCCTCCTCGAAGAGCACCGCGCCTACCCCGAAGCCATTGCCCGCGTCCTCTCAGGCATGTACAGCATCGAGAATCGCCGCTACCTCTGTGTCGTTTAGAAGCCTCGCCCAGGCTGCATCGGGATCAGTTTCAAGAGCGCGCCCAAACAGAACAACAACGCCATGTAGAACACCATCGTTCGGGTGCTTGGCTCAGCGGGCTCGTCCCGGGTAAACAGCCGGTACAGCATTCCGGCGGCAACAAACAGAAACACTCCCTGCTCCGTCAGCGCATAGAAGACGATGCACGCGATCAGCAGCATTCCACGTTGCAGCTTTGTCAGCGCGTGGGTGGCCTGTCCGCCATCGAGCATCCACACGGGCACCAGGTTGACGAGGTTCAGCCACGCCCCCGCATGGGCCAGCGCCGCAAAGACCGGCATCTTCGTATACGCGAAGATGCCCTGGCACCCCAACGCGCCCAGCAACCCAAAGAACGGCCCTGCCAGCGCGATCTCCGCCCGTACCGTGTCCGGGACATCAAAGCCTTGCCAGCGCACATAGGCTCCGAACCCCGGCAGGAACACCGGCAGGTCGGCTTTCAATCCACGCCGCCGCACGGCAAAGACGTGCCCCAGCTCATGGATCATGATCTGCGCCGCAAACCCCGCGCCGAACCACGGCCCAAAGAGCGTCCAGTAGACGCCTAGGAACAAGGCAAAGCTCAGCAGGAACTTCAGCTTCAGCAGCACGAAGAACACCGTCTTCAGCTTTGCCAGCAGAAACGCCAGCGGCGCAAGAGGTCCCAGCCGCTTGGTCCAGCCGGCTTTCTCGGGCGGCGGTCCAGGGTCCAGTCCCCGCTCATTTCGAGCATCCTGAAAACTCGGCGAATCGGCCACTAGATCTCCTGCCCGCGACTGCGGCTGGTATTGTCCTTGGCGTCGCTCAGTGTCACCTTAACGTCCATCTTCCGGCGTCCGCGAAAGATGGTGACGGTCACCGCGTCGCCCGCTCGATGGGCGTTCATTGCGGCTGAAAGATCCTGGGGATTGGCGATCTCCTGCCCGTCGAGCGCGACAATGAGGTCGCCGCCCAGCATCACCGGCGTATTGCCCTGGTACATCTTTTGCGTGCCGCCACGCAGACCCGCCCGGTCTGCCGCGCCGCCTGGCAGCACCCGCTCAATTAGAATGCCATTGTCGGCTGCCAGCCCGATCTCTTGCGCGATGTCTGGCCCGACGGCCAGCGTCACGATGTCCAGCGAGGGCCGCCGCACACGACCGTACTTCGAGAAGTCGTCCAGCACCGCCTTCGCCGTGTTGATCGGGATGGCAAACCCGATCCCCGACGACTGGTTTGCGCCGTTCGAGGCAATCATCGTCGTGATTCCAATCACCTCACCCTTGGAGTTCAGCAGCGGGCCACCCGAATTGCCCGGGTTCACCGCCGCGTCCGTCTGGATCGCGTCCTCGATCGGGTTGTTCTCCTCGCCGCGGATGGAGCGGATGGCCGACACAATCCCGCGCGTCATCGTCCCCGACAGTCCAAATGGATTGCCGATCGCATATACCCTTTGGCCGACCATCAGCCCGTTCGACTCCGACAAGGTAGCGGGCACCAGGTCCGGCACGTTGTTGATCTTGATCAGCGCCAGGTCGTGCCCCTTGTCCGTCGTCAACACCACGGCCTTGTACTTCTTCTTGTTCGAGAGCGTCACCTCAACGCGTTGAGCATTATCGATCACATGATTGTTGGTCAGGATCAAGCCTTCCTTGTTCAGGATGAAGCCCGACCCCTGCCCCTGCTGCGGCACTGGCCCATAGAAGAAGTCGAACTGCACAGCCGTGGACGTAATGTTCACGACGGAAGGCAGCGCCTTCTTGTACACGGCGATATTCTGCTGCTCCTCCGTGTCAAACGCCGGAGCCGCGGCTGCCGTCGTTAGCTCGAGCGGCCCGGTGGCCTTCGCCTCTTCAGAGAACGCGGAGGGGGGAAGTACCCGATGCGCCAGCCCGCCCAACGCGCCGGTAGCCGCTCCGCGCGTCGTCACATAGTAGAAACCCGAAAGCAGCAAAAGAACCAGCAACACAGGACGCAGCTTCATCGACAGGCAGACCTCAAATGCGGACAGACTCGCCGCCTTCGACTATCTTATCCGTTGCCGCGATCCGCCATCACCCGAAGAGCCAACGCCCTAATCCGCACCATCGCCTCAAGCCGTGTCGCTCCGTACGCCATCAAACCTGGCAACGCGCCGATCTCCGCGATCCACCGCCCATCCTCTTCCCAGTCGAACTCGACCACAAACTTCACGGCATCTGCTCAATGTCTTCGGAGATCAACAAGAACAGTTACATACTCAACCACCATTGTTAGCCTAAGGCACTATTTTTATCTGGTGGTGGTTTCGGTCTTCGTCTTCCTTGTTTGCCTTCTCCAAACCTCCTCCCCTGAGAAGCGGGCAAGACTGGAACACAGGGTTTTGGTGAGTCCAAGCGAAACAAAATCTTAGAACATCATTTTTTCCGAAACCGGTTTGATAGGTCGCATCTCCACGAAAATAGATGAGTCTTAGATTCTTTTCTATGCTTATCCGATCTTTCTCGCTTATTAAGCTAATAGGAAAAGCTATGTCGTAGTACCCCCCAGGAGGAATGCTAGTTCCTCCACCACCAAACCCAACGGTGTGTTCCGCTGCCTCAAAAGGCGTGTCCTTGGTTAATACAAAATTTGCAACAATCAAATCAACATTAGCCCTGAAGTTTGCGGCCACCCTGCCTGTGTTAGTTATTCGTGCAACAATGTGATCGTTGTTCATGGCTACGCCAGTGATGCCGAGCCAGGCCCGCTGCTCTTGATGAAAGTATCAATGGTCGCCTGCAAAGATTTTTTAGAGTTCTCCTCGGTTGATGTACGGGCAGAGTCCATCTTTTCAGTCTGAGTTTGAAGTTTTTGAACAGCGCTCGCTATGCCGCCGTTGATGGCCGCCGCGCTACGGGAAAAGCTGTCAGCAGCATCATCTATCCGATTGGCTGCATCAATTACCCTACCCATTTGCTCGGTACCGCTCTTGGAGTTCTGCCACGCGATCGTGGCCTGTCCGATGGCTACAAGAGTGAGGACACCAGTGAACGCAACCATAATCCAATCGTGCAGCCCAGTCTTCCTTTCTTTGACGGCGCACCGATGAAGTATTCTCTTTAAAACGTTTGTTGGCCGCTATTGGGGTCGTAGGACTTAGGTGCCTCCAGTTTTGACTGTTCTTCGCTTTGAAGCGGCGTAGTTGGCCCAACGCATTTGGGAGTGTTCTCAGCGGTATTTCCCTTTTGACCATCGCTTTCTACGTTATTCATGAAGCGATAGACCTCCCTCCTAGTTGAGGAGCACAGAAGCTATGAAACCCAAATACCACAAAGGTCCGGAAGCTGCTCTCAATTCAACTCGCCGTTCCCCTTTCGTCACATCTTCCATAAGCTGTATATACGGTTGGAACAACACTAGACGGGCGAGCCGATGCGCACCGGCAGAGCTTTGCGCGATGCTCGCGACCGCTTCTTCGCGGTAGCTTGCACGGCTCTCAAGTACGCCGCGCACCGCTGCCAGCGCGATCAGGATCACCACCGTAAGCACCGAGACCCCCAGCATCTTCAGAAAAACTAGTTTCAATGGGGGCCTCTCATGCTGTTGTTTGTGTGGCGCTCTTCTTGTAGGCTATTCCATAAAGCGTCTACTTGAGCCCGCAACGCGGTGTGAGAGCTGTTGTTGACTATGACATAGTCGCAGAGCGTCACTTTCTCCGCATCCGGCATCTGTGCCGCGAGCCGTCTCCGCGCCTCGGCCTCAAGCGCGGTCCGCGTCTCTGGCGTTCCGCCGGCGCGCTCGACGAACCGGGCGATCTTGACCTCGTCAGGCGCGGTCACCAGCACGATGCGGTCGAATCGGGTGCGCCAACCCTTGGGGCCACCGTGCCTTGTCTCGAAGAGCAGCGCCGACTCGACCACTGCGACCGCGTCCTCTGGCATCATCAGCATCAGCTCCTCCTGCCGCGCGATCACCGCCGGATGCACGAGGGCGTTCAGCTCCTCCAGACGACCTTCGTCGAACGCCAGCCGGGCCAGCACCGCCCGGTCGAGCGTTCCGTCCGCGCGCACTACCTCCAGCCCAAACCGCTGGACGATCGCGGCGTAGACCGCTTTACCCGGCCGCATCAGCTCGCGCCCAATCTCGTCCGAGGAAAGCACCACCGCGCCTCGCTCCGCCAGCATCCGTACGACCGTCGACTTGCCCGCCCCTAGTCCGCCCGTCAGCCCGACGCGCAGCATCAGGTAAGTCCGCGCCGCAGCTTCGCCGCCGCTATGGTGTTCGACATCAGCATCGCAATCGTCAGCGCGCCGACCCCGCCCGGCACAGGCGTGTACGCGCTCGACGTGGCGAACGCCTTCGGATCGATGTCGCCCACTACCACCGAGCCACGCTTGGCGAACGTAGCCATTCGCGCCTCATCGCCGGGAAACAGCCGCTCCACCTCCGTCGCTTCCGTCACGCGGTTGATCCCGACATCGATCAGCACCGCTCCCGGCTTCAGCATCTCCGCCGACATATATCCTGGCCGCCCGATGGCGACCACCAGCACGTCCGCCTCGCGCGTGTAGCGGGCCAGATCGACCGTCAGGTGATGGCATACCGTTACCGTGGCGGACGAGTTCAGCAGCATGGCCGCCATCGGCTTGCCGACGATATCCGACCGGCCCACCATCACAGCGTACTTGCCTTCGAGGGAGATGTCGCTGCGCTTCAGTATCTGCATGATGCCCGCCGGAGTACACGGTGCCAGACCGGCCCGCCCACTAAGCAGCCGCCCGGCGTTCACGGGATGGAAGCCGTCCACATCCTTGTCCGGGTCGACCGCCTCCAACAAGCGCCGCGTATCGACATGGCTGGGCAGCGGCAGCTGGATCAGGATGCCGTCGATGTCGTCGCGCGTGTTCAACTCCGCGACCATAGCCAGCAGTTCGTCCGTCGTGATCGTTTCGGGCGGCGTCAGCATCTCGGAGTGGATGCCGAGCTCGCCACAAGTCTTCACCTTGCTGCGGACGTAGATCTCGGAAGCGGGCGTATGACCGACCAGGATCACCGCCAGGCCCGGCACAATACCCCGCGCCCGCAGCACTTCGACCTCGACGGCGACCTCCGCTTTGATGGCCGCGGCGATGGCCACCCCGTCCAGTATCCGTGGAGCTTCACTCATGGCTTCATGGTAACCGCTAGACTGGACGAGTATGGCGATCCGCACCCTGACTCAGGACGATCTCCGCTGGCTGGTCTGCCCCGTCTGCCACGCCGCGCTGGTGCTGCAAGCGGAGACGATCCGCTGCGAAGGCTGTGCGCGGCTTTACCCCATCGTGGACGGGCTGCCTGTCCTGCTCGCCGGGCGTGCCACCTTGCCGGACGGACGCCAGCCTGAGGCATAATCATCCCATGCCCTCGCTCTGGACTCCCGCAAGCTGGACCGACCGCCTCGCCGAGCTGCAGGCCCGCACCCCGGAGCATAAGGAAGCTCCCTTGCGGCGAGACGTGCGTTCGCTGGGGATGCTGCTCGGCGAAGTGCTCCGCGAACAGGCTGGCGAGGCGCTCTTCGACGCAGTGGAGTCGCTGCGCCGCACCAGCATCGCGCGAAGGGAGGAGGAAAGCTCCGAGGCCTCGCGGGCGCATCTGGATCGCGCGCTCGCCACAGTGCGGCGGCTGGTGGATGAGCCCGCAAAGGCTTACCAGCTCGCACGCGCCTTCTCCTTCTACTTCGAACTCATTAACCTCGCCGAGACGAACCACCGCAAACGCCGGCGACTCTCCACCACGCTCGACCCGGGCACCAAGCCTCAGCGCGGGAGCCTGCGCGGCGCATTACGCCAGCTCAAGGTCGCGGGGATCGAAGCGGAACAGGCACTGGCGCTCCTGAGCACCGTCTGCATCACACCCGTCTTCACCGCGCATCCGACGGAGGTCGCCCGCCGCAGTGTCATGTTCAAGCGCCGCCGCATCTCCGACCTTTTGGCCCAGCTCGACCGCATCCCCCAACCTGCCGCCGAGCTCAACGCGCTCGAACACGATCTCCTGGCCGAAATCACCGCCCTTTGGCAGACGGACGATGTCCGCTCCGAGCGACCCACGGTCCGCGACGAGATCCGCATGGCCCTCGATTACTACGAGTCCTCGCTCTTTGATACCCTCCCGGTGCTTTACGGCGAGGTCGCGCTGGCACTCCAAGCCGAGTACCCGCAGTTCCCGCCCCCGTCCCTTACCGATCTGCCCCAGCTTGTCTCCTTCGGCTCCTGGATCGGCGGCGACCGCGACGGCAATCCCTTCGTCACGCCCGCAGCCACGCGCGACGCTCTGAGCATGGCTCATTCGCTGCTGCTGACGCACTATCGCCGGCGCCTCCAGAACGTCTTCGAACAGCTCGGCAGCTCTACGCAGCAAGTTCCGGTCACGCCGGAGCTGCAAGCGCTGCTCGACGGCTACCTCGGCAAACTCCGCTCCGCCGGCGAGACCGGACCGGCCGAAGAGTATGCCGAACGCTTCCGGCATGAGCCCATGCGACTACTCCTTGCGTGCGTCATGATCCGTTTGGGAGCCACGCCGCAGACCAGTGTCCGGCCGTCCGTCGTTCTCCCGGCCAGCTATCCGCTCCCTCCCTATACCCGCGCCGCCGATCTCCTGGGCGATCTCACCACGTTGCGAGATTGCCTCCGCGTCCGTCGCGGCGATCGTTTGGCTGAGCTGCTGATCGACCCCTTGCTGATCGAGGTCCGCACGTACGGCTTGCACCTCCAGACGCTCGACATCCGCCAGCACGCCAAGCTGCACGCCGCCGCGATCGCCGAGCTCACCGCAGTCATCGCAGCAGGTCCGGATGGCCTATCCGCCGCGCTGACGCCGCAGACCGCCGAGATCGTGGACACTTTCCGCGCCATCGCGGAGTTGAAGCGGAGCTTTGCGCCCGATGCCATCCATCAATATGTGATCAGCGGTGCGACGGGGGTCGAGGACATCCTGAACGTCCTGCGTCTCGCGCGGCTCGGTGGCGTGGCCGTCGAAACCAGCGGCGACGATCCCGGCCTTCAACCCGTTCCGTTGTTCGAGTCCATTGAGGACCTCCAGAACGCGCCCGCCATTATGCGCCGGCTTTGGACGAGCGACGCCTACCGGCCGCTGCTCGCCTCGTGGGGACACCGGCAGGAGGTGATGCTTGGCTACTCCGACTCCAACAAAGACGGTGGCATGATCGCCAGCACCTGGGAGATTTACCAGGCGCATAGGGCCCTGCATCAGGTGGCGCGGGAGTGTGGTGTCACCCTGAGGCTCTTTCACGGGCGCGGCGGCACGGTCGGGCGCGGCGGCGGCCCGACCCATCGCGCCATCTTCGCGCAGCCGATGGACTCGTTCTCCGGCGAACTCCGCCTCACCGAGCAGGGTGAGGTCCTCAACTGGAAGTACTCCGACGTCATTTTGGCCGAGCGCAATCTCGAGCTGATGATCGCCGCCTCCCTGGATGCCGTGGCCAGGCCGGACGCGATTCTCCAAAAAGGAGCGTCGCCTCACCTGACCGGCGAAATCCTTCCCGCCTGGGAGGCCGCCCTTACCCGGCTCTCCGCCACCTCCTATGCCTTTTATCGCGCGAAGATTCTCGACAACCCCGAGACCTTTACCTATTTCGAGCAGGCCACCCCGGTTGCCGAACTGGAACACGCGCGCATCGGCTCCCGGCCTGCACGCCGCGCCAACAAGGACCACAAGCGCTCCTTCGCCGACCTCCGCGCCATCCCCTGGGTCTTCGGCTGGATGCAATCGCGCCAGCTTGTTCCGGCCTTCTTCGGCGTCGGCCATGCGCTCTCCACCTTCGCCGAGAGTACCCCGGACGGTCTCGCCCAGCTCCAGACTATGGCGCGCGACTTCCCCCTCTTCATCGACATCATCCGCAACGTGGAGGTGGCGCTGGCCAAGGCTGATTTCGGCATCGCGAGGCTCTACGCTTCGCTGGTCTCGGACGAAGACCTGCGCGACCGTGTCTTCTCCGCCCTCGAAGCCGAGTTCCAACTCACCCGCCGCATGGTCCTCGCCGTCACCGGCCAAACCTCGCTGCTCGAGAAGAACCCTGTGCTCGAGCAATCCATCCGCCTCCGCAACCCCTATGTCGACCCCATGTCGCTGATTCAGGTGGAGCTGATCCGCCGCAAGCGTGCCGCCCAAGCCGCCGGGGAAAGCACCACCGATCTGGATCGCGCCATCACCGCCACCATCAACGGCATCAGCGCGGGGCTTCGGAACACTGGCTGATGCTAAGTCGCTCCAAACGCACCAACGGGAGCAGCCTGAGCTGCTCCCGTTGGGTTGAAGCGATGTTCCGGTTAGAAGAGGAACTTACCCCAAATGACGATGTTCCGGCCATTGTTACCGGTACCGTTCAGATTGCCATCGCTTGAACTGCCGCGAGCCAAAGATTGCGTCTCGAAGCTGGTAGGGCCATTTCCGTAATCCAGCAGGTTTGTGTCCAGATACGCGCCGCGGTCGTTGTGGTTCGCCACGTTCTGCACATCGATGCGGAGCAGAAGCTGCCCCCGCTCGAGATGCAGCAGACCCGTGCCAAAACCTTTCTGCACCGAGATGTCGTTACGGGTGCTGCCAGGGTTCTCGAACGAGTTGCGGCCGAGCAACAAGCTGTTGTACTTGCCGGTTGTGTTGTCCGGGATCAGAAAGTGGACCTGGGATGCGGTCACTGGGTTCAGGGCGCTTGTCGAGTTGAACGCAACTGAATCGTAATAAACGCCCGGTATTCCATCAATGGGAGTTCCATCAGATGCAGTAGTGTGGACGTAGCTTCCATCGATTCCAACGGTCTGGAATGGTTGAGAGGGATTCCCAAGGATGGGACGATCATTTAGAGCGCTGCCGTCGCCATTGTTGTCTAACTGACCGCCAAAGTTGAAGGTGCTGTAGGCCCCGCTCTGGAACTGCTCGACACCCGCGAGGGTGTAGTTGCGAGTGAGCGCGCCGAGAAGCGTGTCGGCGAACTTGTTGGCTACGTGGTACCCCTTTGGCGTCAAGACGTAGGAGACGGACACATAGTGGCGGTGGTCGAAGGTGGACGGACCGTACTCCTGGGAACGTCCCACGGGACCAAGGATCGCGGGAGCTGCCGTGCCGGTATCCCCTAGGCCAAAGATTTCCGAGCCGTTATCCAGGTCCTTGCCGTAGGTGTAGTTCGCCCGGATGAAGAGGAACGAGCCGAAACGGCGCGAGAACTCCGCTTGCAGCGCGTTATAATTGGACGATGCAGAGTTGTCGCGGACGAGGATGGATCCCCGCGTCGTGTTCAGGCGCCGCCCCGTAATGCCGCTGAAGGGGTTGAGGGTGGAGCTAGCAAACAGGTCGTAGGCGCGGACACCAACGTACCGCGCGGCCAGGATGGCACCCTTCACCTCCTGCTCCACGCCTAAGTTGTACTCGTAGCTCAGCGGGTTTTTTAGATTGCTAGCGACCGAGGTCTGGCTGGCATTGGCGTTCAGCGTGGGAGTGAAGCCGGCGAGCGCAGCATTTGCATTGGCAATGCCGACACCTTTAGTACTCGTGAGTGTGCCGGCGATGGAGTTGGGTGCCGACGATGCGGCGTTGGTGACGAAGTTCGAGAAGAAGCTGTCGTAGAAGATGCCGAAGCCGCCCCGCAGAACCGTCTTGCCCGATCCGAAGTAGCCCCCCTGGTTGGGGGTGAAGGCGAAGCCGATGCGCGGCGATAGATTGTTCTTGTCGTTCGTCACCCGGTTCACGGTCGTAAGAGGAGCGTAGGGATTGTTCAGGTCGACGCCGGGGTAGGCCAGCGAGTTCTCCGGATTGCCCGTGTAGTCGTAGCGCATCCCCAGGTTGACGGCAAGCTGGGAAGTAAACTTCACATCATCCTGAACGAAGAAGCCGGAGCGCCAGACGTGCGGGTCCACACGGCGCGGCCCAATGGTCTTTGTGATCGTACCGGAGGCACCAGTCTGGTTCGCCAGGAAGTTTTGCAGGGCGCTCGAGGCACTTCCCTTGGCGTAGGTGATCGTTCCGGCGTTCACGCCGATCGTGTCTTTTTCCAGTTGATGACCAATATCCACACCCGCTCGAATGGCTTGACGGCCATGCGTGTAGGTGAAAGTGTCTTGAATTTGATAGAGGTCTTCCGCGCGTCCCTGAGGAAAGCTGCCGGTGCGGGCACCAAGTGAGTTGGTTGGATACCCAGCCAAACCGAGCAACGGCAAAGAATATGCCGGGTTAGCGAGCGTCGAGGGTAAGGGCGTAAAGCCGAAGTTGATCCGGCTTTCGCTTCCGCGCAACTCGTTGAGCGTGTTGCCGTTGAAGATGTGCGTCCAGCTGCCCGCTCCCAGCTCCGAGGTACCACCCTGCTGCGTGTCGAGTCCGAGCGCGGCACCGGCGGCATTGGCAAAAAAGTCCGGGGAGAGCGAGGTCCGGTCGTGCAGGTAGCGGAAGTAGAACGTGTCATGATCGTGGGGCTTGTAGTCGATGCGATAGCTCCACTGCGTGTCCGGGTTCAGCAAAGCCACCGGGGGGCGCTGGAAGAGCGCTTCTTCCACGAAGCAGTTGCCGGCGGCGTTGACACTGGCCGACGGGCAGCCCGGCTGCGAGCCTATGTTGATCTTTGTGGTTGGCTGGTTCGCAAGAACTTTGTAGCCCGTAAGATACGCATTGTTCGTGGTGTACTTGTTGAGCAGGGTGACCTGTTCAGCGGCCACGCCCGTCAGGTTGGCCAGCGTAGCGGCACCGGCCGCATCCGGCAAAGTGACGGTGTTGATCTGCTCTGTGCCGTAGAAGCGCTGAAATTGCGTACCTCCATAGGCAAACAGCTTGTCCTTGATGAGGAAGCCGCCCAATGTCCCTCCGAAGGTATGGCTGGTTTGCCGTCCATTGGGGGTCCCCGTGCCGCGAAGCGAGTTGGGGACGGCGTTCAAACCGGCGCTGGTATACCGCTCGTAGGCCGAGCCATGGTAGGTGTTCGAACCCGACCGTGTGACAAGGTTGAAGATACCACCGCCCGAGCGCCCAAACTCCGCCGAACCCACACTGGTGATGACCGTCAAATCCTGGTACAGATCGGGGATGTTCGGCTGGAACGCCTGGCCGCCAATGCCGATGTCGTTGATCTCCTGGCTGTCCAGAAGGAAATTGTTCGAACGGGGGCGCGCGCCGTTCACCTGGACATTGCTCCCGTTGCTGAGCTGGTTGTCCGAGGTTACCGTCTGTACGCCGGCCACCGTGGAACCAAGCTCGAACGGGTTCAACGAAAAGACGGGCAGCTTGACGATCTCATCGGACGCAATGGTGCCCGCCAGCTGACCGTTCACCGTGTTAATGGTTTGGCCGTTCGCGTCGATGGTAAGCGCTTCGGTGTTGGCGCCGATCGACAAGGTGACATTGTACGTGGTGACGGTGGACGGTCCGACGGACACATGCTGGGCGGTAAACCCGGCAAACCCTTCGTGAGTCGCGGTGATCGTGTACTGCTCCGGGCTAAGAGCATCGGCCCTATAGGAGCCGTCTGGCCCGGTGATCAAGATACGGGTCTCGCCCGTCTGTTCGCCCTTGACGGTGATGCTGGTGTTGCCGACGACGGCTCCCGTGGAATCCTTTGCGATTCCCGACAGGGCTCCCTTGCTAGTCTGTGCCAGAGCGGCGGAGCTTGCCAAAACAGAAAAGAAACCTATGGCTCTGATCGAGTTCAGGTGGAATCGAATCAATTTCATCTCCAAAAAAGGCTTGTGCGTCGTTGAGGTGGACACGAGTGGTACATATCCTCTTGCAATCCTATGGCCAAAATTGAAACGCGGCACGGTAGCAGTTCTTGACAGGGCGCTTCAAGATATTCAATATTGGATAT
The DNA here is from genome assembly GCA_965215415.1 of Acidobacteriaceae bacterium. GTDB lineage: Bacteria > Acidobacteriota > Terriglobia > Terriglobales > Acidobacteriaceae > Edaphobacter. The sequence continues at coordinate 1,631,451 of CBDCDQ010000009.1, read as the reverse complement.
GAATTTCCGTATCCCACTCTCCCCTGTTGTTTCTGGAGCGACAAGATCGCCGTGGTGAATCGAGTGGCGGCAATCAAAGGAAAAATGCTTTCGAATCGCCTTGCGCTCTTACATTGCGGGGGAGTGCTTCCGGAGAGGGCTCGGTGAGCAACATGTCACCTTCCTCCGCTGACGGTAGCTTGCCGCCACAAAGTCACGGAACAGCGGATGCGGCTCCAGCGGCTTTGACTTGAACTCTGGATGAAACTGGCAGCCGAGGAAGAACGGGTGCCCTGGTATCTCGACGATCTCGACATACGTCGCGTCCGGCGTTGTCCCCGTCAGCCGCAGCCCGCCGCCCGTCAACACGGCTTCGTACTCGCGGTTGAACTCGTATCGGTGGCGATGCCGTTCGCTGATCTCCGTCGTGCCGTAAGCCTTCGCCGCGAGCGAGTCCGCCTCCATAGTGCAAGCCCATGCGCCCAGCCGCATCGTGCCGCCCATCTCCTCCACGCCCGTTAACTCGCGCAATTTGTAGATGATACGATGCGGCGTAGCGGGATCGAATTCGCCGGAGTTCGCGTCCTTCAACCCGCAGACGTTCCGCGCGTACTCAATGCACGCTGTCTGCATGCCCAGGCAAATCCCGAAATAGGGCACCTCGTTCTCACGCGCATACCGGATCGCGTTCAGCATTCCTTCGATCCCGCGCTTGCCGAAGCCGCCGGGCACGAGGATGCCGTCGAAGCCGTCGAGCTGCGATGCCAAATTATCGGTCTCCAGACCCTCCGCCTCGATCCACGTGACCTCAAGCTTCAGGTTGTGCGCCAACGCCCCATGCACCAGCGCCTCCTTCAGCGACTTATAACTGTCTTCGTACTCTACATACTTGCCCACGATGCCGATCGAAACCTCATCCTTTGGATGATGTGCGCGGTAGACGAGGTCGCGCCACTGGCTCAGGTCGGCCTCTTTCGTCTCCATCCGCAGATACTTCAAGGCCAGCGCGTCCACTCCCTGCTCAGCAAAATTCAAAGGAACTTCGTAGATCGAGGGCACATCCCGCGCCACGATCACAGCCTTCTCCTCCACATTGCAAAACGCCGCGATCTTCGACCGCATCTCGCGCGGCACCACCCGGTCCGCCCGGCACAGCAGGATATCGGGCTGGATACCGATCGACAACATCTCCTTGACCGAGTGCTGCGTCGGCTTGGTTTTCAGCTCCTGCGCCGCCGCAATCCATGGCACGAGCGTCATGTGGACGAAGCAGGTGTTGTCGCGGCCGAGCTCTTGGCGCATCTGACGGATTGCCTCGAGAAATGGCAGCGACTCTATGTCGCCCACCGTACCCCCGATCTCGACCAGAAGCACCTCACAATCGGCCGCCACCTTCCGCATGGCATTCTTAATCTCGTTGGTGACGTGCGGGATCACCTGCACCGTCTTGCCCAGGTAGTCTCCGCGTCGCTCCTTGGTGATGATCTGCTCGTAGATCCGTCCCGTGGTCAGGTTGTTGTCACGCGTTAACTTGGCGTGCGTAAACCGCTCATAATGACCGAGATCGAGGTCCGTCTCAGCCCCGTCGTCGGTCACAAATACCTCGCCATGCTGAAATGGCGACATCGTCCCCGGATCGACGTTCAAGTATGGATCGAACTTCATCAGATTCACGCGAAGACCACGGGCCTCCAACAGGCACCCGATTGAAGCCGCCGCGAGACCCTTTCCGAGCGAGGACACGACTCCGCCCGTTACAAAGACGTACTTTGCAGACATATCCGCGACCTCTTCAGTTGTGGGGAAAGTTTGTGCGTGGTGGGCACTCCTAAGTATCGCAGGGTACGAAGGCGCAGGCAAATGTCTTCCGGCTGGCAAACACAAGCTCTGATGCGTTCCTGGGTGCTGTTCGAGCTTGCGGCCTATCAAAGCAACAGCCCCTAAGCCACTCGCGCGCCATCTTTTTACCGATATGAAGCCATCTGCTTCAAACCTGGTCCAGACGCGAGACAAAAATCCACGGCACTTTGCATCGGGAAGGAGGAAACTACGAATGTACCCGATTGCACTCACTGAGCATATGGCGCGAATCGGAGAGTAAGCGTCTTCGTCGCGCCTGATGGGGAGTTGCGGGTCTTCGTCTTTTCATTTTGAGTTAGTCTGATGGGCATGAGCCGGCTTGCATCCACGTGGCTCGACCTCCAGGAGTGGGGACTCGACCGTCTCGTCAGCATGGGCAAGCAAGGCCCCGCTCACCTCCAGACCGGCCTGCGCGGGGAACAAGCCGCCCTCTTCCATCTTCGCCGCCATGGCTATACCGTCGTCGCGCAGCGGTGGACAAGCCCCAAGATGCGCGGCGACGTCGACCTGATCGCCTGGCACGGCTCGCGAGAGGACGCCTGGCTCTGCTTTATCGAGGTGAAAACCCGCACCGCTCGCGACCTCGCGCCGGCTGAGTCTGCCGTCGACGACGACAAGCAGCGGATTCTCCGTGGTCTCGCCCGCGCGTATCTCAAGGCCTTCCCCGAAGAAAAGCGCCGCCGCGTTCCGGTCCGCTTCGATGTACTCTCGGTGTACCTGCTCGACGCAGGCACAGAGTTCGATCTCTTTCCCGGAGCCTTTGCATGGCGGTAAGTTACGCGCACCCGACACCGCTCGACCAGCTTGATCTCGTCGAGCTAGGCAGCGAACTCAACGAGACCATAGCCGCCGCGCTTCCCTGGCTCTCGGCGATCACCAACGAGCAGGCTGGACGGGCTTGCTCGCCGGGCAGATGGTGCGCCAAAGAGGTGATTGGCCATCTTACCGACTCCGCCATCAACAACCTGGACCGCATTGTCCGCCTCGAAACCGTGCTGAACATCGAGTCCGAGGTGCGAGCGCACAACTACGAGCAAGAGGCGTGGGTGAACTTCCAGCGTTATGCGGACAAGGATTGGATTGCCGTCCTTGGCCTTTGGAGTGCACTCAATCAACACATCGCCTGGACCATTCGCCATGTGTCCCGCCATAAGCTCGCCCGCATTTGCGTCTTTCCAGATGGCGAGATGACCTTCGGCTTCGTTCTGGAGGACTACCTTGCTCACCACCGCCACCATCTTGCGATCCTCCGCGACGAAGCCGTTTCTGCCGTGCCTGGTGTCTAATCAGCTGAGAGACTCCCGATGACCCTGCTCAACGCCCCGACGTACGATGCCCGCAGCGAAAACCTGAAGCGCAACCTTCTGATCGGCGGGATTGTCTTTGTGCTCGGCATGGCGCTGCTTACCGTTGGCGGCTATCTCTTCGGACACGGCTGGCTCTTCCTCAACCTCCCGGCCGAGCATACTGTCGGCACGTTCCTCGCCGACCTCGAAGCCAAGGATTACAACGCCGCCTATGCCATCTGGCTGCACGATCCGGACTGGCAGCAGCATCCGCAGAAGTACGATTACACGCTTAAGCGCTTCACCGAAGACTGGACGACGGCGAGCGACTGGGGGCTTATTACGACTCATCACGTCGACATCTCGAAGCGCACCGGCACGGGCATCATCGTAGCCTGCACGGTCAACGGCAGCCCCAAAAAGATGTTCATGTGGTACGAACGATCGAACGGCACGCTGACCTTTCCGGCGCCGTATCACCTTGAGTACTAGCCGGGACATACCCGGCACCATGAGTCTTGTTCTGGGGGGGATGGTTTGAGAACGAGCGTCGCGCTAGAACGAAAGCCGGCCCCCGAACTGAAATTGCCGCGGATCGGACGACGCCGTGGGAGTGCCTGCCGCGGTGTAGAGCAGGTTGACGTCCAGCACGTTGTTCTTGTTGAGCAGGTTGAAACCGTCGACGGTGACCTGGAAGGCCAGTTTGTCGCGCATGGCGAAGCTGCGGGCCAGCCTCAGGTCGGTAAAGACGACGAACGGCTTGATGCCGGTGTTGCGGCCAAGCGAGCCATTGAAATAGCTGCTGTTCGCTGCCGTACCAGCCGGAGCGTCGAGGTAACACGGCAGGTTGAACGCGCCCGTCGGGGAGTACTTCGAGAGCACCGGAGCGGTCCCGCAGCCGGTCGTCCCGGAGCCCACAGCAACCGCGTTGGGCCGATCGGTCAGCGGGTCGAAGTCGAAGTTCGTGTCCGAACCGGTGACGATGTTGAAGGGCCGCCCGGAGGCAATCTCGATAATGGGTGCGACGGTCCAGCCGGAGATGGCGCGGTCGAGGAAGCTGCCGCCTGTGCGTGTGGCTGCCTGGTACACGCCGCTCAGTACCAGCCTGTGACGCTGATCGAAGGTGGAGGTAGCGCGCTCGGCGTTCGGATTGAAGTTGTTCTCAGGCGCGTCGGCGGTTGAAACCACGTCAGTCGAGTCGTCGATAGCGTGCGACCAGGTGTAGCTCAGCAGGAACTCGTAACCGGCGGAGAACCGTTTCCGCAGGTTGACGCTCAGGGCGTTGTAGTCCGAGGTGCCGGTAGTGAGGTTCGGACTCATATCGCCGAAGGGAACAGACTGGCCGACGCCGAGGCCGTCCGCCGCCGCAACCTGGCTGGCGAGCGCAACACATTGCCCCGCTCCCTGCGAAACGAGGAAGTTTGCCAACGAGGTATTGAGCGCTGAACGGCGGAAGAAGTTGAGCAGCGGAGGTGTGACGTACGGGCCTTTGGGTCCGTTGCCGCACGGGACATCGCCATTTGCCGTAGCGACGGTCAGCGGGTTTGAGGTCGGTCCTGCCACGGTGGAGCGCGCCGTTCCTGGCAGCACCCCGGCGGTGCCCGCATTGACGGCCGCCACGGCGTTCTGCCAATTTGCGACGAGCAACGCAGGGTTGACCGCGTTCACGTTCACCGGACGATTCAGGTGTCGCCCGCCTGTCAGGTTGTAGGCGAGATTGATCGAAAGATCGTGCCCAAGATCGCGCTCGATGCCCAACGAGATCTGCTGCACATAGGGAGTGCGGTAATTTAGGTCTGCCGGCAGTCCGGAGGGAAGGATTACCAGGGGAAAGCCTGAGCTGATGTAGTTCTGGTTGGTGAACAGCGAGGCCGAGTTGTTCGGATCGAAGCGCTGTTGCGCCGCAACATAATTCAGACTGGCCAGCGGCAGGCAATTCGGATTGATCAACGATCCTTGAAAGGTATTCGTTGCGTTGAGGTTCAAGGGGCTCGCTGTGCTTGCTGCCGTGCAGGGTGAACCGCCTGCCAGGATCACCAGCGGCACTTTGGTGGAGTTGTAGCTGAACGACTGCGACTCCAGATTGCCCGGTGCGCGATCGTAGAAGATTCCATAGTTGGCGCGGATCACCGTCTGCCCGCGTCCGTTCAGGTCGTAGGCGAGACCGACGCGCGGGGCGACATTGCCTGCCTGGAGCCGGATACCTTCACGGACACCATAAAGCCGCTCGGCGCTCTGCGTGGCAGCGTTCAGCGCGCCCTGCGTCGGGAAGGCCTCGATGTCGTAGCGGATGCCATCGTTCAGCGTGAGTCGCGGGAGGATGCGCCAGCTATCCTGGGCGAACGTCCCCAGCGTCTTCAGGTCGTACTTGACAGCCGTCAGACCGATGCCCTGCGCAAACGACTGGGGAATACCCAGCCCATACGCCTGGATGGGCGAGAAGCCGGGTAAGCCCGCAAGCTGTGGCGAGATGTCGGTTGCGTTGAGCGCGGCGAAGGTATAGTCGCCTCCACCATAGAGCTGGCCCTGCTTCAGATTGATGGGAATATAGCGCAGGTCGACACCCGCCTTTGCAGTGTGCCTGCCGCGTGTGTAGGTAAAGTCGTCGCGCAGCTGCGTCTGATCTTCAACGCGATCGACGACGGTAAACGGAGTCTTGCCGAAGTAGGCGAAGCCCGGAATGTTGACCGCCGTGTTGGCGCTGCCTCCTGTGCGTGCCGGCGCGAACAGTACGGGATGCCGGCTGAACTGCCCTCGAAGTTCGTTCACCTTGTTGCTGCCGATGAGGAACGTATGCTGGCCCACGATGGCCCAATCGTGAAGCGTTTGCGTGGCCGTGCGTGAGTAGGAGTTCTCGCCCAGGTTCTGATTGGCCGCGCTCTCCTGAATGCCTGAGACAAAGCTTGGGCTGGCGCTGCCGCGGAGCAGAAGCTGCTGGTTGGCCGTCAGCCGATGGTCGAGGCGGAGACTATAGACTTCCGTCTTCTCAGAGACAGGAAAGTTGCCGGTCAGCGAGTTCAAGGGCACAAACGACGCAGGTGTCGCCTGGCCGGAGGTGACGAAGTTGTTTGGTCCAATGGCAGACTGGAGATACACGGGGTTCTTACCGGTAACGGCAAGCGACGAACCTGAGCCTACCAAGGCCACGTACTGCCGGATACCTGGCGTCGCTGCGGGCACTCCAGCCAGAAAAGCGGCCTGTTGCGCGGTGCCCTGGATCGAGAGCGACCCGGTGGGCAGACCGTAGAACTTGCTTACGTCGATACTCGTCAAGCCAAAGTTGTCTGCTCCAATGACGGAAAAGCCGCTCTCCTGCCGCCGCGTCAGCTCTGTACCAAAGAAGTAAAACGTCTTCGAAGGCACGAGCGCACCCCCTACGGTAAAGCCCGCCTGCACACGGGTATACGCTGGCCGGGCGACGGTGGAGAATGGGTTAGTTGCCTGGATGTAACGATTGCGAAGAAAGCCGAAGACACTGGCATGGGTAGCGTTGGTACCCGATTTGGTGATGATGTTGACGACGCCGCCGGACGCTCGACCATACTCCGCGGCAAAGCCATTTGTGATGATCTGAAACTCCTGCACTGCATCCTGTGAGACCGTTGCCCGTGTGCCGCCAGAAACATAGTCGCCCGCATCGGCACCGTCGACGTTGATGGAGTTCGATCGCGCCCGCACGCCGCCGAAGTTCAGCCCCGAGGTTGGGATCGCTCCTACAGAGGGCGCCGCATCCCGAGCGATTTGCGAGTTCGTCAAGGTGAAATTGATGTAGTTGCGGCCGTTTGTGGGCAGGTTGTCGATGCGTAGCTGGTCGACGGTCGTCGATTGCGAACTACGCTGTGTCTCGATCACCTCGGCACTCGAGGTCACATCGACCGTCGCCGCGCTGCCGATGGTCAGCGTAAGCGGCAGGTCGGCTTGTTCGCCCGTGGTTAAAACGACATCGCGGTCGATGAGCTCGCTAAAGCCCGAAGCACGCACCGTAACCGTGTAGGTGCCGGGCGGCAGCAGCAGAGCTTGATAACCACCCTGTCCGTCCGCCTGTACCGTCCGCACGAAGCCCTTCGACTCATCGGCAATCGCTATCGTCGCCCCAGCCACCAGCGCCCCAGACGGATCGCGCACGGTTCCGCTCAGCTGGGCGGTAGAGATGTTCTGCGCCACCCCGGTGTGCAGACCTGCTCCTACGGAGAGAACCAGCAGCGCTATGCGAGCGGATAGGGATCTGCTCACTCGGGTCGTGAGTCGGGTCGTGAGTCCGGTCGTGAGTCCGGTCGTGAGTCCCGTCTTCGGTTGAATGATCCTTGCGTGGACGCCGTGGACTCCCGCAACCTTCTCCTCGTTCATAGAACTCCTCAGCGACTGGCGACGGATAGATGGTGCATCAGCGTGTGCGAATGTTTCTACAGGATCATCGATCGCACATGCAAGACTAACCGTTAGCCGGGAAGGCCTCGAAGTTGCATCCAAAGCTCCTGAAGCAGCGCGTCCCTCATCGGGAACCTGACAAGGGAGAAAAGAAGATGGTCGAAGCAATCTTATGTGACATCGACGGTACGCTGGTAGACAGCAACCACCTGCACGCCAAAGCCTGGCAGGACGCCTTTGCTGCCTTGGGCATCGAGGTCGGGTTTGAAGAAGCTCTGCGCCAGATTGGCAAAGGTGGTGACGAGCTGATGCCGGTTTTTGTGCCGGAGTGGAAGCTCAAGGCCGTCGAACAGCCCCTGGGGGCGTACCGCAAGTTCATCCTTCAGACCGACTATCTTCACGACATCAAACCCTTTCCGCGCGTTCGGGAGTTCCTTCTCCACCTGAAGGATCAAGGAATACGCCTCGCCCTTGCGTCTTCTGCGAGCGCTGAAGACCTGAAAGTTTACAAAAAGATCGCCAACATCGAAGATCTGATCGAGGAAAGTACGTCCTCAGACGACGCAGAACGCAGCAAGCCACATGGAGATATCTTCGCAGCGACGCTCCAGAAGCTTGGCTTGCCCGCCAGCCGCGCCATCGCGCTCGGCGACACGCCCTACGATGCTCAGGCCGCGAGCAAATGTGGTCTGCGGACCATCGGCGTGACCAGTGGCGGCTGGGCCGAAGCCGATCTTCGCGAGGCTGGATGTATCGCCGTCTACCGCGATGTCGCCGATCTGCTCGATCACTTCACGCAGTCTCCGCTGGCAGGTGGATGACGACACACGGGTACGCTACGCCCCGAGGTACCCAGCAGATGGACGCTTTGTGCACTGATCCGCCATCTCTGCTGCCCCTGCGCCGACTGCGGCGTCTATGCTGAAGGGATACGAAGGTCGACATGGAGACGCCCTTATATCAATCCGTCTGGAGTCTTTGCATGAGGCCGCCTTCCGTTGTTTTAGCCCGCGCGTTGCTTTATCTCGCCGCATTCACCGCCGCAGCATACGTTGATTTGCCCTATGCGTATGGAGCCATGTCCTTGCACGTCAGCGGCGCGTCGACCTTCCAGAGCGATTCGGGCTTCGGTCCCCTGGACCCCTCACCTCCTACCGGCCTCAGTACAGAGGAGATCGTCGCCAGGATGGCGGCGCGGGAATCCGCCTTCAACAAGGCGCGGCAAAGCTATACATTCCGGCAGTCCGTTAAAGTCGACACTGTGTCCGAGGACACCAACAAGGTGGATGGAGAGTATCAGCAGGTTACGGACATCACCTTCAACGCGGCAGGCAAGCGTGAGGAGCACGTAGTCTTTGCGCCGCAGAATACACTGGAACGCATCCTGATGACTCCCGCCGACTTCGAGGAAATCGAACATCGTCTACCCTTCGTGCTGACTACGGAAGATCTGCCCCTTTACGAGATCACGTACCTTGGCAAACAGAAGGTGGACGAGATCGACACCTTTGTCTTTCAGGCGGGACCGAAGACGATGGAGAAAGGCAGTCGCTACTTTCAGGGCAAGGTCTGGGTCGATCAGCAGGACTTGCAGATCGTTCTGGTGAATGGCATCACCGTCCCGCAGGACAAGCGCAAAGGCCACGAAGACCTTTCCCCGCCCTTCACAACCTACTACGAGCAGGTGGATGGCAAGTTCTGGTTCCCCACCTACACCAAAGCGGAAGGCACACTGCACTTTCCCGCTCAACAGGGTGCAATGGGCCAGGATATCCATGTCCGCAACATCGTAAAGTACACCGACTACAAGCGCTTTCGCGCCAACAGCCGGATCATCTTCAACGGGGAAGACATCACCAACGGCTCGGAGGGGCAGCCAAACACACCGCCGCAGAAGTAAGGGGATGTCAGGCGAGAGGAGGGCATCGTTCTTCTGGATTCTCGTGCTGTTCGGTCATCCAACGGTCCAGAACCGTCCCCGCGCAACGTGCGCCGCAGAGGTGCTTGACCTCTTCCTCGTGCGCCTGCCGGACCTCCCAGCGCGTGATCTTCATCAGCGGCTGCGTATCGCCATTGCTCGCCAGCGGAAAGCAGTCCACCCACGCCATCCACCACATCTCCTGTTCACCCTTGGAGTTGCCGCACACATCGCACTGGTAGTTTTCGCTGCGGGCCATGGACCTGTCCTCAGGCCCAACCTATCACACTGCCCCTCAGACGAGCGTCAACTCTTGTTTGCGTGTAAAGAACCCCTCCACCGCATCCAGCACCTCCGGCCCCTTCTTGGCCTCGAAGATCTGCTTGCGGAGCGCGCCACCACCGGGAACTCCATGGGTGAACCAGCTGGCGAACTGCTTCATCTTGCCGACGCAATCGCGATGCCGCTGCTCCCGCGCCGTCTGGCCGGAGGCGGTGATTGCTGCCGCACGCAAGGCCTCGGCGCGTTCCTCGACGGCAAGCTCCTCCACGAGCATGGCGAAGTACGTCCGGATCATGCGGTAGCGATCCTCGTCCGTCGGCTGGTCGTACTCGCCCGTGGCCGTGTACTGCGCGATCTGGCGAAAGATCCAGGGGTTCGAGGGCGCGGCCCGGCCGATCATCACCGCATCGCAGCCCGTAGCGTCAACCATTGCGGCGGCGTCCTCTGGCGTCCGCACATCGCCATTGCCGATCACCGGGATGCGCACCGCCTCCTTGACCGCCGCGATGTATTCCCAGCGTGCCTGCCCGGTGTAGCCGTCCTCGCGGGTGCGGGCGTGGAGGGCGACGGCGTTCAGCCCGCAGTCCTCGGCCAGCTTCGCCAGCTCCACGCAGACGATGTGCCGGTCGTTCCAGCCCATGCGGAACTTGACCGTAAACGGAATCGTGACCGCCGCGCGCACCGCCTTGAAGATTACTTCGATCAGCGGCAGATCGCGCAGCAGCCCGGAGCCGCCGTTGCACGCCACCACCCGCTTGGCCGGGCAGCCCAGGTTGAGGTCGACGAGATCGAACCCGGCGTCCTGAACGATCCGCGCCGACTCGGCCAGCGTCTCCGGGTTCGACCCAAAGAGCTGCGCCGAGATCGGGTGCTCGTCGTCGTAGTATGTCAGGTACCGTTTGCGCTTGGTCTCCCGCATCCGCGAAAGGCCGTCGGCGGAGGTAAACTCCGTCATGATCAGCCCGCAGCCGGAGCGCTGGTTCGACTGCGCCGCCTCCACATCCGTCTGCGTGGCCGAGGCCGTAAACTGGCTCGCGTTCTTGATGAACCGCCGAAAGACCGTATCCGTCACTCCCGCCATGGGCGCAAGCACCGTCGCGGGAGCGATCTCCACCCCGCCGATGTTGAAGCTGGCTGGCACGCGCGTCCGCTCCGGCATGGCGTACGCCACCGGATCGTCCCACCGCTTCTGCTCGAGAGTGTATCGCTTCTTCATAAGATCAGAGCTTGCAAACAAAAGGCCCCCGCGTGAGCAGAGGCCTCTCGGGTTATTTCAACTCCAAAAATTACTTCGTTTCAGCCGCGGCGGTCGTCGCCTTGCCGGCATCCGACTTGGCAAACTTGCGCCGGAACCGCTCCACGCGGCCTGCGGTGTCGATCAGCTTCTGCTTGCCCGTGAAGAACGGGTGGCAGGCCGAGCAGATTTCGAGCACGATGTCGCCCTTGTGCGTCGAGCGCGTCTTGAAGTTCGAGCCGCACGCGCACTTCACGGTGATTTCGTTGTACGACGGGTGAATTCCCTCTTTTGGCATGGTCTTTTCCTTATCCTGATCTCTGCCCTACGGCCTTCGCCTCATCCTTCCGCCCGCTTGCAAACGGTGTACCCACGTTCACATCGAACGACCTGCCGCGCCGCCGTCCGCGCCCCTTTGGAGCGCTGGGACAGTTCTTCCAGTATATCCAGATTCGGACAGCCGCGCTTCGATTCATCCGCCCCGCCGGAACGCCGCCCGCGCTGCCATACTGGAAAGACGTATGCCCCCCGTCTGCCCCCTCTGCCAAGGCCTCGGCCTTACCGTCACCCAGCGCCCGGACGGCACCCAGTTCGCCCAGGACTGCGCCTGCCGCATCGAGCTGCGCGCCGCCCGCCTGCTCAAGAACGCGCGCATCCCCCGCCGCTACGAGCTCTGCTCGCTCGACAGCTACGAGACGCTCCACAGCTCCGCCACCAAAAGCATCAAGAAGGCACTCTCCACCGCCCGCAAGTTCGCCTCCGGCTTCCCCGTCGAGACCGCGGGCAAGGGCCTGCTCTTCACCGGCCCGCGCGGCCTCGGCAAGACCCACCTCTCCATCGGCATCCTCAAGAGCGTCATCGCCGACCGCGGCGCGACCGGCGTCTTCTGGGAGCACAAAGAGTTGCTCGACCACCTCCGCTCCATCTACAGCCTCCGCACCGCCGGGGCCGAGGCCGAGGTCCTCCGCCACGCCATCACCTGCGACCTCCTCGTCCTCGACGACCTCGGCGACATCACCCCCTCGGACTGGAGCTGGGACACCACCTCCTACATCCTCAGCAGCCGCTACAACGAAGACCGTTCCACCATCATCACCTCGAATCTCCCCAACCAGCCGCCGTCCCTCGACCTCGCCTCCGAACCCACCGACCGCTTCGCCAGCGAGCAAAGCAAGGACGCCCGCCGCGCCATGACCCGCCTCACCCTCGCCGACCGCATTGGCGAACGCATCTGGTCGCGCTTGCAGGAAATGTGCGTGGCGGTCGAGATGCAGGGGGAGGATTTTCGACAGAAGGTCAAGCGGGCGAGCTTCGCTTGACCAGGGAGCTACTGAATAGGCAACGGCTTGTTGTAGACGTAAACCCAACACTGACGCTCTTGCCCGTCCGCAAACGTGGCCATCGTCTTTGTACGCACAAAGAGGCTCTCCTGTACATTGTCCGGTTCGAACTCCTCGTAACGGTCAAGCTCGGCTAGAACGGTGGTGTCTTGTGGCAACGCGTAGACAAAACCTGGAACACACTGATCTGCCACCTTAGTGAGAACCACTCCGGTATACTCACCAAGATCGTACAAGCGACCCAGGATCGTGCCTTGAGCAACGAACGTCAAGCTACGCACTGCCGTCGCTATACCCAGGGGCGCTCGGTCTGGATGCAATGTTCCATAAACGAAGAGCTCATCCGGCATTCGACACTCGTTTGCGCCAGCTACTTGGGTGAAGCATTCTGTGCGCTGCCCAGCTTACTCATGAAATCGTTCATCAGTTCCTTCATTTGCGGCTGAAGCACTTGCATACGTGCGTTCGCGATAGCACCCGATTTGGTGACCAAATCCGGTGTCTTGGCAAGCATCGAGTGCCCAACTGGCGACTTATAGAATGCGAGAATCCCGTCGACCTCTTCTTCGGTGTAGGAGGACGCATACAGATCGACATAGGCGGGTTTCAACTTTTGCCAATCGAATGCCTGCGAGATGAGGTTGAAGGCTTTACTGGTAAAGTCGTCCACGATCTTGCGGTCGGACTCCGACACGGGATGGTCTCCAAGCATACCCTTCACCATCTGCTGACTCTGCGCCATGCTTTGATTGATTACTTGCTTCATCATGGCGTCGATCTTAATGAGGGTCAGCATTTCCTCAATCTTGGCTCGCTTGCTCACCTCGTCGGCGTGAGCGAACGGGACCAAAAGCACGAGCATGGCGAGGAGGCTAAGTAGCTTACGGTGCATAATCTCTCCGAGGAACTGTGACTTCATGTAGTAGCACCATCTTACTTCCCGTCCAGCGGCTTCCGCGCAAAGTAGTACAAACTCCCCGCCAACATCCCGAACATCACCACGCTCACCCAATCATGGTGCAGCGGATTGCCCTCCGAAAACCGGGGGATGCTCCGTTCCGTGGCGGCCTCGTACAGCTTGACGCACACGCCCAGCAGCCCCACGATGCCGCCCGCCGCGATCAGTCCCGACGCGTACAGGCTTCCCGGCGAGATTTCCGAGTCCGTGCCCGCGCCGCCATGCTTCAGCGCCGCCCGGTCGACCATCCAGCGCATCACGCCGCCGACGAAGATCGCCAGCGTCGTCGCGATCGAGAGGTACGCGCCCACGGCGAAGGTCAGCGAGCGGATGCCCAGCAGCTCCACCCCAACCACCAGAAACACGCCCAGCAGCACCAGCCCCCACGGCAGCTTGCGCGTCAGGATGCCGTTGATGACCGTGGCCATCAGCCGTCCCTGCGGCGCGGCCGCCTTCTCCGAGCCGATCCCCTGCACCCACTGGATCTCGATCCGCCCCGTCGCCGGGTTGTAGAGGTACTTGCCGTCTTCGAGCGTCGTGGAGCCGATGGCGTTCAGCAGCACGAGCTGCCGCGTCCCCGAGACCTCCTCCTTCGCCGCCCCGTTCTTGGCAGCAAGCGTGACGTGGTCGCGCGGGAAGTTGCCCTTGTCCTGCACCCCGTCCGGCAGCGCCGTGAGCGAGAAGGCGATCGGCTTCGGCAACCGCTGAAACTCCTCGAGACCCGTGTTCATCGCGTTCAGCGTCGCGCCAATCGAGAAGACGCTTATGACCACGCCCGCCATCACCGCCATCTGCTGCTTCCACGGCGTCGCGCCGATCAGGTAGCCGGTCTTCAAATCTTGGCTGGTATCGCCCGCGTTCGAGGCCGCGATGCAGACGATGCCGCCGATGGTGATCGCCAGCGCGCCAAACGCCGGAGCCGTCCACCCGCGCACCAGAAACACCGCCGAGGTCGCCATCAGCGTGGCGATGGTCATCCCCGACACCGGCGACGCCGAGCTGCCGACGATGCCGACGATGCGCGCGCTCACCGTGACGAACAGAAATCCGAACACCACCACCAACAGCGACGCCGCAAGGTTCGCCAGCGCCCCCACCTGCGCCCCCGGCACGGGATGGAACTGCAGGAAGAGGAACATCAACAGCACCAGGAGCACCGACCCGCCGAGCACGACCGACATCGGCAGATCGTGCTCCGTCCGCGTCTTCTTCGCGAGCACCGTCTTTGAAACCCCCATGCTCCGCAGCCCCTCGGCCAGCGCGCCCACGATGGTCGGCAGCGTCCGCAGCAGCGTAATCAGCCCCGCCGTGGCCACCGCGCCCGCGCCCATCGGCCGCACATAGGTCTTCCACAGGTCGGACGGGCTCATGTCGTGGATCGGCACCGTGCCCGGATAGAGCGGCCCCGTCATGTGCGAGCCGAAGAAGTAGATCGCCGGCATCAGCACCAGCCACGAGAAGACGCCGCCCGCGAGCATCACCGCCGCCACGCGAATGCCGATGATGTAGCCCACGCCGAGGTACTCCGGCGTCACATCCGCGCGGATCGCCGAACCCTTCAGGATGTGCTGCGCGCCGCCGAGGTCGGGCTGGTAGTTCGGCGTGCTCGGCCACAGCCCAAAGAGGTTGTCGTTCTGGAAGAGCGTATACACCGCGCCCAGCCCAAGCCCCAAAAACACCCGCGACGCGAAGCTGCCGCCGCGCTCGCCCGCCATCAGCACATCCGCGCAGGCCGTTCCCTCGGGATAGATCAGCGTGTCGTGCTCCTCCACGATCAACTGGCGACGAAGCGGGATCATAAAGAGCACACCCAGCCACCCGCCAAACAGCGCCAGCGCGAAGATACGCGTGCTCTCCAGATCGAACCCAAGAAAGATCAGCGCGGGCAGGGTAAAGATCACCCCCGAAGCGATCGACTGCCCCGCGTTGCCGGTCGTCTGCACGATGTTGTTTTCAAGGATGCTCGCCCGCCCAAACGCTCGCAGGATCGAGATCGACAGCACCGAGATCGGAATGCTCGCCGCCACCGTCAGCCCCGCCCGCAGCCCCACATACACCGTCACCGCGCCAAACAGCACCCCGAACAACGCGCCCAGAATCAACGCGCGAGGCGTGAACTCCGGCCGCGTCGCCGTGGCGGGAACAAAAGGCTGAAACACGGGCTTCGTAACAACGGGCGTGGCCATGGGGCATTTCTCCGGTGCAAAGGATGCATCGGAGTGTACCAGCGCTTTTACCAGTCGTTCTTCTGCTCCACCTTCGGCTGCTTGCCCTGCCGCCCGCCGAGCAGCCAATCCAGCCGCGACCGCACATCCTTCTCCCGCGCCTCGCCCTCAATCTTCCCGATCACCTGGCCGTCGGCGTCCAGGATCAGCGTGGCGGGGACCAGCACGCCCAGCTTCAGGTCCGCCAGCGTGCGCTCCGTCGCGCCCGTCCAAATCGGCATTCGCAGCCCGCTCTTCCGCACCGCCGCGTCGATCTTGCCTTGCGTCTCTGGCGCATCGAGCGAAACCGCTACAAACCGCACGCCCTTACCCGCGTACTCTTCGTTCAGCTTCTGCAAACGCGGCATTTCGTCGCGGCACGGGCCGCACCACGTCGCCCAGAAGTTCACCACCGCCGGGTGCCCGCGCAGCTCAGCCAAGGTATGCGGCGTGCCCGCCAAGTCGTGGAAGCTCGCCGCCTCGCCGCCAGTTTGCGCGCCCGCAACCAGTGAGGCCGCCAACGCTATCCCTGTCGCCCATCGTTTCATTGCGCCACTCTACGCGGTGCGCACCCTTCCGTACACCCATCGTTTGATGGAGAACACTTCGATCTTCCGGGCGATGCACCTCCTTGATCGCCGCGCCTACGGTGAGTGGGCTATGAAAATCAACGACTTGCTTTCTCTCTGCCTTGCGGGCGCGCTCTCCGCGCTTCCGTCCGCCGCCACGCTCCAAGCGCAGGGCTGCCTCGCCGCCCACACCAGCAGCACCCTCCAAAGCTGCATCACCTCGCCCAACGGCGTGGCCGAAAGCGGCGGTTCGAACTTCCTTCGCCACCATCCCCTTACTGTCGAGGTCGACTGGCGCTCATTCAGTTCCTTCCGCCACTTTGTCGGCACGGTCGAGCAGACGCAGCGCGCCGTGCTCGGCAACCAGATCAAGAACCACCAGAACATCTACAACGTCTCCGCCGATATGCAGGTCTCTCCGCGCTGGTCGGTCAGCGCGTTTGTGCCGGTGCTTCAGGGGTCGCGCAACCAGAAGTATTCGCCCGTGGGCGTGTACGACATCGCCGGAGTCGGCGACATGATCCTCGGCGCGCAGGCCTGGGTGCTGCGTCCACCGGCTGAGAACGGCGGCAACATCGCGTTCAGCCTAGGACTAGAGCTGCCCACGGGCCTGAACAATGGCATGGGCACGGCCAAGGCCTCGAACGAAACGGTCGGCAAGTTTGTGGCGGACCAGTCGCTCCAGCCGGGCGATGGCACGTGGGGCTTCACGATCGGATCGCAGGCCTACAAGCAGACGCTCTTCCACGCAGTAGGCTACTTTCAGGGGTCGTGGCTGTTCAATCCGGCGGACACGAACGGCGTTCCGACCTATCGGACGGGCCTCCAATCCACCATGTCCGCGACCGACCAGTATCTCTTCCGCGCCGGGCTATCGCGGCACGTGCCGCGCGTGCGTGGTCTCGCCGCCAGCTTCGGGGGCCGCATGGAAGGCATCCCAGTTCGCGATGCCTTTGGCAAGAGCGACGGCTTCCGGCGTCTCGGCTATATCATCTCCGTCGAGCCGGCGCTCCAGTATCAACGCTACCGTGACATGATCTCGCTCACCGCGCCGTGGGCGGTGCAGCGCAATCGGCGAGCGTCCGTCTACGACCTGGCCAACCACACGCACGGAGATGCCGCGTTGGCCGACTACGCCATCATCCTTGGCGCATCGCACACCTTCTAAAAAGATTCGCGTGAACCAGTGGCGTTCCGACCCGTCTCGGCTTATACTTCGGCCAAGGCGCGGTCGGACCGACCTGGAGCGCCCGCGAGTGAGGTCCGCCTTCAGCGAAAGTCTGACGGTTCAAACGCTCAACCGGCATCTCGGAGCTACATCCTCTCCGCGCAGCATGCCGCACCCCGGCCTATGGGCACGCGCCGTGCTCGACGACCTGGTCTCCACTCTTTTCCCCTCCGACTGCAAGGTGTGTCGCACCCCGTTGCCCCGCGCTGGGTTTTCGCCGGTCTGTGATGGTTGTGTGGCCCGCGTTGCGCCGCAGACCGCCACGCTTTGCCGTATCTGCGGCGAGGCGATCGGCATGGAGAGCGACCGCTTCGCAGGACAGTACCCTGCCGAGGGCGTCCTCTGCACCGTATGCCGGTTCGTGCCACCGCCGTTCGACCGGGCCGTCGCCTACGGTGTCCATCAGGACGAACTTCGCGAACTCATCCACCTCTTGAAGTATGACCGGGTCCGAGCCGTCGTCCGGGTTATGGCCACGATGCTGGCCGAGGCCGTGGCGTCGCTTGACCTGACCGGCGAGGTCACTGTGGTGGCCGTTCCGCTCTTCGCCGTCCGCGAACGGCAGCGCGGTTTCAATCAGTCTGTCCTGCTTGCGAATGAAGCCGCTACGCTGCTGAAGAAGTCGCACCCCGCGCTCCGCCTGCGACAGCAGCACCGTTTGCTTCGGCGCATCCGCGACACCGAGAGCCAGTTCGCCCTCACCCCCAAGGGCCGTCGCACCAACGTGCGGGGCGCGTTCCAGGTCAACGCGGACATTCCGGTCGCCGGACGCACGGCACTGTTGATCGACGACGTCTATACCACCGGCGCGACCACGCGCGAGTGTGCCCGTGTCCTCCGCAAAGCTGGAGCCGTCCGCGTCTTCGTCGCCACCGTCTCCCGCGCCCAGGCCGAGAGCGTCGCGCTTTGGGATTCCACCACAACCGGCACCGTCAACACCTTTGGAGGGCAGTAATCATGCAGTCGGGCAAAACACGCAAGATCAAACAGCGAGCCAGCCAACGCCCCCACGCCGCGCACACGCACAGCAGCGGCCGCGTCATGACGGAGCTCGATGTCCGCGTCGGCGTCTTCCGCCAGCCGGCCATGCAGACGCCGGTACTAGTGCTGAACGCGAGCTATGAGCCGATCAACATCTGTGGCGCTCGGCGGGCTCTGGTGCTGGTCCTCAAGGGCGTCGCCCGAACCGAAGAAGAACAGGGGACGATCCTCCACGCCGCTCGCTTCCAGGTGGCCATGCCGTCGGTCATCCGCCTGCTGGATTACCGCCGCATCCCACACCAGACCCGCGCGCTAAGCCGCAAGAACATCCTGCTGCGCGACCGCAACTGCTGCCAGTATTGCGGCATCATCCTCACGGCCGGGGAGCTGACGCTCGACCATGTGCTGCCGCGATCGCGCGGTGGCCTCTCTACCTGGGAGAACCTCGTCGCCTGCTGCCACGACTGCAATCGCCGCAAGGGCAACCAGTTGCTGCATGAGCTGACGGAGATGAAGCTCCAGCGGGAGCCGCGGCCGTTTTCCCTCCATACCTCGCGGCACATCATGCGGATGATCGGCTCAGCGGACCCGAGCTGGCGACGGTACCTGTACTTCGAGAACGATGCACAGACCGCCGCCTAGCTTTTGTTTAGTCGTCCTGAGCACAGCGGAGTCGCACGATCTGCGGCTCACTCGGGCAGCGTGTACTCGCCGCGCGGCTTCTCCCCCGCGCGCTTGCGCCAGACGACCTTGACCTGTCGCCGCCAGCGCTCGTCGAGCGCGGCCAGGGTCCAGTCCACATGAGGCGAAAGGTACTTGAGCACGATCTCGGTGGCCGGGTGAATCCGCAAGGCGGGGGCGACAAGGAAGAGCCGGGGAGCTTTGGGCGAGAGCATCACGCCGCCGAAGTAGCCGAGGCGCTGGAACTCGCCAAGACCGGTCGCCGGATCAGGGTTCTGGAGATGATGCCAGCGGACACGGACCCAGTAATCCAGCCCCTGGAGCGCGAGATGCAGGTCCTCCTCCGCCTTCAACTCGATTACCGCCAGTCGGCCAGCGTCGTCCACGCCCAAAAGGTCGAGCATCCCCCGGTCCGCCGCCGCGAAGGCCGGAACCTGGGTGTAGACGTGGGCGGGATCGAGGTGCGGGTCAAGCGGCAGGAGGTCGCGGCGCAGCATACTTTCGAGCCAGCGCTCGGGCTGCATACGGAAGAGCGGATCGCGTTGGCCGCCCTCAACGTGCCTCCGCGCGAAGAGCCGCGCCGTTACCTCGCGCAGCTCGCCCGTGTTCTCGTCAGTCAGCAGGGTTTCGTTCGCGCCCGCGCCGAAGGTGATCTCCAGTGAGCGGTTGAAGGACTGCGCCGTGACGGCCATTCGCACACGGGCGAACTCAAGTCCGTGCAGAAGGAAGCCTAGTTCCGTTGCGCTGCGGAGCCGCTGCTCGACGGCGGCGCGGGCTGGTTGTGGAACCAGAGCCATCACCTTCGCCCTGGCCTCGGCGAAGCGCTCGTGTCCGGCCTGCTCGTTCGGTGCGCGGACCAGGCGGGTGGAAAGGTTGCCGTGGTCTGCCGCGTCACGCTCCTCCATCTCTTCGGAGGCTTCGTCGAGCTCCCACACCTCCCACTTCGCGGCGCCGGCGTGAAGCCACGCTAGCCGTGAGACGCTGAGCGTGCCCATGCCGCGCGGCACGATGGCGCGCAGCCCCCCGAAGAGCCGCCGTCCGCCCGCGCGCTCGCGGCAGTCGTGCAGCCAGAGAATGCCGAGCGTCAGGATGCCGTCCACCGTCGCCTGGGTCTCCTGCTCGTTGACCGCGATCACCGCCCAGGCCTGGTTGCCTTTGACGAGCACGCCGCGGGCATAGGCCGGGCCGAAGCTCTTCTCAAGGTCCATGGCGGTGCGAAAGCTCTCCGCCTTCCACTCGGGAGATGTCCGCACGAGCACCCGTTCGAGCGTCTTCAGGTATCGCACCCGCGTAGCCTCGCGCGAGGAGGGCGTGCGGCGGTCGCGGTCGGGCGCGAACTCCAGCATCTGCGGCTTGGCCTGGCCGAAGCGCAACGTGCTCAGCCGCAGCACCCTGTTCCGCATAGCCGTCGCAGACACTCGCCGGACGAGGTTGCGCTCCTCGCTCCAAAGATGCAGGGAGCACCGGCCATGCTCCGTGCTCAGCGTGTACTTCGCCTCATCCATGCTGAAGATGGCCTTGCCGTCTTCAAGCACGACGGCGCGGGGGTGCTCAGCGAGGAAGTTCTCGAGCGCCGCCGCGATGGCCTCCGGCGACTCGGCGAGTTCGGCGGAGAAGACACTGGGTGGAGGCATGAGGGGATGCTATAACGGCAGGTGAAAGTGAAAGCTCGAGATCCGCATCCCTTCGCGGAAGTAGAAGGCGTGGGCGCTCTGGCGCTGGGTGCCGGAGTCCAGCGAGAAGCTCGTGCATCCGGCATCCCGGGCATGGTCGATCAGCCAGCGCAACATGGCCTCGCCGTGGCCCTGGGAGCGGTGGGCCGCACCCGTCACCAGGTCGTCGACGTACATCGTGCGTCCACTGTGGAGCATGCCGTAGATGCGGAAGCCGGCTACGGTGACGACTACACCCTCGTGATCCAGATAGGCCAGCCGATAGCCCTCGGCTTGTTGTGCCTGTATCCGGGGGACGAAGTCTGCCTCGATAAGCGAAGGCCTCAGCTGAAACATGACGGCAAAGCATCGCGCGATGGCTGCGGCATTCTCTCCGAGCGCAATCACCAGCCCTCCGCGAGTCGGAGCCTGGTGATGTGCGCCAGATGATGCCGTGAGTGCCAGGCATAGAGCATGATGGCGGACTCGATCGACGTGCGTCCGTTGACCGGATGGGTGTAGCCGCGCTTCAACTGGGTCTCGTCCAGGGAGAACAGCAGGAGCACCCAGCGGGCGTGGAGGGCTTCCACGATGTCGAGCGACCACTGCACGGGCGACAACGCATCGTGGAGATTGGCCCAGGCCTTCTCGTCATACGGTGTGATGACGGGCCAGTCTTCCGTCAGGGCGAGCCGGATGCGGATGAAAGCATTCATGTGGCTATCGGCGATGTGGTGGATGAGCTGCTGGACCGTCCATCCGTCTCTGCGGTAGGCGGTCTGGTGCCGGTCGGGGTCGAGCCCATCGACGGCATTGCGCAGCTGCCCCGGCAGCCCGGCGATGGCCAGGATGGCGTCTTTCCGTTCGGCGAGCGAGACGGAATCAGGCTTGTGAAATCGTCCGATCGGATACCGCGCTTCGGTTTCCACCCTTTTCTCCTTGAACACCCTCAGATCGTTTGGCAAAGAATCATGCAGAGAGCGTGCACGACGCCCCTGGCGAAGCTTGCAAAGAAGGTAGCACAGCTCACCGTATATGCTTTGTGGGAGATGAGAATGCGGTTTCAAACCCCCGGTACGATCCTGCTGCTGGCGTGTGTTGTTGGCTCAGGCTTCTGCGCCCTGGCACAGAGCGAACCTCGAACGTACCTCGGCATCGATAGCAACGAGTATCCCGGCGGGCAGGCGCTCGTCTCACTCAAACGTCACTTCGACTTCATCGGCTACTGGCTGAACAATCCGCCGGGTGCGCGGCGAAACGACTGGGTGGGCAAGCGGACGGCGGTGGTGCACGCGGGCTTCGGGTTCCTTGTGCTGGCCAACGGAAAGCTCGACAAGCAGATCAAGGCGGCGCACGTTGCCCCTGGTGTGCTGGGCGCAAACGACGGCAGAGCCGCAGCTGCCGCTGCCACGCGGGAGGGCTTTCCCGCACGGACGATCATCTTTCTCGACCAGGAAGAAGGAGGAAGGCTGCTGCCGGAGCAGATGGCGTACCTGCTGGGATGGACCGGGGCGGTCGAGACGTCGGGCTTCCGCCCGGGCATCTACATCAGCGGGCAGCCCGTGCCGGACGGGCCAGGCCACGCGCTGACCACGGCGCAGCATGTGAAGGCGGAGCTTGCGGCGCGGCATCTGCCGGAGGTGGCGATGTGGGTGTATCAGGATGCGTGCCCGCCCGCACCAGGCTGCTCGCTGCAGCCGCCTGCGCTGGAAGCGAGCGGCACACCGGGAGCGATCGCCTGGCAGTATGCACAGTCGCCGCGGCGCCCCGCGATTACGGCTTCATGCGCCAAGACGTATGCGCCGGATGGAAATTGTTACGCAGGAGAAGCCTCGACCAGGGTGACCTACGATCTGTCGGTCGCGGGGTCGGCCGATCCATCGCAGGGACGCTAGGGCGGAGGAGCAGGGAGCGGCTATGTCTCCGAGCGGACAAAGAGGTGCTCCAGATGGTGGAGATCGCTAGGGTGGCAGCAGTGCCTTTGCTGGCAGGCAGCCTTCACGGTCGCGCTCATTTGCCGCTTCTCCCGTCAAAGCCTAGAATCAGAAGAGATGACCCTCCCGCACGCAGATCACAAGCTCTACTTCATGGAAAAACTCGGCCTTTCGGAACGGCTGATGGAGCGCTGTCTGGGCGAAGCACTTTCTGCCGGGGGCGATTACGCAGACCTGTACTTCGAGTCGGTCACGTCGACTTCTCTAGGCATTGATGAATCGCTGGTGAAGTCTGCCTCGCAGGGCATCAGCGTGGGCTGCGGCATTCGTGTGGTCGCCGGCGAACGAACCGGATACGCGTATACGGACGACCTTTCCTCTGACCGGCTGTTGAAGGCGGCACGGACGGCCGCGTTGATCGCAAGCGGGCCGGCGAAGCAGCAGATGTCGGGGTTCCGCCATACCGAGACGCCGAGCTTGTACCCGGTCGCCGGAGCGACGGCTGACGCGGAGATCGCGGCCAAACTGCAGCTAGTCCAGCGCGCCGACCAGGCCGCGCGCGCTTACGACTCGCGCATCACGCAAGTCCGGGCGGGCTTCAACGACGAGCTGCGACGCATCCTGGTCGCGGCGTCGGATGGGACGTTTGCCTCGGACACACAGCCGCTAGCAAGGCTCAACGTCTTTGTGATCGCAAAGGACGGCGCGAACACCGCGCGGGGAACCTCCGGCGGCGGGGGGCGCGTGACGCTCGACTTCTTCGAGGTGGAGAAGAGCCCGGAGCACTTCGCCCGTGAGGCCGCCCGAACAGCCATTCTACAGCTTGGTGCGGTCGACGCCCCGGCGGGCGAGATGCCCGTTGTGCTCGGACCCGGCTGGCCCGGTGTTCTGCTGCACGAAGCCGTCGGGCACGGATTGGAGGCGGACTTCAATCGCAAGAAGACCTCAGCCTTCGCCGGTCTGATCGGTCAACAGGTTGCCAGCACGAAGGTCACGGTGGTCGACAACGGGCTGATGCCGAACCGCCGCGGCTCCATTAACATGGATGATGAGGGCCATCCCACGCAGGAGACCGTGCTGATCGAGAACGGCATTCTGAAGGGGTTTCTCTCGGACAAGCTGAACTCGCGGCTGATGGGCATGCCCAACACCGGCTCCGGTCGTCGCGAGAGCTACCACCACATCCCTATGCCCCGAATGACGAACACGTACATGCTGAATGGCGACGATCAGCCGGAAGACATCATCAAGAGCGTCCAGCGAGGCCTGTATGCGGTGAACTTTGGCGGTGGGCAGGTAGACATTACCAACGGGAAGTTTGTGTTTTCAGCGTCCGAGGCGTACCTGATCGAGGACGGCAAGGTGACACGGCCGGTGAAAGGCGCGACGCTGATCGGCAACGGCCCGGAAGCGCTCAAGTTCGTCTCGATGGTAGGCAACGATCTTGCCTTGGATGAAGGGATTGGCACCTGCGGCAAGGCTGGGCAAAGCGTCCCGGTCGGTGTCGGCATGCCTACAGTAAAGCTCGACCGCATGACGGTTGGGGGAACAGGACGATAATGGCACCGGAACGCGAAAAGATGTACGAGTGCGAAGTGCGACGCCGCCGCTTGAAAGAGGGCGGAGGGTACGAGCCGTATTGGAAAGTCAAGAAGGTCGCGGTCGCACTGGTCGATAGCGATACGGAGTTTCGCTGCAAGGACTGCCATGGCGCAGTCAAGCTGCTGGGGCGCAATGGAAAGGCCGAGACGGTCGCCTATGCCGAGCACAAGCTCCCTGCCGACAGCGAGTACTGCGCAGGCGGCATGTTGTTCAAGAAGGCCGCAGACGGTCGGGAAGCCCGGCTCTCCGAGCACCCCGTCGAGTAAACAGGTTTGCCCGCATCGCACCGGAAAGAAGCATCCACGCTCCACTTCCAGTACGTTCTATGAGGAAATCCGATGCCGGCAGCTGAACGCGAGATGATCCATGAGTGCCAGGTGAAACGCCGCCGCGTCCGCGCGACAGGGGGCTATGAGCCCTTCTGGAAGCTCAAGACCGTGGCCGACGCGCTTGCCGATGCGGACACGGAGTTCCGCTGCAAGGATTGCCTTGGCGCGGTCAAGCTCAACGTCCGCACCGCCAGCGATGAAGCCACGAGGCACATGAAGCACAAGGTGAAGTCCGACTCCGAGTTCTGCCCCGGCGGTCTGCATTTTCAGCAGGCGACCGACGGCCGGGCTCCGCGTATCTCGGCTGCTCCCGTGCGGTAGCTTACCGCGCCCGCGGGTGCGTTTCGTCGTATACTCGCTGCACCTGCCCTACCGTCAACTGTGTGTACCGCTGTGTGGTCGAGAGCCGCTCGTGGCCCAGCATCTCCTGGATGGCGCGCAGGTCGGCTCCTTCTTCCAACATATGCGTTCCAAAGGCATGGCGAAGTGTGTGCGGATGGACGCCGGCGGACAGACCGCGCGACTCGGCGACCGCCTTGACAATGCGCCCCACGCTGCGGGTGGTCAGGCGGCAATCGCCGCGCAGGCGCAGGTTGAGCAGCAGCGGACCGGTACCCACAAGGGCGGCCCTGCCTGCCGCAAGGAGTTTAGCCTCGCGCGACGGCAGGTAGTTGCGCACGGCTACGGCGGCCAGTTCCCCGAGCGGAACCAGGCGCTCCTTCTTGCCCTTGCCACGTATCAGAAGGACGTCGTCGCGCATCCGCAGACTTGCCAGATCGAGGCCTACCAGCTCGGAGTTGCGAATGCCGCAGCCATAGAGCAACTCGAAGATGACCCGCTCGCGCTCCGGCCAGGCGGCGGTCTGCTCGTCCGACGCACGGGCGCTACCGTCGAACGAATCGAGCACGCGGTTAACCTCCTCCATGCTGGGCACGCGGGGCAGATGCAAGGGGCGCTTCGGCGTCGACACGAGCATCGCGGGGTTCTGCCCAAGGTGGCCCTCTTTGCTCAGCCACTTAAACCAGCTCCGGATCGCCGCCAGGGCGCGCGCGGCACTGGCCTTGCTCAAGCCACGCTCATACAACACGCCGAGGTAGGCGCGGATATGCAGATGCTCCACGTCGCCGATCCTGGCTCTGGGGCCGAGGTGGGCCGCAAATCCGCGCACCTCACGCGCATAAGCTCTGACGGTGTGGGCGGACGATCCGCGCTCTGCGGCCAGCATCTGCAGGAACTCTTCACCCAGGGCGGCGATCGGACCGGTCGTTCTGGATACCCTCTGGTTAGGCATGCTCTGCCCTGCTTTGCTTCTCTACCCGGCTGCGGCCGCGCGGGTGGTGCAGGCGGTGGACAGCCTTGAGATGGCCCAGCGCCACGTGCGTGTACACCTGGGTGGTGGCGATATCCGCGTGGCCGAGAAGGACTTGGACGCTCCGGAGGTCGGCGCCATGCTCGACCATATGCGTCGCGCAGCTGTGCCGCAAGGTGTGTGGACTGGCTTTGAGTCCACTGAACGCTGCCGCATCGCGCACCATCTGCCACACACGGTTGCGGGTCAGGGGATGGCCGCGCACGCTGAGAAAGAGCCCGCGCGCCAAGCTTCCACCCTGAACCAGCGACGGCCGTCCGTGCGCGAGGTAGCGTTCCAAAGCCGCGACGGCGCGTTCGCCCAACGGCACAATGCGCTCTTTGTCCCCTTTGCCGCGTACCTGGGCGCGCGCCTGGTCGAGGTGGAGGTCTTCCACACCAAGAGCACAGATCTCGCCCACGCGGAGGCCGCTCGCATAGAGGAGCTCCAACATGGCGTGGTTGCGCAGCGTCAACGCATCCGCATTGGGTGCCCGCGCGGCGGCTACGGCCCGCTCCAGTAACTCTGCCACTTCGTCTTCGGCGAGCGACTTGGGCAGGACCTTCCAGCTTGCGGGGCTTTCGGTATTCACCGTGGGATCGTGCGCGATGCGCTTGTCGAGCAGCATCCACCGGTAGAAGCCGCGCAGACAGCTGAGCTTGCGCGCAATCGATCGCGATTCGACCGCGTTGCTTCGTAGCCCTCGCAGAAACGTGCCGATATCGTCCTGCGCCGCCGTCGCCAGAAGACGGTCGCGTTTCTCCAGATGCTCAGCGAACTGCGCGAGATCGCTCCCATAAGCTTCACAGGAGGCGGGTTGCATGCCCTTTTCGACGCGCAGATACGCCTGGTACTCGCGCATCAGCGGAACGTCCGAGCCAGCAAGAGGAGGGGGCTGCATCTTCTGATTATCGCGGCCCCGGCGCGGCACGCAGACCTACTCCACCGCGAGGGCATCTACCTTGCCAGTATCGTCAAGCTCGCGTCCCGCCACACCGAACTAGTGGCGGTTGGCTCGACGGGAAGGGTGCAGGCTGTGGTGCTCTGGGGACGGGCCGATAGGGCGTGCAGAAGGATGGCGGAGAGGGGGGGATTCGAACCCCCGATAGACTTACGCCTATGTCTGATTTCGAGTCAGGTGCATTCAACCGGGCTCTGCCACCTCTCCGAGTACCGAGCGGGCGGGACCGTTCCAGTCTACCGCAACTGCGGCGCGTGGCAACGGGGCATGTGCGAAGCCTACAATGGGACCCGTGAATACCAGCCTGTTTGAGCTTTTCAAGATCGGGATCGGCCCTTCAAGCTCTCATACAGTGGGTCCGATGCGCGCCGCTCTGCGCTTCGTAGAGCAGCTGGGCAAAGGTAGTCTGCTGGAACGAACAGCGCGCATCCAGGCCGACCTTTACGGCTCGCTCGCGCTCACCGGCACTGGCCACGCCACCGATACGGCGGTGCTGCTCGGCCTGCTGGGCGAAGCGCCTGCGACCGTCGATACGTCACTGACGGCTGCACGGCTGGACCAAATCCGCTCAACAGGAACCCTTTTGCTCTGCGGCGTGCACCCCATCGCATTCGACCAGGCTCTGGACCTGCTCTTTCACCGCGATCGGATGTACCCTCCATCCGGCTTGCCTACGCACCCGAACGGCATGGAGCTCTCCGCGTACGACGCCGGGGGTTCTTTGCTGGCAGGGGAGACCTTCTACTCCGTTGGTGGCGGCTTCATCCTGTCCGCGGCCGAGTTCGCCGCACAGTCGGTTAGCGGCCACGCCTCCCCAAGGCGGGTTGTCTTTTCATTCCGGTCGGCCGCACAGCTCCTTGCCTCTGCCAATCGCCATCAGCTGACCATTGCGGAACTCCTGCTGGCCAATGAGTGCGCTCTGCTGTCGGACCGCGAGGTGCACATCGATCGACCGCAGCTGCCCGCGACCGGTGCGCCCGAAGCCCGGATTGGCACGAGCATCCTGGCTCTATGGCAGACAATGCGAGCCTCTGCCGAACGCGGCGTCGCGACCGAAGGGGTGCTGCCGGGTGGGCTCAACGTCCGTCGCCGGGCCCATCGCCTTGCCCTGCGGCTGGAGGCCCTGACGGTACCCGATCCTCTTGTCGCGCTCGACTGGGTTACGGTGTGGGCCATGGCCGTCAATGAGGAGAATGCTGCCGGTGGCCGCGTCGTCACTGCGCCGACAAATGGTGCTGCGGGCGTCATTCCCGCGATCGCTCTCTACTATCTAAGGTTTACTGCTGGTGCCGATGAGGAGGGGCTGCTGCGCTTCTTTCTGACCGCGGCCGCAATCGGCATCCTGTACAAGGAGAACGCCAGCATCTCTGGCGCGGAGGTGGGCTGCCAGGGCGAGGTCGGCGTCGCGTGCTCGATGGCCGCTGGAGGCCTGGTCGCCGCGCTGCGTGGAACCAACGCCCAGGTGGAACACGCCGCCGAGATCGCGATGGAACATAACCTGGGCATGACCTGCGATCCGATCGGGGGACTGGTCCAGATCCCCTGCATCGAACGCAACGGCATGGGCGCGGTAAAGGCCATCAACGCCGCCCGCATGGCCATGCACGAGACCGAAGGCCATAAGCTGTCGCTCGATCAGGTGATTGCGACCATGTACCAGACGGGTCTGGATATGCAATCGCGCTACAAGGAGACCTCGCTGGCGGGGTTGGCGTTGAACATCATCGAGTGCTAGCGGGTAGCCTGCAAGACCATATTGAACGGCGTCTCCGCCACCCGCTTGACATGGCCGAACCCACCTTCCGCAATCACCTTTGCCAACCGCGCCTCGCCCGCCTGTGCACCAAGACCGAGCCCTACCTCCTGCGCCTTCGAGGCAGGGGTACAGATAAATGTAGACGCCGCGTAGAACACGCGCCCGACTGGATTGAGGTTGTTTTCTACCTTGTCGTTCGCCATAGGCTCAACAATCATCCACACACCGTCTTCCGCCAGCGTAGAAAGAACATGGCGCGATGCCCCCACCGGATCGCCTAAATCGTGCAGGCAGTCGAAGAAGGTCACCAGGTCAAAGCCCGATCCGGGGTACTCCTTGGCAGGAGCCACCTCAAAGGTCGTCCTCTCGCTCACGCCTGCCGCCTTGGCCGCCGCGCGCGCTTGCTCAATGGAAGCATGATGGTAGTCGAACCCCCAGAACTGGCTTTTCGGGAACGCCTGCGCCATTAAGATCGTTGACGCACCATGGCCACAGCCGATATCCGCCACGCTCGCACCGGCGTCCAGCTTTCCCTGTACGCCATCGAGCGCCGGTATCCATTCACCCAGAAGATGCCGCATATAACCGGGCCGGAAAAACCGCTCTGTTCCCCGAAACAAACAGGTATCGTGCTCATGCCAGCCGACGCCCTGTCCGGTGCGAAACGCCTCGAGTATCTTCGGTTCGTCTTTCACCATCGAGACAGCCATCTCGACCGCGCCGAGAAAGTAGAAGGGCCCGCCCTCCGCGCAGAGTGCCGCCGTCTGTTCTTCCGTCATCGAGAACTTGCCAAGAGCGGGGTCATACTCCACAAACCCTGAAGCTGCCTGCGCGCAGAGCCACTCGTGCACATACCGCTCATGCGTATTCGTCTTTGCGGCGAGTTCGACGGCATCTATGGCCGAGCCATCGCCCATCGCCTTGTAGAGGCCAAGCTTCTCGCCGACAATCATCGGACCGATGCTCATCATCGCTCCCAGATCGCCTACGAGCTTGCCCATCAATGACATCAGTTTGTTCGGATCGAGCGCCATGTCCATTCTCCTGTGGCGGCCATGCTACCACGGGATCGTCGCGGCCCGACCGCTTTGTCTCGCCCAACCGCTTGTACAGTAAATCCGGCCTAGGGGATATCGGTCATCGCCTGTTCCGTCGGATAGACCGGCTGATTCGGAGCCGCGGACGCGTACATCCACACGCCGTGGAACGGTTTACGCAGCTCCGGGTAGGCAGCCAGCAAGGCAGACATAGCGGCGATGTTGCGTTTCCGGGTCGCTGCGGCGTCCGGCAACGTGTCGGCCTTAAGACGAACAGCCAGATCGGGAGCCGGCGCGTTGAGCGAATCGTCGAGAGCAAGCGAGGTAAAGCGGAACTCCGCGCCGTCTTTCGCCTTGACCACCAGCGGCGTATCCGCAGTGACCCCATCGGCCACTACGCGCGGCGCGGTGGAGGTCTCCTCCGTGCGAAGTTTATCCAGGTGCGAGCTCCCGACAAACGCCGCTGGCTGAAGCAAGGCATCTGCCTGCAGCAGGTAAAGCCAAGCGTTCCAAGGCTGCTTCTGCGCGCTCAACTGGCGGGCCTGCGTCCAGTACCAGAGCCCGTCATGCCCGGCTACTGTAAGCGGTTTGGGGTAGAAGCCAGCCATCAGCCATCGCCCTTCGTCCTGCCTGAACAGGAACGAGAGCCGCCACGGAGCAGACAGCCCTGCGGTATCCACCATGGCAAAGGCGTATCGACCGGCTGGCAGCCCGGGGATGACAAACTCGGCTTCGGCTGCGGTGCGGTTCAAATTGCAAAGGAATTGCGCCTCCGATGCCGTTCCGGAAGGCGACGGTTTGAGCATGGAGGCGTCCAGCTCGTAAACCTGCTGCACGACCAGGGTCGACTTCCGGAGATGCGGAGAGGTGGTGCCGACCACGTCTGAGACCGCGGCGAAGTCTCCCACCAGGTCAGGAGCACTGAGGGCGCGCACCCCGGACGCGTCCGCAGCCTGCACCTTGGTGGCCAGCGCCAGGGCGGCGGCAGCAAGGGTCTCGCGCTCCGCGGGCTTCATCTGCGATTGAGGGGTGCAGCTCTCCGGATGCGCCGACAAGGGAGCTACGGACACAAAAAAGAGGCAGACGGCATACCGCACGCGAGTGGCGAAAGGACGCATACTGGGTCAGGATAGTACAGAAGAGCCGCTGATGTCTGCCGGAAGACATACCTTCGCGCGCACCCGGCGTCCTACACTTACAAAGATGCGGCTACGGTTCCAATTCGGTTTGGCAGGGCTCGCGTTGGTGAGCGTAGCGGGCGCACAGGTGTTCTCTTCCCGGCAGCCGGAGAGACCTTCGGCGGCGACCCCGCTTCAAGCACCGGCCTCTGCACTTCCGGCCTCCGCACCTCCGGCATCCGGGTTGACGGCAGCTACGGCAGTGCCTGCGCAACGTGCCGCCAGGCGCGCCGATGTGACGTATGCGCAGGGGCGTCTCGCAGTCAAAGCGGACAACTCCAGCCTCAACCTCATCCTGCGGGAGATTGGCCGTCAGACGGGGATCAAGATCACAGGCGGGGTTACGGAAGAGCGCGTCTTTGGCAGCTATGGGCCAGATACTCCCGACGCCGTGTTAGCCAAGCTGCTGGACGGTGCAGGCTCCAATGTGCTGCTGATCGCCAGCGAAGGCGCGGCGCCTGGAGAGCTTGTTCTGACGCCGCGTCAGGGTGGACCCACGCCGCCCAACCCGAACGCCAAAGGCTTCGACGACGACACTGGAGAGGATGACGGCCCGCGCATGCCGGTTCCCCGTGGGGTGACGTTGTTTGGCGGAGCACAACCGTCCGCTCCCCAGACGGAAGCACCCCCTCAGCAGCGGCCGAACCCGTTTCCACCAATCGGCGCCCCATCGCCTGATGGGGACAGCGGTGCTACTCCGGGGAACCCCCAGTCTCCCAACGGTGTAAAGACGCCGCAAGAGATTTACCAACAGCTGCAACAGCTTCGTCTGCAACAGCAGCAACAGCAGCAGGGTGAGCCGCCGGATGGTCCCGCTTAGGCTTCTACTACCTGGGGCTTGCCTGCTGGTTGCCGTCGAGCAACCGGAGCGGCGTACCGGGCTTGCGTACGGAACAGGTTGAACAGGGCGAGGCACACCCCGTACGCCAATAGAACTCCCGCCGCCATCGCCGCCAGAACGGCCGAGACCAAAACTAAAGTACCCACAAACACTCCCTATTGCATCGCCTGCCGCGCTTGAACGCGACGGCACCCTCTGATTGTGTCAAAAACCTCGCCCATCTGCCTGCCGCTGCCCAAAAAGCCTGTTTGTCATTCGGATACATCGGACCGCCGTGTTCGTTGCATGAGCCGCAGGAGGGCACCGGCACAGGCACGGGGATGCCGTATTCTAAGCATTGGGTCTAACGGCCTCCGGAAGGCGCAGGAGCTATGGGCATCACCCACATTACGGTGCGCGGAGCGCGGCAACATAATCTGCGAAACGTCAACGTTAGCATCCCCCGCAACACGCTGACCGTGGTGACCGGGCTGTCGGGTTCGGGCAAGTCGTCGCTCGCCTTCGATACGATCTACGCCGAGGGGCAGCGACGCTACGTGGAGACGCTGTCGGCCTATGCGCGGCAGTTCCTGGACCAGATGGAGCGGCCCGATGTGGACGCCATCGATGGTCTTTCGCCTGCCATCTCCATTGAGCAGAAGACGACCAGCCGCAGCCCGCGCTCGACCGTCGGAACCATCACCGAGATCTACGATTACCTGCGGCTGCTATACGCCTCCGTCGGCCAGCCGCATTGCCCGCAGTGCGGACGGACGATCTCGCGGCAGACGGCTGAGCAGATCGTCGCGCGTGTGGCGGGATTGTCGCCGGGGGAGCGGATCACGGTCTATGCGCCTATCGTACGCGGGCGCAAAGGCGAGTTCCGCGAGGAGCTGGAGGCGCTCGATCAGCAGGGATTCCGTGCCCGCATCGACGGCGAGATGACGGAACTTACCGAAGGGATGCGGCTCGAGAAGCGCAAGAACCACACGGTCGAGGCGGTGGTCGACCGCATTATCCTCAAGCCGCTGGGGGGCGTCGAAGGTGCGGAACCCGGCAGCCCGCCGATTTATGACACAAAGCGCCTCGAGACCAGCGTGCTGAAGGCGCTGCAGATGGCTCATGGCCTGGTTCTGATCGGCGTTCATGGCATGGAGGAGACGCTCTACTCCTCGTCGATGGCCTGTCCGGACTGCGGCATCAATGTGCCCCGGCTGGAGCCCCGCAGCTTCTCGTTCAACTCGAACTACGGCGCGTGCGGCGAGTGCCACGGCCTCGGCAGCATCTACGACTTCGACCCCGGCAAGACGATTACCGACTGGTCGAAGCCGCTGCTCGACGGCGCGATGGGACCGGGCTCGGCCTCGCAGTACCTGCTGAAGCTCATCAAGCTGGCCGCGGAGAAGTACAAGATCAACCTCAAGGTTCCGTTCTCCGAGCTGTCCGAAGCGCACCGCAGTCTGCTTCTGTACGGCCCACCAAAGGGCGAGACGGGCCGCGCCGGCTTTCACGGCATCTTCGCCTATCTCCGCTCCAACATGGAAGAGACAAAATCGGAGGGCTACCGCGAGTACATGATGCAATTCATGTCCGCGACGAAGTGCCCGCGCTGCCAAGGCAGGCGGCTCAAGCCGGAGTCGCTGGCGGTGACGGTGCTCATCGGCGACCATGAAGCCTCCATTGCCGACTTCACCGCCCTGCCGCTGGAGCGTGCACTGACCGGAGCGCGGGCCATGGCGTTTACCGGGCGTGACCGCATCATCGCCGACCGGCTCCAGCGCGAGGTGATTGAGCGCTTGGAGTTTCTGAACGCCGTCGGGCTGGGCTACCTCTCGCTTGACAGGTCTGCCGCAACCTTGTCGGGCGGCGAGGGCCAGCGCATCCGCCTCGCCACACAAATCGGGTCGAAGCTGCGCGGCGTGCTTTATGTGCTCGACGAGCCGTCCATCGGCCTGCACCAGCGGGACAACCAGCGTCTGATCGCCGCGCTCGAAGCCCTGCGCGACCTCGGCAACACCGTCCTTGTCGTCGAGCACGACGAAGACACCATCCGCAAGGCCGACTACGTGCTCGACCTCGGCCCGGGCGCGGGCAAGAACGGCGGCCACCTGATCTCGTCCGGGACGCCGCAGCAGGTGATGGACGACCCCGCCTCGCTGACCGGACAGTATCTCGCCGGGAAGATCGAGATCGTGGCGCGGGCCGAACCGCGTCCGCTGACTGGCAACTGGATCACGGTCGAAGACGCGCACTCGCACAATCTGCAACACGTCACGGCACATTTCCCGCTCGGCGTGATGACCGTGGTGACGGGTGTCAGCGGCTCAGGCAAGAGCACGCTGGTCAACGACATCCTCTACCGTGCGCTGGCCAAGGAGCTGTATAGCTCGCGCGAAGAGCCTGGTCAGCACGGCGCGGTGCGCGGCGTCGATCAACTCGACAAGGTCATCCAGATCGACCAGTCGCCGATCGGCCGCACCCCGCGTTCCAATCCGGCAACGTACACTGGCGTCTTTACGGCGATGCGCGACCTCTTTGCCATGCTGCCGGACTCACGCGAACGCGGCTACAAGCCCGGCCGCTTTAGCTTCAACGTCCAGGGCGGTCGCTGCGAGGCCTGCCAGGGCGAAGGGCAACGGCGCATTGAGATGAACTTCCTGCCCGATGTCTACGTGCTCTGCGACATATGCAACGGACGCCGCTACAACCAGGAGACGCTAACGGTCAAGTTCAACGGCCACTCCATCGCCGACCTGCTGGAGCTGCCCATCGCGGACGCCGTGCCGATTCTGAAAGACATTCCCACCGTACATACGAAGCTGCAAACGCTGGTCGATGTCGGCCTCGGCTACATCCATCTTGGCCAGTCCGCGACCACGCTCTCCGGCGGAGAAGCGCAGCGCATGAAGCTGGCCCGGGAGCTCTCCAAACGCCAGACCGGACGCACCCTCTATCTGTTGGACGAGCCGACGACCGGTCTTCACTTCGACGATGTCCGCAAGCTGCTCGAAGTCCTCCATCGCCTGACCGACCTCGGCAATACCGTCGTCATCATCGAGCACAATCTGGACATCGTCCGCAATGCCGACTACATCCTCGACATGGGGCCGGAGGGCGGCGAGGGCGGCGGCCGTGTGGTCGCGCACGGCACGCCGGAACAGATCGCCACTGTGACGGAGTCGCATACGGGAGCTTTCCTGGCCCGGCACTACAAGACGCCTCTGGCAATGAACGGCACCAGCCACGCCGGAGCGCAGCCCGCCTCCATCATGGCAGCACAAGATGCGAAGAAAGAGGCGCGTGGAAAGTTCGTCGCGCCGGAGAAGAAGACCGGCATGCCCACGGCACGCGTCGCAGCTGAGCCCGCAAAGAAGGTCGCCGAGAAAGCTGTGGGAAGGCCGAAGAAGGCATGACCGTAGACGGGGACATCGCAGACGGCGTCGATTCGGAAGCGTCTACGCTTCCCTGCTCCCGCATCCCGCATCTTGGCCATGCCCTGCTGTTCCTGGCCATTGCGGGCCTGCTGCTGCTCCTTTCACAGGGACTGCTGTTGCTGCCGAAGTTGGCGCCCGGAGCGGTTGTCCAAACCGTAGCCGCCGAGCACCCCAAGCTCGTGCTTGCCACTGAAGCGGGCACCTATCTCGTGACTCTGGCAATCTCGTGGTTCGTCTTCCCGCTGTTGTGGCGTAGGACTTTCCCGGCGGGTCTCGACTGGAACGGCAGCGAGGCGCGTACGTTTGCATCGCGATTGATCCCGCTGGGCATCTGCAGCGGGTGGGTGGTGCAGGGCATTTCCAGCCTGATCTCCATGCCGAAGACCGTTCCGATGGACGACTTCTTCCGCTCGCAGACGGACGTGTGGATCGTCACGGTCTTCGGCATCTTTCTCGCGCCGGTCTTCGAGGAGGTCTGCTTCCGCGGCTTTCTGCTGCCGGCGATCGCTATCGCCTGCGATTGGCTCCCCTCTATGAGTCGTTATACGCTGGAAAGAATGCGCGGCGAAGACCCCCCGTCCGGCAGCCCGGCCTTCCGTGAAGATGCAGCCGCCGGTCTAACGAAGGGCACCGGCAATTTGGCCTTCCGCAGCCGTCCGGCCGTGATCGTCGCCAGCCTCTTCACCTCCGCGCTTTTCGCGACGCTTCACGCCGAGCAACTCGGCTACAACTGGGCTGCCGTCGCCTTACTCGCGGGCGTGTCGCTGGTGCTTACCGCCGTGCGGGTCAAGACACGCTCGGTCGCCTGCTCCGCGCTGGTGCACGGCAGCTACAACTTTTCGGTCTTCCTGACGCTCTTTCTGGCGACCGGCGGGTATCGTCACTTGGAGCGCATGGCCCGGTAGATAATGTAGCAATGGCTGACCATCGCACTTCCCTGCTGCATCTGCTGGCGACGCACTCCTTCAAGCTCGGCGACTTCACCCTGGCAAGCGGCCAGCGCAGCGACTACTACATCGACTGCCGCATCACCACGCTTGACGCCGAGGGTGGACGGCTTGCCGGGCTGGTGCTTTACGACCTGATTGCCGAGCGTTTCCCTTCCGCCGTCGCGGTCGGCGGGCTGACCATGGGCGCCGATCCGCTCGTCTCCAACACCGCCAGCGCCAGCGCCTGGGCGGCCGCCGAGTGGACCGAGATCCGCGAGCTTTCCGGCGCACTGGAGATCGAGGCCGATGAGGAAGAGGCCGCCCCTAAGCTCCTGCACGGCTTTCTCGTGCGCAAGGCCGACAAAGCGCACGGTACCGGGCGGCGTATAGAAGGCTTTGTGCAGGCGGGCGCGGACGTGGTGATCGTCGACGATGTCTGCACCACCGGCGGCTCGACCGTTACGGCTATCGAAGCGGCGCGGGAAGCCGGAATGAAGGTCGTCGGCGTGCTCTGCCTGGTAGACCGAGAGCAGGGCGGACGCGCCGCCATTGAGGCCGTAGCGGGCGATGCGCCGTTTGTTGGCGTGTTTACGGCAATCGATGTGCGCGCGGCACACCTGAAGATTGGAGCTGCACAATGAGAATGCTCTTACTCAGCTTGGCTTTATGTGTCTCTTCAACCACGCACGCCGGTGCGGAGGATATAACAGTTCACGTGCTGGAGGCGAAGACACGGAAGCCGATGAAGGGCGTTTACTTAGATTTACGCACAGATTGTTTCAATCCAAAACGACCGAGGGCGCTGCAACAAATCACAAACGGCTATGGGACCGGCGTTTTCATGGAATGTCCTTAGACCGTCAGCCTATTTGTATCGATCTGTTTTCAGTTACGTATGCATATGCTCCACACCAACTCGATTACGTGTTTACGTCGCCTGTTCAGGCTAAGCGGCTGAAGACGACCGACAAACTGCTCAATCCCATCGTGACTGAGCTTCCCGCTGACGTGACATTCGAGAATTCAGAAACGCAGCGTGGGGCAACGACTCCAATTCATGTTTCAGGAAACTGACACTCCCCTGGATCGCTATACTATCTGTGGAAGAGCCGCGGTAGCCTCGCTGCGATGTTTCTCTGCCAGACGCTTCATCCATCGCTCATTGCCGTACAAACCTTTGGCCAGACCTTCGGTGCCAAATTCGACGTCGAGTTGCTCCCAATGAAGAGCGCTTCCGGAGCCTACAATCTCGAAGGCGGCAACCAGGTTGCGATCGGCATCGGCCAGGTCTTGAAGGTCTTCGACTGGTATGGCGACCCGCTGACCGGATTTCATCCTGATCTGCAAAGTGTCGTCTGTGGCAACGTAGCAAACTTCGTAGTCGTAGAACTCCCGCGCGTTGGCCATGGCAGCATCGATCATTGCCTCGGTCTGAGCATCGAGGGGCGCTTCCCACTCGTCGTCTGTGAGTTCTTGAGGGATTGCGTGTTCCACGTGTTCTCCTCTAGAGTTCCCGAAGTTCTGTTTCAAGCAGGTTCGCAGCCCTCAAGACACGCCGCAGATCGCTCCGCTTAGCGGAGGAGATCTCCGATCGCCCCGATACAACAATAGCGCTTTCCGGCAGCAAATCGAGAATCACCGTACTTCCTGAATATAGGCGTGTACGTGAGCCGGTGCGTGGTCATGGGTGTAGACGCAAAACAACACTCCTCCCAACCGCAACGCACCCATGCGTCCATGCTACGCCGCCCGCCGGTACGCGATAAAATGGAAGGAACATGATTCCCACCCTTGAATGGACCCCCGACGGCGTCAACTTCCTCGATCAGACCAGGCTTCCGCTGGAGGAGGTCTATGTCCTCGCCACCGACTACAAACAGGTGGCGACCGTGATCCGCGACATGATCGTGCGCGGCGCGCCGGCGATTGGTGTTTCGGCTGCGATGGGCGTGGCGATCGGCATCGAGCGGAGCCAGGCCGCGACTACAGAAGAGCTAACGGCGGAGGTCAACGTCATCTGCGAAACGCTGGCGGCGACCCGGCCCACGGCGGTGAACCTCTTCTGGGGCATCGGGCGGATACGCGATCTGTACAACCAGCTGGTCGCGGGCGGAGCGAGCATCCCCAAAATCAAGACCGCCGTGGTCGAGGAAGCGCGGCTGATGTACGACGAGGACATCGCCGCATGCAAGCGGATGGGCGCGTTCGGGGCGGAGCTGATGCCGCAGACCGGCACCGTGCTGACGCATTGCAACGCAGGGGCGCTCGCGACGTGCGGGTACGGGTCGGCGCTGGGCGTGATCCGGGCCGCCATCGAGCGCGGGCACACCCTCGACGTGCTGGCCGATGAAACGCGGCCGTTTCTGCAAGGAGCGCGGCTGACGGCTTGGGAGTTGATGAAGGACAACATCCCCACCACGGTGCTGTGCGACAACATGGCCGCCTCGCTGATGCAGAAGGGGCGCATCCAGGCGGTGATCGTGGGGGCGGACCGGATCGCCGCGAATGGCGATGTGGCCAACAAGATCGGCACCTACGGGGTCTCGATCCTGGCGAAGGAGCACGGCATTCCCTTCTACGTGGCCGCGCCGTGGGCGACCATCGATTTGGCCACGCCGACTGGCGACGGCATCCCAATCGAGCAACGGGCGGCGAACGAGGTGACGCACTCCAACGGCAAACAGATGACGCCCGATGGTGTGGGTATCGAGAACCCCGCGTTTGATGTGACTCCGTCCAGGTACGTCACTGCGCTTATAACAGAGCGCGGCATCTTACGCGCGCCGTATGGAGCCTCCATCCAGGCGATGAACCTCAAGGCTGGGCCGGTCGCAGGCTAAGTTTGCCAGAATCAACAAGGGGAGGCTACCGCTTCCGCGGGATGCGACCCGCTCCGCACAGGCCAAGCTTTCTGGAGCATCCTAGAAGAACAGGCGTGCTGCCCATCTTCCTCAATCCGCGCTTTCGCTCTGTGCTTCGTGGCAATCTGCTGGTGCTACTCAGTCTGGCAGCAGCCTTTGTCCTGTCGGATTTCCCGCACAATCGGACTACGTTGCTTCTGGCTATCCCGGCCGTAACCTCCCTGCTAGGTACAGCTGACACGATCCGCTGTATGCAGCCAAGGTGGAGCTTCTACCATGGCGGCGTCGTCCTGTGCATCTACATGGATCTCATGGCGGTGTCGATGATCCTGTTCTTCCTCTTGTACCCCTACTTCATCTCCGCACCCGGGAGCCATTAGGCTGAACGGTGGGTGACGTGAGATACGTCCGGTAACCAGGGCGTGGATGTTATGCTTCTCCTGCTTCCACAAAGGAGAAGGCACTATGTTAAGGGGCTTTAAGGCGTTCCTGATGCGCGGCAACGTCATCGATCTGGCGGTCGCCGTTATTGTCGGCGCGGCCTTTACCGCCATCGTTACCTCACTCGTGACCAACATCATCACACCGCTGATTGCCGCAGTGGTAGGCAAACCCGACTTCTCCTACCTGTTTCTGATGGTCCACGGCGCCAAGGTGGAGTACGGTCTCTTCCTGAACGCGGTCATCTCCTTCGTCCTGATGGCAGGCGTCGTGTATTTCTTTCTAGTCAGTCCGATGACGTACCTGATGAACCGCGGCAAAACGGAAGCTCCGATGACAACCAAGATCTGCGGGCAGTGTCTCTCAGAGATTCCACTGGCTGCCAGCCGATGCAAGTTTTGCAGTCAGCCAGTCGCCTGAGATGACCCTGAGTGGCGGGAGAGCGCCAGCCCAACCGCGGCGCTCGCCCGTGCTGCCGGAATCTGCAGACTAAATGCCCTTCTCTACCAAAAACAAGATCAAGTCTTTGACCCGGCTGCTGTATCCCCACTCGTTGTCGTACCAGCTGATGACCTTGCCCATGTTTGTGCCAACGACCTTGGTCAGCTTGGAGTCGAAGATGCTGGACAGGGGATTGCCCCGAAAATCGACCGAGACCAGTTCTTCTTCGGTATAGCCGAGGACGCCCTTCATCGAGCTTTCCGCGGCGGCCTTCATCGCTTCGTTGATCGAGGCGACGGTAATGGGCTTCTCGCTGGTGAAGGTCAGGTCGACGACCGAGACATTGGGCGTCGGCACACGGATCGCGAAGCCGTCGAGCTTGCCGTCCATTGCGGGCACCACGAGCTTGAGGGCCTTGGCCGCGCCGGTCGAGCTGGGGATCATCGACAGGGCGGCGGCGCGGGCGCGGCGGAGGTCTTTGTGCGGCGTGTCGAGGATGACCTGATCGTTCGTGTAGCTGTGGATGGTGGTCATGATGCCCGAGGCGATGCCGAAGGTATCGTGCAGCACTTTCACGATGGGCGCGAGGCAGTTGGTGGTGCAGGAGGCGTTCGAGAGGATGTGGTGCGCGGCGGGGTCGTACTTGTCCGAGTTGACGCCGAGGACGAGGGTGAGATCTTCGTTGGTGGCCGGTGCGGAGATGATGACCTTCCTGACCGTCGAGCCCAGATGCGCCTTGGCTTTCGTCGCGTCGGTGAAGAAGCCGGTGGATTCAACGACGATCTCCGCGCCGACGGAGGCCCAGTCGAGCTTGGCAGGATCTCGCTCGGCGAAGACCCGGATCGTCTTTCCGTCCACCACGATGCTGTCGGCCGTTGAGGAGATCTCGTTTTTCAGGTTGCCTAAAATTGAGTCGTACTGGAGCAAATGGGCCAGCGTAGCGGGCGTCGTGAGGTCGTTGACGGCGACGAAGTCGATGTCGGAGTTGCCGAGCGCGGTGCGAAAGACGTTGCGTCCGATGCGGCCGAAGCCGTTGATGCCTACCTTGACTGCCATGCGTGTGCTGCTCCTCGAATGCGGTATGGCCCAAGACGCCGGGCTGCCTCTCCCACTATAACGGTAGACACTGAAGCGCATGCCGCCAAAACCAGCGACAAGGCAGCCGTGGAGTGTGGAAGCGCAGCGGCTACTTGCCGTGGAAGCCGAAAAACTCCGAGCGAAGACCATCCTCGTAGAAGGCCTTGGCGTCCTTGGCTTTGCGGCGCAGATCTTCTTCGTGGAAGCTGGCCTGCTCCCACTCGTCTACCTTGGCCAGCGAGTGTTCGACGGAGGCGAGATCTTCTTCTTGCTGAATAGCTTGTTTCCAGGCGTCAGTGGCGGCACAATACGCGGTCTGACGTTGGTCGAGTTCTGCGGCAGTGAGTTCCATAAGTTGCACCTCGGGAGAACTCTACGCGGCGCAGATGTACAGGAGGTGTACAGGGAACATTTGCGAGCGGGTTCGCCGGGTGGTATAAGCAGGCTATGCGCGACTTGCGCGACTGGATACGCGAACAGATGAGACGACGTTCCCGCCGTGGACCGAATGAGTCGGAGTCCACTGGAAAGAGTGGGCAGGAGCTTCCCGCCGACCAACAGGCGCCCCTGAGGCCAACCTACCCTGAGCCATCCGTACCACGCGAGATCGCCGCCGCTGCGGAAGTGACGGTTCCCGAGCCACAGCCGCTAACCGAGCCTGTCACGAACGAAGGTCCGGCAGGCGATCCTCCGGCGCACGACAGCCGCATGGTCATCGAGACGCAGCCGGAGAGCCTGGGCACGCCGCCCGCCGAGCAGGAGCCGGTGACCAAAAAGTCGCCTCGCGGCTATGTCGTCCTCACCATCGGACTTCCTGGTTCGGGTAAAACGACCTGGTACAAACGCCGTGGCGTCACACCGCTTTCGAGCGATCTGCTCCGTACGCTGCTCTTCGACGACATCACCGACCAGCGGTATCAGGGGCTGGTGTTTTCGACCCTGCGCAGCCTCTTGCGCGCCCGGCTGATCGCCAAGATGCCCTGGAACTATGTGGACGCGACGAACCTGAGTCCGCACGAGCGTCGGCAATGGATCAAGATGGCCAAAAGTTTCGAGTACGAGGTGCAGGCGGTTTTCTTCGACGTGCCGCTGGCCGTCTGCATGGAGCGCAACTCCAAGCGCGACCGTCAAGTGACCGACGAAGTGATGCAGAAGATGGCCGAACGGCTGCGGCCACCAGCCTTCAAGGAAGGTTTCGACAAAATTACGGTGGTGCGGGTGAAGAGCGCCGAGCCAAGTTTGCCTGCGACTGAGCCGGAGAGTGCCTCGGCCGCTTCCGAAGCCGCCGTCTAAGGAGATCGATGGCGGGCGGTGTCGCGTTCTCGGAGGTGAGTTATACGCTTCCGAACGGAAGGCAGCTTCTCCGCGAGGTGTCGCTCCGGATCAGGGAGGGCACAATCACGGCGCTGCTTGGGCGAAGCGGCTCCGGCAAGACCACGCTGCTCCGCATGGTCAACGGCCTCATCGTCCCCTCCAGTGGCCAGGTTATCGTGGAGGGGCGGGCCACGGCTGCGTGGAACACCATCGACCTGCGGCGGCGCATCGGCTATGTGATCCAGGAGACCGGCTTGTTCCCGCACATGACCGTGGCGCGGAACGTCGGCCTTTCGCTCGAACTCGCAGGCGTTCGCAGGCAAAAGATCGCGGCTCGTGGCGAGGAGATGCTGGCGCTCGCCGGGATGAGCCTGGCGGATTATGGCGAACGCTATCCCTGGCAGCTCTCGGGCGGCCAGCGGCAACGCGTGGGGCTGGCGCGCGCCCTGGCCGCCGATCCCGCATTGCTGTTGATGGACGAACCCTTCGGCGCACTCGATCCCATGACGCGGGCAGAGATGCAGACGATGACGCGGGAGCTCTTCGCCCGGATGAAGAAGACGGTGCTCCTGGTGACACACGATCTGGACGAAGCACTCTACCTGGCCGAACGCGTCGTCTTTCTGGTCGACGGGCAAGTCGCGGCCGACCTGCACGCGGACCAGGTGCTGGCCTCCACAAATCCGCAAGTAAGGGAGTACGTACAAGCCGTGCACCGGGCGGTACCGGCGTGAGGGAGTTTCTGGCCGCGCATAGCGGGGAGATCGCGCGGCTCACCTTTGAGCATCTGTGGCTGACCCTTTCGGCCATGCTGCTGGCCGCAGGGATCGGTTTACCGCTGGGCATCCTGCTGACGCGGCGGCCTCGGCTCGCCAAACCCGTGATCGCCTTTGCCAACATCATTCAGACCGTGCCGAGCCTCGCGCTATTCGGTCTGCTGCTGCCGGTACCCTGGCTGGGGGAGAACGCTTCCCGGCTGGCGATCCTCGCACTCACCGGTTATGCGCTGCTGCCGATCCTGCGAAATACCTACGCCGGCATCGGGAGCGTCGATCCAGCCCTGATCGACGTCGCCAACGCGCTTGGGATGACGCCGCTGCAGAGGCTTATCAAGGTGGAGCTGCCTCTAGCCGCGAGTGTCATTCTCGCCGGTCTGCGGACCGCCACCGTGACCTGCGTGGGCGTGGCGACGATTGCGGCGGCCATTGGGGCGGGTGGGCTGGGCGAACTGATCTTCCGCGGCGTTACGAGTGTCGACAACCGGCTGGTGTTGGCGGGGGCGATTCCGTCGGCGTTGCTGGCACTGGCGGCCGACACGCTGCTGGGATTTGCGGAAAAGCGGCTGGCGGTGCGACCGTGAAGAACGGGAAGAGGGGGGAAGAAAGAGGAAAGGAAGGGCTGGCGTCGGCGGTCGTGTTGTGTGCAGTCATGCTCGTGCTGGGGTGTGCGCCGCCGCGTTCGTCGCGGATCACCATTGGGGCGAAAAACTTTACCGAGCAGGTGGTGCTCGGCGAGTTGCTGGCGCAGGAAATCGAGGCAGTCACAGGAGAGCGCGTGGATCGGCGGTTCTACCTCGCCGGAAGCTACATCTGCCATCAAGCGCTGATCAACGGCCGCATCGATGGCTACGTGGAGTACACGGGCACCGCGCTCACGGCCATCCTGAAGCAGCCCTTGCCTCCGCCGGACAAGCGGGACGCGGCTGCCGTGTACGCCCGGATATCCGAGCTGTACAAGAGCAAGTACGCGGTAAGTGTCGGGCCGCAGCTTGGGTTTGAGGATACCTTCGCGATGGTGGTGCGGGGCGACGATGCGCACCGGCTCGGCTTGAAGACGATCTCGGATGTGGCCCGGCTTCAACAATCGATGCCGGAGCAGGGAGACAGGGAACATCCGATCTCCCGGCTGGGTGTTGGGTATGAGTTTGAGGAGCGGCCGGATGGGTTACGCGGACTGGAGGCGGCGTACGGTCTCCATTTCGCCGGAGCGCCGCGCGTGATGGATCTGGGCCTGCTCTACCGCGCACTGTTGCAGGGACAGGTCGATATGGTCTCCGGGGACTCTACCGCCGGAACGATCCGGGCGCTCGGTTTCGTTGTGCTGGAGGACGACCGGCACTACTTCCCTCCGTATGATGCCGTGCCTGTGATGCGCGCCGACTCGCTGGTCCGGCACCCGGGCATCGGTCTCGCGGAGGCGCGGCTGGCGGGCAAGGTGTCGGCGGACGAGGTGCGCGCGATGAACCATGCGGTCGATGGGCAGCGCCGCGATGTGGTGGCTGTGGTGCGGG
Organism: Acidobacteriaceae bacterium; assembly: GCA_965215415.1. GTDB lineage: Bacteria > Acidobacteriota > Terriglobia > Terriglobales > Acidobacteriaceae > Edaphobacter. The sequence continues at coordinate 1,587,159 of CBDCDQ010000009.1, read as the reverse complement.
AGTTCCGCGCGGGAAAGGGGCTTTGAGGGTCGAACCGTGGTTGCGGGGGACGCTGACGGAGGTTGACGCCGTCAAGCGACAGGTGCTCCATGCCCTCGAACTGACCGCCGAGGATGTTGAACGCTGGTGCGCCGGGCTCAGCGACCGCGAAATGCATGCCCAGCCTTACAGCCTTGCTTCCGTGGCGTTCCATCTGCGGCACATCGCGCGGAGTCTGGACCGGCTGCTGACATACGCGGAGGGTGAAGCGCTGTCTCAAACGCAGCATCAACAATTGCGAACTGAACGGGAGGGCAGCGCGACGGCGGCGGAGGTGCTCGACGAGCTGCGCCGAGGTTTGCACACCGCGGCGTATCGAACCCGCGCCTTCCCGGCATCGCGCTACGAAGAGCCACGCACCGTGGGCAGGGCCCGGCTGCCGGCGACGTTGGGTGGCCTGCTCGTCCATTGCGCCGAGCACACGCAGCGGCACAGCGGACAGGCCATTACGACGGCGAAGGTGGTGACGGCTCTTAGCTCGGTCGAGCCATCCCACAAAACGAAGTTTGACTTGCCATAACGAGCCGAGAAGACGGTGCTGTCGCCAAGAACCCCCACAATCTGCTGCCTCCCGGCTTGCGTACGGGTGCATAGGACAGTCGAGGCGTTGTGCGCGTCCACGTTGTTGCCCTTCGTCTGGCACGAGCTCACCATCTGAAAGTGCCCCGCCTTCTCCCCTACGGCGTACAGCACCAGCGCACCGCCGATGCACTGCTTCTCGCGCTTATCCGGCAGCCGCTCGATCTGATACCAGGACCCCATTATTTTTCCCAGGTCGAGCTGCGGCATTGCCGTCACTGTCTGCGCTCCCGCCGCGCCACCTACCCCCAGCAAGCACCCCGCCACCATCAGCAATACCGACTTCCGCATCTCGCCTCCATCACGCTTCCTATACGATGCGGCAAACACCATCCCCCGCCCAACCTCTATCATCCAATCAGCATGGACCTCTTTCCCATCTTCCTCAAGCTCACCGCGCGCCCCTGCCTCGTCGTCGGCGCGGGCAACCTGGCCGAGTCCAAGATCGAGTCCCTCCGCGCCGCGCACGCCGCCGTCACCGTCATCGCGCCCGTGGCCAGCCCGCGCGTCACCGGGATGGCGGCCAACGGCGAAATCATTTGGCACCAACGCCCCTTCGCGTCCGGCGACATCCCGCCCGGCACCTTCCTCGTCGTCACCGCCGCCGACGTCGGAGCCGTCAACCGCGCTGTCTACCTCGAAGCGCAGTCGAAAGGTATCCTCTGCAACGCCGTCGACGACCCGCCCTTCTGCGACTACTACTTCCCGTCCGTCGTCCGGCGCGGCGACCTCCAGATCGCTATCTCGACCGCCGGCGCGAGTCCCGCCCTTGCCCAGCGCCTCCGCAAGGAGATCAACGCCCAGCTCCCGCTCGACGCCGGCGACTGGCTCACCGACCTCGGCAATCTCCGCCGCGAGGTCACCCAGATCGAGCCCCTTAACGAAGCCCGCAAGATGCTCCTCCACGAGCTCGCCACCCGCGAAGTCTGCGGCTACGACGGCTGCCCCTCCCGCGTCCTCGCCCGCCAGCACGCCCGCACCAACCCCATGCCGCCGAGGGCCGATGAATAGCGGAGCTGAACCCGGCCACGTCTACCTCGTCGGCGCGGGTCCCGGCGACCCCAACCTCCTCACGCTCCGCGCCGCCGACCTCCTCCGCACCGCCGACGTCCTCCTCCCCGACGACCTCGTCTCCGAAGAGGTCCTCGCGCTCGCCAGCCCCACCGCCCTCATCGTCCCCGTCGGCAAACGCTGCGGCCAGCCCCGCGTCACCCAGGCCGGCATCCACGAGCTCATGCTCCACCACGCCGGCCAGGGTGCCTCCGTCCTGCGCCTCAAATCCGGCGACCCCCTCGTCTTCGGGCGCGCCGCCGAGGAAATGGCAGCTCTGCGCGCCGCCCACGTCCCCTTTGAGGTTGTTCCCGGCATCTCCGCCGCTTTTGCCGTCGCCGCCGCCCTCCAGGTCCCGCTTACGGATCGTAGCTACGCCTCGCGGCTTATCTTTGCGACGGCTCACCACGCTGCCGGGAAGCTTGGCCTTCCGCTTAACATCAACGACGCCGCTCCAAACTCCATGGCCAATGCCACCCTGGCCATTTACATGCCAGGTCGGGACTTCGCTACACTCGCGGCCACCCTCCTCGCCTCCGGCGTGCCTGCTGAGATGCCGGTGATTGCGGTCAGTCAGGCAAGCACGCCACAGCAGCGGATCAACTCGACGACGGTTGGCGATCTTCCGCAATTGGATGCAGGGATCGCACCCGTTGTAGTTCTGGTAGGCCATTCACTGCGAAGGTGAGACCTCTGACTGAGGACCCTGGCAGAGCCTGGCCGAGACCTCTACACGATCGTCTTTCTTCGTAGCCGGCTTACAAGAAATGAAAGCATGCCTGTGCCAAGGAGAACGATCGTGGGCGACTCCGGCGCGGGTACCGGACCGGCGAGCGTGGGAGGTACGGCCCCAGGTGGAAAGGACGCCGGGCCTACGGGACCGTCCGGTGCGCCTCCACCGGCAAGAGGCTGGGTGCCGCCGAATGGAACGGGGACGAGGGGCTCCATCATCGCTTGTTGTAAGGTATCCTCTGCGGGACGTGGCTTGGCAGCGAGATCAAGCCCAATTCCGTCCGAGTTGTGCTCGCTCCTCATGGCGAGTTCCGGCAGCTCCTCGACAGGCAGAAGAAGATTTAGATCGGGGCGGCTCAGATCGAGCGCGACGTCTTCGCAGGTGAACCGAAGCGGCGTCCAATCCTGCTTCCGCGCTGTAGGCAGCCCGGTGTAGGTTCTTCCTCCATGCGCCTTCGACCAGGCCGCTGCGCCGACCTTCCACCGGGCCAGCGTAGCGGCGGAGTGGTGCATTCGTCGATGTACCGCGCCTTGGACCGCATGAAGCTGCCCAAGCACCGCAACCTGACACGCCGTGCTCGATGCCATCACCACGCCAGAGTAGCCGGTGAAAAAGAGTGCGGTCAGCATGAAGACACGCGTGGTTGGGTGCAGCGTCGATCGCATGGGCAGGTCCTCTTTGAGGCCTTATCGACCAGGCGAGTACCGCGGCGTCAAGAAGACCGACGAACACCTGCACGAAAGTCACGGCAGCGTCAGGGTAAAGAGCGAGTATGCGCCCATGGGGCTCACTCAAAGCAGGTTAAAGGAAGTTCAGGAACTGCCCCGGCCTCACCTGAGCTCCCGGGAACACAACATCCAGATTCTTCGCTCCAAGCGTCTTGTAGGCAGCCTCGCCCAGCACATTGCGAAAGTCGGTCGTCACGGCAAGATCGCGCCCCTCGTTCAGTTGCTCGTTTGCCAGGCCCGGCCACGTGCCGTACACCTTGCCGCCGCGCACCCCGCCGCCCAGCACAAACATCACGTTCGCGTGCCCGTGGTCCGTGCCGCCCGTGCCGTTCTGCCGGGCCGTCCGGCCAAACTCAGACATGGTCACCAGCGTCACGTTTTCCGACTCCGCGCCCATGTCCTTCCAGAAGGCCGCGATCGCCTCCGAAAACTCCTTCAACCGGTTGGCCAACTGCCCGCTCGCAGCGCCCTGGTTCTGGTGCGTGTCCCACCCACCGATGTCGGAGAACGCCGCCTCCACCCCAAGATTCGCCTTCATCAACTGGGCTATTTGCTTCAAATTATTGCCGAAGGCTCCGTTGGGGTACATGGCCCCATTGCCTGGCTGGTACTTTGCCGGGTCGGCTGCCTTGAGCATCTTTACCGCCTCAAACGTCTCCTGCCCAGTACCGTGGAGCATGGCGTCCGTGCTCTCGTCGTACATGGCCTGGAACGCGTTTGAGATGGGAGAGGTTTGTGGACCCTTGCCGCCCACCGAGAAGTCCGCCAGATTCGACACGGCGATCGCCGGCAGCTTGCCCTGCAAGGTCCGCGGCACCTGCGAACCAAGCGCCACCGCGCGGAACGCCGTCGCTCTTGGCTGGCCTCCAGAGACAGGAACCGGGCCATTTTGCAATGCTCGGTTGAGCCAGCCGTCCGGCGTTACCTTGATGCCGGGCGTTCCACTCTCCATATAATCCTGCGCGTCGAAGTGCGACCGCGACGAGTCCGGCGACCCCGCTGCGTGGACGATGGCCAGATGTCCCTGATCGTAGAGCGGCTTGAACGATGCCATGGCCGGATGCAGCCCAAAGAAGCCGTTCAGATCGAGCACGTCCTTCTGCTGGATCGCGATGGTCGGCCGCATCGCGTAGTAGTTCGGCTCGGCGTGTGGAACGACTACATTGAGCCCATCCGCCGCGCCGCGCTGGAAGATCACGACCAACTTTTTTCCTTGCGCCGCCGCGTTCGTAGCCTCAGCCATTACACCGCGCACCAGAAAGCTTGGGATCACAGACGTGCCCACCAGGGCCATCGCGCCGCCTTTCATAAAACCGCGCCGCGACACCGCCCGTCGCCCGAGGTCGCGCCCCCGCAGATCGCATCCCCAGTCGCTCGTGTCGGTCAAACTCTTCCAGATCGCCATCGCATCCTCCATCCCACTCGTTACCGATACAGACCCTTCGAGGCGATATTTGTTGCCAGTCTACCGTCTCTGGAATTCGGGCGAACCGAGCAACAGACCCGCCATCGCAGCGATCTGCGTGTCCAAAGCTGGTCGCGCCCCTTCTTTCAGCAGCGCGGCGTCGACGGTCCGGCCGGCAAACTCCGCTTCCGCCTGTCGCTGGGTCTCCCCGTCACCTGATTGTCGCAGCACGGCGTCCCGCGTCCGCTGCGTGACCGGGGTGTTCAGCAGTAGAACCTCCAGGCGCTTCTCTGCTGCCGCACCCTGGTCACCCGTCAAGATCGAGGCAAGCCGGAGTCCTCCAGGCTGCTGCAGCAAGGCCGCGAGCCCGTTATGGACCCCGGGTATGCGGTCGGCAGCCAGCACCAGAGCGAAATTCATACGGCTCACCAGCGACCCCGTGCTCACCCACGGCTCCGACATCCAGCTGTAGCCGTTTGGCGTCTGCATCCCGTAGAGCGGCATCCCGAATCTCTCAAGCGCCTGCACGAGCGGTTTCGCGTCGGTGACGTCCGTCCCTGTCGCGCGTACTGCCGACGTGACGAACTCGAGTGGCGTCTTTACCTTTGCGTCTGCGAGAGTGGGCGACCAGAACTCAGCCGAGTCGAACATAACCCGCAGCACTGCCCTGATGTCGCCTCCGGTGGCGAGAAAGGTCTTCGTCATCCGGTCTACCAGAGCGGGTGCAGGCGCGTCCGCGACAAAGCGCATTGCCAGCTTGGTCGAGATGAACCTTGCCGTTGCCGGGCTGGTCGCCAGCAGATGGAGTACTTCAAGGCCCTCCGTCTGCCCGGCTTCGCGGATCGTTCTCCCCAGCACCTGCTTCGATCCTGGCTCGTGCCGGTTCGGCTGGAAGGCGAACGCCGCACCCCCGTATGGTTTTTCGATACCCCATCCCGTGAAGACACGGGCGACCTCGGTCACGTCGGACTGCGTGTAGCCCCCATTAACTCCCAGCGTGTGGAGCTCCATCAGCTCGCGCGCATAGTTTTCGTTCAATCCGCTCGCCTTCACTTTGAGGTTGCGTGCTGCCCGTTGTGCGGCGAGGGAATGCGGCCCGATGCTCTGCCAGTTATCCAGGTACACCAGCATGGCCGAACTCTGCGCTGTGGCGAGGAGCAGATTCTCGAACTTACCCAGGGCGTTCGGCCGGATCGCGTCGCGCTCATATGCTGCCAGAAGATACGGCTCGTTCTGATTCTTCTTGATGTACACGTTGAAGTGGTTCAGCCAAAAGTCGGTCATCACCGCCTCGAGCTGGCGATTGCTGTAAAGGTCGCGCAAGAGCCGCGTTTGAGTCACTTCGCCGCCGACCAACCGCACGGACCCTGGAAGCCCAATCAGGATCTCCTTCTGCTCCGGCGTCAGCCCCTCTGCTAACTCGGCGAGCTCCCACTTGCTGAGGCTCTTGCGGAAGGCGATGAGCTCGGCGGGCGACATCGCCAGCACGCGTTGCATCCGCTGCTCCGGCGGCAGGTTCAAAACCTTCACCGCATCCAAATCTGCGTAGAGCTTCTCTTCGTGCTGACTCTGAGCCGTCGGCGTAGCGTCCGCAACGATCTTCTCCTGAGCGGCCTTGGCGTCGGTCTTCATACTCTGAGCGACCGTCATATCGTTCGCGCCCGCCAATGCCTTCTCCGTCTTCGCTTGCGCCTGGAACGCGATCTGGTCGGCATACAACGCGCGCTCCACGGGATCGGAAGGCAGCGGCAGGTTCTGCTTTTCCATACTCCGCAGCATTCCCGGTGAAGGAAACCGCCCCATCAACGCCTGCTGCGACAGCTTCATCGCCGGATAGTTCGCCAGCCGCGCCTCCAACGCCGAGTCATCGATCGACTGCGGATTGAGCTGCTGCTCAAACCACTTCTTCAAGCCCATCTTGCTTACCGCCTCGACATCGCCCGGACGCGGCCCAAACGTCAGCCGGTTCAGCGCATGGAGCGTCCGCTCGTCGCCCTCCATCTGCTTGGCCGAGCTGAAAATATTCGACGGCTCCGCGAAGAGGGGCTGCTCAACCAGCAGCAGACAAAGAGCTGTGGCGGTAAGCGCGCGCCCAGCGGCCTGGAAAAAGACAGGTGCGGCAGAACGTAGCCTCATGGAAGATCCTTGCGCGCCCGCATCGACAAAGCGCGTCTCCCGTTCTAACCCGGCGACACGCATGCAGTTGCGTCAGGCAGTACAGCGACGGGTGCCCCACCTTCGCTCCAAGCCTATGGGCGCTGAGTTGGGCACCTCCACATGGAGCAGGCACCCGTTAGAACGCCGCCAGCTCCGTCATCGCCCGATACAAGTCCTCGGGCTGCGGCAGAATCGCATCCTCCAGCACCGGCTGGTAGGCCACAAAGGTATCCATCGCGCCCACCCGGCGCACCGGGGCGTCGAGATCGTGAAACAACTCATCGCCAATCCGCGCCGCGATCTCCGCCCCATACCCCCAGCTCAGCATATCTTCATGCGCGATGATCACGCGGCTGGTCTTCCGCACCGACTCCGCAATGGCCTCCCAGTCGTAGGGGCTCAGCGAGCGAAGATCGATCAATTCAACCTCGATCCCCTTCTCCCGCGCGAGCTTCTGCGCCGCCTGCAACGCCCGCGGCACCACCGCTCCGTAGGTCACGACTGTTAGGTCCTTCCCCGGGCGCACCACCTTCGCCTTGCCGAACGGGATCGTGTACTCCGGCCCGGGATACAGCGACCGCCCATACGTCTCCCGATAGAGCCGCTTGTGCTCCAGAAACAGCACCGGATCGTCGCACCGGATCGCCGTCCGCAGCAGCCCCGCCGCGTCCAGCGCGTTCGACGGCATCACCACCCGCACCCCGGGCGTATGAGTAAAGATGCTCTCGCCCGACTGCGAATGATAGAGCGACCCGCCCGTCAAATACCCGCCGATCGGCACCCGGATCACCAGCGGGCAGCTAAAGTCCCCGTTCGACCGCCACCGCACCACGGACAGCTCATTCCGCATCTGGTGCATCGCCGGCCAGATGTAGTCGAAGAACTGGATCTCGACGACGGGCTTCATCCCCCGTACCGCCATGCCGATCGCGCGGCCGACGATATTCGCCTCCGCCAGCGGCGAGTTCCAGCACCGGTCCGACCCAAACTCCGCCTGCAACCCGTGCGTCAGCTTGAAGACGCCACCCTTGCCCTTCAACTCACCGGCGCGCAGCGGCTCGTCGCGCGTTGCGTCCGCCACATCCTCGCCGTACACGACGACCCGTTCATCCCGCCGCATCTCATCCTTTAGCGTCGCGTTGATCAGGTCGGCCATCGTCCGCTCGCTGGCATCCTCCGCCGCGTGACCCGGCTCCGACAGCCACCGCTTGTCCGTCACGCTCAGGTCTTCCGAGTACATATGCTTGGCGATTGCGGCGCGCGTCGCAACCGGCAGCGCGGCCTTCACCGCCACATCCGCCGCAAGCTGCACCTCTTCATCGACCGCTTTCTCCAGCGCGTCGATTCCCTTTTCATCCAGAATCCCTTCGCGCAGCAACCACAGCTGCATCCGCGAGAGGGGGTCGCGCGCCGCGTCCGCCTGTACCTCCGCCGCCGACCGGTACGCCCGCTCATCGTCCGACAGCGAATGCGAGTACGGCCGGATCACATGCCCATGCACCAGCGCCGGGCCCTTGCCGCTACGGCAATACGCCACCGCCTCCACCATAGCGGCGTAACAAGCCAGCGGGTCCGTCCCGTCGATCTCGGCAAAGTGGAAGTTCGGAAAGTTGGCGATCAGCCGCGAGATGTTCCCGCCGGGAGTGTTCGCCTCCACCGGCGTCGAGATCGCATACCCATTGTCTTCAACCACATACAGGACCGGCAGCTTACCATTCGATGCCGTATTCAGCGATTCCCAGAACTCGCCCTGGCTCGTCGACCCTTCGCCGATCGAGACATACGTCACCTCGTCGCCGTGGAAGCGCACATCCTTATACTCGCGATAGTCGCCCGTATGCTTCGCCGCCGCCTCGGGGTGCCGCGTAAAGAACCGCCCCGCCTCCGCGCATCCAATCGCATGAAGACACTGCGTCGCCGTGGCACTTGAAGGCGTGACGATGTGCAGCTTCGAGCTCGACCAGTGCGACGGCATCTGCCGACCGCCACTTGCTGGATCAGCCGCCGCGCCCACGGCCTGCAATAGTTGCTCTTCCACTGTATTGCCCAGCGCCAGGCAGATCGCCCGGTCACGGTAGTAGGGGAAGAACCAGTCATAGCCCGGCTTGAGCGCCATGCCCGCCGCTACGAGCAGCGCTTCATGTCCGGCGCACGAGATCTGGAAGAAGATCTTTTGCTGCCTCTTGAGGATAATCTCCCGATCGTCTGTGCGCCGTGACAGATACATCAGCCGGTAAAACTCAACGAGCTGTGCTCGGGTAAGCGCAGGCTCCATCGTCTCTGAAGCACGATCGTCCAGGCTTACTGCTCCACCCTGCTCTGCCACGAAGACCTCCGTCAGCGAGCTCTTATCTGCGGTCGCCTGCCTCATCCCCGAATTGTAATCCGTTCGCTCGTGCCTCGGGCTGGCGCGCGATGCCCGTGACCCGCACATTAGACAGCACTAACGTACTGTCCGAGCTTTATCCCGTTCTGAGCACGCCCCGGTTTGGACCGATACAGGCATAAGTAACCGCACAGAATGGTTACGAACACTAGGAGCCGTTCATGTTCATCCGCCACCAGCTCGCTGCCGCCTCTGCCTCCCTGATCCTCTTTTCGGCTACCTTTGCCGGTTCGCAGCATTGCATTGCTCAGACTCCTGTGAGTTCCCCGGTGGCCAACCACTACCTGGTGGCGTACCGCAACGGCGTTGTTCCCGCGGATGCCGAAGCCAGCACCAGCCTGGCCGGTGCGCATCTGGTCGCCCGCCATGCCGCGCTGGGCATCGCCGTCGTACACGGTAACGGCACCGCCTCCGACGCCGCGAATATGAAGCACCTCGCTGCCCAGGCGAACGTGGAGTTCGTAGTACACGACCGGCTGGTCTATGCACACCAGATGGCGGTGGCCGCCAGCCCGGCCGTGTCCGGACAGAAGAAGCAGCTTCAATCAGATGTTGCCCGCCCTGCGTCCCCGGTTGCCGGTCATGGAGCGCCCAACACGGTGAGCATTGCCTCGTTGAAGCCGCACGATGACTTTTACAGCACCCCGCAGGGATGGGCAGTGCGGGCGGTAGGCGGCTACGGCAAGCACATGGCAGGTGGCCGGGCAACCGGACCCTGGGATGTGACCACCGGCACCGGTGTTCGCATCGCCATCCTGGATAGCGGCGTGGATGCACGGCACCCGGATCTCGCCCCTAACCTCGTCTTCAACCTCTCTGAGGTCGTCCAGACTCCCGGTAAGGGTCTGCCCAGCGCCTGCGACGACGGAACGCCGCAGGATCAGCAGGGCCACGGCACATGGTCTGCTTCGCTTGCTGCGGGAGCGATGGGTGCAGGGACCGGTAAGGTCGTCGGCGTCGCCCCGAATGCCAGCATTCTCAACATTAAAGTATTGCAGCGTATGCCCGACACCACGGTCTCCGGCACGGTCGCTCAGCAATGCGCGGCGGGGCAGGCATCGGGTATGCTGAGCTGGGTGATCCAGGGCATCAACGACGCCGTCGATCAGCACGCCGACGTGATCAGCATGTCGCTCGGGTCCATGGTCGACCTCGAAACGGGCGATGGTGCAGGTCTCAAGGCCCTCTTCGATCGCGCTACCTACGCCGCTGCCCAGAAGGGTGCCGTCCTCATCGCGGCTGCTGGCAATGATGGGTTCGATTACACAAACCCCCGCTACATGGAAATTCCTGCCATGTCCCGCTCGGTGCTGGCGATCGTCGCCTCCACCAATCCTGCCTGCGTTGAAAACATCGCTCCCGGTGCGCCCTGCGTTGCTGGCCCTGCCGCCCTCCCGTACTACAGCAACTTTGGCGCAAGCCTGAATGCTCTCGCTGCGCCTGGCGGCAGCCTGCCCGCGGGTGGCGATGACGAGGTGAGCGGCTGGGTTCGCGGAGCGTGCAGCAGCACGGGTTGCTTCGGCCTCGGCGACGCGCAATATGTTCAGGCCATGGGCACCAGCGCGTCTGCGCCGCTCGCCGCCGGCGTCGCCGCCCTGCTGAAGGCTGCTCACCCGGCGTGGGACGCAGCGCAGATCGTTGCCGCGCTTCGCTCCACCGCCACCGCCTCAGCCACGATGCCGTACGGCCAGATCAACGCCGCCGCGGCTCTTGGTCTCAACGACTAATCTGGATCTTGAAGGTTCTGCTTCCCTTACACCTGGCTGGGTGCCCCACGTCTCGCTTCTGGGACGTGGGTTTCTTTCTTCTGCGACATACGGCACTCCACTCTGCGTCGGCTGCGCTCAGCGTCGCCAGCGAGAGTCTCCCCTTACCCCTTCATGCGGTCCTTTACGCTTCTGGCCAGCTTCTCGATCTCCTCAGCCTTCTTGATTACCTCGATGGACAGAGTGTCCTTGGTGGTTTTATCCATATCCGCCTTGAGCTGGGTGGCGAGATTGAGGAGCCGGTCCGTGTCGGCCAAAAGACGCTTTTGACGCTCGGACTGACGTCCCTTCTCCAGTCGCTCCAAACGCTCCTGGGTCGACTTGGCGAACGGTCCTGTGTCCGCGTTGCCGAACCCGGGCGGAGTCGGAGGCGCACCGCTCGGAAGCGTTGGCTGTTGTGCCCACAGCATGGATGCGACAAACACCGGCAGAATCGCGACACGGTTCATGAGCTTCCTCTTCACCCTCGATGGACAGCTGATCGGAGACATTTACCCCACACTGTACACCTGTTTGCGTTCTAATGAGAGGGAGGCCGCACGAGCGCGTCGCACAGCACTTTGCCGAAACGAGGACCTTATCGTCGCCTGGACCGTACTTCCCCCGCAACAGATTGCCCCCGAGGGCAGAAGCCTTCAGGTTCTCGGCCACGGCTGGCACGCGGACTTGCTCGATTTCGTGCAGCACGATCTGCCCCGCCTCGTCTTCATTCTGACTGTAGCTTTTATGCTGGATCGCGTGGTTCATCTTTTTGTACAGCGCCTGCGCCGTCTTGCGGACGCGCACGCTGACCGTAACGCCTCACGCGCCGCTCAGCTTCGGACGGTGGCCTCCATCGTACGCGCCACGGCTGTTGGCGTCCTCGGCTTCATTGTTCTGCTCAATGTCCTGTCGATCTTCAACATCAACCTGACGCCATTGCTTGCCTCGGCGGGGGTCGTGGGCGTCGGCATTGGCCTGGGCGCACAGAGCCTCTTCAAAGATATGCTCAACGGCATCTTTATTCTGGTGGAGAATCAGTTCAACGTCGGCGAGGTGGTGAGAGTCGCTACCCTGACCGGCACCGTCGAAGATCTCACCCTCCGCGCGACCACTCTGCGCGACGGCGACGGTACGCTTTACACCATACCGAACAGCCAGATCGCCACCGTTGCCAACCTTTCCCGCGACTTCGCCGTTGCCACGCTCAACATCAGCGTGGACGCGAGCGCCGATCCTGCCCACGTTCTTCGCACCCTGAAAGCCGTCGCGACCGACGTTCGCAACGATGCTGCTTTCCATGCGGTCATCCTTGCCGACCCTGACCTTCCCGGCGTAGACAAGATCACCAGTCGCGAAGTGCTCTACCCTGTCAACTTTCGCGTACGTCCTAACCAGAAGGACGGAGTACTTCGCGCAATGCGCCAACGCACCCTTGAAGCCTTTGAGCGTGAAGGAATACCCCTTGGTATCGACCCCGCTAACCTGCTCACCCACCAGCCGCCCGCCGATGCGACCGCTCCGCCCGCCCAGCAACCTCTTACCGCCTCGTAAAAGTAAGATTCTGGATTGTCTGGAGCGCAACCGCAATCGCTCCAGACCTGGAGCGTGTCACGCAAAAGCTAAAGTGAAGCATGATCTGAAGCGCTTCAAAGCTGGAGGGAAATCAAGCAGCTTGTCCCCGCAAGGCACAATATGAATGTCAGCCTGACCGGCGCGCTCTTGGTGTCCTGCTTTCTGGACAATCCACTAACCTTACCAATCCTTTGGTTAGTGGCGGGGACGACGGGGCTCGAACCCGCGACCTCTGCCGTGACAGGGCAGCGCTCTAACCAACTGAGCTACGTCCCCAGATGAGACGCTCCTGGTAGCCGTCGTTCCGGTGTTCACGGAGGATGATGCGCTCACGTGGTCAACCGTCTGATCATAGATCATCTCCTGTTTGTGGTCAATGCACTGAGGGGTGCGCAGTGCTGCGACGCTTCTGCCAGTGATGAAAGGACGCGGTCAAAAGAACTTAATCCTTTGAGTGTCTTCAAGGCGGAGGCACTGGGGAACTGATTGCCATACTTGCTCTTGTTAATGAACGAGATCGTGGGATCTGGAGCTAGCGGCTCATTGACCTGGACGCCGATATCCGTCCCGATGGGAAGCGTTTACGACCAGTCATGAAGGATCTGGTGCCGACGGACCGTGCGGTACAATAAGAGTACGAAAACCGGGCGGATAGCTCAGCTGGTTAGAGCGCCTCGCTTACACCGAGGATGTCGGGGGTTCGAATCCCTCTCTGCCCACCAACACTCTTACAATCGCAGCATGGCTGCGCGCATCATCCTCAACGCGGACGATTTTGGGCTGACTCGGGGTGTTAACCGGGCCGTCGCCGAGCTTCACCGAGCCGGTGTGCTCACTTCGGCAACCCTGATGGCGCAGGGTCCGGCGTTTGATGACGCTGTCTCGATCGCACACGAGCTGCCCAGCCTGGGGGTTGGTTGCCACATCGTACTCGTCGATGGCACGCCCGTTCTATCTCCAGGAGAGATCCCTACACTCCTCGGACCCGATCGCCGCAGGTTCCGCCCCAGCTTGATCCATTTTGGTCGTGACCTGTACCGAGGACGCATCAATGCCGAGGAGATGGCGCTCGAGGCTGCCGCGCAGATTGGCAAAGTAGAGGCCGCTGGCATCGCCATCACGCACGTCGACACTCACAAACATACCCACGCTTTTCCACAAGTCAGCCGTGCCTTGCTTTCACTAAGCTGCTTACCGGCTATCAGAAAGCCCTTTGAACCAGCATTCAGTCGCAATCTCAGTCAAACCTCGCTGACACGCCGGTTGCAAGTCGCTCTTCTCAATGCTTTTCGCTCAACGTTTGATTGCCTTACGAAGGAAACGCCGACTACAGATGGGACACTCGGCATCGCTGCCACCGGTACCTTGACGGAGAAGACACTTACCCAGATCCTCAGTCGGTTGCCTGCTGAGGGCACCTATGAGCTGTGCTGCCACCCCGGATACCACGATGCAGAGCTTGAGTGCATCGCCACCCGCCTTCGCGCCAGCCGTGAAGCGGAACGGCAGGCACTTTTGTTCGCCATCCCGCAGATCTTCTCGCACCCGCAATCTCCCACACTCATCCACTATGGAAACCTCGAAAGCTAGCCTCACACGATACGAAAGATCCTCTATGAAGATCGGCATCACCTGCTATCCCACCTATGGCGGCTCCGGCGTGGTTGCTACTGAGCTTGGCATTGAGCTCGCCGCCCGCGGCCACGACGTTCACTTCATCACCTCAGCCGCGCCGTTCCGCCTTACGGGGCGCGAACACAACATTCACTTCCACGAAGTATCGGTGTCGACCTATCCGCTGTTTGAATACCCTCCCTACGATCTTGCTCTTGCTACGCGCATGGCAGAAGTGGCGGAGTTGTACGACCTAGACCTGCTCCATGTTCACTACGCCATCCCGCACTCCGTGTGCGCTCTGCTGGCGCGACAGATGCTGGCTTCCCGCGGCAAGACGCTTCCCTTCATCACGACGCTGCATGGCACAGACATCACCCTCGTCGGCCTTGACCGTTCCTACCTCCCAATCACCAAGTTTGGCATTGAACAATCAGACGGGGTCACGTCGATCTCGTCGTATCTGCGAGAACGCACACGTGAGGCCTTCGGCATTCACTCTGAGATCGAGGTGATACGCAACTTTGTCAATTGCGATCTCTACCAGCGTCACCCCGGCAAAGTCGCTGCGCTGCGTCCGCTCTATGCCGCACCTGGAGAAAAGCTGTTGGCTCACCTTTCAAATTTCCGTCCGGTCAAGCGCATCCTGGACGTCGTTCAGGTATTCGCCGAGGTCAGCCGGGCTCTGCCTGCCCGGCTGTTGCTGATCGGCGACGGGCCAGACCGTTCGGCCGCCGAGTACCTCGCTCATTCACTTGGCGTGCGCGACCGCATCCACTTCCTGGGTAAGCAGGAGAACGTTCATGAGTTGCTTCCGTTGGCCGACCTGATGCTGATGCCCTCTGAGATGGAGTCGTTCGGGCTCGCCGCGCTCGAAGCCATGGCCTGCGGCGTCCCCGCGATCGCCACCCGCGTCGGCGGCGTCCCGGAGCTGATCGACGATCACAAGACCGGTCGGCTCTTACCTGTCGGCGACATAGAAGCCATGGCCTTTGCCGCGATTCATCTCCTAAGGGACGAGTCTCGCCTCACGCAGATGGCTGTCGCGGCCCGCCGCACTGCGCAAGACCGCTTCTGCACGACCCGCATCATCCCGCTGTACGAGGATTACTACCAGCGCGTGCTGGAACGGACGGCACTGGTGCCTTGAAGCAGCACGGTCTACGCTCGTCTGCTCTCATGCGGAAGAGGACGGCAAGCGCTTATCCCCGCGTCACCACTCGAACCGCGCTTTCCAGCAGGTGCGTCGCTGCCCCGAGTGCCTCTGTTCCGACCTCGGCCCAGCCGGGCGTACCTGCTTCCAGCATTGGCATGATCAGAGTCACCTTCGTTCCCCGCCCGGGCCGGCTTACCACCTCCACCGATGCGCTCATGCCGTAGAGCACCTCCATACGCTCCCTAACGTTCTTTATTCCTATACCGGTTCCGCCTCTGCCTTCAACCTGTCGCGCAGAAGCGTTCTTCGGCTCCATCCCTACACCGTCATCCTCCACCTCCACCAACAACTGCCGGTCGAGCAAGCGGCTTCGCAGGGTCACCGTTCCACCGGAGATACGTGGTTCCAGGCCATGCTTGATGCTGTTCTCGATGAGAGGCTGTAACAACATACTCGGTACGGCAACCTCCAGGGTCTCCTCTGCGATCTCCTTCACCACGCGCAGCTTCTCCCCAAAGCGAACTACCTCGATGCCCAGGTAGTCGTCCGTGAAGTCCAACTCTTCGCGCAGCGGGACAAAGGCCTCGCGCTCTTTCAAAAGCATCCGCAGTATGCTTGCCAGCTTCACGATCATCTCGCGCGCCAACTCCGGCTGAGAGCGCACCAGTGCTGTAATCGAGTTCAGCGTGTTGAACAGGAAATGGGGATTGATCTGCCGTTGCAGCGCATCCAGCCGCGCCTCCATGAGGAGCCTGCTCTGCTCTTCAAGCTTCCGCTCGGTGCGGATCGCATTCCAGATCTTCAGGGGAATCCCGACGACCACCGGTGCGGTCGCGCAGATCAGCAGCTCCAGCCACCAGGTATGCGTATGCAGTTGATACAAATGTCTCGGAGAAAGCTGCGACAGAAGGCTGAAGCAGAACTGCATTGCGAAGATAAGCAGGAGCAGAAGAATCTGCCGGTCCAGCCGCGGATGACGCAGGTTGCGCGTCACCCAACGATAGATGCTCAGGTCGATCATCGGCGAGAACGTCCAAACATCCTCGGCGTCCGCAAACCGTCCAAACGCACCCGTGGCCGCAGCCACAAGCAAGTTGACTGGCATGGCCCAGTACTCCCCGTGGAGCACTGCCGGAAGCGCCATGGCTATGCCGCCGCCCATCGCCGCCAGGGGTCCAATCAGCAGGCCCAACAGCACAGTGGCTTCAAACGAGATGTCTGCTGCAAGAAAGTTCGGTACCGTGGCCCGTATCCACACTCCCAGGGTCAGGGGGATGCACAACATCAGTACGAAGCCTGCCGTCTGTCGTGGAGTACGATGCGTTGCCAGCAGCGAGTGCTTGAAGGTCTTGGACCGGCCCAACGATGTGGACACCGCAGCCGCTACGCCGAGCTCCACGAGGAGCGTAATAAGAATCAGCTTGGGATCGGGCTGCGTGGTGGAGGGCGTCGTCACACCCCTACTCTACCGCGCAGGCGTTGCCGCGAGGACGTGACCGCGCGATTGGTGAAGTACGGGTGCGTGTAGAAGGAGTCTCTGTTTTGCCGAACCGTATAATAAACTCATGCCGTCCGCCAGCATCCGTAAGGTCGCCGACGCAGATTTTCCTACACGTTGGGCGCACTTTCGCATCCTCGGGTTTGAAGGCGTGATCACCGATCCCGAACCTTGCAATCCCCATCTTCCCGCGCCGGCCACCCGCATGGAGACCGCAGTTGCCCTTGTTCTCGGCGACATCCACGCCGCTCCGCCGATCGTTCGAATTCACTCTCAGTGCCTTACCGGGGATGTCTTCCATTCTTTACGTTGTGATTGTCGCCAGCAGCTTGAGCTTGCCCTGGCTACCATCGCCAAGGCAGGGGCGGGCATTTTGCTCTACGAGAACCAGGAAGGCCGGGGTATCGGACTGATGGCGAAGCTTCGAGCTTATGAGCTCCAGGACCATGGCCGCGACACCATCGAGGCCAATCTCGAACTGGGCTACAAAGCCGACTGCCGGTTATACGAAGTACCCGCTGCCGTCCTGCGCTCACTCGGCTTGACCGCCGTGCGTCTGATTACGAACAATCCTGAGAAGGTGGAAGCTCTCCAATCTGCCGGGATCAAGGTCGTGGAACGCATCTCCGCTCTGGTTCCGGAGTCAGACGAGAACGCCCGCTACCTTGAGACCAAACGCGAAAAGATGGGCCACCTCGTAGCGTGATCGAGCCTGCCGCACGCTTCAGCAATGCGAGGACGCTCGAGTTGCTCCCGCTTTCCCCCGCCGCCGTAGCCATACTCCAGGCTGTCAAACTCAGCAAAACCTACGTGACCGGACGGGGACAGCTCGAGCTCTTCCGCAATCTCGACCTTATCGTTTGCCAAGGCGAGCTGATCGCGATTGTGGGGGAGAGCGGTACCGGCAAGAGCTCTCTGCTTCATATTCTTGCCGCGCTGGACGCCCCTACTTCCGGAGAGGTGTACGTCGGCGCACGCAGCCTGACAAAGCTTACCCGCCGTCAGGCCGCCGAATTTCGCAATCGGGACATCGGCTATGTCTGGCAATTCCACTATCTTCTGCCTGAGTTCACAGCGATTGAAAACGTGGCGCTCCCGCTTCTCGCCCGCGGAGACCGCCGTGAACACGCCCTCAGCCAAGCTCGTGACTGGCTTGCTGAAGTGGGACTGGCCGATCGGGCGGAGCACCGTGCCGGTGAACTTTCCGGCGGAGA
Source organism: Acidobacteriaceae bacterium (assembly GCA_965215415.1). Classification (GTDB taxonomy): domain Bacteria; phylum Acidobacteriota; class Terriglobia; order Terriglobales; family Acidobacteriaceae; genus Edaphobacter. The sequence goes on along the minus strand of CBDCDQ010000009.1, from coordinate 1,569,280 downwards.
ACAACAGCGCGTCTCGCTCGCACGCGCACTGATCACCCGGCCTAAGCTGCTGCTCGCCGACGAACCTACAGGCGACCTCGATGCCCGCACTGCGGAAGCCGTCTTTAAACTCCTCGAGCGGCTTCATTCCGCTCATGGACTAACCAGCATCCTTGTGACACACAACATGGAGTTTGCGCAGCAGTGCGGACGGTCACTCCGGCTTCGCGAGGGACAACTGGTCGAGGAGCGCGCTTCGGGCTAACCGCTCCATGATGAGGACACCGGTGCGCTCTTGTTGCAAACTGCAAGGAGCAACTTAGTCACTCACCCTTGCTGCCATTCGATGAACATTCTGCATCCAAGTGCATGACGCGGTGGAAATAACCGCCTTGGAGACTTGCATGCTCATTCTGTTGATTGTTCTCATCCTGGTGTTCGGCTTTGGCGGCTTCCGTATGGGCCCGGGTCTTGGCTACTATGGCGGCGGCGGACTCAGCCTTATCCTGACGATCCTCTTGATCCTTGTGCTCCTCAAGGTCGTGAACATTTAGCCTATGGTGCGCTTCCTTGTGCCACGGGATTCAACAGGTATGCCTGGGCGGGGTCACCACTTGTGCAGGCAAACGTCTGCATGGGCGCTTCTCCCGTAGTCTCACCAAAGGGAATGTCGAGGCAGAGGTTATTCACTGCCGAGACCAACGTGTACCCATTCTTCGGAGACGTCGCGGGTATGTACGCCCACACCTGGCTCGCCTGCGATGGAACGTAACACGGCGTCTGCACAACTGGAGTTCCCGGAGCTGACCGCCCGTAGCTCACCGTCATGCACTCCAAACTGTTCGCGTTGACGATGTGGAACGAGGAGGCTGTGCCCGCAACCGGAAGAAACGTCCATTCCTGCCGCCGTGCTCCGGTGACGCAGGGATAGGTCTGAACTATTTCCCCATCCACGGTGCTGCCATTCTTCACCTCCAGGCATAGTGGCGTATAGATCGCCATCTGCATCTGCATGGTGTTCGAGTGGCTGACCACCGCTCCGCATCCCGATAAACCGAGTGGAATGCACAAGACCGGAACTGCAAGAAGCAGCCGACACACAAATTGCATAGAAGCTCCGGAATCTGCTCACCGGGATATCGCGGTGAACCTGATCTCTGCTCTGTCTTTCGGCAGATCACCGGGCCACATGAACTTCAAGCGAGCGAAAGGAAGGCATGTCGTCCCTGACGGGAAATCTGGTCCTGCATCCGCCATGGGCCAGGGCTCTACGCCAACCGCTTCACCATCCTGACCACGACGATCATCTCGCCATCTCCAACTGGCACGTCCAATCGCGATTCTTCCATGTACCCCTTCAAGGTATAGAGTCCCACTCCAGCCAGCGTGCTTCCCATCTCACATCGCTTAAACCCGGCTTTCACCGCTGCGTCCTCCGCTGTTTGAAGCAGTAGACTGCCAAGCCCGCGCCGTGCAAACTGTGGATGCACAAAGATCGCCCGCACCTTCGCCGCGTCGACCGAAGGATCGAGCGGACTGGCATCTCCCCGCTCTACCTGACGATCGCCTCCATAGAGCGTTCTACGGAAGCTCCACCCACCGCATCCTGCAAGCACCCCCTCCGCCTCTGCGACGAAGTAGGTCCCATCTGCAATCAGACGGCTATCCGTCGTAAACACCGTCCGCAACGCTGCCTCACGCTGTATTTGGCTATACTCTGGCTGCAATCCACGCACCGACGCGCAAATCAGAGCACGTATCCCTAGCGCATCCTGCTCCGTCGCTACGCGCACCAAGAAGCCCATCGCGCCAGTATAGCCACCAGATGAAGGGCGGCCATCCCCCAGGATGGCCGCCTCGTTTGGCACAGCGAAAGTTTACCGGTGCCCCCCACCGTGAAAACCACCGCCGCCACTCCGGAAGCTACCCACATTGCCGTGGAAGCCACCGCCCACAAAGGCATGCCCACCTTGACCGCCTGCGCGGAAGCCTTCTGCGCGATATGCGTCGCCGCCTCGAGCATACCCTCCGCGGTACCCACCGTACACGCCTCGGAACTCATACGCACTTCGGTAGCCGTAACCGCCGCGATAACCATAGCCGCGATACCCGTACCCGCCCCGGAACCACGGGCCTGCTCCGATAAAGACGCCCCCACTAAACCAGGCCGGTCCGTAAAAGCCGTAGGGCGCGCACGCATACGGGGCGTAGTCGTAGTACCCGTAGGAGCACACCGGCGGAGCATAGTAGCCTCCCGCATACACAGGGCCACCAATACCGACGGTCACGCCGATCTGGGCGTTTGCATATACGGCCGGAAGAAAAAGCAGAAGACCAAACAGGATGAAATACCGAACTGATCGCATGGAACGCTCCTTCTGCAAGCCGCTTGTTGCAGCGGCCTGGAAGAGCCCATCCACCTTCCGGGTGACTGGAACTCTCCTTTATAAGAACGCACCGGCGACCGAATAGTTGTGGCCGGAGGGTCAGAGCCCGTGCGTCACACTCATGTCGCTCAGGCGCAGGGCGAGCGACTTCGGCCCTCCGCCGCCCTTCAAGAACTCCGACAGCACCATCTGTGTCACATCAAAGCCCAAATCCATCAGCCTGTCCGGCAGCTCTGAATGCTGCAATCGGTGCATCACGACGTTACGGCCGACGTTCAATACGTTGCAAGCAAAGTGCGCCGCCTCTGCTTCTGTCACGATGATCCGCATCTCCGGTGCATAGGCCGCCTCGATCTTCCCAATCGACGTCGCATCGAAGGCCGCTGGGAAGTACAGCAGATATCCTCCGGGCAACGGCGCGAAGCAAGTATCCAGATGGTAAAAGCGAGGATCGACCAGAGTCAGGCACGTCATGGGCGTGTGCCAGGCGTCCGCAATGTGCCGGTGACTGTGTTCGCAGGTACGCGCCCCGTGCGCCGCCCATAGGTGGCTTCCGTTCGGGCTGAAAAAGGCGTCACCTTCTCCTTCGAACGGCGTCCCCCGAGGCGTCTCCCAAAGCAGAAAACCCTGTTCGCGCAGCCATGTCCGGAGATACTCCTCCTCCGGCTGTCGCTGGACGTGGGCAAAACTGGAAAGAGCCGCAATCCCGTGCTGCACCAGTGCTGCATGAGCTACAAAGACCATGTCGGGGGAGCCCGGTCGTGCCGGCAGCAGCCGAACGTCGGCAATTGTTTTCAGGTACTGGTACAAGCCATTCCATTGTGCAAACGCGATGTCGCGAGTGGGCCGATGAACGTTGCCTGCCATCCATGGGTTGATGACGTAATCGACATCATAGAACTGAGGTGGGCACATCAAGAAGACGGGCTGGCTGAAATGCGGTGTGGATTGATGCTCCAGGGGCACAACAGGGGAGGATACGGAGGTATTCATGTGCGACTGCTTCTCGACTTTCCACCGTAGAGTGTCCCCTTCATACGTAGCAGTCGTCAAGTGGTGGGCCTATCTTGAACAAACTCCAGTACTCCACATAGGGCGGACTGGCTGCTGCGCCATCAGGCTCCCAACTTGTATTTGGTCTCGGCCAGGCGGAACATGGGCCGCCAGAGCAGCCGGTTGGTAGTGACTACCATCAACGAGATCAGTACCGTGCCAAGCAGCAGCACAGGAAAATCGCCGCTCTCCGTTGCCGCGCTGATCTGCGCTCCGAGCCCGATGGTGTGCAGCGTTTGGTTGTTCAGGCGGAAGTACTCAGCGATGATGCTGGCGTTCCAAGCCCCCCCTGAAGCGGTCACCATGCCGGTGATCAGAAATGGAAAGATGCCGGGGAGGATGACTGTCTGCCAGCGCTGCAGCGTCGAAAAGCGAAACAGGGTCGCCACCTCCTTCATGTCCGTCGGGATCGCCAGAGCGCCGGCGATGACATTGAACAGGATGTACCACTGTGTACCCAGCAACATCAAGGCGATCGATCCAATGCCGAGTCCTCCGCCGAGCCGCACCAGCATGAGCAGGACTACAGGAAAGAGTGCTGTGGCAGGCACAGAGGCGGCAATCTGGGCAAGCGGCTGTGCTACTTTGGCAAGTCGTGGATGAAAGCCGATTGCTACGCCCACGGGGATGGTCCACGCAGCCGCCAGCAGAAGCGAAAGGTTGACCCGGCCGAACGTAGCCGCCGCTCCCTTCAACAGCTCGATGTACTGGGCGGTGCGCACGGGTCGCAGCAGATCGACTGTATGCCGAGCCAGCACGAGAACCAGGATGGCGGCAACCATCACCGCAGCCCAAACCGCAATCTGCGACGATGCGCCCGCGCGGTTCTCGTGCAGATCGACCTTGGTTCGCTTTGCTGCCTGCTCGGTCCGCCGTCTGGCCAGCGCAGTGTAGATGAGTTCACCAAGCGGCTGTGTCGTATGCCGCCGCAAGGCAGTAAGCGCGTTCGAGTGCGTCAACAGGTGCAGCACCGGCGACATCACACGCTTGGAGCTTTCGACCTGCTCGAATTTGAACTTGTCGCTCCATACGATCAGCGGTCGCCACACAAGCTGATCAGTCGCGACGATGATAGCGATCATCGTCATGAGGCCGTACAAGATAGCGCGCCCGTTTCCTTCATCCGCCGCAGTCTGGAGGTACGACCCGAGCCCTGGCAGGCGGAAGTCGCGGGACCTGAAATGGAACATCTCGCAGGCCATCAAGAAAAACCATGCGCCCGCCACGGACATGACCGAGTTCCACACCAGCCCAATCGCTGCATAAGGCAGCTCGAGCTGCACCAGCCGCTGCAAGGGCGAGAAGCGGTAGATGGCGGTCGCTTCCGTAAGCTCGCGCGGGATGCTCTTGAGCGACGAATAGAACGAAAAGGCCATGTTCCAGACCGCGCCGGTGAAGATCAGCACGATGGCGCCAAGTTCTACACCAAGATGCCGCGTCGGGAACAAGCCCACCATGGCCAACATGACGCCGGGCAGAAAGCTGAGCACCGGGATCGATTGAAGAATATCGAGCACGGCAATCATGAACGGCTCGATGCGCGGGCTGTACGCCGCTGTATACCCATAGCCCACAGCAAACAGGAGGCTTAGCAAGTAAGCAAACCCGATCCGCACCAGCGAATAGAAGGAGTAGAGCGGCAGGGATTTAGGGCTGAGCGAAACGACCATCTGCACGTTTGGCGGCCCAGCCCAGAACTTTGCAATCAGCACGATACAGTAGAAGATCGCGAGGCCTATAGCTGCCACGGCAAGATCCATGACGAAGGGCCAGGAGCGTTTGAGCACCTGTGCTCTCGCCAGTGTCTCGCGCCCTCTGGTGTAGCCCGGCAGCTCGATCATGCGTCGATCTCCGTCGCTTCGTCCGCCTCGGCGTCGTGAACCAGTTTCTCAGCGCGCATGAAGCGTCTCCGCGAGGCGTCGAAGTCGAACAGTTCTGCGTAACGGCCCCAGTTGATCGCCGTCTCCAGCTGCCGCAGTGTTTCTTCTTCGGTAAACTGTTCGTCCAGCATGTCGTGGAAGAACTCCTCGGACACTGTCCCGTCGGATTTCGCCTCGATGGCGCGCACGATCTGCCGTAGCAGCAGCACATTCTCAACCGCCGCGGCACGAAACAGTTCCTTCTGCCGCAGGATCTCAGAGTTCGCGTAGTCCGTGCCTGTGGGAGTTATAGCCGCGTCGCCCTCAGTCACAATGAGGAAGCCAAGCAACTGAGCCGCGTCGACGATCGGCAGCAGGTCGTCGATTTCAAAGCCGAGGTCGTCCGCAAGCCGGTAGATGTCGTCCTTTCCCTGATGGTCGAGTACAAGCTCCAGCAGACCCGCAATGCCGCCCGGTCGTGCGTGAGGCAGCATCTGGTAGTGCGCCTTCCGTCCAGCCTTGCCTGCCGGCGTTGTCGGCAATTCTGGCGGTTTGGCGTCGGGCTGCGTCAGCACCTTGTAGATATAGTCCACAAGTTGCGTAAAGCCGGGAGCTTTGCGGTCGCGCGGATGAGCGAGCGTCACCTTGAAGTCGGTGCGAATATGCCCGGGATTGCGCCCAAGCACGATGATCCGGTCTGCCAGCAGGACTGCCTCTTCAATGTTGTGCGTGACAATGAAGATCGCCTCCGTTGGGATCGTCTTTTTCTGCCAGAGTTCGAGGAGTTCGGACCGTAGATTCTCCGCCGTCAATACGTCGAGCGCGGAGAAGGGCTCATCCATAAACAAGACCTCTGGCTCCACGACCAGCGCTCGCGCGAAGCCGACCCGCTGCCGCATGCCCCCTGAAAGCTCCTTGGGGTAGGCACCCTGAAAGCCGTCGAGCCCCACCGTGTCGAGCATCTTCAAACCCTGCCGCCGCCGCTCTGCCGTCTCGACGCCGCGCGCCTTCAGCGGAGCTTCCACGTTCTCGAGGACCGTCAGCCACGGAAAGAGAGCAAAACTTTGGAACACGATGGAAACATTGACCTCGGCCGTGGCAATCGGTCGCTCATGCCAAAAGACCTCGCCCGCTGAGGGAGTCGACAATCCGGTGAGCATCCGCATCAGCGTCGACTTGCCCGAACCCGACGGACCAAGCAGTGCCACAATTTCTCCCGGCACGATCGACAGATCGGTCGAAGAGATGACCTGAATGCGGTTCTCGCTCGGTTGAGCGTAATATTTCTCGACGCGCTCGGCGCGAATGATGGCGTTCTGCATAATAGAGGAGTCGTTTCAGCAATCGCGTTCGCCTGTAAAGACACCCGCTCTGTGGTCAGCGTATCATCGTTAGGCGCACCCGGGTGTTAAGGTTGCTCTTCCGCCTGCGCTGCTTAGTCTGTATCCTGTAGAGAACTGGGGACCTTCGCATGACCGAAACAGCTGCCATTCCCGCCAAGCCGCGTGTCCTCGTCGCCGACGATGAGCAGGTGATCGCCAACACTCTGGCCATCATCCTCAACCAGGCTGGTTTTGAGGCGCGCGCCGTGTACAGCGGCGAGAAAGCGCTGGAAGCTCTTGATCAGTTTCAGCCCGACATGCTCATCTCGGACGTGATTATGACCGGCATGACTGGCATCGAAGCTGCCATCGCCACACGCCAGAAGATGCCCAAGTGCAAGATCCTGCTCTTCTCCGGCCAGGCCGCCACGGCAGATCTACTGGAAAGGGCTCGCTTCCAGGGCCATGAGTTTGAAATTCTTGCCAAGCCGGTTCATCCTACAGACCTGCTTGCAAAACTGCGCGCCTAAGTCTGCTGGCGGTCCTTGATCCGAGCCGCCGGAACTCCCGCATAGACGGTCCACGGCTCCAGATCGCGTGTGGCCACCGATCCTAGCCCCAGCACCGCTCCCTCTCCGACCTTCACTCCGGGTGCCACAGAGGCGCGGGCACAGATCCATGCGCGGCTGCCCACCTCCATGGCGTAGGCGAGCAGCGGGAAGTCGGCATGGTCAAAGTCGTGCGTCGCCCCGCAGACATAGGCGTCCTGCGAGAGGATGGCGTGGGAGCCAAAGCGCATCGGAGCGGGATTGTAGATCTCTGCTCCATCAGCCGCCGTGACCTGGTCGGCGCAAACCAGATTCCAGGGTGCCCAGACCCTCGACTTAGGATAGAAGTGGCAATTCGGTCCCATCGTCGCACCGAAGAGCTTGAGAAGCATCGCCCGCCAACTGTGCAGAGGCCGCGGCGAGGTCCGGTAAAGGACTGCCCAGCAAAGGTTCCACAGTAGCCGTCGCATCTGGTTGCCACGTGAGAACGCGGGCCGGAGGTACGGGTCGGCCGCCGTGGCTGGAGCGATATGCTCAGCCGCGTTATAGTGCGCTTGCCTGACCATGTGCAGTCTCCTCCCCGCGCCACAGCGGCTCGAACACACGGACGATCTCCGCCGCATTCGTTTGCATATCGTATCGCTCCAGGAACATCACTCGGGCGCGCCGTCCCATCTCCTCGCGCTGGGCAGCTGGCATAACGCTCCAATCTTGCAACAGACGCAGCGTGCCCTCGAGCGTGTCATCCGCCATGAGGCCTGCGCCTTCGCCTGCAACATCGGGTGCAATGTTTACCTTGTCTGACAGGAGCACAGGCCGGCCACACGCCATCGCCTCGGCCACGGCGAGGCCAAAGTTTTCCTGATGCGATGGCAGGACAAACGCCTCGGACGCAAAGAACGCGCCCCACTTTGCTGGCCCTTCAAGCATCCCCGGCCAATGCACCCGATGTTCCAGCTCAGCTGTGCGAAGCCGCGCATACAACTCTGCTTGCCAACCCTGCTGATCCGGTCCGGCAATTACGAGAGCGAGTTCCGGGTCGAGCGCGGCGTGGCGCAGGAACGCCTCGATCAGCAGGTCGCAGCCTTTCTTGCGATGAATGCGCCCGAGGAACAGGAGGAAGCGCCGTCCACGCACCACGGGACAACACTCGTAAAACGCTTCCGTGGCAACGTCCGCGTGCTCCGGCGAACCCGTCGCACCAAACGCAACAACATAGGGCTTCCATCGATGGAGCCAGAAACTTTGCCGTGCCAGCCGCTCCTCCGCCGCGCACGTAAACAGGACCCTGTAGGCATCGCGCAGCACACGGTACTCGGCGGCGAGCCACCATAACCACTTCTTGAGGTGCTTCAACGGAAAAGTACGCTTGAAATAAGGGTCGAGCATCCCGTGGGTGAAGACCGCATACGGTGTACGACCCGCAAACGCCCGCCGCACGGCATACCCTGGGTAGATCCACAGCCCATGCACAAAAACGCCGTCAAAGCGCTCACGATTGTCGAGGAGCCAAGGCAACAGCTTAGGGCAGTATTCGAGCAAAGGCCCGTGCGGACCTAATGGATGAGCCCGAAACGGCAGCGCCTCGAGAAACTTGGAAGACGGATCGTCAACCGAGACCACTTCATGCACATAGCCTGCCGGACTGTGCTCGATGAGAGCCCGGATCGCCTCTGAAACCCCGCCCGCTTTGGGGTCGATCGTGCCGACCACATGAAGAAGGTGCCTCCCAGGCATCGCAGCTATCTCCCGAACGAGACAAGGAGCAGCGAAACCACGCTGTTGATCGCATTGAAGCCACCGTTGATGACGATCGCCTTGTAGAAAGCTGAGGGCAGATACACGATGTCGTCGGCCTGCAGGATGGGATCGGGCACTTTACCGTGCATTACCGCCTGGATGTCGAGCTTGATGACCTTGCGCTCAAAGCCGACGGTCCGGACGATCCGCATATCGCTGTACTTACCTTCGAAGGCCACGCCGCCGGCAAGAGCCGTAGCCTGCATCAGCGTCAAGGGGGAGTTCTGCTGGAGCGGCTGAGCCCCCTGCGTCCGGAACGAGCCCAACATATAGACCACACCCGCCCTTGGGACGACCACCGTATCGCCTGCGAACACCGGGACATCCGCGCGTGCGCTGCGAGCGGGGTCGGTCCCCAGGTCGACTACGATCGATTGGGTTACGCCCGGCCGGTTGATGACAACCGTGTGGCTTGCTGTCGGAGGGTACTGACCCGCCGCGGAGAGCACGCTGAACAAACTTCGACGTCCTAAAACCGGGATTACACCGTGCATCTCGCCGCTTACCGTGACCACCTGATTTGGAGATTCGGTCAGCTGCACGGTGACCTGGGGATTGGTGTACATTCCAGCGGCCCTAAGGCGATCGGCAATCAGGTCGGCGGCCTGATGCAGCGTCAAGCCGAGGACCGGTACGGCTCCAACAAGCGGAATCTGTAACGACCCATCCAGGCCGACCCGCTCCGGGGTGGTAAAGTTCGGTTCTCCATAAAGATGGACGGTCAGAGAATCGCCCACCGTGACCTGGATCGCCTTATCTGCCGGGTAGAGGATCGCGGGATCGGTTGTTGCCGTAATCGGGATATTGGCGGCACCCTCGCTGAGAGGCGGTCCGCTAAACTGCGCCCGAAGAGGCATCGCGCACGAAAGAAGAAGCGCTATCCATCTCCCGCCCTGTCGGCGCATCGAACCGGCCATTCTCATCCCGTTCCACATCGCTAGCTCCTCTTGCCCTTTTTGCCGCCGGTCGAGCCGGACTGCGCCTCCCAGCTGTCGGAGTCGATGCTCGAGTAAGAGTACCCCGAGTACCCGTAGTAGCCGTAGTACTCGGGCGCATTCAGGTCGACGGCGTTCAGCACAATACCGGTAATCGGAGCACCGGCGCGAAGCAGCAGATCCCGTGCCCGGCGTACTACATGTTTACTCGACTTTCCATGGCGGATTACCAACGCGACGGCATTTGCCATGCGCGCCAACAAGATGCCATCCGTGACGGAAAGCACCGGCGGCGAATCGATGACGATATGGGTGTACAGCTTGCCGCACTCGGTAATCAGGTCCGTGAACGCCTGAGAAGTCAACATTTCGGTGGGGAACGGGGGCACCGGGCCGCTCGGCAGAATGTGGAGGTTCGGCACCTCAGGAATGCGCTGAACGGAGTTCTCCAGCAACGTACTCCCGGTAAGCAGCGTCGTTACGCCCACCTTACCGTTCAGGCCGAAGCGATGGTGAACGTTCGGACGCCGCAGGTCGGCGTCGATCAGCAACACACTTGTATCGCCCTGTGCGAGAACGCAGGCCAGATTCGAGGCCGTCGTTGTCTTTCCTTCAGACGGCGTCGCGCTGGTAAAGACGATGATCTTCGGGGGACTCCCGGTCGCCGACAACAAGAGAGAGGTCCGAAGCGATCGGATCGCTTCGGCGAACTGAGACTTGGGCTGTGTCAGCACACTGATGTTGCGCTGGGCTGTGCTCAGGTTGGGCAGATTGTCAGTTGTAGACTTACGCGCACGCGGAATAATCGCCAAAGAAGGTAGTTGCGTGATTTGTTCAATCTCTGCAATGCTCCGAAGTCCCGTATCCAGGCTCTCCAGCAGGAACGCCAATCCAGCGCCAACCATCAGACTGAGAACCAGCGCGATGATGATGATGGTTGATTTCGGCTGGAGTGTAGCGCTGGCAGGGGGCAGGGCCGGATCGACCACATCGATCTCCAGTGACTCCAGTCCTGCTTGAACCCCAGCCGTTCTCAGCCGCTGCCGGAGCGCGTCATACAGCGCACGGTTCGACTCGTACTCCCGCTGCCGCAATGTGTATTCGACCAAGTCATCGCGCAGCTTGTAGGCATTGTTCTCTTCGGTGTTCAGGACGGTCGACGTCGCCTTCTCGCTGTTCCGCGCGATGATGAAGCTCTCGCGCGAAGCCTGAAGCATCCGCTTCTGCTCGATAGTCAACTGCGCCTTTAACTCGTTGATCTCCTGACGAAGCCCAACCAGTGTTGGATTGTTGGGGCCAAGGGTCGCCTGCTCCAGCGCATAATTGGCCTGGAGGCTGGCAAGCTGGCTTCGCAAGCCTTGTACCGCGTTCGATCCAGATCCTGCGTCACCCTGGGCCGCTACCCTTGTACCCCGGCTCGAAGGACCAGCTGAATAAGAGCCCACCACACCCGGCCCGCTCGTTCCGCTGCTCAGACCAGTCTCTGTCGAGGAACCATTGCTCGTGCTCCCGGAGCTCGTACCGCCCAGACTCAGGCCGAAGCTCGACGTCGACCCTCCCGAGCTTGTTCCGGCACCTGAAAGCGCCCCGAGAGGAGTATCGGCTCCCGAGGGTTCGACGGCCTCGGCACCCATGCCGCTCAGCGTGCGGTAACGCGATTCCGCGAGGATGCGGGCTATGCGAGCCTCATTGGAAGCCCGCGCCAGATCTTCTACGCCCGTAACGATCTGGCTATGGGTCGGGTCCAGTCCGATGATCCCTAGCCGGCGCTGCACATCCATCATCTGCGCTTCGGAGGTCTCCACCTGACGCTTTAGATCGTCCAGCTGCCCTGAAAGCCACTGCGAAACGCGTTGCGTCGACGCATAGCGCGTCTCGTAACTCCGCTGGATGTACTCAGAGATGAGCTTGTTAACGATGTCGGCTGAGAGTTTTGGGTCGAGACTGCTATAGCTGATCGAGATCAGGTCGGTCTTCAACACCAAGGCAACCTTCAGGTTGTTTTGCAGCGTACCGACCGCAGCCTGGCGGATGCTTGGGTCGTCCATCGAGTAGTGCGGCTTCGGCCCCTTGGCAGGTTTACCGCCGAAGAAGAAGGGGTTGTTTGGCAGGTCCAGATCGTGCGCCACGGTCTGCAGCAAAGCTTCGCTCTGGAGGATGTTGACCTCAGTCGTAAGCTTGTTTCCGCTGTCCATGTTGTAGATCGCATTGACGCGGTACTCGTTCGAGGAGCCCGTGCGCACCTGGATGCGTCCGGTAGCCTCATACATTTTGATCTGCGAGGTTGCCTTGTATAGCCCATAGAGCAACCCGAGCAACACACAAAGAACGACCGCGCCGCGGCGTTTGCGCAGTGTAATCAGAACTTCCGACAGGCTCGTCTCAGAAGGACTCGCGCCAAAATCAGCGGATCGCGCGCCCGTAGGACCCACCACAGGCGGGATGGATGTTCCTTGAGAAGCCATTCGCTCCAGTGTACGCGACTCGGCTGTTGGAGAACACCAATTCGAGACGAGCAAGACCCGTTCGTTCGATTCTCGTGTTCCACATTCGACGAGACGGCTACACTGTTGGAAAGGACACGTTCGCAACGCTTTTGCAGTCGGCAGCGGGAAGTCAGCCCAGAGGGATACCAGTGCAAGAGATAACAAATCGACCAATTCCGATCGCCGTGGTCGGGTCAGGATACGTTGGCCTCGTGGCCGCCGTTTGCTTTGCCGAGATGGGTCACGACGTCATCTGCGTCGATAACGACGAGCGCAAGGTCGCCGCGTTGCGGGGCGGAGACACCCTCATCCACGAGAACTTTCTGCCCGAGCTGCTCGGACGCTACCGCAACACCAAGGTGCGGTTCACCACCGATCTCGCCGAGGCCACCGAAAAGAGCGACGCCATCTTCATCGCCGTCGGTACGCCTCAGTCGGAGACCGGCGACGCTGATCTCTCCTATGTGGAGGCTGTCGCCTGCGAGATCGCGCGGCACCTCACCTCCTACAAGGTGATCGTCGAAAAAAGCACGGTACCGGTCTACACCAACGAGTGGATTCGCCGCTCCATCGAGCGCAACGGCGTCGCCCGCGAGCTCTTCGACGTGGTCTCAAACCCCGAGTTCCTCCGCGAAGGCACCGCCGTCGCCGACTTCCTCCACCCCGACCGCATCGTCGTCGGCGCAGACTCGGAGCGCGCCGCCACGATCCTCAATGCTATCTACGCTCCACTGACCGGCGGCGGCTACTACACGCGCGAAGACCATATCAAAGGCTCGTGCAGCACCGCCGCACCGCCGCCGCTGCTCAATACTTCCACGAAGTCGGCCGAGATCATCAAGCACGCTTCAAACGCCTTCCTGGCGGTCAAAATCTCGTTCATCAACGCCGTCTCGAACCTCTGCGAAGCTACGGACGCAAACGTCGAGCAGGTGGCGCGCGGCATCGGTCTCGACAGCCGCATCGGTCCTAAGTTCCTTCGCCCGGGCATTGGGTACGGCGGGTCGTGCTTCCCCAAGGACGTGGCCGCCTTCCGCACCGTCGCCGACCAGCTCGGTGTCGACTTCTCTCTTCTGCGCGAGGTCCAAAAGATCAACGTCACGCAAAAGAAGCGCTTCCTCGCCAAGGTGCGCTCCGCCCTGTGGACGCTGCGTGGTAAGAAGCTCGCGGTCCTCGGCCTGGCCTTCAAGGGCGAGACCGACGACATCCGCGAGTCCCCCGCCATCGACCTGATCGAGATGTTCCTGGCCGAAGGCTGCACCGTCGCCGCCTTCGATCCCGCCGCCATCAGCCGCACCGAGGCCGAGCTTCCTCCTGGCCCCTGCCTCCGTTACGCGACCGACGCCTTCGACGCCGCCAAAGACGCAGACGCCCTCCTCATCCTCACTGACTGGGCCGAGTTCGCGGCCATCGACCTAGTCAAGCTTTACGCCACGCTGCGCTACCCCATCATCATCGACGGTCGTAACCTCTACGATCCTGCCGTCATGCTCCAGCACGGCTTTACATACTTGAGCATCGGCCGCCCAGCCGCCTACCCCAACCGCGACCTCACCTCACCCACACCCGGCAGCGGCCCCAGACACTAACAGGCGCGACCGGGTGCCTCACCTTTGCGAGGGTTTCAACGTCGCTAAGGTGGTCTTTGTGCCAACGACTTCCTAAGGAATCTGTATGCCTCACGTTCTCGTCACCGGAGCCGCCGGCTTCCTCGGCTCCCACCTCACCGATGTCCTCCTCGCCGAGGGCAACACCGTCATCGGGGTCGACAATCTCTGCACCGGCAACTCCGCCAACCTCGCGCACCTCGCCAAAGAGCCGCGCTTCTCGTTTGAAGAACGGGACATCTGCCAGCCCTTCGACCTTGGCCCCGTCGATTCCGTCTTCAACTTCGCCTCACCGGCCAGTCCGGTCGATTATGATCGCCTCGGCCCCGAGACCCTGCTCGTCGGCTCGAACGGGACCGTCAACACGCTGGAGATCGCGAAAAAGTACAACGCGGGCTATCTCCACGCCTCCACCTCGGAGTGCTATGGCGACCCCGAGGTCCACCCGCAGGTTGAGACCTACTGGGGCAACGTCAACCCCATCGGACCGCGCTCGGTCTACGACGAGGCCAAACGGTTCTCGGAAGCCACGGTCACGGCGTATCACCGCTACTACAAGGTGGATACCCACCTCGTGCGCATCTTTAACACCTACGGTCCGCGGCTTCAGGCGAACGACGGCCGGGTGATCTCGAACTTCATGATGCAGGCGCTGCGCGGCGAGCCCCTCACCATCTACGGCGACGGCCTCCAGACACGGAGCTTTTGCTATGTCTCCGACCTGATCGACGGCATCGTGCGCCTTTCAAAATCCTCCGAACATCTGCCAGTCAACATCGGCAACCCGGTCGAGTTCACCATGATCGAGTGCGCCCAGGAGGTCCTCGCCGTCACCGGCTCTCCATCCACACTCGTCCACAAACCACTCCCCAAAGATGACCCCACCCGCCGCCGCCCGGACATCACCAAAGCCCGCACCCTCCTCGGCTGGGAGCCTCAGATCAAGCTCCGCGAAGGCCTTGAAAAGTCCCTTGCCTACTTCCAGGCCTGCGTCCAGGCGTAGACTTTGCTCTTTACGGGTGTCGTAAGTTGTAGAAAGCAAGTGCTCAGCGCAGATACCAGACCTGTTTTGAGCAAAAAAGTCCACTTGACGTACAAACCTTTTCGAATGAGCAAGTTAGTTTGGCGTTGGCGCGTAAAGTCTCCCGTTTGAACAACTTGCGCATGGTGTGTGACGCACTTTTGCGAGGGTGACGGGGCACTGTCGAGCTACGGCTGTACAACGATCTTCATCGATCCGGGCTGCGGGTTCGAAGCCAGCGCAATCCCCGCCACCGCCTCCTCCAGCGAGAACCGATGTGAGATCAGCCGCGTCAGGTCGTACGTCCCGTCCCGGTAGCCGTCGAAGACGAGCCGCTCCACCGCCCCATTTACCGCCACCGACGAGCTGTACGACCCCATCAGCGTCTTCTCGTTCATGCAGACCGCCGCCGGGTCGAACGCCGCCTCGCCATGCTGCGTCGCCGCGAAGAGCATCACGCGGCCACCCGGTCGCACCGCGTCCATCGCTACCTTGATCAGCGCATCGCCGCCGACTGCCAGCAGCGCGACATCCGCCCCGCGCCCGTCCGTCGCCGCGCGCGCTGGTGCAACCACATCGCCGCGCCCGTCGAGCGGATGCTCCAGGCCAAACTTGGCGGCTACAGCATGCCGCTCCGGGTAGAGATCGCTCGTCAGCACGGTCGCGCCGGTACGCTTCGCCAGCGCCGCCAGCATAATGCCGATCGGCCCCTGCCCGATGACCAGCACCGTCTCATCCGGCTGGAGGTGGAGCATCTCCATCGCCTTGAAGCACGTATTTGTCGGCTCGATCATCGCCGCCTGCTCGAAGGGCACGTCATCCGGAATCTTCACCAGGCCGCCCCGCACGATCCAGTCCATCACACGGATGTACTCCGCAAAGCCACCACCCGCAGGCGCAAACCCCGCCGTACAGCCCACCTTCTTGTAGACCTCGCACTGCGCAAACGTCCCTTTGCGGCAGTAGTAACAGGCTCCGCACGGAATGTGATGGTAGGCCATCACCCGCTCGCCCACTGCAAACCCCGCCACGTCCGCGCCCACAGCCGCGATCGTCCCAGCCATCTCATGCCCGAAGACGCGCGGCGCGGCGTGCGACCCCGTGTGGATCTTTTTGAGGTCCGTCCCACAGATGCCGCAGGTGTCGATCTCGACGAGCACCTCGCCCGGCCCAATCTCCGGCACGACCACGGTCTCGACTCCCACATCGTCCACACCGCGATACACCGCCGCCCGCATCGTCTTTGGGATCTCTACCAATCCACACTCCCTGTCCGGTTAATCTCCACAAGGTCCTTGGGCCCACTTAGAACAGTAAGCACCGCCGACGCCAGGCTGTGAGCCGCCGCCGAACTTGTTCTACCGAGCCGCACGAGCGAACCCCAGTAGCTCGGCTTGGTGGCAACGTATCGCACGAATGCGCCCATCTTCATTTGTCCTCGGCGATCGATGAACGGGTTGAAGTCCGGCAGCCTGTCTCCGACCTCATCCGATATCGCCTTCACACAACAAACCTGTATCCCGCGGATGAGAGCCAGACGCACCACAGCCGCCGACTCCATATCGACCATTGCCCCGCCATAGGTTGCGGCTAGCCTGCGCTTCTCCGTCTCGTTCGCAACACGCGCCGTACTAACGAGAACCATGCTCCGTTCACCGCCCGAAAGTTCGAAGCGCTCCCCCGTTTGTGCATCGATCACCGCCGACGCGATGAAGCTGTTCGCCGAGTAAACCTCTTCGTTCAACGCTCCGGCCCAGCCAATGGAGAGCACACGATCGATTGATCCATCGGCTTCAGACTCGGCAAACGCCCGGCGCGCCGCGTCCGACCCCATACCCGCGCAGACTGCCACCCACTCATCATCAGCCATGGGACAGACCCACTTCATCACTGTTTTCGATGACGTGGGGACCCGCTTGAAACCCGTATTGACGATCTGCTTCAGCTCCCCGGGCAGCGCCGCGATGATCGCGATCTTCATGGCTTGGGAGCGTATCCGTGCTCCACAAACCAGTCGATGGCCGCTCGCAGCGCGTGGTAGACCGGCACCACCCTGAATCCGAGCTCCTCCACCGCCTTGGCTGAAGAAGCAAACATCATCTTCTTGCCCATCCGCACGGCCTCAACGGTCGCGCGCGGCTCCTTGCCACGCAGCCTGCCGGTCACCAGCTCGTCGAAGAACGCAAAGGCCATGGCAAAGCTGTGCGGCACCTTAATGGTCGGGGACGGCAAGTCGGTGATGGCCGACATCCGATCCAGAATTTGCTTCAAGGTGAGGTTCTCGCCACCGAGGATGTAGCGCTCGCCGAATCGCCCGCGTTCGAGTGCCGCGACGTGCGTGGCCGCCACTTCCATCACGTCGACCAGGTTCAAGCCGGTATCCACGTAGGCCGGGAACTTGCGGTTGAGGAAGTCCACGACGATCCGCCCCGTCGGCGTTGGCTTGATGTCGCCAGCACCGATCGGCGTGGTCGGATTGAGGATGACGATGTGCTGCCCCGCCTGCGCGGCTGCAATCGCTTCCTGCTCGGCAAGGAACTTCGACCGCTTGTAGTGACCGATCATCATGTCGAGAGCGACGGGCGACTCTTCGTCGGCGATCGTACCGTCAGCAAGAAAGCCCATCGTCGCCACGCTCGACGTATACACGACACGCTCGACACCCACCTCCCGCGCCAGCTTGAGGAGATCGCGTGTCCCATTGACGTTGGCGCGGTACATCTCACGGGGATCGCGCACCCACAGCCGGTAGTCCGCCGCGATGTGGATGAGAGCATCGCATCCGGTCAGCGCGGATCGCAGACCTTCGGACGCCCGCAAATCGCCTTGGACCATCTCAGCGTTGAGCCCTTCCAGCCCGTCGGTCCGGCTCGTGCTCCGCGTCAGCAGACGCAACGACGCTCCTTGCGACGCATACGCCCGCGCCACATGACCGCCGACAAACCCCGTCGCGCCCGTGAGGAACACCCGCACTTAGGCAGCCGCTCCGGCAAGCACCAGTTCCACAACGGCATCCACATGCAAGGCAGTGGTGTCGAAGACCGGAAAGCTTGGCAGATCGTCCTGGCCGATCAGCAGAAAGATCTCCGTGCAGCCGAGGATCACGCCCTGCGCTCCCCGTGCCCGCAGACCGGCGATCACGTCGAGGTACTTTGCTTTGGACTCGGCTCTAAGCTCCCGCCGCACCAGCTCATCGAAGATCACGCGGTCGACCTCGACGGCCTCCTCATGGACGGGCACCATCACCTTGACATCGAACTTCTCTCGATAGCGGGCGGCTAGTTCCGGCGACTCCATCGTCGGCAGCGTTCCTAGTAGCGCAACGCGGGTGAGGCCCGCAGCCTGGATCGCCGCGCCCGTGGGGTCTGCGATGTGGAGAAACAGCGTCTTGCGCGACTCCATCAGTGGCACGACGGTCTTGTGCATGGTGTTCGAGACGCAGACGATTACATCTACGCCCGCGGCTTCCAGCCGGTCGAGCTTCTCGCTCAGGTACGCCGTCGCGAGGTCCCAGCGTTCGTTGCGGATGAACCAATGAATGTTGCCGAAGTTGACCGAGACAATCACGATCTCGCCGTTGTCCCAGCCGCCGAGGCGCGCGTTCAGGCCTTCGTTGAGCAGCCGGTAGTACTCACCGGTTGCCTGGTTGCTCATGCCGCCGAGGATGCCAATGGACTTCTGCGGCAAAGGGCGAGCTGGTTCAGTCCCCGCCATTATTCCAGCCGCTCCGGCTCGATCTGGATGTTGCGCTCGCCGGCGGCCTTCTTCTCCCAGTACTTCTTCACCCAAGCCTCGAAGCTCCTGCCTGCGGCCGTGTCGCGGCCGGTGAAGGCGAGGGCGGCGATGTCGGCGTAGGCGATGTTCACCTTACCGCCGCCAGTCGCGGGCATGATGCGGACGAGGGAGTCACGGAGGGTGGGCCCGAGACGGCGGTCGAAAAGATAGCCCTGCACGGTGCTGCCGTCGCGCAGGGTGACGGTGATGTCGCCGCGATAGTCGAAGGCTTTTTCGAGCGCGTCGCGGATTTCCGCGTCAGTGGCGAGTGCGGGAATCCAACCTTCGAGCTGTTCGCGCTCGCGTCCGGCGGCGACCTCCTGCTCATCGGGAGCTTCGTGCGAGAGCTGGTCGAGCTTCGCCGCTTCCTGGGTGTCGGTCGCCATCGCTAGTCTCCCGAGACTTCCTGCAGCTCCGCCGCGTTGTGCGCCGCCGACGGGTCCTTCTTGGCCAGGTCGGCAATCTGCACCAGCGGCATATGCTGCGGGCGCGGCCACTCGTTGAGGAGCTTGTTCGCGCCGTCGTCCGTGTAGGAGGAGAACATGGCTTTGGCGGTTTGGAGCAGACCTTTGAACGAGCCGAAGGTGTAGTTGACGCCGCTGGCCTCGTAGCCGGAGTGCACCATGCAGTTGGCACAGCGCGGGTTGCCGCTTTCGGTGCCGTAGTTCCCCCACTCGACGGTGTCCATCAGCTCCTGGAAGGTGTCGGCGTAGCCGTCCTGGAGCAGATAGCAGGGCTTCTGCCAGCCGAAGATGGAGAACGTCGGCATCCCCCACGGCGTGCAGGTCAGGTGCTTCTTGCCCATCAGGAACTCCATGAACATGGGCGAGGCGTTGAAGCGCCAGGTCTTCTTGCGGTTCGAGAGGATCGCGCGGAACATTTTTTTGGACCGGGCGCGGCCGAGGAAGTGCTTCTGGTCAGGAGCCTTGTCATAGGTATAACCCGGAGACACCATCATGCTCTCGACGCCCGCGACCATCAGTTCGTCGAAGTGCGCGCGGACGCTGTTGGGGTCCGCGCCGTCGAAGAGCGTCGTGTTGGTGGTGACGCGGAAGCCCGCCTCGACCGCCGCCTTGACGCCTTCCATGGCGATGTCGTACCCCCCTTCGCGGCAGACGGAGAAGTCATGGTGCTCCCGCTGGCCGTCCACATGGACGGAGAACGAGAGAAACTTGCTGGGATTGAACAAGTGGAGCTTCTCCTTGAGGAGAAGGGCGTTGGTGCACATATAGACGTACTTTTTACGCGCGACGAGACCGGCGACGATCTCCGGCATCCTGGGATGCAGCAGCGGTTCGCCGCCTGGGATGGCGACCATGGGGGTGCCGCATTCTTCGACCGCCTTGAAGCACTCCTCAGGCGAAAGCTCCGCCTTGAGGATGTGTGCCGGGTACTGGATCTTGCCGCAGCCCGCGCACGCCAGATTGCAGCGGAACAGCGGCTCGAGCATCAGCACGAGCGGATACTTCTTCCGCCCCAGCATTTTCTGCTTCAACACATACGTCGCGACTGTCCAGGCTTGCGATACGGGAACCGCCATCTCGTTCTCTCCTAACTCTTTGCCGCTTCCATGGCTCGCGTATAGGTAGTCAACGCCAGCAACGGAAAATACTGCTTGTACAAGTGATATCCCAGATAGAAGACGCGGGGGAAGCCCGTGCCGGTGTAGTAACTCTCGCCGTTGCGTCCGGGCATCAGCTCGTCCCAGCTGCCGTCCTCATGCTGGCGGTCGATCAGCCAGCGCACGCCCTTGGCGACGGAATCGGAGCGGACGTCGCCGCCCGCCAGGAGGCCGAGCAGCGCCCAGGCTGTCTGCGACGGGGTGCTCGGGCCGATGCCCTTCTGCAGCTCGTCGTCGTAGGTGCCGCAGGTCTCACCCCAGCCGCCGTCGGAGTTCTGCACCATGCGTATCCACTCCGTCGCCTGCAACACACAGGGTTCGTGGCTCCAGACGCCCATGGCTTCGAGGCCGCGCAGCACAAGGAACGTCCCGTAAAGGTAGTTGACGCCCCAGCGGCCAAACCAGCTTCCGTCCGTGGATTGCTCCTTGAGGACGAACTGGATCGCCTTCTCGACGCGCTTGTCGGACCGGGTGTAGCCGTATTGCGCCAGCATCTCAAGCATGCGCCCGGTGATGTCCACCGTCGGCGGATCGAGCATGGCGTTGTGATCGGCGAACGGAATGTACTCGAAGATGCGCTTGGTGTTGTCTTTGTCGAAGGCCGCCCAGCCGCCGTTCTTGCACTGCATCGCCCAGATCCATCGAATTGCTCGCTGACAGACCTCGTGCTGATACCGCTCGCGCGGATTGTCGACGCAGTTGAGCGCCATCAGCACCTCGCCCGTGTCGTCCACGTCGGGGTTGAACTCGTTGTTGAACTGGAAGTACCAGCCGCCCGGCTCGACGTTCTTCACCTTCTCCGCCCAATCGCCCTTGTGCCGGACCTCCTTGGAGAGCAGCCAATCCGCCGCCTTCAGCAGGCGCGGATCGTTGCGCGGCACGCCCGCCTCGCTGAGCACAGGCAGCACCTGCGCCGTATCCCAGACCGGCGAGTAGCAAGGTTGCATGCGGAAGGTCGGAGTGGGGTATCCCGGCTCGCCGTCTGGACAGTCGATGCCCAGCTTCTCGAACTCGTCCATGGCGCGGATCATCTGCGGATCGTCGAAGGAGTAGCCCAGCGCCCGAAGAGCAACAATGGCGTTCAGCATCGCGGGATAGATCGCGCCCAATCCGTCGGACTTCTCGAAACGGTCGAGCATCCACTTCTCGGCTTTTTTGATGGCCATCTTCCGCAGGGGCCGGATATGGACACGCTCCGCCCAGTGCGTGACCCGATCGAGCGCGAGGAAGAAGTTGCGCCAGCCGACCGGACGCTTCCGGTCCCAGCGCAGGTGCAAATCGGCGTTTGCGCGGCCACCGACAAACAGCTCATCGATCCCCTGCTCTGGCGCGATCTTCTTGAACGGCTTCTTGGCGTAGATGATGGAGAGCGGGACCAGGATGCCACGCGACCACGAGCTGATCTCGTAGATATTGAAATAGAACCAATTGGGAAACAGGACGATCTCAGGTGGCACCGCCGGGACGGCGTCGTACTCATACTGCCCCAGCGCGCAGAGATAAATCTTGGTAAACGTGTTGCACTCGACGACTCCGCCGTTGCTCAGCACCCACTCCCGCGCCTTAAGCAGAACCGGATGCTCCGCGCTCCAGCCCATCAGTTTCAGGGCGAAGTACGCCTTAACCCCATAGCTGATGTTCGATGGCCCGCCGGGATACTGGCTCCATCCGCCGTCCTCATTCTGGTGCCGTAATATCTCATTCACAGCCCGCGTCATCTTGCCCGCGTCGCCCGTGCCGAGCAGCGTATGCATAAAGATGTAGTCAGCCTCGAGCATGACGTCGGCTTCGAGTTCACCGCACCAGTAGCCGTCGGGATGCTGGTGACCGAGCAGCCAATCTTTTGCCTTCGAGATGCCCTGCGCGACCTGCTCCAGGCCAAGGTCCATCCGTCCAAAGCGAGGCTTTTCGGTACGCGGCAGCGCCTGCGCATTGCGTGGTTGTGTGCTCATCGTCTGATGAAATCTCTCGCCAAAAGGAATCCTTACGCCGGGAGAACCGGCCGTCCTCTATTGGATTACGCCAGCGCGCCGATCGGTGCGGAAGATGCCGGCTTGATCGCCTGTACGATCTCCGGGGGCAGGCCGAACCGCACGTTCTCCGGCATCACTTCAACCTCGTCCACATCCCCATAACCCAATGTTTGCAGGTAGTTGACCACATCCTGCACCAGCACTTCGGGAGCTGACGCGCCGGCCGTCACGGCCACAGTTTTTACACCATCAAGCCACTCCGGCTGGATCGCGTCCGCCGTGTCGATCAAGTAGGAGTTGGTGTCCAGATTCTTTGAGACCTCCACCAGCCGGTTGGAATTCGAGCTGTTCCGCGACCCCACTACCAGTACCAGATCCGCGCCGTGCGCCACGTTCTTGACCGCCGTCTGGCGGTTTTCGGTCGCGTAGCAGATGTCCTGCGAGTGCGGCCCAACGATGTTTGGAAACTTGATCTTCAACGCTTCGATCATGTCCCGCGCCTCGTCCAGCGAGAGCGTCGTCTGCGTAAGGTAGGCAACGCGGTTCGGGTCGGGCACGACCAACTGAGCTACCTCTTCTACAGTCGAGACGACCTGTGTCACGTCCGGCGCCTCACCCTGTGTGCCCTCAATCTCCTCATGGTCGCGATGCCCCACCAGCACCAGCGAGTACCCCTGCTTGGCGAACTTGATCGCCTCAACGTGGACTTTGGTGACCAGCGGACACGTCGCGTCTACAACTTTCAGCCCGCGCTCCTTCGCCCGCTCCCGCACCGCCGGCGATACGCCATGCGCGGAGTAGATCACCCGAGCGCCCTCCGGCACCTCGTCCAGCTCGTTGACGAAGATTGCGCCCTTCTTGGCAAGATCGGTCACTACGTAGCTGTTATGCACGATTTCCTTGCGGACATAGATCGGCGCGCCAAAGGTGTCGAGCGCGATCTGCACGATGTCGATCGCCCGCACCACGCCCGCGCAGAAGCCCCGTGGCTTCAATAAGAGTACTCGCTTGGTGGCGGTCTCTTTACCCGTCACATCGATGTCGGAGCGATCCAGAATGGTCGTAGTCACAGCGCTAAGTATACCCCTTTGAAGCCGCCGGGACCGCAAACGTACCGGTCCCGATGCCTTACTGCGTCGTGCCGCCCGCACTCAAGCTAAAGATCGGCAGATACAGCGCGATCAGAATCGTCACCACAACCCCACCCATGACAATCAAGATTAAGGGCTCGATCAGGCTCATCGCGGCCGTCAGGTTCGTCTGTACGTCTTCCTCGAAGAATTCAGCAACCGAGTTCAGCATCTGCGGCAACGCGCCGGTGGACTCGCCCACCTCGACCATCTCGATGGCCAGCTCTGGAAAGACTTTCGTCGCCTGCAGGCTCACTGAAAGGCCTTTGCCTTCGCGTACCGTCTCGACCGACCGGTAGACCGCATTGCTGATTTGCCTGGAATCGATCGACCGCGCCGCCGTTTCGAGAGAGGGCACCAGCGGCAGACCGCCCGTCAGCAGCGTGGCCAGCGTGCGCGAGAACAGCCCCACCTGATATTTGAGCCATACATTGCCAAAGACAGGCAGCGCAATCCGCACCCGGTCGAGCGCCGTCGAACCCGCGTCCGTCTTCGCCCAGCGATACAGCAGAAATCCGGCAACGATCACCACCGCGCCCACATACAGCCCGTAGCTTTGGGCGTTTCGTCCCAGGTCCAGCAGAAATACCGTCAACCCCGGCAGCTTGGTTCCTAGTTGATCGTAGAGCTGTGCAAACCTCGGCACCACAAACGTGATGAGGAAGATAAAGAGTGCGATCACCATCACCACCAGCAGCGCCGGATAGATCAGGCTCGCCGTCAGCTTCTTCCGAAAGGTCAGCGACACCCGCTGAAAGTCGAGAAAACGCTGCAACACCTCTTCCAGATTGCCTGACCGCTCCCCCGCCAGCAGCGTCGTCGTATACACGATGGGGAACCCGCCCTGCGCTTCGAACGCCGCGGAGATCGACTCGCCCGTCTTCACTCGCTGGCCGACATCTTCCAGCTGCGCACGGAAATCCGGCTGCTTCTGCCGCCGCGCCAGCAGCTCCAGCGAACCAAGAATTGGCAGTCCGGCCTTAATCAGCGTTAGAAATTGCTGGTTGAAGATGAGGAATTGCTCCAGCTTCACCTTCTTCTTGCCGCCAACACCCAGGCCGCCGCGCGACTTCACCGAGTAGACGTAGTAGCCCGCCTGCGTAAACCGCGCCCGCAGCTCCTCGGCCGTCGCGGCCGCATGGGTTTGCTCCTGTACCCGCCCCCGCTCATCCGCCAGCTTGATGACGTACTCAGACATACTCCTATCTTAGACGCGGAGCCTCGCCAATCCACTTCCCTTCCCTGCACGTCCCGGCGCATACTAGACCCATGGCGACCTCCACCGCACCTTCGCAGTCCGCTTCCCTTCCTCCCTTGCCCTTCTATGAGGAGCGGGGCGACGGCTGCCATGATGGCGAAGCCGTCTCGATCGAGCGTTACCTGAACACGATGTACCATCCCGACTGCGACTACATCGACGGCCATCTGGAGGAGCGGAATATGGGCGAGATCGAGCACAATCGCATTCAGAAAAGATTGCTTTCGCTGTTCATGAGTCACGAGTCGGAGTGGCGCGTCGAGGTGCTCCAAGAACAGCGAATGCAGGTTTCCGCCACCAAGTTCCGCATCCCAGATGTTACGGTGCTGGCCGCCGATCACACCGAACACCGCATCGTCCGCAACGCGCCCATCCTCCTCATCGAAGTCTTCTCTCCCGAAGACAGCATGAAGCGCCTGCACGAGCGAGTCGGAGATTACGTGAGAATGGGCGTACAGCATATCTGGGCCTTCGATCCCTCCGATCGTACCGCCTACCGTTGCGACGCCAACGACTTCCACATCGTCATCGAAGACGAACTCACCGTGCCCAACACCCCCATCCGGCTCAAATTGGCCGACATCTTCTCCGCTCTGGACCGCTAGCGGACGCAGAAAAGCCCCAACAGAAGCCGAGGCTTTATCTAGCAAAGTTGTTCTGAGAACTAAACGCTAAAGCTCGACCCACATCCACACGTGCTCTTCACCGCAGCATTTTCAAATTTGAACCCAGCAGCCTCCAGCGTCTCCACGTAATCCACCGTGCAGTTCTGCAGGTACATCGCCGAGGTCGCGTCCACAAACACCTTCAGGTCGTCAAAGCGGATCACCTTGTCCATCATGCCACTCTGGTTCTCGAACGACATGGAGTATTGAAAGCCCGAGCAGCCCCCGCCCACCACGCCGATGCGCAGCCCAGCCGGCGTCGGGTCCTGCGTCGACATGATCTCCTTCACCTTCGCGATCGCGTTTGGCGTCAGGTTGACGGGCGCCGTCGAGGCTGGCGTTCCGGTCACAACTTCAGCGGTCAGCGTAACGGTTGCAGTGGCCATGAAATCTCCTTATGTTGCTTCTGCTTAGTGTAAGCGTCGCGCACTCCCCAAGCAAACGGGTGCGCTTACTCTATAGATGCGCAGTCCGTTCTAAGATGCGTCACACTCGCGTGGACACACACACACAAGACGAGTTCTTCATGCGCCGCGCCCTTGATCTCGCCCGCGCCACCGTGGCCCTCGCCTCGCCCAATCCCCAGGTCGGATGCGTGCTTGCCCGCAACGGCGAAATCCTCGGCGAAGGCGCTCACCTCTACGAGGCCCGCCACCACGCCGAGATCGCCGCCCTCAAAGACGCCGCCCGGCGTGGCCACGCCGTTCAGGCCGCCACCGCCTACGTCACCCTCGAACCCTGCAGCCACCATGGCCGCACTGGCCCCTGCGCCGACGCCCTCATCGCCGCGGGTATCACGCGTGTCGTTGCTGCGACAGTTGACCCCAACCCTCAGGTCGCCGGGAGCGGCCTTGCCAAACTCCGCGCCGCCGACATCGTAGTCAGCCTCGGGGTTTGCGAACAGCCCGCCCGCGACCTCATCGAGGCTTTCGCCCACTTCGTCCAGCACCGGCGCCCGTTCGTCACCCTCAAAGCCGCGCTTTCGGTCGATGGGATGCTCTCCCCGCCTCCTGCATCCCGCCAACCGAACCAGCCCTTTTGGCTCACCGGCTCCGCGGCCCGCGTCGAGGTCCAGAAGCTCCGGCACGGTTCCGACGCCATCCTTACCGGCATCGGCACCGTGCTCGCCGACGATCCCGCCCTCACCGACCGCACGGGGCTGCCGCGCCGCCGCCCGCTTCTGCGCGTCGTGCTCGACACCCATCTCCGCACACCCCACAACTCCCGACTCGTCCGCACCGCCGCGAACGATCTCCTTCTCCTCTGCGGTCCCGATGCCCCCGCAGCCCACCGCCACGCCCTGGAAGCGGCCGGGGCCGAACTCCTCACCATCCCGGAGACAGCAGGCGGTCTTAGCCTTTCCGCCGTCCTCGCCACCCTTGCCGGGCGCAACCTCCTTAGTCTCCTCCTCGAAGCCGGCTCGGCCCTCAACGGTGCCTTCCTCACCCAGAATCTTGTCGACAAAGCCGTCCTCTTCTACGCCGAAACCGAGCTGGGCACCGCAGCCCTTCCCTTCGCCCAGGGCCTGCCCTCGCCGTTCCTCTTTGAGCAGAGACTCACCCGCATCACCCGCACCGCGTTTGGTCCGGACGCGTGCGTTCAGGGCTACCTCCACGATCCCTGGGCCTCCATCGCGTAAGCTAGACCCATGTTCACCGGCCTCGTCGAAGCCACAGGCATCCTCCTCGCCCTCATCCCGGGGGACGGAGCCACCCGCATCACCCTCTCCGCTCCCATACTCGCGCCGCGCCTCCGCACGGGAGACAGCATCGCCGTGAGCGGTGTCTGCCTCACCGCACTGGACATCCAGCCAGACCGTTTCTCGGCAGATCTCGCAGAAGAAACCCTGCGCCGCACCACTCTTGGGCATCTCCGCCCCGGCTCTGTCGTCAACCTCGAACTTCCCACGCCCGCCGGTTCCCCCCTCGGGGGTCACGTCGTCCAGGGCCACGTCGACGGCACCGCTACCCTGCTCGCCCTCGACGCTATTACTCCCGGCGCGCCCGAGACCGACTGGCGTCTCCGCTTCGCGCTTACGCCCGAGCTCGCCCGCTACGTCGTCCCGCAGGGCTCCATTACGGTCGAAGGCATCTCCCTTACTATCGCGTCGCTTCAAGGTACAACAGCCGAGATCGCCGTCATCCCCCATACCTATGGCGCCACCAGCCTGCGCACACTGGCTCCCGGTGCGGCGCTTAACATCGAGACGGACGTCCTCGCCCGCTATGCGGAGAAGCGCACGACTCCCGCGTTCACCCTCACCGAGGGGTATCTGCTTGCCAATGGGTATTGACCCCCGTGCAAGCGGCGCAGACGACGGAGCGCGGCTCAGGGCCGCGCTCCGTGGCTTGCAAAGCGGATCGTTACAACGAACTCATGTTGTGCAAGAACTCCTGATTATTCCGCGTCTTGGCCAGCTTGTCCGTCAATAGTTCCATGGCTTCCACCGGCGACAGGGGGTTCAGGACCTTCCGCAAAATCCACGTCCGCTGCAGGTCTTCCTTGGGGATGAGCAGCTCTTCCTTGCGCGTGCCGGACCGCTGGATGTCGATCGCCGGGAAGACGCGCTTATCCACGAGCTTGCGGTCCAGGATGACCTCCATGTTACCGGTGCCCTTGAACTCTTCGAAGATGACCTCGTCCATGCGCGACCCGGTATCCACCAGTGCCGTCGCGATGATTGTCAGCGAGCCGCCCTCTTCGATGTTGCGCGCCGCGCCGAAGAAGCGTTTCGGACGCTGGAGCGCGTTCGAGTCCACACCGCCCGAGAGAACCTTGCCCGAGGGCGGCACGATGGTGTTATACGCGCGCGCCAGACGGGTGATCGAATCCAGCAGAATTACGACGTCGCGCTTGTGCTCGACCAGCCGCTTGGCCTTTTCGATCACCATTTCGGCGACTTGCACGTGGCGCGCGGCGGGCTCGTCGAAGGTCGACGAAATCACCTCGCCTTTGACAGATCGCTGCATATCGGTGACCTCTTCAGGCCGCTCATCGATCAGCAACACGATCAAGACGACCTCAGGGTGGTTTGCGGTGACGGAGTTCGCGATGGACTGCAGCAGCATCGTCTTGCCGGTGCGCGGCGGGGCCACGATCAGTCCGCGCTGTCCCTTGCCCATCGGCGTCAACAGGTCCATCACCCGGCCGGAGATGTGCTCGCGCACCGTCTCCATCTTGATGCGGTCCTGCGCGTACAGCGGTGTCAGATTGTCGAACAGAATCTTGTTGCGCGTCTCTTCCGGCGACTCAAAGTTGATCGCCTCGATCTTCACCAGCGCAAAGTACTTCTCGCCCTCGTGCGGAGGTCGCACGTTGCCGCTGATGGTGTCGCCGGTCTTCAGATCAAACTTGCGAATCTGCGAGGGCGAAACGTAAATATCGTCCGGTCCCGGCAGGTAGTTATAGTCCGGAGACCGTAGAAAGCCGTAACCGTCCGGGAGGATCTCCAGCACGCCCTCGGCGAAAATATGGCCTTCTTTTTCGCTCTGTGCCTGGAGAATCTTGAAGATAAGGTCTTGTTTGCGGAGGCCGCTGGTGCCGCCAATGTCAAGGCCGCGGGCGAGTTTGCCCAACTCGGCGATATTGTGGTCTTTGAGTTCAGAGATGGTCATCGTGTTCCTGGGAGGTGCTTTGGGAGGGAGTTGAAGAGTGTGGAGCGAGGTGGGAATCTGCCTGGCGGTCTACGTGTGAAGAAGAGGTGCGGAGTTCCAGAAGTCCAGTGCTCAGGAGGGATGTCGATGCGGGATGTAACGATTTCAGGCTTGACTTTACGACAGAGGTGACGGAAAGCGGAAGAGGAGCCGCCGCGCGTTAGGCCGCGCGGCGCTCTTCGAGTTCGATCTTTTCGACCACTTCGTCGGCGTGCTCATCCATCGGAATCGTGTCCTTGAACCGATCGAGGACCTCGTTGGTTGTGTCCTGAAGACGGGTGTTCGGCTTATGCAGTTTGCGGGTGGCCTTCGATGCCAGCTGACAAAGCTGATACCGGTTAGTGACGTGCGTGAGTGCTCCGAAGATTAGATCCGAGCGCATGAGGAACTCCTTCTTGGTAATCGCCGGCACCGAACACCGCATTGGCCCGAAGCGTTACAGTTAGTGGGATGCGATGCGTGGCACCAGGTTCAGGGTGCCACGTGGAGCATCGTTTATAGGACGTAATCAACACGGGGAAGATTCCACTTCCCGTTTCTGACGTTTGGCGTTGTACATCATCAAGAGGTCAGGCGCTCCAAAGCACGTTTGCCGACCGCGCCACAGAACTGAGCGCCGCCGGCTTCCAAGCGGCAACCGGATCACACTCTTGCATGTTCCTGACTGCTTGAAGGTAAACCCTCCACACTCGCGCGTCAATCCTTTATTTGGAACAAAGTTCCCCTTCCATACCGTTATTGGAAGGATTGCGCCTCCTTAGGACCAGTAGCTCCTATCCAGCGTCCGGTACTGGATCGCCTCCGCGATATGCTTCACCGCAATGTCCATGGCTCCCTCTATATCCGCGATTGTCCGCGCCACCTTCAAAATGCGGTCGTGCGCCCGCGCGCTCAACCCCTGCTGCTGCATCGCGCGTTCGAGCAGCCGCTCCGCGTCCGACGACAGCTCACAATACATCCGTATCTGCTGCGTTCCCATCTGCGCGTTCGCATAGACAGGGCGCGACGACGCCTTCGAACTTCCTTTGGTCCGCTCCGACGCTGCCTCGAATCGCTCTCGCTGCCGCTCCCGGGCCGCCAGCACACGCGCTCGTATCTCCGCCGATCCCTCGCTCGACGCTCCCGACCGCAGTTCCTTGTATTGCACAGCCGGCACCTCGATATGGATGTCGATCCGGTCCAGCAGCGGCCCGGACACCTTCGACACATAGCGCTGAATCATCGGCGGTGTGCACATGCACTCCCGGCTCTTGTCGTTGAAGTACCCGCACGGACACGGGTTCATGGCCGCCGCCAGCATGAAGCGCGCGGGGAAGCTGAGGCTCATCGCCGCCCGCGCGATGGTCACCGTCCCGTCCTCCAGCGGCTGCCGCAGCACCTCCAGCACGTTACGAGGAAACTCCGGCAATTCATCCAGAAACAGCAACCCATTGTGCGCCAGCGACACCTCGCCAGGCCGCGGCACCGCCCCGCCCCCGATCAGCCCCGCATCCGAGATGGTATGGTGCGGCGACCGGAACGGCCGGTGCATCACCAGCCCCTGCTCCGCGTCCAGCACCCCCGCGACCGAGTGGATCTTCGTCGTCTCCAGAGCCTCCTCAAACCGCAGCGGAGCTAGGATCGACGGCAGCCGCTTGGCCAGCATCGTCTTGCCCGACCCCGGCGGCCCGATCATCAGGATGTTGTGTCCGCCCGCCGCCGCCACCTCCAGCGCCCGCTTCGCCACCTGCTGCCCGCGCACGTCTTTGAAGTCGAACGGGAAGTGTTGTAGCTCGCCCAGCAGCTCCGCCGTCTCGATCTTCAGCGGAGTCGCCTTTAGCCCACCCATCGCCACCGAGTTCAGCAGCTCCCGCACCTCCAGCAGCGTTTTCACCGGGTAAACATTCACCCCCGCCACCACGGCCGCCTCCCGCGCGTTACTCGCCGGGATGATCAGGTTCGGAATGCCCTGCGTCCGCGCCGCCACCGCGATGGGCAGCATCCCCTGCACCGCCCGCAGGCTGCCGTCGAGCCCCAGCTCGCCGACCAGCAGGAAATCCCCCAACTCTTTGTTATGCAGCGCGCCATACGCGCCCAGGATGCCAATGGCGATCGGCAGATCAAACCCCGACCCCTCTTTCTTAAGGTCCGCCGGAGCCAGATTGATCGTGATCCGCGTCGGTGGAATATCGAACCCGGAGTTTTTGATCGCCGAACGCACCCGGTCCCGGCTCTCCCGCACCGCCGCGTCCGGCAGCCCTACCGTGTGGAACTCTTCCGCGTTCAACTTCACGCCCGAGTAGTCCACCTCCACATCAATGATGTTCGCGTCGATGCCGTATACCGCCGCGCTGCGTACCTTGAAAAGCATGGAGAGCCCGATCAATCCTGTGAGGCGGAATGACGCCAAGTGTAGCATCCGCGGCTAACTCACAGGATTTTGCCCCCATAGACCCTTGCACCTTCCGTCATCATCCGGTACCGTGGCCTCGTAGCGCTCCACCGTCGCTCATATGCCATATGCCTCCAGCCGCCCGTATCACCGACATGCACACCTGCCCTGAGGCCACTCCTGAGCCTCACGTCGGCGGCCCGATCATTTCCGGTTCACCTAATGTTTTTATCAACGGCCTGCCCGCCGCCCGCGTGGGCGATCCCCTAACCTGCGTTGGCCCGCCAGACGTAATCGCCAACGGGTCGACCGGAGTCTTCATCAATGGTCTACCCGCGGCGCGGATAGGCGACCTCACCGCCCATGGCGGCGTTATCATCGGCGGTTCGCCGAATGTCATCATTGGTGAGATTGGCTCTTCTTCTCCCGGATTCGCTGGCATCGGCGGCATCATGGCGGGCGTAGTGATGAGCGGTGCCGTAGCTGATGCGCTCGCGCATCCAGGGAGGCCAGCTCACCACCATCATGCTCACGCACCCTGTACTGGCAAGGGAATGGCGACGCCGGCAAACGAAAAGGAGTTTGCTCACGACATGAAGACGTTGCAAAAAGATTGGCCTAAACTGACACCGGATGCGCGGACGGCTCATATGGAGGCTGCCGTCAACAAGCAATTGGCAAAGAGTGGTGTGCCGCCCGTAGGCGTCGTTTCGGCAAATCATTTATCTCCCTCCACAAACGACCAAATGAATTTCCCTAAGTGGAATCTTGACATGAATCCAGCCTTAATCAACTCATCGCAGCTAAGCGATCGGCCGACCGCCGATTTGGGCAATACCTTATTTCATGAAAGTAGGCATGGCGAACAATGGTACTTAATTGCCAGAAACGAAGCGGGCAGCGGAAAAGACGCCTATGCGGTAACAGCATCGACAGGAATGCCAATTTCAGTGAGCAGATCCGCCGCTGCACACCCACTATCGCATAAAGATGCGTTACATTCCTGCTCTCAACAGATGTATGATAGCGTATACTGCGGAGGAGCTGCTTCACGGAATGCTACGCTAACCAATCTGCCCAAGCTAACAGACAGCTACAATAAAGCGTTAGCTTCAAACAACAAAATTCAGGCCGACCCGCATGCCACTGCGGCACAACGGCATGCCGCTTATGACAGCGCAACAAAAGCGCTAAAAGACTACCAAGTCGGATACGATGGGTATAGAGCGTTACCAGAAGAGGCTGACGCTTGGCGGGCGGGAGATAGCGTAGGAAAACTCCTTGGTCAATAAAAACGCCACAGTCGCGGCCCTAGCAGGAATGGCTATGCTGCTTCCCTTGATGGGAAATCGAACTAGAGGAGCAAAGATGGTCAACATAGAAAGTATTGCGACATCCCTTGTCAACAAAGAGGCTACAGTCGCCAATGTAGCCAAAATAATGGGTCGTCTTGGTGAGAGACTCGGTGCCGAATACCCCGTCGACATAGGTTCAAGTAATACCGAAGCTTCGATTGGGGTACGTAATCCGGCCACGTCCGATGCTGCTCCGGAATATGTTCAGATTAGCTGGAAGCCTCCTCAAACTCAAACTTTGGCACAAGTAGTTCCTTCATGCAAGCACTGGCAGCTGACGCCGACAAACCCCGGAGCTAACCCCTATCGCTACTCTTGTCATTTTGAAGGATCGAGTGCCGATATCGACATCACGTTTCTATCTGATCTCACTCACGATATTTACGACCCGGCGGCTGATGTAGTTGCGGTACTCATACAGCGGAACGTGATGAGATGAGATTGGCTGTACTTAGCTTGTTGCTGCAGATGTTTGTACATCCCCTGCTTGTTGGCTAAGCAGTAGCGAGCAGGTATTAGACAAAACATCTCAACACGACAGAGGCGTTGATCCTTATAAAAGCAGGAGAAAGCGTTCACAAGCCACATCTAACCAGACGCAGCGGATGCCAGATATCGAAGTGATCGCTGAAGCTCTCATGAGCAAACAAGTTACCGTGGACACCCTGGTACCCAGACTTGGGGCGATTCAGAAGAAGGGACTGGAAGACGATAGAATCAAATCATCAGATCCCGACATTATTAAAATAGCGGTAGGTATCCCCGAAGGCGGTAACGCGAAAAGCGCTCCCGCCTTCGTACAACTCTATTTCACATCAGAGAGCCATGTCTCAGTTACGCAGATATTGCCTCACTGCGCGGAGTGGAAGATCGTAGCGACCAATCCAGGCGCTTCGCCGTACCTCTATACTTGCCGTTATGAAGCTTCAACATCTTCTTTGGAAGTGCAGTTCTTTGCCGCCTATAACCAGGATATGCATGATCGAAACGCACATCTTGTCAACCTGCTCCTAAGACGCACTGAATGGTGACAACTGCTGCGAAGCGCCGGACCAGCTTGTAATAAAGTTCGATGACAACTGCGTAGCAAAAGCACTCTAAATAACGAAGGTCCCGGACTCTTACGTTACCCCCGCTCATCAGGCCATCGTGGTACTACAATCGTCTCGTGAACACCAGCCTCTTCGAGCTCTTCAAGAACGGCATCGGCCCCAACAAGCTCCCACACCGTGGGTCCACGCGCCCCGACTTCCAAGCGACTCTGCTCCTCCGTTCCTCTACAATCACTGGTAGGCACCTATGGACCTGACCATCCGCAAACTCGCCAGCTTCGAGGAAGCCAAAGACGAAGAGTACCGCTACTGGCAAAGCGTCTCGCCCTCCGAGCGCCTCGCCGCCGCCTGGCAACTCAGCATCGAGCAATACCGCATGAAAGGTATCGAGCCCGATGGAACCCGACTTAGAACAACTGCTGTCCTCTCTCAACGCCCATAACGTACGCTACGTTGTTGTGGGCGGCTATGCCATCGCAGTCCATGCTCAGCCCCGCGCCACGAAAGACCTCGATGTCTTTATCGCCCGAACACCGGAGAACGCCAAGGCCGTATACAGAGCGCTCGCCGCGTATGGCGCTCCACTGACTGGCATCACACCGGACGACTTCCAGAATCCATCCTCCATCCTTCGGCTCGGCGTTCCGCCCATTGCCGTGGACATCCTGCAACACATCGACGGCGTGGATTTCCAATCTGTCTGGCAAGCGAGCGCCGAGCACACCATCGACGGCTTCACGGCCCGCTACATCTCCGCAGAACATCTGATCATGAACAAGCTCGCCTCCGGTCGTCCCCAGGACCTCGCCGACGTTGCCGCCATCCGCCAAGCGCAAGCCGTCACGAAGAAGTGATGCGGCCGCAACAAGTGCCCTACAATCGTCCTCAATGAACGCCGGCGCCGTCACGATCTGCACCCTGTCCGCCATCTCCTTTCACAGAGGATGTCTTCTATCTGCCGGAGGGAAAGCGTGCTTGCCTTTGTCGAAGGCATTCGATCCGGTATGACCATCCAGGTCCAATCCGGTCTCCAGCCAACCTCCGCATCCTGGACTCTCGGTTTGCGGCAGGTCCTCACCGATACTGTCGCTACAAACGGCTTTTCCCTCGGGGACGTCGCGTCAGCCATGCCTTCACCGGAGACTGCCAATTTCCTTGAGAGGTGGGTCGACGCCGGTCACGCGGGCGAGATGGAATACCTCAAGCGGCGCGATATTGACGGTACGCTGTTGCGCTCGTCCATCGACGTTGCCCTTCCCTGGGCGAAGTCAGTCGTCGTTTGCGCGCTGAACTACAACGCCGACGCGCTTCGTTCGATTGATCCGGCACCTGATGATGCGGGATGGATCGCGCGCTACGCCTGGAGCGGCAACCCGGAAGGCCAGCCGGTCGACTACCATGACGATCTGCTCGCCCGTCTGCACCGCGTCGAAGCCGCCCTGCAGGCCCATGCGCCCTGCACTTCGCGCTGCTACGTCGATACCGGTCCTATTCTGGAGCGGAATTTTGCAGCGCGCGCTGGGGTCGGCTGGATCGGCAAGAATACCTGCGTGCTCCATCAGCAGCTCGGATCATGGCTGCTGCTCGGCGTGATCATTACGTCGCTGGAGCTTCCCAGCAGTGCCGCGCCGCTCGCCGCCCCCGACCGCTGCGGCTCATGTACCCGCTGCATCGATGCCTGTCCTACGAACGCCTTGCTGAATACCGGTGAAGGACCTCGCGCCATGAATGCCTCACTCTGCATCAGCTATCTGACGATCGAAAAGAAGGGCTCGATCCCCGAGGAGCTGCGCGAGCCCATGGGCCGTCAGGTCTTCGGCTGCGACATCTGCCAGGAGGTCTGCCCGTGGAACCGCAAGGCTCCCGTCGCTCCCGTAGCGGAACTTACCACACGCCGCGAGTTGGTGAACCCCTCGCTCGACTGGCTGGCGGCGCTTACTCCCGCCACGTTCAGGCAATTCTTTCAGGGCTCGCCACTCGAGCGCACAAAGCTGAATCGGCTTCATCGGAATACAGCCATTGCCATGGGCAACTCCGGCAGCGCGGCGTTTCTGCCAGAGCTGGAAGGATGGGCCGCCGGAGACGACCCCATCCTTGCTGAAGCGGCTCAATGGGCGATTGCTCAGATTCAAACCAAAGTCAACGCACCAGACGCAGCACCTTCGCTTCCGGATACCGTGCGTTAGGCCGTGTTTTCCCAGCTACTTCAAACTCAATTGTTCCATCGACCGACGCCGCCCATTCTATAGATGGCAAGGCGAGCAGCTTATCCCGAAGCAGGCCGTCTGCCACCCCGTTCAGTGCGAAGAAGTATGCGTCCCCCGTTTGCGAAGTGATAAAACCATGATCTTTCGTGCGGTAGTAGGCGTTGATAAAACCTTGCAACTTTGGTCGCTCGACCGGTTTGGTCGTGTCTTCCATCGCGTTTTTCAGCTCCCTGGCTGCGTCGGCAAGGTCAGCAACGGCGGACGGCGGCGCGCTCCGTACCACTGAGCTCACAGACGAAGTTGCAGTCGAAGCTGTGGTCGAAGCCGCGGTCGATGGATGTATGACCATTCCATTGGTCGCTGCGGTCGCGACTGCTCTTCCCTGCATCTCTCCTCGTGCCAGACTTGCCAGCATCAACGCAACGTCGTAAAGGGTGTAAGTCATATCACGATTGATCTTGATGCCTGCGATACTTTCGCTTAGTCTCGCTGCGTTGAACTGGAAATCAGAGAGTGCCGATGAGATAAGATGGCCTACTCCTTTCTCGAAGTCGAGTGCGCCATCAACCTCAAGATAGACTGCTTTATCAACTACTTTGTACTCACTGGCATGAACGGACACGAACTCCTGCAGCTTCTGCATGTTGCCAGTCATGGTTGTTACTTGCACGCCCATCGAGTGAAACTTAGGATTGTTGGGAAATCTACGTATGACGAAATCAATCTTGTAGTCGTGGTCCAAGGTGCGGTCCCGAACCACCTCATATTGTTGACTGTTCAAGTAAGCGATCAGCCGATCTTCAAAGGCGAATCCGGCTCTGGGTGTACTCAATGCTCTACCTCCATGCGGCGCTGCCGCATCTTTCATCGTAGGCTCGTATGCCCTCCCTCGCAAACCGCCTGCTAGCATCGTGAGGAGCCGCCTGCACGATGACCGACGACCTCCAACCCGCACCCGCCGCCCTGCCTCCCGGTCCCTGGCCCGAAACCCTCGCGCTTGTGCGCTACATGACCAAGACGGAGGTCCACACCTATGCTTTCTCGGTGGCGGCCAACGCGATCCTGTCGCTCTTTCCCTTTATCGTCCTGCTACTCACGCTTTGCCGTCAGCTCTTCCATTCCCGCACGATGGAGCTCGTGGTCGCCGACATGATGAAGAGCTTTCTTCCCGTCGGCCAGGACTTTGTGATGAGGAATATGCAGGTTCTGGCGCACCCCCGCCACGGCACGCAGGTATTCTCGCTCGTCATGCTGTTAGTCACCTCGACGGGTGTCTTTTTGCCCTTGGAGGTGGCGCTCAACAGTGTCTGGAACGTTGCGAACAACCGCTCCTATCTACGCAACCAGGTTGTGTCGCTCGGGCTGGCCTTCGGAGTGGGCGCACTGGCCATGGCATCGGTGGCCTTTACCGCTGGCAACCGTCTGCTTTTCGCGTGGATCTTCTTTGGCCATACCGAAAATGTGTTCTTCAACGGGATCGCCTTTTTCGTGCTCAAGATCTGCGCCGTAGTCGCCAGCGTTCTGCTCTTTTTTCTGATCTATTGGGTGTTGCCCAATCGTACGATTCCGGCGCGCGCCGTCCTGCCGACCGCCATCGTTGTTGGGCTAAGCTGGGAAGTAGCCAAGTACCTCTACATCCTCGCTCTCCCTCTCCTTGACTTCCAGGCCATCTCTGGGCCGTTCTACATCTCCATTAGCCTGATGATGTGGGCCTTTCTTTCCGGCCTGCTACTGCTGGGTGGAGCTCACTTTTCCGCAACGCGCTACACCAAACGGCTGGCGCGCGAGGCCGAGCTTGAAGCGCAGCAGGACGCCGTAACCGAAGCCCGGCAGGAGGCCTGATCCGTGCCTCGACTGCTGGATCGCCGTCCTACTTCCGCCCTCTCTGCCGCTACCTTCTGGCTGATCGTCTGCTATCTCCTGCTCACGGCAATCGGCCTGGTGACCGTCTGGGCTGGAGCTCTGCTGGCGGTCCTGCAGGTCTTTCTTGCCATTGCCATCTTCACTATCGCGGGGATTCTGCTGGTTCGCCTGATCCGTACGCGGATGCTTTGGAGCCTGCGCAACAAGCTGATCGTCACCTATGTCCTGATCGGCCTCGCGCCCGTCGTGCTTTTCGTCACGCTCGTCACCATCTTCCTGTACATCGCCGCTGGCCAGTTCGCCATTCACCTAGCCGATACGCGCGTCCAGGCGGAACTCAATCAGTTGAGTACCGGCACAGCCGTCCGCCTTGCCCGCGTCGTCCACATCCTCGATACGGAATCGAATCCGACCAATGTGGAGACGCGCATCGAGGAGATCGCCGCTACAGAGCGTGCGGCTGGAACTGCTCAACGCGCCATCCACGCCGGTCGTGTCAAGGCCTTTCTCGATGGAGCACCGGTCGGCGAGCACACCGCCAACCTGAGCCACGATACCCCGCTCGGCCTTCCAGCCTGGGGAACGGAGCTTCCGCACGGCAGTTTTCGCGGGATGGTTCTTGACGCAGATGACCTCTACCTTGTGGCTGTACAGCAAGTGCGGTTGAAAAATGGCCACCTGTTCACAATGCTTAGCAGCGTGCCGGTCGATTCGTTCTTTATGGAAAGCGTCGCCGAAGGCCTCGGTCGCGCCAGCATCTTCGCCCAGACGACCAACCGTCCTGAAGATGCCTCGGTCCAGACACGCCGACGCCGGTCCCTCACCACCTCCGTCTCTGGCGGCATGGAACCCGCACCACGTTCACTGGCCGATATCCGCGTCCGCTTTTTCTCAACGACCGCCGTCACCGACTGGGAGACCGGCAAGCCGGACAACGTCCCGATCGAGGTCTACTCCCGTCCTTCGGTGCTCTATCTGCAGCTCTTCGGCGCGTCGCTGGCGGGCGTCGTTACGTCGGCCATCCGCATCGGGTTGATTGTGCTTTGCCTGCTGTTTGCAATGATCGAAGCGCTTGCCCTGTACCTGGCCACGCGGCTGACCCGCACGATGACGGCCTCGGTCGCCGACCTGTACCAGGCCACGCTCCATGTCGATCAGGGCCAGCTGCAACATCGCATCGCCGTCACGCGGACCGATCAGCTTGCGGAGCTTTCGCGATCGTTCAACCGCATGACAGGCTCGCTCCAGCGCCTGCTCGCCGAGCAGAAAGAGAAGGAGCGCCTCCAGAACGAGCTCTCGATCGCACAGGAAGTCCAGGCCAACCTCTTCCCGACCGCGATCCGCAACCTGCCCACGCTGGAGCTCCATGGCATCTGCCGCCCGGCGCGCTCGGTCTCGGGCGACTACTACGACTTCCTCGTCTTCTATAACGAGAGCTTTGCGGGCAAGAAGCGCACTGAGTCCGGTGTCGGCATCGCGCTCGGCGATATCTCCGGCAAGGGCATCTCGGCGGCGCTGCTGATGGCTACGCTCCATTCCGCCGTCCGGGCGTATCAGTTCGCCAGCGAGGCCGCCAGCTCGACCGCGCCGTCGGCGGCCGAACTCTTCTCCTCCCCAGGCCGCATTATGGAGCTGCTCAATCGCCATCTCTACCGCAGCACGCAGCCGGAAAAGTACGCCACCCTCTTCCTGGCCCATTACGACGCCGCCACCGCGTGGCTGACATATTCGACCGCCGGGCAACTTCCGCCGTTACTGCTTGGTCGCGACAACTCTCTTCGACGTCTCGACTGCGGCGGCACGGTCGTTGGCCTGATGGACGGCATGAAGTACGAAGAGGGTCGCTTCCCGATGTACTCCGGCGACATCCTCGTCGCCTATTCGGATGGCGTCACCGAACCGGAGAACGACTTCGGCGACTTCGGCGAAGAGCGCCTGATGGACGTCGTTCGCCGCCACCGCGATCAACCCCTGCACGTGATCTCCCGCGAGGTCATGCAGGCGCTCGATGCGTGGATCGGGGCCGAAGAGCAGCCCGACGACATTACGCTTGTCCTTGCGCGCCAGGCGTAACCGTCTGTTTCTCTTGTTTGTCATTCCCGAAGAGAATCTGCGTTCCGCAGCCACCCTAAGCCATCAAATATACTCCTAAGAATTTAGTTGACAACGAATGACTGCCGGTCTAATGTCCTAATCAGTTAGGAGCATGATGACGAAGAGAGACCAAACCGGCCTGACAAAACTTGAACTCCAGGTGATGCAGGTTATCTGGCGGCGTGGAGCGGGCACCGTGGCCGAGGTGCAAGAGGGGCTCACCCAAGAGCTGGCCTACACCACCGTCCAGACGATGCTGAACATCCTGGAACGCAAGGGCAAGCTGAGCCGTGAGCTGCAAGGGCGCGCCTTCACCTACAGCGCCGCTGTGACTGAGGCCAGCGCCGTGCGCCACGCCGTCCGCGACCTGGTCGACCGGATGTTCGGTGGATCGAGCGAGGAGCTGGTGATGAATCTGATCCGCTCGAACGAGATTGATGCCGAACGCATCGCGAAACTCAGCAAGAAGCTGCGGAGAGAAGAGGAGCAGGCATGAGAGAGCTTGAGGCATGGACGCTTGGCTACCTGGTAAACGCGCTTTGGCAGGTTCCTCTTGTCTTCGGCGCGGCGTGGGGGATGACGCGGTTGACACGCAGGGCAGGGCCGGGTCTGCGGCACAAGATCTGGGTCGCCGCGCTGCTGGCCGAAGCCGCGCTTCCCGCGTGTCCGGTCCAGTTCGCTCAAGCGGCGAGAGACCTATGGAGCAGGCTCTGGGTATGGCCGGCAAGCTCCACAGGCGGCGTTCGCGTAGATATCGGCACCGCGCTGGCTGGCGGAACGGGACTGCACCAGGTGCCGGCTGGGCTGCTTACGATAATGCTTCTCGTCTACGGCTTGAGTGTCGTGTACTTCGCGACCCGGCTTGCGTTTGGCCTGTGGCGGACCCACCGCATGGCAGAACGCTCCGACCAGTCGACTCTGCCGGGGCTGACGACGCGTAAGCTTCCCGTCCGCACCTCGGGTGAGGTTGCCGGTCCGGTAACGGTCGGGCTGTGGCGCGGGATAGTACTACTGCCAGACGGGTATGCAGACCACGTGACGGACGAAGATCTTCGCGCCGTGTTGGCCCATGAAGGCGCGCACATCGAACGGCGCGACTTCTTGAAAAACGCGCTCTATGCGGTGCTGACGCTGCCCATCGCGTTTCACCCGATGCTTTGGCTCACCCGGCGGCGCGTCGCCGAGAGCCGCGAGATGGTATGCGACGCCATGGCCGCCGAGGTCGTTTCAGGCCCGGTGAGCTATGCGGAGTCGTTGCTGCGGCTGGCGTCCTTGCAGGTCCAACGGACGCCAAACAAGATGCTCCACGCCATCGGGATCTTCGGACTCCTCGATGCCAACAGCTTTGAGAGGAGACTTATGCACCTGACCACGAATCGCAGGGAGATGAAGGGCGCGCGGCGGATTGTAACCGCCGTGGCATGCGGCGGATTGGGTTTAGGAACGTGCGCCACCGCGCTCGCGTTGCGGATTGGCGTGCCGGTGCAACAGGGCCAAGGAGTCTCGCAAGCCACTGGCGGAGACAGCCGGATCGCTCGCGTCTCCGGCGGCGTGATGGCGGGAAACGTGATTAGCAGGGTCAATCCGACCTATCCGCCGGACGCAAAAGCGGAGGGTATTAGTGGGGCTGTCGTGATGAGCGCGGTGATCGGCACGGACGGCACGATCGAAAACCTGCAGGTGGTGTCGGGGCCGGAGAAGCTGCGGTCCTCTGCGCTGGACGCAGTACGGCAATGGACCTATAAGCCCTACGTTCTGAATGGCGTGCCGGTATCGGTCCAGACGACGATTACGGTGAACTACTCCTTCGGACAGTAGATACTCGACGGACCAACGTGCAAGCAGGTGGGCTTGCGCGTTGGTGTTCTACCCCGTCTGCGCGATCTTAGGGTTGACGGGCACAACTTCCATGGAGCACAATCCTTCCAGCCGCTGTGCGGAGCATCTCCCAATGCTTTACCTGACCCACTGCCTCCTCCCATAACGCTTCGCCCGTGAACTGCGCCTAGGATTCAACGTTACTTGCCAGCGCACCGTGCGACGCAGGCCCGCTTCATCCCTGTTGAGGAGTCCCGAATGCCACATACCCTCTTAGGCTCCGCGGCCGTTCTGGCCGCGGTCTTCCCACTTGCCACAGCACTTCCGCTTATGGCTCAGACCGACGTGCTGACCTGGCACAACGACAACTTCCGCACCGGCCAGAATACGACTGAAGCGATCCTGTCCCCTGCCAACGTGAAGTCCGCGACCTTCGGTCTGTTGGCCAATGTGGTCGTCGATGGCAAAGTCGACGCGCAACCGCTTTATATCTCGGCACTGAACATCCCCGGCAAAGGCATTCACAACGTCCTGGTGATTGTGACCGAACACGACAGCGTCTACGCGGTGGACGCCGACACGGGCGCGGCACTGTGGCACACGAGCCTGCTGGGAAGCGGCGAGACCACCTCAGACACGCGCGGCTGCGGTCAGGTCACGCCCGAGATCGGCATTACTGCGACCCCGGCGATCGATCGCGCCGCCGGTCCGCACGGCACGATCTACGTCGTCGCGATGAGCAAAGCTGGTGGCAGCTACTATCAGCGCATCCACGCGCTCGATCTGGCCACAGCAGCCGAGCTGAACAATGGTCCAGTCGCCGTCCACGCTACCTACCCCGGTACAGGAGACGGCAGTGCTAACGGCGTCGTTAGCTTCGACCCCAAGCAGTACAAAGAGCGCCCCGGTCTGCTGCTGCAAAACGGCGTGCTTTATACCAGCTGGGGATCGCACTGCGACATCCGGCCCTACGGAGGATGGCTGATGGCCTACAATCCATCCACGCTGCAGCAGATCTCCGCGCTGGATTTTGTACCCAATGGCAGCGACGCCGCCCCATGGAACGCCGGTGCCGGACCTGCCGCCGACGCCGCCGGAAACGTCTACATCTCGCTTGGGAACGGCACCTTCGACACCACGCTTACCGCCGCAGGCCTACCGAGCAGTGGTGACTACGGCAATGCCATCGTCAAGGTCGCTTTGTCGAATGGCAAGCTGACGCCCGTCGATTACTGGACCATGTTCAATTCCAACTCGGAGTCGGGGCAGGATACCGACCTCGGCTCAGGTGGGCTGCTGCTGCTGCCGGACTTCGTCGATGCTTCCAACAAGACGCGCCACCTGGCGGTAAACGCAGGCAAAGACACCAACCTCTACGTCGCCGACCGCGACAACCTGGGACACTTCAACGCTAACAACAACTCGACGCTCTACCAGGAGCTCCCTCAGTCTCTGCCAGGCGGTGTCTGGTCCAGTCCCGCATACTTCAACTCACGCGTTTAC
Organism: Acidobacteriaceae bacterium; assembly: GCA_965215415.1. Lineage (GTDB taxonomy): Bacteria > Acidobacteriota > Terriglobia > Terriglobales > Acidobacteriaceae > Edaphobacter. The sequence goes on along the minus strand of CBDCDQ010000009.1, from coordinate 1,525,946 downwards.
TATGGAACCGTCGGCCAGGCGATGCGCTCCTTCAACATCAACCAGGCGCAGTTACAGGCCGCACCCATTCAAATAACTTCAACCAGCTTCGGCTATCCGGGAACGACGCCAAGCATCTCGGCGTACGGAACGGCAAACGGCATCGTGTGGGCAACGGAGAACACCACTCCTGCCGTGCTTCACGCCTATGACGCCAATAACCTTGGCAACGAGTTCTATAACAGCAATCAGGCCGCGAACGGGCGTGACCACTTCGGCAATGGCAACAAGTTCATCGCGCCCACGATCGCAAACGGCAAAGTATATATCGGTACACAAAATAGTGTCGGCATCTTCGGCCTTCTTCGCTCGCAGACAGTCCCGCTTGCCGACGGAGACTACACGCTGACTAATGGGGCGAGCAACCTGGTCCTAGATGATCCAGGCTCAGGCACCGCCGCCGGCACGATCATGTACCAATGGACGCCGAATGGAGGAATGAACCAGGAGTGGTTCTTCGCCTCAGACGGGAATGGCTTCTACACCGTTCAAAATGTTGCCAGCAAGCTCTTCCTCACCGATGCGAACGCCGACACGAACGGTGTGGTCTGGCCGCGACAGAGCGTGCCTTCGAGCGACGCCTCGCAGCTCTGGTCGATCACAGCCACTCAGGGCGGCTTTACCGTCAGAAACAAAGCAAGCGGACGCGTGCTGGATGACGCCTACGGAACACCCAACGTCGGGCAAAACATCATTCTCTATGCAGCCAATGGTGGAATCAACCAAACCTGGCGAATCGGTCAGCCGTTGGCCAATGGGCGCTACAGCGTGACCAACAGCGCAAGCAATCTGTTACTTGACGATCCAGGCTCCTCAAGTGCGGCGGGAACGGCGATGTATCAATCCGCAGCAAACGGCGGGGCGGATGAGCAGTGGAACTTTCTTTACGACGGCGCAGGCTTTTACACGATCCAGAACCAGGCAAGTGGGCTGTTCCTTATCGATCCGAATGGAGCGACCGCTCCAGGCACGCCCCTACGACAAGACGCGGCAACTCAGGACGGCACAGCACTCTGGTCGGTCATCCCGGTCGGAGCAGGCTTTATCCTGCAAAACAAAGCAACAAGCCTGGTCATCGACGATGCGGGCGGGACTACGAACGCGGGCCCGAGCATCATCCTTTGGCCGCCAAACAACGGAACCAACCAGCTGTGGAAGATCCAGTAAGTGCGGGTGCCTCAAGGGCCCACAAGACCTTGAGGCACCTTTCGCTCTTAGTACAGCACTTTCAATCCAAATTGAACGATGCGCGGTTCGAACGTGCTTGTAATCTGCCCGCCTCCTGTAGCGACCGATCCGACCGTACCTGTCACGTTGCCGGGCAAATATAAGTTTGTATGGTTGAGGATGTTGTAGAACTCTGTCCGGAACTCGACTTTGAGGCTTTCGACAGGCGTGGAGAACTTCTTGTTGAGCGCCAGATCGGTTTGGTAAAACGCCGTGTTGCGAAGCGGATTTCTTGACGCATTGCCGAACGGGCTAAGCGGATTGCCGCCTGCGTCGCGCGTCGCCGGAAAGCTGAACGCCGCCGGATTGACGTAGTTGATAAAGCCGTTTGCTGCCTGGGTGCGAAGCAGTGACGAGATGCCGGAAACGACGTTGGGGCGGTACAGATTGGCACCCCGAAAGCTGGCAGTGATCTGCTGCGACACCTGATTCGCCGCCGCTGGCGTGTACGTCAAATTGAACGGCGTACCCGCCTGCATGGTGTTGATCGTGGACAGCTGCCAGCCGCCGGTCACTGCATCCACAAAGCCGTTGCTGGTGTTTGCGAAGCGACGCCCCCGTCCAATTGGCAACTCATATACGATGCTTGTGACGTCCGCGATGGGCAGGTTATAGTCGGACTGCCCATAGTCTGCGTCTGGGTGGTACAGGTCCTGGAGCGAGGGTGTATTACCCTCGAGCGACGCGCTGGCGTTATCGAGCGAATGCGACCAGGTGAACGAGTTCAGCAGGGTCAGCCCCGCGACAAAACGCTGCTCGTACTTCACCTGCAGTGAGTCGTAGTGGGAGTAGGCTTCGTTCACCGCTCCGGTGATGTCCGAAGGCCAGTTGGCGTAGGGCCGCGCAAATCCCAATGCCGGATTCTTCTGGTTGGAATTGACGAAGTTCTGCAGCTTCACGCCGTGGTTACCGACATAAGCGAGGTCAAGCAGCGTGTTCTTTGCCAGCTGCCGCTGCACCGAAAGGAAGTAGCTCTCCACGTAGCTGTCGCGGGTGTTGCGAGGGATGTACGTGATGTTATCGGTTGCCGGGTTGAAGGTCGTGACGAGGCCGGAAGGAAAACCCTGGTCGGCACTGACAAAGCAGCTGGGCTTGGTCGTGTTTGTGCCGTTTACGGGAATGATTTGCGCAGGTACCGGATTGCAATGGTTGGTAAGGTTTGGAGCTGGCTGGATGACCGAAGCGAACTGGGCTTGCGGCGCGTTGATCGCCAGAATGTCACCCGACCCCGCGCGTGTGTAGTGCACAAAACTCAAGCCGAAGCCGCCGCGGATGGCCGTCTTCTCGTCAGGAGCTACCGCGAAGCCGACACGCGGCGCGAAGTCGGCAAAATCGGGATCGACGAGTGTTTTACCGTAGGTACCCCCGGCAGAGACCGGTGTAATGCCGTTGCCTGCTACGGCACCCGGCGTCGTTGTCAGCACCGTCTGCGAGATCGGGTCAAAGTTCGAGATGTTATTGTAAAGCTCGGCGTAGGGCGACCCATACTCCCAGCGCAAACCCAGGTTCAACGTCAGCTTCGGATTGACCTTCCAGTCGTCCTGGGCATAGGCGCTGTGCAGATTTTGCGTGAGGTGCGCCTCGAAGTAGTTGGCCAGCGAGTAAGCCGACGTGGTGCCAAAGAGGAAGTCGGCCCAATAGGTGTCTGAGACGGCGCCGGCATTGATGCCGGGCGCAGGGGCGGGCGCGCCGGTGACCGGAGCAATGCACGTACCTACGCCGGGGATATTGGTGCCGACTGGACAGGTGCTGAAACCGCCGCTGTACGTGAACGACCCATAGAGTGGATTGTTGTCGTTCACTCCCTCCCAGAGCCGGGTGTACTCATACCCGAACTTCAATGAATGACGGCCCTTCACGTAAGTAAAGTTGATCTTGGGATCGAGCAGTGCCGGGTTCTGCCACTGCGGGTTCGTCGACTGACGGCCAAAGGCGCTGAACGTATTAATCGATGTGGTAGGCAGGCCGCCAGCGAGATTCGCTGGAACCGTCGTAAGGCCGGGGATCGTGACCGAGTTGTTGCCGATGGACAGCGAGTATTTTCCAGCCTTCGTCCGAGAAAGCCCCAGCCGCGCGTCCAGCACCTTGTCCGCGCCGAACAGATGGGTGTATCCAAGCGCAATCTGCTGGTCGAGCACACGGATCGCGCCGTTGCTCTGGCTGTCGAGCGGGATCGGCAGCGCAGTGTAGTTCACCCCGTTCTCTTTACGGTCGGAGACGCGCAAGAACCAGGAACTCGAGGCGCTCTGCTGCCAATCGAAGCGCAGATCGCCCTTGTCGGCATGATCGGTAAACGGGACCTGGACCGCGTAATCGTTGGAAAAGAGACCTGTAGTACCCAAACCGCTCTTCGGCAGGCTTCCGGCGAGCGGCTGATAGAAGGACAATATCTTCTGCGAAAGAGGATTGATGTCGCCCTGCGGGATCGGCTGCCCGGCCGGATACACCTTTCCGGTGAGCGCATTTTTGACCGGAACGACCAGTATCCCGTTTAGCTCATTTTGTGTCGGAAGCGTCAGTACCGTCAGCGGTTTCAGCGTCTGGCGAAAGCCTTCATAATCCAGAAAGAAAAAGAGCCTGTTCTTCAGGATCGGTCCGCCCAGATTCACACCGAACTGATTGCGGTTGAAGGTCGGCTTCTTGAAAGGCGTCGTCGCGCCCGTGTTCGAAGCCACCGTCGGCTTGAAGAATCCAGCCGCGTTCAGGTTTGTGTTGCGGATGAACTCATAAGCCGTCGCATGGAACTTGTTCGTCCCGCTTTGCGTCGCCACATTGATCGTCGCACCCGACGACCGCCCGTACTCGGCTGATTCGTTGTTCGTCACTACCTGGAACTGCGCAACGGAATCGGGCGGCACCGCAATGATCTGGTTATCGAAGCCCTGATTCGATTCGCCGTAGGAGTTGTTGTCGAGCCCGTCCAGCAGGAAGTTGTTGAACATCGACCGCTGCCCGTTGATGTTGTACGCTCCAGCACGCACCAGCGAGCTGATCGAGCTCGTAGTGGCCGCCGAGGGTGCCTGCCGTGAACCAGCCACAAGCCCCAGCAGGTCAGAATAGTTGCGGCTCACCAGCGGCAACGCTTCCGACTGGTAGTTGGTGATGGTCTGCCCCCGTTCGCTGGTCTCCGTCTCCACCTGGAGCGACACACCGGAAACCTCGACCGAGGTGCTCTCCGATCCGATCGGAAGCGCCAGATCGATGCGCTGCCGGCCACCTACCGCGACCTCGATGTTCTCCGCAATCGCATCCGCAAACCCGGGAGCAGTCGCGTCCACAGTGTATGTGCCGACCCGCAACGACGATACATCGTAGTCGCCACGGTCGTTTGTCACCGTTGTGGTCGAGATCACCGTCGCCGTATTGGTGATCTTCACGGAAGCATGAGCGATCGGGGCACCGGACGGATCGTGGATTGTTCCGACCAGACTTCCGTTATCGTATTGGGCATACAACGAGACAGAAGTGGCAAGGAGCAGGCACAGGGCAGCCTTCTGAGGAACACGCGGCAGGGATGAACTCATACCGATCAGCGTAAACAAGGGTCGTGAAAGCTCGATGAACACCTTCTGGCCCGCTTGCGTAGCCTGCCGAACCAGCTCAGCTGCCCAATGCGGCAAAGCTCATGGTTCACCGTCACATTGGCTGCATCGCGGAGGCGATCACAATGCACGCAGCATACGTACCGGAAGGGAAATGGCAGTCCCGAGCAGCGACAATGCCCCGTTCACGGCTATGCCAACTACACGGAACGGCAGCAGCAGCAGCCACACGAACGGGTACAGCACGACAGCCAGCAAGGCCACAGGCCAACAAACCACCAAAAGTAAACACCACAGCAGAAACCTCATGGAGAACCTCCACACACTCCTTACGCGGGAACGATACAAAGGTTCCTCTCGGCCGCTTACCGGCGCAGCAAGTCCACAGGCTCCCGCACATCCCCTACCCGGAAAAGGCCGGCGAGCGACGGATGGCGCCGTGCTACAGCCTGGTACATCTCCCAGGCGACGCGACGGTAGCTGAAGTGGCCCCCAGCCCCGGAGCGCAACTCTGCGATGTAGAGGGCTTCGGCAAAATCCATCTTAAACATTGCGCGGCAGCGTGTGCCTAGCGGAAGAGCGTATTGAGCCGATTGTGCTGCCTCGGGCACACCGGAGTCGCGCAGGGCGCGGAACGCTTCGAACGATGCATCCATCGTCTGGCGATAGCTTCCATCGAGTCCTGCTTCGGCAAGTGTCGGCTGACCGGGGCACTCCGGCGTCTCATAACCATGCACGTCTGTATAGCCCTGGAGGAGCTGAACGCAGCGACGATGGCGGTGCATATCGCGGAAGCCGCCTATATCCATCAGGATGTCGAAGCGCAGGGCAGAGCCGGAATGGAAGCTGCGGAGGAGTTCGTCATGCCGTCCGCGATGCGCTGCGCCGAGACGAATCAGCTCGGTACGCCGGACCTCGCTCAGCGCCATGACCTGATTGCGAATCTGCCGGTAGGGAAAGTGGCAATGCGGATAGAGCAGCGAGGTGGGCAGCTCTACCTCTAGTTGCTCATCCCCATCGATCATGTCCACAACTGGAGCAGGCAGAATGGTGTGGTTCGCCATGATCTCGGCCGCTGCTTGCGTCAGTTCAACGCGTGCGGCAGCCTGGTAATCATTTGCCGCAGCGTACTTCACCAGGGTAGGCGCCGCCTTGACCGGACGCAGCAGCATCTCCGCCGCGCGTTCCCCCAACGCGGGATCAAGCGAGCCGATCTCTTCGCGCAGCACCGCGGCATCGCCATGATGAACGTTCCACGCATCTCCTGCCGCCGCCCGGCTCAGCTTCCCGCCAAGCGAGCGGACCTCCGCAAACTCACTCGTCAGCAGCCGCGATATCTGCGTCTCCAACGTACGAGCATTTACGATCTGGCCGAGGGAAGTATTCGTCGCCAATGGTAGAAGATAGCGCGCTACATCGAACGCCCGTGCCTTCAGCGTCCGGTCATAGGCCTCTGCTTTCATCCCTTCAGGCCGCGAGACAGCACCTTTGAGCGCCGTCAGCATCCCCGCGCTCACGAGATCGTAACCGGCAAAGAGCGCCTCGACCGCCGAAGTAAAGTGCGGAGTATGCTCTCCCAACGCGGGCGTAAACCAGCCGGAATGCCGGAAATCCTGATAGCGTGTCGACCGCTCCTGCCCATCCCAACGTTGCTCGTCTACCAATACGATCGCCGCCAACAGGCTCAGCTTCTCAATGGCAAAGGGAACGTGTGCTAAGTCGGCGATCGAGCGATGTCCATACTGAAAATAGAAGGTGTTGAGAAACTGCTCCGCCCGCTGGGCGCTAATCTCTCCCAGCGACTCCTTCATGCTGAGCGAAGAGCGCGAATACTTCGCCATCGCATAGGCCAGCACCTCCGGGTCGGCACCGTGGATGGCGAAGACATCCGTTTCGCTCGGTGCCGTCTTTGGCGATGCAGTGAAAGTTGCGTCAACAGTGTCCATATAGAAAATCAGGATATGCTCATCTGACTCGGTATGTCTGAGATTCTTTCCTCCATCGACCACCGCCCGTATGCTCTTCCTGGCGGAATCTGGCGAATGGCGCAACGATGGAACGACCTCCTCTTTGCCCATTGGCCCATCCCGGCTGAAGCCATGGCACGGCTACTCCCTGCCGGGGTCGAGGTCGACACCTTTGAAGGCTTCGCGTGGGCAGGGGTCGTGCCCTTCTGGATGGACCAGGTACGCACGCGCGCCGTGGCGGAGCGGACGTTTTCCGTTCCCGGCACGAGGCGCTTTGCCGAGCTCAACCTCCGCACCTACGTCCGTTCGCGGCTTACGGGCATTCAGGGCGTCTTCTTCTTTTCGCTCGATGCGGCCAGCCTGCTGGCGGTCACCGGAGCGCGCACCTTATTCCATCTACCCTACTTCTGGGCAACCATGCGGCAGGACGTCCAGCCCGGCGGCACCATCGCCTACACAAGCCGCCGCCTGCTCACTCGGCAGCCTGTACGCTTCGCGGCCGACTACAAGGGTACCGGTGTCATCCAACCTTCCCTGCCCGGCACGCTTGAATACTTCCTTACTGAGCGTTACTGCCTCTACACTGCCTATGGCGGCCGGATCTCGGTGGGTCACATTCACCATCTGCCCTGGCCGCTTGAGCGCGCCGAAGCGGAGATCCGCGTCAACGAGCTGCCGGCCGCTCATGGCCTGCATCTGCCAGACCGCGCGCCCATTCTGCACTTCGCCCGTGAGCTCCACGTTTATATCTGGGGATTGGAACGTGACCAGCCGCCCAGTGCAGCTCGCTTCGTATAATCCTTGTCTATGAGTGGATTGGAAGATCGAATCGCCTTGGTCACAGGAGCATCGCAGGGCATTGGGCGTGCCTGTGCGCTCGAACTAGCAAGCAGGGGCGCTACGGTGGCACTTGCTGCACGCAACCTCGAAAAGCTCGCTGACGTCGCAGCCGAGATTGCGGCAGGGGGGGGCAAAGCGCACACCTTCTCGCTCGATGTTGCCGCAGAAGAGTCTATCAAGGAATGCGCCAGGGCCGTCCTCGCAAAACTTGGCGGCGTTGGCATCGTGGTGAACAACGCGGGTATCACACGCGACATACTCGCGATGCGGATGAAGCGCAAAGACTGGGACGATGTACTCTCGACCAATCTGACCGGCGCGTTCCTGATGACGCAAGCGCTGATGTCGCAGATGGTAAAGGCGCGCTGGGGGCGAGTGATCAACATCACCTCGGTCGTCGGGCAGACCGGGCAGGCCGGACAGGCAAACTACGCGGCCTCAAAGGCCGGGCTGATCGGCCTGACCAAGGCACTGGCACGCGAACTCGCCAGCCGCACGATCACCGTCAACGCCGTCGCGCCTGGCTATATCGAGACAGCGATGACTGGCGTTCTCAACGACGAGCAGCGTACTGCAATGATGTCGGTCATTCCGCTCAACCGTGCTGGAACGGAGCAGGATGTGGCACACGCGGTAGCATTCCTCGCATCGGATGAAGCCGCCTACATCACCGGGCACACGCTCGACGTAAACGGCGGGATGTACATGGGATGAGCGGGCTGCTTATCCGGCCAGCGTGCAGCAAGGCTGAGATGGACGACGTGCGGGTTCTGTTCAGAGCCTACGGCCATCACCTCGCCACAACGGCCGCCATCTGCATCGAGGACCTGGCCGAGGAGATCGACTCCCTTCCCGATCCGTATGTTGCCCTTCTGCTTGCATCGATACACGGGAGTCCCGCAGGCTGCATCGCTCTCAAACCGCTTGCCCGTCAAGCCGAACAAGCGTGCGAGCTGAAGCGGCTCTGGGTGTCTCCGGGTTTCCGTGGTCGACAGACCGGCACCCGGCTCTTACAGGCCGCCATCAACCATGGAGTCGGAGCGCGTTTCACCACATTTTACCTCGACACGGTACCGGCGGCCATGCCTGAGGCCACCCATATCTACGAGGCACTCGGCTTCGAACGAACCGACCGCTACAACACGAACCCTGTAGAAGGCGTAGTGTTCTTTCGTCTCACGCTCCCATCCGCGCCGGTCTCCATAGAGACACTGTGAACCCCTCGAGGTTCATATATTCACCCTGCGCTTCCACTTTGTTCTTGCGCGGAGCGGCTTGGCTGGATAGGTTTGCCTCATGGCATCGCTTCAAACACTGACCCCAGCCGACGGCTCTTCCGGCTTCGCCCCTATGAACATCGGCACCACAATCCGCGGCTTCCGTCAGCAAAAAGGATTGTCGCAGGGCGATATCGAGAAAAAGACCGGTCTGCTGCGGTGCTACCTTTCTCGCGTGGAAAACGGACACACTGTACCTTCGCTCGATACTCTCAAGAAGATTGCGGGTGCGCTCGATCTTCAGCTCTCGCAGTTCTTTGCGGAAGATGAGTCTCCGAAGGAGATCATTGGGCTAAGCCTCAACGCGGAGGAGATTCAATTTCTGACTCAGGTCCAGCGCTACTCCGCGAACCTGAACGAGGCCGACCGTCGCCTTCTGCTGGCGATGGTGCGCAAATTCGCATCGACCACCTCCTGCTAGCGCAGCCGCGTCAGCCAGTACCCGAACAGGACCATCAGAAACGCCGCTCCCGCAAACGTCGTCTTCTGCCTGGAGAGATACCGGCCACGTCCCGCCGTCATCTCCGGAACCAAGGGTACTCCGAGCGCGAGTCCACACAAAAATCCGCCTATGTGGGCCGAGTTATCGATACGTATGATGTTCGTGAAGACAGTAGCCCCGCCGATGATTAGATTCAGCACGGAGAATTGAATCACAGAGCGCCGCAAGCGTTGCAGTTCTGGCCATGGAATAGGCAGACGGCGATTGCTGAGAAGCACGATCAGGATACCGGCGATACCAAAGACGGCACCGGAAGCTCCCGCTCCAACCGAATCGTCCCCCAGGACGACATTGACGAACATACTCAGCAGATTGCCCGCCACGCCCGTCAGCACATAGGTCGCTACAAGACCGTAGACACCCAACAGGGGTTCGCCAAGCAGACCGAGGTTCCACAGGCACCACATATTGGTCGCCAGATGGATGAGCCCGATGTGTACGAAGGTGGCCGTAAGTAGCCGGTACCACTGCCCAGCCTGCACCAGCGAGGTCTTGTTCGCACCGAAGTGAACGAGCTGGTCCGACGTGGGGCTGCTCGGCGATACGTGGTGGAGCAGCATCCAGAGGAAGACCGCGCCATTGATCGCCAGCAACGCATAGGTAGCGGGGGACGCCTGCGGATTGAAGCTGGGCCTTTTGCTGGGCAACGGCCGGTCCGGTCCGGAGCGAGCCTGCTTATACTCCTCCAATGGCGCGGCCCCGTCTGGTTGTGGAAGCACGTCGCCCTGCGGTTCAATGGTGGACATGGCGTGCTACGCCGCATTCTTGTGGAAGCGGTCACGCATCTCCGTCGGCAGCCGCTGCTGGATCACCGAACTCAGGTAGCTTGGCAACGGCGTCGTAATGGCGACCAGCAGCCACAGGAGGGTCGACACGATCACGCCGGCGATCGCAAAGGCCTCAAGTGAAATAAGGACCACGGAATGATGGACGTGAAGATGAACCTGCGCTGTGTGCGTAACCGCCTCGACACGGTGCATCACCATGGCGGCCAGCAGAAACGCAAAGATGGACAGGGTGCTGACGGTGATCAGCAGAACGTCCACGGTGCGGTGCAACCGCTGCTTGGAGCGGCAGTGGCTGCAATCCGCAAGGTGCTGGTCGTAGTCGGTCCGCATCTCGGGGGAAAGCGCAGAGATGTCGTACCGCCAGCCGGAAAGGATTGCGCCCACCACGGGATCGACGCACGGTGAAACGGGAACACGTGATTTGCCGCGCAACGGAATGGCCGAAGAGCTCATAGGCGTAGCCTTTAGTCTACCGCGTTTCGGCTTCGGGTCGAGATCGCTAAACGTCCGCCTGCAGCAATGAAACCTATGAGGTAACAAGCCGTCACAGACAGATAGGCTCCAGCGGCACGTCCTGGTGCGCCAGCCGTATGCGGTTGCCGAGCAGCGTCATCCGGTCGCCAATGGCTTGTTCAGCCGCCAGCCGGGCCAGCTCGGGTACATTGTTTGACTCTGACAAATGCCCCAACACGATGTAAGCCGCTCCACCGTCGTAATCTTTTTCAAGAAACTCAGCCGTTGCAAGATTGGAGAGGTGCCCTACGCGCGAAAGCACCCGCTGCTTGACCGACCAGGGGTACGGTCCGTCGCGGAGCATCTCCAGATCGTGGTTTGATTCAAGCAGCAGCACATCGATGCACTTTAGTGCGGCCTTGACGTTCGGCGGCATATAGCCCAAATCGGTTGCCAGTGCCATCCGGATGCCTTCCGCCTCAAAGACAAACCCGCACGGGTCCGCCGCGTCGTGCGGAACCGTAAAGGGGGTTACGCAGATGTCGCCGATAGCAAAGCGGGTTCCCGCCTTGAAGTACTCGACGGACGGCAAATGAGCCGGGTTGAGCTTTTCCCGGGGTGGCAGCGCTTGCTGCGCCTCCGCATCGCACGGCTCTTCCTCAAGATCCGCAGGCAGCTCCATCTCCGTACGGGCATCTTCTCCACGACTCGTTTCAGCCGCGCTGTGAGCTGCCTTCGCCTCGCGCTCTTCCTGAAGATGGTCGAGCCACTTCGCGTAAGACATCGTCGTACGCGGAGTCAGCATACGCACCCACTCACGGTGGGTTGGTTCCGTCAGGAAGACCGGGATGTTCAGACGTCTCGCGAGAACTCCAAGCCCAGCCACATGGTCGGCGTGCTCATGGGTGATCAGGATGGCGTCAAGCTGCTCGGGATCTTCACCCGCCTGCGCCATCCGCTTCAGGAGTTCGCGACAGGAAAGCCCTGCGTCGATCAGCACCCGCGTCTTTGCGCTCGAGATGACGGTGCTGTTGCCCTTCGATCCTGATGCCAGCACGGTCATCCGCATCGTTCTAAGATACGCCGTTTCTTCGTGGATAAGCGGTCCTGCAATGTACCCTGCCGGATACCTTTGCTAGTCCTCCGGAACCGGGAGCACTCCTGCAATCTCCGACAGAAGGGTCGAATGACCCGTCAAACCTACCGGTATCAGGCAGCGGTCGCTCGTCCTCTTCATCTCGATGTAAAAGATGTCAGGCGTCTCGCCCTCGTCGAAGACAAACAGCACCTGGGCGAGCACCGTCCTGTCCGCGATCTGCAGCGAGACCACCTGATCCACGCTCTCCTTCAACAGCAGAAGCTCGGCAGCCGTCATCGTTATACGAGCCGCCGAACACCGCGCCGGACGAGCTCGGTCGTTGCACCATACACCAGGTGCGCGGCCCAGTGGTCGAGCTGCGGGCCAATCGGCTCCTCAGCCGGAGATTTGCTCAAGCCTAATGCTGGCAAAGTCACCTCATCGGCTCCAAGAAACAGCGCCGAACCAAACACCGTGCCAACACCCAGGGCGCTCAGGGGTGCATACTCCGCCAGCCCGCCATAGAACGCGCCCATGAGGGTGCCGAACAGGTAGTGCACGACCGGGCCGGCGGTGTTCTTTTGGTCCTGACTAAGCTCGTCGCCCGTCGCCTTCTGCGCAACGAGATTGGCGACAATCTGTGTGGTGTCGTCTCCGCTGGCGGCCTGCTGCTGTTGTGCCTGCTCCCTTACCTCGGGCGTCTGCAAGGCAGTTTTGGCTTGGCTGGACGCAGCCTGGAAGCCGTTCATCGCGGCTGAAGCGACTAACCCGCCCACAGCACCAGCAAGGATGCCGCGGAAAAGGTGCGGTTCGGAACTCTTGGTGGACTCGTTCATTCTGTTCTCCTTCACCACAGGATGCCCTGGAACCGAGAAGCGTTTACCAGCTTCTAAACACCTGCCTGTGGCCGTACAGGCGCAAGAAAGTTTACGGTAGATCGCAGCACCACCTGGTCGCGCTGGTTGTAAGCCAGCGTCCGTGTTCGCACGATACCGAACTCCGGTCTGGTCGCCGAGTGCCGTACGCCCACCACTTCTATCTCGGTGCGGATTGTGTCTCCGGGGCGCACCGGCTCGGTCCAGCGCATCTCTTCCACGCCTGCGCCGATCATCCCGCCTACAACAATCACGGATTGCACCCGCAGCCGCATGACAATGGCAGCCGTTAGCCAGCCCGATGCAGCCAGGCCCTTGAAGAACGAACCCTCACCTGCAGCCTCATCCAGGTGGAACGGTTGCGGATCATACTTTTGGCCGAACTCCTTAATCTCATCCGCGCTCACCTTCGCGGTACCAGCGGAGTGGAAGGTCTGACCTATGTAAAAGTCTTCGAAGTACAGCTCTTGCGGCATGGCGTCTCCCGTGTCTCTAAGTGTAAGCCACCGCTGCAGGGTGGTGCCCTTGCAACTCTGCCCTCCCCACTATGCGATCATCACGGATGCCGTCTGAGCTGAAGCCTCACCCGCAATCTCGAGAAGCGGGCGCATGAACCGCATCTTCCACGGTGACAACCTGCCGCTGCTGCGCGATCTGCCCTCAGCCTCTATCCCGCTGATCTACATCGATCCGCCCTTCAACACGGGCCGTCGCCAGGTCCGCCCCGCGCTCACCACGGTGCGGGACGAGGCGGGCGACCGGACCGGCTTCGGTGGCAACCGCTACCGGACCGAACGCTCCCTCACCAGCCAGCCCGGCTATCTCGACACCTTCGACGACTTCCTTGGCTTCCTCCGTCCGCGCCTGATGGAAGCCCACCGCCTGCTCACCCCGACCGGCAGCTTCTTCTTCCACATTGACTATCGGGAGGTCCACTACTGCAAGGTGCTGCTTGATGAGATCTTCGGCCGCGCCTGCTTTCAGAACGAGATCATCTGGGCCTACGATTACGGTGCCCGCGCCACGAAGCGCTGGCCGGCCAAGCACGACAACCTCCTTTGGTATACCCGCAATCCCGAACGCTACACCTTTCACCTCGATGCCACCGACCGCATTCCCTATATGGCCCCGGGACTCGTTGGCGCGGAGAAGGCCGCCCGCGGCAAAACGCCCACCGATGTCTGGTGGCACACCATCGTCTCGCCGACTGGCAACGAGAAGACCGGCTACGCCACGCAGAAACCACTCGGCATCCTGGAACGGATCGTCCGCGTCCACTCGGACCCAGGCGACCTGGTGCTCGACTTCTTTGCTGGCAGCGGGACAACCGGAGAGGCCGCGGCCAAAAACAACCGGCGGTTTCTGTTGATCGATGAAAGTCCTGAGGCCGTAGCCGTCATGCGCCGTCGCCTCGCGGGCTATCTGCCCGCCGTTTCATTGGATGAAGAACGTAGGATAGACCTATGAAGTATTTGCTTACTCTGCTCGCCTGTGCCGGGATTTGGGTCTCGGTCCTTGCGCTTCGAGTCCACAACCAGAATCCGGCCGACGCACCCCCCTGCGCCGTCACCGAGAAGTTCGACTGCGGCATCGTCAACCATGGCCGCTACGCCGTCTTCCCACCCCGCACGTTTGATGAGCCCGCCGGTACGAAGCATGTTCCTATCGCCATCATCGGCATCGTTGGCTACACCCTCATGGCACTTGCCGCCCTCTTTGGCCGATTGTGGATACTGCTTCACCTCGCCGAGTTCGGCTTTATGGCAGCGGCGTTCCTTACCTATCTTGAAGCCTATGTCATCCAAAAATGGTGCATCTACTGCCTTTGGTCGCAAGCCATTGTGTCGACCCTTCTTCTCCTCACCGCAGCTACAGTGCTGTTCCATTGGCTGCGACGTTCGCAATCCAACCGGTTGAGCCATGTGGCCTAAAGTCTTCGCGCAACTCGTGGAGTTGCTCCCCCACATCGCTCGTCTGATCCCGATGGCGGATGTCTTCTTTGCGACCAAGACCGCGGGGGAGAGAGCGAACGAATCGACGCTCGCAGCCTTGGCAAAGGACGTGCGTGCCGATCTTGGCGGTGTCACCTCCGCCCACGACGGCCTCTACCGCCAGCTGCAGGAGCAGAGCGGACGCCTGAGCGAGGTGGAGGCTGAAGCTCGCCGGACCCGCATCACTGCGGAAGAACAGCTCCTTCGCACCACCGAACTCAATAAGCAACTCACGGCGCTCGGCCCTTGGATCAAGGCAGCCGTTGGCCTGCTTGTGCTGGTGATTGCGTTGCTCATCGTCCTGCTGAGGAGCCGCTGAGCATGTCTTTGACCCGCCAGCAAGCTCTCGACTGCTTCGCCTCCGATGATCTGATCGGCATCGGCATGGAGGCCGACGCGGTTCGGCGCAGCCTGCACCCCGAAGGCGTCGTTACCTATGTCGCCAACCGCACCGTCGACGTGAGTGCGCCCGATCTGAGGGCGAAGATCGACGAAGCGGTCGACGCCGGAGCGACCGGGCTGACGCTCCTCGGCGCTCTGCCAACGCTCGCTGCCTGGGAAACGCTGCTCGACCAGCTGCGCCAGCGCTTGCCCGCGGTCTGGTTGCACGGCCTCTCCGCGACCGCGGTCAACACCTTGGACTTTGAGTCTCACCTGCCGCTCGAGGAGACCCTGCTCCGCCTCCAGGCCGCCGGTCTGCAATCGCTCTCCGGCTCCGATGCAGGCATTCTGCCGCGCGAAGATCCGGCCCGCTGCTCGATGCAGAACTGGCTCGCCGTCCACCGCGCCGTACATCTCTTAGGCATTCCCTCCACAGCGACGATGCGCTTCGGCGCGGGCGAGTCCATGGAGCACCGGGTAGCTCACCTGGAAGCTCTTGGCCAGCTCCAAGAAGAGACCGCCGGCTTCTTCTCATTCCGCCCTTCCTCCGCGCCATTACCCAACTTTGAGGAAGCCACAGCTGTCGAGTACCTCGAGACGCTTGCCATCTCCCGCATAGTACTCGACACCATCCCGCACCTCGAAGCCGACTGGTCCGCGCAAGGCCTCAAGGTACTCCAGATGGCGCTTCGCTTCGGAGCCAACGATTGCGGGTCGACCATCGCCGCAGAGTCCCTTCATAACCCGGATGGCACCACCGAAGAGGACCTGCGGCGCGTCATCCGCGGGTCAGGCCTGCGTCCAGTCGAGCGCGATACACCGTACCGCACGCTGTTCCTCAGCTAAACTTCCTCGTGATCGACCAGGGCGGCGGAAGCGAACTCTACCCAGGCTTGCTCTTCCGCCAGCTGTAGCTCAGATGCGAAATCGTAGTACGCCTTTGTATGTTGCATCAATGACGTCGAGATCGACCAATCTCTTCATTACTCCCATCCTAACCAACCTCAGACTTCGGGTGCCCCACGTCTCGCTTCTGAGACGTAGGTTGCGTCGCGTAGAATCGACAGGAACCCTGTAGCCGGAGCCGCACCCTGCCGTCCTTTCTCCCACCGATGCCCTTGCCCCTTGCCATGCTCTTTGCCACGAAAGGGCTGGGCCACTACCTTAAGGCGCACTACACCGACCGCATCTACAACTTCCATGGCCTCTACCGCTGGAACGCCTTCGACACGGCGATGTTGGTCCCGTACTTCATCGTCATGTTCATCCTGGCGTTTTACGGCATCCACCGCTATCAGCTCGTCTGGCTCTACTATCGCAATCGCAAGAACGAGGCTAAATGGAACGAGCCACCCGCGCGCTTCACCGAAGGCGAGCTGCCCTTCGTCACCATCCAGCTGCCGATTTTCAACGAGCAGTTCGTCATCTTTCGGCTGATCGAGGCCATCTGCCGCCTCGACTACCCGCGCGACCGCTTCGAGATACAGGTGCTCGACGACTCGACTGATGAGACCGTGCAGGTGGCATCGGAGATTGTCGCCCGCTATGCCGCAGGATTCCCGGGAATGACGCCGCAGCCCATCGTCTACATTCACCGGACGAACCGCTACGGCTACAAGGCGGGCGCACTCGACAATGGCCTTCATACCGCGCACGGCGAGCTGGTCGCCATCTTCGACGCCGACTTCGTCCCTCCGCCCGAGTGGATCATGCAGGTCGTCCACCACTTCGCCCAGCCGGGCATCGGCATGGTGCAGACCCGCTGGACGCACCTGAACCGCAACTATTCCTTTATGACTCAGGTTGAGGCCATCATGCTCGACGGCCATTTTGTGCTGGAGCACGGCGGCCGCTCCCGCGCGGGCGTCTTCTTCAACTTCAACGGCACCGCCGGGATGTGGCGCCGCCAGACCATCGCCGACGCGGGCGGCTGGCAGCACGACACCCTCACCGAGGACACCGACCTCAGCTATCGGGCGCAGATGTTCGGCTGGAAGTTCAAGTACCTGCAGGACGTCGAGTGCCCCGCCGAGCTACCCATCGAGATGACAGCTTTTAAGACGCAGCAGGCGCGCTGGGCCAAGGGCCTCATCCAGACCGGCATCAAAATCCTGCCGCGCGTGCTGAAGAGCGAGATGCCGTGGCACACCAAGCTCGAAGCCTGGTACCACCTGACAGCCAACATCAGCTATCCCCTGATGATCGTGCTGAGCACGCTGCTGATGCCGGCGATGATCATCCGGTCGTGGCAGGGGCTGCCGCAGATGCTGCTGATCGACCTGCCGCTCTTTGTGGCAAGCACCTGCTCGGTGTCGAGCTTCTATCTCGTCAGCCAGAAAGAGCTCTTTCCGCGCACCTGGTACAAGACCTTCCTTTACCTTCCGTTCCTGATGGCGCTCGGCGTCGGCCTGACCATCACCAACACCAAAGCCGTGATGGAAGCGCTCTTCGGCATCAAGACGGCTTTCGCGCGCACGCCGAAGTTTGCCGTCCAGAAGAAGGGCGAGAAGTCGCAGGCCAAGGTCTACCGCAAACGCCTCGGCATCGTTCCGTGGATCGAGCTGGCCATCGGCACCTACTTCGCCGGGACGGTCTGGTACGCGGTGACGACGGAGAACTTCTTCACAATTCCATTTCTGCTGCTGTTCGTCTTCGGCTATTGGTACACCGGCCTGCTGAGCCTGCTGCAAGGGCGGTTTGAGCGCAACGCCAATCCTGGGCAGGAATTACACGAGAAACCGTTCCCTATGGGGATCTAGCGCAGCCGGGGTGAGGTATGTGGTAGCGTTACCGGGGCTCGAACCCGGACTCTTCGCCTTGAGAGGGCGACGTGTTAACCAGTTACACCATAACGCCACATGATAAAAGATGAGCCGGTACGCCACCCCGCCACAACTCCCCCTACTATACCAATCGAGAAGCGAAAACGCTACCGCCTACAGGCCTAACTTCTTGACCTCGTCGTTGTAGTACTTCCGGTAGAGAATGTCCCACTCCTGCGATCCTTCGGTGATGATCTTGCGCTGCGAGGCGATCTTCTGCCGTGCATTCGCATCGAGCTTCATCTCTTCGGTCAACAGCTTTTCAAGGGCCTTGCGCGCCTCCTGCCGGATCGTATTGCGATCTTCACGAAATCCAACCTGATCGATCTCGGCGAGCGTGTCGGCTACCGTGTGAGCCAGCTTGTTCAGCTTGTCGCGCGTAATCCTCACAGGACCGCCTTGTACTTGCGTGCGAGCTCGTTCTTCACCTTCTTGAACATCTCTGGATAACTGGCACCGGTCTTGCGCATATCGTCCTGAAAAGCCTCCAGGATTACGCGGACTTCATCATTGATGCGATCTTCAAGTGCAAACTCATCGGTCATCGCTGCCGTGACGCGATCGTTCACCGCCGCAACCTTGTCAGCCTCAATCATCTTCGCGTCCAACAGGTGCTTCACTGTTTGGCGCGCCAGATACCCTACGTAATCTCTTGAAAAGATCATGGACTATAAAGCAAGCATACCATGCGGCATGGACCGTCTCCCTCATCCGCAAGCCAAGCCAAACCCTTCCATCTACACGCTTTCCTCGAACTCGCAAGCTTTTCGTGCGTCCAAGTCGCCTTTCTGCGACAATCATACTTTGATGCAACCCGACAACCTCATCTCGGTCCAGGACGACATGGTGGCCTTTATCGCCGGCCATGGCTTGCGGCGCTTCAACGGCTACGTCACCGAAGAGGTGCCTACGGTCCTGTTCGAAGAGGACGACCCCGACGGATGGAAGACCTTCGTCGAGCACGCCAAAGCCGCCGGTGTTCCCTTCATCACGATGAGTGACGTCGTGCTTGAGAAAGCTGATGTCGCCCTCCTGCTCGAACAGCTACGCGAACAGAGCTTTCCCGACCCGGATGATGGCGCCGATCTCGACGATGCCGAATCGCTTGTCCGTCACGTGGGCAAAGTTGGCTATCTGCAACTTGGTTTTGCGCATCAGGGCGTCATGTTCCTGGTTGAAGTTACGACGGAGTGGTACGACCGCTTCCAGGAGTTGATGGAGCGCGTGACGGACCTTGCCGGCGTGATCGTCGACGACCATGACCGCGACGAGTAGCCTCTGTGGGCACGCTCGCCGTACGATCTGAACCTCAATGGTTGACGACTCCGGCTGATGAGGCTTCGGTCGCAAGCCTGGCAGCCGAACTCGACTGCCCGGAAGCCATCGCTCATCTGCTCGTCGCCCGCGGCATTGTGGATCGGGACAGCGCCGCCCTCTTCTTCCACCCCTCACTCGATCATCTTCACGATCCCATGCTGATGCTTGGTATGGCCGATGCTGTCCTTCGCATCCAGCAGGCTGTCGCCGCGGAAGAGCCGATCCTCATCTACGGCGACTACGATGTGGACGGCACGACCGCTACCGTCCTCCTCAAAACGGCCATCGAGCGCATCGCATCATCCGACAAACCTGCCAGGGTCACCTGGCATGTTCCCCATCGCATTCGCGAAGGCTACGGGATGCAGACTGCCGTTCTCGGGCGCGCCGCAGAAGACGGCATCCGGCTCGTCATCAGCGTCGATACGGGCATACGCGCGTTCGCTGCCGCCGAAGAAGCCAAAGCGCTCGGCCTCGACCTCATCGTCACCGATCACCATCTTCCCGATGGCGCCGCTGGCGTTCCCGAAGCGCTCGCCGTGATCAACCCCGCGCAGGCAGGCTGCTCATACCCCTATAAGAGTCTCTGCGGAGCCGCCGTCGCCTTCAAGCTCGCCCAGGCTCTCCTTTCCGCCAGCGCGACGAGCCACGAACAGCAGACACGCCTTCGTAGCGCCATTCTCCCCTCCTTTCTCAAGATTGTCGCCATCGCCACCATCGCTGACTCGGTTCCGCTCATTGGAGAGAATCGCACCCTCGCGGCGCTTGGCCTTCGGGAACTTCGCAATCCGGTACAGCCCGGTCTGCGCGCCCTGATGGAGATCGCCAAACTGCCTCTCGATCGCTCTCCCTCGGCCACCGAAGTCGGCTTCCGCATCGCTCCCCGCATGAACGCAGCCGGTCGCATGGATATCGCCGATGACGTTATCGAGCTCTTCCTTACGCGTGATCAGAACCGCGCCCGGACGCTCGCGGAGAAGCTCGACCGCCTGAACCAGGACCGTCGCGACACCGAAGCGGAAGCTCTCCGAGCAATTGAAGCTCAGATCGAAGCTCTCCGTGACACCCAGGGCGAACTGGCACCCGACTGCATCATCTTCGACGATCCGGGCTGGCATCGCGGCGTCCTCGGCATCCTTGCCTCGCGCGTCGTCGACCGCACCGGCCGTCCAGCCCTGATCCTCACGCACGAAGACGGGCAAGCGCACGGCTCAGGCCGTTCCATTGAGGGCTTCCATCTACTCGACGCGCTAACCGCCGTCCATGGCGTGCAGCCCGGTGTCTTTACCCGTTTCGGCGGTCACGCCCATGCCGTTGGCTTCTCTCTTCCCTCTGCAAGTCTTCCGCATCTCCGCCAGCGTATGTCGGCGCACGCTGCAGACTGGCTTACTCCGGACCTTCTGAGTCCCGAAGTGCGATGCGACGCCGAGCTTTCGCTGGCCGACATTACTCCGCAGCTCTGGCATTGGCTCAGCCGTTGTGGTCCGTTCGGCAACGCGCAGCGCGAACCCATCTTCCTTGCCCGCCACGTGGTCCTCGCCGCTCCAGTCCGCCTCCTCAAAGACAAACACGTTTGCCTTGAACTTACGGAGAAAGGGAGTACAGCCCGGTTCCGTGCTCTGGGGTGGAGCCGCGCGCTCCATTGGCCTTCCCGCTGTGCCGAGCTCTGCCTGGAGCCGGGGATGACGCTGGACGTAGCCTTTCGCATCACGGAAAGCCGGCACGAGGTCTATACCGGCCTGCAACTGGAACTGCTTGCGCTTCGCTGCGTGTAAGCAGATTCATGCTTCGTTTGCGGTGCGATGACGTCATATAGACTGAGCTTCGACTACGGGAACCATGCCTCCTTCTAAAACGCTTTTCAATCCGGCGATCGCATGGAGTGGGTTTGCCCTCCTGGTCGTGATTCTCCTCCTCCTGTACCTGCGTTCCCCGTCCCGTGAGGCCGTTCAGGTGCGGGTCGCTGCTGCGAGTCGACAGGATCTTCTCCGGACCGTCGCCACAAACGGCAAGGTCGAACCAGTCGAAGAGTTCCAGGCCCATGCGCCCTTTGCCGGCGTCGTGCAGAAGATTCTGGTCGATGTCGGCCGCGATGTTCGTCCTGGGCAATTGCTGGTACAGATGAGCGACGTCGACGCTCAATCGCGCATTGCCACAGCAAAGTCGGCGCTGCGTTCGGCTGAAGCAGTCAACGCCGATCTGGCGCAAGGCGGTACGCAGGAAGAGCGCCATGCCCTTGCCGCCGACCTCCAGCGCTACCAGACACAAACCCGGCAGGCGGAAAAAGATGTTGCCGCGCTCCTGGCGCTGCAGCAGAAAGGCGCGGCTTCAGCCAGCGAAGTGGAGTCGGCACGCGAGCGTCTTGCGTCGTCTGAAGCCACCCTGCGGCAGACCGAGCAGCGCACCTCCAATCGCTACAGCCCTACCGATCGGGCGCGTGCGATCGCTCAACTGGCTGACGCCCGCGCACAAGTGGCCGCTGCCAACGGCAATCTGCAGACCATCAACCTCCGCGCACCATTCGCTGGCACGGTCTATTCGGTGCCTGTGACTCAATTCGATTTCGTTCCCGCAGGCGAGGATTTACTCGATGTCGCAAATCTCAATCGCCTCCAGATCCGTGCCTACTTCGACGAGCCGGAGATCGGTCAGCTCGCTGCAGGACAGCCTGTCAAGATCGCCTGGGACGCCAAACCCAATCAAATCTGGCACGGTCACATCTTTCGTGCACCCACCACCATCATCACGTACAACACGCGCAATGTGGGCGAATGCTTCATTACCGTCGACGACGTCAAAGGCGACCTGCTGCCGAACACCAACGTTACGGTCACCGTCACAACCTCGCAGCGCAACAACGTCCTTAGCATCCCGCGCGAAGGGCTGCACACCGAAGGCCTGAACAACTTCGTCTACAAGGTCGTAAACAAAAAGCTGGTACGCACCCCGGTGCAGATCGGGGTCGTCAATCTCAATCGGGTTGAGATCACCGGGGGCCTGTCTGAAAGCGACTCCGTTGCACTCGGCGCAACGAGCAATCGCGACCTGACCGACGGCCTTGAAATCCGTCCCGTCTTATGAGGTCTTCCTTCCCCTACCGCAATGAGCCGGCCGCCGCACCCCGTGCTCCTGAGACACGGGGAGTAAGGTGTCGCGCCTGGAGGCAGTCGCTATACGTAACAGCCCTCCTGATGATCTCCTCCTTTGCCACGCCTGCCGCCACTATCCCCGCCACTCCGGCACTTACACCCGCCGAATCCGCCCTCGAGCAAGGGCGCGCCGACGAAGCTGTCCGCCTGCTCCAGGCCGCTTTGACCCAGACTCCGGCTGACGCCCACAATCACCAGCTGCTCTGCCGTGTTTTCCTCTCGGAAGAGATGCCCGACTCCGCGATCCCGCAGTGCGAGCAGGCAGTCGCGCTGCAACCGAACGACAGCGACAACCAGATGTGGCTTGGCCGCGCTTACGGTCAGAAGGCGGAGAAAGCCGGTCCGCTCTCCGGCCTCTCCCTGGCGAAAAAGGTGCGCGTGGCCTTTGAGCGCGCCGTCGCACTTGATTCCACAAACATCCCTGCAGCCGAGGCACTGGGCGAGTTCTATGTGGCCGCACCTTCGCTTGTCGGTGGGGGTCTGGAGAAGGCACGGCATCTCACCACCCAGGTGGAACCGCACGCGCCCGCACGCGCCCACCACCTCCGCGCCCTGGTCGCCGAGAAAGCCAGAGACTACACTGCGGCCGAAGCAGAGCTCCGCCTTGCACTCACCACGGAGCCAACGTCCGAGAATTGGGTCGATTTGGGGAACTTCTACCAGCGTAGAGGTGAACCCGAGAAAGCCGTCGGAGCCCTCCAATCCGCCATCGCCGCCGATGCGCACCACGGTGCCGCCCTTGCCGATGTTGCCAGCATCCTTACCGACCTCCATCGCTCTCCTGAGCTCGCCGAGAAGGTCCTGCGCCTCTATCTGGCCACGCCCAGCAAATCCGAAGCCGCACCCGCCTTTAAAGTGCATGTGGAGCTCGGCCGTCTGCTGGCGCAACGCGGCGACATGGCCGGCGCACACGAGCAGTACGCTGCCGCCCTCCAACTCGCTTCCAACTACGCACCGGCGCGCAAAGCGCTGGGGAGGCCCTGACGTGAACCTCCTCTCCTTTGCCCTGCTGACGGCCGTCTGCGCCACCGTTCCACTTCGCGCGCAGATCTCGTTCACTTCCGCCGTCGATCTCGCGCTCAAGCACAGTCCGCGTGTCGCCCTCGCTCAGGCCGACGTCGACCGCGCACGCGCCGCTCTCGAAGAATCCCGCGACGTGTACATCCCGTCCATCGTCGGCGGCTCCGGCCTGGGCTACTCCTACGGTTTTCCTGTGGGACAGCCTTCTATCTACAACTTCAGCGCGCAATCGCTGGTCTTCAACTTGTCTCAGCGAGACTTCATCCGCTCCGCCCGACTCGGACTTGAAGCGGCCAACTACGCCCTCATGGACGCACGCGCCGCCACGGCCGAAGAGGCTTCCATTGCCTTCCTCGCGCTCGATCACGACCTTCAGCGCGCGGCCGCCCTCGCCGATCAGGCCACCGCGTCCAGCAGCCTCGTCACCATCGTCCAGGATCGTCTGGAGGCAGGCCTCGACACGGCCATCGACCTCACCACCGTGCGCCTCACCAAAGCGCAGATCCATCTGGCCACGCTCCACAACCAGGACGGCTTGGAGTACGACCGTGCTCATCTTGCGCGGCTCACTGGTCTGTCTGCCGACGGCCTCTCTACTCTGTCCAGCAGCCTCCCTCCCTCCAGCAGCTGGGCTAAACCCGTTCTGCTGCCCAGCCCGCTCAACAGCCCTGGCATTCTGGCCGCCTACGACCGCGCCGCATCACGGAGCCGCCAGGCGCGCGGGGACGCTCACTACGATCTACGGCCCCAGATCAGCTTCGGTGCGCAATATAACCGCTTCGCCACCTACAACAACTACAGCCAGTACTACAACCACTTCCAGCACAACAATGCCTCGATCGGCGTCCAGATCACGCTGCCCATCTTTGACGCCGCGCACCGTGCCCGCGCCCGCCAATCTGCAGCCGACGCTGTCCATGCTCTGCGCGAAGCCGACCAGCAGCGCGATCAGTTTCTTGATGGCCGTCTCCGCCTTACGCACGCCACAGTTGAACTTACCGCCCGCGCCGAGATTGCCGAACTCGACCAGCAACTCGCCCAGCAGCAGCTTGACGCTCTGCTCATCCAGCTCCAGGGAGGCAACGGCAATCTGCAAGGGCATCAGGCCAACCCGAAGGACGAACAGAACGCCCGCATCGCCGCCAGCGATCGCTCCATTACACTCATCAACACCAGCTTCGAGCTCGCACAAAATCGCCTTCTCCTGCTCCGGGAGACGGGACAGCTTGAGCCGTGGTTGAAATCGCTCGTCACGGCTCCTTAGCAAGCCGCTCGTGTAGAGTGGCTACCAGCCGCTATGATCCGCCCCCTTCTCCTCCTCGCCGCGCTCTCGACCAGCCTCGCAGCCCAGACCGCTCCGACCGCCTCCTTGCCCGCCGAAGAGCTCGCCGCCCAGTGGGCAAAGGCCAGTTCCAACTACGACCGCGCCCGCTCCTCCATCCTCGCAGAGGTAGACCGGCAGACTCACGATGGCACGTTTCGTCCGGACTGGCAGACCCTCTCAACCTACGAGGTACCTGACTGGTACAAGGACGCGAAGTTCGGCATCTTCATCCATTGGGGCCTCTACGCCGTGCCCGCCTTTGGCAGCGAATGGTACCCCCGAGAGATGTACGCCACAGGCACGGAGATCAACAAGCACCACGTCGCCACCTACGGCCCGTTGACCAGGTTCGGCTACAAAGACTTTATCCCCTTGTTCAAGGCCGAAAGCTACGATCCAGTTGCGTGGGCCAGCCTCTTCAAAGCAGCCGGGGCCCGCTATGTCGTTCCCGTGTTCGAGCACCATGACGGCTTTGCGATGTACGACAGCAGCCTTTCCGACTGGACTGCCGTCAAAATGGGACCGAAACGCGATTTGGTGGGCGAACTCGTCACGGCCATCCGCCAACAAGGCCTGCACGTCGGCGCGTCCTCACATCGCATCGAGCACGACTGGTTCCTTGAGCATGGCCGGATGGTGCCCTCAGACGTGAACGACCCGCAGTATGCCGCCTTCTACGGCCCGGCGCAACATCGCATCGAGGACGGTAGGACCCCTGGCGAAGCCGAGCTCCTGAGCGACTATACCTACGTCAGCCCCCGCTACGTGGACGACTGGGTCGCGCGGAACGCTGAGATCGTTCAGAAGTACAAGCCCGAGATCGTCTACTTCGACTGGTGGATCGGACAACCGGCCGTGCGCGAAGCAGTCGCCCGCTTTGCCGCCTTTTACTACAACCAATCCGCCAAGAGCGGCCCTATCGGCATCATCTCCTACAAGTACTCCGGAATGCAGAAGAAGTCCGGCCTGCTCGACATCGAGCGCGGTCAGCTCGCTTCCATCCACCCCACCTACTGGCAGACTGATACCTCCGTCAGCGATCGCTCGTGGGGCTACATCGAGCACGACACCTACAAGACGCCGAAGTTCATCATCCACCAGCTCGTCGATGTCGTTAGTAAAAATGGCAACCTGCTCTTGAACATCGGCCCGCGCGCCGACGGCACCATCCCCGACGAAGTCCAGAAAGTCCTGCTGGCAGTTGGCCTCTGGCTCAAGATCAATGGCGACGCCATCTACGGCACCCGTCCTTGGAAGCTCTACGGCGAAGGTCCTACCAAAGTTCGCGACGGTGCCTTTCACGACACCGACACGGTGGCCTACACTGCCCAGGACTTCCGCTTCACGACGAAGGGTGCAGATCTGTTTGCCATCGAACTCGCCTGGCCCTCTTCAGGGGAGGCGGTCGTCCATTCCCTTGCTCCAGCCACCGGCGCAGGCCGCGTTCAGACCGTCTACCTCATCAGCGAAGATGCCCGGCTTTCCTTCGAGCAGCGCACCGACGGTCTTCACATCAAGCTGCCGCCCAAGCACATAGACCACCCTGCAGACCAAACTGTAGATCAACCTGTAGACCAACCAGAAGATCGACTTTCCAACCAGCCGGCCTACGTCTTCCGGATCACCTTCGCAAAGTAGCAGCGAGCGCTCTACTCGCGCCCCTTCACCCGGTCGTACTCGTATCGATCGCTCGTTGTGCCCAGAGACTCGTTGTAAAGGCTCATCCCGCCGCTTGCCTCCTTTAGCTCCTGGCTGAAATCGTGGATGGCGCGCAGGTGCTCCGCGGTCGCTGGAATCTCCAGATGGCTGGTCCTGAGGAACTTCTGGTAGCCGCGGTCCAGCAGACGGCTGATCTCGCCGCCCAGCAGAAATCCCGGCCGGGCGAGCAGGTTCACGCTTCCGTCGCCCGCGTCCGCAATCTCGGCCGCGCACCCGTACTTGCGGACCTGGAACGCTCCCGGCGTTCGCCTTGCACCCTCTTGCGCCGGAGCGACATCGAATCGCTGTGTGCCCAGCGTAGACAAAACATCGTTGAAGCTGCGCGCGACCGTCTTTTTCGCCATAAGTTAGACTCGAACGTACCTGTTGAACCTAACTGTCGCACATTCGCCGACTGCCTTCAAACGGGCGCGGCTGCAAAGGAACCGGGACCGCATGATCGCATCCGCAAAGGCACTCGGCGAAGGTATTTTGGCCCGCATCGGGAATACGCCTCTGCTGCGGCTGGACACGCTCACGGAGAACCTGCCTGGCGTGCAGATCCTTGGCAAAGCGGAGTGGGCCAACCCCGGCGGCTCGGTGAAGGATCGCGCGGCCTCGGCCATCGTGCTGGACGCCCAGCGACGCGGCCTGCTTGGGCATGGACGCGGGCTGCTCGATGCCACCAGCGGCAACACCGGCATCGCTTACGCCATGCTGGGCGCGGCGCTCCACTTCCCCGTTACGCTCTGTATGCCGTCGAACGTCTCCCCCGAGCGCAAGAAGTATCTCCACGCCTACGGGGCCGAGGTCGTCTGGACCAGGCCGGATGAGGGCTCCGATGGAGCCATCCGCAAGGCGCGGCAGATGATCGCCGATGAGCCGGACAAATACTTCTACGCCGACCAGTACGGCAACGACCAGAACTGGCTGGCCCACTACCGCACCACTGGCAACGAGATCTGGGAGCAGACCGAGGGCCAGGTGACGGACTTTGTCGCCGCTCTCGGCACTAGCGGCACCTTTATGGGCACGACGCGCCGCCTGCGTGAGCTGAACCGCCGCGTCCGTTGCTACTCCATGCAGCCCGACTCTCCGTTCAATGGCCTTGAAGGGCTGAAGCACATGGCCACGGCCATCGTCCCGCCCATCTACGATCCTACGTTGGCCGACGAGAACATCGAGATGGCCACCGAAAACGCCTACACCATGGCCAAGTTCCTTGCCCGGCGCGAAGGCCTGCTGGTCGGCGTCTCGGCGGCGGCGGCGGTTGCGGCGGCGGTCCAGGTGGCCAAGCGCGCAGCGTCCGACGGGCGGGAAGCCGTAATTGTCACCATTCTCTGCGACTCCGGCGCGAAGTACATGAGCGAACGCTTCTGGACGGAGGAGTAACCATGCTGACCCTCCACTTTGAAGAGTACGAAGCCCTGCGCGTACACGGCGAAGAGACCTACCCGCAAGAGTGCTGCGGCGTGCTCCTCGGCAAGCACGACCCCAAGACGGGCAACCGCGTCAGCCAGATCGTTCGCGCCGGCAACA
This sequence comes from Acidobacteriaceae bacterium, assembly GCA_965215415.1. Classification (GTDB taxonomy): domain Bacteria; phylum Acidobacteriota; class Terriglobia; order Terriglobales; family Acidobacteriaceae; genus Edaphobacter. The sequence goes on along the minus strand of CBDCDQ010000009.1, from coordinate 1,498,117 downwards.
CGCGCACCGACTCGGCCCACAATCGATACCACATCGCCCCGCAGGAGCTGGTCAAGATCCAACGTCAGGCGCGCGGCCTCGGCCTCGACATCGTCGGCTTCTACCACTCGCACCCGGATCATCCGGCGCAATGGTCGGCGACCGACATCGCCGAAGCCCACTGGATGGGCTGTTCGTACATCATTACGGCAGTCGCTGGGGGCAAGGCGGCGATCACCAATTCGTTCCTGCTGACCGGCACGGGCGAGGACGACAAGCACTTCGTGGACGAGTCTATCGAGATCGTCATGGCTGCCAAAGTAGCGCAAGAGACCCAAGGAGTTTCCGCATGAAGATCTTCATTCCAACGCCGCTCCGCAGCTACACCGGCGGCCTGGATGCTGTTGCAACTTCCGCACCCACCGTCGCCGCTTCCCTTGAAGTGCTGGTGACGGAGCATCCTGCGATGCGCCAGCACCTCTACACCGCCGAGGGCAAGCTGCGCTCGTTCGTCAACCTTTACCTGAACGACGACGATATCCGCTATCTGCCGGCGAAGGAAGAGACGCCGGTTTCGGATGCCGATGAGCTGACCATCATCCCGTCGATCGCCGGCGGTTCGCCCGTGATGGAAGAGACTGTGACGGAACTGCCTAAGCTCACGAATGACGAGATCGCCCGCTATTCGCGGCACCTGATCCTGCCGGAAGTCGGCATGGAAGGACAGCAGAAGCTCAAGGCGGCGAAGGTGCTCTGTGTCGGCACGGGCGGTCTGGGATCGCCGCTGGCGCTGTATCTGGCCGCGGCGGGCGTCGGCACGCTGGGGCTGGTCGACTTCGACACGGTCGACGATTCGAACCTTCAGCGGCAGATTATTCACTCCACCGCAACTGTTGGCAAGCTCAAGGTCGATTCGGCCGAGATCATGCTCAAGGGCCTGAACCCGAAGCTCAATGTGGTCAAGTACAACACGATGCTGACGAGCGCGAACGCCCTCGACATCTTCAAGGACTTCGACCTCATCGCGGACGGCACGGACAACTTTCAGACACGCTATCTGGTGAACGATGCCTGCGTGTTGACGGGCAAGCCGAATGTGTACGGCTCGATCTTCCGCTTCGAGGGCCAAGCGAGCGTCTTCGCCACGGAAGCTGGGCCTTGCTATCGCTGTTTGTATCCGGAGCCGCCGCCGCCGGGATTGGTTCCGTCGTGCGCGGAAGGTGGCGTTCTGGGGATCCTTCCGGGACTTGTCGGTGTGATTCAGGCGACCGAGGTTATCAAGCTGATTCTGGGGATTGGCGAGCCGCTCGTCGGCAAGCTGCTGCTGATCGATACGCTGGGGATGAACTTCCGCACACTGAAGCTCCGGAAGAATCCCGAATGCCCGGTCTGCGGGCCGAATCCGACGGTGACGGAGCTGATCGATTACGACCAGTTCTGCGGCATCGCACCGCCGACTCAGACGGGGCCGCTTGAAGTGGCCTCGCATCAGGCTGTCGGCGGAGGGAACGTGGTCGATGGCGTTCCGCAGATCTCCGTGGAGGCGTTGAAGGCGAAGCTCGACGCTAAGGAAGACCTGCTGGTGCTCGATGTGCGTGAGCCGCATGAGTACGCCATCGTGAACATGGGCGGGACGCTGATTCCGTTGGGCGATGTGGCGAAGCGCGCGGGCGAACTGGGTGACAAGGGCCGGAAAATTGCGGTGCATTGCAAGTCCGGTGCGCGTTCGCAGAAGGCGGCAATCGCGTTGAAGGGTCTTGGGTTTACGAATGTGTCTAACGTGACGGGCGGGATTGTTGCTTGGGCGGAGAAGATCGATCCTTCGCTACCGAAGTATTAGTTCCTTCCCACTGCGTCTCAGTCGCCGGGTACCCCGTTGTCACGGTCCTGAAGTCCTATCAAGGTGGTACACGTCACCTTATTTGTCTGTGATCTGGAAGTTTATTTCGATGTTGAGACGCACCGACACTGGAACGCCGTTCTGGGTAGCAGGCTTGAAGCGGTACTTGCCTACAGCTTCCACAGCCTTCTGATCGAGGCCGCTTCCTAAAGGCTTCAGGACCGTAATGTGGTTGGGTAGACCGTCAGTTCCTACCCAAAGCCCTATCAGAATGTTACCGGAGGTTCTCGTTTTTCTTGCTTCATCCGTGAACTTGGGATTGACTGCGTGGATGACAACCGGAGGCATCACACTTCCGCCTACATTGCGGGGTTTATCTTCTTGAGCACGTACGGCTGCTTGTAATGAGTAGCTCTCGCCGTCGATGACAGGTGGCGTGAGGCCTAGCATCCCCGCCATAAATGGGTAGACCCCGACGTTGTCGAACTTGGGCAATTTGATGCCGGACCGGACATCCGGGCCTTCGGCAAAGAAGATGGCCTTCATCTCGGGCATGGTGTGGGGATCGAAGCCGTGGCCTCCGCGTGGCGTGGAGCGTGTTTCGGTGCCAGCAGCCGGAGCGTGTGCGCGAAAGATGTAGGGGCCGGTGGGGACGATGACGGGGTCACCTTCTCGGGGGTTTGCGTCGAAGTGGAGGCTGGCGGGCATGTCAGCACGGCGTATGGCATAGAAGCGAGGATTGGGATGAGCCTGGAACTGTTCGAGCAGGCCCGCGGCCGCTTCGTCATCATCCAGATCGTCGGCATAGAGGAGTGAGCCTTCGGTGTGGAAGCCGGAGAGATCGGCGAAGTCCGACAATGTGACCGGATCAGGCTTCAGGGAGATCATGCCCTGATCGGAGACGACGATAAGGTCGACGGGCAGTTTGGTGGTGGCTAGTTTCTCCTGCAAAAGCCCGATCATGTCGTCGAGGTGGTGGACGGCGGCGCGGACTTCGTCGGCGTCGGGACCGTAGGTGTGGCCGGCGTGGTCGACGTTCGAGTAGTAGAGGGTGATGAAGTGGGGGCGCAGGTCGGGCGGCAGAGCGAGCCAGGCGGCGATCTGGTCGATGCGCTTGGTGTCGTCCAGCTTGTCGTCATATTTAAGGTAGTAGCTGGGGCGCTTGCCCTGGATCTCGGCCTCGGAGCCGGGCCAGAAGAGGCAGGCGGAGCGCATGCCCTGCTGCTCGGCGAGCACCCACAGGGGAGTGCCGCCGTACCAGCTGCCGTCGCCGTTGGTCTTCGGATTGGTGTAGCTGTAGGTCGTGTCGCGCGCCGTGTCGAAGAAGGTGTTGGCAACGATGCCGTGGTGCTCCGGGTAGAGACCGGTGATGAGGGAGAGGTGGTTAGGGAAGGTGAGCGACGGGTACGAGGGGAGCATCCCGTCCGGCGCGCTGGCTCCGTGGGCAGCCATCGCTTGCAGGTGGGGCGCGCCGTACTTCGCAGGGTAGTCGTAGCGGAACCCGTCGAGCGAGACGAGGACGACGTAGTGCTTGGACAGGGTGGCCGGGGCGTTGGGCGGGTTGGGGACGGTGATGACGGTTTGAGAGTGGGCTATGCAGGCGAAGAGGAAGAACAGGGCTATTGGCGCGCGGGCCCACCTTAGGCGCGATGAGACCGCGCCGAAGACGGGGCACCCGGTATTGCATACAGCGCTCATTCCGTGTCCTCGGCTTTGTCGTCGACCACCAGCATTTGCAGGCAAAGCGGCGGCTCCAGCATGCAGTCTAAAGCGGCGATGGAGTTCATGGCCTGCTCGATCGTGGAGGTAAGGCACGGCTCGGTCGTGACGACGAACGGCAGGCGGTGTTTGGGGTGGCCAGGGCGCTGGAGGATGGAGTCGATGTTCGCGCCAACCGTTGACAGCGCGCCGGCTATGGCGGAGACGATGCCCGGCCTGTCGTCGACAATGAAGCGAAGGTAGTAGGGAGCAAGGAAGTCACCGGTGACGACGCGCGGGGTCACGGGAAGCTGGACGGTGGCGCAGCGTTGCGCGACGGCCAGGAGGTCCGAGACGACGGCCACGGCGGTGGGGTCGCCGCCCGCGCCATGACCAGAGAAGACGGTGTCGCCACCGAACTGGCCCGTAGTGACGACGGTGTTCTGCGTGCCGTGAGACCACGCGATGGGCGAGGCGAAGGGAACGAGCATGGGGGCGACGCGGGCGTGAACGACGGCCCCGTCGAGCTCGGCGCGGGAGATCTGGCGGATGGTGCAGCCGAGTTCCCTGGCGTAGGCGAAGTCGATGGCCTGGACGGCGGCGATGGTTTGGGTGGCGATTTTGTCGGGGTTGAGCTCGACCTGCATGGCGACGCGGGCGAGGATGCAGAGCTTGGCGCGGGCGTCGAAGCCGTCGACATCGGCGGAGGGATCAGCCTCGGCATAGCCCGCCTTCTGCGCGTCCGCGAGTACGGCCGCATAAGCGGCACCGCCCTCCATGCGGCTGAGCATGAAGTTGCAGGTGCCGTTGAGGATGCCGGAGAGGCGGGTGACGCGGTCGGCGCCCAGGCCCTGGAGGACACCGGGAATGACCGGGACCCCACCAGCGACAGCTGCACCGAAGAGGAGTTGCCCCCTGTTCTCGGCCGCGACCTGGGCGAGAGCCGCGCCACGGTAGGCGATAAGCTGCTTGTTGGCCGTCACGACGGACTTGCCGGAGGCGAGGACGGCGCAGAGCCAGCCTTCGACGGGATCGAGCCCGCCCATCAGCTCAATCACGACGTCGGCGTCGGAGGCGAGGATGTCGTCGATGGAGCTTGTCCAAATCGTACTTGCGGGTACTGCGGAAGCGGCAGGGGAGCCGTGCTTGCGGGCGACATCGCGGTTGAAGATGTGCGTGAGGGCAATGCCCGGAAGCTGCCGCGCGGCAAGGAGGCGGGCGACCGCGCTCCCGACGGTGCCGAAGCCCAGCAGGGCTACTTTGGTGGTGGCTTGCATGGTGGGCCTCGTCAATAGGGGATGCGCGCTTCGTGGGCCTTCCACGCTTCGAAGCTGGCGAGCGCTTCTTTCGGCAGCAAGGGCGCGATCGGAAGTTGCCGGTCGGCGTGGGGGAGGGTCAGTTCGCGGTAGAGCATAGCATCGTCGAACCCCGCGTTGGCGGCGTCGGCAGCGCAGTTGCCGTAGAAGATGGCCTCGCAGCGGGCCCAGTAGATGGCGGCGAGGCACATGGGGCAGGGCTCGCAGGAGGTGTAGATGTGGCAGCCGGCGAGCTCGAAGCTCCCGAGCGCGGCGCAGGCGTTGCGGATGGCGACGACCTCGGCGTGCGCAGTGGGATCGTTGGTGGAGGTCACCTGGTTCGCGCCGGTGGCCACGATCGCGCCGTCACGAACGATCACCGCGCCGAACGGGCCGCCCCGTCCGCCGATGACGTTGGCGGTGGCGAGCGCGATGGCCTGCCGCATGAACGTGGGATTGCCCTGCATCCGTTCGGGTTCCTCTGACGGGGTATGGTAGAAGACACTCAGATTATGGCACAGGCGTTTGTCTCAACTCGCGTGGTGACGCCGGAGGGAACGCGACCCGCCGCGCTCGTCGTTCGAGACGGCACCATCGCGGAGGTGCGTGCGCGCGACGCAGTGCCGGTCGGCGCGGAGGTGGTGGACTTCGGCGATGCGGCCCTCCTGCCGGGCTTGGTCGATACGCACGTTCATCTTAACGAGCCGGGCCGGACGGAGTGGGAGGGCTTTTGGACAGGCACACGCGCTGCCGCGGCGGGCGGGTATACGACGCTTGTGGATATGCCGCTGAACTGCCTGCCTGAGACAACGACCGTTGCGGCTCTGGAGGCGAAGCGCGAAGCGGCGCGCGGGCAGTGCCGGGTCGATTGGACGACCTGGGGCGGAGCGGTCGCGGACAACCAGGCGCATCTGCTGCCATTGGCGCAGGCCGGTGTGCCGGGGTTCAAATGCTTTCTGATCTATCCGGGATGCGACGGCTTCACCATGGTGGACACGGCGCAACTGGAGCGCGCGCTTCCCGCGATCGCCGCCTCCGGCCTGCCGCTGCTGGTCCACGCGGAGCTTGCCGGGCCCCTCGACGCGGCGCTTGCTCCCTTGTGCGGCGCGGATTGGCGGCAATATGCGACCTATCTCGCGTCGCGGCCGGATGGGGCGGAGGTCGAGGCGATCCGGCTGATGATTCGGCTGTGCCGTGAGTACCGGTTCCGGTTGCACATCGTGCATCTGTCCTCGGCCGAGGCGCTTCCCGACCTCCGCGCGGCAAAAGCGGAAGGGCTGCCTGTCACGGTCGAGACTTGCCCCCACTACGTGTACTTTGCGGCGGAAGGGGTCGGGAACGGCAACACGCTGCTGAAGTGTGCGCCGCCGATCCGGTGGTGGCCCAATCGCGGGGCGTTGTGGAGCGCGTTGCGCGAGGGGCTGATTGATATGGTGGTGACGGACCACTCCCCCTGCCCGCCGGCAATGAAGCGGCTGGACACCGGTCGCTTCGACGAGGCTTGGGGAGGGATCGCGAGCCTGTCTGTAGCGCTGCCGGTCATGTGGACGATTGCCTCCCGGCGTGGGTTCGGGTTGCAGGATGTGACGCGTTGGATGAGCACCGCACCGGCTGCGCTGGCGGGGATGAGCGGACGGGCGGGGAGTCTCCAGGCAGCGCGGGAGGCCAGCTTCGTCGTCTTCGATCCCGAAGCGGAATTCGTCGTCAGCGCGGACAAGCTGCACACCCGGCATCCAATCTCGCCGTACGTGGGCGAAACGCTGCGCGGCGTGGTGCGGGCGACTTATCTGCGGGGTCGGGCGGTGTTTGTGGACGGCCGCTTCCCTGCTTTGCCATTGGGGCGCGACTTGGTTGGAGTGCGGACATGAACGCCACGCTTACACACTGGAATGAAATGGATGCCGGAGCCGCCGCGCGCAATATCCTGCCGTGTTGCGGTTCGACCCTATGGGCTGAGGAGCTTGCGGCGCGGCGGCCGTTTGCGGATGAGGCGGAGCTTTCCGCGGCGTCGGACGCGGTTTGGCGAGCCATCCCCGAAGCCGCCTGGCGGGAGGCCTTCGACAGCCATCCACGCATCGGCCAGAGCCATGCACAGAAGGCGGCGACAGCCGAGTCGCTGCGCTGGTCCGCCACCGAGCAGCAGCAGGCGGTCATGCCCGGCGAGGCGGCGGAGCAGGCGCTGGCTGAGGCGAACCGCCGCTATGAGGCCAGGTTCGGGCGCATCTTCATCGTCTGCGCCTCGGGCCGGACGGGTGCGGAGATTCTCGCTATGCTGGAAGCACGCATGAGCAACGATCCCGCCACAGAATTGCAGGAGGCCGCCGAACAGCAACGGCGGATCACGCAGCTTCGTCTGCGGCGCTGGCTGGAGGGCGCATAACGGTGGGCATCTCGACCCATGTCCTCGACACCGCGACGGGGCTTCCGGCCAGCGAGGTTCCCGTGGCCCTGCAGCGAGAGGCGGCTATTGGCTGGGTGACGGTGCACGCCGCAACGACGGACATGGACGGACGCGTCAAGCACCTTCTGCCACCGGAGCAGACGCTGGTTGCAGGAACCTATCGTATCCGATTTGAGACGGCCAGCTACTATGCGGCTCATAGGTTGGCCGGGCTCTATCCTTATGTCGAGATCACCTTCACCGTGGCGAACGCGGACCGGCACCTCCATATTCCGTTGCTGCTCACCGCCAACGGCTACACCACGTACAGGGGAAGCTGAATGATCGAGCTGGCTGAGAACCGCTACGGCAAATCGCGCGTGCGGCTCATGAAGGTGACCCGCCACGCAGAAGGTAACGACCTCCGGGAATGGACGGTCGAGGTGCTGGTCAAAGGCGACTTCCACGCGGCGCACGTCGAGGGCGACAACGGCGACATCCTCGCCACGGACACCATGAAGAACATGGTCTACTCCGTGGCCCGCAGCTCCTCCGCCGTGACGATGGAGGCCTATGCGATGGACCTGGCCGCGGCCATCCTGAGCCGCAACGCGCAGATATCGTCCGCCGCCGTTCGCGTCGAAAGCGCGTTATGGAAGCGGCTCACCCTCGGCGGCAAGCCGCACCCCACGGCCTTGATGCGCGGCAGCGACGAGGTCCAAACGGCGCGGGTGGAATGCGACCGGAGCGGCACGCGCCTCCACTCCGGGCTTGATCGCCTCGTCATCATGAAGACCGCGAACTCCGGCTTCGAGGGCTTTCGGCGCGATGAGTTCACGACCCTGCCGGAGACGGCGGACCGGCTGTTTTGCACGGCGCTGCGGGCGGAATGGCGGTACACCGGGGGCACACTCGACTTCGACGCCGCGCGTTCAACCATCCGCGAGAACATACTCCGCACCTTTGCCGAACACGATAGCAAGTCCGTCCAGCAAACCCTCTTTGCCATGGCCGAAAGCGCGCTCCACGCTTCGGCGGAGATCGACGAGATCGAGCTGGCCATGCCCAACAAGCACTGCCTGCCCGTCGATCTGTCGCGCTTCGGCCAGAACAACCCCAACGAGATCTTCGTACCGACCGACGAGCCGCACGGCTACATCGAGGCGCGGGTGCTGAGGACGTCCGGAGCGTGACGGGAGCGGAGAAGGTCATCGCGCGCTGCCGGGAGCTTGCGCTCTGGACGGACGTTCCGGGCACCACCACACGGCTCTTCCTTTCGCCCGCCATGCGCGGAGCGCACACCCTGCTGCGTGGATGGATGGAGGCGGCAGGGCTGTCCGTCACCATCGACGCCATCGGCAACCTGCGCGCTTTATACCCCGCTTGGGAACCGGACGCGCCCCGCCTGCTTGTGGGCTCGCACCTGGATACCGTGCCGGACGCCGGGGCCTTCGACGGCGTGCTCGGGGTGGTGCTTGGTCTCGCTATGATTGAGGAGCTTCGCGGCAAGCGCCTGCCGTTTGCGATCGAGCTGATCGGCTTCTCGGAGGAAGAGGGCGTCCGCTTCACCAAGCCCTTCCTGGGCAGTCTGGCGTTGACCGGGCAGCTGGACGCGGAGGCGCTGGCGCGCGTAGATGGCGACGGGACCACGGTCGCGCAAGCCATCCGCGACTATGGCCTTGACCCGGCCGAACTCCACGTGGCAACGCTTTCGCCCGGCACCTTCGCGTACCTCGAGTTCCACATCGAGCAGGGGCCGGTGCTTGAGTCGCTCGATCGCGCGCTGGGTGTCGTCGACGCCATTGCTGGGCAGACGCGCTACGAAGCGCGCTTCGCGGGACACGCCAATCACGCCGGCACCACTCCCATGCACCTCCGGCGCGACGCGCTCGCCGCCGCCGCCGCGTGGATCGTGGAGATCGAACGGTACGCCCGCGCCACTCCGGGGCTGATGGCCACCGCCGGACGGATCGCCGTGCAACCCGGTGCGATCAACATCATCCCAGGTGACGCCGTGGTCACTCTGGACCTCCGGCACGCCGACGACGCCACCCGGCAAAGAGCCGTGCACGCCCTCCTTGCAGCCGCGCAGGCCGAGGCGGACAGCCGCGGGGTGATCCTCCACGCCACGCCGCTGCACGAGCAGCCCGGGGTCGCGATGGCGCCCGATCTGGTTGACAGCCTGCTGGCGGCGGCCGCGCGCGCGGGCTTTCCGTGCCCGATGATGACCAGCGGCGCGGGCCACGACGCCATGATCGTCGCTCCGCTTGTTCCCTCGGCGATGCTCTTCCTCCGCTCTCCCGGCGGCATCAGCCACCACCCGGATGAGACCGTTTTGATTGGCGATGTAGAGGCCGCGCTTGCGACCGGCATGGAGCTGTTGCGCACGCTGCGGTATCGTTGAGCGATCCTCTTATGCACGACCTTGGACACACGCGCGCCACGCGCCGCCTCGACCACCTGCTCCAGACGCCGGACAGCTTCGTCCGCACCCCGTTGCCCGAGATCGCCAGGGGCACCGCCATCGTTCATGCAGGTCCGGCGGTTGGAGCGAGATTCACCCAGTACACGGTCGAACTCCAACCAGGAGGGACGCTTAACGCGACCGGCACGCAGCGCTTTCTCTACGTGCTGGACGGTGACGTAAGGCTGTTTGAGACCGGGCGGACACATGCGCTCACTGCCGGCGGCTACGCCTATATTCCGGAGGCGGGATCGAGCGGCGTGGAAGCCGTCTCCGCGGCCAGGTTCACCGTGATCGAGAAGCCCTATGTGCCACTGGCGGAAACGCCGCCTCCCCCGCTGCTCGTCGGGAGGGAGAAGGACCTCGTACCCACATCCTTGGAGGGCGACGACGCCCTGCGGGTGCGCGCTCTGCTTCCGGCGGATATCGCGTTCGACTTTGCCGTCAACACCATGACCTACGCTCCCGGCGCGGCGCTCGCGCAGGTCGAGATGCACGTGATGGAACACGGGCTGCTGATGCTGGAAGGCGGTGGCGTCTACCGGCTGAGCGATCACTGGTATCCGGTCAAAGCGGGCGACTACATCTGGATGGCACCCTTTTGTCCGCAATGGTTTGGCGCGTTGGGGAAAGTTCCGGCGAAGTACCTCATCTACAAGGACGCCAACCGGACTTCTAACTTCGGACTCCGCTCGCGTAACTTATAAGGGGTGACGATGCAGACCGAAGTGAATGCGGCGCGGCTGATGGGCGAACTGAAGACGCTGGCCGGGTTCTCCTCGGCCGAGCCGTCGCCCGAAGGAACGGCGGTCACGCGCGTCGTCTTCTCGCCGGAAGATATGAGCGCCCGGGCGTGGCTGAAGGGGCTTGCCGTCGAGGCGGGCCTCGATGTCCGCGAGGACGCCGTCGGGAACACGTTTATGCGGTGGGTAGGTGCGGAGCCGGAACTTTCCGTCGTAGGCACCGGCTCGCATATGGATGCCATCCCGCAAGCGGGCATGTACGACGGTACAGTGGGAGTGCTCGGCGGACTGGAGGCCATGCGTTCGCTACGGGAGAGTGGTTTCAAGCCCCGCCGGTCGATCGAGCTGCTCCTGCTGACCTCGGAAGAGCCGACGCGCTTCGGCATCGGGTGCCTCGGCAGCCGTCTGCTCTCCGGTGTACTTGCGCCGGAACGGGCCGACGCCATGCTCGACAAGGACGAGAAGACCCTCGCCGAGGTACGGGCTGCGGCAGGCTTCACCGGTCCGCTCGACAAAGTGCGACTCTCCCGCGGCTTCTACCACGCCTGGGTAGAACTGCACATCGAACAAGGCCCGCTGCTCGAACGCGAAGGTTTGCCCATCGGGATTGTGACCTCCATCGCCGCGCCCGCAGGCTATCGCTTCACCCTCCACGGCTTCGGCGGACACGCCGGGGCGCTGCTGATGCCGGATCGCCGCGACGCCCTCTGCGCCGCCGCCGAGCTGATCCTGCTCATCGAGCGGCATACGCTCGCCGCCAACATCCCTTCCGGAGCGGCGGACACCGTGGCCACGGTCGGCGCGGTAGAGGTCTTTCCCGGAAACGCCAACAGCGTGCCCAGCCGCGTGGTGCTCCAACTCGACATCCGCGACATCGATCCAGACCGCCGCGAGGGCGTGATGAAGGCTATCCGGGCGGAGATTGTGTTGATTCAGGAGAAGCGCGGCATCAGCATCACAGAAGAATGCATCAACGCCGACGAGCCTACTACCTGTTCGCCGAAGATCGTCGAAACCATCGCCACCGTCTGCGCTGAGCAAGGCATCACGCCGAAGCGCATGGTCAGCCGCGCGTACCACGACAGCTCGTTCATTGCCCGGATTGCGCCGGTCGCCATGATCTTCGTCCCATGCCGCGCGGGCGTCAGCCACAAGCCGGATGAGTACGCCGCGCCGGAGGACATCGTCCACGGCACCACCATCCTCGCCGAAACGCTGGCGCGGCTTGCGATGGAGTAGCGGATGGCCCTCGCATGCATCCAGTCGATCAACCCCGCTACCGGCAAGCTGATCCGGCGCTTCGATCCGCTCACCGCCGGGGCCATCGAGGCCAAGCTCGCCCTGGCGCACGAGGCCTCTCGCACCTTCCGACTCGTTCCAGTCGAGGACCGCGCGACGTGGATGCGCAAGCTGGCCGCCATCGTCGAGGAGGAGGTCGACGAGCTCGCCCGCACCATGACGCTCGAGATGGGCAAGACCTTCGAGTCCGCCCGGCAGGAGGCCCTGAAGTGCGCCGCTTGCTGCCGCTACTACGCCGACGCCGCAGCCGAGATACTGGAGCCCATCCGCATCACCACCCAGGCCAGCGACAGCTACGTCCGCTGGGAGCCCATGGGCGTCGTTCTGGCGATCATGCCGTGGAACTTCCCTTTCTGGCAGGTCTTCCGCTTCCTTGTTCCGGCGCTGATGGCGGGCAATGTCGGGCTGTTGAAGCACGCTCCTTCCGTTCCTCACTGTGCGCTGGTCATCGAGGCTCTGGTGCGGCGCGCCGGCTTTCCGCGCGGGACGTTTCAGTCGCTGCTGATTGAGGTCGAGCAGACGTCGGTGGTGCTCTCCGACGCCCGTGTCGCCGCCGTGACGCTGACTGGAAGCGAGGCCACCGGGAGCGCCGTGGCCTCCCTGGCCGGCTCGCTGCTCAAGAAGACCGTCCTGGAGCTCGGCGGCAGCGATCCCTTCATCGTTATGCCTTCGGCCGACCTCGACACGACAGTGGAGGTGGCCGTGCGCGCCCGCTGCGTGAACAACGGCCAATCGTGCATCGCCGCCAAGCGCTTCCTGGTGCACAACAGCGTCTATGCCGAGTTCGAGCAGCGGTTCGTCGCCGCCATGGAGGCCCTGCGCGTCGGCGATCCCATGCTGCCCGAAACCGACCTCGGCCCGCTTGCCAGCGCCGCCGTCCGCGACCGGCTCCACGCCCAGGTCGGGAAGGCGCTGGACGCCGGAGCGCGTCTGCTGTGCGGAGGGCAGCCCATGATGGGTGAGGGCTTCTACTTCGAGCCGACGGTGCTTGCCGGTCTGCCACGCGATGCCGACATCGCGCGCGAAGAGTTCTTTGGCCCAGTCGCGCTGCTCTTCCGCGTCCACGATCTGGAGGACGCCGTTGCCGCCGCCAACGACTCCCCCTTTGGCCTCGGAGCCTCCGTCTGGACCCGCGACGAAGGAGAACAGCAGCGCTTCATCGCGGAACTCGAAGCCGGTCAGGTCTTCGTGAACGTGATGGTGGCGAGCGACCCGCGCCTGCCCTTCGGCGGCACCAAACGCTCCGGCTACGGACGCGAATTGTCCGTGGCCGGAATGCGTGAGTTCATGCACCCGAAGACCGTCGTAATCGCCTAGGTGGCTCGGCTCATCAGAAAAGGAGCCTCTCCTGTAGTCCTGCTGCCTGGGATGAAGGTGCAGGACTCGACACACGTTGACCTAGTCGAGTACCCGGACTCCGCCAATGCCAACCAGCTCCTCCACATGATCGATAAACAGCCGATCGGCGGCGACACGGACATCGTGCGGTTCAAGGACGGCGCAAAACTCGCCCGGCTCCTCCAAATCGAGAAGGAGCCTTCCTTTGCCAGGTGCGGCGTTAAGGATGATGAGCAGTTTCTCCAACAGGCGAGTGTCGGGGCTATGCAGCGGCACCTTGATCCGCAGCGAGTCGGGCAGCTTCACCTTGACGTCCTCCAGCGCGACGATGGACGATACGGCCAGCTTCGGTGCCGCGTCCTCTTCCCCGCGCAACGCTCCCCGCACCAGCACAGGGACAGAAATTTTCAGCCGTTCGGCCAGCTTCTCATACGACTGCGGAAATGCGATCAGCTCGATCTTGCCCACGGTGTCTTCAAGGCAGGCCTGGGCGTACATCTCGCCCGACCGCTTGGACTTGGCCACCTTCAACCCGGTGATCACCCCGGCCACCTGGATCTCGTTCTGCTCTTCTTCCTGGCGGCCACGGCGGAAGGTCTGGGGCTCCGGCTTCATCTCGCAGGCCGTCAGCGTGTCGACGACCTTCAGGTTCCGCAGCTTCTCCCGGTACTTGTCCATGGGATGTCCGGAAACGAAGAAGCCCAGCACGTCCTTCTCATTCTGGAGCCGGGTATGCTCGTCCCACTCGGCGACTTTGGGCAGCGCCTCCTCGGTCTTGGCGGCGATCGGCCCGTCGTCGAAGATGCCGAAAAGTCCATGCTGCCCCGCGGCCTCGTCGCGCTGCGCTTTCTGCGCCCGCTCCATGGCTTTGTCGAGCGCGGCGGTGACCTGTGCCCGCCCGCCAAAGCAGTCCATCGCCCCGGCTTTGATGAGCGATTCGAGCACGCGTTTGTTGAGCAACCGCAAGTCGACCCGTTCGCAGAACTCCCATACGCTGGCAAAGCCGGACTTGCCTTCGGCCTGAAGCGCGCTGCGGGCGGCGAGGATCGATTCAATGGCGTTGTAGCCCACGTTCTTGATCGCGGCAAGTCCAAAGCCGATGGCCATCCCGGCATCCGTCTTGACCGGGGTAAAGTTCGCGTCCGACACCCGCACGCTCGGCGGCACGACCGGAATGTTGATCTCGCGGCACTCGGAGATGTACTTGACGACATTCTCGGGCTTCGACGTTTCGCTCGTCAGCAGCGCGGCCATGAACTCCACCGGATAGTGCGTCTTCAGCCAGGCTGTGTGGTACGCCAGCAGTGCATAGGCGGCCGAGTGCGACTTGTTGAAGCCGTACCCGGCGAACTGGGCCATCAGATCGAAGAGCTTGCCAGCGATGTCCTTGGGGTGCTTCTTGGCCGCCGCGCCGGACATGAACCGCTCCCGCTGCTTGTCCATCTCTTTCGGGTCTTTCTTGCCCATCGCCCGGCGCAGCAGGTCGGCCTCACCCAGCGAGTAGCCGGCGATGGTGGCTGCGATCTGCATCACCTGCTCCTGATAGACAATGACGCCCAGCGTCTCCCGCAGCAGCGGTTCTAGCTCCGGCAGCATGTACTCGACTACCCGGCGCCCCCACTTGCGCTCGATGAAGTCGTCGATCATGCCGCCCTGGATCGGGCCCGGGCGGAAGAGCGCGTTGAGAGCGGTAAGGTCTTCAACCGTGTTCGGCTTGTAGCGCCGCAGCACATCGCGCATCCCGCCCGATTCGAACTGGAAGACGCCCGAGGTCAGCGCGCGATGATAGACCTTCTCGTACGTAACGGCATCGTCGAGCGGGATGGTGGCCATGTCGACCGTCTCGCCGGTGGTCTGGAGAATCAGCTTTAGCGCGTCGTCGATCACGGTCAGCGTCGTCAGGCCGAGGAAGTCCATCTTGAGCAAGCCCATCTTTTCGATGGCACCCATGTCGTAGGCGGTGACGATGGAGTCGTCCTTGGCGCGCGTCACCGGTACCAGCTCCGTCAGCGGCTTGGGCGCGATCACCACGCCGGCCGCGTGGACGCCCGCTCCGCGCACGAGCCCTTCCAGTCGGAGCGCCGCGTCAATCAGCTCCTTGATCTTGGGATCGGCTTCATACGCCTGCTTCAGCTGGCCGCCGTCGCCGAGCGCCTTGTCTAGGGTGATGCCGATGACGGGCGGAATCATCTTGGCAATGCGGTCCACTTCCCCATAGGGGATATCGAGCGCGCGGCCGACGTCCTTGATCGCCGCCTTGGCCGCCATCGTATTAAAGGTGATGATCTGCGCTACCTGCTCGCGGCCATACTTGCGGTTGACGTACTCGATCACCTCGCCGCGCCGGTTCATGCAGAAGTCGATGTCGATATCGGGCATGGAGACGCGCTCTGGGTTCAAGAAGCGCTCGAACAGCAGCTCGTTCTGCAAGGGATCGATGTCCGTGATCTCCATGCAATACGCGACCAGCGACCCCGCCGCCGAGCCGCGCCCCGGACCCACGGGGATGTTCTGCTCCCGGGCATAGCGGATAAAGTCCCAAACGATCATGAAGTAGCCCGGAAACTTCATCTGCTTGATGCAGGCAAGCTCGCGGTCGAGCCGCGCCTGATAGTCGGGAATGGTCTTGCGCAGCAGCCCGCGCGACCGAAGATGCTCGACCGCCGTCCCCAGCCGCTTCTCCAGCCCCTCGCGGCAGACCCGCTCGAAATAGCTGTCGAGCGTCTCACCCTCCGGCACCGGGAAGTCGGGAAATGGATTGTCGACCTTGGTCATCTTCAGGTTGCAGCGGTCGACAAACTGCATCGTCCGGGTGCAGACCTCGGGCGTCTGGGCGAATGTCCGATGCATCTCCTCGGCAGATTTCAGGTAGAACTCGTCGGTGCCGAACTTAAACCGTTTGGCGTCGTTCATACTGCCGGCAGTCTGTACACACAGCAGGATCTCGTGGGCGCGGGAGTCATCGCCCCCAACGTAATGCGCGTCGTTGGTGGCGATCAGGGGGATGCCGAGCTCGCGCTCCATCTTGAACAGCGCGTCGCAGACACCCTTGTCCGGCTCCAACCCGTGGTCCTGGATCTCCAGGAAAAAGTTGCCCTTGCCGAAGATCTCCTCGAACTGCCCCGCAGCGCGCTTGGCCTCCTCGTACTTCCCCGCCATCAGGTGCTGGTTCACCTCACCCGCCAGACAGCCGGAGAAGCCGATCAGCCCCTCGCTATGCTTCGCCAGAAAGTCCTTTGACACGCGCGGCTTGCGGTAAAACCCATGCAACGCCGCCTCGCTCGTCAGCCGGACGAGGTTGCGGTAACCGATTTCGTTCTCCGCCAGCACCAGGAAGTGGTTGTACTTGTCTCCCTCGGGCGCAGCGCGATGATCGTCGTTCTTGCAAAGGTACAGCTCACAGCCAAGGATCGGCTTCAGCCCCTTCTTCCCCATCGCGTCGAAAAAGTGCACCGCCCCGTAGATGTTGCCGTGATCGGTCATCGCCGCCGCCGTCTGCCCCATCTTGCTCAGGTGGGCGGCGAGTTTGTCTACATCGCAGGCCCCATCCAGAAGAGAGTAATCCGTGTGAAGATGGAGGTGAGTAAACTCTGCGGCCATGCCCTCAGTTTACCGCCCGGTAAATCGCCCCGCAGTGAGGAAAACAGGGACGGACGGCCATGACCTGCGCGCTCAAGGTTTGTCC
Source organism: Acidobacteriaceae bacterium (assembly GCA_965215415.1). Lineage (GTDB taxonomy): Bacteria > Acidobacteriota > Terriglobia > Terriglobales > Acidobacteriaceae > Edaphobacter. Next base: position 1,481,396 of record CBDCDQ010000009.1, on the reverse strand, counting down.
ATTAAGAGCCAGGTGGCACTCTCTCGCAACCGGCTGATGCCGTACGTACGAGACGTCGACCAGAATCCAGGGTGCCTGGCATGGAGGTGCTCAGGTAGACTTGTAGATGTGCATCTTCCCGCAGTCCGCTCTTTCCTGGTCCTTGGTCCCGTGACCGTCGCATTGCTGCTCCCATGGAGTCTGCGAGCGCAAGGATTCGATGCAGACAAGGCAGAACCAATGCCGGACGCTCCTCTGGTGAGAGCCAGGCTCGACCTTCCGCAGGCAAGCTCTTCGACTCTTTCGCAGAGCCAGCCGACGCCACCGGTACCCGGCGACCCGGCGCAGCAGCCGATGTCGGCAGAAGAAAAGCGCAAAGCCGCCGAGGCGCAGCTGCAGCAGGAGTTGCACCAGCGTATGGCAGGGGTGGTCCCCAACTTCAACGCGGTGCTTGGGGGCACGGCGCTTCCACTCAGTCCGGGACAAAAGATGCGCGCCGCCTTTCGCAGCGCGATCGATCCTTACCAGTTCGGCTTTTCACTTCTAACCTCGGGCATCGGCCAGGCGACGGATTCGCACAGCTCGATTGACCCGAACGGAACCCGCCATGGTTACGGGCAGGGATGGGCGGGCTTTGGAGAGCGCTATGGCGCAAACTATGTGGACCAGTTTGACGGGACCATTCTGGGCAACGGCGTCCTGCCAGTGCTGCTGAGGCAAGACCCGCGTTACTACCGTATGGGCACGGGTTCTTTCAAGAAGCGCTTCTTCTATTCGCTGAGCACCACGGTGGTGTGCAGGGGCGACAACGGTAAGCTGCAGCCAAACTGGTCGAACGTGTTGGGCAATCTTGCTTCAGGCGGCATCTCGAACCTTTATTATCCGAGGGCAGACCGCGGGGCTCTGCTCACCATCGAACAGGGATTTGAAGTGACTGCCTATGGATCGTTTGGCGCTCTCTTGATCGAGTTCTACCCGGACCTTCGCAAGCACATCCACGGCAAACGCCCACCTTCTGCAACCCTGGCAAATCCTGGGCCATGATCAGGGTTTGTGTGCGGCGGGCGGCGCGGGCACCGCATAGATCACCTCGCCTGGACGAGCGTAGTGCAGTTCTTCGCGTGCTTGCCGTTCGATTGAGCTCGGGTCGCTCTGCAGGTGCTCTATGTGGCTTGTCAGCAAGGCATTTTCGCGTTCCAGGCGCGTGAGCTCACGGTCGAGCGCCACGCTGTTCTGCCGTTTCTGGCTGTAGGCCGTCAATCCGTTCTGGCCAAATACGACGTGGTAGCCCAGGCTGGCGGCCAGTCCCACAGCCAGGACCGTAGCCATGCGGCGGCGGTTGCCCAGCACCCAGCCCCAGCCTGCCGCCGCACGCCCCGATGTTTGAACTTGTTGAGCCATCTCCGCTAGCTTGGAAGTTTTTCTGCACGGCGTCAAGGGGAATGTGAGCGGTCGATCACCAGGAACCAAGATCGTATCGCATGCGGGGGAAACTACGTTGAGGTGCGGACACGGTACAAAGGACCGGGAGTCACATCAAGGCGCGGGAACAAAAGAAGGCGCGACGATGGCTGGATGAACTTCGCCCCACATCCCTGGATCGCGGTCCGTCGCAGTGCGCGTATGTTGGTATGCTTGGAAGGGGAAACGCTCCGGCTTCAAGGAAGGATGCACCATGCTCACGATCGCACGGCCCGCCCGCCCGGCGCACTTTACGGAAGCATTCGCCACCTCGCTGCCTGCCCGAATGGCGACTGTTGTTGCCGCGACAGTGCTGGTCGCGCTGGCAGCTCATGTTTCCGTTCCGCTGCCGTTCTCGCCGGTGCCCTTGACGCTACAGCCGTTTGCGATGCTGCTGGTTGGCATGATGCTTGGACCGGCGACTGCCTTTGCCGCAATGCTGGTATACCTCGGCGAGGGGGCTGCGGGGTTGCCTGTCTTCAGTCCGCTCGGGCCGGGTGGCTTTGCGCAACTGCTGGGGCCCACGGGCGGCTATCTTCTCTCCTATCCGCTGGCAGCGGCGACGGCGGGATGGCTAAGCCGCGATCTTCACAGGATCAGCAGTTCCTTCTGGCGGGGTCTGATCGCTGCGTCGTCTGCGATGGCCATCGTCTTCTTCTTCGGTGCTACCTGGCTGGCTGCACTGCTGCATCTGCATACAGCCACTGCCCTGCGCCTCGCCGTGCTTCCGTTTTTGCCTGGCGAGGCCATCAAGATCATCGCCGCGGCCCTGCTCTACAGCGGCCTGAACCCGCTTCTTCGCCGAACCCTTCTTGAAGGAATGCCCGCCTCATGAGTACCAGCACTGCGCTCCACGAGATCAGTATCGCCCACAGCCCGGACTCCGACGACGCTTTCATGTTTTATGGACTGGCCACCGGCAAAGTGCGTGTTCCCGGCTACAAGTTCACCCATGTCCTGACCGATATCGAAACGCTCAATCAGCGGGCTATCGACGAGCAGTTCTTCGATGTGACGGCCATCTCGTTTCACGCCTATCCGTACCTGCAGGAGCATTACACGTTAATGCCGTGCGGCGGCAGTGTAGGCGATGGCTATGGGCCAATGATCGTCGCGCCGCGGAAGATCACGCTCGACGAAGTCAAAAAGCTGCGCATCGCGATCCCCGGAACGCTGACCACAGCGTATCTGACGCTCAAGCTGTTTGCCCCGGAGATCGAGACGGTCGCCGTGCCGTTCGACAAGATCATCCCGGCGGTCGTCTCGGGAGAGTTCGACGCCGGATTGATCATTCACGAGGGGCAACTCACCTATGCAGCAGACGGATTGGCGAAGATACTCGACCTCGGCGTCTGGTGGCGGGATCAAACCGGTCTGCCGCTTCCGCTGGGAGGGAATGCCATCCGCCGAAGCCTCGGTCCCGCGGTGATGAAGACAACGACCGAAGCCCTGCGGGAGAGCATCCAGCACGCCCTCGATAACCGGGAGGCCGGCCTCGAATACGCCATGCAGTTCGCCCGCGATCTCGACACCACGCTCGCAAACCGCTTCGTCGGCATGTACGTCAATGAGCGAACGCTGGACTATGGTGAAGACGGACGCGAGGCCATCCGCAAGCTCCTCGACATGGGCTACGAACAAGGCATCATCCCGCTTCGCGCGCACGTCGATTTCGTAGGCTGACTTCCTGGGCGGCCTGGAGCTTCATGGTATTCTTACAAAGTCGAAGGCGGCATGACGCGTTGCCTTTGGCCCCTTGCATGGCTGCTCTTCCGCAAGGCGATCGAAGTAAAACGGACGCGTAGCTCAGTTGGTAGAGCATTCGACTCTTAATCGACTGGTCGTAGGTTCGATCCCTACCGCGTCCACCATTCCTTCGAACAACTTACAAACGATCCGAGCGACTCCACACGGCTCTTCTTGGATTGCTGGCTGTCCGAGAAAGATTGGTCTCGGCCTGCTGTGCCACCGCACCGGCTGTCACAGCGACGAACCGATTTTCCTCCGGCATCGCCTGCATCAGGCGTTCTCGATGCATACGATCAACGAACCCTCGGCGTCTGCCCTGATCTCTGTACCTAAGGTCGCCGGAAAGCCAGGCTCCTCTGCCGCTCCTTCAAGCTCCTCCGGGCCAGGCTACGCGGGTACTCGGCGCCCCGTTGCGCGGCTAGGTTCGTAATCGGAGCGGTGAACGGCAGAAGGGCAGAGACGAGGGAGAAGGCAGCCAGGTATTGCATTGCACAAAGTGCTTTGCGTTGTTCTTGTTGGAGATTGTGTAAGCGGGCCACTCTATCGCACTGTCCCATCACCCAACGGTCGCAAGCCCAGCTTGGTGGGTGGAACGGTGCACCGCGACGTATGGCTCTTACGGTGGTCGAGACTTAGCAGAAGTCGTGAATCCGGGTTGAAGCTGCTGTGACGCGCAAGTCCTTGATCTGCTGGCTCATCACCCGGCACATGGAACTATGCAGGTAGTGCAGCCGCGGATCGTCGTAAGGGACTTGAACTCACGGCTTTGCCGAAGCTCGTCACGCTCCTGACCCGATACCGCGCCAGGACGGCTATAGGAGCACGGTACAATAGGCAGAAGCGCGAAAGTGGCGAAATTGGCAGACGCACCAGACTTAGGATCTGGCGGAGCAATCCATAGGGGTTCAAGTCCCCTCTTTCGCACCAAGCCCTCAGCCCAAAGGAAGCACATGCCCGACAGCAATAACCAAGGCCCGCAGGACCCCACAGTTCGCCTTACCGACACCCCCGATTACCGTTCCTCCTACGCTAATAGCGTTCAGGTTCGTATGTCCGTCTGGGACTTTTTCCTCGTCTTTGGCACCATGCACCAGAACACTCCTGCCGAGGTGAACGTCGACAACTTTCAGGGCATCTACCTCAGCCCACAGCAAGCCAAAGCTCTCTGGAACATCCTCGGTCACAATCTTGCCCAGTACGAACACACCTTCGGCGAGCTCACCCTCGAACCGCTCCCGCAGGCAGGCGGCCCGGTCAACTAAGCCGTGCCCGCCAGCCCGTTGCGACGCCTCAGCCGCACCGCCACTCCGCTGCCCTTGTCGCTGCTCTACCCGCTCTTCTTCGCCGCCGTCTACCTCTCCCATTGGACCCTGCTTCGTCTTCCGTACTTTTGGGACGAAGCGGGGTACTACATTCCCGCCGCGCTCGACTTCTTCCACACCGGCACCCTGATCCCGCAGTCCACCGTCACGAACGCCCACCCGCCGTTGCCGTCGATCCTCCTGGCAGCGTGGTGGCGCGTCGCGGGCACGGCCATCGTCAACACACGGACGCTCGTCACCTTCGTCTCCGCCGCGGCCCTGCTGGGCGTCTATCGCCTTGCCCGCTCCTTCACCACGGACGCCGCCGCTGCCGCAACCACCCTCCTCACCGCGCTCTACCCGGTCTGGTTCGCCCAGTCGACGCTCGCTCACGCCGACATCTTCGCCGCCGCCTTCACCCTCTGGGGCCTCAGCCTCTACCTCCCGCACCTCCAGCGCACCGGCATGGCCGCCGGCAACGCCAAAGCCGCTCCCGGCGAGCTCTTTCTCGCCACCGTCTTCTTCTCCCTCGCTGCTCTCTCCAAAGAGACCGCCATCGTCACCCCCCTGGGGCTCGCCGCCTGGGAGATCGTCCAATATCTCCGCAAATCCCGCGGTTCGCTCCCCTGGGCCGCCGCGCTCACCCTCCCCGTCATCCCGCTGCTCGCCTGGTACGCCTTCCACTATCGGGAGACCGGCTTCATCTTCGGAAACCCCGAGTTCCTCCGTTACAACGCCACCGCGAACCTCTCCGCCGCCCGCGTCGCGCTCGCTCTCTGGCACCGCGTCCTCCATCTCTTCACCCACATGAATATGTTCGTGCCTGTCGGCTGCGCGCTGGCCGTCCTGCGGATGAAGCCCCGCCGCCCCGGCCTTCCGCCCGACCTCCTCGCCGCCCTCGCCGTCATCCTCATCGCCAATCTGCTGGAGTTCTCCATCCTCGGCGGCGCGCTGCTCACCCGCTATCTCCTGCCGATGTTCCCGCTCGTCCTTCTGCTCTGCGTGGTGGAGTGGCAGCGCCGCCTCCCGCAGTGGCCCGCGCTCGTCGCCCTCTCCGCCGCCGCCTTCCTTTGCGGCCTGTGGATCGACCCGCCCTACGCCTTCGCCCCCGAGGACAACCTGACCTACCGCGACTTCGTCGTCCTCCACCAGCGCGCCATCACAGTCCTGCAGCAGCGCTTCCCCGCCGCCACCGTCCTCTCCGCCTGGCCCGCGACCGCCGAGCTCGCCCGCCCCGAACTCGGCTACACCCGCCACCCCTTCGCCGTCGCCCCGCTCGACAACTTCTCCCTGGCCCAGATGCAGCAGGCCGCCGCCCACCCCGGCTCCTACGACACCGCCCTCCTCTTCTCCACCAAGTGGGAGCCACCTCCCGGCCGCCCCAACCTCGCCCGCCGCAACGCCAGCGCGGACGCCCGCTTCTTCGACTTCCACCACGACCTCACCCCCGCCGAAGCTGCCGCCCTCCTCCACGGCGACATCGTCTGGCAGGAACGAAGAGGAGGCGAATGGGCCGCCATCCTCCACTTCCCCAGGATCGTGCAGGCTAGCATCCGTTAGTTGAATGGAGGGCTTGCGCGAGTGGGGAAAACATTTTTTCGCAAGTCTCAAAGTATTCATTGTATTAGGGTTAAGTCCAAGAAACGGCATCCACGGTCTAGACTTTGCTTGTAAACTATTGATTCCGCAGCAGTTGTGAGGACGGGGTCTTCACTTTTCCGGTGACTCTGTGTGTCCCGCCTCGCTGCTCCTCGGCGACATCGCATGGCAGCAACGCCGCGGCGGCTCGTGGGCCGCCCTCCCTCACTCCCTGAGGATCGTGCAGGCTGTGCTGGCGCGTCTGTAAACGACATGCCGACGTACTCTCGACAGAATTTATTGTCTGCACTACGCTTACCCGTATGCGCACTACCAGGCTCCGCATTGCCCTTCTGCCACTCTTCCTTCCACCCTGCCTTGCTCAAACGGATGCTTCCGTACCGGTCATCGACGGTTACGTCACGCACATCGTCTCTCCGCGCGACTTCGACATCAACGGACGCCACATCGCTCTGAGGCCGGATACAGCCATCCAATTGCGCGATGCGACCCGTTCGACGATGATTGCCGCAGAGCAGCTCGCTCCTTATCTTGGCGAGACCGCGAAGGCATACGGCAAGCTCGACCGCAAGACGCACACCATCTCCGCAACGCGCGTGGAACTGAGCAGCCAGAAACCTCACGAGATCAGCGGCTCCGGCATCATCGATGCCATTCTGCCGTCACCGCGGAACGCAGATCCAACAGATCGTCTGATTCGCGCCGACGGCTACCCCGTACTCCTCACCTCGAAGACATCCGTTGCCTACCAAGCGCCATTGTCCTCTGCCACGCCACTCGCCACCAACCTTTGGATCACTTATCACGGACTGCAACGCCCCGACGGCATCGTTGTGGCCGAAACAGCAAAGCTGACGCCCAACTCAGTCAGCGACGGCGAAGATAGGCTCCGCACAAAGCACGAGTACGATCCCGAAGCGGTCGATCCCGACGCTCATCAAGGTGCCTTGAGCAAGACATTTCTAGGCATCGATCCGAAGAAGATTCCGCCAACGACCGACACCGCGATGCAAGCCCGCGTCAGCCAGCTTGGGCGGAGATTGGTGCCGAAGTATCAACACGATCTCCCCGATGCCGACGACACGAAAATAGACTTCCGCTTTCAGGTCGTCGAACAGAAGAAATGGCCGGATGCGTTCACTCTGCCAAATGGCATCATCCTCGTGCCCCACACTCTCGTTGAACGAATGGAGAACGACTCGCAACTTGCCACCGTGCTTGCAGACAACATCGCCACAGCCTTGGAAAAGCAGACCCTCCATGCCCAGCCGCCCGGTCGCGCCATGGCGGCGGCGAACATCGCGGGAGCCGTGGGTGGCGCCTTCGTTCCGGGCCTTGGTCTGGCGACGCAGGCCGCAACCGGAGGAACGGCCTATAAACTTGCAGTCTTGCGGGAGGAGCAGAGCGGTCGCGTCAGCCTTGGCCTTCTCCAAGACGCTGGTTTCGACATCAAGGAAGCACCCATGACTTGGTGGATACTCTCATCGAAGAAGGGAAAGAGTTTGGCTGACACCAACGTACCGAGACGCGCGGCCTATCTTTACAAGATGCTCGGCACTACTTGGCCGTCACTGCCCTGACCTGTTAATCCAGCCCGTCGCTTACATCGTCTAAGCCATAGTACTTATATGGTATGCGGTGTAGAGGTGTCAGACGAGTTCCGGGGATGGTACGAGCCCCTGAGCGAAGCCGAGCAGCTCAGCGTCGGGCGGGTCATCGAGCTGCTGGAGGAGAAGGGCCCTGCGTTGGGATTCCCCTACAGCTCGGGCATCCAGGGATCGAGGCTGGGCCATATGCGCGAACTTCGCATCCAGCACGAAGGCCGACCGTACCGTGTGCTCTACGCCTTCGATCCGGCTCGAACGGCATTTTTGCTGATTGGCGGAGACAAGACTGGGAACGCGCGCTGGTATGAGACCAACGTGCCCAAAGCCGATGCCGTCTACGCCGCGCATCTCGAAGAACTGAAACGCGGCATATAACCATCTCCAATCGAAAGGAAACGACATGGCCACCAAATGGAAAGACCTGAAGCACAAGGCGTCGCCGGAGGCGCGGGAGAACGCGAAACGCGAAGCCCTAGCCGAATACGCCGAGATGGAGCGCATGGGCGTCGGCGTCATCCGGCTGGCGCGGCAACAGACCCAGGTCGCCGTCGCCGAGCAGATGCACATCCCGCAAAGCGCCGTCTCGCGACTCGAAAACCAGAACGATTGCCTCCTGAGCACTCTGCGGAAGTATGTCGTAGCGTTGGGCGGCACCCTGGAGATGCGGGCCGTCTTCCCCGACGGCGAGGTCGAACTCGACGGGCTGATGCGGACGACCGGCGGACCGGAAGAGCAGCCAAGCCTCTAAAGCAGTTGGCCGACGGCGCACAAGCTGACACGCAGATTCCCTTCGGGAATGACAAACAAAAGAGGCAAAGGCACCTCTACACCGGCTGTAACTTCGCTCTAAAGACTACGGTGCCTCTCAAATCCGCGCCGCGATCACCGCCATCGCTGAGACGCGCTGAGCCTCGTCCGTTCGGACGCGGTCCTATAATCGTCCTGTGCGAATGCTCCAGAACCCGGTCCTCTTGTTTCTGTCCGCGATCCTTGCGGCGGCAACGGGCGCACAGACCTCAGCCCAGACTCCCACCCAGGCGCGCGACACAGGCGGCCGTCTCGTTCTCGTCCTTCCCTTCGACAACCGCACCGGCGACCCCGCGCTCTCGTGGATCGGCGACTCGTTTCCCGACACGCTGAACCAGCGGCTGACCTCCGCCGGGTTCCTGACCATCACGCGCGACGACCGGCTGTTCGCGCTCGACCACCTTGGCCTACCCGCCGACTTCAAACCCTCGCGCGCCACCTCCATCCGCATCGCGCAGCAGCTCGACGCCGACACGGTCGTCGTCGGCAGCTACACCGTCTTGGGCGGACGCATCGCCGTGCAGGCGCAGACGCTCGCCGTCAACCAGCTGCGCCTCTCCGCGCCGCTGACCGAGTCGGCCCCGCTGGACCATCTGCTCGACGCGGAAAATGCCGTCGCCTGGCGCGTGGCCCGGCAGATCGACCCGCAGTTTAAGGTGGCCGAGCAGACCTTCCTGGCCGCCTCGGCTGGCGTGAAGCTGACCTCGTTCGAGAACTACATCCGGGGCACGGACGCGGCCAATCCGCAGGAACGGCAGAAGCGTCTCCAGCAGGCCGTGACCGAGACGCCGACGTACAGCGCGGCTTTGTTGGCCTTGGGGAAGACCGAGTACACGGAGCGCGAGTACGACCATGCCGCGGCGCATCTGGCCAAAATCCCGCAGACCGACCGCCTCGCGCTCGAAGGGGGCTTCTTCCTCGGCCTCGCGCGGTTCAACGAGACGAAGTACGCCGCCGCCGAGCAGGCCTTCGCCGCCGTGGCCGCGCGGCTGCCGCTGCCCGAGGTCGTCAACAACCAGGCGGTCGCCGAGAGCCGGCAGAAAAAGGACGCGACTGCGCTCTTCCAGCGCGCCTCTGCCGCCGACCCCAACGACGCCGAGTTCCACTTCAACCTTGCGGTGGCGTGGCTCGACCGGGGCGACGGCGTGAACGCCTTACGCGAGGCGGAGGTTGCGTTTGGATTGAACGGGAAGGATAGTGAGATCGCCGAGCTGCACACTCGCCTGGTCGCGGCGAAGTCGCTCTCGGGCGCGCCGCTCAGGAACGCCGTCGGCGCGAATGGCTTCGATCCCGTGCCGCGCATCCGCCGGACCTGGTCCGAGGCGTCGTTCCGGCAGGCCGCGTTCCAGATGGACCAGATGCACGCGCTGCGCATGGGGACGCTGCCGCCCGCCGAGCAGGCCACGCAGTACGTCGCGCTGGGTCGGGACTATCTCGCCCACGGGCTCGCGCCCGAAGCCGAGCAGGAGTTTCAGTCCGCCCTCGCCGCCGATCCGAAGTCCGCGCCCGCCCACGCCGGTCTGGCGCAGGTCCGTGAAACAAGCGGCAACCCTGCCGACGCCCGCACCGAGGCCGCCACTTCTCTCCAGCTACAGGCGAACGCCGCGGCGTATCTCGTGCTCTCCCGCCTCGACCTCCAGGCCGCCAACCTCCCCGCCGCCGCGCAAGATGTCGCCGCCGCTCTCAAGCTCGAACCGGCCAACTCCGCCGCGCTCGGCATGAAGCAGGCCCTCGCCGCGCGGGGGCAGTCCCTCCCATGACCCGCCAACCCATTTGTCCTCCTGAAGGAGCGCAACGTGCAAGTCGAAGGACCTGTGTTGGCCTTTGCTTTCTCTTTCTTCTTCTAAGCTTTCCTCTCCATGCCCAGACCGTCCTCCGCCTCTCCCTCCACGACACCATCCAGCCGATTACGGCTGACTTTCTCCAGCGCGGCCTCGATCAAGCCGCCCGCGATCACGATGCAGCTGTCCTCCTCTCGCTCGGCACCCCCGGCGGCCTGCTGGATTCCACCCGCACCATGGTCGCCGCCATTGAGCGGTCCTCTGTCCCCGTGATTGTGTACATCTCGCCGACGGGCAGCCGCGCCGGGTCTGCCGGCTTTTTCCTCCTGGAGGCCGCCGACATCGCCGCGATGGCTCCCGGCACCAACGCAGGAGCCGCCCACCCCATCCTCGGATCTGGAAATGAAGGGGGCAAGACGATGGACCCAATCCTCAAAGAGAAGATCGAAAACGACACCGCCGCCTTTCTCCGCTCCTATGTTTCGCGCCGCGGCAGGAATGTGGAGGCCGCTGAGAGTGCAGTCCGTCAATCGAAATCCTTCTCCGACACCGAGGCTTTGCAGCTCCACTTGATCGACCTGTCTGCCGCCGACGACCGCGCTCTGCTCAACACCCTTGACGGACGCACGATCAAGCGCTTCGATGGTGCTTCCACCACGCTTCACCTCGCTCGCGCCAAGATCGTCGACTTTGCCCCATCGACCCGGGAGCGCCTCCTCACGCGCCTGACCAATCCTGACCTCGCCGTGCTTCTGCTCGTACTGGGGGGGCTGCTGATCTATCTTGAGTTCAACGTCCCCGGCACCATCGTCCCCGGCGCGCTGGGCACGCTGATGGTCCTGCTCGCGCTGTTCGGACTCAACCTCCTGCCGATCCGCCACACCGCTGTGCTTCTCCTCGTCGCGGCGCTGGTGCTGATTCTGCTGGAGTTGAAGTTCGCTTCCCATGGCGTCCTCGCGCTTGCCGGAACGCTCGCCCTTGTTTTCGGCTTCGCCACGCTGGTCGATGCGCCCATTCCCGAGCTTCGCGTCCACCTTTCCACCGCGCTGGCCACCGGCATCGGGTTTGGCGCGATCTCGTTCACGCTGGCCGCGCTTGCCCTGCGCGCCCGCCGTGCGAAACATCTGCTTGGCCCTCAGGCTTTGCTGGGCGCGCCGGCCATCGCCCGCACCGCGCTTGAACCCACAGGCCAGATCGAGGTGCGCGGGGAACTCTGGCTCGCCACCCTCACCCCGGCCAACGCCACGCTGCCGGCCGGTGCGTCCGTTCGTGTCCGCGCCGTGGACGGTCTTCTGCTCCTGGTCGACTCCGAAGCCGGGCCGGGCAAGGTAAACTAAAGGAGTACGCCGCACGGACCCGCGGCTGCCTCAGGGAGTTTGTTCTTCATGCCGAACGTGTTTCGCCCGTCTGCCGTTAGAAAGCTCGTGCTCTGCCTCTCCGCTTTCCTCGTTGTGATCACAGCACCGGCTCAGACCTCGGCTATTCCCACACCGGTGAGCAAGCAGCTTGATCGCATCGACCTGGGCGTGTCCGGGTTTGGCGAGTTCACCAATTCGGTCACCGGCACCAACTACCTTGGCACCTCGCTGACGCAGAAGCCCTCCACAACGCTTGGAGCGCTCGTGAACGTCCGCTATACCAAGTCGCCTCTTGTGGGCCTGGAGTTCAACTACAGCTACGCCCGCTACACCCAGAACTTTACCGTTCCCCCGCCCGGCGTTTCCCCGATTATTGGCGGTGCCCAGACGAACGCCAGCGAATATACGGTCGGCTATCTCGCCCATACACCGCGCGTCTTCGGGTTGCAGACCTTCGTCGCCGCGGGGGCTGGATCGACGGCGTTCCGCGCCACCCCCGGCGGCGGCCAGAATCTTCCCACACAGGCGCGCATGACGTACTACTACACGGCCGGTGCGGAAGACGCGATCACCGCGCACTTCGGCATCCGCGCGCAGTTCCGCCAAGCCTTCTTCCTCGCTCCCGACTTTGGACAGAACTACCTGACCATCAAGCAGCGCCAGATCACCACCGAGCCTGCGATCGGCTTCTACCTTCACTTCTAGATGTACCCGGCAACCGCGGTGTCGTTTTAGGGGTGCAGCCTTCCCGGCGTCGTGTCCTCTATCTATAACGCGACCCGATCTTGCCCTCTTGTCTCCATAGGCGCATAGTTAGTGTCGACCCCATGCCGATCCCTATCCTCATTGCCGTAGCCATCGTCGTCCTTTACCTCCTCAACTCCATCAAAATTCTTAAAGAATACGAACGGGGCGTCATCTTCCGTCTTGGCCGCGTGCTGCAGGCGGCTGCCGGTCCGGGCGTCATCTTCGTCTTTCGTCCACTCGACCAGATCGTTCGCATCTCTTTGCGCCAGGAAGCGATGGAGGTGCCTGCGCAGGATGTCATCACCCGCGACAACGTCACGCTGAAGGTGAACGCCGTCATCACCCTCCGGGTGGTCGATCCTACCCGCGCTGTGATCGAGGTCGCCAATTACGTCTACCAGACCTCGCAGTTCGCCCAGACCACCCTACGCTCCGTCCTTGGCGAGGTCGATCTTGACGAACTCCTCGCCCACCGCGAGGCCCTGAACCTGCGCATCCAGACCATCATCGATGGGCACACCGCCCCGTTCGGGGTCAAGGTCGTTTCGGTCGAAGTGAAGCAGGTGGATATGCCGGAGACGATGCTCCGTGCGATGGCCAAGCAAGCCGAGGCGGAACGCGAACGCCGCGCCAAGATCATCCATGCGGAAGGTGAATTCAACGCCGCGGCGAAGCTCGTAGAGGCTGCCGCGCTGATGGCCACCCAGCCGATGACGCTGCAGCTCCGCTACCTGCAAACGCTGACCGAGATTGGCGTCGAAAAGAACACCACCATCGTTTTCCCACTTCCGATGGAGTTGATGAATCTCTTGAATCGTACCTTTATTCCGGACCAGGAACAGCCAAAATCGGGTATATAACGGGGGTTGTGCAGTACGGAGACTTTGCTATGAACTTCGAGAACGATGTACGGGACGACGTGCAGGACCACATTGCGCAGGCACCGCAGGAGCGAGAGATCTCCGTGGGTACCTCAACGATCCTGGGCATCTTCTTCGGCCTTGCCCTGCTTTGCGCCGCCTTCTTCGGCTTTGGATATTCCGTAGGACACAAGGCTTCGCTGCCGCCGGTCGCTGCCGATCCCGGGCTAACGCCCAAGAAGGACAGCACGTTCAGCAGCTTCAAGACGACGCCGACGCCTGCGCCCAAACCTGCAGAGCCGGCTGCGGCGGCATCCCAGGCCACTCCCGTTGCTTCTGAGGCGGCGGAGAGTGCGGACACAACGAAGCCCGCGACTGCAGAGCCGGCTGCGGGCGATCAGCCACCTCCCTCGTCGGAGGGCGTATGGACGGTGCAGGTTTCAGTCTCTTCGGTCAAGCCGGACGCCGAAAAGCTTACCGGCGTTCTGACGCGTCAAGGCTTTCCCGCGACGATGTCTTCGTCAAAGGATGGCAAGTTCCACATCCGTGTGGGGCCGTTTGCGACCAAGGCGGCTGCAGATACAACGCGGAAGATGCTCGTCGCTGACGGATACAAGGAGCCCTACATCAGCAACCACTGAATGGCCGGAGCTACCCGGGGTAGCACCGATGTTCGTAGGGAACGGTTCATTCGTTACTGAACCGCGCGTCTCCATCGGATGCGGCCGAGATGCAGTGGTGATCGCAACAAGGTCTGCGGCAGACTCTTCTTCTGACTTCTTACGTATTTTCTTTACGTCTTCTTGATGCCGGAAGCTCCATGATTACTCCTGGCGTTGCGGAAGCCGCGCTGTGCCACGGAGTGGAACCATGACAGACCTGCTTTCGATTCTCGCCGCGGTCGGCTTTTTTTTGATCGCCCTCGCATACACCCGTGGGTGCGACCACCTCACCGCTGGTCAAGGAGGCAAGTAGGATGGAACTCGCTCTCCTGGGTCTGGTTACGTTTGCTCTGCTCGTTTATCTTGTGTACGCCCTCCTTCAGCCAGAAAGATTCTAAGGAAAGCTCTCATCGATGACCGCCAACGGCTGGTTCCAAATCTGCGTCTTCTTCGCTCTTGTTCTGGTGTGCGCCAAGCCGATCGGCGTCTATATGGCTCGCGTGTTTGAGCGCGAACACACATTTGCCGACGCGGTCTTCCGGCCGATCGAGCGCTTGATCTACAAGCTCAGCGGCATCGATGAGTTGTACGAGATGCGCTGGACCGAGTATGCGGCAGCCATGCTGGTGTTTTCGCTCGTCACGCTTCTGGTTACCTATGCGATCGAGCGGTTGCAGCACCTTCTGCCGCTGAACCCGCAACATCTCGCCGCCGTCGCACCCGATCTAGCGCTGAACACCGCCGCGTCATTTACGACCAACACCAACTGGCAGTCCTATGTGCCGGAGACGACGATGAGCTATCTGACGCAGATGCTCACGCTCGCGTACCACAACTTCTTCTCGGCGGCGGTGGGCATGGCGCTGGCAGTGGCCTTCATCCGCGGCATTGCGCGCAAGGAATCGAAGACACTCGGCAACTTCTGGGTCGATACCACGCGCGCTTCGCTCTGGGTTCTGCTGCCCGGCTGCTTCCTCTACGCGCTGCTGCTGGTTTCGCAGGGTGTGGTGCAGAACTTCCGCCCCTATGACACCGCCACGCTCGTGCAACCGCAGACGGTAACCACCACCGGCACAGATGGCAAGGCGTCCACGCAGACAGTCACGACGCAGAGCATCGCGCAAGGACCGGTCGCCTCGCAGGAGGCCATCAAGATGCTCGGTACCAACGGCGGTGGCTTCTTCAACGCCAACTCCGCGCATCCGTTTGAGAACCCCACGCCACTTACGAACTTCCTGCAGATGTTCTCCATTTTCCTGATTCCGGCCGGGTTGACGGTGACGCTGGGCCGGATGACGAAAACTCCCGCGCACGGATGGGCTGTCTTCGCCGCGATGGCAGTGCTTTTCTTTGTCGGTGTCTTTGTCGCCTACTATGCCGAAGCGCAACCCAATCCGCTGCTGCATCGCGTAGACCAGGTCGCCTCCGCAACACAGGCCGGCGGCAACATGGAGGGCAAAGAGGTCCGCTTCGGCATTGCCAACTCGGCTCTTTTCGCTACCGTCACGACGGACGCGAGCTGCGGCGCGGTCAACAGTATGCATGATTCCTTCATGCCTCTGGGCGGTCTGGTGCCGCTGGTCAACATCATGCTGGGCGAGGTCATCTTCGGCGGCGTTGGGGCTGGACTTTACGGCATGCTGATCTTCGTCATTCTGGCTGTCTTCATCGCCGGGCTGATGGTGGGCCGTACGCCGGAGTATCTGGGCAAGAAGATCGAATCCTACGACGTGAAGATGGCCATGCTGTACACGCTCATCTTTCCGCTCTCGATCCTCGGCTTCACCGCCGTCGCCCTGATGATGCCGACGCTCGGCCTGGGCGCGCTGAACAACAGCGGCCCGCATGGCTTGTCGGAGATCCTGTACGCCTACACCTCGGCGACAGGCAACAATGGCTCGGCGTTTGCAGGTCTCTCCGCAAACACGCATTGGTACAACTATTCGCTGACGGCCGCGATGCTGATCGGCCGCTTCCTGATGATTGTGCCGATGCTGGCCGTTGCGGGCAATCTCGCGCAGAAGAAGCTGGTGCCGCCCTCGCCCGGCACCTTCCCCGTCAGCACGCCGCTGTTTACCGTGCTCCTGATCGGCACCATCGTGATCGTGGGTGCGCTGACGTTCTTCCCAGCACTCGCGCTCGGTCCCATTCTCGAGCACCTTCTTCTGCAAGCCGGCAAGGTTTACTGATATGGCAAACGCAAACAAGCGCTCCCTCTTCGACTCCGCCATCGTTTCTCGCGCTCTGGGCGACGCACTCGTCAAGCTCGACCCGCGCACCATGGCGAAGAACCCCGTCATGTTCGTGGTCGAGGTTGGCAGCCTCATCACCACCATCTACGTGGTCAAAAACCTGATCGCGGGCCACCACACGCTGCGCTTTGATCTCCAGATCACCCTTTGGCTGTGGTTCACGGTGCTCTTCGCCAACTTCGCCGAAGCCATGGCTGAGGGTCGCGGCAAAGCCCAGGCCGACGCCTTGCGCCGTGCCAAATCCGAAACCACTGCCGTGCGCTTCAAGGCCGACGGGTCCACCGAAGAGGTACCCAGCTCCGATCTCCGCTCGGGCGATGTCTGCCACGTGATCGCGGGCAGCATGATCCCCGGCGACGGCGAGGTGATCGAGGGTGTCGCGTCCGTGGATGAATCCGCCATTACCGGCGAGTCGGCCCCGGTCATTCGAGAAGCGGGCGGCGACCGCTCGGCTGTCACGGGAGGCACCCGCGTGCTGTCGGACCAGATCAAGGTTCGCATCACCTCCAACCCCGGCGAGACCTTCCTCGACCGCATGATCGCGCTGGTCGAGGGCGCGGAACGGCAGAAGACGCCCAACGAGATCGCCCTCAACATCCTTCTGGCCGGATTGACGATCATCTTCCTGCTGGCCGTCGTGACGTTGCAGCCGATTGCCATCTACTCCACCGCGCCGCAGACCGTCTTCGTGCTGATCTCGCTGCTGGTCTGCCTCATCCCGACGACCATCGGCGGCCTGCTCTCGGCCATCGGCATTGCCGGGATGGACCGGCTAGTGCAATACAACGTCCTTGCCATGTCCGGCCGCGCGGTCGAGGCGGCGGGCGACGTCAACACGCTGCTGCTCGACAAGACCGGCACCATCACCCTCGGCAATCGTCAGGCGTCGGAGTTCATCCCTGCGCCGGGCATCTCGAAGGACCAGCTCGCCGACGCAGCGCAGCTCTCTTCCCTGCCCGACGAAACGCCGGAAGGTCGCAGCATCGTCGTCCTCGCCAAAGAGCTCTACGGCCTGCGCGGACGCGAACTCGCCGACCTCAACGCCGAGTTCGTTCCCTTCTCCGCCACCACGCGTATGTCCGGTGTCAATCTTGACGGACGCATCATCCGCAAAGGCTCGACCGACGCCATCGCCGCCTTCCTCAAGGAGAACGGCGGATCGCTCCCGGACGAGGTCCGCATGGCGGTCGAGACGGTCGCCCGCTCCGGCGGCACCCCGCTTGTGGTCGCCGAAAACAAGCAGGCGCTCGGCGTCATCCACCTGAAAGATATTGTCAAGGGCGGCATGAAGGAGCGCTTCGCCCAGCTCCGCGCCATGGGCATCAAGACCATCATGATCACGGGCGACAACCCGTTGACCGCCGCCGCTATTGCCCGCGAGGCCGGGGTCGACGACTTCCTCGCCGAGGCCAAGCCCAAGGACAAGATGGACCTGATCCGCCGCGAGCAGGCCGAGGGCAAACTCGTCGCCATGACCGGAGACGGCACCAACGACGCCCCCGCGCTCGCGCAGGCCGACGTAGGCGTCGCCATGAACTCCGGCACCCAGGCCGCCAAAGAGGCCGGCAACATGGTCGATCTCGACTCCAATCCGACCAAGCTGATCGAGATCGTCGAGATCGGCAAGCAGCTCCTGATGACGCGCGGCGCGCTCACCACCTTCTCCATCGCCAACGACGTCGCCAAGTACTTCGCCATCATCCCGGCCATGTTCGCGGCGACCTTCCCGGTGCTGAACGCGCTCAACATCATGCACCTGAAAAACGCCGAGTCGGCCATCCTCTCCGCCGTCATCTTCAACGCGCTCATCATTGTTGGGTTGATTCCGTTGGCACTTCGAGGCGTTGGCTACAAGGCTATGTCGGCCGAGGCGCTGCTCCGCCGCAACCTGCTCCTTTACGGCGTCGGCGGCCTGATCGCTCCATTCCTCGGCATCAAGCTGATCGACATCCTCATCACCGCCATTCACCTGGCTTAGGTCTCCACCATGCGCAAGAACCTGCTCATCGCCGTCCTCTACACACTTGTCACCACCCTGATCTTCGGCCTCGCGTACCCCTTTGCCGTTACCGCAGCCGCCCAGCTCCTGTTCAAAGCGAAGGCGAACGGGCAGCTCCTCTACAAAGATGGAGCGAAAGACCGCCAGCTCGTCGGTTCGAGCCTCATCGGCCAGCCCTTCTCCGCGCCACTCTACTTCCACTCGCGCCCGTCCAACGCCGGCAACGGCTACGACGCCGCCAACTCCTCCGGGTCGAACTACGCCCCCACCAACAAGAAGCTCATCGACCGCGTTGCTGGAGACACGGCCACGGCCCAGACAGACCGGCCTGGCGCCGACATTCCTATCGACCTCGTCACCGCCTCCGCTTCCGGCCTCGACCCCCACATCACTCCGGCCGCTGCTGCCTTCCAGATCTCCCGTATTGCCCGCGAGCGCCATCTCTCCGAGGCCGCTGTCCAGCAACTCGTCGCGAAACACACCGAAGGCCGCCAGCTCGGCTTCCTCGGCGAACCCCGTGTGAACGTGCTTGAACTCAACTTGGATCTGGATCGCTCGGGTACAACCGCCCCGACAGACATCCGTTAGGGTGTCATGAAAACGGTGCCAGTCGGCGGACCCATGGTTCGGAATGTGAACGAGAGATTGATCTGGTAGGAGACGCTTCTTGTTCCGACCATGAGGGGCTTGAACGTCCAAAGACGCGACGCATCGAGCGCCGTCGTTCGCAGCATCTCCGGCCCGCTGATCACCGTAGCTTTCTCCATCTCACCCATTGGCGAAACGAGAGCGGAGACAGTAACTGTCCCGCTGACGTGGGCGGCTTGTGCAATAGGCGGATAGGTGGGCTTGTTCCGGCTGATCACCATGGAAGACGACTCCTCTCCCACTACTCGACGCAGCAGATACTGTGCGCTTTCCTCGCTCTCCTCGAGAAATGCTCTATCCTTACCATCCTGGTTGAGCAAGACCACCCATGTGCATTGCACTGATTCAGCCGGTATCTTATAAGAGACTTTCACGCAGGAAGCAGTTGCCGTCTGAGGACAGACCTCAGGCGTTACGTTCGCAAGAGACCATTGCCCGGCTGCTGAGAGGGGCTTCCCTGTCTTTGGATTGATCGCCGATGGGTTCAGGGCATAGTGCTTTAGGACCGTACTGACGGCCTGTTGCCCGACGGATAGCTGACCGGTGTTTCCATCCTGAAAATCCATTGCCCTTGAGGCTATGGCTAGAGATCCAAAGGTCCACACAAGAACCGTACCGCGCTTGATGCCGACGTTCATGCTTTATCCTTGCTCGACCATAAATCAAATACAACAGCTCAGCTCTCCAGTCACCATCCAGAAGATCAAGACGTAAACTGGCTACGAGGATCATGGATGGCACAGAGCATCGATACAAAGCGACGGGCACTTGGCAAGGGATTGGAGTCCCTGCTTCCATCCGTGCGGCCCGCGCCCCAGCCCCCAGCTGCCGCGCTCGCCACCCTGCCCGCGCCGCCTGTACCGGCAGAGCCGAACCTCGGCCAGCCCCTCGACATCGCGCTCGAAGCCATCGAGCGCAACCCGCTCCAAACGCGCCGCCACTTTGACGAGGGCAAGCTTGAAGAGCTCGCAAAGTCCATCTCCGCGTCGGGCGTTGTCCAGCCCATCGTGGTGAAGGCGCTCGGCGGCGAACGCTACCAACTCATCATGGGCGAGCGCCGCTGGCTGGCCTCGAAGCTGGCGGGCGCGGCCACCATCCCGGCCATCGTCCGCGAGGCCACGGATGCACAGGCGATGGAGATGACCATCGTCGAAAATTTGCAGCGCGCCGACCTTAACCCGATGGAGCAGGCCCGCGCCTATCGCCGCCTGGGCGAGCAGTTTGGCATGACCCAGGAGCAGATGGCCGCCCGCACCGGCAAGGATCGTGCCAGCGTATCCAATTTCCTGCGCCTGCTGCGTCTTCCGGAGCCGGTGCAGGAGCAGGTGGAGGCAGGTAGTCTTACCTTCGGTCACGCTCGCGCCCTGCTCGCGCTCGAGGACGCGCCTTCCATGCTTGCTGCCTCCGGGCGTGTTGTGGCGCAGGGCATGAACGTCCGGCAGACGGAGAAGTACATTCAAGGCCTGCTGGCCCCCCGGGCACCTTCCGAAAAGAAGCCGCCGCCCGCGTTCGATCCGAATGTGCGCGAGGCCGAAGACCGCCTGCGTCGAAAGCTTGGCCTTCGAGTAGCTATCGAAGATCAACGTGGGAGAGGCCGGGTCATCATCGAGTACAGCGGCCTTGAGGACTTCGACGCCATTCTGACGGCCTTGGGCTAGCGGCTAGTTGCCCGCCATGGCCTTGACGACGATGGCGCTCGGTGCGGCACCCGCTGGAAGGATCGTGAAGAGCGCCGGGCCGAGCTTTCCCTGCGTCCGCACGACCGACACGTCACCGGACCGCGCGTCCGCCGTCAGAAGAAGATGTTCGTCCGCCGAAAACGCCATCGCCTCAGGACCCGCGCCTGTGCGGACGCTGCTTACCAGCCGCCCATCGTCGATACTGTAAAGGCTGATGGCATCCGCGCCCGAGGCCGCGACCCACAGCGTAGCATTATCGGCACTCACCAGGCCCACTGCCGGACGGCTGCCAATCAGATACGTGCCGCCCACTTCATTGGTTCCTGTGGCGATCTCCGAGACGCTATCCGATGCTGCGTTCGAGACAAAGACCTCCCCGCCATCCGGCTTGAGCGCAAGACGTACCGGAGCCTGTCCTACATCAAGCATTGCGAGAAAGCGATCGGTCGTCAGCGAAGTGTCGTGCCTGGCTGCCCATGAGTCCGGTGCAACCGCCAGCCCAAGAGCCATGACCTGATGTCCGCCTGTGCACACGATGAACGCCTTGGACGAGTCTGGCAGTACCACGGCATCGCCCGCTCCGGGACAGCCAGCAAAGCTTGCCCGCAGCCGCAAGGTCGGGCGCGTTTCATCCCGTGCCGCGACGCCGAACACGGAAACGCTGCCGCTGCGATTGGTGACGACCAGCGAACGTCCGTCAGGCGCAAGCCGGAGCAGAGCGGGCTGCTCTCCGGCGGCGACGGTCAGCGTCACCCGACGCTTTTCAAGGTCCACCACGCTGATGCTATTTGAGCCGAAGTTGGCCACGAACGCCCGTTGACCGTTCCCCTCGACCGCTATGGAGGAAGGCTGACGGCCCACGGCAATCGTCCAGGACACTACGTTCCTGTCCGTGTCGATGACGGTAAGGGAGGAGCTGCCGGCGTTCGCCGCGTAGACCTCATTTTTGGCGGGATTGATCGCGAGAGCCCCTGGCCCGGTACCGACTTGTAAGGTCCGGTCGGCACGGAGGAAGACGAGATCGAGCACGCTGACCGTGTTTCCGCCAGTGTTGCTTACGTAGGCAAACTCCCGGTAGCCATCGGGCACGTCCGGAAACGCCGACCGGCGGCAGCCCGTCAGCAGCAGGACGAGTGATCCGAGGAAGGCAAGTCCGGCGCGAGCAGTCACATCCGTCAGTCTATCGCGGCCGGCTGCGAGCCCAACCACGTACCAGCCAGGCGAAGTACCCCCCTTGCAGGCCGAAGACCACTGCATAGGACAGCAACAGGTGCCGGCTCTCGATGGTGCTCCAGTCGAAAAGTGTGTGCCAGGTCATCGGGTATACTCCAGCGACGCTTCGAGCGCGTTGAGAGCGGCGTTCTGCTCGGCCACCTGCCGCCGCCGCTCCAGCGCATAGCGGAAGCCACAAAGGAAGATGCCCCACATCGCCCATCCGGCAAGATTCCAGAAGATGGCGGGCAGCATGGCGTGATCCACATTAAACTTGCCGCTCTCGAACACCGGGGCGGGATGCTGGGTCCGCCACCAGCGGATGGACATGAAGACGATGGGCACGTCCACCGCGGCGAAGACGGAAAGCACCGCCGCCAACGTCGAGGTCTGCCCCGTGGCCGAAAGCCTCCGTGTCATCAGATAGGCGACATACAGCAGCCACAGCAGCAGCAGCGTCGTCAGCCGCGCGTCCCAGGCCCACCAGATGCCCCAACTGGCTTTACCCCACAGCATTCCAGTCGCCAGGCAGATCGAGGTGAAGATCAGCGTCACCTCCGCCGAGGCTACCGCCATCGCATCGGCGGCGAGGGTCTTCATCGGGTCGCGACGCCGCCAGTAGAGCACCAGCAGCGACGCCACAAAGTTGACGTAAGGAAAGACGAGACCAAGGATCGCCGCAGGAAGATGATAGTAGAAGACGCGCTGGACATCGCCCATCGTCGACTCGGTCGGCGCATGAAAAAGGGCCTCGCGAAAGCCAACCGCCAGCACCGCCAGTGTCGCGGCAAACCAGGCGAATCCTACCAGCTGCATCGGACGGACCACGCTTCGTTCCCGCATCATGGCTTCAGTTTACGCCGATCCGTACTACTCGGCGCTCAAAACGGTTTCAAACAACAGCAGGCAGACCGTTGTGAAGATGATGTCGTAACCAGCCAACAGCTTGATCCACGATCCCACTTGAACCGGGTCCAGTTCCCCGGTCAAGATACCTGTCGCCGCCTGGATCATTGCCAGCAGCGCGGGCAGCGAAATGGGCAGAAGTACCAGCGGCAGCATGAGTTCGCGGTTCCGCGTCCGCAGCCCCAGTGCCGCGAAGAACGTCCCGTTGCACACCAGCGCCCACGTCCCCAACGGCATCACGAGCGCCAGCAGGGAGCCATTGCCCAGCGCATGGAGGTTGTAGAAGACGATGAACAGCGGGGCCAGCACCGCCTCCACCAGCAGCACAAACAGCATATTGCTGAGCACCTTGCCGACAAACAAGGCCGACGCGGCCGAGGGCGCCAGCCGCTGGGCGTCGAGCACCTGGTTGCGCTGCTCGCGGCTCCAGCTTTGATTGAGAGCCGTAATCGTCGCAAAGAGGATAGCCACCCAAAGAATGCCGCCCGCGATCCGCCGCGACTCAGCCGCCGTGGGATCGAACGCGAGGGAAAACACCACCACCACCAGCAGCGCGAAGAACAGCATTCCGTTCACCGCGTCGCGCGACCGCCACTCGAGCCGCAGATCCTTTGCCAGATGCGCCCAAACCTGCCGCCAGTAGATCATCGGGTCAGGTCCGCGAGCGTTGCGTTCGCCGCGTGGAGGTAATCTCCCGGAGCAAGCAACACCTGTACCCCGCGCACACCCGCCGACACGGCGATGGCGTCGAACAGCTCGATCGTCTCATCCGCGAACGCGGGAAAAGCCTTCCTCGCGCCCATGACGGTGACCCCGCCCCGCACATAGCCGGTCAGCGGCTCAACCTCCTTCAAGGGCGCAAGCTCCGCCTTCTTCACCCCCGCAGCGGCAGCCAGCTTTTTGAGATCAAGATCCGCGTCCCCAGGCACCACCGCAAAGACATGGCCCCTCGGTGTGGTCTGCGCAACCAGCGTCTTGAAGACCTGCTCCGCCGGCAACCCGATCTTCCGGGCCACTGTAACTGCGGTCAGATCCGCGAGATCCACCTCATAGGTCCGCAACTCATACGCGATGCCCAGCGCCTCCAGCAGCCGCACGGCGTTCGTCTTCTGCACGACCTGGAGGGCCTGCTTCATCGAACGATCTCACCCGCCCGCATGGTCAAGGTCGCCTCTGCCAGCGGCTCGGCAAGCCTGGCCTGGTGCGTCGTCATGACAATGGTCCGCTTGCCCCCGCCCGCCACCGGCCAGGTGCGGAAGTCGCACAGCAGTTCCACCATCTGCCCCGCCGAGGCGACATCCAGGTTTGAAAACGGCTCGTCGAGCAGCAGCAGTTCGGGGTCTGACTGCAACACCCGCGCCAGCGAAGTCCGCTGCCGCATCCCTTGCGAGTACTGCCCGACAGGCCGCTTCAGCCCGGGGTCGAGGCCCACCGCCCGCAGCGCCATCTCGGGGCTGCCAACGCAGGCACAGCCATCTTCGCGGTAGAGTTCCGCAAAGTACATCAGATTCTCCGTCGCCGACAGCTCGTCGTACAGCATGGACGAATGGCTCATATAGGCGATTCGTCGCCGTGCGTCGGAAGGCCGCTCTCCAAAGGTCTCGACCACGCCCCGCGTCGGCGCGATAAGCCCGGCGATCATGCGCAGCAGCGTCGACTTTCCCGCCCCGTTCTCCCCTAGCACCACCGTCGAGGTGCCCGCCTCCACCCGCACGGACACATGCCGCAGGGCCGCAAACCCGCCATAGATCTTCGACACGTCGGCCAGCTCCGCGGCAGCGACGGATGCGTCCGCAGCTGCAACGTCCACCCGCCCGGCCTGACAGATCGTCCGTTCCATACGCTCGCCCAAGTATAGAGCGCGCGTAAACTCGTCGGATGAGACGCTAGACCTCACATCGTTAGCGAGCGCCACCAGGCGCTTTGAAGGGGCCCTCATCGCGTACGCCGCCGATGCCCGGCACACCCTGATCCGCGACGGGCTGATGCAACGATTCGAGTTCACCTACGGCTTGTGCGAAGCCATGCTGCGCCGCTTTCTGGAAGTGACCACAAGCGGCCGGGAAGTCCTCGACGCGCTGAGCTTTCCGGCATTGATCCGTACCGCCAGCGAGAAGGAACTCCTGCTCCATGGATGGGACCGCTGGCACGACTACCGCAAGGCCCGCCATCAAACCAGCCATACCTACAACGAGGTGACCGCGCTCGATGTCGTCTCCCAGTTGCCCGCCTTTCTCCTGAAGGCCCAGCATCTCCGAACCCGTCTTGACCGAGGAGCTGCCGAGAGTTCTCCCATGGCGGTCGAAGGCTCCCTTACTCTCTCCGAACATGGACGCCTTGCCGATGACTTCCACGAGTCGTTCCTTCCCATCAAAGTCGACATCCTCGCCCCTCGCCGGGATCGATCCCGCCTTCCGCGAACGCATCGCTCGCGACTTCGTTCCCGTTCCCGTGTAATCATGCTCCTGTCATGAAGCTCCTCGTCGCCGCGCTCCTTCTTTTTGCTCCACAAGCCCACTCCGATGCCCAGACTGCCGCCACACCCATTCGCGTGGCGATTGTGGGCCTCGTCCACGGCCATGTCCAGGGCTTCCTCCAGGCACTCCCCGGCAATCGGTCCGCCACGCTCGTCGCCATCGTCGAACCCGACACGAAGCTCGCCGCGCAGTACCAGGCGAGTTACCACCTCGATCCGGCGCTCTTCTCCACCGATCTCGAACGCACTCTTACCACCCAGAAGCCGGACGCCGTTCTGGTCTACACCACGATTCGCGATCATCGCCGCGTGATTGAAGCCGCCGCCGCCCGCGTCCACCACGTCTCCGTACTCGTCAACTACGAGACCACCTGGTACGCCTCGAACGCCGAGGCCCTCGCACAGGTCGGGCAAGGCAGGCTGGGCGACATCCGCAAAGTGGTGGTTCACGACGGCCATGAAGGACCGGCCGAGATCGGCGTCGGCCCCGAGTGGCTGCCCTGGCTTACCGATCCGGCGCAGAACGGCGCGGGCGCGCTCTTCGACTTTGGCTGCTACGGCGCGGACCTCCTCACCGTCATGATGCGCGGTGCGGCGCCCGTTTCTGTTACCGCCGTTGTCCAGACCGACAAGCCCGCCCTCTACCCCCACGTCGACGACGATGCCACCGTCATCCTCCGCTACCCCAAAGCGCAAGCCGTCCTGATGCCCTCCTGGAACTGGACCTTCTCCCGCAAAGACATGGAGGTCTACGGCACCGGGGGAACAGCGATCACGGTGGGAGCAGACCGCCTCCGCAACCGCTTTCACGGCGAGAAGACCGAAGTGGAAGCTGCCGCTCCGCCCCTGCCCGCCGATCGCCACGACTCTCTCGGCTACCTCGCGGCCGTCCTCCACGGCCAACTCGTTGCCCACGGCGACCTCTCGGCCCTCGACACCAACGTCGTGGTCATGCAGATCCTCGATGCGGCGCGACAGTCAGCCGCCTCCGGAAAGACCGTCACGCTCCCCACGCTGCCGCAGTAACGATGGACTGCGGGTGCCGGCTACCGCAGCAGATCGAGCCATACGGATCGACGCCGCCCGTCATAGAAGCTCCCCGGCAAACGCGATGCCATCTTCAAACGTGTGGGATAGTCCAAAACGACGTTGACAAGCCCGTGCGCGCCCGCTATCGTGGCTAACGCAGTGACAAAGGTAACTTAGGGAGTATCGACCATCGTGATCCACGCAGCCAAAACCGCCAGCTTCTTTCCAATCCTCGCCTTCTCGTTTGCCATGAGCCTTCCCGCTTTGGCCCAGACTGCGCCGAACTTTGGCCCGAACGTCGTCATTCTGGACCCCTCGATGCCTGCTGCGGAGGTGCAATCGACGCTGACTGCGCTCGCGGCGGAAGATCAGTTCAGCGCCAATCGCCACGCGATCTTCTTCAAGCCGGGTACCTACATCGTGCAAGCTCCGGTGGGATACTACGAATCGTTCTACGGTCTTGGCGCTACCCCTGGCGCTGTCACCATCAACGGCTTCCTGACACCGAACTACGGCTCCGCGTACCCGGGCACAAACCTCACCGACACCTTTTGGCGCTCGCTCGAAAACATGACGGTCAACCCGGTCCAGAACAAAGCGCAAAATGCCGCGCCGAACACGCTCCAGTGGGGGGTCTCGCAGGCCGCGCCGTTGCGCCGTATGCAGATCAACGGCAATCTGCAGCTCACCAATTCGTACTGCGGCAACTCGAGTGGCGGCTTTATGAGTGACCTTGTCGTCACCGGGAACGTCAACCCGTGCTCGCAGCAGCAGTGGTACACCCGCAACAGCACACTTGGCAGCTGGAATGGCGGCGTGTGGAACATGGTCTTCTCCGGTGTCCAGGGAGCACCGGCTCCTTCCTTCCCCAACCCGCCCGAGACCGTTGTTCCCACCACACCCGTCAGCCGTGAAAAACCGTTTCTCTATCTCGATGCAAAGGGCAATTACAACGTCTTTGCACCCGGTGTGAAGCACAACTCGACCGGTACGACCTGGAGGAACGGCATTGGAAATGGGCGGACGATCCCGATCGCGAACTTCTTTATCGCGAATCCGTCGACGTCCATCACCGACATCAACAACGCGCTGCTGAACCGCCAGAACCTGATTCTCACTCCGGGCATCTACAAGATCTCGCGACCACTGCACGTCTACAACGCCAATACGGTCGTTCTTGGTCTCGGCTATGCCACTCTGGTCCCACAGAACGGTACAGCGGCGATCACGGTTGAGGATGTGAGCGGTGTTCAGATCGCCGGGCTCATCATCGATGCCGGTCCGGTCAACTCCCCCGTGCTTCTGCAGATGGGCACCGACTTCGGGACGCCGCTTCCTCCGGGCGGCAAGGCTGGTCACGCGGGCAATCCCTCTGTCCTCTCGGATATTACCCTTCGTGTTGCCGGTGCCACCGCTGGCCTCGCCACAACAAGCCTCGAAGTCGACAGCTCCGACGTCGTCCTCGACAACATTTGGGCGTGGCGCGCCGACCACGGAAACGGTGCCGGCTGGAGCATCAACCTGGCCGACCACGGCCTCGTCGTCAACGGGAATCATGTGACGGCTCTCGGTCTCGCCGTCGAACACTTCCAGAAGGAGCAGGTGCTCTGGAACGGCAGCGCGGGCGAGACCATCTTCTACCAGAGCGAGCTGCCCTATGATCCGCCTTCGCAGGCGGCCTGGATGGACGGCAATGCAAATGGATATCCCTCGTATGTCGTCACTGGCAAGGCAAAGACGCATACCGCCTATGGTCTCGGCATCTACTCGTTCTTCAACCAGGGTCTGGATATCGTTGAAGACAATGCGATGACCGTGCCCAACACGACTGGCATCGCGATCCATGATGCTGGAACCGTCTTCCTTACCGGCAAAGGTTCGATCACGCACGTCATCAACGGCGTCGGAAACGCAGTCAACAGCGGGTACGCCGACAAGGTCAGCCCGGTCGTTTCATTTCCGTAGGTCTTGTAAGGGCTCGCTGCATAGAGGCTGACTCTGCGCAGCGAGCCGCGGCCTTGAGATAGAACGTCCACCAATTAGAAAGCGGGCCGCTAAGGATAGTGGCTCGCTTTTTAATTGATGGGGCTAATCGGGATCGCTCTTGTAAGTGGTGCGCATCCTGTGTGACCCGGTAAGGGCGGTGCCGTAATCGTAGCCGTCAAAAGGGACGATCGACACGGCGACCCCACGGTCTTTAAAGTTTCTCGAAAAAGTCACAGGCCGAGCACGAGATGTATACACCACCCGGGATGCCGCGCTCGCGGTCCTTGACGCGCTTTACGATGCGGGTGGGCTTGGAGCATTTCGGACAATCCGTGCTCTTGTTCGTATCCATGACCTTTGCCCGGTCGCCAGTCTTCGCTACCTTTGCCATCTAAAATCCCCTGTGATTGAGATCGCCACACGCACCATGTTCAACCATCGGACTGGCTCAAAGGGGCTTTGGCTGGACCGGGTCGTTCGAGACTCGTCATTCACCTTAGGCGAAGCAAAGAGCCCTGTACGGAGCGTCCCTCTGAGTTTACACGAGCGAACTGCGCCGGAGGTACGGTCGCGGCAGGCACGCCAGAAGGGATCGGAGAAGCTGTAGGTCCCTTCTTCTGCTCCGGGAACTGAACACGACCGGCAGCAGAAGCCGGTGTTTCTACATCCCCCTCACGACGAAGCGTGGGCGGAGGAGCGTGGCCTCCCTCAACGCCGTGGTTTGCATCACCGAGGGCGATCTCGCGCGTGACCACCGGCGGAAGGAAGTCGCCCATCTCGTCGGTGTCATGGATCTCCATCGGCTTGCCCATCGCAGCGATCTTAACCAACGTTACGCGTTCCCCCTGAAAACGCACGAACTTGACCGTCTGCGGCACATGCCCGTAGACCCACTCCTCAAAGCGCGCGCCGTCGCGGTCTTTCGGGTCATGCTCCCGTACTTTGGACTCCGGCGCGCCCAGTGCCGCCAGCACCATGCGGCGGTTCATCCCGACCAGCACCTCGTGTGCGGCGATGGACTCCTTAAGGGGCGCAGGAAGTGTGTCCGCATAGGCCTCCTCGGAGTTCTTGACGCCGAAGTCAAGCACCGGCTCAAGCAGCGCCTTGACCTCGGGCGCTGAGATCTCTGGCACGCCCCCCTCAAAAGCAAGGATCACCCGAGAGCCGGTTGCGGCCTGCTGCGGCTGTTGCGCCAGGGGATTGTCGTTGATGGAGATGTGGCTCAGAAAGCGATGCTTTGCATACGGTCCGCCGTTCAGGTCCAGAATGATCCGGTCTGTCGAAAAGCCGACCGCCGTGATGACGATGCGATCGCCAGGTGCAGCTGCTTCGCCTTTCTTATAGATGAGCTGCTTATATTGATCAGGCCCCGGAGTCAGCCCCCCGTTTGCCTGCAACGTGATCCCCGCGCCCATAGGCAGCGCACGGTGAGCAAACCCTTGCTCCGCTTCAAGATTCCGCACCAGATCGCGCCGCCCGCGCTCGGTCAGCTTCTCGTTTGGCAGGTCGACACGAGTCGGTTTGAAGTCCGTGGCAATTCCGTCCGTGGCCGTCTTCTCACCCACGACAAAGACCTGAGCCTCCACGCACAGCGTAGCGCAGGTAAGTGATCCAAAAAGCGCTGATCTGAGAAGAAGGCTGGTCATAGGCACCTATCCAAGTACGCCGCGGATGCCTCTACTATCGCGCCGTCTGCATCCTTTTAGCAAGAGGGGCATCTTCCTGCTTGCGCCTGATGAAGAGCAGATTTGCCGATGTGGCACCCTTCTAAGGGACTTTGATCGATTGCGCCTGAGGCGTAGACGGCAGGATCTGCACCAGGGCCGGTGCCCGGGAGGCTGTCTCGTGTTCCATAGCGATATGTGCCGCTGGTGGATCGGGCTCTACGGCATACCCTCCTGCCACAATCTGCGACCGCGTGTAAGCCCACGCATAGTCGTCCGTCGCCTGCACCAGAACTACTATTCCGGCCAGAAGCGCGACTGCAGCAAAGACCGCACCGTCCGGCCCGTACCCTGCGCCCGTCAACCACTCAGGCCGGAACGCCCGCGTTTGTACTACAGAGGCAAAGCTGCTATCGCCACGGAGCGGCAGCCCAAACAGCACTGCGACGCCTACACTCCAGGCTGCCCGCAGCCCCCATCCCAGCCAAAGGCCATGCGTTCGCAACCATGCAAGCGATAGCAGCACCGTGAACAGCATGGCCACACAGACGCTGGCCGTCGTCGCCGCGGGTGAGAACCACTGCCAAATCCCGACCGCAATCGCAGTGACTGCCGTTGCCCATGCCGCGCCCACGGTCGCGATCAGTCGACGGTACGGGTACCCACGCAGCCCCATCTCGACGCCAAGCGCGCCCACCAGCAGCGCCGCCGCGTTCGTGACAGCCAGCACGAACGCTCGGCCGTCTGTGCCAAAACGCACGTGCAAACTGCGCCCAAGCACCATCGGCAGCACAACGGCTATAGCAATAGCCCAACCTAACAGCACACCCAAAGCTAGCTCGCGACCCGCTGTCGCCCGCCGTGGCAGCCCCGCCGCGCGCCGAAGCGCAAAGCCCTGGCCGCCAAATGCCTCGAACAGTGCATAGCCAACCGTAAGCAGAAAGACGAGAAACAAGGCCGACAGCAACGGCCGCACGGCGTCTAGATCGAACCGGTTTGTAAGTCCCCGCGAAGCTCTTTCTGCCAAACCGTCTGCCACCGCAAACCACCCAAACCCCAGCAGTGCCAAACCGAACTGCCGCCACCGGGAGGCGGCCTGGCGCCTGAGTGCGGGGGGCGGTGGAACTCCGGTGGTTGGTAGCGTTTCGCTCAATCCGTCAAACTCCTGCCTCTATGGTGGTGTAGCACTGGGCCATGCCGCGGAACTTGCCATACCGTGCGTCGAGCATCGCGTCGAGTGGAAGTGCCCGCAACTCGTCCAGATGATGCTTGATCCGGCTCGAGAGGATCTCCATCGCCCCCGGTGCGTCCGTGTGGGTACCCCCCTCCGGCTCGCCGACCACCTCGTCCACGCACCCCAGCCGCAACGCCTCCTGAGCCGTGTACTTCAACGCCGCCGCCGCCTGCTGCTTCTTCGCCGCATCCTTCCACATGATGGACGCGCAGCCCTCGGGCGAGATCACCGAATAGATCGCGTTTTCGAGCATCAACACGCGGTCCGCCACCGCCAGCGCCAACGCGCCGCCCGATCCGCCCTCGCCCGTAATGATCGCCAGCGTCGGCACCCTCAGGCGTGACATCTCGATCAGGTTCCGCGCGATGGCCTCGCCCTGCCCACGCTCCTCCGCTCCGATGCCAGGGTTCGCCCCGGCAAGATCCAGAAACGTAATCACCGGCCGGCCAAACTTCTCCGCCAGCCGCATCGCCCGAAGACTTTTGCGGTAGCCTTCGGGATCGGGGCTGCCAAACTTCCGCGCCACCCGCTCCTTCAGCGTCCGCCCCTTCAGGTTGCCGATGGCCAGCACCGGTTCGCCCAAAAACCGCGCCATTCCGCAGGCCATCGCCGCGTCGTCGCCAAAGGCGCGGTCGCCGTGGATCTCGCTCCAGTCGGTAAACAGCGCGTCGATGAAGTCCATTGGGTGGGGGCGCTGCGGGTTCCGCGCCAGCTCCGTCTTGATCCAGGCTTCCGGCACCGGCGGCACCGCTTGGGACTTGCTGCTTTCGAGGTCGGCCATGCAAGTCCCAGTCTAGTGCCCACCCGCGCATGAAGCAATCCGGCCGATCATCAGAATTGGGATCGTTTGAATCGCGAAGGGGCAATCATTTTCTGTTCCGCCCCAAGACCAACTCAAGGAGCTTTCGAGAAGGCGGCTTGCGGGCCGATGTATCCGCATGAGATCTAGAAGGCATTGGTGTTTGAGAGGATGCTCAAGAGCGTGCTTTGCGAGCGCCGTTGACCGTAACCGTGACCGTAAGCGCTTGAAGTGATCGCGACGACGAGGTGACGGGATGGAACGACGTAAATCTTGTTGCCACCATTCCCTGAAGCAAAGTGGACGGAAGTTGGGATCGTGCCAGTAGGTTCGTCCCGCGAATACCACATGAACCCGTAGTAATCGGCATATGGATCGCTGCTGGAGATCGGGACCTGCTTTGCCCAGCTCTGTTCGATCCACTTCGGACTTAGTATCGGCTCTTTTTGAACTACGCCCTGATTGAGGTACATCTGTCCGATTGCGGCAAGATCGCGTGTCTGTATCGACAGGTTGCCCTGACCCTTCGTTTGCCCTCCCGCGGCTTTGAGCCAATCGAAGCGGTCGATTCTCAATGGGCCGAAGAGATTCTTACGCGCAAACTCATCCAGAGGCATCTTTGCTGCGTTTGACACGATGACGCCGGCGAGGAACGCGTTGACTGAGCAATACACGTAGGTGTGTCCCGGCTGTTCTTTCATGGGAATGGCGTAGGCGGCCTTCAGCCAGTCGGACGCTTTATCAAGGTTGTCTTCATTTCCCGGCGAGAGCGGGTCCTCGTCGTTGGCCGCCAAGCCCGACCGCATCGTCAACAAGTCGCGAATGGTGATGTTTTGCTTTCCGTCATGCGGTAGACCCGGCAAATAGAGTGCGATTGAATCGTTGACGCTATGGATTAGGCCACGCTGAATGGAGATGCCCACGAGGGTTGCTGTAATGCTCTTGGTGGCCGAACGTATATCGTGCAGAGTTTCGGCAGTGTCACCGTTGAAGTAGGTTTCGCTCACGCGCTGGCCGTCGCACAGGATAACGATCCCCTTCAGATCGGGATGCTCATCGCTTTCCAAACGTGCGTAAAGCCTCTGAAGACTGTTCGCGTGGAGACCACAACCGAGGTCATCGATCTGACCGATTGCTGTCAGAGATGCCACGACACAGAGAAGCGCGGTAGAGACAGCCGGAATGGACAGCAGCTTCCGTAAAGGACACATACCTCTTTATACGATCAACCGTTCTGCGACTTGCCGCGTTTCGAATTTGGAAACGCGTTTACATGAATTGCGGGAGTAAATCAAGGTGGTCCACCATCCACTGAATAGGCCCTGCTCTACACTAGATTCGATGCTTCAGACCCTCAACGCCGCCGTCCTCCACACCCCCAGCCGGACCTGGCAGAACCCCGTCATCACCCTCACGGAAGAAGGTCTGATCCACTCCATCGAATCGGCGTCGTCTTCACATGACGACACGATCCTCACTCCCACCTTTCTCGATATCCACTTTCACGGCGCAGTGAACCACGACGTCATGGACGCCTCCCCCGCCGCTTTTGACCGTATCTCTGTCTTCCTGGGGACAAAGGGCGTCAGCCACTATCTGCCCACCACCGTCACGGCTCCGCTCGACGCCACCCTGCGCGCCCTCGAAGCCATCGCGAACGAGCTAGAACGTCCCGAGCGCCCTGGAGCCACTCCCCTCGGCATCCACCTCGAGGGTCCCTTCGTCTCCCACATCAAGCGCGGCGTCCACCCGCCCGAGCACATCCTCCTCCCGGACATCGCCCTCTTCGACCGCCTCCAGCAAGCCGCCCGCGGCCACATCAAGCTCGTCACCTTAGCCCCGGAGGAACCCGGCGCGCTCGACCTCATCCATCACGCGACCCGTAGCGGCGTTCGAGTAAGCCTAGGCCACACCAACGCCTCTGCCGCCGAGGCCCGAGCCTCCATCACCGCCGGAGTTTCCTCCGCCACCCACACCTTCAACGCCATGCGCGCGCTCGACCACCGCGAACCCGGCGTCCTCGGCGTGGTCCTTGACGACCCCACCCTCTTCGCCGAGATCATCGCCGACGGGGTCCACGTCGCGCCCGAACTCCTCCGCCTCTTCCTCCGCGCCAAAGGCCTCGACCGGGCCATCCTCGTCACCGACGCGATGTCGGCCACCGGCATGCCCGACGGCACCTACACGCTTGGCGGCTTCCCGGTCGAAGTCGCGGACGGTCGCGCCTCCGCCAACGGCGTCCTGGCTGGCTCCGTCCTGACACTGGATCGGGCCGTCGCGAACTTCGCGCGCTTTACCGGCCTCGACCTCCCCGCCACCACCCTGCTCGCCTCCCGCAACCCCGCCGCCATGCTCGGCCTCGAGGCCCAGCTCGCCCTTACCCCCGGCCAACCCGCCAACTTAAACCGCTATACCCGCGACGGCACGCTGCAGTCCACCATCCTACGCGGCCGCCTTATCTAATGACAACCTTTGCTAAACTCGTTGCGTGACAACCGTCACCATCTCCATGCCCGAATCGCTGAAAAACTTCATCGACCATGCCGTCGAGACGCAAGGCTACGGCAATGTCAGCGAGTACGTCCGTGGCCTCCCTCGTGAAGCGCAAACCAGGGAAGCCAACGCCCGCCTGGAAGCTCTCCTCCTGGAGGGTCTGAGCTCCGGTAAAAATCTCACCTTGAGCCCGCAGTTCTGGACCGACCTCCGCGCCGACGCATCCCGCCTGCTCGCCACAAGCAAAGCGAAATGAACTTCGTCGTCACGCCCGCTGCACGGCGGTACATCCTCCTTCAATATCGCTTCTACGCCGAGGAACGAGACGCGCCGATCGCCGAACGCTTCCTGAACGCCGTCCAGGACGCCATCGACAAGGTCTGCCGCACACCCGGCATCGGAACACCCAAGGACTTCAACACCAAGAACCGGTCCGGCCTACGGTCGTCGTCCATCAAAGGATTTCCGTAGATACGCGTCTACTACACCGTTGGGGACGACACGCTCCGCGTCATCCGTGTGCTGCATGGAAAACGGGACATCCATCCCTCTCTTGATGAAGATAGCGACGAGGACTGAGCCTTTGAAGACCCAAGTCTGGCATCCTGAAAGTCCATGCTTCGCGCTCCACAGATCGGCGTCGACTTCGGCACCACCAACAGCTCCGTAGCCATCGCGTACCCAGGCGGTGAGGTCGCACTCCTTCCCTTCCCCACCACCACCGGCCCTACTGAGTCCTTCCGCTCCGTCCTCTACCTCGAGCAGCACCGCCAAGGCACCCGCTCCACCCTTAGAAGCTATACCGGCCCCGCCGCCATCGAGCAGTACCTGGCGGCTGACAGCGAACACACAACAAGGGGCCGACTCATCCAGTCCCTCAAGTCTTATCTCCCCAGCCGCACCCTTACCGGCACCGAGGTCTTCGGCCGCCGCTACACTCTCGAAGACCTCGTCGCCCGCATCCTTACCGACCTCCGTCTCCGCGCCGAGCAGCACCTCAGCCAGCCCGTCCGCCACGCCACCGTGGGCCGCCCCGTCCGCTTTGTCGGCGCGGACAGCCCCGAACACGACCTCTTCGCCGAGTCCCGCCTCCGCGACGCCTTCCTTCAGGCTGGTTTTGAGAGCGTCGCCTTCGAGCTTGAACCGGTCGCCGCCGCCCGCGCCTACGCCAGCACCCTACCCGACACACGCGAAGAGACCGTCCTCATCGGCGACTTCGGCGGCGGCACCAGCGACTTTTCCCTCCTCCGCGTCGGGTCCAAGGAAGGCCGCACCCGCACCGAAGTCCTCGGCAACGCCGGGCTGGGACTGGCCGGAGACGCCTTCGACGCTAGGATCGTCCGCCGCCTCGTGTCGCCCGCACTTGGATCGGATTCCTTCGAGCGCTCCTTCGCCCACGCCGCCGACCGCCCGCCGGTCCTCATCCCCGCCGCCCCAGCCTGGATCTACCGCAACCTCGAACGCTGGCACTACCTTTCGTTCCTCAAGACCCGCAACGTCACTGAAATCCTGAAAGCCGCCCACCGCCGCGCCGAGCACCCCGACGAGATCGCCGCCCTCATCACCCTCATCGACGAAGATCTCGGCTACCAGCTCCACCAGGCCGTCCAGCGCTTGAAAATCGAGCTTTCTCACCACCAAGCCGCCACCTTCAGCTTTCAAGACGGCAGCATGAACATACGCGCCGAAGTCACCCGCGCCGACTTCGAGTCCTGGATCGCCGACGACCTCCTCGCGATCGAGACCACCATCGACTCCCTCCTCACCACCACCGGCTTATCCCTTAAGGATGTAGACCACGTCTTCCTCACCGGAGGCACCAGCTTCGTCCCCGCCGTCCGCCGCCTCTTTGAAGCGCGCTTCACCCCCGCCCGCATCCGCTCCGGCAACGAGTTCACCTCCGTCGCCCAGGGCCTCGCCCTCAGCCGCTCTGTCTGACTCATTGCGATGTAAGCTTTTCTTATGCTCGACGCTGACGACGATAATCTGCTCAATTTTGACGATTTTAGAGTACGCAATGTTGAAAAACTATTTGCAGCATTGGACGGATGGCTCCTCGTTCTAAATGAACTGAAGCAACGTAGCCCAGATGACCATGACGTTTGGATTGCAGAATCCTTCATTGTGTCGAGCCAGCGCGCATATACGCACCTTCGCAGAGGCTGGAGAACTGATTCAACATACGTAGCTTGGGCTTGCCGAAATATTCTGGAACTTCGTATCTTTGTACGATTTGTAATTGTGTCACCAGCTAACAGAAAGCGTTTTATAGATGATGGCGTGATTGATTCTGAGGAGTCCACAAAGGCAATGTCGAGGCTAATTCAATGCATCGACCCGGGATCTACCGACGAAGATGTTGCCTCTTCAAGGCGTGCTGATCAACTTCTAAGGGAAGCATCCAAGTTTGAAGGCAAGAAATACCTTAACGCCATGAGTTTGGTGGGACAGTTGGAGCTAGGTGACGATCTTCACGCCGTTCATAAGCTCTGTTCAAAGCTCGTCCATCCAACAGCTCAGTCAGTGATGCTTGTTCATCACGAATTGCAGTGTGAAAGAGACACAATTTTCTTGTTTGGATCACATTACCTCTTCGACTTGATGGATGATCTGGCTCCATGGATCGAAACACTCCGATAGGCAAATTCATTCACGCCCGGGTGCCCCGTCTACGCGACAGTCTCATCGTCGCTAAGGTGGGGCACCACTCCGATATGATGGCTCAACGATGCCCCCCCGCCTCCACCCCGTCGACCTCGCCCTGATCGTCGTCTATCTCCTCGGCATCACCCTCTTCGGCCTTCGCTTCCGCAAATCCGGCAAGAACCAATCCCTCCGCAACTACTTCCTCGCCGACAACACCGTCCCCTGGTGGGCCATCGCCCTCTCCATCGTCTCGGCCGAAACCTCCACCCTGACCATCATCTCCGTCCCCGGCGTGGCCTTCACCGGCGACTTCGGCTTCCTCCAGATCGTCCTCGGCTATATGGTCGGCCGCATCGTGGTCGCGCTGCTGTTCCTGCCGCTCTACTTCGAAGGCCGGATGCTCACCGCCTATCAGCTCATCGACCGGCGCTTCGGTCCCACCCTGCACAAAGTCACCGCCGGGCTCTTCCTGCTCACCCGTGCCGCCGCCGAAGGGGTCCGCGTCTTCGCCGTGTCGATCGTCGTCGGCATCGCCATCGGCACGCGCGACACGCTGTCGATCGCAATCATTTCTTTGCTTACACTTCTTTACACGTTCGAGGGAGGCATGGCCGCCGTCATCTGGACCGACGTCGTCCAGATGGCCATCTATCTCGGCGGAACGCTGGTCGCTATCTGGACCTTAGGCCAGCATGTGCCCGGCGGCTGGACGCACATCCACGCGGCGGCCGGAGCCGCGGGCAAGTTCCACCTCTTCCACTTCGCCTTCAATCTCACCCAGACGTACACCTTCTGGGCCGGGCTGATCGGCGGGACCTTCCTAACCATGGCGTCGCACGGCACCGATCAGCTGATGGTGCAGCGCCTGCTCGCCGCCCGCTCGCTCCGCGACTCGCGCCTGGCGCTCCTCTCAAGTGGCGTCGTCATCTTCGTCCAGTTCACCCTCTTTCTGCTGATCGGAGCCGGCCTCTGGGTCTTCTACGGCGCGGGCGTTGCCACGGCACCAGACCGGCTATTCCCGACCTTCATCGTGGCGGAGATGCCGGTGGGGATCGCGGGCCTGCTCGTCGCCGCCATCCTTGCCGCCGCGATGTCCAATCTCTCGGCCGCCCTCAACTCCCTCTCCAGCACCACCGTCGTCGACTTCTACCTTCCTTGGAAACAATGGAAACAACGAACAAATCGGGTGCCCCACCTCGGCGACAGGCTCACCGTCGCTAAGGCGGGTTCCGACGACGCAGACGACCGCCAACGAACCCTCATCTCCAAAGCCGCCACCATCTTCTGGGCCTTCGTCCTCTTCGCTGTGGCCGTTTACAGCGTCCACGCCGGAGGTAAAGGCCACGTCGTCGAGATCGGCCTCTCCATCGCCTCCGTCGCGTACGGTGCGCTGCTCGGCGTCTTCCTCCTAGGCACCCTTACCCGCTACACCACTCAGACGGGAGCCATCCTTGGCATGACCGCCGGGTTCGGCTTGAATCTATACCTCTGGCAAGGCAACTTTCCTATTCAACTTGGTCCGGTCACGATCGCCCACATCGCCTTTACCTGGTACGTCTTCCTCGGAGCACTCGTGACCTTCACCATCGGCTCCCTCGCCAGCCTCCTCTTCCGCAAACAATCCCGCCACAAAGCCATCGCCCTCGCTCTTGCTTTTCTGTTTGTCATTCCCGCAGGGAATCTGCGTTCCGAATCCCTCCCCGGCGAACAACCCTACGACTTCACCCCCATCCAGACCCTCCTCACCCAAGCCATCGCCGACAAAAAACTCCCCGGAGCCGTCGTCCTCATCGGCCACAACAACCAGATCGTCTTCCACCAGGCCTTCGGCCTCCGCAAACTCGCCGGAGAACCCGGCCTCGACGGCACCCCCGCCCCCGCCGAGCCCATGACGGAAGACACGATCTTCGACATGGCCTCCCTCTCGAAGTGCCTCTCCACCGCCACCGCCGTCATGCAGCTCTACGAGGCGGGCAAGCTCGCCTTCGACGATCCCGTCGCCCAGTACCTCCCCGCCTTCGCCGCGAACGGGAAGAGCGCCGTCACCATCCGCCAACTCCTCACCCACTACTCCGGCCTGCCGCCCGATGTCGACCTGAAAGATCCGTGGGGCCTCGCCGCCCCCGACAAAGCGGAAGGCCTCCGCCGCGCTATGGCCTCTCCGCTCACCGGCACGCCCGGCATCCACTTTGAATACTCCGATATCAACTACATCGTCCTCGGCGCGCTGGTGGAAAATCTGTCCGGCCAGCCGCTGGATGATTATGCGGCCGAACACATCTTCGAACCACTCGAGCTGAAACAAACTAGCTATCATCGTTATGCTCATGTTTGTGGTGCATTCGAAACCCTAGGCTCGGCCACTCTGTGGAAGTCGCACAGCAC
This sequence comes from Acidobacteriaceae bacterium, assembly GCA_965215415.1. GTDB lineage: Bacteria > Acidobacteriota > Terriglobia > Terriglobales > Acidobacteriaceae > Edaphobacter. Next base: position 1,442,077 of record CBDCDQ010000009.1, on the reverse strand, counting down.
GTACACCAACAATGCGGATGGCAGCACAACAGTAAGTGTGCGTGACTATGTATGTGGATCGCGCACCTGGTACCCCGAATACGTAATCCCGCGCACAGCCCCCACCGCCCACGACGACGAATCTAAATCCAACCCTTCCCTCAACCCCAACTTCGACCACCTCCTTCGAGGCACCGTCCACGACCCCACCACCCGCCGGATGGGCGGAGTCGCCGGACACGCGGGCGTCTTCTCCACCGCCAACGACATCGCGCGCTTCGCTCAGGCCCTGCTCGACAAGCTCACCCGCAACACCGGTCCCTTCCCCCTCAGCCAGGCCACCCTCCGCCTCATGACCAACCCACAGCAGCCTCGCACCGCGGAAGGAAATGCCACGGTCTTTACGCAGGACGGCCAGCCCACCAAAGGCGTCGCCCTCCGCGGCTTCGGCTGGGACATCAACTCCGCCTTCTCCCGCCCCCGCGGAGCCACCTTCCCAATCGGCTCCTTCGGCCATACTGGCTTTACCGGCACCTCCCTCTGGATGGACCCCACGAGCAACACCTACGTCATCCTCCTCGCAAACGCCATCCACCCCCGAGGCGGAGCCAACATCAGCCCCCTCAGAGGCCAGCTAGCCACAGCCGCGGCGAATGCGCTTGGACTGCGGTCTGTACAAGCTCCCGTTGCCTCATCGCGCATTCAAATAGGCAGAGCAGGCTCGCCCATTCATATGAGCATGGCGGGCTCGCCCAACACCCATACCGGCATCAATGTCTTGGAGCAAACTTACTACGCCGCTCTAGCCGAAGCCGCCGCCCGCCACCATAACCACCTCAACCTCGGCCTCCTCACCAACCAAACCGGCCTGGACGCCCTGGGCCACCGCACCATCGACCTGCTGCAACACGCCCTTCCGCAGGTTCAACTCACCACCCTCTTCTCCCCCGAGCACGGCCTCTCCGGCACGCAGGACACCGAACACCTCCTTGCCGAGACCGACCCAGTCACCCACCTCCCCATCGTCAGCCTCTATGGCGCAAAGGAGGCCGACCGCCGCCCCAAACCCGCCGACCTCGCCAAGCTCGACGCCGTCGTCATCGACCTCCAGGATGCCGGTGTCCGCTTCTACACCTATGAGACGGTGATGGAGTACTTCCTCGAAGCCGCCGCTGGCACCCCGACCGAGATCATCGTCCTCGACCGCCCAGCACTCGCCGGAGGCGCACAAGTACAGGGCCCCCTCTCCGATCCCTCAAAACCCGGCGCGTACATCAACTACACCCCCCTGCCCGCCCGCCACGGCCTCACCCTCGGCGAGCTCGCCCGCTACTTTGTTGCCGAGAAGCACCTCGACACCCATCTCGCTGTCGTCCCCTTGCAAAACTGGACCCGCGCCGCATACTTCGACCAGACCGGCCTCCCCTGGACCAACCCCAGCCCCAATCTCCGCTCCCTCGCCGCCGCCATCCTCTATCCCGGCACCGCGTTTCTCGAGACCACGAATGTCGCCGTAGGCCGCGGCTCCGACCATCCCTTTGAGCAGATCGGCGCGCCCTACATCCACGCCGAAGAACTAGCCGCCTACCTGACCGCCCGCCACATCCCCGGCGTCACCATCGCGCCCACCGCCATCCCCATCGCTGAAGACGGCAATCGCTACCCCTACCACGGCCAAACCATCCCCGGCCTCCGCTTCACCGTCACCGACCGGCTCGCGCTGGACGCCCCCGAGCTGGGCGTCGAACTCCTCTTCGCCCTCCATCGCCTCTATCCCAAGCAATTCAACCTCGCCAAAGCCAACACCATCGTCGCCAACGCCGCCACCATGCAGGCTCTTGAAGCCAACACCGATCCCCGTGCCATCGCCGCCACCTGGACCGCCGATCTATCCGCCTTCAAAACCCGCCGCCAGTCCTTCCTCCTCTATCCCTAGGGACGTCCTGCTCACACCCCGTTCACACAACGCGCCTCCATCTGCGGCACAATAGAACATTGCCGTCGCAACCAGGAGGGACGCTGTGCCTCGCATCCACTTTCATCAACAGCTCGATGCTCTCAAAGACAAGCTTCTGGCCATGGCTGCACTCTCCCAGCAGTCGCTTGAGTTCGCTCTCGAAGCCTACCTGACGAGCGACCTTGGCCTTTGCAAGCACGTCCGCGAGATTGAGACTGCCGTCAACGCTGCCGAGCGCGAGGTGGATAGCTTCGCGTACGATCTTCTGGCCAAAGAGCAGCCCATGGCCATCGACCTTCGCTTCATCCTCTCCGTCATCAAGATCAATGGCGATCTGGAGCGTATCGGCGATCAGGCCACCAACATCGCTCAGCGCGCCGAAACGCTGGAAGACCGTCCCAAGATCTCTCTTCCCATCGACATCGAGACGATGGGACTCAAGGTCGGCGTGATGATCCGTTCCGCCATTCAGGCCCTGCTTGAAGCCGACGCCAAGCTGGCCGAGTCCGTTCTTACTCTCGACGATGAAGTCGACGCGATCAACCGCACCGTCCAGAATGAGCTGATCGAGGTTATGCAGCTCCATCCGCACGTCTCAGAACAAGCTTTGAATGCGATCATCATCTCCCGCAATCTTGAGCGCGCCGCCGATCACGCCACCAACATCGCCGAGGACGTCATCTTCTGGGTGCGCGGCTCAGATGTGCGTCACCAGCTTTCCCTTGCTTCGGCCGATTGAACGTCTCCGATAGCTGGCACCTTCTATGCGCCAGCACGTTTTCTCAGTGCATCGAGGACAGCGTGCGACATCTGTTCTTCGGGGGCGGGTCTTCCGGTCCACAGTTCGAACTGACGAGCGCCCTGGTCGACGAACATCTCCAGGCCTGTAATCACCGGGATACCTTGTGCACGAGCCAGGGACAGCAGCGGAGTCTCTAACGGGTTGTAGACGAGGTCAAAGACGAGCTGCGGAGCGAGTGCGGACAGCTCGTAAGGACTTAGAGGAGAACCGGGGGCCTGGCCGGTCATGCCGAGAGGAGTGGCGTTGACGACCACATCCACCCGCGTTGCACCGAACGCTTCCCGCCGGAGAACGCCCGCTTCTGCCTGTACAGCGAGTTGCTGAGCGGCCACCGGTGTGCGGTTGCAGATGAGGACTTTGGCGCCCTGGTCACGCAGGCCGAAGACGGCGGCGCGGGCTGCCCCGCCGGAGCCGAGAACAAGGACGCGGGCTCCGTTAAGGCGCAACCGTTTCTCAAGCGGCCTGACGATGCCGGCAACATCCGTGTTGAAGCCATGGAGCTTGCCGTCGGCAGCGCGAGAGATGGTGTTGCACGCACCAATTCTGGCGGAGAGCGTGTCCGTCGATTCGAGATGCGGGAGAATCTCGCGCTTGAACGGCATGGTGACACTGAGTCCACTGATGGGAAGCTCGCGTACAAGCTCCAGGAGGTCGGGGAGGGTCGACGTTTCGAGCGGAAGGTAGACCGCGTTGATGGCCTCGTGGGCGAAGGCGGTGTTGAGCATGAGCGGCGAAAGGGAGGAGCGAACAGGATTGCCGGCTACACCGAAGAGCCTGGTGGCGACATCGATCTGTTCCAAACGAAACTGGTCGCGCAGGGTACGGATGTCGATCTGGCCGGGGGCGGTTTGTTCTCCTTGCGCGGGAGCGGCGAAGGTGAAGGCCGCTCCCCACCGCGGACTGAGGATGCGCGAGGGGATGCCTCGTTCGCCCATGGCAATGGCAATGATCCGGGCCTCGTCACTGTGACGTTCGAGGAGGCGGCGAAGCGCGAGGTTGTCGGCCAGTGTCGTGGCAGTTGGGACGATCTTGATGAAGTCGGGAGCAAACGCGGCAATGCGGGCGTAGATGGATTCAAGGTCGTTTGTCGATGCGAAGTGATGGTGGCTTACGAGGAGAGCAGCCCCCACCTGGCGAAGGCTGGTCAGCTGGGCAGCAGAAAGAGCTTCGGCTGACTCGAGTTCAAGGTCGAGGATGTGAAAGCCGGCGCGGGCAGCGGCGGTCAGGTGTTCGACTTCTTGCTCCAGGGTGCCCCCAAAGTGACCACCATATGCGCTTCGGCGGCAGGTGGCGATGGCCGTGAGGCTCGGATGCTCGGCCAGGAATCGCTGGAAAGCCGCAGGGCCTGGATCGACCAGCGTGTCCAGGCGAAACTCCTGAAAGGCGGAGTCGGCCAGAGCGGCACGGGCTTTGTCGAGCATCTCGGCTGAAGTGCGGGCAGAGAGCGCGATACAGACATCGCCCATGCGGGCGCGCAAAGATGAAGCATTCATCGAGATCAACTGAGTCCTCTAGTGCCGGGCGCAGCTTCCAGCTTACTCGTTCACGTTCTCCGGTTGAGATACTCTGGTGGCCATGAGCATCGACCTGGTTCGAGTGACGGAGTGGACGCGCTACACGTGGCTCGTGCATGGCTTCAGCAGGCGAGTCTGTGGCGTGTCGACGGTCTATGGGGGTCATACGCTAAACCTCGGATGGACGAAGGAGGATGCGGCAGAGGCTGTGGCGGAGAACCGGCGGCGATTGGTGAAGGTGGTGGGTGGCGATCCGGAGATGCGGCTTGCGACTCTGCGTCAAGTCCACAGGACGGCGATTCAAGCGGTAGCTTCGGAGGACGAGATGCATGCGCCAGATGGTCGAGCCCTCTACGAAGGCGATGGGCTGTCGACCGCCGCTCCGGGAGTGTTGCTCGGCATCCAAACGGCAGATTGCGTTCCCATCATGATCGTCGATCCCGAGCAGCGAGCGGTAGCCGTACTGCACGCTGGCTGGCGCGGCACCGCGGCGGGCATCGCAGCTGCAGGCCTGGAGCAGATGCGGGCGCAATTCGGGTCCCGAGTGGAATCCCTGCTTGCAGCCGTAGGGCCGTCGATTGGACCATGCTGCTATACCGTGGGCGATGAGGTTACGACGGCGTTGGCCGATGGCTTCTCGTATGGAGAAGATCTCTTTCAGGAGGGGCGCCTCGACCTATGGGAAGCTAACCGGCGGCAGCTCGTCGATGCGGGCGTAAGTGCAGCACACGTCGTGGTAGTGGCGGAGTGCACAGCATGTGAGCGCGCGGCAGATGGGCAGCGGCGTTACTTTTCGCATCGCGCGGAGCACGGGACCGCGGGCAGGATGATGAACGTGGCCGGCGTGCGGGCGAGTGCATAGTGCCGATGGGAAACTTCTTATCGTTTGTTGCGGGTGCCAGAGGCATTCTTCCCGTAGAGGGACACATGTGTGGCACGCTCTCTCTATCTTGTTGAGCGAGCATGGGCGCGCTCTATAGCGTGAGTGTATGGGAAGTGCCGGATCGAGTGTCGAGCTGCAAATGATCGTGAAGAACGGCGGAGCGACGCTGCGACGCTGCCTTGAAAGCGTTGCTTCTGTAGTGGACCGGATCGTGGTGGGCGATACAGGCTCGACTGACGACAGCGCGCGCATCGCTCGGTCGTACGGCGCAAAAGTTGTAAAGGTGCCGTGGGCAGACGATTTTTCGCAGGCGCGGAACGCCGTGCTCCGGCATAGTAAGTGCGACTGGGTGCTGGTGCTCGACGCCGACGAGATGCTTGACCTGGAGACGAGACGGGCGCTGCATGAAGCTATCGCGTGTGCGGAGGTCTTTGCCTATGACGTGGAGCGATGGAACTATGTGGCGCAGAGCAACAGCCGCAGCGGAGAGCAGGGAGCGCGGCTCAATCCTCGCAGGCTGGAAGCAGCCGCGGCCTATCCGGCGTATGTGCCGAGCTGGAACACGCGGCTGTTCCGGCGGCATCACGGGATCGTCTTCGAGCGTCCGGTCCATGAGAGCGTCATGCCGCGAGTCGAAGCTCTGGGCTTGAAGACGGCAGCGGCCCGGTTCGTCATCCACCACTTCGGCCACATAGAGGACGCCCCGGAAGAACGCGCCCGCAAGAACGAGCTATACCAGACAATCGGCACAGAGCATCTGCGCGGCCATCCGACCGACGCGCGGACGTGCTTCGAGCTAGGATTGGGGGAATTGGAACACTATCAGCGGCCCGAGGCGGCCTTGCGCTGCTTTGAAAGAGCAGCCCGGCTGGCTCCTGGCGATGTCGCATCGTGGATCTTTCGCGGAGTGTGCCTAGTGCGGCTGCGGCGCTTCGAGGAGGCGCTGCAAGCACTCGCGAAGGCCGGTGCGCTCGACCCAGCGAACATCGTGCTGCACGAAACGGCGGGCGACGTGTATTTCCACACCAACCGCTATGCAGAGGCCGCTCAACACTATGAACGCGCGGCGTCCCTGGGCAGCGGCTCGGCACTGGTGGTGGCGAAACTGGGAGCCTCGCTGGTACATCTTGGACGCAAGCAGGACGGGATGACTCTCGTCAACGCCGCCCTTGACGCCGAACCGGAGTTCGCCGAGCTGCACGATGTGGGAACGGCAGTGGCGATGCTCGCGGGCGAAGCGGAGCGTGCGGCGCAGCTTGCAGTGCGGCGACTGATGCTCAAGAAAGTGGCAGCCTTCCATTACGTGCTGGCGGGCAGCCTTTGCGTCGCTATGGGAGAACATACGGGGGCACTGGCCGTGCTCGAGAAAGGGCGCGGCTTGTTCCCGCGCGACATCGAGATAGAGAAGACCCTCGCGCAGTTGACCCCCCGTGAGCTTCCACGAGCGAAAGGCAAGCTGCTTACATTGCCGGTGGGTGATGCGGGTCGATCGGTGCGGATACAGCCCCGGCCTTCTGTTTCGTCTTCGCGCCGGAAGGGTTGACCGCGTCCCGGAGCTCCTTCGAAGGCTTGAAGAAAGGGACACGCTTCGGCGGCACCTCGACTTTTTCACCAGTCTTCGGGTTGCGTCCGGTGCGGGCCTTGCGTTGCCGCGTTCGGAAGCTCCCGAAGCCACGAACCTCAATCTTGTCGCCTGATTTCAGCGCGCCGATCACCGACTCGAAGAGAGTGTCGACGATCACTTCACCGTCGCGGCGCGTCAGGTCTCCGAGCGCTGCCACTCGTTCAACGAGGTCTGCTTTAGTCATGCGAATCGGCTCCCGGCGATCTTAGGAAGATTGTACTGCGAGAGGCGTCACTTCCAGAGAAAGTAGAAGCCTGGCTCATGTTCGAGTAGCTTGGCCGGGTTGGGGAACAGGTCGTCTGCACTGGAGAAAAGCTGGGCAAGCAGGGTGTTCTGCTTCTGGGTGCGGACGACGGCCGGCTCGCCTGCAATGCCGGCGTCATGTGCCGTGTCCATGAGAGCGACGCGAAAGCCGCCTTCGCGATCAATGAGGCCGAGCTGCAAGGCCTGCTGGCCGGTCCAGACCTGGCCCGTGGCGAGCGGCCTGATCTTGTCCTCTGTCGTGTGACGAGCAACAGCTACGTCGCGGACGAACTGGCCGTACATATTGTCGACCAGCGACTGGAAGTAGGCCTGCTCTTTGGGAGTGGGGTCGCGGGCGGGATCGCCGGCCGTCTTCAGCTCACCCGCGTGGATGTCGACGCTCTTCAGCTTGGCCCAGCGCATGAGTTCACCATAGTTCGTCCACTCCATCACAACGCCGATCGAGCCGACGATCGAGGCTTGATTGGCGTAGATGCGATCACAAGCTGAGGCAATGTAGTAGGCGCCGGACGCGCCGACGGAATCGACGGAGGCGACAATCTTCTTGTGCTTCTCGCGGCGAAGGCGCAGGACTTCGTTGTAGATCTCCTGCGACGGCGAAGACGCACCACCGGGAGAGTTGATGTGGAGGACGATGGCTTTTACAGTGTCGTCATCGGCGTAGTCGCGCATCTCGGCATCGATCTTGTCCGCCGAAAGGATCACGCCCGTGATGTCGACGACAGCAATCTGATCGGTAGAGGCGAAGTATCCCTTGTTCTTGCCGTGCCGCGCAGAACGCGGAAGCGCGAGTGCAAGCACCAGAGCCACCAGAGCGCAGGAGCCGCCGATCACAGCAATGTAGAACCAGGCAGAACGCTGGCGGCTTCGCGCTGCGTACGCAGCTGGGTAGAGAGGCGGAGGCGGGGGAGGCGGCATGACTTCGTCCGGCATGGGGCGAGTGTATCAGGCAGTCTGGGCAAAAGCAGGCTGATCGAGTGATCGCGAGGCGCTGCTTACCTGCAACGGTCCGGATCGGATCACCAGACTCGCCTAGGTATGGAGCGCGTCACCTTCACCCAGTCTGCGATGAAAAAATCCGAAGAGGAGGCTGTAGAGGCCATGAGCCAACTCCGGGTCGTAGCGGATACCTTGGTCCCGCAGGAATGCGTGGGCTCCGTTTACTTCATGCCAGCTGAGGCGCTTGTTCAACTCGTTGAGCCGGGCCAGAACCTTGATGCGGCCCTCCGTCGGGATGTGCGGGTCCTGGCGGCCCCAGATCATCAGCAACTCGCCGTGTATGTCGGCGGCGCGTACCAGGGAATCGTCAGCCATTCCCTTGCCCAGAGACCCTTTATGGATATCTGTCGCATAGAAGCAGGTTGTGGCTCGCACGTCCGCGTTCATCGCTGCACGAAAGGCAAGATGCCCGCCAATGCAGATGCCCATTGCGCCGAGCTTGCCCGTGCAATCCGGACGTGCAGCTAAATGGTCGAGCACGGCGCGGGCGTCGGTATCGTAAGCGGCTACCTCCTTGGTGGTTTTCAACTCGTTACCGCGATCGGAACCGCTCTGATCGTAGGCGAGCACGGTCCCGGCCGGCAGGAACTCATGATAGATCTCCGGCATCGCAACGACATAACCGTGCCCCGCGAGCATGACAGCAGTGCGCCGTATGGGCGCAGTAATCTGAAAGATTTCGGAATAGAAGACGATCCCCGGATACCGTCCGGGTGCAGCGGGACGCACGACATGGGTCCGCATCGGTCCGGTGGCCGTATCGAGCGTCACTTGCTCCTCATTGACGATCATGATGATTTTCCTTTGAGATCAGCATGATGATACGCCTAAGGAGGGGTGAGAAAAGGTGCCGCCCTAGCCGGAAAGCCGAAGACACGAAGACGCAGGCAGTAGACGGATTCAGCTGCATACAGAAGAGCTTTGCGATGCAGGCTGTACTCCAGGGGCCACCGCGCGGCGTGGGTGTGCCACGCGATCGCCCGCTCTGGATGGCTTTGATCGAACGTCGCGAGGATCAGTCCGGCGCGGGGCAGATGGCTCGGGGAGCTCACGACCTCCGCTGCGTGCCAGCCGTGTGCCTGCATGATCCTGGCGGAGTAGAAGACGTTCTGCACCGTATTCTGGGCCAGAGGTTCCGTGAAGACAGCGTCCGCTGGCACGCCGAGTTCACGCGCGAGCCGGGACATCGACTCCGCTTCGACAAAACGGTTGTGGGCCGCTCCGCCGGTGACGATCAGACGCGGGGCGACTCCAGCCTTCAGCTCGCGAACACCCTCTTCGACGCGCTGCCGCTGTTCGGGTGAAGGCGAGCCGTCCTCCGTCGATGGTGAACCGAGAACAATGATGCTATCGAAGTGCCGCTGGCCCGTGTTGCCCATTGGCAAAGCGTGGTAGTTGAGGGCCACGGCGGCGGAGAGAAGGGCTGCCGCTGCGACGGTACAAGACCAAAGGGAGGCGCTCACGCGAACAGAAACTCCTTGGTACGCAGCTCCTTGATCGAATCGCGGAGCTTGGCGGCCTTTTCGAACTCGAACTTCTTTGCCGCTTCGCGCATATCCGATTCAAGACGGCCGATGTAGGCGTCGAGTTCCTGCTGGGTGGTGAAGTCCGGAACGCCTTCGGTCGCGTCGGTCAGGTCGGCATAGTCGGCCTTGAGAATGCCCGCCAGACCCATCTCCAGCGGACGGCTGATGGATGCGGGGGTGATGCCATTCTCCTCGTTGTAAGCGACCTGTATCTCGCGTCGGCGGTCGGTCTCGTCGATCGCCCGCTGCATGGAGTCGGTCATCTTGTCGGCATAGAGGATGGCGCGTCCTTCCAGATGGCGGGCAGCGCGGCCGATCGTTTGTATAAGCGATCCCTGGGAGCGCAGAAAGCCTTCCTTGTCGGCGTCAAGGATGGCCACGAGCGAGACCTCCGGCAGGTCGAGCCCCTCGCGGAGAAGATTGATGCCGATGAGCACGTCGTACTCGCCCTTGCGCAGATCGCGAAGAAGCTTGATGCGCTCGAGCGTCTCGATCTCCGAGTGCATATAGCGGCAGGCGACGCCTACCTCGGTGTAGTAGTTGGCCAGGTCTTCGGCCATGCGCTTTGTGAGTGTGGTCACAAGAACGCGCTGGTTGAGGTTTACCCGGTCGCGTATTTCGGCCAGCAGGTCGTCGATCTGCCCTTTGACCGGACGGATCTCCACGACCGGATCGATCAGCCCTGTGGGACGGATGATCTGCTCGACCACCACACCCGCCGACTTGGTCAGCTCATAGGGGCCGGGAGTGGCAGAGACATAGACGATCTGCCCGGTGCGTCCTTCGAACTCGTCGAACTTCAGAGGGCGATTGTCCATTGCGCTCGGCAGGCGGAAGCCATAATCTACGAGGTTTTGCTTACGCGATCGATCCCCATGCCACATGCCATGCAACTGCGGCACCGTAACGTGAGACTCATCGATAAAAAGAAGATAGTCCCGTGGGAAGTAATCCAGGAGCGTAGGAGGAGGCTCCCCAGGAAGGCGTCCGGAGAAGTGTCGCGAGTAATTTTCAATGCCGTGACAGTAACCGACTGACTTAATCATCTCGAGATCGAAACGGGTGCGCTGATGGATGCGCTGCGACTCGACAAGACGGCCTTGGGACTCGAGGTCCTTCTCCCACCACTCCAGCTCGGCCAGGATAGAATCGGAAGCAGTCTTCTTTCGTTCCGGTTGCACTACGTAGTGCGATTTTGGATAGATCGGCAGCCGGGAATACTTCTGCTTTACTGTGCCAAAGAGCGGATCGATTTGTGAAAGACCATCGATCTCGTCGCCAAACAGCTCGATACGGTAAGCATTTTCATCGTAGGTGGGAAACACCTCGATAATATCTCCCCTGACCCGGAAGGTTCCGCGGCGAAAGTCTACATCGTTGCGCTCATACAGGATCTCGACAAGCCGTCGCGTGATGTCTTCGCGCTTGATCTGCTGTCCTTTCTCCAGCAGCATCAGCATCCCGTAGTAAGCCTCCGGTGAGCCAAGGCCGTAGATACAGCTTACCGACGAGACGATAATCGCATCTCGACGTTCAAACAAGGTGCGGGTCGCCGAGAGCCGTAGCTTGTCCAATTCCTCATTGATGGTTGCCTCCTTCTCGATGAATAAGTCGCCTGAAGGAATATACGCTTCGGGTTGATAGTAATCGTAGTAGGAGACGAAGTATTCGACCGCGTTGTTTGGGAAGAACGTCTTGAACTCGTGGTAGAGCTGCGCTGCCAGCGTCTTGTTATGCGCTAGAATCAGGGCTGGCCGGTTCAGCTCTGCGATGACTTTTGCCATGGTAAAGGTCTTGCCAGAGCCGGTGACGCCGAGCAGCACCTGGTCCTTCTCGCCCGCGTTCAGACCTGAGCATAGTTCGCTTATGGCACGGGGCTGGTCGCCCTGGGGCCGATACGTCGTGGAAAGCTGGAAGTCCATCCTTATAGGATAAGCGGAGGAGGGCAACGATGGTGCAGCTTTGGTTGATCCGGCACGGCGAGACGGCGTGGAGCCTGTCGGGTGCGCATACCAGCCGGACGGACATTCCCTTGACCGATCACGGGCGGCAACGGGCCGACGAGCTGAAGACCTTCCTCGGCGGACGCAAATTCAACGCCGTGCTGACCAGCCCCATGCAGCGGGCGCGCGAGACCTGTGCCATCGCCGGGTACGCCTGGCAGGCCGTGCCGGACGATGGACTGCGGGAGTGGGATTACGGGGTCTACGAGGGAAAGACGACGAAAGAGATACGCGAAACACATCCGGACTGGAGCGTGTGGAAGGACGAGATCACGGGCGGCGAAACCGCCGAGCAGGTGGGCGAACGCGCCGACGGCGTGATCACACGAGCAGTCGCCGCCGTGCCGGGAGGGGACGGTGCCGTGGCACTCTTCGCTCACGCGCACATCCTGCGGATACTTGGCGCTCGCTGGATCGGCCTGCCGCCCTCCGGGGGCCAGCTGCTGTCGCTCGGTACAGGATCGGTCAGCGTACTCGGATACGAGCGGGAAACGCGCGTCATCGAACGGTGGAACCGCGGCTTTGAAGGCTAGCCGGGTGAAGCTTCGCTCTCTCGTCATGGTGGCCGCTTCGCTGACGGCAGCCCGGGCCTCCAGCCAGGTACAACTCCACGGCCATACGATGGATCGCGGGGGCCGGGCGGTCGCGGGTATCCCGGTCGCAGTCCGTGGAGCAGCCGTCAACACCATCTCTGACGAAGCGGGCAGCTTCACAATCAAGCTGCCCGCCATCGATCCCGGGGGAATGGTCGTCTCGGCCACCGGATCGGCGTTGTCATCTTCTTCGGTGACGGTACAGTCTGGAGAAAGCTGCCGCGACATCGTGTTGATAGTGGAACCTTCCCGCGTGACGCAGCAAGCCACGGTGACCGCCACCCGCAGCCAGGTAGAGTTGGGGCCTGCCGCCCTGACGCAAAGCTCCCTTACCCGGGAGGAGCTGACGCGGTTCCCGGCAATCACCCTTGATGAACGTCTGCGACAGCACGCCGGGTTCGAACTCTTCCGGCGCTCAAGTGGATGGGTGCAGAACCCCACCAGCCAAGGGGTCTCACTGCGTGGGTTGGGCTCAACGGCGGCAAGCCGAACGCTCGTGCTGGCAAACTCGGCACCGCTCAACGATCCCTTCGGCGGTTGGGTTCACTGGAACGAGCTGTCGCCCGAGGTGGTCGAAGCAGTCGCGGTCACCAGTGGCGGCGGCTCTGACCTTTACGGTTCGAGTGCCCTCGGCGGCGTAATCGACGTCGTTCCGGCTCATCCCGAAGGCTCGCAGGCTGACGCGAGTCTAGCTGCGGCCAGCCAGGATACTCGCACCGTGAGCGCACGCGGCGATCTGCGGCAAGGGAGATGGCATGAGCTGGCGGCAACGCAGGATCTCCGCACGGCCGGGTACATCCTCGTGGCACCGGGTGTTCGCGGAGTGGTCGACGTACCGGCAAACGTACACTTTGAGAATGGCCGCGCAGAGCTGGACCGGACGATCGGCGAGCGGGGAAGGCTGTTTCTGACGGGCAACCTCCTCAACGAGGCCCGAGGCAACGGAACTCCGCTGACGACGAATGGAACGCGGTTGTGGCGCTACCTTGCTGGTGACGACTGGAGCGCAGGCAGCCGCACGAGCGGACGGGCCCGCGTCTTTGGCAGCGAGGAGGCCTATCGGCAAAGCTTCTCCTCCATCGGCTCTGGACGAGCACGCGAGACGCTGACCCGGGTACAGAAGGTAGGGGCCCAAGAGGTGGGAGCGTCGGCCGATGCTTCGTTCCACAGAGCGCATCTGGCGTTTGTCCTGGGAACCGACCTGCGCGACCTGCGCGCGAGCGATCTGGAGCGGCCCACGACCGGGGCGTTGCAGCAGACCAGCTCGCGGCAGCGGTTTGTGGGCGGGTTCGGAGAGGTGATCGCCGAACACAGCGGCTGGTCGGGCTCGGCATCGCTGCGGCTGGATTCGGCGACCGACCTGGACACCGTGCAGTTTCTGGGCGCTGCACGGACCACCATACCGGATCGAAGCGAGATCGTGCCAAGCCCGCGCGTTGGGATCGTCCGGCAGATCGGAGCGCATGTTGCCGTGCACGGCTCCGGCTTCCGTGCGTTTCGTACTCCCACCATGAATGAGCTCTACCGCACAGGGCAGGTTGGGCAGGAGACCACGCTCCCTAACGCACGACTGGTCTCAGAGCGGGCAACCGGTGCAGAAGGAGGCTTCTCGGTGCAAGCGAAACGGTTCGCAGGAGAGGCCGCCTACTTCTGGACTGAGGTCAACCGGCCCGTCGCGGCGGTGCTGGTGAGCAGCACCGCAACCACCATTACCAACATCCGCCGCAATCTCGGCCAGTTTCAAAGCCAGGGATTTGAATCCCGCGTCGCCTGGAACGAGGGTCGGGCAGTCTCTGCCACCGTCGGCTACCAGTATGCTCATGCGGTCGTCACGAGCTTCCCGGCGCAGGGCGGACTCGTGGGCAAATGGATACCCGACGTGGCGCGGGAAAGTGCGACGGCGCAGGTACGGCTACGCAGCGCACGGCTGGGCGAGATGACGGTAGCCGGACGGGAAAGCGGACGCGCCTTCGACGATTCAGCGAATACCTTTATTCTGCACTCGTTCTTCCAACTGGACGCGTACGGAGAGCGGTCGCTCGGCCGGGGCTTTACGACGTTTGTGGCGGGCCAAAATCTGCTGGGCCGTCGGGCGGATGTGGCGAGGACACCGGTTCTGACGCAAGGGGTTCCGGTGGTCGTGCAGGGCGGGGTGCGGTACGGCTGGGGCGCACGGTAGGCGTGAACTTCGCGATGCCGACGCGTTGCGCGTGGTAGATGCCACTCTCGCCGGAGAAGAGGTAGCTGGTGACGGAGGCGAGCGCACAGAAGGCCCCCGCCTCGGGGCCGAAGAGCTCGAGAGCCATCAGGCTGGAGGCGAGGGGCGTGTTGGCCGCTCCCGCGAAGACGGCCACGAACCCCATTGCGGCGAGCAGTGAGGTCGGCAGCGGAATGATGTGCGAGAGCGCGTTGCCGAGCGTCGCGCCGATGTAGAAGAGGGGCGTCACCTCCCCGCCTTTGAAGCTGGACCCGAGCGTTACCGAAGTGAACAGGAGCTTGCCCGCAAAGTCGTAAGGCGGAAGCTGCCGGGTGAAGGCCGCCGCGATGGTCGGCAGGCCCAGGCCGATGTATTTTCCGGTGCGCTCGACGCCGGAAATCAGTACCGCCATCGCAATCAAAATGCCGCCAACGAAAGGCCGCAACGGCGGGTAGGCGATCCTTCGTTTGAACAGAGCCGAGATGGCGTGCGTCGTGTGGGCGAAGAGCTGCGCGGTGAGGCCAAAGACAATCCCCGCGGCGGCTGCAAGCAACATCGTGACGGGGGTGAGCGGAACGATCTGGTTGACGCTGTAGAGAGTGTCGTGGATGTGCCAGGCACGGGTGACGTAATCGGCGGCAAACGCCGCGAGGAAACACGGGAAGAGCGCGTCGTACCGGACGGTCCCGATGGTGAGCACCTCCAGGCCGAAGACCGCGCCCGCAAGCGGCGTGTCGAAGACGGAGGCGAATCCCGCGCTGATCCCGGCGATCAGTAGGGTGCGGCGGTTCTCCCGGCTCAACGTGAGCCAGGGAATGCGGCTGAGCAGCCGGTCGATCTGGTCGGCCAGCGACGCGCCGGTCTGGACTGCCGTGCCTTCGCGTCCAACCGAGCCGCCGAAGAGATGGGTCAGCGTGGTGGCAAGCAGGATCAGGGGCGTCATGCGGAAGGGTATCTTGGAGCGGGCGGCGTCAGCTTCAGCATGGATCTGCTCGACGATCAAGTCGTTGCCCGCGTCGACCGATTGTCCGAGGTAGTAGTACAGCAGCCCGACGGCCAGGCCCGCGACCGGCAGCAGAGCGATGAGCCAGTGGTGAGCCTCGCGCGTGGCAGTTGCCCAATTCAGCAGGACGATGAGCAGCGCGGAGGCGGTCCCGGCGAGAATGCCGACGAAGATCGACAGAACGAGCCAGCGAAGCGCGTTGCGAAGTTGGAAGAAAAAGCGCATGGGTCTCCTACGTAATGATCGTAGGAGTCATCAGCCGGTGAACTGGCGGTTGTGGCGGAACCCCATCGCCTTCACAGCATTCAGTTCAGTTTCTAAGCGCCAGTTGCTCGGTCATGATCTGGGTCAGGTCTGGCTTCTTCAGGCCGAACTCGCTTTCGTTGAACTTATCCACCTTACTCGACCAGTTCATGGAGCAGAACTTCGGTCCGCACATGGAGCAGAAGGCGGCCTCCTTGTAATAGTCGTCCGGCAGGGTCTCGTCGTGCATCCCGCGCGCGGTCTCGGGGTCGAGCGAGAGGGCGAACTGCTTATCCCAGTCGAAGGTGTAGCGGGCGTGGGAGATGGCATCGTCGCGGTCGCGAGCGCCAGGGCGGTGGCGGGCGACATCGGCCGCATGGGCGGCGATCTTGTAGGCGATGATGCCGTCTTTAACATCCTTCTCGTTGGGCAGCCCGAGGTGCTCCTTGGGCGTGACGTAGCAGAGCATGGCCGCGCCGTGCCAGCCGATCATGGCCGCGCCAATCGCAGAGGTGATGTGGTCGTAGCCGGGAGCGATGTCCGTGACCAGAGGCCCAAGGACGTAGAAGGGCGCACCGTCGCAGAGCTCGACTTCCTTGTCGACCTGGAGCTTGATCTGGTCCATGGGGATGTGACCGGGGCCTTCGATCATCACCTGCACGTCGGACTTCCAGGCGTGGCGGGTGAGTTCGCCAAGGGTCTTGAGTTCGGAGAACTGGGCCTCGTCGGAGGCGTCAGCCAGACAGCCAGGGCGAAGGCCGTCGCCCAGCGAGTAGCTCACGTCATACTTGGCCATGACCTTGGTGATGCGGTCGAAGTGCTCGTAGAGGAAGTTTTGCCGGTGATGTGCGGTCATCCACTGCGCCAGGATGGCACCGCCGCGGCTGACGATGCCGGTGATGCGCTTGGCGACCAGCGGGACGTACTCGATCAGGACACCGGCGTGAATGGTGAAGTAGTCGACGCCCTGCTCCGCCTGCTCTTCGATGACTTCGAGATAGAGGTCGATGTTGAGATCTTCGACCTTCTTGACGCGGGAGAGCGCCTCGTAGAGCGGCACGGTGCCGATGGGGACGGGCGAGTGGCGAAGGATCTGCTCGCGAATCATGGGGATGTCGCCGCCGGTAGACAGGTCCATCACGGTGTCAGCCCCGAAGTGGACAGCGGTGTGGAGCTTGCGAAGCTCTTCGTCCACGTTTGAAACGATGGCCGAGTTGCCGATGTTGGCATTGATCTTGCAAAGGGATTCGACGCCGATGGCCATGGGCTCAAGCTCTGGGTGGTTGATGTTGGCCGGGATGATCATCGTGCCCTTGGCGATCTCGGCGCGGACGAGCTCGGGGCTAATTTTCTCCTTGTGGGCAACGAAGGCCATCTCTTCCGTGATGAGACCCTTGCGCGCGAAGTGCATCTGGCTCATGTTGGTGTCGCCGGTGCGCGCGGCCTCGGCCTTGCGGGCGACGATCCAGTCGGCGCGCGGCGCAGGGACCGCGTAACCGTTGCTTCCATTTCCATTGCTCGTGTAGCCATTGCCGTTAGTGCTCATGCGGGGTGCTCCTGAATGTTTGGTCTGTCTCGCGTGCGCTCGGCGATGGGATTGAGTATACGCCGGAGGGATCGACTCAAAGCCGGTTTCGGCACGATGAAGCTTTGCTTTCAGGACGGTATGCTCTCGCTTTATAGAGACATCAAGGCAGATCGCACGCTTTGGCGCGGAAGACGATCTCGTGCGAGGCCGGGTCCGCGCAAACGAACAGCAGGGGACCGGTTGTAGCAGTGGGAGCTTTGGGAAGAGCCACGTGTGGAGCGTCCATGGTGTAGTAGCCGTTGTTGGGATTCCAGTTCAAGCGAAGGTCGCGGTGTTGAAAGCCCTGTCCATAGAAGATGTCGTAGTTGTAGAAAGGGTCTGAGCAGTCCCCCGTCCGTGGGTCGCATCCCGCATATGTAAAGGGCGATCCTGACGGCCAGGGCGCGCGATCCATGCCGCCGAGGCCGGTCGCGACGCCGGTCACCTGGTAGCCATGCGGCGGCGACAGCAACCCCCCGCAGCCTGTGTAGAGCTGGCAAGGATTGACGTACTTCGTGTTGCGTGCGTAGATCGCACCGTTGATTCCCAGGCCGCCGACCCCGGCATCCTCGATCGAGGAGAATTGCGAAGCGTAGATGTTGTCAAAGCCGAAGCCGACTGCCGAAGCCACATAACCTGCAGCGTAGTCATGGGGCTCCTCGACGAGGTCGCCCGGGCGGAGCGGAAGGGCATTTGGCTCCAGCCGGAAGGCACCGTTCACTTGTGGCGGGTAGCTCGTATAGTCCTGCACATCGAGCACCTGGGCCAGCGGGTAGAGGAGAAAGCGGGTGTTTCCATAACCTGTGTCTCCAATCGATACCGTGGCAGAGGTTCCAGGCGAGGTCTGCCCGGTGCTGGCAGTCTGGCTGCATTGAGCGAAGGCGGGAAAGCCCGCGCCCGTGCGATGAAGATTGAGGCACGGACCGTTAAAAGCAGGATTGGCTGCATTAGAGATCGTAACGAGCGGGTAGCTTTGGAGGACGCTCTGCTGCTCGAGGTTCTGCGGAAGGAGCGGAAGAGTCACCATGCCGTTAGTGTTGGTGAGTGGCGCAAGGGTAGCGAACTGACCCAGCATCATGTTGCTGTCGGCAATAAGGTACGACTGTGCGCCTGCAAATGCGACGACGGCGATCTGGTTGGGGGCGGGGGCCCCGAGCACATCGAGTACATACCGCAGACCATTGGCGTCATTGGCCAACAGATCGAGCCCGCCTGCGCCAAAAGTCGACTGCATGACGACTGTGTGCGCGGAGTGCGTGTGAGCGAGGGCGAAGGTGACTGTCTGAAGCCCCAGGATTGGAGGCTGTACGGAGAGTACCGTGGCAGTCTCGTGATAATCGCCTGCGAAGACCGCAAGGTCTCCCGGCTGGAAAGCTCCCTGTACGAGCCGGATCGTGATCGTGGAGGGCGTCGCCACTGTGTTGGAGCCAGTGGACGGAATATAGGGGACGTTATCAGCCGGTGTTTCGAGAGTGCCCCATGCCGTGGTCGCAGCGAGCGCACCCGCACCGCATCCAAGCGTGTACACGGTGACCGGCAGCGGCTGTCCGGAGCCGTCCCTGAGCTGCGAGCGATCTGTGATGCATCCCGAGGCGAGCGGCGCAGAGGTGTCGATCAGCATGCGGCCGACCCCCTGTGTGCCTGCTCCTGCAACCGGGGTGGTCGTCAACTTGAACGCGGAGGAGCGGACGACCGTGCCGGTGTACGTGGGGCCGGATAATTCGCCCGCATGGAGGGCTCGGCCCTGGAGCATTTCGTCCGACGCCGCGCGGAAGCCGCCCTCGCCGTAGACGTACCAGTAGTTGTGGACATCACCGATGCCGAACTTGTTAAGGAACATATCGATGCCACCGGTGATGCCGGCCGCAGCGGAGTCGATGCTCATGTCGAGCCCCTTGGTCACCAGCCAACCGGAAGGCGCAGGCTTTCCCATCCCGGAGAGCGGTCCATTGCCAAGGCTCATTCCGGGTACGTTGACGGCCTGGTGAATCAGCGCGCAGGCAGTGTCGGTCGGCCCGACGGTGCCCGCGGCCTGCGTAAAGAGCGGAAGCGTGTAGCTGCCGCAGCGAAGGCCCAGAGAGGCAGCGTCCTGGTAGCGACCCACTGGCTGTGTGTCGGAGAAGGTGTGGTTCTGACCGCCGCCGCGCAGGTCAAGCAAATGACCACCGGGAAGGGTCGGAAGGAAGAAGCGCTCTGCGTCGAATGGATAGTCCGGCGGCACGGTGACCGTTCCTGGCGCTGACAGGGACTGAAAGCCGCGACGGATGCCGTCCTGAACTTCCGGTAAGCTCCGCATCTGGGCAGCGTCGACGCTCGAGTGATTAGGTGGCGGCAGCGTCGTTTGCCCGCGGAGAGCCGCTATGGCGAATACAGGCAGCGACGGCAGGAGGGACAACCAGGAGAGGCGGCGCATGGGGAGAGTGTAGCTGCCATGTCCTCTTTTGGGACACCTACCGTCAAGGGTGTGCCAAGAATGTTAAGCGATCGCGGCAAGGCGAACGCACCAATCGAACGATTCTCAAAGGGCGAGGCCCCAGCGGTCCCTGCAACAGCTCAGATACTGGATCTTGGCAGGCGGCGGACCGCTCTTACGTCGAGGTATTGATTGTGCACGATCATGTGGTTGGTTGGGTCGGCGGCAACGTTAGCTCCTGTCCAAAGAGCCTCAAGATCGGCGGCAAGGGCGTTCTGTCCCGCGGCATTGAGACGGCTGAACGCCATTTTCGTAGGTCCGAAGTATTCGCGAAAGAACGCCACAGCTCCTGCCGGGCCGGTGGGCATATCGAAGTCGATGGGGTTCAGCTGCGTTTGGATGTCCGTGAAGTCTGTGTCGAGCCGCACACGCATCGTGGCGTCATCTCCCCAAAGAACGGGCGCAGAGATGCCGGGAGGAGGAGGCACATGCCGGCCGGCAACGGAAAACATATGCCCGGAGAAGCTCTGCGCAGTCCAATTGGCCATAGCCAGCAAGCCGCCGGGGCGCAGGACACGGGCGAACTCAGCCACTACCAAGTCTGGCCGCGGAGCAAACATCGCGCCGAACATCGACACGACCACATCGAAGGTGTCCTCTGCATAAGGCAGCTGCTCGGCGTCGCCCTCGTCGAACGCAATCGACAGCCCTTCGGCGGCTGCACGCTCGCGCGCCTGCACCAGCAGATTCGGGGCGAGATCGAGACCGGTAACGACAGCTCCCCGGCGAGCGAGCGGAAGAGCCAGATTGCCCGTGCCGGTCGCCACATCGAGAACCCGCGTGCCCGGGGCGACCTCCAGCCGGCTCACGAACGCTTCGGCTCCCGAGGAGATGGTGCGAGCGACGACCCCAAAGTCGCCGGCCATCCAGGCGGCTCGCATGCCGGCCTTGATCTCCTCCATGGAGGACGCGAAGCGGGGAGCGACAGGCATGGCGTTCATAGGATCTCCTCGAGGCAAGAACGAGTACCGCGTGCACCGAAATGCATAGAGCTCTTATAGAGTGAACATCGACGCCGCATCGTTACACCGCTGCGATTGAAACGCCGTTCCGCGCGAGACTAGACTATAGGAACGATGCGACCCCTTCCGCCAAAGCGTTCCAAGAGTCCCTTGAAGATCATCGTTGCCACGTCCATCATCCTTGCGACCGTGGCCTACCTGGCCTTTACCGGCGTCCGGGACAACAAGAGTTACTACGTGACCATCGCCGAACTGAATGGCATGGGCGATAAGGCGTATGTGCGGCATCTGCGCGTGGCAGGCAATGTAGCTCCGGGGAGTATTCGCCGCTCTGGCACAAATGCGCATTTCCGGCTGCTTGAGCAGGGCCGAACGCTCGAGGTGACGTATCAGGGAACCGAGCCGCCGCCCGACACCTTCAAAGACGACGCTCAGGCCCTTGCTGTTGGAACCTATGGGCACGACGGGGTCTTCCACGCTACCCAGCTGCAGGCCAAGTGCGCCAGCAAGTACGCGCCCGCCGATCAGAAACCTCCGAAAGCCGTGACGACGGCAAGTGCGACCGTCCCTACGGTGCGGTAAGCGCTTTCAAATACAGGTAGTAGAACTGCACACCCGTGTAGAAGGAACTCTCACGCAGACGTTCATCTTTTCCATGCGCCCGCACATCGTCGCGGTCGAGTGCGATACCACTGACGCCATAGCTAGGCAGTCCCGCCGCCATGGTGTAGATGCTGTCGCTCGCCCCATTCTCCATATCCGGAATGATGGGGATGCCCGGCCAGATCTGTGCGGCGACCTGTCGCAGCGGCCCGAGCACGTCCTCTCGCACCGGTGGGGGCGGCAGCGCCTTCCGGTCCGGGGCGACCTCGAAGACCTCGCCCGCGTCGCTCTTGTACTTGACAGTGAGCTTCGGATCGTTGAAGAGCGAGATCAAACGCTGCCGTACCT
This sequence comes from Acidobacteriaceae bacterium, assembly GCA_965215415.1. GTDB lineage: Bacteria > Acidobacteriota > Terriglobia > Terriglobales > Acidobacteriaceae > Edaphobacter. The sequence goes on along the minus strand of CBDCDQ010000009.1, from coordinate 1,420,537 downwards.
CCTCCTGCGAGTGTCCCGGCAGGATGCGGCAATTGACATTCGCCTGCGCCATGGCCGGCAACGCATTGGGCGCGTGTCCCGCCTTCAGCATCGTTGCGACGCACGTTGTGCGGAAGGTCGCGTTGTAGCTCGCATCGGTCGATAGCCGCGCCTCCGCGCCCACATCGTGCGGCGTCGCCAACACTGCGCGCAGGTCTGCCGCCTTCTCCGCCGGAGCGATCTTCGCCATCTGCTCCAGGTACGCCCGCGTTACCGCATTGAGCTCGAAGGGGAACGGCGTACGCTCCAGTTGGGCGAGTGCGTCCGTCACGTGGTAAATGGCGTTATCGGGCACCGGCAATGAGCTGTGACCGCCAGGGTTGATCGCCGTCAGCTCGAAGTCGGCGTACACCTTCTCCGTCGCCTCAAACGTCATCGCGACCGGCTTGCCGGCGTTCGTCTCCACCCCGCCCGCGTCCGGGTTCAATACGAAGTCTGCGTCCACCACTTCACGATGGTTTCGGAGCAGCCAGTCCACACCATTCGACTTGCCCCCTTCCTCATCTGCGGTCAAGGCAAGGATGATGTCCCGCTTCGGTACATAGCCTTCTCGCTTCAGCCGGATGAAGTCGGTCACGACAAGCGCATCGGACTCTTTCATGTCCTGGGTGCCGCGCCCATATACATAGCCATCCTTTTCAAGGAATTGGAAGGGGTCGGTGGTCCAGTCGTCGCGCCGAGCCTCCACCACGTCGATGTGCCCGATGATGAGGACCGGCTTCAGCGCAGACCCCGGCTTCCCTCGATACCGCGCAACCAGGTTCCCCTTGCGCTCGTTCGGCCCGAGCACCTGGAGATCCGCTGCTGGAAAACCAGCGGCCAGGAGACGCTGCCGCATGGCCTCTGCCGCAACCGTAGTACTTCCGACAGAGTCTGTCGTGTTGATCTCGATGAGTTGCTTGAAGATGTCGTGCGCGAGCTGCTGGGTTGATGCGTCGAGCGGCTGCTGTGCATGGAGTGCGGGCGCGGCCAGGGTAAGAGCAAGCAGCAGATGACTTCGCTTCACGGAAGACCTCAAAAAGTTGAATGGCTTTATAGTCGCACGAGCGCGGCGAGATGGAAGGATGTACCGATTCTGCACCGCGCGCGTCGAATTGACAGGAAGACGTGCAGACGGCGCGTTCCCTGTTTTACGCACCGGCAGGGTGCGGATACACTGATGGCAGGTATGGAGGCTCCGCCTTTTGGAGGCACCTGATGGTTTCGCGCCGGTGCGTGGGACGGGATGGATGGATAGTTTCCGCAACTTTCAGGACGCTTGCGGCGACTGGCTTTAAGGGGGAACAGTGTTCGAACGGTATACGGAAAAGGCAAGACGGGTCATCTTTTTTGCACGGTACGAGGCCAGCCAGTTCGGATCGCCTTATATCGAGACGGAACATCTACTGCTAGGGCTGCTGCGCGAAGATAAAGCCTTGACGAACCGCTTTCTGCGATCGCACGCGTCCGTAGAATCCATCCGCAAGCAGATTGAAGGACATACGACCATCCGGGAGAAGGTTTCGACCTCGGTCGATCTTCCACTCTCGAACGAGTGCAAGCGGGTGCTCGCCTACGCGGCGGAGGAGGCCGAGCGGCTTTCGCACAAGCACATCGGTACGGAGCATCTGCTGCTCGGGTTGCTGCGGGAGGAGAAATGCTTTGCGGCGGAGATCCTGACCGAACGCGGTCTGCGACTTCCGGCGATTCGTGAAGAGCTCCAGCGGACGACCCAGGAGAAAGCCCCGGCAGCGGCCCAGGCCGGCAAGACCGGTGCCCGCCCGGAGCAGTCGATGCTCGCAGAGTTCTCCCGCGATCTGACCCAGTCGGCTATCGATCAGCAACTCGATCCATTGGTCGGGCGTGACACCGAAGTGGACCGCGTGATCCAGATTCTTTGCCGCCGGACCAAGAACAATCCGGTGCTGATTGGCGAGCCGGGCGTGGGCAAAACGGCCATCGTCGAGGGACTGGCGCAGAAGATCGCCGACGGCGAGGTGCCGAGCTTTCTCGCCGACAAGCGTGTGCTGGCGCTCGACCTTTCGCTGATCGTCGCAGGAACAAAGTATCGCGGGCAGTTCGAGGAGCGGCTCAAGACCATCATGAAGGAGTTGATGGAGAACCAGAACTCCATCGTCTTCATCGACGAGCTGCACACGCTCGTCGGGGCGGGTTCAGCTGAGGGATCGCTGGACGCGGCCAACATCCTCAAGCCTGCCCTGAGTCGCGGCGAGATCCAGTGCATCGGCGCGACCACGCCAGCCGAATACCGCAAGTCGATCGAGAAGGACCGCTCCCTCGAGCGCCGCTTCCAGGCCGTCAAGGTTCCTCCGCCCAACGAAGAAGACGCGATCAAGATCATGATCGGCATCAAGGATAAATACGAGAAGTTTCACGCGGTCTCCTACACCGATGAGGCGATCACCTTCTCTGTCACCCACTCGGCGCGCTACATTCCGGACCGCTTCCTGCCGGACAAGGCTATCGACCTGATCGACGAGGCGGGCGCGCGCGTAAAGCTGCGGCAGACCTCCCTTCCGGAAGAGCTGACTGAAGTGCAAAAGCGCATCAAGTTTATCGTGCACCGGATGGAAAACGCCATCGCGAACCATGAGTTCGAGAAGGCGCGCTTTTACTCGGACGAAGAGCGCAAGGAGCGCGAGAACCTCCGCGCGCTCCGCGACAAATACCACCTGGACGACTCGTCTGCGGGCATCGTGACGCGCGAAGACATCGAGGATGTAGTCAGCCGCTGGACCGGCGTGCCGATTACATCGCTCAAGGAAGAGGAGACGCAGCGACTGCTCCGCGTGGAAGAAGAGCTGCACAAGCGCGTCATCTCGCAGGAGAAGGCGATCTCTGCCCTCGCCCGCGCTATACGCCGTTCGCGAGCTGGTCTCAAGAACCCGGCACGCCCTATCGGCAGCTTCCTCTTCCTCGGCCCGACCGGCGTCGGCAAGACGGAGATGGCGCGCACGCTCGCGCAGTTCATGTTTGGCTCAGAGAAGTCGCTGATCCGTTTCGACATGTCGGAGTACATGGAAAAGCACTCCGTCTCCAAGCTGATTGGATCGCCTCCGGGCTACGTCGGCTACGAGGAGGGCGGCCAGCTAACCGAACGCGTCAAACGCAACCCGTACTCCATCGTCCTGCTCGACGAAATTGAAAAGGCTCACCCGGATGTGTTCAACCTGCTCCTGCAAGTGTTTGAAGACGGACAGCTTACCGACGGCCTTGGAAACATCGTCGACTACAAGAACTGCATCATCATCATGACCTCGAACATCGGGGCCAAGCACCTGATGAAGCAGCAGGGCTTGGGCTTCCAGTCGGAGCGCGAGAACATGGTGCTCGACAAGATGGAAGAGCTCGTCCGGGGCGAGGTGAAACGCACCTTTAACCCGGAGTTCCTCAACCGCCTCGACGAGATCATCATCTTCACGTCGCTCTCCGAGGCCGACCTTATGCAGATCCTGGAGCTTCTCGTCCAGCAGCTCAACACCAACCTCGTCCACAAGGCCATCACGATCTCGGTCACGGACGAAGCCAAGCGGTGGATACTCGAGAAGACGGCCGCAGACCGGACCTACGGTGCGCGTCCTCTTCGCCGTGCCTTGCAGCGATTCATCGAAGATCCTCTCTCTGAGGCGCTGATCGGTGGCGGCATCGCGGTGCGGCCGGCCTTTATCGAGGTCTACATGGAGAACAATCAGCTGTTCTACCGCCCTATCGCATCCGAAGGGGAAGAAAAGCTCGCCGGTCTGGCCCTTACCACCGTATAAACAAGCTTCTTGCACAGCGATGCCCCGCATCACTCCGGGCATCGCCGTGCAAGGACCCACGGTAAGCCTGTCATCCCCTCATACAGACTTCCCTCCCAGCTTCTGTCGTCAACACACCCTAGAACATGGATTTGACTGCACTCACCTGTGCTGTTCCCTGCTTCACCGCCGCATTCGCCAGATCCGTGGCCTTCTCACTCGCGACCTTCACGGTCCTTTGCGCCTCGGCCGTCAGTCTGGCAGCCTGCTCTTTAAGGTAGTCGCTTGCATCATCCGCATAGTCCGACGCTCGATCGGCTACATCGTCCAGAGCGAGTTCGAGTTCCTTGCGAGTCTTGGCGCCTGTCTGCGGAGCGAAGAGCAGAGCAACCGCGCCTCCAAGAGCTGCACCGATTCCGAAGGCAAACCAGATATACCGATTGTTCATAGCGTCCTCTTTCCTTGTTTAGCTGCTCAACCTGTATGATGCAAACGGGCTGGCTGGCGCGTTGGCCGAGGAACGCGAGAGCGAGCGTCGACGGGGCATCGTTCTGCCAGAGACGAAGATGCAGGCTCAGCCAATCCTTTTCATAGAAAACGTCACCCATCGTTGCGCGGTCTTCTAATCCGCTAAAGCCGACAACAGATGCGCGTGCACAATGAACCGCTTCGGTGCGGCACCCACATAGTTGAACGGGTAACACGTCACCAATGCCATCGAAGGACGGTCTACGATATCAAGCACCTGCACCTGATCCGGGTTTACGATCTCGGTCGAGTCCACCTGGTAGTGGTAGGTCCCTGTCTTGTCCGTAACGTCGATCCGCATCCCCAGTGCGATCCGGCGCACCGGACGGAAATATGTATCCCGATGGCCCGCCAGACCCATTGTGCCCAACCCGCCGGGCATGGCTGTTCCCTGGATATGGCCGACTCCCCGCAGTAAGCTATCCGATTCGAAGTCCGAGAGGATCGGTACGGAAAGTCCTACCGCAGGGATGTCGATCCGTCCCATCACTGTCGCTTTCCCATTTTCCTTGACGCTGCTTCTCGCTGGGGGTTGTGCCTCGTCCTGTCGGAGTGACAATGAAGCCGCGCGCGCCACCCGGGCTTCAGCTCCGACCAGGCACAAGTATCCGACGCAAAGAGCTCCCACTATCCATAACAGGAGCTCCACGCACCGAAGATTCTTTGCTCGACCTTTCATTCCTAGCGGCTGAGACCGGCAGTGAATCGGCTCCAGCGAAGACCTGCCGCACCGACCAACGCCACCAAAGTTAGCAGGGCGATCAGCGGCAGATCACCGCCCGTATGCGGCAACTTGGCGATCACCGGCCTGGCCTTGCGGACTACAGGAGCGGCGGGCGCATCCTGCGTAGACGCTACCTGCGTGTCGATTGTTTTGGGTGCCTTGTACTTTGCCGCGCTGATCGCCGGAGCCGCGTCGCTCGCCCCGACCTTGGTCGAAGACAGCGTCCACAGCGTCACCACTTCCATGTCTTCTTTGGAGAGACCCTTCTCGGTCGGTACACGCCCTTCGGAGGCCGGATCGATGGCGACGACCTTTGTTCCGTTTGCCTTGGCGAGTGAAACTGCGTCAGCCTTCGGATAGACAAACTCTACCGTTCTGCCGCCCGGAAAGTTGAACCCCCGCGCCGCCGCGCCACCATCCGGCCCCGAATCGAACGCTACGATGCCGGAACCTTTCGGCAGATCGCTCGTCGGCAACCCGATGAAGGTCGAGTGTGCACCACTTCCAGCACCGTCGATCCGCACGATCATGCGATCCGCCAGGTGGTCGACGACGCGTATGGAATACGATCCGGGCTGCAACGTCATACCCGGGACCTGTGTCGCCTGCGCTACATTAAACTTGGTTGGTTTTGCATCGGACGCTGGCTCAACAGGAGCGGCGACGGCATGAACAGACGCGGCAGCCAACGCCGCAACGCTAAGGTAGGATGGAACGCGCATCGAAGTATCTCCTTGAGTTTCCGCCTGGAAGGCGGTCGATCATGCAAGCCACTTCAATGTACGCCAAATCGAGGCTTGTAGATTCCGCGTTGGCAACAAAGTAGGTAACACAGCCCACATCTGTGGTAATCAGCCCGGGCACGCGGAGCCGCCGCCTACGAAATGCACGACTTCCAAACGGTCGCCGGAGCGCAGGGCACACCCATTCCATAGCGCACGCGACACGATCTCTCCGTTCCGTTCCACCGCGACGCGATCGCTCTTGAGCGTCAAAACGCCAAACAGCTCAGCGAGCGTCGCGCCGTCCACGAGCTCGGCAAACTCGCGTGTCTTTCCATTCAACGTCAACATCAAAGCCATAGGCCTAGCCTAGCAGGCCCGCAGGCACCCACTGCTAGACCTTCCGTCCAGCCGGTTCGCCCAGCCCGCTCAGCGCGCCTAAATGGAAGGTCTCCGCCAACCAGGCCTTGACGCGTTGCCGCACCGGCACCACTTCGGCGCAGGTAGCAAACACCTCTCGACTGCAACGCGAAAGGATGTGAATCGCCTCCGCGTCGGCCTTGGTGTTCGGTTCGCGGTAGACAAACATGCGTGTGTCGACCAGGTACTCGAGCGCGTGGCCGAGCACCTCGAGCCCTTGCCCCTGCTCACGCGTGGGGCGGCGACGGACGAGACGCGCACGCTCTGCCGAAGCCGCCTTCGGCATGGCAACGACATTGCTCTGGGAACGGCCAGGATGGGGAACGAGGAAGGGAGTGAGCATGGGAGATGCGGACATACAAGGAAACCTCCGTCGATTCCCTTATCGGCACTGCCCGCCAATACATCACTTCCATCGTCTCGACTTTTCCACCGTACTGTGACCCCGTGAAGGAGGAACTACAGACATACAGGCCATAGAAGCGCCAGCGGACCGCTCCCATGCCCCCGCGGCTGGGCCCTTCGCATCGCCTCCGCTACATAGGCCTTGGCTCCGCGAGCTGCACCCGCCATACCTTCTCCTGAGACCAGACGGCTGAGCAGCGCGGTCGCAAACGCGCATCCCGTGCCATGGGTGCAACGCGTTTCGATAGGCTCTCCTCGCAGCCACTCCTCACCCCCATCGGCCGCAACAAGCAGGTCGTCAGGCCGTTTCAGATGACCGCCTGTCGCCAGTACCGTCAACGTGGAACACGCCTCGCGCAAACTCCATGCTGCCCGCAGCATTCCGTCCGCATCCATCACTGGCATCGCCGACAGCACGCTCAGTTCATCCGTGTTCGGCGTCACTACCGTGACCAGCGGCAACAGCTGTTCGCGCATGGCCGATACACCGGCTACAGAAAGCAACTCCCGCCCCGAACTTGAGCGGATCACGGGATCGAGCACCACGGGCACGTCTGGCCAGCCCTTCAGGAATTCAGCCACCCCATAGACGATGTCCGCTGTCGCCAGCATCCCGATCTTGATGCCCGCCGGCGGCAGATCCGCGCAGAGATGATCGAGCGTCGTCCGCACCACCTCTGGATCGACAGGAACCGTCGCCGCCACACCCAGCGTCGATTGCACCGTCAAGGCTGTGACGCATGAGGTGCCAAACAGCCCATGCGCCGCAAACACCATCAGGTCCGCCGTCACTCCTGCGCCGGAAGAAGGATCGAATCCGGCAATCGTCAGCACGGTCTGCATTCCTCAAGCATAGTCACCGCGAACGAGCCTCTCCAGTTGTCTTTGCCGAAGGTGACCTGCCTTTGCTGCTGCCGATGCCTTCTGGTCGTCATTCCCGAACGAAATCTGCGTTAGCAGACGCCGACACTCCTCCCGATCCGCTCTACACTAGCCCCATGCCCCACCCGCACGACCAACTTATCGTCGCCCTCGACTTCCCTTCGATTGCCCGAGCAGGAGCGTTCCTAAAGCAGATCGACAGCAGCTGCAAGTGGCTCAAAGTCGGCATGGAACTCTATTACGCCGCAGGCAATCCCCTGATCGCCGAACTCCGCGCCCTCGACTACAACGTCTTCCTCGACCTCAAGATCCACGACATCCCCAACACCGTCGCCGCTGCGGTTCGTTCAGCCGCCACCACCGGAGCCGCCCTCCTCACCCTTCATGCCGCGGGCGGCCCCGCCATGATGGAAGCCGCTGCAAACGCCGTTGCCCAGATCTCCAACGCCCCGCGCCTCCTTGCCGTCACCGTCCTGACCAGCATGAACGCCGTGCAACTCACCGCCATCGGCATCGACATTCCACCCGCCGAGCAGGTGCTTCGCCTCGCCCGCCTCGCCTGGAATGCCGGCATCCGCGGCATAGTCTGCTCCGCCGAAGAGGTTGCCCTGCTCCGCGCGGAACTCGGTCCCGAAGCCGAGCTCGTCGTCCCGGGCATTCGCCCAGCTGGCCTAGGCGCCGCTTATGCAACGGACGACCAAAAACGCATCGCCACCCCTGCCGAAGCTCTCGCGCGCGGGGCCTCCAAACTCGTCGTCGGTCGCCCCATCACACGGGCCTCCGACCCCCGCGCCGCCATTGAAGCCATCCTCGCCGAACTAACAACTGACAACTAACAACTCTCTCCGCCTAGACATTGAACTTGAAGAACAATATATCCCCGTCCTTCACCACATACTCCTTGCCTTCCGACCGCAGCAGCCCCTTCTCCTTGACTGCCTGCTCACTGCCGTAGACGAATAAATCGTCCGAGCTGTAGCAGTCCGCTTTAATAAACCCGCGCTCGAAGTCCGAATGGATCACCCCCGCTGCTCCAGGTGCTTTCGTGCCGCGCCGGATCGTCCACGCCCGCACCTCCTGCACCCCGGCCGTGAAGTAGGTGATCAGGTCCAGCAGCCGGTACGCCGAGTGGATCAGCCGGTCCAACCCTGGCTCCGCCAGCCCCATGTCCTTCAGGAACTCCGCGCGTTCGGCAGGCTCCAGCTCTGCGATGTCCGCTTCCATCGCCCCGCAGATCCGCACTACTTGACTCGCCTCCTCGGCAGCGCGCTTCTCGACCGCCGCCACCCACTCGTTGCCGTCCGCCAGCCCCGTGTCGTCGACATTCGCGACATACAGCATCGGCTTGGCCGTGATCAGAAACAGTTCACGCGCAAAGGGCTTCTCTTCCTCCGTCAGCTCCACCGTCCGCGCCGGCTTGCCTGCCTGCAACGCCTCCAGCAGCTTACTGACACAGGCTGCCTCCGCCTTGATCTTCGCGTCCGCCGTGTTTTTTGCAGCCCGCTCCACCTTGGCGAACCGCTTCTCGACCGTGTCCAGGTCAGCCAGCAGCAGCTCCGTGTTGATGATGTCGATGTCGTGGATCGGGTTCACCCCGCCCGCCACGTGCACCACCTCGGGGTCGGCGAAGCACCGGACGACATGCACCACCGCGTCCGTCGCACGGATGTGCCCCAGAAACTTGTTCCCCAACCCCTCGTTCTTGCTCGCCCCCTCCACCAGCCCCGCAATGTCAATGAACTCCATCGTTGTCGGCACCAGACTGTGCGGCTTTACCAGCGCCGCGATGCGGTCCAGTCGCTTGTCCGGCACGGTCACCACGCCGGTGTTCGGCTCAATCGTGCAGAACGGATAATTCGCCGCCGCCGCCTTGGCTGAGGTCAGCGCGTTGAAGATCGTACTCTTGCCCACATTTGGCAGCCCGACAATGCCACAATTCAAAGCCATACTTCCCAACCCTTCTTTGCTGGAAACACTCTCTCCCATTATCGCGTACCCGATTGCCGGTGCCGGACGGGACGGCATACACTCCCACCATGCACCGACTTCGCGTCCTCGCCGCCCTCTGCGCTCTTGTTCCGCTCACCGCTCCGGCGCAAGACTGGGCCAAAGTCCGCCTCGACGCCTCGCCCCGCCATCGCGAGTACGTCACGATTTCCGAGGCACGCGCTGCAGCGGAGCAACCAGTCCGCAAGCTCCAAGCCTTCGTCGTCTATCCCGAAGTCAAAGTCAAAGCCCCCGTCATCGTCCTTGTCTATGAGATCTTCGGCCTCTCCGACTGGGTCAAGAATCAGGCCGACGAGTTCGCCGCGCAGGGCTACATCGTCGTCGTCCCCGACCTCGTCACCGGACTAGGCCCCAACGGCGGCAACTCCGACGCCTTCACCAGCCAGGACGCGATTGTGAAAGCGGTCACCTCGCTCGACGCCGCTCAGGTCACCACCGACCTGGAAGCCGCCGCCGACTACGGCAAACATCTCCCAGCAGCCAGCGGCAAACTCTTCGTCGCCGGCTTCTGCTGGGGAGGCGGCAAGACCTTCGCCTTCGCCAACCACCGGCACGACCTTGCCGCCGCCTTCGTCTTCTACGGTTCCGGTCCGGCCGATGTCTCCGGCATCACTGCCCCCGTCTACGGCTTCTACGCCGGCAACGACGCCCGCATCGGAGCCACCCTCCCCGCCACCACCGAAGCCATGAAGGCGGCCGGCAAGAAGTTCGACCCCGTCACCTACGACGGCGCGGGCCATGGATTCATGCGCGCCGGTGAGGCTCCCGACGCCACCCCTGGAAATAAAGCCGCCCGCGAACAAGCTCTGGTCAAGATGCTGTCCATCCTGAAATCTTCAGGCAGCCAGGCAGCCGCGAAGCCCATCCACGGCCCGCACGCAACAAAGGCCTCAGCTGCGGCATCCGCTGAGGCCTTCTGTCACGATGCGATGCCTGCGACAGTCGCATCGAACTAACTACTTAGCGGCCTGCAACGCTTCACCAAGCTCCTTGATGTGGCTGTCGTTGGCTGTCTTGCCCTCGCCCGCAACCGCGACGGTGTCCTTACCCAGCGTAACCACAAGCTCGTGAATGGCCTTGCCGTCGAGTTCCTTGGCATGGAGCAGCTTCTTCAGCTTGCCCAGATCCGTCACTACCTTTTTGACGCCCTGATGGTCATGCTTCGAGAGATACTCCTCCCATCCTTCGATGTTCGAAACGGCTTTTTCAATGGTGAATGACTGCGCGCCCTGCTTGATGGCGGCGAGCGTCGTCTGTAAACGGGTGGTCGGCATGTGAGTCTCCTGTGTGATCAATGTTTAGGCTGAAGCAGTCTGGCCGCTCCAACCATTGACTGTGATGCCGCTGTTTTGCCGGGGGTGTTCGTACGCCAGATGACGATATGAACAACCTTCACCACACCGCAATCGTTCTCCCTCTTTGCACAAGCTGACATAATCGACCTGTGCCGCAGCCATCCTTTACAAGCCTGCAAGACCGTCTTGACGCGATCACGCAACAAACCCGCCGCCTGGTCCAGCCTGAAGGCCTCGCCGTCTCAGAGCAGGCAGCGGCAGACCTCTTCGCCACCGGCATCGAAGACTGCATCATCCCCGTCGGTGCGCCAGCCGCGGCCTTCACCCTTGACGATGCGACCGGCAAGCCCATCCACTCCGCCGACCTGCTTGCCCTTGGTCCGCTCGTTCTTAATTTCTTTCGCGGTCGCTGGGACCCTTACTGCGTCACCGAACTGGAAGCCTGGCGCGACCTCTACCCCACACTACGCCACGCCGGTGTCCTCCTCGTCGCCATCTCTCCGCAGACGCCGCGCCAGAACGCCTTCGCCGCCGAGCAGCACCGCCTTCCCTTCCCGCTCCTCAGCGATCCTGGCTGCACCCTCGCTGAGCAGTTCGGCATCGCCCACACTCTGCCGGAATCCATGCGCCGCTACTTCCGCTCCATCCTCGTGAATATTCCCTTCGCCAACGCCGGCCTCCCGTATGAGCGCGCCACCGAAGCGAGCTACCGCCTTCCACTCCCAGCCACCTTCCTCCTCCACCCTGACGGTACCGTTGCCTTCGCCGAAGCCCACGCCGACCCGCGCGTCCGCCCCGAACCCGCCGCCCTCCTCGCTTGCCTCTAAATTGGTATCGGGACTGAGAGTAGAGTCACCCGCCTATAGACAGCCGGAGTTGCGTGGCTAATACCACTATTCTTTATCTCTAACATTCAGCAATCTGATTGGCACTATGAGGAGAAAGGATTCAACAGCGGCAATCAAAATAATGGTCGCGAGGCGTCTATATTCAGCCAGCAAACCATATGTGTACGTCATCAGGCAGAAATGTACAGCGAAGGCAACACAGATATAGAAGCGCGTTCTAAGCTTTCCAAGCTGACTCCATTCAGACGTGATCAGCGTACCCAGCACAAACAAAGTCCAAACAATCTTCTCCGATGTTTTCGAAAATGTACCGTGACCAAAGACGGCAACCACCATCAGTGGGTATAACACCCACGTCAATTTGCGCCACGCGTCATCGCCAGGTTCAGGATCAGGAGGAAGCTCGTAGCCATTTTCAGATGGTCCAAACAAGGTTTGAATGTGATCGCCCACACTCTAAGGATAATCTCGAAGGACTGCTGCGTGAGGAATAATGCTGTACTGACTGAACGTTCTTAGTAAAGGTCAATTGCTTATTACTGGTCCCTAAAGTGCAGACCCACGCACTGCTGCCAGTACGTGGGTTCTGTAGGCATCAACCTCTACTTAGTCGCCCGGTACCGTGCCACCAATGCCGTCGTCGACGTATCGTGCTTTCCTTCCGACGCGCTTTCGCTCTCAATCTCCCCGAGGATGCGCGTCGCCAGCACCTTGCCCAGCTCCACGCCCCACTGGTCGAACGAGTCGATCCCCCACACGACGCCCTGGGTGAACACCGCGTGCTCATAGAGCGCGATCAGCTTGCCCAGAACCGCCGGAGTCAGCACCTCCGCCAGGATCACGTTCGACGGCCGGTTGCCCTCGAAGACCTTGTGCGGCACCAGCGCCTCGGCCACGCCTTCCGCCTTGACCTCATCCGCCGTCTTGCCGAACGCCAGCGCCTCCGCCTGCGCGAACACGTTCGCCAGCAGGATGTCGTGGTGCCGTCCCAGCGGGTTCAGCGACTTGGCGAACCCGATGAAGTCGCACGGGATCAGCCGCGTCCCCTGATGGATGAGCTGGTAGAACGAGTGCTGGCCGTTGGTGCCCGGCTCGCCCCAGTAAACCGGCCCGGTTGAGTAGGTCACGTGCTCGCCATCGAGCGTCACATGCTTGCCGTTCGATTCCATCGTCAACTGCTGCAGGTACGCCGGGAACCGCTTCAGGTACTGCTCATACGGCAGGATCGCCACCGTCTGCGCGTCGAAGAAGTCCGTGTACCAGACCGTCAGCAAGCCGAGCAGCGCGGGCAGGTTCTTCTCAAACGGTGTCGTGCGGAAGTGCACGTCCATTTCGTGGAACCCGTCGAGCATCGCGCGGAAGTTCTCCGGCCCGATCGCCAGCATCGTCGACAGCCCGATCGCCGAGTCCATCGAGTACCGGCCGCCGACCCAGTCCCAGAAGCCGAACATATTCTCCGTGTCGATCCCGAACTTGCCGACCTCCTTCGCGTTGGTCGAGATGGCCACGAAGTGCTTGGCGACCGCCTTATCGTCTCCGAGCGTTGCAAGCAGCCACTCCCGTGCCGACAGCGCGTTCGTCATCGTCTCCTGGGTCGTGAACGTCTTCGACGCGACCAGGAACAGCGTCTCCTCCGGAGCGAGATCGATCACCGCCTCGGCAAAGTCCGTCCCGTCTACATTCGAAACGAACCGGAACCTCAGGTCGCGCTGGGAGTAAAAGCGCAGCGCCTCATACGCCATCACCGGCCCCAGGTCCGATCCGCCGATCCCGATATTCACCACATTCCGGATGCGCTTGCCGGTGTGCCCCTTCCACTCGCCGGAGCGCACCCGGTCGGCGAACCCGGACATCTTACCCAGCACTGCGTGCACCGCCGGCACCACATCCTCGCCGTCCACGACGATCTTCTCCGTCGCCGATGCCCGAAGCGCCACATGCAGCACCGCGCGGCCTTCGGTGACGTTGATCTTCTCGCCGGTAAACATCGCCTCGGTCTTCTCGCGCAACCCGGACTCCTCCGCCAGCTGCAGCAACAGCCCGAGCGTCTCATCCGTCACCCGATTCTTTGAGTAGTCAAGAAACAGCCCCGCCGCCTCCGCCGTGTACCGCGTTCCGCGTTCAGGATCTGCTGCGAACATCTCCCGCAGCGTCGTTTTGCCCACCTGCTCAAAGTGCGTCTGCAAACCCTTCCACGCCGCCCGCTCCGTCAAGCCCTTCGCCTCTGCCGCCATACGTCAGATCTCCTTATTGTCGTGACGCTACAACACACGCTCCCAGTGTAGCCGTTCCGTGTGCTGCATCCTTGCCGTGCAACATGACAGCCCGGTGCGATCCGCGGTGGATACCCGCCGTGGGATCAACAAGCGGACGAGCACCTGCTTGCGGCAGCTATAGAGACCGCTTATCGTAGTACTTGTCCGGCTATCGCACAGGGCACTTTGCCCGCGTCGCCCCGGCAAAGGATGCTATGAGCCTCGCCCGCCGCACTACAGCCCAAGCCGCCACGCCCCAGATCAAGCCGCAGCCCACACCCGCCGCTGCACTGGACGCCTACATCGGCGATCCAAACTTCATGACCTCGCTCGCTCGCGGCCTGATCGTCATCCAGGCGTTCACCCAGCAGGACCCCCGCATGACCATCTCGCAACTCTCGCTGAAGACCGGCATCTCCCGTGCTGCTGTTCGCCGCTGTCTGTATACGCTTACCAAGCTGGGATTTGCGGGGGCGGAAGACGGTTCGCGGTTCGCTCTGCGTCCCAGGCTGCTTGAGCTCGCGCACTCCTACACCGCCTCCAGCACGCTTTCGACCGCCGCCCAGCCCATCCTTGAGCGCATGTCCGCCAGCCTGCGCGAGAGCTTCTCCGTCGCCACGCTCGACGGCGATGACATTGTGTATATCGCCCGCACCACGGTCGATCGCGTCATGATTGCCGTCGACCTCCATATCGGCAGCCGCCTGCCCGCCTACTGCACGTCTATGGGCCGCGTTCTGCTCGCCTTTCAGCCACCGGAGAAGCTTGAGGAGTACCTCGGCAAGGTCGAGCTCGTTCCGCGCACCACCCGCACCATCGTCAGCGTCGACAAGCTCCGCCTTGCATTGCGTAACGTACGCCGCACGGGGTACGCGCTGGTCGACCAGGAGCTCGAAGTCGGTCTCCGCTCACTTGCCGTGCCGGTCTTCACGCCGTCGGGCAGCGTCGCCGCCACGCTCAACCTCAGCGGCCACGCTCCCCGTATGCCCATTTACGAGATGCAGACGCGCTTTCTTCCCCATCTCCGCACCGCCGCCAACGAGCTCGGAGCTTTTCTGCGCTAGCTGGACACCCCTTCGCCTTCCAACCCGGTTAAAGGAATGAGGAGCGGTGTGGGTGGGATCTGCGCCACCTCCGGCGGTCCGCTGCGCAACAGCCAATACAGCAGGGCCGACATGCTCGTCCCCAGCCAGACCGCGCCGTCCTGCAGATGCGCCAGCGCGGGAGCAAGGAACAGGACCAGCATCGCGAACCATCCCGCCCCTACGGCGGCAAAGGCCTTCCAGTTCCATCCACCCGTGTACTCGTACAGCCCGTCTCGCTGGTACAGATCATCCACGTTCAACCATCGCCGTCTCAGGACGAAGTACTCCATCCCAAGAATAGCGATGCAGGGCGCAAGCAGGCCCGCACATCCCGTGAGCCCTCCACCGACAAAGCGCAAAGGATCGTTCAACCACCATCGCGGAGCGCAGGCGGCGGCCAGACCGCAGGCGATCCATCGTGCTCCCGGTGCCGTCCATAGGGTTGGCGCCAGATTGGCAATCTCGCCGCCAAGCCAGCGGCCAAGCGGACGTGCCGTCAACACCGCGACGACCGCCAACTCCAACAAACAGGGCCATGCAAGAATCGGTCTCCTGAGGCCGCCCGCAAGCACGGCGGGGTTCCAGTACGCCGCTCCCCTTCTCGTTACCAGCATTGCGACGGAGATAGAAACCGCACTGAACAGCGTTGCGCCAAGCGGCAGGAGGACCGTAGCCCATCCATAATC
Organism: Acidobacteriaceae bacterium; assembly: GCA_965215415.1. Classification (GTDB taxonomy): domain Bacteria; phylum Acidobacteriota; class Terriglobia; order Terriglobales; family Acidobacteriaceae; genus Edaphobacter. Next base: position 1,404,901 of record CBDCDQ010000009.1, on the reverse strand, counting down.
TCGGTGCGAACGCACCCGTCGCGCCAGGTCCGCCGCTCCCATCGTGAGGGGAAGCCACGCGCCCAACATCCCCGTGATGCAAAGCGCTGCGAGGCGCGGCGGAGACAAACCCGACGAGCCGGTCGGTACAGCAGGCAGCAAAGCAGCCGCGCCCCCGTCTGTCCGAAGCGCAAGGGATAACGCGACAAGAAACATCGTCAGTACGAGAGCGCCTAGCCACGTTCCGTAAAACAGCGACCAATTGCCGCGTCCGGGAACTCCGGCGGCGACCAACAACATTAGCGCGAAGCACGCCCAGACTGTCGGCTCGGGGAGCGGCGGCATCGTGAGGCGCAATAGACCGAAGAGCGATTCCGCTCCCAGCCAACACGCGATGCCCAGCCAAACGCATCCGGCGAGTGCTCGCAGAGCAAGGGGTATCCGCGCGCCTACCACGCCGAAGCCGACCCGCGCAAAGACAGCGAACGGGATGCCGTAGCGCTTTCCCGCGTGTCCGCAGCCTACGGCCAGCAGAGCCGCCAAGACGCCGCTCGCCAGCACCGTTCCGAGCAAGGTGCGGGCACTCATCCCCAGCGTCGTCATACCGCTCGCAAGCAGGTACATGGGGAGCCCCCAGGCCGCCGCCGCCCACAGCGACGCCATGCCCAGCCCGGTCCAAGTGCGGTCGTCGGGGTCCGTCGGCGCATGATCCCCGCTCCACAAGCTGTTCGCCTCGCCCTCCACCCCGAACAGCTCCCTCGCCACGCTTCCTATCCTCGTCCTTTAGCCTACAGCTTCTCCAGGTCTGCTCTCGACACATCGAAGGTATGCGTTGCCAGATACCAGCGATAGCCGAACGGGTCAAGGATGCCACACATCCGGTCGCCGTAGGGCTCATCGGTTGGCTCGCGCTCGCCCACAGCACCGGCGGCCAGCGCCGAGGCGAACATCGCGTCGCAATCTTCCGTGTACACCATCAGACTTACGGGTGAGCCGCCAAAGTGCTCCGGGCTGTAGGCCTGCATCGCGGGGTTTTCGTCCGCCATCATCACCACGCTATCGCCGAGGCGGATCGATGCATGGGCCACCCGCCCGTCCGGGCCCTTCATGCAAAGCTCTTCCACCGCGCCGAACGCCTTTACGTAGAAGGCTAGGGCCGCCACGCTGCTCTTGAAGATCAGGTACGGCTGCACGCTGTGGTGCCCCTCTGGAATCCCGCTTGCCATGGCTGTTCCTCCGTCCGCAAACTCTACGCCGGAGCGACACACCGCGCAAACGAAAAGTCGCTGTGAGACTTTACCATGGCGAAATCCGTGCCCGCGAGTGCCACCACCGCCTCACCCGCCTTGACCTCCACCCCATCGACCGTCCCCGACCCCTTCAAGCCGACGATGCAGCCCACCCCGTCGATCCCTACCTGCAACTCCCCCGGGGTTAACTCAAATCGATCTACCGTAAAGTACTGCTCCTCGATCAGCCGCGTAAAGCCGTCCATCGCCCTGGGCGCAACCTTTCCAGCCTTAGTCGCCGTCTTCATCACCCCAAGCCCTTGCTCCAGATGCAGCTCGCGTGCCCGTCCATAGTCGTACAGCCGGTACGTCACGTCGCACGTTTGCTGCGTCTCCAGCAGCACCACGCCCGGTCCGATCGCATGGATCGTCCCCGCATCCACAAACACCATATCGCCGATCGACACCGGCACGTGCTCCATGAGCTGCTCCATCGTGCCCGCCGCAACCGCCGCCCGCACCTCCTCCGGCCCCGCACCCGGCTTCAGCCCCAGCATCACGGTCGCACCGGCGGCAGCTTCGAGCACATACCAGCACTCCGTCTTGCCCCGCGCCTGGCCCATGGCCTGCGCCTGCGCGTCGTCGGGATGCACCTGCACCGACAGCTTCTCGTTGGGGAACAGCATCTTGACCAGCAGCGGAAACTCCCCGTCGCCCATTACGGTAGCTAGCGTCTGCCCGGCCATCTCGCCCGTCTCGACCACGCACTCCGGCCCGGTCAGCCAAGCCTCGCCGACCAGGGCGTCCGTGCCGGTCGAGTCGTACCAGGGCCGCAGATTGGGCCTTCCCCAGATCCGTTCGCTGAACTTCGGTGCCAGCCGGAACGGCGCAATGCTAGTCATCATCGTCTTTCTTCCTCTTCTTTCGCTTTTCGGTCAGCGACACGGGAATCGGCCGCTCGCCCATCGCGTCCTTCCATAGTATGGCGTTCAGCTTCTGCGCGTCGGCGCGGTCCGCGTGCCGAAAGTCCATCTTCAGCGACTCCTCCGCACCCGCAGCTTCCTTGCGATTCGCCGCGTACACGAGACCGTTCTCGCGATTGGAAAGGTCAGCCGTAAAGGGTTCCTGATTGCCGGGCCCGGTAAACAACGGCGCGATCAGCGAACTCAGCGCGTCGTTGTTGTTCATCGGCGGCAGCCCAAGCAGCGTCTCCATTGTTCGCACCACGCTGACGGTCGAGTAGAACCGGCTGTCGACGAACGGCCCGCCATCCGCAGCGCGCGGAGAATACTTGCTGACAACCAGTGCCGTGCTCCGGTGCGCGTCCACGTGGTCGCCTCCGTTCTGCGCGTCGTCTTCAAGCACAAAGAACGCAGTGTCATCCCAGAACTTCGTGTGCGAGATGGCCTCCACCGCCCGCCCCACGGCCAGATCGTTATCGGCAACAGAGGCCTTGGGGGTCGGCCCACCCGGTGTCGTGCCCGCCGTATGGTCGTCGCCCAGCCGCAGCAGGATGAAGTTCGGCATCGTGTCCTTGCCCGCCTCGCGGTCCGCCACCCAGCCCTTCAGATGCCTCAGGAACACTTCAACGCGCACCTCGTCAGGAATCCGAAGATTGAAGTCCGGCGCTTCCCTGGCGAAGTGCCCCACCAGCTCCGGTTTTGTGGGGATGTTGTTCTGAAGCAGCGGAATGGGCCACGCCCACTTGTTCACGCCGCCCCCCCACTCTTCAGGGAGCGTCTCACCCGGCTTCACCGTGGCGCGGGGGCAATGCAGCCCTTCGAGCATCGGCCCTTCTTCCGAGCCGCCGCTCTTCTTCTGGTCGCAGAAGATCGACGAGATGAACTCTCCGAAATGATAGTAGGTCTTCCCATGGCTCGCCAGATTACCCCATAGGTAACCGCTCATCGGCTCCACAATGTCTGAAATGCGCTGCTGCAAAGGATAGTTCGCCGCCACCACGCCCTCATAGTCGTAGGTCCGCTGTCCGCCGCGATAGTTTTGCTGCCAGCTCTTTTCAAGGAAGTCCGTTCCGATGGCCGCCGTCGACCACACGTGTCCGTCGCCCGACACTTCACCCGAGTCGAAGAAGTTGTCCAGCACCCCGAACTGCAACGCCAGCTTGTGCTGGTTCGGTGTGATGTCCGCGCCATACATGGTTAGGCTGGGATCGCCGTTGCCCACCGGCTTGCCATCCTTCTTCAGGTCGCCAAGGACCTGATCGTACGTCCGGTTCTCCTTGATGATGTAGACGACGTGCTTGATCGGTCCCGAATTTTGTTTGCCATTCCGCAGCAAAGCGGAGGAGTCTGCTTTCCGCTCCACCTCGGGCGCAAACGCGATCTTTTCCTCCGCCGCCTTCATCCGGTTCGACTCCAAAACCACCTCGGTCGACGCCTTCAGTTCCGCCGCCACCGCCTTCTCATCGAGCACCGCCAGCGATCCATAGAGCAGCGTCCCGATGTAGCTGAACGACGCGGCCCGGCTCATCCCCGCTGCCTGACGATGCGCGAAGTTGTTCGGTCCAGTCCCGTGCCCCTTGGCCGTCGCCACATACAGCTTGCCAGCCGAGACAGCCATAGCCATCGGCATCCACTCCGTCGGCACAAACCCGAGCGGCTCGACCATGCCCGCTTTTACCGCCTTCGCCGTCAGCTTCGTCGTGTCGATCACCGCCACGGCGTCCGTGATCGCGTCCGCCACATACAAGCGGCTACCGTCCGCGTTCAATGCCAAGGCCTCTGGCTCCGCGCCGAAGTAGCTCTGCCCCGGCAGCCGCGTGTCGAAATAGCCTCGCACAGCGAAGTGACCAGCCTCTACGTTCACCGCCGCCACGGCGTCGCGGTTCGCCAGTGCGACATACATCGTCTTTCCGTCCGGCGAAATCTCCAGTGCACAGGGATGCGTTCCCGGCTTAACCGGATCGCTCGGCTTCAGCAGCGGCAGCTTACGCCCAACCGTCCCCTTGCTCAGGTCAAGCTCCACCACCTCGCTCGCGTTCCACAACGCCACGAACGCCCGCTTGCCGTCCTTCGCCACCGCCAGCGCCACCGGGTACGTCCCCGGCACCGCGTCCGTCTCCGACAAGTCGAACCGCGTCTCGATCCTTCCCGTTGCGACGTCCATCAACCACACGTCATCCGACAGGTTACCCGCCACCAGCAGCTTGTCCGGTGCCGGACTCGGGATGACCGCGATCGCCGCCGGGAACGGCACCCCCTTGTCCCCATCCACCTGCCCGATCAGCTTCGTCTTTCGCCCCGCCGCCAGCTGCTGCAACGGGATCGAGATCATCCGCTCCCGCGCGATCTTTCCGTCGGCAAAGCCGTACACCACCACGCCGCTGCCGGCCTTGCTCTTGCCGTCCCCCACCGGGTCCGATCCCGATCCCATGCTGGCGTACAGATGCTTGCCGTCCGCCGAAAACGCCAGCCCCGAGTAGAGCGTCTGTTTGGCTCGCACTACCGTCCGGTCGTCGGGAAAGTCCGCCACCGTCCCCATCCGCGTGTCCATCACAGACAGTGATTGCATATAGCCGGACTCGAACGTCCCAAATCCGGCGTCCACCGTCACCACATAACGCCCGTCCGGCGAAACCGCCATCGACAACGGGAGCCCGTTGATCCGCCTGGGTTCGCCAGGTACCGTTCCAACGATGGCTTTGCTCGTCGGCAGGTTGACAACCTGCCCGTAAGCCGAAGCGCACACCGCACTCGCAACTGCTATTACCCGAAAAGATCGCATCGCCGAACAGTACCAAATGCGATCACTCCCCGCGATTACAAAACTGTTACACCCCCTCGCTCCGCACCCTGCTAGCGTTGTCGATAGAGCAAGCAACACGCTCGAACACCGAGGACACACAAGGACCCATGACGCCGATTCTCCTGACTCCCGAAGAAGAAAAGACCACGCAGGCCAGCTACAAGCCCGTCAAGAACGTCGCCGCGATGCCGGCCGTTGCCGAGGTCCAGACCAAGATCAAACAGGATCTTCGCATGGGCCGTGAGCACCAGCAGGGCCGCGTCAACTGGATCACCACCATCGCCATGGGCGCGTTCCACGTCGGAGCCATCGCCGCACTCTTCTTTTTCTCCTGGACCAACCTCCTCACCTTCTTCGTGATGTACTTCTTTGCCATCAACATCGGCATCGGCGTAGCCTACCATCGCCTGCTGACGCATCGCGGCTACCGTACCCCCAAGTGGGTCGAGTACTTCGTCACCGCCTGCGGCTGCCTCGCGCTCGAGGGCGGACCCATCTTCTGGGTCGCCACGCACCGCGTCCATCATCAGAACTCCGACCACGAAGGCGATCCCCACACCCCGCACGACGGCACCTGGTGGGCCCACGCCGGATGGATTCTCTCCGGCCGCGCCCTCCACTCCGAGACTGCGCTGCTTGGCCGCTACGCTCCCGACCTCACCCGCGACCCGGTCCACGTCTGGCTTTCGAAGTATCACTACCTGCCGCTCGTCACGACGGGCCTCGCGCAAGTTGCCCTCGGTGCGGCACTCGCTCCTGCTGGCCACCACGCCCTCGGTGCGCTTGGCATGGTCCTTTGGGGAACCTTCCTCCGCGTCACCGTCGGCCTACACGCCACCTGGCTCGTCAACTCCGCCACCCACCTGTGGGGCGCGCGCCGCTTTGAGACCAAAGACGATTCCCGCAACAACTGGTGGGTCGCCATCCTCACCGGCGGCGAAGGCTGGCATAACAACCACCACGCCCACCCCGTCAGCGCGCGCCACGGCCTCGCCTGGTACGAGTTCGACATCAACTATTACTTCATCTGGCTGCTCTCGAAGATCGGCCTCGCTGAAAAGGTCCAGATCGCCAAGTTCGACCCCCGCGACCCTAAGCCAGCTGGAGCCTGACCCGTTGGTAACCTGCGACGAGGCGCAGAACTCCGGTTCTGCGCCTCGTCGCATAAGGCAGTGTCGCTGGCAGAGCAAGCCCGAGCAGGCGACCCGTTCTTCTTTTCTCCACATTCTGACGGAAGGAAGGCATAGGATAGGGGGACCGAGCTTGGAGCGAATCCGATGGCAACTCTAACCATGACCGAACCGACGTCCCCTAGTAATCACCGGCCCCACGAACGATCCTCGGCCAGCCTGAATACGCTCACCACAGAAACTTCGAACATCGCTTCGGAAGGCTTCGACACCAAGTCGGCGCTTGAGATCGCCCGGATCATCAACCACGAAGATGCCAAAATTGCGGCCGCCGTCCGAAAAGCGCTACCTGAGATTGCCATTGTGATCGATACCGTCGCCCGCTCCCTTCGCGACGGTGGCCGCCTGATCTACGTCGGGGCCGGCTCCAGTGGCCGCACCTCGTCACTGGACGCCTCCGAGTGCCCGCCCACCTTCTCCACCTCACCCTCGCAAGTGCAATACATCATGGCTGGCGGCCCCAAGGCCCTCGCCTCTGCTGCGGACGTCAACGAAGATTCGCCGGAGATCGGCCAGCGCGATATCGCCCGTCGGCGGCCGACCAGGAAAGACATCGTGATCGGCGTCTCCGCCAGCGGTCTTACACCGTATGTTGTCGGTGCGGTCGAGTACGCCCGGGCTCGCGGAGCCAAAACGGCAGCCGTGACCTGCAATCACAACACAGCTCTGGCTGGCGTATCCGATACTACTATCGTCGCCGAAGTCGGTCCTGAGGTCATCTCCGGGTCCACCCGCTTGAAAGCCTCAACCGCGCAGAAGATGATCCTCAACATGATCACCACGGGCGCGATGACCCGGCTCGGCTACGTCTACGACAATCTGATGGTCAATGTCCACATGAAGAACGCCAAGCTCGTCGAGCGCGGCATCCGTGTGCTGATGACGGTTACCGGCGTCGATCGCGATACGGCCATTCGCACCATCAAGTCCGCTGGCAAGTCGATCCCCATCGCAGTCGTCATGCTCAAGGCCAACGTCGACAAGATGGAAGCCGTACGCCGCCTTACCAAATCCGACGGCAACGTCCGGCTCGCCATCGACGACTCCCGCCTCGAACTCTAATACTCCTCTTCGTCTTTGAACAGGACATCCGCCTTGCTGCATGCGGGCTAAGCATGGCCCAGCTCTGCTAGTCTTTACCTCAGTGGAGGAAGTCAAGATGGCTTCCGCAAGCACCATCAGCAGCAAAGGGCAGATCACTGTTCCACTCGCGATCCGCAAGCGCCTCGGCGTCAAGCCTGGCGACCGCGTGGAGTTCATCGAAGAAGACGGTAAGACTGTTTTTCGTCCCGTTGAGCCTCACGTCAACCCTTTCGAGAAGTGGATCGGAATGCTTCCCGCCTTCAAGAGCACCGAAGAGATCACGCCTGGATACGCGAGAGGCGCGGCTGGAACGACGAAGACCGGGTGTGAGAACAGCGCTCGATACTAACGTGCTTTCACGCCTCATGAGCGGAACGCGCGACGCCCCGCTCATCAGCGCCTCTTTAGAAGAGGCGAAGCGCAAGGGCACAATCTTTATCTCCGTCGTTGTTCGCGCCGAGCAGGGCATACCCCCGCATCACCGATGACGCTCTAAGCTTCTTCCTTGCCGACACCGGTATTGGCGTCGATCTTCAAATCACAGAAGCCGTCTGGTTGGAAACAGGCCGGCGCTTCTCTCTCTACGCGGACCGACGACGCGCCGCCATCAACGACGGCCAAGAAGGCTATTGGCAGATTTCATCATCGGCGCACACGCCCTGTTCCACGCCGACAGTCTGATGACGTTCGACGCCGACCTCTACAAGAGAAATTTTCCCGAGTTGCCCCTCCTGACTCCCGCCACCGAGTAGCCCCTTTATCCTCCTCCTCCACCCGTAAACTACGGAGATGGACAAGTTCGTTGTACGCGGCGGCAACCCCCTTCTCGGCACCATCAAAATCTCCGGAGCCAAAAACTCCGCTCTCCCGTGCATGGCCGCCGCCATCCTCACCGCAGATGAAGTCGTCCTCGAAAACATCCCGCAGGTCCGCGATATCGAGACCGAGCGCCGCCTCCTCGAATCCATGGGCGCGCAGGTCGAACTAGGCTACGGACGCGCCCAGCACCGCACCTCCATCCAGTGCGCCGTCCTCTCCGACCCGGTCGCCAAGTACGAGATTGTCAAGACCATGCGCGCCAGCTCCCTGGTACTCGGTCCGCTCGTCGCCCGCACCGGTATCGCCCGCGTCGCCATGCCCGGAGGCTGCGCCATCGGGGGCCGTCCCATCGACCTCCACATCAAAGGCCTTGAAGCCATGGGCGCGACCATCACGCAGGATCACGGCTACCTCCAAGCCCGTACCGACCGGCTCAAGGGAGCGCACATCGTCTTCGACAAGATCACCGTCACCGGCACCGAAGACCTCCTCATGGCGGCCACCCTCGCCGACGGCGAAACTCTTTTCGAGAATTGCGCCCGCGAGCCTGAGGTCACCGACCTAGCCGCCCTCCTTACCGCCATGGGCGCGAAGATCGAAGGCGCGGGCACCTCCACCATCCGCGTGCAGGGCGTCCCCAAACTCCACGGCGCGCGTCATCGCATTAACCCCGACCGCATAGAGGCGGGCACCTTCCTCCTCGCCGGAGCCATCACCGGCGGCGACCTCAATGTGGACTGCTGCGACCCTACCCACCTTGCCTCGCTCATCGCCAAGCTCGGCCAGTGCGGCGTCCGCCTCGACGTCGGCAAGGACAACATCCGGGTCCGCTCGGAAGGTGGACAGTCCGGCTCTGGCCTGCGCGCCGCCGACATCACCACCGAAGAGTATCCCGGCTTCCCCACAGATATGCAGGCCCAGTTCATGGCTCTCGCCACCCAGGCCGAAGGCACCACCACCGTGACGGAAAACATCTTCGAGAACCGCTTCATGCACGTCCAGGAACTCATCCGCATGGGCGCGAACATCACCGTGCACGGCCGCACCGCCACCATCCGCGGCAAGTCGCCGCTGCAATCCGCCGCTGTCATGTGCTCCGACCTCCGCGCCTCCGCATCTTTAGTGTTGGCGGCGCTCGTTGCCGACGGCGAAAGCATCCTTGATCGCGTCTACCACATGGATCGCGGCTATGAGCGCCTGGAAGAAAAGCTCCGCGGCGTCGGTGCTCAGATCCGCCGGATGGGCGATGTGTTTGGTAAAAAATAGCCCCGGAACTTAGCAATACGCCGCATATTCTGAGTAAGGCATCAGTAGCTGTCGCAAGGTCGACCGCGGCTCTTCTCACCCTCGAAGAGTACCTTCACAGGAGCTACCATCCTGGCTGCGACTTCGTCTACGGCCAACGAGAACAGCGGACCGTAGGCGGGCGAGAACACGGACGATTGCAGGCCTTTCCTCGATTGCTATTGCCTCTCTAAACCTGCATCGTTACGCGTTGAACCACGCGATGAAACTTCTCCTTTGCTCGAGATTCTGAGCAACCTGCACCCGGCTTGCCCACTCCATATAGGTGCGACGCGCTGGCCCTCGGGCTGGCACTGCACAGCACAGGAGACCTCAACCATGAAGATTCAAGTGATTCGTACCGCCGTCCTCGGAGCCGCTGCGCTTTGTTGTACCGGCTTCAGCCCCGCACAAGATACCGCTGCACAGGATAAGCAGTTCCTGACCAAGGCCGCCGAAGGCAATATGGCTGAGATTGCGATGAGCAAGGTGGCGCTGAAGAAGTCGAAGAACGACGAAGTGAAGACGTATGCCCAGAAGATGATCGATGACCACACCACCATGATCAGCAACATGAAGCCGGTAGCCGACAAACTCGGGGTCCAGCCACCTGCCAAGCTGAACGCCGAGCATCAGGCTGAAGCGGCGCGTCTGAAGAGCATGTCTGGCGACAAGTTCGACAAAGAATTCATTACTGCGATGGTCGCCGATCATCATAAGGATGTGGAAGAGTTCACCGCAGAGCAGAACGTCACTCAGGACTCTGACGTCAAGGCTCTTGTCACACAGGGTATGCCCATCATCAAAATGCACACGGAGATGATCGACCAGATGGCGCAGAAGAACGGGATCACGACTCCCCCCATGCCTGCAGCTTCGATGTAAACGCCTTTGCCACAGAGCGGGCTCTCACGGGCCCGCTATAACTTCAAGGAGCCTTGAATGCCCCTCATCACACAGGCTATCGACGCGGCTGGAAAGCGTCTGCCCAAGGTTATCGACGCACGCACCCACGGATTGATCGATTGCGCGCATGCAACGTTCTTTATTGGCATGGCACTGGTGTGCCGCAAGAAGAACCCCCGCGCCGCGCTTGCTGCTCTGTGTACCGGTTCATTCGTGTTGGTCCAGTCATTAATGACCGACTACCCGCTCGGAGCGGAGCCGATTCTGTCGTTTCAAGCGCACGGTTCGCTTGACGCAAGTTTCGCCGCCTTGTCACCGGCCATTCCACGCATCTTTGGCTTTGCAGGGACGGCAGCGGCTACCGTGTTCCGCGCAAATGCGTTTGTAGAGGGTGCGGTTGTCGGCTTGACTGACTTCGATAGCGGACGCGCCCAGACTCAGCGTGTCCTTTCCGCAGTGTAACCGTTAGATCGATGGACCGGTTACACCGGACCCATCGCTTGATGCGGAAGATCCGGATACTCGACCCTAATCTCGTCTCCCTGCTGGACACGGCCGCTGCGCAACACCACCGCCATGACGCCCGCGCGCCGGATGATCCTACCCGCCACGCGGTATCGAAGCAGTGACATCAAGCCCGGCCAAACCTTGTTCAGCTGTGAACAGGGCTCTCGAAGCCCGGTCAGTTCGACTACTGCTTCTTTCCCGAGACGCAATCGTGTTCCTACTGGCAATCGGAGCAGATCCAGACCGCACGTTGTGACGTTCTCTCCCATCTGGCCGAAACCAACGGTGACCCCTCGCTCGGCCAATTCAACGAACAACTCTTCCGGTAAAAGATGGACCTGCGTTCGGTTCGGCAGCGCAGAATTATTCTTCTTAAGCCAGCGATGTTGGACCAGCTCCCCGAAGTGTGCGTCTCCTTCGACCCCCCTACCGGCGATCAGTTGGATCGATCCACATGGCGACTTGCCTATCCCATGCCTGGGATTGATCCCGACGCTCATCACCACGCCCAGCATCTACTTGAAAGAAGACCGTGAATACTTCAGCAGCCTCTTCTGACACACCTTACAGCGAAACGGCCAGATGTGAAACAAGCTTAAAGGATATTCCAAGAGGTATCTCCTCGATCGTTGCAACGCTGCACCGCGGCAACTCGGGCAGAGCTCGGGAGAGCCAGCTGTTATGCCGTGTTCACCAGATCGGCCAAGGGTATCTAGGTCAACGTTTGCATCGTGGGATGTCGTCACGCCGTCTTCCAGTAGTGCAGCAACGGTCCTGCTCCACCGTGCACCGGGTCAGAGAGCGGGAAGGTCACCTTGGGCATACGCGCTGTTTGCGCCGCGTCCGGTGCCTTGCGGCAGATGTCCCAGTGCTCGCCCGCGGGATAAGCTCCGATCACCAGGAAGTCTGCGCTCGCGCTTACACGACAGTGCCCGGTGCCTACTGGCAGCAGGGCTACGTCGCCAGCACGAACTGTAACCAGGTGGCTTCCTTCGCCGCCGAGCATGATCTCCGCCTCGCCCGCGGCAAACCCCAGAACCTCATGCGCGGTCGAGTGGTAATGATGAAAGTCGTAAACACTATTACGCCACTGCGACGGCCATCCGTTGCGTGCAAACATCGCTTCCATCGCTCCCGCCAGGTCCTTTATGTCGGCCCGAAAAGCCGCCCGGTACAGCAGCACCGGCAGCAGCGGATTGTTCGGAACCCAATCGTTGCGCTTTAGCCGCAACACTTCCGTCTCCATCGGTTCAGCCATGCTTCCGCTGTAAGAGAGAGCAGCGCCTACCGCAATTGCGCCAAACCGGCGCCTGTCCAGTTCCAACGAGCTCAAGCAGCCACCGTAAACGTGTCTTCGCTCCGCGTCACCGCACGATACAGCGTATCGCGTTCAAACGGCACCCGGCCGGCCTCTGTAATCAGCCGGATCAAATCAGCCCGCCGCATGCCCTGCGGAGTTGTAGCACCCGCATCGTGGTAGATCTTCTCCTCAACGACCGTGCCATCGATGTCGTCCGCCCCAAACCGCAGCGCCACCTGTGCCATCTTCGGCGACACCATCTGCCAGTAGCTCTTGATGTGCGGGAAGTTGTCGAGCATCAGTCGCCCCACCGCAATCTGCTTGATGTCCAGCATCCCGGTAGTCTTCGGTATATGTCCAAGCGCTGTGTTCTCGGGGTGAAACGCCAGTGGAATGAAGGTCTGAAAGCCACCGGTATCATCCTGCACGGCGCGCAGTCTCACCAGATGGTCGACGCGGTCCTCATCGTTCTCGACGTGGCCGTAGAGCATTGTCGCGTTCGAGCGCAGTCCCATCGTGTGCGCCAGCCGAGCCGTCTCCAGCCATTCGCCGCCATCGATCTTGTGGTCGCAGATAATATGGCGGACCCGATCCGCGAAGATCTCCGCTCCGCCCCCCGGCATGGAATCCACACCCGCAGCCTTCATTCGCTGCAGTGCCTCAACGATCGTCATCTTGCCCCGTTTGGCGAGAAACGCCACCTCCACCATGGTGAAGGCCTTGACATGTACTTTCGGAAAACGCAGCTTCAGCCCGCGGACAAGGTCCATAAAGTACTCGAACGGCAGATCGGGATGCAGTCCGCCTACAATGTGAAACTCCGTCACCGCCTCGGTGTACCCGCTACCTGCAGACTCCCAGGCCTCTTCAAGCGCCATCGTGTACGTGCCCGCCTCACCCTTCTTGCGACCAAACGCACAGAGCCGACACGAGGCTATGCACACGTTGGTCGGATTGATGTGGCGGTTTACGTTGAAGTAAGCCACATCGCCGTGCAGCCGCTCCCGCACCAGATTTGCTAGCCATCCCACTGCCAGAACATCTCCGCTGCGGTAGAGCGCCAGTCCATCCTCAAAGCTGAGACGCTCCCCCGCCTGCACCCTTTCAGCGATGGGGTACAGCGCCGGATGGTCGGTCTGGAACGAGTGACGTGGACGGTGCAACAGTTGCGAGCTCATAGCACGATTGTATGCCCGCTCCCAGCCGGGACACCGTCTTACTGCCTCGCGCTTTCCGCCGAATCCACCATCCTGGGCTGGATCACCACGCCATCGAACGGCGTCACTCCCAGCAGATGATCTCCCACCGGACGGACAAAGCGCAGGTTCCAACCCGCATCCGAAAAGGTCACTTTCCGCTCTGGCAAATGGACCGCGTACGCCGCAGTGGCACGCCCGGCAGCCGTTACCAGCATCCGCTCTCCATGTTCATCGAAGAAGAGACTGTTGACATTCCGCACTGCCAAGCCACTAACAGCCTCCCAGCTGCCTCCATCATTGTTCGAGACAAACGCACCTTCTCGCCCGCCAGCCCAAAGCACCCCACTTCCATCGATGGCGATGGTCGCTATCTGCTCCAAACCTGGAGGTCGAACCACTGTCTTCCATGTAGCCCCGTGGTCCTTTGAAAGGCGGATCTGGGTAAGGTTTGCCGCTATGATCCCCGCCCGTGCAGAGGCCAGAAAGTACAAGCCTTCGGAGCCTGCCAAAGGCACGCCGAACCAGGCCAAACCGTTTGCCTTGCACGCAACGAGTCCGTGGTCCGTTGCAGCGAACGTCGTGTCTCCGTCTGTAGTAAAGGCGAAGACGGCGTTATCCATCGGCCTAAGCGCCGCCACCTGCCGTAAGGGACGCACGGGTGGACGACCCTTTGCCTTCGGTGCTGCCGCTGGCGTTCTTACGATTGCGCGAACGCCGCCGATCGGCTCCCAGGTTTCGCCGTGCAGCCGGTAAATCCCGTGCCCGGTCCCTGCCAGCATCGTTCCGTCCGCTGCCTGGCCCAGGCTGAAGATGTCGCTTCCTTCCAACCCATCACTTTGCTGCAGCCAGGTAAGCCCACCGTTGGTGCTGCGGAAGACGCCGCCCCACTGTTTATCGTTTAGTGCACCCACATAGACAGTAGCAGGGTCTTTCACGTCCTGGGCAAACGACGAAAGATGCCGCTCTGAGAAGCCGCCGTTGCTCGAGTGAAAGCTTGACCCCCCATCGGTACTCGCCAGCACCCCGCTTCGGTCCGTGGCCAGCAGAATGCGCTTCGTGTCGTTCGGATCGATGAAGACATCGTTGATAATCGCGTCCGGGCCTGTCATACGAATCCAGATCTTGCCCGCATCTCCGGTACGGAACAGGCCTTCCGTCGTTCCGGCAAACACCACGTCGCGATTCTTCGGGTCCTGCATCAGCACTCGCGTCCGCCGCGCCTCGGAGGGGATACCTTCTACTTTTTGGAAACGGGCGCCAGCGTTATCGCTCTTGTAAATACCCGAACAAGCACTTGCATACACGGTATTCGGATTCTTCGGATCGACGATGATCGAAAACACGTCTGAATCGTCGATCACACCCTCCTTGATGTTGGTCCAGTGCGCACCACCATCCACCGTCTTCCAGGGCAGATGCCAGGTTCCGGCGTAGATGGTCTTGGGATGAGCTGGATCGATCGCGATCGACTCTACTTCATGGATCTCTGTGCTGCCCGGAGGCGAGATCAACCTCCAGTGCTCTCCGTTGTCCTCGGAAAGCTGTACGCCGGTCAGCGTTCCTGCAACCCATATCTTTGGTGTAGATACGGACTGCGCCAATGCCCGAACGGATTGTCCTTGCAGTACAGCAAGCCATTTCGTTCCACCATCCCGGCTGACAAATAGTCCCCCGTCGGGCCGATCTACCGTGAACGCTCCGATAAGGAGATGTCGCGGATCTGCAGCATCGACTGCAATATTGTCGAGGATGAGGTCGTCGCGGTGATCGATACGGCTTAGCCGCTTCCACTCGCGGCCCTGGTCATGCGTCTCATAGAGCCAGCCTGTCTCAGTGCCGAGATACAGATGCTTCGAGTCGCGGGGGTCGAATGCGAAGGAGCGGGCACTTCCACCGTCGGGACCAAACGGGAACCATGGAACAGCACCGACTGCGTGCATAGAACCAACCCACAGAACAACAGCCAAAACCGGCCACCGCCCTGCATGGCAGCTGAGGGCACTGGCCAATACTTGTAAAGCCTTAACCTTCATCGCAAGGATACCCACATAGCACAAGGGCTGACTGGAACATCCAGTCAGCCCTTGCTTCCAACGGTTGAGAGTTACTTTTTGTGATGTTTCTTCTTGGCGACAGGCGCAGCGGCCGACTCGTTGACCGGAGTGATGGAGCCAGCGTCCAGCGTCGCCCCACTTGGGATCAACGTCGTGTTGACCGTCTTTCCGTCTTCTGTTCCAGTGTAGACCGAGATGCGAGAGGCGTCGATGCCCTTCTCTTTCACCAAATACGCCTTGGTGTTGGAGGCCCGCTCACCGGCCAGCTTCGTGCTGTTCTTTTCTCCGCTTGCGGCGTTACCAACCAGCGCAACCTTTGCGTCAGAAGAGCGCTGCAGGTTCAGAGCGACGTCATCCAGGCAGGCTTTTGCTTCGTTGTTGACGCGCGCCGGACGGCGGGGGTCGCGATTGAAGTTGATCGAGCACAGGTTTGAGGTCTTCGGCGACGGCGGAGGCGGAGGGTTGTTGACCGCAACCGAGGTGGTCGTAGAAGCAGTCTGACCCTTGTCGTCTACGACATTGCAGGTAACTGTGACCGTGCCGCTTGCACCGCTGGTCGAAAGCGTAGCCGTATTGGTGGTGCCCGTGACCGAGCCAGCCGTCGAACTGTAGCTGTACGTCAGGGGGCGGTTCTGGGGGCTAACTCCATTTGCAGTGATTGTCGACGATCCACCCGGCTCTACCGTGGTAGGCGCTGCTGAGCAGGTGATGGTCGGCGGTTCGAACGGCTTCACCGTGTACGATGCCGTGCAATCGGAGCTCTCAAGCGGCTTGTTGCCTTCGCTGACATGTCCCTTGACGGTGTATGTGCCCGGAGCAGCAGTCTTCGTATCAATCGTTACAGAACTCGAAGTCGTAGAAGCACCGGTAAGGGTGCCACCATCAGCCGACCACGTGTAGGCTGCCGTCTTCTTCGGGTTCAGGTTCAGCGCCGTGCCCGTAACCGTGATGGGGTCCCCGGGGTAGGCCGTCGCGGGGCTAATTGCGCAGCTATAGGTTACCGGAGGCGGTGGAACGATGCTGCCGAAGTGTGTGACAATTCCTGTGCTCAGCTCGGCGCCATTGATGTTTGCGCGACCGCCCAAACCGTTGACTCCCGCGGGACCAAAATCAGCATGGATGTAACGGAAGTCAGCCTGGAACAAACGCAGCGAGAATCGGTTGTTGAAGAACGGCAGGTCGTAATCCATACCGCCACCAGCTGCCAGGGTCGGTCCCCACTGGTTCACGTTGTAGTACACCGGGCTTGGTCCACCAACTTCATCGTTGTTGTTCGGGCCGCCGATATACGCAGCTCCGGCATTCGCATGTGCAAACACGGAGTAGTTCTGCAGGTGAGCACGAAAGATCGGTCCGAGCGATCCGGTATAAAACTGATCGTTTCGCCCGTTCGGATGTCCGCCAACCGTCAGCTCCATCCCCACGTACTTATTGAAGTAATAAGCGCCGCTGGCGATCCCGCCGTAATCCACCGATGAATACGCAATGCCTGCTGGTTTGAGGTACGAATGCGTCCCGAAGTACGAATAGCCGAGAAACACATCGACACGCGAGAGCTTAGGGCCCGACGGCGGCGCGGTGGGGCTGGGTGCAGTCTGAGCACCTAGGCTCGAGGCCAGGCTGACTGCACATGCAGCCAGTACGAACCGGCCAAAACTCTGTAACGGGCGATAAACCATGCGACTGTCCTCCAATGAATTGTTCCTCTCACAAGTACCGCATACAGCCTTGTGTTGTGTTTGTACTTTCCGATGCAGTCTACCGTAAGTCGAACCGAATCCGGCACATATTTCTTTACACGATCCTGAAGAGAGAACTTCTTACACAGATGCACTTTGCGGTTGCACGTTGCCACAGCTCTCAATTCCGGTGAAACTTTCAGGCACGCACGTGCCAACCTGCCGCTTACGCCAGATTGAGCGTCTTCCGCAGCGAACCCTTCTCCTGCTGGATCTTCTCCTGTAACAGCGTAATCGCATACAGCAGTTGCTCCGGCCGTGGCGGGCAGCCCGGAACATAAATGTCTACAGGGATGATCTGATTGACCCCCTGCACCAGAGCGTAGTTGTTGAAGACGCCGCCCGACGTCGCGCACGCACCCATGGAGATAACCCATTTTGGTTCGGGCATCTGCTCGTAGAGCCGACGGATGACCGGTGCCATCTTCTGCGAAACCCGCCCCGCGATGATCATCAGGTCGCTTTGCCGCGGCGAGGGCCGAAAGACCTCCGCTCCAAAGCGAGCGATATCGTACCGGGACCCGCCCATCGACATCATTTCGATCGCGCAGCACGCAAGGCCAAAGGTCATCGGCCAGACCGAATTCTTCCGCACCCAGTTGATGGCCGAGTCGAGCGATGCCAGCACAATACCCTCAGGCTGCTCCGCACCCCAGTCCACCTCCTGCAGCTTATCCTGATTCTTCCCAAAACTATCAAGTGAACCGAAGAAATAGCGATCATGGTGAGTCGACCCACCCACCGGACGTCCGTTGCTCGAGGTTTCCGTTGTACTCATAAGGTCAATATAGTGATGCGTCTGCCAAGATGGTCGAGAAATGTGATCGCAAGATGTAATGATGCCCGCTTTGCACTAGAAGTTGTTCGCAGAACAGAATCAGTTACTCCTCTCGCTCAACAATGCGGTCAGATCTCTTCCCAACTGCACACGCTCTTCTGCTGCAAGCTTTTGTCCACCTCGAGTCAAGTAGAAGACATCGATGGCCATCTCGCCTTCGGTATCTACCAGCGCCACCTCTATATTGCATCGGTGCCGGGCCAGCGTAACGCTCAGCGAACGCAGCAATCCCGGCGCGTCCTGCGCCACAACCTGCAGCAGCGTACTGTGCGAGGATGCGGCGTCGTCAAACTCCACGCGAGGTGCGATCTTCACCATCGGTTCCCTCTGCGCTGCTCGCCGCCGCCCTTTCAGCAGCGTGTCGAGCGACAGTGTCCCTGCCGCGACGTCATGCAGGCTCGCCACCAGACGGCCCCGTTCGGACTCGTTCATCTCCAGGGTGCGGAACCCGTCCGTGAACCGCATGCTATCGATCACCACACCTCGGCGGTTTGCGAATCCATCCGCCGTCACAATGTTCATCCCCCACGCAGCGAGCGTTCCAGCCATGGTTGCGAACAGCAGAGGCGCATCGGGCGTCACCAGCGTGATCTCGCTTACCCCCGGCGCATAGCGGAACTCGATCTGGATCGGATCGTCGGGAAAGCGTCTGGATAAGATGAAGTGTGCCCGTACCTGCTCCGGGGTCCGCGTCCGCAGATACCGCTCGGGCAGACCATCCAGAAAGCCTTCAATCGCCTCCCGTTCCCCTGGGAGCAGCGCCACCACACGATGCACCAGCTCTCCGCCTGCGGTCGCGCTCACCCGCTCTTCGTCCACGCTACGGTCTTGAAGGTTAGCGGTAGCAATGTACAGCCGCCAAAGGTTTTCCGCCTTCCAGGGCGTCAGCGCCTCGGGATGGACCGCGGTAATGTCCGCATAGGTAAACAGCGTGAGCATACGCAGGGCTTCAGGTGTCGCCACTTTCGCCGCAAACCCCCGCACGGTTTCGGCATCGAAGATGTCTCGCCGCGTCGCCGCCGACATCTCCAGGTGGTTCTCGATCAGCGACAGCACCAGCCCGCTCTCGTACCCGTCCAGCTCCAAACGCCCCACCACGCCCCGAGCCATGCGCACACTCTCCACCGCGTGCTCGCCCGTGCTGCGGCCCTTGCCGGTGTCGTGTAACAGCGCCGCAAGATAGAGCAACTCCGGATGCGCAAGGTCTCGCAGCATGTCGCTGAACTTCGAGATCCACTCCAACAGCGGGCTGGGCGCTGAACCGAAAGCACGCGGCTCTCGCAGCCGGTGCAGCGTGTCGATCACGACAAACGTGTGCTCGTCCACGGTGTACCGGTGATACGCGTCCCGGATTACCAGGGCATCGATGCCATGAAACTCCGGGATCAGCAGTTCCAGAAGCCCGATGGCGTGCATCGCGCGCAATGCCTCGCCTGCATAGGGCCCGGTAAGGATCTTCCGCAGCGGCAGCCAAACCGCCGCTCCCTCCTCGAGCTGCGACGACAGGAGAGGAAGCGCCTGCGACAGCCGCTCCTCGGACACCGGATCGAGCCTCCCGCCGGTCAGAGCCAGCTCCGACATCAGCTGCAAGACAACATCCGGGTCACTGGCCGGGTCGTGTGTCTCTCCTGAGTCCGCCGCGTTGAGCGCCAAGCAGCCCTGTTCTACCGTATACCCGTGTCGTGCTGGCTCTGCCGGCCGCCGCAGCCTAAAGGCCCGGAGCCGGCTGGCTGCGCTCTGTGTCTTTGCCCCGGTGTGCGTCTGCTGCCTGATCTGACGCTCTACAACTCGCGCGTGGCGGAAGTAAACCCGCATCCAGTACGCCACATCGGGCGCGATCCCCGCCAGTGCCGTTAGCCCCACCTGCTGCGCCGCCGCCGCATCCTGTGTCTGCCAGTCGAGCGTATTGTCGTCACGTTCGTGCCTGTAGTGGAGAAAACACCGCAGGCGCGTCAGAAACTCGGTGGCTCCGCGGAACTCTTCGTCGCCGTTCGTCCTGTCCGCTCCACGCAGCGTGTCAATCCATCTGCAGACGTGCACATCCCGCAAGCCCCCCGGACACTCCTTAATATTTGGCTCGAGGTGGAACAGCGTGTCGCCGTACTTCTTGTGGCGCACCCGTGTGACCTCCAGCAGGCTCGCCAGGATGGCCTTTCCCTCGCGCTCGAGCAGCTTCGGCATCACCTGACTGGCCAGGCGGCCATGCACCTCCCGATCGCCTGTTACAAACCGATGATCCAGCAAGGACAGCGTAAACTCTGGAACACTCGGATCGAACCTTCCGCACTCGGAGAGCCTCCGGGTCACTGGCGACACACGCAGCCCGCAGTCCCAAAGCTCCTGGCTGATCCGCCGGATTTGCTCCTTCAGGTCTTTCTCTGCGACCTTCGCGTCCAGTAAAAACATCAAGTCGACATCGGAGAACGGAAAAAGCTCTCCCCGGCCATAGCCGCCGACTGCGACCAATGCCACGCCCGGAGCTCCGGCCCAAAGCTCTTGAACAACGTCGTCGACCAGTTCGGCCCTCGCAGCCACCGAAGCAAGGCCCGTCTGGCCCGCCTCAAAGCCACGCCGGATTGTAACCACGTCGCGCTGGTAGCGCTCGCGTATCCCGGTCTGTGGAGGTTCGTTCGCCTGCATAGGGATTCGCCGTGAAGTGCCTACAGCATACAGCCAATCCAGATCTACAAACCGATGCTTCGACTTCCGGAGTGCTTTTCCGCCTGCACCCTACAGCGCAATCTCCCCACGCTCATCGTTGCGAATGCGTATGGCTTCGTCCACCTTCGAGATGAAGATTTTGCCGTCCCCGATCTTGCCCGTACGCGCTGTACGGATGATCGCCGCAACGGCTTTTTCCAGCATCTCGTCCGCGACGACCAGTTCCAGCTTGACTTTAGGCAATAGGTCGACCGAGTACTCGCGGCCGCGATAAAACTCCGTATGCCCCTTCTGCCGCCCATGCCCGCGCGCTTCGAGGATCGTGATTCCCGACACCCCAACCTCCACCAGCGCGTCTTTCACAGCATCCAGCCTCGACGGCTGAATAATCGCTTCGATCTTCTGCATCCCCACTCCAGTCTTTGCCGAGCTTTCGAGTCCCTGGTCCTGAACCCTTTCCCCTTGCCTCAGTGCGCCCAATCATACCCTTCCTCGCCGTGCTGCGACAGGTCGAGCCCCTCGCGCTCCTGCTCCTCCGTGACCCGCAGCCCGATCGTCTTATCCACCACAAACAGGATCACGAGCGTCCCTGTAATGGAAAGGCCCCAGGCGATCGCGATGCCTGCGAACTGATTCACCAACTGGTGCGCGTTGCCTTCAAGGAGCCCCGTCGCCTTCCCCGCACCGAAGATGGGATTGATTGCACTGTTGGCAAAGATGCCCGTCAGGATCGCCCCCATCGTCCCTCCCGCGCCATGCACGCCAAAGGCATCAAGCGAATCGTCGTATCCAAAGACGGCCTTCACCTTCACCACCATCAAGTAGCAGCCCACGCCCACGATCAGCCCGATCCAGAGTGCGGACATCGGCGTCACAAACCCAGCCGCCGGCGTAATCCCCACCAGGCCGGCCACGCACCCTGAGATCGCCCCCAGCGCGGACACCTTGCCCTGCCGCAGCCACTCCGCCGCGCCCCAGCCCACCGCCGCCGAGGCCGCCGCGAAGTGCGTTGCCACGAACGCCGAGGTTGCCAGCGTGCCCGCGCCCAGCGCCGAACCCGCGTTGAACCCGAACCAACCCACCCACAGCAGACACGCGCCGATAAAGCTCAGCACCACCGAGTGCGGCGGCATCGGCACCTTCGGGTAACCCAGGCGCTTGCCGAGATACAGCGCCGTCACCAGCGCCGACACGCCCGACGTTACGTGGACCACCGTTCCGCCCGCAAAGTCGAGCGTCGGGAAGCGGCCGCCCAGCGCCGCGTTCAACAGTCCGCCCTTGCCCCACACCATGTGCGCCATCGGGCTGTACACAAAGAACGCCCATAACACCATGAACAGCAGCATCGCCGAAAACTTCATCCGCTCGGCGAACGCGCCCGTAATCAGCGCCGGCGTAATGATCGCAAACATCAGCTGATACACCATAAATGTCTGCAGCGGGATCGTCGCCGCATAGTCTTTATCCGGCAGCAGCCCCACGCCCTGCAGAAACGCGTTATGCAGCCCACCGATGAAGGCGTTGCCCGTCCCGAAGGCCAGCGAATACGTCACCAGCCCCCACAGCACCGTGATGACCGCCATCATGGCGAAGGTCTGCATCATCGTGCCAAGGATGTTCTTCTTCCGCACCAGCCCACCGTAGAACAGCGCCAATCCGGGACCGCTCATCATCAGCACCAGGGCCGCCGACACCAGCATCCAGGCGTTGTCGCCCGCCGTCTGCGCCGTCGCAATGGCCACCGCATTGTCCCCGGCCTGCTTTTCCAGCGCGGCAATCCGGTCCGTCGAGGCGGTGGCTGCGGTCTGCGCCCACGCACCCGCCCCGGAGACCGAAGCTATCAGCAGCAACACCAGCAACACCCAGAGAGAGCGCAACCTACGCATAGACCCGTCACCCGCTTCAACGAAAGTAGCTCACAGGCAGAGAAGACACGTTCCCTCCGCCATGAAAACTCACCGGCCCGGGGTCGTTCCATCCAAAGTGCCTGCTGCGATAGCCCTACTGTACACAAAACTTACTGAATCGTTTCTATCTTTTTAGCAGAGGCAGGATGGCAGGAGCATCGGCCGCGTACCCCCGCGCCCGCATCCACGCGATCAGCAACTCCGGCCACACCCGCAGCACCGGGTCCTTCGGCGCAAGCCCCACCCCATGCGCTCCGTGCTGAAACAGATGCAGCTCCACAGGGACGCCCGCCTTCACCAGCGCGTCGTAGAACATGACGCTGTTCCGCACCGGCACCACGTTGTCGTCCGTCGTTGCGAACAGGAACGTCGGCGGCGTCTCCTTGGTGACCTGCCGCTCTGCCGATAGACTTTCCGCCAAAGCGGCCTCCGGATGCTCTCCCAGCAGGTTGAACTTCGATCCCCGGTGCACCTCCGGCTCCGTCATCGTAACTACCGGATACGCCAGCACCAGAAAATCCGGCCGGCTGCTCTCACGCTCTACCACGTCCGTGGCTCCAAGCTGCCCCGCGTCGAAGTGCGTCCCCACCGTCGCTGCAAGGTGCCCGCCCGCTGAGAATCCCCATATGCCCAAATGATCCACCGCTATGCCGTACTCCGCAGCGCACGACCGCACAAGCCGGATCGCCCGCTGCGCGTCCCACAACTCGACCGGGTGGTGGTACTTCGGCCCCAGCCGGTACTTCAGCACAAAGGCCGCCACCCCGCGCTCGTTCAACCAGCGAGCCACCTGCGCCCCCTCATGATCCATCGCCAGATTCTGATATCCGCCTCCGGGCGCAACCACCACGCCCGTCTTCGTGGCATTCGCCTGAGTCGGCAGATATACCGCAATCGTCGGCGTATCCAAATCCGCCGCCCCCAGCGCTCCCGGCGCGGCTCCAGTCCACAGCGGCACTGCCGTCTGCGCCCCTAATGCCATCCCAATCCCCATCATCAGCGCTGGCAGCCACTTCATCGCTCACTCCTCGTCAGCCATCCTACCGTTACCCTCGTATACTTCACCGAGAGGGCCCTATGCAGAACATCGTCCGCCACCAGCTCGCGCAATCCATCGCCACCATGCAGGCTGTCCTTGCCGACTCTGCCATCCACGACACCCTCTTTACCGTGGCCGAGCGTACCGCCGCTGCCATGCACGCTGGAGGCAAGCTCCTCGTCGCCGGCAACGGAGGCTCCGCCGCCGACGCCCAGCACCTCGTCGCCGAGTTCGTCGCCCGTCTCACCGTCAACCGGCCCGCCCTCCGCGCCGTTGCACTCACGGTCGATTCCTCCATCCTCACCGCGATCGGCAACGACTTCGGCTTCGACCAAGTCTTTGCGCGGCAGCTTGAGGCCCTCGGCGCACCCGGTGACCTCTTTCTCGGCATCTCCACGTCCGGCAATTCCCCCAACATCCTCGCCGCGCTCGCGGAGGCAAAGCGACGAGGCATTGCAACGATCGGCTTTACCGGGCAGGGCGGCGGCAAGATGGCTACTGCCTGCGATTACCTCATTGCCATCCCGTCCAGCGTCACCATGAACATTCAGGAGTCGCACCTCGCCCTCGAACACATCTTCTGCATGCTGGTTGAGCGTTGCTTCTTTGGTCCGGACTTCGACACCACCTTTACGGCCCGCTGAAATTTCCACCACGCTAGAGCGTCTCCGCTTGCAAACCCGGTCTTCTCCTTCAGACGACCCTTCCCCCCCAGCTCAACATTGTTGTGCCTGTGACGTTTCGCCTCAGGCAACATCTAAGTAACATGAGGTTTACAGAAATGCCAAGGCTCACAGCAACGCTTCTTACGCTTACCCTGGCGACCTTGTCTGCGCCGTTTACGTTGGCTCAAAACGCAGTCTCCGCTCGCCCCGGCACGATCAACTACGTTGAAGGACAGGCCTCACTCGAAGGCCAGCAGCTCTCCCCTAAATTCGTCGGCCACGCCGAACTCGCACAAGGCCAGTTCCTCGCCACCGGCATCGGCAAGGCCGAACTGCTCCTTACCCCCGGCGTGTTCCTCCGGTTGGACGCGAACTCGACCGTCAAAATGGTCACGCCGGACCTGACCCACACCGAAGTCCAGCTCACCCAGGGCCGCGCCACCGTCGAGGTCGACCAGTTGTACAAGCAGAACGACATCCTCGTCGATCTCGCCACCGGCCAAACGCAGCTGCTCAAGAACGGCCTGTATGAGTTTGACGCTGCGATCAACACCGTCCGCGTCTTCAACGGCGAGGCAGCCGCCTTCCGGTCCCTGACGCCACAGCCCGGTGAGAAGGCAGTCAAGGTCAAAGAAGGCAAGCAGTTTGCCTTTCTCGACACAGCAGGCAAGACCACCGGCTTCGACCGCAAGCAGACCGAAATCAGCGACCCGCTCTACAAGTGGAGCAGCCTTCGCTCCGGCTATCTCGGCGAGGCCAATCTGAACCTGGCCCGCAGCTACGCCGGCAACTCCACTTATTATGGAAGCGGCTATGCGGGCGGCTGGCTCTGGAGCCCGTCGATCTACAGCTACACCTGGCTTCCAGGCAGCAGTCTCTTCTTCAGCCCCTTCGGCTATGGCTTCTACTCGCCCGGCTACCTCTTTGGTGGTGGTTTGATCTATGGCGGATACGGTAACTACGGCTATGGTGGGTATGGCGGCGGCTACGTCAATCGCGGCTGGCGTCCGGGCGAAGGTCCCCGTCCGACATCAACCAACACGTCCAGCGCGGCCGTCCGTACCAGCGGCGCTCCGAGCGGGGGCTTTCATGGCACCGCAAGTGCCAGCGGAGGCGGCTTTCATAGCGGCGGAGGCGGCGGACACCGCTAAACCAGTTACCACACGCAAACGACACGGCTCAGGGAGAGCGCATCCAAGCTCCCTGAGCCGTTTTTCTTTACAATCATCCCGATAGGCCACATGGATTTAGCCGGCAAACTCGCACTGCTCGACACCACCCTGCGCGAACTCGGCTCGTTGCTCATCGCGTATTCGGGCGGCACCGACTCCGCCTTTCTGGCCCAGGCAGCCCACCAGGCTCTCGGTGACCGGATGCTTGCCGTCATCGCCGACTCCGCCTCCCTGCCCCGCACCGAACTGGCCGCCGCCCTGGCCTTCACCGCCGAGCACGGCATTCCAACCCACATCCTCTCGACCGACGAGCTGTTGAATCCCGACTACCAGCGCAACGATTCCCAACGCTGCTTCCATTGCAAGGACGAACTCTTTACAAAGATGGAGGCCTTCCGCGTCGCTCGTGGTTTCGCGCATCTCGCCTATGGCATGAACCTCGACGATCAGGCTCCCGGCGTGGCTCCCTTTCGCCCCGGCCAGCGCGCCGCCGCGGAGCACCATGCCGTCGCCCCGCTCGTCACCGCCGGGCTTACCAAGGCCGAGATCCGCACCCTCGCGCGTCAAGCCAACCTCCGCATCTGGGATAAACCCGCTTCGGCCTGCCTCGCCTCCCGCGTGGAGTACGGCCGCCCTGTCACCCGCGAGACGCTTTCGCAGGTTGAGCGGGCGGAAGAGGCTCTCCACGCCCTCGGATTTCGCCAGGTCCGCGTCCGCCACCACGGCGACCTTGCCCGGATCGAGATCAGCCGGGACGAGATGCCCTCTGCCCTCTCTATGAATACGCTTGACCAGATCACAGCCGCCCTCAAGCCGCTTGGCTTCCTCTACATCACCCTCGACACGCAGGGCTACCGCACCGGCTCGATGAACGCCGCTCTCATCCCAACTATCGCTCTCGCTCGCTAAGGATCAAGCATGCGCATCGCCTATCTCGACTGCTTCGCCGGCATCTCCGGCGATATGTTCCTTGGCGCGCTGATCGGTGCCGGAGTCGACCCCAGGGTCCTCCACGACGCCGCCGCCGCCCTCAACCTCAACGCGTCACTCCGCATCGACACGGTGGACCGCAGCGGCATCTCCGCGACCAAGGTCGACGTGCTCGAAGGCTTTGAACTCGCCGAGCCTGCCCCCGTCGTTCACGAACACAGCGGTTTGCCAAACAACGGCCACACTCACCAGCACCAACCCCGCACCCAGCACCAGCACAAGACGGGTCACCCTCACACCCACGAAGCCCCGGGGTCCACCTCTTCTCCGACAGCTTCCTCGTCGGATGCGGGCAGCTCGATCGAACCTCACGCCCACACCCACGGTCGCTCCCTCACCGTCATCCGTCAGCTCATCCAGGCCGCTCCTCTAGCTGGTCCCGTCAAGCAGACCGCCATCCGCGCCTTTGAGCTCCTCGGAGCCTCCGAAGCCAAGATCCATAACGTCCCGGTCGATCAGATCCATTTCCACGAAGTCGGCGCGGTCGACGCGGTCGTCGACATCGTCGCCGCCTCCGCCGGTATTCACGCGCTCGGCGTTGAGAAGTGGTACGCCAGCCCGGTCAACGTAGGCGGCGGCATGGTGGACTGCGCCCACGGTCGCTTCCCCGTCCCCGCGCCGGCCACCGCCGACCTCCTGCGCGAAGTCCCCACCTACTCCGCCTCGATCCAGATGGAGCTCGTGACCCCCACAGGAGCCGCCCTGCTCCGTACGCTCGACTGCACCTTCGGTCCGCAGCCCGCCATGCGCGTCGGCAACATCGGCTACGGCGCAGGCACACGCAACCCGGCCGCGTTCCCCAATGTCCTCCGCCTCTCCGTCGGTGAAACTAATGAAGACCTGGGTGCCCCACGTCTCGACTCAAAGACGTGGGTTTCAGATACCGCCACGGTCACCGTCCTTGAAACTGCCCTCGACGACCTTTCGCCCCAGATCCTCGCTCACGTCACCGAACAGGCTCTCGTCCTGGGCGCGCACGACGTGATGTGCACCCCCGTCCAGATGAAAAAGGGCCGCCTGGGCACCCTCCTCACCATCTTGGCTGACGAGGCCCACGCCCCCGCGCTCCAGCGCCTCCTGCTCACCGAAACCAGCACCCTCGGCATCCGCATCCACCGCGAGCAGCGCGCCTGCCTCGACCGCACCCTCGTCCCTGTAAGCACGCCCTACGGCGATGTCCGCATCAAGGTCGGTTCGCTCGCGGGCGAAGAGCTCAACGCCCAGCCCGAGTTCGAAGACTGCCGCCGCGCCGCCGCCGCCCACAACGTTCCGGTCAAGCAGGTCCTCCAGGCTGCCACCGCCGCGTACCTCCACTCGAAAGCGCGATGACCCCGAACGCCCTCCTCGCCCTCCTCGCGGAAGTTCAACGCGGCACGGTCACGCCCGCCGAGGCCTCTACGCAGCTCGCCTCGCTCCCCTACGAAGAGCTGGGCGACGCCGCTTTTCCATATGCCCGGATCGACCACCACCGCAGCCTGCGCCTCGGCTTGCCCGAGGTGATCTACGCCGCTGGCAAAACGTCCGCGCAGACCGCGGAAATCTTCGCCCGCATGGCGGCCACCGGCATCACCGTGCTCGCCACCCGCTGCACGTCCGAAGCCGCCGCGGCCATCCACAACCTCGTCCCCGCAGCCATCCACCACGAGACCGCCCGTATCGTCGCGCTCCACCCCACCGCACCCGCCGAGCCAAAGGGCCACATCGCCGTCCTCTGCGCGGGTACCAGCGACCTTCCCGTCGCCGAAGAAGCCGCAGTCACCGCCGAGCTCTTCGGCACCGTCGTCACCCGCCTCTACGATGTGGGCGTCGCCGGGCTACACCGTCTCCTCGCGCAGCGCGAACACCTCGCCCAGGCCGACGCCGTCATCGTCTGCGCCGGGATGGAAGGCGCGCTTCCGTCGGTCGTCGGCGGTCTGGTCGGCGTTCCCGTTATCGCCGTGCCCACCAGCGTCGGCTACGGGGCCTCGTTCGCCGGTGCCACCGCACTTCTCGGCATGCTCAACTCCTGCTCGCCTAATGTCACCGTCGTCAATATCGACAATGGCTTCGGCGCAGCCTACACCGCCACCCTGATCGCGCGCGCCACGCACAGGTAGCTTCGTCCCGCATCCACGCATCACACTCCAAGGAGAACATCACTCATGGAACGCAGAGACTTCCTCAAAGCCGCCACTGCAGCCAGTCTGAGCGCTGCCACCGGAACCATAACGGCCGAAGCTCAGAGCTCCATCTCCGCCAAGCGCCCACAATCGCCCGATATGATCTACCGCCAGCTTGGAACGACCGGCGAGACCGTCTCGGCCATCGGCATGGGCGGCTTCCACATCGGCAAGCAGGAAGACCCCAAAGACTCCATCAAGCTCATCCACGCCGCCATCGACGGGGGCATCACCTTTATGGACAATTGCTGGGACTACAACGACGGCATCTCGGAGGTTCGCATGGGCGAGGCGCTCCGCAACGGCTACCGCGACAAAGTGTTCCTGATGACGAAGATCGACGGCCGCACCCGGTCCGAATACAACAAGCAGCTCGAGCAGTCCATGGGCCGCCTCCGCACCGACGTGATCGATCTGGTGCAGTTCCACGAAGTGATCCGCATGGAAGACCCTGACCGGATCTTCGCAGAGGGCGGCGCACTCGAAGCCGCCATCGCCGCAAGAGAAGCGGGCAAGATCCGCTACATCGGCTTCACCGGCCACAAAGACCCCGCCGTCCACCTCCGGATGTTTGAGACCGCCCAGAAGCACGGCTTCCACTTCGACACCGTCCAGATGCCGGTTAACGTGATGGACGCGCACTTCCGCTCCTTCACCAAAGAAGTTATTCCCGTGGCCCGGAAGGCCGGTACCGGCGTGCTCGCGATGAAGACCTTCGGCGACAGCTTCATCCTCGACTCGAAGACAGTGGAACCGATCGACGCTCTCCATTACGGACTGACGCAGCCCGTCTCCGTCGTCATCACCGGCATCGACAAGCCGGAGATCCTCCAGCAGGCCCTGACGGCCGCGAAGACCTTCAAGCCGCTCACGCAGGCGCAGATCGCCAGCATCCTCTCCCGCACGCAACAGGCCGCGATGACCGGCAAGTTCGAACTCTTCAAAACTTCCTCGCACTTCGACGGCACCGCTTCCAATCCGAAGTGGCTTGGATAGCCTTACCTTCGTGCAGCCATCGCCTGGCAATGGTTGCGCGCCGTAGCTCCGGGAGAGTAAAGTTCCGGTCGTAGGAGTCGCATGATGCTTCCTTTCGATCACAAGCCGTGGGCCAGACCGTTAGCCGCCGCCGTCATCGGACTCTCTCTGCTGGGAGCCGTGCTGCTCACCATGTACCTGCGCAACGTTGGTTCGCTGCACATCCCGGAAGTCGTGGGCATCTTCCTCCTTTTGCTGACGATCATCCCTCCCAACGCTGCGATTGTGATGCACAAGACGGAGGGTGGATGCTCGCACGACCCGGCAGCCAGTCTCGCGAAGACAACGACCATCCAGCCCAGCTAATCGCCTTCAGAGGCTGCTTTCTACTGGTTAACTCCACTTGCCAGAAATCCACCATCGACGACCAAGATCTCGCCTGTCACAAACGCGCTGGCGTCGCTCGCAAGAAAGATCGCCGCCCCCACCAACTCCTCAACCTTGCCGAACCGCCCCATGGGGGTCCGCATCCGCAGTTCCTTGCCACGCTCGCTCTTGTCCAGCAGCTCTGCATTCAGCGCTGTGCGGAACACCCCCGGCGCAATTGCATTCACCGTCACCCCTTGTGAACTCCATTCCACTGCGAGCGATCGCGTCAACGCGCCCACTGCTGCCTTACTCGCTGCATAGGCGGTCACTTCCTTCAGGCTGACAAACGTGTTCAGCGAGGCAATGTTCACGATGCGCCCGTACCCGCGCTCCAGCATATGCTTGCCGAAGATCTGGCAGGCGCGCAGCGTTCCCGTCACGTTCGTGTCCATAATGTCGTTCCACAGCTCTTCCGGAAAATCGACGCTCGGCGCGCGCTTGATTTTGCCCGCGCAGTTGATCAGGATGTCGACCTTGCCAAACGCCGCCAGCGTACCGTCGAGGAGCACCTGCAACGACGCGCGGTCCCCTACGTCGGACGTCAGCCGCAGCGACCGCACGCCCTTCGATTCGATCAGCGTCGCGGCCTCTCCCACCTGCTCCGCCCGGCGCGAGCTCGCCACCACATCGGCGCCCGCCTCCGCCAGGCCAAGCGTCATGGCCAGTCCAATGCCGGAGGTGCCCCCCACTACCACGGCCGTCTTTCCCTTCAGTTCAAACAGCGTATGACCCATTACGTTCCCCATATCGTAGTCTTGCGTCCGCAGCAAAGCGGAAGAGTTTCTTCTATGCCGAGCCAAGCAGCTCCACAATCTGCTGCACCACTCCATCCGGCGCACCGTCGTTCATCACCTTCAGCGCATCTGCCGGTTCTTCCAGCGTGGCAAGCTGGCTGTCGAGCAGCGCCGGGCTCATAAACTCATGGTGCCGCGTGGCCAGGCGTGCCGCAATGGTCTCCCGGGAAAGCTTCAGCAGCACAAAACGCAGCGTGCCCGGGAGCATCCCCGCACCAATCCACTGCCGGTGGAGATTCTTCAACGCCGAGCAAGCCATCACTCCCCCGGTTCCAGCCGAAGCCCAGCCCCGCAGGACCGCATTGACTGCAACGAGCCACGGCTGCCGGTCCGTGTCGTCCAGCGGATGCCCTGCCGCCATCTTCGCTTTGTTCGCCGCTGGATGGTAATCGTCCGCATCGGCAAAGACGATACCCATCCGTTGCGCCAGCAGCGTCCCGATCGTCGTCTTTCCCGACCCGCTCACACCCATCAACACAATGATCATCATGCCCCTACAAACACCGGCTTGATGTGCCGGTCGAACAAGTTCACCGTGACGTTCTTCGCGACCATCGTCTCATGCGCTTGAAGTGCGTCGGTATACCGGCTGCCCATCGTTGCCGCCACCTTGAAGCCCACGTGCAGCAGCTGACGCAGGCTGGAATTGTAGGCGGCATGGCTCCCGTCGTGCCGTAGGGCCGACGTAAACTCGTCGCTGCCCCACCCACGCACCGCCTGCGGCGGCGGGAGTTTGGACGGATTGATGTCGATCACCGTCGCATACGGCTGACACAGCTCGTCCTTGTGGGCATACGCCTCGCCGTAGACCTCTTTCGCCAACTCCAATCCCGACCCTCCCGCCTCCGCCAGCCCAATCAACTCTTCGAGCCACGTCGTTCCCGCCGTCTTCAGGTGGACGCCCGCGCCCGCCTTCGTCACCGCGCGATGGATGGCGGCATAGATCGAGAACTTGTCCGAGCCGGAGTGCACACTCAGCTTCAGGTTCTCCGGTAGCCCATACGTCCTGACCGCGAAGGCGATGGCGGCCAGGTCCTCCTCAAACTCCTTGGTAAACTGCGCGACATCGCCCACGTAATCCACACCTTTGTTAAACCGCCCGGTGAACTTCGGCGCGATCGTCTGGATCCGGATGCCCTCGTCGGCGATGGCCGCGAGAATGATCAGCAGCTCTACCGGCGTCTGCGGCGCGTCCGTCTCGTCCATCGACACCTCCGGCACGAAGTTGCCCGCGCCCTTTCGCTCGACCAGCAGCCGGTAGATCGCCCCCGCGTGCTGGACGGCGGCCAGAAACTTGTTGGCAACCGCCGTCACGAAGGCCTCAGTGGTCTCGAACGGTTTGGTCACGCCGGGGATGGTTACCGTGCCCACCAACTCTGGATGCCGCCGGACGAACGCCGCGACATCCTCATACTTGGCGGCCGTGCCGATCAGGTCCGCCACGTCCAGCGTAAAGAAGTCGCATGGCACCAGAAACCGCTCAACCGTCTTCAGGTTGATGTGGTCGGCGTCGAGGAAGTGGGGCTTCGTCCATCCCAGCTCCGTAAC
The DNA here is from genome assembly GCA_965215415.1 of Acidobacteriaceae bacterium. GTDB lineage: Bacteria > Acidobacteriota > Terriglobia > Terriglobales > Acidobacteriaceae > Edaphobacter. The sequence goes on along the minus strand of CBDCDQ010000009.1, from coordinate 1,372,670 downwards.
CGCTGCATCCGCAGCCGCCCGCGTTTGGCTTGGCTCGGAGCCGATGATCAGGTGCTCGCGGTTCGACTTGTTCCACACCGGCACCACCTCAACGCCCGCTGCGCCCGCCAGCATACAAGCCCGCAGCTGCGCCTTCGCCTGGTGCGCGAACCGGTCCCCCACCCCGATCGAGAACCGGGGCAACTTCAATCCTTCACTCATCGCTCTCCCGTGCACATCCAGCCGCAAGGATACCGGCCCTGTCGCCCGCACGGCAAACTACTTCGCGCCCGGCTGACCCGGATCGCACGTCATGGTTCGCTCCTTTAACGAGCAGCGCGCCAGCACCGCGTCATCCACTCCGCGCAGGGTTCCGATCCATCCACTCGCCGCGCGATCAAGCACCATATAGCCAAACCGGCCGCGACCGCTGTAGTTTGCCGTCTTGCCATCGACTTCCATCTCGCCCTGCAACATCCCCGCCGGGTCGACCTTCGCCTCTACCTTATCCAACTCCGCCGCCAGCTTCAGCAGCGAAGTCCCGCTGTCGCCGACGATCAGCTCCACGGGCCGCGTTTCGCCGAAGCTCAGGCTGCCGAACATATGCAGATGCCCCGAAACGAACATCTCCACGCCGCCGAGCGACGCGTCGTCGACGGTCTCCGGCACCTCCGGCCCCTTGCCGTACAGCCCGCCCACATAGGGCGGCTTGTGCGTCACGATCCACACCGGCCCTTTGGCATCCTTCACGACCGCTCGCTCGCGCTCCCCGAACTGCACGATCCGCTGCTCCGCCGTCCACGCATCCGGCACGTCCGCGCTGTCCACCACCGCCAACGTAAGACCCGGCAGTCTGACCGCAAACGGCGCATCCTCCACCACGCTCTTCCCTTCACCGCAGACCAGCGGTACCGCTCCCGCGTCGAGAAAACGGAACCACCCTTCCGCCGCCCGTCCACAACTCTCATGATTACCCCGCGCCAGCACCCATGGCGCGGCCCGCAGCAGCGGAGCGGCAGGCGCAAAGAAGTCCTTCCGCCAGTTCTCCCAGTTCTCGCAATGCTTTTCCCCGCCCGGACACGTCTCACGGTAGTAGTAGTCGCCCACATGGATCACCAGGTCCGGCTTCTTCTCAACCGCAAACTCCACGATCTTCGCAAACGGCCAGTCTGTCTCGCAGTCCTGCTGCTCCTTCTCCGTCCTCCGGCAGCCGGTGTCGCCGATCACCACAATGCGGTCGACCTTCGTGCCCAAGACCGGCAACCGCTCCTTCCTCAAGGCCAAGGCCTTCGTCCCCTCGGGCACAGCCGCACCGCAGCTCTTCACCGGAAAGCTGGCAAGGGCCGATGCCTTTCGCTCCACCAGCGCGAGCTTGCGTCCGTCCGCATACGCCACGGGGCAGGGCTCTCCCGCGCCGACGATCGCCCGCACGTCGGCTCCGCTCCCCGTCGCCTCCACCCAAATCTGGGGCTTCGTCTGCGCCCACGCGGCTGCTCCCACCATGGAAAGTACAAAAGCCGCGATCCTCATCCTTCGCGTCCTCCCCGCGATCCTGGCATCTCCTCCCCAAACACCACAAGATCGCCATCCGGCGCGAGGATCATCAACTCGCGCTGCCCATACCGCTGGGCCACCGGCCCGAAGACCTGACCTCCCGGCAAAGCGTCCAGCTTCGGCTTCAGCTCCGCATACAGGTCATCCAGCCCTTCCACGTCGATGTAGTAGCGGAACGCCCGCGTCCCCGGCGGCTGCTCCTCGCCCGTCGCAGTCGACGCCTGCAAGATGCGCATCCCCGCCGCGCCGCGCTCCAGATACGCATACGTCGGCCCCTGAATGGTCGACGTGAAGCCCAGCACCTCCACAAAGAAGCGCACCGCCGCCTCCACATCCGCCACCTGCATACACGGCGTAATCTGCAAGAACTTCGCCATCGCTACCTCCCAAACCGCGACCGGCACGCCCAAAGTCCCAGCCCCGGGTTCGAGACAAAGAATACCTCTTCCCCGTCCACGAGGTTCCATCCATCGCGCAGCTTCGCCGGGTCGTACTGCGCCGCATACTCCGCGAGATTGCCGTACTCGAAGTGAACTCCCTCCATCTCGGCCCGCGTCAGCCCACCCGGACAGTACCGTATCCGGAACCGCCCTTCGCTGGACCCGTGAATCAGGTGCGCCGCCGCGCTCAAGTTGTTTGCCAGTTCAGGGTCGCTCTTCACCGCCGCCAGAGCGGTCGGCGTTCCGCAGTACCCGTACCGGCGGATCAAGCTGTCGATCGCCCGGTCCTCGCCAAACTCATGCACACCCGGCGCCAGCACAATCAGCTCCGCGTCATCGGCCAGCGCCATCCGCGTCCGGTACACGCTCTTGTTCCCCAGCCACGTGCTTTTGAACTCGTGCGGATCGAGATACACCACAGCCTTCCTGATCTCGCGGTCCATCATCTGGAAGTTGACCTGCAGACTGAGTTCCGCCGCCCGCTCAAAGCACTCCGCGTCGTCGCCGACAAACAAGCCCCGCACCACCAGCTTGCCCGCGTCGTTCTTGCCCACCACCGTCTGCACATAGACGATCGGCGGCAACGCCGCGCCGAAGTGCTCGCTCGCATAGTTCAACACCCGGCGTACCGGCGTCTCCGCCCGGCCCATCATCCGCTCCATGCCATAGACCGCCCCCAGAAAGTGCGAGCGGTGTATCCCCATGACTCCTCCCGTACCCACGAAGATGTTCTTGTTCCCGTTTGCCATCCCCACCACCTCGTGCGGGACCACCTGCCCGATCGACAGGATCAAGTCATGCTCCCCGTCCCGAAGCAGCTTATTCACCTGCGCTGGCCACGGGTAATCCACCCTGCCCTCGCTCACCTCCCGGATGAACTCTCCCGGCACCTCCCCCAGCGTCACGATATCGTTGCGCCAGTCATGCACCCGGAACAGCCCGCGCGGGGTCCGTCCAAACATCGCTGCAATCTCCGCGTCCGACATCGCCCGGTGCGTCCCCAGCGCGGGCAGCACATCCACCAGCCGGTCGCCGAAGAACTCCCACGCCATCTCCGTCAGCGTCCCCGCCTGCGAGTGCATCCGTGTGAAATCCGGCGGAACCGCCAGCACCCGTTTCCGTTCGCCCAGCGCATTTAGAGCTGAAAACAAGCCCGCGCGCACCGTATCATGCGACAACGCTTCCGTCGCCGATCCCGCCGAAAAAAATAAACTCATGTCATCCCGATCCGGACCGTGGTAGCATCCCGTTATTCAAGCGAACCAACTATTCAGCCGTCTGTATGCCGGGTGAAGCGGGGCTCCAGTCTTCATCCCCACTCGCTTGAAGCGCCTGCTCAGCCTTTATCCTATGCCGACTCCGGTCTGCCAGCTCCTCTCTCAACCCCAACGCACGAGGTCCCAACACATGAATCGCAGCAGGAATCTCGCCATCGCCGGACTGACCGTCCTCTCCCTGGCCGCCGCCTCTCCCTTGCTCGCCGTCGAAAGGGCAGCTCTCGCCGCTCGCGCCGTCGCTGTGCAGCCCGTCGCCTTTGAGGTTTACATCCCTGTTCAGCACCGTGCTCTGCTCGAGCGTGACCTCGCCGCCCTGCACGATTCCTCCTCGCCTCAGTACCACCAGTGGATGACCCCCGCCCAGACCAGCGCCCGCTTCGGTGCAACGCCGTCGCAGATCGCCGCCATGCAGTCCCAGCTTGCCGGTTTCGGCCTGCAGAGCACCCTGGTCAACGGCCACCACCTCCACGTCACCGGCACCGTCGCCAGCGCAGAACAGGCACTCGGGACCACCCTGAAGAACGGCACCTTCGCCAACGGGAAAAAGGTCACCGCCGCCACCGGCCGGATCAACGTGCCCTCCGCCCTTGCCGCCGTCAACGCCGTCGTCGTCGGCCTCAGCGACAAGGTCCGTATGCAGAGCCACGCCCATGTCGTCCCGCTCGGCGTACAGCCAAACAATCGATACTCCACCACAGGCGGATACTGGTTCACCGACTTGAAGCAGGCCTATAAGTTTCCCAGCTACACGGCATATAACGGCACCGGCGTCACCATCGCCACGCTTGTCGACGGAGCGTACAGCCAGGCCGACATGAACAAGTACTTCGCTCACGAAGGCATCGCGTCCCCCCAATTCTCCGAGGTCAACGTCGACGGCGGCGCACCTTTCAATGCCGACTCGTTTGAAACCAATCTTGACTTCCAGCAGGCCGGCGGCATCGCTCCCGGTGCCTCCATCATCCACTACAACATCCCGGACCTCTCCGATGGTTCCATCATCGATGGTCTTTCGCAGATCATCGTCGACAACAAGGCCGACATTGTAAGCATTTCTCTTGGCGGCGCAGAGATCTACTACACCCCCGGCGATAACGATGGTGTCGACGAGACCTATATTCTCAAGCTCCAGGATGACATCTTCGCCCTCGGCAATCTCCAGGGCATTACCTTCGTCGCCTCCTCCGGCGATGCAGGTGCCTTGACCGCTCCTCCCGTCGCCTGCTTCCCCGCAAAGGCCGGCGACCCGTATCCGCCTCACTGCGGCAAAGTCCGTGCTTCGGTCGAGTTCCCGGCATCCAGCCCGCATGTCACCGGCGTTGGCGGTACCAACCTCGTTACCTCCTATGACGGCGGCAAGACCCGCAACTCCGCTTACCTCGGAGAAGAGGCCTATGCCGATCCGTTGCAAGGCGATATCTTCGATGGCACCTCGGCTACTGGATCGTACTGGGGATCGGGCGGAGGCACCAGCCTCATCTTCGCCAAGCCCCTCTACCAGATTCTGGCTGGCACCGGCAGCTCCAAGTTCCGCACGGTTCCCGATCTCGCTGGTCACATGGGCGGCTGCCCCTCGTTTGTCGCCGGCGCGTGCAATCCGGCCGACAGCTTCGTCTATGAGGTCTACAAGAACCTGTACTACGGCGCAATCGGCACCAGCGCCTCCGCTCCTGACTTCGCCGGCCTCGTCGCGCTGACCGAACAAAGCTTTGGCAACGTCCGTCTCGGCAACATCAACGCCTACATCTACACGCTGGGCCTTTCGCAATCGCTGGGCGTCGCAACGGGCGTTTATAACGATGGCATCCCCGGCTACAACGGTAAATTCTTCACCTCAGGCGGCGGTTACAATCGCGTGCTCGGCAACGGTACGGTCAACGGCGTCAACTTCATGCTTGCCCCAGCCACCCCCGTCGCAGGCGTTCCCCTAACCCCCACCAACCCCTAAATCAACGTTCCTCCATCAAACAACTGAACGCCCCCTCCTCTCCACAAGGATGGGGCGTTGCACTTGTTTTCCTGCTTTAACCCCGGCGTCAGTTGCGTCCCTTCCTCATCATCTCGCCTGCGGCAGACTTGCTCGGTCATCCTTGCCAACCCGGCCCAGTATCTTTTCCGGGAACGAGTCCTTTGTAGCTCGTACGTCTTCAAAGGGCGAGCCTAGAGCCCTTCGAAGAGATCGCTCGATACTCGCACCGGTTGAGCCGCCACGCTCGCCACCAGCGCGTAAAACTCTTCACCGCCGTATCGCTCAAACAGCTCCTTCGTACGCTCCATCAAGGGAGCCTGCGAGGTATGAGCGCGAAATGCTTCGGCCTTCCGCTCCCGCACGCCTTCGATGTCCAGGGAGACGCTCCACGGCATCGGCAAGGGAGCCTGACGGTCCGGCATAAAGAAGTTGGTCGTCAGGTAGAACAGCCGCTGCGGCTGAAAGCTCTGCGCCAGCTCCGGATAGCGCTTCTCCCGGCCAGACCAGTGAAACGCTGCCGTTGTCAGGCTCGACACCATCATGTGATCGGGGTGTGTGTTCAAGGCTCCGTCGCCTCCGAAGGTAATCACCACATCGGGCCGGAACCGGCGCATCCGCTCCACCAGCCGGCCTGCCGCGCGTGAAAACTCGGCAAACTCCAGTCGCGCATCCTCATAGTCCATCAGTTCATGGTGGGTCACGCCTAAGATTTTGCACGACGCGGCAAACTCCTCGCGCCGCATCTTTCCCAGCTCCGCGCCAGAAGCCGCTTCACCCCGGTGCGTCGCCGCCTGCCCGTCTGTCATGCAGATGACGTAGGTTTCGACGCCCCGGTTCGCCGCCAGCGCCAGTGCTCCGCCAAATGCAAAGCACTCATCATCCGGATGCGCCACAACACACATCAGCTTCAAGCCCAATCCATTGCCTCCAGCTCCATCTGCGCGGCACATGGCGCAAAGCTCTTCCGATGCAACGGGCACGGTCCGTGTTCCGCCAGCGCTCGCCGATGCTCGGGTGTCGCATACCCTTTGTGCGCAGCCAGTCCGTAAACGGGGTGCCGCTCATGCAGCTCGCGCATCAGCCTGTCGCGATGTACCTTGGCGACAACCGACGCTGCCGCAATCGACAGGCTCAACGCGTCGCCGTAGATCAGCTTCGTCTGCGCGCAGGCATGGTCGAGGCGCATGGCGTCGATCAGTAGATGGTCGGGCTCCATGCTCAGCCCATGGACCGCCAGCAGCATGGCCATACGCGTCGCCTGGTAGATGTTAATCCGGTCGATCGTCTCCGAGTCGACCTCCGCTACACTCACCGCCAAGGCGCGTGCGCGCACCTCGCAATCCAGACGCTCGCGATCTTCGCGCAGCATCTGCTTGGAGTCCTTCAACCCTGCGGCCGCAAGCCATTCCATACCCTTGCCGCACTCGGGCAAGATCACGGCGGCGGCCACGACCGGTCCGAACAACGCGCCGCGACCTACTTCATCCACTCCAGCAAGGCGCGTGTAGCCGCGATACCGCAACGCCTGTTCCGGCGCATCGCTGCACACCAACTGCTTCAGCATGCGCTGCTTCGCGGTTGCTTTCGTAACCGTTTTGTCCCACCCGTACAGTGTTCCCATCGCTGCGATCAGTTTAGCGCAGCTGAAACTCCGGCGAACCCATAACCAGCGCCATCAGGAGATTCAACGTGTCGTTCGGATTCGTCCCTGCCGGCTGCTGCGCAAGCTGTTTGCGGATGAGCTCGTTGGTCTTCGCCGACACGTTGCCACCCATCAGCGATGTCTCCAGGACGCCTAGCGCCACATCGGCACCCGCCTCCGTAGCCATCGCACTGGTCGCCAACGCCGGCGTGTACTTCGCTCCACCCGCGCCCGCCGTCGAAGCGGGCCGCGATATCAATCCCAAGGCCAGCACGTGCCCCGAGTCGAACTTCTGGTTGGCGTACTTATTGTTGGTCAGCTGATAGGCAAGGTTCAGCCGATCCAAGAGCGCGCCGGAGTTCATCCATGTGTCGGCAGTGACGTAGTACCCGGTCGGCGGCAGCGCATAGTAGAGCGGCATCCCCATATTGCGGATCGTATTGACCAGCGCGCCGGGATTGACGGGGTCCGTCGCTGTCATCCGGAATGCCGACGCCAGAAACTCCATCGGCGTCTTCACCTTGTTGCGAAAGTACTTCCTTGAGTTGAACTCAGGCGAAGTGGCCATCGTTCGGAGCACTGCCTTGATATCGCCGTCGGAGGCCAGAAAGCTCTTTGCCATCCGGTCGACCAGCCCAGGAGGCGGCTCGTCCGCAACGAACCGCTGCGCCAGCAGGTAGCTGATGAAGTGCGCCGTCTGCGGCTTGGCCGCCAGCAGGCTCAGAGCCGTGATTCCCTGACGCATTCCGTCCAGCGGTGCCGTGTCCGGGATCGTCGTCCCAAACCACTGCTTCGCTCCCGGTTCATGGCGCTTCGGATCAAACAAGAACGGGCCGCCCTGCCCCGCCCGGTCCACGCCCCAGCCGGTCAGGATCGCCGCCAGGTGCGTGACGTCCGCCTGCGTGTATCCGCCGTTCACCCCGACCGTGTGAAGCTCCATCACCTCACGGGCATAGTTCTCGTTCAGGCCTCTGTTGCCGGGCTTGGACTTCGGGTTTGCCGGATTCACGCCGTTTGCGATGGAGTTCGGCCCCATGGACTGAGAGTTGTCCAGATACACCATCATCGCGGGACTGGTCGCCGTTGCCAGCAGAAGGTCGCGGAACTTACCCAGCGCGTTCTTCCGAATCACGTCTCGCTCATAGGCGGTCGTGTACCACTGATCCGCATCCTTGCCGATGAACACGTTGAAGTGGTTGAACCAGAAGTCCGTCATCACCTCCTGCAACTGCCGCTCGCTCAAGATGGCCCGCAGTATCTTGGCCTGTGCCAGCTCCTGCGCCGGTTCACCCGACGCACCGACATTGCCGGCCATCGCCCGGAAGATCTCCCGCTCCCGTGGCGTGAAGTCCGACAGCAAAAGGTTCTTCTGGTCGCCGCCCACGTAGCCGGTAAACGCGATTCGGTCCGCTACCGGCATCTTCGTGAGCGCGCTCATACGATCTTTCTTCGGCAGGGCAAACAGCTCTCCCGCGACCTTCGCAGCCAAAGCCTGACCGTCCGCTTTCTCCTTCGCTTTGGTCGCGTCGGCAGACTCCGCAGGAGGCTTGCCGTTCTGGCTCAGCTTCTTCGCCACTTGCTGTGCGCTGTACTTCGCCGCCTGCACCTCGTACACCGCCGCAAGCTGCGGGTCGGCCGGATACATCCGCTTTCCCTGTACCACCTGCTCGATCAGCCCACGGTCCGGGAAGGTCGTGACGATCTGCTCCGCGCTCATCCCCAGCGTCGGATAGTCGGCCAGCCGCTTGTCGGTCGCGCTGTCTGGCATCGACTGCGGATGGAGTTGCTGTTCCAGCCACTGCTCCGGCCCCGTCGCCAGCACCCGCTCCACATCACCCGGTCGCGCGCCGAATGTAAATCGGTCGAGCATCTGGACCGCGCGCTCGCGTTCGGTCAATGGAATCAGCGGCGCATCCTGAGGCGCAAGCAGCGGCTTCGGTTTACCCCGCACCACGGGTGCCTGCCCCCATCCCAAACCGGTAAGCGCTATCGCCAGCAAGAGCTTCCGCATAAAGCCTCCACCCTCTTAGACCACTGCGCCACCCCCAAGTTGCGAAGCCAGAGGGCTCTTGCCCTTCTTGTTGTCGATCCTGGGGACTCAGCGTTTTGCTGTTCGCCAAGGGCAGTTAGTCGTCCAAAAGCTCCCGGATACGCCGCCAATCGATCCAACCCGGATGTCCGTCCAGCTGCTGCACGTCTTCCGTCACCGGCACGAGCTTGCCACCCACAAACCGTGAGATCCTCTGCGCTGGCGGGTCGATCAACAAAATGTTTGGCACACCCATCCGCTCATAATCCGCCAGCTTCACCAGCATGCGCGGCAGCCGGTCTTCGGGCGACATCACCTCAAATACCGCGATGGGGGCGTAGGTTAGCACCTGTTCCGTCGGCAACGATCGACCAAAGACGCACACATCCGGCACACGGTACCGCGTCGCGCTCACCCGCACCCGGTAATCCGGACGCACCCGCACGTTCCACTGCTTGCCTTCTTGAACAAACCAGAGTTGAATCGCCTGCTGCCAGGAAGCATGATCGAACTGTCCCATCGGTCTCGCTTCGATTACGCCATCCACATACTCGCAGTCGGGCTCGTAATCGAGGGTCCGCAGATAATCTTCAATCGAAACATGAACCGCAGTCGCCATGACACCCCTTCCACCCATTTCCTCGGTACCGCTCTCAGTCCAGGAAGTCCCGCACGCGCTGCCAATCGATGGAACAGGCACTCCCCGGCACTTCCGTAACTGGCTCCGTGATCGCCTCCAGCCCTCCATCCACATACCGCGAGAGCGTCGCCGGCTCCGTCTCCGGATCGATCACCACGATCGTTTGAATCCCGATCCGTCGATAGTCCTCCAGCTTCACCTGGACGCGCTCCGTTCGATCTTCAGGTGACAGCACTTCAAACACCGCGATCGGCGTATGGACCAAAATCCGCTTGATGGACACGCTCCTGTCGAACACCACGACATCCGGTACGCGATACCGGGTCGACGAGATTTGCACCCGCAACTCCGGTCTTACCCGGATGTGCCACTCCTTTTCGTGTTGTCCAAACCACATTTGCAGTGCGTGCTGCCAGGACGAATGCCCGTACTCTCCCATCGGCCGCTCCTCGACGAACCCATCCACAAACTCTGCGTCCGGCTCATAGTCCGAGCACCGAAGGTAAAGTTCGACCGGAATCTTCCCCTGCACAAGTTCAGGAATCTCGGAGATCGCAACCGAAGCCGCCATGAAGCACCTCTTCCGTCAGCATACCCTCACACGGTTCGCGAAGGCATGGGAATCCGCTTTCCGGCCTGCTGAAGGTTCCGCCAGCGCTTCCATAGCTCCCATGCCACCCGAGCCAGCAACAATCCCGCCAGCACCGCCGTATCCTTCCACGGTGTCCGCACCCCCGCCTTCACCAGCCACCAATAATGAATCATGGCAAATATTCCCGCCGCATAAACCAGCCGATGCAGCCGCTGCCAATTCTTGCCACCCATCGCCCGCAGCATTCTTTGCGGCGACGTGACCGCTAGCGCCAGCAGAATCACCCACGCTGCAAACCCCACCTGGATAAACCGCCGCTTCAGGATGTCGTCCCACATCGTCGGCCAGACCAGCTTGAACTGAGTCCATACCTCGCCCAGGTGGCCCGCCTTTACCCCCGCGTAAGCCGTCGGCACGTCGTACCCCGAAAACAGAAACACATACGTCATCAGGTGTAGCGTGGCGTAAAAGAAGGCATACAACCCCAGCATCCGTCGGAACCGAATCAGGTTCGACCACCCTGTGCGGAGCCGCCGTACGGGAGTGATTGCGAGGGAGAGCAGGAGGGTATAAACCGCCCAGTCGCCGGTGTAATGGGTAAGGGTGTTGACCGGGTCCGCGCCAAGAGCGTCGTGCCGGAATTGATAGATCATCCCGAAGAACGGCACAGGGCACAGCAAATGTACCAGCACCTTTACGTACGGGATCGATCGCGTCGGCATCGCCTCAATAATACTTCTTCAAATCCATCCCGCTGTACAAGCTCGCCACCTGGTCACCATACCCGTTGAAGGGCAGCGTTGGCACCGAATGCGGAAACGAGCTCGCGTCGATCCGCCGCTCCTTCGCCTGCGTCCAGCGCGGGTGATCGACCGCCGGGTTCACATTCGAGTAGAACCCGTACTCCTGCGAGTTGATCTCATTCCATGTCGTATGCGGCTGCCTATCCGTAAAATGAACCCGCACAATCGACTTACCATTCTTGAATCCGTACTTCCATGGCGTCACCACCCGCACCGGCGCGCCGTTCTGGTTTGGCAGCACCTGCCCGTAGCAGCCAAATGTGAGCATGCAAAGCGGATGCATGGCCTCATCCATCCGTAGTCCCTCCGAATAAGGCCAATCGTACCCACCTGGTAGGTCCGGCATCTGCCTTTTGTCCACCAGAGAGATGAACTGGACGTACTTCGCGCTCGGCAGCGGCTGCGCGAAGTTGATAAACTCCGACAGCGAGTACCCATCCCACGGGATCACCATCGACCACGCCTCGACACACCGGTGCCGGTATACGCGCGACTCCAGCGGACGGTATGCCAACAGATCGTCGATGTTGATCGTCTGAGGCTTCTTCACCATGCCCGTCACCTGCACCGTCCACGGACGCGTATGCAGGGTATGCGCATTCTTCGCCGGCTCGTCTTTGCTCGTCCCAAACTCGTAGAAATTGTTGTAGTGCGTCGCCTTCTCGAATGGCGTCTGCTGCTCTGTCGTCGCCTCTTTGCCTTGGATTACCTTCAGCTTGTCGTCCGCCAGCGCCGTCGCACCCAGCGCCAGCGCCCCCGCCAAAAAACCACGCCGGTCCCACACACCTTTCGGCGTAATCTCCGAAGACTGAATCTCGCCACCCTTGCGAATCAACATACCGTCCCTCTTCCTTGCCACCCCGTTAGAGTGGTTCCTACATAAGACGTTACAGCCTATTCACCGGATGCGAGGCTTCCCGTACCTCTACCGCGCAACAGATAAATGATCGTTCCCGTTACGATCAGCCCACCCGCCAGCAGCAGTTCTCGCTTGAAGTTCGCCCGCGAGACTAGAATGAAGCTAAAGCCCACCAGCGCCAGCACCGGCGGCCATGGATAAAGCCACACCCGGAACGGCCGCTTCAGTTCCGGCTGCATCCGCCGCAAGTAGATCACGCCCACGTGCTGCAACAAAAACTGCAGCAAAATTCGCACTACCACCAAAGCCGCGATCACGTCCCGCAGCGAGAAGAAGCAAAACACTATCGCCACTCCGCCCAAGGCAAGCAGCGACACATGCGGCAACCCCTTCGACGGATGCAGCCGCCCAAACGCCTTGAAGTAATTTCCATCCCGCGCCGCCGCAAACGGTATTCGCGAATAGCCCAGCAGCAGCGAAAACACACTCGCAAACGCCGTCCCCATCACCAGCACCGCCGCCGCCTTGCCCGCCACCGGCCCCCATCGCGGCCCATACGCCGTCTCCATAAACAAGGAGATGATCGCCCGCCGCGCCTCCACACTTTGCACCCCCAGCAGAGGCCGCCACGGCAGCACCGCCAGCACGCTCACATTCATCAGCAGGTAAATAGCCCCCACGCACCCGATCGAGATTAGGATTGCCCGCGGAATGGTTCGCGCTGGGTCCTTCACCTCTGCCCCCAGAAACGTCACATTGTAGTAGCCCCAATAGTCGTACGTCGCAATCAGCATCGCCGAGCCGAGTCCAGTAAAGAATGTCGGCGTAAGCCTAAACGCCCCCGCCGGAAACGCAAACGCCTGCCGCCAATGCGCGTGCATCACCCCCGTCGCCACAATCCACGCAATCGTGCCGAGCACCACCGCGCCCATTCCCAGCGACAGCCGCTGCACCCCCGCGATGTTTCGATACAGCAGCCAAACCGCCACCACTACCGTCAGCAGCGCCACTACCGTCGCCGGGCCAAACCCCACCGTCGCCGTGTACGCACCCACCCGCACCGTCCGCGTCACCGTATGGTCGCCCAGCCAAGGCAGGAGATACGTCGCATACTGGCTCAGCCCAATGCACCCCGAAGCCACCGACAGCGGCGCCGAAAACGTCAGCTGAAAGATGAACAGAAAGCTCAGCAACCGCCCCGCCCGCCCCGGGAACATCCGCCGCAAAAACTCATAGCTCCCGCCCGCCTCCGGCATCGCCGCCCCCAGCTCCGCCCACACCAGCCCGTCGCACACCGCCAGCCCTGCCCCCAGCACCCACCCCACCATCGCCTGCGGCCCGCCCATCGCCGCCAGAATCAGCGGCAAGGTAATGAACGGCCCTACGCCGATCATGTCCAGCATATTCAACGCCACCGCGCCGCGCAGCCCCAGCGCGCGCGTCAGCGTCCCCGATTTTGCTTCAGAAGAATCGATGGCTTGAGTCTACCCGCAGATGTGAGAGATTAAGCGCAATGCTCAAACTCCGCACACTCTTCTCGGCATTGGTTCTCGCGGCCACCCTCCACGCCCAAATGACGGCCCTGAACGACCCCGCCAACCTCGCCGGCGAGCGCGTCTCTCCCCAAGATCCCGCCGACACCCTTCCGCTCGATCACGGCGCGCCCGCCCTCCAGCAGCTCCTCGCCAAGCTCCGCACCCGCGCCAGCCTGATGCTCATCGTCGCCCACCCCGACGACGAGGACGGCGGCCTGCTCACCTACGAGTCTCGCGGCCAGGGCGCGCGCGTGGCCATGCTCACCCTCACCCGCGGCGAAGGCGGCCAAAACCTCATGTCCGCCGACTTCGACGACGCCCTCGGCCTCATCCGCACCCAGGAGCTGCTCGCCGCCGACCGCTACTTCGGCGTAGACCAGTTCTTCGGCACCGAGGTCGACTTCGGGTTTAGTAAAACAAAGGAAGAGTCCTTCGGGAAGTGGACCCACGACCGCGTCCTCTACGACGCCGTCCGCGCCGTCCGCCTCTATCGGCCGCTGGTGATCGCCAGCGTCTTCGTCGGCGGCCCCACCGACGGCCACGGCCACCACCAGGTCGCCGGCGAGATCGCGCAGGAGGTCTTCGTCGCCGCCGCCGACCCCACTGTCTTCCCCGAGATGATCGCCGAAGGCCTCCTCCCGTGGGCACCGCTCAAGGTCTACGCCCGCGTCCCCTTCTCCCGCGTCACCCCCGAAGGCATGTACGACTACGCCACCGGCAAGACCGTCCCCACCCGCTTCCACAACTACGTCACCGGCGAGGACTCGACCGCCGTCCCCACCGCCACCGTCCTCATCCACGAAGGTGACAAGCCCACCGACCCCACGCTTGCCGCGGCCATGGGCGGCGATACCTTCGTTCAGTTCGCCCGCAAAGGCCTCGCCCTCCAAAAAACCCAGATCGGCCCCAACGCCCGCCTCGCCCCCGCTGGTGCCTTCGACGCCCCCTACACCCTCATGGCCAGCCGGGCGGGTTGCATCAACACAAAAGCTGGGTGCCCCACCTTCGCGACAGCTTCATCGTCGCTAAGGTGGGCCTCCACCAAGCCCACCACCGAACAATCCCTGTTCGACGGCATCGACACCTCGCTTTCTGGGCTCGGTACAATGGCGGCACAAAATAGTCCTATCGATGTACGTGCGACCTTGCAGGCTATCGACAAGGACATCGCGACGGCTCAAAAGTTGTTCGATCCAAAAACAATTGAGATCACAGCCGTTCCGCTTAAGAGTGCCCTGCAGAAATTAGACGGACTGATCGACATAATAGCCTCCACACAATCTACCCGGAAACTAATCGAGTCGGGAGTTGAGCATGAACTTCGCATTAAGAAAGTACAACTGAACGACGCTTTGATTCTCGCCCTTGGACTTACGATGAACGCTGAACTTGCGTCAGGCAATCCCGAACCGATCGTTGATACAGGGTACGTTGTCGGCTTTAGTGCTGACATAACCCACACCACACTTCTTCCAGTAACGGTGTTAAGTGCTCAAGTCGACTCCAGCTTGATAGTTGTTACCAACGACAAGACCGGGCCGTCCGTCATAAGACCTCCTAAACCTTTCTCTAAAGAGTCCTCGGAACAAGCTCGCGTGAATGCCAGCGAGAATAATAGAGTCACTTATTTCATTGGTGCCTCTTTGTCGGCGCAAACGCCTACTACTAAGCCCTACTTCTCGCGGAACGGCATCGAACAGCCTTTCTACACCATTACTCAACCGGCCTTACGTAATGCGTCGGCGACACCACACCCGCTCTACATAACAGCCTCTTTGCTCTTCGATAGTGTTCCATTGCAAATGCGCGCGACTGTTACCTCGCAGACAACACATACGCCTGTTGAAAGAGTGCCCGACTTGTCTGTCTCGATGGCTCCTTGTGTCGGTCTCGCTCAGGCGCGGTCTTCGCGGAATGAGCGGGTTCCCCTTATGGTTTCAATCCATGTGAACAACCGCTTCAAGGAAGGTGAAATCAAGCTGGCAATGCCGGATCGTTGGCTTTCCAAGCCTGCATCTCTAAAGCTGGGGTTCACCTCTGAACACGCGACTAAGCAAGCCACTTTCGAAATACAACCTGACAACATACAAGTAGGTCGGAGCTATGTCACTACAGCTCGCGTGAACATCGCTGGAAACCTATACGGGGAGGGCTACCGCCCTGTAGGCTACCCCGGCATTCCCTACACCAACTTCTACACTCCCGCTACCTACCGGGCCACCGCCGTCGACCTCCACACCGCCCCCAACCTTCATGTCGCCTATCTCCCCGGCACCGGCGACCCCGTCCCCGACTTCCTACCCAACCTCGGCATCACCCCCACGATCCTCACCCTCAAAGACCTGAACGCCGCCACCCTCAACAAATACGACGCCATCTTATTAGGCGTACGCGCCTACGCCGCCCATCCCGAGCTCGCCGGCCCCGGCTCCCAGTCCCTGCTCGATTACGCCAAACAAGGCGGCGTCGTCATCCTCCAATACAACACCGCCCGATTCGGCGACGCCGAGGCCCCCTTCCCCATCGATGTACCCGGCGACCCCGCGCACAACGTCGTCGAGGAGGCCCAGCCCGTCACCCTCCTCCACCCTGACGCTCCGCTCCTCACCTGGCCCAACCGCATCACCTCCGCCGATTTCGACGGCTGGGTCGCCGAGCGAGGCCACGGCTTCGCCGCAAGCTGGTCTCCTCAGTACCAGCCGCTGTTAGAGACCCACGACGTCGGCCAGGACCCCCAACAGGGCGGTCTCCTCCTGGCCCGGACCGGCAAGGGGGCTTACATCTACTGCGCCCTCGCCCTCTACCGCCAGTTCCCTGAGGGCGTCCCCGGAGCCTACCGCCTCCTCGCCAATCTCCTCAGCTTCGCCAGGAACCCTGGCTACAGGGCACACTAGGAGGCTTCTCCCAGAAGCTCCACTTAGCCGTGGAGACTAGACGAAGCGGAAAGGACGTGGCGCGATGCGAACCATCTTCTTTGAACTCTGCGCCGAAAGCATCGACGCCTGCCTGGCCGCCAGAGCGGGCGGAGCCGACCGCATCGAGCTCTGCTCTGCGTTGTCGCAGGGCGGTCTCACGCCGAGTCACGGGCTGATCCGCCAAGCGGTTCGCCGCGCCAACCTGCCAGTGCACGTGCTGCTTCGCCCGCGCGGGGGCAACTTCCGCTACACCGAAGCCGAACTCGCCGTCATGCGCAACGACCTCCATCACATACAGGAGCTCGGGGCAGCGGGCGTCGTGTTGGGCCTGCTTACCCCGGAGAGTACGGTCGACGTTCCTCGAACCCAGGAGTTCGTCGCGCAAGCGGGCCAGCTTGAAGTCACCTTTCACCGCGCCTTCGACCGGATCGCCCGACTTGATCTCGCGCTGGAAGACGTGATCGCCACGGGCTGCCGCCGTCTCCTCACCTCGGGCGGCAGATCCGATGTCGTCACAGGAGCGGCTTCTCTCCGGGAGCTTGTCTGTCAAGCAGCCGGACGCATCACCATCGCTGCGGGGGGCGGTCTGCGTCTTGAAAACGCTCGCGACGTTGCCGAAGTTACCGGGGCGACGCACTTCCATGGCTCTCTACGCCCCCATGAGGCTCCTACGGAAGCGTCCGGACCGCCTATCGTGCGGCCAGCGGATATTCGTGCGCTCCTCGAGTGCCTCAGCACAGCTCCGAGTTCGTCCATACCGTAGCCGGAACCTTTGTACTGGCATCTTCCGCCGAAATCCTGTATCTCAGAGGAATGCGTTCCCGATCTACCTGGCCAGCCCATGCGGCGGTCTTCTGCGTTGCGACACTTGCTGCACAAACGTCCGGTCCGCAAAGTGCCAAACCCGACCCTTACGCCGCCGAGCCGCTTGTTATCGAACGCAGCGAGCGCGAGATCGTTGTAGCCGCCGACGGGACCGGCACCGAACAGCAGCTCCTCGTCGTCCGCGTGCAAAGCGACGCCACCGCAAAGACCCTTGGAGTTATCTCGCTTCCGTACGCCAGCGGCTCGCAGCGGCTCGTTTTCGACTCCGTCCGCGTCCGGCATCCCGACGGCACCGTGACCGAGACCCCGGTGGCCGACGCGCTCGATCTTCCCACTGAGGTGATGCGCCAGGCGCCTTTCTACAGCGACCTCAAGGAAAAGCAGCTCCCGGTTCGTAATCTTCGTATGGGCGACCGTTTGGAATGGCGCGCCACCCTGACCTCTACGAAAGCCGAAGCTCCGGGTCGCTTCTGGGGTGTCGCCGGCTTTACCGGCAAAGATCGAGTCGCGCTTGCTGAGTCTGTTACGCTACGCGTGCCGAAAGGCGTATCCGCTACTGTCTGGAGTCCCAAACTACCTGTGACGCCGGTGGAGGAAGCCTCTTACCGGGTGTACCGCTGGACGAGCAGCCAGCTGGAGACCACGACGGGCCCCGCCGCCGAAGCCCGCGCCGAGGCCGAGAAGAAGCGCGCCCTTACCCCGGAGGAGATCGCCGATCGCACTGACGGCGCGCTTCCACAGATCGCATGGACCAACTTCCCCGACTGGGCTGCGGTGGGCGCGTGGTACCGCGAGCTGGCCAAAGACCGCGTCACGCCCGACGCTGCCATCAAGGCCAAAGCCACCGAGCTCATTGCCGGTAAAACGACGGACGAGGACAAAGTCCGCGCCCTCTACAGCTTCGTCTCCGGCGACATCCGCTACATCGGCGTCGCGCTTGGGCAGGGGCGCTACCAACCGCACCTCGCGTCCGAAGTCCTCCGCAATCAGTATGGCGACTGCAAAGATAAAGCGACGCTTCTGGCCTCGCTTCTCGACGCCGCGGGATTCCCCGCCGACACCGCACTCATCGGTCCCGACATTCGCTTCAATGAAGCCGTCCCCATGCCTTCCGCCTTCAACCACGCCATTACCGCTGTCCATCTGGGAGCGCAAACCGTGTGGCTGGACTCTACCCAGGAGGTCGCTCCGTATCGCGCCCTCCTTCTGCTCGAGCGCAATAAGCAGGTCCTCCGCATTCCTCAACATGGACCGGCGGCACTCGATCTCACTCCGGCCGATCTTCCCTTCGCCAGCATACAAAGCTTCCAGGCAGATGGTGCGATCGATGTCGAGGGGATGGCCAAAGGCCACCTTTCCTTTACCTTTCGAGGTGACGCCGAGATCGTCCTCCGCGCCGTTGTCCGGCAGGTCTCTCCGGCGCAGTACGACCAGACTGCACAGTACCTGCTTTCTTCCTGGGGGTTTGGAGGCAAAGTAGTCCACGCCACGTTCACCCTGCCTACTCAGACTGCTGAGCCCTTTGTGATGGCCTTCGACTACGAGCGCGACAAGCCTGGCAACGACTGGAGCAACTACCGCATTGTCGCTCTCGATGCGCCCGACGAGCTGCCCACTGTAGAAGAGAAAGACCCGCCGCGCCTGCCCATCGACCTGGGTACCCCGCGAACGATCCACTCGCGCAGCGAACTCGCGCTCCCCGCCAAGTGGGGCGCGACCCTACCGGACGCGATCCATCAGCAAACCCGCTGGGTGAAGTACGACCGCGTTTACAGCTTCGCAAAGAACACCTTGATTGAGGACCGGACCGTCACGATCCTCCAACGGAAGATCCCAGCCGAATCCTGGCGAGACTACAAGAAGTTTTCTGATGCTGCCGGTCTCGGAAGTTATCCGTACATCCAGCTCACTCGGAATGTAGCGGCGGCTGCAGCTGATTCTGGACCCCCATCGGTCTTCAAGGATGATCCTGAAGCCCGGCGCCTGGTCGGGGAAGCCGCCAAAGCGAACGAGCAACACCAGCTTGACCGCTCTGCCGAACTCATCGCCAAGGCACGCGCCATCAACCAGGAGCAGCCCTACCTTGCCAGTGTTGAGGGCTATCGCGCCATGCTCAGGGGCGAAGTCACGGAAGCAGCCGCGGACTACACGCGCGAGCTTGCTCTCCATCCCGGCGAGGGCAACATCTATAGTCTGCTCACGGGAGCGCAGCTCGCCCAGGGAAGGCGTTCCGATGGTGAAGAAACCCTCCGCCGGCGACTCAAGGCGGTAGGGCCCGACCCCACAACCTCGACCCGCCTGACGCAAATGCTGCTTGAGGATGAGAAGCAGGCCGAAGCTCTGTCAGTTGCCGAGGAAGCCATTCAACAGGACCCCAGCAATCTACGCCTGCAGCTTCTGCTGGGCCGCACTCGCGTCAAGACCGGCAATCGAGCCGCTGGTCAGGCCACGCTCCTGGTCGCTCTTCGTGCCTCCGACGACGCCGGTCTCAGCAATGATCTCGCGTACGAACTGGCTGACAGCGGCACGGCGACGCCTGAAGTGGAAGCGGCGTCACGCAGGTCCGTGGATCAGCTCACCACAAGGAGTGCGGCCTGGACACTGACTACGGCCGATCAGGACATCCGCGAGATGCGCCGCGACTCAACGTTGCTGGCCGCCAGCTGGGACACATTGGGTTGGACCATCTTTCAAACTCCCACTGGCCGCAAACCGGAGCGCATCGCTGAGGCGAAAGCCCTGATCGATGCGGCCTGGCATGACAATCTCCACGCTGAAGTCGGCTTGCACCTCGGGGAACTGCAGGAAGCCGAGCAACACGGTGCACAAGCACTCCTCACCTATCAGCTGGCGGCTGCTTCCGCACTCCAGACCGATCTACGCGGAGTCCGTCAACCGCTCACGCCGTTGCAGCGCGAGCTGGAAGCGCGTATCTCCCGGCTCAAGGCGAGTGAGCCGTATTCGACCTTGAAGGACCCCGAAGACGCTCTCCGCACTCAAATGAAATCCGGGGCAGGTCCTGCCGAAGGGAAGACCCTTGTCGCTCCTTACCGGTTTCTGGTGACAGCGCAGGGGGTGCAATCGGCAGTCGCTCTTGAAGTACCGGATACCAACTGCGGCAAGCCCGATCTGAGCCATGACCTTTCGCGCCTCAGACGTGCCATGCCGGAGGGTATGGTTCCACAAGGATCAGCCGCTCGCTTGCTCCGTTCCGGCGTCCTCAACTGTCATCAAACGGTGTGCGAGTTGGTGCTTTCGCCGCTCGGCGCAACCCGTTAGGACTAGGCCCAGAAGGAGATCGTTTCGTCGAGCCTCACTTCATCCTCGGTGCGGACGGGCAGTTGGACGCGCCTGGGCTCGTGGCGGGGTTGACGCCGGGCGTCGCCATCCCAGCCTTCAGCCAGGGAGCCATCGCCCCCAAGCCGGTGCAGTTCAAATGCCGTCCGGACGAGCGTTCTACGCACGGCAGCCGCGCGCTGTGCTGTTTCGTTCTGCTCTACCGGCAGACGCTGCTGAATTCGTTCCAGGATGTTCATTGAGTTCGCATACAGATGCATGGCAATCCCTCCTGACATGATGAGCAATCACTTAGGGAGCCAAACTGTAAGCAAGTTTGATGAGAGTTTTCTCATCTTCAGCTACTTCTGAAATCAGGACACTCGAAGGTCACGTCCCCCGCGCCACTCCTCGCACCCGGATCATCCATCATTCCGCGATCATTGCCGCAGACTTTTTCTTAGTGTAAGGCCTCGCGCCGTGTTGCCTCAATGGCTGGGAACCACTGGACAGGCGCCTATCCAATCCCTTACCGTCGTAGCACAGCGTTTTGTGTCCCGCGCACCGAGATGAAAGTGAGATCGTCTTGACTTCTCTGAATCGCCGTTCCTTTCTCCAGACTGCCGCTATGACCGCAGCCGCCAGCCGCATTCCATCCGCATTTGCCCAAAGCGGCAGTCAGACTACCGCTCCTCGCGGTCCGAACGATATGGTTAACCTTGCGCTGATCGGCGCGGGCATTCAGGGCCAGACCGACACACGCTTCGCCCTCCAGACGCCCGGTGTGAAGCTTGTCGCCGTAGCCGATTGCTACGACGGTCGCCTGACCCACGCCAAGGAGCTCTGGGGGCAGGACATCTTCACTACGCGCGATTACAGGGAGATCCTCGCCCGCAAGGATGTCGACGCCGTGCTGATCGCCACGCCCGACCACTGGCACAAGCAGGCCGCTGTCGACGCCATGCACGCGGGCAAGGATGTGTATCTTGAGAAGCCGATGATTCACATCTACCCCGACGGCCCGGCCATCATCGACGCCGCGCGGTCCACCAACCGCATCCTCCAGGTCGGCAGTCAGCGGGTCAGCAATGTCGCCTACGCCAAGGCCAAGGAGCTGCTCGCCTCGGGAGCCATCGGCAAGCTGAACATGGTGCAGGCGCGCTGGGACCGCAACTCGTCGATCGGCGCGTGGAACTACACGGTTCCGCTCGACGCCTCCACCCAGACCTGCGACTGGCCACGCTTTGAAGGCTCCGCGCCCAAGCACCCCTGGGACGCCGAGCGCTTCTTCCAGTGGCGCAAGTGGAAGGACTACGGCTCCGGAGTCGCGGGCGACCTCTTCGTCCATCTCTTCAGCGGCACCCATTTCATCACCGGATCGAACGGCCCCACCCGCGCCATGGCCACCGGTTCGCTGCGCTTTTGGAAAGACGGCCGTGACGCCAACGATGTGCTGCTCGCGCTGTTCGACTACCCGCAGGGCTTCAACCTCAGCCTGCGCGTCAACTTCGTCGATGGCGGCGAGGAGTCGGAGGGTTTCCTCTTCACCGGCTCCGAAGGCCAGATGGAGATCGCGGGAAACACCGTCATGGTCAATCGGACGCCGCTCGCCACCGAGCCCGGATACACTGTTTCCACCTTCGCCGAGGCCATGCAGAAGCAAACCTACGACGCCTACCGGGGCAAGTACCCGGTCAAGCATCCTGATAGCCCGCCGATTCAGGACGTGCAGAAGTTCTCCGCCGCACCCGGCTACGCGGACAACTACGACCACTTTCACAACTTCTTCAACGCCGTCCGCAGCCGCCAGCCGGTGGTGGAGGACGCGACCTTCGGCTTCCGCGCCGCCGGGGCCGCGCTGCTCGCCAACCTGAGCGTCGCTGAAGACAAGATCATCCACTGGAACCCCGAGACGATGAAGGTCGTCTAGCTCCTTACAGAACCGGGTGCCGGGTGCCCCATCTTCGCGACAGTTTTGTCGTCGCTAAGGTGGGGTCCTCGCAACATCGTTCAAACCACGCACGAGAGGCCCCATGAACCTCCGCTACCTCCTTCCGCTCGCCCTCTCCGCAGCCGCGCTCGCGCAAGACCCCGCCCATGCCCGTGAGTTCCGCAAGCCCGAACCCGGCAACGGTCCTGGCGGCGCGCCCCGCACAGCCTTTCTCGCGCACCGCCTCGGCACCGACCACGCCGAAGGCATCTCGGTGATCGACATGAACGGCGACGGCTTCCCCGACCTGCTTAGCGGAGCCTACTGGTACGAAAATCCGGGCGCGGGCGGCGGCGAGTGGAAGCAGCACCAGTTCCGCACTGTCGGCACACATCTTGAGTTTGTCTCAGACTGCGGCGAGTGGGTCTTCGACGTCAATCACGACGGCTTGCCCGACGTCGTCACGACCGGCTGGATTCAGAACGGCATATGGTGGTACAAGAACCCCGGCCCGCAGGCCACCGTTGCCGGAACCATGTGGAAGGGCGAGAAGATCGCCGACAGCTACGACACCGAGGGCGGAGCCTATGGCGACATCGACGGGGACGGCAAGCCCGACCTCGCGCTCGCCCACTACGAACACTCCGCGATCCTCTGGGTCGACTTCCATCACGGCGCGCCCAGGGTGCACAAGGTCGGTGGCAAGGAGCAGGACGGCCACGGCGTTGGCATCGCCGACATCAATGGCGACGGCAAGCCCGACATCCTCACCACACACGGCTGGTTTGAGCAGATTGACGCCGCCAGCGACAAATGGACCTGGCACGGCGACTGGAACCTCGGCGATACCGGCTTCCCCATTCTTGGCTACGACGTGAACCATGACGGCAAGCTGGACCTGATCTACGGCCAGGGCCACAGCTACGGCCTCTACTGGCTCGAACAGGCCGGTACGACGGCCCATCCCCAATGGCTCCGCCACACCATCGACGAGTCCTTTTCGCAGTCGCACGCGCTGGCCCTGGTGGACATCGACGGCGACGGCCAGCCCGAACTCATCACCGGCAAGCGCTATCGCGGCCACAACGGCAACGATCCAGGCTCCTACGATCCTGTCGTGCTCTACGCCTACAAGCTGCCGACCGCCGCGCAGTTCACCAGCCTGAGCAAAGATAAGCCGCAGCCAGAAGCTAACCCGATGCAGGTTGCCGACGCGAAGACCGATCCACTCTTTACCCGCATCACGCTCTCTGAAAACGGCACCGCCAGTGCTGGAACTCAGTTCGTCTTTGGCGATTTCGACCACGACGGCGACATGGATCTCGCCAGCGCGGGCAAGCTTGGCGTTCACTTGATCGAAAACCTTAGAATTGATAAAGGAAACCCAGCAGCCCGCGAACAGACCATCCCCCTCAACCGCCAGTGGCCCTTCCCCGGTGAAGGCAAGGAAGTCGACCAGGAAGATGCTCCCAAGCCGTGACGTAGCTACACCACCCCGACATTTGCAAGCCGCGATCAGACCCCCGCGCGTTTGCTTCTAGCGCCGCTCCGTCCACCTTGGGGCGTCAGACAGGTGTCTTCTGCACGTAGTTCTTCCCCACGTACTGGCTGATGTAGGTACTCAAACCCTTGCCCTCTACCGCCAGCTTCTTCATTGCCATCAGATGCACCACACCCGGAGACACCGAGTTATACACGTAACGGTACTTTCCACCCGCAAACTCCACGATCATGCCATCCTCCACCATCTCGTAGTTGCTGACACCCGATCCACCAGCATGTGTGCATATCCAACTTTCATAGCCGAACTATTACAACCAGTCTGATTATGAAGCGTACCCTTCTCCTCCTTATGCTGTCGTGCGAGGCTTCGCTCAACGCCGACCATCTCCCGGAGAGCCGCATCGCGCGTGGGCAGGCCGAGACTACACTTGCCGAGATCGACATCCATCATTCCAAAGCTAAAGAACTCATCGAGCGGCTGGGCAAACCCGCCAGCTATAAGAGTATCCCGAAACGGAAGAGGCCGCCGAGATCGTCTGGAACAAAGACGGGACAACCATCCACGCCACCGTCACGTCGACGACATCGCCTACGCTGTGGAAGTGAGCGGCAAGTCCACTTCGCTCGCCAAGACCGGCAAAGGCCTGGCCCTGGGCGCGACCGTCGAAGACCTCAAGAAACTCTACGGGCTACGGTTCGCCCGCAAAGCCAACGAGACTGACCTCGAATGGAAAGATGGTACCGTGATGCGGGCCAAACTGCATGGTCAGCAGGTTGAGTCCATCCTGCTTCTGGCGAATGTCGAGTAAATGCTCAGAACACCTGAAGACAAAGAGTAGAACCTATTCAGGAATCGTTTTACCCATCTCATTTCTAACCTGAATGAGCCTGTAGGCGGCACAATATCTAGTTGTTCCGGGAACTAACTCAATCATTCTGTTAGTAACCATTCGTTGGGCAGCAGGAGTGCGGATTCAGATCGGAGATTACCGCCTCGCATACACCGGGGATGATGTAAAGCTGCGAGTCAGCGTAACGCGGACTGGGCGTCGGGATGAAGTTTATAACGGGTAATATGCTTCTCACCCGACTAATGAGGAACGCATTCCGCACCTTTCCAAAGAAAATACATATCGTCCATTTGAACATCTCTGCTCTCGTCTAGAAATTTCGCGGTCGCAGTGCCTGCGCAGGCAATCGCTACGCCTGTCCCGCCCATACAGGCCAGATGAGGGTCCAATCCAGAGAGGATTCCACACGTAGTGCTCACGGCACCAAGGAAAAGCCCAACGCTACTTTTCTTGGTCATCAATCGCTGAGCAGCGGATAGCCGTGCCGAAAGGTCTCGAAGGCGGGGCTCGATCAAATCTTCACGTAATTCGTCGGCCAACTTCAACGGTCCTGAATCAGGATCAACCTTTAGTCTCTCTTTAATTGTCTTTGTTAGAGAGTCACGAAAACGATTGAAATACTCCTGCTCGTCCCGACGAATGGCAATTAAATCCCACGGCTGTAAACCGTCGAGTACGGGTAAGTTAAGATTCAGTACAACGTCTGTGACAGAAGTTGAGTGGAATTGATTCAAAAGTAGCTCATGAGTCTTCAGTACAGTTCCAAGCGGAGCATGATAACGGTGAGATGCTGCGATGTCTGAAGATAGGTGAGCTATTATCCTACGTGCAACTAAAGTGGTTGCCTTTAACTCGGGCGAGCCGTCAATGTCAGCAACATTTTCGTGTTCCATGGAGCCACCATGGCTCACCTCTAAGAGAGGATGGCTTAGCCGGAACGTAGACTGGCCATTCTTAACAAAGAAGTGTACGTGTACTTTAGGCATAAGCTGTTGAACTAGTTGATCTACACGCAGTTTGATTTCCGTCAATCCTGCTTCACGGGCGTGTTGGTCAAAATGAACGGTACATGCCTTCGGTTTCGGTCTGAATTCCACAAGGTCACTTGCCCCTATCTGTCGCAGATAAAGCAAAACCTTGATGTTTGATAAAAGCTGATCCTTAACATGACCCATGCTCCACTCACGATCCAAAGAGCCTGCAAGATCATCATGCACAATTATTTGATCGAAGTAATGCCAGACTCTTGTAAATAGCTCGTCCACCTGACGTCGGCGACAAACGTCTGAGCGGCATGAAAGCTGGCCTGTGAGGTCGATTCCTCGGCCAGCAACTATAGAATGTGGAATTGCAGCGTTATTTTCAAGCCCACCACGATTTTGTTTGCGTAAGGCGTTTCGTGAGGCTTGTCGTAGGTCGGCAATAACGGTTGGAGAAGCTAAACTTTTCTCAACGGCTTCTACACTGTTCAAGTCGTTATAATCTAGCCACTCGCCTAGCCAGTAACGATCACGCATAAACACACGTCCAATCGTAAAATGCAAGCTCTGAAAATCTATAATAAATTGTCATTGCACTACCGCCCAAACCGCTGCTTCCCTTGCATCTGGCTCATCATCCGTTGCTGCGCCTTCATCCCTCCGCCGCCGCCCATCGTCTTGAACATCTTGCGCATCTGCGCGTATTGACGCAAGAGGTTGTTCACCTCCTGCACCGTCGTGCCCGAGCCGGTGGCGATGCGCTTCCTGCGGCTGCCGTTGATCAGCTCGTGGTCCCGCCGCTCCTTGTTCGTCATGGAGTTGATGATCGACTCCACGCGCGTGAACTGCTTCTCGTCCACGTGCTCGGCCGCCTGCGCCATGCCCGCGAACGGCCCCACCGAAGGCAGCATCTTCAGGATCGACTGCATCGACCCCATTTTCTTGATCTGCCGCAGCTGGTCGCGGAAGTCTTCCAGCGAAAACCCGTCGCCCGACAGCGCCTTGCGCGCGAACTGCTCCGCCTTGCCCCGGTCGAGCTTCTCCTCCGCCCGTTCGAGCAGCGTCGCGATGTCGCCCATGCCCATGATGCGGCTGACGATCCGGTCCGGGTGGAACGGCTCGAACGCGTCCGGCTTCTCGCCCGTGCCCAGAAACTTAATCGGTGCGCCTGTCACATGGCGGATGGAGAGTGCCGCACCGCCCCGCGCGTCGCCGTCCATCTTGGTCAGCACCGCGCCGGTGATCGTCAGCAGATCGTTGAACGCCTTGGCCGAGTTCACGGCGTCCTGCCCGGTCATCGCGTCGGCTACGAACAGGATCTCCGACGGGTTCAGCAGCTTTTTCAACGCCGCCATCTCGTCCATCAGCGTCCCATCGATCTGGTTGCGCCCCGCCGTGTCGACGATCAGGATGTCGCAGCCAAAGCTCGCCGCCTCGCGCCGGGCCTCGCGCGCCAGCCGCAGCACGAGGTCGGAGTTCGCCGCCTCGCCGTCGGGCTGGCCTTCCCCAATCTTCCCTTCATAGATGTTCGATCCGGTCGAGCGCGCCACGATCGCCAGCTGCTCCCGCGCCGCCGGCCGGTAGACGTCGACCGACACCAGCATCGGACGGTGCCCGGCCTTCTTGAGCCACTGGGCTAGCTTGCCGCTGGTCGTCGTCTTGCCCGACCCCTGCAGCCCCGCCATCAGGATCACGCTGGGCGGCTGCGAACTCTTCATAAACCGCGCGGTGTCTTTGCCCAGCACGTTGATCAGCTCGTCATGGACGATCTTCACGATCTGCTCCGAGGGCGAGAGCGCCGTCGTTACCTGGCTGCCCAGCGCACGGACGCGGATATGCTCCACCAGCTCCGTCACCACGGAGAGGTTCACGTCGGCTTCAAGCAGTGCGAGCCGTATCTCGCGCAGTGCCTCCGCAATGTTCTCGTCCGTGATGGTGCCCTGACCGCGAAGGTTCTTGAAAGACCGCTGCAGCTTGTCGCTAAGATTCTCAAACATTGCCCCAGTTTACCAGCGCGGCGGGTAAGCCAAGGATCGTATTCACCCGCTCAAACCCCCGCCCGTACACTCATCCTGTGCCTATACCGCTCGACATCCGTCGCGGCAAAGACCCCGCCTTTCCCGCTGGCCCCTCGCTCTCGCGGATGCTTGTCTCCGGCAACCCGCTCCGCCAAAACTCCGCCGAGTTCCTTCTGCATACCGCCCAGCACTACGGCGACCTCAACCATTACAAAGCCCTTGGGCGGCATGTCTACCAGCTCAACCACCCGGACCTGATCGCCGACTTCTTCCTCAAAGACGCTCATAAACATCATCGCAACCTCGTCATGCAGCGCGGCCGCGATGTACTTGGCCACGGCCTGCTCACCTCGGAAGAGCCGCTGCATATGCGCCAGCGCCGCCTCGCCCAGCCCGCCTTCCTGCGCGACCGCATCGCTGCTTATGCGGAGGTGATCGGAAGCAAGACCATCGCCATGACCGCCGCCTGGCGCAGCGGCACCGAAATCGACGTCCACCCGGAGATGCTCGAGCTCGCCCTCCGCATCGTTGGCAAATGCCTCTTCGATCTGGACAAGCTCGACGACGTAGCCGCCACCGCCGCCGCCGTGGACGCCTTCATGAGCTTCGTCCCGCTCTCGTTTCTACCCTTTTCCCGCCAGATCCAGAAGCTCCCCATCCCCTCCATGCGCCGCCTCGCCAAAGGGAAAGCCACCCTCGACACGCTGATCTACGGCATGATCGCCGAACGCCGCGCCGATCCGACAGACCGGGGAGACCTCCTCTCCATGCTCCTCAACGCCACGGACACGGAAGGCCAGACCGCAAGCGAAGCCCCCAACACCATGTCCGACCACCAGCTCCACGACGAGTGCGTCACCGTCATCCTCGCCGGCCACGAGACGACCGCCAATGCCCTCTCGTTCGCCCTTCACCTCCTCGCCTGGAACCCAGAGGCCCAGCAGCAGCTAGCCGAAGAAGCTCATGCCGTTCTCGGCAACCGCTCGCCGGTAGCCGCCGACTACCCCCGACTCCCTTTCGCCACGCAGGTCTTCGCCGAGCTCCTCCGCCTCTACCCGCCCGTCTGGGTCACCGCCCGTACCTGCGCGGAGGGGTACACCATCGCCGGCTACACCATCCCCGTCGGCGCGACCGTCATCGCTCCGCAATACGCTGTTCATCGCGACCCCCGCTTCTTTCCGGAACCCGACCGCTTCGATCCCAGCCGGTTCTCGCTCGAAACAAAGACCAGCCGTCCGCGCTATAGCTACTTTCCCTTCGCGGGAGGCAGCCGCCAGTGCATCGCCGAAGGTCTCGCTTGGATGGAGGGCACCCTTGCTCTCGCGGTCATCGCGCGGGACTGGCGGCTCGCCCCGCTCCCCGGCTCCTCCCGCGAGCTCAAGCTCCATCCCGCCGTCAGCCTCCGCCCGAAGTACGGCATCCAGCTGCGCATCGAGCGGCGCTGACTACGCCACAGGCCGCAGCTGCGCCCGGATAGCCGATGCCAGCTCCACCAGGTGCTTGAGCTTCGGCGCGAGAGCTGCGGGAACCGAAGGCTCGCGCAACGCCAGCTCCGATTGGAGCAGCATTCCTGTCACCGAAGATTTCAGTTCGTTGGCAAGGGCTGTCGTCGCTGCCCGCCGCGCGGCCTCCATCTCGTGCTCGCGCCGCTGCAGTACCGAGCGCACCTCGCGCACCAGCCGTCCGCAGCCTGAGATCGCCAGATTGATCTCGACCGGCAGCGCAAATCCGGCATTCTGCCACAAGAGGTCTGCCCACTCTGGATCGTTCTCGACCAGAGCCTGTTCCACCACGATCACACTGAACTGCTCGCGCCGCACCGCGGCCAGGGCTGCTCTTCGACTGGTCGCCAGACTCACCGTCAGGTGCAGCTCCCGCGCCAGTTCGGTCCCACACTGCTCCACGCCATCGCTCGTCGCAATCATCAATACCGTATCCATCATCCTTCTCCCCTTTTCGTTGGCAATCGTTCGTGTGTCGTTCTCTTGGAGACCTCGTCAATCAGGTCCTTCACCTGCCAGGAGCTCTAATCGCTCACATCCGCCCCTTCCGCAATCCCGTACTCCTTCAGCTTGCGGTAGAGCGTCGTCTTGCCGATGCCGAGCAGCTTCGCCGCCATCAGCTTGTCACCCTTCAGCTGACGGATCGTCACGAGGATGGCATGCTTCTCCATCTCGGCGATCGAAACGATCCCGGCTGGTCCGGTGCTCATGCCTGGCATGGCAACCGCTGCCGTCTCACTCGCGCCCTCGCCAACCGGTGGCGCTATCGTTCGCAAGCGGCTTCCGCTTTGCAGCCGGAAGTCTTGCAGTTGTGTGGGCAGATCGCCCATATGCAGCACCGGGCTCGAGCTCATGGCACACGCCCGTTCGATCGCGTGTTCGAGCTCACGGACATTGCCCGGCCAGTCGTATTCGGTCATCACCCGCAGCGCATCGTCCGAAAACGTGTGGGCTACGCCAGAATCCCGGTTCAAACGTTCCAGAAAGTGCTCGGCCAGCACTGCAATATCCGCGCGCCGCTCTCGCAGTGCAGGAATGCGGATGTTCACCACGTTCAACCGGTAGTAGAGGTCTTTACGGAAGCGCCCCTGCTCCACCATGGCAAGAAGGTCGCGATTGGTCGCCGCCAGTACGCGCGCCGAGATCGGCACCGCATGGGTGGCACCCACCGGCCGCACCTCTTTCTCCTGCAAGGCCCGCAGCAGCTTGGCCTGGAGATCGAGGGGCAGTTCCCCAATTTCGTCGAGAAACACCGTTCCGCCGTCGGCCGCCGAGAGCAGGCCCTCCTTCGACTTGTTGGCTCCCGTAAACGCTCCTTTGACATAGCCAAAGAGCTCGCTCTCGATCAGCGTCGGCACCAGCGATCCGCAGTCGACCGGGATGAAGGGCTTGTCCGCGTTCGGACCGTTGAAATGGATCGACCGTGCGACCAGCTCCTTGCCCGTGCCGCTCTCGCCCAGGATCAGCACCGGATGGGTGGAGTTGGCCACCTTCGACAGGATGCGATACAGCTTTTCCATCTCCGGCGACCGGCCGATCAGGTTGCCCATCCCCGTCGTCGTCCGCAGCCGCTCGCGCAGCCGCCGGCTCTCCGCGTCGAACTGCCGCCGCTGCCCTGCCCGGTCGAGCACCGTCGTCAGCTCCTCGAGCGCAAACGGCTTCGTCAAGTAGTCGCCCGCGCCAATCCGCATCGCCTCCACAGCCGACGAGACCGTTGCGAACGCCGTCATCACGACGACGCCCGTCTCGGGATGAAGCGCTTTCACCTCTTCCAGCAGCCTCAGCCCGCCCTGCGACGAGCCGTTGACACCATCCGGCAGCTTCAGGTCCAGCAGCAGCAAGTCGATCGACTGCCGCTTCAGTACCGCCCGCGCCTCCGGGGCACTTGCTGCCGAGGTGACCTGGTACCCCATGCTCGTCGCGATCTCGCAGCAGGCCTGACGCACCGGCCCGTCGTCGTCGACGACCAGCACCTGTAGTGCAGGCGCGCTCTCAGCCGCAGCGGGCGTGAACTCTGGCCGGGGAACATAGCCGGTCGCTGGCTGACCCACTCGCGTTGCCGGAAGCGGAGCTCCCGCGTTCCGTCCGTTGCTCCACCCTGGAGGCAATGGCATGGCTCCTGGCCCACCTGGCGTCCCCCGTCCCGATTCCCGTGCGTACCCCCCACCCGTTCCCTGCCCCATTCCGAAACCCGTCGCGCTCAACATGGTGTTTCTCCTTTTGTCCCTACTTCTTCAAATCTGCTCTTACGTGTCGAACGCCTGCTGCCGTCCCGCCTCTTCTATGCGCTTTGCCTAGCCGTGACCTGCCGCGGCTAGCCCGTCTCAGCTCCTTCTCGCGCGGTGGCCCACACCACCTCCACCGTCGTCCCCTGTCCCACACGGCTTTGCATCCGCAACGCGCCGCCGGTACGTTCCGTCAGCTCGCGGACCACACGCAGCCCAAGGCCGCGCCCAGAGTGTTGCAGGTCGTCGACCCCGGGCCGGGCGTGCTCCGCCGTACCTGCAAGCGCGGCACGCACGGCCTTCTCCTCCATGCCCCGGCCGCGATCTTCCACGCTTACCGCAATCGCGTCGCTCCCTTCCTTTCCCCAGGCTGTTACGGCGCGGACGCGGACGATGATCGGACGCCGGCCATCCTCGTCCTCGCCGTCCCGATCCGTCGTTCCTTGGGCCTCCGCTGCGTTCTTGATCAAGTTCAACAAGATACGCTCAAGCGCCTCGCGCGGCACCGCGATCCTGCCCCGCGCCCCGGCCTCCACCGCAAGCAGCAACGATCCCGCCCCTGCGACCGGCTCGAGCATCCCCCGGCACTCCATCAAGGCATCTGCCGGACACACGCTTTCGGGGGGCTGTCCTGCATCTTCCGTGCCCGCGGCACCGGCGCCATTCGCTGGAGCGTGCGAGCCACCCAAGGGAGCGGGGCGTAACAGCCGGTCGATCAACGATCCGCTCCGTGCCGTCAGGAGCCGCAGCTCCTCGGCATAATGCCGGTGCTCGCTGCGCAGCACTCCAGGAAGCGCCAGAAGATCGCAGTACAGCCGGATTGCACCGAGCAGATTGCCCGCATCGTGCGCTAGACCGATACCATCGGCCACGCTCGGCGGCTGCGAAGGCCCAGAGGGGAAAGAAGAAGGAAGACGAGACCAATGGTGCTCTCCAGAGGCGGTGTGGCTCGGCGGTGCCTGCATGGCGAAATGCTCCAATTCGAGATTTAATCAGTGTCCGGCACACAGGATGACGGCCATCTGTTCCATTCCTGTAATCACGTTGCGTGCCAAAGCGGGAGAAGACACCTAAGTGCCTCAAAAGAATGCGCTAGAGCAAAATGCTTCGACAGGTGGGTTGTCCCTGTTGTTTTCCCATAATGGAACAACCTGCACTTCTATGATGTACTAACTGTGCCTTATGGGCACAATCCAGCCGGTACGCGAGTGTTTCCTCAATTGGGAGTATTCCCAAGATGGGACAACATCTGCCGTGTGGCCGCTGGGAACAAGCGTGAATTGTCGCCGCGGTGCCTTACGGATGACTGCACAGGTGAGAGAACTATAATCTGCACGTGGCTCCCTCTTCCGCTCCCTTCCGCCCTGATGCCCGCGGTGCCGACCAGCTCCGGCCTCTGACGCTCACCGCGGGCTACGTCTCTACGCCCGAAGGCTCCGTCCTGATCGAGTGCGGCCACACCCGCGTTCTCTGCAACGCCACGGTGGAAACCGGCGTTCCCGGCTGGCTGCGCAACTCTGGGCGCGGCTGGGTCACGGCCGAATACGGGATGCTTCCTCGGGCCACCCTTACCCGCTCTCCGCGCGAAGCCGAACGAGGCAAGGTCGGTGGCCGCACCCATGAGATCCAACGGCTCATCGGGCGGTCGTTGCGTTCAGTCGTCGACATGAAGGCTCTCGGCGAGCGCACCGTCATCCTTGACTGCGACGTGCTCCAGGCCGACGGCGGCACCCGAACCGCAGCCATCACCGGAGCTTCCGTCGCGCTCGCCATCGCCCTCGGCAAGCTCGTCGCCGCCGGTACCCTCAAAAGCTCTCCCCTGACCCAGATGGTCGCCGCGACATCCGTCGGCATCGTCGACGGGCACACCCTGCTCGACCTTTGCTACGAGGAAGACTCCCGCGCCACCGTCGACATGAACGTCGTCCTGCTCGCCTCGGGCGGCCTGATTGAGACCCAGGCCACCGCGGAAAAAGACTCCTACACCCGGCAGCAGTTGAACGCCATGCTCGACCTCGCCGAGGACGGCATCCGGACCCTCCTCGCCGCACAGCAGACCGCCCTCGCCGCCGCACTCTGAAGCTGCTCTACAATCACCGCATGACCCGCCCCGATCCGGTATGCCGATGGAGCTGACCCTCATCGTCAACGGGCACACCCGCACCGTCGATGCCCGACCCATGAAGCGCCTCCTCGACCTCCTGCGTGAAGACCTCCGCCTGACCGGCACCAAAGAGGGCTGCGGCGAGGGCGAGTGCGGCTCCTGCTCCGTCCTGATGAACGGCGAGCTGGTCAACTCCTGCCTTGTGCCCGCCCTCCAGGCTGCGGGATCGCAACTTGTCACGATCGAGGGCATCTCGATGGGGGAAAAGCTCCACCCCATCCAGCAGTGCTTCCTCGAACAAGGCGGTGCCCAGTGCGGCATCTGTACTCCTGGCATGATCCTCGCCACGCACCATCTGCTCGCAAAGACGCCGCATCCCACCCTCACGCAAATCCAGGAAGGCCTCGCCGGAAACCTCTGCCGCTGCACCGGCTACACCCGCATCTTCAACGCGGTGGAGGCGGCGGCGCGCGTATGAGAGCCAACGTCGCCGACTACACCCTGATCGCCCCGCCCACGCTGGACGCCGTCCTCGCCACCCTGGCCGAAGGCACCCACACCCCCATGGCCGGAGGGACGGAGCTGATGGTCGCCCTCGCCGCCGGTCGCCTGCCCACGCGCCCGCTCCTCTCCATCAACCATCTTCGCGAACTGCGCTTCATCGACGTCACGCCCGAGACCATCACCCTCGGCTCCGGCACCACCTTCACCGACCTCCGCCGCCATGCCGTGATCGCAAGCGATCTTTCGCTCCTCGCCCGAGCCGCCAGTTGGACCGGCTCCATCGCCAACCAGAACCGCGGCACGCTCGGCGGCAACGTCGTTAACGCCTCCCCCGCTGCCGACTCGCCCCCGGCCCTTCTCTGCTACGACGCCACCCTCACCCTTATCTCCAAGTCTGGCACCCGCACCCTGCCCTACCGCGGCTTCCATCTCGGCTACAAACAGACCGCTCTCCGCCCCGACGAACTGCTCCACAGCATCGTCATCCCCCGCGTCTATAGCGGCTACCGCGCTTACATCCGCAAAGTCGGCACCCGCAACGCCCAGGCCATCTCCAAAGTCGCCCTCGCCGGCCTCGCCCGCGTCCACAACGGCATCGTCGAAGACATCCGCCTCGCCGCCGCCAGTCTCCGCGATACACCTCTCCGTCTCGCTGCCACCGAGGCTGTTCTCACCGGCCAACCGACAAACGACGAGACCATCGCCCAGGCCCGCGCCGCCCTCCTCGCGGAGATCAAGCCCATCGACGACATCCGCTCCACAGGGCAATACCGCAGCGCGGTTGCCGCCAACCTGCTTGGAGAGTTTCTGCACACCTTCTTGTAACCTGAAGCAACCGACATCACTTTGAAGCAGCATTAGCAATCGGCAAACGTCGCAGCAGCGCGTCCAGATCGTAGTGTTCAGTTCTGAAGGGCGGCACCCGTACCTTGGCGCGCAGCTTGTCCCAATCACGATCGCGATAACGACCCACAACGATGCCGTGATTCGCATGGTTCAGGATCATGGCGCCATCGGCCGTGTAAACCTCGCCACGCTCAGGGTCTACGACGGCTATATGCGTTGCGCCCAGCCCTCCGTTGGTCATGGTCAACAGCAGCGCCACCTTACCGGAAGCGGCCTTGGCCTCGGCCACCTCTACAATCACAAAGTACTCGGCTACAACCTTGCGCTGAACTCCCGTAGCCACATCGTATAAGTAAAGCGCTTGCCCTTCGTTCTCGTACCCACCAGCACCATCAATGGCGGAATAGACCACCTGTCGCCCCTCGCCGATCCGCCATGCCTTTAAAGCGGAGTTGACGATCTTTGTCTCAATGCCCTCGACGGAAGCGTAGAGCGCCGACCCGGGTGCCGTAAGCCGAAGCTCCGTCGCGACCTGCGCCTGGGACGGGAGAAAGGAACCGAAAAGTACGGCGGCGACAAGCAGCTTCATTGGTGCCCCCTACAACAAGATCGCTTCCGCCTGCGGCCGCCAGAAGCCGGCACGCTCCAAGATGAGCAGCCGCTGGTTGATGATCGGCGCACCAGGGCAGGCAAGATGATTCCCCCACGCTTTGCCGCCCATTGCATGGTACCCCAGTCCGAAGTCAGCCGAAGTGTCCGCCACCGTCAAGGGCACCTTCTCGTTCCAGTGCAGCCAGCCCATCAGCTTCGCGAGGTTGTCGATCTGCGACGCACTCAGTGAATCCCCACTATTGCCTTCGTTCTCTATGCTGATCCAATGCCGGTTGCCGCTCATCTGCGCCCATGCCGCGTCGTCGATGTCCACAAACTGCTCCAGATCGCCCAGCTTCGGATTGCCGAGCCCAGCTTCGGATTGCCGAAATGAGCGGAGACTTTGGCGCGACTCTGATTGAACCAGGAGTATGTTCCCGCCTCTGTTCCCTGCTGGATGTGCAGCACAAGTCCATGCAACGGACGAACCATGGCGCCTTTGTTGAAGTTGCAACTGACCGACCTCTTTACGGCAATCTCTTCAAGCCACATGTATTTCTCCTCGATGCGGGCTCGGCGTCCTCGACCTGACATGCTCGACTCAGCCAAACATCCGGCTACAACATTTGGTAAATCTTATCGAACAGCCGTTTCACATCGGCGATAGTATCCACGTCCAGCTCCCCACCTTCCAGCTCCACCGCTCTCGCGCCCTGAAGCATCCCCCGCGCCCCCACATCCCCCCGCAACTCCATCAACTCCTCAAACGCCGCCGCCGGAAAGTAAGCCGGCACCCCGCGCCGTCCCGCATACGCCGAAGCCGTCACTACCCCGCCCGCCATCAACGCCCGCAGATGGTCTGCCGTCACCGCCGGCTGATCGCACGCCATCACCACGGCCCCGTCTACTTCGCCCTCCACCGCCGCGATCCCACAGGCGATCGACGCTCCCATCCCCTCCTCCCAGTCGGCATTGACGACCACCATCGCTCCGCCTAAAGCGCACCCCGCCCATACCTCCGCCGCCTTCGCCCCGAGTACGACTACGACCGGCGAGCAGCCCGCCTCCCCCGCTACCCGCACCGCCTGCTCCAGCAGCGTCTCGCCTCGAAGCCGCACGAGCTGCTTCGGCGAACGGAGCCGCGTCGAAGCTCCCGCCGCCAGAACGATCGCCGCGGCACTCATCTCGCGCACTGCGCCTGGAGATACCGGCTCGCCCTGCCCCTGGCGATCTGCTCCGCCACGTCTTCCGCCGTAAGTCGCCGCGACCTGCCGAGCTTTCCCATAATTGCCGCCTGTGCCTCCGCAATTACCGCCAGGGCAATTGCCTCCGGCCCATCGCCGCCCAGGTCGAGCCCCACCGGTGCCCAGATTCGTTCACAGCAACCCTCCACCGTCCAGCCAAGCAGCGCCGCCGCCTCACTGACCAGCAAGCTGCTCCGGTGCCTCGCTCCCAGCAGCCCCAGATAGCGCGGACCCATCGGCAGCACCCGCGTGAGCAACTCGCGGTCCTGCTCATAGCTGTGCGTCATCAGCACCACAGCGTCGTCGGGCCTGATCGCCAGTGCCTCCGTTGAAACGATCCGCGCCGCCTTGGAAAATCGCTCCGCCCGTGCCAACTGCGCGCGTCCATCGGCTACCAGCACGCTCCACCCCAGGAGCGCCGCCATGTTCACAAGGGGCTTCGCATCGTCACCGGCACCCAGCACCCAAAGCCGCTGCGGCGGCAACAAAGCTTCGATGAGAAGCCCTGCAGTCTCGCCTTGCTGCTCTCGCCCGGGTTGCAGCCCCGCCGCGCACCCAAACCGCCTGGCCGGGTTCCCTTTACTGGCGAAGACCACTTCACCCGAGGGCGCAAGCACAACCCGCTGCAACACGTTCCCCCCCGCGGGAAGCCACGTCATCACGGTCGCGGTCTCTCCTTGCAGCGAGCTTTCCATAGCCCCGAGCAGCGCCGCGCACTCGGGTGTTCCCACCGGCTCCATCAGCAGATCAACGGTTCCTCCGCACCCGAGCCCAAAGGGGATATCTGCCGCTTCATCGAACCTGGTCGAGTACTGCTCGACCGCAGCTCCCTCGCGCACGCGCCACGCGGCCCTGCGTACCACCTCAGCCTCCAGACACCCTCCGCTGATCGTCCCGGCATACGCGCCGCACGGCCCGATCAGCAGCCGCGCCCCCGGCTGCCGGTAGGTCGATCCCTCCGCGCGCACCAGCGTCACCAGAACCGAGGCTCCACCCTGCCGCCAAAGTTGCACGATCTCGCGCCGCTCGCTCACCCTTGCTCCCGCCCTGTCGCTCATTCTATGTTGCGATAGCTGCTCACCGAAGCCAGGACGCTCCACCCGTCCTGGCTGACGCGTACCCTTCCGAGAGTCGAGCGAGCTTTGAAGGCGCACCCGACGCATCTGCTAAACTAAGCCAGTTGCAGTGGCGGCGTGTTCTCGGGCGCGGCCCCTTCAATATCCCGGTATTACAGGATCGGAATGTAGCGCAGCCTGGTAGCGCACCTGCTTCGGGAGCAGGGGGTCGAGAGTTCGAATCTCTCCATTCCGACCATCTCTTCCTCCTGCTACGCTTGAAGTCTTAGCCAATTCAGGAGATTGTATGCGTCCATTCCTCCTTGTCGCGTTTGCGGCTCTGCTCTGCGCCGGGAGCTTGCAGGCCCAGCAGAAGCCCTGGCCCATTCGGGCGGTGATCGTCACCACCTTCGAGATTGGCAACGACACAGGTGACGCGCCCGGAGAGTTCCAGTTCTGGGTCGAGCGTGAGCACCTCGACGAGAGCCTCGACTTCCCTGGCGGCGTTCGTGCCCTGCGAGTCAATACGAGCCACACCGTGCTTGGCATGGTCTCCGGCACGACGCTCGTCAACGCTACCGCCTCCATGATGGCACTCGGCCTCGACCCCCGGTTCGATCTCACACACGCTTATGTCCTTATCAACGGCATCGCGGGAGTGGACCCCCATGTGGCCTCGATCGGCTCGGCTGCATGGGCCAACTTCGTCATCAACGGTGTCGCCCGCGAGATCGACCCTCGCGAAGCTCCCGCTGACTGGCCCTACGGCATCTTTCCCGTCGGCTCCCATAGCCCAAACCCGGCGACCCTTACAGGAACCACGTGGTTTCAGTCCAACAGCTATCCGCTGAACCGGCAGCTGACCGCCTGGGCCTACGCGCAGACCAAGGACCTCAACCTGGGCGACGACCCGACTGTGGCCGCCTTCCGCGGGGGGTTCGCAGGCTCTCCTGCGGACCTCAATGCGGCTCGACCGCCCTTTGTCCTCCTCGGCGACAGCTTCGCCTCTGACTCGTACTGGCACGGAAGCATCATGACGCAGTTCGCGCGGGACTGGGTACGGCTCCACACCGGCGGTCAGGGCGTCTTCGCGATGACCGATATGGAAGACTCTGGCCTGATGAGCGCCCTCGGCCGACTGGCGGCCATGCACCGGGTGGACCCACGCCGGACCCTGGTCCTGCGCACCGGCAGCAACTACTCCATGCAGCGCCCGGGCCATGCGGCGGTTGAGTCGGTTACCGCTCCCTACATCGGCACCCGCATCGCACTTGAGTCGGCCTGGCTTTGTGGCTCGACTGTCCTCCACACTCTGCTGGCTCACTGGGACCTCTACGCGACTCGCGTAGCGGGCGATTAGCTTCATGGTATGGACTTCTGCCGCAAGGTGTTCCATAGGTGATCCTGCAAACGCATGTGTCTGAGCAGAACGCCACTGCTCGTACCGCATTCGCCTCCAGGAAATCACCACTCTCTCCCCTCTGGCTGACGCGAGAAGACCGGCTGGCTTGCGGATGCCTGCGCGCTCCATTAGAGTGCTTACGTTGACCCAAGCACGAGGAGAGGCGGAGCGATGAGCAGAGCGGGATGGAGGTTGGTGTATGCGTTGGCGAGTGCGGTGTTGCTCCCGGCTGGCATGGCGGCGCAGGCAACGGGCTTGCTGAATGGCTACTGGGACCTCCGCGTCCCAGCAGGCGACGGCACGTACCGGGAGACCTTTTTCGAGCTGCATCAGGCTGGCGACGCGGTAACCGGACGGCTTCTCGGACGTGGGTCAGATGGCCTTCCCGTGACAGGTACTTTGTCTGGCGCGACGCTTCATCTGACCGCAACGCCACCAGCTGAGAGCAAGCGGCCGCCAATCGCGTTTGAGGGCACATTTTCCTCGGGCAAGCTAATACTTCAAAGCCGTAATGCGAGCGGTGAAGTGTCGAAAGGCGAAGCCGTACAAACCACCGAGCAGGCCAGCAAACCGCCTGCGCCGCTTCCCCTGCCTGCCCTGAAAGAACTGCCCGACAACGGCCTCGTTCGCACGCCACCCATGGGATGGAACAGCTGGAACAAGTTTGCCGGTCGCATTACCGATGCCGATGTGCGGTCCATGGCGGACGCGATGGTTTCAAGCGGCATGAGCAAACTGGGTTACGTCTACATCAACATCGACGACACCTGGGAGCTGGGGCGGGACAACGCAGGCAACATCACGACCAACACGAAGTTCCCCGACATGAAGGCCCTGGCCGACTACGTCCACTCGAAGGGTCTCAAGATCGGCATCTACTCCTCGCCCGGACCCAAAACCTGCGCCGGGTACGAGGCCAGCTTCGGGCACGAGGTCCAGGACGCCCGAAGCTATGCCTCCTGGGGCATCGACTATCTTAAATATGATCTGTGCAGCGCAGGGGGCGTCTACACGTCCAGCCCCGAGACGCAGCGCGCGCTGTACCAGAAGATGGGCGAAGCTCTCCAGCAGACGGGCCGTCCGATCGTGTTCAGCCTCTGCCAGTATGGGCAGGAGGATGTATGGAACTGGGGTGCAAAGGCGGGCGGCAATCTTTGGCGTACTACCGGCGACATCGAAGACGCGTGGAAGTCGATGGACGATATCGGTTTCCGTCAGCTACCTATCGCCAAGTACACGGTACCGGGCCACTGGAACGATCCGGATATGCTGGAGATTGGAAACGGGGGTATGACGGCGGAAGAGTACCGCACCCACATGAGCCTCTGGTCGCTGCTGTCTGCCCCGCTGATTGCAGGCAACGATCTGCGCACGATGACGGACGAAACCAGGTCGATCCTGATGAACCCGGAGGTGATCGCGGTCGATCAGGATTCGGCCGCCAAGCCGACGCAAGTTCTGGCAACGGAGGGCTCACTCGAAACGCTGTGGCGTCCGATGGCCGATGGCTCGGTGGTAGTCGGCGTCTTCAATCGGAGCGAGAAGGCTGCGTCGGCGAACGTCTCGCTCGCAACGTTGCCGCTTGCTGCAAACAGTACCGGCTTGAGAGGCCGCGATCTTTGGAAGCATTCAGCCGTGCCTCTGACCGGTAACCGGCTCGCCGCCCCGGTCCCGGCACATGGGGTTTACCTGGTCCGGGTCAGCGCGACCTAAGCTATGCCCGTCGGCCAATTGACGATCGAGATATCGATTCCGCACGCCCAGTCGCTCAAGGACCGGCGTCAGGTCGTCCGCTCGCTGAAAGATAAACTCAGGCAAAGCTTCAACTGCTCCGTGGCTGAACTCGACGAGGCACTCGTTTGGAACCGTGCGACGATCGGCGTTGCCTGCGTCTCGGGGTCTGGCAGCTACCTCAGGGGCCAGCTTGAAGAGATCGACCGGGCTGCTTTGCGCATCCTTGCGGGGTTAGGGGGCGAGGTGCTGGATTCCTATGCGGAGATGCTGGATCGCGAGGAAGCGGAAGGCGCGTAGCCTGAACACGTATCCGTGCACGTGCGAGGCGCAGGCTTGCCTTCGATCGATCGGCGTGTCTCCAGGCCTCCGAGTAGCTTGGTTGAGTAACCGCTCTTCTTCTTCGCTGCGCGTGCAACGCTGCTTTACGGCTGGTGAGCTATACTGGTACGTTGAAAGCGCCTCTTTATGCCTGAACCACGAGCCAGAACGTACCACCGCAACCGCGTCGCCAGCACCTTCTCCGAGGAGATTGGTGCCATGCTCGA
This sequence comes from Acidobacteriaceae bacterium, assembly GCA_965215415.1. Taxonomy (GTDB): domain Bacteria; phylum Acidobacteriota; class Terriglobia; order Terriglobales; family Acidobacteriaceae; genus Edaphobacter. The sequence goes on along the minus strand of CBDCDQ010000009.1, from coordinate 1,331,301 downwards.
GGGTGAGCTGTCCGATCCGCGCATTGCACCGAGCTATGTGACGGAGGTGCTGCTTGCGCCGGGCGGAAAGGCGGCCCGCATCTTCGTCGCTGTGCATGGCGATGCTGCCGAAGAAGAGGAGACTCTGGCCGGCCTGACGGCAGCACGCGGCTACATCCGCTCACGGCTGCGCGACAGCATGGGTGTCCGGCATATCCCAGAGCTCACCTTTGCGATCGATCGCTCTGAAAAGATGACCGGCCGCATGGACGAACTGCTCGATCGGATGCGAAAGCGCGAGAAGAAACGAACGGACGCGGCCCCTGCGGCGTTGGAGAGCACACCGCAATGACCGAGGGCACGATCATCCCGTCCGCCGCGCATGAGCCGGTGCCCGCTCTCCTCGCCTTGTTGCGGGGGCGTAAGCAAGTAGTGGTGACCTCTCACGCGCGGCCGGACGGAGACGCTATCGGATCGTCGCTGGCGATGGCGGGCGTTCTTGAACAGCTTGGGCATGACGTGGAGGTCGTGCTGGCCGATCCGGTTCCCGAGATTTACAAGACTCTTCCACAGATCGAACGTGTGCGCCACGCCGCCGCACCAGATATGCGGGCCGAGGCTGTGGTCATTCTGGAGTGCGACAGTATCGAGCGCACAGGTCTCGATGGGCTCGAGGGGCGTCTCCTGATAAATATCGATCACCACGAGAGTGGGCGCGACTATGCCGCCTTCAACTGGATCGATCCGAAGGCTTGCGCGGTCGCCGAGTTGGTGTATCGGCTTGCTGTGGCTTCTCACGTCCAGATCACGCCGGCGATCGCAACCTGTCTGTATACCGCGCTGCTTTCGGACACGGGATCGTTTACCTATCCGCTGACGACGTCGACGACCTTTGAGATGGCGCACGATTTGACGTTGAAGGGCGCCAATCCCAGCCAGATTGCGCGCGACATCTTCTTCACCTCACCCCTGAGTAAGATCAAGCTACTAGGAGCGGCGCTTTCAAACATGGAGTGCGACCGCCGGATCGCGTGGAGCTCCGTCACGCAGGTCGAGATGGATCACGCAAAGGCGAGCCCTGAAGACTGCGAGGGCGTTGTCAACCATCTCATCAGCATTTCGGGGGTGGAGTCGGCCGTATTTTTTCGTGAACTGCCTGGAGAAAGCCAGTTTCGCCTCAGCATCCGCAGCAAAGGGCTGGTAAACGTCGCTGTTGTGGCGGAGGCGTTTGGCGGAGGCGGGCATCGTACGGCCAGCGGATGCACGATGGAAGGACCGCTCGCCATGGCTATCGGCAAGGTGCTTACCGAAGTGAGAAAGCAACTCTGATAGCCTGAGGTCGCCCCAAGAAACGTGACTGTGACGGAACTCCACACAACGGCCGACAACGGCTCCGCATACGAACCAGCCTCCCCGTCAAGGCTGCGGCGCATCTTCCTTCATCCCGCTGCAGTTGCTCCGCGGGAGTTCGCCATCCTTTTCACCGTGACGGCGTTTCTGCTGCTTTACGGGCTGGTTCCCCTCTTTGGCGGGGATCAGCTTGGACTGGTGGGAGCGGATGAGCCGCGTTATGCCCAGATTGCGCGCGAAATGCTTGCCGCCCATTCTGTCGCCTGCCATGAGGCGCACACCAAAGTGCTGCCGCGAGGTTTGCAAGCGCAGGACTTTATCGATTCCTTCCACTGCATCACCGGAGGCACGATTACGCCTGTGCTCTACGGCAGACCCTGGCTGGAGAAGCCGGCGCTTTACTATTGGCGCGCGATGAGCTTCTTCAAGGAATTTGGGGTTTCGGACTGGTCGGCGCGTCTGCCGTCGTCGTCCGGGGCGGCGTTTCTGGTGCTGCTGGTGTTTCTGCATCTGCGGCGATTCCGCCCCGGCGGTCATCTTGACGCGGCGCTGATTACCGCGTCCTGCGTAGGGATGGTCGGCTTCGCGCGTGGTGCTTCGACCGACATGCAGTTGGCCGCGCCCTTTTGCATCGGAATGCTGGGCTGGTACGCCTGGTACGAAACGGGCAAGAAGTTCTGGCTTTTCGACCTTTACTTCTTCGGTGCGGCGGCAACGCTGGCGAAGGGACCCATAGCGCCGTTTCTTGCGCTGGCGATCATCGTCTGCTTCGCGGGCCTTCGGAAGGAGTGGTCGGTTCTGCGGCGCACCATCTGGTGGCCGGGCGTCGCGCTCTTCCTCGCGATGGTGCTGCCCTGGTATATCGCCGTGCAGAAACGTAACCCTACCTTCGTCCGCACCTTTTTCCTCGAGCACAATCTGGAGCGGCTGACGACCAACCGCTACCAGCACCATCAGCCCTGGTGGTACTACGTCGCCGTCCTGCTGCTGGCGCTGATGCCGTGGACGGCGCTCTCGTTACGCGCTTTGGTCGACGCAGTACAGGTCTCGTTTGCCGAGTGGAGGGCGCGCCAAAAGCCCTTGCGTTATCTTGGTCATGGGCGCACAGGCGATGCCTTCCCGGAGTTTCTTGTGCTTTGGGCGTTGTTCCCCATCGTCTTCTTTTCATTTTCTAACTCGAAGCTGCCTGGCTACATCCTGCCCTCGCTTCCTCCGCTTTGCATCCTTACGGGTGACTATATAAACCGCGTCCGGCGACCGGGTGTATCCCGTTGGCTACTGTGGACTCATGCGACCCTCTCCGCCGTGCTTGTATTTGTGTTGGTACTGGCGCCGCAGCACATGAAGTACGAGACGCTGGTTCCTCCGGTGCGCTGGCTACTGATCGCAGGCACAGCGGCACTGCTGGCCGGCGGTCTGGTGATTGCAGCGGTTCGGCGCGGCGGCATCGGCTATGTTCGGAGCGCGACGCTCGTCCCGGTCATCGGTTCGCTGATCTTTCTGCTCGGCTTCCATGGCAAAGACCTAGACCTGAACTACTCCGCACGTCCACTGGCCGCCGAACTTAAGCTGCAGGCCCCGGGGTTAGGGGATGTGGCCGCGCTGCATGTCAAGCGCGATATGGATTACGGCCTCGCCTTCTACCGTGACCGCCCGGTCGTTCACTACGATGTGGACGGCGTTCCTTCCGGCGAGCATCTGCTGATCGCTCCGGTAAACGACACCGCCGATCTCCAGCAATGGCTCGCCGGACGCGTGTACGTGCCCTTGTTCCTTTACGATCCGCAAGGGCTGGAGATCTACCGGGTGTACGCGCGGTAAACAGCGTTTGACAGCAGGTCCGCCAGCTATGCTCGCCGTGCGCTAAGCTCATCCAAGCCCATGGCTGTCGTCACCCAACTCGAGCTGCTGGATCTGCGGCATTTTTCAGCGAGACAACTTCGCCCGCTGCTTGAGGAAGAGGCTCGCGTCTGGCGGCAGCGGCTGCGGTGGGATTATCGCAGCTCCACCGAACTGTTGTTGCAATATCTCGACACGCGGGTGCTGGCCGGATACGTGGCGCTCGACCGGGGGCGGATTCGCGGCTTTACCTTCTACGTCCACGAGGGCGACAAGGCGGTACTGGGCGATGCGTTCGCGCTTGGCGAGAAGTCTGGCGAGATGCTGGCCACCTCACATCTATTGCTCTACAACCTGCTCGACCTGCTGATGCACACTCCGGACGTGACGCGCATCGAATCGCAGCTGCTGCTCTATGAATCCGGTGAGATGGACGCGATCTTTCGCCCGCTGGGCTTCAAACATTTTGGCCGACGCTTTCTCGAGCTCGATCTCCAGGGCTGGTCGGCGCCCCTTCGTGAGTTCCCCGCCGGGTTACGGTTGACGCGATGGACCGCGGCCGACTACAACCATGCCGCCGATCTGATCCACGTGGCCTATCAGGATCATATCGATGCTCAGATCAACGATCAGTACCGTACGGTCGCGGGATCGCTGCGCTTCCTGCACAACATCGTCCGCTTTCCTGGCTGCGGCGTCTTTGACGCAAACACGTCCTGGGTGCTGCGCGATACCCAAAGCGGCCTGATGGCAGGCGTCGCGCTTTGCTCGAACGTCGGCGACAACGTAGCGCATCTGACGCAGCTTTGCCTTGCGCCTTCCTACCGGCGAGGCGGTCTGGGGCGCAGACTGATGCGGCATACGGTTTCGCAGCTTGCAGCAGCAGGGTTCGCGGCGATCACCTTAACGGTGACCGAAGCCAACAACGATGCCACGCGGCTTTACGATGAACTCGGCTTTAGGACGCGGCACCGATTCGATGCAATGGTCTTTGACAAGCAGGTACCGCTTACTCGACGTGGTAGTTCGGCGCTTCGCGGGTAATGACGACATCGTGCACGTGGCTTTCTCGCAGACCAGCGTTTGAGATGCGGATAAAGCGCGACTTGGTCTGGAGGTCGGCGATCGTCTCGCAGCCCAGATAGCCCATGCCGGAGCGCAGGCCACCGACCAACTGGTAAACCATCGCTTCGAGCGGACCGCGGTGCGGCACCCGGCCTTCAATCCCCTCGGGAACGAACTTTGAGAGGCGATTCTGCGAGCTGCCTTCCCGTGCGGTGAGCGATGGCCGCTCTCCCGAGGCGAAGTCGCTCATGTCGTCCTTTCCCTGGAAGTAGCGCTCTCCCGATCCCTGCGCCATGGCTGAGAGCGATCCCATGCCCCGATACGCCTTGAAGCTGCGTCCCTGGTAGAGGATTGTCTCGCCCGGAGACTCGTCCACCCCTGCAAAGAGCGATCCCATCATCACGACGCTGGCGCCGGCAGCAATAGCCTTGGTGACATCACCGGAGTACTTGATGCCTCCATCGGCAATGATCGGGATGCCCCGCTCCGCACCCGCACGGTACGCCTCGGAGATGGCAGTGATCTGCGGCATGCCAGCGCCCGTTACCATGCGCGTCGTGCAGATGGAGCCTGGTCCGATACCGACTTTAACGGCGTCCGCGCCCGCATCGATCAGCGCTATGGCTCCTTCGTACGTGGCCACGTTGCCTGCGAGAAGATCCACCTCAGGAAACGCTTTCTTGCAAGCGCGTACAGCGTCGAGCACACGCGACGAGTGGCCGTGCGCCGAGTCGATTGCCAACGCGTCGACCCGGTTGGCCACGAGCTCGGCCGCGCGCTCCAGGAAGTCGCCTGTCGCTCCGAGAGCAGCGGCGACGCGGAGACGGCCCTGCGAGTCTTTCGACGCGTTTGGGTACTTCAGCTTCTTCTGGATGTCCTTAACAGTGATCAAACCCTTGAGCTCGTACTCATCGTTGACAACCAGCAGTTTCTCCACGCGGTGCTGATGAAGGATGTGCTCGGCTTCCTCGAGGGTCGTCCCTACAGGCACGGTAATCAGCTTTTCCTTCGTCATGACGGTGCCGATGGCGACATCCGTCTGCGAGACGAAGCGCAGATCGCGATTGGTCAGAATGCCGACCAGCTTCTTGTTCTGGGTGACAGGCACGCCCGAGATTTTATAGCGCCGCATGACGTCCAGCGCGTCCGATATAAGCTGATCGGGCGAGATCGTGACAGGATCGACGATCATCCCCGACTCCGATCGTTTGACTTTGTCGATCTCGCCCGCCTGCTGCTCGATCGACAGGTTGCGATGAACGACACCCATGCCGCCCTGCTGAGCCATAGCGATCGCGAGGCGCGACTCGGTGACCGTGTCCATGGCCGCCGACATCAGAGGCGTATTGAGCGTGATACGCCGGGTCACCTGAGTCTGGGTGCTTACCTGAGTCGGGACGATCTCAGAGTAGGCGGGAACGAGGAGAACATCGTCAAAGGTAAGGGCTTCCTGGAGCGGAACGGAAATCATGTTCTATTGTTGCACCCGCGAGTGGCAGGAGCTGAGAGGGGACGCCAAGACAATGTGAAAAGCCGACGCTGGCTGCGAAGTGACAACGACCTGGGCTCGTTGCGTCGAAGGTAGACTTTTGTCACTCAAGGACGCAAAGTGGTCGTGAGAACGTCGGGCAGCGCCCTTCAGCGGTGGAGGGCTTGGAGGCTCCCGGCACCTCCACACGCCAGCAAGCCTCCTTTTCGGCAGCGGGTTGAACGCACCTTCCCTGCCGGTGTATGCTTAAGCTGGAGACGAAGTCCGTTGCCGCCGTTGCAAAGACACCGTGAACGCACCGGGAGTGACGGAAACACTGAGTGGGCCGCAGCCCACTTTTTATTTGCTCCAGAGAAAATCTGCGGAACGATGTTGTAGAGCAAGACTGACACGCTTATGGCACTCCAGTTGGACGCAATTCGGGCAGTGGCGGAGCGGGTCGCCGCCTCGCACCATCTGGAGGTGGTGGAGGTGGAGTTTACCGGAGGCGCCAAGTTCCGCACCCTTCGCGTCTTTCTGGAGAAGGATGCCGGGGAGCGCGCCCGATTGAAAGATCGCCTTCAAGCTGGGGAGGATCTGGAGCTGCCGAAGGGCGTTCCGGTCGAGATGCTTTCCGGCGTGACGCACGAGGATTGCGCCGCCTTTGCTACAGATTTCGGTACGGTGATCGATGTCGAGGACCGGATTCCGGGCGCGGAGTACACGCTGGAGGTGTCGTCTCCCGGGCTTGAACGTAAGCTAACTAAGCCGGAGGAGTTCACACGCTTTCAAGGCAGCCTCGTGAAGGTGCAGACCTTTACGCCGGTTGACAACAACCGGCATTGGCAAGGGCGGTTGACTGCGTTTGCCGGCAACACCTTGACGCTGGATCTGGCAGCAGTAAAGCAGAAGGGTAAGGCGAAGAAGGTGGCGACGGAACAAACCATTGCCATCGCCTTTGCCAACATCGAAAAGGCGAACCTGATCGCGGAGATCTAGGACGCGTAAGAAGTACAAAGAAAAGAGTGATTGCAATGCCTAGTGTTCTGTACCAGACGATTGAAACGTTGAGCCGCGACAAAGGCATCGAGCCCGAGATCGTCGTTGGTGCCGTGGAAGACGCGATTGCCCTCGCGACGCGCAAGTACTACAAGACGACCGAGACCATGCGCGGCGAGATGGACAAAGAGACAGGGGAGATCCGTGCCTACGTCTATAAGACGGTTGTCGAAACGCCCGAGCAGGTCGAAGACGAAGTCAACCAGATGACGCTCGATCAGGCCCGTGAACTCGCTCCAGAGGTAGAGATCGGCGGCGAACTGCGCTTCTACAAGGACACTACCCCGCTGGGCCGTATCGCCGCGCAGATGGCGAAGCAGGTCATCTTCCAGAAGGTGCGCGAGGCCGAGCGCGACACCGTTTTCAACGAGTACAACCATCGCGCGGGCGAGGTCCTGAACGCTACGGTCAAGCGGCTGGAGCCAATGGACGTCATCTTCGACCTGGGCAAGGCAGAGGCGCGCATGCCCAAGCGCGAGCAGTCGCGGCTGGAAAGCTTTTCGGTCGGCGAACGGGTACGCGTGGTGCTGCTGCGCGTCGATCGTGCGGCTAAAGGTCCCCAGGTGATCGTGTCGCGGGCCGCTCCGGGCCTCGTACAAAACCTTTTCCAGAGCGAGGTCCCGGAGATCTACGACGGCACCGTTTCGATCCGCGCCATTGCCCGAGAGGCCGGTGAGCGCACCAAGATCGCGGTCGTCAGCCGCGACAAGGATGTCGATCCGGTTGGCGCATGCGTCGGGATGAAAGGTATGCGCGTGCAGTCAATCATCCGAGAGCTGCGCGGCGAAAAGATCGACATCATTGAATTTTCGGAGGAGATCACGACCTTTGCCGAGAAAGCGCTGCAACCGGCGAAGGTCAGCCGTGTCTCCATCGCCGATCTCGCCGACAAGCAGATCGAGGTGATTGTCGACGACACGCAACTTTCACTGGCAATTGGCAAGAAGGGGCAGAACGTCCGGCTCGCTGCCAAGCTTCTACAGTGGAAGATCGACATCAAGAGCGAAGAGGAAAAGCGGCAAGAGGTCGAGCAGCAGATGCAGGCCATGTCGGGCGGGCCGACCACGCCTATCGAGCAGATCACTGCGCTCGAGCAGCCTATATTGGACAAGCTCATCGCCGCCGGCATCACAACGGTAGAGGAGCTGGCCGATATGACTCCGGAGCAGCTTGAAGAGGTTCCCGGCATCGGCGAAAAGACTGTCGAAAAGATCTCCGTCGCCGTGCGTGACTACTTCGAGAAGGGTGCGGAGAAGCCAGAGAAGGACGAAGGCATCGCAGCTGGAGAGAGCATCTCTGCTGCTGAGAGCGCAGAATCGGCAGCACCAACCGAGTCAGCAACCGGAAAGGAAGCCACTGTGGAGAAGAGCTCGTATGAGGAGACGCCAGAGGAGATCCTGGCGAGGGAAGCGGCTGAGGCCGATGGAGCGATCGAGGTCGAAGATCTTTCCACTGAGGATCTCGCCGCACGTGAGGATGCAGCCAGCGACGCATTCAGCGATGCCGATGCACGCATGGAGGCCATCGAACTCGATAACGACACGATGGATACCCTGGCGGCTGAAACGGGCGAGATTTCGGACGAGGGGATCGACAACGACGGGCACGATCGTGGCTAGGGACTGGAGCGTGGCCAGCGCGTCTGGCCACATAACCCCACATTACTTTGTTCGCGTATATCGCGATATCAGTAATAATAAAGATGGTAACGATTCCTACCTCAAAGAGGCTGCAATGAACAGCTAAGGGCGCAGGGAAGCGAAAAGGGACGGATGAACAAAGTTCGAATCAACGATCTGGCACGGGAACTGGAAGTCAAGAGCAGACCGATTCTGGACGCGCTTGAAGCAATCGGCGTATCAGGAAAGACTCATTCCAGCTCTATCGACGAGAGTCAAGCGGAGCGTGTCCGCGAGTACTTCAAGAGCGGCAGCCGTGGACCGGCTCCCACAAAGCCCGCGCCCGAGCAAAAGACCGCGTTCAATCTCTCCGGCATCTCCAAGCCGGGTGATGCGATGCGAGCCATTCTCGAGCGCAAGCAGGCTGAAGCAGCCGGAGCGCGTGCTGTGACCGCGCCGCCACCGCGCCCTGTCGTGACGCAGCCCATGGTTGCTGCAGTCCCTCCGCAGCCGGTCCGTCCTGCAACTCCCCTTGCTCCCCCGTCCCCGCCGCTCCCGCAAGCTACCGCTGTAGTTGCTCCACGGCGCATCGTGCCGGTGCCGAGCCGAGGCGCACAGATCGTTGCGCCGCCACCATCCGCAGCCACGCCAGCGATCGCGAACCGAAGCCCTCTTGGAACCGTCATCGTCAAACCGCCTATCGCCGGGGCAATCCCGATGGCACCGCGTCCGGTTCCGCCGACGGCACCCGTCGTGGTAGCGCCGCCGACTCGTCCTGTAGTCGCTCCTCCTCTGGTTCCGGCACCCGTGGTCGCTGCTTTGCCAGTCGAGGCTCCGCCGGTTCCTCCGCCTGTCGTGCCTCAGGCCGAGACACTATCGATTGCCGCCGCTGCTTCGCCCGAACCTGCACCTACTGGTCCGCCCGCCCCCGCGCCCCGTCGCGTGATTATGCCGCAGACCGGACCACGCCCGATCTACACAGCGCCGACACCGGCACCCGGCACTCCGCAACGGGGACGGCCCATCTTCGAACGCCCCCGGCCAGGTGGTCCTGGAGGTCCGGGCGGCTTCCGGCCCGGCGGCCCCGGTGCACCCGGCGGTGGAGCGATGGGCGCAGGTATGGCTCCTGGCGCGCGCCGCCCCATGCATCCCACGCGCAGCTATCCGGCTGGTCCCGGCGGTCCGGGTGGAGTGCCCGGCCGTCCGGGCTTCGCTCCGGGAGCGCCGCGGCCAGGCTTCGCCGCACGTCCTGGTTTCGGTGCGCGTCCGGGTGCACCGGGCGGCGTCGCACCGGGTCCTGGCGAGAGCCCTACTGGTATGCGTCCGGCAGCACGCCCGGGTCAACGGCGAGGAGGTCAGCGCTACGAGAAGGTCAAGGAAGGCCCGATGAAGGGCTTCCAGCCGCCACCGCGGTATGGCGGCCAGTCTCTTTCACGCGAGCCGTTGCCGATTACGAAGACGATCACCGTCACCGAAGGCATCAGCGTCAAAGACCTTGCGGAGAAGCTGGACGTGCGTGGCAAAGACCTGATCGCTACGTTGCTGATGAAGGGCGTCTTTGTCACCGTCAATCAGTCACTCGAAGGCGAGCTTGTCCGGGACGTCGCTCGCCAGTTCGGGGCGGACGCTCAGGTAATCTCCGTCGAGGAGCAGCTCGACAACGAAGCTATCGAAGGATTGCTTGAAGACACGACCGGGATGGTCGAGGTCACCCGCTCGCCGGTCGTTACCGTCATGGGTCACGTCGATCATGGTAAGACTTCGCTGCTGGACGCCATCCGTTCCACCGACGTGGCGGCGGGCGAGGCCGGCGGTATCACGCAGCACATCGGCGCGTACAAGGTAAAGATCACGAAACCCGACTCTCCCGCCTTTGGCCGCGAGATCGTCTTCCTCGACACGCCGGGTCACGAGGCGTTTACCCGGATGCGTGCGCGCGGTGCAAAGATCACGGACATCGTGGTTGTGGTCGTTGCAGCCGATGACGGCGTGATGCCTCAGACCATCGAGGCCATCGATCATGCCAAGGCGGCAAAGGTGCCCATCATCGTGGCCGTCAACAAGATCGACAAGCCCGACAGCAACCCGGCCAAGGTGATGCAGCAACTTGCCGCACGCGGCGTGCAGGCTATGTCCATGGGCGGCGATACCGAGTTTGTAGAGGTCTCTGCCAAGCAGCGCCTTAACTTGGATGGCCTCGAGGAGATGATCTGCTTCGTTGCCGACAGCAATGAGCAGAAGGCTCAGCCGAGCCGTCCGGCGGTAGGCACCGTCATTGAGGCCAAGCTCGACCGGGGCCGCGGTGCCGTCGCCAGTGTCTTGGTCCAGAACGGCACGCTCAAGCTCGGCGACAGCTTCATTGTCGGCAATACGTTTGGCAAGATCCGTGCCATGTTCGACGACCGCGGCCGCGCGATCCTCGAAGCCGGACCCTCAACTCCTGTCGAGATTTTGGGTCTGGAAGGAATGCCTGACGCAGGCGACAGCTTCCTCGTCATGGCCGATCGTGACAAGGCCAAGGACATCGCGCAGTATCGCAAATTGAAGGAGCGCGAGGCTCAGCTTGCCAAGAGCTCCCGCGTCTCGCTCGAAGGCCTGGCCGAGCAGATCAAGCAGGCCGGCATGAAGGATCTCAACCTGATCCTGAAGGGCGACGTGCAGGGCTCGGTCGAAGTGCTGGCCGACTCTCTTCAGCGTATGTCCACCGAGAAGGTCCGCGTGCGAGTGCTGCACTCGGGCGTCGGCGCCATCACCGAATCCGACGTACTGCTCGCGTCGGCCTCGAACGCCGTCATCATCGGCTTCAACGTGCGGCCGGATCGCAAGTCTTCCGAGGTGGCCGACCGGGAAAACGTCGAGATTCGGCTCCACTCGATCATCTACGACCTTCAGGACGAGATCACGAAAGCCATGTATGGTCTTCTTGAACCGGTCTTCAAGGAGAACTACGCCGGTCGCGCCGAGGTGCTTCAGGTCTTCAAGATCACCAAGGTCGGCCAGATTGCCGGTTGCCGCGTCACAGATGGGCTCATCAAGCGCGACAACCAGGTGCGCGTCGTGCGCGATGGGGTCGAAGTCTGGAAGGGCAAAATTTCCTCGCTCAAGCGCGTCAAGGACGATGTATCCGAGGTTCGGCAAGGCGTCGAATGCGGTATCGATCTCGCCGGCTTCAAGGACATCAAGGCCGGCGATCTCATCGAAGCGTTTACCACGGAGAAGATGGCCGACGAGCTGGGCGAGAACTCCATTGTCGCTCGCAAAGCAGAGAAGGTCGAGAAGGATCGTCTCGCCGCAGCGGCAACGGCAGCTGCTGCTGCAACAGCCTCTGAGCAAACACCCGTTAGCGTTTAGCGTAGCGGGAAAGAGCGAGGGCACGCTCCGGTAGCAGAGCGTGCCCTTCCCTTTTCATGGCATGATGGAAGACGCATGGACCTCGACCAAATTCAAGCTGCTCTGCGCGAGAAGGAGCTTGATGGCTGGCTCTTCTACGATCATCACGGCCGTGATCCGCTTGCCTACCGCATCCTTGGCCTGGATGTAAACTCCCACGTGACACGTCGGTGGTTCTACTTTATTCCTTCATCTGGAGAACCCAAGAAGCTTACGCACCGCATCGAGAGTGGACGCCTGGATGTTCTCCCTGGTGCAAACGTTAGCTACTCTTCCTGGCAAGAGCTCGAAGCAGGCGTCGAAGCCATGCTGTACGGCCACATGAAGCTCGCCATGCAGTACTCTCCGCGCAACGCTCTCATGTCCATTTCGCTCGTCGACGCAGGCACGGTTGAGATGCTGCGCGCGATTGGGAAGGAGGTCGTGAGCTCTGCAGATCTTGTCAGCCTCTTTGAGGCTTTGCTCACCGGCACGCAGATGACCACCCATGACATCGCACGGACCAGGATCGATCGCATCCTCCATGCTGCATGGACGGAGATGGGGCAGCGTGTAAGAAGTGCTCAAGGAACGAACGAGTTTGCGATGGTCGAATACCTTCGGGAGAGCCTCCGCCGGGAAGATCTCCTCTGGGAGCATGGGCCTAACGTAAGCTGCGGTCCAAACAGTGCCGACTCACACTACGAGCCTGCCCCCCAGAGCTCCCGCCCGATCATGCGCGGCGACTTCATCCTGATTGATATCTGGGGACGTCTCGATCAGCCTGGTTCTGTGTGGTACGACATCACCTGGACCGGCGTCATCGACCGTGAACCTACTGAGCGTGAGCAGCTGATCTTCAACACCGTGCGCCATGCCCGTGATGCCGCGATCACTCTGGTGCAAGAGGCGTTCGCCACCAATACGCTCCTTGCCGGATGGCAGGCCGACGATGCGGCACGCGAAGTGATCCGCCAAGCTGGATTTGCGAACTGGTTTACCCATCGCACCGGCCACAACATTGCGACCGATCTACACGGCAATGGCGCACACCTCGACAACCTTGAAACGCACGATGAGCGCGTGCTCCTCCCGAACACCTGCTTTTCGGTTGAGCCTGGCCTCTACTTCCCGGGCGAGTTTGGCGTCCGTAGTGAAATTAATATGATGACGCGACCCGGACGTGCCGACGTCACAGGCCGTCTCCAACATGAACTCATCCGTATCTAGCCCTTCCGGGCTGGTATCATCGAAGGGAATGTCGACGAACGCTCAAGCCGCTCTAACGATTTCGAAACGAACAGTTATCTCTCCGTTCATCATCTTGGTAGTCGCGTGGCTCATCCCCGGTGCAGGCCATTTCCTGCTTCGTAAATGGGGGCGTGGCGGGCTTTTGCTCCTCTCGATCGTGTCGATGTTTGCCATCGGACTCTCCTTGCAGGGCAAGGTCTATGGTCCAAACACCTCAGAACTGCTCGACATGCTCAACTTTGCCGGGGATGTCGGGACTGGCGTACTTTACTTTTTGGCGCGTGGCGCGGAGCTTGGGGCAAGTTCGGTTCAAACTGCGGTGGCGGATTACGGCAGCAAGTTCATCGTCGTTGCTGGATTGCTTAACTTTATATGCGCGGTCGACGCCCATTCGCTCGCCACCGGGAGGAAAGCCTCATGACCATCTCCCACTTCGCGGCCATGGTACTCTTTGCATTCTTCTGCTCGATTGTGTTTGGGATTACGCAACGGTCGCAACCCCGTAAGATGATCGGCTGTGGGGCGTACTGCTTTCTGTTGTTTGTAGGTGGAACGATCGCCGCAGGATGGCTAATGTGGTTGATCAAGCACTGACCTGCCGTACAACGAGAACGAGTCAGAACGAGAACGAGGCGCACCCATAAGGCGCGCCTCGTTCTAACTTACATACGGGCTACGGCTCAGCGTTTGGGTCTGGAGCTTCACCCGGATTCTGCTCGGCCATCTGCTTCTGCAGTTCCTCACGCTTCTTCTCACGAGATTCGGCACGCTTCTGCGCCTTTTCATTCAACTCCTGCTCGGCTCCAAGCAATTCGATAAACGCCATTTCCGCAGCGTCGCCCTTACGCGGCCCGACACGAATGATCCGGCAATACCCGCCCGGACGCGTGCTGTATCGAGGTGCAACCACGTTGAACAGCCGGTCGACTGACTCAGGCGTCATCAGGTAAGAGAGTGCCTGACGCCGCGCGTGTACATCGCCGCGTTTTCCCAAAGTGATCATCTTTTCGACCAAGGGACGCGTGGCCTTGCACTTCGTGATGGTGGTCTCGACGCGATCCATCAGGATGATAGACGTTACGAGATTCCGCAGCATGGCACGGCGGTGGCTGGTGTTACGTCCTAGTTTGAATCCTGCATTGCGGTGACGCATGGCGGTGATCTCCTTCGACTCGGCGTATGCCGTGAGCCGGTTGGTACGACGCTCCGGCAAGAGAGCGAGTGAGGCGGGGACGACGACTGGGCGCCGTCCCGGTTGGTTTAGAAGTTTTCCGTTTCGTTGAGGGCTGGTAGATCGAAGTCGTCCTCATCCTCATCGTCCAGGTCGTCGTCGTCATCGTCGTCGTCGAAGTTGCCGAAGCTGGCAGCGAGCGTGGCAGCGGGCAGCACCGAGGTCGGGCCGGGCTGCGGGTTGCCGTTCTCGTCGATTTTCATGCCCAGCGACAAGCCCATCTGCGCAAGAATCTCTTTGATCTCATTGAGCGATTTGCGGCCAAAGTTCTTCGTCTTCAACATCTCGGCTTCGGTCTTCTGGATCAGCTCGCCTATCGTAGCGATATTCGCATTCTTCAGGCAATTGTAGCTGCGGACCGAAAGCTCCAATTCTTCGACGGAGCGGTTGAGATTCTCGTTGCGAATCGACGGCCCATCGTGCATCCCGTCGTGACCCGCCTCCATCTCTTCCTCGAAGTTGATGAAGATGGTCATATGATCCTTCAGCAGCTTGGCTGATAGACCAAGCGCATCGGCTGGAAGGATCGTGCCATTGGTCCAGATCTCAATGGTCAGTTTGTCAAAGTCAGTGATTTGACCAAGACGGGCAGCCTCCACGAGGTAGTTTACCTTGCGCACCGGCGAGTGGACGGAGTCGACAGGGATGAAGCCCAGGCCAAGATCGCCGTCGAAGTTCTTATCCGCCGAAATATAGCCACGGCCACGTTTCAGGCGCATCTCCATGTCGATCTTGCCGCCTTCGGAGACCGTGCAGATGTAGACATCCTTGTCGAGGATCTCGACGTCGCCGTCTGCTTCGATCATGCCGGAGGTGATGACTCCCGGCTCTTCGGCGCGAAGGTAGAGAGCCTTTGGCCCGTCGCCCGCAAGTCGAAATGGAATTTGCTTGAGGTTCAGGATGATGTCGGTCGCATCTTCTACCACGCCTGAGATGGACTGGAACTCGTGCAATACCCCTTCGATCCGTACGGCGGTAACGGCCGCGCCTTCAATGGACGACAGGAGTGTGCGACGCAAGGCATTGCCGATGGTCGTGCCGAAGCCACGCTCGAACGGCTGCGCAGAGAATTTACCATACTTATCGTTGATCGTCTCCTGGTCGACTGCGAGACGCTTGGGCTTTTGAAAACCTCTCCAAAGCATATGTTTCTCCTTGTCCGGCCTCGCCGCGAAGCATTCTGCGGACGGGCGGGTGGTTCGGTTGCGGTTTGGTTGTAATGAAGCCGATGTGAAGTCCCAGGCGCTCTCGACTGTGACTTCACACCTGAGAATTACTTGCTGTAGAGTTCGACGATCAACTGCTCGTTCACCGGCAGGCTGATCTCGTCGCGACGCGGCAAAGAGACGATCTTGCCGGAGTAGGTATCGCGGTTGATATCGATCCAGGTGACCGAACGCTGGCCAGCGGCAAAGTTCTTCGACTCTTCGAGAATCACGAGAGCCTTTGAGCCCTCGCGAATAGCGATCTCATCGCCCACCTTACACTGGAAGGACGGGATGTTGACTTTACGCCCGTTCACCTGCACATGGCCGTGGCGCACGATCTGGCGGGCCTGGCGGCGACTCATCGCGTAGCCAAGCCGGTACGCAACGTTGTCGAGACGCGTTTCAAGCTGTTGGAGCAAGAGTTCGCCGGTGACGCCGGTCTTGTTGGAAGCCTTCTGGTAGTATGCGCGAAACTGCGTTTCCAGAGTGAAGTAGATGCGCTTGGCCTTCTGCTTCTCACGAAGCTGCAGACCGTAACCCACGACCTTCTTCACCTTCTTCGATTGCCCATGCTGGCCGGGGGGGAAGTTGCGCTTCTCGACCGGGCACTTCTCCGTAAAACACTTTGCGCCCTTGAGGAAGAGCTTCGTTCCGTCTCGCCTGCACATCCGGCAAACGGGTCCTGTATAACGTGCCATTTACTGCTCCTGTGGTTCAGGTGACGATCGGTTTACAGGCTCTAAGCCCTTCCAGTCCCGATCCGTTGACTAGGAGCGGAGGGGTCTCGCAACGAGTAGCCCTCCGCAATTCGGACAGATAAAATGTGTCTCTTCCGCACATACAGGGCAGAAGGTACATTCATAACTACAGATGAACGCTGCACTCGAAAGCGTGATGGCTGAATGGCAGCGTTCACACGCAGCCTTCATTGCCAGCGCCATCGATCAGACCCGGCGGCGCTTGGGTGGACGGCATCCGTTATGGGGCATCGGCGTTACATCGCGAATGCTCCGCACCTCGATACCGGTAGTGGCAAGTGCCCGAATGGCTGATTCACGCCCGGAGCCCGGTCCCGAGACGCGTACATCGACCGAACGGAGACCGTGATCCCGAGCCGCATTGGCGGCCCCGACAGCAGCCTGCTGCGCCGCAAATGGCGTACCCTTGCGTGATCCCCGAAAGCCGAGTGAACCCGAAGACTTCCATGACAAGGTGTTGCCCATGCCATCGGTGATGGTAACAATCGTGTTGTTGAAAGTCGCCTGGATAAAGACAAGACCAAATGGAATGTTCTTCCGTTCGCGCTTCTTGAACTTTTTGCCCTTGCCCGCAGCGGCCTTACCTGTCTTTTGTTGATTTTGCGTCTTGGCCATTACTTTGTCACTTTCTTCTTACCAGCCACGGTTCCTTTACGCGGGCCCTTGCGAGTACGTGCGTTGGTGTGGGTGCGCTGGCCGCGAACGGGCAGGCTGCGGCGATGACGGAGACCCCGGTACGATTGAATCTCAATCAGCCGCTTGATGTTCAACGAAATGTCCTTACGAAGATCGCCTTCGATCTGGCCCTCAACCTCGATGACCTGCCGGATGCGATTGAGAGCGTCCTCGTCGAGCGTGCCGACCTTCGCAATCGGATCGACGTCCGCCTTTGCAAGAATCTTGGCGGCTCGCGAGTCGCCAATTCCAAAGATGTAAGTGAGTCCGATCCGAGCCTGCTTATGGTTCGGAACGTCGACTCCAGCAATACGTGCCATAGCGTTTCCTTTACGGTGATGCCCCGAGAACCTGGTCGCGGACGGCGGGATAGGTGGTTGCGGCGGTTCTGCGGGGTTCAACGCAAGCCTGACTTCAGCTAACTAGCCCCGGCAAAGGCCGGTCGCGGCGGAGAGGAGATTAGCCCTGACGCTGCTTATGTTTTGCATTTTCGCAGATGACCCGCACCACGCCGCGGCGGTGAATCACCTTGCACTTGTCGCATATCTTCTTGACGGATGCACGAACCTTCATGGCACTTCCCTTCAAACAGGCGTACGACTACCTGTTGCTTAGAACTGAATTTGTTGCAGTGATTACCGCCTCGTAGCGAACGCTACTTATAGCGGTAGACAATGCGGCCCCGATTGAGGTCATACGGGCTGAGCTCAATCGCGACACGGTCGCCGGGGAGGATCTTGATGAAGTTCTTGCGCATACGGCCAGAGATATGAGCCAGAGCTTGATGCTTGTTCTCAAGCTCAACCTTGAACAGCGCGTTGGGCAGCGTCTCGACCACTACCGCCATCACCTCAATTGCATCTTCCTTCGACAAACGATCTCCTTTGGAGAGGCTGGAGCGCACAACCTGTGTGTTGGCGGAGCGCAGAACTTCCCGCAATCCATATAGTACCCCAGAACAACGGGACGTTACGGATTTTCTTACCGGGTCAGCACTTCGGGGCCGTCCTTAGTCAGTGCAACCGTGTGCTCAAAGTGCGCGCTGTAGCTCCCGTCGACGGTCACGGCGGTCCAGCCGTCCGGCAGGACCTTCACCTCGGGCTTACCGGCGTTGATCATCGGCTCAATGGCAAGCACCATGCCCGCCTTCAGGCGAGGCCCCTTGTTCCGTATGCCGAAGTTTGGCACCTGTGGATCTTCGTGCATCGACCGGCCGATCCCATGGCCGACAAACTCCCGCACCACGCCAAAGCCCTCCGCCTCACACATCTCCTGCACTGCCGCGCCAATGTCGCCAAGCCGTCCCCCTACCTGACAGGCGCGGATTGCCGCTTCGAGCGAAGCCAACGTCGTGTCAAGCAGCTTGCGCGTCGAGGGAGAAGGTGTTCCTACAGCGTAGGTTACCGCCGCGTCCGAATAAAACCCGTCGATCACTACGCCACAGTCGATCGAGACGATATCGCCGTCCTTCAACACACGCCTGGAGTTCGGCATGCCATGCACAACTTCCTGATTGATAGACGTGCAAAGCGCCGCCGGAAAGCCGTGGTAGCCCTTGAACGCCGCGATGCCCCCAAGCTCCGCAATCTTTGCGACGGCGACACTCTCAAGGTCCATCGTGGTCGCGCCCGGCTTCACGATCGGTGCGAGGGCGTCATGTACCCGCCGCAGCGCGATACCTGAACGGCGCATCTTCGCGATTTCTGCCGGTGTCTTGAGAAAGACCGCCACTTTATTTACCTGCGCCGCGAAAACGTCGCAGCGCTGTCATGATCGATGCCGCAACTTCTTCAACGGAGCGATCGCCGTCGATCTCCTCGAAGCGTCCCTTTCGCCGGTAATGATCGACAACGGGAGCCGTCTGCGCCTCGAAGGTCTTCATGCGCTCGGCGAACACCTCTTCGGAATCGTCGGTGCGCTGCACCAAGGTCGCCCCCTCGTGGTCACACGTATTTGCAACCTTAGGCGGATTTGAAAATGTGCTGTAGATCGTGTTGCAGACCGGGCAGGTCCGGCGCCCTGTGATCCGGCGCAATAACCGGTCGTAGCCGACCTCCAAGCTAACGGCCACTACTGGCGCCGACCCCGCGTTCGCTAGATGCGCGTCCAGCCAATCCGCCTGCGGCAGCGTGCGCGGATAACCGTCGAGGATGTATCCACTCCGCGCGTCTGGCTGGGTCAAACGCTCTGCCACCATCCCACTCACGAGATCGTCCGCAACTAGACGGCCCTCTTTCATCAAGTTTTCGGCCAGCAATCCGAGCTTGGTGTGTCGCGCACGATGGTCGCGCAACAAATCTCCCGTCGAGATCTGGGGAACACCGCACGCCGCCATCAGCAGCTGCGCCTGCGTCCCCTTACCGACTCCGGGGGCACCTAAAAGGAGAACCGGCCCAGGCAGGAACGTCTCTGTCGGAGCCGGCACGAACTGAAGTGCGAATGTACTCAATGGATCGGTGTCCTTACCAGCTGCGGCGTCCGCGGATCCGTCCTGACTTCGGTGTAAAGCCGTCGTAGTGCCGCATGATGAGTTGCGACTCGATCTGCTGCACTGTATCCATCGCCACGCCCACCACGATCAACAGCGACGTTCCACCGAAGTAGAAGTTGACGCCCAGGCCGTTTGTCACCCAGGTGGGAAAGCGGTCGAAGACTGGCCCGATCAGCGGAAGGTGATTGAAGTGAATGCCGCTCATGAGGAACATGGGAACGAGCGAGATGATGATGAGGTAGACCGCTCCCACCAGGGTAATCCGCGTCAGCACGTCATTGATAAAGTCGGACGTCCTGCGCCCAGGGCGGATGCCCGGAATGAACCCGCCGTACTTGCGCATATTGTCGGCGATGTCGTCGGGACGAAAGACGATGGAGATGTAGAAGTATGCGAAGAAGATAATGGCGGCAAAATAGAGCAGCACATACCATGGCTCGCCCGGAGCGATTCCGCGCATCAACGGACCAAAGAATTTGGTATCGCGCAGCGGCGTTCCAAAGAACGGAACTCCGGCGAGCAACAGTGGAGCCGAAAGAATCGAGCTGGCGAAGATGACCGGCATAACGCCGCCGGAGTTCACCTTCAACGGTAGGTGAGTTGATTGCCCGCCCATCATCTTGCGGCCGACGATGCGCTTCGCATACTGCACGGGAATGCGCCTTTCAGAACGCTCGACCAGCACGATAAAGGCGACTACGGCGATCATCCCCGCGATCAGAATGACGATGGCGACCGGCGTAAACGCACCCCAGGCACCATCACGTGCTTTCGTATAAAGGTCTTCGATCCCGCGCGGCAGGCCAACAACGATACCAGTAAAAATCAGGAGCGACATCCCGTTGCCGATGCCGCGCTCCGTGATCTGTTCACCCAGCCACATGATGAACGCCGTGCCTGTCGTGAGCGTCAAGACGCAAAGCGGAACGAACAGCACATGGCTGATGGTCACCATCGACGCGCCGGTTGTCGTGTTGGTCAGCGAAAGCGCGATGGCCGTCGACTGCACAATCGCCAGCAACACCGTCACATAGCGTGTCCACTGCGTGATCTTCCGCCGCCCCAGCTCGCCTTCCTTCTGTAGCTTCGCCAGGGGCTCGTAGATCACGGTGAGCAACTGAAAGATGATGGAAGCCGTGATGTACGGCATGATCCCTAACGCAAAGACCGTCAGCTTGCGCAGGTTGCCGCCCGAAAACAAGTCCACCAAGCCCATCGCCGATCCGGAGTTCTGATTGAAGAACTGCGCTAGCATGTCGGCGTTAATGCCGGGTGTCGGAATGTGAGCACCGAGACGGTAGACCGCCAGCAGACCAAGAGTAAACAAGACGCGCTTGCGAAGGTCGGGAATGCGGAAAATATTGAGAATCTTGTCGAACATCGGGTGACCGGGACCTCGGAGTAGAAAGCGGGAGCGCGAAGCCCCCGCTCCCATTATGCAGCAACAGAGCGGAGGCTAGCCGATTAGAATCGCTTGTCCACCGGCGGCCTCAATGGCGGCCTTGGCAGTGGCCGAAAACTTATGCGCATGGACGGTCACAGCGGTCGAGACTGTGCCGTTATTCAGCACCTTGATCAGAGCGCCCTTCTTCCGAAGCAGGCCCAGCGCAATGATGTTGTCAAGCGTGAATTCTGTCTCAGGATGATCCGCTACAATCTCGGCGATGCGGTCGAGCCCGAGTACCTGGTACTCCACACGGAAGATGTTGGTGAAGCCGCGCTTCGGCAGGCGGCGGTGCAGGGGCATCTGGCCGCCCTCAAAGCCGCGCATCAGCGATGAGCCTGAACGCGAACCCTGTCCCTTGTGACCGCGGGTCGAGGTCTTACCCATGCCCGAGCCCATGCCGCGCCCGACGCGCTTCTTGTTTTCATTTGCCTTCTTAGGGGCACGGAGATTGGATAAGTTACGGATTGCCATTGTTCCTCGCTATAACGCCGGACTTGAAAGGCCGACTCGCTTGAGTGTTGCTTGGTTAGACGACTCGGACCAGATGCGGCACCTTGGCAACCATGCCGCGGATGGAGGGGGTATCCTCTCGCTCGACGATCTGGTGCAACCGCGTAAAACCAAGACCCTTGATGACGAGCTTGTGCTTCACCGGTGTGCAGATCTTGGAGCGGAAGTACTGGAGCTTGATCATGTTGTCACTTGCCATGGAAATCTCTCCGTGATGCTAAAACGAATCTTCAGCGATGCCGCGCAGCAAAGCGACATCGGACTTGTTGCGTAGCTGGACCAGCGCGTCGAAGGTGGCCTTAATGACGTTGTGCGGATTGGCCGAACCGAGCGACTTGGTCAGCACGTTCTGCACGCCCGCCGAAGTCATCACCGCGCGGACCGTTTTGCCAGCGATCACGCCCGTTCCTTCAGGTGCCGGCTTCAACATCACCTGCCCCGCGCCGAAGTGCCCAAGCACCTGGTGCGGAATCGTGGTCTGCGTCAGGTTGATCTTGACGAGGTTCTTCTTCGCCGCCTCGATCCCCTTGCGGATCGCTTGGGGCACTTCCTTCGCTTTGCCCGAGCCGTAGCCAACCACGCCCTCAGCAGGATCGCCGATCACCACCAGCGCGGCGAACGACATGTTCTTGCCGCCCTTGACGACCTTCGTGACGCGATTGATCGAGACGACCTCATCCTTCAGGTTGAGGCGGTTTGCGTCGAGCTTCTTCTTCAGAGTTGCCATAAATCTGTACCGCTTTCTGGCCGCCCATGGGCGCCGTAACTAGAAGTCGAGACCAGCCTCACGCGCCGCATCGGCCAGGGCCTTTACGCGGCCGTGATACAGATAGCCGCCGCGGTCGAAGACCACCTTCTTGATGCCCTTCTCCTGCGCCCGCTCGGCGATCATCTTGCCGACCTGCCGCGCTGCAGCAATGTTCCCGCCGTAGGCCTTCTCTTCCGTCTTCTTGCCGAAAGACGAGGCCGAAGCCAGCGAGACCCCGTTCAGATCATCGATCAGTTGCGTGTAGATGTGATTGAGTGAACGGTAGACATTCAGGCGCGGCCGCTCGGCGGTGCCGGACATCTTTTCCCGGATGCGTGTATGGACCCGCTGGCGGATGACGTTTCGTTGACGCGGATTGATCATTGTGGATCTACCTTCCTATTGGCGTCCGAGGCAGTGCCCAGGACGTTCGGGGTTGAACTACTTCGCGCCGGTCTTGCCGACCTTCTTCTTCAACTTCTCGCCCGTATACCGCACACCCTTGTTCTTGTACGGGTCGGGCTTGCGCAGCGAACGCATATCGGCGGCCACCTGGCCCACCTTCTGCCGGTCGATGCCCGAGATGGTAACATGGGTCTGTTTCGGGTCGATCGTTACGTCAATGCCCGTGGGCAATGGAAACTCGATCGGGTGCGAATAGCCCAACGTGAACACAACCATGTTCTTGCCCTTCAGCTCCACTCGATAGCCGATGCCGACGATGTCCAGGTCCTTCGTCCATCCCGTCGTCACGCCTGTTACAGCGTTGAAGACAAGCGCACGGGCGAGACCATGGAACGCGGCCTGCTTGTCCGTATGACGCTCGGCGATGAGCTGACCGTCCTTCTGGACCAGCGTGATACCGCCCGGAAGCATAGCCGTGACCTTGCCCTTCGGCCCTTCGACCAATACGGTGCTGCCGTTCTCGCTGACGGTGTACTTCACACCGGCGGGAAGAGCAATCGGCTTTTTACCTATTCGTGACATCGGAATCTTCTTTCAAGTGGCTTGCGAGTCGCAGGCTTTACACCTGTTCCACTGCAGCCCGTTGCTACCTGTTGCAAACTACCAAACTTCTGCCAAAATCTCGCCGCCTACGCCTTCACGCCGCGCCTGGCGCCCGGTCATCACACCCTTCGGCGTCGTCATAATCGAAATCCCTAAGCCACCCTGCACCCGCTTGATCTCATCGCGGCCAAGATAGACGCGGCAACCCGGACGCGAGATGCGCTTCAGGTCGCGGATCACCGCCTCGTTGTTCGGGCCGTACTTCAGGTAGACGCGCAACACCTTCATGCCGCCCTCTTCGGTCAGCTTGTAGTTCGCAATATACCCCTCTTCCTTCAGGATGCGGGCGATCTCCGCCTTCAGCTTTGAGGCGGGGACGTCCAACTTTTGATGGCGGGCACGGATGGAGTTGCGGATGCGGGTGAGAAAGTCCGCTACAGGGTCGGTCAGGTTCATCGGGTCTCCTTCATTCCCCGTTCGCCCACGCGTGTCTCGCGTGGGAACCAGCGGAAATGTTTGCTGCGGGTGTTATGCCCAGACTGCTGCATTCAAGCTGAATGAGGTCTCCGGGGTTGATAGCTGACATGAGTCTACCAGCTTGATTTCACAACGCCTGGGATTTCACCCTTAAGCGCCATGCCGCGGAAGCAAAGACGGCATAGGCCGAACTTGCGCAGAAAGGCGCGAGGGCGCCCGCAGATCTGGCAGCGGTTGTGCTGACGGGACTTGAACTTCGGTTTCTTGGCGTCTTTGACGCGCTTTGCAGTGGTTGCCATATATACTCTCTCTTGCTACAGAAGTTATGCGCCGACGCGGAAAGGTATGCCGAACGCCTTTAACAGAGCGCGTGCGCCGTTATCGTTCTCGGCGGTAGTCACGATGGTGACGTTCATTCCCTTGAGCTTGTCTACCTTCGCGTAGTCGATCTCGGCGAAGATGAGCTGGTCGCGCAGGCCAAGCGTGTAGTTCCCGCGTCCGTCGAAGCTCTTGGCGGACACGCCGCGAAAGTCCCGGACACGCGGCAGGGCGATCGAAATCAGGCGGTCCAAAAACTCGTACATCGTATCGCCACGCAGCGTGACCATGGCACCGATGGGCATTCCTTCGCGCACCTTGAAGGCGGCGATGGACTTCTTCGCCTTGGTTGTCACTGGCTTCTGTCCAGCGATGGCGGCCAGGTCGGCTACCAGCGGGTCCATGATTTTGACGTTCTGCGTGGCTTCGCCAAGACCCATGTTGATGACGATCTTCTCAAGCTTCGGGATCGCCATTGCGTTGGTGATGCCAAGCTCCTTCGAAAGCGCCTGCTTGATCTCCGCGTGGTACTTCTCTTTCAACCGTGACGCCATTGCCGCCCTTCTCTTTCTCCACGGTTCCGGATTGTGCCCGAAGGGGCCGTCTACCGATGCGTGGGGTGAACCGTTGAAACTAAACCTGCCAGCTACCGCTTCTTGTCCGCAATGACGTTGCCGGAAGCCTTCGAGAATCGGACCTTCTTGTCGCCTTCCATCCGCGTGCCGACGCGCGTCTTGTTTCCGTCGCCATCCAACATCATCACGTTCGAAATGTGGATGGTAGCTTCCTGCTCGGCGATGCCGCCCTGGATGTTCTTCTGCGGGTTAGGTTTGACGTGCTTCTTGATCATCATTACGCCTTCGACCAGCAGGCGTTCTTTGTCCGCGATCACACGTAACACGCGTCCCTGCTTACCCTTGTCCTTGCCCGCGATCACCGCGACCACATCATTCCGCTTAATCTTGATCTTGCTTGCCGCCATGGCGAAGTCTCCCCTATCTCGGCAATCCTGTTGCTGGCGCGGAGCCGGAATCCGCCTTTTGATTGGCTCCCGAAGCCTTGTATACGCGTTGGCTTAGATAACTTCAGGCGCTAACGACACAATCTTCAAGAACTTTTTGTCCCGCAGCTCACGAGCCACGGGCCCGAAGACGCGCGTCCCGACAGGTTCGTTCGCATCGTTGATCACTACGGCCGCGTTCTGGTCGAAGCGAATATACGTTCCGTCCCGGCGGCGGTACTCCTTGTGCGTTCGAACAATCACGGCTTTGACCACTTTGCCCTTCTTGACCGTGCCGTCGGGCGAAGCTTCTTTAACAGCCGCCGTGACAACATCGCCCAAGCCGGCCTTCTTGCCGAGGCCGCCGCCAAGCGGTAGAATCACCTGGAGTTTGCGTGCGCCGGAATTGTCGGCGACATCGAGGATCGTTCTCATCTGAACGGACATGGCAAATCTCCTAAGCGCGCGTGCTGCCGCGAGGGGCTAAAACCTGGGTGAACTACTTGGCTGCTACGGCAGCCTTCTCATCAAGCGCGGTGGCTAACGATGACCGGCGCACAATCTCTTCAAGCGACCAGCGCTTCAGCTTCGACAAGGGTCGCGTCTCACGAATGCGTACGACATCGCCCAAACGCGCCGAGTTCTGCTCGTCATGCGCGTAGAACTTCTTGTTCGACTTTAACACCCGCTTGTACTTCGGGTGCGCCTTTCTCATTTCGATCTCGACCACGATCGTCTTCTGCATCTTGGTCGAAACGACGAGACCGACCTTCTCGTTGCGCCGGGCTCCCGCCTGAGGCTCAGAGATCTCCGAGGAGGGGATCGTCGGCGTGGTGGTAAGGTTCTGTTCAATCTGTGCTGTCTGCTCACTCATGGTTTATGCCTTCTTCGCTTTCTTGCGGGCGGTTCGCTGGCTTGGATCTGGGGCCGCGTTGATCTTCTTCGGGGCTTTAGCCTGTTCGATGGCAATCTCGCGTTGCCGCGCAACAGTCTGGATGCGCGCGATGTCCAGCTTCAACGTCCGAAGCTTCTTAATACCTTCATTGTTGCCGAGGCTCTTTTGAAAGCGGATGCGAAACAGCTGCTCGCCAGCCTTCGCCTGTTCCGTGATGAGCTCTTCGTTGCTGAGGCTGCGGATCTTCTCGAATTCCATCGGTCTACCTTCTCGTTACAAAAATCTACTTGGCCGCGGCCGCGACCGCGACCTTCACATCGTGACGCATTACAAAGCTCGTCTTCAACGGGAGCTTATGTGCCGCGAGGCGCATGGCCTCTTTCGCGAGTTCAGGCGTGACGCCCTCCATCTCGAAAAGGATCTTGCCCGGACGAACTACCGCCACCCAGTGATCCGGTGCGCCCTTGCCCTTACCCATGCGGGTCTCAGCGGGCTTCTTGGTTATCGGTTTGTCCGGGAACAGCCGAAGCCACACCTTGCCTCCGCGCTTGATGAACCGCGTCATGGCAATCCGGCTGGCCTCGATCTGCCGGTCAGTGATATACCCGCACTCCATGACCTTCAGCCCGAACTCGCCAAACGATAGATCGGAACCTCGCCAGGCCTTTCCGCACATCCGTCCGCGTTGCTGCTTGCGGAACTTCACCTTCTTCGGCATCAACATTTAAGCACTCCCGCAGAAATCATTCCGTGAAACTTACGAGGCAAACACGCCCGTTGTTGTCGAAGGCGCAACCACCTGGTCACGACGCTTCTTCTGCTCGTAGATGTCGCCGCGGTAGACCCAGGTCTTTACGCCGATGATCCCGTAGGTGGTGTGCGCCTCAGAGAAGCCGTAGTCGATATCTGCACGCAAGGTGTGGAGCGGCAAGCGGCCCTGGAGGTACCACTCCGAACGCGCAATCTCATTACCGTTCAGGCGGCCCGAAACTCGAACCTTGATCCCTTTGCAGCCAAACCGCAGCGCCGAATCGACCGACTTACGCATGGCACGCCGGAAACTAACCCGTTTTTCCAGTTGCAACGCGATCGCCTCAGAGACAAGCTGCGCGTCGAGCTCCGGCTTATTGACCTCAAGAATATCAATAAACACCTCACGACTCGTCCGCTTCTGGATGTCAGCCTTCAGCTTGTCGATCTCAGCGCCCTTGCGCCCGATGATGATGCCGGGGCGGGCAGTGCGGATGATTAACCGCAACTTATTACCTGGACGCTCTACCTCGACAGACGAAACACCAGCTGCCTTCAGCTTCTCGCGCAACTCAGCCTTCAGCTTGATATCTTCCACCAACAACTTGTCGTAGCCACGCTCGACGAACCAGCGCGACTTCCAAGGCTTGTTGATGCCAAGGCGAAACCCGTACGGATGGACCTTCTGTCCCATAACTTCCCTTTACTCCCGCCGCTCTCCGGTTGAGCCGGAAGGGCGCTTCAGACAAACCTTTATTCTACCGGAACAGCCTACTTGGCTGCCTTTAGCGCAGCGTCTTTTTTCGCCTTGTTCACGGCTGGTGCGTTCGCCGCAACAGACTTCTTTTCGGCCACCGTAACAATGATGTGTGCCATTCTGCGCTGGTAGCGAAATGCGCGACCCATTGGTGCAGGGCGTATGCGCTTCATGCGCGGCCCTTCGTTCGCAATGGCCGTGCGGACATACAGGTTATCTACATCGACGCCCAGACCTTGTTCTTCCGACACGTACGCAGCATTTTGTATAGCGGACCGCAGCACCTTCTCGATCACTGGAGCCATCTTCTTGGTGGAAAAGTGAATGGCATTGATGGCTTGCTCCACGCGCAGCCCCTTGATCGTGTCGAGCACAAGCTTGGCCTTCTGCGGGCTGGTACGCTGGAAGCGAGCTTCCGCGCGGAACTCTCGGATTTCTTCTATGGCAATCTTCGACATGGAACCCCTCTAATACACCCACAAGACCAGGCTCACCGCTGAATGGTTTATGCTACTTGGGCTTCGCAGCGGACTCTGTGGCGCGCCCCGAATGTCCCTTGAACGTCCGCGTCGCCGAGAACTCGCCCAGCTTGTGCCCCACCATGTTTTCCGTTACATACACCGGGATGAACTTTCGGCCGTTGTGGACAGCAATCGTGTGGCCGACGAAGTCCGGGTGGATCGTTGAACGGCGCGACCACGTCCGAAGCACCTTCTTGTCGTTTGCCTGGTTCATCGTGTCAATCTTCCTCATGAGGTGATCGTCGATGAAAGGACCCTTCTTTGCACTGCGTGCCATGCTCTTACTCCTGCCCTGCGGTTGCCGGTGCTCGATGAAACGAATCGTTCAGCCTTTACCTACTTCAAGCTGCGACTTGGTCTAAACCAGTTACGCCTTGCAACCTCGTTCTTACTTGCTTCTGCGCGAGACGATAAATACATCTGTCCGCTTGTTGTTCCGCGTCTTGTATCCGCGTGTCGGCTGGCCCCATGGGGTTACGGGATGCCTTCCCCCGGAGGTCTTGCCTTCACCGCCGCCGTGCGGATGATCAACGGGGTTCATGGACACACCCCTGTTGGCCGGACGAATTCCCTTCCACCGGTTGCGCCCCGCTTTACCGATCGTCACATTCTCGTGATCCGTGTTGCCCACCTGGCCGATCGTTGCCATACACTCAACCAACACACGGCGTGTCTCGCCCGAAGGCAGCTTCAACAGAGCGTACTCGCCCTCCTTCGCGATCAGGTTGACTTGAGCGCCCGCCGACCGCGCCATCTGCGCGCCCTTGCCGGGACGCAGTTCGATGTTGTGCACGATAGTGCCGGTTGGAATGTTCTTGAGCGGCAACGCATTGCCAACCAAGATGTCCGCGGCAGGCCCGCTCATAACCGACTGACCGACCCTCAGCCCGATCGGCTGGATGATGTAGCGCTTCTCGCCGTCTGCATAGCTGATCAGCGCAATGCGCGCGCTACGGTTCGGGTCGTACTCGACCGTAGTGACCTTCCCCGGAATCCCATATTTTTCGCGCTTGAAATCAATGAGCCGCAGCTTCTGCTTATGACCACCGCCCTGGTGGCGTATCGTCATCGCGCCCGTGCTGTTACGTCCGCCCGTGCGCGGTTTGACCGTAAGCAATGGCTTGTAAGGCTTGTCCGTGGTCAAATCGTCGTTGACCAGCTTGGTCGCGAAGCGAAGACTTGGGGTAATCGGTCTAAAGGATTGAATTGGCATCGTCTTGTTCCTTCAATTTCCGGGCGCCCATCTGGGCGCGAAGTTACAGGCTGTTCAAGTACTCCGGCATCTTCTCGCCATTCTTCAAGCGAACGTAGGCCTTCTTCCAGTCGGGGCGGTAGCCGGAGAATTTGCCTCGGCGACGTTCTTTGCCCTCGACCGTAGCAGTGCGGACCCCGTCGACCTTGATCTTGAACAACGTCTCGACCGCCTGCTTCACTTCGGTCTTGGTGGCCTTCAGCGCGACCTCGAACACCAGCGTGTTCTGAGTCTCTTTGACCGTCATGCCCTTCTCGGTAATCAAGGGGCGTCGGATCACAGTATAAAGTGTGGGCACTATGCGGCCTCCTTCGTTGCATGGTTTGCTTCAACGCGCTTGCGCTTCGCGAGGTGCTTCTGCAACGTTTCCTGCAACGCTTCGAGCGCGTCGACCGAAAAAATCGCATGCTCATACTTCAGTAGATCGTAGGGATGGACTTCGGAACTGAGAACCAGCTCCACCCCCTGCAAGTTGCGCGACCCAAGATACAGCTTCTCGTCGAGCTTGCGGCTCGACTCGACCAGCAGCGTCGTCTTCCCTGCATCTAGCTTCGTGATGGCGTCGCGGTAGAGCTTCGTCTTCGGCTCGGCTGCGACCAGGGAATCGACAATGGTCAGCTTACCATCGGCCAACTTCGCGGCCAGCGCCGAACACAGCGCACCCATCAGCTTCTTCTGTGGAAACGCGTACTCGTAGCTGCGGGGCTGCGGCCCGTGGACCGTGCCGCCACCACGCCACAGTGGCGTCCGAATGGAGCCAACACGCGCCCGTCCGGTGCCCTTCTGCTTCCAGAGCTTCCGGCCAGCGCCCGAAACGTTCTTGCGCGTCTTGGTTGCGGCCGTTCCCTGACGCAGCGCGGCGCGGTAGTGCTTCACAGACTCCCACAGGAGTGCGTCGTTCACTTCGCTTGCGAAGATCGAGTCGTCGAGCGGGAACGTCCCGATCGACTCCCCCGCAAGATTCATTACCTTTGCATCCGCCATCGTACTTCTCTCTTCTCGCCCGCCATCGATGCGGCGGGCCGTCACATTGTCTAACCGCTCGGCAATCCGGAGTTCTACAAGAAAAACTATTTCTTCTTGGAAGGCGCAGCCTTCTTTGAAGCCTTCAACGCGTCCTTCGTCGCCGCTCCGGCAAACCCACGACGCTCGCGCGGCGGTGCCTTGGCCTTCGAGATCAACACAAAGCCGTCGCGCGGCCCGGGTACGGCACCCTCTACCAGCAGAAGGTTGTCGTCCAAATCAATCCCGCGAATTCGGAGGTTGCGAACCGTAATCTGCGCCGCACCCATGTGCCCCGGCATCCGCTGTCCAGGAAAGACCCGCGACGGAAACGATGACGCGCCGATCGAGCCCTGCACCTGAAACATGTGCCCGTGCGACTTCGGTCCGCCACCAAACCCGTGGCGGCGAATGACACCCGCAAAGCCCCGGCCCTTTGACGTTCCAATCACATCCACAAACCGCTCTTTGTCAAAAATGTCGACCAGCACGCGGTCCCCAGCCTTGTCCGTGACTACATGATCACCACCCGGCTTCAACGTCTCAATTGCCACTTCGCGGATCATCTTCACCGGTGGTGCGTCGGCCTTGGCGAAGTGGCCCGTCATTGCCTTGTTGATCTTCGACGCCTTGATGAAGTCCACGTAGCCGATCTGTGCGGCGTCGTAACCATCCGTCGCCAGAGTCTTCAACTGCGTGATCACGCACGGACCGGCCTTCAACACTGTTACCGGATGTACATCGCCGCGCTCGTCGAAGATCTGCGTCATCCCGATTTTTTTGCCTAGTATTCCCGTTACTGCCATCGACGTTCCCTTTCCTCATCATGCCGAGCTGCTCGGCACTGCCGGTGTAGCAAACTACTTCTGAACCGTCTTAATCTCAACGTCTACGCCAGCCGGTAAGTCAAGCTTCATCAGCGCGTCCACCGTTTGCTGTGTCGGTTCCAGGATGTCGATCAGCCGCTTATGCGTGCGGATCTCGAACGCCTCGCGCGACTTCTTGTCCACATGCGGAGAACGAAGAACGCAGTACTTGTTTTTCATCGTTGGCAGCGGGATGGGGCCCGCCACCTGCGCCCCCGTGCGCTTTGCCGTCTCGACGATCTCGCTGGTCGATGTGTCGAGCACGCGATAGTCGTACGCCTTCAGCCGAATCCTGATTCTCTGTCCCGCCATGTCTGTGACTCTTTCCTATACAAAGATCGTTTGGAGTGGCCGCCGGAGATCAACCTCTTCACCTGCCGACGGCCCCCGTTAGCCTTGAACTACTTGATGATCTCGGAGATCGTACCCGCGCCCACCGTGCGGCCACCCTCGCGGATCGCGAACCGCAGACCCTTCTCCATCGCCACCGGCGTGTGGAGCGTGATCTCAAGCTGCGTGTTGTCGCCCGGCATCACCATTTCCGTGCCCTCGGGCAGCTTGGCGGAACCCGTGACATCGGTCGTCCGGAAGTAGAACTGCGGACGGTAGCCGTTGAAGAATGGGGTGTGGCGCCCGCCTTCTTCCTTGCTCAGGACGTAGATCTCGCCCTTGAACTGGGTGTGCGGTGTGATCGATCCTGGCTTGGCCAGGACCATGCCACGCTCCACATCTTCCTTTGCGATGCCGCGGAGCAGCAGGCCAGCATTATCGCCCGCCAAACCCTCGTCGAGCTGCTTCTTGAACATCTCGACACCGGTGCAGACTGTCTGCTGAGTGTCGCGGAATCCGACGATCGAGCAGGGCTCGCCCACCTTGATCTTGCCCCGCTCAATACGTCCCGTGACCACCGTGCCGCGGCCCGAGATCGAGAAAATGTCCTCGATCGGCATCAGGAACGGCAGATCCACAGCGCGCTCCGGCTGCGGGATGAACTTGTCGACCGAGTCCATCAGCTCGTCGATCTTCGCCTCCCATTGTGCCTCGCCGTTCAGCGCGCCCAGCGCCGAGCCGCGAATGATCGGGGTGTCGTCGCCCGGGTAGTCGTACTTCGACAGCAGCTCCCGAACCTCCATCTCAACCAATTCGATGAGCTCTTCGTCTTCAACCGCGTCACACTTGTTCAGAAAGACGACAATGTATGGAACGCCGACCTGACGAGCGAGCAGCACGTGCTCCTTGGTTTGCGGCATCGGACCGTCAGTAGCCGCGACCACCAGAATCGCGCCATCCATCTGCGCAGCGCCCGTGATCATGTTCTTGATATAATCCGCGTGGCCTGGGCAGTCGACGTGCGCGTAGTGCCGGTTCGGCGTCTCATACTCCACGTGCGAGGTCGCAATAGTAATGCCGCGCTCGCGCTCTTCGGGAGCGTTGTCGATCGTGTCGAACGAGCGAAACTTGTTGTTCGGGTTGTGCTTCGACAATACTTTAGTGATCGCGGCGGTCAGCGTCGTCTTGCCATGGTCGATGTGGCCGATCGTGCCAATGTTGACGTGCGGTTTGGACCGGTCGAACTTTTCCTTGCCCATAAAAAACTCTCCTCAAACAAAGTTGCTACAGAATTCGGTTGTGAAACTCAGCTACTTACTGTCTTTGCCCTGCACCTTGGCGATGATCTCTTCCGAGACCGAGCGGGGCGCCTCTTCGTACTGCTTGAACTGCATCGAATAGTTCGCCCGGCCCTGCGTGGACGACCGCATATGCGTGGCGTACCCGAACATGGTGCTCAGCGGAACAGACGCCTGAATGGCCTGCGTGCCGCCCACCATCTCCATGCCCTCGATCCGTCCCCGACGTGAGTTCAGATCGCCGATGATCGTGCCCATGTACTCTTCGGGCACCGTCACCTCGACCGACATGATCGGCTCGAGCAGCACCGGTTTGGCCTTCTTCGCCGCTTCCTTGAACGCCATCGAACCGGCGATCTTGAAGGCCATTTCGTTCGAGTCGACGTCGTGATAGCTGCCGTCATAAAGCGAGACCTTGATGTCGACCATCTCGTATCCAGCCAGCACGCCGCGCTGCATCGCGTCCTGGATGCCCTGGTCGATCGGCTTTACATATTCCTTCGGAATTGAGCCGCCCTTGGTGTCGTTCGTAAACTCGTAACCCTTGCCTGGCTCGTTGGGCGAGATGCGGATCTTGCAGTGACCGTAGTTCCCCGAGCCACCCGTCTGCCGAATATACTTGCCCTCAGCGTCCGAGTTCGACCGGATCGTCTCGCGGTAGTTCACCTGCGGCTTGCCGACGTTCGCCTCGACCTTGTACTCGCGCATCATGCGATCGACGATGATCTCAAGGTGCAGTTCACCCATACCGGCGATGATCGTCTGCCCGGAATCGATGTCCGTCCGCACGTTGAAGGTAGGGTCTTCCTGCGCCAACTTCGACAGCGCCACGCCCATCTTCTCCTGGTCGGCCTTGGTCTTCGGCTCAACCGCGACTTCGATGACCGGCTTCGGGAAGTCGATGGACTCGAGCACAACCGGTTTCTTGTCCGTGCAGATCGTGTCGCCGGTGACGAGGTTCTTCAAGCCCACAGCCGCGCAGATGTCGCCGGCAAGGATCTCCGTAATCTCTTCGCGCTTGTTCGCGTGCATCTTCAACAGGCGCCCAATGCGCTCCGTCTTGCCTGTACGCGGATTGAGCACCGAGTCGCCGGTCTTCAACTGCCCCGAGTACACCCGTATAAAGATCAACTGCCCGACGAACGGGTCGGTCATGATCTTGAAGCCCAGCGCGGAGAACGGCTCCGCGTCGTCGGCCTTGCGGATGATCTCCTCCTCCATGTTGTCGGGGTTGTGCCCGATCATGGGAGGAATGTCCAGCGGGCTCGGCAGGTAATCCACCACCGCGTCGAGCAGCGTCTGCACGCCCTTGTTCTTGAACGACGACCCGCACAGCACCGGGAAGATGTTCATTGCAATGGTTGCCTTGCGGATGCCCTTCTTCAACTGCTCTTCGGTCGGCTCTTCGCCTTCGAGGAACAAGTTGAGAATCTCGTCGTCCGAGTCCGCAACCGCTTCGATCAACGCATGACGCGCTTCCCGGGCAGTATCGAGCAAAGCAGCGGGGATCTCTTCCACCGAGTACTCCGCGCCCATCGTCTCGTCATGCCAGAGGATCGCCTTCATCGTAACGAGATCGACAACACCGGCAAACTTCGCCTCCGCGCCAATGGCGATGTTGATCGGAATCGCACGTGCGCCCAGCCGGTCGCGGATGGTCTTGGTCGCGTACACCGCGTCCGCGCCCGCTTTGTCCATTTTATTGATGAAGCAGATCCGGGGAACCTTGTACTTGTCCGCCTGCCGCCACACCGTCTCCGACTGCGGTTGTACGCCGGCTACTGCGTCGAAGCAGGCCACCGCGCCATCCAGCACGCGCAAGCTGCGCTCCACCTCGGCAGTAAAGTCTACGTGCCCGGGCGTGTCGATGATGTTCACGCGAATGTTCTTCCAGGTGCAAGTTGTCGCGGCGGAGGTGATCGTAATGCCGCGCTCCTGCTCCTGCTCCATCCAGTCCATGGTCGCCGTGCCCTCGTGCACCTCGCCGATACGGTGCGTAATGCCCGTATAAAACAAGATGCGTTCGGTCGTCGTCGTCTTTCCGGCGTCAATGTGCGCCATGATCCCGATGTTCCGGCAACGATTTAGAGGTGTAGTGCGCGCCACGGTCGTATCTCTCATCTGCGGGCTAAGCCGCGGGTTGATGCTTCGATCAATTACAGCAAAATTGCGTTACCAGCGATAGTGAGCAAACGCCTTGTTCGCCTCGGCCATACGATGGACGTCTTCTTTCTTCTTCATCGCCGCGCCACGCCCGTTGGCCGCGTCCAGTAGTTCGGCCGTCAACTTGTCGACCATGCCCTTCTCGCCACGCGCCCGGCCGTACGTTACTAGCCAGCGGATCGCGAGCGACGTGCGCCGCTCGGGCAGCACTTCGATTGGCACCTGGTAGTTCGCGCCGCCCACACGCCGGCTCTTCACTTCGAGCAGCGGCTTGCAGTTCTCAATGGCCTTTTTAAACAGCTTGAGAGCCTCGTCGCCGCCCTTCTGCTCGAGGTTTGTCATGGCGGTGTAGAAAATTCCCTGCGCCGTCGACTTTTTGCCGCCCCACATCATGGAGTTGACGAACTTCGTCACCAGGGTCGAGCTGTACACCGGGTCCGGTGCCACTTCACGCTTTGCGATGTAACCTTTTCTGGGCATTCTCTCGTCTCGTCTTCCTTCAGGGCCGTAGACCTCTGAAGCCGTTGAACCTGAAAATCATGTCCTGGGTGAAACTACTTGCCCGCCGCAGCCTTGGGACGCTTCGCCCCGTACTTCGACCGGCTCTGCATCCG
The DNA here is from genome assembly GCA_965215415.1 of Acidobacteriaceae bacterium. Taxonomy (GTDB): domain Bacteria; phylum Acidobacteriota; class Terriglobia; order Terriglobales; family Acidobacteriaceae; genus Edaphobacter. Next base: position 1,295,983 of record CBDCDQ010000009.1, on the reverse strand, counting down.
CTTAGCCACGCCGACCGAGTCGAGCGTGCCGCGCACCACGTGATAGCGCACACCCGGCAGATCCTTTACGCGACCGCCGCGGATCAGCACGATCGAATGCTCCTGCAAGTTATGCCCAATGCCCGGAATGTACGTCGTGACCTCGATCCCGTTGGTCAAACGGACGCGCGCGACCTTGCGCAGCGCCGAGTTCGGCTTCTTGGGGGTTTGCGTGTACACGCGGGTGCAGACGCCGCGCCGCTGTGGCGATCCCTGCAACGCCGGGCTGGCGGTCTTGTAACGGGTGGGCGTCCTGCCCTGCTTGACGAGCTGATGAAACGTAGGCACTGAAGCTCCTTCACACGTATTGCTCAAAACTTTGCCAGCCGCTTGCCGGAAGAACCCCGCCTCTGCCTGCTACGCGCAAACAAATGAGGGCGCTGAAGCGCCTCGTGCGAAGAATTTCCCTGCTCCGCGTCTGTAAAACATATAGCCCAGACGAAAACAGTCGACGGTGACCGAGCGCCCTTTCGTTTACATCCGAAAGAAGCCGGCTCCGTTTCGCTGTCTCGGCCCGTATAGCCCATCCAAGGTGGAGGGTGTCACAGGCGCGATTGCGATAGGCCACAGCCTGTACTGGCCTACGGTAAAAAGCTCATGTATCCAGTGTAGCGCAGGTCACGTGTATTTGGTGACCTGCCGGGCTTTTCTCCGCCCAAAACGACGCCGTTGCCAGCATCGCGTTCCGGATACGCGCGGAACCTTCTAAAGGTATCAAGCACACCGCCCCACGTCAACCCTTCCAAGCTCCAAACCCGTGCTAGCCTGCTGAAATGCGATCCGCTGCCGCCTTTACCCTGCTTCTCGCGTTTACCGGCGTCCTCGCCCTTGCTCAAGCTGCACCGAAGGCCGCCGATCCAAAGATCACCTCGCTCCTCGAAGAACTCCGGAAGACACGCGCCCCGCAACAGGCCGCCATCTCTCCCGACGGCACCACCGTCGCCTGGACCGCTCGTGCCACCGATGGCACCGCCCTCTATCTCTCCCCTGTGACCGGTACCGGAAACGCTCGCACCATCGAAACCGGCGCATCCACCGCCAAGTGCGCCAACACCCTCCCCACCTGGTCTCCCGACGGTGACACCCTCGCCTTCGTCTCCACCTGCACCGGCAAGGACGACAGCCAGGGCCAGATTTTCCTCTGGACGAAAGCCACCGGCAAAGCCCGCCAGCTCACTCACGTCACCGGCTCCATCGAAGCACCCGCATGGTCCCCCGACGGCAAGTCCATCGCCTTCCTCTTCGTCGAGAACGCCACCCGCACCGCTGGTGCCCTCGACGCCATGAAGCCACCTGCTGGCGTCATCGGTGAAGATGGCGTCGAGGTGCAGCAAGCCACTGTGATCGACGCGGGCGACGGCATAGTGAATTGGCAGACAAACCCTGGCGCTCACGTCTACGAGTTTGACTGGTCGCCGAACTCTAAGAATATCGCGTTTGTCGCCGCAACGCTCCCTGGCGAAAACAACTGGTGGGTTGCAAAGCTTTATACCCAATTTGTCCTACGCCGCGGTGAAGAAGCACACAAGGGACCTACCGAAATCCTCGACACTCAAACCGTCTCCGGCCCGCTCCACAACCTTCAGATCGCCGTCCCCCGCTACTCCCCCGACGGCAAACAGATCGCCTTCATCGGCGGCCTTATGTCCGACCAGGGAGCCACCGGCGGCGACGTCTACCTCATCCCCTCCACCGGCGGCACCCCGAAGAACCTCACCCCCAACCGCCCCGCCTCCCCTGTCTTCCTCCACTGGGTCGACAACACCAAACTCGGCTTCACCGAACACCTCGGCGGCTCCTCCCGTATCGCCGTCCTTGACGTTCCCTCAGGCCGAGACCTCCCTGATGTAGGAGCCACCTTCCCCGAGTCCATCGGCGCGGGCACCCTTGCCATGAGCGTCTCCACCTCGCGCTCCTCCCGCGCCGTCGCATTCATACGCTCCTCGTTTGATCGCGCCCCCGAGGTCTGGGCAGGCGAACTCGACTCCCTCCACCAGATCTCCCACCTCAACGACGCCCTGAAGCCTGCCTGGGGCAAGGCCGAAGACATCACCTGGAACAACGATAAGTTCAAAGTTCAGGGCTGGCTCCTCTACCCCGCCAACTACGACCCCACCAGGAAGTACCCGCTCCTCACCTTCGTCCACGGCGGCCCCTCTTCCGCCGTCGTCCCCCGCTGGCCCGGCGCAGGCTACGGCGAAGCCCCCTTCTCCGCCATGGGCTACTTCGTCTTCATGCCCAACCCGCGCGGCTCGTACGGCCAGGGCGAAGCCTTCACCCAGGCCAACGTCAAGGACTTCGGCTATGGCGACCTCCGCGACATCGAAGCCGGCATCGATACTCTCGAAAAGCGCCTCCCCATCGACCGCGACCGCGAAGCCCTCACCGGCTGGAGCTACGGCGGCTTCATGACCATGTTCGGCGTCACCCAAACCACCCGCTTCCACGCCGCGGTCGCCGGGGCCGGCATCTCGGACTGGAAGTCCTACTACGGCGAAAATTCCATCGACCAGTGGATGACGCCCTTTTTCGGCGCAAGCGTCTACGACGATCCCGCCGTCTACGCCAAAAGCTCCGCAATCGAGTTCATCAAGAAGGTTAAGACGCCCACCCTCGTCGTGGTCGGCGACCGCGACGGCGAGTGCCCCGCCCCGCAAAGCTATGAGTTTTGGCATGCCCTCCGCGCCCAGGGCGTCAAGACCCAGCTGGTCGTCTACCCCGGGGAAGGTCACGCCTTCCGTGACCCCGACCATCGTGCCGACGTGCTCACCCGCGCCCTGGACTGGTTCGCCGCCGAAATGCCCGCCAACACCCATCCCTGAGGCAAAGGAAGGCGGGCCGCATTTGCTTCCCCTTCCACCACCTTCTACACTGAGAGCAAGATATTCAGCAGTAGCTGTAAGACCGCGCGGCCGTATCCTGGTACCGCGCGGGGAGGTTGAATGCGTCGGTTTGTCACGTTTCTCGTCTTGATGTTGTTTTCTGTTCCTTTCGGCATCTCTCTCTCAGGCTGCGCCAAGAAGACAAGCGTCACCTACTGTAACGCCAGCACAGGCGCGGGCGTCCAGGTCGGTCAACTGAACCACCTCGTTCTTCAGCCCATCACCTATGGCATCTCGCTTAACTATGGCCAGATTGGCTCGGTCAGCAGCCCCACAGCCACCGATTGCCAGGGTGCCAGCGTTACCGTCAGCGCCTATACCTACTCCACGCGCGATATCTCCATCGTCGACGTCAATCCCTCGACCGGTGCTCTCTGCGCGGGCTCGTGGAATCGCAAGCTCAACGTCATCCCCGACTACACGGTATGCACACCTCCCGCCAACCCCAGCGCGGCCAACTCCGTCACCTACATTACCGCCGAAGCTCAGGGCGTCACCTCCAACCCTATTCCTGTCTTTATTCATCCCATCGTCACAAGCATCGTGCTTGGCACTCCCAGTACGAGCTGCTCTACGGACCCCACCACCAACTGCTGCCCGCTCGCCGCTAACAACACCATCACTGCACCCGCTTACTCGGGCAACTCCTGTCTCTCGCAGACCGCCACCGGACAGCTCGTTGCACGCGTCTTCAGCCAAAGCACCACTGTCGACCCCGTAACCAAGCTGCCCATCCCGAACAACATCAGCTGCCAGGTGGGCCATCTCGTGTTTGCAGCGCAGAACCCAGGCATCGTCTCCATCGACGAGAACGGCGTCGCTACCGCTCAGCAGCCCGGTTCCACCGTGATCAACGCCAGCATCGCCAACGCAGGCAGCTCGGCCGGCTTCTTCTCCACCTGCCCACCTGCCAACATCACCCTGAACGTCCCTAACACCACCTCTACAAACATCGCCGTCAACCAGAACTTCTCCCAGCCGCTCATCGCCACGGCCACTGACATCAACGGTCACACGCTGACCGGTCTGACGCTTGAGTACGTCTCTACCACCCCCACCACCATCCCTGTGGCCAGCAACGGAACGGTGACGCCCGCCTTCCCTGGCGGTGCCTCGATTACCGCCATTTGCCAGCCACCCAGCTGCAACCCTTCTCCCTTCAATCAGATCGGCCTCTTCAACAACGGCAAGCCGGTCACCTCCAACCCCGTCGGAGTTTCTACGCCGGGCACCAACAGCACTCTGCTCTACATCGCGAGCACCGGCTCCCGTTACCTTGTGCCCGTCGATTTCACCACCTCTACACTCGGCACACCGGTGCAACTGCCCTACGCGCCCAATTCCATCGTGATCTCAAACGACGGCAGCTCCATCTATATGGGCAGTGCGACCGAGCTGATGGTCTTCAATGCCACCTCGGACGGAGTCACCCGCGAAGACGTCACCGTTCCCGGCACCGTCCTGGGCATCTCGCCCGATAGCTCCACCATCGCCATCTCCGATCCTGTCCGAAAGCTCATCTACCTGGAGTCGTCTTCAGGCGGCATCATCACCCAATATGGTGGAGTCGGAACGCACGCCCAATGGACTCCCGACTCGCAGACCGTCTACATTACGGCCGGCAACCAGCTCCTCGTTCACTCTCAATTTACCGGGTGGGACAACATCACCCCCGCCGTCAACCCGCTCGACGTCGCCGTCACCGTACCCAGCGTGGGCGCGTACTTCGCCGGGGCCTCCACCACGGCGGTCAGCTACTGTGCATCAAGCACTACGTCGACCGTCAATGGCCAGACGACCGTTAACAACACCTTCGACCCTGCCGCCGATAGCAACGCAAATGCCGTGACCGATCGCGTCGCCGCCACCAACGACGGCCATCACATCCTTGGCGCGTCTGCCGCCAACAAGACGCTCAGCGACCTCTTCGTCACTCTTCCTACCGGTCCGTGCCCCGCCAGCGGTGGCCTACAGTTCAACTCTGTGGCGAACACGACGCCGCTCTCGGCCATTGCCCCGACGGCCATCACTGGCGTCTTCCCCACCTCCGATACGGGCGTAATTCCCTCGTCAACCGTAGTCCCGACGGCAGTTGCCGTCACCTACATCGGCTCGGGCAGTGTTCTTCCCATCTACAAACCCAGCACAGCCGGTACCGCGACCCCCGGAACGCTTACAAACGTGCCGCTCTCGGGTACCGCCATCGCTCCTGTCGCCGGTGTTTGGAGCACCGATAACCTGACCTTTTTTACTGGCACCTCCGGCGACAACCTCGTCCACCTCGTGACGCGCCCGACCACTGCTGGCTTACTCGCCGATACAAAGACGATCTCGCCGGCTCTGCCCGCACTCGGCGGCGGCATTGCAACGCCAGACCTCCTTGTACAGCGCCCCCGCAAGACCACCTAGCCGACTCTTCAAGTTAAGAGTGCATGGCGCGCCTTGGTTCTCATTGGCTCGTCAGCTAAGAGTCATGAAGAATCAGACCGCCATCGTCCTGCCCAACACGTACTCGTCTAAGTTCGGCAGCGGTTTGATAATGGCGCCAGCAGCTTCGCGGCCTCCGCCGGGGTCATCACGTCCCCCGGATCGAGCTTGATGATATGCACGCTGGCCGGGTCGGGCTCGATCACGTCCTCTCGCATCAGCGGCAGCGATCGTCGTAGGGCCAGATTGTCTCTTCCCTCGCTGAGTAAAGGTACATGCAGTCCGGCTCGGCCTTCAGCCCCTTTATTCAACCAGCTTGAGGAGCACTTCTTGCGAGAGCGCCTTCGGCAATAGCCCAGCGCCTTTGAAGAGAGGATCGATCCGCCCCAAACCTGCTTGTGCGCCAGCTCTATAGAGAAGAGACCCGGCTCCAGCGTCGGCAGCCACTCCTGTCGTGATCTTCCACGGACGATTGCTTGCTGTGCTTTCTCCTCGTGAAGTCCATGGCCCGAGTTCGTTCCACACATCGCAACAGCAGGGCCCGACCACTGTTCTCTTGGGAATAGAGCACGGCCACGCTGCATACCAAGCAGGAAGGAAGCAGGAGAAGTATGCCAGAAAACGGAAGATGCAGTAAGGATCATTTACAGGCTCAAATGGGTACGCGATTGCTTGCAACAGATCGTTCTGCTACTCTTGCGCCACTCCTCGAAGTCGTTGCGGCCCGATACCAAAATCCACTCCCAAAGCGACCGCAATGTTCCTTGATCAAACCGCGAGGCGTCCATGATTCCCACCCGTGAGGGTGCCTACAACCTTGCACAGGTGCTCGCCGACGAAGCCGAAGAAATACGCCTGCAATGCGAAGCGCGCGGCGTCAAGGCAGATCTCAAGCTCGACGGCGGGGGTTGGTCAGCAGTACCAGATCGTCTGGGACTCGCCTTTTCGGGAGGAGGCATCCGCAGCGCCTGCGTCGGCCTTGGCATCATCCAGCGTCTTGCACAAGCCCGTATACTCACGCAGGTTCACACCATCTGCGGCATCTCTGGCGGAGGCTATCTGCTCGGCTGGCTTACCGCCTGGGTCAAGCGCGAAGGCTCGCTAGGCTGGGTCGAAGAGCAACTCGGTCATAGCGCTGCCAGCCCGCCGGCCACTGCTCCACCGAAGACCTCCCAGCCGGCCGTCTACCAACGTTTCGTCGAGCCTTACGCCATCCACTACCTGCGCCGGTACTCCTCCTACCTTACGCCGCGCGTCGGCCTCCTCAGCGGCGACACCCTCGCCATGATCTCCGTGTACCTGCGCAATCTTCTCCTCAACCAGACCATGCTGGCGATGTTTGCCGTCTCTGTCATGCTCCTGCTCCAACTCCTGTCGCCCGCCATCTTCTGGAGCCATCAGATCAGCTCTCATGCCATGGTCGTGGCTTTGACCATCTTCGCGGTCGTCTTCTCTTCCGGCCTTCACACCGGAGCCACTGCACTCAGCCGGCTGGGTACCAAACGCGAGCCGCGCGAACGAGCCGCTGCCGCTACCCTCACCATTCTCAGCGGGGTACTCGCCTGCGTCCTGATCTGGTGGATGACCCCATCGTGGTACGCCCAGTTCGCCTCAGAGATGGCCACCATCGCCGCAGTCGCCATTGTCGTCGTCATCGGAACCCTCGTCAGTGCGCTGCTCTTTAGAACCCGCATCGACGGAGACACTCTTCAGGCCGTCGATCAGACCTCCCCGACCCTCGGTCTTCTCTTCGCAGCCTGGTTGGCCGTGGGCAACCTGTGCTGTCTGCTTGACTGGCTCTACCGACGCTGGCTCATCCACGACTCCGCCATTGTGGTCGGTGACTCCTACACCATCCTCGGTCTGCCTTGCCTGCTCGGCGGTCTGGCGCTCGCTTCGTACGCTTTCCTTGGCATCCTCGGCAGCAAGTTCCCCGACCCCAAGCGCGAATGGCTCGCCCGGGTCGCTGGATACTTCCTGCTGTGGGCCGTTCTCATCGCTGCGGTGATCGCCATCGCGCTGCTCGGCCCTATGGCAATGCACCTCCTCTTTACCGCCCGGTATACGCCCTCGTGGAAGAAGTATGCCGTCTCGGCTGTCGTGCCGGGCGGTTGGCTCTTCGTCGTCCTCGTCGGCCTGCTTGGAGCCAACGGTGCAAAGTCCTCCGGCACACCCGGCGAGACCAGCAAGCTCGATACGGTCATCAGCATCGCTCCGCCCGTCTTCATCCTCGGCGTTCTGCTGCTGGTCTCGTGGGGCGCTCACAAGCTCGCCTTCAAGACCGTGCCCATGCCTCCGCACTACCTCACCATGGCAGAGTGGCGCGGGCCATTCCCAATCGTCGTCTCTCGCATCGTGACGGTCCACGCCTTTGACGCACCCTACACGCACACCCCCACAAAGCCGGGAACCATCATGGCTCTCATCCGCGCCTGGTTCCCCAGCTGGCAAAAACGCTACTTCTTCGTCTGGCTCCTGCCGTCGGCGGTCGCCTTTCTCCTCGCTGTCCGCCTCGACGTGAACGAGTTCTCGCTGCACCTTTTCTATCGCAACCGCCTGGTAAGGGCCTTCCTCGGAGCCTCCAACAACCTCCCTGAGCCGCGCCAGCCCAGCCCCTTCACTGGCTTTGCATCGAACGACGACATCGCTCTGGAAGATCTCTCCCGGCACTCCACCAACGGCAAGCTCTACCAGGGCCCCTACCCAATCTGGGGGACAACTCTCAACCTCACCACCGGCGAAGACCTCGCCTGGCAACAGCGCAAGGGTGCGTCGTTCATTTATTCCCCGCTCTTCTGCGGCTTCGACTACGTCCATCCTTTCACCGCGACCGAAGAACCCGAACCGCTCGACCTCGATCCCGATAGCGACGCGCTCGTCCGAAACGAAAACGACCGTATGAACCATCACGGCTTTCGCTCCACCGTAGGGAATGCTCCGCTCAAGATCGAAGGCTACGGCGGCACCGGCGGACGCCCCTTCCTTGGCACCGCCATGGCCGCCTCCGGCGCGGCCGTTTCCCCGAACATGGGCTATCACACCCGCCCCGGCGTCGCCGCCCTGCTCGCCCTCTTCAATCTCCGCCTCGGCTGGTGGACCGGCAACCCGCGCAGCCCATCCTTCTGGAAGCGCTACGCCCCCGGCATCTGGTATCTCGCCGCCGAACTCCTCGGCCAGACAGGCGACAAAAGCCGTTACGTCTATCTCTCCGACGGTGGCCATTTTGAAAACCTGGGCATCTACGAACTCGTCCGCCGCAAAACCCGCTTCATCGTCTGCTCCGACGCCGACGCCGATCCGGAGTTCTCCTTTGCCGACCTCGGCAATGCCATCGACCGATGCCGCCGCGACTTTGGTGTCGAGATCCACATCCGCGCCCAACGCGACGTCTGCGCCGAGGGCGGTAAACAGTTCCGCTCCGGCCACTACGCCATCGGCGAAATCTGCTATCCCGGCCAGACCGCCCGCGGCTGCCTCCTCTACATCAAGAGCTCGCTTACCAGCGACGAACCCTCCGACGTCCTCGGCATGAAGGCCTCCGACAGCGACTTTCCCCACGACTCCACCGCCAACCAGTTCTTCAACGAGGCCATGTTCGAGTCCTACCGCGCCCTGGGCGAACACATGATGGACGTCATCCTTGATAAGAACGACGTGACCAACACGGAAGCTTCCCCCCGAGACGCTGTCGCGAAGCTATTCGCCAGCCTCACCGCCAAAGCCAAAGCTCAGAAAGAGGCCGACGGAAGAACCAAGCCGGCCCCTCTCGCCGTCACCGTCGCTGGCGGCGTCACCGTCCACATGGACGCATAGCTCTCAGGCCTGTCATTCCGCAGCGAAGCGGGCAAAGCCGGTTCCTGTACGCGGCACATATCCGAGCAGTTGCATTTCTGGTTTGTTACTCGAAGGAAATCTGCGTTCATAGCCGCGCCGAATACCCTACGCCCGCAAGTCCACCATTAGCCGCTCCACTTCCGCCCTCCCCTCACCGGTCACCGGCAACAACGGCAGCCGAGGCACCCCACCCGCATACCCATTCAGATCGCACGCATACTTCAGCGCACCGGCCGCCAACTCTCGCTCGATCCGTCGCCCCGCCTTGTTCAACCTCATTTGCTTCTCAGCCGCCAACGGCCCATCGCCATCCTTCCACGCCGCGAACACCTCATAGCAAGACTGCGGCGCGGCAGCCGACAACGGCAACACCGCCCCCACTGCCCCCGCCTCCAGCGCATCCAGCAGCCGCTCCGTCCGGCTCGCCAGCACCTGAAACCCTACCGTCTTCATCCGCGTCTTCACCCGCGGCTTTGCCGAGGCCGATACGCCCCCACCCGTCAGGCTTGCCACGGAAATCAATTCCTCCGGCTCTCGCATCGCCGCCATTCGTCCTGTCACCGCCGCAAACACCGCCGTCACCTCGACACTGCGCGTCACCCCCGCCGTCGCGTCCAGCACCGCCCGCAGCTTCCCCGACGCAAAGTCATGCACCCATCCAAGCACCTTCGGATGCCCTGCCAGCGACACGGCAACCTCCACCGGCATCTCCCCCGCCAGCAGCACCGGCAACGCCGTCCTATCCGCCACCGCTTCCAAATACAGCCTTTGTTCCTTCGCCGTAATCCCTGCAAATACCGGCAGCTGCACCACCGCCACGTCGTACCCCAGCCCTGCCGCCTCCTCGATCAACGCCAAAGCCCCCGCAACCCCATCCCGCGCAATCCCCGCCAGCAGTACCTTCGTAGGAGCAGCCGCCCGAGCCACCGCCCGCAGCACCTCCACCGTCTCCGCATCCGACAGCAGCGAAGCCTCGCCCGTCTCCCCCAACACCACCAGCCCCGCCGCCGGAGTCAAGGAGTAATGCGCCACATTCGCCTCCAGCTTGCGGAGGTTCAGCCGCCCATCGGCAAAAAACGGCGTCGTCAGCGGGAGATGCAATCCTTCAAGCAGCATCCCTCCATTGTAGAAGGCCGTTGAACTTATGGTTGATGTACGATTCCGACGAGGAAACCTATGCGCCTTGCGTTACGGGGGAGCTGTACCAAGCTGGTCATTGCATGCATCTGCGTGGCGAGCTTCCGCCTGCAATCGTCGCCAACCCCAATTCACGCGCAGTCCGCTCCTGGGTCAGCCAGCACGCCGACAGCGCCGCAGGGCAACACGTTGACCCGAATCGGCTACAAGGAGGATCAAGGCGATCTGCATGGGGAGATGGAGTTGCAGTCCGTCGACTCAGAGCGGCGGCTTATCATCTCGTTCCACAAGAAGAATGGTGACCCATCTACGCTTAATGAGCAGGGCCGCCTTGGTTGATGTATTGCTGGCGCGTGTTCTTCACGATCATCCCGACCTCCAGAAGATGGAAGTCATGTTCGGTGAAGGGCGAGAGTCATTCATACCCCCGCTCAACGCCTACCTCGTACGATCGCCGGATTGGAACTCGCGAACGGGGCTGCCAAGTCATGGCCCGTATCGCGGCTTCTTCATCAAAGCCTTTAACTCCCAGAAGATTTTTGACCCTTTACAAGATGCCTTCCGACGCAATGGATATACATTCTCGCTTGACGGAGTAGGCAGAATTGACATAGGTAAAAACCCCTTAATGTGTAATGCTCGTTTGCCCAAATACATCGACATCATGTATTTCAGCGCCAAAAGGATAGAGAGTTAGAGGAAACATGAAATTACCGGATTTCGATAGTCTCCTTGAGCAATACCCATGTGGTGGTGTAGTTGATGTCAAGAAGCTTGTAGGCGGAGCCGTGGATGACACCCTGCAGCCTCAAGGTAAGCAGTGGCTTGGAGGAGTAAACGGCAATACCTGTACGATCCGGATGAGCCGAGCACCGAACTATTCGGGCGTTCATATTCCAGCCAAATACTCCGGCCTGCGAACTGCACCCGGACGTGATCGTTTGCATTACGCATTTGCAGTGCAGGAGATCCGTCTCTGGCTTACCGCCACGTTCGGACCTCCGAACATCGATACGCGCGGAAAGCCGTATCGCGGCAGCCTTTCTCAAAAGCAAAAGGCGTTATGCTGTTCGACATTAACTTTGGGCTGAACGAAGACTTGAAAACGCGCGCATTAGGCCATGTCGACCTTTGGGACTCCAAGACTTTCTATGACGAGCTTACAAAAGTCAGTTCCCCACGCCGGGATTTCTTCAACATCGCCGACCGGGTCTCCCTCTGGATCGCACAAGGTACGAGCTTCTGGCCACCAAAGCTCTAACTAAGAGCCCTAGCTTACGCCCGCTCCCGATGCAGAGCCTGCAACGAGTACACCGTCAACGTCCCATCCTGCAACGCCGCGATTCCCTCCGCCGCCGCCCGCGCTGCCGCCAGGGTCGTAATTGTCGGCACGCGCGCCAGCACCGCCGCCCGCCGGATCGCCTTCTCGTCGAATACCGTATCCTGCCCGCGCGGCGTGTTCACCACCAGCTGAATACGGTCGCCCTTGATCAGATCGACCACGTTCGGTCGCCCCTCCTGCACCTTGTACACGCGCTCCGGCTGCAATCCCGCCTGCTCCAGCACCGCCGCCGTCCCATGCGTCGCCACCAGATGGAACCCCATCTCGACGAACTGCCGAGCCAGTGCCACAAGCCCGTCCTTGTCGTGATCGTTCACGCTGAGGAAGATCGTCCCGCGCATCGGCAGCACCTGCCCCGCCGCGATCTGCGCCTTTGCGAACGCCTCACCGAAGTTGTCCGCCACCCCCATCACCTCGCCGGTCGACTTCATCTCTGGCCCCAGCACGGTGTCCACCCCGGGGAACTTGCCCCATGGAAACACCGGCGACTTCACAAAGAAGTGCGCACCCGTCCGGAGGTCCTTGCCGTCGGCCACCTGCGCCGGCAGCAGCTCCTTCAACTTCCGCCCCACCATAATGCGCGCGGCGACCTTCGCGAGTTGAATCCCCGTCGCCTTCGACACATAGGGCACCGTCCGCGACGCCCGCGGGTTCACCTCAATGACGAAGACCTTCCCGTGCTGAATCGCAAACTGAATGTTCACGAGGCCCCGCACCGACAAAGCCATCGCCAGCTTCCGCGTATAGGCCCGGATCGTTTCAAGCACATCAGCCGCGATGTCCACCGCCGGCAGCACGCACGATGAGTCGCCCGAGTGAATCCCCGCCTCCTCGATATGCTGCATGATTCCCGCAATCACCACGTCATCGCCGTCGCACAGCGCGTCCACATCCACCTCGGTCGCGTCTTCCAGGAAGTGGTCGATCAGCACGGGCCGCTCCTGCGAGTACTCGATCGCCGTGCTCATATAACGCACAATGGCCTCGTCGTCATACGCGATCACCATCGCCCGCCCGCCCAGCACATAGCTCGGTCGAACCAGTACCGGATACCCCACGCGATTTGCTCCCGCCAGGGCCTCGGGCACGCTCGTCGCCATCGCCCCTTCCGGCTGCGGAATCTCCAACTCTGTAATCAGCTTGCCAAACCGCTTTCGGTCCTCCGCCAGGTCGATCGACTCTGGCGACGTCCCGATGATCGGCACCCCCGCCTTCTTCAACGGCAGCGACAGGTTCAGCGGCGTCTGCCCGCCAAACTGCACGATCATCCCGATCTCCGCGCCCGAAGACGCCTCATGCTCATACACCGCCAGCACGTCCTCAAGCGTCAACGGCTCAAAGTACAGCCGGTCCGACGTATCGTAGTCGGTGGATACCGTCTCCGGGTTGCAGTTCACCATGATCGTCTCGTAGCCGTCTTCTCGCAGCGCAAACGCGGCATGGCAGCAGCAATAATCGAACTCAATCCCCTGCCCTATCCGGTTCGGCCCGCTGCCCAGGATGATGATCTTCTTCTTCGCCGTCGGCGGTGCCTCGTCCTCTTCGTCATAGCAGCTATAAAGATAGGGCGTAAAGCTCTCAAACTCCGCCGCGCACGTATCCACCAGCTTGTACACCGGCAGCACGCCCAGCCGCTTCCGCAGCGCCCGCACCCGTGCCACGCCCTCCGCGCCCGTCAGCCCCCATCCAGCCGCCAGCCGCTCGTCGGAAATCCCCATCCGCTTCGCGCGTCGCAGATCGGCTGCCGAAACCTCCTCGATCCCCTTCCCTCCGATCGCCGCCGTCTCGTCCACAATCTGCTTCATCTGATGGAGAAACCACGGGTCCATCGACGTCATCCGCGCCACTTCGCGCACCGTCATTCCGCGCTCAAACGCATACCGCACATACTGCAGACGGTCCGGATGCGGCGTCACCAGCCGCTGCGTCAGCCGGCGCGGCTCGATGTCGTCCGCCGTCGCCTTCTTGCCCGTCTCAAGCGATCGGACCGCCTTCATCATCGCTTCTTTGAAGGTTCGACCGATCGCCATCACCTCGCCGACCGACTTCATCTGCGGCCCCAGCCCCTCGTCCACGCCAGGAAACTTCTCAAACTGCCACTTCGGAATCTTCACCACCACGTAGTCGAGCGTCGGCTCAAAGCAAGCCGGCGTCGCCTTGGTAATGTCGTTCTGCAGCTCGTCGAGCGTGTAGCCCACCGCCAGCCGCGCGGCGATCTTCGCAATCGGGAACCCCGTGGCCTTCGACGCCAATGCCGACGACCGGCTCACCCGCGGATTCATCTCGATCACCGTCATGCGCCCGTTCTGCGGATTCACCGCGAACTGCACATTGCTCCCGCCCGTTTCGACCCCAATCTCCCGGATGCACGCAATCGCCGCGTCCCGCATCACCTGATACTCGCGGTCGGTCAGCGTCTGGATCGGCGCTACCGTGATCGAGTCGCCCGTATGCACGCCCATCGGGTCGAAGTTCTCGATCGAGCACACGATGATCACGTTATCGTTCAGATCGCGCACGACCTCCAGCTCGTACTCCTTCCATCCCAGCACCGACTCGTCAATCAGGCACTCGCCTACCGGCGAAAGGTCCAGCCCGCGCGACAAGATCTCCGTCATCTCCTCGCGGTTGTAGGCGATGCCGCCGCCCGAACCCCCCAGAGTAAAGCTCGGCCGAATCACTGCCGGAAACCCAATCTTGGCCGCAAACGCCAATCCGTCCGACACACTCCGCACCAGCGCCGACCGGGGCATGTCCAGCCCGATCTTCGTCATCGCGTCCTTGAAGAGCAGCCGGTCCTCGGCCTTCTTGATCGCCTCCAGCTTTGCCCCAATCAGCTCCACGCCAAACTTGTCCAGCACCCCCGAGTCCGACAGCGTCACCGCCAGGTTCAGTGCCGTTTGCCCCCCGACCGTAGGCAGCACCGCAAACACCCTGCCCTTCTTGTCGTCCCTGCTTTTCTTGTTGTCATTCCCGGAGGGAATCTGCGTCTCCTCCGGGTCGGCCATCATCGCCGACTCCACCCGCAAGATCTCCTCGAGATACGAGGCCGTCAACGGCTCAATATACGTCCGGTCCGCCACCTCGGGATCGGTCATGATCGACGCCGGGTTCGAGTTCACCAGCACCACCTCATAGCCCTCAGCCTTCAACGCCTTGCACGCCTGCGTCCCCGAATAGTCGAACTCCGCCGACTGCCCAATCACGATCGGCCCCGAGCCAATCACCAAAATTTTAGCAATATCGTTCCTACGCGGCATCTATGCGGGTGCCTCAGCTTTCTTTCGCAACTTACTTTGCCCTCTATGAAGAGCGTCCAGCACTCTCTTATGTTTTTTGCCAAGACGCTTTGTCTGAAAGCGTCCGGCGTAGGACATGGCAAGGTGCTCCTCGACCTCTTCAGACGAGTACGTCACCAAGTCCCGCGAAGCGAGCTCCGCTTCCCACTCGGGTATTCTGGCGATGTCGTCTAAGTCAGTCAGGTGCCAATTCAGAGCCAGATACAGTGCCATCTTGCGCTTCTGATCGCATGGTCTAAGTAGTTTCACTTCTTCCAGCCTTCCATCATCGCCCGAAAATCACGAAACAGATAATGCGAGTCATGCGGCCCCGGACTGGCCTCCGGATGGTACTGCACACTGAACATCGGGTCCGTCTTATGCTTCAACCCCGCCAGCGTCTGATCGTTCAGATTCGTATGCGTCTTCTCCACCGTAGCTTCGTCCAGGCTCGCCGGATCGACCGCAAAGTTATGGTTTTGCGCCGTAATCTCCACCTTGCCCGTCTGATGGTTCATGATCGGATGGTTCCCGCCATGATGCCCGAACTTAAGCTTGTACGTCTCCCCGCCCAGTGCTAGCCCAAATAGCTGATGCCCCAGGCAGATCCCAAACAGCGGAGCCTTCCCCTGCAACTCCTTAATGTTTTCGACCGCATACCCGAGCGGCTCCGGATCGCCCGGCCCATTCGAGAAAAACACCCCATCCGGTTCCATCGCGAGCACCTCGGCCGCCGAAGTCCGCGCCGGCACCACGGTCACCCGGCAGTTCTCCCGAGCCAGCATCCGCAAGATGTTCTCCTTGATCCCAAAGTCATAGGCCACCACATGCAGCGGCTCGCCCCCGGCGGTCTGCCCCAGCAGTTTGTCTCCCGTCTGGTTCTTCGGCTCGGCCTCACTCCACTCATACACCACCTTCGTCGACACCAGCGAAGCCAGGTCCGTCCCCGTCATATCTCGCACCGCACGAGCCTTCGCCACCAGCGCCGCCTCATCCAGCCCCTCGCCTGACGCGATCACCCCCCGCATCACCCCATGCGCCCGCAGATGCCGCACCACCGCCCGCGTGTCGATCTCTGAGATCACCGGCACCCCATACCGCTCCAGGTACTCGTCCGCCACCTGCGTCGACCGCCAGTTCGAGCTCACCGGCGAAAACTCCCGCGTCACCAGCCCCTCGATATACGGCCGTCCCGCCTCCGCATCGTGCGGCGTCGTCCCGTAATTACCAATGTGCGGGTTGGTCAGCACCACAATCTGCCCCGCATAGGAAGGATCGGTGAAGATCTCCTGATATCCGCTCATCGACGTGTTGAACACCACCTCGCCCGCGCACTCGCCTCGCGCACCGTGGCCCGTCCCGCGAAAAATCCGCCCGTCTTCGAGCGCAAGCACCGCCTGCATGGCTTCTCCTGGTGATTCTCCCTGAATGTGGTGGAATCACCTGATTCTATCAGCACCGGCCCACCGCGAAAACGTAAAAAGACCCGGCGCATGTCCGGGTCTTCGTCAAGCTGTTGCTTTACTTGGTTGTTATTTCCCGCAGGGAATCTGCGTCGAACGCGCAGACTAGCCCTTGTGGTGGCCCTTGTGGTGATGGCGATGGTGGCGCATCATGGCGTTTGCGGGTGTAACCGCACCGGCCAGGATGATGAACGCGAAGGCGGCGACGACGAGGTTGCGAATCTTCATACAGATCTCCTTGGTGGAACACTGACGGCCTGATTGCTGTCAGCTGTACGATGCAGCTTACCGCGAACCGCCACGACTCGACCATAAAGTTTTCCTCAATTCCGCCGGGGTACCGCCTTCGATGCCCTTCCGCGCACGGCTTCCCCTGCCGGAACGAACCGATAGTCCGGCCGTCTCTGCTACGCCTGTCCAAGATCGACCAGCACCGCATCTCCCTCCACCCTGACTGGAAATACCTCCACTTTCTCATGCTCCGGATACTCCGCTCTGCCCGTCTTCGCGTCGAACGCCCACGAGTGCCACGGGCAGATCACCGCTCCGCCCTCCACCCATCCCTGCCCCAGCGGCCCGCGCCGGTGCGGACACCAGTTGTCCAGCGCCGCCAGCTCCCCGTTCACATTTGCCAGACAAATCTCAATCCCGTTCACCGCCAGCTCCGCCACCTGCCCGTTGGCCGGCACCTCCCCCGCCCCGCACAACCTCACCCACTCCGCCACGTCACACTCCTCCTTCATCTCCAATGCTACCCTTCAAGACGATGGCTTCGCCTACCCCCAAACGCTCCCCCAACACAGCCGACGCCTTCCGCAAGTATCCGCCACGCCCCCCCGCCTCCCCGCCTGAGGTCGTCGACCCCATCTGGCTCCTCAAAGCCGTCAGCGTCGTCATCGTCGCCGCCCTCGTCTGCGGATACGGGACCCTCTGCTTCCTCCTCTACCAGGGTCAGTGGCAGCTCCTCCTCCATCCGAGACAAACCGCGTCCCATCCCGCCCAGCTCGACGGCACCCCCCTCGAGTTCCTCCGCTTCGGCCCCGACGCCTCCGGCCTCCCCCAGCGCACCGCCTGGGCCATCCCCGCCGCTCCGAACGCACGTTACACCAACATTACGGTTCTCTTCCTTCCTTCCGGCGACGGCTCCCTGGCCGACGCCCTTCCCACTCTCACCCTCCTCCATGACGCCGGCCTCAACCTCCTCGCCATCGACTACGGCGGCTACGGCGAAAGCGCCGCGCTCCATCCCGACAATGCCCGCATGACCGAAGACGCGTCAGCCGCCTGGACCTTCCTCACCCAATCTCGAGCCGTCGCCGAGCGCAATGTTGTCCTCTACGGGGCGGGCCTCGGAGGGAGCCTCGCCACGCAACTCGCCGCCCAACACCCCGCCGCCCACGGCCTCATCGTCGACTCCCCCACGCCCGATCCCCTCCAGACCATCCTCGCCGACGCGCGCACCAAGCTCCTCCCCGTCCGCCTCCTCCTCCACGACCGCTTTCCCTTGGCCGGGCCCCTCGCCACCCTGAAGACCCCCAAGCTCCTCCTCTACTCCGGCCAGCTGCCCGACGCCATCCGCACCGCCGCCGACCCCAAGATGACCCTCCAGCGCTCCACACCGGCGGCCACCGCGCAGTTCCTCCAGCGCTTCCTCGACCAACTGCCCGCACAGTAAAGGACCGACCCGCATGATCAAGTGGCTGACCAACCTCCAACCCTGGGGCGCGTTCCTCATGCGCCTCGTCCTCGGCACCGCCATGCTCGTCAACGGCTGGAGCAAGGTCGTCCCCGCCAGCGGCTTCCACGGCCACAACACCTTCTCCGCGCTCGACCACTTCTGCCGGTTCGTCGCCTCCCTCGGCCTTCCCTACTGGCTCGGCTGCGTCTCCGCCTTTACCGAGTTCGCCGGCGGCATCGCCCTCCTCCTCGGCCTCTTCACCCGCTTCTTCGCCTTCCTCATCGCCGTCAACATGATCGTTGCCCTCGTCACGGTCAACATCCACCACGGCTACAGTAGCTCCCAGTACACCCTTGCCCTCATCGCACTCGCCGCCATGCTCCTCCTCTACGGCCCCGGCACCCTCGCCCTCGACCGCAAATTCGGCCGCCGTTAAGCCCTTACACTCCCCGCACACAGAACACCCGCATGACATAGGCTTGCAAACACGGGCCTACTCCGCGAGAGCTATCGGCCTCTCTGTTCCATACCGGCACTTCTCCCCGGCTCCCCTTCCATTCCACGCCCTACGCCCTTGGCCGAAGCTGCTACCGTCAACGTCAGCGTTCTTTACGAGGACACCTCCATGCGGATACGATTCGGTCCATCCCGCGCTTCCACCCCGCGCCTCGACCTTCAACTCTCCGGCAGCCTTCACCTCCGCGAGGAGCCCTTTCTGCAGCTTGCCGCCGCCGTCCGCAACCTCGGCTCCGCTCCGCTGCCGCTCCACCAGGAGGGTACGCGCTGCCAGGTTCTGCTTGTCAAGCGCGACCTTACCGAGGTGCCCATCACCTTGTTCCCCCTCTTCCTCCTGCGCGAATCCGTCGCCCCGGGGGAGATCGTCGGCGACCTCAAGCTCTGCCGCCTTCCCCTTCCTCCTGAAGATATCGTCTGGATTCGCTTGAACCTCCGCGTCGTCTCGGCAGGTACGGAGTGGAACGCCAGCTGCGTCGTTCCCCTCGGTTCCCCCGCACAGCCGCTCCTCGTTCCGCACGGCCCCATACCCGAGCGCAAAGGTCTCACCTCGCAGATCGAGCGGCAAAAAAAAGAAGCTCCCGATCCCGAGCGCCGCTCCGCGCAACCACTCCGGCCGCGTCGCGAAGTCATGGTTGCCCGACCTACCCGCCCGGAGCCAATCGTCGCCGCCATGTCCGAGATCGAGTAGCGGTACTCTAAACAGTGTGACCGCCGATAACGTCCGCGCCGCTCTGCACGACTGCTACGCTCCGGACCTTCCTTGCAACATCGTCGACCTTGGCTTGATTCGCAACGTGACCGTGGAGCCCGACCCGGATGCGCCCGGCTCCGACATACCCGGCGTTCCGCCTCGCTACCGCGCTGCCGTCGTCTTCACCCCGGTCCATCCCGGCGAGGCGTCTGAAGCCCATCTTGCTGCCCTTATCTACAACCGTCTGGCAGGCCTTGAGGGGTTGAGCCAAACCCGGGTGACGGCCCAGCCTGCTCCAGCCTGGACACCGGCCAACATCACCTCTGCCGGTCGCCGTCAGCTCGGCCTAGACGGCGACCCCACCCTGGTACAAATACGTTGAAGCCCCAGCCGCAACTCGTCTCCAAACGGCCACGTGACCTGCTTCGCGCCACCGGTCACCCCATCCACCCCTTTGACGAGATGCACCGCACCGACACCTCCGGCCTCGTGCCGGCCGCCGATCTCCTCACCGGCCACCCGAACGATACCTACGTCACCGCCTACTACGCGATCGCTCCCAGCATCCTCCGGGCCATCGTCGCCCGCTGGCGCGACACCGTGCTGTCCGAGCCGATTGACCGCTATACGTTCCTCGACATGGGTGCAGGCAAGGGCCGCGCCATGCTCGTAGCCAGTGAGTTTCCGTTCCACGCCGTTCTGGGCGTCGAACTGAACCCCGCACTCGCTGCTGTCGCCCGTACTAACCTGGCGATCTGGCAAGGAGCACATACGGGCGACCCCACCGCCGAAGCCCTTGCTCCCCTTTATGTACTCGAAACCGACGCGCTCGCCGTCGATCTGCCCGCGACCCCCACCCTGCTCTTCCTCTTCCATCCCTTCGAGGCACCCGTTCTCCAGGCCCTCCTCCGCCGTGTCGAGACACAGTTCGCCACGCGCCCCGGCCTGCTCGACCTTCTCTATGTCAACGCCGAGTGCGCAGACATCCTCGATCAGCATCCCGCCTTCACCCTGCTCTGGTCCGGCAATCTTCCCATGTCCCCCGACGATCATCGCGCCGACCTCGCTGCCATCGCCGAGCAAGCCGAGTATGGTTCGACCGGCGACGAGATCTGCGCCATCTACCGCTATACTGGCCGCAGTCGACCATAAGCCGCAAGGAGATCGGCGGCCGTGTGACAGTCTGTTGCACAAAGTGCCACCAGGAGTGTACCTCAAGCGCTCTCGAAAGAATGTTCAAGGAAAGCGCCTGCTCTCAAGTAATAGAGACGAACGTCAAGCCAAATCCTGAAACTTCCCTGGCACAACGACTGGCGTTTCGTGTTTTTATATCCGCCTCCAACAACTTGGCTACGTTCCAGGTACCAGAGTGACATCCTGTGTTCCAATTCGTCCGGTAGCCGTCACCCGCACCACTACCCGAGCCCGCACAGCTTTTGGGTCGTGATCGATCTTTACCGGCAGCTCCGTCCCTACCTCGATCCGTCCCGTTGGGGCGACCGTCTTCGGAGCCGAAATCTTGATGCTCTGCGCAGATCGCTTCAGCTCCTTTCCTTTCTTGTCGAACGTGGTGACCATCAGGATCAGCTCGGCATGCCGCGGCTCCGTATCGGTAGCATAAGTCCAGTTCAAGCCGCGCGCTGCCACCTTCGCAGTGTAGCTGTAGGGGTCGCCCGCAACCGGCACAAGCGAGAACGGCACCCCGTCGTACACCATAGAGCTGTTCTCCGCAGTCACCAGATCGAAGGCCAGTCGCCGGGACGGCTTGTCCGGATCGACCCGCTGTTGCCCATAGGCGAGGTAGTAGCCCTCCCGCGTCGTCGCCGTCAGCCCTGGCCTGCCGACTGTGACTGCAATGCGACGGAACCTGCGCGGATCAGTCGAGGTGTTCGCCGGACGGTACGTCAGCGTGTAGAAGCTCCTGCCGTCGCGAATGCCCGTCGCAATCTCCGCATCCACATCGTTGCGTCCGTACAGTGCCTTGCCACCGGTCGCCCGTGCCAGCTTGCTAAACGTGTAGTTACCCCCAAACGGATCATCGAAAGCCGCCGCTTCGCCATAGGTGTTCGGGTTGACCATCAGGCCTGCCGGGTCGACCGAGTAGAGCGTCACCCGGGCATCGCGCAGCATGTTCACACACTCCTGCACAGCGTTGTTGACGCGCGACTCCGCGTCGACCGCTGCGTTGAGAAAGTTGATCGCCGGGAAGCCGCGTCCGATCCAGATCATGTTTTTATGGCCCTGGTGGCCCACCGTCGCCTGCGCTACCTGCATCAGCGCGTTGAATGCGGTACCAAACCGCTCCGCCACCCATCCACCCTGGTGCGCCTGCCAGGGATACGACGCGAAGTGATGATCGAGCGCTTCAATCAAGCCCTGCTTGTCCTGCGTGTAGTCACGCAAGACACTGAAGTGCTGGAGATTGACCGCCACCAGCATTGTTGGGGTGTCCAGTTTGTCGGGCTGCTTCTCCAGAAACTTCTTCAGCGAGTAGCGGGCGAACGCCATGTCTTCAAAGCGCGTATTGAACTCGTCGAGCAGAATGATGTTGACCGGCGCGCGCGGCGCCTGCTGGTCAAGCTCGGCAGTCGAGTTGATCGTGAGTGCCGAGTTCAGCGTATGCGAGCCTGCCTCCTCGAAGCTGAGAATCGTCTGTGGCTCCTTGGCTTCCGTCACGCTGAAGTCTTCTTTCTTCAGGTCGGTCACGATATTGCCTTTTGCATCGGTCACAACAACGTCCAGCACTACAATTCGCGACGAGCGGCGGATGGTGTACACCCCGTTCGCGTCCTTTACAGGTTGGCCATTGCTTTGGGTCGTGTGGACGACAGAAGGTGGTGGTGCCGGAACCATCTGCGCTGGCGACGCTGCCGGCTGCGTTCCGGCGGGGGTTTGAGCGTCCGTCTGCCCGAGGGCAGCTGTCTTCACCACCAAGAGAATCAAGCAAAGCGATCGTTTCATTGCCATCCTTCCGACACTGCCATGAACCCTCCTGCCTGCTAAAATTGCGCGGTTCCGGTCGATTTCCGTTTAAGTCGCTCCATGACGAGCGGCGGGACCAAGGCTGTGACATCGCCGCCCAGCCGGAAAACGCCCTTGATCAGCCGCGAGCTGACATAGGTGTACTTCTCGGCCGGCATCATGAACAGTGTTTCGACATCGGGGTTCAACTTGCGGTTCATCATGGCCATTTGGAACTCGTATTCATAGTCGGAGATGGCCCGTATGCCACGCAGCACCGCGGCTGCACCCTGTTCGCGGGCAAAGTCGACCAGCAGACCGTCAAATGTCAGGACAGACACATTGTCGAAGTGTGCTGTGGCCTCGGCGATCATCTCTCGCCGTTCGGCGACCGTAAACAGCGGCTCGCCCTTTTCGCCGTTGCGCGAAATGGCCACCAGCAGCTGATCGACGACCTTGGCTCCGCGTGCAATCAGGTCAAGATGACCGTTGGTCAGGGGATCGAATGTGCCGGGATAGATCGCCTTGATGTGCATGGGTCGAGAAGCACTCCGCGCAAGCTACTTGCGTCCGCCGACCTTGACCGCTTCCTGCGCCACCGCTGTTCCATTCATCGGGACCGGCGGAACCTCTGCGGCCACGACGCCCGCGATACCCAACTTCTTGCGAAGCTCCGTATCGACTCGTCCGAACACCTCACGATTGTCTTTGAGGAAGTTCCTGACGTTCTCCCGCCCCTGGCCGATCCGCTCACCCTGGTAGGAGTACCACGCGCCGCTCTTATCCACAATGTTGTGCAGCACCGCCAGGTCGAGCACATCGCCTTCGCGCGAGATGCCTTCACCGTAAAGGATGTCGAACTCCGCGTCGCGAAAGGGTGCGGCCACTTTGTTCTTTACGATCTTGACCTTGGTGCGCGAACCAACGACAACATCGCCCTCCTTGACCGCCCCGATACGGCGTATGTCGATCCGCATGGAGGAGTAGAACTTCAAGGCCTTGCCGCCGGTGGTCGTCTCCGGATTACCAAACATAACGCCTATCTTGTCGCGAATCTGGTTGATGAAGATGAGGCAGGTTCTGGATTTCGAGACAGTTCCAGTCAGCTTTCGCAGTGCCTGCGACATCAGGCGGGCCTGCAAGCCCATGTGCGAGTCGCCCATTTCGCCGTCGAGTTCGGCCTTGGGCACCAGCGCGGCCACGGAGTCGACCACCAGCACGTCAATCGCGCCCGAGCGCACCAGCGCCTCGACGATCTCAAGCGCTTGCTCGCCGTAGTCCGGCTGCGAGACGAGCAGGTTATCGACATCCACGCCCAGTTTCTTCGCATACTGCGGATCGAGCGCGTGCTCGGCATCGACAAACGCCGCCAAGCCGCCAGCCTTCTGCGCCTCGGCGATGATCTGGAGCGTAATGGTCGTTTTGCCCGAAGATTCTGGCCCGAAGATCTCGATCACCCGCCCGCGCGGAACACCGCCTACCCCCAGCGCGGCGTCGAACGAGATCGATCCGGTCGAGATCACCGAGATCGGTACGATGGCCTCTTTCGAGCCCAGCCGCATAATGGAGCCCTTGCCGAACTGCTTCTCCAGCTGCGCCATTGCCGCTTCGATCGCCTTGCCCCGCTCATCCGCCACGCTGATCTCCCTCTCAACACTCGTCACCGGATTCTAGCACCAGATCGCGAAAGGGGGCAAACATAAGGCGAAGGGCAGCTGCTTGATTGCTACAGCCATCCAACATTCGCGAGCCATCACAGGACAAGCTTCTGCGTATCGAGCAGTTCCGGTCAGGCGTTCTGGCGCATCCTGCTTATCGCTCGAAGATTGCGGCAAAAAAACCGTCGCCCGGATGGACGCCTGGCAACGTCCGCAGCGCACCAGCCCGGACCCAGGTCTTCGCTGAAGTATCAACCGTTCCGGCGTGAAGCAATCCTGAAGCGGACAGCTTGCTCAGGGCTAGATCGAGGGGTACGGGCGCACATCTGACAAGCTCCTGAACGACGTCCTGGTTTTCTTCCTGCTCCAGCGAGCAGGTGGAGTAAACCAGCCGGCCACCCGGAGCCAACCGCGCGGCCGCCGCCTGAAGCAAAGCGCGCTGCCGGTTTGCCTGCCGGGTCAGGTCCTCAAGCCTAAGCTGATGCCGTATCTCCGGGTTGCGGCCCAGCGTTCCCGTCCCGCTGCACGGCACGTCGCAGAGGATCAGGTCGAAACGCTCCTCTGCGGGCATTGCGAGCGCATCGGCGACACGGCACTCGATACGGTCGCCAGAGTCGAAGCGATGCAGCCTCTCCTCCATGGTGCGCAGCCGCCGCCCACTGACGTCGGTCGCTAGAATCTTCGCTTGCGGCAGCCGTGCGGCGAGCACCATCGTCTTGCCACCGGGAGCGGCGCAGCAATCCCAGACTCGTGTGCCGCCTTCTGGCATAGCCGCTGCGGTCAGCTCAGCCACCAGCCGCGACCCGTCGTCCATGTGAAGCGTGGAAGGCAGACCGTTGCCTTCGGCGAAGAGCTCACCACTTACAGGTTCCCGCTGCCCCGCTTCACAGATCGCGAGCGCCGCCTCGCGACCATATGCCGCCGCCCAGCGCTCGACAAGCCAAAGCGGATGACCCAGCCGCTCCGCGAACGCCGGAACGGACTCGTACAGACGCTTGCCCGGTTTCTGCGCGGCGGCGACCTTGCGCAGGATCGCGTTCACCATGCCGGCCGCATGAGGCTGGTTCGCGAGCTTGCACAGCTCTACACTCTCGCTGAGCGCCGCATGGGCCGGGATGCGGTCCATGTGCAGCAGCTGGAAAGCGCCCATGCGTAACGCCAGCGCAACAGGTTCCGCGAGCCGCTGATCCGGTCTTTGCAGCAGCATCCGTACACGCGCGTCGAGCGCAATCTGCCAGCGCAGGACGCCCATGACCAGGGCCGTGGCGAGGTTACGGTCATCGGGCGATAGCGCCTCCGTCCGCGCGGAGTGCAGCAGCTCGTCGCTGTGGCCTTGCCGCTCGCCGACCAGCGTCAGGATTTCGAACGCTACCCGGCGCGCCGCCGTGACTTTAGGCGTGCCCGAGCCTTTCGCGATGTCGGGACTCTTCAAAGACCGATGCGCTCGCCGGGTTTTACCTGGAAGCCGCGCAGGAACTCAGCCGCCACCATCCTCTTCTTGCCTTCGAGTTGTACCTCGGGGAGGACCAGCATGGTTCCCTGGCCGCAGACCAGGCGCAACTCCTCACCCTCCACCACGAGCGTGCCGGGGATCTGCTCGGCGCTTTCCTCTACGATCCGCATCGTACCGACCACGAACTTCCTGCCCCGCAGGGTGGTCCAGGCTCCCGGCCATGGCTGGAATCCACGCCAACGATCGTAGATACGCTTTGCCGGGTAGTTGGGATCAATCAACCCGTCCTCGCGCTCCAGGATCGGGGCCAGCGTGGCCAGCGCGTGGTTCTGCGGGCGCGGCTCGATCCTCCCTTCCGCCAGGCCGGCCAGCGTGTCCACCATCAACCCTGCTCCCTTGGCAGCCAGGCTCTCGAACAGTTCGACCGCCGTCTCTTCCGGCGCAATCGGGACCGCAAGGGCCTGGAGCAGATCACCAGTGTCGAGCCCGGCGTCAATCCTCATGGTCGTCACGCCCGTAACCCGCTCCCCTTCGGCGATGGCCCACTGGATGGGCGCGGCACCCCGATACTTCGGCAGCAACGACCCATGGAGGTTGATATTTCCAAGCGGCGGCAGATCGAGCATCCATTGCGGAATAATGCGCCCGTAGGCCACGATCAGGATCGCGTCAGGCCGGATCGCCTCCAGCCTTGCCCGGAACTCCTCGTTCGCCTTGATCTTCTCCGGCTGTACAACCTCCAAACCCATCCCCCGCGCCGCCGTTTTCACCGCCGGAGCCACCAGCCCCATGCCGCGTCCCGCCGCCCGGTCCGGCTGCGTCACCACCAGCGCCACCTCGTGCCCCGCCTCCACCACTGCCCGCAGCGTGGGTACGGCAAACGCCGGCGTCCCGCAGAAGACCAGCCTCACCACTTCCCATCTTTCTGTAACTTCTTGATCTTGCGAAGCACCAGTTCCCGCTTTAGCCGGCTGAGGTGGTCGATGAACAGGATGCCGTCGAGATGGTCGATCTCATGCAGCAGCGCCCGCGCCGTCAGCTCTGTCCCTTCGATTTCAAACCACTTGCCCGCAGCGTCCTGCGCCCGCACTTTCACCCACTCCGCGCGCGTCACCTTCTCGCGGATGTCCGGCAGGCTGAGGCATCCCTCCTCCTCCACCTGCTTGCCGCGCCGGTCGATCACCTCGGGATTGATCAGTACAATTTTATCTTCGGGGTTCTTCTGGAAGCTGACATCGACGATGGCGATTCGCTGCGAGATGGCGATCTGCGGGGCTGCCAGACCGATGCCCTGGGCGGCGTACATGCTCTCGAACATCTCGTCGACCAGCTTCTTGAGCTTCGCGTCGAAGACGGTCACGGCTTCGCCACGCTGCGCGAGCACCGCCGCGGGGTACTTCACCACCTCGTGTATCTTGCCAGCAGCCTTTGCCATCAATACGCCCGAATCTGTTGAAGATATCCGTTATAATTGCGCCGCATCTCCCCGAGGGAGTCGCCGCCGAACTTCTCCACCACCAGCTTCGCTACTGTCAGCGCGACCATCGCCTCGGCCGCCACACCCGCGGCAGGGACAACGCACACGTCGCTCCGCTCATAGGCCGCCTTCATCGGCTCGCGGCCTTCAAAGCTGACCGAAGCCAAAGGTCGCCGCAAGGTCGAGATCGGCTTCAAGTACCCGCGCACTACCAGGTCCTCGCCATTCGAAATCCCGCCTTCGATCCCGCCGGCATTGTTCCGCTCGCGCGAGAACTTCGTATGGCCGTTCGCGCCCTCGTATGCAATCGCGTCATGCACGGCCGATCCCATCGACTCCGCCGCCGTCACGCCGCGTCCCAGCTCCACCGCCTTAACTGCCTGCAAGCTCATCACCGCCTGCGCCAGTAGTCCATCAAGCCGCTCGTCCCAGTTCACGTGCGTCCCCACACCCGGCGGCAGCCCATGCACCACCACCTCGAATACACCGCCGACGGTGTCCCCCGTTTTGAGCGCGTTATCGACCTCGGTTTTCATCCGGGTCTCCGCCGCCTCGTCGACACAGTTCAGCAGCACCGTCTCCCGCGCATTCGACGCCGCGATCTCCTCCCACACGGCGTCGCGCCCCAGCTCCTCGCGGCCAACGCGCACCACATGGCTCACCACCGCGACGCCCAGCTCCCGCAGCAGCAATTTCGCCAACGCCCCGCAGGCCACC
Source organism: Acidobacteriaceae bacterium (assembly GCA_965215415.1). Classification (GTDB taxonomy): domain Bacteria; phylum Acidobacteriota; class Terriglobia; order Terriglobales; family Acidobacteriaceae; genus Edaphobacter. Next base: position 1,268,430 of record CBDCDQ010000009.1, on the reverse strand, counting down.
CTTGCTGCGCTCTCCCGCGCGCTCGCCCGTTCGAGCACATACCGCGCGTCGGGAAAGTCGTACTTCAGACTCCCCGCCAGATCCGCATGACCCGGCCGCGGCGAGGCCACCGCCTTGTGCAGCCCAGGATCGCCTGCCGCCACTGGCAGAATCTCTTCCCAATTCTTCCAGTCGTTGTTCGCCAGCGTCATGGCGACAGGCGACCCGATCGTCTTACCGTGCCGCACACCACTCAAGATATGCGCCGCGTCCCGCTCGATCCGCATCCGCCCGCCGCGCCCATACCCCTGCTGCCGCCGCCACAGCTCGCGGTCGATGAACGCCCCATCCACCGGCACCCCCGCCGGCATCCCGCTCACCAACGCCACCAGCGCCTCGCCGTGGCTCTCCCCCGCTGTCGAAAACCGGATCATTGTCCCTCTCAGGCCAGAACTGGATTGTAACAAGCAAGGCCCAGCATAAGCTCTTATCTAGCTCGATTGGATCGTCCGCAAACTCACCAAACCGTTGCGCCGCGAGGTGCTCCAACCGCCGCGCCTGTGTGACCAACGTCCGGCGCAAGCCGGGCGATACATCGCGTTCGCTGATGACCTTCGCCAGACTTGCAATGGTGCTCGCCCGCCTCGCAATCCTTACATCCGGATGCTTTCGCGCCTCGAATAGCTCCGGCGGAATAATCCTCACCCTTGCAGAAGGTGGAAGTTCAACGGTCTCTTCCACGGCTATATCCTTCTCATTGAGCACTGCATTGAAAGACGAGGTTGCAAGTACCCGCTGAAATACGGTGTACTCCGCCGCGTTTAGCTTATGGGCCGCGATTTCCGCTATCTGGCCTTGTAGCTCCCATAGAGGCCACATTTCGATGTCGGCCACTTCGAACGGGTCGAGCACGTTCATGGCAACCGCATCCGTGCGGTGGTTTGTGAGATGTCTGCGAATCCTGACGCGCAGCTTCTCCTTTGTCTGCCCAACATAGATCGGCTCGCCATCGTAGTCGAAAAACGCGTACACGCCAAAACGGGAGTCGCCGATCTTTCGTCCTTGCTCATCACGTTGGTCGAGCGCCTGAGCGATAGCGGCACGAATCGCCTCCACATCGGCGGGTACACCAAGCCTAGACATGGGTGAACAACCCGCTATCGATCTGCGGCACGTGCTGTAGCGGTCTGCACAACTCGTCTCCTTCTAACAAGGGCCGTAGCAATTGCCGCTCCATCCATGCCACCACTGGCACCACCAGACCATCGCCAGAAATATGGTACGCATCGTTATAGTTGGCCGGAAGAATATAGCTATCAGGCAGCCCCATCAATCTTGCCGCCTCCCGCGTGGTCAGCAGCCTCGATCTAACTTGAGAACCTGACACCTGCAACACAGTCTGCCGGCTCGATCCACCCTCCGGGGTACGCAGACAGCCACTAATGCCATCGAAACGCACCTCTGCTCGCTGTTTGCCAAGTCTTGTGCGCTTGTAGATCGTCCCGGTCAATCGTCTGCCCAAATGCCGTGCCCTCTCCACCTTCTGCAGATGTATCTCCGACATCATCGCGAGCAACTGCCCTGTCGTCTTTTCTGCGTGCCACGGGATCGCATCGTCCGGCTCGAGGAGATCGTCGAGAGTAGCCTCTAATCTGTCGGGAGCCTTCATCCGCCACCATAGCCACGCCTTTTTCAATCGCTCCGGCAGTAACTGATGCGCGGATATAAGTCTGTCGGAATGCCAAATGCGCTCCGCCGGTGTCCGTGGCCTGTCGGGGCCATAAAGCAACGCGGGCGCAATAGCAACGCCGTTCTTGATGGCCACAAAGAATAGTCGCGGGCGTGATTGAGGGATAAAGTAGGCCGCATCCACAGTCAGCGCGCCGACGCGGTAATCTGCGTTGACAACCGCCTCCACAATCGCGTTGAAGTCCGCTCCTTTGTGGGAAGTTAAAGCCCCTTGCACGTTCTCCAGAACCACTACGTCGGGACCGCGCCCGTCTTCCTGCAACTCGCGAATCAGCTTCCAGAAAGGCCAGAAGACTCCGCTTCGGTCGCCCTGCAAACCGGCTCCATTGCCCGCGAGAGACAAATCTTGACATGGAAACGATCCCCACACGAGATCGGCCTTTCCCGGCAGATCGCTCGACTGGAGCTTCGCCACATCCACGACACGCAGCACGTTTGCCGCGTCTCCGAAATTGCTTTTATAGACAGCTGCCTTCTTCGGTGACACATCATTCGCAAACAGGCACTCCCAGCCATCGCCCAAACCGATCCGCGCCATGCCTCCGCCCGCGAAAAATTCGTAAAAAGTGTGCATCTTAGCTCATCTTAGTCGCAGATCGTGCGCCAGAGCTTTCCTGTAGGTCTCAATGCTCCAACCAGCCTCGCGAATCAAACAAGCTCCGCTCCATGCTCCTGACCCACTCCGTCATCTCCCCCGCACCCTTGCCATTCGCCGCCGCCTTGCCGAACTCGTTCCGCATGATCTGCATCTTCGCTTCAAGATCGTCCAGCACGTGCAGCAGCAGCGCCTCCGGCGTCATCGGCAGTTTGGGCGAGCCGAACTCGTACTTCCCGTGGTGGCTCAGGATCATGTGCTCGATCAGCACCCGCAGCTTATCCGGGAACGGCGCCAGCATCCCCACCTTCTCCCGCAGCATCCCCTGCGCGATCGAGATGTGCCCGATCATCTGCCCTTCGAGCGTGTACCCGAAGCTCGTGCCCCAGTGCAGCTCACGCACCTTGCCAATGTCGTGGAGAATTGCGCCCGTCACGAGCAGGTCGGGATTGACCTCCGGGTAGAATGGGGCAGTGGCCCGGCAGACCCGCACCAGCGTCACCACATGCTCCAGCAAGCCACCCAGCCACGCATGGTGCAGCACCTTGGCCGCCGGAGCCGCCTTGAACGCCGCCCCGATCTCCTCATCATCCAGAAACGCGAACACCAGCCGCTTCAGCTCCTCATTGGCAAACGCCGCAACATACCCCCGCAGCTCCCCCCACATCGCTTCCACGTCCAACTGGGTTGCGAGGAGAAAGTCCGTCGGGTCCACCTCGGTCGGGGCCGCGCTCCGCAGCTTGCTCAGCGTGATCTGGAACTTGCCCTGATACTTCGAGATCTGCCCCTGCGCCTTGACGTAGCAGCCCTGTGAACAGGTCGCCACTACCTCGGCGAACTCCTCCCACATGCGCGCCTCAAACGCGCCGGTCTTATCCGCCAGGGTGAGCGCGAGATACTGTCCGCTCGGCTTGCGATCCCGAACCGACAGCGCTGCGATCACAAAATACCCGGTTACGGTTTCGTTCTCATGCCGGATCGCGTCCGCTACAAAGAAATCTTTCATTGCCTCAGCCTGCCGCTACTGCGGGGGCGGGATTGGCGTCGGAGCTCCCGGGGTTGCAGGCGTCGTGTTGGAGGTGGGGGTAGACGAAGCAGGGGTGGTGGCGGGGGGCAGCGTTGTTGTGTCCGACGGGGAGGCAGTCTTTGGAGCGCCGGCGGTACCCTCAAATGGCGTCGCGCGATCCGCCGCCTTGGCCGGGGTCTCCTCAGGAGCCGGAGCCTTCGGGACAACAGGTTGTTGTGCCAGCCTTTCTTTAGGCGCGCCCTTGACTCGTATCTTCTTTGGCTTGGTTCCCGTGTCGCCACTCAGACCGAGGGGAGCTGCCTGGGTCGCCGCGGCAGCTTTCTCTTCCGCTGTTAGCGGAGCTGCCGCTGAAGCTGTCTTCTCCTTTACCTTGGCCGTTTTCTTGGCTGCTTTCTCCGCGCTGATCTCTTTTGCGCGCGCACTGTAACGCGTCTTGCCGGTTGCAGCAGCGGTAGGGGTGAGCGGGTTGACGTCGCCGCTGTTTGCAGTCGAAGCCTCTGCAGGAGCAGTTCCGCTGGAGCTAATGGGAGCGATGGCCGTGCCTGGAGCCGCCTCAGCCGTTCCTGCATGCCGCTCGTGGTTCGCGCCTAACCCATCATCCTGGGCGAGACCGGCCGTTTCGGGTCCTGCTCCAAGCGAGTTTCGCGGAGCTTGTCCAAAGCGGATCTTCTCGCGCTTCACCTTCTTGCCTTTAGTGATCTTCGCCATCGGGCCGCCTTCCTGCACAATGGGCGTAATCCTCGATGAAGGCACGGTAGCCGTTGCGCTCGCCACCGCGGGGTTCGGGGCCTCCGCCACTGGAACCGGCACTGCAGCTGCTGACGCCGTGGCTCCGGCAGCTGGCGCGGGGGCAGGAGATGTCTTCACCGTCTTTTCTACAGTCGAAAACCGCCCTCCTCGATCAAAGCGCTGCTTCTGCGTTATTTTCTTCTTCTTCGCTACGGGCGGCGCATAGGCAGTGAAGACCGGCTTGGTCTGCCGCGTACTCGAGCCCGCATCCACATACCCCGGTTTGATATCGATATACGCATCCTCACGCAGCTTCGTCAGGTATGCCCTTAGCGCCGGCTGCATCTGCTCGACATACATGGCTTCCTGAACCTGCGGTTCGACTTCCTTGAGCGGCGGTGTGCCCGCGGGAGTATGCGCAGTCACCTTCAGGATGACAAAGCCCTGCCGCGTGCGTATGGGAGCGGTCGCCTGACCCGCCTGCAGCCCGAACGTCTGGTCTTCCAGCACCTTGGCCAGTGCGCCCCGCTTAAACTCACCGAGGTCCCCACCCTGGGCCGCTGTTGGACCACCGGAGTAGGTCTTTGCCGCGTCTTCGAACTTCGTGCCACCCTTCACTTTGCCCGCGACCTCGTCCGCTTTCGCCTGCGCCTGGGCGACTGCCGCATCGCTTGCGTCCGACGGCGTAGGGATAAGGATTTCGCTGAGCCGCACCTGCTCTGGTTGCTCAAACTGCTGCGGGTGTGCGTCGTAGAACGCCTGCTCCTGTGCCTGCGTCATCTGCAAGCGGCGGCCCACTTCATCTCGCACCACCTGCTGCGTCAGAATGCCGTTGCGGATGTTCGCCTTGAAATCCTCAAACGACACGCCCTGCTGCCGCGCCGCCTTTTCGAGGTCCTCCATCGTCTCCAGCTTGTTCTGCTTGCGGATCTCGTCCAGCCGCCGGATCACCTCGGCGTCCGCGTTCAGCCCCAGCTCCTTCGCCCGCGATAGCAGCAGCTGCTGGTCGATCATGTCGCGCAACATGTTCTTTTGCCGGTCCTCGGCTTCGGACGGGCTGGCGTTGGTCTGCTGCAACTCCTGTGTAAGTTGCCCCTGACTCCGCTCCACGTCCGACCGGTTGATGATTTGGTCGTTCACCCGCACGACCACATCCTCCACCACCTCGCCGTTCGGCGTGATCGCGGCGGGGACCGGGAGCTTTGTCTGAGGTATGGGTGCGTTAATGGGGCTCTGGTAGCGCGGTGTCTGCGCTATCTGAGCAAGGGTCGAAAACGGAAGCAGGCTTAGCCCGCATACAGCTACATACCGCGCACAGCGAACTAAAAGAAAAGGCATCGTCACTCGTATCCTGCGCTGCACTGAGCCTTGGCGCATGCAACGTATCGCACCCACGGCGGACTGCGTCGCCCCATGTGTGTCCCTGCTTATACTACTTGGCTCGTCCCGTAGAGGCCAATTCTGGCAAACTGACCCGCCTGCTCAAGCATCCATAGCCATCTGCGCGCTCGCGTCCGGGTATATACTTCGTCCAATGTGAAGCGTGGCTCGCTACGCCTTTCTGTCCGCACAGGCTCCTTCTGAGGTCTTCGCCCGATGGCTCCACGTACCCGCCGCGCCTTCTTTTCTGCCGCAATCTTCCTTGTTACCTGCGCCCTCGCCGGCTCCGTCATCAGCCAAAAGGTCGCTGCACAGTCGGCTTCGGACGAGTCCGCCCTCCGCGACTCTCTACGATCCTTCACAAACGTCTACTCGATCGTCGAAGGCAACTATGCTGACAAACTGAGCGGCGACAAGGCCGACAAGGCCATTTACGATGGTGCGATTCCCGGTATGCTCCACGTTCTGGACCCGCACTCCAACTTCTACGATCCGAAAGCTTTTGCTCAGATGCGGGAGGACCAGCATGGACGCTACTACGGCGTCGGCATGACAATCCAGCCGCAGCTCGTCGCTGGCGTCCCGCACGTCTTCGTCCTCTTCCCGGCTGAAGGTATGCCCGCCTTCAAAGCGGGTATCAAGCCTGGCGACATGATCGTCACCGTCGACGGCAAGCCTACGGAAGGGCTCGACTCAGCTGCGGTTGCCTCCATGCTCAAGGGTCCTAAAGGCACCCATGTCGCCGTCGTCATGCAGCGTGAGGGTACCGCCAAGCCGCTCACCTTTGATCTTGTTCGCGGCGAAATTGCTCAGTTCTCCGTCGATCTCGCCTACCAGATCAAGCCCGGCGTCGGCTACATCCATGTCAAGCAGTTTATGGAGACCACCTCCCGCGAGGTCGGCGACGCTGTCGATAGCTTCGGCGAGTCGAGTATGAAGGGCCTTGTCATCGACCTGCGCAACAACCCCGGCGGCCTTTTGAACGAAGCCGTCAATATGTCGGACAAGTTCCTCCAGAAAGGCCAGATAGTCGTCTCGCAGAAGGGCCGCGCCTTCCCCGATCAGGTCTACCGCGCCTCCCACGGCTCCGACGCCAAGTACCCCATCGTCGTGCTGGTCAATCGTGGCACCGCTTCAGCAGCTGAGATCGTCTCCGGCGCGCTCCAGGACCACGACCGCGCCCTGATCGTCGGTGAGACCACCTTCGGCAAAGGCCTCGTACAGACGGTCTTCCAGGTCTCCGAGAACACCGGCCTCGCCCTGACGACTTATCACTACTACACGCCCTCCGGTCGCCTGATCCAGCGTAACTACAGCAACATCTCCCTTTACGACTACTACTACGTTCGCGATGGAGCCGCTGCCGGGGCCGACCGTGAGGTCAAGCTGACTGACGCTGGTCGCACCGTCTACGGCGGCGGCGGCATCACGCCGGACGAGAAGATCGAGCCAATCAAGTCCAATCACTTTCAGGATTCACTCTTTCCTAAATACGCCTTCTTCAACTTTTCGAAGCACTATCTCGCCACCCATACCGTTAGCAAAGACTTCCAGGTGGACGACGCTGTGATGACCCAGTTCAAGGCCTTCCTCAAGGACAAGGAGGTCGAATTCACTGAGGGAGACATCGCCACCAATGCCGACTGGCTCAAGACTCAGATCAAGCGCGAACTCTTCCGTTCCGCCTTCAACGAGACTGAAGGACTCCGCACCCTGATCGACAACGACCCGCAGGTCGCCAAGGCCATCACCTTCATTCCTGAAGCTCAGGCGCTCGAAGATCATGCCAAGTCGAACATCAAGACAGCCAGCATCACTGCCAGGCAGTAGCGTGGGGCACCTGATTCTCTCTAACAGAGTAGGTAGACGACCGGAACGGAAGCGGAGTGATCGATGCGCAGGGTGGTTCGGACATCGTTTCCGCTGCTGACCGCGAGAAGGTGCCATCACATCGCTTCTAAGCGTACAGTCTACCAATCCGTGAGCACGTCCTGGCAGTGGTCCTGAGCGATGAGCACCCTGTAACGCGTTTACGGCTCCAGCCTGTAGAACGGATGCATCAGGTCGAGCGGCCCCCAGGGCTCCTCACACATATAGACGAAACCGAGCCGTCGGATCAGTGCCTTGGAATGGACGTTGTCTGGATGATGGCCAGCCACAAGAGCACCAAGCTCTAAGGTCTGAAAGGCAAAGCCGATCACTGCGCGAGCGGCTTCCTCGCCCCATGCGTCGCCCCAGAATGGCCGTCCAATGTGCACTCCGAGCTCTCGTACGTCCTTGTCCGTCCCGTGAGGCCGGAGCCCTGCCGCGCCAACAAACGCGCTGCTGCTTCGGTCGAACATGGGCCAGTACTGGATTCCAAGTTGTTCTTGTCTTTGTATTTCCTGCCGTAGCTTGGCCTGACAGTGTTCCGATCCCATTGCTTGCCGTGTGCTACGGCGTGGCGTATATCGACGCGTCAATGTGAGCTTCGCCTCGCTGGAGATGAACCGCGACCTCCACTTTTCGGCGGCTGAGTACGGCTTTGGTGCCGGCATCTTCTTCCTGAGCTATGCGGCGTGTGAGATCCCATCCAATCTGATGCTGCTGCGGTTTGGAGCGCGCAAGTGGCTGTCACGGATCATGATGACCTGGGGGATGGTGGCTATCCTGATGGTGTTTGTGCGCACGCCGCTCAGCTTTTACGGAGCGCGCTTTTTACTGGGCATGGCTGAGGCTGGGTTCTTCCCTGGCGTGATGTATTACCTGACGCTGTGGTTCTCACGTGCAGCCAGGGCACGGACAGTGAGCAGCTTTTACGTGGCTCTGCCACTGAGCGGAACTGTGGTGGGCTCGCTTGCGGGATGGCTGCTGAGTCTGCGAGGCACACTGGGGCTGGCGGGCTGGCAGTGGCTGTTTCTAGTGGAGGGAGCACCCGCGGTGCTGCTGGGAGTGCTGCTGTTGTGTGTGCTGCCGGAGGGTCCAGAAGACACGACGTGGCTGACGGACCAGGAACGGCAATGGATTGTGGGGCGGCTGCGTTCAGAACGTGGAGAGCCATCTTCTATCTCCGGCGAGAGCCAAGGAGCCGCTGGCGCAGGGCATGGGCTCGCGGTGGTGCTGCAGGACCGTCGCGTGTGGCGGCTGGGCTTGTTTGAGTGGGTAACGCTGACGGTGTTATATGCGTACTCGTTTACGGCTCCGCTGATGCTGCGACAGGCCACCCGGCTGACAGTCTCCGAGATCGGTTGGGTGGTAGCAGCGCTGGGGGTACTGGGCGCGGCGGCAATGCTAAGCATCGGTTGGCTTACGGATAGAACCGGACGCGGAGGAGCATGGATTGCGCTCTGTACGACGGTGATGGCGATCGGCTGCGCGGGTGTGGGGCTGGAGCGCAGTCCGGGGTGGCTGCTGGCATCTCTGGGGCTCATCGTTGCAGGGTTTTACGGGATGCAGGGCCCGCTGTGGGCGCTGGCCGGGAGCCTGATGAGCGGCGAAGCGGCCGCGGGTGGGCTGGCCCTGATTACAATGCTGGGGGTCGGCGGTGGCTTTCTCGGCCCCTACAGGCTGGGACTGAGCAAAACGTGGACGGGGGATTACCGGTGGGCCATGTTCGCGATCGCCGTGGCCTCGCTGTGGGCGATCCAGCTGGTATGGAGCGTGCTGTGGCCGCGCGCGACCGGCGCGAGTCAGCAGTCACGGACATCCGCTACACTTCCTCCATGAGCTGCAAGTACCTCTTCACCGCGACTGTTCTGGTGTCGTCTCTAGCCTGGGCGCAGGACGCCGCGCCCAAGCCGCAACCGCCTCCTCCGCCGATCGAATCGCACCACGTCAATGCGGATCGGAGCATCACCTTCCGGTATCGGGCGCACGGGGCAACGAGCGTGGTGTTGCAGATGGATGGGTTTGCCAAACCTCCGGCCCTGGTAGCCGGAGCCGATGGCGTCTGGAGTTTCACGACCCAGCCGCTGTCGCCACAGATCTACTCGTACCGCTTTGATGTGGATGGCGACCCGCAATTCGATCCGCGCAATCTGAATGTGACTCCCAACATCTTCTTCAATGGAGCGATGGTCGAGGTTCCTGGTGACACGCCGCAGATGTGGGACGTGCAACCGGTATCACACGGAGAACTGCACACGCATGCGTACACGACAAAGGTAATCCGCGGGCTACGGGCAGACCAGGAGACGTACATGGTCTACACGCCGCCGGGGTACGACGCGCGCTCGAAGAAGACGTACCCGGTTTTGTATCTGCTGCATGGCTGGTCGAACACCGAGGCGACGTGGACCCAAACGCTCCAGGCAAACGTGATCCTCGACAATCTGCTGGCTGCGGGTAAGATGAAGCCGATGATCGTCGTGATGCCGCTTGGCTACGGCGACATGGCGTTTATGGAAGGCTGGGGCGTCTGGCAGCAGGCCGGGCGGATCGAGAGCAATACGCAGTTGTTTCAGCAGGCACTGTTGACCGAAATCCTGCCGCGCGTGGAGGAGCAATACCGCGTGTCGGCCGACCGGAAAGACCGCGCAATCGCGGGCTTGTCGATGGGCGGGCTGGAGAGTCTGTCGATCGGGCTCAGCAACACAGAAAAGTTTGCGTGGGTGGGTGGCTTTTCTTCGGCTGTCCATGCACTGAAGTACCCCCGCCCGATCCCGGCACTCGACCCGAAGAGGGCGAATCTGAAGCTGCTCTGGATTGCGTGCGGAACGGAAGATGGTTTGATTGAAGCGAACCGGAAGCTCGAGGCGGCGCTTACAGCGGAAGGTATGCCGGTCACGGCGATCGAGACGGGAGGTGCCCACGTGTCCATGGTGTGGCGCGACAACCTGATCCACTTCGCACCCTTGTTGTTCCGGTAGCCGGTAAGAAAACCGGAGGGCGGCCACACGGTGCCTGATCTACAAGAATCTGCCTGCATCAAGCCTGGCGATGGTGAGCCTGATCCTGATCGATCCAGTCCTGCCGGGGAGGGTTGAACAGGTCGAGGTTGAGGGTGTCTTCGAGAGCGAGAGCCTCGTGAGGCACGTCAGGAGGAATACAGAGGACGCCGCCGGCACGAACGATCGTCTCCGTACCTTCGATGAGGAAGCGGAGCGCGCCAGACAACACGACGGCAATCTGCTCGTTCGCATGGCTATGGAGTGGGACGTGAGCTCCCTGCTTCAAGAAGAGGCGGGCGACCATGGTGGCCGGGGTGGCGATGTACTGGCGATCGATGAGGGGGCTCATCGGCGCAACAGGGATGTCGTCCCAACGATAATGGGTGTACAAAAACGGCTCCAATCAGGCAGTGATGAGGGAGCCGAGCTTCTCTCCGTTGATGACGCGGACGATGTTACCTGGAACCTTCATCGAGAAGACGATGGTGGAGAGCTTGTTGTCCTTGAGCAGGGAGACGGCGGTCTGGTCCATAACGCGAAGGTTCTTCTGGAGGACCTCCGCATACGTAACCGTCTCGTACTTGGTGGCGGCGGGGTCCAGTTTAGGGTCGGCGGTGTAGATGCCATCGACGGAGGTGGCCTTGAGGAGCACGTCGGCTTTGATCTCCATGGCCCGCAGGCTGGCAGCGGTATCTGTCGAGAAGTACGGGTTGCCAGTTCCTGCGGCGAAGATCACGACGCGACGTTTCTCAAGGTGCCGCATCGCGCGACGGCGGATGTACGGTTCTGCGACCTGATGCATCTCGATAGCGGACATGACACGGCAGAAGAGTCCGAGCTTTTCGATGGCATCCTGTAAGGCGATGGCGTTGATCACGGTCGAGAGCATACCCATGTGGTCTGCGGCGACGCGATCCATGTCGATGGCCTGCTGGGCCACACCACGGAAAAAATTGCCTCCGCCGACGACGATGCCGATCTCGCATCCGGCTGCGTGAACGGCGGCGATCTCAGCCGCCACCGCATGGATAAAGATGGCATCGATACCGAAACCTTTGCCGGCCGCCAGCGCTTCACCGGAAAGCTTGAGGAGGACTCGTTTGTACATATCAGGTCTGAGTATCGCATGACGATCAGACATGGCTGGTAGGATGAAAACTCCAGGAGAGGTGTGGGACCGAACAAGCGATGCCACCAGAAGCTACGGGACAGATGCGGAGCCTCTCCATTACCGAGTACCTAGCGGTGGCTGCGGTCTACCTCCTGAGCTTCGCGGCGCTGACCGGTTTCCCTCATCCGGTGCACGGCTTTCCCTTGGACGACTCCTGGATACATCAGGTCGTGGCCCGGAACGTAGCGCATGGGGGGACGCTGGGGTTCATCCCGGGCGTGCGCTCGTCGGGATCGAGCAGCCTGTTGTGGACCTTTGTGCTTGCAGCGAATTGGAAGCTGGTGCCTGGAGTAAGCCCTGTTGTGTACTCGGGTCTCGTGAGCATCGTGCTGCTCCTGGCGATGGGCTGGGCCATGCTGGCGATGGCACGCCGGGACGGTCTGTCGAAGATGGCCTGCTGGATCTGGGCCTTGACGCCTGCACTCGACGGCAACTTTATGTGGCTCAGCGTGATCGGCATGGAGCACCTGCTGTTTGCCACCCTTTCTACGGTGGGAGTTTACCTGTGGCTCGAAGGGGGGCGGCGCACCGCTATAGGGACCGCCGTGTGCTTGGGTTTGCTGGCGCTGACGCGACCGGAGGGTCTGGTGCTGACGGCGCTGGCTCTGCTGGGGTATCGTTGGGCGGGCAGAACACGGCGGGATGCAGGGATGCTTGCCGGTATCGTTGCGGTGTGCGTTGCGGTCAGTCTGGTCGCCAATCGCATCACGTCGCGGGCGTGGCTGCCGACTACGTATGCGGGCCGAAAGTGGTTGTACTTCGGGTCGGACAAGGTGCCGCGCGTTGCACACCTTGCGTTTCCCTATACGCTGATTAAAGGAATGCTGTACCCGTGGGCTGTGAGGCCGACGCACCTGCTCTACGCCGTGGATGCCGTTGTGGTCGTCCTCGCTCTAAGCGCGATGTGGAAGCTGTTCCGGGAGCATCGAAAGCGAACGGCCTTCTTGGCGCTGTGGAGCCTGGTACATATTGCGGTCTATGCTGTGATGCTGCCAGTACGATCCCATGGAGGGCGGTACCAGCCGTTGTTCCTAATGTTGAGCTTTCCCCTGATGTTTCTTGGGGTAGAGGCCGGTTACCGACTGCTCGGCACATCGACTGCGGTCAGGACGGCTTTGATGGTCGCGAGCTGTCTTCTGCTTGGTATCCCATCCATCGTGGCATGGCGACGGGTGACGGCTGCGGGGGTAGCGCTGATTGAAGGAACGCACGCGAAGATGGGACAGTACCTGCTGGACACGCTGCCGCCTGGGAGCAAGGTGGCGGCACTCGACATCGGCCGAATGGGGTACCTCTTCGGAGGAGGTCTTCGCGATATGGGCGGGCTTACCGACAGTGCCTTCCTGCCGTATATGCGGGAACATCGAGCCTTTGTCTACCTCCATGAGCGCGGCATACGCTATCTTGTGTGGCCCACCACGCCGTGGGGAGCTCCGGACATACCCCAGATTCTCACCTTTACGCCGGACAATCGAGCTCACATGGAGGAGCTGAAGAGCTTTTGTGTGCCTGCGGAGTTGTGGATTGTCAGCTACGCGATGACGACGGATGCGGCACCTTGTCAGCGGCTTTACCGTTTGCGAGAGCCGTAATAGAGCGACGCGGTGCGGTGGACCGTCCAACATCTAGTAGTCTGAGAGCTGCGACGTGCGACTTCCTTTCCCAGAACGCGTTCCGATCCTGAGCGTGCTCACCTTTTGCCTGGTGCTTGTGCTGCTACAACAGCTGTTGGGCACGACCCTGCTGTTTTCCGCCTGTACCGCACTCTTCGCCCTCATTGCGGCGCTGGCGTTTAATGTGGCGGGGGGCTTTACGCGGCCCTCTGGCGGGTTCATCTTCGCGTACTCGTGTATCGGCGTCCTCTTCGGGATTATCTACAAGGTAGTGGTCGGCGAACCGGCGCAAAGCAATCTGTTGCAACCCGAGCGGACGATCGAGATCCACACCGCCGCGATGGCGGCCATTCTGGGTGCTACCTACCTGGCTCGCCGGCTTCGTTTGAAGAAGAGCTACTTGCCGCGCTTTACTTCGCTCGAGGAGATGTACCGCGGAAGTACAGGTTTGTTTCTGGTGGGTCTGGCGATCTTGGTGTACCAATACACAGGCTCCTATGCGCCACCGGGTAGCGCGCTCTCTGTGCTGTACCAGCTCAACGTCTTTCTTCCGTTAAGTATTTTTCTGGGGGTGACCTACGAGCTGCGTAGGAGCCAGGGACGGAGAAGTGTCAACGGGGTTACCTTGGCTGCGATTGTGCTCTCCTTTGCGAGCGGTGTTGTGGGGTACTCCAAGGAAGGGATGCTTTCGCCGTTTGTCTGCTGGCTGATACCCGCAGCGGCACAACGCTATCGCGTGAGCATCCTGCAGATCGCCGGCTTGCTTGCGGTATTTTCGTTCACCGCCTACTACCTGGTTCCGTATAGTCAATACGGGCGCAACTTCAAGGGTCAGGGCGCGACGCTTAGCGAGAACTTCCGGAACAACTACATCCTGTTGATGAACCTTCCCCTGGTTCGTCAGATTTATCTGCGAGAACAGGCGGAGCTTTATGCCGGGGAAGATCTCGTAGGGTACTACAACAAGCCTCAGGGTCTGGCCGACCGCGTGCAGATGATAACTCCCGACGATGCCGTGATCAACCTCACCGAGGAGGGTTCCGTATTCGGAATCTATCCCACCCTCTTCTCTTTTGAGAACCTGATTCCCCACTTCATCTGGCCTGGCAAACCAAGTATCGGATTTGGCAACGTCTATGCGCACGAGCTGGGTATCATTGGCGATGACGAAGACAACACGACGGGTATCTCCTTTAGCCCGGCGGGGGACGCTTACCATCAGGCAAAGTGGGTTGGAGTCCTGGTGCTGCTTCCCCTGCTTTGCCTGATGCTGTTTTGGATCGTCGACTCACTCTGTGGAGACACTCGCGAATCTCCATTTCCACTTCTTGTGATTATGGTCTATCTTCACGCGGCCCCAGAGGGAGGCATCTTGCAGTTTGCCCCATTGGCCTTCAACAACATGCTGCAAATCTTCCTGGCTGCCTTCATCGCAACCCGCGTGATGCCGGTGCTTGCCTCCATTGTGCTCGGACCCGCGAAAGAGCCTGTCGGCTGGAACCCGGCACGGGCGACGGTTGCTTCGCCTGTGGGCTTGAGCGTAATCAACAACCTGCCGGAATGACTTTCGTTGCAGGAGCTTGCCCGCCCGGGGATGCTCCTGCAACGAAATTGTTCGACTAAGTGGATGCGCTCTCTGCCGTAGCCTTCGTGGTGGCCATGGTCCAGTCGGGCGCTCCGACCTTGAAGCGGGCGAATCGGCGAACCGAGATGTTTTCGCCGAGCTTGGCTACCTTGGCGGCGATGATCTGCGCGATGGTCTGCGTCTGCTCCTTGATAAACGGCTGATCGAGCAGGCAGAACTCTTCATAGAACTTACCCAGCTTGCCTTCAAGCATCTTTTCAACGATGTTGGCAGGCTTGCCAGACGCTACAGCCTGGGCACGGTACACTTCCTTCTCGCGGTCCAGATCGGCCTCGGTCACGTCCTCACGCGAGACAAAGCGCGGGTCCACAGCGGCGATGTGCATCGCGATGTCCCGAAGCAGCTCCTGGAAGTCTTCTGTGCGAGCGACAAAGTCGGACTCGCAATTCAGTTCTACAAGTACGCCAATTTTGCCGCCTGCGTGGATGTATGTGCCGACTGCACCCTCATTGGTAGAGCGTGAAGCCTTCTTGGCGGCTGAAGCCATGCCCCGCTTGCGCAGAACGACAAAGGCATCTTCCATATTGCCGTTCGCTTCCTGCAGAGCCTTGAGGCAGTCACCCATGGGTGCGCCTGAGTTTTCGCGAAGCTCTTTTACGAGTTTTGCGTCGATCTTAATGAGTTCAGACATAGTTCAGTTCCTTCGTAGTTGCGGCGCGGGTGATCGCCCGCGCCGTGGAGGATTAGATTGGGTTACCATGTGATTGGAGTCACCCTGTAGGCGAACGACGGCTATCTAAGCGGAAGCCTCAGCGTGGACCGGCACGGCGTCTGGCTCGGGCTCGGTCGCTGCAGCGGGAGCCTTGCGAATACCACCGCCCAACACCGCTTCAAGGTCGACATTCTCGTCATCCTCCACGGAGGCTTCTGCGATACCCGCGGACTCGTGCACCTCGGCAAGGGCGGGATCGACTTCACCATCTTCACCGATGTACTCGGGCGCGATCGTCATCGGCCGGATGTCGACGGCTTCGGCGGCAAAAGAGCGCTCGGAGACCATCTGCACCCCTTCGTAGGCGGAGTCGGCAATCTTCATGGTAAAGAGCCGGATGGCGCGAAGCGCATCATCGTTGCCGGGGATGACGTAATCGACGACCGTCGGGTCGCAATTGGTGTCAACGACGGCGACGACCGGGATGCCGAGCTTCCGGGCTTCGGCGACCGCAATCGCTTCGTTGTTTGAATCGACTACGAAGATCGCATCGGGAAGCCGCTTCATCGCCTTGATGCCGGAAAGGTTGGTTGAAAGATGCTTGCGTTCGCGCTCGAGCTTGATGACTTCCTTCTTTGTCAGCAGCTCGTAGCGGCCGTCGGTCGACATATCGTCAAGTTCCTGGAGGCGCTTGACCGACTTCTGCACGGTGACCCAATTGGTAAGCAGACCACCCAGCCAGCGGCTGTTGATATAAGGCATACCAGCGCGGGTGGCTTCTTCAGCGACGGCGTCCTGCGCTTGGCGCTTGGTGCCGACGAACAGGATGAGCTTGCCCGTAGCGGTCAGGTCGGTGACGAACTTCGACGCCTCCTTAAACATCTTGAGGGTCTTCTGAAGGTCGATGATGTAGATGCCATTGCGCTCTCCAAAGATATACTCCTTCATCTTGGGGTTCCAGCGCTTCGTCTGATGCCCGAAGTGAACGCCCGCTTCGAGCAGTTCCTTCATGGTGATGTTAGCCAAAGTCGTGCCTCCTATTTAAAGACCGCGCCGGTGCCCGGAGCAGTGTACGGCTGGTCTGGATTGATCCCTTGCGGTAACGCGTTGGGAGATTGAGTTCCGTGCCTTCGATGCGTGTTCTTCGGAGGGTGGTGCGAACAGGCAAGGTCGGTAGTTGCCGCCTTGCAGGCGTGGCGACTACCGACCTCTCAACTAGCGCTTGGAGAACTGGAAGCGCGCACGCGCACCCTTCTGACCGTACTTCTTACGCTCCTTGCCGCGCGAGTCGCGGGTGACGAGGCCTTCGGATTTGAGTGCCTTCCGCAATTCCGGATTGAACTCCATCAGAGCGCGGGCGATTCCCAGCTTGACCGCGTCGGCCTGGCCCATCACGCCGCCGCCTTTAACGGTAGTGATAACATCGAAAGTTTCTTCGATTCCGGCAATGCCGAGCGACCGCTTTGCCGCGGCGCGCTGCTGTGCGGTGACGAAGTAGACATCCACTTCCTTCTTGTTGACGGTGAAGTTGCCGCTGCCCGGGCGCAGAAACACACGCGCGATCGAAGATTTGCGGCGGCCGGTTCCGTAGAATTGCACTAGATCTGCCATGATGCTCCTTAGAACCTGAGGTTACGCCTTCGGCGTGCTTGCTTTCGGTGCATTGCTCGCATGAAAGTCGAGAGGCTGCGGCTGCTGAGCGAGATGCGGGTGATGCGCGCCCTTGTAGACCTTCAGTTTAGTGGCCATCTGACGACCCATCTTGTTTTTGGGAAGCATGCCCTTGACGGCTTGCTCGACGATGGCTTCCGGGCGACGAGCGAGCAACTTGATGAATGACTCTTCGCGTAAGCCCCCGGGAAAGCCGGTGTAGCGGCGATAGAGCTTCGAGTCAGCCTTGAGGCCGGTAAGGACGATCTTTTCGGCGTTCACGATAATCACGTGGTCGCCCATATCGATGTACGGGGTGTAGAGTATGTTGTCTTTGCCGGCGAGAATACTCGCAGCGCGGGTGGCGAGACGGCCCAGCGTTTTGCCGGTGGCGTCTACGACAAACCATTTACGCTGGATGTCTTTGCCGCTGGGAATGGTGGTTGACATCTAATAAACTCCTTCGTTCTGCCGTCTTCCTGCGTCGGCGTGCTGCGGAAGAATGCTTGTGGAACTGTCAGGGACGATGCGAGTGGCTCGATACACAACCAGCCGCAGGAAATTAAGAGTTCTAACGAGAGCGAAGAGAAAACATCTTTGCCGGGTCAGATCGCGTGGGGAAGAACTGATTTCCTGCCTGCCCGGCCTCAACAGCTCGGATGAGCGGTACAGACACGGGACTGCGCGAACCTTAAACATAGTCTACAGTAGGCTATAGGTCAACTAGAGATCGAAAACGACCGTAAGCTGAGAAGACTCACGAGCTTTGAGGCGCAGTAGCCATACGGAACGGCAATCCTCAAGCCCTGGCCCCAGAATGTCCTACGTTGCGTACCCGGCTGGTGCAGCGTTTATCCTTCGAGGATGCGCTCGGTGCTTTTGCCATTTCGCTCTTACCAGCAAGATCGTTCCTTTTCTTGCTCTTGGTTGTACGTTTGGGGACCGGCCGTGGCCGCTATGATCCTCATCGCCATCGAATCGACCAGGACGTTTTCGTCGGAAAACACGAGTGGATGGCTGCGGCCGTTCGTCGAACGAGCCTTGGGGCGCATGAGCGAATCCGGCTGGGCAGAACTCCACCACCTGCTGCGTAAAAGCGCCCATTTCTGCGGCTACGGCGGTGTGTGCGTCTCCTTCGCCCGGGCGTGGCTCTGGCGCGATCTGCTCTCGGCGATCCGTGACGTCTGGCGCTGGCGGTGGACAGCCACTTTGAAGGCCATCGCTTCGACGGCAGCCGTAGCAGCGGCGGATGAGTTCCACCAGACGTTTCTCAGCAATCGTACAGGGAAGGTCTCCGATGTGTTGCTCGATACGCTTGGAGGTACGGCAGCCTGCGGAATCTTGTGGGCAGTCTTCTGGCGGCGCGATCGCGACCGTTACCAAAACGATGCGCGAGCCGAAGTTCGCGCATCGCAGTAGAGCTGCACACCCAGTCGCTAGTTTGTGGGCGTGGTCACCGACAGGGTGGTGGAGTGCGATCCGTTCACGATAGCCGTGATGGCTGTAGGCAAGCCTGACGCAGGGAACGGCGTATTCTGAATTGACTTCAAGCCGCCATTATGGGGATCAAGTTGCTGACCGGAGACGGTGCCGTCGGTTTGATTCGCCGTGAAGAGATAGATACCAAGTGCCGGCTCGATTGCGACCCCGACCGGGTTGGTGTTGACCGCCGTGGAGCCGCCTACAGAGTTCGTCGGGGTTCCGGTGGCAGTGCTGATGGCATAAGCGCCCACGGTGCTTTCGTTGAAGTTCGCTACGTAGAGGAACGCTCCGCGTGGATCGATGGTTAGGGAGACGGGAAACTGCCCTGTCGTGAAGGGACCATTGACCATAGGTACCAAGGAGCCGTCGGCCTGAACCACGTATCCATAGAGCTGATTTGAAACCTTGTCGGTCACGTAGACGAAACTCGACAGGGGGTTTTCAGCGATGGCTGAAGGGCTGACGCCGGCGTGATACCCCGTAGCCGATGGTGTGCCCGTTCCCTGCAGGCTTGTTCCGGGTAATGCCGTCAGCGCTCCGCTAGCTGCGTCCTCTTTGAAGCCAAGCACCTCACCGATCGGTGCCGCACCCGCCGGGGTTTCCGCATCCACGACGTAGACATAGCTGCCATACTTGCTGGCGACAATGCCGACTGGATTGTTGCCGATGTTTACGTTCGAAGGAGTGCCCAGGACGATTTGCTCGGAGGTGCCACTCCCTGTGAAGGAGATGGGAAATACGGAGATACCGCCGGGGCCACGCGAGGCTGGCGTGAAAGGGCTTTGAAACGTGTATGCAACGTAGAGGAACTTACCCGCCGCGTCGACAGCGGCAGCTACTGGGAAGCTGCCTGTCGTGTTCACCGTGTGCTCGGCAAAGAGCTTGCCGTCCGTTCCTACGGCGTAGGCACCCACGGTAGAGTCATCGTGGTTGAGAACAAAGAGGAACTGGTTGCCGGACACGGGGGACGTCGTCGGAACGATCGCGACCGGGTTGCGACCTGCCGGAATTGGCGAATCGGCGAGTGCCACGAGCGCACCGGACTGGTAGTCGACCGCATAAGCGTTGATCAGGCCCGGGTTGCTCTTCGAGGTCGTGACGTAGACGTAGGCGACGACATAGTCGCGACTGCAAGCGGTGAGACCGAGGCCAAGGGCGAGTGAAACTGCGGTGGCCTTTGCGAGGCGGCCCATCGTCTTTGTGCTGAACTTCATGCGCTTTCCATACTCCGGGCGTTCTGTCCGCCGCTATGCTTCATCGTGCTGGTTACGACTGCTTACTGGACATTGCCGCTGATGGCGAGACAGGTAGCTTTGCCAACGGCGGGAAAGCTGCTGCCGCGCGATAGATCAGAGAGTTGCCCGGTATTCGCGTTGATCTTCTTACCCGTGACCGTCCCAGCGGAACTATTGGAGGTGTAGATGTACTGACCGGTAGGATCTTCGCCCATGCAGACTGGCCCCGAACCTACGGAGTAAGGGTTAGTAGCGTCTGTTCCGTTGCCGACCTGCTGGAGCTTGCCGCCCGCTGGCTCGACGATAAACGCAGAGATGGAGCTGTTCTGCTGGTTCGGGTTCGTTCCCGTCTCGTTCAGCACGTACAGGTAGGCACCCTTCGTATCGGTAAAGGTGTACACCGGATTCGAGGTCAGGTTGAGGTTTGGCACGGAGCCGCCGGTGAGGGTATTCAGCGAGCAGCTGGGGCCGGACGTGTACGGAAGGATCAGGTTGTTTGCGGCGTCAGTGAGGTATATGTACGGCCCACTGGCACTGATCGAGGTAAGCTGCGGCGTGGCAGAACCGCTGCCGGACACCGCAATGGTGGAGTTCGTCGTAAGGGCCAACTGACCAGCCGAGCCGACGGCATACGGAAACACCGTATGATCGCCCTGATCCACCGTGTAGAGGCAGCCGCTGGACACCCGCATCATGATGGGCGACGGTCCGACTTCGAAGTACGGAAGCTGAGTGCCGTTCGCATTCTTGACCTGCGCGTTGGTGACCAGCGACAGGCGGCCGGTGTCCGAGGCGATCGAGAAGACGGTGATGTCGCCATTCAGGTCGACGTTTCGATTTGTGGGCGTACCTGTCGAGTTGTAGGCCGGACTTTTCTGGTCGAGCACATAAAGGAAGGCCCCGGTCGAATCGATCGCAGCCCAGACCGGCGTGCAGCCCTGGCTGGAGTAGGTGGTCTGGTAGGTCAGCGTACCGTCGCCGCCTACCGAAAAGACGGCAATGTTTCCAGCGACATAATCAGCCGGATGAGTGACGCAAGAGGTTGCGCCCGTGCCCGCGACACCCTGGTTGACGACGTACACGTAGCGGCCGCCAGGCTTGACGACAATCGAGACGGGGTTTGGGCCGCCGGACGAGAATGGCGAGTGCACCGCAGAGGTGAGATTGCCTGTGTAGTTGTCAATCTTGAAGCCGGCAATCTGGCCGGTCAGCTGGCCCGCCGCGGCACTGGGGGTGGTACCCAGAACCCACATATAGCCGATGGTGCCGCCACCACACGCCGTCATGCCCAACCCTACCGCTACGGAGACTGCCAAGGCCAAACCGAACCGGCCAATCCTGCTCAACGTCATGCGCTTCCTTAATCCTCGCGGGCGGCCTTGCGACCGCCTTGTGCTGCGAGCAACTCTTTGGGAGTACGACTTCTCTTCGATTGTAGAAGTGTTCCAGGATTTATGCCAATTTCCATAGCGGGAAAGCGAGGGCGACCAGAAGCCGCCCCTCTTCAGCCTTACCAGACGCGACAGCTGTTGGCGGGCATCATCGGCTGGCCCACCTTGCACCCAAATGCCTTGCCAAACTCATCGAAGTTCTGCACCGTGCCTTTGACGCGCCATTCCCCAGTCGAGTGGGGGTCGGTCTTAGCCAGCACACGCGCACTCTGCTCCGTCTCGTTCTGGCACCAGACCTGCCCGAAGCCAATGAAGAAGCGCTGTGCAGCGGTGTACTCCTCACGCTTGCCGTCGCTGTAGCCCGGCTCGGCGGCGGCACCTTGGGTCGCGATCGTCTCCTGTAACGCCTGGAAGGCAATGCGGATGCCTCCATTGTCGGCGGCATTTTCGCCTAGCGTGAGGTGCCCGTTCAGCTTTTGACCGGGGGCGACCTCAAACCCTTCATACTCCTTGGCGATGCACTCCGTACGATCCTTGAACTTGGCTAGATCGTCCGGCGTGAACCATGTTCTTTGATTGCCCTTGCCGTCGAACTTCGAGCCCTGGTCGTCGAAGCCGTGCGTCATCTCATGGCCAATCACGACGCCGATCCCGCCAAAGTTCACGGCTGGATCGAGCTTGTTGTCAAAGAACGGCGGCTGGAGAATGCCCGCAGGAAAGTTGATGTCGTTATTGGACGAGCTGTAATAGGCATTCACGGTAGGCGGCGTCATGCTCCACTCCGTTTCATCTACCGGCTGGCCCAGCTTCCGCAGATTGCGTTGTTGCTCGAAGATGTCGTTCCGTTCGACGTTCCCCAACGGATCGTCGCGTTTCACAGCGAGGACGCTGTAGTCGCGCCAGCGCTCCGGGTAGCCAATCTTCTGCCGGAAGCTGTTCAGCTTGGCCTTGGCCTCAGCCTTCGTCGCGTCAGACATCCACGGCAGACTGGCGATATCTTCCCCAAGCGCCTTTTGGAGGGCGGTAACCAGCTTTTCCATGTTGGCCTTGGAATCCCCCGGGAAGTTCTCGCGGACCCACTCCTGGCCGACAGCTTCCCCGAGCGCACCATCGGTCTGCCGCGTGCAACGCTTCCAGCGCGGCTGCTGCTCCTTCTGCCCATTCAAGGTTTTGCTGAAAAACTCGAAGTTCTCATCCACAAACCTGGCGCTTAACAACGTGGCGGCACCATGGACGATATGCCATCGGAGATAGCTCTTCATCGCGGGCAGCGGTTCATTCTCGATCTCCGCGCTGACCGCCTTTACAAAGCCCGGGGAGCTCACGTTCAACGTCCTGGCTGCACCGACGCCCATGCCGTTGATGTATTGCTGCCAGTTGAAGTCGGGGCTTAGCGCCTGAAGCTCGGCCACGGTCATAATGTGGTAACGCTTGGCCGGATCGCGCATCTCCACGCGGCCCATGGAACCCGCGGCGAGCGCAGTTTCGATGCGCAGCACATCGGCAGCCTCGTTCGCGGCGTGATCCGGAGCATCGCCAAGAAGCGCAAACATCTTCGTCACGTGGGCGACATACTGCTCGCGCAATTTCTTGCTCCGATCATCCTGATTCAGGTAGTAGTCGCGGTCGGGCAGCGTCAGCCCGCCCTGTCCGGTGCCAAGGATCTGCTTGGTGGCATCCTTCTGGTCCTGCTGGACGCCGAGATAGAAGATCGCGCCGCTGCCGAAGCGCTTGTTCAGGTCGATATCGAGGGCGGCAAGCTGCTTCTTATCTGCCAGCGCGTCGATGGCCTTCAGCTCAGGCTCGATGGGCTTGGCGTCCAGCGAGTCGGCGAGGCTGACGTTCATACACGCGGCGAAGTAGTCCCCATACTTCTTCTGCAAAGGAGATTTCGGGGCATCGGCGGCAGCCTTCAGCTCCTGATAGAGGAGGTAATTGTTACGGTCGGCAAGCTCGTTGAAGCGTCCCCAGCGCACCTGATCGGCAGGGATCGGATTGTTCTTCTTCCAGTTGCCGCAGGAGTATTGGTAGAAGTCGATGCAGGGATCGGCCGTTTTGTCGATCGCGGAAAGATCAAAGCTGATCGGTTTCTTGGGAACGGCAGTGGGCGCGGAGTCGGCTGGAAGAAGGGACTGTGCGGTGACGACAGGTGCAAGAAGAAGAAAAACAAGGGCCGAAGGGCGCATGATGCTCCTGGTGACGAGGTTACTGCGGTGTCAGCAGGATAGCGCGATGCGCGGGATTCTAAAAGGAGTGATGCCTCCATCCTCTAGAAAATCTTCAGGTGGATGGTCAGATATTTCTTTGGGTCCTGACGGATGGTGGTGACCAGGAGCGTGCTCTCGGTCAGCATCCTGTTCAGATTTGCGTAGGCAGTATCGTCGGTAAGCAGCTTGCCGGCCGTCCCCTTGCCCTGGCCTACACCAGCCACAATGGTATTGACCTGCGTCAACGTATCGGAAAGCTGCTGGCGGAAGGTGGGGTCCTTCAGCAGAAGGCCAAGGCCACCCTTACCGGCGTTGGCGTCGGCCAGCAACTGATTGGCATTGGCGAGTGTCTTGTTGAGGTTGGTGTAGAGGGTCTCGTCCTTCAGCAGTTTGCCTGCTGTACCCTTGCCCGCATTCAGCGAGTTGGCGATGTTGTCAAGCGTGCCAGCAGCAGAATTGAGGCGGTTGTACATGGTGTCGTCAGTCATGAGCTTGCCTATGGACCCACGACCGTTGTTCAGGTTCTTCTCAAGCGTGAGGAGTTCGTTGACGGTCTCGTTCGCCTTGTTGTAAAGATCGGGATTGTTGATCAACTGCCCGATGGAACCTTTGCCTTCCTGCAGGTTATCGACCACCGTGTTCAGCTTTGCCAGAATCACGTTGAGCTGCTCGATGGTGCCCTGGCTCGCCTTCATGACGTCGCTGATGGTCGGGGTTTCGAGGGTATGCAGCTCATCGCCGTCGTGCAGAGGATTGCCTGTGGCTACCTGGCTGTTCAGGTCGACCACGGTGTCGCCGAGGACACCGACGGTCGTCAAAGCGGCCTTGGTGTCCTGCTTCAGTTCTGGCGCGAACTTCGCGTCGATCTTCATGACCACCTGGACAGGGGTAAGTTTGCGCGCCGGGTCAGAGACGACCGAGACGCTCTTCACTGTCCCGATGGTGACACCCTGAAGGCTAACCGCGGCACCATCCTTGATACCGGCAGCATTCTCGAAGTAGGTCGTGACGGTGAGCTTCTTCGAGAGAACGCCAAGCCCCGAGGAGCTGGTCATCAGAAAAAGCAGGGTGACGAGGATGATGACGGCGACGATGACGATCACGCCGATCTTCAGCTGCGACCACCGGACTTCCTGCTGACTGGGCATCGGCTCTCCTGAGCAAGTGTGCTGCGCTAATGTGTTGAGACTACCCTAGCCTCTGGGCCCGCTCCGCCATCAAGACGTTGTGGGTAGATGGATGCCGCCCGCTGGGTTGAAGTTTCATATCGGGGCGGCTCATGCCTCAAGCACGATGACCGCCATAGCCAGGTCGCGGCTGTGGGTGAGGCTAACCGAGCTGCGCACCACTCCCAGTGTAAGGGCACGTTCTGCAGCCCGTCCGGTGAAGCGCATCTCTGGCCTCTCTCCAGGGGCGCGAACGATCTCGATCTCACGCCAGGCCACACCGCGGCTGATGCCCGTGCCAAGCGCCTTTGCGGCGGCTTCTTTGGCGGCAAAGCGCGCTGCAAAGCTTTCAGCGGCTTTATGCCGTTTGCGTTGGCAGTAGGCGATCTCGTCGGACGTAAAAACACGATCAAGAAACTGCTGCCCGAAGCGCTCGATACTGTCACTGATGCGGGAGATCTCGATCAAATCGGTGCCTAAACCTACGATCATTATGTGGGCCTCATCCTCCAATCCTATTTTGAATCCCTACGGTACATTGGTCGTATGCTGGAAGGCTTCGTCACGTGACCGTGGTTTTCTCTTTGTTGTAGCGGGAGTCTTTGCCGCTCCGATGAACGGTCTAGGCGCGACCACCAGACGCCACAAAGGGGCTTCCACCATGCAGGCACTCAACATCCACGGATACAGCTACCATGATCGCTTTCAGATTCTGATGTCGCTTACGGACTCCTTGACCGAATCTGGCGCGTGGATCACCGATCGAAGCACCGTCTCCGCCACGACGACCGAGCTGCGCTTCGACATCAAGCTGAATGCGGTCCTGGACCTGTATGAGGCACTGGTAGCCACGGGGCTTGAGCTGACGCGCGCGGCCCACGTGGCCATGACAGATCTGTGGACCTGCTACAACAATCTTTCCACCTGGGTGACCGACGTGATCTCGATCCGGCTGGAGATCAACTTCCTTGAAGATGTCACCTTGCACTCCATGCTGATGACGAGCACTGGGCTCGCCTAACCTACGGATTGCGGGTAGACGATGATTGCGTCTTCCTTACGGGCTCGACGGCTGAGCCGATCGACGATGGGCATACGGATACCGCCGGAGTGTCAAGGCAAGGCGAAGAGGTCCGGCAGATGGCCGATGCTGTCGGAGTCGCCGATGACCAGCCTGCCGGGCTGTGTATGGCCCTGAGTGAGCACAAGGCCAAGAATGTCTGTGTTCGCAGGCACTCGAAAGACGGGGCGGCTTGTGACTACACCGCCCGGCGACACCAACGAGCTGAGCGGATTGCCGCCTAGGCCGGGAAGCTCCGTCCAGCCTCGCCCTGTGCGGTCCATCAGATACGCACGAAGGAGGCGTTCGCTCTGCGCGTGACCTCGGCCCTTGTTCTCGAGCAGCACGGAGACGCGCACGAGCTTGGTGCCGTCTCCCGGTACGTTGCGGCCAAAGAAACTTGGCACCTCGTCGACCGCCGCGACCGAAAAGCACATCTCGTCGAAGCATTTGCGCTGGCCTGCCGCAAAGATCCGCTGCTTTTGCATGCGCGCAGCGGCGAGCTCGACCGCGAGGTAGAGGACCCAGACGGCTGCAATCCAGGCCAAGCCGCGCCGTGCCTTCTGCCGCTCGCGCCGGATCAGAGCCAGTGCCGTCCCAGCCAGGCCAAGCGCCGTCCAGAGTGCTAAAGCCAGCAGCAGCAGTTCCCAGCGATTCACGCGACGTCTCCTCCATTCACGGTAAACTCAAGCGTAGATCATGCCTCCCATCATCCTCGCGCAAGACCTGAGTAAGACCTATCGCAGCGGCAAGCTGGATGTCACGGCACTTCATCACGTCAACTTTTCGGTCGAGCCGGGGGAGTTTGTCGCCATTGTAGGACCGTCCGGGTCGGGCAAGTCGACGCTCTTCTATCTCCTGGGCGGGTTGACCTCGGCGACTACCGGCTCTGTGACGATCGACGGAACCGACTTCGCTCAGCTTACCGATCCTGAGCGCACCCGGATGCGCCGGTCGCGAATCGGCTTTGTGTTCCAACGCTTCAACCTCCTGCCGACGCTTTCGGCCATGGGCAACATTGAGATCGCGCACGAAATTGCGAATCTGGGTGCATCGGTCAAGAAACCGCTCGACCGTGAACTGCTCGATCATCTCTCCGATCTGCTTGGCATTCAGGGGCGCCTCGATCATCGGCCCAATGAGCTTTCTGGCGGAGAGCAGCAGCGTGTGGCGATCGCGCGCGCCCTCATCAATCGGCCCGCCATTGTTCTGGCCGACGAACCGACCGGCAATCTCGACACAAAGAACTCGGACGCTGTGCTCGAAATGCTGCGGACATCGTCTCGCGAGTTGAACCAAACGGTTCTGATGATCACCCACAACCCCGAAGCCGCGCAGATCGCCGATCGCATCCTCCATATGCGCGACGGCGAGATCGTACGGGTGGAGCAAGGGGCCGGGCGGGCGGCCGTCGTGGGTGCATAAGAATGACTGCTAACGACTGATAGATTGAACTTACGGGTATCCCGATGATTGCCGAAATCGACTTGGACGAAAAGCTTCTTGCGGACGCTCAGGAATATACACAGATCGACAATCGGTCTGCCGGTGTACATGAAGCGCTCAAGGCATTGATCCATCGGGAGGCGTCCCGGCGTCTTGCCCGGCTCGGCGGCACACAGCCTCATCTCCTCTATGTTCCTCGCGACCGGACCGCTGATCAGACTTGTGAATGATCCTGGTCGACACTTCCGTGTGGATCGATCATTTCCGCGCAAATGATGCTGTACTAGAAGGCCTGCTCGACAAGGAGCAACTGCTTCTTCATCCATTCGTATTGGGCGAGCTTGCAATAGGCAATCTTCAGCCGCGTTCCTCCATCCTGCACATACTTGGTGGATTGCTGCTCCCCGAGGTGGCGCTGCATGAAGAAGTAATTGCCATGGTTGAGCTTCATTCCTTATACGGTCTAGGGCTGAGCTACATCGACGTTCATCTTCTAACGTCGGCAAAGCTCACTGAAAACACGGAACTCTGGACACGCGACAAACGGATGCTGCACGTGGCCGAACATCTCGAGATCGCCATGCTTGGCCGCCGTGCCTGACAGTCATACCGGCGGCGTAAATTCGAGCCGCACCTGCGTGTCCACCGCCACAGGCTTTCCGCTAACCAGGTACGGCTTGTAGTGCCAGCTTTGCACCGAAGCAATGGCGATAGGAACAAACAGGTTATTGGTCGTTTCAAGCAAGGTAAGCCCTTCCACCGTACCGTCGCGCGCAATGATGATGCGCAGGCGAACATAGCCGGGAAGATGGCGCTGCGCGGCTTCAGCGGGGTACCCCAGGCGGACCGGACGGCGCTCGATCAGCGTCTCTGCCAATTCCGGCGTGAGGCGAACCGTGTGCTCCACAGCGGCGACCGCCTCGGCGGTGGGCATGGGTCGCACATCAAGACCGGGACGGCTCAGATCGATCGGAATGGGCGGCAGGCCAATCACGGGAACCACCGAGGTGAGCGGGCCCTGCGCCGGCTTAGCGCAGCCCGCCAACAGACAAAGACCCACCGCCGCTTGTGCAACCTTCCACCCACCCATCGTGGAATGGTAACGCAGTCTACGGTATGGCCCCCCAATCGAGAATAAGAGTAACCGTCGTCTGGACAAACACCGGCTTGCCGTCTACCAGGAATGGCTTGTAGGTCCAGCGACGCACGGCGTCGAGGTAATAGGGCCGTAAAACCTCCGCTCCAGAGGTGACCGTCGCTTTCGCCACATGACCTGACGGATCGATTACCACCGCCATTGAAACCACGCCATTGGGGTGCCCTCGTAACGCTTCGTCTGGAACGTGCGGGTATTGTCTGGTAAGTATCTGTCCCGCAATTACCCCACCAGAGACACGCAGCGGATGAGCTTCCGTTCCCGCATCCGCATTCTCGGCTTTCTGTCCAGCAGCTGGAGGCATTCGGACTGGAAACCCGAGGTGAGCATATCCGCAACCAGCAGCCGCCGATATCGACGCAAGTGCCGCAGCTGCCAGGAGGTTTGCGAAAAGCATCGGCATACCGGGTCAGCACAGCAACAAAGCTGGCATTAAGCTCCATGCCACGAAATTAGCGCATGGGCCCGGACGCGAACGTTCAATTCTGCATCACTATCAGTACAGGCGGCAGGGCCGCACAAGGAGATTATGATGACCGACTACCGCGTAGCGCCTGGCGAAGCCCAGGAAGATCAGATTACCGCCTCTATCGAGAAGTTCACTTCGCAGATCCCGTCCAGCGTCTACCTGGCTGCGGCGCTCGCGTCTATGGCTGTCTCCATCACCTTCAAGCTCAACAAGAACAACGACAACGCACTGTTTGTCGGCCAGTGGGCGGCTCCCTTCCTCATCCTGGGCCTGTACAACAAGATGGTCAAGCAGCATGGCTCCGATGCAGTCGTTGCAGGAAAATCCGTTTAGTTGTCCGCTTGCAGCAAAGCTCCGGCACATGCCGGAGCTTTGCTGTTTAGAGTGCACTCGCTATGAATGGAAGGGGCGTGACGAAGCGACGGTCGACTGTAGTGCCAGAGACGAAAAGGTGGAGCCACCGTTCTCTGCAATCCGGATGTCGCCGCTGCCGATGTTGTAAATCCAGCCGGAAAGCGTAAGGGAGCCACTCGCCATTGCGCCCGCCACTGAAGGATGGGTGCGAAGATGATGGAGCTGCAGCAGCACATTCTGCTCCGTCAGCCGGTCCATAAATACGCCTGGCTCCTCCCCCTCACAGGCAAGAGACCTGGCAATGCTGAGTGCAGCAGCTGCGTTCGTCAGCCACGATTTGACAGTGGGCATCTCGGCCACGGCTTGCGGGTTGACGAGAGCCTTCATCGCCCCACAATCCATATGGCCGCAGACGACGATGTGCTTGACTTTGAGCGCGCTCACTGCGTACTCGATGACTGCACTTACGCCGCCCAGCATCTCACCGTAAGCCGGCACCATATTGCCAATGTTCCGCGTGATAAAGAGCTCGCCCGGCTGGCTATCTGTAATGGACTCAGCGTCGATACGTGAATCCGCACACGTGATGAAGAGTGTATGCGGCTGCTGGGGTTCGCTGGCCGCTCTCTGATAAGTCTCGCGCAGGTTAGGGTACAGCTGGGTTTGGAACTGCTTCACGCCAGCCTTCAACTCATCGAGAACAGGGTCGATCGACATATCTCTCCTTCTCTGGACCTGGTCTTATCCACGCCACTTGATGTTGCAGCCGATACTCTGCCGCTGGTTCGGATCGGGCCGGGTACCCAGGATCACCTCGTCCATGGCACGCCGGAGGTCCTCCCCCGTAACCGGAAGGTCGTTGCCTCCGTCTCCGCGCCGGGGACGGCTAGAGTCAAGCTGTCCTCGGTAAACCAGCTTCATGTTCACGTCATACAGAAAGAAGTCCGGTGTGCAGGCCGCAGCAAACTCACGCGCGACCGTCTGGGTCTCGTCGTACAAGTACGGAAAAGCGAAACCAAGCCGCTCCGCCTGGCCCTTCATCTCTTCCGGCCCGTCCTCAGGAAAAGCCTCTATGTCGTTCGACGAGATGGCCACGATGCCGATCCGGCCTCTGTAATCCTCGCCAATTCGCGCGAGCTCTTGCTCAACATGCTTCACGTACGGGCAATGGACGCAGAGAAACATGACCAGCAGGCCCCGCTTTCCCGAGCCATCTGCGTTGAGACCCGCCCGGATCGCACCGTCCGAAGCATCGTCGTCCCAGGCTAGCGCCACAATATCGTCACGCCCGACAGCTCGTCCAGACACCACATCCGGCAACTCGAACGCGGGGCAAACCGTACCTAACGGCACCATGGTGGATTGTGTCTTCGACATGACCACCATCATACGTTGCCGAACACCCTATTCTGTAGAGACGATGCTGCCTACACGCACGCTCCGCGGGGGGCGTATGACACAAGCGAAGCTGCCCGTAGGACCAAATGCGCTTCCTCTCTGCCGCTGGTGCGATCTTGAAGTATTGGCTAAACGCCGCCGCACCTTCTGCTCCGAGTACTGCGTCGACCAATGGAGGCTGCGTACCGATCCCGGCTATCTCCGCGATCGCGTCTTTGCGCGCGACAAAGGCATCTGCGCCTGGTGCGCAGCGGATACGGTCTCCATCTACATTGCACTGAAACGCAGCCGGGGTGCGGCGCGAGCCGCGGGTCTGTCGCTCTACGGGATGAAGACCATGACCAGCCGGCGCTCCCTTTGGGATGCCGACCACATCGTCCCGGTCGCCGAGGGTGGCGGCCAGTGCGATCTCGATAACCTGCGCACGCTTTGTCTGCCCTGTCATCGCGAGGCGACCGCCCAACTGCGTCTGCGTCTCAAGCACAGGGCTGGCCAGGGCACCGCGGATGGCTCAAACAGTATGCTGAACTGATGAAGAAGATCAAAGTGATCGGCGGCGGCCTCGCTGGTCCGGAGGCCGCGCTCCAGGCTGCTGCCTTTGGATGCGAAGTAGTCCTCTGCGAGATGCGCCCGGGCCGGTCCACCGAAGCACACCAGACGGCGGATTTTGCCGAGCTCGTCTGCTCGAACTCGCTCAAGTCAGAGAGCGAGAACACCGCCCCTTGGCTGCTCAAACAGGAGATGCGCCTGGCTGGCTGCTTTCTTCTCCAGGACGCAGATGCAACCGCCGTTCCCGCCGGGCATGCTCTCGCCGTAGACCGCGAACTCTTTTCAGAGCGAGTCGCCGCTCGCATCGCAGCCGAACCCAGGATCAGCGTCCACCGCGAAGAAGTTCTGACCCTCGATGGGCACGACGGAGAGACGCTCACCATTCTGGCTACCGGCCCACTCACCAGCCCGCCGCTCGCCGCTGACCTGCAACGTCTCACCGGCTCGGACCATCTGGCGTTTTACGATTCCATTTCCCCTATCGTCGACGCCTCGACGATTGACATGGACAAGGTTTATTTCGCCGCCCGCTACGACAAAGGCACCGCCGACTATATCAACTGTCCCTTCACCAGGGAGGAGTATGACACCTTCCTCGACGCCCTCACCACCGCCGAAGCCGTCCCTCCCAAATCCTGGGAGCACCTCCCCGACTCCTCAAACCTACAACTGACAACTGACAACTCTCCACTCCACTACTTTGAGGGCTGCCTTCCCATCGAAGAGACTGCTCGCCGCGGCCGCGACACCCTCCGGTTCGGACCCATGAAGCCCGTCGGCCTCACCGACCCGAAGACCGGCCGCTGGCCCTATGCCTGTGTCCAGTTGCGTCAGGAAAATCTGCGGGCAGATAGCTATAACCTCGTCGGCTTCCAAAATCATTTGAAATACTCCGAGCAAGCCCGCGTGCTACGCCTCATTCCCGGCCTCGAAAACGCCACCTTCCTGCGCTACGGCCAGATCCACCGCAACACCTACATTCACGCGCCGTCTTTGCTCACCGAAACGCTCCAACTCCAAGCCCACCCCAACATCCTCATCGCCGGTCAACTAAGCGGCGTCGAAGGCTACACCGAATCGATCGCCAGCGGGATGCTCGCAGGACGTTACGCCGCCGCCCTCGCTCAGGGCCGCGCTCCCGAACCCGCGCCACGCGCCAGCGCCAACGGCTCGCTGACCCACTACATTACCCACTGCGACCTCAAGCGCTTCCAGCCCGCCAACATCACCTTTGACCTCCTCCCACCGCTTGAAGAGGAACTCCGCAAGAAGATGCGCGACAAGAAGGAACGCCATAAGCTTCAGTGCGACCGGGCGCTTGCGAGCTGGCAACAATGGCTCGAGGCGGCGGGAATATAATTACGCCATGGCCATCGTCCACATCTCGGAAGTTGAAGCCGCCCGCGACTTGGCGGGTCTGCTTGCCAAGGTACGCGCCGGCGAAGACATTCGCATTGCCAGCGGTTCGGAGACCTTTACCATCGTTCCCGCAGAAGCCGTACCGGTGAAGCTACGCTCCGCCTCCGAGATTCTCGCCAGTCTGAAGAAGCGAGGTTCTACGGTCACGCTACCGCCCGGGTTCGCCGACGATGTCGAAGAAGGCATCCGCAGCCATGAACACGAAACGCTCCGCAATCCGTGGGAGTAATCCTCGATTCCCCGTCATCATCGCGGCACAACGAAGAGGAGAAACGCCGGAAAGTCTCATTGAGCGCGTTCTCGTGATCGTGGATAACCAGCCACTGGCGCTCGCCGCGATTGGATATACGGAGTTGGTCCATGGTGCGTACCGAGGCGACACGGCAATCCACCGCAAGAACACTCGAATATTTCTCGATGAAGTGACGCGCGAGTTGCCCATCCTTCCTTACACAAAGGAGGTCGCCGAACTCGCTGGCCGCATCGCTGCGGAACAGAGGATGGCCGGTTACGCGGTTCCTTCTGCCGACCTGCTTATCGGCGCGACTGCCCTGCACCATGGTTTCGCCATTCTCACCGCAAACGTTCGCCACTTTTCGCTCATTCCCGGCCTTGAAGTCATTCCGTTCTGACCAGCATCAAGTTTCCTTCTTCTTGTTCCGCGCCTTGACTTTGAACCAGATCGGACTCCCAATGAATCCAAAGTGATCTCGTATCTGATTGCCCAGAAACCGTTCAAACGAAAAGTGCAGCTTCACATCCTTGTCCGTAAATAAAACGAAGGTCGGTGGAGCGACTGCAGCCTGCGTCATGTAGTAGATGCGGACTCGCTTGTTCATCGGCACACTAGCCTTCTGAAAGTCCACCTTCTCCAGGAACTTGTTCATCTGCCCGGTCGTGACCCGCTTGCGCCGCTCGCGCGAGACCAGCTCGACCTTCTTGAAGACCGACTCGATGTTGTTGCCCTCAGAAGCTGAGATGAACAGCAGCGGAGCATACTCCAGATACTTGAGAGCATCCCGCACCTGCTGCTCATAGACCTTCTGATCGGCGGGAACCTTGCCGTCGAAGAGACGCATTCCATCCGCGCCTACGGTCGTCATCAGGTCCCACTTGTTGACCACGATCACCACGCTGCGCCCACTCTCATGCGCATAGCCGCCGATGTTGGCGTCGAGTGCGGCCACGCCCTCCGTGGCATCGATGATGAGCAGCGAGACGTCCGCCGCCTCCAGGTGCTTACGCGCCATTATGACCGACAGCTTCTCAGCCATCAGCTTCGTCTTGCCCTTGCGCCGGATGCCCGCCGTATCGACAAAGCGGAAGGAGTGCCCGTCGCGCTCGACGACCTCATCGACCGCATCCCGCGTCGTGCCGGCAATCGGCGAGACGATGGCGCGGTCAGTGCCCGTCAGCGCATTCAGCAGCGTGCTCTTGCCGACATTGGGCCGCCCGATGATCGCCACCTTCGTCTCCGTGGCCTCGTACTCGCCATGCGAACGGAGACGCCGCACGGGCTTGGCTGCGACAGAAACCGAGAAATCCGGCCCGTCTTTGTCCTCCTCCATCTCGTCGCCCGCAGTTAGCATCACCTCCGGCTCTTCAATCTCGACCGTCTCCGGCAGCACGGCGAAAACTTCGTCCAGCAGTTCGCCAATGCCCGTTCCATGCTCCGCCGAAATCGGCAGCACGTTCTTAAAGCCGAGCCGCCGAAAGTTCTCCGCCTGCACCTGCATCGCGTCCGTGTCCATCTTGTTGACGGCGAGGAAGACGGGCTTGCCGCCGCGCAGCAGCAAACGGGCCAGCTCCATATCGGGCGAAGCGAGCTCGGTCCGGCCATCGACGACCATCACGATCGCGTCTGCCTCCGAAAGAGCAACCTGCGCCTGGCGGAAGATCTCGGCCGGGATCAGCGCCTCGTCGTCCGGTACGACGCCGCCGGTGTCGACGATCCGCGCATCTTCCCCTTGCCACTCGATCTCGCCATAAATGCGGTCGCGCGTGATTCCGGGTTCATCGCCGACGATGGACCGTCGCGTTCCTGTCAACCGGTTAAAAAGCGTCGACTTGCCTACATTCGGCCGCCCACAGACGGCGATCAGCGGCAGCTTGCGCGTATCTTCCACCTTCGCCGCGCGTTCCGTCACCATCTGCGAGGCAAGCAGCTCCATCTCGCGCCATTGATGCTCTTCGTTGCCCAGCCGCTCGCCACGACCGGCCACGTTTGCCGAGTTCGGTGTCCGCCGCCCAATAATCCCATCCGCCGGTCGCTCGCCCTGCCGTGTGCTCTCAGGAGCGGCGTCGGGCCGGATCGTCCGCTTCCCTTCTTTTTCGGGCGATCGTTTGGAGACGCGCTTGGCCGCTGCCTTCTTGGCCGCTGTGCTCGCCAGCACCTTTCGCTTACGCGGATCGACTGCTCCGGTAGTCGGCGTGGATTTGGGCGCACGGCCCTTCTTGGGACGCGTTGCCGCCTGCCGGTGCTTTTTCCCCAGCCGTTTCTTGTCGTCGCGTTGCGCCATGTTCTGCTCCCCAGGGCACCGCAGCGCCTCTTCGATTATAGGGACGCCGCTCGACTAGCTTTTCTCGTCGCTCTCGGCGAGAGCTGTCAGAGCATCGCCGGAGACCCGCATCCCCCGCCACTCCGTCTTCATGCGTGCCCCAAGGCGATGGTAGAAGTCGATAGCAGGCTGGTTCCAGTCGAGCACACTCCATTCCAGCCGGGCACAGCCCTGAGCGATCGCAGCAGCCGACAGATGCCGCAGAAGCGCCTTTCCAATGCCGTGGCCGCGGAACTCCGGGCGAACGAAAAGGTCTTCGAGGTAGATGCCTGCGCGGCCCTCCCAGGTGGAGTAGTTATAGAAGAAGAGCGCAAACCCGGCAGGCTTCCCGCCTGCTTCGGCGACGACACAGTGGAAGCGTGGCGTAGGGCCAAAGCCGTCGCGCAGGAGATCAGCTTCGGTCGTCTTCACGGCATAGGGCTCCCGCTCGTAGACCGCAAGCTCCTGAATGAGCGCGAGGATCAGCGGAACGTCGGCCACGGCGGCGGAACGGATGGTCGGCATCGCTTAAGGGTGTACCTGGTTACTCGGCGCAGAAGGGTTGGCGGCAAGCCATTTGTCGAAAGGGATCGTGAAAGCGAAGAGCTCTTGTTTGCCGTCGAGGGTATGTATCTGTTTCAGGTAGAGCTCAGCGTGGCGCAAGGCGGGATCGTCGAGACCATGCACATCGTAGAAGAGGTACCCCGACAGGCTGGAATGAGCATTGACCACCGTACCGGAGAACCCGAAGTCCAAACTATCTTCCGTAATCTTTCTGTCAACGGGTTTGTGATGGATCGGGATCGACAAGGGGACGATGATAAGCGGGATCTGCGTGTCCTTGGTGCCGCGCATGGTAAAAAGGCGACGGTTGAGGTCCTCGTCCGTAGCGGCAGCGTATTTACCCCCGTCCGCGGAAAGGAACTGCATGCGCGCATCCTCAAGCGACAGAGCGCGGTCGCCATCGTTTGTGATGACGACACGGACTGGGAGCATTCCGTGGGCGAGGTAGTTGAGGCGAAAGAAGGCGCAATCCTTGGTGTCGTCGCAGGGCTCGGCGGCAATGGTGACACGCTCGTTTGGATGGGCGTCGAATGCGGCGTATTGAGCGGCTGGTTTTGCAGGAGGTGCTTTGTGATCGGCGGCATGGGCCATCGAGGCGAAGAGAACTGCTGGGAGCGAACGTCGGAAGCGGTGCATGGATGTCTACTTATAAGCTGAAGGTTATACCGAAAAGGGCGGTGCGATGGTTTGACGTTGCTGGTATACAGTTCGCTGCTGCTTGCGGTGTTGGTATTGGGGCTGCCGTACTGGGCGGTGCGGATGGTGGTCAGCGGACGCTACCGGGCCGGGCTGGCGGAGCGGCTTGGATGGCTTCCCGGAAGATTGCGCGAGGCTTGCGCAGACCGCGACGTGATCTGGCTCCATGCAGTGTCGGTAGGCGAGGTGCTGGCAGCGACGCAGCTGATTGCGGAGCTGCAACGAGCGCTGCCAGGATGGGTCATCGCCATCTCGACCACGACGGAAACGGGACAGCGGCTGGCGCAGGAGCGGTTTGCCACCGCGCCCGTCTTTTATCTGCCAATAGATTTGGCTGTGCTGATGCGCCGGTGCCTGGGGGTGCTGCGGCCTCGGCTGGTCGTACTGATGGAGAGTGAGCTGTGGCCGAACATGATTCACCAGTGCCAAAAGGCCGGGGTGCCGCTGGCGGTGGTCAACGCGCGCGTGTCGGACCGGAGCTTTCCTCGCTATATGCGGCTGCGGCCGGTATGGAGACCGCTGCTACGCGAAGTGACGATGTTTCTGGCGCAGAGCGAAGAGACAGCGGGGCGACTGCGGACGATGGGGGTAGCGGCCGAACGGGTGACGGTGGCGGGAAACTTGAAGTACGACGTGCTGGCACCGAAGAAGAGCCGGGTTGCCGAGTTGATCCGGGAAGCAGCAGCAGGCAGAAAGATTCTTGTAGCAGGCAGCACGCTCCACGGCCATCCATTCGACGAAGACGCCATGGTAATCCAGGCCTGGGAAAGCTTGCGTCACGGCAATGAAGGCGTCCTGCTTGTGCTCGCGCCGAGACATCCGTCGCGATTTGATCTCGTGTATTCGGTAGCGACGGAGTTCCCCACCCTGCGAGCTACGGAGATGCTGGCAGCCACACACACGAACGATAGCTCCGCTGTGTTGCCGCGGACAGGGCAGACAAAGCTGGTCGAGATCGTTGTCCTCGACACGATTGGCGATCTGGCAGCGGCCTACGGCGTGGCCGACGTCGCATTTGTTGGGGGCAGCCTGGTCAAGCGCGGGGGCCATAGCCCGTTGGAGCCGGCGCAGTTTGGAGTGCCCGTGGTGATCGGCGGCTCGTTCGAGAACTTTCGCGAGACCGTGCAAGCGATGAAAGCTGCGGGCGGGATCAGCATCGTCTGCGATCAAGCGGCCCTGCAGGCGGAGTTGGCACGACTGCTTGCCGATCCGGACGAGGCGCAGGCCATGGGAGAGCGAGGGCGAACTGTGTTCAAGGCGCAGCAGGGAGCCACGGCACGGGTCGTGGCCGCGCTGGTGGCGCTGATCCGATGAAGCGGCCCTGGTTGCTTCCACTCGTGCCGGTGTATGGAGCAGGTTTATGGATGAAGCAACGCCTTGCGGCAGAGCCGAAGCGGCTGCAATGGCCGGTGGTCAGCATCGGGAGCTTGTCGGCTGGAGGTGCAGGCAAAACGCCAATCGTTCTGGCCTTGGCCAAATTGCTTGAGCAGGATGGATACACCGCCGATGTGCTGAGCCGAGGGTATGGGCGGAGTTCCAATGCAATCGCCGCAGTCGACCCGGGCGGGACAGCAGAGGTATTTGGAGATGAGCCGTTGCTGCTGGCGAAGACGGGGCTGCGGGTGTGGGTAGGGGCAAACCGGTTTGAAGCTGGCACGATAGCGGAAGCTTGCAGAGAACACCCCTATGTCGAGGTCGAGCGAAGGGTGCATCTGCTCGACGACGGCTTTCAGCATCGTCAATTGGCCCGGGCGCTGGATCTGGTTGTATTGACGGCGGCGGATCTGGAGGATTGCCTTCTGCCAGCCGGCAACCTGCGGGAGCCGCTTCGTCAGCTGCGCCGGGCGGGGGCGATCGTCCTGCGCGAGGAGGAAGCGGAGCGGCTGCGGCCTTTGGTGCGACAGCTTGCGGGAGAGGTGCCACTTTGGATCGTGCGGCGTCATATCGTGGTGAGCAGGAGAAGCATAAAACCGCTGGCGTTCTGCGGGATCGCGCATCCGGAGGTATTTTTTACGATGCTCCAGGCGGCAGACGTGCAGCTAGCGGGTCAAGTCTCCTTCAGGGACCACCACCCCTATCAGCAGGCCGACATCAAACGGCTCCTGGCTAAGGCCACGCGTGGGGGAGCAGACGGTTTCGTCACGACGGAGAAAGATGCCGTCAAGCTCGATGCGTCCATGCGGGAGCAGCTCGAAGCATCTGGTCCCGTTGAGGCGGTGCAGCTGATCACGACATGGATCGATGAGGAGGCAGTGTTGCAGACCGTGGCTGAGACGTTGCGAAGGGCGCTGCTCTTAGGCGTCAGCCGGCAGCCCGGATGAGCGTCGCGTGAGAAGATGAAGGCTTGCCGCGCCCACTCACATCCAGGCTCGAAACAGAAGGGCCGCCGCATATCCGAAGCGTCTTG
The DNA here is from genome assembly GCA_965215415.1 of Acidobacteriaceae bacterium. GTDB lineage: Bacteria > Acidobacteriota > Terriglobia > Terriglobales > Acidobacteriaceae > Edaphobacter. Next base: position 1,229,836 of record CBDCDQ010000009.1, on the reverse strand, counting down.
ATCGTGCGCACAGGAGCGATGGGCGATGTACTCCACGCCATGCCTGCGGTAGCGGCGCTTCGTATGCGTCATCCCGAATGGACCCTGGGCTGGGCCATCGAGCCACGCTGGCGGGCTTTGTTGCAGACCGCCGAAGGGGCCATGCCACTCGTCGATCGCATCCATGATGTGCCCACGCGAGAGTGGAACCGGCACCCCTTCTCTGGTGCAACGGTTCGGTCGGTCCTCCAGGTTCGAAGCGAGTTGCGCCGAGCTAGATACGATGTATGCGTCGATATGCAGGGATTGTTGCGGTCAGCTGTCGTGGGTCGGTTCGCCCGCGCTCCACTGTACGCAGGACCGGCGCGCCCGCGAGAGCATGCTGCGCGTGTTCTCTACCGTACCCGGGTGCATACCTCCGCAGTCCATGTGGTCGATCGCGGATGCGAGTTGCTGGGCGGGGCGGTGGGCGAGCAACTTGCAGCCGCCCCGGTGTCCTTGCCCATGGATCGAGCATCGGAGCGCTGGTGCGACGCCTCGTTGCGCGGGATAGACCGTTTCGCCGTGCTGGCGCCGACCGCTGGCTGGGGCGCGAAACAGTGGCCCGTAGAGCGGTACGGAGCCGTGGCCAAAGCTCTCCTGGAGCTCGGTATGATCCCCCTGGTCAACGCCACACGCGATGGTGATGTTGTGGCCGAAGCAGTGCGCGTGGCGAGCGACGGAGCCGCCAGACCGCTCGTGTGCACGGTCGCGCAGCTACTCGCGCTGATGCGCCGGGCGGCTGTCGTGATTGCAGGCGATACCGGCCCGCTGCATCTCGCGGCGGCTCTCGGAAGCTCAGTGGTGGGGCTATACGGTCCCACGGACCCGGAGCGTACCGGACCCTATGGCGCACGCGGCGAAGTGATCCGGCACAAAGCAAGTCACGTCGACCATCGAAGGCATGCAGAGCCGGAGTTTGGTCTCTCGCAGATTACAGTGGAAGAGGTCGTCGCGGCAGCGGAGCGGGCCAGCGTCTAAGTGGTGTCCTACGGTGACAACCCCAATGTACACGCGGGGGCGACCGGTGTCCAGGAGCAGTGTCCAAGAGAGCGGAGATACTCAGGGACGGTGTCCAGATCGGGACACCAGCTTTTGCACTTGCCGTTGCCTGTTCTTCCCCCCCATAGCCCTTCCGACGCTTTTGTCGGAAGGATGGGCGTCAAGGATGGGACTGTGGGAAACGGGTTCATCGTTTTCCATAGGCCCACGGCGAAAGCCGCGCCAGAGGCGTCCTTTACGCCCATGACACACTTCTGGCCCGGAAGGGCTAGGGGGGCCGAGCCGCATCGCCGCAGGCGGCGGCAGAGTGAGCGGGCCGTCTTTTGCCCGTGAATCTGCCCGCGTCGAGATCTCCTCACCCCCGCCGGATTCGACGCGGGCCAGGTCTCTTCGCGCACCCACGCCCCGGCCGCCGATGCGAAGCCACTCGCCGCAGGCGATGCACCGCCCCGCTTTTGGGGCGGTGTGCCTCTGCCGGGTATGCAGGGGTGGCTAGCCCCTGCTCCTCCACGGAGACCCCGGTTCCTCTCCGTGCGACGCACCATCAGCACGGAGAGGATCGGAGTGGAACGGAACTACTCCGCCTGCAGGGGGTGCGGGGCGCGCTGGGAAGCCCCGCCCGGGCGGAGGCCCGGGTGCGCCGTGGCGCACTGTTCGGACGGGAGCGTGAAGCTAACCCGTCAGGCCGACGGTGCTTGCCGCACTGACGGTGCCATCCAAAAGAAGAAAGGCCAGGGACAGAGAGAGAGCCAAGGGAAGAGAGATAGACATACCCACAGGGGGGGCAGTACAACAGCACGGGCACAGGCACGAGCACGAGCACACGCACCTAGGAAAAGGAGCGCACCCCACCCCCGCCACCGCATCGGCCACCCGCACCCCGGCCACCGCATCGAGTGGCAAACCAGGAGTGAGGCCCGGGGCGGCGAACCTCAGCGAGAGTCTCGAGCGGCGAACCAGGGGTGAGGCTCCGGGCGGCGAACCCCAGCCGATGTCTCGAGCGGCGAACCAGGGGTGAGGCTCCGGGTGGCGAACCTCAGCGGATGTCTCGAGCGGCGCACCAGCGGTGAGGCTCCGGGCGGCGAACCTCAGCGGATGTCTCGAGCGGCGCACCAGGGGCGAGGCTCGGGGTGGCGAACGAAGCGGAAGTGTCCGTGCCCGGGCTACGGCGTCGGAACGTCAGACCCTAAATCCCGACCGCCCGGGTGCGCTTTCAGTGTCCATCGGTGTCCTCCACCGCGCGGGTGGTCGCGGCAAGATGGTCAGGTCAGGACAGGCCAGGACAGGTCAGGACGAGTACCAGGACTCGAGCCGCCCGCGCTTACGCACCAGCTTCCCCGTCTCCGGATGCACCGCCCAGTGCCAGCCGGAGCCCGGTTGCAGGCCCTTGAAAGCTGGATTGTCCCAGCCCTCATCGAAGTCATCCGAAGCCCATGCTTGCGGCGGAACCGGTGGAGCGGAAAACGTGAGGGTGGCGGCAGCCACCCCCACAGGTACATCAACTCCCTCTGCCGTCTCCCGGAGAGATGCTTTGAGCCTATCCGACTCGAAGCTCTTTGAGAGGCGGGCACGAGCCTCGTTGATCCAGGCGGCCTCACGGGAGCCACCCCATGGGCCGAGAGGGCCTACGGCGTCTTCAGGGCCATTCAGGAGGCCACAGGCCGGACAGGTCACCGTCCGGCCTTCCGGCACCTTCGTCGAGCGGAAGCGATGCCCACAGCGGCATCTGTACCAGGTTCTCCCGTATAACGAACGCCCCTTGAGAGCCATCAGGCAATCTCCGAATCGAAGCCGTTCGGAACGGCGGAGCCGTGAGCTTCGATGCCAGGGATGACTGCGGTGACCCCTTCGCGGAGCGTAGAATGCTCCCCCGTGGGACGAGGGGGCGGGATGGGAGCACGGGCGCGGGCTTCGAGTTCCTTTGCCGTCTCATGCTCACAGCGATCGACCGCTGAGAGCCTGATACTGGTCACCTGCCCGTCGTAGAGCGCAGCTGAGACAGTCTGCCGCGCATAGCTCACACACGCTTCGCAGCGACGCACATAGCTCAGGGTTATGGACACCGACAATTTCGACATCACAGACCACCTTCTCCCTTTCCCCAACGGTTGATGCGCCTGAGGCTGCGAGCGAGATCGGCGTCTGAGACCACCCCATCACCAGCCTCGCCTGCTGCAGGGCGTGCTCCAGGAGCATCACTGCCGCCAGTGCCTTCTGCATCTCTGTCGTCAGGAACGTCCCTTCCGGCGTGCTTCTCTCGATCGATACGCGGATCAACCCCATGCACATCCTCCAGGCCGCCACCTTCGCGGACCCACTTCTCCAGGCTATAGAGTGCTTCATGGGCCGCCTTTACCGGGTAGCGGCGGACCTCGAAGCGTATGCTTTCGAGCAGGCGTATGGCGTCTGCGGTCCTCATCGGGCGAGACCCCCTACCGGCTCACGGATCGACCAGACGGATGCGGCCGCCTGCTCCACCATGAGATCGAAGTCTCCATCGCCGATGATTCCCGCGCGGCGGCCTGCGATCGCAAGGGCGAGGTACCCGATTATGCTCTCGAGACACCGAGCCGATGGCACCTGGAGACGCAGACTGACAGGCAGATCGTCCAGGCCTGATCCTTTTGTGAGCACAACTGCTGAGTCGCAGTTCTTCCAGGCGTCCGACATCCACTTCTCCTGCGGAGTCTGGGATAGCCAAGTGCTGTTACTTTTGTATTGTTCGAGCTTCGTCATGCCGATTCGATCACTTTCCGGGCGGCTTCGAGGTCTGCCCCTGTGAGGAATTGCGTTTGCGCGTGGAGATACCAGAAAGTGGCGTTCATCGTCTCGTGGCTGAGCAACGACTGCACCTTTCGCATATCCCCCGTGACCCGGAACAGCTTCCGGGCCAGACCCCGCCGCAGATCATGGAGCGTCACTACACGGTCAATCCCGCAACGCCTGCGCCAGCGGGCGAAGCGGTAGACCAGAGCAGCTTTGACGTTCCCCAGCTTGCGGCGGGAGAGTTCTTCGACCACCGTCCACCCTTCATGCCGAGGCCAGACCGACAGCGGCATCAGGCACCGCAGCATATCCGGCGACATCGGCACATCCAACGCTCTGCCGCGCTTCGTCTTCGTGACGATCCTGCCCCCTGAGCACTCTTCTGGCGTGAGCCGGAAGATGGTGCCCGACCGCAGACCACAGTCGGCGGCGCAGAGGATCACAAAGAGCAGAGCGGGGTCAGGCGTCGACTTCAGCAGGGCTAGCTCCCTATCGGTGGGGTGGACGGTGCGGGGACTCCCGCGAGGCGTCGAGACAACCGCGTAGCGGAGGTCCGACGCTCCTTGGCCTGCGAGATCGTCACACCACCCCCGGAGGAAATGGTTGTTCTGATAGGCGGTACTTTGGGCGACTTTGCGGGGGCCTTCGAGCCACGTGCGCTGGACCGCCCGGACGTGCTCTGCGGTAACCTCTTCGAGAGGAAGTTGTCCCCCGCAGACCTCGATGAAGCGACGAGCGATATTGCACCTTCGGGCTTCGCTCCCCCCTCTCCTGAGGGCGATGAGGCCGCAGGCGTCGCCAACGATGCGGCCACCGAAGGGCGGGCTGACTTCATCTTCGTCTCGAAGCGCTCAGCACCCAGAGCGGTGGGGAAGGACTTCCGCTTGCGCTTGCCCGCTTCGTCCCTCCAATCGGCGTAGAACCTCCCTGACTTTTCAAACATAATTGCCTATCTCAGCACGGTGGCCGTGCATGGACACCGTTGGAGTTAGGACACCCGATGGAGACTGGAGATTCGCAGTGCTTCGACTGTTCCGTATTACAGTGGAAGAGGTCGTCGCGGCAGCGGAGCGGGCCATGATGCAGGCAAGGGAGCACACAGTTTGAAGGAGCGGACGGGGTGGCAACAGTTTGCCAGGCGGGTACGCGTTCCGCTGGGCTTCGTCTTCGCAGCGGTGTTTCTGCTGCTGGCACATCCTACGTGGCGCACCCTGGAGCTCAGCCTACTGCTGGTCGGGCCGGGTGTTTCCCTCCGGGCATATGCGTCCGGCTACGTGAAGAAGAATGCCGAACTGGCGACCACAGGACCCTACGCGTACACACGTAATCCGCTGTATCTCGGCTCGATGCTGATTGCATTCGGGTTTGCTGCAGCTTCTGCAAGTTGGACCGTCTTCGTGCTGCTCGCAGCCTTGTTTGCCGCTATCTATCTGCCCACGATACGGAGCGAAGAGGCCTTCCTCCGAGCGCACTTCGCCGAGTTCGATATGTATGCTTCGCAGGTTCCGCGTCTGTTACCACGGCTGCGCCTGTTGCGCTTCAGGGCCGGCGCGGGAGGGTTTTCGCGGGCGCTCTACCTTCAGCATCGCGAGTACAATTGCCTCATGGGCGCGACCGCCCTTTACGTTGTATTGGTACTTAGAATGAAGTACTTACGATGAAACAAAGGGGGCAACGCGGCTTGATCCGTATCCTGATGCGAAGCACTGCCGCGTTACTCCTCCTGAGTGGGCGTGGCCTCTCTGCGGCACAACTGTTTGCCCCCAAGCCGCCAAACCAGCCGATTCCGGCTCTGCAGCCGCCTCTCGCGGGATACAGCTTCCCTGCGCATCAGACACTCACATTTACGGTGGACTGGCGTGTGTTTACGGCAGGTACGGCAGTCTTCCATATCGATCAACAAGGTGGGCAGCAGAAGATCGTGGCGACGGCAGACTCGGTGGGCGCAGTCAACATGCTGTTTCCCGTAGTCGATCGCTTTCAATCGTCGTTCCATCGGGCGACGGGTTGCTCAACGGGCTTTTCAAAGCAGTTGCAGGAGGGTCCACGCAAGGTGACGGGCGACCTGAGCTTCAGCGTTGCACAAGGCAAGCAGACGCAGGTGGAAAAAAACCTCGTTCGCGGTACATCCAAGACGCTTACGGCTTCAGTCCCTGCCTGTGTCACGGACTCTCTTTCGGCGATCTTCTATGCCGCGTCGCAGCCAATGACGATCGGGCAGAAGATCTTGTTTCCCCTCGCTGACTCCATGCGGACGGTGACCGTGGCGATGAAGGTCGAGGCGAAGGAAGAGGTGAAGACCCCTGCAGGCACCTTCCAGACCATCCGCGTGCAGCCCACAGCCGAAGAAGGGATCGTCAAAAATCGAGGAAACATCTGGATCTGGTACACAGATGATGCCCGTCACATGCCGGTGCAGATACGGGCGCGCCTGTTTTGGGGAACGATCACCTTTCACCTGCAAAGCGTCGAGACGAAGTAGCGCATCCAACTGACCATGAGCACAATGGAAACGGCAGAGCAAGCAAACGAGATGGTGACGGTGGCGAAGTTCCTCGAGCCGACCGAAGCTCAGATGGCTATGGGGATGCTGGAGGCGGCTGGCATCGAATGCCTCTTAGTTGGAGAGAACGCGAACAATCTCCTCGCATTGGCGTTCCGCGTCAGGCTTCAGGTCCGGCAGGAGGATGAGTCGGCAGCGCGTGTGTTGCTCGATTCAGCCGGCGCACCTGAAGAAAGTCCGCAGGAATAAGTAGGTGCAAAGAGCAGAGGTTGAACTTGGTACACCATTCCATGTAAGTTGGTCATGCTATGCGGATGAGGATGCGGTGTACGGGTGCTGCGAAACTCGGTCGCGGGGGCAGCACTCCTCCATTGTATGTGCCGCCGGGAAACTTGCATCGAAGCGAAGGATAGTTAATAGAGAGAAGATAGGCGCAGGGCAGGACGACGCCGGGAGAAAACGCAATGAATCAACTTGGACGAAAGCTCGGCATTGGATTCTCTGGAATGCTCATGATTGCACTGGCGCTCACGCAGCCAGGCCAGACGAGCGCGCAGGACGCTTCAGCCACGATCCACGGGCATGTGATCAACCCGGCAGGCTCGCCACTTGGTAGTGGTGAAGTGAAGATGACAACGGACAAGACCTCTGAACCGAAGAACCGGAAGTTCGCCTATACGTTTCCCATCGACGCGACGGGCAACTATAAGGGCACCGGGATCAAAGCAGACAGTTATGTCGTCATCGTCTTCCAGCAGGATAAAAGCCTTGACTTCAACGATAGCGTCGTCCTGAAGCCGAACGATGACAAAACGCTCGACTTCGATATGACTCGCAAGGAGTACATCGACAAGATGACTCCCGAGGAAAAGAAGACACTCGAAGAGTACAAGAAGAAAAATGCCGAGGTAACGAACGCCAACAAGACGATCGCCAACCTGAATACGCTCTTGACGCAGGCGCGCGCCGACAACAAAGCAGGTAACTACGAGGCCTCTATTACTGCCATGCAGCAAGCCACCACGCAGAAGCCGGATGAAGGCATTCTTTGGGTGACCCTGGGTGACGCGCAACTCGGCTCTGCGGATGTCGCGGCAAAAGCGCTGAAGGCTTCGGGCAAACCAGTTGCGGGGGACGCGACCGTGTCGGGCAAGTACAACGATGCCATCGCCTCCTATAAGAAAGCAGTCGATCTTAATGCAGCGTCGAAGAAGCCAAGCCCGGAGACGGCGGCGGCCGCTTACAACCAGACTGGTCAGGCCTACGGAAAGATGGGCGACGCAAAGAATGCCTCGGACGCTTACGACGCCGCGGCCAAGGCGCAACCGACGCAGGCAGGCATGTACTACTTCAACGAAGCGGCTACGCTCTACAACGCAGGCAAAACGGATGAGGCAGGAGCGGCAGCGGATAAAGCCATCGCAGCCGATCCAAAGCGTGCCGACGCCTTCTACATCAAGGGCCAGGCCCTGATACCAAAGGCCTCCGTTGATCCCAAGACGCAGAAGATTACGGCTCCACCGGGATGCGTCGAGGCTTACCAGCAGTATCTCGAGCTTGCCCCCGAGGGACAGCACGCGCAGGAGGTCAAGGACATCCTGACAGGGATCGGCGCGACGGTGAAGTCGAGCTACAAAGCCGGGAAGAAGTAATCCAAAGGAAGTTCGAGGAAGCCCCGGGCTCGTTGCCTGGGGCTTCTTCTTTTGAAGGGAAGCGATGGTTGTTGGATTTGAAGCAGCGCAGCAGATGGTGCTCCTCCATGCTCGTGCCCCACGTACTCGCGAAACCGAAGAAGTACTTTTGCTGGAAGCCCGAGGCCGTGTTCTGGCGGGAGAGCTCGTCGCCGACCGGGACCAACCACCGTTCGACCGCGTGACCAGGGACGGCTTTGCTGTGCGGTTTGAAGATTGGAATGCCGGTTTGCCGCTGCGCACGATCGGGCTGGTGCGCGCCGGCGAGTTCTGGACAGGAGCGCGGCTGCGCGCCGGCGAAGCGATCGAGATCATGACCGGAGCGCCGCTTCCACCAGGTGCCGACGCCGTCTGTATGCTGGAGCACATTGAACGAACCGCTCTAACCATTCAGCCTGTGTCCGGGCGCAAACTAGGCAAACACGACAACGTCGTACTGCGAGGGATTGAAGCGCGCGCGGCAGACGTGTTACTGCAGCCATGCACCTCCATTGGAGCGGCGGAGATCGCCCTGGCGGCGGCCTGCGGGCGGGCGCGGCTCACGACGTTCCGGAAGCCGTGCGTGGCCATCCTGGCGACCGGGGACGAGTTGGTGGAGCTTGAAGTGGAGCCGCAGCCACAGCAGATTCGCAACTCCAACAGCTTCGGCATCGCCGCCCTGGTGGAGGCGGCCGGAGGAGCAGCCACAAGACTGCCCATCGCACGGGACGATCGGCAGGAGCTTCTGCGCCTGATCAGCGAAGGCCGTCGCGCCGATCTGCTCGTCCTCTCAGGCGGCGTCTCAATGGGCCAGTACGATCTGGTGGAGGAGACACTCGCCCTGTTGGGGGCAGAGTTCTTCTTTACAGGCGTGACGATGCAGCCGGGCAAACCGATCGTCTTCGGCTGCCTTCCCCCGACTTCGGAGTACCCGTCGACGTTCTTCTTTGGCCTGCCAGGCAATCCAGTGTCGACGCAGGTGACGTTTCAGGTGTTTGTGGCCCCCCTCCTGCGTGCTTTGGGCGGCCGAGAGGCCTCGGGGCCCGGCTTTGTCCTTGCTACCTTGGAGGGATCGATCGCAGGCAAGCCGGGACTGACGCGTTTGCTTCCCGGCAGGCTCACCGGAACGGCGGTACGGCTGGTCGGCTGGCAGGGCTCCGGCGACCTTGCAGCCAATGCCCGCGCAAACTGTTATGTGCTGCTGCCTGAGGATCGTCCTCAGTTTGCTGCGGGAGAGATTGTGCGTGTGCTCTTGCAGTAGGCTTGCACTATGAATGGACCGCTGTCGCACTTCGACGAAACAGGACAAGCTCACATGGTGGATGTGAATGCCAAGACAGCGACGCGGCGGGAAGCGGTCGCCGGGGCGTTCGTGGAGCTTTCAAAGTCAGTGTTGGCCGCTCTTCCGCAGAATTCCAAGGGCAATCCGCTGGAGGTGGCACGGTTTGCAGGTATGCAGGCTGCAAAGCAAACCTCTCTGCTCATCCCCATGTGCCATCCACTCATGCTCAGCTTCCTCGACGTGCAGGCCGTGGTCGTAGAAGGCGGCGTGCAGATCGAGGCAACAGCGGCCACGACAGCCGGTACAGGAGTCGAGATGGAAGCGATGGTCGCGGCTTCGGTCGCGGCACTGACGGTGTACGACATGACCAAAGCGCTCGATAAGGGCATACGCATCCGCGAGGTGATGTTGCTGCGCAAAAGCGGTGGCAAGAGTGGAGAATACATACGTCCGGCCTTCAGCTGACTTCAAGCTCGAGTCAACGTAGTAAACGGCACCCTGCTTTACGAGGCGTGAGCGAGCGTGACCGCGAAGAGGCCTGCCGGGTCGTGCCACACCCGTGTCGTCGAAAAGCGAGAATCGGTCAGCATATCCCGCAGGGCAGCTTCAGTGAACTTGTAGCTGTTCTCGGTGTGAATCGTTTCTCCGGCGACGAAGCGAATAATGTGGCCGGGTAGCCGCACGGTTTGATCGGTCACGGATGCCAGATGCATCTCGATACGAGACTCAACCGCGTTCCAACGGGCCTCATGAGCAAAGCACGCAGGATGAAAGTTCGACCCCAGGTCGGCGTTCAGCCGCGTAAGCAGGTTGCGGTTGAACGCAGCGGTGACTCCGGCGGCATCGTCGTACGCCCTGAGCAGCGTTTCTACCGATTTATGGGGTCCCGGAGCCAGGTCGGTACCAAGCAGTAAGCTGTCGCCTGCACGGAGCTGTGCTCGCAGATTACGGAGTATCCCGCGGGCTTCGAGCGGCGCAAAGTTGCCGATACTCGACCCGATGTAGAGTGCCAGGATGGCCGTGCCCGGAGTTCGTGTGAGGCGAAGCGGCTCGGTGATGTAGTTCGTCACGCTGGGTTTGACCCGCAAACCTTCGATGCTCTGCTCAAGGGCGCAGGCCTCAGCGAGAGCAGAGGGGCTGACATCGATCGGCTGGTACAACACAGTTGGCTGCCTGCGTGCGGCCGCCGCCAGGAGAAGACCCGTCTTCGTGGCCGTGCCCGCGCCTAGCTCCGTGATCGTCAAAGGCTGGGAGGTGGCGGCGGCAAGGATCGACTCCGCATGGGTGTCCAGGATGGCTCGCTCGGTACGCGTCAGGTAGTACTCAGGAAGAGCGGTGATCTGCTCAAACAGCTCTGAACCCCGTTCGTCGTAAAACAGCCACGAAGCGAGCGCTTTCGGCACCGCTGTAAGGCCATCGATGGCGGCGTCAAGGACAGCTTGATTGATTGCTGGTGCGGTGGGAGGCATTCCGTATCCTGAACTGAGTATCGAACAAACAACGAGGAAGTACGGGACAGGTCTAGCGGACGCCATCCCTGGCCAGCCGTAGCCCGGAGAACTGCCAGCGCGTAGCGGGACCGAAGAAGTTGCGGTAGGTGGCGCGCATGTGTGAGACGGGTGTCACGCACGAGCCGCCCCGCAGCACCACCTGAGAGGACATAAACTTTCCGTTGTACTCACCCAGCGCGCCGGGAAGAGGATGGTAGCCGGGGTACCCCGTGTAGCCGGATTGCGTCCACTCCCACACATCGCCAAAGATCTGTTGCAGACCGTGCGCGGAGCTTGCAGGCATGGGATGAAGCGAGAAGGACTCTACGAAGTTGCCGTCCGACCAGGATTGCTGCGAGGCGGCGTGCTCCCATTCAAATTCCGTCGGAAGGCGACAATCGGACCAGCGCGCGTAGGCGTCGGCCTCAAACAAACTGAGGTGGCAGACCGGCGTTTCGGAAAGCGCCGGAAGAGGTTGAAAGCCGCTCATCGTGTAGATCGACCAGGCATCATCTTTGCCGCGCCGCCAGTAAAGCGGAGCCTGCCACCCTTCGGCGCGCATCGTTGACCAGCCCTCGGCGAGCCACAGTTCCGGACGCGTGTACCCATTATCTTCCATGAAGGCCAGGTATTCAGCGACCGTGACCGGGCGTGTGGCGAGCCGGAAGGGAGCGAGATAAACGGTGTGGCGGGGGGTCTCGTTATCGAAGGCGAAGCCGTCCAGGGCGTCCGGGTCAGGAGTGATGCCTATCTCCGTCAGTCCCGGGTTGTAGCTGATCCAGTCGAGAGGCGGAGCCATTGCCTCGCTGGCAGGCGCATTGATCTCCCGATAGGCGGGATGGAGGGGATTGGTAAAGAGCGCGTGCTTAACGTCCGTCGCGATCAGTTCCTGGTGCTGCTGCTCATGCTCGAGACCAAGGACGATCCGCCGCACGGCTTCATCTTCGGGCGAGTTCTCCAACAGAGTGCTTACCCCTGCATCTACATGGGCCCGGTAGGCAAGGATACTGTCGAGCGGCGGACGGGAAAACGAGGCGCGCAGCTTCTTTTCAGGCATCTCTCCCAGCGCGTTGTAGTAACTGTTGAAGAGCCAGTGAAAATCGGGATGGAACGCACGGTAACCGGGATGGAACTCCTTGAGAATAAAGGTCTCAAAGAACCAGCTGGTGTGGGCGAGATGCCATTTCACCGGGCTGGCATCGGGCGATGACTGGACCATCAGGTCTTCAGGCGAGAGCGGCGCAATCAGCCGCATCGTCGCCTCGCGAACGCTTCGAAAACGCGAAAGGAGAGCGATTGAAACTTCAGATGACGTGACAGCGGACTGGCTCATAGGCTTCGTTTCGATTCTATGGCCTCGATGCAATCGGTGAGCAGGCAATCGACCTGTTGTGCGAACGCTGGTTTCACTGCACGGCATCGAAGCCGGAAAACATCATCTCGTCGCAAATACTCGATTGTGAGAGGATTTCTAAATGAGCGATTCGAGTGAGTTCATCCCCAAGGCAGGCAATATCAAGATCGGCGGCCTCAGCCGTGCAGCGCAGAAGTTACAGTCCGCAAAGGAAAAGGCGGAGAAGGTGAAGAGCGGTGCCAAGCCGGAGCCAGGGGCCTCGGCGACCGCCTTCAAAGCCAAGAACGCCTTTGCCGGAACAAAGAAGACCTCGTTCCAGCGCAAGGCTGTCTAGCCTGATCCTAGAGAGTGAGGCTCCCGACGACGCTCTGAATGGGTGCAGCGGGCTGGAGGGAGCTCCACTCCCCCTGTGGACGATACAGCGTAAGAAACAGCGTGAAGGTCAGGCCGAACAGGATAATCAGCAGCGGCCACCAGCGATCGATCCAGGGCTCGCGCGGCTCATGATGGGAACTCATAGCGGTTGTCTCCTCCCGTGCTTTCAAGATCGTACCCTATCTCGATATCGGCGGCTCAGCCGTGCGCGTTGAGCAGACGGGCAAGCGTATAAGCAGCCGCGGCTGCCACTCCGCCGATCAGCATGGTCTGCAAGGCGCTCCGCATCGTACCGCCGCCTACGAGCCTTCCCTTTAGCGCCCCAAACAGAGCAAGCGCAAACAGCGTGATGATGACCGAAAGCCGCAGCGAAGAGCCCGCATCGGCCACAAACATATACGGCAGCAGCGGAACCAGACCGCCCGCGACATAGGAGGCGGCAATGGTCAGGGCGGAGCGGTGCGCCCGGTTGGCTGCCGGAGCCTCCAGGCCAAGCTCAAACTTCATCATGAAGTCGACATATGCGGGAGGGTTCGCCTCAAGTGCGCGCAGGACGGGAGTAGCGGCTTCGCGGGAGACTCCATATCGAGTGAAAATCTCATAGATCTCCTCAGCCTCATCCCCGGGGCGGGTAACGACCTCCGTCTGTTCGCGAAGCAGCTCAGAGGCGTAGTGTTCGGCATCGCCCCGGGCCGCAAGGTAGCCGCCGAGACCCATCGCGATCGACCCAGCCGCGATCTCGGCCAGTCCGGCAAGGACGACGATATGCGCCGAGGCGACCACGCCCGACAACCCGGCGGCGAGCGCGAAGGGCACGGTCAGGCCATCCGAGAGACCGATGACTACGTCGCGGACCGTCTCCGACGATTCGAAATGGCTCTCGATATGAGGAGCGCGAACGACATCATGCATGGCTGGAGTGTATCGCGGAAGGTTTTGCCGGAGCACAGCGTCCTTCGACGCTCCGATACCGTCTCTTGATGGAAGGGCGTCCAACAGCCATGATGCGAAGGGTAAGCGTGTGGTGTGTAGCGAGTGTGCTCTGCGCTGCAGCACTGCGGGGCCAGGAGGAACAGGCACCGGGTGTGGCATTCACCGGCGGGCAGCTGGTGCGCGGCATGGTCATGGCCGCGGCGGGCAACCGGTTAACGGTCAAGACGGACGCGGGCGAACTCTACCAGGTGACGGTGACCGAGAATACGCGGCTGGTGAAAGATCGCCAGCCCATGCGGATTGGCGAGGTCAAGGTGGGCGACGGCGTCGGCGCGATGGGGGTGCTGGACGCACCAGCTAAAACGGTCCACGCCGTCTTCTTGACCGTCGTCGACGCCGAGCAGGCGAAGAAGATGCGGGAGGGCATGGGCAAGGTCTACATCATGGGCAAGGTGACCGCCATCGACGAGCTGAAGCTGACGATCCTGCGTCCCGACGGGGTAAGCCAGGTGATCGCGGTCGATGAAGGCACGTCATTCAAGCGCGGCGGGCGGGGATTGCAGAGCATGATCTCCGGTGTGGGGCCGATGCCCGCCGGGACCGAACCGGATGGGCAGCCGCGGCGCGCGGGCGGATCTCCGAACGGCGCAAGCGGCGGAGAAAGCATCACGCTGGCGGATATTAAGGTGGGCGATTCCGTCGGCGGACGGGGCGAGGTGAAGGGCGGGACGTTTGTGCCGACAGAGTTGGCGGTGGGCGACGCAAATGCGCGGCAACGGCGGCGGCGCGCCGATGGTGGAAGCTCGGAGACGGCGCAGCCTTCCCCTCCGCCGCAGCGATAGATCGAGGAGAACGGAGTGGCGTCGAAGAAGCTTGGAATGTGGATGTTGGGGGCGGTGTTGACGGGTACCGGCCTGGCGCAAGCTCCTGTGTCCGGGGAAGGCCCGCCAGCCATGGGGAACACCCGCGCAACTGCGGAAGCGTCCGTCGCGCAGGGCGGGACGATCCGCGGCACGGCTAAAGCAGGGACGATCCCGCTGCCCGGCGTAGCAATCACCGCCACCAACACGCTGACGGGCAGAAAGTACGCGACGACGACCGACATCGGCGGGGTTTACGTCATGTCGATTCCGCGCAACGGGCGCTACGTTGTGCGGGCGGAGCTGGCGGCATTTGGGAGCCTCACCCACGAGGTTCTGCTGAACGCGGCAGGGCAGAATGGCGGCAAGCCGGAGCAGCCAGCGGAGTTTGGGATGCAGCTGGCCTCCCGTGTGGCGGCGGCTGAGACGACATCCACCGCATCGGCGGCGAGCGCGTTGGCGCGAGGTCTGCAGGCGCTGAGCGTCTCGGGCGAGGCGGGGCTTGCGGACGCGAGCGCGGGCGGCGGCAACGCGGGCGCGCAGATGCCTTCCTTCACCGGCGCGCCGGACGCAATGGCGACCGACTCGGTGGCGGTGAGCGGGCAGGTGGGCCAGACGAATGGTCTTGCCAACTTCAACGAGGATGACATCCGCCAGCGCATCCAGGATGCAATCGGACAGGCGCAGCGGCAGGGCGGCGCAGTCGGGGACATGGCCGGTGCGGTCGCCGGAATGCTCGGCGGTCTGATGGGTGGACCAGGGGGCGGTGGCTTCGGTGGCCCGGGCGGTGGTGGCCGAGGCGGACGCGGAGGTGGTGCGGGTGGAGGCGGTTTCCGCAACTTCAACCCAACCCAGCCGCATGGGGCGGTCTTCTACCAGGGCGGCAATGGGGCGCTGAACGCGACCACCTACTCGCTGACGGGCGCGCCGGAGGCAAAACCGGCGTACAGCAACAACCGCTTCGGGGTCAGCTTTACCGGGTCGCCGTCCATCCCGGGGCTGATGAAGGCGAGCACGAAGCAGTTCATCTTCCTGAACGTGACCGGACAGCGGAACATCAACCCGCAGAACGACTACGGAACGGTGCCAACGCTTGCCGAGCGCGCGGGCGACTTCTCCAGGTACACGCAGAACGTGAACGGCGGCCCAGCGGCGGTGCCGGTCTACGATCCTTCGACGGGGCAGCCGTTCCCGGGTAACGTCATTCCGTCGCAGCGGCTCTCGCGGGAGGCATTGGCGCTGCTGAACTACTATCCCGCGCCAAACATCCCGCTGGTCGGCACGCAAGGGTACAACTACCAGACCATCACCACGGCTGGATCGAACGCCGCGCAGGCGGCGCTGCGATATGTGCGGAACTTCGGGGCGCAGCAAGGACCCGCCGGCTGGGGGAGGAGCGGCGGTCAGGCGGCAAACGCGCCAAAGACTCTCCGGCAGAACGTTAACCTAAACGGCAGCTACTCGCACAGTGCGGCGGACAACCGGAACATCTTCCTTCCACTCGGCGGCAACACCGCGAGCGACGGCTATGGCGTGACGGCGGGATACACCGCCGGCTATGGACGGCTGAACAACAACGCTTCGATCAACTGGAATCGGTCGCACAGCAGCACACGCAACTACCTCACCAACGGTTCAAGTAATCCGGCACAGCAGGCCGGCGTGATGGTCGGCAACAGCACGATCCAGGGCAATGGGTTCAACTATGGCGTGCCCAGCCTCAGCTTCTCCGGCTTTACCGGCCTGAACGATGTATCGCCAAACGACGCGGTCAACCAGACGATCTCCTTTTCGGACTTCATCAGCTGGAGCCACAAGAAGCACAATGCGCGCTTCGGCTTCGACATCCGGCGGGTCCACGCGGATTCCATCGGGTCGCCGAACGTCCTGGGCGCGTTCACCTTCACGGGCTATGCGACGCAGAGTCCGCAGGCGGCGCAGGCCAGCGGCGCGACCAGCGTCCAGCAGCCCAGCGGCGCCGGCTTTGCCGATTTCCTGCTTGGTCTGCCGCAGCAAGCCTCGATCCAGGCGGGGCTGCAAAAGACGTATCTTCGCGCGAACGTTTGGGACTGGTTTGCTCAGGATGACTGGCGCGTGCTGCCAAGCGTGACGCTGAACTTCGGCCTGCGATATGAATACTTTTCGCCCTATGTCGAGAAGAACGACAGGCTGGTGAACCTCGACCACAACGCCGGTTTTACCGAGGTGGCGGCCGTGCGTGCGGGGCAGACGGGACCGTTCTCGGGCGGCTTTCCCCGTTCGCTGGTCAATCCGGACCGCGCGCTCTACTCGCCGCGCTTCGGATTCGCCTACCGCATCAGGGGCGTCAGGCAGGCGGTGCTGCGCGGGGGCTACGGCATCAACTACAACACCGGCCAGTACGCCAGCTTCGCGCGGCAACTCGCCTTCCAGCCGCCCTTCGCGATCACCCAGACCAACATCGTCAACCAGCAGGGCTGCGGCATCCTGACCCTTGCCAACAGCTTCAACTGCTCGACGGCGCCGGTGCAGAATAACTACGCCGTCAACCCCAACTATCGCCTCGGGCACGTGCAGGTCTGGAACCTCGACCTCCAGAAGACCTTCCCTCTCGGCATCGTGACCAACGTCGGCTTCAACGGCGCGAAGGGCGGCGCGCTCGACATCGTCCGCGCGCCAAACCGCACGGCGACAGGTCTGCTCGATACATCCGCGCAGCCCTTCAACTATGAGGACTCGCTCGGCTACTCGCGCTTTCAGTCGCTGACGGTTAACGTCCGCAAGCGCATGCAGAAGGGCGTCGCGCTGCGGGCCACATACCAGTACGGCCACTCCATCGATAACGCCTCGTCCATCGGCGGGACGGCCACTACCGTAGCCCAGAACGACCGTGACTTGAACGCCGAAGAGGGTAACAGCTCCTTCGACGTGCGCCACAAATTGACCGGCGACTTCGTGTTCGAACTCCCCTTCGGACCCAACCGCGCCTTCTTCGCCAAGGGCGGCATCTGGTCGAAGGCGCTCGATGGCTTCTCCGTCTCCGGCGACTACACCTTCGCCACCGGCACCTACTACACACCGCACTATGTCGCGACCGTGGCGGAGACGAACACCGGATCAAACAACTCATTGCGGCCGGACCGCAACTTCGCCGTACCCATTACGGGCGGAGGCACGATCACCAACTGGTTTAACAAAGCTGCCTTCACCGCCCCGGCAAATGGCGCATTTGGCACAGCGTCGCGCGGGTCCATCGAAGGCCCAGGCGTGGTGGGCATCGACGCCTCGCTTGCCCGCACCTTTTCCTTTGGCGAGACGCGTTCACTTGAAACCCGCGTGACGGCCAACAACGTCTTCAACACGGTACAGTATTCGGGCATCGACACCACGTTGAACTCGCAGACCTTTGGCCAGGTCACCTCGACGGCGACGCAGCGCAACCTGAACGTCCTGGCGAGGTACCGGTTCTAATGCAAATTGTTCCTCGCGATCTCGTCCTTACCGCCCTCCTCCTGCTGCCGCTCTACACAGTGGCGCAGCAGGATAACGCCGCCGTCACCATCAAGGTCGAAAGCAACATCGTCCTCACCAACGTCGTAGTCCGCGATAAGAAGACCGGCGAAGTCGTCAAAGGGCTGAAAGCCTCCGACTTCACCATCATTGAAAACGGCAAGCCGCAGCGCATCGCCAGCTTCGACTACCAGAACGTCGATCAGGCCGCGGTGCTCAACGAGAAGACGACCGTCACCGGCAAGAGCGTCGCCGATCTACTGGACCCGCATCTGGCAGCGGATTCCGGCGCACTGCGCGACCATCGGCTGATCGTCATGTTCTTCGATCTCAGCAGTATGCAGCCCGAGGATGTCGATCGCGCCGTTGAAGCCGCCAAAGACTACGTTAACAAGAAGATGCAGCCCGCGGACCTGGTCGCCGTCGTCAGTCTGGCCACGGCGCTGAGCCTTGATCGCGACTTTACCGCCGACAAAGCCGCGCTGCTGGCAACAGTCGGCAAATACAACGGCACCGAGGGCACCGGCTTCGCTAACGGCACCACCGGCATCTCCGACGGCACGGCCGACAATGCCTCCAGCTACACTGCAGACGACACGGAGTACAACGACCTCAACACTGACCGCGAACTCTACGCCATCCGCACCATCGCCAAGTCGCTCGAGCGTGTGGACCAGCGCAAGTCCATGCTCTACTTCTCGGGCGGCCTGACGCGCAACGGCATCGAGAACCAGGCCTCCATGCGCGCGGCGACAAACGAAGCGGTGAGGGCCAACATGGCCATCTACAGCGTGGATTCACGCGGTCTCGAAGCGCTGCCGCCGCTTGGCAACGCATCGCAAGGCAGCCTGCGCGGTACGGCGGCCTACAGCGGCGCGGCCATGCAGGGCCAGCTTAACGCCAACTTCGGCTCGCAGGAGGTGCTTGGCACGCTTGCCTCCGACACCGGCGGCAAGGCCTTCTTCGACTCGAACGACTTCGCCCCCGCCTTCCAGGCCATCCAGCGCGACACCGAAGCCTACTATATCGTCGGCTTCCGCTCCTCCAATCCGGCGCGCGACGGCGGCTACCGCAAGCTCACCGTCAAGCTGAACCGCACCGACGCTCGGCTCGATTACCGCCCCGGCTATTACGCACCCGCCGACTTTCAGCACTCGAAGACCGAAGACCGCGAGCTGCAGCTCTCCGAACAGCTCCGCAGCGACCTGCCCGCGACCGACGTCGCTGTGTACCTCCAGGCGCTCTACTTCCGCCTGGAAGAGAACCGCTTCTTCGTGCCCGTCTCGCTGATTGTCCCTGGTTCGCAGATCCCCTTCCTGCAAGTGAGGGATGTCAGCAAGGCGACCTTGGACGTCATCGGGCAGGTGAAGAACGCGCAGAATATACCCGTCGGCAACGTGCGGGAGACGGTCAAGCTCGCCCTCGACGCCGCCCAGCAAGTCCAACGCAAGAACATCCAGTACTCCACCGGCTTTACCCTCGCGCCCGGTAAATATCACCTCAAGTTCGTCGTTCGCGAAAACCAGACGGGCAACATGGGCAGCTTTGAGACCGACCTCCAGGTGCCCGACTTGCGCAAGTCGCCACTCAAGCTCAGCTCGGTCGTGCTCGCCAGTCAGCGCGCGCCCAACACCGCAAAGAACGTCGTCAACCCGCTGGTGCGCGACGGCGTGGAGTGGATTCCCAACATCCCGCACGTCTTCCGCCAGGACCAGCACCTCTTCTTCCTCTATGAGGTCTACGATCCGGTCCGGGAGAAGGATGCGCCCCCACAGGCCGCCTCTCCGGGGCTGGGGCGTCGCCAGACCGGTCCCGTCCGCGTGCTCACCAGCATCGAGTTCCTCAGCGGCGGTGCCAAGGTTTACGAGACCCCGCTCATCGAAGCCACCGCCCTCAACATTCCCGAAAGGCGAGCGGTCGCCTTCCAGTTCGACGTTCCGCTCGCGCAGCTCAAGCCCGGCACGTACGTCTGTCAGGTCAACGTGATCGATGATGCTGGCGGCAGCTTCAGCTTTCCACGCGCAGCCATGATGGTAGTCGCTTCGTCCCCTGCACCCGCAGCGTCGCCGGCCACTGACGGAACTGCTCACATCGTCCGATAGGTCCTGTTGACAGTGATTGATGGCAGGCGCATGATGATGGCGTCTTGCCCGATGTCCTGTTGAGGTGGTCCTCATGCGCGCTTCTCACTCCCCCTTTCTTCTCCCGCTGCTTCTCTTCCCCTCCCTGCTCGTTGCACAAGGGCCAGTCGCGCAAACGCCCGTCCCCACGGCAACCTATGGCCGTCACGACAACGCGCAATGGAGAAACATTCAGCAGCATCTGCCAGATCCCGCCACCGCCACACCCAAGGCTTTGGAGACGCAGGCCGACCTGCTGCGTATCCGTCGCTTTCCCGAAGACGCGCTCCAGTTCTATAACTACGCCATCAAGCGCGGGGGAAACACCGCCGCGCTCATGAACAAGATCGGCCTCACACAGCTCGAGCTCCGCAATATGGTGCTGGCACAGGGCTGCTTTCGCCAGGCCATCAAGCTCAACCGCCGTAACGCTGAGGGTTGGAACAATCTTGCCGCAACCGAGTACCTGGAGCGGCAGTACACCGCCTCCGTCAGCGACTATAAGAAGGCTGTCAAGCTCGAAAAGACCGTCGCCGTCTTCCACGCCAACCTGGGCACCGCTTACTTTGAACTGAAGAACTTCAAAGCCGCCCGCAAAGAATCCTCTGAGGCCCTCAGGCTCGATCCGATGGTCTTCCAGCACAACACCGGGTCCGGCATCATCGCGCATGTGCTTTCCGTGGAAGATCGCGCCCGCTTCAACTTCGAAATGGCCAGGCTCTACGCCGAACAGGGACAAGAAGAGGAGATGCTTCACGCCCTGGCGGTCGCGTGTGAGAACGGCTACGACATCGCCCGCGGGATGCAGAAAGACCCCGTGCTGGCCAGGTATGTCGCCGATGATCGAATCAAGCTGATGATGCTGAACGCGGCAGCGCTGCATGGCGATCGCAAAACGCTCGGCAACCAGGCCGCGGCCAGTGTGGAGGGCGGGCTCGTAACTCAGTAGCTTACTTGTACGGACAATGCCGGCAATCCGAGTTGCAGCAGTAGCCCCGCTTCAGGTGATGCACCGCAGTGAACACAAGATACGGTCCTTCATAGTAGAAGTCTTCAGGCGCAAGGTCTTGTAAATCGTTGGCGGCGTCAGGTGGGTGATCAGGCATCCTGGAACAATCCTAAACGCGGGGACGAGGCGGCGAGAAGGAGAGGCGGAACCAGATCCAAGGTCCGCATCGGCTTTGGAGTGTACTCAACGCCGTCCTCGGGTACGGCGACTCCATGGAGGAAGCGAACGCAACGGCCCGGCACGGCGGGAACGCGGTCGCCGGGAACGACGATGCCGGCGAGGTTCATCGGGTCGGCGGCGGCCACCTGGATGATCTCTGGCGACTCTCGGCTGCGCGCGGCTCGCAGGCTCTCAACAGCCTCGGGCAGCGCGAACTGCTCTCCGCCAAACCCGGAGACGAAGCGTCCGCCGCGCACCTCGCCGCGAGCCTCAAGCCGGCGCAGAATGCTGAGCAGATCGCGCCATTTGGGAGCGTTCGATTCCCGCACCAGCAGGTCGCGGAAGAGGACGCCGTAGCGGGCAAGCAGCATCTTGGCGGCGGATTCATGCGCGGCATCCGTGAGGCCCGCCTGCTCGATCACGGTGGGGGCCGTGTGCGACTCGGCGGTAAAGAGGCACCAGCGGCCAGCGGTGCTCCGGGTCTTCTTTTCGGGACTGCTGGAGGTGGGTTTGCGGCGCGGGTCCATCATCGAACGAAGCTGGTCGAACCCGTCGGCGGCGGCCAGACCGGCGGTGGCCAGCTCCCAGAGGGCGTGCTGTGTCTGTGACCGCGTGAGCGAGAGAAGGCGCTGGATATCGGCGGCAAAGCAGGCACCGCGCTGTTGGAGGAGGTTTCGGACCTGGAGCGCTTCAGAGCTCAGGGCATGCTTGAGAAGAGACTCCGCAACCGACTGCTGCGCCAGCGCGTGAGGCAGCCAGTCGGCGGTGTCGCGCAGGAAGAAGGTGATCGGTGCGGCGATGGTGGGGATCACGCGGCGAGGCGGGTTGCCCTCCCCCGCCGACCAGGCCGGATGTGGCGAGACCCGGCCCCAGCCGACCGCACCGGAGAGGCAAAGGGCATCCAGACAGCGCGCATCGTAGCCGGCAACGCGGGCAGGCAGAAGGGTGCGCTCCCACTCCACCGCCGGTGCTTCAAAGCCCTCAAGCTGAGTCAACGCATGGAGCACCCCCTCTTCTCCGGTGAGCTGCGTCTGCGGCGCAAGATGCTGCCAGCCGAGCAGCCATCGCATAAACACAGCGGGCGCAACCGGCTCCACCTGCTTGCGGAGCGTACCGAGTGTGAGCCGATGAATGCGCTGCAGAATGCGCCGCTCGCACCACTCGATCTGATAAGGATGGTCCGCAGGTCCGTGTTCGAAGTTGCCGCGCATCAACAAGCCCTGCATCTCCATAGCGAGACACGCCTGGTAGACGGAAGCCGCGTCGAGACCGAGACGAGCCGCCAGGCCTTCGGCAGAGATCGGTCCCAGCACCTGCAGCCATCCTTGTACGCACTTCAGGTGCGCCTCTTCCGGTGTTACCGAGCCGCTTGCTGGAATGTCGGATCGCGTACAGAGCGCGACAGCATGATCGGCACGCTCTGTGGCGCACCAAATGGAAGTGCCGTTCCGCTCAACTCGCTGAGCGCGGCCACTCTTTCTGAGCGGATCAAAAAAGCCTGCCCAGTGCCGGCCGCGCTCGTCTGCAAGGAATGCATGGTCCGCGGGAAGCAGAACCAGGCTTTTAAGGAGATCGTGCAGCTCATGCTCGTCGCGCAGGTCGGGCCAGAGTTCGCGCCTCACGGTCGCAATGGCCTCCGGCGAAAGACGACCCGGCTGCTGCAGCACGCTATCGGGTATGGTCCGCGAGGTCGAGGTGGCACGGGCGCGGCGCTCCTCCAGACCGGCTTCGTCCAGGTAAGCAAACGGATTGGCGTTCAGCAGCTCATGTGCGAAGACGGACGGCACGGGGGTGTCGACCGCAAGACAGCGTACTGCGCCGCTTTCGATGCCGCGCAGCAAATCGATCAAACCGTCGAGGTCCATCGCCTCATGCAACACATCCTGCATCACCTCGCGGACGAGTGGATGATCCGGGATCTGGATGTCGCCCACGATGGTCTCGAAACACGCCGCCGCCTGCGGGAAGACGGCCGCCATCAGATCGTCCGACCGCGTGCGCTGGATCTGTGGCGCAATGCGCTTGCCCTTCGACATGCGCAGGAGCTGCAGCGACCGTCCCGCCGCCCAGCGCCACCGGTTCTTGAAGATGGGCGACGCGATCGCGGCCTGTTCGAGCAGCTCCCTGGCCGTGTGCTCCGAAAGGAATTGGAAGACGTCCGAGAGTGGAAAGCTGTGCTGCTCGGCGAGCGAGATGTTGATGCCGTTGTCGGTCGCGGCGGCCTGCAGCTCAAAGTTGAAGCCCCGGCAGAAACGCTTTCGCAGCGCCAAGCCCCATGCTTTATTGAGCCGTCCGCCGAACGGTGCATGGAGAATAAGCTGCTGCCCGCCGCCATCGTCGAAGAACCGCTCCGCGATGATCGTCGTCTTTGACGGCACGGCGCCCAGCACGGCGCGGCCCGTCACGATGTAGGTCACAAGTTGCAGCGCACCCGACGCGCAGACGCCGCAGGTCCCCATCAGCCAGCCGACCGCGGCGGCTACCTCCGGCTGCGTCGCCGCGATGGACGCAGGTGAGACATGCGGAGTTAGCGTGGAGATCCGCTCGCGCAACTCGCCCACGCCATCGCAAAGAATCGCCGTGCGTTGCGGGGCCTCGCCCTCCCAGAACGGCAGGCTGGGAGGAGCGCCATGGGCGTCTTCGACCAGCACCCGGCCAGCGGCTTCGACGCGCTGAATGCGCCAGCTCGTGTTGCCCAGCAACACCACATCGCCGGCTGAAGAGTCGGTGGCGAAATGCTCGTCCAATGTGGCGATCTGCACGCCTTCGGGCTGCAGGATGACAGCGAACGTCGCGATGTCGGGGATCGCTCCGCCATTTGCGATGGCAATGCTCCGCGACCCACGGCGGGGATGAAGCTGCCCATGTACGCCATCGTGGAGGAGGTACGCGCCATAACGGCCACGGCTGGACTCGATCCCGTCGGAGAGGAGGGTGATGAGCTCGTCGAAGCACTCGCGGGTGAGGTCGCGGTACGAGTACGCGCGGCAAAGGACACCATAGAGGACGGCTTGCTCCCACGGCTCCGCTCCACACGCAGCGACAATCTGCTGCATCAGCACGTCGGCGGGCTGTGGCGGGATTTCGAGCCGGTCGAGCTCTCCCGCGCGCATCTTGCGGACGAGTGCGGCTTGTTCAAGCAGGTCGTCGCGCGTCGTGGCGAACAGGCGACCCTTGGGGATGGCTCCGCGCCAGTGCCCAGCCCTCCCCACGCGCTGCATGGCTACCGCGACTGCGCGGGTGCTGTTGATCTGGCAGACGAGATCGATGTCGCCGATGTCGATGCCAAGCTCGAGCGAGGCGGTTGCGACCAGAATCTTGATCTCGCCGCGCTTCAGCCGCTGCTCGGCGTCGAGGCGGAGCGTGCGGGAGAGTGAGCCGTGATGCGCGGCGACGTGCTCAGGACCGAGACGGGAGCTGAGTTCAAACGCGATTTTTTCGACCAAGCGGCGCGTGTTGACGAAGACGAGGGTGGAGCGATGCGACTCGGCGTGGACGGCGAGCTTGTCGAAGATCTCCTGCCACATGCCGTTTGTCGCGACGGCGGAGAGCTCGTCGGAGGGAACTTCAATGGCGAGGTCGAGTTGGCGTCGCTGGCCGACCTGGATGATGGTGGCGGGCTTGCGGCTGGGGTGCGCGCCGGTGAGGAACTGGCCGACCAACTCGATAGGGTTCTGCGTAGCGGAGAGGCCGATGCGCTGCGGAGGCTGTTCGAGGCCAGTGAGGAAGGCACCGGGAGAGAGGCGGTTCTCGCCGCAGACGAGGGCTTCAAGACGTTCCATCGAAAGGGCGAGGTGCGCGCCGCGCTTGGTGGCGGCGACGGCGTGGATCTCATCGACGATCACCGTGCGGACGCGGCGGAGGTGCTCGCGGCTCTTCCCGGCGGTCAGCAGGATGTAGAGCGACTCCGGCGTGGTGACGAGGATGTGCGGCGGGTGCCGGAGCATGGCCGCGCGCTCTTTCGGAAGCGTGTCGCCGGTGCGGACGCCGGTGCGGATGCCGGTAGACAGGTAGCCGCGTTCGAGGGCGAGCTGCTGGATCTCGGCCAGTGGACCTTCGAGGTTCTTCTGGATGTCGTTCGAGAGGGCCTTGAGGGGCGAGACGTAGACGACCTGGGTGCAGGGCGGGAGCGAGCCGTCGATGGATTGCCGGAGGAGCTGGTCGATGCAGACGAGGAAGGCGGCGAGGGTCTTGCCGGAGCCTGTCGGGGCGGAGATGAGGGTTGGGTCACCACCCAGAATCGACGGCCAGCCGTGCGTCTGAGGCTCGGTCGGGGTGCCGAACTTGCGCGTGAACCACTCGGCGGTGACCGGGTGGGCCCAGGCGAGCTCGGCGGGGATGACCATGCTTGACTCTACCACGTCTTCGCTCTATCTTTGCTTACATGTTGCCTGTGCCCACGTCGGAGGCTGCGGCGGCGGGATTGTCGGCTTCGAGGTATTCCGCCATGACGCGGTCGAGGGAGCCTTGCGCGGCCAGAATGAAATCGATGGCGTCGCGGCCCGCGCCGTGGCCGCCGGGATGCGGTGTGATGTAGTGGCAGGCCGCTTTGACCTGCGGGCGGGCGTTGGCGGTGGCGATGGCAAGGCCGCAGACGCGCAGGATGGGCAGGTCGACGATGTCGTCGCCGACGTAGGCGAGCTCGTCGAGGGTAATGCCCGCTTTGGCGACGATCTCGTTCATTGCGGACAGCTTATGGGCCTGACCCTGATAGACGAATTCGAGCTTGAGGTCGCGGGCGCGGATGGCGACCGTGGCTGACTGGCGCTTGGTGATGATGCCGACGCGCAAGCCGCCTAGTCGCGCAAGCGAGATGCCGAGGCCGTCGTGGGCGGCGAAGCCTTTGACCTCGATCCCCTTGGCGTCAGGCCCTTCGCCCGAGGGGATGACGAAGAGTTGGCCGTCGGTGAGGACGCCGTCGACGTCGAAGATGAGAACCTTGATGCGGCGGGCGCGGTCTTCCGAGGCGAGGGCCATGGGATGATGATACGCGGGCGGCGGCGGAGTCAGCCGCCCGTATGGGACTTCAAAAAGCTTGCAGAAGTCTCAAAGTCTTCATTCTATTAGGCTTACGAAGATGTATCGTAAAGTCTTCATTCGAGAAACTTTAGGTCTAAACTGCGCCGTAGACGAGGGTTGGGACGTAGTTCTGGCGGGTGTCGTGCGTCTTGCGACCGAGGCGCGGAGCTGGTTCGGGTTCCGGGGTGGGGCGCGGGAGATGGCGGGCAACGTTCTCGGCGTGGGCCTTCTGGTAGTGCCGCTGGAAGGTGGGCCGGGCGAAGAGGTCGGGGTTGACGACGGTCGGCATTTTGTCGGACACGGTGTTCTCCTTGTGTTACGGTTTAGGCTTAAATGCGAAAGCCGCAGCGTGGCCCGTTGGCTCGCTTGCGGCTCTTCTACTAATTACAGTATAGCATGGGCACCTAATTTTCAGCCGCTACATCACCTCTCGTTGATTGAGCGTGTCCTTTATGTCGCGGGAACCGTGCAGGACGGCGTGGATGATGGTGCTCCCGGCTTCGCGCTGGAAGACGATCAGATATGGCCTTACCAGATAAAAACGGAACTCGGCGCGGTCGGTGAGATCAACGCGCCGGTGTCCAAGTGCTGTAACGCTCGCCAGCTTCTCGTAGGTGCTGAAGAGCTTTTCTTCGACGCTCTCGGCAAACGCAACGCCTGCCTCGCGGGTCAGGTAACGCAGGATGTCCTCGGTGTCGTGTGCGGCGTTGGGCGAGACGATGTAGCGGGCCATGTCTACAGCTAGCTTTGCCAGCTGGCTCGACGCTCGTTGAGGAAGGCCTTGAGTTGCTCGCCGGTCATGCCCTCCCCGCGCTCGATCTGCGCGAGGCTTTCGTCGAGACGCCGGTTGAGCGCCTCCTTATCGACCGACAGCCAGAGGTCTTGATCTTCAAGGAGCGATAAGGAGTTCGCGACGACCTCAGCGGGGGTGTCGTAGTGACCGCGCTCGACTTCGCGCTGGATGATCTGTTCGCTGGCGGGATCGAGGGGAAGGTTCATGGGACAAGTATATCGCTCGTGGCGACGGAGCGGGTCACGCCTTACGGCAGGCTCGGCGCTCGGCTAGAAAGGCGCGTAGTTGTTCTTCGTTCAAGCCTTCGCCACGCTCGATCTGCGCCAGACTTCGGTCGATTCGCTCATCGAGCGATTCTCCGTTTGGGAGGAGCCACGTCTCGGCTTTCGAGACGGGCGGGAGCAGGTCTTCGCTGGCTGATTCGAGAGGGAGGTTCATGGTCGGATTATATCGCTGACCTGGATGGAAGGGCATGGCTTTAGCCATGCTGTAAAGAGCGGCACCCTCCCTCCCCTTTGCCGTATCGGCGCAGCGGAGGAAGGCGGGAGAAGCGCGCCTTCGGCAGAGCGGAAGCGCCTTCGGCGTGTCTTGTTTTGGCACGCCTGAAGGCGTGCCCTTCCGGCTCATGTTCGTTTTCTGGCTATCCAAAGAGTATGTTCCCGAGAGACTGCAGACTCTGTGTCCCTTATAAAGCCCGACAGATCCGCCTCACTACTCACACACTTAGCCAATTCTTCTGCGAGTCCGAGTTCCTCGCTCGCAATCTCATACGCCTTTCCAGTTTCCTGGTATTTTTTAACCTGAAGCCAAGCAAGAATAGATGTCGTAACGGATGCTAGCACCCCTACCAGTCCACTAGTGGGCAGTCTGTAATATATGTCTGCAACGCATACAAGAACAGCTAGAGTCTGAGCTCCTGACATGAAGAGGAAGGAAGTGCGTTCTGATTTTAGACTTGAACGTGACTTCTGCGCATACCAGACTTTCTGATCTGCTATTCTGCACTGTACGTAGGTAGCCAATCGTACTTCTAACGATTGCCGTCGCAGACTCCACATTGCATCGCTAATTTCCGGCTTAGATGCTTCAACTTCGGTCTCAAAACTTATAATTCCTTTCTCTTTAAGTATCTTCCTTGTAGATGCAATGAACTTCTCTGTAACCACAGCATCGGTATCGCTTTGGGGATAAGGGTCGGTCGCCATCATGAACGACCACGAACGAGTCTTTATTGACTCGGCCACTGCCCGTCCTACATACCAGATGTCTTCAAACTTACGCTGTTTGAGGAACAATGTAGCGAGAAGTGCTGAAATGAGTAAGCTCGCCGAGCAGAATGAAAACGCGAGCTGATGTTTTACAAAAGCATTGGAACACCAAGAAGATAAGGCACCGAGTAGTGTTATAAGCAATATGGTGCGAAACGCCAACAAATAATTCTGTTGAGCGCGTGCTGATGACTTATCCGCTCTATGGAACGAACATGGGAGACTACCGTCTTCAAAGCACGCAATCATAGCCCCAAATCCGTATAAACTTGGTCTTTGTAGCGCCAGTCTTTTCCTTCGGATGCCTGGAAACTCGTACTGGATGGAAAATTGTCCATAGCGTACTTGATGATTTTTAGTTTGAACGGGACATGGATCGCATCCTTACCCTTGAGGATTGGAGGGCAACGGACCGTATCGATAAAGCGTTGGTCGTTGTTGAGATTGACTGCGATGATCGGCAAGCCAAGCTCTAACGCTGTGTCGATTTCCCATCGGACAAAGCGGTAAAGGTTCTTCGTGTTATCGCCAATCAGCACGATTACCTGCTTCGTGTCAGCAAAGCGAGCGCGAAGTTTTCTCTTGACCGAATCTTCGTTGGCGCGTTCGGTGATCGTATTTAGATCGTGGGCGTTGTGGAAGTTGAAGTCTAAATGATCTTTAGTCTTCCAACCTAACATAAAGCCATAGGCCCAAATGTCTTCATCGCCGTCGAAGATAACGTAAGTCTTGTTTCTGTAGCTCATGCTATTTTCCTCGTGTCGAGCGGTTTGCAAGCACAATGTTAGTGCGTTGAAATGTTAACTGCTGCCGCATGACACACGGCAGCAGTGTTAGCAGTTACTTGCTAGTTCCACGACCGGGGTTCGGAATGCGAATTTTCTCCACGTTAGCGGGATTGCTGCGATTGAAAGTGCCTTGGCTGATGAATTTGCCAGTAACTGAGCTGCGATGTCCGGGATGCGATTTAGAAGTTGCCATATTTAGCCTCCTTTCTTAGGGTGATGTCTGAACTTGGTTTAGCTGCAGCCGCTGGTGCTGCCGCAGGACATGCAGCGGTAGCAGGAGCCGGAGCGGGTCATGATGGCTCCGCAGGTGGCGCAGGAGGGGGAGTCGCCCATGTCGACGAGGGAGCGCATGGCGTCGGAGGCGTGGTAGAGGCCGCGGTCAGGGAAGTTGTCAGTTGTCAGTTGGGAGTCGGTTAGGCCGCTGCGGGCTTGTAAATCCGGGGCGATGCCGCCTTGGGGGGCGGTGCGGTCGGGGTATTCGTAGGGGTCTTGGGCGGTGGAAAACGCAGGTCCTTCGACTGCGGCTGCGCCTTCGCTCAGGATGACAGAGTTTTTAGGGGAGGCGTTGCCAACGACGGTGTTGGCGGGGCTGGTGATGTGGCCCTGGACCGGCACGTGTGCCTGGGGGCTGAGGCCGGCGAAAAGGTCGAGCTGGGTGCCGGAGAGGAAGCGGAGCTGAATCCAGCGGAAGATGTAGTCCATGATGGATTTGGCGAAGCCGATCTCGGGGTTGCCGGTCCAGCCGGAGGGCTCGAAGCGGGTGTGGGCGAACTTTTCGCAGAGCACGCGGAGGGGGACGCCGTGCTGGAGGGCGAGCGAGACGGCGGTGGCGAAGGAGTCCATCAGGCCAGAGACGGTGGAGCCTTCTTTGGCCATGCGGATGAAGATTTCGCCGGGCTGCCCGTTGGGGTACAGGCCGACGGTGATGTAGCCCTCGTGGCCGGAGAGGCCGAACTTGTGGGTGACGGAGGCGCGTTCGGCGGGGAGGCGGTGGCGGACGGCGCGCGGTGGGGCGGAGCTGTCGCGGGCGTCGGAGTTCTCTTTGCTGGCGGCGAGGATGTCGGCGAGCTGGGTTTCGAGCGTGGTGATGCGGGCTGTGGCGTCTGCGGCGGCTTTGGTGGTGGCGATGGTCTCGTCGATCTCGACTTGTCCCGCAGCCGCAGGCGCTACCGGCGGCGCGGGGGCTACTACTTTGCTGACGATGTCCCCGGCGGCCTTGGTGCCCTTTTTGTTGTCGTCGGTCTGGGCGGAGACGTTGAGGGGCTGGGTGCCTTTGGAGTTGTCGCGGTAAATGGCGACGGCCTTGATGCCGGCCTTCCAGCTCTCGATGTAGGCGTCGGCGATGTCCTGGACGGTGCAGTCCTGGGGGAGGTTGACGGTTTTGGAGATGGCGCCGGAGAGGAAGGGCTGGGCGGCGGCCATCATCTTGATGTGGCCCATGTAGTGGATGGAGCGGGTGCCCTTGGCGGGCTTGAAGGAGCAGTCGAAGACGGGAAGATGCTCGGACTTGATGCCGGGCGCGCCCTCGATGGTGCCGGTGGCGTCGATGTAGGAGACGATGGCGTTGACTTCGGCGTCGGTGTAGCCGAGCTTGATGAGGGCGGAGGGGACGGTGGAGTTGACGATCTTGATCATGCCGCCGCCGACGAGCTTTTTGTACTTGACGAGGGCGAGGTCGGGTTCGACGCCGGTGGTGTCGCAGTCCATCATGAAGCCGATGGTGCCGGTGGGCGCGAGGACGGTGACCTGGGAGTTGCGGAAACCGTGCTTTTCGCCGTGGGCGAGCGCGCCATCCCAGGAGTGCTTGGAGGCGGTGATGAGGGCATCGAGCTGCGGAACCGTAAACGGTTCCGGGGAAGTCGTCGACTTGCCGATGTGGTTCACTTCAGCGCGGTGCATCCGGATGACGTCGAGGAAGGGCTCGCGGTTGATGTAGAAGCCGGGGCAGGCTCCGCCGGTGATCTCGGCGGATTTGGTGAGGGTGGTGGCCGCGCCGAGCGGAGCGCAGGTTTCGGCGATGCGGGCGGACTGCCAGTAGGCGTCGCCGCAGAGAATGGCGGTCAGGGTGCCGGCGAAGTCGCGCCCGGCGTCGGAGTCGTAGGGGAGGCCGAAGGCCATCAGGAGCGCGCCAAGGTTCGCGTAGCCGAGGCCGAGCGGCCGGTAGTCGTGCGAGTTTTTGGCGATCATCTCAGTCGGGTAGCCGGCGGAGTCGACGATGATCTCCATCGCCGTGGTGACGACGGCGATGGCGTGGCGGTAGCTGGCGATGTCGAACTGGCCGCCGGGCGTGAGGAACTTGAGCAGGTTGAAGGAGGCGAGGTTGCAGGCCGAGTCGTCCAGGAACATGTACTCGGAGCAGGGGTTGGAGGCGTTGATCCGGGCGGTGTTCTTCGAGGTGTGCCACTTGTTGATGGTGGTGTCGTACTGCATGCCGGGGTCGCCGCACTGCCAGGTGGCTTCGGCTAGGGTGTGCATCAGGTCGCGGGCCTTGAACTCCTTGACGGGGAGCTTGCCCTTGACGGTGCGGGTGGTGAAGGTGGCGTCGGCGTCGACCGCCTGCATGAACTCGTCCGTGACGCGGACGGAGTTGTTGGCGTTCTGGAAGAAGATGCTGCTGTAGGCTTCAGAGTCCGGACCAGACCCGTCGTAGCCCGCCTGGACGAGGTGCCAGGCCTTTTCTTCCTCTTTGACCTTGCACTGGATAAAGTCTTCAATGTCGGGGTGGTCGATGTTGAGCACGACCATCTTGGCGGCGCGGCGCGTCTTGCCGCCAGACTTGATCACGCCGGCGAAGGCGTCGAAGCCGCGCATGAAGGAGAGCGGGCCGGACGCGGTGCCGCCACCGGAGAGCGTTTCCATCGATCCGCGGATGGTGGAGAGGTTCGAGCCCGCGCCCGATCCCCACTTGAAGAGCATGCCTTCGGTCTTGGCCAGGGTCAGGATGGAGTCGAGCGAATCCTGCACCGAGTTGATGAAGCAGGCCGAGCATTGCGGCTTGGAGTAGCCAGTGACGGAGAACTCGACCGCGCAGGTGTGGGGGTTCCAGTGCCAGTTTTGGGCGTCGGAGTTTGGCTCCAGCCGGTCGCAACCGACGTTGAACCACACGGGCGAGTTGAAGGCGACCTTCTGGTTGAGCAGCAGGTGGACGAGCTCGGCGTAAAAGGTGTCGGCGTCAGCGGGCGTGGCGAAGTATCCGTCGCGGATGCCCCAGTCGCGGATGGACTCGGCGACGCGGGTGATGAGGGCCCGCACCCCGTCTTCGCGCTCGGCGGTGCCGTTCAGTCCGTGGAGGTATTTGGACGCCACTATATTAGTGGCGGTCACGGACCAGTCCGCCGGGACCTCGACGTTCTTCTGCTCGAAGATGAGCTTGCCCTTCCAGTCCTGGATGACGGCGTCGCGACACTCCCACGTCACCTGATCGTAGGGCGAGACGCCGGGGGTGGTGAAGTGGCGGGAGAAGGAGAGGCCGGTCGGCTGGTTCTGCTTGGGGGCGGAGGCGGTGGAGGACTGGGGGAGGGTCTGGGTCGACATGCGGGTGGTGCTCCTTCTTCGGTGTGGCTAAGAGATTGGATGGATGGGACTTGAGCGGGGGCTTGATCGAGATTAGGGGGGCCGGAGCAGCGGCGGTCAGGGGCCGATTTCGGGCGCGGCAAACGCTATAGACGGGATAGAAAGGTGCATCATGGGAGCTTTCGGGAGGCGGGCTGGCTCGGCTCTGAGGATGGAGAGGCCGTCTCTGTAGTGTCACCTGAGTATAGAGCATCTATTACCGGGGGTGTCACTGTGAATATCGTGTGAGGCGAGGAGAGAGGTGCCGGGGCGGGAACGGGCTGAATTTGGTTGCCGCATCGGAGACCCACGCCTTAGAATTGAGACGTGGTCACCCAGCGGCCTCTATCACGCCTTAGACGCCATGTGCTCCCTCGTCGATGTGGGCGACTTCTCGTCCGGTGCCACCTATGGAGCCATCATGGCCGCTCTGGCTCCTGCCACCGCTTAGCGTTAGCGGCTGCGGCTAGAAGCTTTGGATGGCTTTCTTTTGTGGATTAAGACTGTGTACACTCAAAGATACGGTGTCCATAGTCCCTTTCATCGCAAGCGAGCTTCACAAGACGGTAACTGCTTCCTCCGAGGAGTTTTTACCGGAAGGGCCGTTAGTATTTGTACATCCGTTGTCAGCAGATCTCGGTACTAGCAATGCATCATTGGATCTCCACGTTGGTAAGCTGTGGCGTACTCACAAAGGTAAAGATGTGTCGTTGGATATCGATGCGAACGGCTATATTTCAATTAGATCAAAAGCGCTTGTATCAATTGAAACGCTGGAGACCGTGAAATTGCCGAACGCCAAATTTGGATACATACTTCCAAAAGTAAATCTACTTGGAAAAGGGCTCACGAACGCCGCGACGAAAGTTGATCCTGGATATAATGGCCGCTTAATTATCAACTTGTCTAACCTAAGCCCAGGCACGATTAAGCTGAAGTATGGTCAGGCCTTTTGTGCTCTGGTGATCCATCGAGTCGATCCTCCAGCGAAAAGCTACGATTTAGGACCAAAATCATGGCCCGGTGTTGATCAGCCGCGCGGCTGGACGCAAAGAATCAGAGATTGGGCTGATCGCAACGCGGGCCTACTGGGTCTAACGGGCCCGTTTGCGGCCGTGCTTTTGTATGTCTTGGGTATCGTGATTCACAAAATGGTATTGGGCACATGGCTGAGTCGCTAGCGCACTACTTACTTTCACTTTGGGATCTTAATCGATGCCCGAACTGCGGCAAAGAGATACCAGAAAAGACGCGTGTAGGGTCGGGCCGCAAATCTGATGGCGGATTCTGCAGTTTGGATTGCTATGTCACATTCCACGCAGTAACTATTATGGAACGGATGAAAAGGCTTATGGAAGCAAGTAGGAGAGAATCTTAGATGGGAACGCTCGCTTATCAGATAAATGAAATGCTACGGCTTCCTGGGTTTGAGGATGAAGTCGCAATTGCAAGGAACCGTTCGACAGGAGTTCTTCCGTCACAGGAAATAAAGCACTTGATCGAACGCGGAAAGGTTAAATCAACAGCGGGTATAGCTGACAGTCTAATTCAGCCAGCTAGCCTAGACCTTAGATTGGGACCTATTGCCTATCGAGTTCAAGCGAGTTTTCTTCCAGGCCGAAATAGTACTGTTCTTGACAAGATTAATGATCTTAGGATGGTCTCGGTTGATCTCTCTAACAAGACTGTTCTAGAGAAGGGCTGCGTGTACATAGTTCCTCTTGAAGAGGAGCTATACCTTCCTGCTGACATATCGGCAAAGGCAAATCCAAAGAGCACCACCGGAAGACTTGACATATTCACTCGTTTGCTCACAGATTATGGAACAGCTTTTGAGGAGGTAACTGCTGGCTATAAAGGGAGGCTGTACGCTGAAATCGTTCCGCGAACGTTTGCCATAGCGGTGCGTCAAGGTATGAGGTTGAGCCAACTTAGGTTTATAAAAGGTGATCCTCTATATGGAGATATAGGGCTAAGTGAACTTAACAAACAACACCCTCTTGCGTACTCTGATGAAGAGTTCCAACCAAAAGCGCATATTGATCGTGGACTTCGCTTTACGTTGAATCTCCCCAGCGGCAATGGCGGTGAAATCGTTGCATACAAAGCGAAGAAAACGACGCCTCTGATCGATCTTGAGAACATCAACTACTACGATCCCGACGACTTCTGGGAGATTAGAACCCAGAATTCAAAAGGACGGATAATTTTGGACCCAGGCGATTTCTACATACTCGCATCCAAAGAGAAAGTGAGTGTTCCACCGGCTTATGCCGCCGAGATGGTGCCCATTGACACTTCGATAGGCGAATTTCGCAGTCACTACGCTGGGTTTTTTGATCCCGGTTTTGGGTTCGGAAGTAGCATGGGGACACAAGCGGTTTTAGAGGTGAGAGCTCACGAAGTTCCTTTTGTTTTAGAGCACGAACAGACAGTAGGTAGGCTAGAGTATATGCCATTGCTCTGTACTCCGGATAAGTTGTATGGGAATGAAATCGGCTCTTCATACCAGCATCAGGCGCTAACCTTAAGTAAGCAGTTCAAGAAGCGGTAGCTCTCGTTTGCTTATCGAACCATCAACACCTGAGCTATAGACTACGTTTTGAAACTGCCCCCTGATCCCGCCAACGAAGACCTCCCTCCATCCGCCGATACCGAAACGTGGCTCCTGCCAAACGGAGCATCGCTCAATGAACGACTCGAGGACAGCCTGGCGCAGATCGGGCGCGGCGAAGGCATGACCGGCGAACAACTCAAGGCTTTCCTCAACGAGCGCAGAGCCAGTTGGCGGACCTAACTTGGTACGCTGGACCGGCCAGCTGAGCTGGCCGCCGGTCAGTCGATGGAGATTTTGCGGAGGAGCTTGAAGTCGCTCAGCATCTTGCCAGTGCCGAGGACGACCGAGGCGAGCGGGTCGTCGGCGATGGAGACGGGGAGGCCGGTCTCTTCGCGGATGCGCTTGTCGAGGTTTTTGATGAGCGCGCCGCCGCCGGTGAGGACGATGCCGCGGTCGGAGATGTCGGCGGAGAGTTCGGGCGGGGTGCGTTCGAGCGCGACGCGGATGGCGTTGATGATGGTGGCGATGGACTCGCCGAGGGCCTCGCGGATCTCGGAGTCTTCGATGGTGATGGTCTTGGGGACGCCCTCGATGAGGTTGCGGCCTTTGACCTCCATGTGGATGGGCTTGTCGAGCGGGTAGGCGGAGCCGAGGACGATCTTGATCTGCTCGGCGGTGCGCTCGCCGATGAGGAGGTTGTACTTGCGCTTGAGGTACGTCATGACGGCCTCGTCCATCTGGTTGCCGGCCATGCGGACGGAGCGCGAGTAGACGATGCCGGCGAGCGAGATCACCGCGATGTCTGTAGTCCCGCCGCCGATGTCGACGACCATGTTGCCGCCGGGCTCGGTGATGGGCAGGCCCGCGCCGATGGCGGCGACCATGGCCTGTTCGACCAGATGCACCTCACTCGCTTTCGCGCGGTAGGCCGAGTCCATGACGGCGCGCTTTTCCACCTGGGTGATCTCGGACGGGACGCCGATGACGATGCGCGGGTGGACCATCATCTTGCGGTTGTGGGCCTTTTGAATGAAGTAGTTCAACATCTTCTCGGTGTGGCGGAAGTCGGCGATGACGCCGTCCTTCATGGGCTTGATGGCGACGATGTTGCCGGGAGTGCGGCCGAGCATCTCCTTGGCCTCTTTGCCGACGGCCTCGACCTCGTTAGTCACCTTGTTGACGGCGATAATCGACGGCTCGTTGACGATGATGCCCTTGCCGTGCGCGAAGACAAGGGTGTTGGCGGTGCCGAGATCGATGGCGAGGTCGCTGGAAAAGAGCGAGAAGAGCGAGCGCATATTGTGGATGCGCGAGTACCGCATTTGGAACCCGTTCGATGACATTGGTGGCGATTCAATTCCTGGGACGAGAATGAGTCTTCATTGTACGGCTTGCGTCTCCGACCGCACGGACAGTGCACCTCCTCGGTACAATGAAGGCGCAACGGTATAAGGAGAAGCAATGATCATTGGCGTTCCGAAGGAAGTGAAGGACCACGAGAGCCGCGTTGGCGTGACGCCCGCCGGAGTGAAGGCGCTGGTGGAGGCTGGGCACACCGTGTTGGTGGAGCACGACGCCGGGGCGCTGTCGGCGATGCCGGACGATGACTACCAGGCCGCCGGGGCGGAGATCGTTGGCTCGGCGTACGACGTGTGGCGGCTGGCGGAGACGGTCGTGAAGGTCAAGGAACCGGTCGAGAAGGAGTACCGCAACTTCCGCGAGGGGCTGGTGCTGTTCACGTACCTGCATCTTGCACCGATCACCGGGTTGACGAACGCGTTGCTGGAAAAGAAGGTCACGGGCATCGCCTATGAGACGGTCCGTGACCGCACCGGCGCGCTGCCGCTGCTTACGCCGATGAGCGAGGTGGCCGGGCGGCTGAGTGTGCAGATTGGCGCAGCGTACCTCGAAAAAGAACATGGCGGGCGCGGGGTGTTGCTGGGGGGCGTGCCGGGGGTAGCGCCGGGGAACGTCTGCATCATTGGGGGAGGCATCGTGGGGACAAATGCTGCCAAGATCGCGCTCGGCATGGGCGCCAAGGTGACGCTGATCGACAACAACCTGAACCGGCTGCGCGAGCTGGACGATATCTTCTCCGGGCGGCTGTATACGGTGGCGTCGAATAGCCACAACGTGGAGATGGCGGTGCGCGAGGCCGACCTGGTCATCGGCGGCGTGCTGATCCCCGGCGCGGCGGCTCCGAAGATCGTCACCAAAGCGATGGTGGCCAAGATGAAGAAGGGCGCGGTGATCGTCGACGTCGCCATCGACCAGGGCGGCTGTATCGAGACAGCGCGGCCCACAACGCACAGCGATCCCTCGTATGAGGTGAACGGCGTCGTCCATTATTGCGTGACCAATATGCCGGCGGCGGTGCCCAACACGTCCACGCTGGCGCTGACCAACGCAACCTTTCCGTATCTGATGAAGCTGGCGAGGCTGGGGGCCGAGGCCGCCATCGAGAACGACAAGGGCTTTGCCGAGGGAGTCAACACCTACAAGGGCGTTCTCACCTACCCGGCTGTGGCCGAGGCGCAGCTGCGAAACTGGACGCCTGTAGCCGAACTGCTCCCTGGCGAACTGGCCATCGCATGACGGAGAGCGCGCGCCGTCGGAAGATCGTCAGCATCGTGCTGGCGGCCTGCCTGCTCGCGCTCTTTCTTGTGCTGGGCGCAATGAACGCGTTCAAGAACTTCCTTCGCCCTGAAACAGACGGGCAAGTCGCTATTTACACCGGCTTGTCGGCGCTGGCTTTTGTGCTCTTTGTCGGCGTGCTGGTCCTGCTTGTTCGCAACGTGTTGAAGCTGTATGCGGGGCAATCCAGCCGTTTGATGGGACGCCGCCTGCGAACGCGGATGCTGTGGGGCGCGGTGCTGGTGTCGCTGATCCCGATTGCGTTCATGTTCGCGTTTTCCTACGACCTGATGAACCGGGCGGTGGATCGCTGGTTTTCGCAACCCGTCACCGAGATGCGCAACGACAGCAGCCGCATGGCGTTGGAACTCGCGCAGTACGCGGCCGCGAATGCACGCGTGGAGGCGGGAGCCATCGCGGCCAGCTTGCCGCCCACTACCGAAGCCAAGCCTGCAGAGGCGCTTCGTCGGGTCAGCGAAATCCTCCGCCAACATGAGATCACTTTGCAAGGCGGGTTCTCTGTCGTTTATCGCGACGGCCATGCGGTCGCGGCCTTTCATCTCCCGCGCCGCTCGGAGACTGCTCCGCGGGTCAAACCCTGGCTTCCGGACCACGGGGAAGCGAGTGATGACACAGGCAGTGCTCCTTCCAGCGCTGCCATGCCCCTCGGTGAGGTGGTCGCGCTCGGGACGCCCTTGGACGGGGCCATCCTCGCAGCCGCCCAGCGTACGGATCAACCTATGTTCTCACTCGGCCAGACCGATTTTGCGCTGGGTACGGCCATCCTCAAAGACGGTGGCATGGTGGTCGTCGGTCTGCCGATGCCCTATGGGATGTCGGCGACTACGGAACGGCTCCGGAAGGCGGCGGACGACTATTGGCGGCTCTTCCGCAGCCGGCGCCTGATCCGCAACACGTATATGTGGCTGCTCCTGATGATGACTTCGCTGGCTCTCTTCGCCACGAGCTGGCTGGCGCTGCATCTCTCAAAGCAGGTGACGCAACCGGTGGAAGCGCTGGCAGACGCGATGGAGGCGATCGCCGCCGGCGACTATGCCCATCGCGTGAGCGAATCGACGACCGTGGAACTCGAAGAGCTGGTCCGCAGCTTCAACCACATGGCCTCCGATCTCGAGGACAGCC
Source organism: Acidobacteriaceae bacterium (assembly GCA_965215415.1). Classification (GTDB taxonomy): domain Bacteria; phylum Acidobacteriota; class Terriglobia; order Terriglobales; family Acidobacteriaceae; genus Edaphobacter. The sequence goes on along the minus strand of CBDCDQ010000009.1, from coordinate 1,191,052 downwards.
ATCACGCCGTCGAAGAGTCCACGGTGCAGCTGAGTCAAGCGAACGCCGCCCTGGAGGCAAGGCGCGGTGAGCTTGAAACCATGCTCCAGACCATCCCCAACGGAGTCGCGACGCTCGACCCGAAGCGACGCATCGTCCTGGCCAATCGTGCGCTCAGTGAGATTATGGACCCTGGCGGACAAAAGCCTTTTCTTGGCTTGACCATGCAGGATGCCTTTCCGCCGGATGTGCTGGAGACCCTCGATCGCCTGCTGCGCCGCAGTCACCGGATGGGTACGGCATCAAGCGAACTCGAGATGCCTGCACAGGGAAGCGATGCCCGGGGTACCCTCAACCTGCTCGTCACGGCCGCTTTGCTGGAAACCGCCGACCGGCGTCACCTCGGCTATGTTCTTGTGCTCGAAGACGCGACTGAGCTGCTTCAGGCACAGAAGCAATCGGCCTGGAAGGAGGTAGCCCGCCGCGTTGCGCATGAGATCAAGAATCCGCTGACGCCGATCGCGCTCTCCGCGGAGCAGATCCATCGCCACACGGCCCGCCTGGAAGCCGCCGGAATCGACGCGCCTTCGGTTGGCGTAATCCGCCGCTCCAGCGAGGTCATCTCCTCCTCGGTCGAGAGCATGCGGAACCTGGTCGATCAGTTCTCCGCGCTCGCCGAGTTCCCCACCGCCAAGCCCCGCCCTGCCGACCTCAACACCATCGTCGACGACTCCCTCGCGATGTTCGCCGGACGACTGGAAACGATTCGCCTGGTCCGCCGTTTTGCTCCTAACCTTCCACTCGTGATGGCCGATCCCGAAGCCCTCAAACGCGCCCTCGGCAACCTGATCGACAATGCTGCCGAAGCTATGCAAGGCTCGCTGCTCCGCGAGATGCGCTTGTCTACCTCGTTGCTGGACAGCGGCATGGTCGAGCTCGTCGTCGCCGACACTGGCCCCGGCCTTACGCCCGAGATGCGCGAGCGGCTCTTCCTTCCCTACGTCTCGACCAAGCAGCGCGGAACGGGACTGGGCCTGGCCATTGCCGCCAAGATCGTCCAGGAACACGACGGTACGATCCGCGCCGAGGAGAATGAACCCACCGGCGCGAAGTTCATCGTCGAGCTGCGCCCGGCTTCGGTCTCCGACGCCATCACGCCGGACGCCCAGCCCTCTTACGTCGAGACGGTGCGCGTATGAACCATGTGCTGATCGTCGACGACGAAGCCGACATTCGCTCGACCCTCGAAAGCATCCTGCGCGAGGAGGGCTATCTCGTCACCACCGCCGCCACCGCTGGCGAAGCCCTTGCCCTGCTGCGGGATGCCGCCTATGAGGTCGTGCTGCTCGATATCTGGCTGCCCGACCGGGACGGCCTCGACGCCCTGGCCGAAATCCGCCAGCTCGACCGCGCCACCGTCCCCGAGGTCATCATGATCTCCGGCCACGGGACCATCGAGGCGGCGGTGCGCGCCACCAAGCTGGGCGCGTACGACTTCCTCGAAAAGCCGCTCTCGCTCGCCCGCACCCTCATCGTCCTCAAGAATGCCATGCAGGCGCGGCAGATGCGCGAGGACAACCAGGAGTTCGCCCGGCAGCTCGCCATCAAAGGCACGGTCACGGGCAACAGCGTTCCGCTCAAGGCGCTTCGTCAACAGATCAAGCTGATGGCCCCCACGAACGGCCGCGTCCTCATCTTCGGCGAGTCCGGCACCGGCAAAGAGCTGATCGGCCGCGCCATCCACGCCGAAAGCCTCCGCAAGGACCGCGTCTTTCTGGAGCTGAACTGCGCCGCCATCCCCGAAGACTTTATCGAAACCGAGCTCTTCGGCTACCGGCATGGCGCGGGCCCCACTGGCCCCGGCAGTCCGGCTGAAAAGCGCGGGACGTTCGAGCGCGCCGACGGCGGCACCCTGTTTCTCGACGAAGTCGGCGACATGAGCCTCAAGACCCAGGCGAAGGTGTTGCGAGCTTTGGACGAGCAGCGCTTCCTGCCCGTGGGGGCAAGCCACCCCGTCCACGTCGATGTCCGCGTCATCGCTGCTACCAACAAGGACCTCGAAGAGGAGATCGCCCGCGGCAACTTCCGCGAAGACCTCTTCTACCGCCTCAACGTCATCCCGTTCTTCGTCCCTCCGCTGCGCGACCGCAAGGAGGACATTCCTTTACTGGTCAAAGAGTTCCTCGCCGAGTTTGGCCAGCAGTATGGCCGTCCCCGCGTCGAGATGACCGACGACGCCCTCGTCGCGCTGCGGCAGTACCACTGGCCCGGCAACGTCCGCGAGCTCCGCAACCTGGTCGAGCGCGTCTTGATCCTCAACCCCAAGGCCGCCCGGATCGAGCGCAAACACCTCCCCGCCCTCGTCTTCCGCGAACAAGCGTTCCGTGACCACGGCAAGCCCGCCGCGCGCGGCGAAGAGTTTGAAACACTCCTTCAAGCCCGCGAAGCGTATGAGCGCGACTACATCCTCAAAAAGCTCGACGAGTGCCACGGAAATGTAAGCCGCGCCGCCGAGGCGCTGGGGCTGGAACGGAGCCATTTGTATCGGAAGATGAAAGCTCTGGGGGTCAGCATCAAGGAGTAGGAACGACTTCCTTTTTGCGGCCGGTTGTTTTCGCCTCGTTGTTGAAATCGAATTCGACTTCTTTGCGTGAACCGGCGTCAATCATAAGAAAACCAGCTTTTTTCTGCTTGGCGGCTGCAAAGTCTGAAGATAATGCGGCTGGTATGGGTAAAAGGATACCCAACTGAGTGATCTGTCCGCGACAAACCTCCGAACCATGCGGCAGGCCAATACGCACCGCAACCTTGTCATCGCGTACATCGTAGAAAGAAAAGTTCTGCAGTAAATTCTCTCCAAACGTAAAATCGCACTCACCGACCTCAAATGATTGAAACTTTAGGGCATCGACCAGTTTCTTCAAGTTGGAGGGAGGAGCGATCTTGAGCGCGCTCAGTGTTGCCGCTACCATTTTGTCGTGCTCCAATGCCGCAAGTATCTCCGGTTCCGGAAACACGTCATTGAGCGACGCGGATGGCTGTTTAGACGCATCGCTCTTCGACAGATCGATGGCTTGGAAAGCGACGGCTGCACTGGGATGGGCACCACCGCAGTCGCAAGACTCGCTGTTCTGAATGCTCAAATAAGGCCCGACAAACGATAATATCTTGTAGCTTAGTTGAAAGTCTAGACGCTGTCCTTGCGCGTCCGCAGCTATCTTTCGCCACGATTTCTGGGCTATGTCTCGGAACGAGATGATCTGCTGGGTACGGGCACCTTTAAGGACTTGAATGTCCGCGGGCGTCTGCCTTAGCGAAGGCGTTCCCCTTGTAGGGGATAGCATCTCCTGCCCGAAGACTTGGGTGCTCGAAAACACGGCTATAAACAGGAAGATGCGAAAGGTCATGGGTTCCTGAGTTTAAGGCGTTGAGCAAGTGAAGTGTACGCCGGTTTTGCAACAGGTTCGTCTCAACGGGTGGACTTCCCGTGCCCAAACCGGAACCAAGGCTGGTTCCTACTCCTGACACGGTTCGCTTCCGTTGTCGCTCAACCCCAAAGGTGTCAAACTGAGGTGACGCCATGGAGAACCAATCGCACCTCGATAGCCGCACCGAGCCGCTCCGCATCCACTACGACGATGTACCGCACGGTGCGCGCATCAAGGTCATCGGCGTGGGCGGCGGAGGCAACAACGCCGTCAACCGCATGATTGCCGCGCACGTGGAAGGCGTGGAGTTCATCGCCGCCAACACGGACGCGCAGGCCCTCGCGGCCTCGAACGCGTCGGTCAAATTGCAATTGGGAACCAAGCTGACCAGCGGCCTCGGCGCGGGCTCCAACCCCGACGTCGGTCGCCGCGCCGCGCTTGAGGACTCCGAAAAGATCATCGAAGCCCTAGAGGGCGCGGACATGGTCTTCGTCACCGCCGGTCTGGGCGGCGGCACCGGCACGGGCGCGGCTCCGGTGATCGCCTCGCTCGCGTCTGAGATGGGCGCGCTCACGGTCGCCGTCGTCACCCGGCCCTTCGGCTTTGAGGGCAAGCGGCGCATGATGCAGGCCGAGCGCGGGATGCAGGAGCTGCTCGAATCGGTCGATACCCTCATCGTCATACCGAACGAAAAGCTGCTGGCCGTGGCCAAGGATGCTGGCTTCTTTGAGAGCTTCCGCATCGCCGACGACGTGCTCCGCCAGGGCGTGCAGGGCATCTCGGACATCATCACCATCCCCGGCGTCATCAACCGCGATTTCGCCGACGTGAAGACCACGATGGCGGGCATGGGCCACGCGGTGATGGGAACGGCTTCGCGCTCCGGCCCTACCCGCGCCGCCGATGCCGCCATCGCCGCCATGGCCTCCCCGCTGCTCGAAGCCGGGGCCATCGACGGTGCCCGCGGCATCCTCATCAACATCACCGGTTCGTCGTCGCTCAAGCTCTCCGAGGTAAACGAAGCCTCCACCATCATCCAGAACGCCGCCCACGAGGACGCCAACATCATCTTCGGTGCGGTGCTGAACGAGGAGATGGGCGACGAGGTCAAGATCACTGTCATCGCTACCGGCTTCCGACGCGAGGAGACAGACGAGGTCGCCGGGATCACCGTGCAACGCCGGGAGAGGATGCTCGCTGAACCGGCCCTGGCCAGCCGTCCTGCGAGCCAATATGAGGTGCCGATCCAGCGCTACGCGGTCAACAAGCCGGAGCCTGTGGCCGCACCAGCCCCGCAGCCCGTCCGCTCTACGGCTGAGCCTGCTGTTCAGCTGGATGCTCCTCCGGCACGTCATGCCGCGCCAGACCCGCCTTTGCGGATCTTTGCCGAAGCACAGGGGGAAGCTCCGCGAACGGACGCTTCCCGAACGACGCGGGAGGAGGCTGCTCCGCCCGTTCGCGCGGCGCAGCAATCGGCACCTTTACCCGCTGCCAGGTCTGTTTTCGACGACGAGTTCTTCCGCTCCACCAAGGAAGCAGCTCCAGCGACCGAGCAGCCTGCTCGCTCTTGGGAGTTTCAGCGTTCGCAGCACGACTTCCATCTTTCGGCCGACCCTATCCGTTCAGAGCCTGCACGCGCAGCGATGCCACAGCCGGTGCCTGCCTGGCCGCCTCCCCCGCCCGCGGCGGTCTCCACCGATTCCGGTCATCCGCCCACCCGTTCGCCCCAGGTGCGCGTCCAATCTCATGAGGAAGACGCGAAGCAAGCCGAGGAGCTCGACATTCCCGCCTTTCTGCGCCGTCTCCAACGCTGACCAGACGCCCACGCCAGCCGATGAACAGAGAGACGCCAGATCACTCCTCGTCGGAGAGGACCCTGATTCCATGAAGCCCTTCCGCCCTCTGCTCGGATTTGTAGCCGCTCTCGCGTTGACGTGTCCCCTGTTCGCCGCCAAAGCGCACGTGAAGGCTCATACTGCCACACACCCGACAAGAGCTGTCCTCCACACGAAGAAGGTAGCAGCGCGGACCATCTCCTCCTCTCCCCGTGGCCGTGGCAGAGTCTCTTCTACCCCGAGGAAGGCCCACTTACCTCTCTCCCGGAAGGGACGGCGGTCCGGCGCACGTTCCCTCCGCCTCCCTCGCGTACCACGCTACACTGAGCGCTTCTCCGGCAACTCCTTTACCGAGTCCGCGGAAGCCCTGACTCAAGGCGACCTGATCGCCGGAGAAGATCCGGTCGTGCGCGCCGCCGCCATCCAGGCCCTCGGTACGATGAACGGGACCGCCGTTGCTATCGACCCTTCATCCGGCCGGATACTGGCCATGGTCAATCAGAAGCTGGCACTCTCCTCCGGGGCCGAACCCTGCTCCACCATCAAGATTGCCGTTGCCCTGGCCGCTCTCGATGAGGGTCTGATCAAGCGTGACACGCCGGTCAATCTGGGTCACGGTTACAAGGTCGACCTTACCTATGCTCTTGCCCGCTCGATCAACCCGTACTTCGAAACGCTGGGCCGCACGATGGGCTTCGATCGCGTGAAGCACTATGCAAACCAGTTCGGCCTGGGAGAACTCGCTGGGTACGGCATCCAGGGCGAACAGCTCGGCACCTATCCCGATATCGAGCTGCCTGCCAGGCTGGGCGGCGTGGGCCGGATGTGCTCCTTTGGGGAGAGCATCTCCATGACGCCGCTTCAACTCGGAGCTATCGTCTCGGCCATTGCCAATGGCGGCACCCTCTATTATCTCCAGCACCCTACCAACGCCGCCGAACTCGCCGCCTTCAACCCGAAGGTCAAACGCCTGCTCGATATCGCGCCGATTATTCCCGAGATACTTCCAGGCATGTCCGGTGCCGTCAACAGCTCCTTCGGGACGGCACGTTCGCTCAAGGCCAACTTTCGCGAGTTCCCCGTGATGGGCAAGACCGGCACCTGCTCCAACAACGGCACCCGCTACGGCTGGTTTGGCTCCTACGCCGAGACACCCTCCGGCCGCATTGTGACCGTCATCTTCCTTGAAGGGGGCCGTCCCACATATGGCCCTAAAGCTGCCGAGCTGACTGGCCAGTTCTACCGTGCGCTTTATGACAGCCACTACTTCGCGCCGAAGACGGACGGCGGGGTCAGTGCAGGCGGACGCTAGAACTCTTCGACTCCATTTGGCGCATCTCCGCCCCGCTGATACCCTCAGCCTACGCATGAAGATTCTCTCTGCCGCCGAGATGGCTGCGACCGACCGCCGCACTGTCGAAGAACACGGCGTCCCATTTGCCGACCTGATGGAGCAAGCCGGACGCGCTGTGGCTGTTTTTTGCCTAAGCCACTATCCCGCCGCCGAGCGCATTACCGTGCTCTGCGGCAAGGGCAACAATGGAGGCGACGGCCTGGTTGCAGCACGGTACCTCGACGAGGCGGAGCGCTCCGTCCGGGTACTGCTGCTAGGCCGGGGGAGTGACCTGAAAGACGATGTGGCTCGCGCCTTTACCCGGCTCCAGCGGACTTCGAACGCTGCCATCGTAGAGGTTTCCTATGAGGACACGCTTGTCACCGAGCTCGAAAAAGCCAGTGCTGCGGCGGACCTGTACATCGATGCCCTGGTGGGCACAGGCTTTCATCCACCGCTGAGGGGTCTCGCCGCCAGTACGCGCGACCTTCTTCGAACCTCCACGATCCCCATCGTAGCCGTCGATCTGCCCTCTGGCTGGGATGCCGACTCATTCGACCAGACCTCCCAGGATGCAATCCGCGCCGACGCTGTGGTCACCTTTACAGCGCCCAAGTTGGCTCACGTGTTTGGTCACCTAACGAACAAAACTTCGGGTCCAGTTGTCGTCGCGACCATTGGCTCACCTGCTGAGGCAATCCAATCCGACCAGTATCTCTGCTGGAGCGGCACTTCGAAGGAGATTGCCGAAGCGCCGCGCGATGTGAACTCGAACAAGGGCAAGTTCGGCCACGTCCTGCTGATCGGCGGCTCGCGTGGTAAAGCGGGAGCGCCATCGATGTCTTCGCTTGCCGCTCTGCGGACGGGCGCAGGTCTCGTTACCGCGGCTGTGCCAGAATGCATTCTGAACACCGTGGCGCTGATTACCCCGGAGCTGATGGTCACGCCGCTGGCCGAAGCAGACGGTGCGGTCAGCCTCGTCAACCTTTCCGAGGAAGGGTTGCCGAAGCTCCTTCAAGGCATCAAGGTAATTGCCTGCGGGCCTGGCCTTTCACAGAACGGCGAGGCTCCCGAATTTGCCCGGCTGCTCGTCGCACGCACGACGCTGCCCCTTGTGCTCGACGCCGACGCCCTGAACGCCTTTGCCGGACGCACGGAGCTGCTCAACGGCCTCAATCCGGACGGCACGCTCCGCACGCTGGTGCTCACGCCGCATCCCGGTGAGATGGCCCGCCTGCTTGGCATTCCTGTGCCGGAGCTTGAAGCCTCCCGGCTTGAATATGCCCGCCTCTTTGCCACCGATCACCGGATTACCCTTGTCCTCAAAGGATGGCGCACCCTCATCGCCCATCCCGATGGCTCGATTGCCGTGAACACCAGCGGCAACCCCGCAATGGCCAAAGGCGGCAGCGGTGACGTTCTTACCGGCATGGTGGCTGCGATGCTGGCGCAGTTCCCGGACGACGTGTCGCGCGCCGTGGAAGCCGCCGTCTTCCTCCACGGCCTTGCCGCCGACGTTGCCGCGCGGGAGATGAACGAGCACACGGTGCTAGCCACCGACACCCTCGCTCACCTTTCTGCCGCCTTCCGCTACCGTACCGAAGACGGGGATGGGCTTACCTGGCTGGTCGGAATGCACCCCTAGCAGAGGCCGAGTCCGCTCCCACTCCTCTCTTGCTCGTTCCACTCCCCTACCCTGCCCAGCTCTCGCAAGCCGCGCAAGATGCGGTCGGTCCCATGAAGAGATTTAGGTACTGGGTACTCACGCCGGCTGTCATGCCGATTTCATACCCAGTAAGGCTAACCGGATCACGCTCTGCGACCCCGCTCATGATCCGCCCGCCTGCGCTGCCAGCGGGCTTGAAGAGGGTACGCGCACCATCTTGCTCTACTCTGAATCTATGCTCCAACGCCGCCATAAAACCCGCTCCCCTGCCGGTACACTGGCCCTCGCCGAATTGATCGCCGAGCTGCTCCTGCCTACACCGAAGATGATCCTGCTGCGTGGCAAGCTCGGCGCGGGCAAGACAACGCTGGTCAAGGGAATTGCGGCCGCTCTCCAGGCTGCCGCGCCTGAGGATGTGACTAGCCCTACGTTTACCCTGATCCATGAGTATGAGAGTAAAAAGGTCCGGCTGATCCATCTGGATCTTTACCGTCTCGAGACCGAACGTGACCTCCAGCCGCTTGGTCTCGACGAGATGGCCAGCGAGCCGGATGCGCTTCTTCTTATCGAGTGGGGCGATAAGTTCCCTTCGCTGGTGGCTCGCGCCGATGGCGAGATCCTGATTGAGCAGGGACCCGATGCAGAGGATGACCGCCTGTTCTTCATCCAGCTTCGCTGAAACGATGCTGCCGGAGCGAGAAACGGCGGATCATCCTCCGCACTGCGATGGATCGGCGAGGTTGTCGGCGCGCCATGCCCTAGAATCGAGGCGATGGGTCTCTTCTCCAAGAAGCTGAAGCAGGAGCATAAGGTGATGCGGCAGGCCGAGCGCGCCGCCGGTGTTCTGCTGCCGGAGTATCATCGGCCGACGCCGGAGTGCCCGCATCCGGATCGGTGGCGAATGTTCGATTCGATGACGGCCGAGGCGGAGGTGCTGGAGTTCCTGCGGACGCTGGTGACCACCATCAAGCCCGCGCTCGTCGTGGAAACCGGTTCGTTTCTCGGTGTATCCACCCTTTGGATCGCTGAAGGACTGAAGGCAAACGGCTTCGGCAAGATCGTCTCCTGCGAGTTCGACCCCATCGTCTTCGGGGAAGCACAGAAGAAGATCGCTGCGTCGGGGCTTGGTGAATGGATTGCCCTTCGCAACGAATCGTCGCTGGAGATGCGCGTCGAAGGAACAATCGATCTCTTCTTCTCCGACTCCGACATGCCGATCCGTGTCGAAGAGGTCAAGCGCTTTCTCCCGCAGATCTCGCCCCACGGCGTCATTCTGATCCACGACGCAAGCTCTCACCTGAAGACTGTCCGGGAGGCCGCCCACGCGCTCGAAGCCGAAGGGCTGCTTTCCTGCGTCTTCCTGCCGACGCCGCGCGGCCTGGTGATCGCACAAAAGCGTGCAGGCCGCATCTAGTGGATGCGCCCTTGTCCCGGGCTCCGAGAGCCATCTTCTGGACTGGCCTCGCGATTCGGGTCCTCTACATTACGCTCGCCCATACGTATCGCATCAGCGCACTCAACGATCACTTTCCATTCGGATGGGAGATGGGCCGCATTGCTCGTGCGATCGTGACGGGCTATGGCTTTGCTGACCCGTTTACGGGCCATACGGGAGCTACAGCCTGGTGTTCGCCGCTCTTTCCGTTGCTCCTGGCTGCCGTCTTCAAGCTCTTCGGGGTCTACACGCCGTCGTCGGCCTGGACGATTCTGGTGCTAAACAGTGTCTTCTCGGCTGCTATCGTGTACCCGCTCTATGAGATCGCGCTTCGCTGCTACGAGGACCGGAACGTCGCCCTCTGGTCTGCCTGGCTCTGGGCGCTCTACCCCGCCGCGATGCAGTACGCCGTACGCTGGGTGTGGGAGATGTCCCTCACCACGCTGCTCTTCACCTTTGTACTTGTTTTCGCTCTGCGCCTTGGCGGAGCCGGCGGTCCCTGTTCGCACCGGCTCCGCCTCTGGATTGCCTTTGCCGGCTTCTGGGGAGCGATTACGCTCACGAACACTACGCTTGTGCTCTTCCTTCCGGTATGCGGCCTCTGGATTTTGTTGCAGGCCGCTCGCAACCGGGTACCACTGCCAGCCGAGTTGCGCCGTGCTGCCGCGGCTGCTCTCCTCTTCTGTGCTTGCCTCACGCCCTGGACGATCCGCAACTACAACGTCTTTCATACCCTGATCCCGATCCGCGGCAACTATGGGGCGGAACTCTACTCTTCTCTGCTCGAAGGCAACCAGGGTTTCATCTGGGGACCCACCGTTCCGCTTGTCGACCACGCTCCCGCTTACCTCGACTACAAACGACTTGGCGAGCGCGTCTTCGTCGAGCGGCAAGGAGCACTTGCGAATGCTTACCTTGCCACGCATAAGAAGCTCTTTGCCAAACTCGCTTTGAAGCGCGTCTACTTCTTCTGGATCAGCGTCCCGCATCCCACGGATGCGCATCCTTCCGCGGAATTCGCCCGGGTTCTGCTTTTCAGCTTTGCCAGCCTTTCAGGCCTGCTGGGACTTGTTGTCTCCCTTCGCCGCCGCATCCCAGCGGCCGGACTCTTCGCGTGGGCGTTCGTGTTACTCCCCGTTACCTACTACTTCGTTCTCGTTCACGCCCGGTTTCGTCATCCGCTTGAACCGCTGATCGTCCTCTTGAGCGTGTACCTCTTCCGGTCCACAACGCTGCCACGTAGAAGCCTAGAGACACGACCCTAGCGCCGGCGGATTGTACCAATCTCCATGGTCGGTCCAGCAGCCACTCTGCTGTAGACGAAGCCCGACGGGAGCTCAGGCACCAGCTTGGACTCCAACAGAATGGGAGAGGGTTTGACTCCGACGCTTGCGTCGAAGCTTCGCCGGTCGGCGGTGTACCGATCTCTTTCATCCGCCACCTGGATCGTCCCCGCTTGCAGTTGCTGTACGCTATGCCGCGCGTAGAAGATGCAGGTCGCGATGGGACGCTGGGGTTCGGTCCACCAGGCCAGCACAGGAGCTTCTTCCCTGGGGAGGTCTGCTCTCCGCAGCAGGCCGATCGCCTCGCGTTCTTCTGCTGCGGTCCAGCCACCTGTGCCCACCGCACTATGCAGCCGCTTGCGTGCTCCTGCCGTTACATGGAGACCACCGCTCCAGATCAACGCCGCTGCACTGAGCACGGCAACCTGTCGCCGCCTGGGCCAGCTTCGCGCCCGCTCCCATTCGGCAGCAAGAAACACTCCGATCACAGCTGCGATGGCTGGGTAGGCTGGCGCCACATAGTGGGGTAAACGGCTTCGGACGAGGGTGTAAAAAGCCACTACGAGGATCGCGGCAACGGACCAGACCCGTGTCTCGGAACGCCGCCAGCAACGCGTGATGGCAAAAGGAAGGAACAGAACCCAAGGCCAGGCCGACACCAGCAGCACCTTGCCATAGAACCACCATCGTGTTTGGTGGCCCTCGATGACCCGGGTTGCGCGCGTCAGCACGCGGTAACCGAAGTACTCATCCGTGAACGCCGCCCCATACCGATGCCACATAATCACGTGCCATGGCAGGACGAACAGCAGAAATCCGGCAAGTCCGCAGGCGAAGGCTCTTCGGAAGTGCCAGCGCTTGCCTCCTCCGAACAAGAACAGAACTGCGCCGACGAGAGGAAGAACCACACTGCCCGCCCCTTTGGCCATTGCGGCTACCGCAAACCCTCCCCAGAACAGATACCAGCCCCAGAAACGCGCCTCCGTAACGGCTACGAGGCCCATGAAGCCCACAACGCACCCCAGGGAGAGTAGAGCGTCCGTCTCGCCAACCCGGCAGATGTGCAGAAATCCTGTTGTGCTTAGCAGTGCCACCGTGCCGATCCAAGCCGGGACAAGCCCTTCGCGACGTGCCATCCACCCATGCAGCACGCCCACGATCGCCACCCCGGAGAGTGCAGACCCGAAGCGCGCAGAGAACTCAGTTACTCCAAACAGCTTGAAACAAAGAGCCGTGATCCACATGGTCAAGGGTGGTTTATCGAACCAGAACTGGCTGTTCCAGTAGGGAGTCACCCAGGCGTTCCACCCCCCACGCAGCATCTCGCGCGATACCTCGGCGTAGATGCCCTCATCCCAATCTGTCAGAGGTTTATGCCCCAACAATGGAAGCAAGACAAACGGGGCCAGCACAAACGCCAGCCCCGTCGACCCGATGACCGCCCGCCGCATCGCTCCCTTGTTACTTCTGCACCGAGAACGTGAACGTCGTCGCGCTGTGCAGCGTCTGCCCCGGCTTTAGCTCCGTCGTCGGGAAAGCCGGGTGGTTCGGCGAATCTGGGAAGTGCTGCGTCTCCAGGCACAGGGCAGAGTTCTTGACGTAGGTGCCGCCATCTTTGCCGTGCAGCGGCCCAGCGATGGAGTTGCCGGTGTAGAATTGTACCCCCGGCTCAGTTGTGGTGACGGTCAGCACGCGTCCGGTCTTGGGGTCGTGCAGCCTGGCGGCCATCTTCTCCACGCCGGGTTTTCCGTTCAGCACCCAGTTATGATCGTACCCGCCGCCTCGCTTCAACTGCTCGTCGGGCTGGTCGATCCGCAGCCCAATCTTTGTGGAAGAACGAAAGTCGAACGGCGTACCGGCCACACCCGGTAGATCGCCGGTCGGGATCAGGCCAGCGTCCACCGGGGTGTACCGGTCCGCGTTGAGCATAATTTCTTCATCGAGAATCGAAGCTCCGGAAGCGGCACCCGACAGGTTGAAGTACGAGTGATTGGTGAGGTTCACCACCGTGTTCTTGTCCGTTGTGGCCGTGTAATCGATCCGGAGAGCATCGCCTTTCAACGTGTACTTGACATGGGTCGTCATGGTGCCCGGGTAGCCCTGGTCGCCGTCCTTGCTGATCAGCGTGAGTTCCAATCCGTCCGAGAGCTGCCTGGCCGTCCATACGTGTTTGTCAAAGCCCACGGTGCCACCATGGAGCGAATTCGGTCCGTTGTTCAGAGGAACGGAGTACTCATGCCCATCCAGAGTGAATTTGCCTTTAGCGATGCGGTTCCCATAACGCCCGACGATGGCTCCAAAGTACGTTTTGCCGTCGCCGACGTACCCTGCCAGATCGTTGTAGCCGAGGACGACGTCATCCACCTTACCGGCCTTGTCCGCCGTCTTGATTGAAACGATCGTGGCGCCATAGGTCATGATCCGTGCCTCGACGGCTGGACTCTTCAGCGTATAGATCTCTACCGGGGTTCCATCGGGAGCTGTGCCAAACCCCGCCTTGGTTACCGCGCCCTGTGCCGCCATTGCCGTAGTCATAGCCAGCAAAATCCCCTGAACACATTTCATTGTCGCTTACATCTCCCTTATTATCCCGGCAAACGAACCGGAGGCACCAGACACCGCCACTATACGTGAAGAGAGGCACGCCTGAGAAATAACGGTAAGATAGGGCGTCAGCATCGCCCATCCCTGTGTACTGAGGCCCTATGCTCCGCAGAAGTTTTGCCACTCTCCTTCTCGTCGCCGCCGCTTCCGCTTCCTGCGCCAAGCCGAAGCCGGTCGATCACTGGGTTGGCACCTGGGCCACGGCGCCCATGGCAATTCCAGCAAAGCCTGACATGCTGGGCACGACCGGAACGACCTTTCGCGAGATCGTGCATATCTCCGTTGGCGGTCCGTTCGTCCGTGCCGTCTTCACGAACGAGTTCGGCACGGAACCCCTCAGGATTGCAGCCGCGCATCTTGCTTTGCCTGCAAGCAACGGAGCCATCGTCCTATCCTCTGCGCACGCCCTGACCTTCTCCGGCAGTCCGGCTGTCACGATACCCGCAGGCAGCTTTGCCGTCAGCGATCCCGCCGCTTTGGCGCTCCCCGCGCTTTCGGATCTTGCCGTCTCCTTCTTCGTGCCGGCGCAACCGCTGACCACCCTCAGCGCGCACAGCTTCGCCAACCAGACGAGCTACACGGCACCCGGTGATGTCGTCAGCCAGAAGACTCTGCCCACGCCCGCCACTCTTACGGAGTGGCCCTTCCTTAAGGGAATCGACGTGTTGCTTCCCGCTGCATCGGTCTCCATCGTTGCGTTTGGCGACAGTATTACCGACGGAGCACTCAGCACCCGAGACGCAAACTCCCGCTGGCCCGACCTGCTTGCCCGCCGCCTGCAGGCCGACAAGCGCACCGCCCGCCTTGGCGTTCTCAACGAAGGCATCGGCGGCAACCGCGTGCTGCACGAAGGTACTGGCCCCAGCGCTCTCTCCCGCTTCGACCGTGATGTACTCGCGCAAGCTGGAGTGAAGTACGTCGTGATCATGGAGGGCATCAACGACATCGGTCAAGCCACCAGAGCGGACGGAGCCCATGACATCGTCTCCGCGCAGGAGCTGATCGCCGGACTCGGACAGCTCGCCGTTCGGGCCCACTCACGAGGCATCAGGGTGATTGGCGCAACCCTGACGCCATTTACCGGCGCAGCCTATCAGTCGGCCGCGGGTGAAAGCATGCGCCAGGCGGTCAACAGCTGGGTACGCACCTCGAAGGACCTTGACGGTGTGATCGATTTCGACCAGGCCACCCGAGACAGTGCCATGCCAGGCAGCTTTCTGCCAGCGAACGACTCAGGAGACCACCTGCACCCGGGTGACACCGGATACAAGGCCATGGCGGATTGTGTTGACCTGACCCTGTTCGTCGACAAGAAGTAGACCGGACTAACGCTTGGTTGCGTTTCCTCGCCGGGAACGGGTTGCAACGATCTTTCTTGTAAGCTGCGCCAGTTCTTTACTTCGGGAAAGATCGATGCACTTCATTGTGTTGAATTCGGATTCAATCGACCCTCGATAAGTTCGCGTTGCATATTTCTTTATGAGCAAGGTTATGCGGTCGTATACGTCGAGGGGGACGGTTCCGTATTCTAGGTAGGCGGTTGCGGCTGCGTCTTCTTTCTCAGAACCGTCTCTATACACTTGAGCTAAACAACGGCTTAGAGCCCAATTCTGTAAAAGTACTGTTTGTGAGTATCGACTCGTCGAAGCCAAGGACACAGTACTTGACTGGCTTATGGAGATCAGAGGAAAGCAGAACCAGACTACAATCAGCGCTCTCATGTCAAGGTCCAGAGAGCCACAGTATCGGGCACAAAAGGACCGTTATCGGGATCGCGCATCATGTGGCACATATCCGAGCAGCGACTGCCGTCCCACAACATGATGTGGCCTCTCGCATTCGACCATCCGCTTCCTTTTACGACAAGAATCCCCTTCACACCCGCAAAATCACTTTGATTAGGTGACGCGACAACCTTGTTCGCTTTGCCAGAACTCGTTTCAAGATAAGCCATCATCTCGTTCACACGGAATAGATAAAGGCTCTTATCTGCCCGCTGACCACTTCGTATCCCTTACCATGCCGGACAGGAAAACCCGATTTATTTAGAACGTAACTCATGCGGATGGGACATGCGTTCTGGAACACACCGGAGTCGATGTTCTGCTGTACTTTTCAACCTATTTTCTTACTGACAATAGCTACGGGTACATTGATCAACGTGAACGCTGCCCACGCCGTACTGAAAGCGGGTCTATGCATCTTGCTCTCCTTCCCCTCGTTGAAGACGCCCGGCGGAAGTGTACCCGAGAACCTTCCGCCGCGTTGTACAGAGAGCGCGACTGACCTACTGCAACTCGATGCCTGCGAAGAAATAACCAATCTCGAAGGCTGCCGTGTCCTCGGCGTCCGAGCCGTGGATGGCGTTTTCGCCGATGGATGAGGCGAATTGCTTGCGGATGGTGCCCTCCTCAGCCTGTGCCGGGTTGGTTGCACCCATCAGCTTACGGAAGTCGGCGATCGCATTGTCTTTCTCCAGCACCATGGGAAAGATCGGGCCGCCCGCCATAAACTCGGTCAGCTCGGGAAAGAACGACCGCTCCGCGTGAACGTGGTAGAACCCTTCGGCCTGCGCCTTTGAAATCGACATCCTCTTAATGGAGACGATCTTGAACCCGGCCTTCTCGATGGTAGCCAGGATTGCGGCTGTGTGCCCCTTCCGGACCGCGTCCGGCTTGACGATGCTGAATGTACGCTGTGACAACGTGTGTCTCCTTGGTGTTTGCCTGCGTCTCCCAGTCTAAAGCAACGTCATCCCTCAAACCCCTAAAGCCAGATCGATGAGCGTCCGCTCTTCCATCTCGTGCGCCTTGGCCGATCCGGTCGCCGGGCTTGCGCTCGCCGTCCGTTTCACACTGGTCAACGAACGATCGCCTACGTTCTTCTTCAGCAGCGGCATGACATAGAAGAGCGCGCCCATGTTGGCCGGTTCTTCCTGCACCCAGACGACCTCCTCTGCACCCGCGTGCTGATCGAGCGCCTCCTGTATCTCCGCTTCCGGCCACGGGTACAGCTGTTCAACAAAGATGATGCCGACCGACCTGTCCTTGCGCTTCGCCCGCTCTACGCGCAGATTGTGCCCGATCTTGCCCGTGCACACCAGCAGGCGTCTGGGATTGACGACCTCATTGTCCGGCAATACATTCTGGAAGCGTGGCAGGGCAAGGTCGGCCAGCGTCGAGGCCGCATCCGGGTGCCGCAGCATGCTTTTGGGCGTGAACACAATCAGCGGCTTACGCCAACTCCGCATGGCCTGCCGCCGCAGCAGGTGGAAGTACTGGGCCGCGTTCGAAGGCTGCGCGATCACCAGATTGTCATGCGCGGCCAGCTGCAGGAACCGCTCCATGCGTGCCGACGAATGCTCCGGTCCCTGACCATCATAGCCATGCGGCAACAGCATGACGAGGCCCGACAGGAGCCCCCACTTTGCCTCGCCCGACGCAACGAATTGATCGATGATGATCTGCGCACCATTGACGAAGTCGCCGAACTGCGCCTCCCACAGCACCAGAGCTTCGGGGTAATCGCGGGAGTAGCCGTACTCAAACCCAAGACACGCCGCCTCAGAGAGCAGCGAGTTGTGCACTTCAAATCGGGCCTGCTTTGTACCTAGATGAGCCAGAGGCGTGTAGCGCACTTCCGTTTCGGTATCGACCAGCACGGCATGCCGCTGGTTGAAGGTACCGCGCTGCGAATCCTGTCCCGTCAGCCTTACGGGCGTGCCGTTCGTCAGCAAAGACGCATACGCCAGCAGTTCCGCGGCACCGTAGTCGAACGCCCGCTTCCCCTCCGCCATCTCTACCCGCTGCTCATACAACTTCTGCACTTTAGGATGGATCCGGAAGCTTTCAGGGTAGTGCGTCATCGCTCGCGTCAATGCAAGCACACGGGGAGCAGCGAGCCCGGTTTCCAGCTGCGCATCCGCCTCAGAGAGCGACCCGCCTCGGAACGGGCTCCAATAATCCGGCAACTGTGCCAGACGAACCTTCCGCACTGCCTTGGTTGCAGCCTTCTGCTCGTCGAAGAACTCGGCCTGAACCGCCTTGGCTTCCCCAGTCGGATCGACCCGCATCTGCTCCGCATACAGTTGGTACAACGGCTTACGATCCTTGATCAACGCATAACGGCGCGGCTGCGTGACCGTTGGATCGTCCGCCTCGTTGTGCCCGTATCGCCGGTAGCCGATCAGATCGACCACCACATCCGCGTGAAATCGCTGCCGGAATTCAGTCGCAATCGCTGCCACCCGCACCACGGCGTCCGGGTCTTCCGCATTCACATGGAAGATCGGGATGGGCAGGCGCTTGGCGATATCCGTCGCAAAGCGCGACGAGTTCGACTCCTCCGGCAATGCTGTAAACCCCAGAAGATTGTTCACGATAACGTGCACCGTGCCGCCGATGTTGTAGCCGGCCAGCGACGCCATATTGATCGATTCCGCGGTAATCCCCTGGCCCGCAAACGCGGCGTCCCCATGAAGAATAATCGGCAGCACCTTCTCGAGCGACCCGTGCCCCATCCGCACCTGCTTGGCCCGCGTCCGTCCCATCACAACCGGATTGACAGCCTCTAAATGGCTCGGGTTCGAGGCCAGGTGCAATGCCACCGCGCCACCGTCTGCGGCGTGGTATTCCCCTGTCGCGCCGACGTGGTACTTCACATCCCCGCCGCCCAGGACGCTGCGCGGATCTACATCCTCAAACTTGGCGAATATCTCTGAGGGCGAACGACCGATCGTGTTCGTCATCACATTTAGCCGTCCACGATGACTCATCGCGATCAGCGCTTTGACCACGCCCAGCCTGTGGCCTGTGCCCAGCACCTCATCCAGAAACGGGATGAGCGCCGTTAGCCCTTCGAGCGAGAACCGCTTGGTCCCCAAGTACCGCGATTGGATGACCTGCTCGAACAAATCTGCCCGGATCAGCTGTGTCAGCACATGAGGCTGATCTGCCCGGCGCGTCGGCTGCTCTATCTGCTCCTGCAACCACTGCCGCTGCTCAGTGTTGGCGATATGCATGTATTCCACCGCAATGGTGCCGCAGTAGAACTCCCGCGCCTCCTGCGCTGACTCGCCCTCGGGTACAGGAACTGGAAACGGCTCAGGCGGCAGATACTGCCCCAGCGGATCGAGCCATGCCTGCAAGTAACCCCAGCGGCGAAAGATGTCGAAGACCTGCTCACGTTCCATCATCTGCTCTGTAACTTGCGTGACCGCAGCCACCGTTTGTATCTCCATACTTCCTCACTTCTGATCCAGATATCTGCGAGCACACTTACAGGGCAAAGGCCCAACCCCTACTCTCTTATGCTAGACCTTTGTGCCACGCCTTGCAGCTTTCAGACAGGGCACCACAAGGAGCGGAACCCACACTGGCATCTCGCTTGTGCTCTGGGTAAAGTGAGGGGATGACGCGAGCTTTGCTCACTGCTTTTCTGCTCCTTGCATCCTTCGCGCTCTGCCAGTCACCATCCCCTGGTTCAGCAGAGAAACCGCTGCCCGGTATCGTCGCCCTGATGCACGAAGTGGAAGCGCACCAGAAAACAACCGAAACGCTCGAGCGCGACTACCTCTTCCACTCTTTCGCGATCGAGAAGACGCTCGATGGGCACGGCAAACTGAAGAAGTCCCAAAGCGAAGACTCAGAGATTTTCTATGTCGCCGGGGTTCGTATTCGCCGCCTTCTAAAGAGAGACGGTCGCGACCTTGCTGCAGACGAACAAGGCAAAGAATCGCGCCGCATCGACAAAGAAGTCGAGAAAGCGAAGGGAGAGCAGGGCAAAGGCAGAAACCATGAACGCGATGAGATCACGGTGTCCCGCTTTCTTGCGCTGGGCAGCTTCACCAATGCTCGCCGGACGGTGCTCGACGGCCGCGACACAATCGCCATCGAATTCGTTGGGAATCCGGAAGCCAAAACTGAAAGCCGTTTTGAAGCGGCGATTCGGGAGTTGACAGGCACTGTCTGGATCGATGAGGAGGACCGCGCGCTCCACAAACTCGAAGGCCGCTTCCTGAGAGACTTCAAGGTCGGCGGGGGGCTGCTAGCCGATATCAAAGAGGGCACGACCTTCAGCGCAGCATGGACGAAGGTGAACGGCGAAGTTTGGCTGCCTGCGACGTTCTCCGGCAGGGGTGACCTCCGCCTCTTGCTCTTGATCAACCTGCATGGCAGTCTGGAGGGCACAAACTCTGGCTATCGGAAGTTCAAAGCGACCTCCACAATCGTTCCGGTAGCGTCGCCGTAACGCAAACAAGACCAGCCGAAGGGCTGATCTTGTTTGTTATCCTGCTCACGCGTGACCGCGCTCTTTGTAAGCCTAGAGAGGCTGAATGTCCGAAGCCTGCCAGCCCTTGGGTCCTTTGACCACATTGAACTGCACAGCCTGACCCTCTTGGAGGCTCTTGAAACCGCTCGAAACGATCGCCGAGTAATGTGCGAACACATCCTCGCCGTTCTGACGGCTGATGAAACCAAACCCCTTGGCATCGTTAAACCACTTCACTGTTCCCTGTTCCATGTTGTTGCTTCCTTCGTAGTGCTGAAATTGACGCTATGACCAAATCGGGGTTCGTACATTACAGCCTTGCAGAAAACCAATCTGTTTCAAACGACTCCTTAACGTTAGCACAAAAATCGAAAAGAGATGGGGAAATCGTACCCGCTTAGTAACAATTTGCCCGTAGCGCAAAAGCGGGAATTCGGAACACCCCCTTAAGGCAGCAACCGATACCTGTGCACCAGGCTTGTCAATCGCCGAGTCTAGGCACCTGGCTGGCCAGATGCGCGCGCACGATCTCTTCCGCCCTCGCGAGTACCTCGTCAAGCGCCAATGCCGTCGAGTCCAGCACCACCGCATCGCCAGCCGCCACCAGTGGAGATTCTGCGCGCGTCCGGTCACGATGATCCCGTTCCCTCAGCTCAGCCACGATAGCAGCCTTATCGACGATCGTGGCCGCAGGCTCTCCCGGCAAAGCCTGACGGTATCGCCGGCCTCCCCTCACCTCAGGCGCGGCATCCAGAAAGATCTTCACCTCCGCGTCAGGAAATACTGCCGTTCCGATGTCCCGACCCTCCATGACCACGCCGCCTTCAGCTCCCAATGCCTGCTGTTCACGTACCATCCAGGCACGCAGCCGCGGGTGCACGGAGATCTGGGACGCCGCCGAAGTGACGTCGCCATCCCGGATACGGCGGCTTACGTCCACTCCGTCGAGGGTCACGCGATTGCCTTCACGCTGCGGCTCGAGGTGAATGCGCGTCGACTCAGCCAAGGCAAGCAGCGGCTCTTCTTCATCGAAGCCGTGGTCGTTCTCGATCGCCTTAAGCGCCAGCGCACGGTACATCGCTCCGGTCTCCAGGTTCAAGAAGCCAAAGCGTCGCGCCAGATGTGCCGCGAGCGTTGACTTCCCCGCCCCTGCCGGACCGTCGATCGCAATGACCGGGCGCACACGTTTTCGCTCATAAGGTGCCGGACCGCCCGTCATGCTGCAGGACCACCTTCTTCAGGTTTCCACTTCTTTGCCGGGGGCCGCTTGCCAAATGGTTTGGCATTGTTTTTGAACTTGTCAAACGTGCCCGCGGGCTTTCCGTATCCCGGCTTGTTGCCGGAATTTCCGCCAGGCCTAGACCCGGAGCTGGAAGAAGGCCGCGTCCCTCCAAACGCTCCGCCCGCTGGCTTAGCCGCAAAGCCACCTGGCCGGGGGGGGCGTGCAGAACCCCCTTCGGTTCGCACAGGACGCTCACCCCGTGGCGCATCGAACTTCCGGAACGGCGGCCCATCGGTTCGCGCACGCCGATCGGAACTCCCACTCGCACTGAAATCTCTTCCTCCAGGACGCGATGGCGCTCCTTCACGCGGCGTAAACGGCCGGCGCTCTCCCGGTCCGCTCTGCGCCCGTGGGCTGAACGTTCCTCCCTGACGTGGACCGCCGAAGGCTGGCCGATCGCCACGCGGTCTTTCTGCGCCCGATCCAGGGGTAAACTCCCGCCGTGGAGGACGCATGCCGCCTTCGCCACCGGACTTAAACTCCCGCCGCGGTGAACGGCCCTCGCCGAAACCTCCCGGCCTCTCCGTTTGTCCGGGCATCGATTGTCCAGGCATCGATCGTCCGGGCACTGATCGTCCGGGCACTGACCGGACGGAGGTTTGTTCGCCCCGGTCGAAATCTCGCCGTGGGGGGCGGCCTGCGCTCGGTGGGCCACTCGGACGAGGTGCGAACGGCTTCCGCCCAAACGCCGGACGTTCTCCGCTCCCGTCTGGCCGTGGTTTCACCGGATAGCTCCGCGCCGGACGCTCTCCCGGCGCACCTGCTGTAGCCGGACGCCCTTCCTGCCAGGGCTTTGTGAACTGAGGCTTCCCTGCCGGTCGATCCCCACCCTCTGTGCGTCGGGGGCGATCTTCGCGCGCAAACGGCCGCCGCTCCCGGTCCGGCACCCCGAACGCAGGCTTCGTTCCAAAGCTCGACTTTCGCCCGAACCCTGGGTTTGCCGCCGCAAACCTCTTGACGAAGCCCGTGCCCACCTTCTTCGGCTTAGGCACAAACTTCGCAATACGCTCCGCCCCCTCGACCGGTTCAAGGGTCGGCTCTGCCGTGTCCTCAGCCTCGAGCGAGGCCTTGGCATCAATCACGATGCTTCCTGCCGGAGCCAGAAATGCTGGCAGCTCTCCGGAAACGTGCAGCACCGTTTTGCCCTCAATGGCGAGCGTCTCCAGCTGCCGCGCCGCCATCAGTGCATGAACCACATCGCGTATCCGGCTCCGCGCTGCCAAGGGAGAAAGAAACGTCTCGATCTCCTCTTCCGTTGCCACGATGGCTGCGTTGAGGTAGAGCGAGATCAGCGCCGACAACGCGCTCGGCTGTCCAGCGTTCGCCCCCGCCTTCATGATCTTGGTGAACCGCGCGCTGGTCAGCTCCCACAGCGTTGCCGCTCCGTCAGGCTGGGGTACCGGCAATACGCGAAGGTGCGCCCACAACTCATTCAGAGCGCGCAGCACGGCTGATTCCGTCACCTCTTTGCCAAGTTGCGTGGTCAAATCGTAGGCCGAAAGCGTCTTCCGCTCCGTCAGCATCTCGTAGGCCGCCAACGCGAGCGGAGAAACCTTCAAGGCTCCACTGGTCACCGGTGGCTGCTTCCACGCCTTGTCCCCACGCAACGTAAAGATATACGCAAACACAGGCGCGGCCACTACGAAATCCGGGATCTCGCCCGGCGTTCCCAGCAGATTCAGCGGAACCGCCACCCCTTCCACGATCAGCCTTGCCAGGAGGCTCTTGGCTGTATCGAGATCTGCCATGACGGGATTGGCGTTCGGCGCACCGAGCACCGCCTCCACGAGGCTTGGCGCAGGCGCGGGAAGCTGACCCGGACGCGCCGCAAACAACGCCAACCCGGTCGCATTGATCCACGAGCGAAGATTCTCAAACGTCAGCAGCGCCTCGCCACCCTGATGCCACTGCCGCAACCGCGTCTCGTTCAACTGCTCTAACGTGGGGATACTACCCTCAACATTGCTCAAAGCTGTACTGCCTTCCCGCTGTGCGTCTGGTTTGAGACCAGCGTCCAGCTCTTCCACATCGAACCCGGAAGCCCTGCTGCATTGTCAAAGACGAACCATGATGGTGCTGTTGCGTTTCTGTTCTCATGCCCGAAGCGGTCTGCGTTTCCGACGCTACATTGTTCGCCCAGGCGCGCTAGATCCGCTGAAACGCTTTCTGCAGATCCTTATAAGAATAGCGCAGCGCGATCGGCCTTCCATGCGGACAGCTCGTCGGGTGCTCCGTCTTGCCCAGCTCCCGCAGCAACCAGTCGATCTTCGCCGGTTCAAGCGGCGTGTTGATCTTGATCGCGGCGTGACAGGCTATGCTGGCGGCGATTCGGCGGCGGCGGACCTCCGCGTTCTCCGCCTGCTGCTCCCGCTCCGGCACACCGAGCACCTCCTCAAGCATGCGCTCCAGCTCTCGCCCCTCCAACCCCACCGGAGCCGCCTTGACCGCCAGCGTCCTCGGCCCAAATGGCTCTGCCTCGAACCCGTTCCGCTCCAGATCCTGCGCCAGCCGCGCAAACCCTACCATCTGCGCGGGGAGCAGGTCGATCAGCAGCGGCATCAGCAACCGTTGCCGCTGCACTCCCTCTACCTCGCGCTCGCGCAGAATCTTCTCGAACAACACCCGCTCGTGCGCCACGTGCTGATCGACGATCCACAGCCCTTCATCGTTCACTGCCAGGATGAACGAATCCCGCATCTGCCCAAGCGGCTTCAACGTTGCCAGAGCATTGAGCGTCGCGGGAGCCTCTTCCTGTGGAGCAGGGGTTTCATACCCGATCGCCATCCCATCGCCCGCAAACTCCAGCCGCCCCGGGCTTTCTGGCACGACCGGCGGAGCTAACGAAAACGGCTCCGCATCGCTCCACGCCGGGTCAGGCTCCGACTGCGGTGCCGCCTCTACAAAGCCCTGCTCCACGCCAGGCAACGGACTTACATCCAGCAGCAGCGAACTACTCGCCGTGTGCAGTGCGGGGCCAAGCGCGGCTGCAAAACTCGTCGCCGGACGCGCGTTCATCAGCGTGGTACGCACCGTATCGCGAATGAAATCGTGCACAAAGCTCGGCTGGCGAAAGCGTACCTCTGTTTTGGCCGGATGCACGTTGACGTCCACCTCTTCGGGCGGCATCTCCAGGAACAACAGCACGACGGGATAGCTCGCCGGCGGGATGACATTGCGGTACGCCTCTACCAGAGCGTGGATGACGAGGCGATCCCGGATCAGCCGCTGATTTACAAACACATACACCGAGTTGCGGTTCAGCTTCTGCATCTCCGGCTTGGACACGAAGCCCGTGACCCGGACATACCCAGGGTCGACGGGTTCGTAGCCCTCCTCCCGCTTCCAGGGCGGAGGCTCGGGCAGCCCGGCCCGGCGAAAGTCCATCTCTGCCACCGTCGCAATCATCAGACTCGCCGTCTCGCGCCCGAAGATCTGGAACAGCCGCTCTCCCGCGTCCGCCACCGCAGGAGCCACCAGCAGCGCCTGCGTGCCGGTATGCAGCTCCATGTGTTTGCCCGGATGAACCAGCGCATAGTGCGTCACCAGCGCCGCAATGTGCGCCAGCTCCGTTTGCTCTGTCTTCAGGAACTTGCGTCGCGCCGGCGTGTTGAAGAAGAGGTCCCGCACCGCAATGGTCGTCCCGGCGGGCATTCCGGCCTCTTCCACCCGCAGCATCTTGCCCCCGGCGATCTCGATCTCGGTGCCCGCCTCTTCCTCGGCCACTCGCGTTTGGAGGCTGACCCGCGCCACCGACGCGATCGACGGCAGCGCCTCTCCGCGAAATCCCAGTGTGCTGATCGACAGGAGATCGTCCGAGCTGCGCAGCTTGCTTGTGGCATGGCGTTCAAAGGCAAGCAATGCGTCGTCCCGCACCATACCGCAGCCGTTATCCACAATACGGATCAGCTTGCGGCCACCGCCCTCCACCTCAACCCGAATCCGCGTCGCTCCTGCGTCGATCGCGTTTTCCAGGAGCTCCTTAACCACCGAAGCCGGTCGCTCGACCACCTCGCCCGCAGCAATCTGGTTCGCCACCTGGTCGGACAGTATGCGGATGCGTCCCATGGCTCGATTGTAGGCGACGCCGCAAGACAGTTCCCGCGCGTTGAGGCAGAAAGCCCCCGGTGCGCGATGCCGGGGTACCTCCTCACCATCCAGCTTTCGCCTGGAGCTTCTTCGCCGCGCCTGCGGCTATTTCTCCAGTGGCCGGAAGCCGAACGTCACCGTCATGGAGAAGCTTCGTCCCGGCGTGAGCAGCAGCGTATCCAGGCCCGTTGGCGTATACGCCGCGCCAGCAACAGCCTGTTGCACACCGACAATGTTCTTCGTATCCAGCAAATTGTTCACGGTAAATCGCAGCTTCGTTCCGTCGAACTGCCCGCCGTTCCGCATCGTGTAGTTGATGTAAAAATCGTCGGTGTTGAACGGGTCGATCGGGATTACCTGGTTCGCCGCGCTCCCATTGGTGAACGTTCCGTCGTTCCACATCGGCCCCACACGCTTCTGGAAGAATCCCGCGTCGATGTACTTCTGCTGATAGGTCAACCCGATGGCCTCGGTGTTCGCCGGCGCGTTCGCGACCCACGCACCCACGTTCGGGTTGGCCGTTGTCGTCGTGCCCACGGTGATGTTCTGTGAGACGTACCGCGCCGTGCCGGCTGTGCCGTTCGCATATAGGCTGAGACCGTGCGTAATGTAGACGTTCGCCTCACCCTCGAATCCCTTCGTCACCGAATCGCCCGACGACGTATAGATCACACCATCCGGGTTTGCCGGTGCCGTATAGGAGTTGCCGAAGCGCGTGTAGTATCCATCCGCGTTGAATGAAACCCGTTTCAGCTTCAACACCGTTCCACCCTGGTAGGTCTTCGCCGAGGTGGGTTTCGGCAGCACGGCCACCGTGGCATTGGTAACGTCGAAGACGCTGCTGGGCGGAATGATGCTGCCTGTCGAAAACTGCCCATACACCGACCAGTTCTGCTTGATCCGGTAGTTCGCGTCCGCAGACGGCAGGTAGGACGTATATCCGCCCGTATGGTTCACCGACGCCAGCCCTCCCAGATTGCCGATCGTCTTGCCATTGTCCGCATTCTGCGTCAGATTCTGGTTGTAGTGGGCGAACTTGATGCCGCCCGTGAGGCTTAGCCTGGAGGTCGGGTGAAACTCGTACTCCGCGAACGGCTGATAGGAGTTCGTGTAGAACTGCTCGTTGAAGTTCGGCAGCACATCATCCTGCCTCGTAATTGGATTCTGTGGAATCTGGTGACGGCTGGTGGTCGCCCACTCGTACCACATTCCCGTGCGGAAGACGCCGTACTTCGAGGTGTGGCTGACCGTGCTCGTCTCGCCGTACTTCCGGTAGCTGTTCAACTTATCAACCCCGCAAGGCTGAATACCTTTAACCGGCACACAATTCTTCAGATTGATTGAGCCGGACTTCGGCTGGTTCGCGTAGTTCTGCTGGTTGTAGTAGCTGTAAGTGTACGGCTTGATATCAAGCTTCCAGCCCTTACCCAGCTCCGTCCTTACTCCGACATACTCAAAATCAGTGGGCACATGATAGTAGTTAAACCCGACGTAATTGACCAAAGTCGTATCGGTATTTTCAAGCAGGTAGTTGTACCCGTTCGCCGCAATCTGCGACCGCGTCGGCCCGTTGAAGTTCGGCGTGTTGGTATCGACCCAGATGACGCCACTGAAGCCCGTCAGCACCGTCTTATCCGTCACCTTCAACTGATATTTCAACGAACCCGCGTTCCGCTCCTGCGCGTTGAAGGTCTGAAAGCCATCGGAGGTCAGCCGGTCGAAGTCCATGAACAGGCTCGACCGCTTGCCCGCGCCGCCGAAGTTGCCCGAGTCGTATTGCAGGTCCGTCAGGATCGTATGGAACGACCCGTAAGTCACTCCGCCGCGAATGTTCATCAGCGGCGACAGGTCGCGCGACAACAATCCGATCGTTCCACCGAACGGCGTTGGCCCGACGGTCGACGCAAACCCCGGACTGCGATCGAAGTCCACGCTGCCAATCCACGGCGCAGGAAAGAACGCCCAGGAGTGGTGCGTCGGCGAATTTGTGTCCTCGAACGGAATGCCGTCGAAGTCGATGTCATAGTCGCCATCGGGAAATCCCCTGAAGTACGACTTGCTCTGCCCCAGCCCAACGCCGTTTGTGTTCACGCTGAACGTGCCCGGAGCCATCTGGATCAGTTCGCTATAGTCCGAGACCGGCGAGGTGAAATTTTGAATAAACGCGGTGCTGATCTCCGTTCGCGCCGACCGCGCTTCCAGCAAGCCATCCATCGGTGCCAGCGCCGCCGCAATCGACCCTGACACGTTCGACTCCACCGTAATCTGATCGCTCGCTGTGCCCAGATTCAGCGAAAGTGGTACCTCCTGCGTTTGCTCCGCCGCCAGGGGCACCCCCGTCCTGCGCGCCGCCGCAAACCCCAGGGCCGCCGCCTCGATCGTGTACTTGCCCGCTGGCAGACCCGTCACGTTGAAGCGTCCCGCCGAGTCCGCCGTTGCCTTGTATATCTGCTCGGTCGACTCGTTCTTGACACTGACTGCTGCATTGGGCAGCATCGCTCCAGCCGAGTCCACCACCGTGCCAGCCAACGACCCGGTTCCCGTCTGGCCATGAACCATAGAAGACCGCAACAGCACAAGACAAAGGGCCAACGCGCAAGCGATGTATCGAACGTCGTTTCGTGCCACAGATCCTCCCGGAACGCCGAGGACCGAAAGGAGCAGGCACGCACCAAACCTGGGACGCAGACGCCTCACAATCTACCCGGATGGTGTGAGACTAGGGTCGATCTATGAACGGAGCGTTATGCTACGGTGACGAGATCATGATTATCGAGAGTAACTAGGCTTTTGATCCGCGATCGCCGACCATGTGGAGCCGCATGAAGTTCGTTGCCCCGCTCCACGTCCGCGTTCCAGCGACAATGCCCAGCACCTGACTCCGTCGTACATACCCAAGCCGCTCCAGCGTTTCTTCTGCCATGCTCACGAGCATATCTGTATCTTCAAAGCGCTCGCAAAGGATCGGGTAGGTCCCCCATAACAGCATGGACCGGTAGACGACGGCCTCATAGGGGGAGAGCGCATAGATCGGCGCTTGCGGCCGGTACTTCGATAACAGCCGCGCTGTCGTTCCGCTCTCCGTAAAGATTGCAATGGCGGCCACGTCTAGATCTTCTGCTGCGTGCGCCATACACTCGCAGATCGTCTCAGCCACGCTCAGCCTCGGACTCTTCGGCCTCAGGTCCGGGCCCAGGGGATCGACCCGCATCTGGTGCTCCGTCTCGACAACGATCTTGGCCATCATCGCCACCGACAGAACCGGATACTTGCCCGCGGCACTTTCTGCCGATAACATCACCGCGTCGGAGCCGTCATAGATCGCGTTCGCCACGTCTGACACCTCAGCCCGTGTCGGCCGCGGGTTATCGACCATCGACTCCAGCATCTGGGTCGCGGTAATCACCGGCTTCCGGTACTCGGCCGCACGCTTGATAATGTGCTTCTGAATAGCGGGCACTTTCTCGGGGGGTACTTCCACGCCAAGATCGCCGCGCGCGACCATGATCCCGTCTGCCACCTCCAGGATCGAATCGAGATGTTCGATCGCCTGTGGCTTCTCCAGCTTCGCAATGATCCACGCGTCGGAGTTGAGCACCGTCAGCCGCTTCTTCACGTGCAACACATCTGCCGCCGTGCGAACAAAGGAGACCGCAATGGTGTCTACGCCCTCGCCGATCGCGAAGATCAGATCTTCTTCATCCTTCTCCGTCAAGGAGGGAACATTGACCGCGATCCCCGGGAGGTTGATGCCTTTGTTCTCTCCCAGCATCCCTCCGTTCACGATCTCGCAGACGACGTCGGCACCTGTGACCGTCTCCACACGCAGCTCGATCAATCCATCGGAAAGCAGAATCTGAGATCCCGGCTCCAGGTTCTCCGCGAGCGTCGTGAAGGTGGTGCCCACCATGGCGGCCGTTCCTTCAACCTCGTGCGGCGTAATGGTCAGCCGCTCTCCGGCGACGAGTTGCACGGGCTTGTGGCCGACCAGCTTACCGGTGCGGATCTTGGGTCCTTGCAGATCCGCCAGGATGCAGATCGGCTTGCCCTCTTCGCGCCCTACCTTCCGTACCATGCGGATCAGCTCAGCCTTCTGCTCGTGCGACCCATGCGAAAAGTTCAGCCGTGCTACGTCCAGCCCGGCACGCACCAGCTGGCGAAATACGGCCTCGCTGCTACAGGCAGGACCCAATGTCGCCACGATCTTTGCGCGGCGCGCAGGCTCCTTCAGCATTCCAGGTTCAGCAAAATCGGCAGGCATCGAGTTCAACAGTGGCATGAGGAGTCTTCCAGTTTCTTTCTGCAGGGCAGAAGCGAGAGCGTTGATGCAGCGATGGAAATGCTTGCTTATTCTAGCCGCCTGCAACCACTCCGCGCGAACTCATCGCCGTTGCCGTCTGCAATTGCACGTTGAACTCGGCACCCAGCAGCACACAGACGCAGGTAATATTCAGCCAGAAGAGCAAGGCGATGCCCGCACCCAGCGACCCGTATACCTGGCTGTAGTTGGCAAAACGCGTCACATACCACCCAAAGACGAGCGTCGCCAGCAGCCATAGCACCGTCGCCAGCATGGCCCCTGGCAGAACGCTTCGCCAGGCCTCCCGCTTGGGCGTTCCCATGGAATACAACACCGCGATCAGTCCCATGGTGCCGCCCAGAGCGACCATCCAGCGCAACCCCAGCGCGAGTACAACAGCCGGTGGACGGACGGTCGCCGGTACATGCCGGGCCAGCGACGTCACCAGCACTTGCCCGAAGACCACCAGACCGCTTGCTGCAAGTAACGGCAACAGTGCTAAAGGCACCAGCAGCAACGCCCGGACCCGCCGCCGGGAAAACGTCCAGCAATCTTCCGGCAACCCATATGCCCGCCGTATGCCTTCCATCAGCGTCGCAATCACTCCCGACGCTCCGCTCAGGCTGACCAGCACCGAGATCAGCACCGCACGCAGCGTCAGTGCTTTTCCGGAATTGCCGACAAAGTAGCTTTCGAGAACAGGCGTGACGTCGGACGGCAGCACCCGGTCGAAGAATGCTCCGACCGCTCCTCGCAGGGGCACGCTCTCCGGCAGCAGAGAGATGACCGCCGCTGCTGCGATCAGGGCCGGAAACAACGCGACCATGCCGGAGTAGGCCGTCGACTGTGCCAGGTTGAGCACGTCATGGTCCAGCGCCCGCGCACCCGCCCTGTAGCCCGCCCGGCAGATGCGCCTGAAACTTATTGCTTCCATCGCTCGAGGAACGCCGTCACCGACTCTGCGTCCATATGCCGCATATCCTCGAACTCGCCATGCTGTACGTACACCGGCTTACCGTTTGCGTCCGCCACCACCAGTGCCGGTACGCCCTTCTTGATCGGCAAACCATACTTCTCGGGAATGTCCAGGTTCAGATCGATTCGTCCAACGAACACATGCACCAGGACGAAGTTCTTGGCCAGCAGTTCGTCATTCGGTGCCTGGTGGAAGTAGAGATCGAGCACCTGACAATCGCCACACCAGTCTCCTCCGAAGTCGAGCAAGACCCGTTTGTGTTCGCGCTTCGCTTGAGCGAACCCGGCTGCCACATCCTTGTGCGGGTCCACCTGCTCGTCGTAGATGTGTTTCTTTGTAAATGGAACTGCCGAAGGCTTGGCAGCCTGCGCTCCTGCTACTGCTGTCATCAGACCGAAAATCGCCGCACCGATCAATCTCATACTCATCAGAGTACAAGACGGAGGAGGAAGTTACAGAAGATAGGCCAGCGGGTGGCATCCTCGACCCGGATCGCCCCTTTGCCTTGGGCGGCTCCCTGGGGACAGAGCACGTGGCCGCAAAGCCGCAACCTGCCGCTGTTCGCGATGAGGCCTGATCCTGATCTTCAGACGCCACGCTACTTAGTTGCGTAGTACCCTTCCCGCGTCTGCACAGCCCACTTCTTCCGGTCGCCCGTCAGGGCCACCTCTACCTGATGGTGCCCCGGCCCGGCGGCCTTGTCCACGGGCGCGAACCCCAGCCGGAACTGAGCTCTTAGCTCCTGCTCTATCTCCGCATAGATCTCCGGTACCGGCTGCTTCTTTGTCGCCTCGAACAAGCGTCCGCCAGTCTCTCGCGCCATCCGCTCCAGAATCTTTCTTCCATCGTTGCGCGCTTTGGGCAGCCGGTCCGTATCAGATCCGCGGGGATAGCCGCCGCCGGGATAACCGCCGGGGTAGCCGCCGCCAGGGTAACCACCACCCGGATAGCCCCCGCCAGGGTAGCCGCCGCCAGGGTAGCCGCCGCCAGGGTAGCCGCCGCCAGGGTAGCCATTCCCCGGATAGCCATTGCCGGGGTATCTGTCGCGGTCCTCCACGTTGCGGTCCTGCTTCGGAGCCTCTCCCTTGACGTAGATCGCGTACACTACCGTGTCCCCCCGCTCGGCTGCCTCCAACGCTTGTGCCAGCGTTTCCTTGCTGCTCCGGTCGTTGCCGTCGGTGAACAGGATCAGCGCCTTGCGCCCTGCCCGCTTCCGCATCACCTCATCCGCAGCGAGAAATACGGCGTCGTAAAAAGCCGTCGCCCGTGTCTCTGCCCGTCCACGCCGCTCGCCCGGATCGTCCGCATCCACCGCCGCATCGCGCACGCCGGGCGCAGGAGAGGCCGTCCCTAACGCCTGCAACGCGGCCCGTAGCTTCGGCTTCGAAGCGGTTACGTCCTGCAACAGCTCTACCTCGCGTGCAAATTGCATCACAAACGCCTGGTCCTTCGCGCCCGTCAACGCCCGGTCCAGAAACGTCTGGCTCGCCGCGCGTTCGTCGTCGAGCAAACCCCGCTGTCCAGCGCCCGTATCCACCAGCAGACCTAGCGTGAGCGGCAGATTTCGATCCGCCTCAAAGGAGCGCACCTCTCCGGGCTGCCCGTCCACCAGCAGCGAAACGTCCGCCTTGCCCAAACTCTCGACCAGAGCACCCTTTCCATCGCGCACTACAACCGGCAGATACACCGGCGGTGCCTCAGCCGTCGGTAACGCAGGATCTTGGCCCCCGACCGCACCCGCCTGCAACACCGCCATACCCAATAGGCCTACTCGAAGAACACGCATACCCTGTAGACGGCTTTCCTGCTTGTAGGTCTCCTCAGCATCGCCTGCTCTCTGTACAAACGGGCGGAGCAGGTACAGTGAGGAGGGCGGAGAGGTTCGATCGCCGGGCAAGGGAGGATTGGCAGATGCCAGAGCGTTTCGATGCGATCGTGATCGGGTCGGGCCAGGGTGGAAATCCGCTGGCAGCAGCCATGGCGGCCAAAGGCTGGCAGACGGTCGTCGTGGAGCGCGCGGCAGTTGGCGGCACTTGTGTCAACACCGGGTGCACGCCGACTAAAACTCTGGTGGCGAGCGCCCGTGTGGCCTATCTGGCACGGCGGGCAGCAGACTTCGGCGTAAAAACCGGCGCGGTGACGGTAGACTGGCCAGCGGTGCGCGCGCGCAAGAATGCTATCGTGGCCAAGTCGCACGGCAGCAGCCTGAAACGGCTTACGACCACTGAAAACCTTACGCTGATGGAAGGAACGGGACGATTCTCAGCGCCGCATGAGGTGACTGTTGCACTCCACGGCGGCGGAACACGGACTTTGTCGGCGGAGCGGATCTTTATTGACACCGGCGCGCGAACAGCCATGCCCCACCCAGAGATCGACGGGCTGCAGCAGGTATCCTGGCTGGACAATGCCTCACTGATGAACCTCGACGCGTTGCCGGACCACCTGCTCGTGCTGGGCGGCGGGTACATCGCTCTCGAATTCGCACAGATGTTTTACCGCTTTGGCAGCAGGGTGACGGTGGTGCAGCACGGTCCTTGCCTCGCCGCGCAGGAAGATGACGATGTGTCTGAAGCAATCCGGTCCATCCTTACCGAAGATGGTGTAGAGATTCTGCTGAACGCGAAGGCTCACCACGCAGAACAAACGGAAGCCGGCGTCATCAGATTGATTTTGGCAACGGAGGACGGAGAGCGGGTGCTCGAAGGCTCCCATTTGCTGGTGGCCGTCGGCCGGGTACCAAATACCGATGATCTTGGTCTGGAAGTAGCCGGGGTTGAAGTGGACGAGCATGGCTACATCAAGGCGGATGAATATCTTGAAACGACGGTCGGCGGCGTGTACGCCATTGGGGACGTAAAGGGCGGCCCAGAGTTCACGCACATCTCTTACGACGATTACCGCGTGCTGAAGGCGAATCTGCTGGACGGTACGTACCGGACGAGGGAAGGACGCATGGTGCCGTACACGATGTTTCTCGACCCCGAGCTGGGCCGGGTCGGTATGACGGAGGCTGCCGCGCGGAAGACCGGCAGGCACATCCACGTCGCAAAAATGCCGATGACCTCCGTAGCTCGCGGCTTAGAGTCGAACGAGACGCGAGGCTTCCTTAAGGCGATCGTCGACGCTGAGACGGACCTGGTGCTTGGGGCAGCCTGCCTGGGTGTCCATGGCGGGGAGTACGCCTCCATGCTTCAAATCGCGATGATGGGCGGCGTCACAGCTTCAGAGCTGCGCGACGGGATCTGGAGCCATCCAACGTGGGCCGAGGCTCTCAACAACCTCTTTGCGGCATACCTCTGATGGCCCGATCACGTTGGCCAATCGATTCACTTGGCTAGTGATCAAAGCACTGCCTGTTCCGGCGACGAAGCTCTGGCCGGAACAGGCACACGCCGCATCATCGACTACATCTTCTAGCCGCGATACAGCTCGCTGGGAATACGGTTCAGCTCAGGATAGTGCAGGCTGGCACCGGTACCCTGGGCCACGGCAGCGGGCATGTCCATGCACTTGACGAAGGCCGTCTGGAACTTGGCCATCTCTGACTTGGTGCCGACGGTAACGCGGACATGGTTCGGCATCGCGGCCCACGTCCGGCCGATGGCAACGCCGTCTTTGAGCATGGCCGCCTGGAACTCCTTGCCCGGGCGGTTGACCTCGACCATGAACATATTCGCCTGCGAGCCGGGAACGATCTTGTAACCCTTCTTCGTAAGGAACTCGAGCGTTTCAGAGCGGATATCGCCATTGATCTTCTTACGGAGAGGCACGAGCTGCTTGTCTTCCAGCCCGGCCCGCGCTCCTGCCGCAGAGGTGATGGAGATGCTGCCCAGCGAACGCGACGGTCCGCCCACGTTGGAAAAGCGCGCGAGCAGATCGGGCCGGGCCACGGCAAACCCGGCACGCAGCCCAGCCATGCCGTAGATCTTTGAGAACGTCCGCATCACGATCACGTCTTGGTCGGCGGCCACCTGGTCGATCACCGAATCGTCCTCCGAAAAGTGGTGGTACGCCTCGTCGACGATCACGACCGAACCCTTTGGCTTGTTCTTGATGAGAAACAAAATGTCTTCGCGGGGGGTCATGGTGCCGGTGGGATTGTTGGGGTTGACCACGTAGTAGGCGCCGGGGTTAGGACAGGCCGCCAGCATCGCCTTGGTGTCGTGAGCGTAGCTGGCAGTCAGCTTGACCGGGAACTTGGGTGCCTTCATCACGTCGGCAGCACGAACACCCTGCTCATAGGAAGGATCGGCGTAGACGAGGGGTTTGTCAGGCCCGATGTTCGACATCAGCGCGAGATCGAGCGGGCCACCGGAGCCTGGGAAAAGAGCGGAATAGCCGGGCTTCAGGCCGTAGATGCTGTTGAAGGTCTTGACGGTTTTGGCGACCTCGTCGAAGTGGTACCGGCCACCCAGGGGTGCCGTCGCACCGATGGCCTGAAGGGAGGACGGAGCGGGGCCAAGAGGATTTTCGTTTGACGAGATGATGACGATGTCGGAAGCAAAGGCGGGGATCTCGCCCGCATCAGGAGTGTCTCTGCGTGAGCCGGCCTGCGGAGCGATTGTGACGGCTGCAGAAAGCGCCGGAAAGGAAGCAGCGGCAACAGAAGCCGCACCCAGCGAACGCATGAAGTTGCGGCGCGAAAGAGGATGGTTGAGGACGGGCATCGCTGTATCTCCTGTAAATCAAAGCACTATGCGGCTCACGAGAGCCGGTTGAGGAGAGCGGCGCGATCGCCATTTTGGGGCTGCGCCAGCGCACCGGAAGGGCAGAGAAACCGCACCTGCTGCAGAAGCGGCAACGAGCTCTCCGGCAGAAGCTTCGGGTCGTACACGTTGCGTGTCCAGCGATCGTTTGGAGCAGGTGGATATCCGCCACCGTGCCCCTAATGTACTGCCGGGGCGTCCCGTACACGACCGTGCATGGCAAATCGTTCTGCGCCGCATAAGTAAACATCGATATCGGCAAAAGGAGGCCAGGCGACAGAATGAAAAAAGCCTGTATCCTTAGTCGCAATGAAAGTTCTCGTCATCGACATCGGTGGAACCAACATCAAGGTAGCTTCGACGGACCGGCCGGTGCCGATCAAGATTCCTTCCGGACCGGCACTCACCGCCAAACAGATGGTCGCGGATGTGCTTGGGGCCACCGAGGGATGGCTGTACGACTGCATTTCAGTTGGGTACCCGGGACCGGTGCACGATGATAGACCAAAGCAGGAACCACACAATCTTGGCGTCGGATGGACAGACTTCGACTACGCCAAAGCCTTCGGCAAACCATACCGCTTTATCAACGATGCGGCTATGCAGGCTCTTGGCGGCTATAAAGGCGGGCGGATGCTGTTTCTAGGGATAGGCACCGGGCTGGGGTCCGCAATGATCTTCGACGGAGTGGTCATCCCACTGGAGTTGGCCCATGCTCCTTACAAGAATGGGCGCACGTACGAGGAGTACATCGGGTTGGCAGGTCTGACGGCCCGGGGCAAGAAGAAGTGGCGCAGAAGTGTGCTCGACATCCTTGCGCGGCTTCAGGCAGCTATGGTGTGCGACTATGTGCTGCTGGGCGGAGGCAATGCGAAGTTGATGAAAAACCTGCCAGCGGGGGTAGTTCTTGGAGCAAACTCGAATGCGATCGAGGGCGGCTTGAAGCTTTGGGAGAAGGCTGAGTCCGCGCTAACGGCCATCGAAGGCGTGAAGCAAACCAGAAAAAAGGCGGCGAAGCGGGTTGGCTAACCGGTACGGCGAGTGCGCGATCCAGACGGTTCGGGCGGAGACGGCCTACAGGAGCCACCCGGCAGAGCGCTGGAGTGAGGTGATGGGGCGGCTTTACCCCACGAGCGAGGCCGCACGGCGGAAGAGCGCGCCCCGTGCGGCCTTCCTGAGCCTCTGTGAAGCCGGGCTGGTCAAAGGAATACCGGCGGGAAGCTATGGCGCTTCCACCAAAGAGAAGGACAAAGTAGTACGTGCCGTTGAGCTGCTACAGGATGGAACTCAGAAGACGGTACATGGGCTGTGGACGGCTGTTGCAGACGCCGATGCCACGGCTGGGCACGCCGGGCAGATGGATGTGGTCATGGCCCTCTGGAAGAACGGCCTAATCGCAGACCGGAGTTCATGAGAGGCCTAACGGAATCCCATCTGCTTGAAGAACGCGAGCCGTGTCCGACAGAGTAGAGACGCAAACCCTAGAGCTGCGACCCGGTTTGTTGCCTGCGCCACACGAGATACAGCCCCCAGGCCGCCGCCGAGCAATTGTCCATCACCCGTCCATCGAGCAGCATTCGCTCGAACTCCGCGACCGGCACTCGGTGCAGCGCCATGTCCTGCTCCTCTGGATCGCGCTCGGTAGGCCCTTGCGTCAGCCCTTCGGCGAGGAAGACGAAGTGCTTTTGCCGCATGACGCCATACGCGATCCAAAGCTCTCCGAGTGGCGTCATCCGTTCGGCCGTCAGTCCGGTCTCTTCGCGCAGTTCGCCTCGCGCCAGCTCCTCCGGCTCCACATCCGCCAGCTCCCATCCACCCTGGGGAAACTCAATGTATCGGCCCTGTACCGTATAGCGGAACTGCTCGACCAAATGCAGGAACTCGCCCTCAGCCCTATCCTCCAAGGGAATCACGATGCACGCGGGGTCCTTCTCCACCACGCCGTACAGCCCGCGCTGCCCGTTCGCCCGCTCGATGATGTCCTCGCGCACGGACGTCCACGGATTCCGATAGACCTCGCGGCTGCTGATCGTCTTGATGGGCAAGTCCGCCATCTACTTGCCGTCCAGTGTCAGGAACTCCAAATGGCTCGGGTATTTCGGCGAACCATACACCGAGACCGTCGCCGGCTTATAAGCCTCGGCCAGTGCCCTCATGATGTTCGGCACAAAGGTCTGTGGATTGCGGTCGTAGAGCGGGAACCAGCTCGACTGCACCTCCACCATCATCCTGTGGCCTTTGAGGAAGGTGTGGTCCGCCCCGTGCAGGCTGTACTTGAACTCCGTCACCTCGCCCGGCTTCAGCGCGGCGGGCGTCTCGAAGCTCTTCACGTACCGCTCGCGGAAGATTTCATCCACAATCATGAGTTGATAACCGGCCATGGGTGCGGGCGCATCGTCCGGGTAGACATCGATCAGCTTGACCACGAGGTCGCCGTCCGTTCCCGTGGTTGCCGCAAAGATGTCAGCCAGCACATCGCCCGTCACCGTAACGTCATGGTCGAGCGCAGGCGTCTCGAAGTTCGCCAGGTCCTTGCGTCCACTCACGAACCGCTGGTCCTCGACCAGCCACGTCCGCCACTTCGATCCCGTTCCATACGTCGCCTGGATCGGACGGTTGCGGTACGGGATAGGATCGGCGGGATCGGCCACATACGCCGCTGCCACCGTGTCGTAAGCTCCCGCAGGAGCCGTAAAGCTCAGATGTTTGTCCGCCTGGAGATACAGCCGCGCCGGCTTGAAGCCCGACTGGGGGGGCCAGCTCTCATACCGCTGCCACTGATTCACACCTGTGCGGAAGCTCGCGGTGTCCTTCAGGTCGAAGCCAGCCTTGCCCTTCAGATACTTTTCGAAGAACGGTGCTTCGATCGTCTTCCTGTACTCTTCACCGGTCGGCTCGCCAAACTCGACCGCACCTAACGACTTTCCCGGCCCGCCCCAGCCCCCGTGGTTCCACGGCCCAAGCGCCAGGAAGACCTCGTGCCTGGCATCGAGCGGCTCCAGCGCGGCATACTCCGCCTGCGGCCCAAACATATCTTCCTGGTCCCACCATCCACCCACCTCGAGCGTCGGCACCTCCACCTTATGCAGCCGCCGCTGCACCGCCATGTCCTGCCAGAACTTCGTGTAGCTCGGCTGCGTCAGGAAGAGCTTCGCCGTCGGCAGATCGCTCATCTTCGCCGCATCCGCCGCTCCGGCGAAGTTCCCGTTCTTCAGGAAGAAGTCGAAAGTATCGTCGTTCGTGTCCACCCGCACATCCGTCTTCTGTCCTTCCAGCTGCTGCACGTAGTCGAAGCCATAGGTCTCCCGGAACGCTCCGTTGTGGAAGAAGTCGTCGCCCATCCACACGTCTGTCATCGGAGCCTGGGGGCTGATGGCCTTTACCGCCGGATGAGCGTCGATGCCCGCCATGATCGCCAGAAAGCCCGGATACGACACCCCCAGCACACCCACCTTGCCGCTGGTATGCGGCACGTTCTTCAGCAGCCAGTCGATCGTGTCGCGCGTGTCCGTCGTCTCGTCGACATCCGTCTTGCTCTTGTGGGCGACTACCGGCCGCGTCATGACGAACGTCCCTTCGCTCTCGTAGCGTCCGCGAATATCTTCATAGACGAACACGTAGCCGCTCGCCGCAAGCTCCGGTTTGCTCTTGGTCACGGCCTCGGCGGTATAGCCCTTCACCCCGTAAGGTGTCCGCTGCATCAGGAAGGGCAGAGCGTCACCCATCTTCTCCGACCCGGCAGGCCGAAAGATCACCGCATGCAGTTTTACGCCGTCCCGCATCGGAATGGACGCTTCCGTCCGCACATACTCCTGCGCCGAAGCCGCCACACTCATCGCCAGCAACACCAAACAGCCGAGCCGCAAACGCATGGTCATCCTTTCGCCAGCCAGGGCAGCACCTTTACCCGCAGCTCCGCAATCAACTCCGCCTGCATATATCGGTACCGGTCGGGAACACCCAAATCGACCACCTTCTTCTCCCGAACCGCATCCGCAAACCGCTTTATTAGCTCCGTCCGCTGCTTCGCCTCCATCACAAAGATCAGCTCCGCCCATGCGAGCAGATCCGCGCTGACGGGGCACTCCGCATCCGGCGCCGTACCCGCCGAGCTCACCTCCAGCCCTTCCATCTCCGAAAAGATGACCTCGGCGGTCCGGCTCCGCAAACGGTTCTGCGCGCAGATGAAGAGCACCCGCAACGGCTAGCCCAGCGCCACCGGCTCCTTCGGAATCGGGCTGGCGTCGCACTTCCAGCTCTCGCGCCCATGCGTTCCATCGCAGAACGGCCGCTTGGACGACAAGCCGCACCGGCACAGTGAGATCGCTGGCTTACCCGTCAAATCCCACTCGCGGCCTTCAACATCGACCAGCGAAATCGGCCCTTCCACGCGGAACGGGCCGTTCGGACGCACCGTAATCTTTACGCTCGGCACAGCCGCTGGAACAACGCTCGCCGCAACTGCAGGCACAACCCCTAGTACTTCGTCCGCCATGACACTCCCTTGAACTTGCTTGAACTATCGTCAGCATAGCAAAGCCGCGTTCGCCTTCGAGCTCTCCTTTGGCGTATCGTGGGTCAGCATCTGTAAAGAGCCCAGGAATACCATGACCCCCAAGAAGCCGCTCCGCCTCGTCCTGCTTGCCGCGTTCTCCGTGCCTACCTTCGCCCCTGCTCAGGCTCCGCACACTCTTTCTGCTGCCGAGCACGAGAAAGTCGCCAGCCTCGTCCAAAAGATGACGCTCGAACAGAAGCTGGCCTACGTCGGCGGCACCGGATTCGCCGTCCGCGCGGTGCCGGAGCTCGGCCTGCCTGCTTTCGAGATGTCCGACGGCCCCTTCGGCACCCGTTCGAACGCCGGCTTCCCCTCGACCACCTACGCCGCCGGCATTGGCCTGGCGGCCACCTGGGACCGCGCACTCGCCGAGCGCGTCGGTGCAGGAATTGGCCGTGACGCCCGCGCCCGCGGTGTTCACTTCATGCTCGGCCCTGGCGTGAACATCTACAAATCGCCCCGCAACGGCCGTAACTTCGAGTACTTCGGCGAAGATCCTTTCCTCACCTCCGCCATCGCTGTCGGCTACATCACGGGCATGCAATCGCAGGGGGTCAGCGCGACCATCAAGCACTTTCTCGCGAATAACTCCGAGTACCTCCGCCACGACTCCGACTCGGTGGTCGACGAGCGCACCCTCCGCGAGCTCTACCTTCCTGCCTTTGAAGCAGGCGTCAAGAAGGCACACGTCGGCGCGATCATGGACTCCTATAACCTCATTAACGGCGTCCATGCCACGCAGAACGGCTACTTCAACACAGCCATTGTGCGCAAGGAGTGGGGCTTCCCCGGTGTGATGATGTCGGATTGGGTCGCCACCTATGACGGCGTCGCCGCGGCCAACGGCGGCCTTGATATCGAAATGCCAACCGGTAAATGGATGAGCCCCGAAACGCTCTCCGCCGCCATCAAGTCCGGCAAAGTCTCGAAGGCAACCATCGACGAGAAGATCACTCGCATCCTGTCCACCGCCATGTCGTTCGGCTGGCTGGATCGCCCGCAACTCGATCCCGCCGTCTCTGTTGTAGATCGCACCAGTCAGGCCGCCGCACTCGACTCCGCGCGCGAGTCAGCCGTGCTGCTGAAGAACACCGGCAACCTCCTTCCACTCGACCGATCCAGACTCAAGACGATCCTCGTCGTCGGCCCCAACGCCTACCCCGGCACACCGGTCGGCGGCGGCAGCGCGGGCGTCGTTCCGTTTCACCTGGTCAGCGCGGTCGAGGGCCTTACCAAAGTAGCCGGTGCGGGCGTCACCGTTCTCTACGACCGCGGTCTGCCCAGCTTCGCCGACCTGGCTCTCGACACCGCCTTCACCACGACCGACGCCAAGCCCGGCATCACCGTCGAGACGTTCGCCAACGATACGCTCACCGGCACCCCCAGGGTGGGCATCCTCGCGCACGTCAACACCAAAGGCGTCACCATCGACACCATCAATGCCGATCCCGAACTGATGCAGGCCGTTCTGCTCGGTCCGAGCGCAGCCGCCCCGCCAAAGTCCTCCCGGCGTTGGACGGGCACCTACACCGCAGCCGCCGAAGGTGAGTACCTCGTCATCGTCGAAGGCTCGGGTGAGGGCTCCGGCAACCGTCTCCTGCTCGAAGGCAAGCAGATCGTCGACAACTGGAGTCTCGTCCGCGCCTTTCAACCTTCGCTCCAACTCCATCTTGCCGCCGGGCCGCACAAGATAATTCTCGAAGATAAGCAGGACGGCATCTTCGGCGGGCATATCGGCCTCGCGATCGTGCCCGCCGGCACGGTCATCTCTCCACGCGCCGTACAGATGGCCGCCAAAGCGGACGCCGTCATCGTCTGCGCCGGGTACGACCACGCCAGCGAGGGCGAGGCGGGCGACCGCACCTTCTCGCTTCCCTTCGGCCAGGACCAGCTCATTGCCGCCATGGCCGCCGCCAACCCGAAGACGGTCGTCTCCGTCACCTCCGGTGGCAACGTCGACTCCACCGCCTGGCTGGACAAAGTACCCGCGCTGCTCGAAAGCTGGTACTCCGGCCAGGAGGGCGGCACAGCCCTGGCTGAACTAACGTTTGGCGACACCAACCCCTCCGGCCATCTGCCCGCCACCTTCGAGCGCCGCATCGAAGACAATCCCACCACCGCCAACTACTACCCCGAAGGCGACTCCATCCACGTCACCTACAAGGAAGGCCTCTTCGTCGGCTATCGCGGCTATCTCAAGGCCAACACCAAGCCACTCTTCCCCTTCGGCTACGGCCTCTCCTACACGACCTTTTCTTTCGCAAAGCTCGCGCTCTCCCCCGTCGGTAAAGATCCGGTCGTCACCGTTACCTTCGACGTGACCAACACCGGCCAGCGCGCCGGAGCCGAGGTCGCGCAGGTCTACGTCGCCGATGGCCACGCCAAGGTGGCTCGCCCTGCACGGGAGCTGAAAGGCTTTGAGCGTGTCCAGCTGGCACCCGGTGAGACCAAGCACGTCTCTGTCCAGCTCGATGCTCGTGCCTTCGCCTTCTACGACGTAGCTGGGAAACGCTGGTCGATCGCTCCCGGCAAGTTCACGGTGCTGGTCGGCGACTCCGTCGAATCGCTCCCGCTCAAAGGCACAGTCGATCTTACAAAGCAGACCGCAAAGAGCGCCTTCCTGCGATAGTGCGCCGTCTCACCTTAGCAAGGTGAGCGGTCGAAGACTCGACTGCGCCTGATGTGCAGGAGGCGAAGAAGCAAGTCGCAATCGCGTCCTACGCCGCGTTTTTACCCCTCTTGCGCCTCACCACTCTGCGCTAGCTCACCGGTCGTCATCACGAGAGCGGCACGATGGCCTCGTTCGAGCCCAGCCGCATAATGGAGCCCTTGCCGAACTGCTTATCCCATTGCGCCGTCGCCCCTTCTATCGCCTTGCCCCGCTCGTCCGTCACGCTGATCTCCCTCTCAATATCCGTCAACGGACTTTAGCGCCAAATTGGGAAATGGGTAGACATAAAGCGAAAACGGGATATGCGGTGGTCATTGGATGTCGATCCATCGCCGGGTCATATACTTCACCAAATGAGGCTCGTCCGTCAATCCATACGGAAGGTGTTCCAGTGGCTCTTTGTCATTTTCTTTGCTTCGTATTCTGCCGAGCAAGCAGCAGAGCCTCCGAGCGCGCCGACGAGACTTTACGCAACCGCCTACTCCTTACCGCTCACTCAAAGAATCAACGGGGTCGACGGACACTTACAGTTGCGGCAAGACGCGCGCCTGAATGAGAAGCTGAGTCAACTCTTGTGGGGTTCAGGTGGCGATAATCTAGAGGGCAAACAGGCGTTGGCAGTGTTCAAGGGTGCCCCGCCGCGCAATGCGGTCATTCAGCTGGTTGATAGCGCGGGTAAAGTCCTCCATTCGGAGGTATTGGAGCGGCCGCTTGCCAAGCTGCGGATAGAACATCTGTATGGGGATGTAAGGCGGACATATCTGCTCACAGTGGATTACTCCGCAGGCTTCGGCTCTTACTCGGGCCCCATTACCAGCTTCATAGAAGTGCATGACGGGCATATGGAATGGGTGAAGTCGACAGAGTCTAAGACCGGACATACAGAAAAGATAAGCCTGATGGATTCGCTAAAAACTACGTGGAAATTCGTGAACGCACCAGGCGGACATGGAAAGCAGATCCTTCTGGCCCAATGCCGGCCGGATTGGTCGTCTGTCAAAGACGATCCAGACTTCAGGATCACCTACGCGCGTTTCTTTTTCTACGGGACAAGTTGGTTCGTCCTGAGACGAACGGTGAAGGGCTACTCCGACTTTGAGAAAGGTTTACCAAGCCGGAAGCATTTTCCGTAAGCTAGGGCCAGAACCGACCTACCACTCCGTACTCCTCGGATAGCACTTGTTTGTCTAGAAGCTTCCCGCAAAGATAGCCTTCAACTTCGCCTTAAGCCCCTGCTCTTCGCTGGCTCGCCGA
Source organism: Acidobacteriaceae bacterium (assembly GCA_965215415.1). Classification (GTDB taxonomy): domain Bacteria; phylum Acidobacteriota; class Terriglobia; order Terriglobales; family Acidobacteriaceae; genus Edaphobacter. Next base: position 1,147,386 of record CBDCDQ010000009.1, on the reverse strand, counting down.
ATCTGCGTCCGGTGCGTATAGAGCAGCATGCCGATGGCTACCGAAAACTCCGGCCTGGCCAGCTCCGGCGGCATGCGCGAAAGCGGCACCGGGTACCCGATTCGCGCCGGGACGCGCAAGAGGCTCTCCGCGTTGTCGAGCAGCCCGACAAGATTCGCTCCGCCACCGGTCAGCACGCAGCCCGCGCCCAGCGCCTCCAGCACGCCGCCGTCGCGCAGATTGTTGCGCAGCATGGTAAAGAGCTCCCGCGCGCGCGGCTCCAGGATCTCGGCCAGGAACCGCTGCCGGATCATCCGCCCGGCCTGCCCACCCGTCGTCAGGTCGCCGCCAATCTCGATCTCGTTCAACTGCGGCACAGAGGTGACGACGCAGTTGCCGTACTCGTGCTTCAACTGCTCGGCCTCTTCGACCGTCACGTGCAGCCCGACGGCGAGATCGTTGGTGAAGTGGTCGCCGCCGATGGGCAGCACCGCCGTGTGCGCGATGGACCCCTCGAAGAAGACGGCCAGCTCCGTCGTGCTCGCGCCGATGTCCAGCACGCAAACGCCCAGCTCGCGCTCGTCGGCCGAGAGCACCGCCTCTGCCGCCGCCAGACCCTCGTACATGGTGTCTTCGACCTCCAGCCCGGCGCGATTGGCGCACGTAATCACGCTTTGCGCGATGCCGCCCGAGCAGGTGGAGAGGTGCAGATTGACCTCCAGCTTGTTGCCCACCATGCCCATGGGATCGTGGATGCCGGCCTGATCGTCCAGAATGAACTCCTGCGGCAGCAGATGCAGCACCTCGCGGTCCGCCGGCAACGCCACCGAGCGCGCCCGGTCGACCGCCGCCTTCACCTCTTCGCGCGTGATCTCGCGCATCCGGCTGCCCATGCTGATGCCGCCGCGGCTGTTCATCCCGCGCACGTGCGCTCCGCCGATGCCGACGACGCAGTGCTCGATCGACGCCTTGGTCATCTTCTCGGCAGTCAGCGCGGCCCGGTTGATGGCCTCGGCGGCGGGCCCAAGCTCCGCGATCAGCCCCTTCCGCATCCCGAGCGACGGCTCGATCCCGTGCCCGCGATACCGCAACACGCCGTCGTGCAGCTCCGCCACCAGCACCACGCTCTTCTGGCTGCCCGCGTCGAGGACGGTAATCAGGTTGGTCTGCTTCTGGGTCATTGGGGCGCCGCCTGCGAAGAGGGAATGGTGGTGAGAAGAGGCTTGGCCGCCGAGGGCTTGCCGCCGGAAGGCTTCTTGGTCGCAGCCACCGCAGCTTTCGAAGGAGCTGTCACGAGCGGCTTAGGCGCGGCGACCACTGGCGGCTTAGCCGGAGCCTTGACCGGCACCACCGCCACCGGCTTCGGCGCGACCAGGACCGGAGGCTTGGCGGCAAACATCGACCGCGCCGCCGCGCTTACCGATGGCTGGGGCGTTGCGGGCGCGGTGGCCACCGGCTGCCACGGCTTCACCGCGAGAGGGGGCACAAACGAGCGCGTCGCCACAGGTGGCATCTTGATCGGCACCGCAGCAGTGGTCTTTACAGGCGTTTTCGCTGAAGGGACAAGCGGATGAACTACTAGCTTCGGCACAATCTTCGCGGGAACCGGACCCGCAACCGGCTTGAGCAGTGGAGCAGGAGGAGCCGCAGCCTTCGCCATCGCCAGCGGAATCTCATGCTCGTACCGCATATCCGCCGACGCCAGATTTGGATACTGCGCGCGCCATTGCGGCAGCAGCGCCTTCATCCGGTCGTACCGTTCACGAAAATCCTCCTCGCCAAAATGGATGAGCACGGTCGTCCCCTTCTCCTCGACCAGCGCCCGCACATCCTCCGGGTTCGAGAGATCGACCTCGCTTAGGCTCTCGGTATTCTTCGCGCCGCCCGCGTCCAGCTCCGAGGTAAACCGCGCGAAAAGCCGCATCCGCGCCGCCCGCACCGACGCGGCATCGCTCGCCGCAATCCCCATCACCACGGGAAACGCATAATGCTCAGCATTCGCACCGGCGGGCATATCGAGCAGCACGCCGTCCTTATCCACCAACCCCACCGATCCAACAGCCCCGCCCTGGCGCACAAACGCCACCGGCGTCCGCTCCACGACAGCCACACGCAGCCGCCCCGGCAGCAGCCGCATCACGGTCGCGCGCTCCACCCAGGGCATCGCCTCCAGCTCCGCCTGCCGCTGCTCGAGCGAAACGCCGAAGATGTTCCGTTCGAGGTCATCCGAGAACAACCCCAGCAGCTGCCCGCGCCGCAGATGATGGTTCCCCACGATCTCAATGGCCGACGCGTCCGCAATTCGGAACCGCGCGTCATGCAGCAAAAACATCCGCGTCACCGCCAGCAGCCAGAACACGCCCGCCAGCAGACCAACCATCGCCAGCCCCGTTGCCACCATCCCCCAGACCGTGGTCGGCAGCGGCAACCGCCCGCCCACCTTCAGCTTCACAGCAGGGCGCGATGCAGATCTCGGCTTCCGCTCCGGCTCGCGCTCGTACTCGTCCGCGAAGTCCTCCACCGGATCGCGGCGCGACCGCATACGGGACGACGGAGCATACTCCCGCTCCGGCATCTCCAGCACCGCCGCTCCACGCTTCGCCATAGTTCGTCCCAATCGCCGCTCTGAGCAGAGCCGCGAAGAATCGCCATCTCGACTATAACCCGCTGCTTCCGCCCCACCGTAGCTTACGGGCTAAGGGTATCGACTCAGGAACTCGCGTCCGTCCGAAGCGCCGCCAGCACCAGTCCGCCCGCGTGCGACACGCTCCCCGCCCCCATCGTCAGGATCACGTCGCCCTCCCGTGCCTCGCCCGCCAAAGCCGCCGCCCCCTCCGCCGGACTCGCCGCATACCGCACCCGCATCTTCCATCCAGCCCCGCTCGTAGCCGCAATCTCCCGCACCAGCGCCGCCGCGTCGATGCCAGCGATCGGCTGCTCACTCGCCGCGTAGATGTCCAACACCTCCACCGTATCCGCGTCCGCAAACGCCCCGGCAAAGCCCGTCATTAGGTCGCGCGTCCGCGTATACCGGTGCGGCTGGAAGAGCACATGCACCCGCCCGTACCCACACTCGCGCGCCGCCGCCAGCGTGGCTAGAATCTCCGTCGGATGGTGCCCGTAGTCGTCCACCACGGTCACGCCGTGCTCCACGCCTTTGATCTGAAATCTCCGGTCCACGCCGCGAAACGTCTCCAATCCAGCCGCGATCTGCTCCGGCGCAACCCCTAGCTGCACCCCAATCGCCACCGCCGCCGTCGCGTTCAACACGTTATGCCGCCCCGGCACATGCAGCGTAAACGGCCCCATCGTCAGCCCACTCGCGCTCACCTCAAACCGCGCATACCCTGTCTCGTCGGACTCCCGCGCCAGCATCTTCACGCGGAAATCCGCATCCTCGGCAAACCCATACGTAAACACCCGCCGCCGCACCCGCGCCAACACCGTCCGCAGCAGCGCGTCGTCCACACACGCCGTCGTCGCCCCGTAGAACGGCACCTTGTCCATAAACTCCACGAACGCAGCCTCCACATCCGCCATGTCGCGATAGCAGTCCATGTGCTCGCGGTCGAGGTTCGTGACCACGGCCAGGATCGGCGACAGCTTCAGAAAGCTCCGGTCGCTCTCGTCCGCCTCGGCAACGAGATACTGCGAATTGCCCAGCCGCGCGTTCGAGCCCAGCGCGTTCACCCGCCCGCCCACCACCACCGTCGGGTCCAGCCCGCCCCCGGCCAACACCGCCGCGATCATCGACGTGGTCGTCGTCTTCCCGTGCATCCCCGCCACCGCGATGCCGTACTTTAGCCGCATCAGCTCGGCCAGCATCTCCGCCCGCTGGATCACGGGAATCTTTCGCCCCCGCGCCTCCATCACCTCGGGGTTGTCCGCCGCCACCGCCGAACTTGTCACCACCACGTCGCTCGCCGCCGCGTTCACCGCCGCGTGCCCCTCGAAAATCCGCGCCCCCATCGCCTCCAGCCGCTCCGTCACCGCCGACCGCCGCAGGTCCGACCCCGACACGGGATACCCCATCGTTAGCAGGATCTCCGCGATCCCGCTCATCCCAATCCCGCCAATCCCTATAAAGTGGATGCGCTGGGTGGAGGCTAACAGTACATGGCCAGGCAAAAACATGACGGATCTCGCTTTCGGTGCTAGCTAGGAAGGCCTGCCAAGCAGCGCCACGCCTTCAAGCGGAGCGGCCCGCAGCAAGTCCTTATCGAAGGTAGCAAGTGGAAGCCGTTTGCGACGAGCCAACTCTAAGTACGCTGCATCGTAACCGGTCAATCCATGTCGCCGCGTCAGCGTCAGCAAATCTTCGATTTCAACAACGCTAAGTTCGGGCTGAACCCTGATGTCAAGACGAATCAATCGTCGAAGGAACAATGCAGAGTCGTCCCTATCGATCCGCTTCTTGCGTTCACCCATGGCGAGCACATTCGCCACTTCGATCGGCCAGAGCGCCGGAACTTCCGCATACGTTTCCAGCAGCGTAGCTAAAGCGCTCCGCGTAAACGGTGTGCTCTCATCGTCGAAGCACCAGCTCATCGTCATCGAGGCGTCGAGCACAAACGCCATCAGTATTTGTGGCCTTCATGCACCATGCTCTTCAGGTCGAGACCGCCGAGTGTCAGCTTGCGTTCCCCGGCAAACCGCATCATCGCCTCAACCGCCTCCCGCCGCTCTTCAGTCTTGGCCAGCTCCTGTGAAGCCGCCTGATCCATCAACTCTTGGGCGTAGGACTCCGCATCCAAGCCGCGAGACTGGACTTGGGCAATCAAAGCGTCCGGAACGGTGACCGTGATCTGCATCAATGCAGAATAGCAAACCCTCTACCAATCTCGATAAGGTATCTTCGAAGTTCGCACATAAACGGACATATTCTGCGAACGAAAAAAAGCCTCAACCGCTGTCTGCGACAACGTCATATTTGTTGTTGGCCCGATGACAACACGATCTATAAAGTCCCACCTTTGCGCCCATGCTGACAAAGGATTTGAAGCGTTAGCTTCAACATCGTATTCAGAGTGCTTTGCTGGAATCGTAAGTGCTACGTAGGGAACAAGCGTCGAGCGAGACGTGCGAAACTTCAACGAATCATTGCATTGCCAAATACCAGTGACAAGCAAGCGGTATTCCTGCTCATTGCTGAATGAAGAATCTTTTTTCGAGCACGCTTCGCGCTCACACAAATAATTTACAAAATCAAAATTGTCGACACCATCCATTACGCTTTTTGTCTGGACTGCTGCCCACTCGAAAAGACTAAGCAGCCAGTCAATGTGCTCCGTGTCTTCAGCTTTTGGATATTCGACACACTTAGCTTGGATTATGGGCATTGATTTAGCTGCGGCTAAATCAGATTCCTTGCAGACCCTACTGACGAAGGCTCTTCGTAGACACTCTGTACGAAATCCTATGCTGACACCATTTCCGTTAGGGCAGTAAGAACGCCATTGAGACAAAGAATCTGGCACCAGTGAGAATGAAGCTACAAACGGTAGACGCTCGGGAGCCAGGCGCATAGGATGCTTGTCTTCTAACAATCTCTTGAACATAGCGTCGTTTTGAATGCCATGTAGTTTCTTATACTCAGGAATCCGCTCCCGAATGAGTTCTAAAAAATGGGTGCGCTCTTTGACATCGTTCAGATACTCAATGCTTGTTGCCCAAAGTTCTCTGTTTACTACGATCTTCAACATCGTGTCGATCGTTGTGTAGTGATAGACAACTTCCGGCTCAGGCTGCTCTTTTGGCATTCGCGCCTTCAAATCGTCAAGGTTCACCATCACCGCTCCGTATTCACCCCATGCGGCGGCTCCCCCAACCCCGGCACCGCCCGCTTCCGCTTCTTCACCGGCGGAGCCGAGCTCGGAGGCCGGTTCTTCCCCGTCCCATTCCGCCGCTTGCCGTTCGGCGTCTCGATCACGCTGCGCATCCAGTAGTTCCCCTCCGCGTCCACCTCGATGCCGTGCACCTCGCGCTCAAACCCCGGGAACCGCTTGCCGAACTCCTCCATCGCCAGGATCAGCTTGATCACCGGGCTGTCCTCTCCGCCGAGCCGCTCGCCCGGCATTGACATCGGAATCCCCGGCGGATACGGCACCAGCATCACGGCGGCTATGCGGCCAGCCATGTCGCGAAACCGCACCTTCTCCGTCTCGTTCCGCAGCAGCTTCTGGTACGTCTGCGCCGGGGTCAGCACCGGGTCGAAGTCCTCGTCGCACGCCGCGTTCACCAGCCCCGCAAGGTCCAACTGCACCATCGCCGCGTGCATCTCGTCCGAGAGCTCCTTCAAGCTCACATTCCGATACCGCGCCGGATACCGCGACACCAGCTCCGGCATCGCCTCCTCCAGCATCGCCTCCGAGTCGTACAGCCGCTTGAACTCGAACAGGTTCTCGAGCAGCGCGCCCCACTTGCCCTTCGACGTGCCCACCGAAAACAGCACCAGGACCGTGTAGTCGCCCGTCCGCGCAATCTCCACCCTTCGCCCGTCCAGAAACTCCGTCAGAATCGCCGCCGGAACCCCCCAGTCGCTCACCACGCCCTGCGCGTTCACCCCCGGCGTCAGGATCGTTACCTTCGTCGGGTCCAGCATGCAGTACCCGTCCGCGATGTCCTCGTCCTGAAAGCCGTGCCACTCCTCCCCCGCCTTCAGCGTCCACGCGACGGCCTTGTTCGTCAGCAGCCCATCCGCCGCCTCTTCTAATAGATAGGTCTTCCCATCCATCGGATCGAACACCGTCTCCGGCTGATACAGCCGAAAGAACCACCCCTGCTCCGCCTCCCGCAGCCGGTGCGCGATCGACGCCATCGCCTTCCGAAAGCTCACCGCGTCCTGCAACGTCTCGCTCATCAGCGTCGGCCCCGCCGGCTCGTCCATCATCGCCGCCGCCACATCGAGTGACGCGATCAGCGGATAAAACGGCGATGTCGTCCCGTGCATCATGAACGCCTCGTTGAACTGGTCGAAATCCAGCTGCGCCCGCGGACTCAGCTTCACGTGGATCATCGACCCCATCGAAAACGCCGCCAGCATCTTATGCGTGCTCTGCACCGCGAAGATCGCCGGCCGGTCCGGCATATCGTCCGGCACCCCCATCGCAAACCGTCCCTGGTAGATCTCGTGGAACTTCGCATACGCGTACCACGCCTCGTCGAAATGCACCCGCGGCACGCTCTTCGCCAGCTCCGTCACCACCCGGTTCACGTCGTAGCACAGCCCGTCATAGGTCGAGTTCGTCACCACCGCGTACGTCGGCACCTGCGACCGCGCCCCCACCGTCAGCGGACTCTTCTCGATAATCCCCTTGATAAACTCCGGATGAAACCGCTTCAGCGGCACCAGCCCAATCATCCCGTAGCCGTTTCGCGTCGGCTTCATGTACACCGGCCGCGCCCCCGTCACCGTCAGCGAGTGGCAGATCGACTTATGGCAATTCGCGTCCGCCAGCACAATATCGTCCTGCGCAATCACCCCATGCCCAATGATCTGGTTCGATGTCGACGACCCGCCCAGCACATAGAACGTCCAGTCCGCCCCGAAGATCCGCGCCGCGTTCCGCTCGCTCTCCCCCGGAGGCCCAATATGGTCCAGCCACGACCCCAGCGGTGCCGTCGAAATCCCCAGGTCCGACCGCATAATGTTCTCGCCAAAGAACTTATGGAACTCCATCCCCACCGGGTGCTTCAAAAACGCGACCCCGCCCATGTGCCCCGGCGCGTCCCACGAGTACGCTCCCTGGTCGTTATACTTCTTCAGCTCCCGAAAATACGGCGGCAGCAGCTGCGCATGGTACCGCTCCACCGCGAAGTCGACACGGTTGGCGATAAACGCCGGCGTGTCCCCAAACAGGTGAATGTACTCATGCACCTGCTTGACGACTTCCAGCGGCAGCTCGCTCACCAGCGTCCGGTCCGCAATCAGAAAGATCGGAATCTTCTTGTTCCGCCGCCGCACCGCCCGCAGGATGTTGAACGCCGCGTTCTCCTCGAACTGGTTCTCCCCCTCAAGGTCCCAGTCCAGCAGAATCGCCGAGTACGACGGATCGCTCGTCACCAGCGACAGCCCGTCCTCCGGCGTCGAGGTCCGCACCACCTCATACCCCTCCTCCCCGATCGCGTCCACCAGACGCTCCATCGCCCGGTCCGAGACCGAATCCGTCCCCCCCACCTCACTCGCAATCAGCAGAACCCAACGCCCTTCGCTCATACACCTCTCGCTTCTCTCTCAATCGTACAAGGATTGAGGGGCGGTGTATTGAAGCGGTGTGAATGGTCTACAGAACGAGGGGTTGCCAGGTGCAGATACAGAGTTAGGCGAGTTTGAGGATTAGGTCTGCGACAAGACTGGAAATAGCATCGTCTGCTTGAGGTGCTTCGATAGCAACAAGCGACGGGTGGGCTGCCATATTTCGTCGTGTTAACTGTATTTCTAAAATCTTCTTCGAATTGCTAGAAGGGAGCAAACTGGCATTTGCCATTATGTCAATCATTTCTTTCTCTTCAAGCTTTTCAAAATCTTCGCGTCTGATGATCTTAGTTCCCGCACGTTTCGAATTAGCGCCAAGTCGTCCCGCTATGTGTGTGTTAAATGTTGCTAACCGAGCCGTATCTGCGATAATCCATCGTGCCATGTGGTCATAGGTCAAATTCCAAGCCATAATGATGGCGGCTCTGTAAGCCTTGTTGTTGTAGCACGTGATCGCCTCTCGCAAAAAAATACGCTCAGCCTCATCGGAAATCTTTACGGGTAAATCTCGCAAGAGTTTTGAGACGGCAATCGTAGTCTGATGCTGTCCGTATTTCGAATCCAGTGAAGAGCGCTGCTTGTGTTCGATATAATACCCTCTCGAATCCTGGAGGATGAGCTTGGGACGTTTTCCTAACATGCGCACAAACACGGTACTTAGGTTTGGCGGCTCCTCATTGCGCACCACGTAACAGGCGCGGACATCTCTTTGCTGTACACGTTCCTTGTCGGCATGGACATGCAAGAACCACATGAAATGTAACGTCTTGTCTAGATGCGTGAGTGATGCGAAGTCTTTTACCTGCGTCGTAAACTCCGCTAATTGCATGCAAGTCCTATGCTCCCGTTTTCTGCAGCGCAGCCTCACCCAAATGCGTTATCGCATACTCACCAGGCTCAACACGTCGCATCTGATCACTTCGCACTAAGGTGCGGAATGTTTGATCCCAATCGTTGATTCCAAGTGGCCATGGAGCTGTCTTGTAACAGCTGTACATACCGTGGATGTTAATCGTGGCCTTACGGCCATACTCCTTCATCCACATCGCAGCAGCTAAGTACCGTTTGGCAGTGCTCTTGGGTGATTGTTGCGCAGCGTACTCTTTGAACGAGATTGATTCGCCGATCATATCGAGATCATGTTTGAATTCGGGAACAGCATACTTCTGCTTGCCTCGAGGTGTACTAGGAGCCTTGGGCGACATTTCTGCAGGTTCAGGCTCTATGCTGACGTCGTCTGTTCCTTGTAGGTCATCAGGCTCATCAGTCCCACCCGTATCACCATTCAACGTCGCTGGTAAACGGGTCGGCGGCGGGAGCACGCGGGGCACAGGTGCCATAGTTGGCTTAAGTGCCTGCGTTATCGCTTGCGTCAGATCACTTAAATTGTTGTCGCCAAGATCGGCTTCGATGAGTACGAAGCGGAAGCGACCCGAGCGGGTTCCAGATTCCGTTTTCTTGGCTGCCATCTGAGAGATTATACGCCCAGTAAATGCAAGATTTGATTGTTCCGTTCGACACTGTGCGCGTGGCGCAACGCGCTACAATAAAGCCATGATCAGGTCGTTCCGGCACGCCGGTCTCGAAAAGTTCTTCAAGACCGGCTCGAAGTCCGGCATCCAGCCTGCTCATGAACGAAAGCTGCGCCTGCAACTCACTGTGCTGGACACGGCCACCAAGGTCGGCGACATCGCCGACTTCACCGCCTGGTCGCTGCACGCGCTCAAAGGAGAGATGGCCGGAAAGTGGGCCATCTCCGTCAACGGAAACTGGCGGCTCGTCTTCGAGTTCGATGGAAAGGACGTACATCTTGTCGATTACAAGGACTATCACTAAGGAGCACACCATGCCCATGCACAACCCCGCACACCCCGGCGAAGTCCTTAAAGAACTCATGGGCGACACCGAAGTGACCGCCTTCGCCGCCCGCCTCGGTGTCGACCGGACTACCCTCTCCCGCCTCCTCAACGGACGCGCCGGCATCTCCGCCTTCATGGCCCTCAAGCTCGAAGCCGCCCTCCACACCTCCGCCGAGATGTGGATGACCATGCAGGCCCACCACGACCTTTGGCAGGCCCGCCAACTCACCCGCGCCGTCTAGCCCAAAGTCGCAAGTGGCGTAGGGATGCCTGGCCTTTCTGTTTGTCATTCCCGAAGGGAAGCTGCGTTTACAGCCTCCACGTCATCAGGCAAACCGCTCTACCCGGAAGCCTCAAAGCGCCCCAACCCCTTGACACACCGTCTACACTGAACTTAATAGGGCAAGGTTTTCAGGGAAGCGACACATTCCCGCCGAACGCACCAGGAACCAGTAAAACTGGTCTAGACCTGATCCAGACCGGTCCAGACCTAAGTTCTTTGTCGTGAGGACTTTGAGACTTTGTTGAAAATCACCGGCGGGGCGGATTCGTACGCAAGGCGACTACCGTCTCCTTCGTTCCTTCCTGCCAATCGGCAGTTCCGGCCAGGAAGGAGACCGGCATCCCACCTCCGGCAATCGGCTTCAACAAAGCGCCAGATGAAAATTGCAAGTCGACCGTCGTAAGCTCGTCCCGGCAAGGACCAGCACCGGGAAAACCCAGTGAAATGATGCTCCCTCCCGGGTCGGCGCGGCGTATGGCAAAACGGCTAAGAATGTCTTTGGGCACGGAGACACAATCCTCACCTTCCCCCAACTTACCGGACAACTGCTCCATCAGTTCAGCGAGGTTGCGCGGCTTCGGCGAGTTTGCCTCCTGACCCAGCAGTCGAACGACGAGCGGCGCGCTTCGTAACTTTTCATAGACAGCCTGGGGTGACACGAAATCGGTCAAGAGAAGCGCCTTGCCTCGATCCTCCGATTCGATGATGCCGAACGCATCCCGGCCCTTGTACGCAAGCGTTCCACCCGCCGCCAAGTCTATGGTGGTGAACCTGGTCTCGCCACCCGGATGCGCTTCTTTCGGGCAAGAGGCATAGTACCGGTCGCTAAAGCTCATAACGGTGCCCACTACCGCAATCAAGCGGAAACGACGTTCGTAGATACAAGCTGGCATCTTGCCGGACGATGGTTCTCTTCCCGCCTCGACATAGTGCGCCAGTCCAGCCTTTGCGAACTCTCTCGCGGAGAAGACAGTCGTGGCACCTTTCCGGGCCACGAGATCGCGCTCCGTCCACGTGATCTGATAGCCGCCGCTCTCGCCCGTCCAAAAAGCCCCGTGACGCTGCGCCCGACCCGCCACTGGCAGACAAAGCAATATACCCGCGAGACAGCACGCGATGACGGGAAACGCGGCTCCGGAACGATGCCTAAACTTCAAGATCATGTCCGACCTCAACGCTTCCCCTGGGGAGCGGGAGGAACCAGCACTTGGAGCCATCGCTGCGCCATGTCCGCTATCGTCTGCGCCTGATCCATGACATTCACGCAGTGTCTCGCATGCAGGAAATCCGTTTGACGCTCATTGACGTAGTGGGGCAACCCTCGGCCAAACACTCCATTCATCATCCCATGTACCAAGACGTAAAGAGCGATATCGGCCTGCAGAGCCAGGTCGGGATCGGCAACCATATCCACTCCCAGTAGGTCGGCGTACCTCTTATAATTACTCTCGTGGGTGAGCTGAACGTATCCGCGACCATAGTATGGGTAGTATGCAAGCCCTCGTCGTTGCGGCTCGTGGGCGGGCGTAAACCGTTCTCGGATCGGGGTGAAGTGCGATTCCCACTCGGCGGTCGCGAGTATGTACGCGATCTGATTATTCAGGGTTACGCCCTGTCGCCTGCACTCCTCCTTGATTGCGTCGACGGTTTCCTGCCGGTTGCCTCCGGCGAACGAACCGGTAGGTCCGGCGTCTGCCACCTCGTCCAACACCGTCACCGGCAAAGGACTGGAATAACTCCTTCCCGCCGGTTTGCCGGGCAAGGCCACCGTCGTCCTGGCATACAGATGCGTATCGCCGGTAGTACCACCACCTTTTGCCTTAATGAGGTAAACCAAGAGGTGCGGCTCAATCTCATGCTCGGAGACTAGAGTTACATCGACAATGGGAGGCTCAGCCGTCACTTCGAGCCGGTTTCCCGCCTCATCGCCGCCCCACATGCCGATGAGCTTGGCCTGATCGCCCTTCCACGTCGTATTGCCGATCGACACCTTCAGCCGATTGTCCGCTGGCTTGAAGATGTTGTAAGTCCCGGGCTTCAGCAGCTCCGCCCGCATCTCGGGCGTCAGGAAGACGGGTGGATGGGTCAACAGAGATTTGGGCGCTTGCTTGAAGTTGGCCACCGTACTCCTCTACATAACGGCTGAGATCGTAAACTCTACCGATCAGACCTATTTATAGTCCGGGACATAGTACGTGCATTGGAACAAGTAAGTCCATCGGGATCGAGCACACCATGCCCATGCACAACCCCGCACGCCTCTGCAAAGTCCTTAAGGAACTCATGGGCGACACCGAGGTGACCGCCTTCGCCGCCCGCCTCGGACAAGTCTGACAGCCCGCACCACCCTCTCCCGCCTCCTCAACGGACGCGCCGGCGTCTCCGCCCCATGCCCTCAAGCTCGAAGCCGCCCTCTACCTCCGTAGAAATGTGGCTGCACTTGCAGACCCGGCACGACCTCTCCCAAGCCCGCCAAATTACCCGCGCCCTCTAGAGTCGATCAGCAATGCTGCAAGGGGAGTTCGCGTCTCAGCGCCAAAGGCGCGACATATGCAAGCGTAGGGAGCGGTGGCACGAAACCCGAGGGCTGAAAGCCCCGCACAGTCCCTCTACACCATCGCCCAGAGGCTCTCGCCAAGCCGCCAGCACCGCTCTCGCCGCTTGACACACCGTCTATCATGAAGGTATCGAGCTATAGCTTTGGTCGTCTCCTGAACGCGCATCCGAACAGCTCTAAAGCCGGGTACACCCAGCAAGACTTGGCCAGACCTAAGTTCCTTGTTGTGAAGACGTTGAGACTTTGTCGAAAGACTCGTAAGTCTGCCCTCGGGGGCGCGGGGAGCATCCGTGCTATACATCTTCATGCGCCCTCTTGAAGTCCTGCTCCGCGTCTCCGCGCTGGCGGCTGCGATGTCTCCACTCGTCGCTCAGACCACCCAGACGCTCCTCGCCACGCCCACGACCGTTGCCTGGGGTTCCTACTGGGCGCACGCCAAGCCCGCCCTGACCGTCCATACCGGCGACACCGTCGTCATGCAGACCCTCTCCACCTGCGGGTCTCCGGAACGCCTCGAAGCCGAGGGCGTCAAGCCCGCCGACATCCCCGCCTACTCTGCGGCCATCTATAAGGAGGGAGCCGTCGCCGACAAGGGCCCCGGGGGCCACATACTCACCGGCCCGGTCGCCATCGCCGAAGCCGAACCCGGCGACACGCTCGAAGTCCGCATTCAGAAGATCGTGATCGACGCGCCCTTCGCCTGCAACGGCTTTGGCCCCGGCCGCGGCTTCCTCCCCGACGACTTCCCCTACGGCCGCACCAAGATCATCCCCCTCGATCGCACGGCCATGACCGCCGCCTTTGCCCCCGGCGTCACCATCCCGCTGCACCCCTTCTTTGGCAGCATGGGCATCGCCCCACCCGAAGGCGCGGGCAAGTACAACTCCGCGCCGCCATGGATGCACGCCGGCAACATGGACAACCACGAGCTCGTCGCCGGGACCACGCTCTTCATCCCTGTCCACGCCAAAGGCGCGCTCTTCGAAGCGGGCGACGGCCATGCCAACCAGGGCAACGGCGAGATTGACATCACCGCGCTTGAAACCTACCTGACCGGCACCTTCCAGTTCATCGTCCACAAGGGCAGCCTAAGCGACCCGCACCGCCTGCTGTGGCCGCGCGCCGAAACCCCCACCCACTACATCGCCATGGGCTTCCACGAAGACCTGAAGACGGCCACCGAGATGGCCATCCACAACATGATCGAGTTCCTCTCGGAGCAGATCCCCGACCACCGGAAGCTCTCCCGTGAAGACAGCTACGCCCTCATCTCGGTCGCCTGCGATGTGGACATCACCCAGCTCGTCGACACCAAGTCCGGCGTCCACGTCATGTGCCCTAAAAACATCTTCACGGCGGTGAAATGAAAGCTATTTGTGCACAATTTTGCAATGTTGCCGTCAACCTTAAGCCCCTATGAATGAACATCTTCCGCAACCTTTTGCAAGCGCTCGTGTCTAATTGAATGTAAGCCGGACAGGGCAGAGCAAGCCCGGCACAAAGCGCCTCATCCTCCGCGCAGCCCGCAGCATCCAAGCAGTATCGGGTAAGCGACGAAGAGATGAGGCAAGGCCGAACATGAACATCGCATCCACTCTCGGGAACACGATCCACACCACTGCAAAGAAGACCCTTGGCGCTGCCCTGTTGGCCGGCACCCTCATGCTCGTCCCCGGCTTCCAGACTGCCGCCAATGCCCGCGTCTTCTTCTCCGTCTCCATCGCCCCACCCGTCATCCCGGTCTATGAGCAGCCGCTCTGCCCCGGCGACGGTTACATCTGGACGCCTGGCTACTGGGCCTGGACGGACGACGGCTACCAATGGGTGGACGGCGCGTGGGTCACCGCACCCTACGTGGGCGCGCTCTGGACCCCTGGCTACTGGGGCTACAACGACGGTGCATATCTGTGGAACGCCGGCTACTGGGGCCGCGAGGTCGGCTACTACGGCGGCATCAACTACGGCTTCGGGTACTTTGGTACTGGCTTCTACGGGGGATACTGGGGTGGCGACCGGTTCTTCTACAACCGCGCTTACAACCGCTTGGACCGGGGCTTCCGCGGCAGCCTGTACGAGCGTCGCGAGAGCGGCTTTGACGGACGGCCTGGTGGTCTCGCCTACGCCCGTAACAACGGTGCACTTCGTGACGACCATCGTGGCAGCTTCGCCGGTGGACACGACGGGCGCGACGAGCACCGCGAGGGCTTTGGCGGCGATCGCCAGAGTAGCGGCAACTTTGACCAGCAGCGCGGCTTTGCCGGTCAGCAGAACAATCGTCAGCCTTATCACGGCAACCAGAATCAGCAGAACGACTACCGTCGCGGCTTTCAGAGCGGACAAGACAATCGCACGGTCAACCAACCGCAGCAGACCTTCAACCAGCCCGGTCAGATCCTCAACCAGCAGCCGACTCAGAACCACGGCGGCAATCAAGGCTTTGGCAATCGCGGCTACCAGAACGACGTAAACCGCCAGCAGCCGCAACAAGGCTTGCCTGGCTACCAGAATCCTGGCGCAAACCGTGGTGCCTACAACCCGCAGCAGTACCGTCCCGCTCCCGACCAAAACTTCGGCGGTAACCATGGTGGATTGCAAAGCAACGCGATCCGCTCCAATAATGTGCCATCGGTGACGAATAACGGAGGCGGTCGCAGCTTTACCGCTCCTGCAGCGCCGCAGAGCGGAGGCAACTTCCACGGCGGCGCTCCGGCCAGCAGCGGCCAGGGCGGCAACCAGGGTGGCGGCTTCCACGGCGGTGACAATCACGGCAGCCATCGCTGACCAGACTGCAGACCAGGTGTCCCATTCTCACGGCAACTCACCGCCGTGAGGGTGGGGTGCTCCGGTTCTGCTGCATTGTTTGTCATTCCCGAATGGAATCCGCGTGTTCACAAGCACTACTTATCAGCCAGGCCCACCACCATCTCCGCAATCTGTTCCACCGCGCGAGGATGCGCCAACCCCTTAGCCGCGCGTCCCATCTCGACACACCGCTCCGGCGCCCCTAGCAAACCGATCAAGTCGCGTAGCAACACCTCGGCCAGCTCCGCATCGCTCCCTTGAACCCGCAACTCAGCCGCGCCCGCCGTCGCGAACACCTCGGCGTTTTTCGTTTGGTGATCGTCCGCCGCGCCGGGAAACGGCACCAACACGGCCGCCCGTCCGGCCGCCGCCAACTCCGCGACGGTGCTTGCCCCACTGCGGCAGAGGATCAGCGTCACCTCCGCAAAGTGCGCGGGCATATCGTTTAGATACTCCTCGACTTTCCACCTCGAGTTGTCAGCGCCACTCGCCGCGTAAGCTGCCCGGGTCGCCTCCGCATGGCGCGCCCCGGTCTGGTGCACGACCGTCAATCGAGGCACCTCGTCCAGCAACCGCTTCATGATCGAGGGCGTGACCGCGTTGAAGACTCGCGCCCCCTGGCTTCCTCCAAATACCAACAGCCTCGGCGCACCATTCAACGCTACAGGCGCAATCGCGAAGAACTGCGCCCGCACCGGAATCCCCGTCACCTTACCTTTGCGAAAGTACTTCAGCGTCGGCTCGAAGTTCACCGCCGCCGCACTCACCCTCTTACCCACCAGCCGGTTCGCTAAGCCCGGCACTGCGTTCGGCTCAAACGCGAGCGTCGGTACCCGCAGCAGGATCGCCGCCATCATCGCCGGTCCGGACGCGTACCCTCCAACCCCAACGACCACATCCGGCCGGAAGCTCCGCAATAAACGAACGCAGCGCATTAAGCCGATTGGCAGATCGAGAACCGTGCGCATCTTTGTCAATACAGAAACATTTTTCAGCTGACCCACACGGATCAGTTCCAGCCCAAAGCCAGCCTCCGGCACCAGCCGTGTTTCCAGCCCTCGCGCCGTCCCCACAAACCGCACCTCGGCGCCATGCTGATCCCGCAGCTCCCGCGCAATCGCCAGCGCCGGAATCACATGGCCACCAGTACCTCCACCCGCAATTAGTACCCGAAGCGACAACTAATCGATCTCTCGCGTCACGTTCAGGAGCACACCCATGCTTGCCAGCGTGATGAACACCGACGTGCCCCCCGACGAGATGAACGGCAGCGGAATCCCCTTGGTCGGCAGCAGCGCGAGCACGACGCTAATATTGAAGAAGGCCTGGATCAGCACCGCCGTCGTCAGCCCAAACGCGAGGAACCGCGCAAACGGATCGGTCGACAGGAACGCCGCGCGCAGCCCGCGATAGCCTAGCGCGACAAACAGCCCCACCACAATCACTGCGCCGATCAGCCCCAGCTCCTCGCACACGTTGGCGAAGATGAAGTCGGTATGCGGCTCCGGCAGATAGAACAGCTTCTGCCGCCCCTCCATCAGCCCTAGCCCGTGAAAGCCGCCCGTGCCCACCGCGATCAGCGATTGAAGGATGTGGAACCCTGTCCCGCGCGGGTCTTTTTCGGGGTCCACAAACGCCAGCATCCGCGCCCGCCGCCAAGCCACATGGAAGAGCAGAAAATACAGCACCGGCGCGGCCACGGCAGCTCCCATGGCGAAGTAGCGCGTCTGTGCTCCCGCGAGGTATAGCATCAACGCCATGACCGACGCGCACACCAGTGCAGTGCCAAGGTCCGGCTCCTTCAGGATCAGCCCAACGAACAGCAGAGGCGCGGCCACGGCAGGCAGGATCGTTCCGCGCCAGTCGTCCATCTGGTGTATCCGCGTCTGTAGAAAGTAGGCCAGGAACAATACCATCACCGGTTTGGCGATCTCAGACGGCTGGAACGTAAAGAAGCCGCCAAAGTGGAACCAGCGGTGCGTGTGATGGGAGTCGTGCATCGCAAACACGCCGAGCAGCAGCAGCATCGTGATGGCCACGGCCGGGAAGACCACCCGCGGATTGTTATAGGCGCGGTAGTCCACCTGCATCAGCGCAAACAGCGCAACCAGCCCCAGCACCGCCCACAGTGCCTGCTTCACCACAAACGTATACGGCGAACCATACTTCGCCTGCGCCATTACCGCTGAGGCCGAAAACACCATCACCAGCCCAAACAGCACCAGCAGCAGCACCACCCCGAACAGCCACTTGTCGACGCCCACCCGCTTCGCCATCTACTCCCCTAACGCCACAACGAGCTCCCGAAACACACGCCCGCGATGCTCATAGTTCTCAAACTGATCGAAGCTCGAGCAGGCAGGAGCCAGCAACACCACGTCGCCTGCCTCCGCCGCCTCGCTCGCCGCGGCGACAGCGTGCTCCAGAGTATCCGCAGGTACCATCTTCACCACGCCGCCCAGCTCGCGCTCGATCTTCTCTGCCGCCGAACCAATGGTGTAAACAGCCTTTGCCCGCTCTCGCAGCAAGGGCGCAAGCTGCGTGTAGTCCGAGTCCTTATCCTTCCCGCCCAGGATGAGGTGAACGCCTCGGTCGAATGACGCGATCGCCTTCATCGCCGCATCCACATTCGTCGCCTTCGAATCGTTGTAATATGCGACGCCCGCTATCTCCGCCACGAATTCCAGCCGATGCTCGACCGCCCGAAAGGCAGCCACCGCTTTGCGGATGTCCGAGGCCGCCACGCCTGCTAGCCGCGCCATCGCGATGGCTGCGAGAACATTCTCGACGTTATGCGCGCCTCTCAACCCGATCTCCGCTACAGGCATAATGGGTTCCGTCACGCCGCCCTCGGCGCTGACCCAGCAGACGACGCCATCGCGCACGAACGTCCCGCGCCGCACTACCTTTGTTGCCGAAAACCAGAAGAACTCCACCCCTTGCGGAACCTTGCCCGCGCACATCTGGGCCGCGCGGTCGTCCGCGTTCAGCACCAGCGCGTCGCCGGCCTCCTGGCGCGCGAAGATCCGCTGCTTCGCCGCCACATAGCTTTCAAACGATCCATGCCGATCCAGGTGGTCTGGCGTCAGGTTGAGGATCGCGGCGACCTTGGGATGGAAGTCCACCACCGTCTCCAGTTGGAAGCTCGACACCTCCAGCACATCCCACGTCTCCGGCGTGTCCTTCGCGATCAGCTCGATGACCGGCAGCCCGATGTTGCCGCCCACCTGCGTCGGCAGCCCGGCGTCGGCAAAGATCTTCCCCACCAGGCTTGTGGTCGTCGTCTTGCCGTTCGACCCTGTAATCGCCACCACCCGTCCCTTGAGGAAGCGCGCCGCCAGCTCCAGCTCGCCGATGACCGGCATCCCCAGCGCGATCACCTGCTTCACCTCCGGCGTATCGAGCGGCACCCCCGGCGACACGACGATCAGGTCCTGCCGCCGAAACGTCAGCAGCCCATGCCCCCCCGCTTCCACCATGATCCCGGCTTCGAGCAGCGCGGGAATCTCGCCCGCCAACGCCGCCGAGCTCCGCGTGTCCGACACCGTCACCCGCGCCCCCAGCCCCCGCAGAAATAGCGCCGCCGCCAACCCCGACTTGCCCAACCCCACCACCAGCACCCGCTTGCCCCGCAACTCCATCATCGCCATGCGTACAGCCTAAAGCATCGGCAAGACGGCGCGCGCCCTCAGCATCTTGGTAAGATGATCTCGGGAGCGCACCATGACCTTTCACATCACCATGCAAGCCGAAGAGGATGGCTGGATCGTCGTCGAGTGCCCCGCCCTGCCCGGCTGCGTCTCTCAGGGGCGCGACGAGACTGAAGCCCTGGCCAATATAAAGGAGGCCATCACCGCGTGGCTCTGGGCCGAGGATCAGAAGGCGGTTCAAACACTCCCGGTCGGCCATCTTCCCCTGCTTATTTCCATCTAAGTACACAGTTCAGTGCGGCTTTCCCACGTTGCAAGATGAGGTTGATGCTTGCAGGCTGCCCTAGAATAGGTGCATGGGCGTTCTGGCCAATATCTCGGGCAAAGAAGCTGTGAAGGCTTTCGGCAAATTAGGCTGGTTGCGGGCAGGTCAAATGGGGAGCCATCTCACCATGACAAAGCCCGGTGTTCGAGCTATTCTCACCATCCCGCAACACAAAGAGCTTGCGGTGGGCACCTTAAGATCGCTCATCCGTAACGCTGGCATCACAGTAGATGAGTTTCTCGACTTGCTCTAAACTCCACCCGTGGTTTTTGCGGGAGTCCGGGCAACACGAGGTCCAACGCCACTCCATACGAGCTCATGACTAGACCTGAACTATTCAGTGTTCTAAAGGCAGCAGCCATTGACATAGTTGTGGGCAAGATACTCCGCACTTCCTCCCTACTGCAATTCTCTGTCACCGGCCATCGTGACATAACCGCTTATCCAATGATCCTTACCTATTTCATAACTGGCGATCTCGAATCCTTCCGGATGCGTAACAAAGCCAGGTAACGTACCTACTCTAGTCTGAGCTTGCTGTGCGGCAGCCTCCGATTCATAGATGCCAACAATCTTCTCGCCTTCCCGATCCTCAGAGAGGGTATGCGTGTGCCAAAGAACATAAACGATCTGCATAGTCTCACCTCAACTTCAACGTAGTCAGCGCCAATAGCGCAAACACCAGCGCCAAAATCCAAAACCGCGCAATCACCTTCGACTCCGACCAGCCCCCCAACTCAAAATGGTGGTGCAGCGGAGCCATCCGGAAGATGCGCTTCTTCTTCCGCAGCTTGTAACTTCCCACCTGCAGCATCACGCTGACCGCCTCCATAATGAAGACGCCGCCAATAAAGGGCAGCAGCAGCTCCTGCTTGATGATGACCGCCACTGTCCCGATTGCGCCGCCCAGCGCCAGGCTGCCCACGTCGCCCATAAACACCTCCGCCGGGTGGGCGTTGTACCAAAGGAAGCCAATGCTCGCCCCGACCATGGACCCGCAGAAGACCGTCAGCTCGCTCACCATCGGCATCCGCTGCAGCTCCAGATAATCCGAGAACACCACGTGGCCGCTCACATAGGTAAGCACCGTCAGCGCGCCCGCCGCGATGATCGTGCAGCCGATGGCCAGCCCGTCCAGCCCGTCCGTCAGGTTGACGGCGTTCGACGAAAACGTAACCACCAGCATGACGAACAGGATGAACGGGACGAACGCCAGCCAATGCATATGCGGGACGTGCCCCATCCAATCCCATACGAGATCCGGCCGCACCCGCTTGAGGAACGGCACGACCAGCCGCGTCGAATATTCACCCTTGCTTTCCATGACCATCAGGGCCACACCGATCAAGCCGCTGGCGAGGAACTGCAGGACCAGCTTCTGCCGCGCCGAGAGGCCTTTATTGTTCCGCCGCACCGTTTTCGTGTAGTCGTCCGCGAAGCCGATGGCACCAAAGGTCGCCGTCGCGAGCACGATGAGCCAGACAAACGGGTTGGACAGGTCTGACCACAATAAAGTGGGCACCAGAATCGAAATGCAGATCAGCACCCCGCCCATGGTGGGGGTGCCGCCCTTCTTCTGGTGCGACTGCGGGCCGTCCTCACGGATGTATTGCCCAATTTGGAACTCACGCAATCGCTCGATGACGAACGGTCCGATCAGCAAGCCAATGAGCAGCGCAGTCAGGCTGGCGAATACCGTACGAAAGGTCAGATAGCGGAAGATCCGAAAGATACGAAAATAGGGGAAGAGCTTCTGGTATAACAGCCAATAAAGCAAAGGCGCGCCTCGGGAACCCGGCTGGGTCAGGGCTATCTTATCCCGACCTCCAGATGAGAAGATCAGCCATGGACGCGCGCACCATCGTCGTTATCCCCTGCTATAACGAGGCCGAGCGCCTGCGTGTGGATGCGTTTACAGCATTCCTGGAAGACCCGCAGAACGACGCGATCGATCTTCTCTTCGTCAACGATGGCAGCCGCGACACAACCTTGACGGTTCTTTCCACGCTGCATTCCGGGTTTCCTCAACGCACTGCCATCCTCGACCAGGCGCAGAACCGCGGCAAAGCGGAGGCCGTGAGGGCAGGGATGCTCCAGGCTCTCGCGTTTCCTGGCTGCGCCATCACTGGATTCTGGGACGCAGATTTAGCTACCCCCCTGGCACAGATTCACGATCTGGCGGCAGTGCTGGCCCTGTACCCCCACCTCAACATGGTGTTTGGTGCGCGCGTCCGGCTGCTGGGGCGCGACATCCATCGTCGGCCTCTGCGGCACTACCTGGGACGCACCTTTGCTACAGCTGCTTCCAACCTGCTGCACCTGCCCATCTACGACACGCAGTGCGGCGCAAAGCTGTTTCGCGCTACGCCAGAACTCACCGCGGTGCTTGCCGCGCCGTTCCAGTCCCGCTGGATCTTCGATGTCGAGCTTCTTGCGCGCTTCATGGAGGCGCACCGCGCAGATCCCGCAACGATCAGCACCCAGATCTACGAATATCCGCTTCCCAGCTG
This sequence comes from Acidobacteriaceae bacterium, assembly GCA_965215415.1. Classification (GTDB taxonomy): domain Bacteria; phylum Acidobacteriota; class Terriglobia; order Terriglobales; family Acidobacteriaceae; genus Edaphobacter. The sequence goes on along the minus strand of CBDCDQ010000009.1, from coordinate 1,125,167 downwards.
GCACGATGTAGCCGGCTCCAAAGTCCATCCGATCGACTTCTTCCGAGCCTTTGGAGAGCTGATGCACATCCGGCGTCGTTATCTTACGGGGCGACGTTAGACCGCTATAGTCCGTTTTCCAAAGCGAAGCACAGCGCATCCGCAGCAAGCACCAGTTCCCATGCCAAATGTGGGTCACCTGCTGCCTCCAGCGAGCGACGCAGCAACTCCTCCGCCGCTGGGAAGACGTCCGTTCCCTTGCCGCGCTTTGCCCCTTCGATTGCCTTCAACCGTCCGCCGGTCTCCGCAGCAAAGCTTTCGAGCCATGGTCCTCGCGGCGGCTCCACCTTCTCACGATGTTTGTGCCGCGCATCGTACAGCCCAGCCAGGGCAAGGTGCTCCGCCGCACGCAACAGGCCGATCGCCTTGAGTACCGCCGCCGCGCCGCCTTCGCCCTCAAGAGCTTTCTCGTAGAGCTTCGTTCCCCGCTTCAGCAGCTCGCGCAGGTCTTCCCCCGAACCCTTCTCCATCAACGAGATCACCACAGCAGCGCGTTGCATATGGTGGAAGGCCGTCCGCAATCCATCCTGTGAGGTGTCTACAGTTTTCATGGAGACCTTCTTGCCTGCGTGTTTGGCTGCCTTCCTGGCGTGCTTGCCGGGTACCTTTTTTGCTGGTTCTATCGCTATGCCAAGCCCGTTGACTGCAATCGCCTTTGCTCCGCTTCGTACCAGCTCGTTCGCCATACCTCTATGATGCCGGGCTTACCGTCTGAGTGCTCTGTGTCGTGTCAAAGGCAGGCGGGTTTATGCATGACTTATTCCGTCCAAGGCGCGCTCGAGCCGAACTCCGCGCGACGCTTTCACGAGCACGACATCGCCTGGTTGCAGGTTCTCCTTCATCCAGGCACCGGCTTCTTCCGGTGTTTCCAGGTAGAAAGCCTCTGATCCTGTCCAGGCAGCTCCGGCGACCAAGGCTCGTGCGAAGCCCCGCACTCCCACGATCACGTCGATGCCCGTCATCGCCCGTCCAGAATCGCCATGAAGCCGCTCGGCCTCCGGGCCTAATTCCAACATCTCCCCGGCCACTACGATGCGTCGTTTGGCGCGGGTGTTTCGCAATGCAGAGATCATCGCAGCCAACGCAGCCGGATTCGAGTTATACGTGTCGTCATAAATCTGGGCACCGTTCCAGTCGATTCGATTGCCACGTTTCTCAGTGGGCCGCATCTGCTCGAGCGCGCTCATGGCATCCATGCGGGGAACCCCACTTCGCAGCCCAACTGCCACACCGGCCAGAGCATTCATCACGTTGTGTCGCCCGGGCATCCGCATCACCATCGGTACATTGCGGTCACCGCCCGGTATGCAGAGATCGAAATCGGTTCCCCACAATCCGCGTTCCTCCAGCTTCTCCGCGCGAACCGCCGCCTCTTCCGCTGTACCGAAGTATGTGACCCGCTCTCCCATGCCGCGCCCAAACTCTCGCACCCACACGTCGTCCGCGTTTAAGAACGCCAACCCGTCCGCTGGCAGAGCCTCCACTAACTCCCGCTTCGCGGCTGCGATCCCGGCGATTCCTTCCGGAAAATACTCCAGATGCACTGACGCCACGTTGCTTACGACGGCCCAATCCGGCTCGGCGATCTTCGCCAACGCGGCGATCTCCCCGGCGTGGTTCATCCCCATCTCAATGACCGCGACCTCGTGCTCCGGCTCCAAACGCAACAACTGCAGCGGAACCCCGAAACCGTTGTTTAGATTGCCAGCCGACTTCAGCACCTGGAACTTCGTTGCGAGCACCGCCGCGACCATCTCCTTCGTCGTCGTCTTTCCGGCTGATCCCGTAACCCCGATCACCCGTCCTCCCCACATCTGGCGGACCGCCCGCGCCAGCCGCTGCAAGGCGTCGAGCACCCCTGCCCCGTCGTGATCGGGCACGCGCAGCAGCCTGCACGGATCGAGCTCCGACGGCGCAAGCCAGCGCATCGACACCACCGCCGCCGCAGCCCCGTTCGCCAGCGCCGCCTCCACGAAGTCGTGCCCGTCCAGCCGCTCGCCCTTCACCGCGAAGTAAAGCTCGCCCGCGCCGATCGTCCGCGAGTCGATCGAGTAACCCACGACCTCCGTCTTCGTCGTGAAGTCCCCTTCCGCATGGATCGCATCCGCCACTTGCCCAAGGGTCAGCCTCATGCCAACTCCCTGAGCACAGCCGCAGCCACCGCTGCATCGTCGAAGGGCACTGTCCCATCCCGCAAAATCTGCACCTTCTCATGCCCCTTACCCGCCAGCAGCACTACATCGCCTGCTCGCGCCGCTCGGATCGCGATGGCGATCGCTCCGGCCCGGTCCTCCTCCACGATGCAATTCGTGCGGGTCTGCCTGACTCCCACGAGAGCCTCCTCGAGGATCGCCTTTGGCTCCTCGCTGCGTGGATTGTCGCTCGTCAAGACCACCAGGTCGCTACCCTCTCCCGCCGCGCGGCCCATCTTTGCCCGTTTGGTCCGGTCGCGGTCGCCGCCACAGCCGAACAAGGTGAGCACGCGCCCTCCGGCGGCCAGTTCACGCCCAAGCGCAACCAGGTTCCGCAACGCGTCATCGGTATGGGCGTAATCGACCACCACGGTGATGCCTGTCTCACCCGAAGGTACGACCTGGAAGCGGCCCGGGACCTGCTTGAGCCCTTCCGTCGCCGCTGCGATCTGATGGAGCGTCAACCCACGCGCCAATGCAGCTCCACACGCGGCCAGAAGGTTATAGACGTTTACACGGCCTGTCAGCGGCGACCGCATTTCAGTGGCTCCTCCGGGCGTTACAAGCCGAAAGCGTGTCTCCCCGACCGGCATGGTGATGGCCTCGGCCTGGATCTCGCCAAGTCCGTGACAACCGTACCCGACTACATCCCGGTCTCTAGCAAGCCGCCGCCCCCACGCGTCGTCTACATTCACCACCGAAACTCTTGGCGGTGGGGTTCCCACGCCATCGAAGAGCTGCGCCTTTGCCTGAAAATAAGCCTCCATCGTCTTGTGGTAGTCCAGATGGTCCTGCGTCAGGTTCGTCCAGACGGCCACATCGAACGGCAAGCCCCAAACTCTTTCCTGCTCCAGCGCATGGCTCGACACCTCCATCACGGTTTCGGTCGCGCCCGCGTTTACACCATCCGTAAACAGCTCCAACAAGTCCCGGCTTTCGGGGGTCGTATGCGCCGACACCCGCACCTCGTCGCCCACATGCGTCTCGATCGTCCCCGCCAGTACGCACGTTCGCCCGACGCTTCGCAGCATCGCCTCAAGAATCCAGGCCGTCGTTGTCTTGCCGTTGGTTCCTGTCACCCCGGTCAGCGCCAGCTTCCGCTCCGGATGCCCAAATACGTTCGCCGAGACCCCCGCCAGCGCGCGCCGCCCATGCTCCACCAGCGCCATGGGCACGCGTCCGTCGCGTCCGTTCCACACCGCCCGCGAGTCCGTCACCACCGCCGCCGCACCCCGCGTGAGCGCGTCCGCCACAAAGCGGTTCCCGTCCGTCACCCCGCCACGCATCGCGATGAAGATTGCTCCTCCATGCACCCGCCGCGAGTCGTACTCGACGCCGGTCACCTCTGCGTCTCCGGCCAGGTCCAGCATCGCCACTTCGCGCATCGCCTCGACAAACCGCATAGCCGCCATTCTACTGTTGCTTTTCTTGTTGTCATTCCCGAAGGGGAATCTGCGTTTTGAAGGCTACCGCAAAAACCGCACCACTACCTCAGACCCCGAAGGCACCATCGTCCCTGCCGCTGGCGTCTGCTCCCGCGCCACGCCGCTGCCGACCGGTTGCACGCGCAGCCCCACAGCCGCGGCCTGCATCACCACTGTCCGAAGCCCGGTTCCGGCAAACGATGGGACCGCCACCGGCTTGCCGCCATCGACGACATCGGGAGCGCCATGCCTCGGTTCCGAAGCAAGGGTCCTCTTCTCGTCAGAAGTCCGGCCTCCATCGTGGAAGGCGGTCAACACCTTTGCCGGGAACATCTTCAACACGCCCGCTGGCTTGGCTGCAACCGGCTTCTCGACTGCGGCGGTGACAGGAGCAGCACGCAAAGGATCGTCTCCCGGAAGATCCGCCAGCCCCGCCAAAAGCGCCGCCGGGTCCGCTCCACTTGCCGATGGCCCCTCATCCTCCACCTTCGTCGCCACCAGCTTCTTCGCCGTTAAGGGCTGATCGTGCGGCACGCCGAGGTACTCCAACACCTGCTGCGCGACATCCGCGAAGACCGGCGCGCTCGTTGTGCCTCCATAGTGCGAGAGGTCTCCGCCGGCCGTGGGATTGTCGATCACCACGGCGACCGAAATGGCCGGATTGCTGACCGGGGCGAACCCGGCGAAGCTGGCCACCAGCTTTGTATGCGAATAGGTGTGCGTCGCTGGATCTACCTTGTTCGCCGTGCCGGTTTTACCTCCGGCGCTGAAGCCATTAAGAGCTGCTTTGCGGCCTGTTCCTTCGACGACGATGCCTTGCATCATGGCCCGCATCTTGGCGGAGGTCATCTCCGTAATCACGCGCCGCGACCCGTCCGGCAGCTTCTCGGGCAGCTGGTTCGTTGGCCGGAACGCAATCGGCTGCAGTTTGCCATCACCCTTTTGGCCGTCTACGCTGGCGAGCAAAACGTGAGGAGGAAGGTAGACGCCGCCGTTCGCGATGGCACTGACCATACTCACTAATTGCACCGGCGTCACGCCGATCTCTTGTCCAATGGCGATCGACAGGATGCTTGTCGCGCCCCACTTCTTCGGTGTGCGCAGCAGGCCGCGCGTCTCGCTCGGCAGTTCGATGCCGGACCGATCGCCAAAGCCGAACGCTTTGACGTAGTCGTAGAACTTCTGACTCCCGAGCTTGAGCGCCATCTTCGCCGCGCCGACATCGCTTGAGTGCTCCAGCGCATACTGCACCGTCACACGACCGAAGTGGTCGCTCCGGTCGTCGTGCAGGGTCCGGCCGAACATCGTCATCGCGCCGCCCTGGCAGTCCACGATGTCGGTCGGCTGTACCCCCGCGCCGTCCAAGGCAGCCGAGTAGGTCACCAGCTTGAACGTCGATCCCGGCTCATACACGTCGCTCACCGCGAGGTTCTTCAACACGCTCGCGTCCATATGCCGCTGGTCGTTCGGGTTGAAGCGCGGCGACACCGCCAACGCCAGGATCTGCCCGGTATGCGGGTCCTGCACGACGACCGTGCCGTGCAGCGCTTTCATCTTCTCCACCTGCGCGTCGAGCGCCTTTTCCGCAATGTGCTGGATATTTGCGTCAATGGTCAGCATCAGGTTTTCACCCGGCAACGGCTGCTGCTCGGCGGAGTCCAGCACGTGCCGCTTGGCGTCGAGAGCCGTCAGCATATGGCCCGGGGCGCCGTGCATCTCGTCGTCGAACTGCCGCTCAATGCCGCCCAGCCCGATATCGTCCGTACCCACGTAGCCCAGCACCTGCGCCGCAAGGTCGCCGTTCGGATAGAACCGCTTGAACTCCTTCTGCGTGTAGACCCCGTTCAAGTTCAGGTCGCGCACCCGCTCCACCGTCGCCGCATCGAGCTTCCGGGCCACCCACGCGAACCCGTGCGACGCGTTGAACCGCGCCATCATCTGCTTCTTCGTCGTGAAGTTGTCCAGCGGATCGCTGTGCACGATGCTCGACAGCAGCTCCGCCGCCGTCTCCTTGTTGTCGCCCAGCTCTGACGGCACCGCGTACACGCTGTCCACCGACACCGTCATGGCCATCTCGCGCAGATTGCGGTCGTAGAGCACCCCACGCCTTGGCGCTACCTCAAACCCGCTCTGCTGCTGCAACGCCGCTGTATGCACGAAATGGTCGTGCCGCACCACCTGCACCCACACCAGCCGCAATCCGATCACAAAAGCCCAGGCACAGAAAAAAAGCGCCACGTAGGCAAAGCGGACTCTCCGGATGGGAGCGGTAAGCTGATACCCAGCCAACCCTGTCTGCCTTGCCTGCCGTGGCGGCGCCTTGCTCATTGCAAAATCCTCTACTGCGAAACTAGTTTGTTCCCACGACCGGTACGGACACTTGCGCCATCACCGCGCCGCCTGCTTGCGACCCGTCCGGATGCACCATCTGGCCGGGCAAGGGAGCTTCAAGACCCATCTTTCGGGCGATCTGCTCAATGCGGTTCGGGTCTGTCAGCTGCGCTTCACTCAATCGCAGTTCCCGGTTCTTCTCTCGAAGCTGCTCCACCCCAGCCTTCTGCGACTCTACATGGTACCCAACTTCGATGGCCGCGAAGTGCTGCCACACATACACCATTACCAGTAAAAACAACACGCTCATCGCCATGGTGAAGGAGCGCATGTCGCGTTGCCGCTCCGGGTCGTTGGCTTTGACGATGCGGCTATTGTCGATGTGCTTGGCGAAGAAGACCTCCAGCGCCGGGCCGCGCCGGGCTCCACGCTGCTCGTCAAACAAACGGCTGTTCCGCTCGGTCAGCGTCTCTGTCCGCCGCCGCGTGTTGGGGGCACTCTCCTTCGCTGCCGCCCGTCCTGCCATCATCCCCGCGCCGATCGCCATCGTTGCCATTGGTTCCGCTCCCGCTTCGCTTCTATGTCTTGCCGCTTCTCGCAAATGACCGGGCCGGGGTCGCTGATCGAGGAAGGGACTTGTGATTCTGGGTTGTCTTTCGCCTGAAAGAAGGTGGGACAACCCCGGCCCGATCTTGTACTTCTAAATTCGTAAGTCGGCTTGCTGCTTCATCTTTTCCGATGCGCGCATCTTGGCACTTCGTGATCTCGGATTTGCTTTTGCTTCGATGTCCATCGCTACCAGCGGCTTTTTCGTCAATACTTCAAAACTCTTCGTCCGGCTCCATTCACGGAACGCATCCTTCACCAGCCGGTCTTCCAGGGAGTGGAAGCTGATCATCACAAGCCTGCCGCCCGGCTTCAACAATTTCGGTGCGATCTCCAGCAGCCGTTTGATCTCTCCTAGTTCATCGTTCACTCGAATCCGGAGCGCCTGAAAAGTCTTTGTCGCCGGGTGAATCTTCTCTCCTTTCATTGCTGGGGCCGCAGCCGCTATCACTTGAGCCAACTCCGCTGTCGTCGATAGTGGCCGGGCCCGCACAATGGCTCTGGCGATTCTCCGCGATCTCCTTTCATCTCCAAATTCGTAAATCAGATCGGCGAGTTCGTTTTCGTCTTCCTGATTTACCACTTGCCCGGCTGTCTCTCCACTGCGCGTATCCATCCGCATATCAAGTGGACCTTCGTGCCGGAAACTGAATCCTCTGTACGCCTCGTCCAGCTGCAGGCTGCTTACGCCGAAGTCTGCGAGGAGACCGTCGAGCGTGCCCGGCCCGATCGTGTCAGCCGCCTCCGAGAACGCGCGCGGCTCATACGTCACCTCCGGCATTTCGCTGCCCAGGTCTATCGCAACTTCATCCATCCGCGCCTTTGCCAGCTCCATGGCCTCTGGGTCGCGGTCGAAGCAGATCAGCCTGCCCCCCGCGCCCAGCCTCCGCGCGATCGCCGCCGAGTGCCCCGCCAGACCCAGCGTGGCGTCCACATAAACGCCGCCCGGTCGCACACTCAGATACTCCAACGCTTCTTCTAAAAGAACCGGCACATGCTGCGCTTTCTGCAACACCTGCTCTCCCTGGGGAGAAAATCTTGGGCCTTCCAACTACAGGCCGAACTCGGACAACGCCATCTGGTCCGCTTCCGTCAACGGCGCCAACTCCGCCTGGAACTGTGCGCTGTTGGCAACTTCCAGATACGTCTGCAAGCCAAACACTTCAACCTCCGCCACTGTCTGCGCCGCCTCCCGCAGTCTGGGGTGAATCACCAATCGTCCCTGCCCGTCCATCTCTGCTGCCTGACCCCAGTAGCTCGTCAGCTCCAAAAACCTCTTGCGGAGCGGGTTCATCGACGGAATCGCCGCGATCTTCGCCTCGATCTTTTCCCACTCGGCAATCGGGTAAATCTCGGCCCGCTTACCGTCCTTGCTGGTGATGAAGAATTCGTTCGACTTATAAACCTCATCCACACGGTGTTTGAACGCGGCCGGCAGCTTCAGCCTGCCCTTCTCGTCCACGCGCGCCGGATGGTTGCCTCGAAACACTCACTCCAACTTTCAGGAACCCAGCTCGGTTCGGATTGGCCTTACTGCTGCCTTTCAGGAGTACACTCGAGGCAGTTTTGGGGCAACTCTCTCCACCGCGCTCCACTTTGCTCCACTTGCAAGATCAATACTCAACGCCGGTCTGGTTCGTGTAAAGAGAAAAAGGATGTGGAAGAGAAAGGAATTCCCGTCTATGGTGTGGAAAAGTCAGCCTGTAGATGAAGACGCGTCAAAGCCCCTATGGCTAGTGTTAACGGGGACGGCTACGGGTCTTGTGCCAAGGCGGGAACTTCTGGTAAAGCAAAAGAAAAGCGAAAGTGCCTAGTGGCTGATCATAGAGGATGTCGCCGAAAGCAGCTTCTTCCGCTGCAATAGCCACAACAGGTACGCTAAGACTGCTAGATTGATCAGCAGCAGCCCCAGGCGAAACCAGTTCGGATGACGGGACAGCTCGAACAACTCCCACGGCAGAAAGGACGCTGTAAGGATGAGGGTCAGGTACTCAGCCCACACCTTTTCGAGCAACAGCCCTATGCCCTCAGTCAGTGCTAGAGCCGAGTACGCCATCGTAGCCATGCTGATCTGCCGTAGCCGGTGATGGTCAATCGTGTCGACCTTATCCAGCATGAGCGCCACAAATCGGCTTTCGGGATCGAACTTCAGCGCTGTCGCTGCCCGCACTACCTCGTCCGCAAGGTCTTTGTGGATCAGGTGCAACGCGCCCAGCCCCAGGCAAAAGAAAAACATCGCCTTGCCCAGCTTGAAGAGCGCGATCATCAGCAATCCTTGATCGCGCTTGTGCTGCAATGGTGCCCGCATCCTGTCCGCCGAATTCGTTTGTTGGGCCACCAGATTCACTCCTTCCAGTTGACGGGTTAACCGGGGCGCTTGTCAACGCGCCCGAACTCTCGCTACACCATCAACAAACCTGCACACCGTCTATCGGCTGACATCGTTTCCGGCATCGGTCTGGAAATACCTAGTTTCTGCATCGGTGCTGACATCCATAGCCTGCATCTCTCCGTAGGTACATTGAGTGTCAGAAAGCATGACGCAGCTGTAAAGTCACACATCACGCAGCACGAACCGTACGCAAAGGAAGCCTTACCTATGAACGTCAAGCGCACCCTCATCGCCTCCGCCGCAGCCGTCGTCCTTACCTTTTCCGCTTCCGCCCAAAAGGCCGATCCCATGGTTGGCGGGGCCGCGATGTACCCCAACAAGACCGTTGTTGAGAATGCCTCCGCTGCACCGAACCTCACCACGCTCGTCGCCGCCGTCAAGGCTGCAGGCCTGGTCGAGACGCTATCCGGCCCCGGTCCGTTCACCGTCTTTGCGCCCGATAACGATGCGTTCAACAAGCTCCCTGCCGGCACCGTGGACACCCTCGTCAAGCCGGAGAGCCATGACACCCTTACGAAGATCCTTACGTATCACGTCGTTGCGGGCAAGATCGACTCGAAGGAACTCGTCAAGCTGATCAAGAAGGGCAAGGGCAAGGCCACCCTTACGACTGTTCAGGGTGAGCCTCTTACTGCTTCGCTTTCCGGCAAGTCTGTTGTTCTCACCGACGCCAAAGGTGGCACGTCTACTGTCACCACAGCCGATGTGTACCAGTCGAACGGTGTGGCGCACGTGATCGACACTGTCTTGATGCCCTAATTACCGGCACATCGTGCAGCACCAGGAAGGCGTCTCTCCGGAGACGCCTTCTATTTTAGACCTGCAACCGCACCTTTCCCAGCCTGAGCAGCTTTTCAATGAGCAGTGGCTTCAAAGGCTCCGAAGCGACGCTCGAGTTCCCATTGTTGTGTAGCCTTCTGGCTTGCGGCTAAAAAGGTGGCACAAGCCGTAGACGGTTTATCGAACGATGCCCCACACGCCGGCACGACGCGCGTAAACCGGTCCGCTTCACGCCAGAGACTCGGGCCGGGCAGGAAGCTGTGCTCGAGCGACGTTCGAGCCATGTTCTTCAAATCCTGATAACTCAACCCAAACTCGATCGCCGCCCGGGCGTACTCGTGTGTCAGGTCGATGCGCGACACCCCTTCGTCATCGGTCGATAGCGCGACCGGAACGTGTGCGTCCAGGTATGCGGGCAGGGAATGCTGATTGGCCCTGACACCGAGAATAACGTCGTTCGACGTCAGGTTGATTTCGACCATCACGTGACGGTCAGCCATCTCCTTCAGCAGCACGTGCGGATCATCCTCGAGCATTGCGTCTACGCCATGGCCGATGCGTTCGGCGTGGCCGAGTTCTACAGCCTCCCGGATGTGGAAGCGCAGCCCGTCGGGCGGTACCAGCCCTGGCGCAAGCTCGCCTGCGTGAAGGGAGAGGTGCACCTTGGGGTAGACGCTGTGCAGATAGTCAAGCATCAGCATCTGCCGGTGGTACTCCGACATGGCGAGGAAGGAGTCCTCTGGCTGTACAAAGTTGATCCCGACGACATCCGGGTCGCTCGAGGCAAGTTCGAAGTAGAGAAGCGTCTGCGCGAAGACCTGCTGCGGGGGAAAAGCTCTTGCCACCTGGCCGAGAAACCGTATCTGGACGGTACATGCGCGTGCGGCATCCGGCTCCGCGCAATGCTCCAACTTAGCGCGAGCGGCGAGAACGTCTGCAAACTCCTGCCGATCGTCCTCGACGTTTGCGCGAAACGCCGGGTCGGCAAGAAGCTGCTCACGAAGGTGGGCGAAGGCCTTCGCGATTACGTCGCTCGGCTTGGCGGCTCGCTCCGGGGTGATGCGCAATGGATCGCCTAGAATCTCTGGCCAGCCAAGCTTATAGCCCAATGCGGCTGCCGCGCCGAAGACGGGTGTCTGCATGATCTCCAGGTATTGTTCATTCTGTGAGGAGGCACGGCTTGCCACCTCATCGAGCCACTCTCCTGCGTGGCTCTTATCGATTCCGCCAAAGCGCGCGAAGGTGGCAAAGAACTGGTCGTGGCCGCTTACTCCTGGTGTCGGCACAAAGCTGCGCATGGAGAACGAGTCGACGAGCGCGTCGTATAGATGCTGATCCTGCAAGGCCGCCGCGGCCGGAAGCTGCCCTTCTGCGCAGAGGGGTTGCGGAGCACCCTTGGTCCTGGCGAACGCCAGCAGCTTCAAATCGATGCACATTCCGTCAGCTACTGCATCCTGGATAAAGGTTTCGGCGTAAACCGCGCCGGAAAGGTGCATATGCAAGTCGGCACCTTTCGGCATACGCGCCAAAAACGCGTGAAGCTCGACTGGGCTGGTTTTTGCAGCACTAAAGATCCGGGCTGCCTGCTGTTCGCCAGCGATCGATTGCGCTTCGGCGAAGCCCGCTCCGAGACAAACAGCAAGAGTAGACAGGACTAAGAGACGCATGAAGCTCCTTTAGATGGGCTGCCCTTCAGCATACCGCTTGCTTACGGCAAGGTTTGGCGGAAGCGGAAACGGTTGCTATACTAAGGCATCGCTAGACCGCAGGCACCCGCCGCGGTTCTCTGCCGCGCAGCTATCTTGCCGCAGGATTTCACAGCGAGGCGCGTGCCGGTTCTTGGCGACCCCGTGCGAAAACAAGCCAAGGCCAGATAGCTCAGTGGTAGAGCGCGGCCCTGAAAAGGCCGGCGTCGGCGGTTCGATCCCGTCTCTGGCCACCACATCCCTGAAGCACACGAAACAACGGCTCTGGGTGCCATGCGAGTTGCCGCGTTCGCTCGATGCATAGATTGCAACGCACCTGCCGGTGCCTCCACAGGCGGCTTCGAGCATGATGCCTGCTTGCGCCTCAAAGCATCTGCTCTCTGTAGAGAGCACCCTGGACGTGCTGGCCATTACTCGCGACAAGCGCAACGACGAGCCAATTGCTGTTGCTCATGACGTCGACGGCGTGGCCTTGGTGTCCTGTGAGCTATCGAAGCGCAGCCTTCTCCAGCCCCCACTCGGTAAGAGCCCAGATGTAACCGGCATATCGCCGTAGTGAGCTGAATGATCCTCCGAGGCTTCGGAAGCGATTGCGGCGAACGCCGTTCAGGAAAGCTGTCTGCACTAAGAACCATGTGCGCCACAACAGCAGTGCTCCCGAACGGCTACCAAGTGTGTCGTCGCGAGACCCTATTGCGGCACGAAACGTCTGGGCTCAGGCAACTGGCAGCAGAACACCCTTCCCTTCGCCGACTGCTGATAAGCTCCAATGTCCTGACTGGTACCAGCGAGCCGCGGTGCATCACCATAGGCAGCAGGAGGCAGCAAAAAGCTTTCGCCGCTGCCGATCGCGCCACTTCCGGCTGTTAATGTCAGGTCCACGACACCAAAGTTGCTTGTGCTCACTGCTGTGTAGCGCGGATCGGTATAGATATTTGTATCTGGCGCAGGTTTCGTTACGCCTGACACGAGGTTATTGATCCCGTTATACAGATCGTTGTTCCCAAAGGTGCAGTTACAACGCGAAACGATGTTAACAGTATGTTGAGCGCTATCGGCCGGCTCGAAGATGTTGTTGTATGCGTTGATGTCGTTAGCACCTCGGACGTTAATCTCTCCGTTCTGGGACTGATTGTTCGCGCCTGGGCTGTTGTTCCGGGCGTTACCGTAGGTGGAGTTGTTCAACACATCGACATGGTAGCTGTTCAAAATCTCGATACCGGCACTTCCATTCCCAAAGGCCAGATTGTCTGCAACCAGACTGCGTCCGCCGAAAGGAGAGATCTTGACGCCATCCTGGCTCGATGCATTCTGAAAGGTATCCAGAATGATACCCTCGCCATCCGTGATCTGATTTCTGTAGTACTTAAAGCCGACAAACTCCTGCGTGTTGAAAACCTTGTTCTGCGTTATCACCACATGGTAGTTGCCGAAACCGTCGAAGTTGGAGTCCTGCGGAAGCCCCCCATCTACCACTGAGTCCCACATGCTGACGAGATCGATCGCGCTTGTTCCGTACACGGTGTAAAAGCCGGTGTTGTAAACCGTGTTGTAGGACAAATTGACGTAATCGGATTCCAGCACCGCGATGCCCCCACTGCTGCAGTCATGTACGTTATTACCCACAACGTCGATGTGGTGCGGACGCAATGTTGCCGGTGTCGTTCCGGACCGGCGACCATCGATCAACACGCAGGTAGCGTTGTATTGGGGGTAGCTGCCCGACCGTTTGGCCGCATCTGCGGAGCAGGGCGAAGTGCCGCCCGGGATCTGCACGCCCTGCTGGCAGTTAGCCGCTTCGTAGAGCGGTGTCACGTTGGCGTTGTTTCCCGTAATATCGAATCCCTTGATGACGATGTAGGCCGGAACCGTCGTCGTTCTCTGTATGTTGTTACTGCCGGTGCCGATTTCGATTCCCTGAACATTGAGGTTGCCCAGTTGGATGTTGACCTGATTGGCCGAGCCTAACTCCGACCCAGGCGCAGGCATGAACGTAATCGGCTGCGATGCTGTGCCAGCCGTGCTCACCTGCATTATGTACTGCCCGCTGCTCGTGTAGGGCGTCGATCCCCCAACTACACACACCACCGAACCGGGAACAACCAATCGCGCAGCTTGCTGCAGCGTCGCGAGCGGCGCACCCTGAGTACTTCCAGCGTTGCTGTCACTACCGGTGGCTGCGTTTACCCACAGCGTGCAATCCTGTGCGAATACATCCTGTACACTACCTGCGAAGAGGGGAACGCTCAAACCGAGCAGCACGTGTCGAAGTACAACTTTCATGTCGTGTCCTTGGGAGATCGGTGATCTAAAAGCCGGGTTGCGCGGAGAAGATGAGAAGAAAACCTAAAGCGATTGCCGGACGGTTCGGGTCCAGAAACAGAGGCGTGCCTATGCTACCATCTTCAGCGTTCTGCCAAATGCAACACCTTTTACGCGTGATCCTTCCTGACGCACTTCAGTCTCGCGGCATCGGATCAAAACTCGCCGCTCTGAGTTGTACCTGATTGTTGCGAGGGCTCTTTAGAAAGCGGACCTCTCTACTTGGATTCAGAGGTCAGAAAGCGATTGGCTGTCGATGATCCATTGGATTGCACGAGCGTTAGCCCTCTGCCTTATGTTGTCCGTGGAGTACGGTTGGGTCGCATCTGCTTCCGAAATACTGATCAGAGATGCAAGGTCGGAGCCTGAGAGTCTGGCCGTAGCACCAAATGGTGTGCTGTTCGTCGGAAGCGCGAGCACACCCTTCGTGTATCGAGTTCTCTCTGCATCCGACACAGCGTCCAAGTTCGTCGACGCCAGCGCCGAGGGTGCTGGCACCTTCTTCTTTGGTATGCTCACGGACGCCGCGACGGGTACGCTCTGGACCTGTCAGCTAACGCCGCTCGCTGGAACGAGTCCGGTGAAACGCCGTACAGCCCTCAGAGGCTTCGATCTTTCTACTGGCGCTGAAACGTTGCGTTGGGTCCTTCCAGGCGACAACAGCACCTGTAACGATCTCGCGATCGGACCGGATAAGGCGCTCTACATCACAGACACCGCTAATGGCAAGATCTTCAAATTGCCAGCGGGGGCTCGCGAAGCCGAACTCTTCCTGGAGCATCGCACGCTGAGCGGCATCGACGGCATCACGTTCCTTGATGGCATCCTGTATGTCAATAACGTCGTCTTCAACAAGCTGTACCGCATTCCAGTTGACGCTGCGGGTAAGGCAGGACTGCCCGTCGATATCTGGATGGATCAGCCCGTCAGAGGGCCGGATGGGATGCGTGCCATTCCCGGCAAATTGCTCCTTGCCGAGAATGGTAGTGGCAAGATCGACCTTATAACCATTACAGGCGACAAAGCGCACATCGTGGTCCTGAAGGAAGGGATGAACACTCCGACGGCAGTCGAGCCCGCGGGTGACGTGATCTGGATTGCGGAGCGTGGTACCGGAAAAGCGGTGTCGATCCCTATGCCAAAAGACGGACCAGCCAGGAAGTAGAGTTTCCCAACGGTCCGGGTGCGTGCTGCATGGCGCAGACATTTAGCCGTACGCACGACATGATCCCCCTATCGAAATAAGGTGGAACAGCGGATCGATGCCACTCCTTTCCTTACCTGCGAACAATCGTATAAAGTTCTTCGATATGAAGACCATGCAGCTTCAGACCATCTCTCTTCTCACGTGTGCACTGATTTGCATCTGTAAGCCCGCATCGGCCCAGATCGAAACGTCAGCAAAGAAGGGGACCTTCACCAACCCATTGCTTGATCACGGTCCAGATCCATGGGTGGTTTGGTGGAAAGGGTTCTACTACTATTCCAATTCGACGGGCGACAATCTCACGCTGCGGAAGACTGCGGACATCACCGATCTGCGTCATGCGGAGGAGAAGGCGGTGTGGACACCTGAACCGGGCCGTGCCTGGTCCAAGGAAGTGTGGGCACCTGAGCTTCATCGCTGGGGCAACAAGTGGTATATCTACTTCGCAGCCGATGCCGGCGAAAACGCCTCGCACCGTATCTTCGTCGTCGAAAACGAAAGTGACGATCCGACTGAAGGCACATGGACTCTTAAAGGTAAGGTTGGCGACGGGAGCGATAAATGGGCGATAGACGCCACTACCTTTGAGCAGAGCGGGCAGCATTATCTGATTTGGGCAGGATGGGAGGGCGATCATGACGGCGAGCAGGACCTCTATATCGCGCACATGAGCAATCCCTGGACGATCGACTCGCCGCGCACCCGTATCTCGAAGCCGATCTTCCCCTGGGAAGAGCATGGCGATCTGCCAGGGCGCCATGTGAACGTAAACGAAGGGCCCGAAATCCTCAAGCACCGGGGCAAACTCTTCCTTACCTATTCAGCCTCTGGCTGCTGGACGGATTTTTATTCACTCGGCCTGCTCCAGGCCAATGGGAAGGCCAACTTGCTGGACGCAGACAGCTGGAAGAAGCTCGACCATCCTTTGCTCACCACCGATGCGTCCGCAGGTGCGTTCGGTCCCGGCCATAATGGCTTTTTCAAGTCGCCCAACGGCAAGCAGGACTGGATTATCTACCACGCCAACCCGAAGCCGAGTGAAGGGTGTGAGAACGAGCGCTCTCCACGAATTCAACGTTTTACGTGGAACGCGGACGGTACGCCCAACTTCGGAAAGCCCGCACCGCTTGGCAAGCCGCTTCAAAAACCTGCGCGGTAGGCTATCAAAATGTGCATGGTATAGTGCCCTATGCAACCATCTGTCTCCCGCCAACAGGATGAACTCCGTATGGCGGAGCTTGCCGCATTTACGGCACGAACACTCGACACGGACTCTCCCATTCCGTTCGGCGCAGCCATTTACAACACCGCCACGGGCGAGCTTCTGATGCGTACGATCAACGCAGTCCGCGACGAGAACGATCCAAGTGCCCATGCCGAGCTTCGCACGGTTCGCCAGGCAACACGTAAGCTTGGTTCCTTTTCGTTAGCTGGACACACGCTCTACACGACGTGCGAACCTTGCCCGATGTGCATGGCCAATGCGCTTTGGGCGGGGATTGATCGCGTCGTCTACGGCGCCACGATCGATGACGCAGCCCATCACTGCCGGCAGATCCACGTGCCGGCGCGTGAAGTGGCTGAACGCAGCGATATGACCTGCGTAGTCGATGGTCCCGTGCTTCGAGACGCCTGTTATGCTCTTTTCACTCACCCTAATATGCTGAAGATGTTTGCAATCTGGAATCCGCAAAAGCAGGCGAAGCCATGATGTCCCCCGACGATCTTGCCGCCGTCTCGGCCTGCCTTGGCGACCCGGAGCGTACGCTTACCGCGCCCGCTGTCGTACAGCGCCTTTCGCGCGACTTTTACTGGTACTCGCCCACCCTGAAGAAGCTGCTGGACGACAAGGTAGCCGACGCTGTCTGCCAGCCGGTCTCCACCTGCGAGATCTGCGCGATCCTCGCCTGCTGCCATAGCCGCGGCATTCCCGTGACGGCACGCGGCGCGGGCACCGGAAACTACGGGCAGGCCATTCCCCTACAAGGCGGCATCGTGCTCGATCTTGCCCGAATGGACGGCTTCGAGATTACGCGGGAGGGCATTGCCGTTACCGACCCTGGCACACGCCTCGGTGCGATCGAGAACGCCGCCCGCCTGCTTGGTCTGGAGCTCCGGTGCTATCCGAGCACAGTGGTCAAAGCCAGCATTGGCGGCTTTCTCGCAGGTGGTTCCGGAGGGATTGGTTCCATCTCGCATGGCGGGGTTCGCGACTTCGACACTGTCCGCGCAGTCGAGGTCGTCACAATGGAAGCACGGCCGCGCGTTGTGCTGCACCAAGGACCGGCGGTCCACGAAATCCTTCACGCCTGGGGAACCAACGGGATCATTACAAAGGTCTGGCTTGCTCTTACACCCTCGGTCGAGTGGGCCCAAGCTTCATTAGCCTTCGACACGTTCGAGGCAGCATTTGCATTCAGCCGGACGATTGCCACCGATCGTACATGGACAAAGCGCCTTGTAACCGTGTTCGAGTGGCCCATACCATCCTGCTTTTCACCCGTTCAACAGGTCACGCGAGAAGGCAAGGCGCTCGTCTTCCTGTTGATTGCGGCTGACCAGCTTGCCGCAGCAACTGCTGCGGCCCAGGCTGCCGGGGCCGAAATCACTCTTGCAGCCGAGTACACCGGCCTTCGCACGACGCCGCTGCTCTCCGATTACACCTGGAACCACACAACGCTTTGGGCAATCAAGCAGGACGCTACCTTCACCTATCTGCAATGCGGCTTTAGCCCGACGGAAGCGCAAACGCAATTCGCGGCCCTGCGCCACCGCTTCGGCACCGAGATCCTCTTCCATCTTGAATGGGTCAGAACAGGAGATGACGAGATCGTCCCAGGAGCCATCCCGCTCGTCCGCTACACGACTGAAGAACGGTTGAACGAGATGATTGATTTCTGCCGGTCCATCGGGGTTTCAGTCGCCAACCCGCACAGTAATAACGTTGAAGGTGGAGGCCGTTACCGGGCAGACAACCTCCAATTGATGGCCAAATACAAGTATGATCCGCAGGGTTTGCTCAACCCCGGCAAGATGGCTACTTTCCAGACCATTGAAGTGGCTGAGGTGACCGCATGAAGAACTGGATTCCTGAAGGACGGGAGTTTTCCTCGCTGACCTGGAAGCAGGTAGATGCACTGTCGCGCGATACCCTGCTGATCCTCCCTACCGCTGCCATCGAGCAGCACGGCCATCACCTGCCACTGGCTACCGACACGCTTCTCAACAATCTGCTTCTTGGCCGTGCGCTTGAAAAGCTGGCCCCGGATGTGCCTGTCTATGCGCTCCCGCCGGTTTGCTACGGAAAGAGCAACGAGCACATCGGCTTTCCCGGTACGCTCTCGGTCTCGTCGTCCACCTTTATGGCAGTCGTGCGGGACATCGGTTCAAGCCTCGCAGCCGTGGGTTTCCGGCGGCTTTGTCTCTTCAATACCCATGGGGGCAACAACTCCCTGGTCGATGTGCTTGCTCGCGATCTTCGCGCCGATTTCGGCCTTCGCGTCTTCAGCCTCCTTGGCTCAGCGGGAGCGGACTTCACCGGGCTTGGCGATCAAGAGCGAGCGTACGGCTTTCACGCGGGAGAGGTCGAGACAGCACTGCTCCTTCACGCCACGCCCGAACTCGTCCACCCGGCCGAGTACACCGTCAACTACATTGCCGATCTCGCCGCTCCGCAACTCCTCAAGCCAGAGAACAGCTCCGCTAATTTTGCCTGGCTCACCCGCGATATCGCCCCATCCGGCGTCATGGGCGATCCACGCCCCTCCACTGCCGAGAACGGCGCGCGCTGGACCGAGGAGGCCGCCGTCAAAATTGCTGCTGCCCTTCAAGCCATGCTCGCTTACGAAAACCACTTCAAGCCCGCATGAGTAAGCTGATCGACTGCGGGGCTGGAGTTACGCTCGAACGCGCTGTCCCCTGCACGCTGTCTGATGGCGTCACGCTACGGGCCGATCACTACTATCCTCCTGGCGGCGGCGAACATCCGACGCTGCTTATGCGCCAGCCTTATGGCCGTGACATTGCATCCACCGTCGTGTATGCCCATCCGGTCTGGTTTGCTCGTCATGGCTACAACGTCGTCATCCAGGATGTACGGGGGCGTGGAAGCTCCGAAGGACAGTTCTATCCCTTCCGCCATGAAAGGCAGGATGGATGTGAGACCATTGCCGCGCTTCGGGCACGCCCGGAATGCGACGGCAATCTCGGGATGTACGGCTTCTCCTACCAAGGAGCGACACAATTGCTCGCGGCCGCCGCACAACCCGAAGGACTTCTTTGTATCGCTCCTGCGATGACAGCCTGCGATTTGTACCGCGGCTGGTTCTACAGCGGCGGTGCGCTGCGGCAGGCTTCAACCTTTGGCTGGGGTCTGCAGATGCTGAAGGAAGACGCTCGCCGGCTTAACCTGGAGAAAGCGAGCGACTTGCTTGAAATTGCATGGTCCAATCTTCCCGCTCAGTTCCTCAGCACTCCTTACGTGGAACACCCCGTCTTCCAACAAACGAGTCTGCCGACGTATCTTCGCGACTGGATTGAACACACCGAGCCGGGGGACTTCTGGTCCGCTCTCGACATCAGCGAGGCGCTTGACCGGATCACCGTTCCCGCCCTTCACGTTGCGGGGTGGTACGACACTTACCTGAGTGGGAGCATCGACGGCTTCCTCGCTCTTCGCCAACAGGCTGGCACCCAGCACGCCCGCGATCACCAGTACCTCCTTGCGGGCCCTTGGGTGCATATTCCCTGGGGCGATCGCGTTGGACCACATCGACTTGGCCTTGAAGCCAACTTCGACACCGATGCTCTCCTGCTCCGATGGTTCAACCATTGGCTGAAAGGCACAGCCGAGTTCGCGAACGAACCACGCATCCGCCACTTCGCGCTGAACGAAGACCGCTGGCACGCCACAGCTGAGTTTCCTCGACCCTCCCTCTGCTTCTATCTTCACAGCGAAGGTCGCGCGAACTCGAGCAAGGGCGACGGTTCCTTCTTGCACCATCCTCCAACGGAGCTACAGCCACCAGATGTCTACGTGTACGACCCGGAAGTACCCGTGCTGGCTCCGGGCGGTTTGAGCTCCATCAGTGGTGCGTTCGATCAAACGGTGCTTGAACTTGGCAACAATGTTCTCTGCTATACCAGTACGCCGCTCGCTCACTCGATGCACGTCTTCGGCTTGCCGGAGGTTACGCTCTACGCGGCCTCATCCGCCTCCACCTTTGATCTTGTGGCGAAGCTGGTCTGCTTGAAACCTGGCGGCGAGGCGATGTTCCTTTGCCTCGGCGTCTCTCGCAAGACCTGCACGTCCGATACACCCGCACTGAACCACCTCACGCTCGACGCTACGTCTTGCGTCTTTGCGCCCGGAGATCGCCTCCGTCTTGAGGTCGCCAGCTCCGCCTACCCGCTCTTCGACCGGAATCCTGGCAACGCGACGCCGAGCCGGGAGGCGGACTCCTGGAGTTGGCAACGCTCGTCCATCACGCTCTTCCACGATGCCGAGCGACCGTCATTTCTCCATCTTCCACTGGCAGCCAAAGCATGAGCCAAAGTATCCCAGCTATCGTCCTCGATCAGGTCGCAAAGTCTTTTGGGAAGGCGATGCCAGTCCTGCGGGATGTCAATGTCACCGTCGCTCAGGGTGAGTTCGTCTGTCTGCTGGGACCCTCAGGGTGCGGTAAATCAACGCTGCTCAAGCTGGTGGCCGGTCTCATCCCTCCCACCTCAGGTACCATTCTGATCGATGGCATGACGCCGAGAAACGCCCGCGAAATCGTTTCCTTCATCTTTCAAGATCCGACACTGCTTCCCTGGCGCACGATCCGCACGAACGTCGGCCTTGGTCTGGAACTTGAAGGCGCGGCGCGGGACCGCCGCCATGCTCGCGTTACCGAATTGCTGGATCTCGTCGGCCTTGCGCACGTCGCCGAAGCTTACCCTCGGGAGCTTTCCGGCGGTATGAAGATGCGTGCCTCGATAGCACGCGCCCTGGCCAGCAATCCCCGGGTTCTTCTGCTCGATGAGCCGTTCGCCGCGCTTGACGAACTCTCCCGCGACCGCATGAATGAAGAGCTGCTCCGCTTAGTCCGGCAGCATCACTGGACCGTACTCTTCGTCACCCACTCGGTCGCCGAAGCAGTCTTTCTCGGCACACGCATCCTCGTCCTCGCGCCCAACCCCGGGCGAATCGCGCATAACATTACGGTCGACCTTGAAGTCGATCGTACCGCTGACACACGTCGCACGGAGGCTTTCGACCGCTTGACTACTCAGATTTCGCGCCTTGTTCGAGAGGCTCATCTCCCATGAATCTCCGCCGCACTGCTACCACCCTGACTACTGCCGTTTGTATCTTTGCGGCATTGCTGCTGCTTTGGACAGGAGCAATCCGGATCTTTCACATTCAATCCTTTATGCTGCCGACGCCGGCTCAGGTCGCCCACGCAGGAACAGCGCGCTTCCCAACCCTGGTCAACTCTGTCCGCATCACCGCTACAGCCGCGGCTGGGGGCTTGCTCGCCGCCATCACCACGGGTGTGCTTATCGCGCTGATCTTCGCCCAATCGCCTTGGCTGCGCCGGATGTTCTTCCCGTACACGATTCTGCTCCAGACAGTGCCTATCGTAGCCATTGCACCATTGATCCTGATGTGGATCGGCCCTGGCCTGTTCTCTGTTGGCTTGGTGGCCTTTATCATCTGCCTGGCGCCCATCATCGCCAACACCACGCAGGGGCTGATCGGCGTCGATCGCAATCTGGTCGACTTGTTCCTGATGAACAACGCATCGCGTGCGCAGGTCTTGCTCAAGCTTCGGCTCCCGCACGCGCTTCCGTCGCTTTTCACCGGCATCCGAGTATCGAGCGGCATAGCCGTCATCGGTGCCATCACGGGTGAACTCTTCGCGGGTTCCACACGCGTCGGAGAAGGCGGCATTGGCTACTCTATCCAGTACGCCAGCGCCCAGCTTGAGACCGATTACCTCTTCGCTCTGGTCGCGGCGGCTACCGCACTCGGGTTCGCCTTCTTCTTCACCGTCACGTTCCTGGAGTGGCATTTCCTCCACCGGTGGCACGAATCTGCTCGCCCATCGTCAGACTAACCTCTTCTCATCCTCTTGCCTAAGAATCGGAAAGGCCGTCTATGATCCGCGTCCAAACCCAAACAGGCTGGTGGCTCATTACTCATCCTGACCACGCCCGCCTGGCGGGTGCCATCGCAACCCGCTGGGGCAATCAAACCTTTCTTTCTCCCGAACCGCGCGCCAGCGTTCTTCACGCCATCCATGTCCACGACGACGGCTGGGCTGTCCGCGACGCCGCACCGCAAATCACCCGGCAAGGAAAGCCTTCAGCCTTCTCTGTCGAACTGGTCGGCAAGTACTCGGCGTTCGAAGAGATCGACCTTGCCGATTATCTGTCGGTCCGCGAACGTGCCGTGGAGCAGGTCGAATCCACCGACGCGTACGCCGCCCTGCTTGTCTCCATGCACACGTACAACCTGCTTACCGCACGCGCCGACCGCTCGACGATCGCTCCGGAGCAGCTTCCTCTCCTCGACAGCTTCCTTGATCGCCAGCACACACGCCAAAAGCGGCTCCGCTCTCTGCTCAATACCGCGTCCGACGATGATATTGAGAACAACTTTCGCCTGCTCCAGGCCTGCGATAACCTTTCGCTGCTTGGCTGCGTCAACTACACGGAGCCGGCTACGCTTCTCCATGCGCTTCCGACGAAGCTCGAGGGCTCCCAGCGGGTAGCCGTCCAGCCAACCGGGTCACGCGGCTTTCAGCTCGCTCCATACCCGCTTGACGCGCCTGAGATAACCTTCGCCATTCCTGCCCGCCACATCGAAGGCCACCTCTTCGAGACCGGCGGCGAACTCCAAAAGCAGTTCGCCGCCGCTCCAACTGAACAGCTGAACATCCAGGTTAGAAGGTAGCGCGTAGCGACATCTGGATTTGTCGTGGGCTACCAATGGTATGTGTCGTGGCACCCAGATTCGTTGGCGGGTTGAAGAAGGCGTTCGCGCCTGTTGGACTCGCTGACTGATCGAGCGAGGGCGTTGGATTGAAGCCTCCATTCTGAGTTACGTTGTCTGTCGGAATGTCAAAGCTCGTCGTGTTCGTAACGTTATATACGTCAAAGGTGTACCGCGCTGCGATTCGCTCGGTGATGCGCATCTCTTTCACCAGAGAAACGTCAGCCCGCTTTTGTGGTGTTTGACGGAAGATGTTGCGTTGACCGCTGGTGAAGTTAGTCTCGTAGGGATCATTAGAGGGGGTTCCAAGAGCGCCAGCGGCAATACTCGGAATTGTGAAGCAAGAAGCCTTCAATGCTGGCTTGTTCGCGAAAGCTCCTGAATCGCTTGTTCGCGCATTTTTGGCTGTGCATCCCGGTGCGAGTGGCACAATTGGATTGGTGATACCATCGGCCACCCCATAGTAGATGCTGCCTACAGCACCCGAATAGTCGATCACGCTGTAGGGCTGCCCACTTTGCAAGACAGCCAGTCCGGTCAGCGACCAGCCGTTCGCAATCTTTCCCGCGATCTCACTCTCCTTGAAGAAGGCAGGGAGCTTCAAGATGTATGTGAAGTTCAGGACATGGGTGCGATCAAAATCGGCCGAGGCGTAACCATCGCGAAGATTGAGAGGGTTGTTGCCGTTATAGAAGAGCCCGATGCCACTCTGCTCATCAAGTGCATGCGAGTAGGTATACGTTACGCCGACCTGCACGTTGTGGCTCATACGCTTTTCCACGTGCGCCTGGAGAGCGTTGTAAGCCGAAATACCGGCCGCTCTGTAGGTCTCCGACTCAGCCGAGTAACCTAGGTACGGTACGCGGAGATCGATGTTTCCCCCTTCGTAGGTATAGAGGTATGGATTGCCGTTCGGCAGACTGGCTGGAGCCTTGTTGAAGTAGCAGCCATCGTTGCCGCCCATCGAACAAGGGGTCCCATCTGCCGCTTGCTGCACGGCGTATCCGTAGGTGTATTGTTCTCCATTGATTTTGTTTCCCGCTGTTGCTATACCCGCTTGATTGAACGGCACAGGAACCACTAGATGCCGACCTAGATTTCCGACGTAGCCGAGGGTAATCGCGAGATCGTTGCGCGGCTGCCACTGCACATCCAAAGTGTAGTTAATCGTGTACGGCAGCTTATTTTTTTGGTCGTAATTGGCGAAAGTGAAGATCTGGGCATGCTGTGCAATCTGGGCCGGAGTTGGAAGATAGTTGGTGATGTCACCCGCTTTGCCGCTCGGCTGCGCCGGAGTAGAGCTACCGAAGGGGGTCTGCAAGCTGAGCGTCCCGGCACAGGCCGAAGCGACGGTTGGACCCGGATTTGCTGGATCGCACTGGACAGCGTTGACGAACGGCGGCGTCTGCACCGCGCCAAAGGGACCGCCGGTGACCTCGCCCGCCGCATAGCCCGGAGAAAGATAACTAAACAGCTCTCCACGATCAAAGTAGAAGCCTGTCCCTCCGCGGACGACTACCTTGCTGGCAAACATCGCCGGCTGCCACGCAACACCGATGCGTGGACCGAATCCCCATTGCCTGCCAGTCAGCGTACTGTTACTCGCACCCGCCGTAGCCTGCTTATTGTTGCCGGCTATGACAAACCCGTTGCCAGGATAGCAATCTGCAGGGTTGGTGTCTCCGTTTGTCACACACGCTGCATTGAACTTGTACTGTGAAGGGTCGAAGTTGAAAATATTGCCGTTCTTCTCAGTGAGAGCACCATTCCAGTCATACCGAAGACCTGCCGTCAGTGACAGTGTAGGTGTTACCTGAAATTTATCTTGGACATAGCTGCCGACCTGGTTGGCACGATAGTAACGATTCGCGTTACCAACCAAGAAAGTTGTTGTCGTGAACGCGTTATTTTGACTGGCGATGTTTCCTTCTAAAAACCCCGGGAAATCTGTAGTTGCAATCATGCCCTTGTTGGTTCGCTGGTCGCGGATGTCCAATTGCGTGTACGCGTAGCTGCCCCCGAAATTGATCGTGTGTTTGCCGAGGGTCCAGATCGCATTGGCCGAGGGCATTAGCCGGTTCTGAAAGAGGCCGGTGAACGGTCCTTGTGTTCCGCCTGCTCCGATATTCAAGCTTTTGTCGAACAGTCCTGCCGCATTACGGCCATTTCCGATTGCGTCAATGATCGTAATTCCTGGGAAGTAGGTGGAGCCAAATGTGCCGGTTATGCCCGCCTGCGAAGGTGTAAATGGCTGGTCGTTCACGCCATAAGCTTTCTCACGCAAAAAGCCAAGCACCTCAACCACGCTAAAGTTTGGCTTCAGCAGTGTCGTGTTGTTGATGGAGAACACGTGGCTTCCGGTATCCAGCCGCTGACCGAAGCCAGCCACATTGGAGTAAGCATAGGGTGCCCGTAGCGGATCGTGTTGGAAGTAGTACTTAAGCGCGAGCGTGTCCTTTGCCGAAGCATTCCAATCAAGGTTTGCCACGGCTTGATCCGCGGTGAAATATGCCGTCCCGGGAATGGAGGCATTGTTCTGTACGGTGCTCGTCAGCGTTCCAGTTGATGATGGTACCAGGTACTGTCCGTTTGGCAGCTTGTACTGCATCAAAAACAGCGCTACGGGGTTGATAGCCGTTACAGAGTTACCATCGGCATCGGACAACCCAAAGTCTTTATTTGCAACGGCCGCTAACGCTGCGGGACTACGATCATCGGTCAGACTAGGCGAGACCGCCAGACGGGACGTGCCAATCTCTGCATCACCCACATGGAGATGCTGGTAAGCCACGTAGCCAAACAGCTTGTCCTTAACAATGGGTGCGCCCACGGAGCCGCCGGCAGTATAACGGTGCAGACCTGGAACCTTCTCGTTCGCCGGAATCGAATCATCCTGCTTGTAGAAAAAAGGCGCGGCGTTCAGCCAGTCCGTACCGCGGTGGAAGTACCCCGTGCCATGGATGCTATTCGTACCCGAAATGGTGCTTAGGTCGATATGGGCGCCACTCGTTCCTCCCTGCTGTGCGTCGTACATGGAGGCGTTGACCCGGACCTCCTGGATCGTCTCGGGCGCTGGCGTGGGCAGCGCTTGGCCGATCGCAAGGTACACCGATGCGCTCGACTGCTCCACGCCGCCCCCGCTCGAGTTGCCGACACCTGTATTGTTGACGACGCGTGAGGAGGCTACCTGACTCGTCGACTTCCCATTGAACAGATTGCTGGCGTCTACACCGTTTAGCAGAAAAGTGTTACTGGTATCTCGCTGCCCGTTCGCCCAAATAGGCGCATTGCCTAACCCGGAGTTGGCACCGGTTCCTCCAGGCAGTTCCGCGTTGACGCCCGGCGACAGGATGGCTACGCCAGTAAAGCTGCCCGTAGGCAACGGGATCGCGTCGATCTGCGCACGGTCGAGGATGTATCCGTTGGTCGTGTCGACCGCGTTTATCAGGGGACTGGCTTCCACTGTAACGTTCTCGCTGGTCGAACCTACCTTCATTTGCGCAGGAAGGGTAACGCTTCGATCGCCTTGGACTGCGATAGCCGGGAAGCGGGTGATCGAAAAACCATCCCGCTCGAAGCTAACCGTATACGTGCCGATTGGCAGGTTGGGCAAAGCGTAGCCGCCGCTGTCGTTTGTTTTAGCGGTGCGCGTCAGGCGTGTTCCCTCGTCCACGATCGTTACGACCACGCCGGGCAAAGCACCCCCCTGCGTGTCGGTTACTGTTCCCACGATGCCTCCAAGCGTCTGCTGCGCACGCAACTCGGGGCGTGCACATGTGAGGAGAACAAGCAGCAACGCCATGAGGGCTATCGGGTGACGAGTCAATCGGGACACGGAGCATACCTCCAAATTACATTTAAGACACGCGTGCGAAGCGACCTGCGCTCTGCAGCCAAATGCGCCTTGTCCTTCCCGCAAAGGGTTGGAGACGCCAGAAGAAGATATTGCCGATAGAAAGTAGAGTACCCGATATCCATCGATTGTCTACAACAAAATAGTCACCCCCGGAGAGGAGCGATTCCGTTTAGGCGGACGGACGCCCAGGGCATCTATGCCAGCAGCGACACGTGTGCTGCGGCAATGCGCCATCCTTCAGGCAAGCGGACCCATGTCTGGCTTTGCCGTCCACGTACCGTCTTGCCCGCTGTCTCCCGTTCGAATTCCAGCGTGACGCTGCCGAAATCCAATCCAAACGTCACCACATCCAGACGCACCACGCGGCGTGCCAGCCCCGCCGCTGGACGCGCCTTCCGAAAGGTTTCGATCTCTTCCGTTCCGTAGAGGTTCTCCGTGACGCCAAAGCGCATGGCGTAGGGCGATGTCCAGAAGAGCTGCGTTAACACGTCAACATCATTGGCCATCAGCGCCGCCTCATACAGCGGGTACAGTTGGCTCAGCTCCTGGTGCGTTTCTGGATCGTTGATGTTCATCGCTTGAAGAGTCTCCGTCCTGGCAGGATGTCCTTGGCGATGCCCGCACTCACCGTCGTCATTGGCCGGTTCACTACCTGGCTTAGCCGCAGCCGCATGGCGACGCTGCACAAGAGGTACGCTTGAACCGGCGCAAAGCTCCACTCCGACATCAAGAGGTCAATAAGGCGGTTTGTCGCTGCGCGTGCCGCCTCAAGTGCATCGTCGCTCGACTCGACCACGATCCAGGCTGGCCCATCCTCGCCGGTGCGGCCTGCCGCTTCCAGCATCGGTCCGGCCAAGGCTTGATCCTTATGTAGGGTAAACCGAAGCGTCGCCTCTGCCGGGCATTCCATTCCGTTGATACACACCTCACCGTCGCCCTGCGCCGCGTGGGCGTCGCCTGCTGAAAACAAGGCTCCTGACACCTGCACCGGCAGGTAGAGCGTCGCTCCCGCGCTTAGTTCACGCACGTCCATGTTGCCGCCGAACACACCGGGCGGCCGCGTCCGGAACTCGCCCGCCGCCGTCTGCGCAACGCCCATCACGCCACAAAACGGTCGTAGGGGCAGCACCGCTGGCGCAAGTGAACGCGATACCTGCTCGTCCAGATCCCACACAAAGAAATATGGCTCTTCAAACCGCTTGTCTAAAAATCCCAGGCCGGGAATAACGCTCGTCCACGCCCAGCCGCGATGTGCGACCTCCAGCACGTCTATCTGCAGGACGTCCCCTGCCTGCGCTCCTTCGATGGCGATGGGCCCGGTCAGGGCGTGAATGCGTGTACGGTCAAGGGCTACAAAGTCTGCAAGAGTGGAGTTCCGCGTCACCTGGCCGCCGCTTGCGTCCGCGCACTCCAGGATTACGGTGTCACCGGAGTCGATCGTCAAACGCGGCGCAAGGTCCCTGCTCCAGATCGAGTGCGTCGGCTCTGCGCTGAGTGTATGGGTAGTCAGATCGCCACCACCATTTGTATCTCCACTAAAGCATTGCGCGGCAAGGAGCTTACCCCGACTGCAGCTCGCACGTGGCGTCCACACTCACCGAAGACATCAACCAGCAAGTCCGATGCGCCGTTTACGACCTTGGGCGAATCGACAAAGCCGGGTGCGGCGTTCACATAGCCATTGACGCTGACGATCTCCTTCACTGCCTGAAGCGTACCCAGATGCCTTCGCAGGACAGCGAGATGCGTCAACGCGCATGCTCGCGCCGCCGTGTAGCCCTCGTCGACGCTCCTTTCGAAACCCACCGTCCCTGCAATCACGCCCTCTGGTCCAGTTGATATCGCGCCCGCCAGATACACCAGGTTTCCGACCGTCTTCGCCGAGACATAGTTGCCTCCTGCTACTGAGGGCTCTGGCAGCGTATATCCAAGCTCTTGCAACCGCGCATCGACGTCCATACTGCGAAACTTTACCACGCGGCGACGTACCGGGTTAGCATGACTGTTACATCCCACCATAAGCGTGAACCGCAGACATGGCCGTTTCATTTTGTATACAGCGCCTCGCCAAGTGCCTTCTCCTGTCGGCGGTGGCCTTGTTTTACACGTTGGTCGTCTTGAACAATGCTACCGACTACGACTCAAACTTCCAGTTCGTCCACCATGTCCTCCTAATGGACTCCACTTTTCCTGGAAACCATGGCCTTTGGCGCGCACTACCTCAAACAGGTCTGCAAACGGCCTTTTACCTGGGCATCATTGGATGGGAGACCGCGACCGCCTTCCTCCTCTGGTGGGGAGCCGCACGCCTCTTCCGTCATCTCCGCGCCCCTGCTGCGGTCTTCGAGCACGCAAAGACCGTGGGCGTCGGTGCCCTTACTCTGGGCGCGTTGCTGTGGTTTGTCGCCTTCCTGACCGTCGGAGGCGAGTGGTTCCTGATGTGGCAATCCCCTACCTGGAACGGTCAGGAAGCGGCCTTCCGGATGTTTGCCAGCCTGATGCTTGTCCTTCTCTTTGTCACGCGGCCCGAGCACGATGCGCTTCTACCCGCCTAACGTCCATGCTCTTCGAGGTACTTCTCTACCTCCAGCGCAGCCATGCACCCCGATCCCGCTGCTGTGATCGCCTGCCGATACCGCCTGTCCTGAATATCGCCACACGCAAATACACCCGGAACGATCTCGCCGTTCACCGTCGTATATACATTGTTCCGCGTCAGGATGTAGCTGTCCTCGTCCAGATCAAGCAGACCTTTGAAGGCCTGCGCGTTGGGGATGTGTCCAATGCCAAGGAACATGAAGCTCACCGGCAGAACATACTCTTCACCTGAAGCGCGATTCTTGAGCCGCAATCCCTTCACGTCTTTCTCCTCGACGCCCAGCACCTCTTCAACCGTCGTATTCGAGATAAAGTCGATCTTTGCGTGAGCCATCGCGCGCTCGAGCATGATCGGTGAGGCGCGGAACCGCTCCGTCCGGTTGACGATCGTTACTTTGCTTGCGAAACGGGTCAGGAACAGCGCCTCTTCCATGGCCGAGTCGCCACCGCCGATCACGGCAATCTCCTTGCCGGAGGCAAAGAAGCCGTCGCAGGTAGCGCATGAGCTGACGCCATACCCGATCAGCGCCTGCTCGGAGGGCAGGTTCAGCCAGCGTGCGCTCGCTCCCGACGCCACGATCAGCGTCCGCGTGTGGACGATCTCGCCGCCGCCCAGATCGAGGGTGTACGGCCGCTTCGTCAGATCGATAGACGAAAGATGCGCCATGCGCAGCTCCGCTCCGAAGCGCGCAGCCTGCTTTTTCATATTTTCAATCAGTTCCGGACCCTGGATGCCCTCAGGCCAGCCCGGGAAGTTCTCGACCAGCGTCGTAATCGAGAGCTGGCCGCCGGGTTCATGACCCTCGAGCACCAGCGGCTTCAGGTTGGAGCGTCCAGCGTAGATCGCGGCGGTCAGACCGGAGCAGCCGGAGCCAAGAATGACAGTGTCTCGGGTGGTAGGGGTATTTGCGATGTCGACCATGGTGGCCTCTTCAGTCTAAATGCGCAGGCGCTGCAAACGATGCATCGACTCACCCGCACCTCCTCGGTGTAACAATCGTCCTATGGCAAACCTGACCCTTGTATACGGCATGAGACTTCTTCCGGCAGACGAAATTACCGGCGTAGGTGACGCGGCAGTCGCCCTTAAGAACGGCAACGAAGCCCATGTGACCATGCACGTCCTTGAAGGCTCCCGCGAGCAGATCGAGGCGCAGCTTCGGCACTCCATCGATGCCTTCTTCGACTTCTACCCCGAGATCTAACCATGAACCCTGTCCGCAAATAAGACACCGGTACCCTCCGCCTGCCCGTGCGACGACAAACAGCACAGCAGGGAGGGCCCGTGATCTTCAATTCGTCTGCGTTCCGCTCTATCTTCTTCGCCGCTTTGGCTGCGTTTGCTTTCGCCCCTTCAGGCCAGGCCACCGCCACGCAGACTGCGCTCGAGCCCTCATCCTCTATCAGCACTGTCCAGGACGAGCTCTTGAAGATGGCTGGCCGTGCCGGCATCATCTTTGCCGGGGAGGTGCTCTCCGTTACACCGCACCCGTCTTTTACGCCTGGCTCAGGCACGGTCGAGATCGTCTTCCGTGTCGACCAGCCTATCCGCGGTTGTGATCGACAGGCGACCTATACTCTGCACGAGTGGGCCGGCCTTTGGACAGCCGGTCGGCAGCGTTACATTCCAGGCCAGCGCGTGCTCATGCTCCTGCACGCGCCTTCTGCCTCCGGTCTCAGCTCGCCCGTTGGCGGACAGGATGGCGTCCTGCCGATCACCGGTGCCGGACTTGCTCCTAAAGCTACGGACGCCACCATCGCCCAGGCCGAACCCACTGTGGACCTGCGCTGGCTACAGTCCCGTTTACCGCGTGCAGCAGTGGCCATGCAGAGCAGCCATCTGCATTCGTTCAGCGATGCTTCTTCTCCAACCGGACGTGCAACCCCCTCGTCGATTGCACGCCGGCTTGCGCCTCCCGGTATCCTGCACTCCGCAAACCTGACACCCAGCCTGATCCAAAACCAACATACGCTTTCACTCTCCACGGGCTCCAGGGGCATCAGCCTGCAAAGCATCCTTTCGATGCTCGCCGCATGGCAGGCACAGCAGGGCAATGCGTCGCACTAGCGCCAGCCTTCTTCGCGCAACCCTGCTCGCTGCCGCGGCCCTTTCGGCCCTGGTAGCGCAGGCGGCGAATCCGCGATGGACCACAGGCGCACCGTACTTCACGGTTCACGGCACCCCTGTGGTTTGGTACACCGCGTCGCCGCGCTACTTTACCGATCCCGGTGACCTAAGCCCCTTCGTCGATCACGCTGCCGCCGACGCCCTGGTTGCCGCTGCCGCCCAGACGTGGAACGTTCCCACCACCATGATGACCCTTGCTCAAGGCGGCACCCTCGCCGAGCAGGTCAGCGCCTCTAACGTTTACATGAGCTCCAACGGCATCGTCTTCCCCGCCGATGTGGAAAGCACAAACTACGCCAACATCCAGATAGCCGTTGTTTACGACCGCGACGGCTCCGTTACCGATCTCCTTCTGGGCGGGGGTGCAAGCGAACCGAGCGGCTGTCTTCAGAATGGCGTGACGGAGAGCGTCGACTCCATCGTGCCCGCGGGCAACATCCAGCACGCCGTTATCCTGCTCAACGGCCGTTGCACGGGAGCCGCGCCCGAAATGCAACTCCAGATGCGCTACCAGCTTGAACGCGCCTTCGGCCGTGTGCTCGGCGTGGGGTGGTCACAGCTCAACGACAACGTATTTACGAGTGTCCCGCAGCCGACCTACGAGCAGGCCCAGCACTGGCCGATCATGCATCCGATCGACATCATCTGCGGACCGTACACCTTCCAGTGCCTTCCCGATCCGTTTACCCTCCGCGACGATGACGTTGGTGCGATCTCGATGCTCTACCCCGTGTCGGGCAACTCCCCTCCCCCGGGCAAGCAGGCCACCTACGCGCAGGCCGGCACCCAGCAAGGCAACCTTCGCTTTCCCAACCAGGAAGGCATGGGCGGCGTTAACGTGGTCCTGACCCGCAACCACCTCCCGTGGCAAGTGGTCGACGGCTACCAGGACGCTTCGGCCGTCACAGGCGTCTATGCGGAACAGTTCCACGGCAGCCCGGTTACACCGAAGCCCGCGGGTCTGCCCGGTAGCTTTGGAGAACAGATTCCGTACTACGATGTTGCCGGGTATTACAACCTGAGCTACATCGCGATCCCAACAAACGATATCGGTCTAGACATCCTTGTTCATACGGAACCAGTCAACCCCCTCTACACCGGGGAGTACGCGATCGGATCGTATCCAATCTCTACCGTGGCTCCCTCAGGAGACGTCACTTCCTGGCGGTTCAACTATGTCACTCCTTACTGGAGTCTCTACTGGGAACCCCCCACTCACAACTTCGCCAATGGCATTGCAACCATCGGCGGCACCGAATCCGCTCCGGCTGCTGTCCCCTCTGGCGGCTGGTGGACGGACGTTCTCTGCGGTCTAAACCAGAACTGGTCGTTCGATCACACCGCCTGGTTCTCGCTTCCCGTCCGAGCCAATCGCACCTTCGCCGTCGAGACCACGGCCCTTGATGCCGGTGGAGCCAGCACGGGCAATAAGCTGCGTCCTGTGCTGGGCCTATGGCGTGCCTCCGACGCGACCGGAACGCCACCGGCCCTCGCCGCTCCGATAGCCTTCAATGGGGTTGCGCTCGGCGCGACCTTCCTCGACGCACAGACCACCACGGCCAACGCCTTCCGCTTCGCCATTGGGTCGGAGACCGGCGACGGCCGCCCTGACTACAACTACCAGGCCCGCGTGCTCTACGCCGACACCATCGCCCCGGTAGTGGCGGGTGCTGGCACGCACATCACGATTACCGGCATGGGCTTCCGCACTGGCAACACCGTGAAGGTCAACGGCGTGATCGCCAGCGTCGTGAGCTGGTCCAACACGTCGATCGTCGCGGTCGTTCCGTTTCTTGGGAGCGTCCTGCCGGGCACCACCGCAACAGTCGACATCGTGGTCACCGACCTTTCCACGCGTGCCACCACCACGATGACCGGTGCATTCCAGTACACCTACACCGTCCCTACATACATCCTTCAACTCGTCTCCGCACCCTCCGCCAACCAGGTTGTCGGCCTGCCTGCCAATCCGGCGTTCGCCATCAAGGTATTGAATGCAGATGGCGTCACTCCGCTCCCCGGTACGCCGGTCGTCTTTTCCGCGACAGCCGGAACCGTCACCTGGACAAGCTGCGGCGCGGCGGTCTGCACAGTGGTCACGGATGCTTCCGGCCTCGCCTCGATCGGCCTGACTCCCCAGACCACGGGTGCCGTTACGCTCCAGGCAGCCGCGCAGGCACATACACTCCAAACCTCGTTTGTTGCTGCACCGCTCTCTCGAACCGGGTCGGTCGCGCCTGCGACGCGCTTCCTGGCCGCTGGAGCGACCGCCAGCTGGACCGTCACCGCGAGCTTTCAGCAGCAAGGCGCACCCGCACAGACCGCCGTCGTCTGGTCGTCCGCCTCAGCAGGGATGACGCTTTCGCATACGGATACGACCACGGCGGCGAACGGGACTGCATCGGCCACCGTCCACGCCGGTCCACTGACTGGCAACACACAAGCCACGGGCCAGGTTTGCGCCTGGAGCACCGTCTGCGCCAACTTCACCGCCGTCGGTGTGGACGCGGGACACCTCGTCATCCTCGTGACCGGAGGCAGCAATCAAACTTTGTCGGGCGCAGCAACCTTTACGCCGATTACGCTCCAAGTGGTGGATGGATCGGGTAACGCCGTCGGCGGCGCAACCGTCAAGATCTTCCAGACGGTTCGTCCGTGGACCCCTCCCTGCCCCGTACACGGGCGCTGCCCCATCACGCCCTCCAGCCAGACGACACAGAGCTCAGCCCTTTCGGACATTAACGGCAATCTCAGCATCACGCCAGCAGACGCCGGCGGACCGGAGGTCACGGACATCGTCGTCACCTCTGGAACGCAAGGCTACGCCGCATTGACCGTACAAAGAACTCCGTAGTTTCCCGCGACTTTTATCGAACTAAAGATCTCCACGAGCGCCATTCGCATCTGAGCGGAGTACGGTTAGATGAGGAGATACGTGATGGCAGTCAGTCCAGGAGATCGTCTACGCAAGCGGGTCGTCATTCTTGGCGGCGGTTTCGCCGGGCTGCACGCCGCCCAGGGTATGGCGAAACTGCCTGTCGATATTACGCTGGTGGACCGTCGCAATCACCACACGTTTCAGCCGCTGCTGTACCAGGTCGCTCTGGCGGTACTTTCTCCAGCTGACATTGCGCAGCCCATCCGTTCCATCCTCAGCCGCCAGAAGAACGTCGACGTCGTTATGGATGAGGCGACCGGCTTCGACACCGCCGCGCGGTGCGTTCACCTCAAGACCGGGGCACAGCTTGCATACGATTTCCTGATCGTCGCCACCGGCTCTACCCACTCCTACTTCGGTCACGATGAGTGGGCGAAGCTCGCTCCGGGTCTCAAGACCGTGGAGGATGCCACCGAGATCCGCCGGCGTGTTCTTCTTGCATTTGAGTTAGCCGAGAGGCAGATGCTTGAGACAGGCAGCCATCCCCCACTCAACTTCGTAGTCATCGGCGGTGGACCTACGGGCGTAGAGCTGGCTGGCTCCATCAGCGACATCGCAAAGCTGTATATGGCGCGCGATTTCCGGCACATAGATTCCGCGTCGGCAAAGGTTCTCATCCTGGAAGGCTCTCCCAAGCTTCTTGCTGCGTACCCTGACGACCTGCAAGCGAGCGCCGCGAAACAGCTTGAAGGACTCGGCGTGAAGATCCGCCTCAACGCCCAGGTCACAGATGTGCAGCCTGGCTACGTCATGATCGGCCAGGAGCGCATCGACTCAGTGGTTACACTTTGGGGCGCGGGCGTTCAAGCCTCCCCTCTGGGGAAGCTGCTAGGCGTCGAGACCGACAAGCGCGGTTGCGTGGTTGTAGATCAACTACTGAATCCTCCAGGACACCCGGAGATCTTCGTCTGCGGAGACCTTGCCCATGTAATGCAGGAAGAGAAACAAGTCCCTGGGGTCGCCCAACCGGCCATGCAGATGGGCGCGTTCGCCGCGAGGCGCATCAGCCGTCTGATCGGCATTACGAAAGGGACAAAGCAAGATGAGAGATTCGTTTACTTCGACAAAGGCGACATGGCCACCATTGGCCGTTCTGCCGCCGTGGCCAACATCAAGTGGCCGTTCAAGGCGCACTGGGGTGGGTTCCCGGCGTGGGTCTCCTGGCTGGTCGTTCATATCTTCTTCCTGATTGGTTTCCAGAACCGCTTCTTTGTCTTTCTCTCCTGGGCTTCGACTTACATTGGACGAAAGGACGGGGTGCGCCTCATCACCGGCTCACAGGAGCTACCCGGCTGGGGCCTCCATGATGCCCCTTCTGGCATCCTTGCGGGTACTCCGCTCGATATCGGTTCGCCGACAACGAACGCGACCTAACGCAGCCCTGAGCACCTTCCAGCTATCACCAGGCTCAAACGGCGATGTCGCGGACAATCTCCCTGAGGGTAGAACGCCAGGGAGGCAGACGCTGACCAAAGCTAGCTGCCAGTTTGCCATTGTCGAGACGCGAGTTGAACGGC
This sequence comes from Acidobacteriaceae bacterium, assembly GCA_965215415.1. GTDB lineage: Bacteria > Acidobacteriota > Terriglobia > Terriglobales > Acidobacteriaceae > Edaphobacter. Next base: position 1,089,150 of record CBDCDQ010000009.1, on the reverse strand, counting down.
CGCCGGGCTGGCGTCGGGTACTCTCGAGTGGCGATCGGTTCAAGAGCCGCAAACGGTGTAGCTGGCTCGCGTTCACGGGCGAGGCGAAGGATCTCTGAGGCGAAGCCGAACCAGGTGGTCTCACCGGATGCCGTCGCATGGTAAACGCCACTGAGTTCAGCTAGAGCCTCTCCTAGAGGCAGTTGAGCACTAAAAGCGCGATCCTCACAGTGCATGAGAAGAGCAGGGACGAGCCGGGCGAGATCGCGGCTGCTTGTGGGCGCTCCGTACTGATCGTCCACAACGCGGAGCAAAGGACGCTCCCGCGCGGCCTTGAGGATGGTTCGGAGGAAGTTCTTGCCGGTTGCGCCGTAGACCCAGCTGGTTCGCAGAATCAGGTGAGCTGCCCCGGTGGCCGCCAGGGCCTGCTCTCCCGCCAACTTGCTGGCACCGTAGACGCCGCACGGTCCGGTAAGGTCCGTCTCGTGGAGGGGTGCGGTGCCCGTCCCTGAAAAGACGTAATCGGTGGAAAAATGAAGAACGGCGGCCCCGAGGGCACGCGCCTCCTCGCCAATCACCTCCACCGCCATGTGGTTGATGGTGTACGCGACGACCAGTTCACTCTCGGCCTTGTCGACTGCTGTGTACGCTGCCGGATTGACGATCCAGCGCGGACGAACGGAGCGCATCAGAGTGCGGATGGATGCCGGTCGGGCAAGATCAAGTTGGAGGCGCGTCGGAGCGACAATCTCACCCAACGGAGCAAGGGTGTGAAGGAGTTCACCACCCACCTGCCCGGTGGTGCCGGTCACAAGGATGGGCCCAAGGTCACTGCGCATCAGTAGACCGTGTCTTCAAGCATGCGCAACAGATAAAGACCGTAGCTGCTTTTCCGGATGCGCGCCGCAAGGGCTCGGACCTGTATTGCATCGATGTACCCCAGGCGAAAGGCGATCTCTTCCGGGCAGGCAACCTTCAGCCCCTGCCGATGCTCAATGGTCGAAATAAAGGTGGCGGCTTCCAGCAACGAATCGTGGGTCCCGGTGTCGAGCCACGCAATGCCGCGCCCAAGAACCTCCGTACGGAGCTGTTCCTGTTCCAGATACCACCGGTTGACATCCGTGATCTCCAGTTCACCCCGCGGGGAAGGCTTCAAGCCCTCAGCGATACCAACTACCTGAGCATCATAGAAGTAGATTCCGGTGACGGCGTAGCGGGATTTGGGCTTTTCTGGCTTTTCTTCAAGTGAGATGACGCGGCGTTCGCCGTCAAACTCGACGACGCCGTATCGCTCCGGGTCCTGGACCGGATACGCAAACACAGTAGCTCCCGCGGTTTGTCCCGCCGCATCGCGCAGAATACGAGCGAGATCATGGCCGTAAAAGATGTTATCACCAAGAATGAGGCAGCAGCCCTGACCGGCGAGAAAGTCTTTTCCGATAAGAAACGCCTGAGCGAGACCATCCGGCGAAGGCTGCACAGCATACGTGAGCGAAAGGCCCCACTGCGCCCCGTTGCCGAGAAGCTGTTCAAAGCGAGGCGTATCTTCCGGCGTCGAGATGACGAGAACCTCGCGAATGCCCGCCAGCATCAGTACGCTCAGCGGGTAGTAGATCATCGGCTTGTCGTAGACAGGCAGCAGCTGCTTGGATATCACCTGGGTGACGGGATGGAGCCGTGTACCCGAACCCCCGGCGAGGAGGATGCCCTTCATTGCGCACTCCGGGCTGTCGCTGCGGTTCGCTCACCGTAGTTTTGCGTCACCCATCGTTGGTATGCGCCGCTTGTGACCTGCTCCATCCAGTCTGCGTTCGCGAGGTACCATTGAACCGTCTTCCGGAGACCCGAGTCAAAGGTCTCCTGGGCGCGCCAGCCGAGTTGCGTCTCGATCTTACGTGCGTCGATGGCGTAGCGGCGATCGTGCCCCGGACGATCCTGCACAAACCGGACGAGCTGACTGTGCGGGCGAAACGGCGAAGCAGGTGCCAGTTCGTCCAGCAAAGCACACAGCAGATACACGACATCGAGGTTCGTCTGCTGATTGCCGCCGCCAACGTTGTATGTTTCGCCGGCTCTGCCCCGGTCGAGCACGGCCTCGATAGCGCGGCAATGATCGCGCACATGGAGCCAGTCCCGTACCTGACAGCCATCGCCGTAAACGGGCAGCGGCTTACCCGCAAGCGCGTTGGCAATCATCAACGGGAGAAGCTTCTCCGGGAACTGGTAAGGGCCATAGTTGTTGGAGCAGTTGGTGATCACGGCGGGCAGACCATAGGTATGGAACCAGGCACGGACGAGATGATCGCTTGCTGCCTTCGACGCCGCATAAGGCGAGTTTGGGGCAAAAGGCGTCATCTCGTGAAACGCAGGATCTTCGGGACCGAGGGTGCCGTAAACTTCGTCGGTTGAAACGTGCAGAAAGCGGAAAGCGTCCCGTTCCACCCCTGCAAGCTTGCGGTAGTAGGTGAGCGCGGCGCTCAGAAGCGTAAAGGTGCCGTCGATGTTGGTCCGCAGAAAGGCCTCTGGCCCGAGAATCGAACGGTCCACATGTGTTTCAGCGGCGAAATGGACGATGGCCCACGGGCGATGCTCCTCAAGAAGCGCGTGCACCAGCGAACGGTCGTTGATGTCGCCATGCACAAAGACGTGACCCGGGTGACGGGCAAGCGAAGCAAGGTTTGTCAGATTGCCCGCGTACGTAAGCTTGTCGAGGTTAACCACCCTGCCGCGCCCGGCGTCGATCCAGGAATGTACGAAGTTTGAGCCGATGAAGCCGGCTCCTCCGGTAACGAGAATGCAAGACGTCATGCGGTGAGGCTCCTCCATGGACAGCATGGCTGGAAGGTACAGCTTCTTGCTTTCACAACGTGGCGGTCAGCGTGGAAGCAGCGTACGAAGCAGGAAGCTCCGCGTGAAGAAACGACGCTCCTAACGCGTCCTTGCCGGAGACGGCAGGCTCCCCAATGCCGCTGAGTGGCCAAGGAATCCCAAGCGTAGCATCATTCCACAGGATGCATCGCTCCCCGGCGGGATGGTAGAAGCCGGTTGTCTTATAGAGTACGTTTGCGGTCTCCGAAAGGACGATAAAGCCGTGCCCAAAGCCTTCGGGAACCCAGAGGAACTCGATTGTGTCCCCACTCAGATCAAACCCTGCCCACTTGCCGAACTGCGGCGAACCCGGCCGAAGATCGACCGCTACGTCCCAAATCTTGCCGGAAAGAACCCGGACGAGCTTGCCTTGCGGTTCGCCAAGTTGGTAGTGGATGCCGCGAAGAACGCCACGTCGCGAAAACGACTGGTTGTCCTGCACAAACTGCACGGGCAAACCGGCCGCGGCGAAATGTCTCGAGTTGAAGACTTCGGCAAACCAGCCGCGGTCATCGCCATGCTTTTGCGGACGGACCAGTTTGACGTCCTGTAAAGCAGTGTCCATCACTTGCATGGAACCGATTAGACCAGAGGGCCTAATGGAGAAGCAACCCTTGTGACAGGGCAGATGCAACGCTACGGGTCTCACACGACGAAACAGAACGACTGGAGAGTGCTGGAACCGGGCAAGTCTACTTGCCCACTTTGCCAAAGTGGGGGCTGCGCCCAAGAAGCGAGCGGATCTTCTTCGTGACCCTGTCGAAGTTCTTCTCCCCAAAGGCGAAGGCCACCAGGCAATAGAAGTGGAAGATGGGGTACTGATCGAAACCCATTCGCCCGTACCCTCGATACAGAAACCAGAAGCTTCGGAAGGGCAGCTTGAGCTGATCCCTGATGTAAGGAAAAAAGTAGTTCGCATAGTCGCTTTGCACGGGCTGCGAGACACGGAGGCCAGTGGCCGCATCGAAGTCGCGAATGATGCGCAACGCTCCACCCACCATGTTGAGCCGAGCCTGCGGCGTGTACAAACCCGGCACAAACTTGCCCTTTTCGCTCCCACTGTTGCCAAACTGCGGCGGTTCTCCGCTACGTACAAGCACCAACACCTCGGGCGTAAAGACCGCCGGATAGGTCGCCAGCACCTGAAGGGTCAGGTGCATCTGGTAGTAGAGCGTTCCATCGTACCTGTCTGTTGCCGCGGCATAGGCCGGGTCGCGGCGCACGATGTACCCGGATATGACGCCTGACCGCCGGTAGCACAGCAAGATGGCCTCCCGACCTGCTGCGAACCGGCGCTCTTCCGTGAAGTAGCGCACCTCCTGGTTGATTGCCAGGGTAGGGTTATTTGGCGTGTCGTCGAACCAGGCAAAAGCTCGAAGAACGAATCCTGCATCGGGGTTCCGCGCGATGAGATCGGCGGCGATTGCAAAGGCGTTTGGGCACACGATGTCGTCGTTGCCCATAAAGAAGCAAAACTCACCGGTGGCTTTCTCAACCAGGTTGCGAAAGTTTCCATCGTAGCCCAGGTTCTTCTCGTTTTCGTAATAGGAGATCACCCCCGGATGAGCTTCGGCATACCGGCGAACAATAGCGGCTATCTGCTCGCGTTCGGGCGAACGGTCCTCGCAGATGACGATTTCGAAATCCGTGAAATCTTGTGCAAAGACGGAATCAAGCAACGTGGGCAGGTGATTCGCCCGGTTATAAGCGGGAATGCAGATCGAAAAGAGGCGTCGAGTGGCAGTCATGAGGTGAGGTCTTTCGTCCGGTCATACGTGAATCCACGTTTCTAAATCTTGGTTATAGTGGCGAAGCACTTTTGCGGGAACACCCGCGGCCATCGTATAAGGCGCTACGTCCGCGGTGACGACAGCGTTGGCCCCGATCACGCTTCCTTCGCCAATCGTGACGCCTGGGCACACGACCACGCCGTCGCCCAGCCATACGTTATCGCCAATGGTAACAAAGCGGTCCGATTCGAGCGGACGTTCGCCCGGAGGCACGAGGGGGGAGGTGGCACGCTCGCCGAAATGGCCGTGGTTATGATCCGTGATGATGACCTTGCTGCCAATCAACACGTGATTGCCGATCGTGACGGAGTGAGTGCAGGCGATGTGGCACCAGCAGCTTACTCCCACGTGGTCGCCGATCGTTAGTTTGGGTGTAAAGCTCTGACCACCATACCGGGTGACGGCCTCCAGCCAAAGACCCTCGCGTGCCGAGAACCCAGCGCCCATACTCATCGAGGTGATTCCGCGAATGTACGACTGCGGTCCAATGCGTATCTCGCTGACGCCGAACTTGGCCGCGAGAGCGCGATTGCGAAGCCAGACACCGGGGCGTCTGGCCAGCATCGAGAGCAGGAGGTAGCTTCCGTTCTCACGATGGAACGAGAGTAGTTTGCTGAACATCGCTCTTCGAGATTACAAGGTGGCGGGCAACACCGTCAGCTGGCAGTTCTGCTATGGTGGCTTCGTGAGTGCAGATTGCCCAGAACGACGGAGCGAACGGGTTTGACGACGCTTCCCGAACGCCCTCTCCTGACGATTGCGATACCCACCTACAATCGCAGCCGCTTCCTGGCTCGCCTGCTTGATTCGTTGACCGTTCAGTCAGCAGACGCACCCCAACTGGAGTTGCTTGTCTCGGACAACGCCTCACCCGACGAGACACCGCAGCGACTGGAGGAGTATCGCGGCCGCGGGCTTAACTTTCGCTCCATCCGCAACACAATCAATCTCGGCGCCGATGGCAACATCCTCCAGTGTTTCGAGGAGGCACGCGGCAAGTACGTTTGGATCGTCGGCGATGACGACGTTCTGCTCGATGGTGCGCTGGGCGTGATCCTGCACCTGCTGGCAACGGATGAGTTCGACATCGTGCATTTGCGCGGAAAAGATTATGCTGAAGGTTCCCCTCCGCCCGCTCGCCTGGAACGACGGCCTTCCATCGAAGTGATCGACGATCCGCTGCGTTTCGCTCTGCGGACCCACGTCTATCTTACGTTCATTACAGGCAACATCATCAACAAAGAACGCGTGCTCGCCCTGTCATCCCGGCCGTTTCGCGAATTGCTTGGCACCAGCCTGGTGCAGCTTAGCTGGACCTATACCGCGCTTCGTCATTTCCGCAAAGGAGTGTTCATCCGCGAACCAGTCGTGGCCGTGGGCAGCGACGATCGTGGAGGGTACGCCCTCTTTACAGTCTTCGGTATCAATCTAAAGCGGTTAACGGAGGAGTGGCTCGTTGATCCAGCACTGGTCCGTATCGTCCTCAACGGCACCATTCTAAAAGCGCTGCCTTCTTGGGTCCTCCAGTCAAGACGCGGTGCGGGATCGTTTTCAGAAGAGCCCTTTGATGTTCTGCTCGACTCCCTCTTCAGGAGCAACATGCGATATCGCTTCTTCGTCTCTCCTTTGTTTAAGCTGCCCGTAAGCCTTGGGCGCATCTGGTTGCTCCTTGGCCAGATCGTCAACCGCTTCGACCGCGCGCTTGGCAACCCTCTGCTCCGCTGATGCGCCCATGCGGTATGGTAGACAGGAGTATGGAGACGCAGGCAAGCAAGTACGGAGAAGGGATAGTTTCCAAAGAGGACAACGGAGCCGATCTCTTCGACATCCTCTTTGTCTTCTGGGAGGCTCGTCGACGGATTGCTCTCTTCACGCTCGCCGCCCTGGTTACCGGTGCCGTCATCTCGCTGGTTATGGCTCCCACCTACGCTGCGACGGCTCTTATCCTTCCGCCCGAACAGGGACAATCTACATCGTCGATGCTGATGAACCAGCTTGGCCTGGCCGCTCTTGCCGGAGGGGCGATCAAGACTCCGGCGGACCTGTATCTTGGCATTCTCGCCAGCCGCACGATCTCCGACGACATCATCGAGAAGTTCCATCTGGATGCTGTCTACAAGACTAGAACTCCGACTGATACCCGTACCCGGCTGAAGAGCAACACCCGTACCCTCGCCACCAAGGATGGTTTGATTCACATCACGGTGGAAGATCACGATGCCCAAAGGGCCAGTGACCTCACCAATGCCTACGTGGACGAACTTCACGGCATGAACTCTCGCCTGGCCGTTACCGAAGCCGCACAGCGACGCATCTTCTTCGATCAGGAGCTGGTGAACGAGAAGAGTGCACTCACCGTCGCCGAGGATGACCTTCGGAAGACAGCCGAAAAAACGGGGGTCATTCAGCTGGGAGGTCAGGCGGAGTCCATCATCCGCAGCATCGCAAATGTCCGGGCGCAGATCTCGAGCGAGGAGGTCCAGTTACAATCCATGCGCACCTTTGCAACGGATCAGAACCCCGAGACGATGCGCGTCCAGCAAGAAATAGCCGCGCTTCGCAGCCAGCTGGCCGCTTTAGCCAAAGACCCGCACAACCCACAGGCCACCTCGACCGAGTTCCAGGGAGGTCAGGTGCCCGAAGTCAGCCTGGAATACGCCCGCAAGTTGCGCGAGGTGCGATACCACGAATCTCTCTTCGATCTACTTTCAAAGCAATATGAGGCCGCACGAATCGATGAGGCCAAGGCAGCTCCCATCATTCAGGTGATCGATCGCGCCGTTCCCCCGGACAAGCGATCCTCACCACAGCGAACCCTTTTCACCGCTGGCTTTGGAGCCATCGGTCTCTTCCTGGCTTGTCTTGGCAGTCTTGCCGGCCGGGTGTTGCGGCGCATGGAAGAGACCCCGGAGTACGCCCCTAAGTTGGCTCGGATGCGAGATAGTCTTCCATTCGGCAGCCGTCAGTCACTGAAGTCCTCTTGAAGCTCCCGACGGTGCACTCCTCACGATGAACATTCCCGTCCGTGCCATGCTGAAACCGTCCACCATCTCGATGATGGCGGTTGCCGCCAGCTTTTTTGCTTGGATCTTTCCTAGCTTTGACGTACTGCAAAAAGGCTTCACCGTCCCGTCGCGTCTGGATCTGACCTCAGCCGTGATCCTGGCCTGCTGGTACCTGCTGATCTTTACCTGCTTCTTCTTCGGTCAAAAGGCAGGAGAGCTAGCAATCCACCCACGCTTCAGAGTTGCAGACAGCATCGTAGGCCTTGACTCCAATCCGGCTTATTACGCGTACACCCTTGTGGCCACAGCCGGAGTCGTGAAGACGGTGTATGAGATATCTCGCTCCTTGTCACTGAAGGAAGCCTTCATCATCGTCGGTCTTGGCCAAACAAACTCCCTGCGAGAGGCCTTTCTTGAGGATTACAGTGTAGGCATCATTTCGCTGCGCTATGCCGTTCTCTTCCCGGCGGCCATCGCACTCTACCGTATCATCCGCCACAAGAGGTTCTCCGCACTCCATCTGTTCAATCTCTTCTTGCTGGCCGTCATTGCGTTCCTGTCTTATCGCCTCATTCTAATCGCGACGACGCTCACCACCGTATTTTTGCTAAGTGCGAGCAGACGCTTTCTCAAGGTGAGTCTCACTAAAATTGCCCTTGTGGGGGGTCTGCTCTTTCTCATGATCTCCGGGCTTACGTTCTCCCGCAACGGTAACTACTACGAAGACAATGGATTGTCTTTCTGGCTCGCCGGAGTCAACGAGATCGACGCATACCTTGGAACTTCGTTCCAGGTAGCGGTCGCTTCAGCCACTCATCTTGAGCAGCTAGCCGCAGGTGGCATCGGTGGCGGCGCGGGGCAAGAGCCTTACAGAAGCTATGCCGATATTCTGATCCTTTACAACACGAACTCCGCGTTCGTTCATCTGCATCAGCAACTGGGCTACCTTGCGTGGGTTTATATTATTGCGGTCTGCGGATTGACTGGATTTACGTTTTCAGCCATGTGTTCTCTCGGCAAGACGGTCTTCTTGCTTCCTTGCGGAGCCATGCTTTATGCCTCGGCAGAGCTCTACAGGCTGCCCATGTTCCATCAAGGTAACTTCATCGTGTGGATGGTCGTCGGTTTTGGCGTTCCCATGAGTCTACTCTTAGTAAAAAATTTGTGGCGTTCCATGCTGAGGTACGGCGGCGAACAGCTTCCCTCCCAAAGCCGTTCGGATCTTGTGAGCGGTGCTTGAGACCACCGATGGAGCGCAGCATTGACGGGAGCGAAAACGGCCAGGGGCTCGGGCGTGATTGCAGGCGCAGGGTTCTTATCCTCAAATTTGGCCAAATTGGCGATGTGGTCATGGCTATTCCTGCCGCATACGCGCTCTATAGCCAAGGGTACGAGATTGATTGGGTATGCGGTCGCGCCGTGGGACCGCTCCTGGCGTGCTACAGCTGGATACGCACGATCGCCGTCGATGAAAAGGCTATCTTCAGCGGTCCTCCACTCCATCGCGTTCGAGCTGTTGCCAAGCTTTGGGCCGCGATCGGCCGCAAACAATACGATCTGTGCGCCACACTCTATTACGACCGGCGTTACCGGCTGCTCACGCTTCCCGTACGCGCGGTTGAAAAGCGGATGCTTTCGCGAGCGGCGCGAACATCGACGCTTCTTCCAGGTCGTCACCATACCGACGAGTTCGCACGGTTCCTTCTGGGGCAGCCCGACTCTTGCCGCGAGCGGAGCATTGAGCCCGTGTGCGCAGATCTGCTTCCTCCGTCCCCACTTTCCTCCCGAACGGAACGGCGGCGCGTCGCTCTGGTTCCTGGAGTCGCTGGCAATCTCCTTCACCAACAGCTGCTTGGCCAGCGGCCGGAGGCTCTGCGACGGTGGCCAGTTGAAAATTTTGTCCTTCTTACCCGCCTGCTCGTAAGAAGAGGATGGGAGGTGGTGGTGCTCGGAGGACCGGACGAGACTTGGGTCAAGCCCCACTTCAGCGACTTGGCAGTGACGGACTGCATCGGCACTTTGACACTGCCCCAGGTTGTGGCCGCTTGCAGCAACTGCGATGCGGTCATCGCCAACGACACAGGTCCGCTCCATCTCGCCGGCATGACCAACGCGTGCCTGGTTGGCCTTTTCGGGCCCACTGATCCAGCGATGCGTCTGCCGCGCCGCCCTGATTCCGTCGCCATCTGGGGAGGAAACGGCTTCGCCTGCCGCCCCTGCTATGACGGCCGGGAGTTTGCCCCTTGCGAACATAACGGCTGCATGGACCAGATCACGGTGGAGTTTGTGCTGCAGGAGCTCGATTGTTTGCTGAAGGCGCGCCTTGAAGGAAAAAAGCTTCCCTGGCGCATCGTCGCTCCTGTGCCAAACCAGACGGCGGAGCCGCTGATCGCGTTGAGCCCTAGTCGCCGCGGACTGCTTCTCAGTTAGACTGAAAGCCGGCGTAGCACCAGGTCCATGCAAACGAGCTTTACGAAAGGTGCCGCTCCGTCGCGGCCAAGGAGATCGATGAAGGCAGTGATTCTTGCGGGAGGTCTCGGCAGCAGGCTCAGTGAAGAGACTGTGTTGAAGCCCAAGCCAATGGTCGAGATAGGGGGACGTCCGATCCTTTGGCACATCATGAAGATCTTCTCCGCGCACGGGGTCAACGACTTTATCATTTGCCTCGGCTACAAAGGCAACGTCATCAAGGACTACTTCGCCAACTACTTTCTTTACTCCGCCGACGTGACGGTCGATCTCGCCCGGAACACCATGGAATACCACCGCAACGACTCCGAACCATGGCGTGTGACGCTGGTCGACACCGGCATGGACACCATGACTGGTGGCCGTCTCAAGCGCGTGCTTCCGTACCTCGCCGGAGAAGAGGCGTTTTGTTTCACCTATGGCGACGGTGTAGCTGACGTAAACCTTACCGACCTGATCGCCTTTCATCGGGCGCAGGGAACCCTTGCCACACTGACGGCCACCCAGCCCTCCGGCAAGTTCGGCGCCTTACATCTCGAGGACGCTCGCGTCTCCTCCTTCATGGAGAAGCCAAAGGGCGACAACCGCTGGGTGAATGGTGGTTTCTTTGTGCTCTCCCCCAAGGTTGGGGAACACCTTGAAGGTGACGGAACCATCTGGGAACGGGAGCCCCTCGAACAGCTTGCAAGCCAGGGTCAGCTCGCTGCATACCGCCACGCAGGCTTTTGGCAGCCGATGGACACGATCCACGACCGAGGCCTTCTGGAATCGCATTGGGCCACGGGCAACGCGCCCTGGAAGGTCTGGTAACGGATGGACTGGAAGGGCAAACGGGTCTTCCTTACCGGCCACACCGGTTTCAAGGGCAGCTGGCTCTCGCTTTGGCTTCAACAAAAGGGAGCGGTGGTGCGCGGCTACGCTCTCGACCCGCCAGGCTCGGCCAGCCTGTTTGAAGCCGCAGACGTAGCCATAGGGATGGAATCACACATCGGCGACATCCGGGATCAGGCCGGGCTTCAGTGTGAACTGACTTCGTTCCAACCCGAAATTGTCTTCCACATGGCCGCACAGCCGCTTGTGCGCCTTTCGTATCGGCAGCCGCTTGAAACCTACGCGATCAACGTCATGGGCACGGCCAATCTACTGGAGGCTGTGCGCCTCTCCGGCACGGTTCGCGCCGTCGTCATCGTTACCACAGACAAGTGCTATGAAAACCGTGAATGGCTTTGGCCTTACCGCGAGACCGACCGGCTGGGCGGACACGATCCTTACAGCAGCAGCAAAGCGGCAGCCGAACTGGTAACCGCGTCCTATCGCAGCTCGTTCTTTCCGCCCGCCGAGCACGCCCGTCACGGCGTAGCGATCGCGTCCGCCCGGGCTGGCAACGTCATCGGCGGTGGCGACTGGGCTTTCGACCGTCTCATCCCGGACATCATGCGTGCGTTCGATGCAGGCGAGGTCGTCCGCCTTCGGCATCCGCACGCCACCCGGCCCTGGCAGCATGTGCTCGAGCCTTTGCGGGGGTATATGCTCCTCGCGGAGGCGCTCTTCGAGCACGGTCCCCGTTTTGGCGAGGCCTGGAACTTCGGTCCGCGAGACCTCGACGCCGTGCCCGTTCACCGCATCGTTGAAACCGTCGCCGAACATTGGGGACCAGGTGCCCGCTGGGAACTTGACCAACCGGAAGAAGGGAAGCCACACGTGCACGAGGCTGCCCTGCTTCGGCTGGATTGGTCCAAGGCTTTACACCATCTGCACTGGCGTCCGCTCTTCTCCCTCGACGATGCTCTGCGCTTCACCATCGAATGGTATGCGGTCTCCAGGCGGGAACGAAAGATGCGCGACACCACACTTCAACAGATCGAGCACTATCAGGAACTCGCTTCGCGGGTAAACTGACCAAAGCACCAGCGTAATCAGATAAAGAGACGAATGAGCCGAGCGGACGAACTGAGAGCAGAGATCAATGGCCTTGTAGCGGCGTACGTACGCGAGGCGTTTCCCGACAAAGACTTCATCCCCGGCGTCTCTGCTGTCCCTGTCTCAGGACGGGTCTTCGATGCCGAAGACGTGCAAACTCTTGTCGAATCCTCGTTAGACTTCTGGCTGACGGCGGGCCGCTTCTCCGAGCAGTTCGAGCGCGCCTTTGCTCGCCGCGTCGGGGTGCGCGAAGCAAGACTGGTCAACTCGGGCTCCTCGGCAAATCTCGCTGCGGTGACCGCACTCACGTCGCCGACCCTGGGCGATCGCCAGCTCCGGCCGGGTGATGAGGTCATCACCGTGGCTGCTGGCTTCCCGACGACGGTCAATCCCATCCTGCAGAACGGCCTTGTTCCCGTCTTCGTCGACGTGGAGCTCGGAACCTACAATGTGGATATCTCGCAGCTGGAGGAGGCTCTCAGCCCCCGTACCCGTGCGCTGATCTTTGCGCACACTCTGGGTAATCCCTTCGACGCCGCAGCCGTGCAAGCCTTCGCACGGCAGCACGGACTTTGGCTCATCGAAGACTGCTGCGATGCGCTCGGCGCAACCTTTGCCGGGCAAGGGGTCGGTACCTTTGGGGACATCGCCACCTTCAGCTTCTATCCAGCGCATCACATCACCATGGGTGAGGGCGGCTGCGTCGTCACCGACAAACCGGCATTGGCCAAGCTGCTCGAATCGATTCGCGATTGGGGCCGTGACTGTTGGTGTCCTCCGGGCAAAGACAACACCTGCGGCAAGCGCTTTGACTGGGCACTCGGTACGCTGCCCTGTGGCTACGACCATAAGTACACCTACTCGCATATCGGCTACAACCTCAAGGTGACGGATATGCAGGCCGCGGTTGGCGTCTCGCAGCTCAAGAAACTGGACGGGTTTATCGCAGCCCGCCGCGCCAACTTCAAGCGCTTGCAAGCCTCCTTGGCCAGCCACCAGGACTTCTTCCTGCTCCCTGAAACTCTGGCGGAGAGCGATCCCAGCTGGTTTGGCTTTCCCATCGCCGTGCGACCCGAATCAGGACTGAAGCGTGACGCTGTGCTGCGGATGCTTGAAGCGCGAAAGATCGGCACCCGGCTGATCTTTGCAGGCAACCTGACCCGGCAACCCGCCTACAAGGATGCAACCTATCGCGTCGTGGGCGACCTGAGAAACTCAGATTACGTGATGAACCACGTCTTCTGGGTGGGGGTCTATCCCGGTCTCGACGAGGCGAAGATCGACTACATTGCCGCTACCCTCATCGCAGCAGCAGCGACGCAGCCGGAGCCTCTATGCGTTGTCTCGTAACGGGCGCATCGGGGTTTCTGGGCTCTCATCTGGTTCGAGCCCTGCTGGAGGGCGGCCATCAGGTGCAGGCGATTGTGCGAGGCTCGAGCGATCTTTGGCGGCTGCGCGATGTGGGGCATCAATGCTTCCGGGTAACCGCCTCCTTGTGTGACATCGCTTCCGCACGGGACGCGATTGCCACCTTTGCGCCAGAAGTCGCCTTCCATTTCGCCTGGACCGGAGGGAACAGCAGCCAGTTTGTCGACGACGCCGCTCAGGTCCTTGAAAATGTTCCAGGCACCATTGAGTTGACGCGGATACTCGGAGAAGCCGGCTGCAGGACCCTGGTGTTCGCTGGCTCCGCTGTGGAGTATGGGGAGTTTTCGATTCCGGCGCGCGAATCCGATCCGATGCGCCCTGCTAATTTGTACGGTTCTGCCAAATACGCCGCTGAAGTGCTGGCACAAGGTCTCTGCCGTACGTATGGCATGCGCTTTTGCGGTATTCGGGTCTTCTGGACCTACGGCCCCATGGACGACCCCCGACGCCTGATCCCGTCGCTCATCGAGGCTTTACTACGCGGCGAACGCCCGCGCCTCACGGAAGGCCGTCAGCTCTGGGATTTTCTTTATATCGACGACGCCGTTCGAGGCATCCTTGCACTGGCCACGACCGAAACCGCGAAGGGTATCTTCAATCTCGGCTCTGGTTCCCCCGTGACCATACGTGACGTGGCCGACTCCATCCAAAATCTTATCCGGCCTCCCTTTGAGCTCATCTTCGGCGAGGTGCCTTACGCTCCCGGACAGGCCATGCATCTGGAGGCGGACATTACTCGGCTTCGCGCGGCCACGGGGTGGGAGCCACAGATCCCTCTCGCCGAGGGTCTCAGCCGGACCGTTGACTGGCATATCAGCCAAAGCGAGGCGAGCCTCGTCGGAACTCTGGTTGCGCGATAACCTCGTTCGCAACAACGTTGAAAGGAGCCCATGTCCGACTTGAGTGTGCTGTCGAGTTTTGCGCGAACCTTGAGGGCACACGCCATCCGCATGATTCATATCGCGCGCGCCTCACATCTGGGAAGCTGCCTTTCCATGGCCGATATCCTCGCCTGCCTTTATGGCGGCGTGTTGCGCGTCTCTCCGGCAGACCCTTCATGGCCGCAGCGGGATCGCTTTATCCTCAGCAAAGGGCATGGGGCTGCCATCCTCTACGCCGCGCTCGCCGAATGCGGCTTCTTTCCGGTCGACGAGCTCACCACCTACTGCCAAAGCGGATCGCGGCTTACCGGCCATGCCACCAGCGGCGTACCGGGCATTGAGCTTTCTTCAGGTTCGCTCGGACACGGCCTTCCGGTCGCCTGCGGCATGGCGCTCGCTGCTAGGCGCGAAGGACTTGGCTTTCGTACTTTTGTTCTGCTCAGCGACGGCGAATTAGACGAAGGCTCTAACTGGGAAGCCATCCTCTTTGCTCCACAGCACCGGCTCGACAACCTTATCGTTTTGGTCGACTACAACAAAATCCAAAGCTTTGGCTCGACCAAGGACGTGCTCGATCTCGACCCCCTGGCCGAGAAGTTCCGTGCCTTCCGCTGGGCCGTCAAAGAAGTGAACGGGCATGATCTCCGGCAGCTTACCGAAACCCTGAACAGCCTTCCACTCGAGATCGACCGGCCCACCGTCATCATCGCCCACACGATCAAGGGCAAAGGGGTCAGCTTCATGGAAGACCAGCTCGCCTGGCACTACAGGAGTCCGAGCACCGAACAGGTCACTAGCGCGCTCAAAGAGCTCGAGGCATTAGTTTGAGGACCGCCTTTATTGAAGAACTGGTCGCGCTCGCCGATCAAGATGAGCGCATCTGGCTGGTCTGTGGCGATCTTGGCTACTCGGTCCTGGAGGCGTTCAGTAATCGCTTTCCGGCTCGCTACCTGAACGCCGGTGTAGCCGAGCAGAACATGACCGGGATCGCCGCCGGGCTGGCACTTACCGGAAAAATTGTCTTCACCTATTCCATCGCCAACTTCCCCATCATGCGCTGCCTGGAGCAGATCCGGAACGACGTGTGCTATCACAATCTCGATGTAAAGGTCGTCGCCGTAGGAGGCGGCCTCGCTTACGGCAGCCACGGCTATACGCATCACGGCGTCGAGGATCTCGCCATCATGAGCGCCATGCCCAACATGAAGGTCGTCGCCCCCGGCGATCCTGTGGAGGCGCGCGCGGCAACTGCGGCAATCGCCCGCACCCCCGGCCCTGCGTATCTTCGACTGGGCAAAGCCGGTGAGGCCACATGGCACGCCGAACCCATCGACTTCCGCCTGGGACGTGCTCTGGTGATGCGCGATGGGCAGGACCTTACGATCGTCAGCACAGGCGGCGTTCTGGGCATCGCTGTGGAGGCAGCCCGTCACCTCGTGTCTACGGGGATCTCGCCCCGGCTTCTCAGCATGCCTGGTCTCGTGCCCTTCGATGAGGACGCCGTACGAGCTGCCGCACGGGAGACCAGAGCCATTCTGACCGTTGAGGAGCACGGTGTCGGTGGGCTAGGCACCATGACGGCCGAAGTGCTCGCCTCGTCTCGCGCGGGCATTCCTTTCCATGCGCTTCGGCTAGGGCGCGATCCCATCCGTCTTGCCGGATCGCAGGAGGAGTTACGCGCCTCGCAAGGTGTGAGCGTCGAAGGCATCCTTCGCGCCGCAGTCAAACTCCTTGCGGATCAAACGTGATGCCCGCCCATTCCTCCGTTCCGGGAACTGCGGGCAAAGAACCGCAGCAGAAAACGCGCCGATGGCTACGAGACACCCTTGGCCTCGACCGGGCGATCGCCTTCACTGTGCTTGCCCGTGGCTGGCAGAGCGTCGCTGGCCTGGTAACGATTGCTCTAATCGCCCGCTTTCTTTCTCCCGCTGAGCAAGGCTTTTACTACACCTTCGGCAGCCTGGTCGCGCTGCAGATCGTCTTTGAGCTGGGCTTCTCCTTTGTGATTCAACAGATGGCCAGCCATGAGTGCGCCCTGCTGACGATCTCTCCCACACAAGACCTTGCAGGCGACCCCATCGCTCACGCCCGGCTCGCGTCCGTCTTGCAAAAGTCGGTTCGCTGGTACACCGTCGCAGCGGTCTTTCTGGGCGCCTTCCTCATCGTCGCCGGCTTGGTCTTTTTCTCTGCCCATCAGCATGGCAGCACGGTCGCGTGGCGTCTGCCCTGGTGCTGTGTTGCGATCGCCGCTACCCTCACTTTTCAGATCGATCCGATCCTCGCTTTCCTCGAAGGTTGTGGTTCTGTGGCCAACGTCGCTCGTCTTCGCCTCACGCAGGCCGCTGCCGGCAGTGCGCTCGCGTGGGGCGCTCTGGCGTGCCACCGCGGCCTCTTCGCTCCGGCGATGATGATTCTTGGCACTGCAGCCACTGCGCTGGTCTTTCTTTATCAACGCCGGAGGTTCCTCCTTGATCTCCTGCGGCACGATCCCGGTCAGCATCGCATCCAGTGGGGCGTTGAGGTCTGGCCTTTTCAGTGGAAGATCGCCGTGAGCTGGCTCTGCGGGTACTTCATCTTTCAGGTGTTCACTCCAGCTTTGTTCGCCTTTCGCGGCCCTATCGCGGCTGGACAGATGGGTATGTCGCTCAACATCGCCACCGCGCTGCAAGGAGTTGCGATCTCCTGGGTTAACACCAAGTCCGCGCCATTTGGCAGAATGATCGCCCGGAAAGACTATCGTCTGCTCGACCACACCTTCTTTCGCGCGCTCCGGCAATCGTTAGGCGTTTGTTTTACCGGAGCGCTGCTGTTCCTGGCAGGAGCCGCCTGGCTGAATCATGCACACCTTCCCTTCGCACACCGCCTGCTTGCGCCCTTGCCGCTGGCGCTGCTTCTCTGCACCCCCATCGTCACCATTGCCGTCTTTTCAGAGGCCCTTTATCTGCGAGCCCATAAGCAGGAAAAGTTCCTGTGGAACTCCGCAATTACCGCCAGCCTGACGGTAGCGTCCACGCTGCTGCTCGGGAGGCGTTACGGCGCGACAGGAATGACCGCCGGATACCTCGCCATCATGGTCATCAGCCTGGGCTTAGGCACCCTTACCTTCACCAAATACCGCACACTCTGGCACTCCGAATGAGGCTCGTTCCTAGGTTGGCTCATCCTCGATCGGCAGCTTCATCCCGCGGCGCCGATCGAACACCTTCCGCACTACGTACACAGCCAGCAGAAGCAACACTATCCCGCCGATGCCGAGCGCCAGCCCAAGATGATGGTGCACTGTGCCGGTGATGCTCGCTAAAATCCGTTGTCCAAAGAAGATGATCAGGAACGACACAGCCACAAACCGGACCAGCTTGCCCAGGAAGATGGCCGAGAAGTATACGAGGGGGCGCATCTCGAAGACGCCAGCCGCCAGTTCGAAGAGCTTGACTGGAAAGGGCGGCGGAGCCATGGCTGGCAGCATGATGGCCAGAAACTCCTGCTTCTCGAACCGGTCCCGCAGCTTCTCATACCGCTGCCGGTTGATCCGCTTCAGCAGAAACAGTTCACCGCCGGCGCGGCCGAGATAGAACGGCAACAAGCTCCCCACCGCCGACCCCAGCGCCGCCATGAAGCAGTACAGCAGCGCCCGCGGGTGGTCGTTCGCCACATAGTCGACGACCATGGGATCAAGCGGCATGGGAATCGCCGCCGAGTCGACCAGTGCAATGATCCCGATTCCCCAAAAGCCCAGCGGCTTCAATAAAGCGAGCAGCGCCAGGTTCCAGCGCTTTAACCAGCCAAACTTCCCGTGAGGCTTCACGACGGTCTCGATCAGCAGACTAAGCACCAGCACCACCCGGCTCGTGTGCGGTGTTGCCCGCCAACAGGTCGAGCGCGTGAGGTAGCAGCGGTAAAATGGCGCGGAGACTACTCGCCGCACCCGCCGGACTGCCGGGCAGGTTCACAATCAGGGTGCCGCCCCCCGTGGATGCTTCGCCTGCCCTCTTCGATACCGTCCCACAAACCGCCCGGCTCAGCGGCGCAAACGGCGTCTCTTCCAGACCAGCCGCACGCATCCGCTCTGCCAATCCTTCCACCATCCGGTCGCAAACCTCGCGCGTGGCCTCTGGCGTGACATCACGGGCACTCAACCCGGTTCCTCCGGTTGTCACGATTAAATCTGCCCCGCGGGCGTACCGTTGCAGCGCTTCTGCGATCTCGGACAGTTCGTCTGGCAGGGTGTGCGCTGCTGGGTTCTGCACGCCTGCTTCGATCAGCAGCCGGGCCACAGCCGGCCCGGAAAGGTCCTCTTGCGTTCCCTGAAAACAACGATCGCTGATGGTCAGCACAACAGTCCTGGTGGCAGGGTGAAAACGAGCGGTCACCTCGTCAGTCTACGGCAGGATGACTGCCTTACGGCATCTGTGGAGTGCAGGGCGGCAACAATGAGAAAATGGAAGCAGTTGCGCGTTTGGCATCAGCGAACTTTCCGCAACCGCCAACCGTCCTACATCCACACCATGCCCGCACCCACCCTCGAAACTCCCCCGAACCCGGTCGAACCGCCCCAGCCGGGCACACTTCCAGCTAAGGTTCGCACTGGCCGGTTCGGTGAGCTTGAGGAGCATGAGCTCATCCACCTTCTCGATACCCTCGACGATGAGCGCGCCCAAGCCCGTTTTCGCGAGTCCATCTACATCTCGCTGTTCGTCTACATTGTTATCGGATGGTTCCTGTTCTATGGTCCGCGCGTGCTCTTCCATCAGCCGCGGCTGGTCAACCCGTCCGAGGTGCTTAAGCAACGCGAGTTGACCAACCTTGCCATGCCCTCCGACATCGCCAAGGCACTCCAGCACGCGCCCAAGGCCAAGCCATCACCCGCCGTCAAGCCTCAAATCGACGCCAAGACGATGGAAGCCATGCGGAAGGCCGCCCCCCCCGCCAAGCCCTTGCCCGCGACCCCGCAGCCTCAGCCCTCGGCCACGCTTCCCCCAATCCAGCAGGCTCCACCAACGCCTCTGCCTCAAGTACAGCAGCCGATCCAAAGACCCGCACCACCTGTACCAGCCGCCATCCCCGACGCGCCCAGGCCGACGCCGAGCTTCGGCAGCCCAGGTAAATCTGCTGGAGATACCATTCGCGACGCGGTTGAGGGCGCGGCCCGAAATCGCGGCGGCGGAAGCGACCGTGGCGATGCGATCGCTCCCTCGCGCATAGGCGCAGGCACCGGCGTCGACATCCTGTCCGACACCATGGGCGTCAACTTCGACCCCTACCTCAAGCGCATCATGCGTCAAATCTATAACACCTGGATTCCCCTGATCCCTGAGGAGGCCCGTCCGCCCCTCAATAAACAGGGCGTCACCCAGATCCGCTTCATCATCCTCCCCGACGGCAAGATCGGCGGGATGGTGCTTGAAGGCTCCACCCATGACGACGCTCTCAATCGAGCAGCCTGGGGCTCCATCACTGGCGTCGGTCAGTTCCCTGCTCTGCCGGCCGAGTTCCATGGCCCAAATCTTACCCTCCGCGTTCACTACCTCGTCAATCAGAAGCAGGAGTAGCCCAGTGAACCGGGTGCCCCCTCTTCGGCACAGTCTCACGGTGTCTCAAGTGGGCGGCGGCGCGGCCAGCTTCGCCACAGGGCCAAATTGCTGAATTCTCAAGACATGCCGGAAGCCCGGCGCGTCGCCGCCGAAACCCACGAGCGACGCCGCCAGGCGCGCGGCCTTCTCCTGATCGCGCTCGTCATCCTCGTTCTCAGCATCTTTCGCGCCGGAATCCACCGCGTCTTCACCCAGGGCTGGTGGCGGCTTTGGTGACGGAACACCCCCTGATCGTCCTTGCGGGTCCCACTGCCAGCGGCAAATCCGCCCTCGCCCTCCGCCTCGCCGAGCACTTCCACGGCGAGATCGTCAGCTGCGACTCCGTCTCCGTCTACTGCGGCATGGACATCGGCTCCGCCAAACCATCCTTCGAAGAGCGCACCCGCATCCCCCACCACCTGCTCGATGTCCTCAACCCCGATCAACCCTGCACCGCCGGCGACTACAGCCGCCTCGCCCGCGAAGCCCTCGCCGCCGTCACCGCGCGCGGACGTCTGCCCATCGTTACCGGCGGCACCGGCCTGTATCTCCGCGCCCTCCTCGACGGCCTCTTTCCCGCGCCGCCCCGCCGCGACGACCTCCGCGACCGCCTGCGCGGCACCGCCAGCAAACAAGGCTCGCCCTACCTGCACCGCCTCCTCACCCGCATGGACCAAGCCGCCGCGCATGCCATCCATCCGAACGACGCCCCCAAGCTCATCCGCGCGCTTGAAGCCACCCTCGCCGCCCGCCAGCCCTTGACTGAACAGTGGCAACAGGGCCGAGACGCGCTTACCGGGTACCGCATCCTGCGCCTTGGCCTCAATCCTCCCCGCGCCGCACTGTACGCCCGGATCGACGCCCGCGCCGCCACCATGTTCGACCATGGACTCATGGAAGAAACGCGGGAACTCATCGTCCGCTATGGCAGAGACTGCCGCCCCTTAGGCTCCCTCGGCTATGCCCAAGCCGTCGCGGTGCACGAAAGAAAGCTCACCCGCGACGAAGCCATCGCAAGCGCCCAGCAAGGCCACCGGAACTACGCCAAACGCCAGCTCACCTGGTTCCGCCGCGAGCCGGAGATGCATTGGCTTCTCGGCTTCGGCGACGACGACGACGAAGGGATCTGTACCGAGGCCCACACCCTCGTCGAAGCGCACCTGGCTGGTTAGAGGTTTTGCTCTTCTGTTTGTCATTCCCGAAGAGATCCGCGTTTGCAGCGTCACGACAATGCAGGGGCGTTACCATAGCCGTATGGCCACCGCGACCGACCGCCCGCAACTCGCCCACCTCACCGCCCAACTCGACGACCTCAAGGCGCGCGGCACCTTTTTCAAGCTCCGCATCCTCGAAGACGAGCAGGCCCCGGTCTGCACCTATGATGGCCGCCGCGTCATCAATCTCGCCTCAAACAACTATCTCGGCCTCTGCAACCACCCTAAGCTGCGCGAGGCCGCCATCGCCGCAACCGTGAAGTATGGCGTCGGCTCCGGCGCGGTGCGGACGATCGCCGGCACTATGCGCATCCACATGGAACTCGAAGAGAAGATCGCCGCCTTCAAGAACGTCGAGGCCTGCGTCGTCTTCCAATCCGGCTTCACCGCCAACGCGGGCACCGTCTCGTCCATCCTCGGCAAGGATGACTTCATCCTGTCGGACGAGCTGAACCACGCTTCCATCATCGACGGTGCGCGCCTCTCGAAGGCGAAGATCAAGGTCTTCCGGCACAAGGACGTCGTCCACTGCGAAGAGCTGCTGCGCGAGATCGAACACGAGCCCGGCAAGAAGCTCATCATCACCGACGGCGTCTTTTCGATGGACGGCGACATAGGACCTGTTGCCGAGCTTGCCGATTTGGCTGAGAAGTACGGTGCAATTATGATGGTCGACGACGCCCACGCCAGTGGGGTCCTGGGGCGCAACGGGCGTGGCTCGGTCGACCACTGCGGGGCGCATGGCAAGGTCGACATCCAGGTCGGCACGCTGTCGAAGTCCATTGCCTCGCTTGGCGGCTACGTCTGCGGCTCACGCGACCTGATCGACTATCTCTACCACCGGGCGCGCCCGTTCCTTTTTTCCACTTCGCATCCGCCGAGTGTCGCCGCAAGCTGCATCGCCGCCTTCGACATTCTCCAGGACGAGCCTGAACGCATCGAACGGCTCTGGGCCAACACCTGGTACTTCAAGGAGCAGCTCGCCAGCGCCGGCTTCGATGTCGGCGGCGTGACCACGCCCAAAAGTGAAACGCCCATTACCCCCATCCTCATCGGCGACGGCCGGCGCACGATGGAGTTCTCCCGCGCGCTCTTCGAGGCCGGTGTGATGGCCACCGGCATCGCCTTTCCCACCGTTCCCGAGGGTAAAGCCCGCGTCCGCACCATCATGACCAGCGAACACACCCGCGCGGAGATCGACCAGGCTCTCGAGAGGATTACAGGCGTGGCGCGACGGATGGACATCCTGCCCTAGGCACTGGCCGCGTGTTCGGCTATGCCGCCATGCAAAACGCGGCTGGCGCCAGAAGGGGCGACAGCCGCGTTCGGAGAAGGCAGACGAACAAAGTGCCTACTTGGCAGGGGTAGCGATAAACGCTTGGGTGACAAAGTTGGAAGAGCTTGTGCAGGCCCCGACGATCTTTCCATCATTCTTGATGTGATAGGGGGTGCAGCCGTACTGGCCGGGAGGGTTCAACTGCGTGTAGTTCTTTCCATCGAAGAAGAACGCAGAAAGCGCGTTTGCCTTCGAGATGTATCCGACGATCTGACCCGCCGCATTGATCGACGTGGGCACGGTGCTGCTGGCGCCCGGAAATGCGATCTTTGTCAACGTGCCGTTGGCAAGCGTGAAGCCGATCGGCGTTGCGCCCTTGCTGACGGTATAAGTGCCGACCAGGACTCCGTCATCGTTGATGTCGTTCAGTGTTGTGCTATAGCTTCCAGGCACCGAGTAGGCCTGGTACACGCCGTTCGTCAGCACAAAGCCTTCACGAGCGACCGTTTTGGTGCTCACGTTTCCTACGATTGTGCCCGCGGAGTTAAGGCTGACTGGGTTCGAGAAGCTGGTTGCGTTCCATGAGGCGGGCACCTTGATCGTCGTGAAGTTGCCCAGCGCATCCAGCAGGAAGCCGTTCGAAGCGCCGTATCCCAGGATCTTGTCCCCGTCGTTGATCGCGTTGATCACCGTGTAGGGCGAACCGGCCGCAGGCAGGCTGATGGTGGTGTAGACACCGCCCTTCTCCGAGAAGCCCCAAACGCCATTGCCATAGTTGGTGTACCAGCCGACCAGCTTTCCGGCAGGCGAAAGGTCCGTTCCGGTGGTGGCGAAGGCGTCGGGGGTGTTGGGCGCGAAGTACTGGTAGGTGTAGCGCTGAGCGTGTGCCGCCAGACTTGCGGCGGCGAGAACGGCTAGCGTGCCTGTACGTTTCAGAAATGAGCTCAAAATCTTCCTCCACAGATCGGTTCTGGAGCGTTGTCGATGCCACCTCTGCGATTTGCAGGAGTGAACAGGCCGGTGGTTCTGTACTATCGACTGCTTGTTTTGACAATAGTTACAAGAAGTGTGTCAATTTTGATGTGATGTTTACGTTTGAGCCCGAAACATTGGAAGAGCTGTCGTGAGAGACGGCTTGTCTATGTCACTACGAATGTCCCTGGCTCTACTCAAACGCTGGCCTCCTCGGCAGCCGCGCGCTCCAGCTCGGCGATGTCGAACTTCACCATCTTCATCATGGCTTGCATCCCTTGGGGGCTCTTGATGAGTTCATCGATATTCGCTGGAACGACCTGCCATGAGAGGCCGAAGCGGTCTTCGAGCCAGCCGCATTGGACGGCTTTCCCGCCGTCGGTCCGCTTCTCCCAGTAATGGTCAATCTCCCGCTGATCTACGCAGACGATGCTGAAGGAGATGGCCTTGTTGAAGGTGAAGTCGGGGCCGCCGTTCATGGCGGTGAACCGCTGGCCGTCGAGTTCGAAGTCGATCACGAGGACCTTGCCTTCCGCGACGCTGGTCCGCACCGGAGAGCGAAGCACCTTGAGCTTGCGCGAGTTCGGAAAGATGGCAAGGTAGAAGTCGACCGCCTCTTCGGCGTTGCTGCCGAACCAGAGGAAGGGCGTGATGCGGGGTAGCCATGGGAGGGCGCTCATGCAGGTCATTGAACCATTACCCGTTCACGGCTTGCAACCGCTCTCAGCGACTGGATCGCCGATGAACGATGCGCCCTTGGGTGATCGTCGCATGGACTCTGCCGAGCATCGCCGCACCACCGAAAGGCGAATTCTTCGACTTCGAGAGGCTGGCGTTCGCGCTGTAGGTCCACTCGGCGGCTGGATCGAAGAGGACGAGATCGGCGTAGCTGCCGACGGTGAGAGTGCCCCTGCCGGTGAAGCCGATCAGGCGGGCGGGGTTCGTGCTCATTAGGGCGAGAACCTTGGCGAGAGGCAGTCCGTGATCGTGGTGGAGAATCCGCAGGGCGAGGCCGAGCGCGGTTTCAAGGCCCGTAATCCCGTTGGGTGCGCGCTCGAACTCGACCTCCTTCTCGTGGGCGGCGTGCGGGGCGTGGTCGGTCGCGATGCAGTCGACGGTGCCGTCGAGCAGAGCTGCGATCACGGCCAGACGGTCTGCTTCGGCGCGGAGGGGCGGGTTCATCTTGCAGTTCGTATCGAAGCTGAGAAGAGCTTCCTCGGTGAGGGTGAAGTGGTGCGGCGCGGCCTCGCAGGTGACGTGCAGGCCCTGGGCTTTGGCCTCCCGAACGGCGGCGAGCGCCTTGGCTGTGGAGATGTGCTGGACGTGGAGGTGCGGACGGAGCTTCTCGACGCGCTCGATGTCGCGCAGCAGAGCGATGTCGCGCTCCACAATGGACGACTCGGCTTCGACTGTCATCCCGCGCAGACCGAGGCGGAAGGCGACCGGGCCGTGATGGACGCCCGACGACGGGGAGAGGCGCGTATCTTCGGCGTGCTGCGAGATGGGTAGGCCGACCCGCGCCGCCGCGACTAAAGCCGTGCGCATGACGCGATCATCGAGGATGGGCTTGCCGTCGTCCGTAAACCCGACAGCTCCCGCGCGGGCGAGAGCTTCGTAGTCCGAGAGGGTCTCGCCAAGTGAGCCCAGTGTGGCAGCGGGCATGGCGAGGAGGTGGATGACCGGATTGCGGTCCGCGCTCAGCATCCATTCGAGCTTTTCGACCGTGTCGTTGACCGGCACGGTGTTGGGCATGGCGACGACCGTGGTGAAGCCTCCGGCGGCGGCGGCGCGGGTGCCGGTGGCGATCGTCTCCTTGTGGGTCTGGCCGGGTTCGCGAAGGTGGACGTGGACGTCGATCAAGCCGGGCGCGACCGTGAGGCCGGTGGCGTCCAGCTCTTCCGGGCCTGCTGGGAGGACATCAGGAGGTTCCACGGCGGCGACGCGGCCATTTTGAAGGAAGAGGTCGCGCGGAGCGTCAAGACTCATTGAAGAGTCGACAACATGAGCGTTGCGGATGAGGAGGTCGGTCATAAATAGACCGCGCGTGTTGCAGATCCCACCTTAGCGACGGTGAGACCGTCGCGAAGGTGGGGCATCCAGACTTGATATGTCATACGGTCGCTCCCAGTGCACGGACAAGCAGGGCGGAGCGGATGGCGAGGCCGTGGGTGACCTGCTCTTCGATGGCGGAGTTGGGGCTGTCGGCGACCTCTCCCTGAATCTCCAGGCCGCGGATCATGGGACCGGGATGGAGAACGAGGGCGTTCGGAGCGAGGCTATGCAGACGCTCGGAGGTGAGTTGATAGCGGGCGATGTAGTCGGCCAGGTCGAGGTCGAGGTTGTGGAGGCGTTCGCGCTGGATGCGGAGCATCATCATGACCGTGGCTTGCGCGAGCGCGGCATCGAAGTTACGACTGATTTCGATGGCCGGGTGGAGGCTGAGGGCTTCGGTGGGCAGCAGCGGTTCAGGGCCGCAGAGGATCACGCGCGCACCGAGCCGGGGGAGGAGCATGGCGTTCGAGCGAGCTACGCGGGAATGCCGGATGTCGCCGGTGATGACGACCGTGACGCCTGCTAGTGAGCGCTCGTGCGCGGTGGTGGGGTCCAGATGGAGGCGCGTCAGGATCGTGCGGAGGTCGAGCAAGGCCTGCGAGGGGTGCTGGTGCATCCCGTCGCCGGCGTTGAGGACGGGCAGGCCAGTGACTTGGGCGAGCAGGTGCGGCGCGCCGGAGGACGGGTGACGGAGGATGATGCACTCGGCTCCAAGGGCGCGGAGAGTGAGGCCGGTGTCCTTGAGCGACTCGCCCTTCTCGATCGAGGAGGATTTGTCGGAGACGAGCGTGGTGGTTGCGCCGAGCGACTTGGCGGCGAGCTCGAACGAGGTGCGGGTCCGGGTGCTCGACTCGTAGAAGAGGAGGGCCACACGGCGGAATTGCAGGATGGTGGCGCGCTCGCCGTTGCTCATCGCGGAGAGATGGGCGGTGAGGGCGAGGATCGCGGCGACTTCGGAGATGGGGAGAGCGTCGACGGTAAGGAGGGAGCCGGGATGGATCGTGTACGCGGCCATGCCCTCAGTCGGCCAGTTCGACCAGAAGCACCTGCTCGTCGGAGTCGATCTCGTGGAGCTTGACCTCGATGATCTCGCGGCTGGAGGTGGGGATGGTGCGGCCGGTGAAGGTGGCCATGATGGGCAGCTCGCGGTGGCCGCGGTCGATCAGCACCAGCAGCTGGACGCTCTTTGGGCGGCCATGGGCGAAGAGGGCGTCGAGCGCGGCGCGGATGGTGCGACCGGTGTAGAGCACGTCGTCGCAGAGGATGATGTCGCGTCCGGCGATGTCGAAGCCGAGCTCGCCGGGGGTGACGATAGGGCGCGGGCCGGCGGTCGAAAGGTCGTCGCGGTAGAAGGAGATGTCAAGCGTGCCGGTGTCGACGGGGTGCTTCTCGATGGTGGCGATCGTGGCGGCGAGGCGCTGGGCAAGCGGGACGCCGCGGCGCTTGATGCCGACCAGGCCAAGGTTCCGGCCGCCCTCGTTGCGCTCGACGACCTCATGGGCGAGCCGGACGAGGGTGCGCTCAATCTCGGAGGCCGACATAAGGCGACCTTTGGTGCGTAGCTTCGGCATGGCTAAGTCGGTCTGGTCTGGCATGGGCTTTCGGAGATTCTAGCAGCATCGATACACGGGAACTCACGTGTCGGAGGTGAGAGCCCTGATTCGCGATCGAATCACGCTCGGGCAGGACGGCGGGTGCGGAGGAGACCACCGAGCGCGCCGCCACAGGTGCCAGCAATCAACAGAAAAACGGCACAAAGAGCCAGCGACGCGATCATCAAGCCGGCTTGGAACTCCCGTTTGTCATAAAGCTTCAGAACCTCTGGCGGAGCGGGGTTCGGCGAGTTGGCCGCAGTCTCCCTGGCCTGGGCGATGAGATGTGCGGTAGCGCTATCAAATTCAGCGAGCGAGTGCAGACCGAAGCGAGCAATCAGTCCGGCGGCGGCAAATGCAATGGCCAGCATGGCGATCACGCCCAGACTCGTGGTGAAGCCGATCCGCGCCCCGATCCCTGCGTCCATCCAGGCCAGCGGACGGCGGCGCTGGTAGAGGCCGAGTGTAGTCAGCGGCGCAGTGAGCACCCAGACGGTGGAAAGAAAGGATGCGAACGGAAGGCGGAGCGCAAGCAGGCTGAGGAGAGCGGCCACTGCGGCGACAAGCAGAGCGCAGCGGATGGCCGTTTGCCACTCGACCTGACGCGGTTGTGGCGGTGGCGTAGCTCCCGTCGTGTCTATCGCGGCGGTCGCGTCGGCAAGGCAAGCCTCGGAAAGGAGAAGTTGCGGGGCGGCACAGTGGGGACAGAACACCGGGGCCTCGGCACCCGAGGAGAGATCTCCGCCGCAGCGATGGCACACTTGCGTCATCCTCTCAGCTTACGGCATGGCTGTGCTGAGCCTTTCGCACACTCATTGTTTGTCTTCCT
Organism: Acidobacteriaceae bacterium; assembly: GCA_965215415.1. Lineage (GTDB taxonomy): Bacteria > Acidobacteriota > Terriglobia > Terriglobales > Acidobacteriaceae > Edaphobacter. The sequence goes on along the minus strand of CBDCDQ010000009.1, from coordinate 1,061,305 downwards.
TGTCTTCGGTGTCCTTGCCCTCTCCAAAGTGGAAGTCGGTGGGCAGGTCGAGGGCGACCAGACCGAACTTGGTGCCCGCACCTTCGGGGTCAATGTCGACGACGTGCTGGTGCTTCTTCGAGCCAGCCTTGAGTTGAAACCTGGTGCGATCATCACTGCCGCTTCCATTTATCTGGAGGTCGTTGCCGGAGATGTGCACGCCGCGACCGGAAGCATTGCTGCTGTCGTCGCAGGTCAGACCCTCCGTCGTGCGGATAGGTGCGCCTACAGCGTGTTTGCCGTCGCACTGGATGACATCGCCGTACCGTCCGAGGCCCTTTTTGTAAAAGGCGAGGACTTTGTCAGGGCTGTCGCTGGTGCGAAAAGAGGCAGCTTTGACTTTGAGCTGGAAGCTGCCGAAGCTGAGGTTGACGTCCGCAGAGCCCTCACCTTCCTTGCCCTCGTCCTTGTTCTTTCTGACCATCGCTGCGCCGGGGTAAGCCGGCAAGCCGATGGTAGCCAGCACGTCGGCGCTATTGGTTTTGACCTGCAGGCCCCCAAACGGTGTTGCGATCTTCACGTTGTCGCCATCGCCGTGAGCACCTTTGGAGACGGTGCAGCCGGTGAGCAATGTCGCAACGATGATTACGGCGGCTGGGACGCTGGTGTTCCTTCGCATGATGCTGGTTCCCCCTCGGATGGCAACTGCTCCGAGGATACGCATCGGAAGGGAGCGGAGTTCCGGAATCGTCCATCATCCGGCACTGGAATGCCTTGTCCATCTTGGCAAAGGGTCGCAAGATCAACAAAGCAAAGGATGTAGCACAGGGAAGTTCTCTGATATTGGACTTATTTCTAAGGTACTCAAACAGAGCAGTTGTGGGCCTGTCTGCCGACGTGAAAGCGGGAAAACAAGGGTTCGCTGTGGGAAGACGCAACGTGGTATACCGGCGTTACTGTCGTTGGGGGTCCGTGACAGGGCCCGCAAGGACCTGTTCAAGGGCAGCTTATACTGGGGGCAGGCTCACGTTGCGGCGGAGACGGCCGGTCGCCTTCGCCGAGGTGGAGGCGGAATGGCGCAACTGGAAGTTCGACGGCGACGAACGGCGATCGATGGAATGGCGCGAGAGACTGCGGTTCCCGATAAGCTGTACTTCCGCATCGGCGAAGTGGCAGAGCTTTGCGGGCTTCCGGCGTATGTCCTGCGCTTCTGGGAGAGCGAGTTTCCGCAGCTGAAGCCGACAAAAGGCGGCACAGGGCAACGGCTCTACCGGCAGCGCGATGTGCGGCTCGCGTTGCGAATCAAGGATCTGCTGTACGAAGGTGGGTTCACCATCCCGGGCGCACGCCGGGCGTTGCTGGCAGAGCAACAAAGGCGTGAGCCGCAGTTGGCCCTCGGAATGGTCGGGCATGACGGAGAGCAACGGGCGGAGCAGCAGAGCGGCCACCGGGCGGAACGAAGCGAGCTATTGCGCTTGCGGGAAGGGCTGACGGAACTACTCGAGATGCTCGAAGGATCACCACAGTCTGGAACGAGGAAGGTGCATCCGATCAAGGCGTCACGTAGACGGATGACGCCTGCTGCCACGTCGCAGGAACTGTTCGAGTACCACACGGAGGAGACTCGATGACGACACAGGATGGAACGGCGGCGAGCAGGATCGACGTAGCAGACATGGGCCGATCCTGTGCTTTTTGCAAGGGGCGGACGTTCCGGCGGTCACGTTTGCAGTTGAAGGACGTCGGCAGCCTTCTGGCGCTGCAGTACCCGGTGCGATGCCTTTCGTGCAGCAAGCGGCAACGCGTAGGGTTGGACACGGCGCGCAGAGCGGTCCCCTCGACGGTGCGGCAGGTGCGCGCGCCCCAGGAGGAAACCCCATGGGACGGAAGCCCCTGGGGTTCATCGCATACAGGCGGGGCCGGCCTCAAGCCACATTTCGTAAACGAGGGGCATACCGCCGTACCTGAAACGCCGGTAACCAAGCCGATCGCTATGCCCGATCTCCATGGTGTGCGGCTGCCGCATGTGGCGCAGATGCCTCCTGGAGACGGAGAGAACCTGGCGTAGCGGCTTGGGCTACGCAGTGCATCACGGCCGGACCCGCCATGCTGCAGACAGGTAGGATTGGGGTATGAGGGAACTCCAGATTTGAGCGCGGGGCCAACGAGCATCCCGGCAAAGAGCGGGCTTGGTGGAGCGCAGAGTCTGTTCTCGGCGACGTTGCTGTTGACGGGGTCCACGCTGCTTTCGGGTGTGCTGGGGCTGGTGCGGTCGCTGTATGTTGCGCGCGTGTTCGGGGCGGGCGCGACCACAGACGCCTATTACGCAGCGTTTCAGCTGCCGGATATGATCAACTACTTTCTGATCGGCGGAGTGGTTTCGACCTCGCTGGTGACGATGCTGAACCGCTACCGGACGGCGGGCGATGAGGCCGGAGCGGATCGTGCGCTCTCGATCGTGTTGAACGCAATGCTGCTGGTGCTGGGGCTGGGCATCCTGCTCGGCGAGGTGTTTGCGCCGCTGTACACACATGTGGCGTTCCCGAAGTTCGACGCTGGGCGGGCGGCGCTGTGCACGTCCCTGACGCGGCTTCTGCTGCCGGCGCAGCTGTTCTTCTTTGCTGGCGGAGTGCTGGGGTCACGATTGCTGGTACGGAAGATCTTTCTCTATCAGGCGATAACGCCCCTGCTCTATAACGTTGGCATCCTCGGCGGCGCGTTTCTGCTGCATCGCCGGTACGGGCCGTATTCGCTGGCGTATGGCGTTCTGGCCGGGGCTTTTGTGGGGTCACTGGCGATCAACGCATTGGGAGCATGGCGCGGCGGGCTACAGTACAGGCCCATTCTGAAGCTGAACGATCCAGCGTTCCGGGAGTGGCTGCAACTGTCGCTGCCGCTGATGCTGGGAGTGTCGCTGACGATGGCGGACAAGTGGATTCTGGCGTATTTCGCTTCAGGAGACGCAGGCGGCATCTCCCGGCTGAACGTGGCGAAGACGCTGTTTACCGCACCGCTCGGGATGTTGGGGGCAGCGGCTGGAGCGGCCTCGCTGCCCTTCTTTGCGGCGCTCTTCAGCCAGGGCAAGCTCGAGGAGTTTGGCGCGGCGGTGAACCGGTCGGCGTCGCGAGTGATCGCGGTGTCGGCGATGGCCGCGGGATGGATGATCGCGCTGGCGTCACCTCTGGTGGACCTCTACCGAGGCGGGTCGTTCAGCCGGGAAGATGCTTCCTCCACCGCAACGTACTTTGCAGTTTTTGCGCTGTCGATTGCGTTGTGGGCGGCGCAGGGGTTTTATGCGCGGGCGTTCTATGCGGCAGGCAACACACGGGTGCCGGCGATTGCGGGCTGGGTGGTAACGCTGGTTTCGCTGCCAGTCTATGGTGTGCTCTTCCACCGCATGGGGCTGCTGGGGCTGACGATTGCATCGGACGCCGGCATGGGACTGCTGACGGTGACGCTGGCGGTGCTACTCGATCGGCGCGGCCTGGTACCGCTGGCAGGGCTTGAACGAGGCGAGATCGCGCGTGCACTGCTGGCGGCCGGCGCTGGATGGGCGGGAGCCTGGACGTGTGTGCGTACGATCCATATGGGACGAGGGCACGCGGGTGATCTCCTGGTGATCGGCGCGGGAACAGCGGTCTGGGCGGGACTTTGCCTTGGCGTGCTGCGGGCGACGGGATCACAGCTGCCGCAACAGCTTATGCGAAGACGGCGGTAGAACGGAAACCGGGAAGGCTGGCACTCAGGACGTGCGCAGATGCGGAGCCATGCGGGCGATGACGGCGTCCCACCTGTAGTGGGAGAGGACGCGATCGCGGGCGCGATGGCCCATGGCTGCGAGGAGGGCAGGGTCGGCCAGGAGCGTGATGAGTTTGGCGGCGAGATCGTCTACGGAGCCTTTTTCCACCAGATCGCCGTTGACGCCCGGCGTGACGTGTTCGCACAGGGCCCAGGCGTTGGTGAGAACGCAAGGCAGCTGGTAGAGCATGGCTTCCAGAGGAGCGATGCCGTAAGGCTCATAGAGCGAGGGCATGACGAAGAGGGTGCTCTGCGTGAAGAGCTGTTGGAGCCGGGCCTTCTGCGCGGGATCGGCTTTTGAAAGGTTGCCGTGGAAGACCACGCCCTCAGGGAGGTGAGCAAGAGAGCGAGGACCGACGATGTGAAGCTCGGCGGTGAGGTGCTTCTGGCGGACGATGCGAAAGGCCTCAAGAAGCTGGGGGCCGCCCTTGCGGTCGAACTCGACACCCACGAAGAGGAGACGCTTGGCGGCGTAGGTCTTTTCAGGAGCCGCGGAAGGGATTTCGTCGAGATTGATGGCACCGCCGACGTTGACGACCTTCTCGGGATCGACGCGGTAGTCGCAGATGAAGGATTGGCGGAGATACTCGCTGAAGGTAAAGATCACGGACATCTGCCTCGCAGCGTCTTCTTCGTAGCGGAGAGCCTGGTCGATGCGTTTGCGGGAGACGCCCGCGAGACCAAAGCCGCTGGCAAGCAGTGCGGGCAGGTTGCCATCGTGGTACGAGATGCAGCGTTTGCCCGGGAAGGCCTCCGGAAGAGAGAACAGGTGCCCGACCTGCAGCAGCGTTTCGCCGGCGACCGGGATGGCGCGAGCGGCACGGGTGAGGGCGTTGCGGAAGGCCGGATCGAAGTAGAAGTGCTTGCGCCAGACGGTGCGATCGCGGGTGAAGTTCTTGAGCATCAAGCCGTAGTGCACCACTTTTGGGACGCGGGCGCCGACCGCAGCCTGGAGAAGATCGGCGCGTTCAAGGGCCTGGGATAACGCCAGAAACGAGCCGGACCATGTGCGGGGTGAGCGGGGATCGGAGCCGACGGAACCGCCGGTGAACAGGGTAACCTCGCGCATGGGGGTGAGCATAGCATAGGCTCCTGGTGCTGGAAGTGGCGCCGGAGACCCTGCTCGAGGCGGGGGACGTGTATTCCCGTTTGTGTCCGCTCGGGAGCGTGGAACCTGCACGGTGAGGCGAGAGCCGCAGTATGCTGGAGACGGGAAGATCTTCTCTCCATGCGGATTCTGCACGTACATCACTTTCTCGATATGGGCGGCTCCGAGACCGTCCTTCTGACCCTGGCGCGGGAACAAAAGCGGCTGGGCCATGACGTCACGATCTGCTGTTTATTCGGCGAGGGCCCGCTCGATGGAAAGGCGGCCGCATATGGGATTCCGGTTGTGCATCTCCGCAGTGCGAACCGGCGCCTTGCGAAGATACGTTCGCTGTACCGGTACCTGGGGACGGCCAGGTACGATGTGCTGCACAGCCACTGGGGCGTGTGGCTGGCGACCGCGGTGGCCGGTTCTCTGCGGGGAACACCGTGTGTCCACACCAACCATTCCAACCAGCCACGCCGATGGGCGCCCGAGCACCGCGTGGCGTGTTTCTTTACTCCGAAAGTTGTCTCGTTGACGCCGGAGATCGAGCCGTACCTGGCGAAATGGGTGGGAGTGCCGAAGCGGAAGATTGTGGTTATCCCGAATGGGATTGATTTCGCGAGGATCGAAAACGCCCGGAGAGTGGAGGTCGACGGCATTCCGGCGGAGGTGCCAGTGGTCGGTATGGTGGCGCGTCTCTCGCCACCAAAGGACTATGCAACCTATCTACAAGCAGTAAAGCTGGTTGGCAAAGAACGGCCTGCGATCCAATTTGTCAGCATCGGCGAGGGCCCGCAGCGTGCACACTACGAAGCCATGGCACGCGAACTACAGTTGACAAACCATCGCTTCTTAGGCGGACGTGGCGATGTGCCGGACCTTCTCCGTCGGTTTACCGTTTTCGTCCTCTGCACGAAGCATGAGGGGCACCCAATGAGTGTGGTGGAAGCACTGGCGAGCGGATGTCCGGTGATCGCATCCGACATTCCGCCGGTACGGTTCACGGTGGATGGCGGCGCGTGCGGACTGCTCGTGCCAGAGAACAATCCCCAAGCTCTGAGCGCCCAGATCATCAGGCTTGTTGAGGACACGCGACTGCAAGGAGAGTTGCGGACACGAGGATTGCTTTACGCGCAACGATTCCGGTCCGAAGTCATGGCGCAACGCTATATGGACCTCTACCAAACGGTTACGGCGTAGCAAGCCGTCTGTTTCGTCTCATTCTGTCGTACCAGTAGTAGAGCTTTTTGGCTGGACGGAAGAGTAGAAGATTCGCCAGATGATGGGCGTACCCGAAATTCTCCCGAGTACTCCGTACAAGCTCACTTTGTATCTGCTGGCTGTCGGATATGCCCCCAGGCCCGTGCAGAGCTACTACCTCCCGCGACATAGCGGAACGCTTGCCTTGTTTGATCATGCGATGGTTTGCGGCGCAGTCGCCCAGGATGCGGTAGCTTGTGTCGTATCCCTCATGAGCAGCTCGACGATAGAAGGTGCCTTGATGTTGCCAGGTATTTTGAAAGCGCGACGTCCAATTCGTTCGGGGTATAAACAGCAGATCGCTACACTGCACGCGGCAGCAGAAGATAGCAGTGGAGTCTGGCAGCGACCGCAACTCGGAATACGGAACCGTGAGCAGCCTGTCTCCCGCGTTGATATGCAAGATCCATCGCCCGCGAGCCGCCTTCAACCCTTTGTTCATCGCGTCGTAGATGCCGGTGTCACGTTCGCTCTTCCAATAGTCGATTTCACCGCTTCTTTGTTGCAGTACCTCCAGCGATCCATCGTTCGATCCACCATCGATCAAGATCGTTTCGAGATCGTCACCACGAAACGGCATGAGATTCTCAATCAATGCGGTGAGTTCTGCCCGGTCGCGAAAGACTACGACGATGATCGAGACCAGCGGTTCGCGCATAGCTTTCTGCGGGTCGAGCAGTCTGCTACCACCCTCGTGGCTCCCTTCACCCATCGACGTCCATCCCCTTGCTGAACTTTTAGTTAGTGTGGCTGGCACGTCTGCATCGCTGCCTTTCCCGACACAGGAGCGAGCATAGCACGCGGTGTGGCTCAGCTTTTGATCAGGATTGCTGCTGGACATACCGGCGTTCTGAAGGCGGACATGCCATGCCCGCTGAAGAAGCAGCAAGCGCGAACGGCCGCACGGCATCGGTAGAGCAGGCGTTTGTAGAACCATGAACTGCAGACGTGTTGGGCGTTCCCAAGTGGGTCCACCTTCTGGGCGGTTGGTAGCGGGATTCGCACGCCGAGCGGCATGACCGCTATGCTCCTTGATATGGCCTCGCCCGCGAAATCGATCTCCAGCAGAATTCTGCACAACTCATTCTGGTACGGGTTGGAGACGCTGCTCGAGACGGTGGTGTTTCTCGGCACCTCGGTCGCTGTGGCGCGGTACCTGGGTCCGCAGAAGCTTGGCTACTACAGCTACATCAACTTCTTCGTCATGATCGTCACGCGGACGAGCGGAACGGGGCTGGCCAATGCGACACGGAAATATATGTCGGAGTTTTTAGCGCTCGACCAGCCAGGGACGGCAAGGGCGGTTTACAACCTGGCGTATCGATACCAATTGCTGGGCGCTGTTGCGATTACCCTGCTGGGACTGGCCGCTGTTCTGCTCTTTGGCGATCCGGCGTTCCGGACAATGTCGATCCTGCTGATCGCCGCCATCATTCCAGGGGTTATGTCGTGGGTACCCGCCAACGCCAATCAGGCCTTCGAAGACGTTTCGAAGAACACCTTGAGCGCCTTCTGCTATCTCTTCAGCTACCTCGTGGTCATCCTGCTGACGCTGTACTTCCACTGGGATCTGCCGGGCATCGCTTCAGCTTTGCTGATTGGGCGCAGCGTCGAGGTCATCATACGGACGATACCCTTGCACGCCCGGCTGCGAACGATGCCGCTATCTGCGCTCGACCAACACGTTCGAGACCGCATTCGTCGGTTTTGCCTGGAGTCAATGGGTCTTCAGATTTTGATGTCGGTGGTCTGGGACCGGTCCGAGATGCTGTTTCTGCGGGCCTTCTGCGGCCTGGAACAGATTGCGTTCTACTCGGTCAGCTTTGGCCTGGCGAATAACCTGCTCGTGTTTCCGCGCACGTTTGGAGCGGCCACAGGCATCACGTTGATGGTGGAGGCGGGACGTGACCGGGAGCGCGTAGACCGGATCGTTCAGAACTCCTGCCGCTATCTGTTGCTGGTTGCGCTGCCGGTGCACCTGGGGGCGGCGGCGATTACGCGGGAAGCGATCGGGCTAGCCTATGGTGTGAAGTATGCGGGCGCCGTACCGGTGTTGATCGTCGCCGCCATCCTCTCGATCCCGCGAGCCTTTCAGGAGATTCCCGAGGTCCTGATGCGGACCGCGGACCGGCAGAAGCAGTTGTTGATCTGGTTCTCCATCACAGGAGTAGTCAACCTTGCGCTGGATTGGCTCCTGATCCCACGCTACGCGGCGGTGGGTGCGGCATGGGGCAACGGGCTGGCACAGATCTTCGGTATGGTGGCGATCTGGTATCAGGCAAAGCGGTTCTACACATTCCGCTTCCCTGCCGGTACGGCAGTTCGCCTGGCGGGCGCGAGCGGCGGGATGGCCTTTCTGGCGTACCTGGTCGCCCGGGCGATGCCGGCGGCCTTCGGGGTTCCCGTCGCGGTGTTGACGGCGGCGCTGTCGTATCTGGTGCTAGTGCGAGTGATGCGAGGGCTGTATGCGTCGGACCGGGAGCGGCTGGCACCCTTAAGTAGACGGCTGCCCGGAGCACTGCGAACGATGGTAGCCTGGGCGATCGCGGTGGCGGTACCGGCAGATGCGCCCGTCGAGCAGGGTGTGTCCAAGGCCTAGCCGTTCAGGCTACTTCGGGAGGAGATTGGTGAGGCGAAGCATCGCGTACACGATCGCGATCAGAGTGGTGGTGCCGATCGCGGCGTACTGGACCGATTTCAAGAAGGTCAGCCGGGCAGGAGCGATGCCTTGCTCGACTGCCAGGCGATGTACGCAGAGAGCCAGGGCGATGTTGACGAAGAGCACCATGGTGTAGGAGCGGGATAGAAACCAACCGCACGCAAAGAAGCCGCTGAGGCTGACGATCATCAGCCCGCAGAGCCGTCGTATCTCATCGTCGTCGATACCGCCGGCGTTGCTCGCGGGGAGTGAAAAGGTGCCGCGCGCGGAGCTGCCGGATGTTTTAAGAGCCGTTATCGATTGAGAGGAAGCTCGAGGCTTGCTCTGCGCGGATGCGAACGCTCTCCGGAGCGGGGGGTAATGCATGAGAGCGGGCTGGAGTGCCGCTGCATTTGGCTGAGTGAGCGATTTCTCGCCGTCCGTCTTCGCAGGGGGCACCCGGGCCGCAACGATGACTTCGTACATGGTGGGGATGACCATGAGGCACCAGAAGAAGAAGCCGACGATGCCGATCTCGGCGGCGCAGACGACCACCGTGTTGTGGGCCGTGATGTAGAAGTACTCTTCGAATCGCTTGTAGCCGACCCCGAAGATGGGATGCGAGCGGATGAGTTTCAGCCCGGTGGCCCAGGCTTCGGTGCGGTCCGAGCCGCTGTCGGCAGAGATATCGCGACCGCCCGTCCAGCCGATCGCGGACAGGGCGACGTACATCCCGCCGCCCGTGAGGACCGCGGGCAGGATACCGAACTTGCGCCTGCCGAGCACCATCAGGGCGACGAGTAGACCTACCAAGCCGCCGCGCGAGTGAGTCAGATACATCCCGTAAAGCAAAAAAGAAACGGGCAGCAGGACGAGAAAGAAGTTAGCCAGGAGATTGCTGCGCCGCCAGAAGACGAAGACGCAGGGAATCAGCGCAACAAGGAACTGGCAAAGATCGTTTGGGTCGTTGATGAAGCCCATTCCCCGGATGCGCGAAAACTTGGGACCCTCCCCGTAGCCCATCATGTAAACCCAGGGGCTGGTGGTGTCTCCACGCGAGACCGCGGAGATGCCCTGATAGACGGTGAACAGAGCGACAACGACCAGAACGCCTACCAAAAGTCGCAGATGAAAGCGCGTACGAAAACTCCAGAGAATGAGGAAGAAGACGATGCAATCAGACAGGAACTCGTTGACGGCGGACGGCGCGATGAACCATACCCCGTTGAAGACCAGGGAAAGCGCAACGGTGGCGACCATGGCCAGAACGGCGTAGCTTTGGGACATCTTCCAGACGCCGGAGCCCTTGGCGTCGAAAAGTGCACCGATCAGAGCGAACGCGACGATAAACTGCTCGACATGGTAGTTGGCCAGATCGCCGAAGATCGTGGTCGGTGCCAGATACGTCGAGAAGATGTAGAGCAGGGTGAAGAAGATACCCATAATAAGCGTGGTTGCGGCCTGGCCTTCAGTTTATAGGGTGCTTTCTTGCGTGCGAGCAACTTCGTGTCACGATCATGGCGGCGTTTCTGAAGTGGGTCGCCGCGGAGGGAAAGGCGCAACTTGAATCTGCTCTTGATTACGTTTTCGTTTCCCCCGGCGGGCGGGGTAGGGGTGCTTCGGGCGCTGAGCCTCGCAAGGTATCTGCCGGAGAGCGGCATACGCGTCGATGTGCTGACTGCGAGGAATGCGCCTTCGGTCGGGCGGGACCCTTCGCTGCTGCGCCAGGTGCCAGAGTCTGTGACAGTCCATCCATCATGGACGCCGGACTTACCATTTGCGGTGCGCAAGCTGGTGAAGAAGCTGGTGAGCGGACCGGGAGCGCACGCTGCCAGCGCGGAACCGGCTGCAGCGGGACGGCGCGGCAACCCTTTGAAGCGGCTCCTCCGGACGACGCTGGGCAATCTGTTGCTGCCGGACCCGCAGGTGGGCTGGCTGCCGTTTGCGTTGCGGAGGGCGCGGAAGATCCTTCGTGCAAGGCAGATCGATGCGGTCCTGATTACGGTGCCGCCGTTTTCGAGCGTACGGCTGGCGACGATGCTGCGGCGGGAGTTCCCTGCGCTGCCGATCGTAGTCGATTTTCGAGACGAGTGGCTGACGACCACGCTCGATCTGGTGAGCTTCAACAAGAATGAGCGGGCGCGCACGGTGGCGCAGAAGGCAGAGTCTGAAGCGGTACGCGATGCAACGGCAGTGGTGCTGGTCACAGAGGCGGCGCGGCGGGAACTCCTCGCACGGTACCCCGGCGTCGATGCGGGGAGGTTCCACTGTGTACCGAACGGATTTGAGACGCGCAAGAGGCGGGAGGCAACACCGGCTCGCGTGGAGGATCGCGTGGTGCTGACCTATGTGGGCTCGGTGTACGGGTCGACCGATCCGGCGAACCTCGTAGAGGCGGTGCTTCTACTGCCAAAGGCGTTGCGAGCTGGCTTGCGGCTGCGATTCATCGGGCACATGGAGACCGCGGCCCAGCGCACGTCGCTGGAGCGGCTTGGAGAGACGGTAGAGCTGAAGGGCTTTATGCCTCAGGCCGAGGCCCTGGCAGCGATGGACGACACCGATTTCCTTCTGCTGGTAACGCACGACCGCATCAATGTGTCGGCCAAGTTCTACGATTATCTCAGCGGGTCGAAGCCGATCGTGGCGCTGGTCCACCCTGAGGGCGACGTCCGGAGGCTGGTTGAGGAGACGAAGACTGGCTGCTGGGCAGACATCGGCGATGTCCGCGCCATCCTGCGCTTGCTGACGGAGCTTCTGGAGGGAACGGGCTTATGCGGTTTGCCGCAGCCGGACCGGGAGCGCATCGGGCGGTATCATCGGCGTCCGCTTGCGGCTGAGTATGCGCAGCTGCTGCTGGGACTGATGCAGAAATGAGACGCCGGAAACCCGAAGCGGAACGTCAGCGCGGCTGGTTGGTCGCCGAGCGTCGGCGACCTTGTAAGATCGCACGTGATGAGAACGGTAGGAGCAGAACCGGAGCGGCTGCGGATCGGGATTGTGGGCTGCGGCAAGATCGCCGACGGCCACGCCGAGATCCTCCACTATCTGCCCGGAGCGGAGCTGGTGGCGGTGTGCGACCGGGAGCCGATCCTGGCCGAGCAGCTCGCCGTGCGCTTCAATGTGCCGCGCTGGTATGCGTCCCTTGACGCAATGCTATTCGAGGCGAAGCTGGACGTGGTGCACATTACGACACCGCCGGGGGTGCATCTCGCGTTGACAAAGCAATGTGTCGCGGCAGGAGCGCACGTGTTTCTTGAAAAGCCCCTGGCGCTCAACGCTGCCGATTGCCGGGAGCTGATCGAGGTCGTGAAGGAAGGCAGGCGGCAGATGACCATCAACTACTGGCCCAACTTCGATCCGCCGGCACTCGAAGCCAGGCGGCTGCTGGCCAGCGGGGCGATCGGCGATCCGATTCATGTAGAGGCGTTCATCGGCTACGATCTGGCCGGAGCGTACGGGCAGGCGCTGATGGGCGATGCACGGCATTGGGTGCATACGCTGCCGGGCAAGCTCTTTCAGAACATGATGGATCACATCTTCAACCGGATCGTGCCGCTGCTTGGACCGAACGAGCCGGAGGTGCGGGCATATGGCTATAAACGGCGCGCCGGCGTACGTGGCGATGGCACGGACGCAATGCTCGACGAGCTGCGGGTGTATCTGCAGGGCGGGGGCGTCTCGGGGTACGGCAGTCTCTCCAGCCACGCGCGCCCTGTCGCCAACCTGATGCGGGTGTATGGAACGAAGAACACGATGGAGCTCGACTTTTCAAACCGTACGGTGGTGCTGGCCGCCACACAGAAGTACCCAAGCGCGCTGGGGCGTTTGATACCAGCGTTTCAAATGGCAGGGCGATACCTTTCGGCTGGAAAAAGGAACCTGCAGGGGTTTCGGCGGCACGAGTTCCAATATTTCGCCGGGATGTCGACCTTGGTGGAGCGCTTCTACGACGGCATACGGACGGGTGGCGAACCTCCAATCGCCTACGCGGAGATCCTGCGAGTGGTGGACGTGATGGACCGCGTCATCGAGCAGGTCTACCCCGTTGCGACAGAGGTGGCTCGTTGAAGATCCTGGTTACCGGCGCGGGCGGATTTCTCGGCAGACGCATCGTCGAACGGCTAATTGCCCAGGGACAGGCCGATCTCCGAGCCATGCTGCGCGACACCGGGAAAGGGGCCGCACTCTCTGCAATCGCGGCGCGGCATCCGGAGGCGCGGGTAGAGCTGTTCGCTGCCAACCTGAAGAATCCGAATGAGCTTGCCGCCGCCGTTGAAGGAATAGGTCTGGTGATTCATGCAGCCGCAGCGATGAAGGGTAGCCCGGCGGAAATGTTTCTCGACTCGGTGGTGGCAAGCCGCAATCTGCTGGACGCCGTCGTAGCCATTCCTGCTGGAAATCGTCCGCGGGTGGTGTTGATCAGCTCCTTTGGCGTGATGGGTGTGGCCTCGCTTCCACGCGGTGCAACCGTCGACGAGACCGTGCCATTTGAAACCAGGCCAGGCGAGCGCGACGTGTATAGCTACACTAAGCTGCGGCAGGAGCAGCTGTTCTGGGAGTACCGCGCCCGCTACGGTCTTGAGCTGGTGGTACTGCGCCCGGGCGTGATCTATGGGCCGGGCGGCGGGCCTTTCTCGAATCGGGTAGGACTAAGCCTGTTCGGGCGGTTTATTCACCTGGGCCACAGCAACCTGCTGCCGCTGACGTATGTAGACAACTGTGCCGACGGCATTGTGACGGCGGCGCTCGCCTCGGCGGCATCGGGTGAGATTTACAACGTGGTCGACGACGATCTCCCTACCTCGCGCGAGTACCTGAAGCTTTATAAACAGAGAGTGAAGCCCATGCGAACAGTCCCGGTACCGTACTGGCTGCTGCACTGGGGCTCGGGGCTGGTGGAGCGGTACAACACATGGTCTAAAGGTCAGCTGCCAGCAATATTTACGCCGTACAAGACGAAGGCCATGTGGGGCGGCAACCAGTTTTCAAATGCCAAGCTGAAGGGGCTTGGATGGCGACCGCTGCTTTCTACTCGCGAAGGGCTGGACCGAACACTTGCGGCCTTGCGGCTGGAATCGGAGAAGTCGACTTAGAGGAGCGTTATGGCGAAAGTACTGATTACCGGAATTGCGGGTTTTGTTGGCTCCAATCTGGCACGCGGGCTGTTGGCTGAGGGTGCCGAGGTGCGCGGCATCGACAACCTGAGCACGGGCAAGGCGCACAATCTCGACGAGATTCGCGATCAGATCGATTTTCGGCATGGCGACATCTGCGACGCCTCGGCCATCAACGAAGCTTGCCGGGGCGTGGACTACGTCTTCCACAAGGCGGCGATTCCCTCCGTGCCGATGTCGGTGGCTGATCCGGTGGGAACGAATGGACCGAACCTCCAGGGGACCCTGCTCGTACTGGAGGCGGCACGCTCTGCCGGCGTAAAGCGCGTCATCTACGCAGCCTCATCGGCGGCGTATGGCGACGATCCGGCTCTGCCCAAAGCCGAAGCCATGCTTCCCCGGCCGATCTCAGCGTATGCGGTGCAAAAGCTGGCAGGCGAGCATTACCTCGCCAGCTATACCCGGATGTTTGGCCTGGAGACGGTCGCGCTGCGGTACTTTAACATCTTCGGTCCTCGGCAAGACCCCACGTCGCAGTATTCAGGGGTGCTGGCACGGTTCATCTCGCAGATGGCAGCCGGTGAGACACCGACGATCTTCGGCGATGGGTCGACCAGCAGAGATTTTATCTACATCGATAACGTAGTGAGCGCCAACCTCCTGGCGGCACATACGGGAGGGCTGGTCTCCGGTCGGGTCTTCAACATAGCGACGGGGCAACGTACGACGCTGCTGGAGGCTTACGAGGCGATCAAGAGTATGGTGGGGTATACGGGCGGCATCACCTTTCAGCCAGAGCGGATAGGCGATATCCAGCACTCGCTGGCAGATATCTCTCTCGCGCAGAGCACCTTCGGATACAGGGTAGTGGCCGACTTCCGGGCTGGCCTTCGGAAGACCGTTGCGTGGTACGAAGCCGCCGTTTAGGATTCGCTACACTGAACAGAGCCATGCCCCGTACCCTCAACCTTCTCTTCGGCGGCTTCGTGATGGTCGCTGTTGCGTTGGTGTTTGCCTTTGGCACGATGCGTCTCGCCATCCATGGCACACAGGTTGAGGTGCCGAGCATCGCGGGCCTCACTGCGGAGGAAGCGCAGCGCCGGCTAAGCGCTCGCGGACTGAATCTGGTTACGGTAAGCCGGTTCTACTCTGCGACGGTGCCTGCCGGACACATCCTGTCGCAGGTCCCCGCACCCGGAGTAATCGTGCGGCAGGAGTGGGAGGTTCGCGCGATCGAGAGTCTCGGTCCGCAGAAGGTGTCCATTCCGGATGTACGCGGTATGCCTGAACGCCCCGCAGCGATTACCATCCGGCGCCTTTCGCTGGACCTCGGCACCGTGGCCCGTCTTCCCTTTCCGGGCGAGGTCGATCTGGTGTTGGCGCAAACGCCACCTCCGAATGCTTCGGGAGTGGACAGCCCACGCATCAACCTTCTGATCAGCCAGAAAGAGGACGCCGAGACGTCCTTGGTGATGCCTTCCCTGGTTGGTCTGTCGTATGCGGGCGCTGCTGAACGGGCAGCCAGCATGGGCCTTTCTGTGTATGCCAGTCAAGCGGCTGTTGCCGGGGCAGACGCAGAGGCGAGCTCAGGAGGAGATCAGGTTTCCGGAACGAATGGTTCCGTGACGAGTCAGAGCCCGCAGTCCGGAACACGGGTCGAACGAGGCCAAACTGTCCGGTTGACGCTCGGCGGCTGACGGCTTAGCCCCGGCGACGCCTGGCATGAGCACGAACCCGTTTGGTGTATCTGGCCGTACGGAAACGAGCGTGGCCGCGGCGGGTCGAGGCACCGAAGGACCACTCGCGGACGGGGCCGACGTCGACGTGAACGAACTGCGATCTCGGATAGTACCCAACGCCGCCGGCATCGAGCGAAAGTGCCGTATCGCGGAGCTGCGTGGTTGAGACGCCGGGGATACGAATATCGATCGCTTTGGCTTCCATATGCTGGCTGTGCTCGGCGACTCCTGAGGCTGGCGTGCCGCGGCGCAGAAAGGCGTTGGACCAGGGCGTGCGATAGCCGCAGACGATGTCGATGACGCCATTTGGTTTGTGGAGCTTCGTGAGCAGATTGTGAAGGAGGTCGAACTCTCGAGGATCGTACTGGCTGACGGCGTCGGTGCGGTGATCGCGGAGAAAGTGATTGAGCTGGTCGAGTGCGGTCGGTATATACAGGTTGCCGACACGGTAGACGACGTCAATGCTCTCGTTGGTGTGCAGGTGGTGCAGCTTGAGGTGGTAGATGCTGGCCGTCGAGAAGAGAGAGCTTTGATTGAAACCGTCCGTCGTCGTATCCGGCAGCGCGTCAGGCGGGTCTGCCTTGAGGCAGGCAGAGCACGGCACAAGGGCGGCGGCGAGGAGGAGGGTGGCGGCGAAACCTTTGTTCAATCGTTGCATTCATGCTCCCAGATCTTGCTGCTTGGCGGTTCTGTCTACCTTATCGTCCAACAAACGAAGTAGATCAAATGCGATTCAGCTTTCGGCATTCGGTCATGATCAGTTTATCGTGTTTCGAAGGCTTGCGGAGCCCGCTTGCAGCTCCTTTCCGAGATCAGGTGCCAGGTCCGCCATCCTGGTCGCGGCGATGCCTCTAATCCGCTTTGCTGTGGTGTGGCACTCTTAAGGATATGGAGCTGAATGTTCATCAGCAGCGCGTGCTTGGCGCGCTGATCGAAAAAGAGATCGCTACGCCAGAGGGGTACCCGCTGTCTTTGAACGCCCTGATCAATGCCTGCAATCAGAGATCGAGCCGCGAGCCGATTCTCAATCTTACGGAAGACGAAGTACGCGAGGCACTGCACGGGCTGGACGAGCATGGATTGACGACGAGCGTGCGCGATAGTCGAGTGCTGAAGTTCGAACACCGGGCACGAACTGTGCTGAACCTGCGGCGGGATGAGACAGCATTGCTGTGTCTGTTGCTGTTACGTGGCCCGCAGACGCCGGGCGAGCTGCGCAGCCGGTCGGACCGGTTATTTGCCTTCGACGAGCTTGCCGCGGTGCAGGCGACGCTCGAGCGGCTGGCCACGCGTGTGCCGGGCCCCGGTGGTACATCCAGTGCAATGTACGGAGCGCTGGTGACGATGCTGCCCCGGCAACCAGGGTCACGCGAGTCGCGATATGCGCATCTGCTAGGCGGACCGGTCGCTGCGGACACGACCACGTTGCCAGCCGGTCGCGAGGGAATCAGTCTCACGGCGCGGATGGAGCAGATGGAAGCGGAGATCGCCGAGTTGCGGCATCGGTTAGATCTGGTTGAAGCGCAGGCAAACGGGACCAGTAAGCGGTGACCCTTCCTCAATGAACGATATAGCGAAACAGGAACGTACCGCCGATAGAGGAAGGGTGAGGAGCTCGTACGAGTTCGAGACAGAGGCGGCCCCCATGGTAGAACCGCCGGCAGAACCGCCAAGCGCTGGCGGCGGTGTTGTCGCGAACGGTGTCGCTCAGCTTCTGCCCGTCGACCGGCTGGAGCAGGTTCTGGACGCCTCTTCGGATCTTATTGTGTGCCTGGACCGGCAATGGTGTTTTACCTTCCTGAACCGCACGGCTCGCACGCTCCTGCAGGTGAACGATCTCCTGGGGGCATCGATGTGGACGCGCTTTCCGGGCAATCTCGAGGAGCCCTTTGCGTCGCACTATCGCAAGACCATGGAGCAGCGGGTCGCGACGCAGTTCGAGGCGTATGCGCCTGCGGTCGGGCAATGGGTACACGTCCGCGCGGAACCCATCGAGGGCGGCCTCGCGATCTTCTCGACCGACATCACGGCGCTAAAACAGGCGGAAGCGTTACGGGACGCGTCGCGATCCAAGCTGGAACAGGTGTTCGACGCGACGACGGACGCGATCGTCAGCCTGGACCGTGAGTACAACTACACCTTTGTCAACCGGCAAGCGGCGCTGTTGCTCGGCCGGAACGATCTGCCCGGAAAGAACTTATGGCAGGAGTTTCCCTCGACCGGTGCCGATCTCCATCTGCGGAAGACGATGGAAGATCGGATACCGTGCGAGTTCGAGACGTACAACCCGGCTCCTCTCGATCGCTGGTTCCGGGTGCAGGCCCGGCCCTCGGATGACGGCATCGTAGTGTTCTTCCGGGACGTGACGGAGGAGCGGGCGGCCAAGCACATTCTGCTCGATCAGCAGGCGACCCTCGCGTTTGTGCAGCAGACTGCGCGCGTGGCGACGTGGGAGCTCGACCTGAGAAGCGAGGCGATGAGCTTCGGTGCCGGATCGTTTCCGGTATTTGGACGGCCTTGTGAGGAGGTGACAACCCTTCACGCTTTTCGGGAGATTGTGCACCCGGACGATCTTCCCTCTATCCGCGCAGGAATGACTGCGTGCGTGGCGAGCGGCGAGGTGTGCGTCGTGGATTATCGCGTAAGGATGCCCGACGGCAGCATTCGGTGGCTGGAGGGACGAGGGCGGACGGTCTACGACGGCCAAGGCGTGCCTGTCCGCTGGCGGGGGATGACTACCGATATCACCAAGCGCAAGGAGAACGAGGAGCGGCTGCGGGCCAGCGAGGAGCGCTACCGCGTGCTGGGTGATTTGAGTCCGCAAGCGCTTTGGGTGGGTGCGCCCGATGGGTCCATCGTCTACGCCAACCAGAGCTATCTCGAATACCTCGGAATGACCGCGGACGATGTTGGCGACACTAATTGGCTTTTGGCGTTCGATCCGGAAGACCGCGAGCGAGTGAGGGCAGCCTGGACTCATTCCGTACAAACCGGCGATGAGTATGCGATTGAGGCGCGGCTGATTCGCGCCTGCGATGGGGCGTCCCGCTGGTGGTCGCTGCGCGGGCTGCCGGTGCGGGACGCCGACGGCGCAATCCAGCAGTGGCTGGGCGTCTCGAACGAGATTCATGAGTCGAAGACGGCCGCCGAGGCGCTGCGTCTGAAGCAGCAGGAAACCGAGAAGCACCGGGCGGAGCTCGAAGCCATCTATGAGACCGCGCCCATCGGTCTGGCGCTGTTCGACCCGGTGGATTTCCGCTGGTTGCGGCTGAACGAAAGTCAGGCCCAGATCTTCGGAATGCACAAGGAAGAGCTGATCGATACTCCTTTGTTCGACCTGGTAAAGATTGATGGGGTGCGGGACCTGTTTGAGCGCGTAGCCTCAGGCACGCCGGTGCTCGACCAGCTTGTAGAAGGCGAGCTGCCAAACACTCCCGGCGAAAAGCGGATGTGGCGGGTCAACTATACGCCGGTCTTTGCGGTTGATGGGTCGGTGCAGGCGATCACCTCCTCGACGCTTGAGATTACACGCGAAAAGCGCGCGGAAGCTGCGCTTATTCAAAGCGAAAAGCTGGCAGCTGTCGGGCGGCTGGCCAGTTCGATCTCGCATGAGATCAACAATCCCCTGGAGGCCATCACCAACCTGCTCTACATCCTGGGCACAGACCCGGAGCTGCCCGCGTCCTCGCAGGAGTTTGTGCGCATCGCACAGAGTGAGCTGCGGCGCGTCTCGCAGATCGTCACGCAAACCTTGAGATTTCATCGGCAGGCGGTCAACCGGACCCGGGTTACGGCGGCGGAGCTGGTGAACTCCGTGCTGAACCTTTATCAAGGCCGATTGACCAACTCGGGCATCGTGGTGGAGTCCAGCTATGCCAGCGAGACACCCATCTTCTGCTATGAGAACGACATTCGTCAGGTGCTGAACAACCTGATCGCCAATGCGATCGACGCCATGCGCGGGGGCGGACGGCTGGTCGTGCGGGCGCATGATTCCTCAGCGGGCGAAGGTGCGGTGCGGATCACCATCGCCGACACAGGACACGGTATGGCCGCAAAGACGATGGCGCGGATCTTCGACCCCTTCTACACGACAAAGGACCTTAATGGAACCGGGCTCGGACTCTGGATCTCTGCCGGGATTGTGGAGCACCACGCAGGGAAGCTGCAGGTGCGAAGCTGTCAGGGCGGAGCTGGTCAAGGGACGGTCTTCACCCTGACACTGCCTGTTTGACGTGCATCGCTGCTTAGCCAGTGATCCGTGCTGGTAGCGCCGGAAGAAGCCGTCGTACATTGAAGCCCAGCGGGGCCGCTGAAAATCCCGCGTCCAGCAGCGACCGGGCGAAGGGATGCTCCGCCACCGCTACCCCGTTGACGCCAGTAATCAGCAGGCCCACTCGCGATGCCGGATCGCCGCCCTCGGCCTGCACGCGGGCGACCAGGAACTCTGCCAGCGAGCGCGCCACCTGTCCCCGCGCGGGCGCCTCCTCCGGCAAGAACACCTGCACGTTCGGATTGCCGCGCCGCAGATAGGCTACCAGCGCGCCGTCGCAGAGGATGACTCGCGCTCCGACGCTGCGAGTGAGCGACGAACCTGCATCGGGGGCCGCTGGCCAGCGCAGCAAGGCACCGTACGGGTTCGCCGGGTCAGTCGCCGCAAGCTGCACCATCTCGGCCTTCTCGTCCTGAGGGGTCACCCGCAGACTCCGCAGCAGATCGATCGCCGCAGGCATGGCAAACTGCGTCGCGCCAAGGTCCGCCGCAAAGTATCCCCGCCGCACCTTGCCCGCTTCTTCGAGAGCTTTCATTACATCGTAGATCGCGGAGAAGCCCCCCGGCAGATTCTCCGCATGCGCGGTCTCGCGGAACACCACACCGTACCGCGTCAGCAGCTGGTGGGCGATGGCATGAGACCAGGCGGTGGCCGACCGCTCCGTATCGAACGCCGCGCCCTGCAACGACCATCTTCCCTGCGCCGTCGGCGGCGTCGTCCGCCTGCTGCGGAAGCCGCTCTGCAGATGAACGCGGCGCACCGGCTTTCCGTTCTTGGGGACCGTCGATTGCTGCTTGTCGCAATAGGCCCGAAGTGCCGCTAAACCATCGTTCCGCAGCTGACCTTTCCAGACCAGGCTCCACAATGCTTCGAGCGTCTCGCCCGGATAGCCCCCGCCCAGCCCCTCGTGCAGGTCGCCGAAGAACGATGCTCCGTGCCCGCGTAGATAGGCGACGATCTCGTCTTCACGTGTGGCGACGGCGGCCAGGGCGGGGATCGGCACGCCCTCTGCGTCGCGCAGGACACGCTCCGGCGCGGCTGCCGAAGCGATAGGCCAAAGCTCTCCGAGCCGTTCGGCCAGATACAGCCCGATGCGCCCATCGCGCTCACCGATGGGGTCGAGCCCGCACCACACCACCTCCCCTGCCGCGATCAGCGTGTCGAGGTCTGCGGGCTTGTAGTTCGAGATACGGGCGGGAAGGATCTCCGTCTCCAGAATGGACGCGGGCAGCGCCGCTCCTTGCAGGTTCTCGATGACGTCCAACAGCGCATCCAGCCCCCGCCGGGGCTGCACCACGCCCTGCCAGCGCGTGAACAGCCGCGCCAGCGTCCGCTGTTCCACTGGCTCGATCTCTTTACGCAACCGCGCAAGGCTCTTTCTCCGAATTGCCCGCAGCACCTCGTGGTCGCACCACTCGCGATGCACCCCGCCCGGCCGAAAGCCTCCCTCGACGATGCGGCCCGCCTGCACGAGCCGGTTCAGCGTGACCTCGACGCTTTCAACCGGCAAAGCAAACCGCAGTGCCGCCTCCTGCGTGGTAAACGGCCCGTGCGTCCGGCCGTAGCGCCGCAGCAGGTCGATCATCGCGTCCGGCGCGGCATCGAGAAACGCTGTCGGCAATCCCGGCGGCAGGGGCACGCCCAACGCATCCCGATACCGCGCCGAATCTTCGACCGCGATCAGCCGCTTCTCGCCCGCGACCGTCACCTCCAGCACCCGGCGTGCCCGCATCAGCTTCGTGGCGGAATCTGCAACCTCTTCAGATACACATCGCTTGAATAGCTCCGTGCGCGTCAAATCGCCCAGCCGAAGAAGCAGATCGTGCACGCCATCCATCGTCCGCGCGCGGTAGGTGTCGGCGGTGCATTGCAGCTGCTCCTCCGTTTCTTCAATGGCGTTCAGGTCGAGCAGTTCGCGCAGGTCGGCGTCGCCCATCAGCTCGCGAAGCTGGTCCTGATCGATCGACAACGCCTGGGCGCGCCGTTCCGCCAGCGGTGCGTCGCCATCGTAGATATAGTTCGCCACATAGCTGAACAGCAGCGCGGAGGCGAACGGCGACGGGGTGCGTGAGTCTACCGTATGCACGCGGAGGCTGCGGTTGCCGATGTTGCGCAGCGCCTCCATCAACGCGGGCATATCGAAGACATCGCGCAGACACTCGCGGTATGCCTCCAGCAAGATCGGGAACGAAGCATAGCGCGACGCTACGCTCAACAGGTCGTAGCTGCGTTTGCGCTGCTGCCACAAAGGCGTCCGCCCATCCGCTCTTCGACGCGGTAGCAGCAAGGCCCGCGCCGCAGATTCGCGGAACTTCGCCGCAAAGAGCGCCGTTGATCCGAGTTGACGCAGCACCAGCTCGGCCGCCTCTTCGGGCTCGGGCAACAATTGTTCCACTTCCGGTGGCTTATCTGTGTCGGGAAAGCGCAGCACAAAGCCGTCCTCGCTCCACATGGTCTCGACTTCCATGCCGTTGCCCGCGCGCAGCTTGGCCGTGACCGCCATCGCCCAGGGCGCGTGGATGCGGCTGCCGAACGGCGTCAGCACACACATTCGCCAGTCGCCCAGCTCGTCCCGCACGCGCTCGACCACGATGTTGCGGTCGTCCGGCACGACCACGGAGGCGATCTCCTGATCGGCCAGGTAGCGCAGCAGGTTCTCCGCCGCGCCCGTCTCGAGATCGTGCTCTCGCGTCAGCCGCGCCATCGCCACCGAGCGGGGCATCTCGCGCAGCTCCCGCACCAGTGCGCCGATGCGGCGCCCAAACTCGAGCGGCCGCCCCGCCTGGTCGCCATGCCAGAACGGCATTTTGCCTGCCTCGCCCGGAGCGGGCGTCACCAGCACGCGGTCGTGGGTGATCTCGTCCACGCGCCACGTCGATGCGCCCAGGATGAACGTGTCGCCGGTACGCTGCTCAAAGACCATCTCTTCATCGAGTTCGCCTACACGGATCGGCTTCGCGTGCGCTCCCGCCAGGAAGACGCCGTATGATCCGCGATCAGGGATCGTCCCGCCATTGAGTATGGCGATCTTCTTCACCCCGGAGCGCGGCGTCAGCCAATCGCGTGTCCGGTCCCACGTAATACGTGGCCGTAGCTCGGAGAACTCATCCGACGGATACCGTCCGGCCAGCATATCGAGCACGCCGTCGAAGACGCCCTGGCTCAGCCCCGCATACGGCGCCGCGCTCCGCACAAGCGCGAGCAGGTCCGCATAGCCGATCCCTGGACTCTCCTCTTCCTCGGTCTTGTGCTTCGTGCGCTTCTCCGCATCGGCAACGGGTAGCGGCGGATGTGCGATGACCGCCACCATCTGCTGCGCCAGCACGTCCAGCGGGTTGCGGAGAAAGCGCGTCGACTCGACATGACCCTCGTGCATGGCTTTTGTAACCGCCGCGCACGCGATGAGATCGGCACGATACTTCGGAAAGATGATCCCCGCCGAGGGCGCGCCCACCTGGTGTCCGGCGCGGCCGATCCGCTGCATCCCGCTGGCTACTGAGGGCGGGGCTTCGATCTGGATGACCAAATCGACCGCACCCATATCGATGCCCAACTCCAGCGATGAGGTCGCCACCAGAGCCTTGATTTTGCCCGCTTTGAGCAGCTCTTCAATCTCCGTGCGCTGTGCCGCGGCGAGTGACCCATGGTGCGCCCGCGCAATCTGCTCCCCAGCCAGCTCGTTCAACGCCCCGGCAAGCCGCTCCGCCACGCGCCGCGCGTTGACGAAGATCAGCGTCGACGTGCGCTCACGGATAATCTCGAGCAAGCGCGGATGGATCGACTGCCAGATGGAGGTGCGCTTCGGCCCCTGGGACGCCGGCCCACTCGGTTGCTGGTCGATTTCGCCAAGTCGCGCCATATCTTCGACCGGCACCTCGACCTTCAGCTCCAGCACCTTGCGCGCGCCCGCGTTCACGATGGTCACCGGACGGTAGCGCACTCCGCCGACGCCCTCCTCCACGCGGGCGTCGTCCGCCTCTGTCCGCCCGCGCCCTGCGACCTCCATCAGCACGCTCGACACTTCCGCATCACTCTTAATAATTTGAGGCTTGTCTGCAACCAGCTCTGTTACCTTCGCACCTGCACCTTCAGCACCGCCCAAAAACCGTGCCACCTCTTCCAGTGGCCGTTGCGTCGCGGACAAGCCAATCCGCTGCAACCGCCTGCCGCAGAGCGCTTCCAGCCGCTCGAGCGACAGGGCCATATGCGCGCCGCGCTTCGACGGCACCAGCGCATGAATCTCGTCGATGATCACCGTCTCCACCGTTCGCAGCGACTCTCCCGCCTGGCTCGTGAGCAGTAGATAGAGCGACTCGGGTGTGGTGATCAGGATGTCGCCGGGATGCCGCCGGAACCGAGTGCGCTCCTTCTGCGGCGTGTCTCCCGTGCGGACGCTGATCTCCGGCATCCGCACTGGCACGCCCGCGCGCTTGGCCATGTTGGCGATACCTGCCAATGGGGAACGCAGGTTACGCTCCACATCCGAAGCTAAGGCCTTGAGCGGCGATAGATAGACCACGCGGCAGCCTTCCTCCGCGCCGGGAACTGTCCGCAACATGAGCTTGTCCAGACACCACAGGAAGGCCGTGAGCGTCTTGCCGGTCCCGGTTGGCGCAAGGATCAGGGTAGACTCCCCCCGCGCGATAGCGGGCCAGCCCTCCACTTGCGGCGCGGTCGGCCCGTCGAAAACCGCGCAAAACCACTCCGCCGTCAGCGGATGGAACAACGCCAGTGCCGCGTCGGCGGCAACGATGGGATCGACTCGCACTGCCGCCATCTCGGCGCGAATAGAATCCGCCTTCCTTGCAGCTCCTTTCGTTTTTGAGGGGGTTCGCGCCATAGAGTCAACTCACAGCAGAATACCCGCTATGCACCTCTTTCGATGCACGAACCCACTCCCTCCTCGATGCCGTCAACGCGCACAGCTCACAACTGAAGCCGATACCTGACCGTCCCGGGCTCTTCTCCGTCGCCGTCCCGCACCAGCCCGCACTTTTCCATCACGCGAATTGACCCCACCAGCCTAGGAAAGGTATGGGCGACCACGCTCATCAGCCTTCCATCTCCGCGCAGGTGACCAATCAAAGCCAACGCCGCTTCCGTAGCGAAGCCACGGCTTTCGTGAGGAGGCAAGATCGTATACCCCATCTCACATTCCGACGGCCTTGCCTCACGCCAAAACGCGCCAAGCGATCCGATTAGCGTGCGCGTGCCGTCAGGTTGGATTAGCCCCACATACCGATGCCACCCAACCTGCGCCGGATCGCGCTCAAACTGCGCCTGGAGCATCTCGAACACGTGCGGTTCCCAATCCGCGGGAGGCCAGTTTGCAGGTACTGCACATCGGATGAGACCCCCAAACCCGCCACCTGCATTTTCTTCGGAGCGCAGCGTATCGGCTGTTACAGCAATCAGCGTCAGCCGCGAAGTCAATATTTCTGGAATGTAATCGACGGACATGAATGATCTCCTGAAACTATTAGCAGAACGCAAGTATCTACCCGGTCGTAGCACCGGGCGCACGTCCATCGGGCGGAAAATCAAGCAGTCATAGGCGACACACGCAATTTATCACGCCATACCTTGCCACGGCATCCCGCACCCGCTACCCTCCCATCATGCCCGACACTCACCACAACGGCCTCTCGCCCACCCAGATCGCTTCCCTCTGCAATCAAGCCACGCAAGCCGCCCACAATGCTTACGCCCCCTACAGCCATTTCCGCGTCGGTGCCGCCATCCTCCTCACCACAGGCAAAATCGTCGCCGGCTGCAACGTCGAGAACGCCTCTTACCGCCTGACCACCTGTGCCGAGCAGACTGCCATCGCCGCCGCCGTCGCCCTGTACGGCCCATCAATCAAGCTCCGCGCCGTCGCCGTCGCCAATCTCAACGCCACCGCCAGCCAGCCTTGCGGAGCCTGCCGTCAGACCATCCTGGAATTTGCCACACCCGAAACCTGGGTCTTCTATCCCACCTCCGAAGGCGCGGTGGCCGACGCTGCGCTAGCCGAAATGCTCCCGGCTTCGTTCCATCTGGCACACTAGATCGATGGCTTTCCACCCCATCCCTGTCATTCAGCACAAGCGCGACGGCCTCGCCCTCACAGACGCCGACATCGAATCCTTCATCCACGGAGTCGTCCAGAAGACCATATCCGACGCCCAGACCAGCGCCTTCCTCATGGCCATCCTCCTGCGCGGCCTGGATGCGCGCGAACTGGCAACCCTCACCCAGGCCATGCGCTTCTCCGGCGAAGTGTTCGACTCTAAGCCCCTCAACGCGTTTACGGTGGATAAGCACTCCACCGGCGGCGTGGGCGACAAGACCTCCCTTCTCATCGCGCCCATTGTCGCCGCCGCCGGTTACCCGAAACTCGCCATCCCGATGATCTCGGGTCGCTCGCTTGGCCACACCGGCGGCACGCTGGACAAGCTGGAAACGATCCCGGGATTCCGCACGCAGCTCTCGCTCGTCGAGTTCGCAAGCATCTTGAAAGAGTGCGGCGCGTGCCTTCTCGGTCAGACGCCCATGCTAGTTCCGGCCGACCGCATCCTCTATGCGCTCCGCGACCACACCGGCACGGTCGAGTCACCCAACCTGATCTGCGCCAGCATCATGAGCAAGAAGCTGGCCGCCGGACTCAACGGCCTCGTTCTCGACGTGAAGACCGGCAGCGGCGCGTTCATGCGCCCCTACGAAGCCGCCGAGCACCTCGCGCGCCTCATGGTTGCCACCGGCGAAGCGTCCGGCACCCGCACCGTCGCCCTGCTGACCCGTATGGACGAGCCACTCGGCCGCTTTTCCGGCAACTGGCTCGAAATATGGGAGTCCGTCGACATCCTCAAAGGCGTCCACCATCCAATGTCGGCCGACCTCATCGAGCTTTCTCTTACCCTGAGCGGCTGGATGCTCCATCTGGCGGGTCTCAGCGACACGCCGGAAAGGGGCGCGGCCCTCGCCAGCAGCACGCTGGAAACGGGAGCAGCCTACCAGGCATGGCTCAGGATGGTCAGCCTTCAAGGCGGCGACATCACCGTCTTCGACGATCCGGCTGCCCATCACAAACCAACCGCCTGGCGCACCCTCACCGCCGAGCGCACCGGCTTTCTTGCGGACATGGACTGTATGCAAGTCGGCTGGGCCGTCCAACGTCTCGGTGCCGGCCGCACCAGCCCCGGCAATCCAGTCTCGGCTCATGCGGGCCTGGAAATGCACGTCAAAGTCGGCGACTTCCTGGAAGTCGGCCAGCGCATCTGCACCCTCTACACCGAAGACGGCGACCTGCTCAACGAGTCTGAATCGATGCTTCGCGCCGCGATGCACATGGCGGTCCAGCCGCCCTCACCCAGGCCGCTGGTCCGCCGTATTCTGAAGGGAAACGACCTCTAAGCCCTCGAGGTCGGAACACTGACAGTGGCTGTCGTGTTCCCGTCCAGAGGGGAGGTGACCGGGGCTACAGTAAAGCTCTGCGGTACGTGCGTATCGACATGAAGATCGCGCAGAACCTCCTTTGCCGGCAGACTGAGCTTAGCGGCAATCTGCAAAGCGCTCTCCCCTTCTCTCTGCAACTTCTGGACCTTCTGGCTGGTTGTAAGGGTGACCGTGTCTACAGGTGAAGATTGTCCTGCCGCAGAGACCCTGGGACTGGAGCTATTCGCACCTGCATGAGCGTTCCCCCTGCCTGGTGTCGCCGGAAGGTCGGCGCCATCCTGCACACTCAACGGCTGCGGCGCAATCGAACGATGGCTTCCAGGTACGCTGTAGCGATCATCCTGCAACGTGTGGACGGGGAACGGGATTGTGGCAACGCCAGTGACGGAATAGCTCATGGCTGGTCTCCTTCTTGCTGCTTGAGTAGGCTATCGGCATGCCCTCCGCAACCTTTAGGCTGCCCTGTGGAAGGAGGAGCCAGTTGTAGGCTTTCGTACTCCGATCCAGGATTCGGTACACTGACCACACTCGTTCAAGCTTTCCGCACAGGAGCAGCTTTGGCCCGTTTTACCGGTCTCCTTGGTCTCACCGCTTTTCTCGTCCTGGCCTACGCCCTTTCGAGCGACCGCCGCGCCATCCGGTGGCGTACTGTTCTGTGGGGACTCGGTCTGCAGGTCGTCTTCGCCTTCGGGGTTATCAAGTGGAACACCGGACAGGTGATCCTTCACAACATCTCGAGCGTAATCACGTCGCTCCTCGCGCATTCGGTCGACGGCTCTTCGCTCGTCTTCGGCCGCCTGGGTACACCCGGTGATCCTCTCGCCGTTCTGGCGTTCTCCGTCTTGCCAACGATCATCTTCATCTCCGCATTTTTCGCCATCCTGTACCACATTGGCTTGATGCAGCAGGTTATCCGCGTCGTCGCCTGGATCATGCAACGAACGATGGGGACGAGCGGGGCCGAGTCGACCAACGTCGCCGCGAGCATCTTTATGGGCCAGACCGAAGCCCCGCTGACCATCCGCCCGTTTCTTGCAGGAGCCACCCGCTCCGAGCTAATGGTGATTATGACCTCCGGCATGGCCCACGTCTCCGGCGGCATCATGGCGGCTTACATCTCGTTCGGCATCAACGCGCAGGACCTCCTTTCGGCCGTCATCATGACCGCTCCTGGGACCATCTTGCTGGCAAAGATGCTTGTGCCGGAGACGGAAGTCCCCGCCACAGCCGGTACTGTCCATATGCCGCCCAACGAGGAGCACAAGAACGAGAACTTTATTGCCGCCGTCGCCCGCGGCACCATCGACGGGGGCCAGCTCGCCTTCAACGTCGCCATCATGCTCATCTCGTTCGTCGCCTTGGTCGGCCTGCTCAACGCCATGATGCTCGGCATCTCGAACTTCGCCTGGGCGCACGGCCGTATCCCCTTCCCGCACTCGCTGAACGCTATCCTGGGCGTGATCGGCGCGCCCGTCGCCTGGCTGATCGGCATCCCGTGGCACGATGCCCGAACCATCGGCAACCTGCTCGGCACCCGCACGATGATCAACGAGTTCGTCGCGTTCACCCAGCTTGGCGCGATCAAAGCCACCCTTGCGCCGCGCACTTTCTCGGTCGCCACCTTCGCGCTCTGCGGCTTCGCCAACGTCGGCTCCATCGGGATGCAGATCGGCGGCATCGGCGCGCTCGTGCCCAACCGCCGTAACGACCTTGCCCAACTCGGCCTCCGCGCCATGCTCGCGGGGACGATGGCCAACCTTATGTCGGCGAGCATCGTTTCGATGCTGCTCTCGTAACACCCGGCTTTATAATCAGCCCATGAGACCGACTGAAGAACAAGACAACCTAGAAAAAGCGAAGGCTGAACAGATCATTGCCGAGACTCCTCTGATGGAAGGGATTGAGAGCGTCAGCGTAGAACTTGGCGATGACCACGACGGCGATCCGTCAATGTGGCTTGTCTTCAATTTGGAGCCCGATTTCCGCCCTAAGCATAATTTCGAGGCTGACAAGCAATGGTTTGAGCGGTTTCATGACTATTCCGGCAGAATTGACACGAAGATCATCCATAGCGGTCTCACCCGTTTTCCCTACACCCGCCTGAGGCGAGCGGCTTGAACTTCTCTGACGAGATGCTAAAACACGCCATTGACTTACTGTGGCCGCATGATTCTGTAAAGCAACCCGCCGACGTTCAACTCCGTCGCGCTGTGTCAGCCCTGTACTACGCGCTTTTTCATCAGATCTGCGCTAGTGGCGCAAAGCTAGTCGCTCCCAATGTTTCTCTCGAAACCAATCAGCGTATCCATCGCTGGTTTGAACACGCTGAGATGAAGAAGGTATGCGGACGCTTCAGCCACCATAGTTTAGATAAGCCCCTTCGCGATCTAATTGGTGAGACAGCTTCTCCCGATCTGAAGAACGTCGTGACTAGTTTCATCAAATTGCAGCAAGCACGTCATAGTTCGGACTACGATCTCGGTTATAGCCTGTCCTTTGAAGACGCTGGCCAGTTCTTCACACTAGCGGCGCGCGCAATGGCCTCTTGGGATCGCATTGGAGATTCCGCCGAAGCCAACATTTTCATCCTCTCCCTTCTCATGTGGAAGAACTGGGACAAGGACCGCCCATGACGTCTTCAGTCCGGACGAAGCACGGCCTTTACACCCGCGCTCAGACCGCTGCCACCTACATCCGCTCCCTCACTCCCCTCACCCCCACCGTCGCTATCATCCTCGGCTCCGGCCTGGGTGACTTCGCCGAACAAGTCGAAACCGCCGCCACTATTCCCTACACTGATATCCCCCACTTCCCTCAATCCACCGTTCCCGGCCACTCTGGCAAGCTAATCCTCGGCACGATTGCCGGGGTCCCTGTGGCCGTGATGCAAGGCCGCGTCCATGCCTACGAGGGCTACACCCTGGACGAAGTCACCTTCCCCATGCGCGTCCTTTCGCTGCTTGGCGTCCGCACCGTGGTCGTTACCAACGCCGCCGGCGGCATTCGGGCCACGCTCGTTCCCGGCGAGCTCGTCTGCATCACCGACCACATCAACCTGACCGGCACCAACGCCGCCCTCGGACCAAACGAGCCCCGCTTCGCCACCGGCCCTGGTACCGCCGAACGCTTCTTCGACATGACGACAGCGTATACCCCCCGCCTGCGTGCCCTGGCAGCAGAGGAGGCGGCTCGGCAGGGCTTCACGCTCAGCGAAGGCGTCTACCTTGCCGTCCTTGGCCCATCTTTCGAGACTCCTGCCGAGATCCGCGCCTTCCGCACTCTCGGCGCGGATCTCGTCGGCATGTCTACGGTCCACGAAGTGATTGTCGCGCGCCACATGGGACTGGACGTGCTCGGCCTGTCGCTCGTCACCAACATGGCCGCCGGCGTCACGGGAGAGGCGATCCACCACGAAGAGGTGATGGAGATCGGACGCCACTCCGCCGCCCGCTTTACCAAGCTGCTTACCGCACTCGTGCCGCAACTTGCCGCAAGCTGACACCGGGCTAACGAAGCAGTCATTCAGTTCTGAGAGGCTGCGTGCTCACCGCGATGGTCGCAGCCGAAGGACAGGCGCTCGTTCCATCGTGGCTTCGGTCACCTTGGTCTGGTTCAGTCCGGCATACAGCTCCGCTACTTCGGCTCGCGCATTCTCGGATAAACCATAGCGATCATCGCCGGTTACGGTTGGCCCAAACTGTAAGGACGCTTGAATCTTACGCAAACCCAGCAGCCGAAACAGATGAGGCCCAAGCAGTGCATCGCCTACAAAGCACACATCCGTCGCCACGCCTTCGCTGCCTTGCAGCCGCACCGCCGCCGTTCTCAAATTCACCCCGCAAGAGAGTACCGAGGGGAACAGACCACGCCGGAAAGGCAGCACACAGCTGCCGTCGGTCGTCGTTCCCTCTGGAAAGAAGAGCACCGGCAATCCGCTTGCGTACGCCTGAGCCATCATAGCGTTCACCGCGGCATGGCTTTGCCGCGACGCACCGGGCGCGACATCTTCCGATCGTTCGACGTACACCGTGCCAGCCTGCGCCGTCAGCCAGCCCAGCACGGGCCAGTTACTTACCTCACGCTTTGCCACCATGACAAAGGGGCGGATCGCGCTGTACAGCAGTATGTCCAGATAGCTGAGATGGTTCGACACTACAGCGCCGCAGCTGGGGGCTGCCCCTTCGACGGTGTATATAATCCCCATGGCTCGTACGATCCTGCGGCACCATCGATGTATCCAGACCGCGCCCTCAGCTCCCCGAGCAGGCCTGGTGAAGAAGCGTCCGTCCATCGTTGCCGCGCTCAGCAGTACCAGCAGATACACGCTTCGCCAACAGGATCGCCAGAATCGCATCGCGCGCTAATGAGCCTCCAGGAATCGCGCGGCGACGCGTGGATGCAGCGTCTGCAAATCCAGTAAGGTCAGGAAGTCGATCGTCTTGAACTCACGATCAATTGCAGGTTCTCCGCAGATTTGTGCGCCAATCGCCAGGTACGCTCGCAGTAGCTTCGGAGCGCGCTGTTCCGTCGTCAAGATACACGGGGGCATCCGGTACTCCACAGTCGGTACTGTCCGGAGTTCCGCTTCCACGCGATAGTTCATCAGCGACGCATACACCGCGTGTCCTGTGTCCGAGTCGAGCGACGGCAGGCTGCAGCACCCCATCATGTACCGTCCACCGTGTGCCAGCGCGTACCGGGCAATTCCACGCCAAAGCAGGTTGAGCACATCAGCCGTACGATGATCGCGGTGGATGCACGCGCGCCCCAGTTCCACGATCTGCCCGCGCATCCCCTCATACGGAGCAAAGTCGAACTCCTGTTCGCTGTAGTAGCCGAAGTTGGCTGAAGCCACAGGACCCCGCTGTATGCGGTACGTGCCTACAACGGCACCGCTCCGTTTGTCTTCCACGATCAAGTGGTCGCAAACCTCGTCGTAGCGGTCGACGTCATAGCCTGTTCCATACGCCGACTCGAGCCCTTCCTGCATCTCCAGGTTGAATACAACAAAACGTAGCCGGAAGGCCGCCGCACGATCCGCATCCGTGACTGCCAGCCTGCCTGCATAAAGATCCGTCTCCAACCGGATGTCACATGCAGGTTCCTGCTTCTCCTGTAGCTGAGGAAGAGTTACCAAGGAAGCTGCTGAAAGTTCTGTGTACTGGAAGGAATCCTGAACTGAACCCACACCAGGCATCGACTCTTCTCCAACTGAAGGGGATGACAGCTTACACAGCGATATTGACCCTCAAGTTGTAATAGGTTGTCGCAGGACAGTGAATATCGATTGAATCGCAGCTTCTCCGCTAAGCGAGCTTGCTTACCGCTGCGCGGGCTTCCTCTGCCGCAGCCTTGCGGTGCAGCCCCTGCGTGGAAAATGCTATGGGCGCAACTGCAAACCGTATTTCAGCACGTACATCGTCGAGTCCCAGAAAGGTGAACACGTGCCTCAACATCGGCAGGTCGCCCCAGTAGAGATTTCGTTCCAATGACACATCGGTCCCATTCTTCGCACCCATGGAGTACGCCAGATAGCCCGCCGTGATTGGCTCACCCGACTCGACAGCTTGCCCGAGCAGCCCCGATCGAAATGGCAACAGGCTGGCTTCGGTGTTCGTTGTGCCTTCCGGGAAGAAGACGACGGGCAGCCCGTTCTCTGCGGCAACGCGCATCCCTTCGCTCGCCTTCCTGGCCGATCCGCCACGTCCGCGCTCTACGTACACCGTACCCGCCCGCGTCGTCATCCACCCGATCACTGGCAGGCGGGCAACCTCTGCTTTCGACACAAAGACGCATGGCCGCACCGAAGCCAGCACAACGATGTCCAGGTAGCTGCGGTGATTGACGATCAGGAAACCACGATCTGGAAACATCCCCCGCATGGTCACTGGAATCCTCATCCGCCGTAGAGAGCGCTTACAAAACCGATGCAACCACGCCGCCCGTGCATCCCGGCCAACGGGCCGCGTCCAGAGGAGTTCTGCTCCGGCCTCCACAAACATCCCTGCCAGCATCCCTAACCGGACTGTCGCCCGTATCCACCGCCGCACGTTCAACATGACTCTCCGCCCAGCCTCTACTTTATCCTTGCCTGAGATGCCCGAAGTGCTCCATCACGGCTGGCTTTACCGGCGCACCGTGCTTCCGTTGCTTGCTTTGCTGCGCATGGGGGCTACCCCGGAGCGTCTCGCCTGGAGCATCGCTGTCGGCCTGATCATCGGCCTCAATCCCCTGCTAGGCACGACAACCCTTCTCTGTCTCGCAATCGCATCCATATTCCGGCTGAATCTCGCCGCCTCACAGCTCGCCAACCACGTCGTATATCCACTCCAATTGTTGCTTGTAGTTCCCTTGCTGCG
The DNA here is from genome assembly GCA_965215415.1 of Acidobacteriaceae bacterium. Lineage (GTDB taxonomy): Bacteria > Acidobacteriota > Terriglobia > Terriglobales > Acidobacteriaceae > Edaphobacter. The sequence continues at coordinate 1,027,618 of CBDCDQ010000009.1, read as the reverse complement.
AGCTGGCAGCCGCCTTTTCCACACTGCACCCCTGCCGCTCTCCCCCGCCGGCCTGTTTGATCAGGCGAGGACTCATCCGCTTGCACTTACCCGTCAACTCTGGCTTTGGGAGTCTCACGCCGTAGCCGTGTGGGCACTCGCCGCGACCGCGCTTCTGCCCTTGCTCGCCTCTGCCTTAACGCCTGTCCTGCGACACTTCCTCGACCGCCAACAGAGTGGTAACACCCACACTAGGCTCGATTGATAGAAAGGGCGCATCTGCTCCTTCGACCGAGGTTCCAAAGAACACCCGTCCTTACTCGCGCCGCACGGCAACCCCATGCAGATACTTGGCCGCAAACGTCTCTGCGTCCACGGGCCTGCTGTACAGGTATCCCTGTCCTCGTTCGCAACCCAGACTTCGCAGCAAGGCCTCCTGCTCAAGCGTCTCGATGCCTTCTGCGATGCTTGCCATCTCCAGAGTTTTTGCCAGGTTCAGAATGCCGCGAACGATATTGATGGCCTGGTCGTTCCCGATGACCTTCTGCAAGAAGGAGCGATCGATCTTCAGCACATCGAACGGCAGCTCATACAGCAGGCGGAACGAGCTATACCCAGAGCCGAAATCGTCCATATGCAGCCCCACGCCGATTGTTCGGAGTGCCTGCATGGCTTCCGCGCTCTCGGCCACACGCCGCATAAGAGCCGTCTCGGTGATCTCCATGCAAAGCACCGAAGGCGGCAGTCCATGCCGTACGAGCGTTTGCCGCACATTCCGCAGCAGATCGCCAGAGGGAAACTTCTCTGCAGAGACATTCACACTCATGTGCCAATCCAGAGCCACGGGAGACAGCGCCCGCCAGGCAGCGATCTGCCGTGCGGCCGTCTCCATCACCCAACCGTCGATTTCGCCGATCAACCCCGTCTTCTCCGCAAGGGGAATGAAGTAGTCGGGCGCTACCATGCCCAGCTCGGGGTGCTGCCAACGCACCAACGCCTCACACCCGATGACGCTTCCCGTCTTCAAGTCGACTTGCGGCTGAAAGAAGAGGCGCATCTCACCCATCCCGACGGCGCGCCGCAGCATGGACTCCATTTTGAGGCGGCGGAGATTCTCCTCCTGCATCCGCGGATCGAAGACTATTGCCACTCCGTGCGCCGCGGACTTCGCCTCATACATGGCGAGATCCGCGTTGTGCAGCAAGCTCTCCGGCGTCTTGAACAGGGGCGCGGCCATGGCGATGCCGATGCTCACGTGCACGACGATCTGCTCTGTGCCAACGCCCTCCAACTCAATCGGGACAGCGATGGCAGCCTGCAGGCGTTTCGCCACTGCTCTTGCCTGCTCCCCATTCTTGACGCCGTCGAGCACCATCACGAACTCATCCCCGTTCAGCCGCGCAACGAGCGACTCTTTGCGCTGTCGCGTCTTCGCCACAAGTGCCGACGCCCGTTCAGCCAGCGTGACCAGCACCTTGTCTCCCGCCTGATGCCCATGCTGCTCGTTGATCGCCTTCAATCGATCGACATCTACAGAAAAAAGGGCGAAGTCCCAATTTTTTGTCGTCTCGCTGCGATGGATCAAGCGAACCAGGCGCTCGTGCAGCATCAGCCGATTCGGCAGCCGCGTCAGCGCATCTGAAGTTTTCTCCCGTGTCACGTCCATCAGCGATCCAGCCATGCGCGTCGGCTGGCCTGTGGCGTCACGCTGCGTTTGTCCCCTGACCACTACCCAGCGCCAGTTTCCATCGGTATGGGCGATCCGGTGTTCGACGCGGAAAGGAGGCAGATCGCTCCTCATCTGCCGTTCAATCTCCTCAAGCACGCCGGCCCGATCCGCCGGATGGATGCGCTCCGTCCAAAACTCAATCGCGGCGACGCAGTCCATCTCTTCGAATCCAAGAATGCGACGCCAGCGAGGCGAGTAGTACACCTGACCTTTGGCGATGTCCCAGTCCCAAACGCCATCGAGCGTCGCCCGCGCGACCAGGGCATACCGGTCCCGCGCCTTGTCGTCTCCACCATGCAGCTGACGATCACGACGGAACTCCTCCGTCACCTCGGACGCCGCCTCTGCCAGGCTCGCCAGCGACAGCTTGTCTTCGTCGCTGATCCCCTTTCGCGGTCGCGTATCCGCGATGCAGAACGTCCCTATGTTGTGGCCTTCCGCGCTGGTGATGGGAACTCCTGCGTAGAAGCGGAGTTTCAGGCCGTGGTGCACCAGGGGATTGTCGCGAAAGCGTTCGTCATCAAGCGTGTCGCACACCACCATCGCGTCGCGGTTCAGGATGGTGTAGGCGCAAAAGGCGTTGGCTCGAGACGTTTCCGACTCCGAGATGCCCTGCGCCGACTTAAACCACTGCCGGTCTGCATCGACGAACGAAATAAAGGCATAGCGGGTTCCGAACATCGTGGCCGCAAGGCGGGTCAACCGGTCGAAGGCTGCATCGGGAGGCGTATCCAGGATGCCGACCTCGCGCAGCGTGCTGAGTCGTTCCGCTTCGTCGACAGGAACCGGGGGAACCGGGTGCGCCCTTTCATCATCAGATCGCGCACAGACTGTCATCCCTCTTCTATCGACGGGAACAATGATGAAATGAGCCGGAATGCGTGATTGGTCATGCTTGTGGGCCCTGAGCTCCGTTGAAAGCAAAGAGTGCTTGCGTCTACGCGTATGCCCCGGCATGGACAGCCATTTCGCTCGGCAGACACGGATGTAGCGGGAGCCCTCGAGTACGATTGCCATGGACGTGGAGCGTCGCTTACCCGCAGCGCTCCTTCGTTTGCCGTTGCATCCATGCAACCAGCCGGAGGCCGCCAGGATGATGAAGCGCTTCACAGGCCGCTTTATGGACCTGGCGTGCGACTACGACACAATGGGCATGATAGGCAGCCGTCTTGACCCCACACGACCAACGCGCGGCCGCTACATCCCGAATGCCGGCTCCTGCCGGACGGCCCGTTTACGTGACCGCGTGGCCACACGCTGACCACCCACCGGCTCCGCGTCGACCATCGCGTGCAAGCGGTCGACCACATCCTGTAACGTCTGTGATTGCGCGCTCATCTCCTCTGCGCTCGCTGCAGACTCTTCCGCACTCGCAGCCGTGGTCTGCGTTACCTGCTCCATCTGGCCGATAGCTCCCCGAATCTGATCGATGCCGCGCGATTGCTCCTGACTGCCGCGGCTCACCTCGTCCACCATACCCTTGATGCGCGTGGAATCGTCGGTGACGGCACGGATTGCCGCCGCTACTTTCTCAACCCGCTGCTTGCCTTCGCTGGATTTGCCGATCGATTCCTCGATTAAGGTGGCCGTGTCCTTAGCCGCCGCCGCGCTCCGTTGTGCCAGGTTCCGCACCTCGTCCGCGACCACCGCGAAGCCCATGCCTGCCTCACCCGCCCGCGCCGCCTCCACAGCGGCGTTCAGCGCGAGAATGTTGGTTTGAAAAGCGATGTCGTCGATCACCTTGATGATGCGGGAGATCTTGCCACTCGACTCCTCGATGGCGTTCATCGAAGACACCATGTCTTCCAAATTGCGGTTTGCGAGAGCAATCTTTTCCTGCGACTCTTCCAGCAGACGCGCCGTGGATCGGGAGTTGTCTGTGTTCCGCAATGCCATCGCGTTGATCTCCTCCGATGACGCGGAGGTATCCTGCAGCGAAGCCGCCTGCTCCGACGCACCTTGCGCGAGAGTCTGGCTGGCGGCAGACACCTGCGTGGCCGAGTTCGCCACCTGTGCCGCACCATCTTGCAACTCGGCGATGCTTCCTCGCAAAGTCGCGTTGATGCTTCGCACCAGGGCAAAGCCCACTATCCCTACACCAAACGAGAGCAGTGCCAGGCTGATGCTGAGGTAACGAGCCGGCGCGACGATGGCAGCCGCTGCGTTGCTTACGCTGATCACCTTTTGCTCTTCCATCTCGTTCAGTTTGTCACCGGCCGCCGTGATCACCTTCATATTCGGAACTTGTTTTTCGCGCTGGTTTGCGTCCGCAGAGACGAGGTCGTTCCGCGCAATGGAGGCGTTGGTCTGCGCTTGCGTCTCGAGAACGGTAACGAGCCACGGGAGCATCTTTGTCTCAATGTGTTCGCGGATGGCTGCACTGGTTGTCGAGCCGGCCAGACTTTCGGCATCCTTGCGCAGCGCATCCGCCGATTGGGTGAACTGTTCTTCGTACACCCGCGCGCCATTCACATCGTTCATGTGCGCCCACAGCAACGTCCCGCGCGACGCAGCAAGCATCTTATAGCAGAGTGCCTGAATCTCGCCCGTTTTGTGGAGGTTGGGTGCGTAGTGATGGCCAATGGCTTCGATCTGGTTTCCCAGCGAACCGACGTTATAGATTGCAGCGCAACCCATCACGAGCGCAATCGTCAGGGAAGCCCCAAACTCCGCAAACAACTTCGTCCCAATCGTCATCTTCATAGGCACCTTCGCAGGCAGCTGGATCTCCGCAGCAACAAAGCTGGGTTCGCGAAGCCTGCACATCTGTGCTTATCGGCAATGCAGAAGGTTCGGACAGAAGGAAGTGATCGGAAGATCGCTCCAGAGAGACGGACCGTACCAGTAGGTGCAAGGAGAGCGCGGTGTTCGGGCGGATCGATTTCACCCTCTGGTCACCTTCCTGGTCGAGCTCTCCGGTGACTTGCGTCTGTTCACCTTTTGACATCCTTCAGCCGATGAGCGCAGCAGTCCGACGGAAACCTGCGGCCACTTGTCATGCTCATCTACTTTGCAGTCAGTCTTCTCGCTTTATTCGGGTTCTGCGGTCTGGCGATCGATGTGAGCCGGATGGAGGCACGCACGCTGCAATTACAGACCGCCGCAGATAACGCGGCGATGGCCTATGCCGTGGAGTACGGGCGGCTCGGTAATGTGAGCAATTCCCTGTTCAATTCGGCTGCGAACGCGGAATTGGCCGTCTACGCGACCGCAAACGGAATCCCCACACCGGCCTTGACCATCCAGAAGGGAGCCTCGTCGGGACCGTTCGTCAACAACCTGGCAACGGTCCAGACTACGGTCCAGCAAACCGTGCCCACCATGCTGCTCGGTGCTCTTTCCGGCGGAAGCAGCTCCATGCTACTCACCCGGACGGCGGTTGCGGCACTACCTCCCTGTAGCACCGTCTATGGCAGCCTGACGCTCTCGAACAATGCCATCCTCAACGTCCCTTGTTCGTTAGCCGTCGGCACCGGCATCACGATGGACGGTTCCGCAAGGATCAACGGCCAAATGCTGGTTGAAGGCCCAGCCGCGGCGTCCTCCGTCTCCGGAGTCACCACGCCAAACCCCAGCTACAACTGGCCATCGGAGAAACATCCCATCTCCTATACAGGCAGTTCAGGCGTTTATGGGTGCTCCTCGGCCTCCACGCCGATCAACAACGACCCGTCCGCCACGCTTTCGCCAGGCCTGTATTGCGCTCTCCAGATCTCGCACAGCACGGTGACTTTAGCGGCAGGCGATTACAGTATCAATGGTGGCCTGACGATCACCAATTCGACGATCCAGGGCGGTCCGGCTCATATTCTCCTTGGTGACGATCCCCCCACGTATGGGGCCGGGCAATTCATACTCGATCATTCCCAATGGAATGTCAGTGCCCCTACCACTTCGGGCAGCATCGTCTACGCCTCGGTCTGCTTAGCCCGTTTACAACCGGACGTTCCAGCAGGAACGCCGGCAATGCTGGTCACCAATTCAACGATAACCAGCGATGGCATTTACTCCTTCAGCGGATCGACCATGTCCTTCGTTAATTCCACCATCCACGACGCCGGACACAGTTTGAGGTTCACGGTGGGCAATTTGAACGTCTCCAGCTCGCAACTGACCTTGTCCAACGACTACTCTCAACTTCCTGGCGGTAGTGGTATGGCCTTTACGACCCCTCTTCTTCAGTAGAAAGGACGATATGGACGATCGTTTTCGACGCGAAGAAGGCAGCGCGCTTATCGAACTCAGCCTGATCCTGCCGGTACTCCTGCTGATGCTGCTCGGCGTACTCGACTATGGTCTTGTGTTTCAGCAGTACATGACCCTTAACGATTCCGTTCGGGCGACGGCCTACTACGCCACCATGTACGGCGACGCCGCAGATACGGGCACGATGGTCACGTTGGCCACGCAATTCGCCGCAACCGTGCCGAACTACAACGCCACGGCCACCGTCGTGTGCTCCTGCACGCCTGGAGGAGCGATCGTGGATTGTACTTCGGCTTACTGTAGCGGCACCATAGCGGCACCACGTCAGTACACCCAGATTACGGCCACAGCCACCCTGCCGTTGCTGTTTCGGATTACAGGCCTGCCGGTCGGCATTCCCGTCACGTCTACGACCATGGTTCCCATCTCGTTCCGTGGGGGCATCTAGTTTGCTCACTTACCCGCGGGGCTTCTTTGGAGGTGACGAGCAGGGACAAACCCTGATCGAAACGGCGATAGCCTTTCCCATCCTTGGATTGATGCTGTTCGGCTTCATCGACTTCTCGCTAATTATGTTTGAACTGTCGAACCTGACGTACGCCACGCACACGGCCGTGCGTTATGCATCGCTCCACAGCCAAACCAGCAGTTCTCCCGCGACCGCCGCAACCGTCACCAGCATGATCAACCCCTTCATACCGGCGTTTCCCACAAACGTCAGTTCTGTCGCCTTGACTTATCCATCAACCGGCTCCAACACGGTTGGAGGCACGGTGCAGGTACAGGTCGTCCTCACGTACAACATGAAGTTGCCCTTTTACACCTTGAGTAACTTGACCGTCTACGCGATTGCTCAAGGAGTAATCGTCAATTGAAATAGGCAGCTGCTTGATCAATGGTCGGGGCGGAGGGATTCGAACCCCCGACCCTCTGGTCCCAAACCAGATGCGCTACCAGACTGCGCTACGCCCCGACTTCCATCAGTTTATCCCACGCACGTCTCAGTGCCTCCAGTGAATGTCTACTCCGACGGACCGGAGCAGGACGCCGGTAACCCAGGTGACGAACAGCAGGGGCAGCAGGGTAAGGAAGAGCATGACTGCCGCCAGTCCGAAGAGGAACGCCCAGTCATCCCACTCATTCTTTCTTGGCGCGCTAAGGCTCCGCTCCAGCAAGGCATAGTTACGCCGATTGGCCTTCCACGCGATATCGAACCAGTCGCCGAAAAACGGGATCAGCCCCACGGCCACTTCGATCCCAACGTTGGCTACCATGCGCGCGATAGTGACGTAAGGCACGCCCCGGAACCACGCCGCGAGCACGATGATGCTCGAGGCCAGACCACCCAGGATGTCGCCGATACCAGGAATCAATCCGACGATCCCGTCGATGCCGAAGCGGAAAGTCGTTCCAGGAATGCGGAACCAGTCGTCGAGCACGTGCGAAAGCAGTTCCAGATTTTGATCATCGAACAGCCTCGCTCCATGCCGTTGACGTGTTGCAGGGGGCAGAATCTGTGGATGAAGGCTCATCGTCATGCTTGTAGGATGCTGCATTCCTGAGCCCGGTGCTACAATCTCGATATACGGCGGCTATAGTTCAGTGGCAGAACGCCGCTCTGTGGCAGCGGATGTCGTGGGTTCGAAACCCACTAGCCGCCCCAAAATCTTCCCCCCCCAACGCACCTTCGGAGAAGCGCAGCGCACCCCTCACCATGGCCGCTCTCCCTCATCTTTACGCCGGAACTTCAGGCTGGGCGTACCCTTCCTGGAAGCCGGGTTTTTACCCGGACGGAACGGGCCCCTCAAAGTTCCTCGCCTTCTACGCCTCCAAGCTCTCCTCGGTCGAGGTCAACTACACGTTCCGCACGCTCCCGACACCCAAGCAGCTAGTCACCTGGCTGGCCGCAACCCCCCTGTTCTTCCGGTTCTCCTTCAAAGCACCCCAGCGGATCACGCACTTCGCGCGTCTACGAGACTGCGATACGTTGGTCGCTGAGTTCCTGGCCGCCATACAACCCGTGCACGACGCGGGCAAACTCGGCCTCCTGCTCTTCCAGCTTCCGCCGAACTTCAGAGCCACGCCGGACACACGCGCGCGTCTGGCCACTTTCCTCACGCTCGCAACCCTGAGAGATCATCAGACCGCCTTTGAGTTCCGCCACGAGAGCTGGTTTGATGAGGCCACGTACCACCTCCTCCGCACCCATAACGCCGCGCTTTGTGTGGCCGAATCGGATGACCTGGTGACTCCCGAAGTCCATACCGCTTCTACTCACATCTGCTTTCGCCTGCGTCGGAATGGCGCCTACCCTCGACGCCAGCTCTCCGCTCTTGGCAAACGACTTGCGATCCTCGCTCAAGACCGGGAGGTCTACGCCTACTTCAAGCACGAGGACGAGCCTACAGGTGCGCTCAATGCTGTAGCCTTCCTGGCGTCCGCTCGATCTCACAGGATGGCGCTTTGACATTTGAGCCAATCCCCTTCAAGCCTCGTGCATGGCTCCGCAACGGTCACCTTCAGACTGTCTTCGGCAACTATCTTCGCCGCAGCGACACCCTCCCGGAAGCTGACACTGAGTTCGTCACCGTGTCGCCTGCCACAGACTCCCAGCCTCTCGCCAGCCGTGTGATGCTTCGCTGCCATTGGCACCCCGACTTCGCTAGGCGTCCTGCTGCCATCCTCGTCCACGGCCTGGAAGGCTCCGACAACTCTCAATACATCCGCGGGAACGCCCACAAACTCTGGCTCGCGGGCTGGAACGTCGTCCGCATGAACATGCGTAACTGCGGCGGCACCGAAGGCCTCTCGTCCACCCTCTACCATTCTGGTCTCTCTGGAGATGTCGATCTCGTCATGCGCCACGTCCTCCACACCCGCGCGGTCCGGTCCATCTCACTCGTGGGCTACTCCATGGGCGGCAACCTGGTGCTCAAGCTGGCTGGCGAGCTTGGGGCATCTGCTCCGCCAGAACTTCATTCCGTCGTGGGGATCTCGCCGGCCGTCGACCTCGGCCCCTCCGCCGACGCTCTGCACCACCTCTCGAATCGTGTCTACGAGTGGAAGTTCCTGCGCGCCCTCCGCCAGCGGTTTCGCCGCAAGGCTCTTCTCTTTCCTCAGGCCTTCGATCTGACCCGAGCCGACTACCTCCATTCTCTCCGCGATTTCGACGATAAGATCACCGCCTTCTACTCCGGGTTTACGGGCGCGGACGACTACTACCATCGCGCCGCTGCCGCCCGTGTGCTCGACGCGATTCACGTTCCGACGCTCATCCTCCACGCGCTCGACGATCCCTTTGTTCGACTTTCCGCCGAAACCTGCGCGAAGATCGCCACCAATCCTGCCATCACCTTGATCGAAACCGCGCACGGCGGCCATTGCGCCTTTCTTGCCAAACCCGATCCCGCAATGGCGGACGATGGCTACTGGGCAGAAACCACGCTCCGGCGCTTCCTGCTCGCCCACGCGTAAACCCAGTACCATGGAAGCTCATGCTCGCCGACTGGTCTGCCGAATGCGCCGCCGAAGACCCCATCCTCGTTGTGCCCTGGGACGATCCGGGAGGCGCCGCGCGCTTCATCAACCTGCGTGAAAACCCCTATGACCTGGATCAGGTCGCCGAAGCCGAGCACTATCCCCCGCTCATGCAGGCCCTCCGCTCGCTCAACGCTCCGCGCTCGCCTGTGTTCACGGCAAAGTGCGACGCCTGGCCGCTGGCCTCAGAGGAACTGGAGCTTCTTTGCCTTGAGCTTGACCTCCCTCTGGCCGACCACCCCGCAGGCTTCGCCACTTACATCGATCTCGTTCCCCGCGACCGTGCCCTTTTCGCGTCCTTTCACCAGCAGGAGCAGTTCGTCAGCAGAGTCGTCCGCCGCATCGCCGCGCTCGACCATCCCTGTGCCGCAGTCGAGTGCGTCCTCCGTCCCGCGCTCGTCGACTTCGCCGCCGTCCACGAGGGCTTTGCCGTCAGCCTCTACGTCAAGGCCGTCGGTTCCGATGCCGAGTCCGCCGCGCAGCACTGGGCCGCCCCGCTCGAAGCTGTCGTGACTCTGCTGCGGAGCAAGGACTTCACCGTCGCTTAAGCGCGTCCGCTACACTGGAACAAGCATCGTGGGCGAGTAGCTCAATCGGATAGAGCACGAGCCTTCTAAGCTCGGGGTTGCAGGTTCGATCCCTGCCTCGCCTACCACCCTGAATCTTAACGTTTCCTGGACTAAGGCTGCGGCGGTGATGCCGTGGGCGGCGTTCCGCTGTCCCCTTCTGGAAGAGGCGGCAACGGAACCGCTCCTCTTGCGGGAGCCTCGTCATCGTCGTCGTCCGTTTCCTTGAGGACCGGTCTGGCAACTGCTCGAGCGGCCGCCACCTGGAGCGTTCGCTTGGGTGCCGCCGCAGACGGGAAGTCCTCGGCCGGAGACTTGGCCACAGCCACCCGCATAAAGTCGATCCACATTGGTAAGGCTGCCTTGGCGCCTGTTTCCTTCTTGCCCAGTGACTCGCGGTTATCGAACCCGATCCAGGTTCCGCAAGTGACCGAAGGCGAAAAACCGATAAACCAGGCGTCTGTGTAGTTGTTCGTCGTTCCGGTCTTGCCGCCGAGCGGATGATGCAGCTGCGAGGCGGCAGCCGCCGTCCCGTACTGCACCACTGCTTTGAGTAGCCCCATCATCGTGCGCGCTGTTTCGACCGAAAGCACCTCAGTCACAGTGGGCACCTTCTCCTTAACGGGAAGACCGTCGGCCTGCGTCAGTTTGCGGATGAGGTGAGGCTCAATACGTATGCCATCGTTCGGAAAGACGGTGTACGCGCCAACCTGCTCATACAACGTTAGATCGGCCGCCCCAATGGCTACTGGCAGAAAGTTGGGCAGGGGGCTGGTTACGCCGAAGCGCCGCGCCGTTTCGATGACTTTCGGCATTCCTGTCTCGTTCGCCAGCTTGAGTGCCGGGATGTTGCGACTGGTGGCAAATGCCTGGGTCAGCGTCATGGCCCCGCCGAAATCCGTCTCGTAATTGTGCGGTGAGTACCACCCGCCCACTGTCTTGAAACTTGTAGCGGCGTCCACCACGATGTCCGATGGCTTGGCTCCGCCTTCGATCGCCGCGGTGTATACATACGGCTTGAATGATGAACCTACCTGGCGCAGCGCTTGTGTAGCCCGGTTGAACTGGCTTACAGCATAGTCGCGACCGCCTACCATGGCGAGCACCTCACCGTTCGAGTTGTCCACCGCCATCAGCGACGCTTGTGCTCCCGAGTCCTGCTCCAAAGTAGCTCGAAAAGCATCGGCGGCTGTCTCCTCTCCAACCCTGAGGTACACGATGTCGCCCGGACTTACGAGGTTTGCGCCACTTGCGATCTGCGTCCAAGCCCAATCCATCTGCGACAACACCGCCTGGCGTGAGCCTACCTTGACAACCATCGCTTGAGGCGTTGCGGCGATGACCACGCCATGCACATAGCCGCCTCTTTCAGGCTTCTGCGTCCAGTCAGGGTGCCGGTAAGTCTCGACATCGGCTCCTGCCGCCGAGACGTTCTTCAGCTTGCCTTGCCAGCCGCGACGCCGTTCATACGCTGCTACGCCGTCGAGGACTGCCCGGTTGGCGGCCCTCTGCAGATCGAGATCGAGCGTCGTGTAGACCCGCAGCCCGGCTCCGTGCACCACTTCAGCCCCATACTGCTTCTCCAGCTGACGCCGCAGCTCTTCCACGAAGTAGGGTGCGACGCTGTTCGGAGGCACCTCCACGTTCAGCCCCAGCGGGGTCGCCTTGGCCGCTTCAGCCTGCGCGCGGGTCAGCTTGCCGTCCCCCTGCATCGCGTCGAGCACGAGATTTCGCCGCCGCAATGCTTTGTCTGGGTGCCGGATCGGCGAGTATGCCTCGGGTCCTTTCGGTAAGCCCGCCAGCAGCGCCGCCTCTGGCAGGGTGAGATCGCGAACATGCTTGGAGAAATAAAACTGCGAACCGGCCTCAAACCCATATGTTCCGTGGCCGAGATAGATCTGGTTCGCGTAGAGCTGGAAGATCTGCGGCTTGGTGAACCGCCGCTCGATCTGCATCGATAGCGTTACCTCCTGAAACTTGCGCCCGAACGTCTTCTCGGATGAAAGAAACAGGTTGCGTGCCAGCTGCATGGTGAGCGTCGACGATCCCTGCGCACGGCGGTTCTCATGCAGATCGCGGTACGCCGCTCCGACAGCCCGGAACAGGTTGACGCCCCAGTTGCTTTCGAAGCTCTTGTCCTCGATCGAGATGATCGCCTGCCGCAGCGCGGGTGGAAAGTCTTCGTAAGGCACCACCACCCGCCGCTCCAACGCAAAGGTGCCGAAGATGTTGCCGTGGATGTCGTAGAGTTCGGTCGTGGTGTTGGGCCGATAACGTACCAGATCCTCCATTTGCTGCAGGTCCACGGAGTACACCAGCAACATTCCGCCGATGACGCCCAGCAGGGCCGAAAGCGCAACCAGCGCGACAAAGGTGCTGCGAATGGCCGCCCGGCGCGAGGGAAACTCTGCATTTCGCAGGTTGAAGAGCTGCAAGACCGCGTAGACAAAGTTCTCGACCCACGCCCTCCACCGGGCATGTCGCGGTGCTCGAGGCTTCTTCGCCTGCGGGCTATAGGTGGGCATCAGCCCTCATGCATATCCCAGACATGGAACGCCTTTGTCTCGGCGAAAGAGACATAGATTCCCTACGCTGCCTTCGTCTTCAACATATCCAATGCCTTGGATAATTGCTCATCAACCTGCACTCCCGGCTTCTTCACCACCGGAGCGGGTGCCTTATCGGTTGGGGTGGTGGGTGCTTCCTCGTCTTCTGCACCGTCTTCGTCCGGCGTGTTACCCGCTACCAGCGTGCCAGGGGTGACCCCTTCGTCCTCAATCTTCTTTCCCGACGGCGACTCATACTTCGCCACCGACAAGATCAGTGCTGCACCATCCGACAGCTCAAACGTCTTCTGCTGTGCGCCCTCGCCAAAGGTGCGTTCGCCTACCAGATCTGCCCGCTTGTCGTCGAGCAACGCCCCCGCCACCAGCTCACCTGGGCCCGCTGTGCCGCGGTTGACGATCACCACCATGGGAGCCGTGGGCTGCAACGCCCGCGAAGGATCAGCGGAAAACGTCTGCCTGGCCACCTTCTGTCCTTCCAGTATGGCAATGGTCCCCGTCTTCAGAAAGAAGTTCGCCAATCGCGTTGCCTCCCCCATGTCCCCCGCCGCCACGTCGCGTAGATCGAGGAGGATCTTCTTCGAGCCGTTCTTGTTCATGGCCCTCAGCTTGGCCTCGACCTGTTGCACATGCTCGTGATCGAGCGCACCGGGCTTGAGGTACTCGATGCTCGCGCTCTCGTACAACGTCTCCGAAACGGGCGGCAACGCCGTCTCGACCCGTACCATCGTCACCTTTTCGGGGGTCGCCTTGCGCGGCCGCACGACCGCGATCGTTAGCTCGCTGCCGGGTTTCCCTTCAAGCATCCGCTGGATCACCGCCAGGGAAAGCTCGCGGGTGTCCGTGGTGCCGATGGCCTCGATAAAGTCTCCGTCGTTCAGATTGGCTTTCTCTGCCGGACTACCCGGCACCACCGAGATCACCGTTGCGTAGCCGCCGCGCTTGGAGATGTTTAGTCCCACCTGAGCCTTGCCGCTTTGATCGGCTTTGTAAGCCGCGTACTCGGCGGCTGTCAGGTAACTTGAATTTGCGTCCAGCGACTCCAGCAGACCTCGCAGCGCTCCGTTGGTCACTGCCGGAATGTTTGGATCGACTACATAGTCTGACTGGATGTGTCGCAAGACCTCGCTGTACACGTTGATCTGCTTATACGCTCCCTGCTGGCTGTCGTCTGGGACTGTAGCCGCGCTTACACCCGTCACGCTCGCCCCGATAAAGACCATCAGCACCAGGGCAACCGAGACAGCCAACAGCAGGATCTTCGAACTCTTCGGCATGGAACACCTTTCGCGTACAGCGCGTTAGACGAAATGATACTCCGGATCGCAACCTGCCGGTGTGCCGCAGACCCGAACCAAAGCGGCAGGTTTCTCAAAGATCCCCATTTGAGAGTAGTCCCGATGCTGGTTGGCTGAACATCGGGACAACCAGTCCATCGGTAACATCGCATCCGGTCGAAGGCTGGGTGCCGGCTGTCCTGGTGCGGGCGAAAATCGCCGAAACCGACGGCTCACAGGCAAGGTCCCGTCGCTCAAGGGTCTTTCGGCAACGTAACCGAAACGAGAGACATCCTCTCCAAGAGAGGCACCGATGGGTCAGCTAGGGTTAGCCGCAATGAAGATGTAAGCTGGTGGCGGTGGACGGAATCGAACCGTCGACCTACGGGTTATGAGTCCGTCGCTCTAACCATCTGAGCTACACCGCCAGAGTGTTGCGCCGCGTCGACACTCATCTTCTCCCTCGATGCAGGAGGAACACGCGTATCGCCAACCCACAGCCCTCTCCGATCATACGCGACTCAATCCCGACCGAAAAGCCGCGTGTACTTGGCGTCATCCCCGCCCGCCTTGCCTCTACGCGCCTCCCGCGCAAAGTTCTCCGCGAGATCGCCGGACGTCCCATGCTCACCTGGGTCGTCGAAGCCGCTCTTGCCTGCCCACAACTGAATGGGGTCGTTGTTGCCGCAGATTCGGATGAGGTCGCCACTCTGTGCTACGACCGCGGCTGGGTTGTCGAGTTCACCTCGCCCGCGCTGCCGAGCGGCTCGGATCGCGTACATGCCGTTTCGCTTCTCCATCCGGCAGATATCTACGTCAACATCCAGGCCGACGAACCGCTCCTCCAGCACGAGCACCTTACCGCGCTTCTGCGACCCTTTGCTCTTCCGGGCGTCGACGTCACCACGTTGAAAGTCCTCTGTAGCCCGGGGAACGTTCACAACCACAACGCCGTCAAAGTCGTAACCGCTGCTGACGGTCGTGCGTTGTACTTTTCTCGGGCCGCCATTCCCTTCGATCGCGACGGCAGCGGCAACATCGTTTACTGGAAGCACCTCGGCTTGTACGCCTTCCGCAGAGCGGCTCTCAACCGCTTCACGGCCCTCCCACCCAGCCCGCTCGAACTGAGTGAACGCCTCGAACAGCTTCGGCTGCTGGAAAACGGCCTTAGCCTCTTTGTAGAGCCGACAGCCTTCGATACGATCGGCGTCGATACCGAAGCCGACCTTCAGCTCGTCGAGGCGGCTCTCATGGCGCGGGAAATCACGGGTTTTTAGGCCGGATCATCACGGCTGATTGCGCTTCCATCGCATTCTATTCGGTTGTGAGACTTAGCCCGGCGCGGGCCAAGCCAAAGGTCGCTTCAGCTTTCGTTCTAATACCTTCTCCTCGGCCACAAAGCCTGGAACTTCACGGACCCAGATGGCTTCAGGATCGAAAGCTGCGTCGGGAATCAGACCGATCAGCTCGCCTTCGGCCAGACGTACCCCATGTTGCATCGCCAGCGTACGCACCCGCTCATGCACCACCCGCACCGGCGTCTTCCAGAAATCGGTTATGTTCATGGACACCTGGGCACGTCCGTCGGCCAGCAAACCCAGCGCTTTCACTCCGTGCAACCCGCCGTTCACCGCGCGGAGGTCGCGTGCAATCATCCGCGCTGCGGAGATATCCGCGTTGTCGAGATAGATGTTATAGGCGATCAGGAAACTTCGTGCACCGACGGCGCTCGCTCCGGCGGTAGCATGCAGCTCCGGTCCGCCAATGTCTGGCCGGCGAGACGCTTCCCGTCCCGATGCTTCGCGCAAACCCTCAAATTGACCGCGACGCACATCTTCCAGAAGCACACGGTCGGGCCTGGCAGCCGCTGCACCATAAAAGTACACCGGCACCCCGTACCTCCGCCAGATCTGTAGTCCTGCCTGGCGCGCCAGCACAGCGCACTCCGCCAACGAAACACCGTGCACGGGAACGAAAGGTACGACGTCCGCCGCGCCGATCCGAGGATGCACCCCGCTTTGCTGCGTCAGATCGATGACCTGCGCCGCCGTGCCTGCGCCGCGTATTGCCGCTTCTACAACCGCATCCGGCGCACCAGCCACCGTGATCACGGACCGGTTATGCGCTGCGTCAAGCGACCAGTCCAGCAGATGCACGCCGTCGATCCGCATCGCTGCCACGATCTTTTCAACCACGCGTGCGTCCGTTCCCTCAGAGAAGTTCGGGACACACTCGACGATGGCATCCGGCGACATCGCTTACTTCCACCAGCTATAACCCAGCGAAAACTGTACGCTCGCATTCACGCCCGGGTTGCGGTCGCCGAGCGAGGCGCTGGAAATATGTACAGCGTTTGCACCAACATCGATCGCTCGCCGCGGCTTGACAAAGTAATGCAACCCGATACCGCCCTGCGGCGTAAAGTTCCACACGCTTGCTTCCGTGTTGGGTCCGTCATTGCCAAGGTTCAGAGTGGGCGAGCCGTAGGCCGGATATTTATGGTTCGTCCACAGCAACCCGCCTGCGGCCTGCGCCCAGAAGCTGGTCCGGCGCGTGCCTGCAAAGTTCCAACGGAGGATGATCGGCGTCACCGTTGCGCCCGAGTAGGTACCACCCACCGTGTAGAGCGGTGAGCACTGGATGGTGTTCGGCACGGGACCCGCGATGCAAGCGGCGCGCTGAAATCTGGGCGTGTAAGACTGCCAGAAAGGAAACGCCTCCGCCGCATACTCAAAATTGCCCCGGAGCGGACCTGAGCCATGGTTGCCTGTAAGGACCTTGCCGCCATGCACTCCAGCCATCAGGAACTTGAACCCGCCGCGCTGGTCCGTCACACCGGTGCCACCCTGCACCACCGCCCCAAGCTCAAGAGGCTGATGAGAATTCGAGCTCAAGCCGCGCAACGGGTTCGTCTCGCTCTGCCCGTACGCCACGGTTCCCCACAACGCAGCCAACACCGCAAACAAACGTGGAAGCCTCAATGCGCCGCCGCCATTGCCGCCTCATCCATGTCGAAGTTGGAGTAGACGTTCTGTGTGTCGTCCAGATCTTCGATCGTCTCAAGCAGACGCATCATCTGGTTGGCGGGCGCACCCTCCAGTTTGGTGTACGTCGACGAGATCATCGTTACCTCGGCATGCTCCGGCGTGATCTTGGCCTCCTTGAGCGCATGGGTGACGGCTTCGTAATCGGCGGGCGCGCACAGCACCTCCCACGTATCTCCTTCATCCGAGAGATCTTCGGCCCCGGCGTCGAGTACGATCTCCGTCAGCTTTTCTTCCGTAGCAGCTGACTTGGCAACGACGATCACGCCCTTCTTGGTGAACATCCAGCTCACGGCGCCCTCGGCTCCAAGGTTGCCGCCGTTCTTTGAGAACGCGTGTCGTATCTCGCTGACAGCGCGGTTCTTATTGTCCGTCAGCACATCGACGATCACCGCCACGCCGCCCGGCCCGTAGCCCTCATAAGTGATCTCGTCGTAGCTCACGCCTTCGAGCTCACCCGTGCCGCGCTGGATCGCCCGCTTGATGTTGTCGGCCGGCATGTTTTCGGCTTTGGCCGCCACAATGGCCGTCCGTAGCCGGGGATTTCCGTCCGGGTCGCCCCCTCCGAACTTCGCCGCGATCGTGATCTCTTTGATCAGACGGGTGAAGATCTTGCCGCGCTTCGCATCGGTTGCGCCCTTCTTGTGCTTGATGGTTGCCCATTTTGAGTGACCGGACATGGTGTTCCTCCTGCAGGAATCTGGCGGGCGGGCGACACGCATGACGCGTCGAACCTACGCTCGCAACCCTGCTACTTTAGCACGGCCACCAGGCCTCTTTCTCCTTGCTTAGACCGTCTCGGCCTTCAGCAGATCGTCCATCGTCTCCCGCCGCCGGATGATCCGCGCAGACGCGCCCTCAACCAGCACTTCTGCCGCCCGCCCGCGCGTGTTGTAGTTGGAGGCCAGACTCATCCCGTACGCTCCCGCATCCAGCACCGCCACAAGATCGCCCGGCGCAACGGCTGGCATGGTCCGGTCGTGCGCGAAGAAATCTCCTGACTCACATACCGGCCCCACCACATCGACGACACTCGTTGTGCCGGTTTGAGGAGCGCATACCGGCACAATCTCATGGTGCGCCTGGTAGAGCGAGGGGCGGATGAGGTCGTTCATGCCCGCGTCCATGACCACAAACGTCTTTGCTCCGTTGCGCTTCACATACAGCACCCGCGTCAGCAGTGCACCTGACTGGGCGACAAGAAAGCGCCCGGGCTCCAACAGCAGATGCAGCTCTCGCGGCATCTCCTCTAGCGCGTCGGCGTACTCCCGCACTTTGGACGCCGCGTTGAACTCCGCAGTGCCGTACTCGATGCCCAGCCCACCACCCGCATCCACATACCGGATGTCGTGCCCGTCGGTCTTCAACTCCGCAACCAGGCCGAGCACCCGGCTAAGCGATGCGCCAAACGGCTCGACGCTGCGTATCTGCGAACCGATGTGGACGCTTACGCCAGCCGCGTCCAGCCAGGGGTTGTCCATCGCCGACCGGTAGATCGCCCGCGCCAGCCCGATGTCGATGCCGAATTTATGCTCCCGCAGCCCAGTCGAGATGTACGGGTGAGTCTCAGCAAACACATCGGGGTTGACCCGCAGCGCAAACCGTGCCCGCTTGCCCGCCAGCCGCGCCCGTTCGCCAAGCAGCGCTAACTCTGCTTCTCCTTCCACGTTGAACAGCAGGATTCCAGCTGCCAGGGCCGCATCGATCTCCCAGACCTGCTTGCCAACGCCGGAGAAGACCACCCTGCGCAGCGCTTCAGGAGCTGCCCGCCACACCCGCTCCAGTTCGCCGCCCGAAACGATATCGAAGCCCGCGCCGCGCTCGGCCAGCAACTTCAGGATCGCCAGCGACGAATTCGCCTTTACCGCATAGCAGACAGTATGCGACCGCCCCGCAAACGCACCGGCAAACATCCCATAACGCTGTGCAATGTGGCCACTGGAGTAGACGTAGAGCGGAGTCCCATGTATTTCGGCCAGCTCAACCAACCCTGCGTCCTCGCACCGCAACTCCCCCTCTTCATAGCGGAACGCGCGCCCACATCCGGTCAAGAGGCGGCCGTTCCCGCGCTTCCGGGTGGTGGAGGCGGCGGCATGGGTGAGCCGAACGGAAGCGCATATTGCCCGTCAGGAATGGCGATCCACGCGATCACATACGCCACTAAGCCGACCCCTGAAAACAATACACTGACAGCTGCCAGAATGCGGATCACGGTCAGGTCCCATCCATAGTGCTCCGCCAATCCCCCGCAGATGCCGCCTATAACTCTGTGTGAGCGCGAGCGTACGAGTTGCCCCGCACGCAGCGTCCTGCCCGCGATCGGCATGGCCCCCTCTCGCACCGTTCCACACGAGGCACAGAAACGCGCCGCCGGCTCCACTTGTTTTCCGCACTGGGTACAAAACATAAGCACTCCGATCTCGCCACATCGTACTACGCGTCCGGTCCCTGGGCAGTTCCCTTATTTACCCGCGTAGGGGCTCTTGATCAATTTGTTCGCCTCGTCGGCCTGCGTCCCGTCGCCTTCCCGAGCCGCTGCCAGTTGATACTGCTTTACTGCGCCAGGATGGTCGTGCAGCAGGTCCAGCATCTTACCCGCGTTCAGCCGTGCCCGCTTCCGCAGCCAGTCGCTCGAGTTCGGCTGACCGGCGGCTTCTAAGTAGTGCTTTGCAGCGTTCTCCACATCGCCTTGACCACGCTCCGTATCCGCAAGACCAAACCATGCCAGTTGCAGGCGCGGATCGGTAAAGTACCCCGGCTTGCGTGCGTCGGCCAGTACCGCGCGGTAGATGGCGATCGCTCCCGGCCCGTCACCCTTGTCTTTGGTCAGGTTTGCTTCTTCCAGCCGGAACAGGTAATCATGCGGGTACTCGGTAGCCAGCCCATGCTCCACCGCGAGCGCCTCGGGGTAGCGCCGGTCGTGCCGGAGGAAGAGCGACAACGCCGTTCGTGACTCCACCCCGGTCACCGGTCCAGTTGAGGACTCGCGCAAGAGTTGCAGACCCTGTTCCTTGTTGCCCCCTACTCCGGCAATCCCCACCATCAGCCGCACAAACCGCGGCAGACTCGCCACGGCAAACTGCTGGATACCCACCGCCATCTTCGCGTCCGCATAGTGCGGGTCTATCTTCAACACCTGCTCACTGTCGTTCCGTGCGCCCAACCCCTGCCGCGCGGAGGCCACAAAGCTGTGGTCGGCCAAGGTCAGAAATGCCGCGTGCATGCCTTTGGCATACCCTCGCGCAAACCAGGCATTGGCATCTCCCGGGTTGTTCTTGATCTGCGCGTCGCACAAGGCCACTGCCTGATCAGTCGTCGCTTCAATCCTTCGCCGCATCTCATCCGGAATCGCCACCGTCCGCTTGTTGGTAAGGAAGGAATCATGCGCGTAGTAGGTCGTATCCAGCAGATCCTGATGGTACAGCTCGCGAAAGATCAGCACCATCAGCACGTAATCGAGGGCGATTGCACTCTCCGGATGCGCCCGCTGCGCCGCCTCGAACTCCGCCAGGGAGCGATCGTAATCCAGGTTGTAGAACAGCGTATGGGCGTGGCGAACCGCCGGATCGAAGTTGATCGCATCCGTGTGCTGAGCCTCTGGTCTCTGACCCCATGCAGAGAGCGAGGCTACCCAGAGCGAACCCGCAACAAGTAGCCGACTCACCGCGATACCGATGCTTCTTTGTTCGTCCCACCGAAATGCCATACGAAGAAACACCCGCCCGCTTTCACAGTAGCCGATTTTCGCTTATGTTGTGTTCACGGCGTTGATTTAGCGTTCTGCAGTGCAAGGTACGTGAGTCCACCAGTCGAGAGTCTGCTCACCCCCATGACCCGAGTTGAACTGCTGCAGTTGCTGATTGCTCAGGCACGCAGAAATGGTTTCGAGTTCCGTCGCTGGTATACCGCTCGCCTGGGTCTCCCGTGGCAGGGTGCCGTCGAAGCTGTACTCACCCTCTCTGAGCACCACCACTACTATGCCCTGCTCTTCTCAAAGGAATTCGCCGCACATTTCTGGAAGCCCGGCTCACGCATCACCTTTCAGGTGGAGCCGCAGGTCTTCACCCGCCGCATGAGGGACGGCACGATCGGTACCGTAGAGCGGAGAAGCTATATCCGTCGCAGTGCACGAGAGAATGCCTGGGTTTACCACCTCAAAGAGATGGCCGCAGCCGACGATCCGCTCCGCTACATGCGGCGTTATCTTCCAGTCGTCGAAGATGTGGACGCCGAAGAGTTTGCCGCAGACTGAAAGACGCCCTCCACCTGCCTGTTGCTTCGTCTAACGCGTCGACCTGCCTTGTGATTCGGTTTTGTGGGCCCCAGGATCGCCGCGATCTGCCGCAGGTGATGCTCTCCATGGCGAAGATGGAACAACCGCCAGTTCTTGACGCTCATGGGCCCGAGCACCGGATGCGGCACTGCCCGTCGATTGCCGAAGACCCGTTCCGCGCGGTGTGCCAGTTCGTCCAATCGACCTAGTTCCGCGCTCACTCGTCGCAACATTCCGTCGCCCGAGACAGGTGCGCAGGTCCGGTCCGGCTCCACCATGGTGGGTGCTATGCGTCCCTTCGGAAACACTCCCAAGGTGCACACGACAAACTGCCCCACCCGCGCCTGCATCGTTACTCGAGACCGTGTAGCCGATCCCTTCTCCAGCCGTTGCCGATAGTTTTCGCTGGTCGCCGTATACGTCAGCAGGAGATGCTCGACGATTTGTTGCACGTTCCATCGATTCGGGTCGTCCCCCGTGCGAAGCTGCATCCGCGCCGCATCGACCGACTCTAAAAGACTTCCAAACTCGTCGTGTAAACGCTGCAACGTGATGTGCATCAGCGAGGACCAGCATACACCGGAGCTAACGCAGCTGCGAGAGTGCACGCTGCGCCAAAGGGGTCTTCTGCCCCGCCGGATCGAGCTTGATGTACAGGGCATACTCCGCCGCCGCCTCGTCCTTCCGCTTGAGCTTCTCCGCTGCTTGTGCCAAAGCAAAATGCGTCTCGGCATCTTCCGGCATCAGCCTGGTCGCATCCTTCGCCCGCAGGTAGGCAGCCTGGAAGTTTCCCCGGTCGCTGTAGAACTTGGCGACATCGAGATCCTCTGAGACGCGCTCTTCCGGGCTTACGGCCGACACCTTCGGCAACATCCGGCGCCCATGGGACCGCGCATGAGCCGTGTCGCCCGCCCCCTCGTCAGTGTTGGCTGGTGGAGGTTCCGCTGAGCCGCCGGAAGCCGAACTGCTGCTCGAACTGCTCGAATCATCGGGAGTTCCCGGGCTTTCCGGTACCGGAGGGTCCGGCACATACCGCTTCGTATCTCCTTCAGGCACGGCATCCGGCGACCTGGGCGTCTCTCCAGGGTAGGGGAACTGATCTGCCACCCCACCGGCCGGCGAAGTCCTGGCTTGAGCAGGGTCGCTTCCTGGAAACGGGAACTTGTCTGCCGCCGTTTTCTCCCCGGCAGCCGGTCTACCGGTGACGCTCGCCGCCGGTGGTGGACATACCGGCTGCACTCTGGCTGTCAGGTCCTTGGGCAACAAGGGATTGGCCTGAGTGGAACAAGGGTCGACTGTAAGCGGCGGAGGCGGAGGCACATACTTCTGCGCCAAGGCCATACCGGACGCAACCATTACCAACCCGAACGTCACTTTGCCAGCTCTCATGCTGCCCTCCTCTGCTACCCTGCACACACGATGCTGCCTGCTCTGATGATTCGCTCGTCCGCCATCCATGCCGCTGGCTGCTACACCACACGACCCATCCGCCGAGGGGCGCGCATCTGTGAGTATGACGGTCCGCGGATGACAAAGGCTGTCGCCGACCTGCGCTACGCCGACCGTCACGTCACGTATCTCTTCGGTTACGGCGACGGCGACATGGTGATCGACGGCTTCGGCACGGCCATGTTCATGAACCACTCCTGCGACCCCAACTGCGAGACCGAAGATGACGACGGTCGCATCTACGTCCTCGCGCTGCGCGACATCGCGGCCGGGGAGGAGCTCGTTTACGAGTACAACCTCTACGACTCGGACGACGAAGAGGGCACCTGCCACTGCGGCGCCTCGAAGTGCCGGGGCACGATGTTCTCCGACCGCGAACTGGAACGCCGCGCAAAAGTCAGGAGCCGCAAGCGAGAGGCTCATGCACGAAAGCTTAGAACCAGTTGACGAGGCGACGCGGATGCGAAGGTTCCCCAACGCGTTGCTGGCTCCCTATCAAACACTTACAAGATCGTGTTCAAAGTGGGACAGCAAAAAACACTAAGGTTTTCCTAATGTGCGCCGATGAAGCCTGTAAGTCAGGAGAACGAACATGAACAACATCACACAGGTCAGCAAAGTGCAACCTAACCCCACGATCGAAGCCGCCGCAAAATCCGCGGAGAACAAGGTGGCTACGCCCCCGGTCAAGCTCAAAGTACAACCTACAGCAGCTGCACGGCGCGACCAGGCCGACCTGAGCCCCGCCAGCGTGCTCCTTTCGCAAGCCCTCAGCCTCCCCGACGTGCGCGCGGACAAGGTCGCCAAGATCCAGCAGGCCCTCGCCGACGGCACCTATCACGTCTCTTCCGCCGACCTCGCCGACAAGCTCGTTACGGTACTGCAACGCTGAGCCTTGTCTGTTCGATTCCACTTAGTACGAGGGCGAGGCTTGCCGGAGACGAATCCAACTCGAACGATCGCGCGGACCACCAACCTGCGTCAGCAGGAAGCGGAGACCTACCGCTACTGGCAGAGCCGCACGACCGCAGACCGGATGGCGGCCATCGACGCGATTGTGCTGGACAGCTACGCGGCCAAAGGGATCGACCTCCATGTTCAAGGATCAAACCGATCTGTTGTCCGTATTCAACGCCCATCGCGTTGAGTACCGGTCGTCGGTGGGCTGGGTGGCCCACATCTCCATGGGTGCCCACCTTCGGCATGGTTGTATCGTACCCAAGGTGGGCGGAGCGGCTACGAGATACGGGGTTGGCGGACCAGCTTAATAGGACGCGGAACTGGCGTGCGTTAAGTGCCCCGCCTTGTGACAAACACAAAGATCACGGAGAAAGTGCATACTCCTCCACAACAACTCTCATCGAATGAATACTTTACAGGCTGATTCCAGACCTGAAACCCTCTATCCTTAGACCTAAGCGCAATGGAATGAACACTTTGAGACTTAGAGGAGACTTTCATAAGTCTGCCGTGCGCCCTTTGTGCGGATGGCGGACTTGATCGGGTCCGGCGGTAGAATAGGCCTAGACCGCCGATGGCCTACCAGGTTCTAGCCCGCAAGTACCGCCCCCAGCGCTTCGCCGACGTCGCCGGCCAGGACCACGTCACCGTCACGCTGATGAACGCGCTCCGCCAGCAGCGCATCGCCCACGGCTACATCTTTTCCGGCCACCGCGGCATCGGCAAAACCACCATCGCGCGCATCCTCGCGATGGCGCTCAACTGCCGCAACGTCATCGGCTCCGAGCTGCGCCCCTCCCCCGAGCCTTGCGAAGTCTGCGAGTCCTGCACCGAGATCAAGGCCGGCAACGCCGTCGACGTGATCGAGATCGACGCCGCCACCAATCGCGGCATCGACGAAATTCGCGAACT
Organism: Acidobacteriaceae bacterium; assembly: GCA_965215415.1. Taxonomy (GTDB): domain Bacteria; phylum Acidobacteriota; class Terriglobia; order Terriglobales; family Acidobacteriaceae; genus Edaphobacter. The sequence continues at coordinate 1,003,122 of CBDCDQ010000009.1, read as the reverse complement.
GCGCGACGCCGCCCGCTATCGCCCCTCGCGCGACAAGTACAAGATCTACCTCCTCGATGAGGCCCACCAGATCACCGACGCGGCCTTCAACGCCCTGCTGAAGACCCTCGAAGAGCCGCCCGACCATATCGTCTTTATGATGGCCACCACCCAGCCCGAGGACATCCCGCAGACTGTCCGCTCGCGGTGCCAGCACTTTTCGTTTCATGCCGTCAAGCTCGCCGACATTCTCACCGAGCTGCGCGGCATCGCCACCAAGGAAGGTATCGACGCCGATGATGCCGCGCTCGGTCTGCTTGCAGAGGCTGGTGACGGCTCCATGCGCGACGCCCTCTCCATCATGGACCAGGCCATCGCCTCCGCCCCGACCGATGCCGATGACGGCCGCCCTTGCCTTGACGCTTCTCAAATTCGCGAGCTGATGGGCACCGTCCCCAACGCCGTCTTCGAGCGTATCCTGATTGCGGTCGACGCCAACCAATCAGCCGAGGTGATGACGGTCGCCAACCAGCTGCTCGACGCCGGCAACTCCCCCGCGCAGCTCGCCCGCCAGGCCTGCCGCTACCTCCGTAACGCGTTGGTCGCCAGGATCGCCGGACTCAACGCCGAGGGCGAGACCACCAACGCCAACGCCGCCGAGCTGCTCCAGATCTCCGCCGATGAGCAGCGCCGCGCCGCCCGCACCGCCGCCCTCTTCACCGAAGAAGAGCTCACCCGCTTCCTCCAGGTCATGCTCCGCACCTTCGACGAGCTCGGCTACCGGCAGGAGCAGCGCTTCCACTTCGAGCTCGGCCTGCTGAAGCTCGTCCACCTCCGCCGCCTCCTCCCGGTCGAAGAGCTGCTCAGTGCCATGCCGCTCCCTGCCGGGAGCACTCAACCTCAAGTGCCCCCGGTCCTACCTCTAAGGTCTGGGTCTACGCCGGCCCTCGAAGCTCCCGCCAAGCCGGCCTTCGCGCCTCCCGTCTTTTCGCCTTTCGAGCAAAGCACCCTGCGCAAGCGCTTCGACGATCCGCCGGTGGTGCCCGCGCCGTCCGCACCCAAGGCCAGCGTTCCTCGTCCGGCACCCGTCGTCTTACCGGCAGAGCTCCCCACTCCCGAGCCCGTCTTTGAGCCGGAAGCCCCCGCTCCGCAACTCACCATCCTGCCCACCCTGAACGCCTCAGCTCCAGACTCTGTCGCACTTCAGGAAGCGGCCGTTCAAGCGTTGACTGCTGCGAAGAACCAGCAGTCCGCCGCCGACGCGCTTGACGAAGCCACATGGACTCTCGCCGACAACACCCTCACCATCCAAACCGCTGTCTCTAAATCCATGCTCGGGCTCGTCCTCAACCCAGAAGCTGAACGCATCGTCCGCGCCACTCTTCCGCCCGGCCTTAGGCTGACCATCCTTCCCGGCACCGCAGCCGACGCTCCCGAAAAGAGGAAGCGACCCGCCCGCGCCGGCTCGGCTCAAAGCAAGGCCGCCGACCACCCCATCGTTCAGCAAGCCCAGCGCCTCTTCAACGCTGAGATCCGCAGCGTCATCGACCTGCGCGACGGCGAGTAGAGCGGCTTACTTGTTTGTCATTCCGCAGCGAAGCGGAGGAATCTGCTTTCCGCGCTTGAACCAGCTCTTCAGGAGAAACACACCATGGATCTATCCGACCTCGGCAAGCTCAAGGACATGATGTCCCAGGCCAAGGATATGCAGGACCAGATGGAGGCCAGGCTCGCCGCCACCACCGTCGAGGCTACGTCCGGCGGAGGCGTGGTCACTGTCCGCATGAACGGTAAGAAAGAAGTCCTCAAGCTCAAGATCGACCCCGCCGTCATGGGCAGCTCCACCGCCGACCTCGAGCTACTGGAAGACCTCATCATCGCTGCCGTCAACGAAGCTGGCCGCAGGGCGGATGCCGCTCAGAAGTCCAGCGTCCAGGAGACTATGGGCGGCCTGATGGGCGGCCTCGACCTCCCTGGCCTCACATAAAGCCGGTTGCCCCGCCTTCGTGGTGGTCTCATCGCCGCTAAGGTGGGTCTTCGCTCCGCACGTAAACCTGTCATCCTGAGCGAAGCGGATCAATCCTGGCTTCATCGTGATGCGCGAAGTCGAATGACCCGCGGTTGCTTTTCCACCTGAGGACTTATGAACCGCTTCGCCGAACCCATGTCGCGCCTCATCGAAGAGCTGCGCAAGCTCCCCGGCGTCGGCACCCGCACCGCCCAGCGGCTCGCGTTCCACGTCCTTCGCTCCCCGGCTGCCGACGCCGAGGCCCTCGCCCACGCCATCCGCGAGCTCAAACTTCATCTGCGCCTCTGCTCTGTTTGCAACAACATCACGGACGTCGACCCATGCGGCTACTGCACCAATCCCACCCGTGACCAGCGCCTGATCTGCGTGCTGGAAGAGCCGACGAACATTGCCTCCATCGAGAAGACGCGCTCCTACAACGGCGTCTTCCACATCCTCCACGGCACCCTCTCGCCCATTGGCGGCGTCGGGCCGGAGCAGCTCCGCATCGCCAACCTCCTTACTCGCGCAGCCGACACGGCCAACGCCCCGAACGAGATCATCCTTGCCCTCTCGCCGACCACCGAGGGTGAGGCCACCGCGCACTTCCTCTCCACCGAACTCCGCCGCGCCAACCCAGCCATGAAGATCACCCGCATCGCCACCGGCGTCCCTGCCGGCTCCGACATCGAGTACGCGGACGAGATCACTATGTCCCGCGCACTTGAAGGACGTCGCGACTTCTAAGTGCCGTCCGTTCGTCTCTTAGGTAACTCGCAGACATATTTCGTTGAAGATGCATTGACTGTATGCACATCAGCAAGCCTAATTGAACGATGTTCTAAACCGCTGCTGGTGTGCAGGGTCGTCGAGACTCTCGCATGCTTACGGAACTCCTTATATCCTCCCGCATTGCTGCCCTGTTCCAGGCTCCCCGAGCTAGATAGTGTCGCGGCGAGGAAGCGGACCACAATTGCTCATAAACCACCTTCTTCTCGAAGGTCAAAGGAACTTGCCTATGAATAATTTTGCCTCTTCGTTGTTCGCCCTTGGCGTGTTGTCGACCTCCCTGCACGCGCAAACATCTGCTGTTTGCCCCAACAAAGCGGTCTTCCTTGTGCTTCCGGACCAGGTAAGAGCCTATGCGAGCGCGGCCGACGGGAACACGGCCCCTTGTCAGGTCATCAGCGGCGCGGCGACCACACTCTTCGACGGCAATTCCATAGCCATCAGTGCGCATGGCTTTCCCCGCACGACGCAGTTTCTAAGCGGACCGCCGGTCACGGTCTTTACTCCCAACGCAACCGGCAACGCCATCCCGTACCGCTCCGAAGGCGTAGGTGGCGACGACCTGATGAGTATCGCCACAGACGGCACCAACGACTATGTGCTTCGTGCCAATGGCGGAGGGCAGGCCTTTGTTGACATTACACACGCCTCCAAAGTCGCCTACACGTTTGCCGTACCCGGCGTGTTTGCCCTGAAGCGAGCTGGAGGAGTGGCGCTATCCATCGATAAGAACCTGATTGTCGCCGGCTACGACAGCACAGGAACGCCGCTCGTCGAAACCCTTAGCACCGCTGCCAATCCTGGGTCTCCCGCGGTTCTTCGCACCATCTCCGGTCCCCTCACGCGCCTTCTTCCGCAAAGCCCGAACGATTTTCTCCATAACTCGCTTTCTGTAGCGACAAACCCAGTCACGGGCGAGATCTCGGTCTATAGCTATTCAGACGATTTCCACTCGCAGCAAATCAGCGTCTTTCCCGCACTGGCAAACGGAGATGTCCCGCCCAGCCGAGTGATCTTCGGACCTTCCACGGGCATCGGTGCGCCTGGTCTGAAGAATAACAAAATCGCGGTTGGGGCCGACGGACGGCTCTACGATGCAGAATCCAACAACACCATCCTTGTGTTTGCGCCGGACGCACGAGGCAACACCGCTCCCATCCAGACGATCGTCGATCCTTCCGCACCGCAGAACGCGGACTTCGGTCAAGCGGGTATCGCCGTACGGCAGTAGCTCCTCCAGTGGCGTTCCAATCCACAAGGTACAGGCAGAGGAGCTTTCGTCTGCCTGTACCTGCCTGACGAGCAGGAAGGTATCCTTAGTTACACCTTATGTCTACTCGTGCCGTCGCCTCCTCAGACCTCCATCAGATCGCCGCCGACGTCCTCGCCAAAGCTTTGAAGGCCGGTGCCTCCGACGCCGAGGCCGTCCTCTACGAGGGCGACGACTTCGAGACCCGCGTGCGCTTCGGCGAGGTCGAGATGCTCAAGGAGTCCACGTCCCGCGCCATTGCCCTGCGTGTCTTTCTTGGCCAACGTACCGCCAGTACCTCTTCTTCCGATCTTTCCGGTGACTCGCTCGACCGCCTCGTCAGCGGGGCAGTCACACTCGCCAGGATCACCAGCGAAGACCCGTTCGCCGGGCTTCCCGAGTGCGAAGCGTTCGGTAAGCTCGACACCGATCTTGCCCTCTACTTCGACGACGTGCCCCAGCAACCGCCTTCAGCCCGCATCGAGATCGCCCGCCAGGTCGAGGCCGCCGCCCTGGCCTTTGATACCCGCATCCAGAACTCCAAGGGCGGCGACTTCGATACCTCCACCTCGCACAAAATTATGGTCAACTCGCGCGGCTTCTCGGGCGAGACTCGCCGCTCCTACTGCGGCTTCTCCGCCTCGCCCATCGCGCAGGAGGCTTCCGGAGCCATGCAGGGCAACTACTGGTACTCGTCCGCCCGCACCACGCGGCTCCTTGAAGACCCGGAAGCGATCGGGGAGATCGCCGCCCGGCGCGCCCTCCGCCGCCTCGGCGCGCGCCAGGTTCCCACGCAGCGCGTCCCCGTCGTCTTTTCGCCCGAGATCGCCCGCTCCGTTATCGGCAACATCTTCGACGCCGCCAACGGGGACAGCATCTATCGTCACGCCTCCTTCTTCGCCGGGATGCTCGGGGAGCGCGTCGCCGGCGAAAACATCACGGTCGTCAACGACGGTACCCTCGTCTTCGAGCGGGACGGCATCCGCTACGGCGGCTTTGGCACAGCCGCCTTCGATGGCGAAGGCCTCCCCACCCGGCGCACCGTCCTCGTCGAGAATGGCATCCTCCAGAACTACGTCATGAACACCTACACGGCCCGCAAGCTCGGCATGGCGTCCACCGGCAACGCCTCGCGCGGTCTCGCCGGCAACCCCGGCATTGGCGCGGGCAACTTCTTCCTCCAGCCCGGCACCCTCACCCCCGAAGCCCTTATCGCCGACGTGCCCTCCGGTCTCTACGTCACCGAGACGATGGGCTTCGGCGTCAACCTCGTCACCGGCGACTACTCCCAGGGCGCGGCCGGTCTCTGGATCGAAAACGGCGAACTCGCCTTCCCGGTCGAAGAGATCACCATCGCCGGCAACCTCAAAGATATGTATCGCAACATCTCCGCCATTGCCGACGATCTGGTATTTCGCAGCGCCAGCGCGTCGCCGACGATCCGGGTGGAAGGCATGACGATCGCCGGCAGCTAATATCCTCGATATGAACTCCAGGTCGCTCCAGAACACTGTTATCGAAAACACGTCCGAGTTGGTGCGGCTTCACAAACGTGTTCTCGATACCTTTTCTGTTCGCGACCGCAGTACTTCAGACCATGCAGCGTGGAGCGACGCTTGCAAACAGTTTCATACTCGGTACGACCTTCTCGCGTTTCCAGGTGGCTACACTGGCGCACTGGACCGTATAAGAAACGGTGATCCCGAAGCAATGGAAGCGGCTGTATGCTTTCTTGAAGTACGGCCATATTTCTTTCGTTCCGGTTATATGTTCAAAGACATCCTGCGCCGATGTAAAAAAGCACCGCTTACAGAAGCTCAAATGATACGGTTTGCAGCTATAGCTGAACGATATGCGTTGGTGGAAATTGAAGAAGCGCAAGTAGGTCCCTGAGATCTGCTTTGGCCAGAGCACACACAAGCTGAAGGCATCGACCTGACGATCTAAGAAGTTCCAAGTCACACCGAAGCCTTCTTCGAAGTCGATTTCTTCGCGGGAGCTTTCTCCTTCGCCGCGTGGTACTCCTCCAGCAACTCCCGCCCTTTCTCCGCCAGCTTCTTCGCCTCGTCTTCTGTCTTCGGAACCGGCTCGCCCCACGCATGGGCGCTCAGCGCCAGCCGAGTCGGTGCGCCATCTTTCTCCATCGGTCCGCGTGGATGCGTAAAGTGCCGCGTCAAGAACGACCCCTTGCGCTTCATCTTTTCGGGCGTATCCGCCGCGCCCGTCACACCAGGCTTCAGATGCGACCCGTCCCGCTCGTTGAAGAACTTCCGTCCCGCCGCCGTAAGCCCACCCTTTGGGTCTTTCGCCTTTGCGGGCACTCCCGCTGTCTTCTTGACCGCCTTCTTCGCCGGTGTTTTCTTCGCCACAACCTTCTTCGCCGTCGTCATAGCCCACTCCCACCAACCTAGGAGTCTGCCTGGAGCAAATAAGTTGACTGAGCCTCACCCCAGCCGATACGGCGCCGTATAGTGCGTCGACCACTCCGGCCTCGCCGCATCCAGCCACTTCACCGTTCCCTGTTTCGAGTCGGCCTCCATCAGCATAAAGGCGTTCTGGTCGTAGCGGGTGGAACCCATCACCGTGTGCTGCGGTCCGTACGTGTGCGCAAAGTCGATCCACTTGTGCCAGTGCCCGGAGATCACCACAGGGATCGTGTCCTTATACTTCCGCAGCAACGGGTGCGCGCCGTAGTCCTTCACCTCGGTCGGCGCGACGATCCACAGCGGATAGTGGATGAACACCACTGTGGGCTTGCGCTCGGCCAACTGCGCCTCCGCCCAGTTCAGCTGCTCTTCGCCTAGCGTGCCATACTGCCGCAGCCGCGGATCGCCCTTCTCGTCCCAGCTCGCGCCCAGGAAGTTGTTCAGGTGCAGGTAGCGGAAGCCCTTGTAGTCCACAGCATAGTAGGGCTTCGTCTTCAACTTGGCCTCGAACAGCCGGTGCGACATCTCGCGCGAGACCTTGAGGCTGCCGTCGTAATCGTGGTTTCCCCAACCCATGTGCACCGGCATGGAAAACCCCGCCAGCAAATCCGCCGCGTTGTCGATCCGCGTCTTGTTCTTGAAGTAGAAGTCGTAGTCGGTCGACGGATAGTTGTGGAACACATCACCTACCAGAAACGTCCGCTCGACCTTACGCCCATCGGGAAGCTTGATCGCGTTGATCGTGCCGCGTGTGGCCAAAAGGTGGTCCGTCGTCTGCAAGATCGTCGTGTTGTCCTCAACCCCGTTCTCGCTCCCCTTCACATAAAGTGCGTCGATGATGTGCGTGTCGGCGATGACCGCGAACAGGTACGCCCCGGTCGGGGTCTCCGCCTCTAATGGCCTTCCAGGCGCAAGCGCTGCCCCCAGCGCCGCCGTGCCCAGACCCGCAAACTCCCTCCGGTTCATCCTCATCGCCGCTCCCCCTCGTTAGAAGATCACCTTTGCCGCAAGCTGAATCTGCCGTGCCGGAAACGCCGCACTGATCTGCCCGTACGTTCCAAGGCTGCGGTTCGTTTCAGGGTAGTAGAAGTTCGACTGATTGAAGATGTTGAACGTCTCTGCCCGGAAGTCCAGCAGCTGCCCTTCGCGGAAGAGCCGAAAATCTTTATGCAGGCCCATATCCGTCTGCGAGAAGGCAGGCCCACGGATTGAATTGCGTGCGGCGTTCCCGAAAGGACTCGGCCCTGTGGGCAACGCAACGCCACTGGCGTCAAGATAGCTGATCGGTCCACCCGCTGCGACCCGAAGCTGCTGCTGGCTTGGCAGGATCGTTTTGCCAACTACGTTCGGCCGGTAGGTATACAGCCCGGTTACCGTGTAATTGGGATTGACGTTATAGTTCAGATTTGCCGGCAGCCCACTCGTCAGCGACGTGATGTCCGTCAACTGCCATCCACCCGCAAACGTTTTCAGCAGGCCCTTGCTGTTGCGGAAGATCGGCAGGTCCCACACGATGCCGGTGGTATTGTTCAACGGCTGGTCATACCCCGATGCTCCGTAATCCCCGCGGATGTTCGCGATATTGACGCGGGAGTTGTCCCCGCCGCTGGTCTCGAGATGGCCACCCGCGTTGTCGAAGCCGCGGCTATAGGTGAAGGCGTTCAGCAGTGAAAGGCCATGGCTGTAGCGCTTCTCGAATTTGGCTTGCAGCGCATTGTAGTTCGACGTGCCACCGCCGAACGCGACCTCGATTGTGGTGAAGTTGGCGATGGGGCGGCGCGCCTGGAGACTTGCGCATCCGGTCAGCGCGGCGCAGACTGCCGCCTGGTTGTAGTCGCCCAGGATCATCAAGTGGACGCCATGGCTGCCGACATACGAGATGTCGAAGAGCATGTCACGGCCGATCTGACGCTGGATGCCCGCGAAGTAGCTTTCGACATAGCCGGTTGGGTTATTGCGAGGGATATACCGCGCTTGGGCCTTTGAGGTGTCGAAAGCCGCAGGAGAGACGAGATTGACGGAGTAGCCCTGCTGTGTGGGCCGAAAGCAGGCAGTTTGAATATCCGCATCACTCTTGCAGGTCGGAGATCCGACAACGTTCGGGACCCCAAGCGGCCTCTGGTCGATACTCGCATTCACGATGTAGGGGCCGTTATAGGCAAGCAGGTTCTCGCCGCCCTCCCGGTTGAACTGTGTATAGCTGATGCCGAAGCCGCTACGAAGGACCGTCTTCTCGTCGGCGCTATAAGCCAGGCCGAAGCGCGGAGCCACATTGTTGTACTTCATATGCACCAGCCCGCGATCGTAGAAGCCGCCATTGGTTGCCTGCTGCAAGGTGTTCGTCGAGGGGTCGAAGTTCGCCAGGTGGTTCCCGTCGACATACTGCGGGCTCGCCAGCTCATACCGCAGACCAGCGTTCACCGTCAGCTTCGGCGAGAACTTGATGTCGTCCTGCACATAGAAAAAGTTCATCCGTTGTTGCAACCCTACGATACGGAAGTTGTTCAATTGATAGTTGCTGCGCAGGCCGAAGGCGAAGTCAGCAAGGTTGCTGCCAGAGAAGCTACCACCGTAGCTATCGGCGCCGAAGGTGGGATTGAAGTCGTTGATCTGCGTCGAGATCGCCTGCCACTCGTAGCCCAGCTTTAAACTCTGCCGCCCCTTCAAGAGCGTGTAGTTAAGCTTCGGATTGAAGACCGTCGGGTTCTGGAATTGAGGATTGCTGGTCTGGTCGCCAAAGGACGAGAAGCCGCTGACGCTTTGCCCGTTCAGGGGGCGAACGATGCTCGGATCGGTCGGAAGGCCGTTCGTAATGCCAGCCTGGGTCAGCAGGCTCGCCTGACCTGCGCCGATCGGGGACTTGCCGCCCTTGTTGTAGCCAATGCCGAAGCGGGCATCAAGGATCGAAGTGTTGCTGATCGTATAGGTCAGGCCCATGGCGATGTTCTTGTTCGAAATAAGCACGTTACCGTTGTTGTTGCCGCCCGCGTCGCCCGGGATGTTGCCCGGTACAAACAGGTTAGCCTGATGCTGGCTATATCGGGCAAAGAGGACCAGCTTTGGATTGAGCGTATAGTCGATGCGGCCATCGCCCTTCTTGTCGTCGATGGTCGCGCGCGGAAGGCTGGCGTAGGTGTTGGTGCCTGTATTTGGCAGGGGCAGCGCACTGAAAACGAGGGTCGCAAGCGGCGAGAACGCCGACACAGGAACGGCACTGCCGTCGTACGTGTCGCCGGTCAGTGGATTATGGATCGACGCCACTGCGAAGTTGCCGGATCGTTGCGCGGCCGAGGGGACGGTCGCCGTGGTATACGACCGGTCGATTTGCTTGAGACCTTCAAAATCTGCGAAGAAGAAGGCCTTGTCTCTCAAGATGGGACCGCCAAACGTACCGCCAAATTGATTGCGGATCAGGATCGGCTTTTGCGGTGCACCAGTCAGCGCGTTCTTTGGCGGCAAAAAGGGCCCGATCGCGTTCAGCTTCGTATTGCGGATGTACTCCCACGCGCGCCCATGAAACTGGTTCGTGCCCCGGCGAATGGTTGCGTTGATCACGCCACCCGACGCGCGTCCATATTCTGCCGAGTAGTTATCCGTCTCGATGCGAAACTCCTCCACTGCGTCGGGCGAGGGCGGAATGTTCTCGTTTGCAAAGCCTTGATTGGACGTCCCATAGGTATTGTTGTCCAATCCATCGAGCAGGAAATTGTTGAAGGCGCTCCGCTGCCCATTGATGTTGAACGAAGCCTCCCGGCTGGTGTTGCTCTGATTTTCCAACACCGACTTACGAACGCCCGGCGCAAGCAGTGCAAGGTCCGCGTACGACCTCCCGTTTAGGGGCAAGTTCTCGATCTCGCGCGTTCCAATCACCTGCCCACGCGAACTCGTCTCCGTCTCGAGCAGCGTCGCTTCAGAGGAAACCTCCACCGTCTCGCTCGCGGCACCCACCTGCAGGGCTACATCGATCCGCTGCCGCGCGTTCGTCGTCACCATGAACTCAGGCGTCTCGCTTTTGTCGAAGCCCACCACCTCTGCAGTCAACCGGTACGATCCCGGCGGGACGCTCACAAACGTGTAGCTGCCCTCACCGTTCGACTGCGCCGTCTGCGCAATCGCCGTCTGCTGGTTCGTCAGCGTCACCGTGGCGTTTGGCAACATCGCGCCAGACCCGTCTCGTACATACCCCAGCACCGAAGCCGTCTCAAACTGCGCCGGCAAGACGGGAACCCACAGACCCAGAACGCAGAGCACCCACAAACCGATCAGACCTATTCGCTTCACAATCACTCCTGATGCCTTGCAAAGAGGCACACCCTGCGTTCTCGCACAGCGTGGCTCAAGTTGTACTTGACAGTAAGCCCAAGCCTACAAAGCTCCCCTTACAGGACCGTGTACCACCTGTGAAAGGAAGGTGAATACCCTCCTGCCGTCTACAATCAGACCCGTGGCCGCGTCCTTCCACTTCGAGCACACCACGCCCTTCTCTGCCGAGGCGGCGCCCGAACTCCTGCATCAACTTCCTGTTCTGCCCGGCGTTTTCGCCCTCTTTGGCGTGGACCCGGCAGCCCAGCCGTATCTCACCCGTGCCGCCGATCTCCGCCGCCGTATCACTCGCATTCTCGCGCCGCCGGACGCGCCAAACGGAATCCGGTCCAAGCGCCTCAACCTCCGCGATCGTGTCGCCCGGATTGCCTACACCGTCACCGGCTCCGAGTTCGAATCCACCCTCACCCTCTACCACGCCGCTTTCAGCCTCTACGGCCCCCCGGAAGCGCGCCGCCGCCTCAAGCTCCACACTCCCTTCTTCCTCCGCCTCACCACGGAGAACGCGCACCCCCGCGTCTACACCACCAACCGCCTCGCCCGCCGCTCGCTGGTCCAGACCTACGGTCCCTTCCCCTCCCGCCTCGCCGCCGAACGCTCCTGCGACGCCGTCCTCGACCTCTTCAAACTCCGTCGCTGCCACGAAGACCTCGCACCCTTTCCCGAGCATCCCGGCTGCGCCTATGGCGAGATGAAGAAGTGCCTCGCTCCCTGCAATCTCTCCTGCACCGCGGAAGCCTACTCCGCCGAAGCCGCCGCAGTCCGCCTCTTCTTCGACACGCACGGCGAAAACCTCCTCAGCACCGTTGCTGCCGCCCGCGACCAGGCCTCCGCCGACATGGACTTCGAGCGAGCCGCCGCGCTCCATCTGCAGCACACCAAGGTCAAAGCCGCCGCTTTACTCGCCGATGAGCTGGTCCGCCCAGTCCCCCAACTCCGCGCCATCATCGTCCAGCCCGCCGCCCTCTCCACAGACGCTAAGCAGCAAGCCGCCATTTTTCTTTTGGACTCCGGCTGCCTCTACGGCCCCACGCCGCTCTCCACCCTCGGCGTTCGCGCCGTCAAAGAGCAGACCTCGGTCGGCTCCTCCCTCTTCGCCCAACCCCTCATGCTTCAGGCCGTCCCGCTGGCCGACGACGCCCCCGCCGAGTCCCCCGAAACCCGCGCCGCCGCCACGCTCGCCCACCTCCAGCAGCAAGCCCATCCCAACCCCGACCCAGCCCTTCTCTCCGACCACCTCTCCCTCCTCCGCCGCTGGTATTACCGCCCCGAAAAGCAGCGCACCGGCGAGCTCTTCCTCCCCAATCCGGACGGAACCTGGCCCCTCCGCCGCATCCTCCGCGCCGCCGCCCGCCTCGCCCTCGGCGACCCCAGACCCATGGCCGACACCCACCGCGACCAGGCCACCCACAATCCCGAAGACGCTCCCCTTAAACCCGCCCACACCAAAGTCCTCCACGAAGGCCGCCCCGACGTCGAGCGCACTGTCCCCGTCTTTACCACCAGACGGAAGAAACCTGCCACCGCTGATACACTCTCCCCCAGCCCGCATCCCACCTCCGAGGCCCCGCTCCCGTGATCGAACTCGCCTTTTCCATCCTCGCCTCCGACTTCGCTCACCTCGCCGACGAAGTCGCAGCAGCCACCCGCGGCGGCGGCACCATCGTTCACGTCGACGTCATGGACGGCCACTTCGTCCCCAACATCACCTTCGGCCCGCCGGTGGTCAAGGCCCTTCGCCCCATCACCACACTGCCGCTCGACTGCCACCTCATGATTGAGAACCCCGACGCCTTTATCCCCGAGTTCGCCGCCGCCGGAGCCGACATGATCGCCGTCCATCAGGAGGCCTGTAGACATCTCCACAGAACCTTGCAACTGATAGCCGAGCACGGCATGAAGCCCGCCGTCGTTCTCAACCCCGCCACCCCTGTCGAGACCCTCGTCGACGTGCTGCCGATGCTCCACCACGTGCTCGTCATGAGCGTCAACCCCGGATTCGGCGGCCAGAAGTTCCTTCCCTTCACCTTGGACAAGATCGCTCATCTCGCCGAACTCCGCGAGGAACTCGGCCTCAACTTTCGCATCGAGGTCGATGGCGGCGTTGGCCAGGATACCGTCGCGGCTGTTGTAGACGCTGGAGCCGACATGCTTGTAGCTGGCTCCGCCGTGTTTGCGCCGGACATGACGGAAGCAAATGCGCGAGCACTCCTGGCTGCGGCGCGGGCCATCCAGGCCTGATCTGAACCTTGATGAAGACCTCAGTCAGGTCGGCAGGTGCCCTGCGAGGAGTGCAGCACGGTTTATTGCAGGACGACTCCGCTTGCCTTCGTCACCGACACCAGGGTACGCGGCACATCGAAGGCGACGGCCATCGGCACGGAGAACGCAACGTTGATCACAACCGTGCTGCCTGCATTGTGATCGGGAGTCCAGGTCACCGTCACGGTCGTTGCACTTGCAGGAACACCCACCAGATAAGGCTGGACATAGTTGGCGAGAGTGGTTGCCGTGCACGGACTGACACTGCCCGCTCCGTGCACAATGGCGTACCGTACAGCTGCCCGGCTGCCATACGTCGCCCCAACGTAGCACGATAAGTACAGCATGAACTGGATCGAGCCGAACGTCAGCAGCAAGGCTGCGGGCAACAGCAGTGCCAACTCCACCATCGCGCTGCCATCACGTCGTGACACAACTTCGCGAATGGCTCTCCAGATGTTCCTGCTTTGTCCTTGCATGGCGATGTGAGAGCTCACAATTAGTTCACGCGCATCGTAGCGGTGTACGAAAGCGGCAGAGAAACAGGCAATCCTTGCACCTTAAACAAAACGGAGCAGGACGCATTCGTGGTGACCTTGGCGTACTGCATCGGACCGGTCGAGCCACAGGACGAAAGGCAGCTTACAGCCACGCCGCCGGGCACGCACGCGCAAAAGGTCGCCGCCGTCACGGTAAAGTTTTGCACCCCGGAAGCCGCCGTTGTCGCCGCAGCCTGCATCCCGGGCAGGTCGTTCATGTGCCCGTTCACTCCATACCGTGCGCCGACCATCGCCGCATCCGTGATCACGATGTTTTGCTGAATCACGAACGCAAGGTCCAGGGCGCCAAGAAAGATAAGAATGACCAGGGGCATGGTCAAGCTAAACTCCAGCAGCGCGTTGCCGTCTTCTTGGACACTCCATTTCAAAAGGAGACCTCCTGGAATCACACCCTTGTTACAGGTGGTGCCTGCCGTCTGCACACCGGACTTTACATGGCGGCTCATGGTCGCCCGGTTGCAAACGGCTCAGACCGCTCGATGAGAACTGGATTCGTTCTCGATAGAGGTTATCGACAGAATAAAGCGGCGGCTTAGCGAGATGAGGAAGCTCATTACTAAAGCTACCGACCTCCTCACCAAGAGCTGCGCCGTGACGATAAGGAAGTCATAGGAGCGGGTCGATCGGCTTCGTAAGTTTCTATCGCCGGGTAACTCTATGATGTTCTATATGGCCGGGCTTCTCTCCGTCAGCGTGATTTTCCTCGGGTTCGTTGTGGATGTCGGAATGATGGAGACACTGCAGTTGAAGCTTCAGAATGCTGCCGATGCTGCGGCCGTCGGTGCGGTGTACGCTGCGGAGACCGGCACGTCGCTTGTGTCGGCTGCGGCCGCTGATGCGCAGCTCAATGGGTTCGTTGCCGGCACCAACGGTTTCACGCTTGCCGTATCGAACCCGCCGACGAGCGGGCCCTTCGCCGGCAACCTTCGAAACGTGCAGGTGATTCTCACGCAGACGTACACGCCGCGGTTTTTTCCGACTGCCATCACACTCACGGCGCACGCAGTCGATGCCCTTCCCCCCAGACCCTGCACTTATTTCCTTTCGCAGTACTACACCGGATTCTCGCTGCAAGCGAACAACGAATCCCTTACTTCCCAGTGCACACTGTACTTCGGAAATTCCTACAATATATCCAGCAGTACCGGCGCTCAATTTCTTCTTCACGGCGACATTGCCAACAGCTTTGGCCCCGTCACCTCTCCGATTTCGCCCGCCGTTGTGTACTCTCCCGCTCTCCCGGACCCCTTGGCCTACCTTGCCCAGCCCGCCTTCAGTGCATGCGATCACCCAAGCCAGGTGTTGGTGACCGGCACCGCGAACCTTACTTCGGGAACCTACTGTGGCGGTATTAATATCAATACTAGCGCAACGGTTTCGCTTGGTCCCGGCAATTACATCATCACAGGTAACCTGACCATCAATGGACCGACCCTTCTGGCGCCAGGTGTCACCTTCATCATGACAACGGGTGGAGGATCAGGCTATGGTGTGGCCTCGATCAGAAATGTCAATGCAACGGTGTCTGCGCCTACAAGCGGACCGATGCAAGGCATCCTCTTTTTTGCCGACCGCAACATGCCGCCCATGCATGCGGATGGCTCGGGGGTACCGGAACTAACTATGCAAAATTGGAACCCGGGATCAAGAGTGGACGGTATCTTTTACCTGGTAGGACAGCAAATATCGGTCAGTAACATCCCCTTAAAGCCGATCAATTACCTGGGCCTCGTCGTCGACTATGCCAACATCCATAATTCCGGCTTCAATCCTAAAAACGACTATTCGCCTCTTTCGAACGGCAATCCTTTTCACTTTAGCGGTGTGCAGTTTCTTGACTAGTTCTTGGTTTTTGATTGGCTGCACTCCTGTGTACGACGCAGTGCCTGGGCGATCAGCCTGATGAGGCCGGGGCATGCACTCACCGGGACACCTGCCTGGTTAGGAGCACGTTCCTACCATCCGGCCTCAACTCCGTCTAAAATGAGGACAGGCCCGCGCCGATCCAAGGACGCGCGCCGATGGGGTCTTACAGGTTGATCTTCGATTCTATTAGGTCCGCAAAGTACGCCTTTTTTTCTTCCCTCCGTGCCTCCCTCCTCGCCGGAGCCGCAATCGCCTCCATTGCCGCCTACGCGCAAGAGCCAGCCAATCCGGCGACTACGCCCGCTTCCGCCGCAGCCTCGCAGGACGGCCAGGTCGTCGACACCAACCCGGCCCTCGTCCCCGCGAAGAAGGAAAAGCTCACCAGGGAAGAGAAGAAAGAAGCCAAGGTCGTCCCGTCCAGAGACACCGTCAAGCAGCTCCGCAAGGACAAGAAGACCGCCAAGGTTGATCCACTCGCCGGCAAGGACGCTACCCTTCCTGACCGTCAGCTCTACGACAAGGCTTTGATCGCCGCCAAGCGCGGCCACTACGATGTCGCCCGCCTCGACCTCCAGACCTTACTGAATACCTACCCCGACACCCAGTACCAGATGCGCGCCAAGCTCGCCATCGCCGACTCCTGGTACAAGGAGGGGGGCACCGCAGCGCTCACCCAGGCCGAGTCCGAGTACAAGGACTTCATCACCTTCTTCCCCAACGCGCCCGAGGCGGCCGAGGCCCAGATGCGCGTCGGCGACATCTACTTCCGCCAGATGGACAAGCCCGACCGCGACTACTCGAAATCTCGCCACGCCGAGGAAGAGTACCGGCTGATGCTTCAGCAGTTTCCTGAATCCACCCTTGTGCCTGCCGCCCAGCAGCGCCTCCGCGAAGTGCAGGAGGTCATGGCGACGCGCGAGACCGACATCGCCGCCTTCTACGGCACGCATGCGAACTGGCCCGCGACCATCGCCCGCTACCAGACCGTCGTTGACACCTACCCGCTCTACAGTCACATGGATGACGCGCTGATTGGTCTCGGCGACGCCTACGCCTCCGAAGCGCGCTACGTCCGGTCGCTTAAACTGCCCGAAGGGCCCAAGGCCCGCCTCGAGAAGATCTACGACGATCAGGCCATTGCGGCCTACAAAAAGGTCATTCTCGAACACGCCGCCGCCCCCCATGTCGAGGACGCCAAAGACCGTCTCGCCGCCATGAATCTGCCGATTCCCACACCGACCGCAGACCAGATGGCGGCCTCGGTCGCGCTGGAAAACAGCCGCGCCACCTACAAACTGACGGACCGCGTTGGCCTGATCCTCTTTCGCAAACCCGACGTCGTCCTCGCCTCCCGTTTGGGCACGCCGACCATGGCCGACCCTAAGCCGACCCTCGCCCCGACCGTCAGCCGCCAGGTCGTCGCCGACTTCACCTCCGCCCTCAACCCCTCCGCCGCTACCGCCAAACCGGTTGCAGCCGTCGTGGACACGGACGCCCAACCCGCCAGCACCGCCGCCAGCGCAGCCGCAACGCCCGCCGCGCCCCTTGCCTTCCAGGATGTTCCTGCGGCAGACGCGGGTACCGGAACGACCGGAGCCGTCATGACCGCCGTCCCGGGCGCATCCTCCAACAGCTCAGGCTCCACAGGTCTTGGCGTAGAGATCGTCCAGCCCGGCTCGACGACGCCTGCCGCCAGCAACGGCCTTTCCGCCGTCGGACCCACCAACAACACCCCGCTCCCGCCGGTCGAAAAGGCCGGAGCCGCGCCGGACGCCGTCAACGACGTCAACCCCGCCACGCAACCCGCGACCCAGGTCAAAACCGGCAGGAAGAATCCCAAGCCCGACTTCGACAAGGGCGAAGAGTCCTCCTCCAAGCACAAGAAAAAGAAGGGCCTCAACAAGGTCAACCCCTTCTAAACCGCTCTTCCGCCATCAGGCGGAGTGGCTCATCGGTGCTACGCTTAAGCACTGATGAGCCACGATCTTCCCAAAGCCTACGATCCCTCCGCCATCGAAGAGCGCTGGGCCGAATACTGGGTGCGCGAGCGCCTCTTCGACGTGGAAACACCCGCACCAGGCGAAGCGTCGAAGCCCTTCACCCTCCTCCTCCCTCCGCCCAACGTCACTGGCCGCCTCCACATGGGCCACATGCTCAACCAGACGGAGATGGACATCCTCACCCGCTGGCATCGCATGTCTGGCGACACCGCCGTCTGGGTTCCCGGCACCGATCACGCCGGCATCGCCACCCAGATGATGGTCGAGCGCCAACTCGCCGCCGAAGGCACCTCCCGCAAAGTCCTCGGCCGTGAGGCTTTCGTCGACCGCGTCTGGCAGTGGAAGGGCGTCTACGGCGGAGCCATCCTCGACCAGATGAAGCGTCTCGGTGCCTCCGTCGATTGGTCCCGCGAGTACTTCACCATGGACGACCGCCTGTCTCCTGCCGTCAAAGAGGCATTCGTCCGCCTCTACGAGCAGGGCCTCATCTACCGCGGCGCGTACATCGTCAACTGGGACCCCCAGCTCCAGACGGCCGTCTCCGACCTCGAAGTCGAGACCGAAGAACGACTCGGCAAGCTCTACCACATCCGCTATCCGCTTCCGGGCCCCTGGGCTGCTTACGACGAAACCAACAGCATCGTCATCGCCACCACCCGCCCCGAAACCATGCTCGGCGACGCGGCCGTTGCCGTAAACCCCAACGACGAACGCTATCGGCATCTGGTTGGCGCAATGCTGCAACTGCCGTTGACCTCTCGTCAAATCCCCCTGATTGCCGATGACTGGGCCAAGCCCGAGTTCGGCACCGGGGCCGTCAAGGTCACCCCGGCGCACGACCCCAACGACTTTGCCATTGGCCAGCGCCACAATCTGCCGAACCTAAACATCATGGATAAAACCGGGCACATCGATCTTCCCGGTAGCCCCTTCCACGGAAAAGACCGCTTCGAAGCTCGTGCTCTCATCGTTGCCCAGCTTGACTCGATCGGTCTGCTCGTCAAGGTGGAAGATCACCCGATGACCGTTCCGATTTCGCAGCGGTCCGGCACGCTGATCGAACCGCGCCTCTCCGACCAATGGTTCCTGGCCGTCAACAAAGCTCCCATAGGTGGAGGTCAGAGCATAGCAGCCAAGGCAATCGCCGCCGTCAGAGACGGCCACATCGCCTTCACGCCTTCCATGTACGAGAAGGTCTACGCGGAATGGATGGACAACCTTCACGACTGGTGTCTCTCGCGCCAGCTCTGGTGGGGCCACCGCATCCCCGCTTACTACTGCGATAACTGCAAGGAGGTCGTCGTGGCCCGGAGCAAGCCTTCATTCTGTAAGAAGTGTACTTACGAAGGCTTCACCCAGGAGATCGACGTCCTCGACACCTGGTTCTCCTCAGGCCTTCTCCCCTTTACCGTCTTCGGCTGGCCCGGAGAGCAGGGCAAAGAGATAAGTTCCCAAAACAAAGAAGGTTCGGCCTTTCCTCTTTCCTCTGCCTCTCTTCTTTCCTCTTCCCTAAGCCCCGATCTCGCCGCCTTCTACCCCACTGACCTCCTCGTAACAGGCTTCGACATCCTCTTCTTCTGGGTCGCCCGGATGATCATGCTGGGTACGCACTTCATGCTCGACGTGCCTCTGCCCGACGGCTCCCCGCGCACCCTCGCCGACGCGGTGCCTTTCAAAGCCGTCTACATCCACGCCCTCGTCCGGGACGCCGACCGCCAGAAGATGTCCAAGACCAAGGGCAATGTCATCGACCCCATCGACATCATTGGCCGCTTCGGCACCGACGCGGTGCGGTTTACGCTCGCCAGCATGGCCTCGCCCGGCACCGACATCGCCTTCTCCGAGGCCCGCACCGAAGGCAACCGCGCCTTCGCCAACAAAATCTGGAACGCCGCCCGCTTCCTCTTCATGAACATCGACCGCGCCGCCGAAGCCGGCATTACCGTCGACCTTACGTCTCTCAGCGCAGCCCTACATCCGGGTGCCCCATCTTCGCCGACGGCCTCATCGTCGGCTAAGGTGGGCGAGCCCATACCCCCCCTGGAGTCCCGCTGGATTCTCTCCAAACTCCACGCCACCACCGCGGCCGTCGACCGCTCCCTCGCCGACTTCCGCTTCGACGAGGCCGCCAGCGCCGTCTACCAGTTCTTCTGGGGCGATCTCTGCGACTGGTATCTGGAAATCGTCAAGCTCCGCCTCAACTTCGACGAAGGCGCGGACCTCACTGCCAGCAAAGCCGCCCTCACCACCCTCGTCGCCGTCTTCGAAGCCGCCCTGCGCCTCCTCAGCCCCTTCATGCCCTTCATCACCGAAGAGATCTGGCACGCCCTCCACACCCAGGCCGCGCCCGCAAAATCTATCGCCCTTACCCGCTTCCCCCAGGCCGCCGAGATCGCCTCCGACCCCACCAGTGTCGTCGCCATGGAGATCCTCCAGCAGCTCATCGCCACCATCCGCGGCCTCCGCAAAGAGATGGCCGTACCCGAAAAAGAGGCCGCCCCCATCGTCCTCTTCGCCTCGAAACCTATCCTCGCGCTCGCCCGCGACAGCACGCAAATCCTCGCCCGCCTCGCCCGCGTCAGCTCCGTCGATTTCGTCGCCACCCCGCTCACCGGCGACAACGCCCGCAGCACCCCTGACTTCGACGTGGCTGTACTCTACGCCCGCACTATCGACATCCCCGCCGAGCGCGAACGCCTCACCAAAGACCTCGCCAAATACGAGAAAGGCCTCGCCGCCGCCAACCGCCAGCTCTCGAACGATGCCTTCACCGCCAAAGCTCCCCCGCACATCATCGAAGGCCTCCGCAAACAAGCCGCCGAAACCCAGCTCCTCTACGACAAAGCCAAAGCCGCCCTCGACGCCCTACCCCATCAGTAGAGGAACGTTTCCTGCCTTTTTGGTTGTCGTTCCCGAAGGGAATCTGCGTCTCGCTTCGGTTGGCTTAAAGCAAGCCTTCCGCCAATGTGGCAGTGTCTTGAAATAAAGCATCTATCGAAGAATGAAGAAGAAGCCCCAAGGCACCGCCCCATCCGACCGCGCTGCCATCCTCGAACAACGCCGCCGCACCAAGATGGCCCGCTCCGCCCACGCCTACGTCCGCGGCAACACCCTCCAGTTCTATGAGTGGCTCCAGGCTGGCTCCGGCGACAAGCTCCCCCAGGGCCCCGCCGTCTGGATCTGCGGCGACTGCCACGCCGGCAATCTCGGCCCCGTCGCCAACGCCGAGGGCGC
This sequence comes from Acidobacteriaceae bacterium, assembly GCA_965215415.1. Lineage (GTDB taxonomy): Bacteria > Acidobacteriota > Terriglobia > Terriglobales > Acidobacteriaceae > Edaphobacter. The sequence continues at coordinate 982,426 of CBDCDQ010000009.1, read as the reverse complement.
AGTCGAAATCCAGATCCGCGACCTCGACCAGACCGTCCTCGGCAACCCCGCCCACGACCTCATCCGCCTTGGCCTCTCCCTCGCCACCGCCGCCGCGGCTCCGACCTCCCCGGCGTCACTACCGCCCTCATGATGGAGCAGATGGTCGACGGCTACCGCAAGGCTATCGCCGCCCCGGGCCGCGCCCTGGTCGAGCACGAAGACGCCGCGTCCGTCCGTATGGTCCTCCAAACCTCCATGAAGCGCAGCTGGCGCCATCTCGCCGAGGAGCGCATCGAAGATGTCAGCCCCCGCATCCCACTGGGCGACCGCTTTTGGGCGCTCTCCGACGAAGAACGCGCCGCCATCGACGCCACCTTCGCCCAGGACGATGTTCGCAAGCTCATCACCTGCCTCAAGCAGCGGGACGACGACAGCAAAGTCCGCGTGCTCGACGCCGCGTATTGGATGAAGGGCTGCAGCTCGCTCGGTCGCCTTCGTTACGCCGTCCTGCTCGGCATCGGTCGCCGCCGCGAACAGACCTTCTGCCTCGTCGACTTGAAAGAAGCCATCAAGGCGGCCGCTCCCACTGCGCCCGCTGCCGCCATGCCGGAAGACCATGCCCAGCGCGTCGTCACCGGAGCCTGCAACCTTTCGCCGCACCTCGGCGACCGCATGCTGCCCATCCGCTTCCTGCGCCGCTCCGTCTTCCTCCGCGAGCTGATGCCCCAGGACCTCAAGCTCGAAATGGAGCGCATCACCCGCGACGAGGCCATCGCCACCGCTCGCTATCTTGCCGGGGTCGTTGGCAAAGCCCACGGCCGCCAGATGGACCAGCCCACCCGCCGCGCCTGGGCCGCCGAACTCGGCCGCAACCAGTCCAAGACCCTTGACGCCCCCGGATGGATGTGGCGCAGCGTCGTCGAGCTCATCGCCAGCCACGAAACCGCTTACCTCGACCACTGCCGCCGCTATGCCATGGCTTAGGGCTTGGTCGCCATAGGTGTCTCCGCCGTGATCTGGGCGATCTCCACGTTCTCATGCTTGATGTCCAGCCGCAGCCGGTTGAAGAAGCTCATATAGATGTTCGCCACCCAAACCAGCGCGAACCACGCAATCAGGTAGCCCTTCCAGCCGTCGTACAGCATATGAAACCGCGTGATGACGAGGAAGAACGCCGTCACATAATGGCTGAAGCAGTACTCGCAGGTAAACAGATAGAAGAACTTCCGCGCGGGGAGCGGCTTGCAATCCTGGCTTTTGGCCTTGCACCACTCGCGCGGCTCGCGGAAGACCTCCTCATGCGTCACGGTCCAGGAGGCGCAGGCGACCGGCAATGCAAGAAGGACCAGATAGGCAAACTGGCTGGACAGACTCATCATGAACGGCGCTCGCTTTCTCTCGGTAGGATGCACAGGTTTACCATGACAGCATGAACTGGAAGAGCAAGAGCGTCCGCGCGATCCTCGAAGCCGCCTTGATCGAAGACAAAGCCGCCCAGGACGTGACCACCGCGCTCACGGTCTCGCCCACGCTGCGCGCCACCGGCACCATCGTCGCCAAACAGCCCTGCGTCATCGCCGGTGTTGGCTGCATCCTCGCCTTCCTTGACGCCTTCGCCAAGCTCAGCGGCACCACTGGCCGCTTCGAGGTCATTAGCCACCCGGAGATCTTCGACGGCGTCAAGGTCAAGAAAGGCCAGACCATCGCCGTCATCCGCTATAAGGCCGCAGCGCTGCTCTCGACCGAGCGCGTCATCCTCAACCTGATGCAGCGCATGAGCGGCATCGCCACACTCACAAACGAGTTCGTCAAAGCCGTCACGGGCACAAAGACCCGCGTCCTCGACACCCGCAAGACCATCCCCGGCCTCCGCGCGCTCGACAAGTACGCCGTCTCCTGCGGCGGCGGCGTCAACCATCGGCTCGACCTTGCCGACGGCATCCTCATCAAGAACAACCACATCGCCCTCGGCGGCGGTCTGGCGACCGTGCTCGAAAGCGCACTCAAGGGCCGTCGCAAGGGCCAGCAGGTCCAGGTCGAAGTCCGCTCCCAAGCCGAGCTCGACCAGGCCATCGCCGGCGCGGCCGAGTCCATCCTGCTCGACAACATGACGCCCGCCGCCGTCAAGAAGGCCGTCAAGCAGATCCGCGCCTCCCTCCCCGGCGTCCCCATTGAGGCCTCCGGCAACATGAGCCTCAAAACCGTCCGCGCCTACGCCCTCACCGGTGTGGACTTCGTCTCCGTCGGCGCGCTCACCCACTCCGCCGTTGCCGTCGACCTCAGCATGAAGATCGCCGCGGATGGAAGTTAGCTTCGACCTCGCAGCCGTCGAAAGGGGCATCACCGGAACAGCTTTCGCCGGACAGCTCCACCATCTGCCCTCGACACCTTCGACCAACACCCTCGCCCTCGAAGCTGCGCAAGCCGGCGCGGCCACTGGCGTCTGGATCGCCGACGAGCAGACCGCCGGACGCGGGCGCGGCGGCCACACCTGGCACTCGCAGGCAGGCGACGGCCTCTACGTCAGCGTCCTCGTCCGCCCTAGGCTTCCGATGGAGCGCGCCCTTTGGCTCTCCCTCGCCACAGGCCTCGCCGCGCAATCCGCCATCGCTCATGTCTGCCACGTGACACCCGACCTACGCTGGCCAAACGATCTCCTCCTCGACGAACGGAAGCTGGGCGGCATCCTCGTCGAGACCGCCGTCACCCACGCCGGCACCCTGCGCCACGCCGTCATCGGCATCGGCATCAACGTCAACCACGCCGCCTTTCCGCCCGAACTCAACGACGCTGCCACCTCTCTTCGTCTCGCCAACGGCCAGCCGCAGGCCCGCGAGTCACTCTTAATTGCATTGCTGACCGCGCTTGATCGCGAACTCACCCTGCTCCAGCAGCCTGCGCCTAACATCCTAGCCCGCTTCGCCGCCGCCTCCACCTACGTGCTTGGCAAGCGCGTCCACGTAGCCGAACAGGGAGGCTATACCGGCCTCACCGCTGGCCTCAATGAAGCGGGCTTCCTGCACGTCGACGCTGAGGACGGCACCCGACGCATCGTTCTCTCCGGAGGCGTCCGCGCACTCCCGTAGACTGGACAAGCCATGCTGCTCGCTATCGACGTCGGCAACTCGAATACCGTCTTTGCCCTCTACCGCCTCGCCCCGGACGCGCCCGCTGAGCTCGTCGCCGACTGGCGCATGACCACGCCTACAGCTCCAACAGCCCAAACCGCCGATGAGTTCGGCAGTACCCTTCGCGGCCTCTTCGCGCTCCATGGCCGCGGCATGGACGTGGTCGACGGCGTCGCCATCTCCTCGGTCGTCCCGCCCATCGACTGGATGCTCCGCGAGGTCTGCGAGCTCTACTTCTCCGTTACACCGCTCTTCGTCACACCCGCCACCGACCACGGGCTGCCCATCCTCACGGACAACCCCGCCGAGGTCGGCGCGGACCGCATCGTCAACTGCATCGCGGCCTTTGTCAGGTACGGCGGGCCGGCCATCGTCGTCGACATGGGCACCGCCACCACCTTCGACGCCATGTCCGCCGCGGGCGAGTTCCTTGGCGGAGCCATCGCGCCCGGGCTTGGCATCTCCGCCGAAGCCCTCTTCGCCCGCGCCGCCCTCCTGCCGCGCATCGAGATCAAGCGTCCCGCCAAGGTCATCGGCACCGGCACCGTCGACAACCTTCAGATCGGCCTCTACTACGGCTACATCGGCCTGGTCGACGGCATCCTCGAACGCATGATCGCGGAGTTAGGCCCCGACACCAAGACCATCATCACCGGCGGCCTCGGCAGCCTCATCGCCGGCGGCTCGAAGTACCTCAAAGAGGTGGATGCGATGCTGACCCTCGACGGCCTCCGCATCGTCTACCAGCGCCTCCGGCCAAGTTAGGAGTTTCGTCTCGGACAAGCTCGCTTCTAAAGGGGCGCGGACTTGGAAGGGCACGGCTTCAGCCGTGCGGATATGCGGCTTACATCATTCTTTGTCTCCGCCCTTCGCCTTTGGCGAAGGGCGGAGACAAGGGTTTACATAAAAATAACTCCTGCGCACGGCTAAACCTGTGCCCTTCCAAGGCTGAATTCGAGATAACGTCGGGGATGCGGAACTACTTCAATTACTTCACCGAGATCGAAGAGCGCTTCCAGCAGCGGCGCGGCTCGCTGCTGTTGCTTTCGACTCTAGACTGGGTGCTGATCGAGACCTGGCGCGAAGCCGGTGTTCCGCTTGAAGCCGTCCTGCGCGGCGTCGACGCAGCCTTTGACAAGCATGATGCCAAAGCGGCCCGGGGCCAGCGCACCCGCAAGGTCAACGGCCTCGCCTGGTGCGCCCAGGCCGTGATGGAGGCTGTCGAGCAGGCGCGCGAAGCATCGGTTGGCGGAGCCGCGCCGGAGAACGAGGAGCGCGAGAGCGGCTTCGAAGCCGAGCGCATTGCCGCCTTCCTCCGCGCCAACGCCGCGCTGATCGAAGCCGCCGATGTTCCTTCAGCAAACGAGATTGCACATCGCCTATGTACGCTAGCCGACGAAGGCGCGTCGCCAGAAGAGCTCGACCGCACCCTGGGCGTTCTGGAGGAGAAGCTCTTCGCCGCGCTCCTCACCGCCACCCCCGAAACCGAGCTCGTCGCCCTCAAAGAGCAGGCCGCCCGTGAGCTCGCACCTTTTCGCGGCAAGATGCAGGCCGTCCAGATCCGCCAGGTCGAGCAGCAGTTCCTCCAGAAGCGGCTGTTTGAAGCCCGCAAGCTGCCGCGCCTCAGCCTCTTCTACATGGGGCACGAGTGAAGGCACGCATCGCCAAATGGGTCTACAACGGCGCGGGCGTCGGAACAGCTGGGGATGGCAGCCAGGTTGCCATTTCGTTCACGCTGCCGGGTGAGTTGGTCGAGACCGAAGGAGACAGCTTCACCATCCTTGAACCGTCACCGGCCCGCGTGAAACCCCGCTGTCCGCACTTCGGTCCATGCGGCGGCTGCCAGTATCAGCATGCGGAGTACGCGGCGCAATCTGGATGGAAGCTTGGCATCCTTCAAGACACGCTGCAAGCCGCCGGACTAACCGAATTACCTCAGGTCCAGCTCCATACAGGCGAGCCTTGGGGCTACCGCAACCGCATCCGGCTGCGGGTCGCAACGGTGGCGGGAGAGCTGCGCGTGGGCTACAACCGTCGCGGCTCCTACGAGTTCCTGCCCATCCGGGAGTGCCCAATCAGCGCGCCACTGCTCCTCCGCGCCGCAAACGCTCTGCTCACCACGCTCGCCTCCGCGCCTGAACTCTCCGCGTGGTCAGGGCAGCTCCGCGAAGTTGAACTCTTCACCGCACCGGATGAGAGCGCGCTCCAGATGACGCTCTTCGCCATCGCTGACCGGCCCGGGTTGCTCACGATCCTTTGCCATAGCCTCAGAGCGACGGTTCCGGAACTGACCGGAGCAGGCGTCATCCTCATCGGCGCATCAGGCAAGCAGGAACGTCCCGGCTCCACCTGGGGCGCATCAGGCCTGAGGTATCCCGCAGCCGGAAGCGACTATTGGGTCAGCCGCGGCAGCTTCTTCCAGGTCAACCGCTTCCTCGTCGATACGCTGGTCGGTCTCGTCTCCGCTGGTCGAAGCGGCAAACTCGCCTGGGACCTGTATGCGGGCGTTGGCCTGTTTTCCCGTGCCTTGATCGAGTCGTACAGTGAGGTCACCGCCGTGGAGATCGCCGCGATCGATCTTGCGGCCAACCTGAAGCGAGCGGGCTGCAGAACCGTCGCCTCCGCCACGCTCGACTTCCTCCGCCGTGCCGTCGTCGAGCGCGACCGGCCCGACCTGATCGTCGCCGATCCGCCGCGCGCCGGTTTAGGCCTGGAGGTCTGCGCGCTCCTCGTTCGCATAGCCGCGCCCGAAATTGTTTACGTCTCCTGCGATCCCACGACGCTCGCCCGCGACGTAACGGCAATGGTAGACTCCGGCTACACCCTAAGCGAGCTCCATCTGGTCGATCTGTTTCCGCAGACCTTCCACCTGGAGACTGTCGTCGTCCTGAACCGAGTAGCGAACCGCTGACCGCGCCCTCATCGAGGCGCGGCGTAGAGCATGTATAGCGGAGAACCTCATGCCATCCGAGCTGCACGGCATCCAACGCGAGCTTTGGCCTCAGTCGCCGGTCGAGCCGCTCTACCTGCGCCGTGCTCCCCTGCTCGCGGCGGCCGTCTGCTTCGCGCTCGGCATCGTTGCCGCGCATCGCTGGCAACCACCCGCCCTGCTCCTTTGCGGCGTCGTCCTTCTCTCCGCGCTTCTGCTTGTCGGCCTACAAGGCCGCGCCTGGTCCGCCATCTTCGCCACAGCCGCGCTTTGGAGCGTCGCAGGTCTCTGGTGCGCCGAGATCCAGCCCGCGCCTCCCTCGCAACAGCCGCTCTTCGCCTTCGCCGACGGCCTGAGCCGAAGCGTGCGCGGACGCGTGATCCAGGTGCGCGCACTGCCTACCCTTTCGCCCGAACAAGATGCAGACCTCGACGCCACGCTCTGGGTCGAGCGCGAGCCGTCGGCACCCGGCGTGCTCTCGGTCGACCTGGCTCTCGACGCCGTGGAACAGCTCACGCCGGATGAGTCCTGGATGGAGCCGGTGAGCGGCGGTGTCCGTTTGACCATCGTCGGCGAGATGCAGCCGCCCGTCTGCGGAGAGGTGCTGGAAGCTCCTCTGCGCCTCAAGATCCCCGAACGCTATCGCGACCCCGGCGCATGGCAGTACGCCGACTATCTGCTCGACCAGGGGATTGGCACCCACGCTAACGTGAAGGCGGCCCGCGTTCAGCGTCTCGGCTCGACACCCGCAACGTGGTCCCGCGCCGACCTCCTCTGTCGCATCCACGCCGCCCAGCACTGGGCGTCCGGGCGCATGGAAGGCTTTGTCCAAGCGCATGCCAACCATCTGCTGCCTGCCGTGATGCGACTTTCGCATGAAGACGCCGGAATGCTCAACGCCATGCTCTTCGGCGACCGGACGCTGCTCACCCATAGCCTGCGCCTCGGCTTCGAGCGCACCGGCTCCTTCCACCTGTTTGTGGTTTCGGGGATGCACGTGGCGCTGCTGGCGGGCGGTGTCTTCATCCTGGCGATGCGGCTCCGCTTGCGAGAGTGGCTGGCCACGACGCTTACTTTGTTGCTGACGGCGGCGTACGCGATCTTCACCGGCTTCGGCGCACCGGTGCAGCGCGCACTCGCCATGACGACGATCTTTCTCCTGGCGCGGCTGCTCTCCCGCGAGCGCAGCGTGCTCAACGCGCTGGGAGCCGCCGCTCTGGGAGTGCTTGCGTGGTCGCCCCGCGGCCTGTTTGAAGCCAGCTTCCAGATGACCTTCCTCGTCATCGTGGCCATCGGCGGCATCGCGGTGCCGCTGGGCGAGCGCAGCTTCCTTCCGCATGCCCGGGCCGCCCGCAAGATCGGCGACCGCTGGCTTGACGTTGCCCTGCCGCCGAGGCTGGCGCAACTGCGTGTCATGCTGCGGCTCTGGGGCGATACGCTTGCCGCCGCAACGAGTCCGCGCGTCCGAAGCCTTCCCGCCGCGCTCCTCCGCGGGGCGCTGTGGGCGGTCGAGCTGGCCGTCGTCGGCGTTGTCGCCGAAATGGTGATGATCCTGCCCATGGCGCTCTACTTCCATCGCGCGACGGTCTTTGCGCTGCCCGCCAACATGCTCAGCATCCCGCTGGTGGCGGTGCTTGCCCCGGTGGCAATCCTGACCTTCGTCGCTTCCCTTGTCAGCCCGTGGGTCGCGATGGTTCCGGGTGGCGTCACCGCACTGCTGCTGCACGGGATTGTCGCCGTAATCGGGGGCATCAGCCACATGCGGGCCGCCGACGCCCGCATTCCGCCGCCTGTTTGGTGGATCGCTGTGCTCGCGCTCACCGCCTGGGCCTTCTGCTGCTGGGCGGTGCGGCGATCCAGCCGCTGGGCTTGGGTCGGAGCCGCTGTCCTTCCCCTCGCCGCCGTGGCGATCCTTTGGCAGGAGCCGCCGCGCCTCACCCCCGGCGAACTCGAAGTCACTGCGATCGACGTAGGCCAGGGCGACTCCCTGCTGCTCTGCGGCCCGGATGGCAGGACGATGCTGCTCGATGCGGGCGGCCCCACCGGCGCGGTCAAGGAGACCGCCGACGCCACCAGCCGCTTCGATGTGGGCGAAGAGGTTGTCTCGCCCTTCCTCTGGTCGCGGCACATCCGGCGACTCGATGTCCTCGCCCTGAGCCACGCGCACAGCGACCACATGGGCGGGATGGCGGCGGTCATGCGGAACTTCCGGCCGCGTGAGCTTTGGATCTCGACCGATCCCGACTCCCCAGCCTTCCGCGCCCTGCTCGATGAAGCCGCTCAGCTTGGAGTCACCATCCGCCATCTCCATGCGGGCGACACGCTTCCGTGGGCGGGCACGACGCTCGACGTGCTCTCACCCGATCCGAGCTATAAGAACGGCTTCGCGCCTGCCAACAACGACTCGCTCGTTCTGCGGGTGCAGTACCGCAAGGCGTCTGTCCTGCTCGAAGGAGACGCCGAAGCGGCCAGTGAACGCGCCATGGTGGATTCGGGCCGTATTCAGCCGGTCACGCTGCTGAAGGTCGGCCATCATGGCAGCCGCACCTCGTCGACAGATGCGTTCGTCCAGGCTACCGCTCCGCGCGACGCCATCGTCTCTGTGGGCAAGGGAAACACCTTTGGCCATCCGCGCGGCGAGGTGATCCAGCGCTTTGCCGCTGCCGGAACGCACCTGTTCCGCACCGACGAGTTCGGCCTGGTAACGTTTCTGCTCCGCCGCGACGGCAGCATTCGCGAGGTGCTCGGAGCCGTCGAGTAGCCCTTTATTTGTGTCCGGTAAACGGAAAGTGGATCACAATACCCGAGCTGAGAGACTCAACAGGGTAGGTATGCGCGTGTCCCTGCACTGCTCCGTATCCCAGCTCGACGACGCGGAAGTCGATGAACGGCAGGATCGACAGGTCCGCACCGGCAAACACATCGTATTCCACATGGTTCGAGAGCTGAATGCCGGTGCTGTTCGACACCCCAGAGGATGCGAGCCCGGTGTTGTAGTCCGTGCCAAAGTTCGTCCGCGCCAACCCGGCCGATCCCTGCACGTAGGGCTTGAGCGGGATCAGTGGTACGTGGAACGAAGCTCGCATGCCGCCGAGAACGGAAGCGAGGTGCCCGCCCGCCGCCGTCGCCGTGTACGCGCCCTTGGTGCTGTTGGCAATGCTGCCGCGCGCGTCGACGCCCAGCCGCACCGGCCCGAAGGTTCGCCAATCGTAATATGCGCCAAAGGTGCCGCCCACCGGGTCGAAGCTGCCATTGGTGTAGCTCGTGCTTCCCTGCGTGTACGGAATGCTCGTCATCCGGCGCACCGAAACGGTACCATAGGCGGCAAGCTGAGCCGAGGCGGAGGGGAGTACGGTCGTCACCGCGAGGACGGCGGAGGCAAAGGTGAGCGCAAACTTTGGGGTCATCATCTCCCTTGATTTTACCCGCATGGCTCTCCATGCCGGTAAGCTGTCGAAGGACTCGCATCGGCCACGACACGAAGCTCGCATCATTCACGGAGGGCACGCATGGAGCAGGAAGCGACGAATCGAACCACAGACCGGGCCAACATCGCCATGACCGTAGAGGAGCAAGCCGAGGAGCAGAAGCTTATCCGCCGCCTGCAGATGATGATGAATATGGTCATCCAGGTGATCGCGCAAGACTCCTCGCTGAGCATCGATGAGGCGTCGCAGATGATCGCCGACAGCCGCAAGGCCGCGCTCGCCATGTTTCCAGGTAAAGAACTTGCCTACGATCTTATCTGGAAGCCGCGCTTTCAGCGGCTGATGCGGGAGCGGTTCCGCATCATGTAGCGGCTACTGCGCCGCCCCCATCTGCCTGATCGCCTTGGTCGGCAAGGGAACTACTAAACCGCTCACATCGCTCTGCACGATCAGCGGCTGGCTGGCGTTGCCGTACTCGCGGAGCGTGGTGTCCTTGGTCTGGGGCAGCTCCGCTACGCCAGCCTTCGGGGGAACGGGTTCGCGCGCGACATCCTTCGCCTCCGTCACGGCGAGGGTGTACTCGCCCTCCGGCACGAAGTCGAAGCGGAAGGTATTGTCTTCGGGATCGACCTTGGTGCTCGCAAGCTCCGCACCGTCGCTGAGGTGGAGCGTCAGCTTTCCGGCGTTCACCACCTGTCCGTTGCGCGCGTTGGTCAGGGTTCCTGCGATGCTGTGGAGCTTGCCAATGGGGATGGTGATGTCGGCGGCGTCCTGCTGCTCGCCCGGTTGCAGCTTGATCGGCTTGCCCTGATCCTGCCGAGGCGTATCGCCGTAGAAGTAGTGGAGCTGGTACCGCGTAGTGGACGAGGAGCTGTGCCCGGATGAACCGAGAACGCCGTCCTCGATCATGTCCTCGATCTCCATGCGGACGCGCAGCAGGTACTCGCCGCCGGGAAGGCCGGTGACGCGGTATTGCCCCTGGTCGTTCGTGGTGGCGCGAAAATTGTAGAGGCTCGATCCCCAAACGCCCTTTCCAGCTTTGGTCTCGCGGCCAAGCACGGTGACCTGCGTGCTTACGGCCGGACTGCCGTCGTCGTAGCGGATGGTGCCGGAGATGGCCGCGCCGCGCTCAATCCGCACCTCGAGATTGCTGGCGTGGTTGGCTTCTACCGTGACGACGGGAACGACCTTGAGCACGCGAGCGAGGATTTCGGGCGTCGGTTGCTGCAACTCCGCGCGGGTAAACTGCGTGACCGGCGAGAGGTATCCGGCCTGCTGGACGACTACGTAGTAGGTTCCGGGCGTGACCTTCGGAATGGCAAAACTGCCGTCAAGCCCGGTCTGGTAGGTGCGCAGCGTTCTCGGCACAGTCTTCGACCAGTCCGTCACCTCGGGCTTCACGTCGATGCTCTGCAAGGTAACGGGTGCCAGACGCGCCGGGAGGTTGGTGTCGACGCACGTCACGCGGCCCGTCACAGAGCCATAGACCGGCGGAGGAGCGGGTGTTCGCTGCGACTTTTGCGCCTGGGTCAACGAAGCAAAGATCATCAGCACGGCGGAGCAGCGAGAGCGCATCGTACCTCCAACAGCCCTCAGCGTACCGTCCGCAGTGCCGCGGGGCAAGCAGGAAGATGTTTCAATAGGGCAGGAGCGACGTTTGCCGTACATCTACATCGACAAGGTGCTGAACGAGCTGCGCGACGATCTGCTCTCCGCGCTCCATGCGGCGGTGGAGCGGGAGATGCGCGGAGGCAAGGTGGATGTGGCCAAGCTCTACCGATCCTTCAATCGTGCGGCCAGCGGCAAGGTCGCTAACCCGGTCTGGGTGTCGGACAAGTGCGTCTCGGAGACCGGCGGCGGAGGCAAAAAGCCGCGTCGCGGTCTGGGCAGCGACGACTAGCTGTTGCCTCGTTGGAAAACGGATGTATGCTTCTGCTCTATGACCCTTAATCCTGTCGTGACGTCGGCTCAACGTTTTGCCGAAGGACAGAAACGCCGCAAGCACCTGCCCCGCAAGGCGCATGCCGGATGGAGGCTCGCCGATCGCAAGGAAGATCCGCTGAAGCTGCTGCGCCACGCTGAAGAGGGTCGCGTTCCTCACCTGGTCGACCTGAAGCACGAGCGCATGGCATGCTCGCCGTTCGGCTACTTCCGTGGCGCAGTCCCGGTGATGGCTTACGACCTTTCAACGGCGAAGAATACCGGCATCGCGACGCAACTCTGCGGAGACGCCCATGTCCGCAACCTGGGTGGCTACGCCGCGCCGGACGGCCGCCTGACCTTCGACATCAACGATTTCGACGAAACGATCTCCGGGCCGTTCGAATGGGATGTGAAGCGCATGGCCACCAGCCTGGTCCTCGCCGGACGCGAAGCCGGAGCGAAGGACACTCACTGCCGCGAGGCTACGGAGACGTTCCTCACCCGCTACGCCGCCATGATGCGTGCCTTCTGGAAGATGCCCGTGCTCGACGTAGCCCGGTTCCAGGTGCATCGGCTACAGAACGTCGCACCTGTCGAGCAGATCTTGCAGCTGGCCGAGCGATCGACGCCAATGACCAGCCTGTCTTCCTTAACTACAGTGGTGCGGGAGAAAGAGCCTCGGAAGACGCCCCGCAAACACCCGCTGGCGTCTGGGCTCGCCAAGATCCGGCAGCGGGCCGTTGCGGCCACCAAGGACGCGTCGCCCACCGGACGCATCTTCAAGACACAAAAGCCCGTGCTCGAGCGGCTTACCGGTGCGGCAGCCCAGCGCATCGTCGACTCACTCGAAGACTACGCGGGCACGCTCCAGGTCGAGCGGCGACGCTTCCTCGCACAATACCGGGTGATCGACGTTGCCTTCAAGGTTGTCGGCACCGGCTCGGTCGGGCTTCGGGACTACTGTCTCTACATGGAGGGCAACGGCCCCAAGGACCCGCTGTTTCTACAGATCAAGGAAGAGGTGCGGTCGGCCTATGCACCCTACCTTGCGTCGAGCGCTGAAGCACATACCCACCAGGGCCGCCGCGTGGTCGACGGAGAACGCGCCATGCAGCTCCAGTCCGATCCCTTTCTCGGCTGGACGACGATCGAGGGACGCGATTATCTGGTGCGCCAGCTCAACGACCACAAGGCATCCATCGATCTGGCCGAGTTGAAGTCAGCCGGGCTGATTGAGTATGCCGATGTTTGCGGCGAGTTGCTGGCGCGCGGCCATGCGCGGGGCGGCGACTGTGCCCTGCTCGCCGGGTATATCGGCGGCGCGGGCAGCTTCGAGGAGTCGGTTACCGCCTTTGCCGTGGCCTATGCCGACCAGACCGAGAAGGACTGGAAGCAGCTGGTCCGGTCCCGAAAAGGTCACTCACGCAACCAGTAGGCTACTTCTGCGTGTCGAGCCACTGCTTCAGTTTGGGCTCCTGATCGGTGTGCAGCTCTACGCAGGCGTTGATGTTGTCGATCGACTTCGACAAGGTGCGCTCCGATCCCTCCACCTTGTGCGTCGCAAAGAACGACGAGACCTCATCGCGCTTTGCCGCCGTACAGAACGAACCGGCTGCTGAGACGATGCGTGCGCCAGATGCCGCCGTGAACTGGGCCTCCACCTTGGGCCAGTTGGCCTGAACGTAGGTCCAGGTCTGGTCGCGCGTCTCGCGTTGACTGAGCAGGATCGCGACTGGAACCCAGCTGCTCTGGTTGCGCACCTGCCCCGACACTGCATAGTCAAGCGTTCGCGTGACCAGCGCCGGATCAGTAAAGAGGGCAAGGGTCCTGAGCGCATCGTTTTGGGCGACCGGGTCGCTCTCGTCCTTGCTCCCGGTCAGAAACTTCTCGTAGAACGCGGCGTCACCGTGGTTCGCAGCGATCTCGATGGCCGCGTTGACGAAAACGGGATCGCCAACGGCCTTCTTGTCCCCGAAGCTGCGCTCAGCGAGGGTGCGCGCCTCCGTCAGCACGGCTGGGTCGCCCGCTTCCCCCAATACACGGAACAGGATGGCACGCAACGCGGTACGATCGTAGCTCTCGGAGGGCGTGGCTTTGCCAAAGGACGCGTAGACCGGGCCGAACTGGGCGCGCAGAACGGCGTTGAGACGTGTCCGGTCCTCCGGACTAGAGATACGGGTGTCGATCGCGCCAAGCTTATTGACCGCGTTCCCCAGCACCGAGGCGTTCGGGTCGCTTTTCAGCGCCAGCACCAGCGACAGGAAGTCGCCCACCGTGCCCTGCCCTGAACGCATCAGCGCCCAGCGATCGCCGATCAGGCCGATGCGCTCCGGTGTGGAGAGCGCGGTCTCCGCGGCGGCGTTGATCGCGGCCAGATCGACCGGAGCGTAGGTGGACCGGAAGTATCCCGCGTCGTCCGCGTTCGCGTAGAGGAGCCCGGGAGGCACGGACAACGTCTTCTTCTCCGGTGTCAGCACCTGGCAACCCGCGCCCTTGAAGCAGACGGGGATCGTCCATTGCTGAGCTGTCTGGTTCGTGGAGTTTGCGGCCAGGAAGAAACGGCTCTGGGATACCGGCAACTCGTTGCCCGTCCTCGCGCCGAAGGTCAGCAGCGGCACGCCCGGCTGCACGACAAAGCTCTTCATAATGGCATCAACCGGCTTGCCGCTGGTCGAGGCTTGCGCGCCCCAGAAGTCCTCGGCCGTCGCATTGGCGTACAGGTGTGCTTGCAGGTATTGATGGACGCCCTGGCGAAAGACCTCTTCGCCCAGGTAGTTCTCCACCATATCCAGCACCGCGCCCGCCTTGCCGTAGGCGATGCCGTCAAACATTTCACCGATCTCGGCCGGCGTATTCGCCGTGGCACGGATCGTCCGGGTGGTCCGTTGTGAGTCATAGTTCAGGGTGCCGTCCAGTTCGTTGGCGCGGTCCTGGTCGATGTGCCACTCCGGGTGCCACTTTTCCAGCGGCTTGTTCGACATCCAGGTGGCGAAGCCCTCGTTCAACCACAGATTGTCCCACCATTGCATCGTGACCATGTCCCCAAACCACTGGTGCGCCATCTCGTGCGCGACCACGCTCGCGACCTCTTTTTTCGAGGCGACCGAGCCGGTTTTCGAGTCGACGAGCAGCGCCACATCGCGGTAGGTGATGCAGCCGAAGTTCTCCATCGCGCCCGCCTCGAAGTCCGGCAGGGCGATCATGTCGAGCTTCGGCATGGGGTACTTGATGCCGAAATAGGTGTCGTAATAGTGCAGGACGAACTCGGCCGATTCCACGGCGAACTTCGTATATTGCAACTTGTCGGGAACGGAGCAGGCGCGGATCGGCACGCCGTCGGCCTTGCCGGACGTGCACTGAAAATCGCCGACCAGGAACGCCACGAGATAGGTGGACATCTTCGGCGTAGTGGCGAACTTGAGCGTATGTTTGCCCGGACCGGCGGGAGTGTCCAGGATCTGGTTGGTGTTCGAAATGACGGTGTCGCCCGCGTCTACGGTGAGGGCGATATCGTACGTGGCCTTGAGCGCCGGCTCGTCGAATGAAGGAAACGCCCGCCGCGCGTCCGTCGACTCGAACTGCGTCACGGCGTAGTTCCGGGCTTTCGTCTTCGACAGATAGAAGCCGCGCAGCTTGTCGTTCAGCATGCCGGTGTACTCGATGGCGAGCTGGACCTTGCCGGCGGGCAGCGGCTGCGTAAAGGTAAAGGTCGCCTGCTCCTTACCAGGATCGAGCGAGACCTGCGCACTCTGCGATCCTGCCTTGACCGAAACGAATTGGATCTCCAGCGCGTTGAGAGTAAGGGTGGCGCTGGGCGCATCCAGGGTCAGATCGATGGTTTCGCTACCCTTGAAGGTCGCGGCCTTCAGGTCCGGCGTCAAGGCGAGGCTGTAGTGCTCGGGACGAACGCCGCCCGGAAGGCGTTGTGCCTCAAGCGAAGAGCAAGGGGCCAAGGCGACGGCGAAAGTAAACAAGGCAGCGCGAAGGATCATGGAGACCTCAGAGGATCGTGACATGGCTTTCACAGCATACGGGAGTTCGGCGCTCGAGGTTCCTAAGCACCAGGTTTAATGCGGCTGACGCACAACCGCGCCGGGCGGTACTGGCGGATGCGGCAGTCTCCGTGGGAGAGCCCCGCCATGGCCAGGAGCCGTTCCCAGTCTTCCCGCAGAAAGCTGCGACGGATGGAGACAAGCCCATCGTGCCGGACGAAGCGATGGAAGGAAAAAAGCTTCACCAGGAGCGAGAAGGCCCGGTACGGAAATGCTGTGCGATGGAGATCGTTGATCAACCATCCCAGGCGCGCGGTGGCCTCCATCCATTGAAGAAAGCGGACGATCTCGGCGTCTTCCAGGTGATGGGTAAGGAGCGAACTGACCACAACGTCGATTACGGAAGCATCGATCGAAAAGGCATCGCCATGTACCCAACGGATCTGTTCGCCATGGATGGTAGCCGCTTGAGCGGCACGGATGGCGTCGGCATTCAGGTCAATCCCGGTAAGCTCCACGGGAACACCGCGCTCGATCGCCCATCGATGCACGCGGCGAAGAGCGTCCCCGTAGCCGCAGCCTACATCGACGATGCGCAGCGGACGACCGCGGGGGATGCGTGCGGCCAGCTCCCCAAGCCAGGCAAGCGTAGACCGGTGCGCAAAGGTGAGGCGATTGACGCGGGCAATATCGCGCAGGCAGCTTTGCAGCTCCTCGAAGCTCCAGGGCTGGTCCATCAGCTCCGGCAAATCGTGCGGGAGTGCCCGCCGGGAGAGATCGAGTACGGCCACGCTCAGTGCGCCGTGGAGGCGATACGCTCCGAGTGGCCGGAGAGCTCCGAAGCACGCGCCTCGGCATAGGCCGCCGCCCCGAGCAGCGCGCAGGTGTCGTCGAGGATCACCCGCACTGGAATTGACTGCAGCAAAGGCGAAAGGCGCCCCTTGTCGAGATACGCCTGCATGAAGGCCCCGTTCTGCAGCGTCTTTACAATCTTTGGCGCAATGCCCCCGCCCAGATACATGCCACCGACAGCCAGCACCTTTAGGGCAATGTTGCCCGTCTCCGCACCGTACGCCGCTGAAAACAAGCGCATCGTCTCAAAGCAGATCGAGCTCGACCCTTCTTCGGCACACGTCCCGATGACGGCGTTCGGGTCCTCGGCGGTGAGGCGGTCGCGCAGCCACTTTGGCTCGTCGAGCTTCTCGACATCGCGCAGGTACGCGTAGACGTTTTTGATGCCAAGACCGGAGACGACGCGCTCAAAGCTGACCCTGCCGTTAAGGGTACGCCGCAGATGCTGGAGGAGCGCGATCTCGCGATCGGTCCGCGCTGCGAAATCGCAGTGCCCGCCTTCGGACGGAATCGGCGTATGCCGTTTGCCGTCCCAGATGAGCACGGCCTCGCCCAGCCCGGTACCAGCCGCGATCAGGCCACGGTGGCCGACCGACGCAGGATCACCCGCATGCAAGGTGAAGATCTTCTCCGGCGCAAGCTCAGGGATACCATAGCCGTTTGCTTCAAGATCGTTGATCAAAAAGATGTGGTGGATGCCAAGAGACCGGCTAAGCTCGTGTGTATCGAGTGTCCATGGCAGGTTTGTCAGCTTCAAGCGACCGTCGCGCACTGGCCCGGGACAGCCAAAGCACGCTGCCGCAATCACCTGCTTCTCCCCTTCGGCTCCAGTCAGGAAGCGGTTCACAACCTCATCCAGCGAGCCAAACTGATGCGCTGGAAACTTCTGTTCGCGCACCGCCTTCAACTTGCCCCCGGCAAACTCATAGAGAGCCAGGTGAACCTTTGTGCCGCCCACATCGCCAGCCAGGATCATCGAAGCTCCAGCGTACCGGTTGCGGAAGCCGGATCAACCGGCGGCAGCATGGCGGCGGCGGCGCTATCCAGCAGAAACAGCAACTTGCCGGACGCCGGACGGATTAGCTGCGACGGCCTGATCTCAGGGTCGTAGCTCCCGAGAAGCACGTCATGGAGCACGTCCGTCTTCGCCTTGCCTTCAATCAGAAAAGCCACCTCGCGGCCTTGATTGATGACCGGCCAGGTCAAGGTGATGCGCCAGGTCTCTTTCTGCGGAACATGGTTGGCCATCACCAGGCGAGCTATTTCGTCAAGGGCCGCGGTATGCGGGAAGAGCGAGGCAGTGTGGCCGTCGTCTCCCATCCCCAGCAGGATCAGATCAAAAGTTGGCGTCTCCGCCCCTTCGAGCCTGAAGGCGTTCCGCAGCGCGGATTCGTAGCGCGACGCGGCAATCTCGGGGTCGAGCTCCCCTTCCATGCGATACACCTGCGCGGACGGTAAGGGCACCTTCGAGAGCATCGCCTCGCTCGTCATGCGGAAGTTCGAATCGGCGTCGTCCGGGGGAACACAACGCTCGTCCACCCAGAAGAGGTCGAGCGCCTCCCAGGGCACCTGCGTCAGAAACCGCTGACTGGGATCAGCCAGCAACGCAAACATGGCCTTCGGCGTCGAACCGCCGGAGATGGCGACGCGCGCCCGTCCCCGCGCTGCTACGGCGGCGGAGGCGGAGTCGGCAAACAGCGCAGCCGCTGCCTCGGCCACAGCGGCAGAGCTTGCGGCAACACGATACGCGACGGTGACGGGGCGTGGCATGGCACTCTCCTCTACAGCTTGCGCCAGGCGCGTCCGTCTTTCGCCAGCAGCTCGTCGGACGACGCAGGACCCCACGACCCAGCCGCGTAGTTGGGGAAGTCCGCCTTCGTAGCCGCCCATGCTTCGAGGATCGGTGTGAAGAGCGCCCAGGTGGCCTCGACACCATCACGGTGGGCGAAGAGGGTCGCATCGCCCAGCATGGCGTCGAGCAGCAGCCGCTCATAGCCGTTGGCGGACGACTTGCCGAACGCGTCGGCGTAGCTGAAGTGCATCGTCACCGGCTGAACGTTGGTCGTCGGTCCGGGAATCTTCGCGCCAAAACAGAGCGAGATGCCTTCGTCCGGCTGTATCCGCATGGACAGGATGTTCGGCTCGATCTTGCCATCGCCGCTGTTGCTTTTGAACAGATGCAGGGGAGGCTGCTTGAAGACCACCGTCACCTCCGTCACACGCTTTGCAAGCCGCTTCGACGCGCGAAGATAGAACGGCACGCCGGCCCATCGCCAGTTTTCTATCTCCAGCCGGACAGCCGCGTAGGTCTCGGTGTTCGACTCGGGACTGACGCGCTCCTCCTGCCGGTAGCCGATCACGTCCTTGCCGTCGACCTGCCCCGGCCCATACTGTCCGCGGGCCGTGTTCTCGACCGGGATACCTTCGATCGCCCTCCAAACTTTGAGCTTTTCGGTGCGAACGGCCTCGGCCTGAAAGGAGTCCGGCGGCTCCATGGCGACAAACGACAGCACTTCCATGACGTGGTTCTGGAGCACATCGCGCGCCGCGCCCGCCTTTTCATAAAACGGTCCGCGGCCCTCGATGCCGATCGACTCCGCCGCGGTGATCTCGACGTGGTCGATGAAATTGCGATTCCACACCGGCTCAAAGATGCCGTTGCCGAACCGGAAGACCAGGATGTTCTGCACGGTCTCTTTGCCGAGGTAGTGATCGATGCGGAAGATCTGATCTTCGGACAAGACGGCGTTCACCGCGTCGTTCAGCTCGCGGGCGGAGTGGAGATCCGTGCCGAAGGGCTTCTCGATGATCACGCGCACCCAACCACTCCCTCCTTCAGCCGGCTTGGTCATGCCATGCGCCCCGAGCCGATGCGTGATGTCGGCGAAGAACTCCGGCGCAACCGCGAGGTAGAAGAGCCGGTTGCCCCTGGTATTTAGCTTGGTGTCGAGATCGGCGAGATACGCCTTCAGCTTGTCAAAGCCCTCGTCGTTGTCGAACTCGGTCGCGAAGTACTTCACGCGTTCCATAAACGGCCCGAGCTTCGGATCGTTCTCCTCTACGCCGCCGCCCTTCAGAATGCCGTCCTTCATGTCGGGACCGAAGGTCGCGCTCAGGTCGCGACGGGCCACGCCGACGACGGCAAAGTCATGCGGCAGCAGACCGGCTTGCTCCAGATGGTAGAGCGCTGGCAACAACTTGCGCTTGGTCAGATCGCCGGACGCGCCAAAGATAACCACAAGGCACGACTCGGGAATTCGCTCGCCCTTCTTGGTTCCGTCCGCTTCGATCGCGGCAGGCGCTGTGGGGGTACTCGACATAACATCTCCTTCAAACGTTTCTACACTAGCAGATGCGTGGGACGGCACAACTCTGCCGCCCCCACCACCGCGCTACGACTTCTTGATCGCGTGCCCGCCGAACTCGTTTCGCATGATGGAGATCATGCGGTCGGTGAAGTTGTTCTGCTCGCGCGAACGGAGGCGACGGATTAAAGACTCGGTGATGACGGGCGCCGAGACGTCGAGATCGATAGCCTCGAACACCGTCCAGCGGCCCTCGCCTGAATCGGGCACATAGGCCTCCATGCCGTCGAGCTCCGGGTTCTTCTGGAGCGCGTCGGCGGTCAGGTCAAGCAGCCACGAGCGCACGACCGAGCCTTTTTGCCATACCTTCGAGATCTGCTTGAGGTCCAGGCTGAGCGGCGTCTTCGCCTTCATGATCGAGAAGCCCTCGGCATAGGCCTGCATGAGGCCATACTCGATGCCGTTGTGCACCATTTTGACGAAGTGCCCCGCGCCCGACGGCCCAACGTGCCCCCAGCCTTCGTCTTTGGCCGGAGCCAGGGTCTCGAAGATCGGCGTCAGCCGGTCGACCGGAGCCTTGTCGCCGCCGATCATCAGACTGTAGCCCTCTTTCAGGCCCCAGATGCCGCCCGACGTGCCGCAATCGATGAACTCGAAGCCCTTGGCCGCCGCCTCGGCATGGCGGCGCTGCGAATCCTTGTAGTTCGAGTTGCCGCCGTCGATGAAGGTGTCGCCCTTCTCCATCAGCGGCTCGAGCTTCGCGATCGTTTGATCGACCGGATCGCCCGCCGGCACCATGATCCAGACCGCGCGCGGAGCGGACAGGTTCTTCACGAGATCTTCAAGCGAATCCACCCCCACCGATCCGGTCGATGTAAGCTTTGCGGTAGCTTCCTTGTTGAAGTCGAACCCGACCACCTTGTGCCCGGCGAGGCGCAGCCGCTCCGCCATGTTGAAGCCCATCTTGCCCAAACCAATGATTCCAAGTTCCATTTGATCCTCTTTCTGTGCGGCAAATCTGCCGTGTTAGGCCGATTCCTAAGTTGCAGCGACCCCATGAGCCGCTATATCCGTTGCGCAAACCGTGTTCATCCGTCCACCGGCAGAGCGACGCCCTGCGCACAAAGACCTGGCGCGGTCTGGTTCACCGGCTTACCGTCTCCGGCTGAGGCTCTTCGGCAAAGTCTGCGCCGAGAGTCGTGCCCTTCCATGCCTCGATCTCGTCGCGCCATTGATCGAGCCGCGTGTTCATCCGCTTGTACGCCATCGCGCCGAGCAGAAGGTGCTTCGGCGGATTGGGCGAGTCGACGACGGCGATCATCGCCTCCACGGCCTTCGCCGGGTCGCCCTTCTGCTTGCCCGCCTGGTCATGAAAGTACGCTCTGGTCTTGCCGGCCGTCGCGTCATAGTCGGCGATGCGGGCCGCAGCCTCGACGCCCGACCGGCCCAGAAAGTCGGTGCGGAATGGTCCCGGCTCGATGATGGTGACCTTGATGCCGAGAGGCGCAAGCTCCGCGTGAAGAGCCTCGGAGAACCCGTTTACGGCGAACTTGCTGGTGTTGTAGTACCCCCAGCCCGGCCCGCCGATCAGGCCCGCGACCGACGACAGATTGAGGATGTGCCCCGATCCCTGCCGCCGCAGAGAGGGCAGGAAGGCGCGGGTGACGCGGATCAGGCCAAAGACGTTCGTCTCGAAGACCGGCATGAACTCGGCCTCCGTCGCTTCTTCAATCCCGCCGCACAGCCCATACCCGGCGTTATTCACCAGCACATCGACCGTGCCAAACTGCGCAAGGGCCTGAGAAACCGCCGCCTCCACTTGCGCGGCATCCGTCACGTCTAGCCGCAATGCCTTGGCCGAGCCTGGATACTGTTGCTCCAGATCCTCAATCTGCTCGATCTTCCGCGCAGTAACGATCACATTGCCGCCCGAGGCGAGCACCGTCTCTGCCAGCAGCCGTCCAAAGCCGGTCGAGGCTCCGGTGATAAACCATGTCCGTGTTTTCGTATTTTGCGTCATGCTCTCCAGATGCGACGGTGCTTACGGAAGATGTGTGGTTCAGGAGACCAGCGTCGTTCCCGCGGCGGCCGGCATATAGTGCGCCTCGATGGCTTTCACCTTGTTCAGCCGCCGGACAAAGCGCGGCTCGGTTCCAATGAAGCTGGCCTTCAAGTAGGCATCCACCAGCTCAAATGCAAGCGCAGGACCAATGATGCGCGCACCCAGCACAAGCACATTCATCTCGTCGTGCTCCACTCCCTGATGCGCAGAGTACGTATCGTGACACATGCTCGCGCGCACCCCCGGCATCTTGTTGGCGGCGATACAAACCCCTACCCCCGAACCGCAGATCAGAATGCCGCGTTCGGCCCTGCCCGCCATCAGCTCCTTACCGACCAGCACGGCAAAATCGGAGTAGTCGGACGGTTCGGTGTTGAACGCGCCCAGATCGTGGACCTCATGGCCGAGCGCGCGGACGTGGTCGCGCACCTCTTGTTTAAGTGGGAACCCGGCGTGGTCAGCAGCGATGGCAATCTTCACTGGTCTTCCTCCAGCTCCCAGTCATCGGCCGCGGCGGGAATGCTGTCCTCATACGTGGGTTGAAGCGAGGTCGAGCGCTCCTCTAACTTGAAAGCCTGAGGCTCGACCGGCTTCTTCACCATCTCGCGTTCGCTCGTTTCGATCACGCCAGCCCTCGCTATCTCTTCAGCAGCTTCTTTGCCAACGCGACAATGGCCGGGACGCTGACGCCATACTTCTCCATCACCAGCGGGCCCGGAGCCGACGCGCCGAACTTATCCACGCCAATGATCCCACCGTCATGGCCGACATACTTCCACCAGCCCATCGTGGCACCGGCCTCGACCGCGATCTTGGGGGTGCCTTCCGGCATCAAGGCGGCCTTGTACGCCTCGTCTTGTTCGTCGTAGATGGCAAAGCTCGGCATCGAGATGACGGTTGCGCCGATCCCTTCGGCCTTCAGCTGCTCGGCAGCCTTCAGCACCAGCTCCACTTCGGAGCCCGTGCCGATCAGGATGATGTCCTTGCCAGAGTCATCAAGCGCGTACGCCCCATGGCGCACTCCCTCGGCGATCTTGTATCTTTCAGCATCCAGCACCGGTAAATCCTGCCGCGAGAGCGCCATAAAGCTCGCCTTGTGCCGCTCAAGCGCCAGCCGCCAGCAGGCCGCGGTCTCGTTCGCGTCCGCCGGGCGGAAGTCCGTCAGCTGTGGAATCACGCGCAGGCTCATCAGGTGCTCCACCGGCTGGTGCGTCGGGCCGTCCGCGCCCAGGCCGATCGAATCGTGCGTAAAGATATAGAGGGAGTGCGAGGACTGCAGCGCGCCCATCCGCAAGGCGGAGCGGCAATAGTCCGAGAAGGTGAAGAAGGTCGAGCCGAAGGGAATCAGCCCGCCGTGCGCCGCGATGCCGTTCACAGCCGCCATCATCCCGAACTCACGCACGCCGAAGAAGACGTTGCGGCCCTTGGGATCGAGGTGGAAGTTTTCGCTCTTCGCGAAGATGGTCTTGGTCGAGCTGGTCAGGTCGGCCGCGCCGCCAAACAGCTCCGGTACGACCTCGGCAATGGCGTTCATCACCTGCTGGCCGGCGTTGCGCGTGGCGATCGGCTTGGCGTCCGGTCCGCCGGGAAACACCGGCAGCTTCTTCTCCCAGCCCTCGGCGAGCTTCATCGAGGTGCGGCGGTCGTACTCGGACGCCTTCTCCGGGTACGCCTTCGAGTACACCTCGTACTTCGCCTGCCACTCCGCGTGAAGCTTCTTGCCCTTTGCCGGGATCGCCCCCCAGGTCGCCGATACCTCTTCCGGCACGTAGAAGTTTTTGTCCTCGGGCCAGTTCAGGTTGCGCTTGGTCGCCTTGGTCGCCTCGGGGCCAAGCGCCTCGCCGTGCACGCCCTTGGTTCCCGCCTTCGGGCTGCCATAGCCGATCACGGTGCGCACCTTGATGAGCGAGGGCCGTGTCGTCTCCGCTTTGGCCGCGTGAATGGCGTCCGTCAGCGCGGCAAGGTCGTTGCCGTCGGCGACCGACTGCACATGCCAGTGGTAGGCCTCAAAACGCTTTGTTACATCCTCGGTAAACGACAGCTCCGTCGGTCCGTCGAGCGAGATCAGGTTGTCGTCATACAGCACGATCAGCTTGCCCAGCTTCAAGGTGCCGGCGAGTGATGACGACTCGTGCGAGATGCCCTCCATCAGGTCGCCATCCCCGCAGAGCACATAGGTGTGGTGGTCGACCGGCGTATGGTTCTCATGGTTGAAGACCGCCGCCAGATGCTTCTCGGCGATGGCCAGACCAACGGCCTCGGCAAAGCCCTGGCCCAGCGGTCCGGTGGTCACCTCGACGCCCGGCGTTTCGCCGTACTCCGGATGCCCGGGCGTGTGCGATCCCCACTCGCGGAACTGCTCCAGCTGCTCGATCGGCAGATCGTACCCCGCAAGATGCAGCATGCCATACAGCAGCGCCGAGGCGTGGCCATTCGACAACACGAAGCGGTCGCGGTCCGACCACTTCGGGTCCGTCGGATCGTGCTTCATGAACTTGTGGAACAGCAGATAGGCGATGGGCGCACAGCCGAGCGGCGCGCCGGGATGGCCATTCTTCGCCTTCTCCACCTGGTCGACAGCCAGAAAGCGGAGGGTGTTGATCGAAAGCTGATCGAGGTCGTGCTGTGCGTGGTCCTGTTGTTGCTCGCTCATCGAGTTCCCTTTTCCGTCCCTATTTCGCGCCGCACCTTCCGGAAGGACAGGCGGCAAAGCATGCGTTCAAACCGAAGGCACTTACCGGAGTGCTTCCGGCGGTCAGTGCCAGTGTACAAGGCGGATGGTACTTTCCCGCAAACCCGCCACTCGGAAGTGTCTTCTCGTTCCGCTTCAGGCGTCCTGGGGAGGAGCGACCAGCGCGACCTCCACATTATGCCCCAGCCAACGGTTTTCACGCGGCCAATACAGTGTAAAGATCAGTGTTCCTGTGGCTTCGCGCGCTGTCGGCAGATCGGCAAAGGCGCCAGCATGGCCAACTTCTGTCGCATCCACGTGCATCGTCGTCTTCCAGTTATCCAGCGTCCACGTCACCTGGAAGGGTACGGCATCCGCGACTCGTAACCGTAGCCCTGCCGTGATCGTGCTCACCGGGCGCGTCGTCCGGTAAATCTCGATCCGATTGGCGGAAGGGCGCTTCTTCCCCGGACGGCTGTACCGCTCTTCGACCACCGAGATCCGGTCGAACACCTTGCCATCCACGACGGACCTCAACAGCTTCAGGTACTCCGAGTGGGCCCACACCAGCGGCTGCGCCGAGCCCGCCGACTTACCCTTGAACATTCCCTCAGACGGCAGATCGTCGTAGTCCCACACCTGCTCCGGCAACATCCCGCCGACCGAACTGAACCCCTCAAAGGCGGTAATGAACGAGGCGACCTCCCGCCCGGCAGCCAGCTCGAAGTGCGCCCGCTCTCCGCCCAGCAGCGGCCACGCACGCCCCTGGCCCCAGCTGTCATATGGGCCGCCATCCTTCTTCTGCCCATAGCCGTCGTGATTGTAGCGCCGCCAGCATGCGCCAAAGGGTGTCTCGTACTTCAACACATGATCGACCACCTTGAGCGAATCGACGACCAGCGGATCGTCTGCCCGTCGTACGCCATACCGGACCAGCTCGAGGAAGCCGGCATCGATAATCGCGCGTGCCTCATAGGCGTAGTCCTCTCCGGGGCCGCGGTTCGCCAGGTGGAGCGACCCGTCCGGGATCTCCGGGTTGTGGAACGGCTCACCCTGCGAAGGCGGACGAATGCGCATGTAGTGCCGCTTCACCCCTGGCAGCAGCACGCCGTCTGTGGTCGTCGTCCAGTTATCCAGATTTGCCTCGATCCAGTCTGCGTACCCTTCGAGAAACTCAGCCTTGGCTGCTGCGCCGTGGGCCCGCGCAATGTCTGCCGCACACAACAGGCCGCCGATCACCGCTGCCAGCGTCGACGGCGAATAGCCCGCGTTCTCTTCCCACCGCTCCTGTTGCGTCACCGGCGCATACCGGACAAGAAATCCTGCCGCGGCCTCTACGAAAGGAAAGATGTCGAATTCGCCAAGCCCCTTCAACTTCCACAATCGCCACGCAAGGATGATGGGGAAGGCCACCTCGTCGAGCTGAATGCCGGTCCAATACGGCGTTCCGTCTACCCAGAAGTTCTGCGCAAAGCTGCCGTCCGGCCGCTGCGTACACGCCAGGTACACGAGAGCCCGCCGCGCCGTCTCCGTCCGTCCGCAGGCCAGCAGCGCGGAGGCCGACTGCACCATGTCGCGCGTCCACACCAGATGGTAGCCGCCCAGATCGTCGTCGGACTTCGACGCGCCCCACGGGATGGACGCCGACGCGATAAAAGCCCCCGAAAAGGTCTTGTCCTCATGCGTCAGGACGATGCGATGGCTGATCCGCATCAGTCTGCCCCCGTCGGTCGAGGCCGCCGCCAGCTCCCTGGGCGCCGGCGCACGCTTCCACTGCACGATGCACCGCGCAAGATGCTCCGCATACGGGGTCGAGAGCGTCTGCATCAATCCAGCAAGAGCCGCGTGATGCCCGTCGCCAAGCGCGATCGCCAGGGTGAACTCCCGGTGTTTCGCCACATCGATCTCGCCCATCATGGCGAGGTTGCCGTCGAGCGCCTCCCCAAATTCCCAATCCATCTTCATGTCGCTCGACAGGTCCTGATAGCCGTCGCTTGTTCCTACGTAGCCACACGACGACCGCGTAAACCCGCAGTTTGCTCCCAGAGCCAGCGACGTGTTTCCCTTCCATGCCAGGATGGCTCGCTGTCCCGCCACCTCGATCGACCGCGCCGAGTTCCCCGCTCCGCCGCCGTTCAGGTGGGGTGCAAGCAAGGGATAGCACTTCAGCTTCGACAGCACCGCCTCGTCGCCGGTGATCTTGACGTTCATCAGCACTACCGGGTGATGCGGATCGCTGATGAACTCCTTCGTCACCGTATAGCGGCCCGTCGGATCGGTCGCCGTCACCCGCACGCACGGCGCGTCAGGATCGATGTAGTGGAAATCGTAGTGGAACGTCCGCTTTTCTTCATGGAAGAACGTCTCCCCGTCCGAGAACAGGAGCTCCATGTCGCGTGTCTGCGGCCGATCGATCGTCGGGTAGTAAATCTCGTTCAGCGTGCCATGCGAGAGGGTAAACCAGACCCGGCTCGACGCCGCATACGCGGTCGACACGGCGTCTTTACGGCTGGAGGTCCAGCGCGGTTCCAGCCCGGGTGCGCCAAAGGCAGCCCCCTGGTCATTCAGCCAACGATACGAGGCGTCAAGATCGCTCATGCGTCGTATTACACCCTAACTGTGCGCCACGCGCATCCACATCCCGGTAAATAACGGACCTGTCATCTGTTCGCGTTATCATTCCGGCATCGCATGGGCTGTGTTGAACCGGCTGGCCCGCACCCGCATCCAACCCACTGAGACATAACGCATTTCAGGAGAACATCACGTGGCCTTTGAACTTCCTCCCCTTCCGTACGACTACGCTGCGCTCGAGCCCCACATCGACGAAGCGACCATGAAGCTCCATCATGACAAGCACCATCAGACCTACATCACCAACCTGAACGGGGCCATCGAAAAGCACCCCGAGCTCGGCTCCAAATCTCCCGAGGACCTCGTCAAGGACCTGGCCTCCATCCCCGAAGACGTCCGCAAGATCGTCCAGAACAACGGCGGCGGCCACGTCAATCACACCATGTTCTGGCAGATCATGAAGCCAGGCGGCGGCGGCGAACCGGGCGGCAACATCGGCCTCCAGATAACGGCGGACTTTGGCTCCTTTGAAGCTTTCACCAAGCTTTTCAACGAGACCACCGCCAAGCAGTTCGGCTCCGGCTGGGGCTGGCTCGTGTTCAAAAAGACTGCGGACGCGGGCGGCAAACTCGAAATTCTTACCACCGCCAACCAGGATAACCCCCTTTCGCAAGGCCTGTATCCCATCCTCGGCAACGACGTCTGGGAGCACGCCTACTACCTCAAGTACCAAAACAAGCGCCCCGACTACCTCGCCGCGTGGTGGCACACCGTCAACTGGGAAGAGATCAACAAGCGCTTTGAAACAGCGCAACGATAGCTGAATGCTCTCGCAGGTTCTCCTGGGCTACGGAAACCTACAGCCATGAGAACCTGCGGCGCGTCCAAAACGAACGACGATCTTCAAGAGGCTCTCCACCGCTGCATCCCTTGACAGGTTGCTATAGCCGAGCTCATTGGCGATAACTTCTGCAAGACTGAAAGCTGACGTATCTTCTTTGTCTGAGGAGTTCACCTTCAACTCATCTCGGCAGAGTACGTTACTGGGCTACCTTGTCACTTAGAACAACTTACGGGATATCCACTCATAAGGAAGAGCAGCCTGCGCCGCAGCTTCCCTTCGTCTGGCCGGCACAGTTGACCGCAGCCCCTCGACGCGCATAGCGTTAATCCATGCTCATCACGCCGCTTCAACTTGAAAATGAGCCTCTGCGGATCGCCGAAGTTTTCGCTCCGCACGAGATAGAGTTCCTTCCCGGCATCACCCAAATTGGAACGCTTCCGGTCGACGGTCAGGCCGACCTGATCGTCGAGCATCGCGGCGGCAGCGACACTGTGGCCGACATCCGCGTCCGCGCACGCTTTGCCGGAGACTTCGAGATGGAATGCGCCCGCTGCATCGAGCCTGTCGCGGCGCCGCTCGAAGGCGAGTTCGATCTGATCTTCCGCCCTCAGGACGCCGACGCAGACGCGACCGAACGCGCCATCAGTGAAGATGAGACCGAGATCGGGTATTATGAACAGAGCGGTTTGCTCCTCGAAGACGTAGTGCGTGAGCAGGTACTGCTTACTCTTCCTGGACGTGTCCTCTGCCGGCCAGATTGCAAAGGGCTTTGTTCGCACTGTGGGCAAAATCTGAACGAAGGGATCTGCTCATGCGAAGAGACTTCGTTCGATCCGCGTTGGAATGCGCTCGCCGGTCTGGCCGGTAAGCTCACGCTTAAGCAGTAAACCGCACCGATTTGCTTCTGCCTCGCGCTTCGCGTCCGTGGTTGAAGACCTTGAAGGGAACATTGCCATGCCCAATCCGAAGCGCCGCCACTCGAAACAACGTACCGCCAAGCGCCGCAGCCACGACTTCCTTACGCCGCCGGGCCTTTCTGAGTGCCCCAACTGCCACGAGCGCAAACTGCCCCATCGCGCCTGTGGCAAATGCGGCGAGTATAAGGGCCGCGCTGTACTCGCGACCAAAGAAGCCAGCTAAACTACACCCAGACCGGGTGCTCCGACTTGACGACACGTGGATCGTCGCTGAGTTGGACTTATGATTCTCAGCGGGCAAACCTGCAAGATGCCGATTGACATCGTTGTCGATGGAATGGGCTCCGACAAAGCTCCCGACTCCGAGGTGCGTGGAGCGATTCTTGCCTGCCGCACGCTTGACGTCCGGGTTCACCTTACCGGGCCCGAAGATGTTCTGCGCCCTGTTCTGCGGCATTATCTGGACGCACAGCACCTTCGCAAAGAGCATCTTCCGGTCTTCATCGTTCCCGCCTCGGAGTGGATTACGATGGACGACAAGGCTGCGCAGGCTGTTCGCGCGAAACGCGACTCCACCATGCGTGTCGGTTTGAAGATGGTCCGTGAAGGGCGTGCTGCCGCTTTCTTCACCGCGGGCAACACTGGGGCAGCCATGGCCACAGCCAAGATGGTGCTGGGCATGCTGGCCGGGGTGCATCGTCCCGCGCTTGCGACGATCCTTCCCACAACCACCGGTTCGCCCTCGCTTCTGCTGGATGTCGGCGCAAATGTGGACTCCGACCCCGATAACCTTGTGCAATTTGCCGTGATGGGCAATATCTACGCGCACAATGTACTCAAAGTGACACAACCGCGAGTCGGTCTACTCTCCATCGGGGAAGAAGATTCCAAGGGCAATACCCTTACGCACGACACGCTTCCCTTGCTTCGTGCCCTTGGCGGCATCAACTTCATCGGCAACGTCGAAGGCCGCGATCTGTATAACGGCCGCTGTGACGTCTCCGTGTGCGACGGCTTCGTCGGCAATGTCGCTTTGAAGACGAGCGAAGGTTTAGCCAAGCTGGTCAGCTCCTCCCTGCGCGACTCGCTCAAATCAACGGTGACCTCACAGTTCGGCGCGCTGCTCTCCCGCAAGGCCTTCAACGATTTCAAGAAACGCCTCGACTACTCCGAGTACGGTGGCGCGCCGCTGCTCGGTGTGCGCGGCCCGTGCATCATAGGGCACGGCTCGTCGAACGAGAAGGCGGTCATGAACGGCATCCGCGTCGCCGCCGAGTTTGCCCAGGCAGAGGTCAACGCCGCCATCGAGACCGCGTTGCGTCCCGCAAACTAAAACCTATCCGTACGAAGGGCGGCGCATCCAAACGTACATGCCCTCCTCCTGCTGGACCGTCGCCGACATTCCATCACAAGTTGGCCGTCGCGCCCTTCTTACCGGAGCCAACAGCGGCATTGGCTACCACGCCGCGCTGGAGCTTGCGCGCAAGGGAGCACACGTGCTGCTTGCCGCTCGCGATCATAACCGCGGGCAAGCCGCGCTTGCACGTCTTCAGAGGGAGGCTCCGGGCTCTTCCGCAGAGCTCGTGCTGCTCGACCTTGCCTCACTGGACGGAGTTCGTGCCTTTGCCGCCACGCAGATCACGGAGGGCAGGCCACTCGATCTGCTGATCAACAATGCTGGCGTCATGGCTCCGCCCAAGCGCCTCCAGACTGCCGACGGCTTTGAACTCCAGTTTGGCACGAATGTTCTTGGTCACTTTGCGCTAACGGCTCTGCTGATGCCGTTGATCGAACAAGCCGCTGGAGACCCGCGGATTGTTTCGATCGCCTCCATCGCACACAAGCAGGGCAAAATCGCGTTCGACGACCTCCAGGCCGAGCAGCACTACAGTCCCATGGGGAGCTACAAGCAATCGAAGCTGGCCAATGTGCTGCTGGCCTTTGAGCTTGATCGCCGCTTGGGCGTCCGCAAGTCGCGAATACGGAGCGTAGCGGCGCATCCTGGCGTGGCCAACACCAACCTCTTCCTGCGCGAACATCTGTCCGGTTTAGAGAAAGCCCTGCGGAAGGCAGCGGGCGCGCTGGTCGGGACGCTTCTTAACACGGACGCAGAAGGAGCCGTTCCTACGCTGTACGCCGCGACCGCGCCTGACGCAGTGAGCGGCGGATACTATGGACCGCAAGGCTTCCAGGAGACGCGCGGTGGCGATGTAGGTCCGGCGAAGAGGGCACCACAGGCGGAGGACGAAGCCGCGGCAGGCCGCCTATGGGGCGTGTGCGAGACGCTGACCGCGACCTCGCTCGGCTAAACTGTACCCGGACAGGTCGGCTCACAAGAGTTTCGGCCTGAGGCGTTGGGGAACGCGGAGCAGAACCCGCTTCGAGGTAAGTGTCTATGACCGATCGACCGTTCGAGACGAAGATCGCGCCGCCCGTGCCGCCCGAAGTTCCGGAAGAATTGGCGGCACTGGATACGCTTCCTCTCGAGGAGCCGCAGGGTGCGACGCACGAGAGAGCACTTGAAGTGGAGCCTGAGCCAGCCCGGCCTACGATGCAGATCGACCGTAAACATCCGCTAGCCATCCGCTGGATGCACTGGGTCAACTTTCCGTTGCTGTTCACGATGATCTGGAGCGGATTGCTCATCTACTGGAACGATTCGATCCCCGGCAAGGGATATGCACACCAGGTATACCGGGTCGGCATCGGTAAGTGGACGTTGTTCCGGCTCTTTCCCGACTGGTTGTACACGCTGATCCATGCGCCCTACAACGTCACGACGGGCCTCGGGTATCACTTCTTCTTTATGTGGCTGTTTGCAGCGAACGGAGCGCTCTACGTGCTGTTCGTGGCGCTTTCGAAAGAATGGAAGTTCCTGCTGCCGGATCGACGTTCATTTGCCGAGGCCATTCAGGTCACGCTGGTGGATCTCCACGTCAGTAAGGTGTTGCCGCCGCAGAAGAAGTACAACGGAGCACAAAAGATCGCCTACACGTCCGTCATCCTGATGGGTGCAGGGAGTCTGCTGACCGGTGTGGCGATCTGGAAGCCCGCGCAGGCACATCTACTGACGACGGTGCTGGGCGGCTACGAGAGGGCGCGGTGGGAGCATTTCTGGCTCACCATGGCGTTCTGCGGGTTTTTCGTTCTGCATATAGTTCAGGTAGCGCTGGCGGGATGGAACAACTTCCGCTCCATGGTCAGCGGCTATGAGCTGAAGCGGGCGGACGAGCCTTCGCTCGAAGCGGAACGGAGGACGTGGTGATTGGACCCTCCCGTGAGGAGTTGGACGCACAAGTGATGCGCGAGTCCGGCCAGCGCACGCGGCGCAGCTTTGTGGCGGGAGCGATTGCGGCGGCTGGCGGCTACGGGTTGTATCGCTCCATCGATCGCAGCCGCACCGAAGGAAGATTGCAGACGCCACTCCGGCTGGGACTTCGCTTGAATGAAGCTGTCTCGAAGGTGCTGTTCGACGAGCGGCATCTTGCGCCAGTTTACCCCGCTTCCCGGGCGATTCCCTTGCGGACGAACGGAGATTTCGGATTGAAGACCCTGATCGCGCCGGAACGCTACCGGCTGCAGGTAGTGGGTGTATCGAATGCCGCGAGCTCTCCCCACTTCACGCCGGACGTCACGGCCTGGGACTACCAGTTCGCCGAACAAGAAGGCCTTTCCGGCGTGGAGGCCAGTACAAAGGAGGCAGCGGAAAAGGCGAAGGCTAAGGTGCAGAATGACAGAGGGGCGAGCGGCCAACGTATTCGGGGACAGGAGGAGGCCGGTGAGAGTGACACTGGGCTCGACTCTGGAACACCCGGGTTGTTGCTGACTTTGGCCGACGTCGAGAAGCTGCCCCGGCATGAGCTCGTGACAGAGTTCAAGTGCATCGAGGGCTGGAGTCAGGTCACGCAATGGGCAGGAGTCCGGCTGGCGGACTTCATCGAGGCGTACCCTCCGGCGCGGAACGGCAGGGGCGAACTGCCGAAGTACGTGTATATGGAGACGCCCGACGGAGACTACTACACGGGCTATGATCTCCGGGTATGCCAGCATCCGCAGAGCCTGCTGGTGACGGAGATGATGGGCGAACCTTTGACTCGGGCCCAGGGAGCTCCCGTTCGTCTGCATATGCCAATCAAGTACGGGTATAAGCAGATCAAGCGCATCGGTTTGATCGCCTATACTGACGATAGGCCGGATGATTACTGGACGAAGCTTGGATACGACTGGTATGCCGGGCTTTAGCGGCCGATCTGGGTGCGCGTCCTGCGGGGAACCGTGCCTGTCAGCTTCCGTTGTGCAGATCGTCCAGCGGCTGGCGCGTCGGATCATCGTCCGGGTCCGGCGTTCCTTGCGATGGCCTTTGATCTTCCGGAACGTGCCTCAGGTTCAGCCGGATGCGATACCAGATGTAGGCTCGGCCGCGCATACGATCGATCAGGATATCGTCTTCAGCAAGGCACGCGGCGGCTTCGAGATGGAGGGCCTTCCAGCGCTCCAACCCAGCGAGCGCAGCCTCTTTGTCGGAGGAGTTGGCGACCGTGATGAGAGGCATGGAGCTGCGGCGGGTTCTCGGCGTTTTAGAGGTTCCGGGCGGCTCCCCTTCCGGCGCGGCAAGAGCCTTCGATTGTTGACGAAAGCGATGCGCACCAAAGCCTTCGTTCAGCTGCTGCGAGAACGCTTTGGTGGCGGGAGCGGGCTTGCGGGCCCTGGATGGAGCGACGCGCGCGGGCTCGTTTTCTCCTTTGGCGAAGTGAGGTGGCCAAGGCGCATCGCCCAGGCCTTCGGACTCATCGCGCGCGGCGAGTTCGAGGAGAGCGTCGAGAGAGCCGGTTTGCGTGTCGATTTCGGCATGGGGATCGCCAAGAGCGGCAAAGCGGGCGGGCATGGAGAGCACGGTAAAAGCGGCGGGATCGCACTCCGGTACTTCTTTCCACAGCAACGGCGCGGAGACGCGGGCATCAGGCAGCGGACGGACGGAGTAGGCCGAGGCGGTGGTGCGATCCTTGGCATTCTGGTTGTAGTCGAGAAAGACGCCGTGGCGCTCCTCCTTCCACCATTTGGAGCTGGCAAGGGCAGGAACCCGGCGCTCAACCGCACGAGCCAGGGCCAGCGCCGCTCGCCGGACTTCCGTAAAACTCCAGCGCGGCTGAATGGGGACGTTGAGGTGGATGCCCCGCGAGCCGCTGGTCTTGGGGAAGGTATTCAGGCCAAGTTCATCGAGCAGCGCCTTTGTTTCGAGCGCCACCAGCCGGACCTGCGCGAAGTCCACACCCGGCCCGGGGTCGAGATCCACTCGAAGCTGGTCGGGACGGTCGAGATCGGCCGTGCGGACGGGATGGGGATGGAGCTCCATGCAGCCGAGGTTCACGATCCAGGCGAGACCGGCAGGGTTGTCGACGACAATCTCCTCCGCGGTGCGTCCCGAGGGGAACGAGAGCGTAGCCGTGCGCAGGAAGGGCGGGAGGTTGCCAGGTGCGCGCTTCTGGTAAAAGGGTTCGGCGTGCGCTCCGTTGACGAAACGCTTGAGAACGATGGGACGGTCGTGGATGCCGCCCAGCGCACCGGGAGCAACGGCAAGGAAGTAGCGGACGAGATCAAGCTTGGTGAGCTGGACCTCCCGCGAGAAGTAGAGCTTGCCGGGATGGGAGACGCGGACGGTGTGGCCGTCGAGGGAGAGGAGTTCGGCGTCGTCTGCTTTAGGCACGGACTTAGGGTACACCTGTGTCCACCCTGTGAAAGCGGTTGGCTGTGCCGGGCACACAATGGAAGAAGAGGTTTCCATGTTCAAGGTAATGGATCAGGCCCACATCGCGGCTCCGGTAGAGCGCGTGTTTCTTCTTTCGACCAGTGTTCCGGTGGTGCAGAAGACACTGGCGATGCATCCTGTAGCGGGTACGGGCGGCTGGCGGGCGAACGGCCTGATCGTCGCGGGCGATACGGTGGAGTGGCGCGGCTGGAAGTTCGGCCTGCCCCAGATGCATACGAGCATCATCTCCGGCTATGAGCCCGGGCGTTTCTTTCAGGACACCCAGCTGCGTGGCCGCTTCGCCGACTTCCAGCACGACCATCACTTCCTGCCGGTTGACGGCGGTACCGAGCTGTGGGACGAGGTCCGGTTCTCATTGCCGTTCGGCCTGGCCGGCGCTCTGGTCGCGAAACACATCATGCTGCCGGAGATTGCAGGTCTGGTCAAGCGCCGCTTCGCTCTGCTGCGGTCGCTTGCTGAAGGAGAGGGATGGCGCGACTATGTCACGCCTGAAGGAACGGAGCCAAAACGGGAAGACATCCTTGAGCCACGGTAAGATCGAGCGGCTGCGATGTATGGAGGGGGCAGTGGCACCGTATGGTGAGGGTGAGGCGTTTCGCGCGTGGATGGGAAAAGGCTTAGCCAATGGCGTGCAGCCGCTTCTGCCGAACGGCTCGCACGCGCAGCAATGCGTGTGGTGCTGCTTGCAACACCTGCCTTGATCTGCCTGCACGCAGCGGTCATCGCCGATGAAGATGTCTGGTGGCATCTTCGCGCGGGCGAGTGGATCGCCCAAAATCATGCATTTGTGCGCGTTGACTCGTTCTCGCGGAGCCTTGCAGAAGGCGGTGTAAGCGGTGCGCCGTGGGTGGATTATAGCTGGCTGTTCGAGTGGCTGATGTTCCATCTTTACCAGGCCTGGGGGTTGTCGGGCGTGCTTGCATATAGTGCAGGAGCGGTACTGGCCATCACGGCTGCCCTCCACCGCTTGCTGACGTGGCTCGAACCTGACGCATCCAAGGCGGCTTTGCTAACCGCCGGAGCCATGGTTGCGATGACGCCGCTCTTTGCGCCGCGTCCGTGGCTGCTGTCCATTCTGCTCTTCCTGCTGGAGCTCGATGTTCTGCTTCGTGTGCGCCAGACCGGACGCGGACGCTCCTTGTGGTGGCTGCCTCTCCTTTTTGCCGTCTGGGCCAATCTCCACATCCAGTTCGTCGACGGCATCATCGTGCTGAGCCTTGCTGCGGCAGAGGCGACGCTCGTACCTCGGCGGGAACCGATCCGCACACAGCTGAAGACTCGTTCTCTGTGGCTCGCTCTCGCCGGCTGTGCTGTCGCCGTCATGGTGAACCCTTATGGCTGGCGCATCTACAGCGTCGCCTACAGGCTGGCGGCACAGAGTGGACCGATGCGCTTCGTCCAGGAGATGCAGGCACTGCCGTTTCGCCGCTTTGGCGACTTCCTGCTCCTGGCCCTGACCTTGGCTGCGGCGGCTACTCTGGGTGCCAGACGGCGGCTTCTTACATTCGAGGCAGCTCTTCTTTTGTTTGGTGCCGGGGTCTCGTTCCGCTCGCAACGCGACCTGTGGCTCTTGGGGATCGTCGCGCCGGTGGTCTTGGCGCAGGGAAGCCGGAACACAGAGCGAGAGCGCTCCCCGGATGACGTGCCGCTCTCCTGGCTTGTGCCGATTGCCTGTTCGGCGGTGCTGGGCGGCGCATGCTTGATGGGCATCCGGGAGGCGCGGCTGAAGGAAAGCCTGGCGAAGACGCTGCCCGTGAGCGCAGTCGAAGCAATCAAGGTGCGAGGCTACACTGGCCCCCTGTACAACACGTACGACTGGGGAGGCTATCTGATGTGGACCCTTCGCAAACCAGTCAGCCTCGACGGCCGCGCAGGTTTGTACGGTGATGCGCGCATCGAGAGCGCACTCAAGACCTGGTCCGCCGAACCTTTGTGGGGAGCGGACACGACGTTCCAGTCCGCGAGGCTGGTGATCGCACCTCGCAAGCAGCCACTTACACAGCTTCTAAGACTGTCTCCACAATTCCGGCTGGTCTATGAAGATGACGTCGCCCTCGTCTTCGTTCGAAGATAACTACACCTCTGATTGTGTTACTTCTTACTCTCTCAATGAACCTGCATCGATAAACGAGCAGGTCGTGAGAAACCGTACACGAAATCACCCATGTCGCAAAGAGAGAAGCTGATCCTATTTGCCTAACCCTGCTTTCACGGCTAACGTGAGGCTCCGCGAAGACCCGCCCACAGACACCGTGTACTCCCCCGGCAGCCACTCCCATCCATCTTTGCCCATGTTGTAGCTCGCCAGTGCCAGCGGCTCCATCGGCACCGTCACGCTCTTCTTTTCTCCTGAAGCCAATGCCACGCGTTCCCATCCCGCCAGCCGACGAAACTTCTCGCCCGCCGCGGACGGCACCTGTACATACACCTGGGCGATCTCCGTCCCCGCCCGCTTGCCCGTGTTGGTCACCGTAAAGGTCGCTGTCCGCGTCGCCGTATCCACCGTTAGGCCGGAATACTTGTAGCTCGTATACGAGAGCCCATACCCAAACGGAAACAGCGGCTCCTTACCCTCTGAATCGAACCACTTATAGCCGAACCGCACCCCCTCCGTATAGTCTGCCGGAAAGCTCGTATGCTGCTGCTCGGTCGACCAGTGCTCCGGCAGTCCCGCGTCGCCCTTTGACGAGTCGATCCCAAAGACATCCTTGTGCGGCAAGTCCGCCTCTGTCTTGACGAACGTGATCGGCAGTTTGGCCGAGAAGTTCACCGTCCCAAACAGCAGATTGGCGATAGCCTGTCCGCCGCCGATGCCCGGATACCAAGCCTCCACCACGCCCGCCACCTGCCCAAGCCACGGCATCGAGACCGGATTGCCCGTCACCAGCACCACCACCGTGCGCGGATTCGCCGCCGCCACCGCCGCGATCAGCGCGTCCTGGTTATCAGGAAGCGCCAGCGTCACCGAATCGCCACCCTCGCTCATATACTGGTCGGCAAACACCAGGGCCACATCCGACGCCTTCGCCAGCGCCGCCGCCGAAACCAGGTCCGTTCCCGCGTCGAACTTCACGTTCGCCCCGCCCGCGTGCTCCTGGATATACCGCAACGGCGCGGATGGAAAATATACCGCGTGACCCCACTGTGTACCCTGACCCGGATGTACAGGATCTCCGCCCGGAGCGTCTACCTGCGCCGACCCGCCGCCCGACATGATCCCGACATCCGCATGCGCACCAATCACAGCAATGGACTTCAGTCCGGGCGAAAGCGGCAGCGCGCCCTTCTCATTCTTGAGCAGCACGATGCTTTCTTCCGCGATGTGCTGCGCGTCGTCACGACCCTTGAACGGATCGACGACCATGCGCGGCATCGACGGATGATCGAAGGCCCCCGACGCCATCATGCTCCGCAGCAGCCGGTGCACCATATCGTCCAGCCGCGCCGGTGGCACCGTTCCCGATTGCACGGCCTGCTTCAGCGGCTGGCCGAAGTGCTCCTCCCCCGGCATCTGCATATCAAGACCCGCCAGCGCGGCCTTGGCGGTCGAGTGCGTCGCCTCCCAGTCGGAGACTACGAACCCCGGATACTTCCAGTTGCCCTTCAGCACATGATTCAGCAGCCAGTCGTTCTCGCACGTCCAGTCGCCTTCGAACTTGTTATAGGAGCACATGACGGACGCCGGTTTGCCGATCCGGATGCCAATCTCAAACGCCAGCAGGTCGCTCTCATAGGCTGCCTTCCGGTCGAGATGGACGTCGACGATAGTCCGCCCGGTCTCCTGATCGTTGAACGCGTAGTGCTTGATGTCGCCCATGACGTTGTTCTGCTGGACGCCCAGAATCAGGTGCCCGACCGTCACGCCGGCCAGCACCGGGTCTTCACCGGGATATTCAAACAGCCGTCCATTGCGTGGATCGCGCGCCAGATCGACGCCTCCGCCGATCGACTGGTTATACCCCTGCGCCCGCAGCTCACGACCGATCACATCGCCATACAGCTGCGCCGCCATGGGGTCCCAGCTCGCGGCGGCGCCCAGCACCGAGGGCAACAGCGTTGCGTACCGGCTCTGCGGCGCGGACATCCGGACCCCAACCGCCGAGTCGGCCTGCTGCAAGTCCGGGATGCCGAGCCGCGCGATCCCGAGGACCTGCCCCGCCCCGCCGTTGTTGCTCGCGGGCACCGGATCGCCCTCGCGCAGCGGCCCCCAGCCAATTCCGTGGACTAGCTGGATCTTCTCGTCGAGCGTCAGCTCTTTGACGAGCAGGTCGGCCCGCTCATCGGGGGACAAGGCGGTGTTCATCCACGGACCCACCACCTTGGCGGGACGGTTCGGACTCTGGGCAAGCGGCGAGAGGCTAAGAGTTGCAACGGCAAGCAAGACAGCGGCGGGACGCAAAAACATGGCGTTGCTCCGGGGTTAACACGCAGACACTACTCTAAAACAGGTCGTAATTATGCTGAACGTACGTTATTCCTCAACAAGCCAACCCTGTCCTCGCTAAAGAGGAGCGCCGCCAAGAGGTTCCCGCGAAAAATTCGTGACACCTTTACCAAACGCTGCGACGGATACATCCGCAAAACGTTCCCGGAGTATCTTTAGCTGTGCAATATCGTTGCCGTAGTCGGCTTGCACATCCTCATCGTCTGTTGCTTGAATGATGGCGGTTCACTTCTCATCAAGAGCTTGCAGAGCTTCCAGAATGTACTGAGCGTGCCAGTGATCGAGATCTATGTTCATATCTTACGAACCCTTTCCAACTTTAAGGCCATGCTTGCCAAGAGACCCTTGTACTCGTCTAGATTTATGTCGACGACTGGACATAATAGATAATGGTCGGGCTGTTGACCTTGCTTAAGTAAACTTTGGTTCTGACATTATCGAGTTTTGGAGAAGTCGCGTTGCCGAGACGAAATAAATCTTCAGCGAGCATATAGAGCTGTTGAGGTGCCTTATTCGTCATACGTTTGCAATACCTCCAAATCCCTAATGCCTTGTGGCTGCTTCTATTTTCTCACAACCTCAATCACGTTGGCTTCAGTCTGCGTCCATGCCCTTGCCCCGGTATGCGACAACTTTCCTGCCGCATCGTCCCAGTGCATCTTCGTCACTGCAAACTTCCCCGTCTCATACGCATACGTCCGGCCATCGTCGTTATACAGCGTAAACTCCCCATCGGCACCCGGATACACCCGCAGCTTGGCAATAGTCTGCTTCTCGTTCGTACTCTCCACCACCGAACCCAGCGGCAGAATCGATCCGGCTCTTACAAACAACGGAATCGTCTCGATCGGCGCGGCCACCGTAATCCTCTGCCCGCCATGCACCCGCTCGTTGGTCCAGAAGTTGTACCAGTCCGCCCCCGCCGGCAGATACACCTCCCGGCTCGTCACTCCCTGCTCGGTCACCGGAGCGACCAGCAGCGCCGGCCCAAACATATATTCGTCGCCGATCTCCGCCACCTTCGGGTCAGGCCCAAAATCGAGAAACAGCGCCCGCATAAACGGCGCGCCCGTCTGGTTCGCCTGGTAGCCGAGCGAGTAGATATAGGGCATCAGCTGGTAGCGCAGCCGCAGGTACTTCTCCAGGATCGGCTCGGCCTGCTTCCCATAACTCCATACCTCGTTGTATTTTCGGCTTCCATGCGTACGAAAGTTCGGCTGAAACGCCCCATACTCAAACCAGCGGGTATAGAGTTCCGGATAATCGTCGTAGTCGTTCACGTTCTCGCGCGCATCCGAGGGGTCTAGCAGGGGTGTGCGCTCGGGCTTATGACTGTTCGGCAGATACTGCCATCCGCCAATATCGGTCGACCAGTACGGCATCCCGCTCGCCACAAAGTTCAACCCGGTAGGAACCTGACGCTTTAACGTGTCCCAGTTGCCTTGGATGTCGCTCGACCAAAAGATCGTTCCGTTGTGCTGCGCCCCGAGATAGCTTGCGCGCGCGAGGATCAGCGCACGCTCTTTCATGTCCCTTCGCATTCCCTCGTAGAACGCCTGCGTATGAAACAACGGGTACACGTTGTAGTACTCCGTGCCAGGTCCGATCTTCCAGAAGCTGCCGTTTGGCGGCAGATCGGGCTCCGTCTCATCCGCCCAGAACGCGTCGAATCCTTTGTCGACATAGTTCTCTTTAATGATGCTCCAATACCACTGTCGTGCGTCCGGATTAGTGGAGTCGATATCGGAGCCCGCACGGTCGTATGGCAAACCGTCCGTAGGCGATCCATCCGCTTTCGCTTCAAACCATCCATTCGTTCGAAGGAGTGGATAGTAGCGGCTATCCGGAGCGAACCGCGGCCAGACACTGATCATCACGTGAAAATTCATCGCATGGAGCTGCTTCAACATACCAACCGGATCTGGCCACTTCTCCGGCACCATGTCCATCTGCCCCATCGTCGAGTAGGTGATCCAGTCGATCACCAGGTCGTCTATGGGTAGCTTGCGCTCGCGGTAGCCTTTTGCTACCGCCAGCACCTCCGCCTGCGACGAGTAGCGCTGTTTACATTGAATGTAGCCGTAAGCCGACTTGGGCAGCATCGGCACGTCTCCGGTCAGCAACCGGTAGCCTTTATAGATCGCGTCGTAGTCTCCCGCAATGACAAAGAAACTTACCCGCCGGCCTACATCGCTGACAAACCGATTCGTATCGTTGAAGCCGAATGACGCCGTGGTCTTTGAGGGGTTGTCCCAGACGATTGCGTACCCTTTGTTGGTGATGAGGAATGGAACACAGATGTTCTGACCAGCCGGCGCGTAATAGTCGTGCGCACATGGAACAACTCGTCCGCGATGATCCAGCACACCTTCCTGATTTTGTCCCATCCCGTAGTCGTGCTCGTCGGCAGCGGCCTGAAAGTTTGCAGACACCCGAAAAAACTTTTGATCCGTCGCTCGCCGGTCCTGTTCCAATTGCAGGTTGCCGTCTCTCGGATTGAGGACCGCCATCTCCCACCCGTTCATCTTGAGGAGGGTACTCCCGTCCGCCCGTCGAACCGTTATACCAATCTCCGGCGTAGAGCCACTAAAGAACTTCCCGATATCTCCGCCAAGTCCTGTAAATGGCCGCTTCGGTGTAATTGCCACTGAAATCATCGAAGAACGCAACACGTCCCCATCAGGACCGCTTGCTGCAATCCAGCCTGCGCCAGCTCCTTGGGCGCGAATACCGTATCCTGGCTCGGCCAGCGCATCCTCTTTTCGCAAGCTGAGGTTCACGCGCACGATGTTGGGCGCATACGGCTCCACCAGCACGGTGGCCGGCTCGCGATCAAGAACGAGTCGCTGTGAAAAGGCAGATTGCACCATCATGGCAAAGCCGAGGAAACTCAGAACAAGCGGGTTCATCCAAATAGCCTCACGACCAAAGAGTCCTCTCACCCGAACCGTCTGCGCACAGCCTGCTCCAATTAGGGGTCGTATCTGAAGATCATCGTTACACGCGTGGTCATCTTCTGTCATCCGGCATACACCGGATGGGCTGCGGTGCGCACACAACCGGCCTCCGGCATCAGGCGTCATACGCAGCGGGCCTCGCACAGCAAGCCTGTACGGTGGCCCGCAATAGCCGAGTGAACCACCAAGCGCGGTACAACCACCTTGGTGTGCACGCTGCACCAGGCTTCTGCCACCGGTGTACGGTCCAGAGGTCTGACCGCGAGTCGCACCACACATCGAATATGGAATGAGGAGAAAGCATGGCAATCAAGACAGCCGAAGACCTGTTTCTGAGCGAACTGAAAGACATCTACTCAGCCGAGAAGCAAGCGGTACGCGCCTACCCACGGCTTGCTAAGGTGCTGCAGTCTGAGGAACTGAAGCAGGCGATGCAGGAGCACCTAGAACAAACCAAGCAACAGATCGAGCGACTGGACCAGATCTTCGAAAAGCTTGAGAAGCGTGCCGGAGGCAAAACCTGCGAGGCGATGAAGGGTCTGCTGGAGGAGGGAGCGCAGCACGTGGAGGAGATCGAGGCGGGCCCCGTGCTGGACGCCGCACTTTTGGCCGCGATGCAGCGTGTGGAGCACTACGAGATCGCCGCGTATGGCACTGTCGCCGCCTTCGCCGAAGCCATGGGACAGCAGGAGATACAGCAGCTGCTCGAGCAGACGCTTCAGGAAGAAAAGGATACCGACCTCAAGCTGACCGAAGTGTCGAAGACTGTCAACCAGTCAGCGATCGGCGGCGGCGAACAAGAGAGCGAAGACGAGGAAGAAGTACCGGCCAAGTCGACCGCCAAGAAGACTTCGAGGAAATAATCACATGTCCCACGTCTCGACGAAGGGACGTGGGGCCTTCATCTTATAAAGGTACCTCTGTATGAGGTGATTGAAGCGGGCTCCTGATCGCACGGCTTGGATTCGCACACCCACAACACGCGGGCACAGCCGCCGCTTGCGCCGCGCTACCATGGAGCTACCGTGCCTTCGATCCCCCTCACAACGCCCTCCGCCAGCTACACCATCACCATCGGCGCAGGCCTCCTCCGCACGTTGTATCCCCGCCTACGCACGCTCAAAGCTGGCAAGCCCTTCCGCGCCTTCCTCGTCACCTCCCCCAACATCTGGGGCCTCTGGCACGAGACCGTCCTTAGCTCCTTCCCGCAAGAAGCACAGCCCACCGTCCTCTTCCTTCCGCAAGGCGAGCGCCACAAACGCCTTCCCGCCGTCGAGTCTCTCGCCGAACAGCTAGCCGCCGCCGGAGCCGACCGCGACGCCCTCCTCCTCGCCCTCGGCGGCGGCGTCCTCGGCGACATCACCGGCTTCCTCGCCGCCATCTATATGCGCGGCGTCCCCTACGTCCAGCTGCCCTCTACGCTGCTCGCCCAGGTTGACTCCGCCATCGGCGGCAAGACCGGCGTCAAC
Source organism: Acidobacteriaceae bacterium (assembly GCA_965215415.1). Classification (GTDB taxonomy): domain Bacteria; phylum Acidobacteriota; class Terriglobia; order Terriglobales; family Acidobacteriaceae; genus Edaphobacter. The sequence continues at coordinate 939,182 of CBDCDQ010000009.1, read as the reverse complement.
CTCGCCGCCGGAAAGAACCTCATCGGCGCCTTCCACCACCCGCTCGCCGTCCTCTCCGACACGGACCTCCTCGCCACCCTTCCACCCGCCGAACTCCGCTCCGGCCTGCAAGAGTCCGTCAAGTCCGCCATCATCTACGACGCCAGGCTCTTCCGCTTCATGGAGACCAACACCGACGCCATCCTCGCGGGTGATCCAGCCGCCCTCACCCGTGTCGTCACAGCCTCCGTCCGCGTCAAGGCCGCCGTCGTCTCGCAGGACGAAAAAGAAAACGGCCTTCGCATGATCCTCAACTTCGGCCACACCCTCGGCCACGCCATCGAGGCCGCCACCGGCTACAAACAGCTCCTCCACGGGGAGGCCATCGGCTGGGGCATGATCGCCGCGGCGCATCTCTCGTTATCCCGAGGAGTCCTCAGCCAGCGCGACCACGACCGCATCGTCGCCCTCATCCTCCGTTACGGCCCGCTCCCGCCCTTCACCGCCAAAGCCGAAAAACTCGTCGCCCTCACCGCCGCCGACAAGAAGAACCGCAGCGGCCAGCGCGCCTTCGTCCTCGCCACCTGCATCGGCTCGACGCAGATCGCCAAGGACATCACCGAAGCTGAACTCCTAGACGCCGCCAACGCTATGATCACCCGCATGTGTCGTACACAGTAGCTAACACTGTAGAGGTGAAACTTATGACATTGTCGAACCAATCGCAAAGCTCGGGCACGTCACAGGCGTTGCAGGACATGAATTCGTTCCTCACGGCGCATAGTGTAGCTGGCAGATTTCTTCATGTTGCCACAAACGATTACGCGGCAGCTCGGTGCCTGATGCAGTGCCAGTTGATGACATCACTTGTCATGGGTTCTCAGGCGCTTGAGAAGTACCTGAAAGCGTATTTGCTGTTAGTCAATCCGGATCGAAATATCAAGAAGGAAAGTCACAAGATTGTCGATCTCTTAAATGAGGTTGACGGTCTTGCGCCGAATCTCACGCTGTCCCGATTCATGCCGCTTGTCAATAGGTTTAAGTCCTATTACGAGTCTCGCTATCCGGATCAGACTCTTTCTACAAACATGACCACGGCCGACATCATCGAGCTAGATGAGTTGGTGTTGCTGGTAAACGAGAATTTGCCTTGTCCCAAAACAGTCAAATACAGGACCGGGTTATACGGAGCGATAACATTCTCCGTTGATCACCCTACCGTGTCGCCTACTGAGCATTGGTTGAAGCTAAACAACCAAGCGTTGGCACCTGTGATGTCGAGAATTGTCGAAGATCAAATTGAGGTGCTTACACTGCTTCATCCGGGCTGGCCTTATGACAAGTAGTGTTGGTCCCGAGCACGAGCGCACCACCGGAGCCCGCCCCACCGGCACCCACGACGAGGCCGCCGCCGCCATCTCCGTTCGCGAGATGTTCGACACCATCGCACCCAAATACGACACCCTCAACCACGTCCTCTCCGCCGGAATCGACCGTTACTGGTGGACCCGCGCCGCCCGCGTCTTCCGCCCCATCCTCCGCCGCCCTGAAGCCCGCATCCTCGATCTCTGCTGCGGCACCGGCGACATGGCCCTCCACCTCCTCAAACACCAACTAACAACTAACAACTGTCAACCCATCCTCGCCGTCGACTTCTCCCACAACATGCTCTCCCGAGGCGCACAAAAGTTCGCCCCGCACCCCATCCTCCCCATCGAAGCCGACGCCCTCCATCTCCCCATCGCCTCCGGCTCGCTCGACCTCGTCACCTCGGCCTTCGGCTTCCGCAACCTGGCCAACTACGAAGAAGGCCTCGCCGAACTCTTCCGCGTCCTCCGCCCCGGCGGCCAGATCGGTATCCTCGACTGCAACCAACCCTCGGGCCTCGTCGGCGCGCTCTACTCCCTCTACTTCACCCGCGTCCTGCCCCGGCTCGGCGGCCTCCTCTCCGGCGACCCCGCCGCCTACTCCTATCTCCCCGCCTCCGTCGCCCGCTTCCCCCGCCCGCCGCGCATGCTCCAACTCATCCGAGCCGTCGGCTTCATAGACGCCACCTGGACCAGCTATACCCTCGGCACCGCCGGGCTGTATAAAGCAACTAAGCCTTAGCTGCTTTGGCTCACGCGCATAATAGTCGTATGCGTGAAGAGAACAGGACAGAAGGGCCAAAGAAGAAAGTATTCAAGCATTGGGCTCTCTTCGCCAAATCGATCTCGCCCGCTTATGCAAAAACGATCAAGCGGCGCGAGGGCGATCTATGCATCGGCTGCGGATTCAGCCCATGCCAGTGCAAACATTCAAAGCCGCGACAATGACTGGACACGGTCACTCAATGAGCGCCCTCGTGGTGTCCAACCCGCCCGCACCCCTAGCCAACCCCCACGCCAAGCGCACCGCCGCGCTCACCTCCGTCCTCGCCGCTCTGCTCGTCACCCTGCTCAAGCTCGCCGCCGGCCTCTTCACCGGCTCGCTCGGCCTATTGTCGGAGGCCGCCCACTCCGGCATCGACCTCGTCGCCGCCGCCCTCACCCTCGTCTCCGTCCAGCTCTCCGACCGCCCCGCCGACGACGACCACAACTACGGCCACGGCAAGATCGAGTCCCTCTCCGCCTTCGTCGAGGTTGGGCTGATGCTGGGATCGTCCGCATGGATTCTCATCGAGGCCGTCCGCCGCATCGTCTTCCGCCACCACCTCGCGCTGCCGCTGAGCCTCTGGCCCTTCGCCGTCCTGCTTTTCTCCATCGCGGTCGATTTCTTCCGCTCCCGCTCCCTCCATCGCGTCGCCACGGAGACCGGCAGCCCCGCCCTCGAAGCCGACGCCCTCCACTTCGGCACCGATATGTTCTCGACCGTCGCCGTGCTGCTCGGCCTCACCGCCACCTGGATCGGCGAACGCTTCCACTACCCGCGCCTGGAGCTCGCCGACCCCCTCGCCGCCATCCTCGTCTCCGCCATCATCCTCCGCGTCACCTGGCGCCTCGGCCGTCAGACCGTCGACGCCCTGCTCGACGCCACCCCGGCCGAAACGCGCGCCCAGCTCCGCCGCGCCCTTGTCCACGACCTTTCCCGCATCGAAGGCGTCATCTACGTCGACCGCGTCCGCACCCGCCGCGCCGGCTCGTCCTTTTTCGCCGACCTCACCCTTGGCCTCCCCCGCAACCTCACCTTCCAGCGCTCCGAGCAGATCACCAAGGCCGCCACCGACTCCGTCCGCCGCCATCTCCCCGGAGCCGACGTCGTCGTCCACTCCGTCCCCACTGCGTCGCTGGCCGAGTCCGTCCACGACCGTATTCGCGCCGTCGCCGCCCGCGCCAACCTCGCCATCCATGATGTCTCCGTCCAGCAGTACGACGGCAAGCTGCACGTGGAGCAGCACCTGGAGGTCGACGAGACCCTTCCGCTACGCGCCGCCCACGAGTTGGTGACTCAGCTTGAAGCCGAGATCCGCCGCGACCTTCCCGCCGTCACTTCCATCCTTACGCACATCGAAAGCGAGCCCGCCACCATCGAGCGCCCCGCCTCGCTCGAACGCGACCGCGACCTAGAACGCCGCCTGCGCGCTGCCGCCCGCGCCTTCCCCGAGATCCTCGACATCCACGAAGTCGTCGTCAACAAAACCATTGACCGCGTCCAGATCACCTGCCACTGCACCCTGCCCGACGACCTCCCCATGGCCCGCGTCCACGCCGTCATCACCGCGCTTGAAGGCGCGTTCAAACTCGACGCCCCCGAGGTCGCCCGCCTCCTCATCCACCCCGAACCCGCTACCGACAACCGCCGGTAGAGCCTGGCGAGGGGGACGTTCTAGACCGGCGCGCCCCACTGACGTTACGGAAGAGCGCCATCGAAAGGTGCGCACACGCCTCTTTCCAAAGTCTCGTGTATTATGCGCTCATACCATACAGAGCACCCTTCGCGGTCCGCAAGCCGAAGAGCACCAGAGCATTGTGTTCCATTTCGACCCCTTGCCGTCTTGCCTTGCTTCGCATAGCAGCACTTCGCCCGCGCGAGGAGCCTCGAGCTCGCCGTGTAGGTTGCATTGGACGAACCGCCACTGTGTCTGGCATATCCAGACAGGAGAAACAGAAATAATGTACTGTAGACCCCTCACGCGTCTCCTCGCACCATCTCTTGCTTGCATCTCTATTCTCTCCGCCGGCGTTCTTCAGGCCCAGCGTGAGATCGGTACTCTCACCGCCAACCCGAACCTCCAGGCGATGCACGATCTCGGCACCATCCACGGTGCCACGCCAGTCACCATCGACGTCCATCTGAAGCAGCCCAATGAGAAGAGCCTCGTCAGCGCGGTGGACGCCCTCTACGATCCAAAGTCGCCTTCCTTCCACAAGTGGATGACGGACGCCGACCTGCAGAAGTTCGCTCCCTCCTCGGCGCAGATCGATCTCGTTAGCCGGGAGCTGGAACACCACGGTCTGAAGGTGGTCTCCATCGATCCGACCGGTCTTTCCTTACGCGCAGTGGGCTCGGCGGCGGCCCTCCAGTCCGCCTTCCAAACACCCGTTCACCAGTTTGAGCACAACGGCACAATCTTCCGCACCAACACCCAGGCGGCGCGTCTGACGGGCGAAGCCGGGAACTTTGTCGATAGCGTGTCCGGCCTTGAAAGCCATGTCGCTCATCCTATGTTCGTGCAGGGAAAAAACCTGATGACGGGCAAGGCTCCAGCCCCGCTCGCGGTCAAGAATCTTACGCCAGCACAGCTGGCGGCCAAGATCACCGACATCTGTCTCTCCGCTCCCCAAACGTTGACTCTCCAGACGCCGGGCACCACGACGCCGACCGCCGTCTTTACGGGTTCGGTGTACCTCGCAGATTTCACGAAGAGCTGCAACTTTACCGCGGCGCAACTTCAGAAGGTGTACGGTCTGGATCAGGCCTACGCGGCTGGCCTCGACGGAACCGGGCAGACCATTGTCCTCATCGAAGCGTACGGCTATGACTATATGCTGCCGGACGCCAATGCGTTCAGCACGCTGATGGGCCTTCCCTTGCTCAACGCGACGAACTTCAAGGTCGTCTATCCCGATGGAAAGCCGAACGTCGCTGCGGGAGTTCGCTTGGGGTGGGATGCAGAGATTGCTCTGGACATTCAATGGGCCCACGCGATGGCACCAGGCGCCAAGATTGCTGTCGTCGCCGCTGGTGGCCAGGATAGCCAGGACTTCCAGCATGCCATCTCTTACGCAGCCAGCCATCATCTCGGCAATTCTTTCTCCAACAGCTGGGAAATAGGATCGGACTTCTACTCCGGCCCCGCGGAGCAGAACGCCTTTGACCGCGTGATTACCCTTGCAGCGGCGCGGGGCATCTCTGTCAACTTCTCCACCGGTGATGGTGGCGACCATGGCATCGTCGGTCAAGGTGCCGGCGGAGTTCCCTCCACCTCCCCACGTGCCACCGCCGTTGGCGGGACCACAATCCTGAACAAGGTCGGGGCGAGCGGCTTCGATCATTTGGGATGGGGCACGGACGCCACCACGTTCCTCTTCGGCACCCTCAACGATCCGCCGAACGGTCCCCGCTTTATTGGCGGCGCGGGTGGCGGTGAGAGCCTCTACTTTGCAAAGCCCCGGTGGCAGGATGCCTTGCCGGGTACCGGACGTCAGACACCAGACGTATCTGCCCTCGCCAGCTCCCTGACGGGCGTTCCGCTCGTGCTGACCTCCAACCCGACTGTAGGCCAGCAGGTGCTGACAAGTGTCGGCGGAACAAGCCTCGCTTGCCCCATCTTTTCTGCAATCTGGGCAATCGCCAACCAGAAAGCGGGACATCCTCTCGGACATGCTTCTCCTATCCTCGCGCGGCTTAGCTCGGGTCTGCTGGATGTTCAGCCTATCGCCGACACCACGAATGTCACGGGGACGATCACGGATGCGAATGGCACAACAGCCTACACCTCCGACGATCTCTTTGGGACAGCGGGAGCGCAGCGAGGATTTCGCACTGCTCTCTTCGGGAACGGATTCATCGCTGAACTCGGCATTGCGTTCGATCTGGACACGTCCCTCACCACCGCACAAGGCTGGGACAACGTCACAGGCTTTGGCACACCGATCGGCATGGACTTCCTGAACGCCGTAACGAAGTAAAGTCGCTCTACCACTCAGTCGGGACGGCCCGCTTTCCAGGCCGTCCCGACTTTGCGACAGCGCCTGAAATTTCTGTATCCCTCTTTCACTCCGGCCCGCAGGGTCTTGCGAACACAGACGCAATCGCTGCGGGTTATCGTGACAGGCTTCAAATTCCTCTCAATACAAGCACCCCGCCTATCCTCCTTGCCGTCGGGTGTACGTATCGCGAGTGAACAACGACACTGCCGTTGACGGGGCACGGAATCTGCTCCTTCCGCTCGGGAGCGGCGGAGCGCAACGATACCTCTTTACCGACCTGCAAAGCCACTCAGCAATGAGAGCTACAACTGATTGTGAGTCCAACCCCTGAACCAATGCCGAACCTCATTGGTCCCAAACAGTGGCACTGAAGATCACATTTACCTTCAGGAAGAGGCTGATTGTTCATGGGGAAGACCTACCGGCAAGGTGGAAGCTCGCGAGGATCCAGCCGTACGAGTGTCGTACGAGGTCAAACTGAGCGGTTGGAGAAGCGCCCAGAACGATGCGCTCTTTCCCGCGCCCGGTCTTATAAACGTGGGGAGGCGCGCCGTCTCCGATCAACGACGGAGGTTGCTGCACCAGTCTGCGCGCAACAGCGCTCGAGGTGCAGTATCCCCGAACAGCCGGGTAGTCGTGCTTCTCCGCGTATTCGACGGCCCTTTGGATCGCGGCGAGGTCCGGCCGATTGTAGGCGCGTGACCTGAAACGGACGGCGTCCCCTGACAGGTCGTACGTGTCCACGGCGCACAAGCTGGGGTTGTCCCAGGTGTCGATCGCAGAGAACCAACAGTACGGCAAGGTCAGGGTTGGTCCTGTTGTTCGAAGAGTTCCAATGGGCGCGAAAGCACCACGAGCGTCTTCCACCCCTGTTGCCCCGTCTTGTTTCAAGATCTGGTCCAGGACACCTTCCTTGCCGCGCCACTCCCTTGCGTCGTAAACGGTTCCGCTGCTTCCGGCGCACCCGGAATAAACGTAGGACACCAGGAATCTGGGGCGGCCGGATGGTCCTCGATGAAGCGGGTACACGTCCGCCGAAGAGTAGGAAGAGGGATGCTCCTCCGAGATTGCGTCCCATCCCACCTGTTGCCAGACGCCCCCTTGCCCGTCTCCCCTCTTTGGCGGAACGCCGAACACGGCCACCGAAGCGTGTTCGCGGAAGGTAAGCTTCACCACCAGGAGCGGCGACAGATCGAGAACCGTGGCGTGAAAACGGTCTTCCTCCGGCCATGCGGCATTCATGGCGGCACTATCCCGTTCGAGCGAATCAAGAAGGTCATCAGCGCGCTTGTGCGGCGTACCTCCCGGGCTGGCCCCATTTAGAGCGTCCGCAATCAGGGCCAAAGCCTTCTCGAATACGAAAAACTCTCGTGTGGAGCCGTCTTCGTTATGGGGTTCCACCGGAGAGCACGAGTCTGGAGCGCCGCCCGCGAAGCTCCGTAGCGTCTCCTTGAAGTCGACCACGGCCTGCGGAGATGATTTGTTTGGCTCCTGGGCGTAAGAAAAGCGGATCGCGAACAGAAGCGCAAGGGTGAGGGAAAGGGAAAAACGAAGCCGCTTACCGCGCATGAACCACTCCTAAGCTGCGTTTTACACCCTTCATCGTTTCTGTGCACGGCGGCCTCCGTGTTGCGATGGAACAAAGGTGATCGCCCAAGCCCGAGTGCCGCGATTTCAGCTCCTTCTCCGTGGAGCTACTGCCACCATGCGTCGACTGCGGTTCCGCGTGATTGTTCCGACACGCCCTTGAAAGTGTCGGCACAAACCGACTATGTCCCCGACTACAACCACATCAAGACGACCACGTTCGAAGTTGACGTCCTATGTTATTTGTCTGAGTAACATGGAGTCTTCTTGGCCGCGGGCTTCTGTCGGTGCTGGGTCTGCCAGGACGGAGTCGACGGGATCGTGATCATGCGAGCGGCGTTCAGCCGTCGTCGAAAGAGGAGATGAATGAGTTCCCTGGCAATCGGTCTGGCACTAGGTTTATGGTTACAACTGCCGTACAACGCCGGCATCGTGCGTCTGCCGCCCGTTCCGCGCCGCGCCCGTATCGTGATGGATCGCAAACCAAAGACTGCCAGCAACGCGCAGGATGAGGGATGTGCTTATGCGCGGCCGCCTTCGCCGCTGCATATTCGGAGGATGATCAACGGCTTTCATCTTGCCCATGAAGGCGAGCTAGAGTCATTTCTGCAGTATGGCTGCGCGTTCGACGGCACGGTCCGTGTCGATGGAAAGATCTTCCATGTGAGTTATGAAGCCATGGAAAACCTTTGGACGGATTGGCCCTCGGGTAAATGGAGCGCGCTGTTCGGGCCAGACCCAGATTGTTGCGATGATCGAGACCCTCCCATGACTCGCGCAAGGCGGGCGCGGCTGCGCTGGTATGGCTTTCTGCCTTAGTCTTCAATCGAAGGTGTGGCTTGAAGGGAGAGGCGTGTGGAACGACGGCAGCACTTAGGAAGCGGACATAGTGGGTCAGACGCGTTCGGCTTGTCGCGAGTTCTGATCGGCGCCCTCTGTCTCTGCCTTGGATGCCGCCGGACTGGTCCGGTCTATAGCAATGAGCAGCCTCCCAAGGTGAAGGAAGTGCATCCTCCAGAAACCTGGAGCCTTCCCTCGTCTGGGCCAGTCAGCAGGCTGCATATCAGAGGACAGACGCTCCTCTTCTGCGACGAACGCGGCGGTCGTCGTGTCGATCTTGCAACACAGGTGGAGGCCGGATCGGACCGCAACTGCGCTTCAAAAGACGATCCCGACGAAGCTCCCGATGACGATGTCGTCTCCGTCTCATCGCCGGACATGGAACATGAGGCCAACGACAGGGTCGACATAGAGGGCTTCTCCTACTGGCTGGAGGGACGCGGCCACGCCTGGGCGAACGAGAAGACGACCGCCGTCGTGGGTTCCGGCTCGCGGGTGGAGTTGATCGATGAAGCGGCGGACAAGGTCGCCGTTCTGGATACTCGAGGCGCGGATCAGGTTGCGATCGGGGCAGGATGGGCGGCGTGGGTCGGATCCGAAGGCAACGAGGTTCATGTCGCCTCGGTAAGCGCGACCCTGGCCAAGGTCCACGAGCGCGATCACAAGGAATATTGGACCGAAGAAACAAGGAAGAAGGCCTGCGAGTAGTCAGTGTTGGATGCCAGCATGATCGTGCTACACGGACGGTCTTTGCCAGATCGTCGGAAATTCGCCGACCGCCCTAATTGATGGATCATAGGAGTCGATCGTCCTGAAGATCGTTCGCCCGCCTGTTGAAAGAAGCCGAGGGCCTTCTTCGCAGGTGTTGTCGCCAGCTTCGAAAGCGTTTGAAGGCTGCGACGTTGCCGAGGACGGCGAGCTGCTCTCCGGACGCAGAACCGGCGACGCCCGCTGTGCGGATCATCCGGCTAGACACACCAATGTCGGCTCGGCAACAGTCTTTCAACACAGCAACGCGGGCGGAGATTCTCCGGACTCGACAGCGACGAAGAGCAGCTCTCCCCGCTTGAGAGGATGAATCCCGAAGAGCGCATGGTCGCCGATTACGCCGGGACCGGCGTCACCGTGGGCCGGCACCCCATGGCGCATCGCCGTGACCGCCTCCGCGAACTGCGGGTCTTCCGCGCCGGAGACCTGAAGCTCGTGCGCCATGGCGTCAAGGCCCGCATCGCCGGACAGGTCATCGCGCGGCAGCGGCCCGGCACAGCCCATGGCTTTATCTTCCTCTCCATCGAGGATGAGACCGGCATCGCCAACGCTATCGTCGACCCGGACCTGTACGAAGCCAACCGTTCGCTCGTCACCTACGCCAAGTTCCTGCTCATCGAGGGCGCTCTCCAGAACGTCGACACAGTGATCCACATCCGGGCCAGGCACATTGAGGAGCTGGACGTGACCGCCGCGTCCATGGTCTCTCATGAATTCCATTAGGAGGCTGCCGTGAGTGGGCCAATGACCTCGCCCGGCGACAAGCAGACCCCCCGGGAGTGGTGGCCGGAGAACGCCTGCCGCATCACCGCATTCCGGCTACGGCAGCAGAAGTACATCAGTGCCAACACCATCCCGTTCGGAAGCAGGTGCGCGACTCTGGACTCCCGCGGGACCGGATATCTCGAGCAGATAGCCACGAAGGAAATGCTTCGCCTCGCTGGTCTCCGTTGTCGAAGTAGATAGTTCAAGGCGAGCGAGTGAGAGGCACGCCCGCTTACCTTGTGGGCTTCAAGCGAGATGCTCACAGTGCGTGATTACTTCCTTCTTCAAGAAGGCTTCAGGTGCCCGATTTCTTCATTACGGGTCTGCTATCGCTCTCTCAGGTACAGTGTTCCAGCTGCACTCTGTACGGTATCGACCTAAGTGCATCCGGTCACTTCATGAGAGCCGCGAGAAAGGCTTGTCCGTAAGCGTTCTTGCGAGTGGAACCGGCCTGTACGTGTAAGTTGCAGTTTGGTGCCGGGAGGGGGGGTCGAACCCCCACGAGGTTGCCCTCGGCGGATTTTGAGTCCGCTGCGTCTGCCGATTCCGCCATCCCGGCAAAGTCTAGCCTGTCCCGGCCACCCGCCGTAAGCATTTCCAGTATTGCACGCTCTCTCTCCCTTACAAAGAAGAAAGGCGTATACACTCGCAAAAACCATGTGCCTCCCAAGGCGGACGTAGTCGAGCTCATGGCCGCTGCTGCACGCCGTCCATAGGACTTTCGTGTTTGGTTATCGATGGACCAGAGCATAGTCCGCACAATTAGGGCCTGCAATTCCAAGTGTTTGCGGCTACACACGACGAGATTCGTGCTGAAACGCTTGGTATCTTTATCAACATCGCGTTCGACGATCTCTCTCCAACACGGTACTGTAGACATCACATGAAGATGACCCGCCGCTCCGTTATCTCGCTCCTGGCTGCCGCTCCGGCCACCCTACGGTCCTTTGCCGCTGCACCTGTAAAGAGTTCTCGTCTCTACATTGGCACCTACACCTCACCGGCTGGTGCCATTGCTGGTGCCAAAGGCATCTACGCGGCCACTTTCAACCCCCTAACGGGCGAACTTACCCAGCCAAAGCTAGCCGCCACAACGCCCGATCCCACCTTCCTTGCGGTCTCACCCGATGCTTCTGCGCGCCTCTACGCCGTAAATGAATTAAGCGGCGGCAAGCCGGGCACCGTCACTACGTTCAAGCGCAACGATGACGCGGGAACGCTCATCCCCCTCAACACGGTAGATGCGGGAGGCGAGGGCCCCTGTCATGTCACCACAGATCACACTGGCCGCGCTGTCTTTGCCGCCAATTACCCCGGCGGCAGCATATCGTCGTTCAGGGTCACGCCGGAAGGCCTCAGCGCTCCTGTCAGTACTTTCAAATACACCGGCACCGGACCTAAACCGGAACAGGCAAGCCCACATGGGCACTGCGTCCGCATCTCACCGGATAATCGTTTTTTGCTTGTAAGCGACCTTGGCACAGACCGCATCCTCATCTACCACCTTCGGGTCGCCACCGCCGAGCTTACTCCGGCAGCGGTCCCCTTTATCACCGTCGCAACCGGGTCCGGTCCACGCCACACGCTCTTCCATCCCAATGGCAGGTGGCTCTACTCGCTCAACGAGCTAGGCTCCACCGTTGATCTCTTCGAGTGGGCCGGAGCCACAGGCACGCTTACTCAGAAGTTTACGATTTCAACCTTGCCCCAAGAGGCACGGGGTAAAAAGAACAATGCGGCGGAGCTTGCCTTTTCACCGGATGGGCACTTTCTGTATGTCTCCAATCGCTTCCACGACTCCATCGCTGCCTTTGCCGTCCTCCCAACCACCGGAGAACTCACGATGATCCAAGACATTGCCTGTGGCGGGAGAGTGCCACGCTCGTTCACCATCGACCCCACCGGTCGCTGGCTGCTGGTCGCCAACGAGAGTACGGCAAGCATCGATGTATTTAGCCGCAACGGGAAAACCGGGCTGTTAACTGCAGCAGCCAGAAGCTACACCGTCAATCGCCCGGTCTGCCTGCTTTTTGCGTGATCCTGATAGCATCGCATGACAAGCCGCTACCGCTTTGGCCACAACCACGCAGCGCCCCGCACTCCACTCGAATCGCCGTGCACAGCCGGGAGCACGCTGGTCTCGCACCGTCCACCGAAGACATACTCCGGGAGCTGCCGCATCACTGCCGGGTAGATCCTGTCGATGCGCGAGACACCGCCTCCAATCACGACTGCATCCGGATCAAGCACGTTGATCATTGAAGCAAGCCCCCGGGCGATCCGGTTTTCCAACCGCAGTAGTGACACCTCTGCAGCGGCTTCGCCCTTCTCTGCCGCCCGCACGATCTCCGCGCCCTTTAAAGAGACGCCTGTATGCCGGTGGTAATCGGCCATAAACCCTGTGCCTGAAATCCACGTCTCCAAGCACCCATGCCTCCCGCAATAGCAGAGCGGCCCCGGAAACTCCTCCGCCTCAAGCCACGGCAATGGATTGTGCCCCCACTCTCCTGCCACACCGCCCGGCCCGGCATGAACTTGCCCGTCGAGCGCTACGCCGCCTCCGCATCCAGTTCCCAAAATCACCCCGAAGACGACTCGAGCACCCGCCGCCGCACCATCCGTTGCCTCCGATACAACCAGGCAATTTGCGTCGTTGGCAACACGTGCCTCGCGCCCCAGTGCCGCACTTAAATCTTTGTCGAACGGCTCTCCATTAAGCCAGATCGAATTCGCGTTTTTGACCAGTCCAGTTGCGCGCTCCACCGTGCCCGGAAAGCCGACCCCTACGGAGCCTTCTTCCCCTGTGTCGCGCTCCAGCTTGCCGACAAGGCCGACGATTGCGGCGATCGTGCCGGGATAGTCGCCGCGCGGCGTATCCACACGGTATCTCGCCATCTCCCGGCCCTCGCCGTCCATCGCAAGAGCCTCGATCTTCGTTCCGCCAACATCTACCCCAATCCGCATCGCTCTGTTCCTCACCCCGTATCGTACCCTGCATGCGCATCGGTCGAAGTTTGTTCAAGAGCGAGTTTGGGGTGCTCGACGTGCGGTGTGAGCAATGGCGCGGAACATTTCCGCCTTCGCCGGAGTCTATCCTTGCAGCATGAACTGAAAGGTCCTCCTTGCTCTCCTGCCCGCACCGGTTGCTCGCCGCCACACTGTTCGCCGCCACGCTTCACAGCCAGACACCCGAAACAACGCTTCCCGTCACACGTGTCTCGCTTTACAAGAACGGCGTCGGCTTCTTTGAGCACACAGGGAAGGTCACGGGTAACGCGCAGGTCTCCATCGCCTTTACCACCGCACAGCTCAACGACGTTCTCCAATCCTTGACCGCCATCGACCTCGGGGGTGGACGCATCGCCGGCGCGGGCTACAACTCCACCATGCCCATCGAGCAGCAGCTCAAAGCCTTGCCGCTCGGCCTCGGTCAGGACGCCGACTCGCAGGCCTTCTACAACGCCATCCGAGGGGCACGGGTCGAAGTTCATAGCGGGGTGGTCGCCATCACCGGCCGCCTCCTCAACCTGGAAATTCGCACCGCCGCGGTGAAGGAAGGGGACCCCGCCGGAGCCGAGCGGCGCTTCCTCACTGTCGTCTCGGACGCGGGCTCCGTTCGCACCATCGAGCTCACCTCCCCCACCGAAGTCCGCCTCCTCGACCCCACCCTCCACAGCGACGTCACCCGCTACCTTCAGCTGCTCGCCAACACCCGCAATCAGGGCCTCCGCCGCCTCACCCTGCAAGACAACGGCCCATCGGGAAGCACAGCCCGGCGCGACCTCCGCGTTTCGTATATCTCCGAGGTGCCGGTCTGGAAGTCCACCTACCGCATCCTCTTCTCCGGGCCAGCGACCGCGCTGGCAAAACAGACGGCCACGCTTCAGGGATGGTCGGTGGTCGATAATACGACCGGTACCGACTGGCTGAATGTGCAGCTCTCGCTGATTGCGGGTGCGCCGCAGAGTTTCATCCAGCCGCTGAGTGTACCGTATTACACGCGGCGGCCGGAGATTCCGCTGCCGCAGGAGGCGCAGCTCTCGCCGCAGACGCACGACAGCGGCGACGTCGTTCAGCCCACTGATGGCGTTGCGGGGATGTCCGGCATGGGTAGCGGCAATGGCGTAGGCTTAGGTCCCGGTGCGGGTAGCAGTACCGGCGGTGGTGTCTACCGCAAAATGGACGCCTTTCATGGCGGTGCTATCGGCGGCCCCATGAGCAAGTCCGTCGCGGTTGTCGCCGCAGCCCCAATGATTGCCTACGAAGACGCCGCCGCACAGTCCCTTACCCCGCAAACCACCACCTCCGCCTTCGACGACTTCTTTGCCTACACCCTCGACCAACCCATCACCATCCGCAAGAACGAGTCGGCGCTCGTTCCGATCCTGCAAACCAAAGTCGACGCCGAGCGCGTGACCCTCATCGACCCGCAACGCCAAACCCTACGCGCCCTCTGGATCACCAACACGTCGGACCTGACATTGGATCGCGGCTCCTTTGCCATCGTCGAGAACGGCTCCTTCGGCGGCGAAGGTCTGCTCGACTCCATCCACCCCAAAGAGCGCCGCCTGCTCTCCTATGCCGCCGACACCGCCGTGCGTGTCTCCACCGAAAGGCCACTCAGCTCTTCCCGCACCACCAGCGTCACCGTCAGTAAGGGTGTCCTGGTCTTCCGCACCGCCGAGGTTGCCGAGCTCGAATATCTTCTTCACAATTCGGCCGCAGAGCCGCGCACCCTCATCCTCGAACACCCGCGCCGCCAAGGCTTCACCTTATATTCCGACCCGAAGCCCGAAGAGACCACCCCGGCCGCCTACCGCTTCCGCGTCCCTGCCGCTCCCGGCGAGACCGTTCGCCTGCACGTCGGCGAGAAGCGCCTCGGCACCACCCGTTACCAGCTCTTGCAGTCGGACGACAATGAGCTGACATACATCCTGAACGAGTCCCACCACAACCCGCAGCTTGAAGCCGTCCTCCAGCCGATCCTCGAAGCCCGCCGCCGCGTGGCCGACGCCCAGACCGCGCTTACCCAGGTGAACGAGCGGCTTACCAGCCTCAAGGCCGAAGAAGAACGCCAGCGGGCGAACATCACCGCCCTCAAAGAAGCCGACAAGAGCGCCCGCAACCGCTTCGTCCACGACCTGAACGCTACCGAAGACCAGATCGCCGCCACGCAACGTGAATACGCGACCGCTGACGCCACTCTGAAAGCCGTACAAGCCGGTCTTGCCAGCAAGATCACCGCTCTGCAACTCGATCAGACGCTCTAGCGCGTTCGTAAAGAACATGAAAGGAGTGGTAAGTGGCTGCATTACGTCGTACGCGTTTCAGCAATTAAGATGAGGAGAACCCAGTGAGTTCAACACTTACAAGTCCCACCTTCTGGAAGGATGAAGCGAAGTCCTACGGTCTGCTGAAACAGGACGGTTCCCTCAACTACATCCTGCTCGATAATAAGTTTGAGCTGCAGCCCCTCGTTCGCAACACGAACACCACCTTTACGCAGTTTATCTCGAGCGACGCGCGCGCGAAACGATGCAAAGTGGTAGTCAATGGGAACTTCTACGACATCACGTTCTCAGCTAAGTTTGCCGTCCTACGAGGTCGCCCCGACACCCCCACAGACACGATCATCCAGGGTCAGATTGTAGAGGGTGGCAAAGTAGTCGCGGGAGATAGCCGTCCGCTCAGCTTCTCGTTTGGGCAGATCATGACGCCCACCAAGGATGCGTGGCCATGGACCTTTGCCGCCGGAAAGGGTGACCCGCCTGGAGGCCCGACAGTGCCAGCGGCCATCGGAGGAGTCGAGCCGCTTATCGTCAACACGCTGCCTTTTGGCTCGGAAAACCGTTATAAGCAGGGTGCACCCCCTAAGCTTCCGGAGCCGCTTCGTGGGGAGCCGCCACCAGAATCCCGCGCTTACCTCATACAGCGCAGCAACGCGGCCTTCCAATCCGCCAGCGCGCTTCCACCCACCACCGGAAAGACAATCCTGGCCTACTGCACAGCGAAGCGCACCCTTCTTATAGCTGTACAACAGCATGGCGCTGGTCCCGGTCAGACGCACTCAGCCATAACGGACGCGTTGGCACAGCAAGGATTTGAAGTTGCCGTCTTTCTCGATGGCAGCGACAGCGCAACCATGTTCGTCGATGGCAGTTTGGTCGTCACCCCCGGCGACCGTAAGAACGAAACAATTGATGTCGGTGTCGGCTTCAGCTTATGAAACCGATTGTCTCGTTCACATCTAAGCTCGTCCTTTTAGTGCTGCTTGCGGGAGTGCTTTACTTCACAAATGACCTATTCTTGCTTGTGGGAAGCAGTGCGAACATCTCGCACCTGATCGCCCCCTCATGGCTAACCCAAACCATTGAGTACGTATTGTGCGCTTTGTGCCTACTTATCCCGGCGAACGGCGGCCGTCGCGTCGCGCTTTTTATCCTGGCCTTAGTCTTTGCGCTCCTGAGCGGACATCGTTTGATCATCGATAACTTCAATCACCGGCTCAACGATATGTATCTTGCCATTTCGGTACAGACCGTTCCGCTCGATCCTGACACAGCATTGAAACTGCAGCTCAATGGGGCCGGAGCTTCGATCAACCAGACGGGTACCAATCATGCCCTTCACGTTGTCACGCCCATCTTCTTTGGACTGGACAGAAGCAGACTTGCTATAGTGACTTCACCTTAGGGCGCACCCACTGCCGCCGTATCCCGTCCATTCACCTTCGGGTAATACCCGCTGCGCGTCCGCACGCTCAACCGGCTGAACCCCTTCGCCTTTGCCTCTACATGCACCTGCCGGTACCCGCCCAGCGCGGGCGGCTTCGTGCTCCGGTAGGCGATCGTGTACTGCGTCCGGATGTCCTGCGCCACCTGGGCGGCGATCGGGTCGATCTCCTTCAGGGATCGTGGAAAGTACGCCGCTCCGCCCGTCTGCTCGGACAATGTCTCGAGCACCCGCCGGGCGTGCCGCGACTCCCGCTTGTCGGCGTCCGCCCCAAACAGCAGCCCCACGCAGTAGATCACCGGCCCGTCGAGGTCCTGAATGCGCCGGATCGCCTGCTCCAGCGTGGCGTTCGACGCGTTGTCCTCACCGTCTGTCACTACAAGAAGCACCTGCTTGGGGTGCTTGGCGTTCTTGGTGAGGTAGTCCGCCGAGGCTACGAGCGCATCATAGATCGCCGTGCCGCCTGCGCTCTTGATATAGCTCAACCCCTCGGCCAGCTTCTTCGGGTCGCTCGTAAAGTCCTGATCGATAAACGCTTCCCAGCTGAAGTCCACCAAAAAGGCCTCATCCGCGGGATTCGACAGCTTCACGAAGTCAAGCGACGCCTGATCCACCGCCGCCTTCTTGTCATACATCGACCCCGAACTGTCGATCAGAACGCCGAGCGACACCGGCAGATCTTCGTGCCGGAACCCGGCAATCACCTGCGGCACGCCATCCTCGTAGACGTGAAAGTCCTCTTTGCCAAGCGTCTGGATCGACCGCCCGCCGCCATCGAGCACAGTCGCGTCCAGCCGCACCTCGTAGGCGTCCTCGCGGAGCGTGTACTTTCCGTTTGCTCCCCGGCCTACGTTGGCTGTTGGTCCGGCCCCAGTGTCCGCATCGGATTTCGATGGCAGGTCCGGATCGGGCGAAGGCACCGGATCGCGATCTACCGTCAGGTCGGGCGGTTGCGGGGCAGACACTGGCCCCTGCGCAAAGCCGAACCCGCAGCCTAACAGCATCGCCAAAATCCAGACTGCTCTACTGCGAAGGTGCATAGTACCCCTGACGATTGTGCACGGTAAGCGGAGGCAAGCCCGGCGGAGGCACCAAACGTATCTTCAATTTACGCCAGTTTCCGTCCGTCTTCACCTCCGACGGGCGGAAGCCGATGACATACTCGTTCCGCAGTTCGGCCGAAATCCGCGACGCGATATCGCCTAAATCCGCCAGATCGGACACCCGGAACAGCCGTCCCCCGGTCATCTCGCACACGTCCGTCAGCAGGATCGGACCCTGCTGCTCCTCGGTTGTCGGGGCGTACTGGTCGAAGATGCCGATCGAGTAAATCTGTACATCGCTCTCCCGGACCAGCCGACGCAACTCGCTTTCCGTATAACGGCTGCGGTTGTCGCCCCCGTCCGAGATGATCAGCAGCGCCTTGCGGTCGTATTTTGCCTGCCGCAGCTTGTTCACACCCAGGTACACCGCATCGATGAGCGCCGTGCGGTTCTCTGGCTTCAACATCACCATGCGCGCCTCAACATCATCGATGTCGGACGTGTAGTCGACGATGACTGCCGGCCGGTCGTTGAAACCAATGACGAAGTACTCGTCCTGCGGGTTTGAGGTGCGCAGAAACTCACTCAAGGCTTTCCGCGCCCGTGCGAACTTCGAGTTCATGCTGCCACTCAGGTCGAAGACGATGCCGATCGTTACCGGCGCGTCTTCGGTCGAAAAGCTCTTGATCTGCTGCAACACGTCCTTGTCGTAGACAAAGAAGTTCTCCCGCTCGAGCCCAGTCACCAGCCGGTTCATCCCGTCGGTCACCGTCGCGGGGACCAGCACCAGATTCACATCGACACGGATGCGCGCGTCCTTGCGCGTAGTTGCGAGCCTGGCGGCGTTCTCTCCTCCTTCGATCACCGGCTTTTTTTCTTCAGGGCTCTTCGGCGGAGGAGCCGGAGTCTGCGTCTGCACCTGCCCGAGTGGGTTCTCCTGCGCACGGCACACCTCCGCGCCGAGGGCCACCACAACGACCACCAGTCCTATCCATCGACCCGCTCTGCTAGCGATGTTGCCCATACCGCACCCTCAGCCTTGCGGATCGAATACGTGGCAGCCGCTTCTCTCCGCTCGACAAGTTTAGCCTCTTCCAACACGAACAAGATGCTTAGACGGATGGCCCGCGCAAAGAGCAGTTCCACATTCTTTATCCCGCAACGGCCTACATCCATATCGCCGGTGTAAACTTTCCACATTGGGCATAGCCCAGAAGCTTCGGCAATCTCGTGGAGGACATGATGGATGTAAGCGCGGTCTGCCGGAGCTTTATCGAACACGCCTCCGCTTTGCGTTGGCGCGATGCCGTCGTCACGCTCAACGGCCTCACGATGTACGAGATGCTCCGCGCCCTGAAAGCGCTGGATGCGACGGACATTGCGGCCTTCAACAATGCTCTGGCGGGCGTGCGGCCTTCGGTGAACGCGCCGCGGATGGAGTATGCGCTGGCGGTTGTCCAGACGCATCGGGTGCCAGCAACGGCACCGGCTGGGCTTCCGCCCGACCAGATCGCTGACGCGCGAGCCTGGCTGCGACCGCAAACGTCTATCTTGGAGGAGTATGTTCCAAAGAGCCGACTCCCTGCCTTCAATATAGGGCTGACTGCAGCCAATAATGCCCAAATGTTTGAGGTGTTTGGAGCGCCGCGCAACGATTATACCGACAGTGACCAGCCGATTACGAACCCCGCGCTTCGGCACCGCATTGTGGTCTCCCATGCTGGACGGCTTGGAGTTAGAGGCTTGAATTCAGCAGTTGCCAGCCTGCAAACCGTTATGTCAGCCGTTCAACAACAGCAACGTTTGGTGTACCGTGTGCTTGAATCGAACGGCATGCTTAGCGTGCGGTACGTTCGCGGTTCAACGACTCATATTTCGAATCATTCGTGGGGCACTGCCATCGACCTTATAGTTGCCGGCACGCCCGATATCCGCGGCGACAACCAGGTTCTCTTTGGCTTGTTGCTGATTGCTCCGATCTTTAACGCGCATGGATGGTACTGGGGTGCGGGCTTTCCTACGGAAGACGGGATGCACTTTGAAGCCGGACAGGCCCTGATTAGGGGGTGGAAAGGTGTTCCGTAGAGGCTTTTCTTTGGTGATTGCTGTCATTGCAATCTCATCCGTAGGTCCGGCTTCCTTTGCTTACGCTGAATCTTCCGCGACCGATCGCCGCACCTTTGGGGCGGCGAATTGCCGGGTGGAGATACCGGCTGAATGGAATAGCATCGGACCCGTCACTTGGATCGGCGGCTGTAAAAGCGGCTACGCGGATGGAATAGGTGTCGTGCGCCGTACAGACCCGGGTTATCCAGCCGATCTATTCTTGGGACGCGTTGATCGAGGGCTTCTTCGCAGCGGCGCGACCGATAGAGACGGACATTACAAAGTTGGACGCTGGGAGGCTGGTACGGTGCTTCAACGTGGAGACGATCTAGAATATCGAAACAAGGTTATTGACGCGTGGAGGGATGCCGCCAAGGCTGCGGATGCTACGGCCAGATATATGGCGAACCGCTCCAATCCGAAAGCGGCTCACTTTTACACCCACCTTGCGAAGATGATGCGTATGCAGGATGAATAACCCTGTACAAAGGACGGGATGCACTTCGAGGCTGGACAGGCATTTATTAGGGGGTGGAAAGTTGCTCGCTAATGTTTCGCTGTCGATTGTCTGCGCTCTCGCACTCTACTCGGCAGGCCTGCGGTCAGTCGCTTACGCGCAGTCTCCCGCGACAGGTCGCCGCGCCTACGGAGCCGCAAACTGCCGCGTGGAGTCCCCGAATGATTGGAGAGACGTGGTACATATCGTCTGGATCGGCGGCTGCAAGGACGGGCACGCGCAAGGGTTGGGTGTGTTAGTCCGTGAGGACAAGGGTTTTCGAGATCAACGATTTTTGGGGAGAGTAGACCAAGGTTACCTACGCGTTGGCGCATTAGATTTAGGGGGACGTGATTACCGGGTCGGACCGTGGGAGAATGGCTCTGTCACACGGGCTCACGAAGACGATCCGGGTTACCGGGGCTACATGATGGACGTTTATGAAGAGGCCGCCAAGGCGGCGGATGCGACCGCCAAGTATATGGCAAGGCATTCCAAGCCAAGAGCGGCTCGCTTCTACAAACACCTTGCAAAAGATTTGCGGTTTCAGCTGGACGAGTAGACCGGAACGGCATTTTGGTAAGTGGTTCAAGCTTCACACGTCCCACCTCTGGAGACAAAAGTGCACGGCCATTCTGCTCTTCTCCTCTTCACCGCCCTTACAGCTTGCCGCACCGGGTGTGCTCGGTACGCTTATGCTCGATCTCCCGCAACCGATCCGCGCATCTACGGGGCCATGAATCGTCGCGTCGAGGCTCCGAAGGCATGGAACGGCGTTGGACGCATTACCTGGATTGGCGGCTGCAACAAGGGCTATGCGGACGGGCTGGGCGTGCCGCGGCGTACCGATCCGGAGTATGAGACCGGTTTGTTCCTCGGTCGCGTCGAGGATGGATTGCTTCGCAGTGGCGCGCTGGACCCCCGGCGCGGTTCCAAGGTGGGGCGATGGGTGGGCGGCACGGTCCCGCCTAATAACTGGCTGACGCCAGATGAAGAT
The DNA here is from genome assembly GCA_965215415.1 of Acidobacteriaceae bacterium. GTDB lineage: Bacteria > Acidobacteriota > Terriglobia > Terriglobales > Acidobacteriaceae > Edaphobacter. The sequence continues at coordinate 917,738 of CBDCDQ010000009.1, read as the reverse complement.
TGAGCTTACTGGAACGCGGCGCTCTATGCCTATAGAGATGCCGAGAAGGCGGCACGGCTCACCGCCAAGCTGATGGCAAGACAGTCGAACCCGAAGTCCGCGCGTTTCTATGCCAGCCTTGCAGGAATGCTGCATATGCAACCGGGTGAGTGATCCAAACAGCGGATGCGACCTCGGCGGAGCCACTCTACTCATGCAAGCTCCCCACCCCGTACAATCTCCCCTAAGACATCTTCGGAGACCCACACCCCGCATGGCCCGCATCTATCCCTTTCGCGCTCTCCGCTACGACCCGGCCCGCGTCGACCTGCCCGCCGTCGTCACCCAGCCGTACGACAAGATCACGCCCGAGATGCAGCAGCGCTACTACGGCGCGAGCCCCTACAATCTCGTCCGGGTCATCCTGGGCAAGCACCTCCCCGGCGACGACGACGAGCACAACGTCTATACCCGCGCCGCCGAGACCCTGAATGGCTGGCGTCGCGAGCGCATCCTCAAAGAGGAGCCCGAGCCCGCCCTCTACGGTTACGCGCAGACCTACACCGTTCCCGGCACCGAAGAGGTTAGAGAACGTCGCGGCTTCATCGCCCTCGGACACCTCTACGACTACGCCGACAAGGTGGTCTATCGCCATGAGCAGACTTTTCCCAAGCACAAATCCGACCGCCTCGCCCTCTTCAAGGCCACCCGCGCCTACTGCGAACAGATCTACATGCTCTACTCCGACCCGGCCTTCACCGCGGAAAAGCTAATCTTTGGGGCTGGTTCGGCTGGCGAGGCGAAGACCCCCCCCGACCTGAGCATCACCGACGAGTACGGCGTCGTCCACAAGGTTTGGAAGCTCACCGATCCCACTCTGATCAACCTGATCGTTACGGCCATGGCCGATAAGAAGCTCATCATCGCCGATGGCCATCACCGCTACGAAACCTCCGTGGCCTATGCCTACGAGCGCTCCGCTCAGTTGAAGCTCGCCCTCAGCCTGCCGACCATGGGCGAAGATGCCAAGCTCTCCTCCGGCAACCTTCCCGTACCGGCCTTCCCGGAAGCCGCCATGATGATGACCTTTGTGAATATGGACGCGCCCGGAATAACGATCCTGCCTACTCACCGTGTGATCTCCGGTCTAACTGACTTCTCTACCGAAAGCTTTCTCACGCGAGCCGAAGAGTTCTTCGAGATCGAGCCGTTGGTGACTTCAGACCTTGAACCTTTGACTGCTCACCACGGTACCGCCTTCATTGCCGTTACGGAGGACGGGACACACCTGCTCAAGGCCAAACCCGCTCCTGTCTCCGACGCCCTTAAGGATATAAGCGCGCGTCAAGCCCTGCTCAACGTCGTGCAACTGCATCGGATCGTCCTCGATCGCCTCCTTGGACTTGACCAGGAAACCATCACCCGGCTAGGCAATGTTCGTTACCTTCGCGACGCCGCCGAAGCCAGCGAGCTCGTCCACGCGGGGCAAGCCGACATCGCCTTCCTGATCAAACCCGTGACCCTCGACCAGCTGCGCGACATCTCTCTTTCTGGTGACGTGATGCCCCAGAAATCCACCGACTTCTACCCCAAGCTTCTCTCCGGACTTGCGATCTATGCGCTTGATTGAAGCTGTACACCCTTGCCCTTCCTGTTCTCGGTTCCGAAGTAAACAGCCTCCGCGGCCGTGACCTGCATACCAGGCTTGACGTTCTTACGACGGGTATCGTCAGCGTTGTACCCTGTAAGCTCCATCTTGCCTGCCGCTCGACGCCATCTCGCTCTGCTCCTGATCGCCAGCCTTCCTGCGTTTGCACAGTCGCCCAACCGTAATCTGATCTTGCTCGACCCCGCTCATGGAGGCTCTGACCTGGGTACGTCTTTCAGCGGGGCTCCTGAAAAAGACCTCACCCGAGCCCTCGCCAATACCCTCAGAACGCTGCTGATCGCCAGCAACTTCACTGTCGCTACGACCCGCGAGGCCGACCAGCTCCTTGCGTCTGACCAGCGCGCAGGCTTCGCCAACCATCTCCATCCTGCAGCCTGCCTCATCCTGCACGCGACCGGCAACGGCAACGGAGTTCACCTCTTAACCTCGTCACTCGCACAGCCCGCAGGCACCTCTTCCGCAGCCCTTCCGTGGAACACTGCGCAGGCAGTACATCTCTCGCAGAGTCGTGCCCTATCCAACACCCTTGGTCTGGCTCTGCTTCGTGTCAAGATCCCTGTCTCCCTGAGTCCGGCCGCGCTTCGTCCGCTTGATAACCTCACCTGCGCCGCGGTCGCTCTCGAGATCGCTCCGTTCGTCACAAGCGGACAGGTTACGCCCCCTACTGATCCCACCTACCAACGCCGCGTTGCCGAAGCCGTAGCCGTCGCGCTCGTCAACTGGCGCAACGCTCTTCCCGCCGGAGCTGCACAGTGATCCCCCGCTACCAGCGCATTCTGTTCTGGAGTCTTTGCGCGCTCATCGTCCTCATGACAGCTTTCACTATCCGCGAGCGCCAAAAAGCTCGCGAACGTATCCTCGCGTCGAACGATGCTCTTCCTTATATTCCGCCCGTCGACGTTCCAGGCGAGTCCATACCTCTCATGCTCGCCAATGACGTGGAGGACACCCTCACCTCCGGCCTTCGTGAGGCCGCCCTTCCAGCTGAGCCATCACTCCGTGCCCACGCCTTGCTCGACCGTCTCTTCGTCGAATACACCCTCCCGATCTCGTCTCACCCACTCAAGCCTGGTCCGGCCATCGACGAGGTCTTCCTTCTCACTCCGCCTGCCACCGCAGGTCCTTCCCCCTCCAGTGGGAGCATCCCTGGACTTCTTGCTGTCGTCAACTTCCACTCTGCGTTCACGGACTCACATCCTAGTGGCATCGCTGTCGAAACGCTTACCCTGCTTTCAGTCGTCGGCACCCTCCACGCCAATTTTCCCCAAATTGCCGAGGTCCGCTTCCTCATCGACGGTCAGCCTCGCGAAACCCTTGCTGGCCACGCCGACCTCACCCGCTCCTACCCCGCTACCGACCCCAGCCTCAACCGCACGCAACCCGTGGAAACCCGCGAGCCGTGATGCAGCCGCAGACACCGACCATTGCCGTCTTCGACTCAGGATTTGGCGGTCTGACGGTCCTGCGCGCCCTCATCGATCTGATCCCGCAAGCACGCTATCTTTATCTTGGGGACACCGCGCGCCTGCCTTACGGCTCGAAATCGCAGGAGACCGTCAGCCGTTACGCTCTTTCTGCAGGTCGCTTCCTTCTTGCACAAGGTGCCCACATCCTTGTCGTCGCCTGCAACACCGCGACCGCTCTCGCGCTCCCAGTGCTCGAGGCCGGTCTTCCCATACCCGTAGTAGGCGTCATCCAACCCGGAGCAGCGGCGGCGGCTTCGCTCACAAAGCTGTTCCCGCAACATCCCGCTTCCAGCATGCCGGGCACACAGCACCCTACTGTCCTTGTGCTTGCCACCACCGCCACCGTTCAATCGCATGCCTATACTGCTGCGCTTCGTAGCGTTGGCGTCGACGCCTACGAAAAGGCTTGCCCTCTCCTGGTTCCTCTCGTCGAAGAAGGCTGGACCGACCATGCGGTCACCATCGAAGTTCTTCGTATCTACCTCACCGAAGCTTTGGCTGAAGCTCCGCACGCGACCGCGCTTGTCCTCGGCTGCACCCACTATCCCTTGCTCCAACCTTTGATTGCTCGTACCCTTACCTCTCTTGGTCGCCCCCTCCACATCGTCGATGCCGCGCAGGCCACAGCCCAAGTCATCGCCACCCTTCTTGCTCCGTGGGAACCCCTGACCTGTTCGCCCTGCCCACTTCCCTCTTTTTACGCAACAGACTCCATCGAGAAGTTCCAGTGCCTTGGCTCTCGTTTTTTGGGCCAGCCCCTGCCCAAAGTTCACCTGCTCGATCTCGGCGACTGATCCTTGATGTGCTGGTTCAGGCAGACGGGAAAATAGGGCCGACCTCTAGCAAGCAATTGAATTCTGAGTTCGCTCGCAGCCCTTACAGCGCTGCAGGACTCACCATCACAAGGGGTTCCCGGACGCTAGTCAGAACCGTGTAAGTGCTTGCACCAGGGTAGATCGGTTAGAATCAGGAAACGCGTCGCACGCCGTAGTCGCATTCAGTCAGGCGACGCTCTCCTTAAGTCGCACACCAGTCGTTGGCTCCCTAGATGCCCTTCCTCCTCAAAACCGAGCCCAACAAATACTCCTTCGACGATCTCCTTCGCGACGGAGAGACTGTTTGGGACGGCATTGCCAACAATCAGGCGCTTCTCTACCTGCGGGGCATGAAGAAAGGCGAAAAGCTGGTCATCTACCACTCGAACATCGGCAAAACAGCTGTCGGTACCGCCAAGGTTGTATCGGTCGACACCGCCGACCCCAAGAACCCACAGGTCCGCATCATGCCCGTGAAACGCCTGAAGGCCGAAAGGGCGCTGGCCGATCTTCGAGCTGCGCCGGTCTTCCGCGACTCGATTCTTTTTCGGCAGTTCCGGCTCTCTGTGGTTCCGCTGACGGACGCTCAATATGACTGGCTGGTCGCCTGATAGCCGCGCTCCAACCGTTCTAATCAAGACGCCTGACTACGAGGCCACAAGACAGCCGCGTCGGCTTACGATCGTCAGGCGCTCGCCGCTCAAAATCTTTCGTGCTTGTCCCTTGGCGTGACTCGCCCATGGGCCTACAGGGTCCAGACGAACATACATTAACCAATGCCGCAACGCTCGACGCCGCTCACCCTGCCGTTCATACGCCAGTGCAAGGTTGTAGTGGGCGTCTGCGTACTCAGGCACCAGGTTGATCGCTCGCCGGTAGGCAACGATCGCATCGTCGAGCCGCTTCATCTCATCCAGCACATTACCCAGATCGAAAAACGCCAAGGCGTACTCCGGGTCAGCTATCGTCGCAGCGCGGTAGAGCCGTTCGGCCTCGGCGAAGTTCCGCTGTCCATACCGTATCGTCCCCAAGTTAATAGCGGAGGCCGCGTGCCCGGGCTGCCGATCGAGAATCTCCTCGTAGAGCTCCGCCGCACCAGTTCGTGTGTTCTCCGTCTCCTCCAATCGCACCGCCTGCAGGAACATCTGCTGGATCGCAAACCCGCGTTGCGGCGTTTCAGCCGCAGCTTCCATTACATGCAGTACGGCCCCCGACGCGCCACCCGCACCGAAGTCGAAGGCGAGCTGCTGCGTTCGAGGATCGAGCAGCGCGCCGCCTACCCGAAACAGCATCCGTGATCCATGTCCGAACGCTGCTGACTCGCCCAGCGCGCTGGCCATCCCCGAGCTGCGTTGCATGGCCTCGACGTGTTCACGGATCGAGCGCAATGAGACCCGCCGCGCACAAAGATCGCGCAGCGTCCTTAGCTCGCCGAGATCTTTAAAGCTGTAGTGTTCGCGCGGAACCACCAACCCGCTGCGTTCCCAGTGCGCTACTTGACTCCGGTTCAGATGAAGAATGCGAAAGGCATCGCGACGGCTATAACGCGTCGCGCTCTGGTTCCGTTGTAGCTGCGTCGTCGCATCCATACCTAGCAAAGTATGCGGTGCACCGGCGCACCATACAAGTCTGGATCTGTCTAGTCCGTCAGTTTCCAGTGGAATACGCGTACCAAACGTGGTTCGAGCCTCAGAACTGACGCGCACAGGGCGCGAACTGTTTGCTCCAGCAACACCCGAGCTTATGTCTACAGCGCGGATCATTGACGACTACTTTGGTCCGACATAGACTGACATCAGGCGGTCGTCGCCAGGAAGCGAGTAAGTCGTCATGTTACAGGCCTTCATCATCACCCTTCGCGAAGGCGTAGAAGCCTCTCTCATCGTCGGCATTATCTTCGCCTACCTCTCGAAGATTGGGCGCCCGGAGCTGAAGCGTACCGTCTTCGCCGCGCTCGCCGCAGCCGTGGCCGCGTCCGTGGGGGTCGCCGTCGTCCTCTCCCGCCTCAACTTCAACCCCGACATCTTCGAGGGTTGGATCATGTTGGCCGCCGCCGTCTTCGTCATCAGCATGATCTGGTTCATGCAGAAGACCGCGCGCTCCATGAAGGGTGAGATCGAAGGCAGGGTCGCCTCGCTCATCGGCAACGCCTCCCGCACGGGCCTCTTCTTCTTTGTCTTTCTCCTGGTCCTCCGCGAAGGCGTCGAGACCGTCCTGATCCTCTCGGCCGTCTCCCTCAACTCAACTGAGATCCTCTCCTTTAACGGAACCCTTCTTGGCGTCGCCGTTTCGGTCGTCTTTGGCGTGCTGTTTACCCGTGGCAGCGTCCGCATCAATCTACAGCGCTTCTTCCGCGTCACCACGGTCATCCTCTACTTCGTCACGTTCCAGCTTCTAGTCTCCGGCCTGCATGAGCTGTCGGAAAATGGGGTCCTTCCCTCCTCCGCCGCCGAGATGCGCCTGATTGGTCCCATCGTACGCAACGACCTCTTCTTCTTCGTGACGATGCTCGCCCTCGCCGCGCTGATGATCCTGATGGAGTCCAAGCGGCGGACCGTACTTCCGCCGGCCGAGCTCGCCGCACTGAGCCCAGCCGCCAAGCGCAAGCTCGCCTGGACGCAGCGCCGCGAGAAGCTCTGGGCCTCCGCCGTGGTCGGTGCCTCCTTCCTCTTCATTTTTCTCTCGACCGCCGAGTTCATCTACGCCAAGAGCACCACCGCGCTCTCGGCGACCACGGCCGTCACTCTGGTCGGCAGCCAGGTCGCCGTCCCCACGGCAGAGGTGAACGACGACAAGCTCCACCGCTACGGCGTCAAAGTCGATAACGGCAAGGGCGGCCAAGCGGAAGTCCGCTTCCTCCTCTTCAAGAAGCCTGACGGCAACCTCGTCTCCGTTGCCGACGCCTGCCAGATCTGCGGCCCCGTCGGCTTCTTCATCGGCGCGCAGGGCATCACCTGCAAGATGTGCGCGTCGCCCTTGAACGCCTCCTCGATGGGCCAACCCGGCGGCTGCAACCCCATTCCGCTGAAGTCCACCAGCACCAACGGCCAGATCACCATCGCCGCCGCCGACCTCCGCGCCCTTGCTCCGGTCTTCGAGAAGTAAATGCCCCGCCGCCGCTACTATCGGTATCGGGTGCCCCACCGTCGCGACAGTCTCACTGTCGCTAAGGTGGGTTTTGGCACAACCGACGCCGCACCCCGCTCTAATTTTTCTGTTTGTCATGCCCGAAAGGAATCTGCGTTCCCCCGCCGCCCTAACCATCCCCTTGTCTGTCATTCCGCAGCGAAGCGGAGGAATCTGCTTCTCGCTCTTAGTGGGGAGGCCGCCTAAATGTTCTTCCGCCTCCTCCTTGAATCCTTCCTCCGCCAGCGCCGCCGCAAGGCCTTAGCCGGCATCGCCATCCTGCTCGGCACGACCGCCATCACCGCGATGCTCGCCCTCGCCACCACCATTGGCGACCGCATCCACAAAGAGCTCGCCGTCTACGGCGCAAACATCGTCATCTCTCCAAAAGCCGACCAGCTCGCCGTAAACATCGGCGGCGTCGACATCAAGCCCGCCACCGGCGGAGCCTATCTCCACGAGTCCGACTTAGTCAAACTCAAGACCATCTTCTGGGCCAACAACATCACAGGAGTTAGCCCGGAACTCCCCGTCTCCTTCAAAGTCTCGGTACCCGGCGTCAGCCTCTCTGAAACGCCAATCCGCGCTCTGGGCCTGTGGTTCGATCACCCCTTCGGCACGGGATCAGCCCACACCGGCGCCGCGCAGCTTCATCCCGATTGGAGGCTTACCGGCAAGTGGCCCACTTCCAACACGCAAGCAGTCGCAGGACACAATCTAGCCGCAAGACTAAGCCTGAAGCCAGGAGACACGCTAGTTGCCCCCGCACCCGCTAACGTGCCCGAAGGCTACCTCTACACCATCACTGGTATCGTCGACACCGAAAGCTCACTCGATAACCAGCTTCTACTCCCACTCTCTGCGGCACAGACGCTAGCGAGCCAACCCGATGCCGTCTCCCGCGTCGAAGTCTCCGCCCGCACCAAGCCCGAAGACGCCTTCGCCCGCGTCGACCCCGACACTCTCCCCGCCAAGCAGCGCGAGATCTGGTTCTGCCGCCCCTACGCCAACTCCATCGCCTACCAGATCCGCGACGCCATCCCCGGAGCGGACGCCCAGCAGATCCGCCGCGTCGAGCAGACCGAAGGCACCCTCCTCGCCCGCATCTCCGGCCTGATGTGGCTGATTGCCGCCGCTGCCCTGCTCGCGGCCGGATTCGCCGTCTCCGCCGCCATGGCCACCGCTGTGCTCGAACGCCGCAACGAGATCGGCCTGATGCGCTCGCTCGGGGCCAGCCGCGCCGCCATCGCCGCGCTCTTCTACGCCGAGACCGGCCTCCTCGCCCTCCTCTTCGGCACGCTCGGCTATCTGCTCGGCTCCGGGTTGGCCGCCTGGCTGGGCGCGCGCATCTTCTCGGGCGACCCCACGGGCCACCTGCTCAACCCCACGCTCCTCCCCATCACCGTCGGCATCGCCCTGCTCGTCGCCCTCGCCGGGAGCACGCCCTCTATCCACGCCGCCCTCGACATGGACCCCTCCGCCGTCCTCCGGGCCGACGCATGAGCGTGTTGTCCTTCCCCACCATCCTCCGCCGCTCCCTCCTCCACCGCCGAGCCCGCTCCCTTTCGGCCTTGGTCGCCCTTTCCGTCTCCGCCGCCGTCGCCACCGCGCTGCTGACTCTCTACGCCGACCTCGACAGCAAGCTCCACCACGAGTTCCGTTCCTTCGGCGCAAACGTCGTCATCACCGGGAACCCACTTCCGCCGGACGCGCTCGCCACCGCCCAGCAAGCCGCCGGTCCTGACGCCCTCCTCGCTCCCTTCGCCTACGCCGTCGCCACTACAGACCGCAATACCCCCGTCGTCGTTGCCGGCACCGATCTCCCAAGCGCCCGCCGCCTCAACACGTGGTGGCAAACCTCCTCCCCCGACACCCAGACCTCTCTCATAGGCCCACGCGCCGCCAACTTCATCGCCTCCGAACACCCCCTCACCCTCACCTTCGCGGGCAAACCCCTCACCCTCCCCGCCACCGCTACGCTCAAGACTGGCGGCGACGAAGACAGCCGCATCTATATACCCCTCAGCACCTTCACGGAGTGGACCGGCACCCAGGCCACCGTCCTCGAAGTCCAGATCCCCGGCGGCGCAGCCAACGTCGAAGCCGCCCTCACCCGCCTCCACTTAGCCCTTCCGACTGCGCAGGTCGCCCCCGTCCGCCAGCTTGTCGAAGGCGAGTCGCGCATCGTAGACCGTACCCACGCCCTCATGTACGCGGCCGTGCTGCTCATCGCCCTGACCGTAGCCGTATCGGTGCTCGCCACCCTCTCGGCCAGCGTGCTCGAACGCCGCCGCGACTTCGCACTGATGAAGGCTCTCGGCGGCACCCAGCTCCAGCTCCTCCTCCTCTTCCTGCTCGAAGCCCTCGTGCTCGCTCTCGCCGGAGTAGCCGCTGGCTACCTTATAGGTTCCGCCGCCGCCTTCGCCATCTCGGAGGCAAACTTCCACACCGCTACGCTTCCCCGCCTGTCCGTCCTTCCGCTCGTCCTCCTCCTCAACCTCGTCATCGCCACCTGCGCCGCCCTCTTCCCCGCCCGCGCCCTCCGCAGTCTCCAACCCGCCGCCTTGCTCAAAGGAGAATGAGACACTCAACCATGGCCGAAATCAAAACGGAGTGGCCTGACCAAACCACCCGCGCCGAGTGCGCCGTCATCGATCTCGCCCACGTCACCCGCGAGTATGCCTCCCACGGCAACACCGTCCGCGCCCTCGACGACGCCACCTTCTCCATCGTCGCCGGCGAGTGGGTCGCCATCACCGGCCCTTCCGGCTCCGGCAAGTCCACCCTCGTCAACCTCCTCGGCTGCCTCGACCGCCCCTCCACCGGCGCCCTCCGCATCGACAACGTCGACACCGCCGCCATGTCCCCCGCCGAGCTCGACCGTTTCCGCGCCGACAAGATCGGCTTCATCTTCCAGCAGTTCCACCTCATCCCTTACCTCTCGGCGGTCGAAAACGTCATGCTCGCCCAGTACTTCCACTCCATGACGGACGAGACCGAAGCGCGCGCCGCCCTTGACCGGGTCGGCCTCGCCCACCGCACCGGCCACGTGCCCAGCGAGCTCTCCGGCGGCGAGCAGCAGCGCGTCTGCATCGCCCGCGCCCTCATCAACAACCCACCCATCCTGCTGGCCGACGAGCCCACCGGGAACCTGGACGCCGCCAACCAGCGCATCGTCCAGGACCTCCTCCGCGACCTCCACCGCAATGGCCACACCATCGTCATGGTCACCCACGACCCCGAAATGGCCGCCCTCGCCCAGCGCCGCATCGCGCTGAACCACGGCAAAGTCTTCTGCCTTCCGGTGACCGGGCCGGTGGTGACGTTGCGACGGTAGGCATCTATGGTGCTAGCCTTTACCGATGACGAAAGAGGATCGTATGGCTGTTTCCAGCGGTAAGCCGGTCGGAATAATGTCTCCGATGGAGAAGATCGGCGAGGCGATACGCTTGTCGCTGCCGCTTTTGCCGCTGGATGTCCGCCAGACAGTTCTGACGATGCTGAGTCCGACCTCGTTGGCGTTGATGGGTGCTACGCTGACGGTGTGGATGGGGTCACACTTCTTTGGCGTGGGTGAGATCGTAGACGGCATTCTGCTGGGCGTTGGAGCTGTAACGCTTGGATTCTCCGTGTTCTCGGGAGCGCGCGAGTTCCACGACTTTACGAATACAGCGTTGAAGGCTCGTTCGGAGCAGGACCTTCAAGTTGCCGCGAGACACTTCTCGCAGGCGGTGATAATCCTGGGGATTTCGACCGTGCAAGGGCTTCTAATGAAGGGACCCGCGAGAAGGGCAGTGACTCGCGGCTTGCCGAGAGCTCAGCCTACCATCCCCGTTGGAAGACCCCCTACCACCTTAGGCCTTCAAGTAGAACGTCTAGCTAAGCTTCCAAGGGGTGCACTGGGAAGAACATACGAGTACGGTGAAATCGAGTTATCCAGAGATCAACCTCTGTCCGAACAACGCGCTACCCTTCTGCACGAGTTAGTCCATCGTTACTTTTCACCGAGGACAGGCCCACTACAGAAAGTGCGCGCGGAGTTACGGTCGGGTGCTTACGATCGCTACGCCCTTATTGCCTACTTGGAGGAAGCGTTGGCCGAGGGATATATGCAGTTACGAATGAACGGACTGGCGGAGGCTCTCAAGACGTATCGTTTTCCGGTAGATCGAGGCTACGTGACAGTCTCGCAAATGATTGGCGAAGGACAGGCATTCGGTACGGTAGCGTTCGGAGGCATGTTCTTTTATGTCTCCGTTTCTCCAGGCCACCTTAAATGAGGCTATATGATTAGCGCGGAAGAAGCAGAAAATATTGCAAGAGCTCGGGCCGAAGAGCTGAACTGGGGGCTCATGGAACCGATAATGATCAGGGAGCGACGAAGCCCAGAGGGCGCACGCGAGTACTATGTCGTATCCAATCCAGCCGTGCTTGGCACCAAATCTCGATTCACGATCGATGCCGAAACAGGGAAGATTACGGATGAAGGGTATCTCCCACGTTAGACAGACGCAATGATTGCCGCGGAAGAGGCGGAAGCCATTGCAAGAGCTCGAGCCAAAGAAAAAAAGTGGGGACTTATGGAACCTATTGAAGTGCGTGAGTTACGAAATCGATCTGGTCTTAGAGCATACGAAGTCGTTTCCGATCCCTCAAAGCGGGGCACCAAGGCGCGCTTTACAATTGACGCTATTACCGGCCTTATTCTCGAAGAAGGGTACGTCTCCTACTAATGATCGGAACGGAAGAGGCCGTAGCCATTGCGAGAGCGCGTGCTAAAGAAAATGGCTGAGGCTTGCGCGAGCCGCTGGAGGTCATCGAGCGCCGAGCTTGGCGGGGGGGAATAACAAGGTACGAAATAGCTTCTGACCCTGCTATGCGTGGCACGAAATCACGGTTTGTAATTGACGCTCAGACGGGAAGGATTGTCGAAGAAGGGTACATACCCCGTTAGATTACTCTGGACGCCCCACCTTCGCGACAGCCTCATCGTCGCTAAGGTGGGTTGAAACCGCTAGACCTCACTCCCAAATGGGAGCACTATAGAGCGATGAAAAACACCGCGCACCACGGAATCCTCGACTGGTCCGACTGCCCCGCCGTCGAAAGCATTCCCGACAGGGTGAGCGGCGCATGGGTCTTCCGCGAAACTCGTCTTCCCGTCGCCACCGTCATCGAGAACCTCGAAGACCTCAGCGTTGACGAAGTGATGGAGCAGTTTGACGTAAGCCGCGAACAGATTCAAGCCGTCCTTGCGTTCGTTGCGAAAGGCCTACGCAGTTCAGTCTCGTCCTAACGGCTGTCTGCATGGGCTGATGGTTCATTTTGAAGCCCCACCATCAACCCCGCCCCTGTTCTCGCTCCCCGTACCGGCCCTCCCCGCCAAACGCGCTAAACTTACAGGTACGTGACCCCAGCGGCGACAGCATCGGCGGCCCTTCCTGAACACGTGAGCGCCGACGCGACCACCGGATTCACGCTCCTTGGCGACTACGCGACCCTCTTCAAGCTCCGTGTCTCCACCATGGTCCTGATCACCGCAGGAGCGGGCTTTTATCTTGGTTCGCTCCGCAGCGGCATCTCGCCCTTCCACGCGGGGCTGCTGCAAGCGCTCCTCGGCATCGCTGTCGTCACGGCAGGGTCGTCCGTCCTCAACCAGGCGCTCGAACGCAAGACGGACGCCTTGATGCGCCGCACCGCCTCGCGTCCTATGGCCGCCGGACGCATCGGCCTCGCGCACGGCCTAGGCCTCGGATTCGCCGCCGTTTTCCTCGGCTCTCTATACCTTGCCTGGGCCACCAACCCGCTGACCGGCACACTTACGCTGCTCACCGCCATTGGCTACGTGGCGATCTATACGCCACTTAAACGCGTCACCACGCTCAACACCTTTATCGGGGCGTTCCCCGGAGCGCTGCCGCCGCTGATCGGCTGGACCGCCGTCCGCGGTCTCATCGAATGGCCCGCCGTCGCCCTCTTCGCCATCCTCTTCGTCTGGCAGTTTCCCCACTTTATGGCCATTGGCTGGATGTACCGCGACGACTACGCCCGCGCCCGCATCCGTCTGACCCCTACCCTGCCCAACACCGCCTACGCCGCCCGCTCCACCGTCGTCCAGGCCCTCTTCTACGCCGTCCTGATGGTCCCCGTCAGCCTCTGGCCCGTCTCGCTCGGCGTCACCGGCACACCCTACGCCGTCGTCGCCGCGCTCCTCGGCCTGGGCTACCTCGCCTACACCATCCGCTTTGCGCGCATCGTCCGGCAGCCGGCCGGCCCCGACGCCCGTAACCTGCTCCGGGCCTCCGTCCTCTACCTTCCCCTGCTCCTCGCCGCTATGATGCTCGACGCCCAAGGACGCTTGCTCTTCTGATGCCTACCCTTACCGCTCCGCCCGCCAACCTCCGCACGCCGCCCGCCGTCGTTGCGACCATCCTCATCGTCTCCGCCCTGGCGAGCGCGCTGATCTGCTATCTCGTCTACTTCCACGCTCCGACCGACGTCACGGGCACACACTTCCGTTCGCTTCCGTTCCTCAATGCCGTTCTCAACGCGCTCTCGACGGTCGCCCTTCTCGCCGGCTATACCTTCATCCGTTCGCGGCAGATCACGCGACATCGCGCCGCCATGTTCACGGCCTTCTTCTTTTCGTCGATCTTTCTCGTCTCCTACCTGCTGAACTTCACCCTTCACGGCGAGACCCACTTCAACCGCCTCTCCGCCTGGTGGCCGTTTTACTGGAAGCTCCTCGCCACGCACATCTTCTGTTCCGTCGTCGCTCTGCCTTTGATCCTGATCACGTTCTTCCTGTCGCTCACCGGCCGGTTCCCCGCCCACCGGAAGCTCGCCCGCTACACCTTCCCCATCTGGCTCTACGTTTCGGTCACTGGAGTCATTGTGTACATCATGCAGGCGGCCATCCGCTGATGCCGCTCCAACAAGATACGAAGCAACTGCTCCGCACCGGCCTCTACATCTTCGGTGTCGGCGCCGTTTCGGTGGCACTGATGTTCGGGGTCTTCGGCGGAGTTGGACGCCAGGGTCCTCACACCAACGGCGGCTGGCTGGTACTCATGATCGCCATGGGCTGCCTCCCTACTGGCATCCTTACATTGACGCTCGCTCTGTTGAAGCTCGCAGGTGACCTTCGTCATCGGTAATCTGTTTTCTGTTGTTCTTCAGGATAACAAGAGGGCTTCAAGCATCACGGTAGAACCCAGAAGATGCCGCTACAGTCATTGAATGTCTGGTTCCTGATTTCAAGTTGGAGGTTTATCGCATGAGCAAGAGTGGCGTGGTCGTTGGAGCTGTACTTTTCTGCTGCTTGCAGGCCGCGCTTGGAGCGCAAAGGACGCTGCTTCGCACCGGGCATTTGGTTGATGTGCGAACGGGCAAAGAGCTTGATGCGCAAACCATCGTCGTCGAAAGAGACAAGATCACCGGCGTTGCCGCAACAGCCTCCACACCCGTTGCAACGGGAGACAAAGAGATCGACCTCACCCGTTACACGGTCATGCCTGGCCTCTTCGACGTGCACACGCACCTGACGATGGCCACCAACTTCGATCCTTACTGGGAGTTGACGATGACGCCGGCCAAGGAAGGGATGCTCGGCGTCGAGAACGCGAAGCTGACGCTGGAGGCAGGCTTTACCTCCGTACGCAACGTGGGTGCGGGCGACTACGCCGACGTGGCGCTGCGCGATGAGATCAACGCAGGCCGCGTTCCCGGGCCGCATATGCAAGTCTCCGGCCCAGCCCTTGGCATCACGGGCGGTCACTGCGACGACAACCTGCTCCCGTTTGAAGCTCATGCCGTGGGCCAGGGCGTGGCTGATGGTATTGCCGCCGTGCAGCAGAAGGTGCGCCAAAACATCAAGTACGGTGCAGATCTGATCAAAGTCTGCGCGACAGGCGGGGTGTTGTCGAAGGGGGACGATCCGCAGGCCAGCCAATACACCCTTGAAGAGCTGCAGGCGATCGTTGCCGACGCACACCGGCTTGGCCGCAAAGTAGCCGCTCATGCGCATGGAGCGCAAGGCACTCTCTTCGCCACGCAGGCGGGCGTCGACTCGATCGAGCATGGCTCGTACATCGATGAAGCGGACATCAAGCTGATGAAACAGAAGGGCACCTATCTCGTCCCCACGGCCTACCTGATTGACTGGGTCCGCGAACACGGGAACCTGCCGATTCTTTACCGGCAGAAGATGATCGATGTAGGCGCAGCGATGAAGACCAATCACAAGCGCGCCATCGCTGCGGGCGTAAAAATCGCGTTGGGTACGGACGCCGCCGTCTATCCGCACGGTCTTAACGCGCACGAGTTGAATGTTTATGTGGCTCAGTACGGGATGACACCACTCGCCGCGGTGCAGTCGGCCACCGTGAACGCGGCCGACTTAATGGGTTGGACCGACCGCGCGGGCACACTCGAGCCAGGTAAATGGGCGGACATCCTTGCGGTTGATGGCGATCCGCTCAAGGATGTGACCGTGTTGCAACAGGTTAAGTTCGTCATGAAGTCCGGCGTGGTCTACAAAGACGAGACGCGGGAGAGATGACGATGGGTGCAGGTCAATGGGAATATCGTGTTCGCTACTGGACACACGCTCTGATCTATACCCTCGGCTTCCTCGCCCCGTGGGACTGGCTGGCAGCCAAGCCCGGTCTGCGAACCAGCACCTGGCTGGACCTTGCCGGATGGCTGGCGCGTCAAGGCTGGACAAGCTTCTCGGGCAGCACCGTCGGGCTGCTGGTCTTCGGAATGGTAACCGCCTCTGCGGGCGCAGCGCTGCGCACCTGGGGCGGAGCATACATCGGTGGCGGCATCGTGCAATCCGGTTCCCTGCACGGTGACGTGATGGTGGCGGACGGCCCATACCGCTTTGTGCGGAACCCGCTCTACCTCGGCACCTGGCTCCACACGCTTGCTTTGGCGCTCCTGATGCCTTCCAGTGGTGCAGTCTTCGCGATTGTCGCTATTGGCCTTGTGCAGCTGCGATTGATCTTCCGCGAAGAACCGTTTCTTCGTAGCAAGCTGGGCGTTGCCTATGAGGCCTACTGCGCACGAGTGCCGCGTATCGCTCCTGCGATCACGCCGCGCATACCGAGCGCCAGCCAGCGTCCCGATTGGGTGCCGTCGCTACTCGCGGAGGTCTACTTCTGGGGTGTCGCTCTGGCATTCGCGGCTCTCGGCTGGCGCTACAACGCTTCGCTTCTCAGCCAGGGCGTGCTGGTCTCGCTCGGCGCACAACTGATTGCGCGCGGCTTTGTGGGCGGCAAAGCTACTGCGCGCCAGCCGAAGGGATGATCGACGAAAGAAAGTTACAGCTGAGCCGCTAGCGAGTCGTCATCCAACCGAGAGCCTGCATCAGGTAGGGCTTCAAGTCCTTGCGCGGAACGATGGCGTCCAGAAAGCCGTGCTCCAGCAGGAACTCCGACCGCTGAAAGCCTTCGGGCAGCTTTTGCCGGATCGTCTGCTCAATGACACGGGGTCCGGCAAAGCCGATCAGCGCACCGGGCTCGGCAATGTTAAGGTCGCCCAGCATGGCAAAGCTTGCCGTTACCCCCCCCGTAGTGGGGTCGGTCATCAGCGAGATAAACGGAATACCGGCATCGTCCAATCTGCCGAGTGCGGCGGAGATCTTTGCCAGCTGCATAAGACTGACGATCCCTTCCATCATGCGCGCGCCCCCCGAGGCGGCGATGATGATGAGGGGGTGCTGCGTAGCCAGGGAGCGATCAATAGCGCGGGCGATCGTCTCGCCGACGACAGCGCCCATTGATCCGCCGATGAAGCTGTACTCCATCGCCGACACCACAACGGGATGCGGACCCAGATGCCCCACAGCATTGACGATGGCGTCGTTTAGACCGGTCTTCCGTTGCGCTTCTTCAAGCCGCCGTTGGTACGATTTGAGGTCTACGAAGCCGAGCGGGTCAGTCGAACGTAGTTCCAGATCGACAAGCTCATATCCTGGCTCCAGCAGCTGTGTGATACGCGAGCGCGCGTCGAAGCGGAAGTGGTACCCGCACTTAGGGCAAACCTGCAGATTGACTTCGAGATCAGCCTTGAAGAGGGGCTGCGAGCAGTTGCCGCACTTCGTCCAAAGGCCTTCGGTCCGCACCGTCTTTTCGGCGTCGTTGATGATGGCGTGATCGTCGCGTTTGAACCAGGACATAGGGCAATGGTAGCTCGTTTGAAGCAAAACCTCACACTGTAGGCGAGTGGAGATACGAGCGGTCTTCGCCAGCCCAGTTGCGACCGGCAGACGATGACCGCGGTGGAAGGCTCCTGGTAATGTTGCCGGTGCTTGCTGCCAACAGCGACAGCGGCAACGATCCACGGTCGAAACGCCCCTGATTTAGAACAGCAACTTCAAACCAAACTGAATCTGCCTGCCTGCAACCGTGGTTGCTCCGATCTGTCCAAAAGAGCCGGACGAAAAGGTCGAAGAGGGGTTGGCGAAGTTCGTATGGTTAAAGAGGTTGAAAGCCTCGGCACGGAACTGTGTGTCGATGGTTCTTTCTTGCACGGAAAACGCGGTGTTCTTGAAGAGCGAAAAGTCGACGCTTTCGAGACCCGGTCCAAACATGACGTCACGCCGCAACTGAGAAGAGGCGTCGGAAGGAGTGGGAGAGAGCCCGAGGGTCGGCGTGGTGCCGTTCAGTGGATTGATCAGGTAGATCAAGTTGCCATTGTGGCGGAAGAGCGGGTTGCGCAGCGAGGCGAGGGAGCCGCTCAGGAGTGAAGCACGGTCGTTCGAAAGACCATCCCCGTTGACATCCGTGCCAGCCAGCAAGGTGAAGGGAGCGCCCGTCTGAAAGCGAAGAATGCCGTTGGTCTGCCAGCCACCGATCAGTTTTTGAACAAACAGCCCGTTGTTGGCACCAAACATCTTGCCAGCACCGAAAGGCAGATCGTAGTTGAAGTTCATGACCAGGGCATGGCGCTGATCGAAGTCGGAGTTGCCATACTCCGCACCAAGCTGAGCTCCGCCCAGGTAGTTTGCGGCGTAGTACTGCGCCGCCTCGGTGTTTGTCGCAAAGGCGCTGAGACCCTGCGTTTGCCGCAATTTGTTGATGTTGGCAAGCGTCGGGTAAGCGACGGTTCCGTTTGAATTCCGCACGGGTAGCAGGTTCGTGATGCTGCTTACCGGGATGCCCGTCAAAATTTCGCCTGAGCCTGTATCGAGAGCATGCGCCCAGGTGTAGGAGACCTGAAATGCAAGCCCCGCAGAAAAGCGCCGCCGCAGCGAAGCTTGCAGCGAGTTGTAGTTCGAAGTGCTTGACGTATCTCTCGTTGAGAAGTTGCCGAACACCAGGGGGCGAAAATTGTCAGGAGTATTGGTTATGTTGGTCGGAACATTAATGTTCGCTGGACGGTAGGCGGCAGGAAACGAGGACCCAAAATTCTCGTTGAGGGTCCGGACCAGATGATCCGCCATCGCCCCCACGTAGGTGACCTCAAACAAGGTCGATGCATCGAGCTGATTCTGGACGGAAAACAGATACCTCTGTGTACGTGGAAACTGCAGGTCGGGGTTGACCGTGGTAGGTCCGATCTGCAGTGTCGTCGTCGAGGGATCTGCGGTGGCGATCGAGAAGCCATAGGGCGTGTTGCCGGTCGTGACCGGGACAACGAAGGGAGGTGAGTTGCGGGCGTTCCCTACGACATTGTCAAAGATGCGGTCATAGAAGATGCCGTAGCTTGCGCGCACTGTAATGGCTCGCGTCGCGCTGTACGCCACTCCGATACGCGGGGAGATGTTGTTCCGGTCTGCCTGAAAGATCCCTTGCGGACGCCCGGATCCGACGGTAACCAGCCGTACCTGGTTCAAGCCCGCAGGCCCGTTGGCCAGCAGGGAACTTCCTACGCTTGGGGTGCCGTTCGGCGCCAGAAACGCATTGCTCAGGTATCCCTTTGCCTCCGTCAGACGACCCAGATATTCGTACCGCAGACCCACGTCGAGCGTGAAGTGCTGCGTGATCTTGAACGTTTCCTGAACATAAGGCGCACCCTCCCAGATACGGAAGCCTCGTTCAGATGTTGCGGGTGTAAGGAAAAGGTTCTGCGTGAAGACGGATGCGGGAGCGCCGGGCTGCAGGATCGTGTTGGCCCCGCTCGAGTTCCACTGCCAGTTCGGTCGCTGCAAGAATCCAAAAGTGCTGTTGTCTTGAATCCGCCGAAGCTCGCCCCCTACCTTCAGCGTGGAGCGTCCTTTGATGATTGTGAATGTGTCGTTGAACTGGAACGTGTTGGAGGACCGGATGTTCGGTGCTGTGGTGGTGTAGCCCAGCTCAGGAAGTCCAAACCCCAGATCGAGCGTCGGAATGCCGTTCGCGCTGAACGGGCTGCCGTACGCTTGGCCTGCAAACGCTCCTGTTCGAGATGCGCCCGCTTGCAGTACGCCAGCCGGAGCCGGGTCGAAGATGTTGTTGACGCTGTTTCGCTGTAGAACGGCGCGGAAGTCGTTCAATTTGCTGCCCCCGAAGGGCTGGGTCAGATTGATGATGCCGTTATGCACGACATTGCTGAAACCGACGCCCGTGCCAGGAAGACCTGAGCCAGACACCGTCCCCGGACCTGCATTGTTGTGAAAGTAGGCATAGCGCACCGATAGCCTGGCGCTGCGCGGCAGATTTCGATCGATCTTGCCCAGATAGGCGTCTTCGTCGAAGCTGTTCGACCGGTTCAGTGACGTTGGAACGAAGTTGGGTTTCTTGTTGCTGATGATGGTGGCGACGGAGTCGTCGTTTGCCGGTGCTACGGCAAATGGACCCGTAAAGAAGGCTGCCAGTGTTTGACCGAGCGCGGCGTTCTGTTGCGTGACTGCCGCAATCGTGTTCGGCGTTGGAATATTGTTGACTACGGAGATGCCTTGGCGCTGACGAAAGCCTTCGTAGCTGAAGATGAAAAAGGTCTTGTCCTTCTGCAAAGGCCCATCGAGCACACCGCCAAAGTTGTTTTGCACAAACGGCGGTGCGATCAGGTGGCCATTCTTCTGAAAGGCCGGATTGACGTCGAAGAAGCTGCGCGACGCGAACGCCCGGTTGCGTGCAAACTCGAACAAGGTTCCGTGAGGCGTGTTCGTTCCGGACTTGGTGATGATATTGATCTGAGCGCCTGAGTTCCGGCCGAACTCCGCGTCTGCGTTGGACGTGATGACGCGAAACTCCTGCACGGCGTCGACGCTCACCGCGTTGATCCCTTGCGCCGTGCCGGTAAAGCCCCCGGTTGCTCCCGCAGCCGAAGCGCTGGGAACGACCGGATCGTTGAGATCGCCGCCATCGAGCAGGAAGTTATTTCCCGTGCCACGAGCTCCATTTACAGATTGTCCCGATCCCTGGTTGCCATTGCCGTTCAGCGATACCCCCGCCTGCAGGTTGATCAGCTGCGCGAAGTTGCGGCTGCTGAGCGGGAGGTCGAGAACTTTCTTCGAATCCACCAGTCCGCTCAACATCGCATTATCGTTCTCCAGGAGAGGAACAGCGGCCGTCACCGTCTCTACCTCGCTTACGCTGCCAACATTCAGCGTCGCATCCACTACCAAATGATCGTCCACGCTGAGCGTCACTTCGTTGTAGATTGCCTTTCGGAAGCCGCTCTTCTCGACATCGACCTCATACATGCCTACGGGCAGCGTTGCCACGGAGTAGCGCCCTGCCGCGTCGGTCACCAGCGTGCGACTTGCTCCCCCTTGCGAACTCTTTACAGTGATCGCCGCTCCGGGAACGATTGCGCCGGAAGAGTCGTGTACCGTGCCGGCGATCGATCCGGTAGTCTCCTGCGCTTGAACAAAGCTGCCAGAGCAGCAAACGATAATGAGCACACAGGCTCGGAAGATCAGCAAACGATACGGCGTACAAGGACCCAAATGCATTATGTCTCCGGCTATCTAATTGGACGAGGTTGTCTCTCCTTAACCTACCCTGCTTGCATCAACGTGAGATAAACGGACGAAAACGTCCCCACTTGCTTTGAGGCTGGAAGTGACCTTTCCACCACGAGGTGGCAGCTCGCGAAACGAAGAAAAGTAACGACACAGAAGAAACAAGCATGCTTCAGACGAGTTCAACAAAGGCGCTCAATTTACACCGCCGTAACCCTCGCCCCATAACGTCAACGCATGAGAAAACATCATTGGAAATCCTCACACCGCTTGCGAGCGGTCCGTGCGTCTCTCTTCTTCGCAGCCTTCTTTCCCGCGACGGTTTGCCCTCTCGCCGCCCAGTCGACCTTTGCCACGATCCAGGGGACGGTACTCGACGCCTCGGGCGCTGCCGTCTCCGAGGCCGTCGTCACCGTCAAAAACGAAGACACTGGCACCACGGAGAGCGTCCAGGCCGGACCTGCGGGCGAGTACCGACTCTTTGACCTCAACGCCGGGACGTTCACGCTCATCTTCAGCCACGCCGGCTTTGGCGACCAGACCTTTGCGCACCAGGTCGTGCTCGCCCGTCAGGTGCTTCGTCTCGACGCCCGCCTCGACGCTGGTTCGGTCGCCACGATAGTCGACGTCAACGCCGGTCAGTCTACCTTTTCGGACGTCGCCACCGTGTCGCACTCGCTCTCGAGCGACGACATCAATACCTTAGCGCTGAACTTCCGCGCTACCGACACCACCTCACCGCTCTACGTTGCCACGCTTACTCCTGGAGTGCAGACCGATCCCAGTGGCAATATCTCCGTCGCGGGCGGCTTTCCCTACAGCACGAGCTACTCCATCGACGGCATCAGCACGGTGAACGCGCGCTTCAACGGCCCGAGCGCCAACCTCTTTCCGTCGGTCGAATCGATCAGCGAGTTCAAGGTCAACTCTGCGAACAACAGTGCCGAGTTCGGTCAGCCCTCGGACATCACGGTCACTACAAAGGGCGGCACAAACCAGTTCCATGGTGGCGTTTACGATTTCATCCAGAACAGCGCGCTGAACGCGGCCAACCCGCTGACCCACTCACAGGGTCCGCTCAAAGCCAACGACTTCGGCGCATACGTTGGCGGCCCGCTTTCGATTTCGCACCTCTATAGCTCCAGGGGCAAGACGTTCTTCTTCGGCGACTACGAAGGCACCCGCCGCCCGGAATCGGGCTCGATCTCCATCACCGTTCCCTCCGACGCCTTCCGCGCCGGTGACTTCTCTTCTCTCTGCACGACGACTTTCGTCAACGGCATCTGTACGCCCCACGTCGTCAACGGAAAGACGATCAATCAGCAGCTCTACCAGCCGTTCAGCGTTACGCCGTACCTCAACAATCAGGTTCCGGTGAACGCCTCCTCCGCCTCGCTGGTCAACGCGCTCTACCCGCGTGCGAACGGACCTGGCAATGCCAACAACTACAATGCCAGCTTCCCGGGCAAGTACACGCTCAACAACGGCGACGCCCGCATCGACGAGAACTTTACTGAAAAGCATCACCTCTGGGTGCGTTTTGGCGCAAAGAACCTGAGCCTGACCGGAACTGACGGAACCAATAGCTACGATCCTGCGAACGGCGTCTTTGCCCAGCCGCAGCGGCTCCGCAACCTGGTCACGTCTTATAGCTGGACGATCACGCCCAAGCTCGTAAACGAACTGCGCGGCGGCTTCTCCGTTGCCGACTTTCTCTCAAGCTATCCGCTCGCCGGACAAGGCAGCGCAATCCTTGCAGCCGCCGGCATCACCGGCGTTCCTTCCGCACCGCCCAGCGGAGGCGTTCCCGCACTCAACTTTCAGGACGGTTTGATCGACACCTCCAACCAGAACGGTCGGCCCCATGTGACCAAGAACCTCACCTACAACATCAGCGATCAACTGGTTTATGCCTTCGGCAAGCACGCGGTGAAGTTCGGCGTCGATTACCAGCACTACCACTTTCAGGACTTCCTCAACTTTACTTCCGGTGACCAATTTGGCGATTACTACTTCTCCGGCAAGGTCACGAATGGCTCGTTCGTTCCTTCAGCACTGGTCCCCGGCTTCACGCCAGGCACTGCAAGTTCCTTTGCCGATTTTGCAGCCGGTTTCCCTGTGGCCACCGACTACTCTGTCGACGGCCCCGATGTTCAGCCGTTCTCTCACTCTTACGGCTTTTATGTGCAGGATTCCTGGAAGGTCCTTTCCAACCTGACGCTTGACTATGGCCTGCGCTATGAAATCCACGCGCCCTTCAACGACGCCACCAACCAGCTCGCCAACTTCGACCCCACCTTTCCCGGCGGTCGCGTGATCGTCCAGGGTCAGCAGGGCCTCAGCCAGGTCCTCCCCGTCTTCGCCAGCTCCATCGGCTCGACACCCATCGTCACCAACACTGCCGCGAACCTGCCCACCACCCTCCGTAAGACCTACTACGGCGACATCGACCCGCGCTTCGGTCTCACCTGGCAGCCCTTCCACAACGCGCAAACCTCGCAGCAGACCGTTATTCATGCCGGCGTCGGCGCCTACACCGTGCCCGTCCTCGGCTCCGTGCTCTACTCCCTTGCAGGTGTAGCCACCAGTAACTACCTCATCTTCCAGGATTCACCCACAACCATCCTCCAGTTCCCCAACGTCTTTCCTTCTGGTGCCGGAGCCGGACAGGCTGGCAAGCCCGACTTCCGCCGCGCCAACCAGATCGACCTGAAGGACCCACGCCAGGTGCAGTGGAACGCCTCTCTGGAACAGGGTGTCGGCTTCCAGTCCGTGCTTCGCCTCAGCTACACCGGTTCGCACACGACGCAGCTTATCCAAAGCCCAGACCTCAATCAGGTTCCGGCGAACACGCTGGGCTACGACGCTTACATCGCCAAGAACGGTCTTCCGTTCCCGAACTTCAACGCCGTGCTGACCCGCGCCAATGGACCCAGCGCCAAGTACAACGCCCTTACCGTCGAGGTGGAACGCCGTTACGTCCGCGGTCTCACGCTCGACGGCAACTACACGTGGGCGCACGACACCTCCAACGCCCTCGGTGCCGTGCCGACATCGCTCACCGCTGAGAACGGCGCAACCATCCTCGACCGATTCAACGAGTCGGCCAACTATGGCAACGTCATCTACGTGCGGCGTCACCGTTTCGTCGGGACCTTCCAGTACGAACTGCCCTACGGCCGCGGTCAGCGCTTCGGCGGCAACCTCAATCGGCTGGAGAACCTTGCCGTTGGCGGATGGAGCGTCGCCGGTATTCAGCTCTGGCAGTCAGGCAGCTTTCTGACACCCAGCTTCTCCGGCACCGATCCGTCGGGCACTGGCGCTCCAAGCCGAGGCGTCACTTCCGCCCAGCGTCCTGACTGCGTGCCAAGCGTTTCGCCCTATGCTTCAAGCCAGAGCCGCACCGGCTGGTTCAACCCGGCGGCTTTCTCCGTACCCGCCGACAACATCGGCCGGTTTGGCAACTGCTCCGTCGGCTCGCTCGTCGGCCCGGGAACCGTTACCTTCGCAGGCACGGCGGGCAAAAACTTCGCGCTTACCGAACGCTTCCACCTTCGCTACGAGATGCAGGTAGCCAACCTCTTCAACCACATCAATCTCGCCAACCCGAACACCAATATCTCCTCGTCCGGCTTTGGCACGATCTCAAACGTGCAGGACGCCAACACCAGCTTCGGCCCGTCGGCTGGTCCACGCAACGTACAGATGTCACTTCGCATGACCTTCTAGGTCAAGCGTCGCTCTCTTCCTTACCGTTCGAAGAGCGTTTTTGCTTCTCAAAAGAAAGGCTCTGAAGCTGCTACCTGGCTTCAGAGCCTTCTTTACGCGTCTGCTTACGCCAGATGCAAGGTTACGGTTGTCACGCTCTTCGCTGGGAAAGTATGGGTCAGCACACTGCCGTGCGGAGTTCCTACCGCGGCTTCTACAGGATGAACGGCGTTTGGATGGTCGAAGTCGTTGTGGTCGTGGATGTTCCCGCTCACCAGAACCGTTCCTCGCGCCGCAGCGATCGTCATCCCCCGTAGTGCGATCTCTGTCGTTACAGCCTGATCGAGGTGTGGATTCACTACACTGAGTGTCACCACTTTACCTCGCATCGAGGCTGAGCCCGACAGACCTGCAAGTCGCGGAATGGGCGCGGTCGAACCCACGCTCGACGCTCCACCCACTGGTGAAAGCGTCGCCAGTTTATTGTCGATGGAAGTGGCCGAGAACTCCGTCCGCAGGGCCGTCGCGCCCCGGTGCGGCAGATACATCTGGAAGACGTGGAATGCCGGCGTTACCGTAAACTTGTCCTCTCGCGCCAGCATCAGCGAATGGATGCAGTTGATCGTCTGCGCGACGTTGGCCATCATCACCTTGTCCGCGTGGCGCTGGAAGATGTCCAGCGTGATGCCGGTGAGCAGCGCGTCCCGCATGGTCATCTGCTGGCTCAGGTTGTACTCCGGCCCTCCCAGTACGCGCGGCAGTTCGGTTCCCTTGCCGTACCACGCACCCCATTCGTCGATCACCAGCTTCACGTGGTGCCGTGTGTCCACCTTAGCCAGCGCATCCCAATGGTGCGTAATCACCTGCTCCATGTAGGAGCCGCGCGTCAGCAGATCGTAGTGCTCGTCGGTGGAGAACTGCAGCGCATCGCCATGTGCAAAGCGCTTTGCGTCGCCCGAAGTGTAGTAGTGCACTGAAAGCCCCGTGGGCAGATGTCCGGCCGTGATCGACCGCATCACCCCTTCGGTCCAACGCACGTCGTCGCCGTTCGGCCCGCAGGCGATCAACTTGAGGTCTGGGCGCCGCGAAGCTTCGGCTCCGGCAGGAGCTTCCTCCCCGGCACGTGGATACCAGGTCGTCGCTCTGCGGTACAGTTCGCCATACTCCTCCGGGGTCAGGTTGCCGCCACAGCCCCAGCTCTCATTCCCGACGCCCCAGAACTGCACGTCAAAAGGCACCTTGTCCCCGTTCGCCGCCCGTTGATTGGCCAAGGCGTTTGTTCCCGCAGGCTCATTGCAGTACTCGATCCACTGGTAGAAGTCGCGTGGTGGCAAACTACGCAAGTCCGCGGCGAGATATGGCCGGCAGCCAATCGCCCTGCACGTCGCCATGAACTCGTGCGTTCCATACGCATTCGTGTCTTCCTGGTCCCAGAACGCTGCGCGCGCGGGCCGGTTCTTGAGCGGTCCAATGCCATCCCGCCAGTCGTAGCTCTCGGCAAAGCATCCGCCTGGCCAGCGCAGCACCGGTGCCTGGATCGTCCGCATGGCATCGATGAACGCTTGTCGCACGCCGTCTGTGTGGCGGATCTTCGACGCTTTGCCCACCCAGACGCCGTCGTAGATCACGCCACCCAGATGCTCGATGAAGTGCGAGTAGATCTCGGGCGCGATCCTGCCGATCGGCTCCGAAGGCAGGATGTCGATACGCGCGTCGATTTGCGTAGCGACTTGCGACAGGAATCGGCTTCCCCTGGCGGTGAGAGAAGAGGCAGCAAGAGCGGAGCAGACGACAAACTGGCGGCGGGATGTTTTCACCACGCCACCATACCAGATTTACCGTCCGAGATGACCGATCCTCCCCCCGGGCCGCTGTACCGTAGCTGTATGCCCACGCACTTCTCCTCCGAGGCTCTCAGGTTCCTCCGCGGCCTTGCACGGCACAACGACCGCGCCTGGTTTGAAGAGCGTAGACCCCTCTACGAGCAGGCTCTCAAAGCTCCCTTGCTCACGCTTATCGCCGAAGTAAACGACGCCTCTGCCGAGATCTCCCCCCAGCCACATCTGCGGTAGCCGTAACAGCGACCATCTTTGTCAAGCGCAAGTCTGCTGAAGAGGAGCCTGCACTGATGGTGCGTTTGCCGGTTGCAATCAACCATTGACCTTGCGTCGTAGACCAGTACTGCAACTGTCGCAGAGCGACATGGAGCAGAACTGTCCTCGCCTCGCCGGCGTGGAGATGTATGCGGTCGAAAGCTACCAAGCTGTGCAGTGCGAACTGTATACCCGCTGGGGCTTGCAGTGGCGGGCCAAGGTACACCTGCGGCACTTCATCGCTATCCACTCCACCCGCGTTCGCAATCCTCAATTTGAGGATCAAACCGCCATCGCTACTCCGCGCAACGCGCAAACGAGAATACCGAAATACCGTGTAGCTGAGGCCGCTGCCAAAAGCAAATCGCGGATCAATCTTTTGCTGATCGAACCAGCGGTACCCTACGTTCACACCCTCGCTGAAGACAGTTCTTCCGTGCACACCGGTGCTCGTCCGCTCCGGGTAGCGCGGATCGGTGGCAGGGTAGTCTTCAATTCTTTTCGCCCAGGTCATAGGTAGACGACCCGCAGGGCTGGTCTTGCCCAAAAGGATGTTTGCAGTGGCCCATCCGCCTTCGTCACCGGGCCACCACATCTCAAGAATGGCTCTCACGTGGTTCGCCCAGGGCATAGAGACTGGCTGGCTGGTGTTGAGCACAACGATGGTATTTGGATTGACGGCAGCTACCTGCTCTACCAGCTCATCCTGCTCTCCAGGCAACGCAAAAGCAGGAGCCCGACGGGCCCACACGAAGACCACTGCGACTTTGGCGCGGCGGGCAGCCTCGATCGCCGCTGCGTGGTCTGCGATGCGCTGTTCCGGCGTGTACCAGCTGAGACGCACCTGTACTGGAGCGTTGGAGGTGTCCGGGCTGATGTGCACCACGATCTTGTGGGTTCCTGCACTGAGCGGAACGGCGCGCCGCACGTTGTCCAAGCCATCCGTCGTCGGGACTGCGTTGTCCTGGTTTGCTTGAAGGATATCCCCATGAACGTCCCCCACGAAGGTACCTGTGATCCCGATCTGCTTCCCATCGATGAAGAGCTGAGCATCGGTGCCTAGCGCCTGAAGGTAGAGCCAGTAGACGCCCGCATTGCGAACCGTCAGCGAGCCCGTCCACACAGCAGTGGTGTTTGGCGGCAACGCGTTTCCGCGGATTTGAGTGAAGTCCACTTTCGTGTCGGTGCGCGTCCCCGCTTCGCCGGTTCGCAGAAGACCCGGCATACCGTCGTGACTTAACGCACTATCAGGTATGGGTGTACCGGTCATATCGTCATCCACCGCGAACTGCACCTTGGGGTGGCCTGAGAGCTGTTGCAGAGCGGCAAGCGGACCAACCTGTCGTTCGGTTAGCCCCATGGAACGCTCTCCGTTGATGCCGATAGCGTCAACCTGCGCGGCGGTAGGACCGATCAGCACGACGGAGTCAAGGTTGCTTGCCTTCAAAGGTAACGCCGCACCTTCATTCTTCAGCAGCACGGCGGCTTCTTCGCCAGTTTTCTCGATGACGGTTGCATTCTCCTCGACCGCTTGGGCCGTTACAGCGTGCTTCGCTTGTCCATTGAGCAGACCGCAGCGATCCATCGCCAACAGCAAATGTCCTACGGCACGCGTCACTGTAGCTTCGTTGACGGAACCGTCCTGCAAAGCTTCAAGTATCGACCTCGGCGCGACCTTGGCACCTTGATCGCTTGAATCCGCTGGAGCCGGGGTACGTTCTTCGGGCAATTGGCCGCCATAAAGATCGCCAAGCGTCCCGCCGTTCAGGTCGCGACGGGGCGGCAGCGAAGCGGCTTCTGCTCCGAGAAATGCTGGCTCTTGGAAGCCTGAGCTATCCGGTCCGTCGATCATCTCCATGTCCAATCCAGCATTTAG
The DNA here is from genome assembly GCA_965215415.1 of Acidobacteriaceae bacterium. Classification (GTDB taxonomy): domain Bacteria; phylum Acidobacteriota; class Terriglobia; order Terriglobales; family Acidobacteriaceae; genus Edaphobacter. Next base: position 889,115 of record CBDCDQ010000009.1, on the reverse strand, counting down.
AAAAAGTGCCGAGTGCGTAGCACCCCAATCGGACGTGACGAAACCCTTGAACTGCAATTCGTCACGGAGAATCTTTTGCAGCGTTGCGTCGTTCCCGCAAGCATACTGCCCATTGAGGTGATTGTAGGAACACATCACCGCAGATACACCAGCCTCGACCGCGGCCTCGAAGGGTGCTGCGTATACCTCATGCAAAGTTTGGTTGTCGATCCAAACGTTCGTGGCGGCTGTGTCGTATCCAATAAAGTGCTTCGCCATAGCCATTACGTGTTGCGATTGAATCCCGCGGATCTCTGCCGCACCTATTGCGCTGGTGAGCAGGGGATCTTCGCCAAAGGTGTTGTAAGCACGCTTGAACGTAAGGTCGCGGTCGAGGTTTATAAAGGGTTGTAAGACCACGTCTATGCCGAGCGCACGCGCTTCGCGTCCGATTACAACACCATTCTGTTCGGCCAGCTTTACGTCAAAAGTGGCCGCTACCCCCATCGTTGCCGTTTCCGCCTGAGCAGGACGGCGAGTGAGCACGCCCGGTGGGCCATCTGCGAAGCGCAGGCTGGGAATACCCAATCTCGGCACCCCGGCGACATAACCTGCCTGACCTTGGTAGAGCGCCGGATCTTCACGCGTATCGTGAATCAGAGAAAGTTTCTCCGTCAATGTCAATCGGCTAAGCAGCCTGTCCACGCGGGCATTCCCGGTGGGGCCCGGCATACCCTGCCCAAACGAGACAGATGTGCAGGGCAAGCGTAAGACCAGGCACACAACGATCCATCCTGTCACAGAGGCTCGCCGCTGTTGACGCATTTGACCCACCACTGCCTCCGCATCTGATCAACTCTCGCGTTCCAAAAGGAATCACACCCGTCGAGGCGACCATAAGAAGTCACGTACACGCGCATATCAAGCCCTGACGCACGCACAAAGACACATCTTCGCATATAGGTTATGACGCCGGTTCTACAACACAGAGGACTCTTCGTGTGCGCTGACGCACTGACTACAGACCGCTGTACCGTAGCTATATGCCCACGCACTTCTCCTCCGAGGCTCTCAAGTTCCTCCGCGGCCTTGCACGGCACAACGACCGCGTCTGGTTTGAAGAGCGTAGACCCCTCTACGAGCAGGCTCTCAAAGCACCCATGCTCACGCTTATCGCCGAAGTAAACGACGCCTTTGCCGAAATCTCCCCCAGCCACATCTGTCCGCCACACAAGGCGATGATGCGCATCTATCGCGATATCCGCTTCTCGAAGAACAAAGCTCCTTATAAGACCCAGATCGCTGCCTGGTGGGCCGCCTCGGGTCTCGAGAAGACCTCTGGCGCTGGGTTCTATCTTTCGCTTTCTCCAACGGATCTCACGATTGCTGCAGGCTGCTATATGCCTGAACCTGAGCAGCTGCTCGCCATCCGCCGTCACCTGCTGGACCATCATCAGGAGCTCCGTGCTCTGCTCGCGAACAAGAGACTGAAGGCTAAGCTGTCTGCGTTCAACGGTCTCAAGCTTACTCGCGCACCAAAAGGTTTTCCTGCCGATCACCCCGCCGTCGACTTGTTCCTTCAGCGTCAATGGGGTGTCTCCGCCGTCCTGCCCGCCGAGCACGCTCTCGAACCCGCCTTGCTCCAGGAGGTCGTCACCCGCTTCCGCCTCGCTTCGCCGATCGTAGCCTTCCTGAACACGCCCCTCGAGCGCTCACCCCGCAAACCGCTTTTCTAACGCTCCCTCCTGCTTCGGCTCAGTGTCATCTTTGTGTTCTCATGACGCACGTGCGTCCGCTTTTCGCTTAGTTTCTTCAGCAAACGAGCATATTTTGGTACATCCAGTCAAAAGGCACAACAAAACGCGGGTTTCTCCTCACAACTCATTGACAATGCCCGCAAAAGAGTTGAAGGTGAAGGGCGGTACAGTTCTTATTCCAGCATGAACACTGGCGATTCCTGTCGTCTGCCTTCATCGGTCGTATCGAGCAAACACCACACATTCATCTAAAGACTCTCAGCACGTAAAGGAGCAACACCCATGGCAAAAGGCATGACCAAGACAGCACTGATCCGTTCCCTGGCGGAACAGCTCGAGCTTCCCACCAAGCAGGTTGGCACCATCCTCGAGACGCTCGCCGCCACTGCTCTGTCTGAAACCAAGAAGAATGGTGAGTTCACCATCCCTGGCATCGGCAAGCTGGTGAAGGCGGAGCGCAAAGCCCGCACCGGACGCAACCCTCAGACCGGCGAGGCCATCAAGATCAAAGCCAAGACTGTAGTCAAGTTCCGTGTCGCCAAAAGCGCCAAGGACAACATTGCTCCCGTCGTCGCGCCGAAGGCGGCCAAAGCAGCACCGGCGAAAGCTCCCGCCAAGGCCGCCAAAGCAGCCAAGAAGTAGTCGTTTGCCAAGGGGAACGCCCGCACCGCTGACTCACGAGCGCTTGCGTATCAGAGAAAACGATCAAGGGAGCACAAGGCCGTGCCACTAAGGCGCGGCCTTTGTGCTCCGGCTGCCTTAGAACTCGATTCGCAATGCGACCTGTCCGGTTCGATTGCCCGCATTTTCGGCTGTCTGCGGTGCCGATAAAACCCCAAACGTGGAAGCGTTGTCGAAAGCCGTCGCTGGCGGTGCGAAGTTTGTGTGGTTCAGCACATTTGTAAAGCTCGATTCGAAACGTGCGTGCACCGACTCATAGAGCGCGAACGTCTTCGCGGTGCCTACACTCACCGCGATCGTTCCCGGCCCCTGGAGAATGCCGACACCAGCGTTGCCGAAGCGTCCGGCGTTGACCGGAGTAGGCGCAAAGGCCGCATGATTGAAGTACTGCTGCCGCGATTGTCCGTGGGAGAAGTCTGTTGACACGACATCCGGACGAAGCGTCGCCCCACGATTCGTTACATTGGTATTTGATTGATCGTACGTTCCCGGCTGGCCCAATGGCGTCGAAGGGCAGCTGCCGTCTGAGTTGGAAGCCAGTTGGCAGCCGCCGGGACTTACGCTGGGCGTAAGCCACGGGCCCGTCTCCAGCAGGCTTACCGTGTTAAGCTCCCAGTCGCCGAAGACCCGGCTCATCCAGCCCGATTTCAAGTGACCGCGGTCAGGCCCGAACGGAAGTTGGTAGGCTCCCGTAAGCAGAGCGCGGTGGCGGCGCGTACCGGAGACGTTCCCGTCGTCATCACGAACCCGGAAGCGGTTAGTCACCGGTATGCCGTAGTTGACCTCCCCGGCAAACGCGTTCGGGGTGTCGCCCTGATTATCGGCTATGTTCTTGGCCAGTGTGTAGCTCGCGTCAAAACTCAGGCCGTGGGACGCAGCGTGGCGCTCCTCGAGTTCAAACGCACGGTAGTTTGCCCGGCCCGCGTTGAAGGTGCTGAACAACTCGAACCAGTTCAGGTACGGAGACCGCGGATCGACATAAGGACTCGCCGCCGTCGTCTGGTACGGTGTGGTGCTCGCCGGAATCTGGTTGAGGTCTTCCGTGATGCTCAAGCGGTACGTATGCATACCTACATAACTGCTGCGCAGGCTGTCGTACCGCGAGAGCTGGCGTTCGACAGTAAGGTTCCATTGATTTGACTGGGGATCGCGATAGTGAGGGTCCACACCCTGGTCCAGACTGCCTCCACCATACTGCGTCGTGACGTTTGATGGTGCTGTGTTAGGGAACTGGATGGCCGGGTGAGTGCCGTTGGCGTCCGTAACCAGAGAGTTTGTGTAGGTATGCAGGTTAGACGTCGGATTGCCACTGTTGTTGAACGACAACGGACCAAGGTTGGTCATTGTAAAGACACCAAAGCCCCCGCGCACAACGGTCTTGGTGTCGTTGAACGGACGGTAGGCGAACGCCACGCGAGGTTGCACATTGCCCCAATAGGTCTTGCGCAGGCCAATCGGCAGCCCGGCCTGGCTGGCTGTCTTGTAGTTCGTGCACGGCAGGGCGTTGTAGTTGAGGTTGCACGCATTGAACGACTGCTGAAACGCAAGGTTGGAGCTCTGCAGATTCTGTTTCGCCAGCGTCCCGGCAAGCGCGTCCGGAACGATGATGCTGTTCGTCTTCTCGTCGAAGTTCGCCGCATTGCCGTCCAGCAGATAGAACGGCGGAAGCACCGTCCATCGTAAGCCGGCGTTGATCGTCAGCCTCGAACTGACCTGGTATTCATCCTGCACGAAGGCTCCGGTCTGCCATGCGCGGCCAGCTACGTCCGGGCTTGATACCGCGAAGAACAAGGTGGTCGGTGCGCCGGTCAGGAAGTCTCCAAAGCTGTTGCCGGTAAAGGTCGGCTGGAACGTGAACTGGCCGAAGTCGTCCGACGGGAGAAACAGCTCCACATCCTGATAGCGCACACGGCGCAGGTCCAAACCTGCCTTGATGCTGTGCTTGCCGAACCCGAGTGTCACATTGTCCGTAAACTGGATCGTGTTCGACTTCGTCACGCCCGTTTTATCCCGGCCAATGGGTTGGAAGCCCGTTCCGCTGCTAAAGTTGAATGTCGGAAAGGCGAAGGTACCCGGGTGCTGACTGATGTCCACGCCCTGCAGGTCGAGCTGGTTCAGCGCATTGGCACCTGAGATACCGAAGTTTACCTGAGTAAGCACGTCCGTAAAGCCAAATCGAACCTCGTTCACAAGATGCGGTGTGATCGCATAGGTGTGCGAGATGAGCAGGCTGCGGTTGTGAATGTCGCCCACATCGTTCGGCAGCAGCGGGTTGGCCGTATTCTGCGTGAGGTTCTTGCGGCTGAAGCGCGCATAGAGCGATTGCTTTGCGTTGATGGTCTGATCAACGCGGAGGTCCGTTCCGTCGGTGGCCGCGGGCGTGGGTTGGAAGTGTTCGTAGTTGTAGTTTGACTGACCAGCAGTGTTGGGCAGCGGATAGTACCCCAGCAGGGCGTTGGCCGTCCGGCTGATCTTCGCCGGGTCGAGCGGCGTCGTTATGCCCAAAGCGCGCAAATCGCCGTTGCGCTCAGCAGCCGTCGGCACAAGGAACTGTTGCGCGACGGAAAGCCTGCGGCGGTTCCCTTCATACGTAGCGAAGAAGAACGTGCGGTTCCGCCCGCTGTAAAGGTGTGGAACCGTGACCGGCCCACCGATAGAGCCGCCAAAGGTGTTGAAGCGCTTTGGTGCCTTCCCGTCGAACCCATAAGGAGAAGCGTCGAATGCGTCGTTCTGTAGATACTCGAACACGCTTCCGTGGTAATTGTTGCTTCCGCTCTTGGTCACGAAGGTGACATCGGCAACCTGCGAGAACTCGGCACTATTGTTGAACGCCGTTACCTTCATCGCGGCTATACCTTCTTGCGACGGGTACGCGTCCTGCAACGCTCCATTGGAGCGCACGTTCGCCGTTGAGATGCCGTCTACAGAAAAGTTCACCATCGATGAGCTCGCGCCCCCCACGGCCATATTCCCCTGGCTATCCTGCTGCACGTTCGACGAGAGGGTCAGAGCACCCAAAGGACTTGTCGTGCTCGCCCGGTTGTTGAGTGGGAGCTGGGTCAACTCCAGGTTGCTCTTCTCATCGCTGATGGCGGCGTTCTCTGTGTTGATCGCATTGCTGTTTGCTTCCACATTCACCGTTTCAGCTTGTGACGACAGCGAAAGCGTGACGGGAAGACGAAGCTCCTGCCGCGCTGCCAGAGCAATGGACGTGACGACTGTGTCCGCGAACCCTTCCTGATGCACGATTACCTTGTACTGCCCTGGCTGGAGGTTCTCGACGTTGAACTCGCCCGTATCGCCGGTCGTCAGGCTACGGTCGGTGTTCTCCGTCATCGAGTGAACCGTCACGCGCGCCCTGGGGATCACCGCGCCGCTCGAATCCTGAACCGTGCCGTGCAGCGAGCCGAAGGTCGATTGCGCCGTCGCTGAGGCAGCCATGGTGAGCAGCATGGAAGCGAACACGCCTATCCGCCTCGAAACCGATGAGACTGAACTGTACTTAGGGTGCCGCACTCCATTTGAGATTGCGAGCGATGTACCTTGTGTGGCGACTTTACTTGGAAGATCGCCCTCCTGTTTGTGAACGCGCGACATAATGCCTCCTGCCGGAACACCCCGGCAAGACCATCACAACAACCCCGGCCTCAAAAAGGTATAAAGACGGGTTCGTTGTCATGCATTCCTGGTCCCCCTCCAGAGGCAAGGATGGCATTGCACAAGTCAAAACCAAGCAGGTCAAACTCAGGACGAGACAGATCGCAGACATACTCTTCAACCTCCCCGTAGGAAGGACTTGGCAGGAATCTAACTTAGTAGATGTGCTTGTTGACACCGTGCCGCTATCCTCAGCAGATGGAAGAGCTCGACACCATCGTTGCGGTTGCCACGCCTCCTGGACGCGGCGGGATCGGCATCGTCCGGCTCTCCGGCTCCCGGGCCATCGAGGTAACTCTGCCCCTGCTTCGCGCCTCGGCCGCTTTGGCTCCTGGCCAGGCCCGCTTCACACGCATCATCGATCCCTCTACCGGCGAGCAGCTGGATGAGGGTATCGTTACGTTCTTTGCGGGTCCGCGCAGCTACACCGGAGAGGATGTGGTCGAAATCGCCGCTCATGGCTCGCCCGTCATCCTGGATCTGCTGGTACGAGCGTGCTGTGCAGGCGGCGCACGGTTGGCAGCGCCAGGAGAGTTTACCGAACGCGCCTACTTGGCGGGACGCCTCGATTTGACCCAGGCCGAAGCCGTTGCCGACCTGATCGACGCCTCGACCCTGGAGCAGGCGCGCGTCGCTGCCCGGCAACTAGACGGCGCCCTGTCACGGCAGATAGCGCCCGCCAAGGAAAGTCTCGTCGCCCTTATAGCCGAGATGGAGGCCGGTATCGACTTCGCCGAAGACGATATCGCCACCATGCCGCCCGGCGCCATCGTTGCCGCGATCGCATGGATCGTGGCGCCTCTGGAAACCTTGGAGCGGAGCTTCCGGTATGGCCGGATGCTGCGTGAGGGCTTCACCCTTGCCCTCGTAGGTCGCCCGAATGCAGGCAAGTCCAGCCTCTTTAACCAGTTGCTCGAACGCGACCGAGCGATCGTTACGGCCAAGCCCGGTACCACTCGCGACACCATTACAGAGCAGCTTGCCCTCAGCGGCATCCCCGTTGAACTGGTTGATACTGCCGGCCTCCGAGCGCCCGTCGATGCCGCAGACCATGCGGAGCGCCTCGGCATCGCCCGCTCCCGGGAAGCCATGGCCGAAGCCACAATGATCGTGCTGGTCGTCGATGCGGCCACAGGAATCGACCGCGAAGATCGAGCTATCCTTGAACGATGTGCGGGAAGGCCGCTGATCGTCGCCATGAACAAGTCTGATCTGGTTCTACAAAGGACGGGTGAGCCGGAGGAGACACGGACGGTCTGGACAGCTGCAGTCAGCGGCGAGGGAGTTCCTGAACTGCGCACCGCCATCCTGGAGATACTTGGAAGCGGAACGGCGGAAAGCGAGATGGTCACCAACCTGCGCCAACAACAAGCCATCGCCGACTCGCTCACCGGTCTCCGGTCTGCGGCGGCAGCCGTCACACAGTGTGTCCCCCACGAGATGCTGCTGCTCGACCTGTACAGCGCGTTGCGGGCGCTTGATGATTTGACAGGAGCCACGACGGCGGACGATGTGCTCAAGCTGATCTTTGGGCGGTTCTGTATCGGGAAGTGATGGATCTAACGAAGCTGCTCGGCGATCGACCGCGCCATCGGCGTCCCTTCCCAACCTGTATGCAATGTCGTCACGGTCTCGATGAGCGCGATCCATGTCTCTTCGGCAGCCGATGTGTTCTGCCGGACGCCGCACGGGAAAACGAAGAAGTCGCTCGGCGCAACCTCGACCGGTCCACCGTCGGCCTCGGAACGCCCCACGCACAGCCTGCCGCGCAGTACAAGGAGTACTTCACCCTTGTTCGCATGGCTGAGCCAAGGGAACACGCCCTGCAATTTGGCTACCTTGATGTACTGATCGTTGACTGGCCCTACACTCGTGGCGACCAAAGCTCGCTGAGAGCGGCGCACGCGAGTTCGAGGGAGAGCGGAGCTTGGGACTAGTCGCGGAAGCCGGCGGACACGGCGATCTTGTGGCGGCCCTTGGCGCGGCGGCGGTTGAGGACGGCGGCCCCGGCCTTGGTCTTCATGCGGGTGAGAAAGCCGTGCGTCTTGGCGCGATGGCGGCGGTTGGGCTGGAAGGTGCGCTTGGGCATAACGGTGCTCCTGATGCTGAACTGGTCGTATCGCTACGAATACTGAGTATACCGCACTGTGTGGCTGCGTCGGCAAAAGGACGCATCACACACGCCAGAGAGGTAAAACGTCTATGCTTCCTTCCGCTCCGTTTCGCGCCACAGCGTTCTGCGTCATGAGCCTGATGTTGCCCGCCGGGTGCAGCAAGAAGTCTGACAACAGGGCAAACTTCAAAGGTGCGATCGACACCTACTACGCGGCGCACCCCGCCTGTCTTTGGGAGAGCGAGATCAAGTTCCCGCTCCAGGTGGCGACCTCCGACGCGGCCAAAACGCGGCCCTACGACGCGCTGGTCGACCAGGGCCTGCTGACGCGGACTTCCACCGAGAAGAAGAAGCTCCTTGTGCTCACAGAGCAGGCCAGCAACTACGATCTGTCGGACAAGGGCCGTTCCGCGTGGACGGCGGACGCCTCTCAGCCCGGCTTCGGCAACTTTTGCTACGGCCATCGCAAGGTGAGCGCGATCGACGCGAGCACACCCACCAACGACCAGCCCGGCGCGACCACGGTCGTCAACTACCACTACACCTTTGCGGACGCCCCCGGCTGGGCTACCGCGGCCGAGACGCAGACAGCATTTGCGCAACTTCAGACCGACCTCAGCACACCGCAGGCGGCACAGGCCACGCTCTCCAACACGAGCAACGGATGGCAGTTTGCCAGCGCGCCGGACATCGGCCACCACTCAGCACCCGCCACCGCAGCCGACGGCAAAGTAGTGCCGTAACCGGTCAGTTTGCCGGCGCGGGCTGCTTCATCTGGTACTCCAAAGGTGGGGTGTTGCCTTGCAGGTAGCGTACGAAGTAGTCCCAGCGTCGGCGCGTCATGTAAGGCGTCGCGTCGCCATATCCATGCGCGGCGTTGGGAATCATCAACAAGTCAAAGTCCTTGTTAGCCTTGATCAACGCGTCGACAACCAGCAGCGTGTTGTTCGGCGGTACGTTGTCGTCGAATGTTCCGTGCGCCAGCAGCAAATGGCCCTTCAAGTTCTTCGCCGTGGCCTGATTGGCCTGACTGTCGTAGTTGCTGGTGCCGTCGGCGTTTTTGACCAGCAGACCGGCCCACTTCTCTGCCCAATCGTCCTCGTACTCGCGGTTATCGTGGTTGCCACTCTCCGAGACGCCGACCTTGAAGAAGTCTGGATAATGGAACATCGCCGCCGCCGTAGCATTTCCGCCGCCCGAGTGGCCGTAGATACCAACCCGGTCTATGTCGATGAAGGGATACTTCGCCGCAAGATCCTTCATCCCCGACACCTGGTCGGGAATCGTGTTGTCGCCAAGATCAGCGTAGTAGGCCTCGTGAAAGCTCTTCGAGCGAAACGGAGTGCCCATGCCGTCGATGCAGACAACAACAAAGCCCAGCTCCGCCAGCGCCTGGTGGTCGCCATGCGCCGCCGCAAAGCTGCGCGGACCGCACGATCCAGTCTGCGGGCCGGGGTAGACGTAGTTGACGATCGGGTACTTCGCCGCCGCGCTGAAGTTTGTGGGCTTGAACATCCGTCCGTAGAGATCGGTCTTCCCGTCGCGCGCTTTGACAACGACCGGCACCGGTGGCACCCATCCTGCAGCGACCAGCTTCGCGATGTTCTGCTTGGCTACCGGTATGGCCATCTTGCCTGACATCTTCCGCACCACGGTCGTCTGCGGCTGCGTCTCGGTGGAGTAAACGTCGACGAAGTACTTGCCGTCGGGAGAGGATGTAACGACATGATCCGCGTCCTCGGGCGTCAGCAGCTTGATGCCCGAACCGTCGAAGCGGATGCTATAGAAATGCTGGTAGTACGGGTTGCGCCCCGTCTCTTTGCCGACGGCACGGAAGTAGATCCTGCGCGCCTTCTGGTCAACGTGAAGCACCTGCGTCACATTGCCTTCGCCATGCGTGATCTGGTTCTTCAGCTTACCGCCCGTCAGGTCGTACAGATAAAGCTGGCCCCAGTTGTCGCGCTCGGAGAACCAGAGCAGCTCGTTCGACTGCGGCAGATAGCGCCAGTTCACCTTGTCGTTGCCGCTCTCGAAGAACTTTGCGACGGTTTCGCCCATTACGTCGCGGACTTCACCGGTTACGGCGTCCGCCACGCGCATCCACTCCTGTTTGTGGTCGCGCGAGGTGGAGACGAACGCCAGATGCTTGCCGTCCTCGCTCCACTGCACATCGTCCCAGCCCGAGCCGCCGCGGCAGCTCACGTCATCGCACAGGGTGGACCGGTGCTGGTCCGGCGGCATCTTCAGCCGGATTGTTTTCGAGCCGTCAAGATCGAGGATGACGCGCTCGATCATCGTCACGTCCTTATCGCCCACCAGAGGGTACTTCCAGGCCTTGAGCGTCGGATGGCTGTTACTCGTGCTGACGAGGTACATCTCGCCCGTCTTGCGCTGGTCCTGCTGAAAGGTGGCGATCTTCTTCGAGTCCGGCGACCAGACCAAAATAGGGTTGTCGCTCTGCGTCCACCCGGCATTGTCGGTGGCATAGCCGTAGTCTTTTACTCCGTCGGTGGTGAGCTGCGTCTCTTTGCCGGTGGCCACGTCGCGCACCCACAGGTTCCAGTCGCGAATGAAAGCAGCGTTTTTGCCGTCGGGCGAAACATCCGAGGCTGCGTGGCGAGCAGTATCTGCGGGAGACGCATTGCCGATAGCCGAGCAGCTTCCCAGGCCTCTCAGATCGCAATGGAACTGTTTGCCGCGAAGCGTCACATTCAGCAACTGCGGGATGACACCATAGCTCCACTCACCGAGCGCAAGGTGTTTTCCGTCGAGTGGTTGCGGGAGTTTGGCCGACGCTGTAAGAGCCGCCGCCAGCCTGACGTGGTCGAACGCCGCAGCCTGCGTACGCTTCGCCGGATCGACTACAGTGTAGGTCACGCCCTCGGGTCCGGCATCGCGGAACCAGAGACGATCCGCCGCCAGCCAAACCACTGCATTGACTGTATGGAAGACAAGCGGGTTCACGTTGTAAGACAGAAACTGCTCGGCGTGAGCATAGTCCGCAGCGGTGAGTTGCTTACTCTGCGCGGCCGCTGAAACGATGAGGGCAAGGCCTGAAACGACCGTAGTAATCCTGCGGACAAACATGGCATCTCCGGCGTGGGAACTGATAGCTACCCAAACAGTTACGTAAGTCTACCAGCGATCGCCAAACTCCAGATTAGCTACGCACAACGGTTCTGAGGCTAAGTTCGCGCAGCTGCTGTTCGCTCACGGTCGAAGGCGCGTCCACCATCAAATCGATGGCCTTGGCCGTCTTCGGGAAGGCAATCACCTCGCGCAGGCTCGTCGCTCCCGCAAGGATCATCACGATGCGATCAAGGCCGAGCGCAATTCCACCGTGAGGTGGCGTGCCGTACTCGAGCGCATCGAGGAAGAAGCCAAAGCGCGCCTGCGCCTCTTCGTCGCTCATGCCAAGCGAACGGAAAATCTCCGCCTGCACGTCCTTGCGATGGATACGGATCGAACCCGACCCAAGCTCGGTGCCGTTGAGGACGATGTCGTAAGCCAGAGCCCGCACCGCACCCTTGTCTGTGGCCAGCCGACCGGCCTTGATGTCTTCCTCGTGCGGCGAGGTGAAGGGATGGTGCGCCGCGTTCCAGACCCTGGCCTCCTCGTCCCACTCGTACATGGGGAAGTCGGTGACCCAGAGGAACTTGTAGTCGGCGGCGGTGCCGGTCTGCTCGAAGAGCTTGTGCTTGTCTGCGAACTTTTTGGCCAGCTCAAGGCGGAGCGCGCCGACCCGTTTGTAAATCCACTGCGGGTCGTAGTTCCACATCGTGGGCGTGCCGAGCTTCGGCGTGACGACGATCTGGAGCGCAGGTGCCTCGCCTTCTCCCGTAGACGAGACTCCGAGCGCAGCCTCTATAACCAGGGCAAGCGGAGTGAACTCCGCATTCGTCTTCAGTCGTCCAACGTCGAGAAGGTCCAAACCGCAATTGCCGAAGCCGGCCCTCACCTCTTGCAGCAACGCTTTACGAGCAGTGCCACTTAGTTCTCCGGCTTTTGGGATGACAAAACCGATGATTGGCAAGTCTTGCTCGATCTTCAGACGCCCGCGCAGATTCTCTAACTCGAACTTACTCGACAAATCCACCATCGCCGGCAGCCGCATATCCGGCTTGTCGATCCCGTATCTACGGATGGCCTCGTCATAGGTCATGTGCACAAAGGGCGCGGAGAGCGAGATGCCCGCCGTTGCGAAGGCGGCTGTCAGGAAGCCTTCCACCGTCCGAAACACCCGCTTCTGGCTGGGAAAAGTCATCTCCAGATCGATCTGCGTGAACTCCGGCTGGCGGTCCGCGCGCAAGTCCTCATCGCGGAAGCAGCGGGCGATCTGAAAGTATTTGTCGAAGCCCGAGATCATCAGGATCTGCTTGAAGATCTGCGGCGACTGCGGCAGCGCATAGAACTGGCCGCCATGCACCCGGCTCGGCACGAGGTAATCTCTTGCTCCTTCAGGAGTCGACCGCGTCATGAACGGCGTCTCGATCTCCAGAAAGCCCGCGTCCACCAGGTAGTTGCGGATGGCCATCGCCACGCGGCTCCGCAGCGCGAAGTTCTTCTGCATCTCCACCCGGCGCAGGTCGAGGTAACGATACTTCAGCCGCACCTCTTCGTTGGCGATGGCGTCCTCGGCGGGAGAGAAGGGCGGCGTCTTCGCGTCGTTCAGCAGCAGCAGCTCTCGCGCCACCACCTCGATGCCGCCGGTTGCCATCTTTGGGTTTTCGAGCCCCGCCGCGCGCAGCCGCACCGTTCCCGTCACGGCGACAACATACTCCGGCCGCGCCGCCTCGGCCTTGGCGTGGGCTTCGGGCGACTGCTCCTTGTCGAGCACTACCTGCGTAATCCCGCTACGGTCGCGCACGTCGAGAAAGATCAGGTTGCCGTGGTCCCGCCGCCGGTTCACCCAGCCCATCAGCACGACGGTCCCGCCCGCATCCTCCACGCGCAGATCGCCGCACATCCCCGTCCGTTCCAAGCCGCCTAAAAAGTCGAGTGTCACAATACCTCTATTGTACGAAGACTGCAGGACTCTGGATTGATGCGGGAAATTGGTCATATGAAAACAACTCGATTACTTTCGCCAGTTCATGCTCCATATTGCACGCTGAAACACGACTTTCAAGAATCAGAGGAATGTTCTTAGGAATTAGATGGGATATTTCTTTAAAAGCTAATTCCGCACCATACGTGATAACAGCGTGTCTACTTTGGGAATCAACTTCACTAACATGGATTTGAACCAAGCGATCCGCGAAAGCAGTAAGAATCAAATATGCCTCAGCCATAGAAGGATCAAACTGTCTGGCATGCCCAACGTCAAAGCATAGTCGCGCATCGGGCAGCTGGTTAAAGCATTGGCCGAGCTCTTTGGCTGTCCTTCCACATTTCTTCCGTCTGTCCATATTTTCCAAGGCCACTCGATTTGAAAGCGTACGCCATAATGCATAATCGGATATGGTATCTGGATGAACAACCAGTGTTAGTTGTTGCGGAGCTGTATGCAAAAGTTCAACCAACTCAGCTTCCTCTTGCGCCAAAAACGAACTCGGAACGTGAAGCGAAACATAACTAAATCGAGAGAGATCTAGATTCGGAAGCGCGTCGACAAGCGGGCGAATTTCGTTTACGCGAAGCGCAGACAATTCTACGGCACGGATTGAATGCGAGCTCATGTTGGCAAGAGCCTCCTGAAAATCCCCAAGAGCGATCGCGCCAGTGGAATAACCTATTTCTCTCACTAAAAGACTCCGTACCTTATTGTAAACTCGCCCAGAATTGAGGACTTCTCCAAGAAGATCCGACTGAGCGCCTGTTGAAAATTCCTCTTAAGCTCTTTTGCGTCTTGGTAATACTTATTACCAGAGCAATCATCAGAATGAAGCGATTCAAGCTGTTCCCTGACAGTTTCATCTAAAAGCATGCCGAGAAACTCATCGTAAGTGTCAAACAATAACTTGGTTGCAACAACGTGCTCTGTAAATTTGCTAAGAACTGAAGCAATAATATCCAGTGGGGGCATTTGAAGCGTTTCATGCAATTTTGCAACTAGGCCGGGAGTGTTTTTATGTGAATAGAATTGCTCACGAGCTGCATCGTCGATGAAATCCAGGTGACATGTATAGCAGGCAAGAAGGCCTGCAGCATAGATCAGCTTTCTTGACAGGCCAAGTTTAATATTTCGTAGAGGTATGCCAGAGCCCCCGCGAGTTCGTTCTTTATAGGCGTAGTCAACTGTCATAGTGCGCCAGTAACGCGCCATGCCGTTTAGTAAGAAGTGCGGAAGCTTGTTTTTGACCTCAGTACGCCACAAACCGGAATCTTCGCTTAGGTAACGCTGCAGAAGATTCTTCTTTACGCGGTTATATGCTTCATCGTTTCCTATGCTTCGAGATTCAAGAAGAAGTAAATTGCGTCGCGTTGTGTTTGAGTTAGTGTCACCTTCGCCGCCGATATAGTTCACTAAATCATGGCTACTCACCAAGCTTCCAAAGGTCCCCTCACGTCCAACGTCTTTGTTACTCAGACCCTTAACAGCGTTGGCGATTCTAAGCGAAACTTGATAGTGCCTCGGATCGGATGGTCCATCGAGCAGGAGAGTCCAGTCAATATCGCTACCTGAAGTAAGCTCAAACCGAGCGAGAGAGCCAAAAACCACTACGCTGGCGTCAGAGGCAGTTATATCACTGACCGCCTCCGCAAAGGCAATCAATTTGCTTTTCGCGTTGCAAGAAGCGGAAACAATATTTGGCCAGTGTGCGTCAAGGCGTAGTGCTAGTTGTGTGATTGCCGACAAATGAGTCTCCTGCACCAGTCTGTCATTCCTCTTGTAAATGATTTCCACATTCGCGATGAAGACCGGCATTCGTTAAGCTCACGGATAAATTCGATTGAGCGTGCGCGCGAACGGAATCGTCTCGCGCACGTGGTCCAGCCCGCATATCCACGCCACCACCCGCTCGATGCCCATGCCGAAGCCCGAATGCGGCACGCTCCCGTAGCGTCGCAGGTCGAGGTACCATTCGAACGCGGCAAGCGGCAGGCCATGCTCTTCGATGCGCGATTTCAAAAGATCGTAGGAGTCGACGCGCTGCGACCCGCCGATGATTTCGCCATAGCCCTCGGGCGCGAGCACGTCCACGCAGAGGGCGCGGGCGGGATTGACCGGGTCGGGCTGCATATAAAAGGCCTTGATCGCCCACGGGTAGCGGTGGATCATCACCGGCCGGTCGAACTGCGACGAGATGTAGGTCTCATCCGGCGAGCCGAAGTCGTCGCCGTCCTTATGCTCGTTCTCGATCAATCCCTTGGCGAAGGCGTCGGCGAGCATGACGTGAGCCTCGTCATAGCTGATGCGTGGAAAGGGCGCCTGGATCGTTTCGAGCTTCGTCGCGTCGCGCCCGATGACCTTCAGGTCGCCGCGATGGCTCTCCAGCACCCGCGCCACGATGTGCGAGAGATAATTCTCCGCCAGCTCCAGCAACCCGTCGAGTTCCAGAAACGCCACCTCCGGCTCCACCATCCAGAACTCCGTCAGATGCCGCCGCGTCTTCGACTTCTCCGCCCGGAACGTCGGGCCAAAACTGTAGACCTTGCCCAGTGCCAGCGCGGTCGCCTCTATATACAGTTGGCCAGACTGCGTCAGGTACGCCTTGTCGTCGCCGAAGTAGTCCATCTCGAACAACTCGCTCGTCCCCTCGCAGGCGTTCGGCGTCAAGATGGGCGGGTCTGTGCGGATGAAGCCGCTGGTGTCGAAGTACTCGGCCGCCGCCCGCATGATCGTCGCGCGCACCCGCAGGATGGCCGACTGACGGGGCGTCCGTAGCCACAGGTGGCGATGCTCCATCAGGAAGTCGACGCCATGCTCCTTGAGCGTGATCGGGAACGGCGTGGCGTCTGCGACGCGCTCCACCACTTGAACATCTTCGACATCCAGCTCGAATCCGGAAGGTGCCCGGCTGTCGGCCCGCACCTTGCCCCTGACCA
Organism: Acidobacteriaceae bacterium; assembly: GCA_965215415.1. Lineage (GTDB taxonomy): Bacteria > Acidobacteriota > Terriglobia > Terriglobales > Acidobacteriaceae > Edaphobacter. Next base: position 872,939 of record CBDCDQ010000009.1, on the reverse strand, counting down.
CAACGCTCGACTCCAGCGTCAGGTTTCTCAGCGTCTCGAAGATGACCTCCGGTACCGCCGCCTTCGGCACAATACCCTGGATCGTTCCCGTGCCGTCGCGAAAGATGGGAAAGAGCAGCTTGCCTGACGCGCGGAGGTTATACAGCCAGCCGCGCAAGGTGACGGTCTGGCCTTCATGGGCGGCGAGCGAGGCGATCGTGGCAAGGTTCTCTAAAGTCATCTGCTTGATTTTACGCGTGAACGCAAAGCCACTTTCCATGCTGTACTACGTTGGCCTACAATCCTCCCCAGCACGGAATCGAGGGAGAAGGCGTGGACAAGCGAGAGTTTTTCAAGGGATCAGCGGCACTGGCCGCCACACTGGCCATGGATGGCTTTGCAACACACACCGCGCACGCGGCGACCACTGTTCCCAGAGTGAACTGGTCGGGCAACTACCACTACTCGACGGACAAGGTCCTCCAGCCCACGACCACTGCTGAAGCACAAGACGCTGTGCGGGGCCTGGCGAGTGTACGCGCACTCGGTACCCGCCACTCGTTCAACGGCATCGCAGACTCAACCTCGGCGCAGATCTCAACCGGCAAGCTGAACGACGTTCGCTTCGATCCAGGCGGGAAGACCGTCACCGTTGGCGCGGGTATCCGCTACGGTGATCTGGCCACGCAGCTGGAGGCGAAAGGTTTGGCGCTCCATAACATGGCCTCCTTACCGCATATCTCGGTCGGCGGGTCCGTAGCGACGGCCACACACGGTTCCGGTTTGGGCAACGGCAATCTTGCCACCTCCGTAACGGCGATCGAGTTTGTCGCCGCGGATGGACAGGTCCATACCTTATCGCGTGAAAAGGACGGGGACCGTTTTGCCGGGGCGGTCGTTGGCATGGGCGCGCTTGGCGTCGTCACCCATCTTACGCTGGCCGTAGAGCCCAGCTTTCAGATGACGCAGACCGTCTACCAGGACGTTCCCTTCAGCGAGCTTGAACATCATCTCGCCGACATTATGAGCGCGGGCTACAGCGTCTCCCTGTTTACAGATTGGCAGAAGGGCATGGCTGGCGAGCTTTGGATCAAGCGCCGTGTCGACCAGGGTGGAGCGGCCGCCCTGCCAGCGACGTTCTACGGAGCGAAGCTCGCCACCAGGAAGCTCCATCCTATCCTCGACCACCCCGCGGAGGCTTGCACCGACCAGCTCAATACCGTGGGGCCCTGGCACGAACGGCTACCCCACTTCAAGCTCAACTTCACGCCTTCCAGCGGACAGGAGATCCAGACCGAGTTCTTTGTCCCATTCAACCGGGGCTATGAGGCCGTCCGCGCCGTCGAGACCCTGCGCGACACGATCACTCCGCACCTCTTTATTACGGAACTCCGCGCCATCGCCGCCGACGACCTTTGGATGAGCATGGCTTATAAGCAGCCCTCGCTTGCCATTCACTTCACCTGGAAGCCCGAGACCGAGGCGGTCCTCGCGATCGTGCCGCAGATCGAGAGCAAGCTCGCGCCGTTCAGAGCGCGGCCGCACTGGGCAAAGGTCTTCACCATGGAAGCGAAAGCAGTTGCCCCCCTCTACCCTCGTATGAGCGACTTTCGCGCGCTCGCCGCCGAGTACGATCCAAAGGGCAAGTTCCAGAATGGCTTCCTGCGCGACCATGTCGGCTAGCGCCCTCTAGCTGTTCGCCTCTCCGAGCAGGGCGTCCGCCTGGCGCTCCTGCTCGGAGAGGAAGTGCGCGAGTTTGCGTGCAACCGTTGCCGCGCTTTCGTTTGCTTCGTGCGCTGTCTCGATCACCGTCGGGACGTCCTTACCCAGCGCGTTTACCTGCCGCATGACGTTGCTCCACTCAAGAGTGCCCTGCCCTGGCCACAGGTGTTCGTCCTTGTGACCGTGGTTGTCATGCAGATGAACCTCGACCACACGTGCGCCAAGCACCTCGAACGCGCTGTCGACCCCCGCGTTCTTCTCCGGCGCAGCCAGGTGAGCATGTCCTACATCCAGGCAGAAGCCGACGGTCTCGAAGTGGCCGACCTTGACAATCTCCATCAGATGCTCGGGCGTCGTCACGTCGTTCTGCAGATTTTCAAGCAGCACCTTCATCCCCAGAGGACTTGCAAACGCCTTCAGGTGCTCGATGGCGGTCAGCGAGTGCTCCAGCGACCTTGGGCTCCATGCGTCATCCTTTCGACCCAGGTGCAGCACGACCGCTGTGAACGGTATCTGCTCAGCCGCTTCTATGGCGCGCTTCACCTCGTCCATAGCGTCGATGCGGCGGCTCTTCTCCACATCGATCAGGTTGATGGTGGGTGCCACGTGCCGCGACCACTGCGCGTCCGTATATAAGGGCTGATGCAGCGTCGCCCCCACATCGTTCGCGCAGAACCATGCGGCGATCTCGCGCACCACCTGGCGATCCACGTAGTCGAAGTGGTGCCGCGCGGCGCAGACCTCGATCGCCCGGGCACCGCCGTCGCGCATCGCGTCAAGCAGCCCCGTGTTCAGCCGCTGCTGGAGAAAGACGTGCGTCGAGAGTCCAGGCCTCATCCTCTTACGGTACAGGAGAGCCGCCTTTTCTCGATCTCTAAAGGTCCACGTACGCAAATGGATCGATCCTCTACACTGAGAACGGACCGGGAGGACGGCAATGAAGCTGTGGAAGGTGTTGGCGCTGGTGGCTCTTGCGCCAGCCGCAATCTGCGTGGCACAAAGCGCGGCTGAGATCTCGCGAATGCAGGCGCAGCTCGCCGACTGGGCGCAACTTGGCCGCTACACCGCAGACAACGCCAGCCTGCCCAAAGATGCCTCCGGGCGCGTCGTCTTTTACGGCGACTCGATTACGGATGCCTGGGGACGGAGCCTCGGCAGCTTCTTTCCCGGCAGGCCCTATGTGAATCGCGGGATCAGCGGCCAGACCACGCCGCAGATGCTTGTACGCTTCCGCCAGGACGTGGTCGACCTGCACCCAGCCGCCGTCGTCGTCCTTGCCGGAACGAACGATATTGCAGGCAATACCGGCCCATCCACCCCGGAGATGATTCAGAACAACTTCAAGTCCATGGCCGACCTCGCCAAAGCCAATGGGATTCGCGTCATTATTGCCTCCATCCTTCCCGTCGCCGACTACCCCTGGAAGCCGGGACTGCAACCCGCGCTCAAGATCCAGTCGCTCAACAACTGGCTCGCGGGCTACTGTGTCACCCACGGCCTTACCTACCTCGACTACTACACCGCCATGGCGGACGAGCACGGCGGCATGAAGCCCGGCCTCAGCTCCGACGGCGTTCACCCTACGGCAGCCGGCTACGAGATCATGGGTCCGCTGGCGCAAACCGCGATCGATAAAGCTATCGGAAGGCGGTAAATACGTCTTGAACTTTCATCCATGGTGAATGAGAACCCCGTCCTGCGCGTTCATCCCGCTGGCGAGCCGAAGACGGCCTTCAGCATGGTTCAGGCACTGCGCGGTGTCGCTGCCGGTATGGTTCTTCTGCACCACGCAGCACAGACTTGGGTAAGTAAGGCGAGAGGAGTTCCCTTCAACTCAGAATGGGTTCGTCTCGCTTCAGGTGTAGACATCTTCTTTGTCATCAGCGGCTTTGTGATGGCTATCTCCGCAGCGAAGTTGCGAAACCGTCCGAGTGCCGGGACGTTTATGGTTCGCCGCGCCGTCCGGATCATGCCGATGTATTGGCTCGCCACGCTCTTGACCGTCGCGAAGATTGTGGTCGATCGAGTGCCCAGTAAGACGGGCGGCTTCTCCCTCACCTACGTGGCCTGTTCCCTCCTCTTCCTGCCTTGGCGTCCTCCTTTAGGGTCTGCCGCCATTAACCCAATCCTGCCCGTAGGCTGGACGTTGTATTACGAGATGTTCTTCTATCTTCTGCTTGCCCTGGTCTTGCTACTCAAGGTGGAGCCTCTTCGCTGCCTTGCTCCGATCATGGTTGTGCTAAGCGTCGCAGGCCTGTTCCGCCGTGACACATGGCCCGCGGTCACTGTCTTCTTCAATCCACTCTTGTTGGAGTTTCTTGCAGGTTTTTGCCTTGCGCGCGCTTGGCAATACGGCGTGCGCCTAAGTGCAAAGATCTGCATACCCGTTCTGGTGTTTGGATTTCTCTGCCTGCTAAGCGGGGGCGACTTCAGTGGGTCGCTGAGACCTCTACTCTGGGGCCTACCCGCTCTCCTGATTGTGGGTTCTGCCGTATTCCTTGAGCCCGTCGCAAACGGAAAGGTCCCGCGCTTCCTCCTGAGGGTCGGCGACGCTTCCTACAGCTTGTACCTCATTCATCAGCTGATCATCGCGTTTTTGATGGCCGTGTGTGTCCATGCTCATCGCGTTCCAACGCATGAAAGCACCTTTGTCCTTCTGGCATTGCTTCTTTCGACAGGATGCGCCTTGCTGCTTTACAGGTTTGTAGAACGGCCGCTGACTCTGCTCCTGACAGCTTCTACGTCGCGGCAACCTTCCTCCGCGACCTAAGTACAGCTTCTCGGATGCAGTCACAAGTGAACCCAATGATGGCCTTAGTAGCCAGCCGCCTTACCATAGGTGCGCCGGGAGTCGTGGCCGCCCAGCAGCTCTCCCGTCTCCGGATCGACGGCGATCAGTTCGCTGTCGCCCCAAACCCCAGGGCTCTTTTCGTCGGCTACGGCAAGTCGATTGACCACGTATCCCATGGCCCTTAGTTGCTCTGCCACTTGCACGGAGAACTTCTTCTCAAGGTCGAGCCGGTCGGGCAAATACTGATGATGGAAGCGCGGGGCGTCGGCGGCGGCCTGGATGTCCATGCCGTTGTCGACCGTGCTCAGGATGTCGTTTGCCACCGTCGTGATGATGGTCGAACCGCCTGGCGTGCCCATCACAAACGCCAGCTTGCCTCCTTTAGTGAGGATGGTCGGCGTCATCGCGGACAGCGGCCGCTTGCCCGGCGCGATGGCATTGGCCGGGCTCTGGATCAGACCGTAGGTGTTGGGCACGCCAAGCTTCGAGGTGAAATCGTCCATCTCGTTGTTCATCAGGAAGCCCAGCCCAGCCACTGTCACCCCGGAGCCGAAGCCGCCGTTCAGCGTGTAGGTGCTAGAGACCGCGTTGCCGTCTTTATCGACGACGGAGAAGTGGGTCGTCTCGGTTGGCTCTTTCACCGCCGCGACAGCGACCGGTGGAGGCGGCATGAAGCCCATTGGACGCTGCAGGTCTTTCGATGCCGTAGGTTTGGCCGGATCGATGGACGCCCGCCAGGCCGCCGCATACTTCATATCCGCCATCTGCTTGAGCGGCAGCGTGTTGAAATCGGGGTCGCCAAGGTAATCGCCTCGATCCATGTACGCCCGGCGGAAGGCTTCCGTGATGATGTGGACCTGCGCGGCGGACCGGTCCGAACCCAGCTTCGGCAGATCGTAGGTCGAAAGGATGTTCAGGATTTCGATCAGCACGATGCCCCCGGAAGATGGCGGCGGCGCGGTGAGGAGGTCGTAGCCGTGGTAGCTGCCGGTGATCGGTGCTCGCTCCTTCACCTCATACGCTGCGAGGTCGGCCTCGGTGATCAGCCCGCCGCCCTCCTTCTCAAACGCGGCGATCTCCTTTGCCATTGCACCTTTGTAGAAGGTCGCCGGGTCCTTGGCGATAGCGGTCAGCGTCGCGGCCAGCAGCGGCTGCTTGAAGGTCTCGCCGTCCTTGTAGAAGTTTCCGTCCCGTTGGAAGATCGTCGCCGATACCGGAAAGCGGGTGAGGTTTTTAGTTTGGAGGGCGTGCGCCTCTTCCGCGCTCAATACATACCCGTCGGTTGCCAACCGGATCGCGGGGGCCATGTCCTGCACGAGCGTCAGCTTGCCGTAGTGCTTCTGGGCATAGGCCAGACCCGCCACAGACCCCGGCACCCCACTTGCTAGGTAACCCACCAGCGACCGCCCTGGCACGACGTTGCCCTGCGCGTCCAGATACATATCGCGCGAAGCTCCGGCGGGAGCCTTCTCCCGATAATCAAGGAAATGCGCCTCGCCGTCGTGCGAGCGGATCAGCATAAAGCCGCCGCCGCCGAGATTGCCCGCAGCCGGATACACCACCGCCAGCGCAAACCCGACGGCAACCGCCGCGTCCACCGCGTTGCCGCCCTGCTTCAGGATGGCTACGCCCGCGTCCGACGCGTCATGGTGGATGGAGACGACCATGGCGTGTGCGGCGCGGGTCGGAGCGAGGCCGGGTTGCTGTGCGGTCACCATGCTGACACTGACACTCAGGAACGAGAGAAGAGCGGATGTACGGACAAGCAGAGGCATGGAGATCCCAACCGAAAGGCAGTGGCTCGAGGATAGACCCGATGGACGAAACTGCAAAGGAGCCCGGCCGAGATGCCGCTTACAATCGAGGAAGATGTCGACCCGCCTGCGCTCCTTCTCAAAGGTCAATTTTGGTCTGGCTATCGGGCCGACTCGTCCAGACGGCTTTCACGGGCTGACGACGCTCTATCAGACACTTGCGCTTCACGACGTTGTGACCGTCACCGCTCGCCGCGCGGACGCTACCATCCTCACCCTGACCACGAACCATCCCTTTGTTCCCCGCGACGCCCGCAATACAGCGTGGAAGATGGTCGCACGCTGTTTGGAGCGGCTTGGGATCGCTGCTGAGGTATCGATCGACATCCAGAAGCGCCTGCCTGTGCAAGGGGGTCTGGGCGCAGGGAGCGCGAATGCCGCCGCGGCTCTGCATGGCCTGGAGCGGGAGCTTGGGGTCGCGCTTCCTGATGCCGAACGCCTTCTGCTCGCCGCGGAGGTTGGTTCCGATGTCCCTCTCTTCCTCCTGGGCGGTGCGGTGTTGGGCGCAGGCCGCGGGGAACAGGTCAGGCGTGTCCTCGACCTGCCGCCGATGCCGTGTGTCGTCGCGACACCAACAATCGGGGTCTCCACGCCGCAAGCCTTCCGCGACTGGGATGCGCTTGCGGCAAGGAACTTGACATCCAGCGAATGCCACGCTACCCTCGAAGGATTGAGTGGTGTGGGTGCGGACATCGTGCCTGAACAGAGTGCACCGTCTCCTTGGGATCGTTTCGATTTCCTAAACGATTTCGAACGAGTCGTCTTCCCTCAGTATCCTGCCTTGCGTGAAATCAAGGATCTTCTTACAGGAAGTGGCACGACGGGAAGCGCCGCTTATGCAGCGCTCTCCGGCTCCGGTTCGGCGCTCTTCGGACTTTACCGGTCCATGGAAGCAGCCAAGGCCGCTCAACAACGCGTTCAGTCCTCTGGAGTCAAGGCATTGCTTACGGCAACCTTGCCTCATGACGAATACTGGCGCACAATGTTCGCAGGGTAGTTTGTTCTGGGCTCACGCCCGGGCAAGTTGCTGGGCGATCGACTAACGGTAGGTCCAGAGCCTTTGAAGCTCTTTGTCTAGGTTCGAATCCTAGTCGCCCAACCAAACTCGTCGACCACCGTACCCATGCGGACGAGAAACCTAGGATCTTTGTGGCGCAACCTGCCGCAGAAGTTGAATCTGGCTGGCACAGGCGAGAACATCGCCGAAGCAGCAGAAGTCAGAAAGAGCACGTCCTTACTTTTGAAGAGAAGTATCGCGGCAGAACCCGGCCGCGGCAACAGACAAGCAGCAGAAGCACCCGAGGTCAACCAGCCTGGAGGGTTTCACGTGAGCCAACAAGACACGACTGCCGTTCTTTCCCCTAGTTTCATCAGCAACAACATGCGCGAGGCGGTCGAAAGCGACTCATCTGCCTCCGCACTCCCTTCGGGCAATGCCCGGGTCGCAGCCGAGAGAAAACGCTCCGCACGGCCCGGCGACGGAAAAGGCTTCAAGATCTTTTCAGGCTCGGCAAACCCCGCGCTTTCGGAGGAGATCTGCAAGTTTGTGGGTGTGCCGCTCGGGGAAACCCGCCTCCAGCGATTCTCCGACGGTGAAATCCACTTCCAGCTTCTTGAAAACGTTCGCGGTGCGGATGTTTTTCTTGTGCAGCCCACCTGCTTCCCGGTCGATCAGCACTTGGTAGAACTTCTGGTGATGATGGACGCCCTGAAACGTGCCTCCGCCGGACGCATCACGGTCGTCATCCCGTACTACGGGTACGCCCGCCAGGACCGCAAAGATCGTCCTCGCGTCGCCATCACCTCAAAGCTGGTTGCCGACCTGCTGACCACGGCTGGTGCGAATCGCGCCCTGCTGGTCGACCTCCACGCAGCGCAGATCCAAGGCTTCTTCAATATTCCTGTCGACCACCTCTTCGCCAGCCCCGTGCTGGTCAGCTACTTTCGCGATCTGAAGCTCGCGAATCTGACCGTCGTCTCTCCCGACGCGGGCGGCGTGGAACGGGCGCGCTTCTTCGCCAAGAAGCTCGACGTGCCACTCGCCATCGTCGACAAGCGCCGGACGGACATCAATGTGACCGAAGTGATGAACGTGATCGGCGACGTGCGCGGCCGGACCTGCTTAATTCTCGACGATATTATCGATACTGCGGGTACACTGGTAAAGACCGTTGACGCGCTGCTGGCCCAGGGTGCGGAAAAGGTCTATGCGTGCGCCTCGCATCCGGTGCTTTCGGGTCCGGCAGTGGAGCGTATCGCGTCTTCACGATTGGAACAGTTGATCGTGACCAATACAATCCCCCTGCGCGACGAAGCGCGGGCGGTGCCCAAGATCAAAGTGCTTTCGATCGCCGGCCTGCTTGGCCGCGCCATCGAGAGCATTCATATGGAGACCAGCGTCAGTACGCTGTTCACCTAGGCAACTTGCAGCAAAAGGGAGCGGAGCTCAACTCCGTGCCCGAAAGGAACTCTCACCCATGGCAGCCTCCTCCATCATCCCAGCCGTCGTCGCAACTCCGCGCGAGGGCAAATTCAACAAGAATGCCGCTCGCCGCGTCCGTGTCTCGGGCAAGATTCCTGCCGTTGTTTACGGTGCTGGTCAAGACGCAGTGGCAGTGGTTGTAGACCCGCGCGTCATCACCAAGATCCTCCACTCCGAATCCGGCCACAACACCATCTTCGATCTCGACGTGACCGGCTCCGCACCCGTCAAGGCTATGATCGTCGACTGGCAGCATGAGCCGATCAAGGGGGCACTGCTCCACATCGACCTCAAGCGGATCGCCATGAATAAGACCATGCGCGTCTCGGTGCCAATCCAGCTTACGGGTATTCCGGTCGGCGTCAAGACGCAGGGCGGTATGCTCGAACACGTCCTCCGCGAGGTCGAGATCGAGTGCCTTCCCGGCGACATTCCGAGCCACCTCGACGTCGATGTCAGTGGCCTGGAGCTGAACGGGGCAATCCACGTCTCCGATCTTCCGCACTCCGGCTCTATCAAGTTCCTGGGGGAAGAGGGCGCGACCGTCGCGCACGTCACCCTAATGAAGGAGGAGGAGGCCGCCGCCGACGCAGTCGTCTCCACCACCGAGCCCGAGGTCGCCAAGAAGGGCAAGACCGACGCTCCCGATGCCGCGGCCGCAGATACCAAGGGCAAGAAATAAGGCAGCGGCGTGAAGCTGATTGTAGGTCTGGGAAATCCGGGCATGGAGTATCAGTTCACGCCGCATAACGCCGGGTTCCTGGCCATCGACCGCATCGCCGACGATTGCGGCGTTCAGGTCACCAAGCGCCGGGGCAAGGCGTTGACGGCGAAGGCGAAGCTGGCGGGACATGACGTCCTGCTCGCAAAGCCGGAGACCTTTATGAACCTGAGCGGGCTTTCGGTGGCCGCTCTGGCGCAGGAACTAGAAATCGCCCTACCGTCCGCGGACCTCATCGTCCTCTACGACGAGCTGGCAATCCCGCTGGGCACGATCCGCATTCGGGAGCGTGGTTCGGCGGGCGGGCACAACGGAGTAAGATCGATCTCCGGCGTGCTTGGCACGGAAGAGTGGCTGCGGGTGCGGATCGGCGTTGGCAAACCGCCCGCCCCGGACGGCCGCGAGATCAAGGCTGGCGGCACAGGGTATTTGCTTTCGCCCATGCGCCGGCAGGAGTTGATCATCCTCGATGAGGTGCTTGACCGCGTCACAAGCGCAGTCGAGATGATCCTTACTCGGGGGGTTGGGCCCGCGATGAGCGAGTTCAATCAAAGAAGCAAAGAAGTGGAAGGGTAACAAACACTCCAGACCGGACCGGCAGCCCGACACGCCGGACGGTGCGAAGCGGAACTTCGCGGAAAGAAGCAAAGCGCATGAATGCACGCTCCTACGAAATTATGTTCATCGTCCGTCCGGACGTTGAAGAAGCGGACCTCGACAAGCTGATCGAAGGCTTTCACAAGAACGTCACGGATGGTGGCGGTGAGATCAAAGCCACCGAGAAGATGGGCCGCCGCCGACTCGCCTATACGGTCAAGAAGTTCAACGACGGCTTCTACGTTCTGCTGACCATTGCCGCCGAGGGCAAGCTGATCGCCGAGATCGAGCGCCGTCTACGCGTCTCCGAGCCGGTCATCAAATTCATCACGGTCCGCATGGACGAGGAAGAAAAGCGCCTCGCCAAGATCAAGGCTCATCGCGACACGAAGGTCAAGCGCAGTGCGCAGCCTGTCGCCCAGCCCGTGCCGTCGATGCAGGCCGAAGCCGCTCCGCTTACGCCCGCGATCCCCGAGGCTCCTGCCGCTGAAGCGACGCCCGAAGCCGCTCCGGCCGAGGAAGTCGTTCCCGCAGCGGTCTAGCTCACTGCGACATAGATTTACGGCTACAGAGCAGCGCAGCCGCAAGTACTAACCCATACCGTGCAGCGCTTCTCTCCTCATTTAGATGAGGAGGTTCAGAGACTCCTCAGCGGGTCTGGAGCGACGTCCCGGTCACAACGCCCGAAAGGAACTCATCATGGCTGACGAAACCACCGGCACCCCGGCACCTGCCGCGCCGCAACAGTTCACCCCCCGTCCTCCCTCTTCCGGCCCCCGTCCTCCACGTCCGGCGGGCGCTCCCGGCGCGGGCGGCCCTGGCGGACGCAAGTTCTTCCGCCGCAAGAAGGTCTGCAAGTTCTGCACGGAGAAGATCGACGCCATCTCCTACCGCGATGTCCGTCTGCTCCAGGGCTTCGTCGCTGAGCGCGGCAAGATTGTTCCGCGCCGCCTGACGGGCGTCTGCCAGCGTCATCAGCGCCGCGTCTCGCTCGCCATTAAGCAGTCGCGCAATATCGCCCTGCTGGCCTTCGCCGCGCGCTTCTAGGCCGCTCAACCCACGGGCCGCAACCAAGATCGGAGAAGATTCATGGAAGTCATTCTGAAAGAAGATGTCGAGAAGCTCGGCCACCGCGGCGACGTGGTCAAGGTGGCTGACGGCTACGGCCGCAACTACCTCCTGCCCGGCAAGCTGGCCATCGAGGCTACCGTCGCCAACAAGGCTGTCATCGAACAGATGAAGGGCTCAGCCATTCGCAAGACTGCCAAGGAGAAAGCCTCCGCCCAGGAGCTTGCCAAGCAGATGGACCTGGTCGAGCTTTCCTTTACCCGCAAGGTGGGCGACAACGATCACCTGTTCGGCTCCGTTACCTCGGGGGACATTGCCCACGCGCTGGAGCTTCAGGGCTACCCGGTCGACCGCCGCAAAATCTCGCTTGAAGAACCGCTCAAGACCCTGGGCGAGTTCCACGTGCCGGTGAAGCTGCATCGTGAGGTCACGTCGCACGTCAAAGTCACGGTGCTTGGCGAGTCGGTCGCAGAAGCAACCACGACTGCCGCTTAGCTCTCGATCAAACCCTCAGACGCCCACTCGCACACAGCGAATGGGCGTCTTTTGATTCCGCAGCAAGGCTACTCGTACTTCAGCGTCTCCACGGGGTCCAATCGTGCCGCCCGGTTTGCTGGCAGCGTCCCGAAGATAACCCCGACCAGCACCGAAGTCGACAGCGCAATGACCGCCGACCATGGTGAGATCGGTATCGTAAACGGCGTCAGCAGCCCAACGGAAAAAGGCAGCGCCAGCCCCAGCACCGTTCCCACCGCCCCTCCGCACAGCGAAAGAAACACAGCCTCCGTCAAAAATTGCAGCCTGATCTCACGGCTCGTCGCCCCCATGGCCTTGCGGATACCGATCTCGCGGATGCGCGCCTGCACATTCGCCAGCATGGAGTTCATGATGCCCACGCCCGACACGATCAACGTGACGAACGCAGCTAGCGTCAATACGATCGTCAGCATATCCGCGATCTTGGCCATGTCCTTCAACACTTCCGTCATGATGAAGGGGTTGTAAACCGAAGTGGGCCGATGCCGGCTCTTGATCACAGCCAAGATCTCGCGCGACGCCGGCACAACGAGTGAGGCGTCCTTCACCGAGAAGAAGATCTCCTTGACCGTGTCAGTCCCCGTAAAATAGCGGGCAACCGGGTACGGGATCAGAATGGTCTGATCGTTCACCTCAGATTGCCCAAAGGTGTCGATCCGCATGCGGAAGACACCGATCACCGTGAACGGTATGCCGTCGACCGTGATGCTTTTGCCCACCGCTTGCGAGTCCGAATCGTAGAGTGTGCGCGCAAACGGCTGCACCAGCACCGCCACCTTGGTGTGCGCCGATGCGTCCTGATCGTCGAAGAACCGGCCCGCCGTCACCAGCAAGTTGCGAATGTCTTTATACTGTGGCGACACGCCAAGAATCATCGTCTCCTTGGTCAGCCCCCCGCCGATGGAAATATTGTCATGGAACTCCAGCATCGGCGAGGAAGCCATCACGCCTGGTACCTGATCGACGACCGCGCGAAGGTCCTCCCGGGTCATCAGATCCTGGGTGCTGGTGTTGTTTGGTCCGGGCGTGGTCCCCCCGGAGTACTGCATCTCAACCATGTTCGTCCCGATCGACGAGATCAGGTCCAGCGCATACTTCTTGCCCGTCAAACCCAGTGTCGTGACCAGAATGATCGATGCCGAGCCAATGATCATGCCCAGCATGGTGAGTAGAAAACGTACCTTGCTGGCGCGAAAACTGTCTCCCGCCAGCCGGGCGATCTCCCCAAAAGCCATTGTCTTGCGCGCACTCACCAGGGTACGGTCGAATGAACTGGAGCGCGTGGCGAGTTCAGGCATGGCGTTTAGACGCGGCTTCCAGCTACCCCGGTTCGAAATCTGTGCAAGAGGGCGAACGGTTCTAGCTCTGAGGCAAAGCGGGACCTGATCATCAATGGCGGAGGGAGAGGGATTCGAACCCCCGTTACCCGCAAAGGTAAAGCGGTTTTCAAGACCGCCTGTTTCAACCACTCACACATCCCTCCGCACAGGCTGCGCTCAGCTTATTGTACTGCGAGGCTTATGGGCCCGGTGGCAACGCCAGCAGCGCGCCCCAGTTCAGCCCCACGCCGAACGCTCCAAACACCACCGGCTCCGTCAACACACCGGGCGTCTGCTTCCACCACTCGGCCGCCGCGATCAGCATGGACGCCGAGGACGTGTTGCCGTACCGCTGTATATTCGCGAAGAACCGGTCCAACGGCGCGTCGAGCGTTTTGGCGATGCGGGTGATCAAATTCAGATTGGCTTGATGCAGCAGGAAAGTTCCGATACTCTTGGCCGCCACACCGTTCCGCTCCAACACAGTGACGATCGCCTGGGGCAGCTTGCGCGAGACATGCCGGATGATCGCTGCACCATCCATGCGGATCAGGCCGTCTTCGATCGCCAATGCCTCCGCGATATTTCCATCGGTAAATATCGCGGAATCCGCAACCCGTGCAAACCCGGCGTCCGGACTAATCAGGCACGCTCCCGCCCCGTCGCCAAAAAGGATCGCCGTATCCTTGCCTTCAGGGGTCCGGCTGACCCGCCGCGACATGATCTCGGAGCCCACCACCAGCACGTGGCCCATCGTCGCCGAGAGTCGCGCCGCCAAACTCATGCCCACCAGCGATCCCGCGCTGGCAATTGGCAGATCGAGCGCCGGCGTCATGGTCAGCCCCAACGCCGCGGCGATCAGGCACGCCGGTCCGGGGCAGAACCGCTCCGCTGAGCCGCTCGACACGATCACCATTCCCAGTTCAGCGGCAGCCACGCCCGCCCGCTGCAAACAATCCAAAGCCGCCCGGGTGCCCATGGTCGCGACCGTCTCCCCGTCAGCCGCGTAGCGCCGTTCGGCAATGCCCGAGACGCTCGCAATCCACTCCGGCTGCACTCCCAGGCCCGGCGCGAGCTCGGCGTTCGTGACTACGCGCTCCGGAAGCGCCGCGCCGAAGCTCCGCAGAAAGGCCATCGCTATACGCCCTTCGCCGCGAGATACTCCTCGACCTTGTGGATTGTGTCGAAACGCCGCGCCGTCATGTCCCCGTCCGGGATGGTCACGGAAAATTCTTTCTCCAGCCCCACCACAAAGTCCGTCAAGGCAAACGAATCCAGCAGTCCCGACGTAAACAGGCTTTCATCGTCTGCCGGGGTCAGGTCCTGGTCCGACACCGCGTGGAGTACCTTCAAAATCCCAGCCCGCTTCTCCATCTCAGTCGCGCTCCTTACTTATGGCTTGCTCGCCAGCCTGCTGCTGACTGTTATACGCGCGAATCAGGTCCGCACAAAGCGCGTCGGCCAGTTGCCGGTAGCCCGTGCCCGTCAGGTGTGTCCGGTCGGGCTGCGCCAGCCCCGCCGCCACCCACTGCGGCATCGATCCCGCGCCCCCCATCCGCCGCCGCGCGTCCCAATACGCGCAGCCGTGCGTTCGGCACGCCTCCTTCTGCATGGCAATGATGCGGTCTACTCCGCCCAGCGCATGCCAGCTCCGACGCCGCCCGCGCCCCGAGGCGATGTCGCGTTCGTACGGCCCGAGCACCAGCACAGCTGCGTCCGGCACCACACGGTGCAGCGTGTCGAGCAGCTGCCCAAACTCCGCCGGGTAGCTCGCCAGCCCGTCCGCCGAACCGCCTGCCTCGTTCGTCCCATAGGCCAGCACGAGCAGCTTCGGCGCGCGCTGGCGCAGGTACTCTGCAAACAGCGTCTGGTTCCACCGCAACATCAGCGGAGCCACGGCCCCGTTGATCCCCAGGCATTCGTAGGTGACTCCCGGCTGCTCCGTCACCACGCCCAGCAGCTTGACCGGCGCGTTGTCGAGCGTCGTCCAGCGAAACTCATGCGTCCCCGCAGTGCAGGCATAGGTCAACGTGCCCGCCGGGCTGGTGCTCAGACCGCTTCCTTCAGCGATCAGAGCCGTCTCAATCACGGACACCGCCGTGCCATTGTCCGAAAACTGGAGTCGCCCGCCGTCAATCTGCCGCAAAAAGTGCAGTTGGAGCGTCTCGCACGTTGTTTCAAGCGTAACCGCCTGCTCCGGCTGGTTGGTGCGGATGCTGATCCCTCCCAGTCCCAGATCGCCGTCGCCCAACGCGGTGAAATGGTTCCCTTCGGTAAACCAGCCCGCCGTTTGCGTCCGCGTCGACCCCGCCAGATGGTAGCCCGCAAAGGGATGCCCGGGAAACTGGAAGCCCAGCCCGCCGTCACCAAAGGCGGCCTGCAACTTCGCCCGCACCTCGCCCGTAAAGAGGTCGGCGGCTGTATGCGAATCGCCAAACTGCATCATGCGGACGATCTGCGAAGCCGTTCCCGGCGCGCCCGCATGGTCGGCCTGTTCCGCCGCAAGCGCGGTAAACAGCGGCTTGAGCGCCGAAGCGTAGAGGAAGGGAGAGGTGCCGGTCTCCGCGAGCGTCCGTTCGATCCGGGCCGCCGCGCTCTCCCGCACCACGGGGCTGACCTGCACCGTCCGCGGGGTGCGGGGTAGGCGCCCCTTCTTATTAGAGCCCTTTCCCTTGACGATCTTTGACGCGACAGCCTTGCCTCTTGGCTTTCCAATCGGCAGTCGCCCTTTGGCCGCCCCCGGCCTCTTGCTCGCCGACGCCTTCTTCGCCACGGGATGTGCTGCCGGTCTGGCCTGTACAGGCACTGCCCCGCACGCCGCAGCCATCCACACCAGGCAAATCACACATCGCCAGCGAACCATCATTCCGTGTGAGCCTGTCTGCCATCCGCCGCCGCCGTTTGCGCCGGAGGCAGGTGCGCCGCCCGGTACTTGTCGTATCCCTCCAGCAGATCCTTCACAAACACCTGCGCGATGATCCCCGCACCCTGCGGCGTGGGATGGATCAGGTCGGCCCCAACCATCTTGGGCCGTCCGGTGTACCAGCGCGCCATCGTCCCGTCGCCGCCCATCGCCTCGTAGGTGTCAAAAAATGCGCAACGTGCGTCAGCCGCCACCCGCTTCTGGATGGCCACAATCTCGGGGATTGTCGCCATCGTCTCAATATCATCGATGCCATGCCGTTCGCCGCGATCCATCGGACTCATCACAAGGATTGAGACGTTCGGCAGCGCAGTCCGGATGCGAACGATGGCCAAACGCAGCTCATGCTCATACTGCTTCTCGACGAACGCCGCCGAGTTGCTCTCGTTCGTGCCGTAGTTGATGACCACGAGTGCGGGCGCGTCGTGCCGCAGCTCCGCCTCCCACACGTCGGCGTTGAAGCCCCGCGACATCACCGTCGTCGACGCGCCATTCAGTCCCAGGCTGTCGTACAAGATGCCTCGCTGCTGCCGCGCGAAGGTTTCGCCAAACAGTTCCACCCGCCCCGAGATCACCTTCACGTCGACAGCCTTCGTCCCCATCGGCAGAGGCACGGTCTTCCACCCGGGTTCCCGCGCGTCGGCTTTCGTGTCGATAGTCGCCAGGGCCGTGCCCTCCGCGCTCACCGTCACCGTTCCCCCGTCCGGCTGCGCGAAGTACGATACCTCCATGCTCGTCTGCGTGCCGTCCTTTAGCGTAAACCGGCTCGATGCGCCGCTGGTGCCCTCAAAGCTCGCGCCGCCCAACCCATAGATGTCCGCGTGACCTTTGCCGACCGCCGTGTTCATCGTCCAGCCGTGAGCGGAGATGTCCGTTCCGCGATGCCCATACCACTCCCACGGCTTGGCCGTCAGCAGATAGCCGTGTCCGGCGTCGCCAAACCTCTGCTGCAATAAAGCCCGAACATCGCCAGTAATCAGGTCCGCCGTCGTCGGTGAGTCGCCATAGTGAAGGATCGCCACATGGTCGTCGCTCCCCGGGTTTTCGAGCTTGCCCAGCCGATCGAAGAACGCGTCGAGCGCCCCGGCGTCGTCGAAGAGGAACTCCGCCAGCTTCGGCCTGACCGGTTTGGGCGCTCCTACCGCCGTGCCCGGAGCCTGCGCCGCCGGAGCCGCGATCGGGGCCGAGGCCTCCGGCGTATGCGTCACCACCTTGCGCGCCCTCGTGCCGAACCGCCCCGCCTCCGCGATCACCGCGGGCGCCAGCCCCAGCTCCGTCTTCCACAAATGCACCGCCACCAGCGCCGAAACGGCGACGAGCAAGGCAAACGCGGTCTTCCGGGGAAAGTTCATAGACACTCAGAAACTACCGTAAACGAAAGGAGCCGACCCATGTCCGGCGATTGCCTGGATCAACACGACCAATCCCGCCAGCGCCGCGCCCTGCACCCAAAACGGCACCCGCGCCACCAGGCTCGCCGACTCCCCCAGCCAACGCAGCGGCAAGCAGTGCAATCCCGCCGCCAGCAGCATCACCCCGGCAATGGGCCAGGTTAGATTTTCCAACGTCCAGGTGTTTGAGACGATCCGGCTCAGCACGCTCCCCGCGTTCTCCATCGAAGAGGCGTTGAAGAAGACCCAGGTGAAGCAAACAAAATGGAAGGTCACCAGGATCGCGGCGACCTTGCCGCCCGGCAGTGTCTTGCGCCCGCCCCGCAGCTTCTTGACGAGACTGGATTGCTTCCAAACCCGCACTCCGCCAAGCGCAACGCCATGCAGCGCACCCCACACCAGAAACGTCCAGCTCAGCCCGTGCCACAGACCGCCCAGCATCATCGTGAGCGCCACGCTGTAGCCATACGACAGGAGTGGATATTGCCGGCGCCGCTGCGGCAAGGATTCCATCAGGTAATCGCGCAGCCACTCCGAAAACGTAATGTGCCACCGCCGCCAGAACTCCATCAGGTTTACCGACAGATAAGGCTGGCGAAAATTTTCCGGCAGGGTAAACCCCAGCAGCAGCCCCACTCCCAGCACGATGTCGGTATACCCGGAGAAGTCGTAGAAGAGTTGGAGCGCATACCCGTAGATTGCCGCCAGCGTCTCCGCTCCGCTGTAAAGCGTCGGCGTATCGAAGACCCTCGCCACCAGATTTTGTCCCAGAAAGTCCGCGATCAGCAGCTTCTTCACCAGCCCCACGCCGATCAACAGCAGCGCCCGCCCGCCCTGCTCCTCCGTCAGCTCCGGCGGCGCGGCCAGCTGCCTTAAGAACCCATGCAGCCGAAGGATTGGCCCCGCCACCAGCACCGGAAAAAACAGCGCCGAGCTCAAGTACGCCAGATAGCCCGTCCAGCCCTCGACCAGGCGGGCCTCGCCCTCCTGCCGGTAGAGGTCGATGGTGTACGTCAGCGACTGAAAGCAGTAGAACGAAAGGCTGAGCGTCAGTAGCCATCCTTGTTCTCCGCCCCGCAGAGCCATCACCTTCGGAACGAACAGCAGGCCAAGGTTCACCAGCAGCGAAACTCCAAGCAGTCCCCGCCGTTCCCATGGACTGAAGCGCACCTGGCCCGCGCGGCCTTCCCGCGCCAGCCCCCATCCCACCAGAAAGTCGACCGTCGCCGCCACCGGCAGCAGCAGATACCACCACCCGAACTTCGCCAGAAAGAACGCGTTCGCCAGCAGCAGCACATACAGCCGTGCGCGCGGCACCCGGGCGACCGCCCAGTACAGCAGCCAAACGGCTACAAAGAAGACAAAAAAGGATGGCGTGCTGAGTTGCATCGAGACCCGTAGTGCGCAGAAGACGGAGGCGCTTTCAGCTTCTTAGGGTATCGCGTCCCCGCCTCCGGGCAAGCGTGATTTGCCGGCGCACCAGCCTGAACAACGCTTCTGCTTTGTACGGAGAAATGGTCGGGACGACTAGATTCGAACTAGCGACCTCACCCACCCCAAGGGTGCGCTCTACCAGGCTGAGCCACGTCCCGACTGTGTTTGCGCGCGCTTCCAGGCGGAGGCGCGGCGGGGTATCCTGCAAGCCTTAGTCTACACGACGGGCCTTTATTTCGGCGCAACATACTCCTTCGGTAACGCGCCGCCCTCGCCCTCCGCAAAGAAGAAGCCGTTCATCTGCTCGACTAGAAACTCCTGCGCCTCGCGCGTCCACGGCTGCAGCCGGTACTCGTTCAGCAGCATCTTCTGGCGCTCCACCCATTCGCCCCAAGCCTTCTTTGACACGTTCTTGAAGATCTTGTGCCCGAAATCCGAATCGAACGGCGGCTCGTCCAGCCCTTCCATCTCCGCCTTGTACTTCACGCAAAACACCATGTGTGCCATCGGTCGTGTGTTCCCTCGCTCTTCATCTTACGATGTCCGCCATACGATACGATTACCGCTGTCGCCCCACCATGGAGGCAAAGGAGCACCATGCCCATCCCCAGCTATAGCGTTCTGCGCGGCACACCCACCGCCGGCAAGCCCGTCCACGGTTCCAGCAATCACTACGACATCACCCTGCAGGCCACGGGCGGCCCCTTCACCGTTGCGGTCAACGTCCAATCGGTCGATGGCTCGGAGGTCCTCTACGCCATCCTCCACAACTTCACTCCGCCCAATCCCACCGCGCTCCTCGCCCTCGCCCCCGGCGTCCACGCGCTCGCCAGCAAGCCCGGCGGCCTCGCCCTCGACTTCGTCCGCGAGCAAACCGCAGGCAAACCGATGATCACCCTTGCCCAGATGACGCTCCTTTCCTCGAACATCGCCCTCACGATGGAAGCCAACCCCATGCTCAACGCCGTCGACACCCTGCTCAACCAGGCCGTCGCCGCCAAATGGACCATCTTCGCCTTCGGCAGCACGTTCTCGAGCGGCAGCCGCGTCATCGGCATCCACGACATCCACATGAACCAGGGCAATCCACTGGCGGGTGGGCACAGCGGCAGCAACGGCATCTGGCAGGATGGCGCCCTCTTCCTCTACGACCCCACGGCCAAAGCCTGGACCGCCGTCTTCATCGCCTTCCAAACCGAATCCTGGACCACCGACGATAACGGCAACCCCCACGCCGCACAAACCGGCGGCGGCAAGCACCACCACCTTGAAGGCTGACCGAAAGAGTTTCAATGGCAGAGACTGAGCGTGTGTAAAGTGAGGTACTCGCCCGATATCGATAGTCTAGGGTGTGGTGTTCAGAGCTGTTGCGTTTACGCACGGAATTGCTGACGGAGCAAAGCTAGCAGAAGTTTGCTCTTGAAGCCGACGCAAATGCATGGTTCTGTTCGCGTAACTCGTTATTGATTTTTGCCCGGTTCACGGGTAAAGATTAGAGCCGCGAACTGCTGACCTTCGTCGTCCGTCTCTTCGGCATAACGGTTACGAACCATCTCAAGGAGATGTGCCATATCAAGCCCTCTTCTATCGCAAAAATGGGCTAAATCACCAAGCAAGTCCATGAGGTTCTGTTCTGTAAGGTCCAAATCGCAGTGCCATTCGCCAGCATCCATAGAGAACGAGAGGAGCGCCCGTTCAGCGGCTGCCGCTCGCTTGTTGTTCATATCGTCCGGATCGGGTGGCACATGTTTAAATTGCTTTCGTGAATCACGATAGCTGAAGGAAGAGTCGGCTTGTCTCTTTTGTGACAGCCCGGTGTTGAGCGACATAGCTTACGATGCTCCTACTGTTACTTGATGGAGAGGCTGAGGGCTAAACCCCGAGCGCGCTTGATCCCTTAACCTCTGCAACTGAGCACCGACTTGCGTTCATTAGTCCAGCTTCGACCCGTCATCAATGCTACAACCAGATTACACCTCTCGATTACGTGTTGGGGCAGATGCTCCAGACGTTGTGACCTTCTGGAGCATGGTGGTGATTTCGGAACGCGCGAATGACTGACAGTCCGAGTAGAGCTGCGTCAGAGCTTCAGGAAGAATTGCCCTGAGCGGTGGCATTGTCTCTTCAAACTGCGCGAAGCCAGCTCTAAATGCTTGTATCCTCTGCAAATTGATGTTCAATTCGTGCCGCCTTGCGTCATCGTCCGGCCATCGAGTCTTCCAGTAGTGACAAGTCGCGCATAGCGCGACGCAGCGTGTACCGTCGTGCGAAAGGAAAGAAGCCCACCCGCTGTCGGCGAGGATCAATGTCTTGCAAGAATCATCCCTCCGCTTCTCACTGTTGCACGTTCTACAAGAGACCAGAACATTGCCTGGAACATGAAGACCAACGCGATAGCGGTTCATTCCGTCTAAATGCTCAACCATAGCGGTCGTGGCTAGAAGATCGATCCCGCAGTAAGGACATCGATTGTTGAACCACTGACTGACCGTCTGCCCGTATTGAACGCCGTCGATCCGAACTCCCCATGCTTGACAGATCGATGCACTCAATTCATGGAGGAACATGCTGATGAGCTTATTGGCTACATCCGACTTGGATCGTTTTGTCGCTGTGCGTAGCTTCGAGGTAGCGTCTTTCACTTTGTGACTCCGAGGAGCCACGCAACCTCGACTCCAAGCACCTCGGCGATGGCCTTAAGTTCAAAATCGAGCACATATGGCTTGCCGGTCTCAATCTTGGCGATAGCTGCACGGTCTAGCTGTAAGCCTGCCTTTGCTAACCGCCCTGACAGCGCATCTTGGGTCAGCGGATCATGAGATGACGCGCGAATCTCCGCGATCCGAGCTCCCACGATGTTCTTTGCGCCCCGCTTCCTTTGCACAAGATGAGCCTAGTCGCGAAAAGCGCGCGGAGTGTTCTCGTTTGGAACAATGTCGCGTGTTCTTCGGGAGCAAGTGAGCTCCAAAAATAAATCGTGCGGAGGCTGCTTCACTCCCTTGGCTATCGTTACCGGCTCCATGCCAAAGACCTTCCAGGAAAGCCGGATATCGTCTTCCGCAGTCGCAAGAAGGTGATCTTCGTCCATGGCTGCTTCTGGCACTGGCACGATGCTTGCCGTGAAGGACGGCTCCCCAAATCGCGCCCGGAGTACTGGGTACCCAAGTTAACGCGCAACCGCGAACGAGACGCGCACCACATCGAGGCGTTAACCGAAGCTGGTTGGTGCGTGCTGGTGATCTGGGAATGTGAGGTAACGAAAACTGCTTCTCTTGGAGCGCGGCTCCGTAAGTTTATGAAGTCGTAACGCCGCCTAGCTCCCCCCGCACCCGCTCCATCGTATCCAGATAGAACGCCAGATTATGCACGGAGTTCAGCACCGCCCCCAGCGGTTCTCCCGACGCAAACAGATGCCGTAGATACGCCCGCGAGTACCGCCCGCAGACCATGCATCCGCACTCAGGATCGACCGGCCCGGCGTCTTCCGCGTACTCCTTCTTCTTGATGTTGATCCGGCCCTCGGACGTAAACAGCAGGCCATGCCGGCCCGCGCGCGTCGGCAAAACGCAGTCCATCATGTCCACGCCCATCCGCGCGTACTCGGCGATCTCGTCGGGGTAGCCGACGCCCATGACATAGCGCGGCTTGTCCTTCGGCAGCACCTCGAGCGTGCGCGCGATCATCTCCCGCGTCACCTCCCGCGGCTCCCCCACCGCCAGCCCGCCGATCGCGTAGCCCGGAAAGTCCATCTCCACCAGCCGCTCGGTTGACTCGCGCCGCAGATCGGCATACATCCCGCCCTGCACGATGCCGAAGAGGCTCTGGGTCGCGCCGCCAAGTTCCTCGTGCCACGGGACGAGATGCTGGTTGGCCTCGAAGCGCTCCTTCGACCGCACCGCCCAGGCATGGGTCAGCCCCATGGATTCGCGCGTCCGCTCCCATGTAGCCGGTGTCTCCACACACTCGTCGAAGACCATGGCGATATCCGCCCCCAGCGCGATCTGCACGTCCATCGAGTGCTCCGGCGAGAAGAAGTGCTTGCTCCCGTCCAGATGCGAACGGAACTCCACGCCCTCGGACGTCACCTTCCGCAGGCCGCTCAGGGAGAAGACCTGAAAGCCGCCCGAGTCCGTCAGCATGGGCCGCTGCCAGCTCATAAACCGGTGGACGCCGCCCATCCGCCGTACGAGCCCATGGCCCGGCCGCAGATAGAGATGGTAGGTATTGGCGAGGATGATCTGCGCTCCTTTGCCACCCGCGCCTACCTCCTCCAGCAAATTTTGTGGCACCGCTTTGACGGTCGCCGCAGTTCCCACAGGCATAAACACAGGGGTCTCGACGGCGCCATGCGGCAGCGCGAGGGTTCCGCGACGCCCTCCGCTCGCGCCCGTACGTTCAATTTGGAAAGCTACCGGCATCAATCCAGTGTAAGTGCCTGCTCCTCAAAAGCTCTCGCGGAGCCCGCTACCGCAGCACCAGGGCCACTGCTTCGGCGACACTCACGTCGTCAGCCAGGCGCTTGTACTCCCGTCGTTCCGCATGCTGCTTTTTGCCGATCGCCTTGAAGAAGATGGCACGCCCGGTTACGTCGGAATCGATCGTTGCGGTCTTCCAATCCTCTCGCGTCACCTGCTCGCGCGTCGTCATAAAGTTGCTGCCAGCTTTAATCGTGGCTACCAGCCCGAAGCCGATACTCACGTCTTCCGGCAATCTTCCTTCAATCGAGCGCAGTCGCACCGCTAGTGGATCGATCTCCACGGTACCGCTCATGCCGTGGAGCACACGCTCTTCGAGCGATTGTGGCGAATATGCAGGATTCGGATGGTAAGCCAAACGCACATACCCCCCATCCTTCACCGGGGGATCGAACAGGAATGCTTTCGGCAGAAGCGTCAGCATCTCCTTTGCATGGTGCTCGTCTTTTTTGAGCAGCTGCTCGCGTTTCGCAAACTCTTCAGGATGCGCGGCTACGTCTCGAAGCTTCGCACGCTCAGACGCTTGTCGCGAGGCGCTCAACGGCTGCCCGTCTTCGGCCACGAGCAGCCGGACCTTGCCGGCATCCGTCTCTGCAACGCGTTCGATCCAGAGATGCCCTCCCGTTCGCTCTGAACGCTCGGTCGAGCGGTAAAGGAAATTGGCGCGACGCTCTTCGGCCAGATTCTCATTCACGGCCATCTGCCGCACCAGGTCAAGATGGTTGCCTTGCGCCCGCAGCCAGTCTGGTCCCGCAAGCAATGTGATGGTCAGCAAGCTCGTACGAAGGATCGTCTGCTTCCAGGTCAAGGTCATCTCGTGTCTGATGCCTGTTTCAGCGTCGTTCAAGCAGTCGGAAGAGTACGTGGCCGCACCCATTCTGCGACCATCAACGAGGTAAGCAGGCACGCGGCCGCCACAAAGAACGCCGCACCGGGAGCAGGAAACCAGGCACGCGGCCCCACCGTGCAGCTGAAGATGTAGGTAAACAGCGCTGGCCCGATCAGGCCGCCGATCCCTCGCAAACTGTTCACCGCGCCCTGCATCTGCCCTTGCTGACTCGGCCCCACCTGCCGCGACATAATGCTTTGTGCAGTCGGCCAGACAAACGACATCCCGTTCAGGATCGGGATCGCCAACCACATCAGCATTCCAGTTTTTGATAGACCAAACAGCGTGTACCCCGTCGCGCCGAGCAGCAGCCCGGTCGAGATAGCCCCGCGTTCGCCAAGCGCAGCCACCACGCGCTTGACCAGCAGAGCACCGTACAGGCCCGAGCACAGCCCCACAAACGCAAGCGACAAGCCCACGGTCTGGTCCGTCCAGTGAAACCGGTAGTCGGCATACAGTACGTAGACGTTCATCAGACTCTGCTGCGACAGGTACCCAAGTACGAGCAGAGCCGCCAAGCCAATCAGCACCTTGCTCTGCCGGAGCAGCCACATGGAGCCGACCGGGTTCGCCCGCTTCCAGGAGAACGCCGTTCGGTGCTCCCTGCTGAGCGACTCCGGAAGAACAAACAACCCATACATCCCGTTCACCAGGCTCAGTCCGCCCGACACCCAAAACGGCAGCCTTGGATTGATCCCGCCCAGCAAGCCACCGACAGCTGGACCCAGCACAAAGCCCACCCCGAACGCAGCACCAAGCATTCCGAAGGCCCCTGCGCGCTTCTCTGCCGGAGTCACATCGGTCATGTAAGCCATCGCCGTGGGCACGCTCGATGCCGTCAGCCCTGAGATGACGCGTCCGGCAAATAACCAGCCCAGCGCCGGTGCCCAGGCCATCAGCAGGTAATCGAGACCCAGGCCGAAGTTCGACAGCAGCACCACGGGCCGCCGCCCAAACCGGTCCGAAAGCGATCCGAGTACTGGAGAGAAGAAGAACTGCATTCCCGCGAACACGGTCCCGAACAGGCCCAGCATCTGCGCAGAGCGCGCCGTATCCCCGTGCAGAAAATTCGAGATCAGATGGGGCAGCACCGGCGCGATCATGCCCATCGCGAGCATATCGAGTGCCACAGTGAGGAAGATGAACGTGGCCGCTGCTTGCCGTTTTCCTGTAGGTGGCTCGCTACCTGATGTATCGCCCTCTGGCAACTCAACCTCAGAGATCGCAGGCGCGATGTTCTGACGCGCAGCAGTGTCCAGCGTCTCGGATGGGTCCATCTCCCAAGTCTACCAACGCAGACGCAGTCGAGTTCGAGAGATGGAACAGACGAGTGCCCTGTCGCGCTAACAGCAGAGCCCACGCCCGAAGCTGCGTCAGCATGCTTCTACTTTGATTTAGGACTAGAATTGTCGTATATTCGACCAGACAGCAAAGAAGACACCGGACCCCCGCAGCACTCTTGGCCGAGACGCGGAAATCCGGTGCGACCACAACCGTGCGGCTGCGGACCTTCCTGATTCTAGGGTTCCGGCGCGCCCAGAGCAAGCACCGGAGACCCTCATGCCCTGCCGCCTCCTTCTTCCCCTTCTTCTTCCTCTTACGGTATTGAGCCAAGCCCCCACTCCGGCCACCCGGGTACAAGCATCCGATAGCGTAAGCGTCCAAACGGATTCCTACAAGGCTTCCGTCGCGACTGCGGCGTCGCGCATCCCAATGACCCTGCTGGAGACCCCACAGCAAGTCGAGGTCCTGACCGGTGAACTCCTGCGGGCCCGTGGCGTCGAATCCATGAAGGAGGCAGTGGAGATGGTTCCGGCAGTCGGCCTTCAACTCGGAGAAGGCCGCCGCGACAACTTCTTCATCCGCGGCTTCAACGCCGTGAATGACATGTACATCGACGGTGTCCGCGATACTGCGCAATACTACCGCGATCTCTCGAACACGGAACGCATCGAGGTGGTCGAAGGCCCCGCCGCCGTGCTCTACGGGCGCGGCTCTTCCGGCGGCCTCATCAATCGCGTCACCAAGAAGCCCAGCATGGAAGGCACTCTCGGCGAGCTCTCCTACACGGCCGGAAGCTATGGCGAGCAGCGCGGCACGGCTGACCTCGACACCGTCGTACCAGGCAGCCACAAGACTCTTGGCTTCCGTCTTACAGGAGCTGCCGAGCACGAGGGCTCCCAGCGCCACTTCTTCTGGGAAGATCGCTACGCCTTTGCGCCCACGCTTGTCTGGCACCCAAGCCAGGCCACGGCGGTTTCCCTTCAGGCTGAACGTCTCCGCGACGACCGCCTACCGGACCGCGGTATCCCCTTTCTTCCGTCTACCGGCATGCCCGCTCCCGTCCCCGTGGGCAACTTCTATGGCTACGTCGGCCCGCTCGCTGGCGGCAACTTCATCCATAGTGGTGTAACGGACAGTACCCTCGACTTCAAACACGCAGTGGCGGATGGCTGGAACTTCCACGCCGTCGAGCACCTTGCCGGCTACACCACCAACTTCATCAACATGTACGCCACCAATGTGACGCCGCTAGCGGACGGAGATGCACTGGTTGGACGCGGCGAGTACAACGGCACCCAGGGCTGGCAGCTCGCCTACACCGATGCAGAGGCCTACCGCAGCGGCCGCTGGGCCGGCCTGCGCCACACCGTGCTGCTCGGTGCTGAGTATGGACGGGAGGCCACCGACTCCACCCAGTACAATGGCCCCACCAACCAGACACCGGTACATCTACTTAACCCAGCTCTGCTCGCACCGGTCCTCTCCCCCACGCTCAGCCGGAACAACCGGTTCCTTGGCCAGACCCAGGCGGTTTACGCGCAGGACCTTCTCGGTTTGGGCGAAAAGTGGAAGGCTTTGCTGGGGGTCCGGCTCGACCGCTTCCGCCAGACTCTCGAACTCCGCCCGCCCACGAACACAGCCCCAAGCCTTGGCCGCACGGATCTCGCTGCCAGCCCGCGTGTTGGCCTCGTCTATGCCGCACGGCAATGGGCTTCTGTTTACGGCAACTACAGCCGCACCTTCGATCCTTCAGGTGAAAGCCTGTCGCTCGCCGTCAACAACGCTCAACTCAAACCTGAGGTCACCGAGAACTATGAGACCGGCATAAAGCTCAACCTGCTGCACGACAAGCTGCTGGCCACAGGAAGCTTGTTCCGTCTTGATCGCACCGACATTAAGACGACCGACCCCAACAACCCGCTTGCGTTGCTCAATCTGGGTGAACAGCGTACCGATGGCGCAGAGCTAGGCTTCCAGGGCTCCCCCGCACGACACTGGCAGATCTTCGGCGGCTACGCCTGGCTCGACGGCCGCATCGTCTCGTCGACCACGGCCTCGAACGGAGTCTCCCTCGAGGGTCGCCGGCCGGCGATGAGCGCACTCCACTCTGCCAGTCTTTGGACGACTTATACCTTTCCCACGGGTTGGGGAGTGAGCGGCGGCCTGGTCGCCCGGGCTAGCCAGTTTGCCTCTACCGACAACCTCGCCAGGTTACCTGGTTACGCGCGGCTCGATGCCGGGGTTTTCTATCGGCGTACCCGCTACGAGTTGCAGGCCAACCTCCAGAACCTTGGCAATCGGCGCTTCTACGACGCCGCTCAATCGGATTACCAGATCTACCCTGCAGCACCCATCAACGGCACCGCTACGGCGCGCTACCGGTTCTAATCCAGGAGGTCGATGCCCGTTTGCCTAACCAGTTCGCGCTGGCCGCTGCGCCAGCTCCGGTAGGCCGCGTCGAGGACGTGCATGTTGTGAACGCCGTCCGCGCCAGTCGCAAGAAAGGAGCTGCCCGTGCGAACGGCGGCGGCGAAGCTATCCAGCATCCGCGTATAGCCGTCGGCGTTATCCCGCGGCGTGGTCTCGATCAGCTTGCCTGCGCGCCGCAGGACAACGTCCACAGGATAGTCGACGGAGAGCGCGTTCTCTGCAACGAGGACGCCCTCCGAGCCGACGAGTTCGATCAGGGTGCGGTAGGCGGCGCGAGCACTCACGCTGACCGTAGCGGAGGTACCGCCGGTGAGATCGATTTGCAAGACAGCATCAGCCTCCACTTTGCTCAGAGCGCTTTCAGTGCGGGCGAGTGTATGGACGCTAACTACATCCTCCCCCAGCACATAGCGGAGCGCATCGACGCAATGGACGCCGACATCCCCGATGGGACCGCCGCAGGCAAGCCCAGGGTCTTTGATCCAGCTACGGGGAGCGTTCTGCGCAGGGTAACAAAACTGCGCGTGTGCGAGCAGCGGCTGGCCGATAACCCCAGCCGCGACCTCCTCACGAAGAAAGCCGAGCGAACGGTTGTAGCGAAAGTTTTGCGCCACCCCAAAGAGCACGCTCGCCTTCGCAGCCGCTGCGATCATCTCTTCGGCTTGGGCGGCGTTCATGGCAAGCGGCTTCTCGCACAACACAGCCTTGCCGTGGCGGATAGCCAGCAGCGCGTCGTCCCGGTGCTTTGCGTCCGGCGAGGTAATGAAGATGGCATCGATCTCCGGCGAGGCGCAGAGAGCTTCGGCTGTCTCAAAGCAGTGCGCGATGTGGAGATCGCGGCAATTCGTCGCAGCGGCATCTTGATTGCGCCGCCACATACCAGACAATGCGGCGTGTTCACTCCTCGCAAAAGCGGGCACAAGGCGGCGAATGGCATGATGACCGAAGCCAAGGATTCCGAAACGAAGAGGGTTGCTCATGGGATCTTGCTTAGTGGGCGTCGTTCTTGAAGATCTGCTCGGCAAAGAAGTTCTCGATCTTCGTCTGATCGCGAAGCATCTCGAAGAATGCATTCTTAAGCAGCTGCGACCGGCCTTCGCGCAGATTGTTGCGGATCGCCTGCTGCACCGTAGGGTCACTCAGCTCGCGCTGTCCCGCAGGCTCACGGGAGATGAGCTTGTAGATAGCGTACCCGGCGGGTTTGTGCGTGGAAGCGTCCAGACCGACAATGATGTCCGTGATCTGCCCGGATTTAAGCTTCGCGAGCGCCGCATAGACCTGCGGATCGGCGTGCAGCTGTGATTCGTGGACGAAACCCATGTCACCTCCGTTCGAAGCCGTCTCCGGCCACTCGGAAAAGTTCATCGCGATAGAGCCAAAGTCTTCTCCACTGTCGAGGCGGTTCTTGAGTGCCTGTATCTTCTTCTTTGCCTCGTCGTCGCTCTGAGCTTTGCTGCCCTGGAGGTTGCTCGGCTGGGTGCTTGGAGCACTGGTCACGCGAATCCCAGCCAGATGGTACTGCGGCTCCGGCAGGTTGTAATCGACCTTGTGCGCGTTGTAGTACGCGTTCACGTCGAGGTCAGTCACCGTGATCTTCGAGTCGATCTCCTTGTTCAACAACTTGTTGATGGTCAACGAGCGGCGGAGGTCGTGCTTCACATCATCAAGCGTGTGGCTGCTGGCACGCAGACGCTCGTTGAACTGCTCCTCGGTATAGGGTGCCTTCATCTCAGCAAGCTTCGCGTCTACTTCTTCGTTGGAAGCGGTGAGATTCATCTTGGCAGCACGCTGCTGCACAATTTCTTCGTCGATCAGCGCGCGCAGGAGATTCAGTCGAAGCGAATCGGCCTGCTCCGGCGAGGGCTGTTGCTGGCTTTCTCCAAGCTGGTCCTTGTACGCCTTCTCCATCTCGGCGCGCATGACGGCGTGGCCGTTCACGGTAGCCACGACATCCGCGTTGGGTGCGCGGTGGCATCCGGCAAACGCCGCCAGAAGCAGGAATCCTGTCGTACAAACTGTCGCGGAACGGGTACGAACGATGCTGGTCGATCTCTCCACGAAACGCTCCTCCTGCGATACGTCTGGGTCAGTTGCCCGCTTTTGACGGCGAAGGCTGTGTGGGGGCGGATGCGGGAGGTGGCGGAGTCTGCCCGGCGGCCAGCAAAGCACTATCCACGGCGCGATACACGGCCGTCAGCGGCACCGCTCCATCGATCTTCTCGCCGTTGACGTAGAGTGCAGGCGTTCCTTCTATGCCAAGCGACTCACCTAGCTGGATGGACGCTTTAATGGCCGTATCGTCCTGCTTGGCGATGCAGGCCTTGAGCGTCTCGGCGTCCACCTTCTGACGCTTTCCTTCGTCCGCTGAGAGCGTGTCGAGTGCCTCGTTGGCCCTCGCAAGACTCTTCTCCGGCCCGCCAAGCTCGCCTGCATGAGCATGGATATAGTCGACCAGCTGCCAATAGCCGGGGCCGCTCTGTGCGCCGACGCAGTTCGTATCGATGGCCGCCCGCATCGCCCACGGATGGTTGGGCAAAGGGTAGTCGCGGTACACCAGATGAATGCGGTCTCCGTAACGATCGAGCAGCGCGGGAAAGAGCTGCTGGTGCATCCGGGCGCAGAAGGGGCATTCAAGATCGTCGAAGCCGACGATTAAAACAGGAGCGCTCTCCGGACCGCCGCGCGCAGGACGGTTCGCATCCGGCACCAGCCCGCGAGGGTCTTTGCCGATGTCGAAGCTGTTGAACTGCGCAAGCGTCTTGCCGTCGGTCGAAAGAAGAAATGGCGCTGGCTTGCTGTCTTTCCCATCCGACGAAAACGTGACGAGGATGCGATCGAAACCCGGGATCTCACTCGCGGTGCGCGGACCGATGGTCACCGTATAGTTTGGCGGCACGCTCGATTTAGAGCGGATCAGCACTTCCACGCGGCGAGCCGTCTCGGCGGAAA
This sequence comes from Acidobacteriaceae bacterium, assembly GCA_965215415.1. Lineage (GTDB taxonomy): Bacteria > Acidobacteriota > Terriglobia > Terriglobales > Acidobacteriaceae > Edaphobacter. The sequence continues at coordinate 842,134 of CBDCDQ010000009.1, read as the reverse complement.
GCTTTGCCGAGGCCGAAGCTGGCAGCTGCGCGTGACAGCCCACAGCCGTAAGCGAAAGACCCAACACAAGCGAACCAAGCGTTTTCACGACAATAGGCACAGTTTTCATTATCTCACGCAGCTTCTTTAATAACCGGCGATGCTAGAACAGACGCTCGGCGCGACGCAGGTTCCCGGCTGTCCCGATGTTGGCCAGGGTGAAGTTGAACCGGTAGGAGTTTTCGTTGCGGACCGCTCCAAGCTCATACTTGCGATACTCCACACTCAGCCCGCAGCAGTTCCAGTTGTAGGAGGTCTGCAGCGCGCCGTACTGCACGGACGAGAGACTAAGGTCCAGGCCAGCGTTCGCCGCAACCCCGAACCCCGCTTTCGTGGGAGAGCCATAGCCGAGCAGCATGCGAAACTGGTTGAAGTTGGAAACGAGCGAGCTGACCCCTTCGGTGTAAAAGCGGCCCGGCGCATTCAGCCGTGCATAGCTCAGCCCGCCAAAGGCCTTGCCTTGATGCACATCGACGAAGATGTTGTCAGAGGTGAACTTCTTTGCGCCCGTGTCGTAATCGAAGTTCCACTCAAGATCAGTTTTCTCCGACGTCTGGAGGCGTAACCGCGAGATGACGGGGGAGATCTGACGAGCCTCGGTCAGGAAGGCAACGCCGGAGAACAGCAGCGTAGTGTCGAAGATGTTGCGACGTCCGGGATTGATGGCACCACCGAATGTTGGATCGAAGAAGTGCTTCTGCGCGATGCGCCACACGGCACGCTGACTTGTCTGGCACCTCGATTCGCGCACGATTTCGTCTTCGGGCGCGACGGACGAGGGAGTTGCCGTCTGACTACAAGCTTCTCCGGCACGTGGCCTGACAAAGAGACGCTGCGTCATCCCATACTCGATCTCATTCGTATCACTTACAACATCTTTGTCGTCGAAGCGCAGCACTTCAGAGAAGTTGCCGACGCCACCGACATAGCGGTAGGTCGCTTCGGGTGCGATGGTGTGGCGCACATCGCCGCCAAACAAACGATGGGCCAGGCCGCCCGCAAAGGTGCGCTCGACGACTGGAAAGCGGGCGTTGAGATCAGCCTCGAAATCCGATCGGCTGAGGCCGCCGCTTCCTTCCTGCGTTGGCGTACCGGGCGCAGCGGGGGCCCGCCGGTTGCGCGAGTAGAGTGTCTCCCGTGCGCCGATCTCAGGCAGCAGATGGAAGCCCCGGCCGGCAAGCGGCAGCGATAGCCTGGGATGCAAGTCGAAGCGTTCGATCATGCCCCCCGTGACGAAGTTGGGCTGCACTCGCTTCAGCGCGGCGGCCGAGCTTTCCAAACTCCAAAGCAGAGGTGTAGCGCCCAGCCGATGGTCGGTGGTGTCCAGGTCGAGCGACGGTGCGTGGAAGATGCGGACCTGCTGCTCAGGGCTGGAAGCCGCAGTGGCGGTGGCCGAAAGCGCAGTCCGCTTAACCCCCTGATAACGATCCGCGCGCGCCGCCAGCATGATGCCGTTTGCCTCGTGCGTGCCATAGACGGTAGAAAGAATGTCGCTCGAAACGGCCTGATTGAAGTTGTCGGTGAACGCCTCACGGTAGGTATACGAGCTGAGGTACTCGACATCAGCCACCGTGCGGGTGTGCCGGGAAAAGTCGTGCCGCGCCCGAAGAGCGAAGTCTTCGCCACCCTGGTTGGTGTAGACACCGCTGGCCGGAGTGTAGCCGTGGTCGAGCAGACCGGTGTAATGAACCGTCGCGAAGTCGTTGTCCCGGCCCTTGTAACGAAAGGTGGCAGCCTGCGCCCATCCGCGTGCAGAGTAAAAGGTTGCACCCACGGTGAGATCCGCGCTGCGTCCCAGAGGCATATAGATCTCTTCCCCGGTAATCAGGCCTTTGCTCGAAGACTGGCCCAGCACGGGGATCAGAAAGCCGCCCTGGCGCTGCTCCGCGTCCACCGGATGGGTGACATAAGGGAGATACAGCAGCGGCAGATTGAGGAGATGGAAGACGCTGTTGCGCGCCGTCGCCTTTTCGCCGTCGATCGAGAACAGGCCCGCCGAAAGGAGCCAATCAGGGTGCGGCAACTGGCACGAGGTGACGGTGCCGTCGTAGACCTGGTACTCGCTGGGCCCAGTGCGAACGACCACACGGCCAGTAAACAGGAACGGATTGGCCGTCCTGTAGACCATGCGCGCACCGCTCGCCGCCAGCCCAACGGAGCCTGAGACGTCATAGAAGCGGGCAGTTTGGGTCTTCACGTTCAGCGTGCCGTGGCTCGCGGCGATGCGCTCAGCGTTCGCGCCGCCCGTGGCAACCAGATGCCCGGTCGCGACTATCTCCCCCGAGGCATTGTCGTACTCGATGTGATCGGCACGGAGAGTGCGCGAGCCGTACACGATCTCCACATGACCGTCGAGGATGAAGTGGCCGTCGCGCTCGCTCTGCGTGTCGGATCGCAGGATCACCTCCGTGCCATCCTCGGCAGGCGGAACGGGAACGGCTTCAGGGATCGCGGCAAAAGGTATCTGAGTCGCCACCTCTTGTGCGAACAGGCTCCATGAACCGGCGAGAACCGCCATGATAGTTATGAGTAGAAGCGGAGTGAAACCGGCTCGGGAACGAAGTTGGGCGGCACGCTGCAGCGTGAGTGTCCCATGAAAGCCGTACCGTCGATCCGCCACCCCTTCAGGCTAATCGATTTCACGAAAGCGAGCAGGAAACCTTGAGCACAGCGGGCGCGGCCCAGAGTCGAATGGACGAAGAAGCGACGCCAGCGCTCAAGCTGCAGGCGGCCGAGCGGCTTGCGGCACATCGCGCACGAGGGCGGGCACCGGTGGTCGCACTGGGGTTGGTTGAAGCGCCTGCACACTCCCCCGAAACGCGCGCGGGTCGCATCGCCGCCGCCGTTGCAGAGCGATACGCGCACTCGCAGACCTATCGAGCCTTTTTAGCCGAAGAGGCGGAGCGCGCCCATACCGCAGCGGAACGGGCACGAGCCGCCGCCGAGGTGGCTCGCCGCACCGCAGAGGCGGTCGCCGCCGTGCAGATGCAGCTCCTCGAAGAACTGGAAGAGATCGCAGCGGAAGAGCGGCACGTCGAAACCGATCTCGCCTGCGCACCGGCAACTTCTGAACCGCGGTCACCGGCGCTGACGGTACGTCTCTACGAGGTGCCCGCGCCGGGCGATCTGAGCCACACGGTGGCTAACGCCGTGCCCTGCGCTTTGCTCGAAGAGGAGGATCGCCTGGCACTCGATGAGGAGATCGCCTTCCGGCAAGCGCCCGTATTTGAGGAGTTTCAACGCACCGCCGTACCGCTCCCGGCCAACCTCATTGAGTTCCCCCGGCAGCTGGTGGCAGCACGCAGAGCGCGCCCCAGGCTGGCTGAAGGTCCTTTGCGCGAAGAGCAGGAGCGCGTGGGCGACGAAACGCAGCTGCGGATCTTTGAGGTGGAGCCGGAGCTGATCTCGACCACGGTGACGCAGGAACAGGCCGCCCCGGAGTGGAGCTCGATCCGGCTCGACGCCTGTCAGGTCACGGCGGCGGTGTCCGCGCCGGAGTACCCAGTGAGCTACCAGCACCGGCCACTGACCGCCGCGTTCGAGCTGCGCGCCATGGCGGCCGCAGTGGACGGCTGCATTTTGCTGACGGCGGTCTTGGGATTCGCCACAGCGGCCACAGGTGTCAGCGGACAGATGCCGGCAATGCCGCTGGCCGGGATCAGCCTCGCCGTCGTGTTCGCCGCGCTGACTATGCTCTACTATGTGCTCTGTTTCACCCTGTCGGATGCCACGCCGGGAATGCGCTACGCGCGCCTCGGGCTGTGTACGCTCGATGACGAAAACCCGAGCCGTGACGCGATCCGCCGTCGGCTGTTGGCCATGCTGCTGGCGGCCTGCCCGCTGGGACTTGGGTTCCTCTGGGCCTTGGTCGATGACGAAGGGCTGGGCTGGCATGACAGGATGTCGCGGATGTACCCGAGAAGCTACTAAAGATCCTCTGTAATGGTTGCACGTGCATCGAAACCCAATCGGGCGTCTTCTTTAGAAATGATCTTCAAAGGAAGGGACGGGCGAGGCGGTCTCGTGCGATCTGCCGTATACCACCATAGATTTTCGCCTGGCTGAAGTATAAAGCGATGCGCCTTACAAGAGAGACTTCTTTAGGATTGTCCGTTGAACAGAGTTGCATGCAAACACTTCAAGACAAGGTGGGTTCGTTCCTCTAAATCAAGAGCTACCCCAGTGTGCAGAAAGTAGTGTCGAGAGCGTCAGGATTACCAGGCGTATCAAGCAGCCGAGCCGCAGGTCACCATAGAGAGCGACAACCAGACAGGCTCAGGGGAGATCGTTCGCCTTAGAAGGTGGTGCTGACCGTCAGGCGAAAGGTCTTGCGCGGTTCGCGGAGAGTGTAGTTCGCGCCGTAGAACTGGACCGCTTGCTGGTAGCTGTATTCGCCTGCGCCCGAAGAAGGAAAGAAGTTCCGGAAGCAGAGCGTAGTGCCGGGCGAGCAGGTGTTGGGAACGGCAAGCTGCTGCGGCAGATCTTTGTAGAGACGCATCGGGTTATACGCGTAGAAGATGCGAAAGGGCGCGTTGACGATCGGGAGGATGACCTGGAGTTCCGCACCGCTCGACATACGCGGCACGAAGTTGCTGCCGGGCACTGTTTTGAGCAGATACGGGAAGCTGACCGCCTGGCCGCCGAAGCACGCTCCATTGGCGAAAGTCGGGCAGCCGTAGGAAGGGCTGGTCACCTGCGACTGGCCCGCGACAGACTGCCGCAGCTGATTGGGCTGCAAGTCGCCTGAAAGGCCAAAATCGGTGAAGAGGGCAAACGTCACCTGATTGATGACGGGAACGCGATACTCGATGTTGGACGTGAGCTGGGTGTCTGCGCCGATCGTGACGAGGCGGTAGATGGGCAGCGGAACCTGGACGTTGCCGAGCTGCGGCTGGGTCGGGTCGCGGGGAACGGTGTTGCCGTCAGGGTTGGTCAGGTTGAAGAGGATGCGATTGGGGATAAAGGTATAGGGCGAGGAGGAGCGGATATCGAAGCCGCGGACATCGTTCTCGCCGCCGCCATAAAGACGGTTGGTCGGAGGAGCAACCTCGCCGCCGAAGCCCGAGACGTGGGCAAGCTGCAGACGCATGCCAAGGACGTTGCGGCCCTCACGGCTGATACGAAGCCCCTTCATGGGATAGAACTGGCGAAAGCTCGCGACCGGGGAGATGTACTTGACGTTGCCACCGACGCCCGCAATCTGCATGGCGATGTTGACGTCGCGACCACCATGGGGACCGACGGCGCGATCGAGCGACGAGTAGGTGAAGGAGGGCGAGAGCAGCGATGTGATAATGCCGCTGAGCTGATTTTGTCCAGCGACCCCGGAACGGAAGGCGAGCGACTGGAACACGTTGCGGGTGTTGTCGTTGAAGGTCGTGACGGAGGAGCGCGAAAGCTGGTACGAGAGGCCGATACGCGAGACGCCCGAGCGTGCGAAGAGGTGCCGCAGCGGCTGGCCAGCCGAGACGGTAAAGCCGGTCGTGGACTGGTTATAGTTCGTGAGCAGAGAGTTCTGGGCGGTGCTCAGGTTTTGCGATGCGCCGGCGGCGGCATAGCTTTTGGAAGGGTTGTAGTCGTACTTGCTGGTAAAGACCTGGACTCCAAGCGAGATGGGCTTGTTTCTCAGGTAAGGCTCTGTGAAGCCGAGACTGACCGTGCGCGAAAGGCTGCCGATGTTGGCCTGCACGGAGAGAGTTTCGCCGAGGCCGAGGAAGTTGTTGGTCTCATAGTTAAGGCCGAGGAACGAACCGGCGAGGCCGCTGACGCCGCCGTTGAGGCCGATGGAGTTCTTGCCTTTCTCCTTGAGTTTAAGGAGGAGATCGACCGTGCCCTCGTCCGCGTTCTGGCGGCTTTCGGAGTCCTGTTCAGCCTTCAGAGTCTCAAAGTAGTTCAGCTGATTCAGCCGTTGAATGGAGAGATCCCACAGGCGACTGTTGTAGACCTGGCCTTCTTCGAGAAGGAGCTCGCGGCGAATGACCTTATCGCGCGTGATGCTGTTGCCCTGGAACTCGATACGCGAGACATAGAAGGGCTTGCCCTCATCGATGTCGATGTCGAGATAGATGAGCTTCTTGGCTTCGTCGAAGCGCGGGATGGGCGAGCCGACGAAGTTGATGTAGCCGAGTTCGCCGTACGCTTTCCGAAGCTGCTCCAGGCCTTTGCCGAAGGCGGTGCGGTTGAAGTACTCGCCGTCCTTGATAGCGAACTGGGCCCGCAGAACCTTCAGATTGCTGACGGCCTTGTTGTTCTTGAAGGTGATGCCGCCGAGCCGGTAACGCTCACCCTCTTCGACCGGCATCAGGATGTCGATGCGCTTGCCGGTGGAAGGACGAAGCGTAAACGGATTGATGCCGCCGGCGTCGCGCACCTTGGTCTGCGGCTCGGCCGCCTGCGCTTTGAAGTAGCCGCGGTCCTGGTAGGCGGCGCGGACACGCTCGGCGTCTTCATCGAGCTTGGAGGCGTCGAAGGTGCGGGCAAGCAGATTCTCAAGAACGATGGAGCGCGGGACGCCGATGGGCTTCAGGTTCTTCATCGACGCACGGAGCGTCCGGTCGGGAATGCTGTTGTTGCCCTCAAAGACGATCTTGCCGACCTTGACGGTGGAGCCTTCCTTGATGCGGAAGGTCAGGGTGACGGCGGCGGGCGGAATCGTCTTGATCTCGGTCTTGATGGTGGCGAACTGGTGGCCGTGCTCGGCGAGCAGATCCTTAAGAACGACTTCCGCGCGCTTGATCTTGGTGGGGTCGTACTGGCTTTCCACGGTGAGGCCGACCTTGGCCTTCTTGAAGCGTTCGAGCACGTCGGACTGCGTGACCGCATTCAGGCCCACGTAGTTGATCTCGCGGATGGTAGGTTTTTCCTGCACATAGATAACGAGCTGGACGCAGGCGGGGGTCTGAACGCGCTCGATGCGGATGTTCTCGAAGTAGCCGGTGTTCCACAGGGAGTTGAAGTCGCGCTCGACGGTGGCGGCGTCGTAAACCTCGCCCTGGTGGGAGTAGGTGCGGGCGAGGACGGAGTCTTTGGGGATGCGGCGATTGCCGATGACCTGCGTCTGGCAGAGGATCTGCGGTGCGGCGGGCGCGGAAGCCTGTTCCGGCGCGGCTGCGGTTTGTGCAGAAGCGGCAAACGGGGAGAGCACGGCGGCGAGGAGGGGAAGAAGCGTGGCATCCCGGAAGCGGCTGGGGCGCGGACGCATCGGTTGGGTCGAACGGATGTCCGCTGAACGGGGTTCCACAGATTGCTGGATCGGAAGTTCCAGGGAGCTTTCGCTCTCTCGGTTTACGGTAAAGATACGCACGCCCTCACTGCTGCAGAATCGCACCGGTTGGGGTAACCCGGCAAACACGATTATAGGGGAGCGGCGAGGCACGAAGCGAGTGGCGGCGGCGCAAAGGGCAGAAGCCTGCTCTGAAACAAGGGCAAAGGTGCCTAGCTCTCCAACTCGGCCGTGATGGTAAAGGCCCGGTCGGAGCTGTCCCAGCGTACGGTGAGGACATTGGGCTGACAGCAGACCTGGCAATCTTCGACATACTGCTGCTTCGATCCGCCCGACTCATCCACGGTGGTCTCGATCCACTCGCCACAGGCGGCGCATTGAAAACCGGCGGGGTGCATACGGTCTCCTTCTGAAGAAGGTGGTGGGCCCACCAGGACTTGAACCTGGAACCAAAGCGTTATGAGCACTCTGCTCTGACCATTGAGCTATAGGCCCGCGGAGAAGCGGTATGGCTCGATCTTATCGCAGGCCGATGAGGGTGGGCGCTACTTCTCGAGGGTGGTGCCGGGAGTGGTGTTTGAATCTTCAGGGGCCGAAGGGTTCAGGTGGCCGAGGCGGTTCTCAGGGGTGCTTGAAACGACGCCGGTAGCGCCCGGGCCGGCCGTCGCAGGGTTTTCGCCCTTGTAGCCGGAGGGCTCGGCTTTGGCTGCGTGCTCCTGGGGAGTCTGTTGGGCTGCGGACTTCGGGGAGTTGGCGGAAGATGTGTCGTCTGGCATATGCAAGACCTCAGGACGGTAGGAGCGGCGCGGGCGGCGGCTGGTTGCTCCGTGGCTAGTGGTGCGAGAATTTGAGCGATATTTTGGGCGAGTACGTGACCTGCAACCAGCCGCTCTGATTGGTTTGCGCGCCCGGAAGATAGGACGGGATCAGGAAACGCTCCTGCTGGGCGAAGAGGTTCAGGGTCCAGTCCGGACGAAAGCCATACGAAGCGCTCAGGAAGGCGTCGGAGACGGTCGAGCCTCCCGGGAGAAAGTGGATGCCGCCTTTGTTCTGGCGGAAACCGGCTTCGATCCGGGTCCGCGCGGAGACCCAGTAGCCGAGGCGGCCGTCGATTACCTTGCCGTCGCGACCTACGGCATTGCCGAGCAGAAACCCCTTGTTCGTGTTCGAGTCCAGATACTGGATGTTCCAGAAGAGGAGAGTGCCGCCGAGGAACGTGTCTCCGGCATAGCGGTCGGTCCAGGGCGCCTCGACGCGCAGGTCCATATGCGGCAGAAACGGCAGACGCGCGATGTAGATGCCGGGAGCAAAGGCGGAGCGATTGGGCGTTTCAAGCGGAACTACCTCATCGTCGGCATAGGAGTCGGCGTAGAGAGTCACGAGGCGGTGGATGCCAGGCGGGGTAAATCGGAAGTCGAAGCCGCTCTTGCGGTCGCCGGGGTCGGTGCGGTCGCCGTAGCCCGTAGATGCACCCGAGCTGCCAGAGCCAAGGTTCCGGATGAGCTGATGCAGCGTACAGGGATGGCCTTCGCCACAAAGGAGCGACCAGCGGGTGAGCCCGATCTCGATGTTCTGGCCCAGGGTGAAGGCCAGCTTCTGACCGTTGTAGTAGGGACGCGCCGGATAGTGATGGCCGGAGAGCTTGCCCGCGACGAGATCAAGCCGGTAGGTTCCCCAGGTGCCGAACGGGCCAGGGAACGGGTGAGGCCGCGTGGAGACGAAGCGGAGGTTGTAGGTCGGTTCGGCGTTACTGGAAAACGAGAACGGACCCGTAAGCGATGGCCCCCAGTAGAGTTCCTGCTTTCCGAAGGAGAGCGCGTTGCCGCCGAAGCTTACCCCTGCATAAAGCTCGAGCGGACGATAACGCTCGTAGGCGGCTCTCGGGTCGATAGGAGCAATGGCCGGAGCGCGGGGATCTCCGCGGTCGAGGCCGTTGATCAGCTGCACGGTTTCAGCAGACTGCGCGGCGACGCCGGGATCGTGCTGCGCCTCGCCACGGGCGTACAGGAAGAAGCGCCCGTGCGTGCCGCGTGCGGAGAAGCCGGCGATGGCGCTCGAGCCGCGGCCCAGCGGACGGCCGAAGTCGTTCCACCAGGTCTGGCCGAAATGATCGCTGTCGCTGAGGACGGGACCGGCGATGGTGCCGATACGACTGTAGAGGGACTCGAGCACAAGCCCCTGAGTTTCGCCAGGATCTTCAAGCTCTTTACGGAGATCGCCCAGCAGGCGTTCTGCTTCGAGATTCAGAGGCTCGTTGTTCCCCTCCACGAAAAAGGACTGTTCGGCTTCCCGTACCTGCCTGCGACACTCGATGCGGGTCCACGGCCGGATCGAAGAGCTTCGCGACGGAATGAAACCGAGTGCCGCAAGCCGCTCCAGGGCCGGGTAGATCCAGCTATCCATCGGTACGTTGGGGGAGCCGATGGCATCGGAGTCGGTGATGCGTTCCAAATCGCCGGGGACGTAGGGTGGAGACGCTGTCTGCGCCATGCTCCCGGGCGTTCCGGCAACGACGATCAGCAAGACTGACAGGCAGATGTTTGTCAGCGGGCGCCGCTTCACACTCAATTCAATCTCCTGTGTGCAGAGTATAGCGGCTGAGCTTTGCACCCTGATGTGAACCGGGAGCGCATCAGGGCGAAGTCGGCCCACGCGTCCGCGACCGGTCCCTCTTCGTACATCCGCTATTCTGAGAATGCAATCCCTTCGTGAAAGCATCAGGAGAGTGGACGTGTTCCAAGCAGTTGAAGTTCGCCGGGCAGGCCGTGTGATCTCTGCAAAGACGGCCCTTTGTGTCGCCGTTCTGTTGTCGCTTGCTCCTTTTGCTGGAGCGCAGACGAACCCCTTCAGTGCTGCGGGCGGGCAAACGGGGCAGCAAGGGCAGACGCCAACCGACGTACCTCCTTCTTCCCTTTTGACGTCTCCTTCGCTTCCGGCTCCTGCTCCATTGCAGGTCGGTCCCCGCGTGCTGACGCAGACGCAGTCGGAACGCAACGATCTCCAGAGTAACCAGGACCCCAGGACCCGTTTGATCGAGCAGCAGCCGGAGCCGCCCGTCGCGCTTACGGCGTTCCAGCGCCTGGTAGCCGCTTCGGTCGGGCGCGTGCTGCCTATCTTCGGAACGAACCTGTTCACCAACGTCCCTTCTACGTTCGCTCCAGTCGATCGCGTTCCAGTAACGCCCGAGTATGTTCTGGGACCGGGCGATGAGTTGCTGGTCAGGCTGTGGGGACAGGTCACCTTCGACGGACACCTCACCATCGATCGCGCCGGCGACGTCTACATCCCGCAGGTCGGCACCGCGCACGTGGCCGGCATCCCCTTCGCTCAGGTGTCCAGTGTGCTCCGCGCGCGGATCGGTCGGACCTTCAAGAACTTCGAGATCAACGTGAACGTGGGGCAGCTGCGCTCCATCCAGGTCTTTGTAGTGGGCGAAGCACGCCGGCCAGGAAGCTACACCATCGGCTCGCTGAGCACCCTCGTCAACGCGCTCTTTGCCACCGGGGGACCGACGCCGCAGGGCAGCCTGCGCAACATCCAGGTCAAACGCGGTGCAGCGACCGTTACGACGTTTGACTTCTACGACCTGCTGCTGAAAGGCGATAAGTCGAAGGATGTGCCGCTGCTTTCGGGCGACGTCATCTACATCCCGCCGGCCGCGGCCATGGTTGCGCTGGCCGGGAGCGTCGATACACCCGCCGTCTATGAGATCGTGCCCGGCACCACGGTGAAGGATGTGCTGGCTCTGGCAGGCGGGCTGTCCACACTCGCCCAGGGCAGGCAGCTACGGATCGAGCGGCTCGCCGACCAGGACACGCGCTCCGTGGTCGATGTAAAGCTCGACGCGCCCGGCATGGCGACAGCGTTGGCCAATGGGGATATTGTTGAGGTGTCCCCGATTCTCGATCGCTTCAAGAACGTGGTTACGCTGCGGGGCAATGTGGCCGATCCCCGCCGGTTCGCGTGGTTTCCCGGGATGCGGATTCGCGACCTGATCCCCGAAAAGGAAGCTCTGCTGACCCGCGATTACTGGGAGCAGCGCAATCAGCTGGGGCTGCCCGTGCTTGACTCAACGCCCGATGTACGCCGCTATGCGCCCGAGTCTCCGGTCACACAGTTGAATGGCACGGGTATTTCGCCGACACGCATCCCACTGGCACTGGCCGGGGCCAATGCGCAGGATAGCGACCTGAACGTGTACGGGATCGCGACGCCGCCGCCTTACAGCACGGCCGAGACCAGCTATCCCGCTTACCCAGGCAACTACCCGCCGAACACGACCCAGAATCCAGGTCTTTCCGCCCCGTCCGGTGATCTCGCTCTCACCGGGAACCCGAGGGTAAACCGCAACAGCGTCCTGTCTTCCACGGACTCTTCGACCGATCGCACCAGCAACAACAGCAGTTCCGGAGCGACCGTCAGCACCGCAGTGACCGGGACTGCAAAGCGATTTCCCGCCAAGAACGCCGTGGTGCTTTCCGCGCCGGAGGTTGACTGGGCCTATGCCGTGATCCAACGGCTGGACCGCAGCGATCTTTCAACAGAGCTGCTTTCGTTCAATCTCGGCAAAGCGGTGATTGATGGCGACAATGCCCAGAACCTGGAGCTCGAACCCGGCGATGTGGTCACGGTCTTCTCCAAGGCCGACATCCGCGTTCCCCAGGCGCAGCAATCGAAGTATGTACGGCTGGAAGGGGAATTTCTTGCCGCTGGCACCTACAGCGTAGCGCCGGGCGAAACGTTGCGCCAGCTGGTCTCTCGTGCAGGTGGCTTGACCCCGGCGGCGTACCTGTTTGGATCGCAGTTCAGCCGCGAATCGACGCGCGTCCTCCAGCAGCAGCGGCTGAACGACTATGCCAACGATCTCGACCGGCGCATCAAACTGGCGGAGGCCAACAGCGCCAATACGGCGCTCAACCCGCAGGATCAGATTGCCGATATCGCCTCGCTCCAAAGTGCGCGAACGGTCGCGGGGCGGCTCCGTCAACTGAACGCGAGCGGACGGATCGTGCTCAACATCCACCCGGAGAGCAAGACCCTTGCCGACATCCCGGAGCTGCCGCTCGAAGATGGCGACACGTTTATCGTGCCTCAGGTGCCGTCGAGCGTCGACGTCTTTGGCTCCGTCTATACGCAGAACTCGTTTCTCTACGATCCGCACAAACGCGCAGTGGATTACATTCGCCAGGCCGGCGGTGAGACGCGCACAGCCGACGCCCGACGCTCGTACATCATCCGTGCAAACGGTTCGATCCTGAGCCGTCAGTTCTCCACCTCGCTCTTCCTGAACAACTTCGAGGCAACGCGTTTGAACCCCGGCGACGCAGTGATTGTGCCGGAGCGCGTGGATAAGCGGCCCCTGCTGCGCAACCTGGTCGACATCGCGACCATCATCGGCCAGTTCGGCCTGGGCATCGCCGCGATTAAGGTCCTCTAGCCTTCTATGCGAGAAGCTGCAAAAAGCCCAGCGCTGTTTCTTGACCGGGACGGCGTGATCAACGAAGAGGTCGATTATCTTTGGCAGCCGGAGCGGGTGCGCTTCGTTCCCGGCATCTTTGCCCTCTGCCGGACGGCGCAGAGCCTTGGCTACAAGCTCGTCGTTGTGACCAATCAGTCGGGGATTGGACGTGGCTTGTACAGCGAGGCCGACTTCCACACGTTGATGGAGTGGATGCGGTCCAGGTTTGCGCACGAAGCCATCACGCTCGACGCCATCTACTTCTGCCCCTTTCATCCAGTGCACGGGGTGGGGATGTACCAGCGGGAGCACGAAGACCGGAAGCCAGGAGCCGGTATGCTGCTTCGGGCGGCGGAGGATAATGGTCTCGCACTCGGCGAAAGCATCTTGGTAGGCGATCGCTGCACCGACATCGCCGCCGCAAAGGCCGCCGGTCTGCGGCAAGCCTTTCTGCTGGCTGGCACAGAAGACGGACCGTGTGGAGATGCTTCGATAGCGGTCGCGACGCTCGCCGCGGTCGAGGAGTGGCTGATGGCGAACGGAGGTCCGGCACCCGATTAGTCCCGCAAGCGACGGGCTTGCGTGTAGGATTTCCATAAAAGCACGCGGAGCCTCGCCGTTTGTTTTTCCGCTGCTGGGCGTCAGGAAAGGAGATGCTTTCCGAAGTAAGGTTCTTTCAGGTGTCTTGAACATACACATCGAACCAAAAGAAACAGGAACACTTCAGCCAGAGTGGTGTCAAAGCGGACTGAAGGTACTGGCGACGACTACTTGTTCCCGGATCTGAACTCGGAGACGCCGATACAACGGCGAAGCTGCATACACTATTGTTCGCACGGCGTCTGCGCGGTGCGAAGCGAGCCACGTTGAATGAGCTTGACAAACGAACATCTTTCCACCGAGGTACAGTCGTCCACGTTGGTGGACACCACCTATGCCTGGGAACAGATCGGCCTTCGTCCGCGCTCTGTATCCCATGCAGCCGGACCAGCCACCCTCTTCCGCTATCGCGTGGTGAAGCGCGCAGTCGATATTCTGTTCATTCTGCTGGCTCTGCCCGTCCTGCTTCCGCTGGTAGCCTTGCTTTCGCTTCTGGTCAAGGTCACCTCCCCCGGGCCTGTCTACTTTTCGCATCGCCGCATCAAGCAGAACGGCGCGTTCTTCTCCATGTGGAAGTTTCGCACCATGTGCGTGGACTCGACAGCCGTCCTGGAACAGCATATGAGACAGCATCCGGAGGCACGCGCCGAGTGGCTGGCCACGCAAAAGCTGCGCATCGATCCTCGCATCACGCCCGTCGGCACCTTGCTGCGGAAGCTCAGCCTGGACGAGCTTCCACAGGTTTGGAACGTCCTGACCGGCACGATGAGCCTGGTGGGTCCCCGCCCCATTGTGGCCTCAGAAGTAGAAAAGTACGCAGACAGCTTTACTTCTTATTGCCGCGTCAAGCCGGGTTTAACGGGTCTATGGCAGGTCTCCGGCCGCAGCAAGCTAACCTATGAGGCGCGCGTGGCGCTCGATTGCGAGTATGTCCGGCAGTGGTCACTGACGCGCGATCTGGTCATCCTCCTCCGCACCTTTTACGAGGTCGTCAAGCAGAACGGCGCCTACTAAGCCGCTACAATCGCGCCTATGGACACGATGCGCGATCTTCTGCGCGCAAACCTCGGCCGCAGTCTCCGCGCGCTCTCCCCGCTTGACCGTTTAACTTCGGCCTGGCCGCTCGTCTGTGGAGCCGCGATGGCTGCTCACGGCACCGTGACCGGCTACGATGAGACGACGGTAACCATTCTCGTGGGCGATCCGAAGTGGATGCGACAGATGATCGCCATGCAGGCGCAGATCGCAGGCGAGCTGGGACGCGTCGCCGGGGTGCCCGTGACCGCGATACACTTCGAAAGAAGCACCACCTACAGGGGATAAACGAGTGACGGACGCTGTAACGCGTGTTGATGTGCGCCGGGTTGCGGAGCTCGCAAACCTGGAGTTGACGCCTGAGGAAGAGCCGCGGATGCAGCGAGACCTGAATGCGATCCTCGGCTACATCGCGGAGCTAAACCGGCTTGAGACGGCGGGCGTTCCCGCGATGGCGCAGGTGAGCGAGATGCTTGCGGCAGAGGCTGATTTGCGCGGTGCATCCCTGCGCGGCGACATGGTGCTGCCTTCGGTGGACCGTGCCGCCGTGCTGGCCGCCGCGCCTGAGGCCGACCGGCGCTTCTTTAAGGTGCCGAAAGTGATCGAGCGATGAGTTCTTTTCCTACCATTGCGGAGACGCGTGCAGCCCTTGCTTCAGGCAAGACGACAGCAACAGCGCTCGCCGAACAGACCTACGCCGCCATTGCCGCGCAGGATGGCGAGATTAACAGCTATCTCGCGCTCAGCCGCGACCGTGCCCTGGCACAGGCCACCAGAATCGACGCGCTCGCCGCCGCAGGAGACGAACTGCCGCCACTGGCTGGTGTCCCGGTCGGGATCAAGGACGTGCTTGCCATGCAGGGGACTCCCGCTACAGCAGGGTCGCGCATCCTCGAGGGGTACCGTCCGCCCTACGATGCGACGGCGGTGGCGAAGCTCGAGGCAGCCGGGGCCGTGCTGCTGGGCAAGCTGAATTGCGACGAGTTCGCCATGGGTTCCTCGAACGAGAACTCCGCCTACGGGCCGGTGAAGAACCCACGAGCACTGGACCGGGTGCCGGGTGGCTCGTCCGGCGGCTCGGCGGCAGCCGTCGCGGCGGGGTTCGCCGTGGCCACGCTGGGCACGGACACGGGTGGATCGATCCGCCAGCCGGCGGCCTTCTGCGGCGTGGTGGGGGTGTTGCCGAGCTATGGGCGGGTAAGCCGGTTCGGCCTGATCGCCTTCGCCTCATCACTCGACCGTGTCGGCCCATTTACCCAAACCGTTGCCGATGCGGCTGCCGTGTTGCAGGTGTTGGCGGGCAAAGATGCGCGCGACGCCACCTCGTCCGACCGGCCAGTCCCGGACTATATCGCCGCGCTTGCCGAACCCGTTGAGGGCCTGCGCATCGGCGTACCCGCTGAGTACTTTGGCGAAGGCCTCGACCCGGAGATTCGCGCCGCCGTCGAGCGCACCATTGATGGCCTCAAGGCCGCCGGATGCACGATCCATCCGATCAGCCTGCCGCATACGCGGTACGCCATCCCGACCTACTACGTCCTGGCGACAGCCGAGGCGTCTTCCAATCTGTCGCGCTTCGACGGTGTGCGTTTCGGGCTGCGCGCAGCAGACTCAAACACGCTTTCGGCCATGTACCGCAAGACACGCGACCTGGGCTTCGGAGCCGAGGTCAAGCGGCGTATTCTCCTGGGCACCTATGTCCTGAGCGCGGGCTACTACGACGCCTACTACCGCAAGGCGCAGCAGGTTCGCACCTTGCTGACGCGCGACTTCCTTGCCGCCTTCGAGCAGGTGGACGCCATCGTCGGGCCGATGACGCCGACGCTAGCCTTCAAGCTCGGCGAGAAGACCGACGATCCGCTGCAGATGTATCTGGCCGACATCTACTCGGTGGCGGCGTCCCTGGCAGGCATCTGCGGCGTCTCGGTGCCGTGCGGCGAAACGGCGGAGGGGCTGCCCATCGGGGTGCAGATCATGGCGCGGCACTTCGACGAGGCCACGATGTTGCGTGTGGCCTTGGCGGTCGAGCAACAGCAAGCGCCGTCCTTATAGATGGTAGAAGTGATCCGCTCCCAGCACTAAGCCAAGCGTGATGGCGGCGATGGCGATCTCGCCCAGCGCCCCCACGATGAAGGGCCGCAGGCCCTGCTTGCCAAGATCGCGCAGGTTGGTCCGCAGGCCGACGCCCGCAAAGGTGAGCAGGAAGGCCCAGCGCGAGAGATTGCCCAACGCCGTGAGCTGGGGCCTGGCGAAGGCGCCGAACGTCGCCAGCGCCGAGATCAGGAGGAAGCCGAGCACGAACTTGGGGAACTTGCGCCACAGGAACGCCGCCTTGTTGCCCACAGCGGCAGCCTGCCCCTTGCCCGCCCAGTGCAGCGCGTAGCCGAGCACGACGAAGCCGATCAGCGCGTTGCGGCAGGTCTTGGCGAGCACAGCGAACTTGCCCGCCGTGTCGGAGTAGAGCGCTCCAGCGGCAGTAGCCTCGGCGGTATTGTCGACGGCCAGACCGGTCCACAGACCGTAGGCGTGGTCGCCCATGTGGAACGCGTGGCCGATCAGCGGGAATGCGAACAACGAGATCGCGCCCAGTGCCAGAATCGCGGCTATAGCGGTCGAGGAGTCTTCCTCGTCCGCGTCGATCGCCCCCTGCATGGCAATGATGGCCGAGACGCCGCAGACCGACGAGCCCACAGCCAGCAACGTCGTCAGCTTCGGGCTGAGATGAAAAGCACGGCCCAGATACGTCATAAACACGATCGACAGCGTAAACGCCACCGCGACCAGCGCGAGCGAGATGCCGCCCAGCTTCAAGATGTCGCCCAGAATGAACCGCGCGCCCAGCAGAATGATGCCGGCCTTGAGCCAGAACTCATACGTGGCCACCCCGGCGCGGAAGATGCGCGGCACGCCGACCGTGTTGGCGATCAGCACGCCGAAAAGGATCGCCCACAGGACATACTCGATGTTCGGCAGCACCAAGTGGTGCGCCTTGCCGTAGCGGCCGATGGTCTGCTCCACGAACTTGCCCGCGTAGCCGACCGCGAAGAGCAGGCCGATACCGGGAAGCAGCTCCAGTAAGGTCGCAGGGCGCTTCGGGTCTACCTCGGTCTCAGAGACGGGTCCGTGGGCAGGATAGGCGGCGCGAAGATCGGGAAGCGAGGTCGAAGTCGTCATGGATGCTCCTTTCTGGGGGCGTTGCGGCTTACCAGGAAACGATCTTGATCGCGCCCACGCGGACGAGCAGCGCGAGCGCCAGCGAAAGGACGACGGCCCAGGTGTCGAGGGAGAGTTGGGGCTTTGGCATGGAATGCTCCTAAAGACAACCGCGCATGGCAATCGCGGATGGAGGTGTTTTGAGTTTTAGAGGGAAAGGGGTCGTCGTCTCAGCCGCAACAACAAGCGAGACGGACAACGAGGGAACCGGGCTGGAGGGTGCGTGGCACGATTAGGAGAATTGTACAGCAGTTCGCAGGCACACTCAGAGACTAACTATCTGGTTGACAGTGGATGACCGATGGGGATGATGTCCTGATCGCAAAACACGCAGAGTTCTTCAGGCTCGATTAGATGCGGACAGAGTGGCCACAACCGCAGAAACTCTGCACGCGCCACCTCCGCGTCCTCCTCGCTCCATGCCTTGCGGCCACCGGCACGCATGGCGCGGTTCGCGGCATCCCAGCTGGCATGCGTGGCAAGCTCACGTGTCAAGTTGATCTTCATCAGTCGGGCTCTTGATTAGAAATAAGGTCGAGCCGAAGGTTCTTTGCCGGGGTTGAGCGGTGTTGAGGAGCTTTTTTGAAGGTTACGTCCTCTACGTGCCAAGGCCGCTCCAATCGCTGTGTGCCCTCCATAAGAGCCTTTATGGTGAGAAGTTGAACTCGTGGATAAAGACTACCGTCGATGGACTTGTAGAAGCCTGCTTCAGCGGCTTCACGCAACATCGCTTTTGTCGGCTCTTCGAATGAGATGTACGCACCTATGTCAGCTTTTTCACGCTGGAGGACGCCGATAAGGTCACGGACCTCTGCTACACCAATATTGCGACCACCTTTAACGGAGAAAATGATCTGCTTCGTCTCGCCGCCTCGCTTCTCGTGAAAGTTAATTCGACCATCGATGCCGCGATCTGCTCCTTTCTTGACTCCTCCAAGCGATTGCCCTCCACACAGTCCTAAAGCCCAATGTTGGAATTGATATTTGTTCTCTTCCGCCAGTTGGCGCGCACCGGATATGTCCTTCGGTTCCCCGTGAACTTGATAGGAGCTTCGCACTTCTCCACCAAAAGTATTGTCGAGACGCGTTTTAATCAGGCCTATCGCCAGGTGAGTGATGTCGATGCCAATCCATCGGCGATTCAGTTTTTGTGCTACTTGGACAGTGGTGCCGCAGCCGCAGAAGGGATCGAGAACCACGTCGCCTTCATTGGAAGAGGCACGCAGAATGCGTTCAAGGAGAGCTTCGGGTTTTTGGGTGGGATAGCCCAGGCGCTCCTGAGCTTGAGAGTTAATTGGCGAGATGTCAGTCCAAACATTACCTGTTAGCACGCCAGACATCTCGTCCAAATACCGCTTAAGCCTTGGACGCCGAGTTTTATCCTTGGGGTACCAAATGCGTCCCTGCTCATCCAGTTCCTTCATGGTTTCAACTGAGTAGCGCCAGCCGAGCGGTGGCGAGAGGTGCCCTTTCCATTCGTACATCATGTTCGGTCTAGCGCTAGGGCTGGTCATATTATCTAGGGTATAGGCTCGTCCGTCAGCGCCTTTACTCCTGTATTTAGACGATATATATTCGTCCGAGTGTGCGGTATGGTGAGGATGCCACGTAACAAGACTGGTTTTGCCATAGTAAAAGATGGAGTCTGTAACCGGGCTCCAGCGTTTCGCGTCGCTATGCGTGTTGGTACGTTTCCAAATGACTTCGCTTCTAAACATCTGTGGTCCAAAGACGCTGTCCATTATGAGTTTCAGGTAATGACTGGCTGTTGGGTCACAGTGCAAGTAGATCGAGCCGGTGTCCGTGAGTACTCGTCGAAGTTCGACGAGCCGTGGAGCCATCATGGCGAGATAGGCGAGCATATCTGTACCGCCCAGCAAAGTGCGAAAAGCGCGCATGGCTTCGGCAACTCGGCCTCCTTGCTCTACGACCTCTTCATAGGCGCGAGCAGCCTCTTCGTTCCACTCCCATGTGTCTTTGAAGGCCGTGATCTGTGACGCGGAGCTGCTCCCATCCTTCTCGGCGAACAGTACGCTGTAGTCCTGCCGGGAGTTGAAGGGCGGGTCGAGGTAGATCAGGTCGACCGAGTTGTCCGGGATGTAACGGCGGAGAACGTTGAGGTTGTCGCCGTAGTAGAGGGTGTTTTTGTCGGGCATCTGCGTTGAGTCGAGAATAGCAGGCGACCGGGCACACAACCGTCAGGGGAAGCGTCATTCCCGCCATGCAGCCAACCAGAAAGAACACGCTGCCCCCTTGACAAATAAGTGCCTCATTTTGCTCCTCACACGCACCGTGGGCGTTGCCGTCCTCGAGAAAGTCCGGGTAGACCTCCAGACCTAAAGTATCTGCAATGAAGACTTTGAGACTTGCGGAAAAACTGGCGAAAGTCTCAGTTGCCATCAGGCCGGGCCTTCCCGATCTCCCTTGGCACACTGCGCTACAGCGGCTGGTAGTAGCGGCCCTCCGGGGCGGCGCAGCCCTGGCAGAGGGTCTGGCCGTCGCGGACGACTTCGCGGTCGTAGTTGATGCCCTCGCCACAGGCGGCGCAGACGATGCGGGCGGACTTGTAGCCGGGCATCTCGCGGGCGGCGAGCGGGACGGCGACCCACCGTTCGGCGAAGAGGTCGGCGTCGGGCATCTCGCGGTAGGCGCGCATCTGCTGGAGGTTCTTGTTCTCCGGCTGGCCGTCCTTTTGGGGGTAAAGCTCGCGGGCACGCTGCTTGGAGGATTCGAGCGCAGCGATGCGGATGGCCTTGCCGGAGGCGAGATCGACGAAGGTGGCCGCCATCTTGCCCCAGTCGCGGAACTTGAGGGCGCGCTTGCCGAGGCGGCAGCCGGTGACGACGGCGATGGCGTCGGTGGCGCAGCGGTCGATCTCGACGAAGGTGACGAGGCGCTTGCGGTCTTTGCCCTTCGGCTCGTCTACGCCAAGCCGTTCGCAGCCAAGCATGGCCATGCGGACGCCGAGGATCTGTCCGGCGCAAAGATGGCCGTGGGCGATTTCGGCTTCGCGGAGGAGTTCATCGAAGGTCTGCATAGTTTGAGGATAGACGAGAGACGCTACGGACCTTCGTCGTTGTCACCCTCTTCGACCAGGGCGACGGAGCCGACCACATCGTAGGTGCCGGGATCGCCGCCGGTGGGTTGCAGCGTGACGCGGAGAGGAAGGCGCTGCCATTTCGCGGGCTGGCAGACGGGGACGAAGTGGTTCTCCTGTGGCCACTTGCCGATGGCTTTCTGGACCACGGCCCGGCGTGCACCGAGCTGGGCGACCATGGCCATCAGGCCGCCCTTAGCGGTGGTAGCGACCCCGCAGTAGGCGGCGTAGTCGCGGAACCAGACGACGTCGGAGACGCCAGAGTCGAAGTCCGGCAAATGGAGCGCGGCGATGTGGCCGGTGATGCGGTCGACCAACAGCCAGGGGCCAGGCTGCCAGACCCAGCGGGCGGCGCTTTCAGACGGCAGCGCGTCGTTGAGGCGGAAGGCGCGGCGAACGGTAAAGCTCCGGTCGGTCACGTCGTGGACTTCGCCGGTGGTCCATTCTTTTTGGCGTTCATCGACGAAGAGTGGACGAACTTTCAAGGTGGTCGACTCTTCGCTGCGGTCCTCGGCCCTGACGTCCGGCGGCGTGTAGGGAACGCGGCGCATGGGGCCGAGTGCGACGGTGTGAATCTTGGGGTTGGCCGCCGAAGCCAAGCCGGTGCAGAACAGCAGCACAAGCACGGGAGCGAAGTGAAAGACCTGCATGCTCCGGGAGGGTAAACCTGCCTTGATCCAAATGCAACCTCCGGGGTGAGAGGTGTCAATATGGGTTCGCTCCTGCCCTTCTTATCCTCAGCGGCAGCGTTCGTTCGCGTACCGATGCGGAGTAGAATCTACGCTAGAAGACGACGCGACACGCATCGTCCCCACGTTTCGTATTGGCCAGAGATTGTGACGGCCCCACGCTTTGCGGCGAAAACCATTCCAGGCAGCAATGAAAGGAAACACCGATTCCTATGTGGAAACCCAACCAGCCCGGCACCTCCCCTTCGACTGCGGAGCCCGTCCGCCCGTCCACCCCGGCTCCAACGAGCTTTGAGTCTGCCGCACCGACGCGTCCTGCTCCCGTAGGCACGCCCGCGGCGGCCGCGACGCCCGGCGACCAGGCCACCATTGGCAAGTCGCTCGTCATCAAGGGCGAGCTTTCGGGCTCCGAATCGCTCTATATCGACGGCAAGGTGGAGGGCGCGATTACGCTGCCCGGCAACCGCGTCACCGTCGGCCGTAACGGTCAGGTTGCGGCGAACATCGTGGCCCGCGAGGTCGTGGTGCTTGGCAAGGTGCGCGGCAATGTGCAGGCCAGCGATCGTGTAGACATCCGCAGCGAAGGCTCGCTGACGGGAGATGTGATTGCGGCGCGTATCTCGATCGAAGATGGCGCGTTTTTCAAGGGCGGCATCGACATCCGCAAACCGGGGGCTGAGACAAAGGGAGTTCCGGTGGCCGCGGAGCAGGTTGCCGTTACGGCCTAGATTTCTGAGTGAAGCGAAGGGCCTTCGTCGCGAAGATGCGGCGGAGGCCTTTTTGTTTAATGCAGGACGTAGTACCTACAAGAAGGTCTGGATCGGTCAGAAAACTGAGTGAGGGGAGCGCTGCCGGTCAGGCGAAGGCGAGTTCGAGTTCCGGCGTGAAGGTGGATTCTGTGGCGAAGGTGGGCTGCTCGGCGGAGCGTCCAGTGAGTTGGCGGATGAGGTCCACTTCATGTTGGAGATACGGTTGGCCGTTCTGGCGAAAGATCTCGTGGAACCAGACCAGAGGTTCGGCATGGAGGCAGGGCGTCTGCCAGGAGTTCCACGGAAGATGGGTTTGCGTTTTCCCGGCGACGAAGCCCCAGCTGAGTGCACCGATGCGGTGTTCGCGGGCGAAGGGCAGCGTCTTTTGGAAGGTGCAGCCGAGGCCGCGAGCCATGTACTCGGTGCAAAGGATGGGACGTCCGTGAGGAAGCAGCTGCCGGACGCGGCCTTCAAAGCCTCCAGCGTGATCGTAGTCGTGGAAGGAGAGGATGTCGGATGCGGCGAGCTGGATTTTGACGATTTCACTTTGTGTGGCAGGATCGGCCCATTCGCCGGTCCAGACGCCACTGGTGAGGGGCTGCTCTGGCCGGAGGGCACGCGCCCAGGCGAAGGTTTTGGGGAGCAGCATGGCGACGCGGTCCACTTTGCCCTGAAGCTCGCGGGCACGATACGAGGCGACGTTGTCGTTGCAAGGCTCGTTCCAGATGTCCCACGCGAGGATGCGCTCATCGTGTGCGAAAGCCCCGACGACGCCTTGCACATAGGCCTGAAGCCAAGGCTCAAAGGCGGGTTCTGCCAGCCGCCGTGCGCCGGGGCTCTGCACCCACCCTGAGTTGTGCACGCCGGGCGTAGGGGTGGGCTGCTTCCCGGGTTTGGGGTGGGGGTCCCAGCAAGAGTCGAAGAGCACGGGCATGATGCGAATGCCGCGACTGACGGCGATCTCGAGGAAGATGTCAAAGCGGGCCAGCAAACCGGGGGCGTCGCGCTCCCAAAGCTGATCCTGGAGGAAGACGCGCATCGTGTTCATGCCGAGATCTTCGGCGAGAGCGAGTTCGCGGTCGATCAGGCTGGGATTGAAGGTATCGGCCTGGAACATCTCGAACTGGTTGATGGCATCGGAGGGGATGTAGTTCGCGCCGATCAGCCAGGGCTGGCCGTCGTACCAGGCGTTGGCGCGTTCCTGAGACCAGCGGGAGGCGGGTGCGTTTGCGGGCGAAACAAAGACGGGGCCGGAGAGATGGGTCGAGTTCATCACAGATCCTTGGGTCTGAACGAGATTCTTGACGAGGCGCAGAGTACGGGTCGCGCCCTCAGTTCCTCCAGCGCATTGGCCCGCTGGGTAAAAAGCTGCGGGCGGCGGCCTATCTCGTCGCCGCCCGTGCCATGCTGAGAGCCGTTGTCTGCTGGCGTAGAGATCGCAACCGCGGGTTCTCTACTTAGAAGGACAAACACAAAAGCGCAGACACCCTACCCTGGGCGACTTTGCCTAGGCCGCTGTGAGGATGGAGAACATACCGCCGACATACCCGCCGCTGACGGTGACGTTAAAGGTTGCGGCGCGTTTCGGTTTGGCGACGATGGCGGCGGCTTCCGTAGGCAGAGCCTTGGGATCAGTAAAGACTTCCTTGAGGACGGCGCGCTTGTCGGTCGAGACCGGCGTGGAGGCGATGTTCATGATCTCGTGCATGGCGTCCATCATGTCGGGATCGATGGGCTTGGAGTCGATGCCTTCTTTGACCACACCCTGAGGCAGACCCATCAACGCCCCGCCGAGCGAACCGATGAGGCTGAGATCGGCTTTGACGACGAGAGTTTTGTTCTCGGGCAGGAGGTTGTAGGTGCCGTAAACGTGCTTTTTGGTGTCGGGGGCGACCTTGACGAGCGAGAAGCCGACCTGGCGGTTGGTCAGTTCGCTGAACAGCTTACCCATCTCAAAGGCGGTGGCTTCGGCCATGACTATGCTCTCCCCAGGATCGGCGACAAGGCGTCCTGTACTTGATCTGCGTTGAAGGGTTTGGCAAGGATAAACTGGGCACCGTTCTCGATCGCCATCTCCCGGATGGCAGTGGAGGACTCTGAAGTGATGAAGCCGAAGGGCACCTGATTTTTCTCGCCGCGGACGTGCTGCAAGAACTCAATGCCGGTCATCTCCGGCATATTCCAGTCGGAAAGCACGACGCGGGGCTGTTCCTCTTTCATTTTGGCGAGAGCCTCGACGCCGTTGCCCGCTTCGCCGAAGGTTAGGCCGCGGTACCCGGCCTGGCGGATGGCGCGCTGGACCATGGAGCGCATCACTTTGCTGTCGTCTACTACAAGTATGTCCATCCTGAACCTCTTATGCTGTTGGGCTGTGTTGTTGCCGGTCTGGCTACAGAGGCCCTATCGGCATAGGGCTGCGGGAGTTTAGTTCTTCCTCATACGGCCGTGTGGGGAAGCCGGCGTGGTCGAAAGTGGGGCAGGGCGTCTTTCAGCGGCGATGGTAACGCGTATCATGAGAGTTGCTATGGTGTGTGTGCTTATCCCGCTCGTCGCTTCGGCTGGACCTTCGCGTCCGCCGCGTCGCGACTTTGCCTAGCTGTCCTGCCTCGATTCCCTTCTTCCTATGACCACTGCATCGAAACGGCTGCCGGTAAGCGCCGAGGAGAAACCCCATGTTCGACCGTCTGGAACAGATGGACGCCCGTTATGAAGAGCTGAGCCGTCAGCTCTCCGATCCCGAGTTGGTCAACGATCAGAAGAAGTTTCAGGCGGCGGCCAAGCAACACCGCGATTTGGAGCCGGTGATTGAAACGTACCGCCAACACCGGCGGGTCGCCGCGCAGATCGCCGAGGCCAAAGCCATGCTGGCGGAGAACGATCCGGAGATGACGGCGATGGCACAGGAGGAGCTCCTGTCGCTTGAGCCTCGGCTGAAGCCGATCGAAGAGGCACTGAAGGTCATGTTGCTGCCGAAGGACCCGAACGACGATAAGAACATCATCATTGAGCTGCGCGCGGGTACGGGGGGCGACGAGGCAGCACTGTTTGTCGCGGAGGTCTTTCGCATGTATTTGCGGTTTGCCGAGCAGCACCGGTGGAAGGTGCAGGTGCTGTCGGAGTCGGAGTCGGGCATCGGCGGCGGCCTGAAGGAAGTGACCGCCATCTTCGAGGGCGACAAGGTGTACTCGCAGATGAAGTACGAGTCGGGCGTGCATCGGGTGCAGCGGGTGCCCGCGACCGAGACACAGGGGCGTGTGCATACGTCGGCGATCACGGTGGCGGTGCTGCCTGAGGCAGAAGAGGTCGACATCAAGATTGAAGCGAAAGATCTCCGGATCGACACGTTCTGTTCCTCTGGACCTGGCGGGCAATCGGTCAACACGACCTACTCGGCCATACGCATCACGCATCTGCCGACGCAGACTGTGGTGAGCTGCCAGGACGAGAAGTCGCAGATCAAGAATCGCGAAAAGGCGATGCGGGTGCTGCGGTCGCGGCTTTACGAGGTGGAAGAGGAGCGCATCCACCAGCTGCAGGCCAAGGACCGAAAGGCACAGGTAGGTTCGGGCGACCGGAGCGAGAAGATTCGCACGTATAACTTTCCGCAAAACCGGCTGACGGACCACCGGATAGGCCTGACCAACCACCAGCTGGCGATGGTGATGGAAGGAATGTTGCAGCCGACGGTCGACGCGCTGATCGCGCACGACATCGCCGAGAAGATGAAGGCCGATGAGCCAGAAGCGGCTTGAGGGTAACACGTGACTCTGCGGGAGGCAGTCGCCTGGGGTGCCGACGTGCTGCGTGCCGAGTCACAGCTTGCAGTCCACGCGGTATGGGATGCGGAGCTGTTGCTGGCTCACGAGCTCTCGCTCTCGAGGACGGAGCTTCGAGCGTACCCTGAGCGCCTCTTGCCAGTCGACAGGTTGAAGCCTTTTCAACGGATGGTTTCACGCCGTTTAGGGTTTGAGCCGATCCAGTACATCATTGGGGAGCAGGAGTTTTATGGGCTGCGGCTGCGAGTGACGCCCGCGGTGTTGATCCCGCGACCGGAGACCGAGCTGCTGGTGGAGCAGGTACTGTTGGCGGTTCCGGCAGACCGACCGGTAAGGATGCTCGATCTAGGCACAGGGTCGGGCGCAATCGCCATCGCATTGGCGAAGCATCTGCCGGGGGCCACCCTTGTGGCGGTTGATCTTTCGCCCGGCGCGGTTGCAGTGGCTGCGGGCAACGCGGAAGTCCATGGGGTCGCGTCCCGTATCCGGTTTGCCGAGTCGGATCTACTGAGCGCCATCTCCGAGGAGCAGTTCGACGCAATCGTGAGCAATCCGCCGTATGTGCCCGTGGTGGATCGCACCTCGCTGCACCCGGAGGTACGGGAGCATGAGCCTGGGTTGGCACTGTTTGCGGGCGAGACAGGAATGGATCTTTACCGGCGGCTTGTCCCGGAGGCGGCAGCGGCATTGAAGCCGGGAGGGCTGCTGGCCATGGAAATAGGCTTTGGGCAACGAGAGGCCATCGCTACTCTGCTGGCGCAGTGGAGCGACGTAACCTTTCACGAAGATCTTCAAGGGATAGCCCGCGTAGTGATGGCGAGGTGGCACGGCTTGACCAAACTCCTGGAGGATTGAGCGTTAGCTGACGCGGCTCCTTATAGCGGCGAAATCGAAGAGCGCAGGGCAGTTCACCCAAAGGCTGTGTGTTCAGAGCTGCTCTTCGAGATAGGCTGCGGTGTAATCGAGATAGTTCCGGGCGTACCGGAGGATGAGAGCGCGGTCGGCGTCGGCGAGTGTACGACGGACTTTGCCAGGGACACCGGCAACCAACGAGCGCGGCGGGATGATGGTATGCTCCGGGACGACTGCACCGGCGGCGACGATGGACCCCTCGCCAATGCGAGCATTGTTGAGCACGACTGCGCCGATGCCGATGAGGACAGTGTCCTCGATGACGCAGCCGTGGACCGTAGCGTTGTGGCCGATCGTCACCATCTCACCCACGAGGACGGGGTAGAGCCCTCGCATGCCATGGAGCACAGCACAGTCCTGGATGTTGGTCCGGGCGCCGACACGAATGCTGTTCACGTCGCCGCGCAGGACGGCGTTCATCCAGACACTGCTTTGCCGTCCGAGGGTCACGTCGCCGATAACCTGTGCGGACGCATCGAGATAGCAGCTTTCGGCGATTACAGGCGACACGCCTTGAAAGGGACGCACCATAGAACGAGCATAAATGCGCCGACATCTGTCATGCTCCTGACAGACATGCAAATGGGTGAGTGGAACTATTTTTTTCCTTTTGACTCCAGAGCCTAAGGCGTATGCTTAATTCATCCCGAGCCGGGAGTGGTTGGAGGTGTATTTCATTGGCAGAGATTCGAGTTCAGGAGGGGGAACCCCTTGAGAACGCCCTGCGTCGCTTCAAGCGAAAAGTTCAGACGGAAGACATCATCAAGGAAGTCAAACGCCATTCGTTCTACCTGAAGCCAGGTGAGAAGAAACGCGTAAAAGAAGCGTTGGCGCGCAAGCGCAATCGGAAGAAGATACGAAAAGAGCAGGACTAACACCATCGGAGTGAACAGTACGCGGAGGTTGCCGTTCCGACACCGGCCGGCAGCCTCCGCAAAGCAGTAACGACTCACATCATTGCCGGTTGTATGTCTAAGCGGTCCTCTCTCCTTTGTACCGCCTTGCATTATGAATGCCGCAAGTCTTCGGCACGGGCCCCCGCAAAACCCAGGTAACTCCCGAAGAGCCTCTCAGCTTTTCGCGTGCTGCCTGGAACATCCTCTTCGTGGAACGGAGAAGCGGTATGGACTTCCTGGACCGGGTTTTGACGTGCAGCGACTGCTGCCAAGAGTTCGTCTTCACGGCGGGCGAGCAGCTTTTTTTCTTCGACAAGCAGTTCAAAAATGACCCTAAACGCTGCAAGCCCTGCAAAGGCAAGCGGCAGGGCATCCACCTTGCAAAGCCCGGCTCGAGCACTGTAACCGGAGGCGGCTTCCGGACCGAGACGCGCACCTCATGCTCTACCTGTGGCGTTGATACGACCGTGCCGTTCCGGCCCACACAGGGCAGGCCGGTGCTCTGCCGCGAGTGCTTTCAGAAGCGTCAGACTCCTCTTGTTGCATCCGCAACGACGATGGTGGAGCGTGCCCAGGCCGTCTCACAGATGAACAGCGCGACGACCGAATTGATCGCGGCGAGCGCGGGCGCGGAACACCTGGCGGTTCCCCTGGAGCTTGTTGCGGCCACTGCACCCAGCTAAGGGAGTAGCAAGCAATCGTCGACGTGCTGTAGCCTTCCATCACGATGACGATGCATCCTGCAGCACGGCTAGACGATGGCAATCTGATTCGGGGACGGGCCACAGTCGGCCACTTCGAGGTGACGATCTGTACAGATGGCACGTATCTTCTGGATGGTGGAGCGATGTTCGGCGTCGTGCCGAAGACGCTTTGGCAAAGACGCATGCCTGCCGACGGCGACAACCGCATTCTCTTAGGGCTCAACACCGCGGTGGTGCGGAATGGCAAGCAGACAATCCTTATTGAGACAGGCATTGGCAACAAGCAATCGCCCAAGATGCGGGCGATCCATGGCAATCAAGAGTTGCTGCTTCAATCGCTCGCAGCCGCCGGGGTGCGGCCGGAGGAGGTTGATCTTGTCCTCAACACGCATCTGCACTTCGACCATTGCGGCTGGAACACAACGTTGCATCTGGACGGGCGTGTGACCCCTACTTTCCCAAATGCCCGGTACTTCGCAGCGCGGGGAGAGGTGGAGCATGGCCATCTTCAACTGAAGCGGGATCGAGTCAGCTACCTGTCACCGAACTACGATCCGCTGGTGGAGTCCGGGCAAATGACGCTCCTCGATGGCAAAGGCATCGAACAGATTTGCCCGGGCATCTCGGTCGAAGCGTTTTCCGGGCATACGGCCTCGATGCTGGCGGTACATATCGTGTCTGCGGGAGAACACGCCTGCTACGTCGGCGACTTGATCCCGACCACAGCGCATCTGGACGCGACCTGGGTGATGGGATACGATCTCGATCCGCTACGGTGCATTGCGGAGAGGAACCGCTTTTATGAGCGGGCAATTCCCGAGGAATGGATGGTGCTGTTTACGCACGATCACCACACGCCCGTGGGACGTGTGGTGATCAATGAGCGGGGAAAACCGGTGATTACGCCTGAACGGCGGTGACTTCGGCGGGGTCGACGATGACAAAGCGGCCCTTCTGGCCACGATCCCGAAAACGGACGATGCCGCTGATCTTGGCGAAGAGGGTGTCGTCCTTGCCGCGGCCGACGTTCAGGCCGGGCTTGAGCGGTGTGCCGCGCTGGCGGACGATGATGCCACCGCCGAGGATTGCCTGGCCACCAAATACTTTGACGCCGAGCCGCTGCGCGTTCGAGTCGCGGCCGTTCTTGGAAGAACCTAAACCTTTTTTATGTGCCATCGTGTCCTCTTGGGGTCGTGCGGGCGGTCCGAACTAAGCTTTGAAGCTCTGCCCGTTGACCAGAATCTCGTTGATCTTGACCTCGACGAAGTTCTGCCGGTGGCCCTGCATCTTCTTGTACTGCTTCTTGCGCTTGAGCTTGAAGACGAGGATCTTGTCGCCACGCCCGGTGCCGACGACCGAGGCCAACACCTTTGCGCCGCCCAACTCCTGCTCGAACGTGCCTGCTTCCCCCGAAAACGCGAGTACGTCGGAAAACTCAACGCTGCCATCCTCGTGCGCGGTGGTCTCGATCTTCAACTTGTCGCCGGGAGCGACGCGATACTGTTTGCCGCCGGTGCGGATGACTGCGTACATGACTCAAACCTCGAGCGCGGCTCACGCGGCGCTTCTTCAATAGGATAGTGCGTTGGGGGCGAGAGTGTCGCGCCGATCAGTCCGCTGCGAGCGAGTCGATGAAAACCGGCATCCGCTACGGGAACTCACCGGCCCTGCGGCCCGTAGAGACCGGACTGCAACGCCAAGCCTTCCAAGTGTATCGCGGCTGCGCGGCGTGGTCAATGGACCGCGTCGGGCGTGCGACAATCGTAGAAGCGACCATGCCCACACAGCTTGTTCCGCCAACCCTGAACACTCCCAGCCCAGCCACCACTACTCCGGCGCTGCTCAAGCAGCACAGCATCACGGCGGAGGAGTACGCGCGCATCGAGAGCCTGATGGGGCGGACGCCGTCGCTGACCGAGCTGGGGATTTTCTCGGTCATGTGGTCGGAGCACTGCTCGTACAAAAGCTCCCGCGTCCATCTAAGGCGGCTGCCGACGGAGTCGCCGCTCGTGGTGCAGGGGCCGGGCGAGAATGCCGGGATCATCGACGTGGGCGACGGCTGGGCCTGCGCCTTCAAGATCGAATCGCACAACCACCCCAGCTATATCGAGCCGTACCAGGGCGCGGCCACCGGTGTCGGCGGCATCCTGCGCGACATCTTCACCATGAACGCGCGGCCGCTGGCAGTGATGGATTCGCTGCGTTTCGGGCCGCTAGGGCCAGGCGATGAACCGCATACCCTACAAGGTCTCGAACCGGGTGCCCCACCTTCGGCGGTCTCTCTGCCTACGGTGGGCAGCGGTGCCGCGGACATCGACTACGCCCGCAACCGCCAGACTATGACCGGCGTCGTCGCTGGCGTGGCCGGATACGGCAACTGCTTCGGCGTGCCCAACCTGGGCGGCGAGACGCGCTTTGAGCCCTGCTATTCCGGCAATCCGCTGGTCAACGCCTTCGCGCTCGGGCTGGTGCGGAAGGATGAGATCTTCTACGCCAAGGCCACCGGCGTCGGCAACCCGGTGATCTACGTCGGCGCGAAAACCGGGCGAGACGGCATCCACGGGGCCACGATGGCATCCGAGGAGTTTACCGAAGGCTCCGAGCAGAAGCGGCCCAACGTGCAGATGGGCGATCCGTTCCTCGAAAAGCTGCTGCTGGAGGCCTGCCTGGAGGCGATGGCCACGGGCGCGGTGCTGGGCATTCAAGACATGGGCGCGGCCGGGCTGACCTGCTCCACCTGCGAGATGGGCGCGCGCGGCGAGCTTGGCCTCAGCATTGAATTGGATTTAGTCCCGCAGCGCGAGACCGGCATGTCGAGCTACGAGATCATGCTGTCCGAGTCGCAGGAGCGGATGCTGCTGGTCGCCGACAAAGGCCGCGAGGGCGAGGTGCTCGCGGTCTTCGCCAAGTGGGGCCTCGACGCCTCGATCGTCGGGACGGTGACGGCGGACGACATCATGCGCGTCACGCACCACGGTGAGCTGGTCTGCGAGATTCCGAACAAGGCGCTGACGGACGACGCGCCCGTCTATCACCGGCCGGTCGGCACATGGACGCCGCCAGTGCCGAAGGACCCGCCCGGCTGGGTGCTCGAAGAGCTAAAGAAGCCGCGAGACTACACCGCCGACCTCAAGAGGCTGCTGGCGAGCGCCAACATCTGCTCCAAGCGTTGGGTGTACGAGCAGTACGATTCGATGGTCCAGACCAACACCGTGCAGGGGCCGGGCGGCGAGGCGGGCGTCATGCGGATCAAAGGCACGGGGACGCCGGGGCACGAGCGCGGCCTGGCCATGGCGCTCGCCGGCAACGGCCGCTGGTGCTATCTCGACCCCAAGCTGGGCGCGATGCACGCGGTCGCCGAGGCCGCCCGCAAGGTCGCCTGCACCGGCGCAAAACCGGTCGCCGCCACCAACTGCCTCAACTTCGGCAACCCGGAGAAGCCGGAGATCATGGCCCAGCTCTCGGCTGCCATCGATGGCATCGCGGAGGCTTGTACGGAACTCGGGACTCCGATTACCGGGGGTAATGTCTCGCTCTATAACGAGACGCGGGGCGAGGGGATTTACCCGACGCCGGTGATCGGGATTGTTGGCATTATTGAGGATGTGACGAAAGCCGTCCCGAGCAGCTTCCAAAACGAGAACGACTTAGTTCTACTGCTGACCTCGTCACTTGGCCATCCTGCCGACGACGGCTATAGAGCTTTTGGTTCATCTGAGTTTGCAAAGTCTATCAATCTTCCGCCTTGGGGTTCTCCTCCAGAGCTTGATCTAGATGATGAATGGGACCTTCACCAATTACTAGAGAAGCTTGCTTCGGCTTCACTAATCAATTCAGCTGTTGACGTGTCCGATGGCGGGATTGCTGTTGCTATCTCAAAGAGTTGTTTTGAAAAAAATATTGGAGCCGACATTTCGCTTAGTGATGTTTCTGGTGATGCGGTATACCAACTTTTTTCCGAAGAAGGTTCACAGGCCATTGTGTCGTGCCGCAGTGACCGCTTGAAGGAGATTGAGTCACTGGCAAACGGATTGATGTGCCTTACCTGCAATATAGGTAAGACTGGTGGTTCAAGGCTTATTCTAAGAGCGGGGTCACATACGTTTATCGACGCGCAGGTGGAGGAGCTTACAGCCAGTTACTCCACAGCTCTTGAGTTTCAGCTCAATGAGGTCCCCGCGTGATCGATCTCACCCCTATGGCAAATGCGATAGGCACCCTCACTGAGTCGCTCAAGCTAATAGACGAGAACGGCAAGCAACTCACTGAGCCGATGCGCCTTCTTGCCCAGAGAGGTCTGATTCAGGCATTCGAATACAACTACGAAATGGCCATAGGAATGATGACGCGCTATCTCCGGCAAAGCGTTTCCGACCCCGACAAGCGCGACCTAGGCAACTTTCAAGAACTGATCCGGGTCGCGGACGAGCACCAGCTAATTCTTTCCCCCTATGCGAAGTGGAAGGCTTTCCGCCACGCGAGAAACATGACAAGCCACACCTACAATGAGATGAAAGCGCTCGCCGTTGTCGAGATCATCCCGGACTTCGAGCGCGAAGTCATTCATCTGCTCACCCAGCTACAGAAGAGATTGGCTCAGTGATCGAAGCGCCCGACATCGCAATCACGCAGGACGAAGCAACGATCGTGCTCGATATTGTCAAGGCGCGCATCCCGGATCGCGTCGTTTGGATTTTTGGCTCCAGGGCGAAAAATCGCGCGCGTCGGCGTTCCGACCTGGACCTCGCTATCGGCGGTTCAGATCCTTTGCCCCTTGATCTCTATCTCGACTTGAAGGAAGACTTTCTAGAATCCGATCTTCCCTATTTCGTTGATGTTGTCGATTTGACCTCAGTCACGCCTGAATTCAGGAGCCGCATCGAACCTGACCTAATCCCTATAGCTTTTCTGCGCGAACAATACGAAGAAGACCCAACCCCGTTCGACAAGCTGCGCGAGGAGTGCGGCGTGATGGCCGTTTACAACCACTCGGACGCGGCGCGAATGACGTACTGGGGGCTCTACGCGCTGCAGCATCGAGGGCAGGAGTCAGCGGGGATAGCCTCGGCGGACGGGTACGGGGTGAACGACTACAAGGGCATGGGGCTGGTGTCGGAGATCTTTACCGACGAGGTGCTGGCCAAGCTGCCGGGGCACATGGCCATCGGGCACACGCGCTACTCGACGACGGGCGACTCGGCGCTGTTGAACGCGCAGCCGATCTCGGTCGAGTCGACGCGGGGGCTGATCGCCATCGCCCACAACGGCAACCTGGTGAATCTGGGCACATCGCGGGAGCGGTTGGAGCGCGACGGCGCAGTCTTCCAGACGACCTCCGACTCCGAGATCATCATCCAGCTCATCGCGCACAGCCATAAGAACACGCTGGTGGACTGCATTGCCGAGTCGCTGGCGCAGGTGGATGGGGCGTTCTCGATCGTGATGATGACGCGCAACCGCATCTTTGCGGCGCGCGATCCGCATGGGTTCCGGCCGCTTTCGATGGGGCGGATCGAGGGCAAGCACGGCGCGCCGGACACGTTCGTCTTCGCGTCCGAGACCTGCGCGTTCGACCTGCTGCACGCCAAGTACGAGCGCGACGTGGAGCCGGGCGAGCTGGTGATGGTGTCCGAAGACGGCGTGACCAGCCGCCGCTTTACGCCGCAGACGGTGCCGAACGCCTCCTGCATCTTTGAGCACGTCTACTTCGCCCGGCCCGACTCGCGCATCTATGGCCGCTGGGTGCAGAAGAGCCGCGAGGAGATGGGGCGGCAGCTGGCGCGCGAGTCGCATATCGATGCCGATTTGGTAGTGCCGGTGCCGGACTCGGGCGTGACGGCGGCCATCGGGTACGCGGCGGAGTCGGGCATCCCGTTCAACCTGGGGCTAATCCGCAACCACTATGTGGGCCGGACGTTCATCCAGCCGGAGCAGCGGGTGCGGGACTTCGGCGTGCGCATGAAGCTGAACCCCGTGCGCAGCCTGCTTGAGGGCAAGCGCGTCATCCTGATCGACGACTCGATCATCCGGGGCACGACCTCGCGGAAGATCGTGCGGATGGTGCGGGCGGCGGGGGCGACGGAGGTGCATCTCCGCATCTCGTGTCCGCCGACGGTTTCGCCCTGCTTCTACGGGGTCGATACGCCGTCGAAGAAGGACCTGATCGCGGCCAACAAGACGGTCGCCGAGATCTGCGCCTACATCGAAGCGGACTCGCTGGCGTACCTGTCGCTGCCGGGGCTGACGTATGCCTGCACGACGGGGGAGTCGTCGAAAGGGCTGTCGCCGGCTTCGTTCTGCACGGCCTGCTATACCGGGCACTACCCGACGCAGTGGGTGGATGTTGAGGACATCCTGCCGGCTCAAGTGCTGGCAGTATCGTGAGAGTTTGTTAGCATCGGGATGCGAGGAGACATCGATGGCGGCAGGTGCGGGAGAGACGAACACGGGAGCGCGGCGGACGGAAGACATCGCGCTCGATCTGTTGAAGTTTGTGGCGGCGACGGCGAATGTCGGGGGCAAGGCGGCGGGGGCGACGACGGGGTTTGGCATCCCTTCGGCGGCGAAGTCGGACGATCAGGTCGACCATCTACTTCAGCTGTATGCGCGCTGCCGGGAGGCGGTCGAGGCACCGGTCTCCTAAGTGGCTGTACGGGTTGCCGTAGTCGGTGCGGGGGCGTTTGGTCGGAACCATCTGCGGGTGTACCGGGAGCTGGAGCTTGCCGGAGAGCCAGTGGAGTTGGTCGCCGTCGTCGATCCGAATGCCACGGCGGCGGCGGAGGCGGCGGTCAAGTACGGCCTGCCGGGGTTCATCTCCGTCGAGGCCATGCTGGCGGCGGGGATCAAGCCCGATGCCGCCTCGGTCTGCGTGCCGACGGTGCATCATGCTTCCACTGCGGCTCCGCTTTTAGCGGCGGGTATAGACCTGCTGGTGGAGAAGCCGCTCGCGGGGTCGCTGCTCGACGCGGACGTGATCGTAGAGCTGGCGCGGCGGCATGGGCGCGTCGTGCAGGTGGGGCATCTTGAGCGGTTCAACCCGGCGGTGGTGGCGGCGCGGACGCACCTGAATCGGCCGATGTTCTTCGAGGCGCACCGGTTGAGCGTGTTCACGCCGCGGTCGCTCGACGTGGACGTGGTGCTCGACCTGATGATCCACGATCTGGACATCGTACTGAGCTTCGTCGAGTCGCCGGTGCGGGAGGTGCGGGCGGTGGGGCTGCCAGTGCTGTCGAAGAAGGTGGACATCGCCAACGTGCGGGTGGAGTTCGAGAACGGCTGCGTGGCTAACTTTACAGCCAGCCGGGTGAGCACGGAGCGGGTGCGGAAGCTGCGGTTCTTCCAGCCGCACCAGTATCTGTCGCTCGACTTCGCGCGCAAGGACCTGCTGCTGATCGACGTGACGGCGGCGGCGGGCATGACGGTCGAGCGGCTGATCGCGCTGGAGGCGGCGGCGAAGGCGAACCCTTCAGGCCATCCGACTGCAGGACTGTCTCTCCGTAAGCTGCCGGTGGTAGACGGGGAGCCGCTGCGGCTGGAGCTTGTGTCGTTTCTGCAGGCGGTGCGCGGGCGGACGCAGCCGGTGGTGCCAGCTGAGGAGGGGCGGGCGGCACTGGCGTTAGCGATCGAGATAAATGAAGCGATTGCCACCCATACGGCGCGGACGGGGCTCTCAGAGCGGTAAGCATTCGAGTCTGCGAAGCATGAAGAGGTTCCTTGTCTGCCAGCCTCTCGCCGTTATGCTCACACCAGGCACGGCGGATTCATGCCAAAGTCAAACACCCGGTATTCTTGGTCGCGGTATGCTCGGCTCATTGCTGCGTGAGACGGCAACAACGGTGTGCGTGCCCATGGGGTGAGCTGGGACGAAGACGGAGCATGGAGATGCGGCAAAGAACTGCGCCGCGTTCAGGTAACCTTCCCACTGCCCGACGATCGGCCTTCGCACCCTGGCACGGAGGAAGAGGTAAAGATCGCGCTCAGCAGGCAAATGCGTCCCATAGACGAAAAGGTTCCTCTACAGCCAAGCAGCAGGAACAGACGCTGTCCAAAGCGATCCAATAAGCAGGATCGAACGATGCCCACGAACCGGCGCCAGTCAGAGCAGGCTCGGTGACGTTCTGAGATCAAAGATCACTGTGCAACATGGAGGCGAGCTGGCAGGCTCTGGTATGGGGCAGATGAGATCACCTCTCCGCCGTACTGGAGAGCCACGATCGCACCGCCGGCTACATTCGTAAAGATGTCGGTATGTCCATCCGGCCAGCGAACTTCGATGCGATCAGCTTTCGGATTCTTGCCCAAGCCGAAGCGGAGCCGCAGATCGTTTTGCGAGAGAAAGCTGCCTCCGCTTCGAACTTCGCCGACCATCAGATGGCCGCCTGCCGTTACCGTCGCACGCGCGCCAATCGCCAACTGGTTAGGAGCCTTGCCGATCAGCCGCAAGGTAAGAGCGTGATTGCTGAGTCGCGAGCGGTTGCATAGCAGCGACGGTGCGGCACCGAGATTGTTGACCACTACATCGGTCTGCCCGCGGTTGAAGAGATCGCCCAGAGCGACGCCGCGCGACGCTCGCTTCAGCAGAACTCCCGAACCCGCACGTAAGGAGACATCCTCAAAGGTGCCATCTCCCTTGTTGTGGTAAAGGATCTTTCGCTGCGAAAAGGAGCTGCCGGGCACCGCGCCGACCTGAGGGTAGATATGGCCGTTTGCCATAAAGATGTCGGGCCAGCCGTCACTGTCGAAGTCCAGGAAGCCGGTTCCCCAGCCTACGAAGCTGGTGTTGACGGCAAGCCCGCTCGGAAAGGTTACGTCGTCGAAGCTTTGCCCACCATGGTTACGGTAGAGCGAACTGGTGTCCTGCTCGAAGTTTGTTTTGACGAGATCGAGCCAGCCGTCTCCATCAATGTCAGCCGCATCCGTGCCCATACCGCTCTGCTCGCGGCCTTCGTCGTTGTAAGCAACCCCACCTAAGACGCCAACCTCACTGAAGGTACCGTTGCGATTGTTCCGATACAGAAGCGAGGGAGTCGAGTCGTTGGCGACGTAGATGTCGGGCCAGCCATCGTTGTTATAGTCGAGCACGAGAGGGGTGAATCCATAGTTCAGATCGTTCGTAATGCCAGTCTTTCGAGAGACATCCTCGAAGGTCCCATCGCCACGATTGCGATAGAGCGTGTCTGTTTCACCCTTCAATCCGCGAGGCCCACAAAGCACATCCAGTCTCAGCCACTTACAACTATCACCGCGCGCCGCGTCATGGGCGGTCGCTTCTCCGTAGGCTACATAGTGGGCGACAAAGAGGTCGAGGTAACCGTCTCGATCATAATCGACGAACGCCGAGCCGGTGCTGTACCGGTCTTCTGGCGTCAGGAGGCCGGCGGCTTTGGTAACGTCTGTAAAGGTGCCATCGCCATTGTTGCGATAGAGGACGTTCCTGCCGTAGAAGGTGACAAAGAGATCGGGCCAGCCATCGCCGTTATAGTCGCCAACAGAAGCTCCTTGTCCCCAGCCGCTACGCGTAAGCCCCGCCTTGGCGGTGACATCGGTAAAGGTGCCGTCGTGGTTGTTGTGGTAGAGCAGGTTGCTGGAGGGAGCACCGCTCCCAGGCTGATGGCTACCCGCACCCGTCAGGAGAAAGATGTCGAGCCAGCCGTCCTTGTCGTAGTCGAGGAGCGCGACGCCTCCGCCTGTGAGCTCATTGATATGTTCCTGTTCCGGATTGCGGCTTAACGTCGATCGCGCGGTAAGACCAGCCGCCTGTGCAATGTCAACGAAATCGGCCACTGGCTCACCCTTTGCGGGTTCAACCTGCGCCAGGGGATGAATGGCACTCATCTGGCCCAGGATGCCGACGGAGAAGCAGCTCAGGAGCAAGCAACTGCGCACCGCCGTTCGCAAGAGGCTCATGGCACTGTACCCGTCTCTCCGTCGCTCATCGTGCCACCCTGGAGCAACGTGGAAGAGTGGACGGAAGTTGCGATTGCTTTCTTTTGAAGATCGAACTCGGCGGTGTGACGCTGCTTCAACACGTTTAATTTGCTTCCCCACTCTTCTGCCTCACGCTGGTTCCCCATCTGCATGTACGTTCGAGCCAAGAGATAAACCGCCGACTCAAGCTGGGGATTGCTTTGAGCGGCTTGACGAAGCTCGCGAATGGCCTCCTCGCTATGGCCGGACGCAGCGTACAGCTTGCCGAGAAGAGCGAAGTCAAGAGCATTGGCTCCGTCCAGCGCTGTGGCACGTTGTGCAAAGTGGATTGCTTGCATGGTTTCGTTCGCCCGTTGAAAAGCGCGCGCCGCATCTTCGGCGTAGCGTAGTCGCCGAGGCTCGAGTTCCGATGCATTGCCATATGCTGCCG
This sequence comes from Acidobacteriaceae bacterium, assembly GCA_965215415.1. GTDB lineage: Bacteria > Acidobacteriota > Terriglobia > Terriglobales > Acidobacteriaceae > Edaphobacter. The sequence goes on along the minus strand of CBDCDQ010000009.1, from coordinate 803,387 downwards.
CAGCCATGCTGTACTGCCCTTGCTGGAAGAGGCAAAATCCTAAAATGTTCTGTGCCAGGGCGAGCTTCGGATCGTCTTCAAGAGCCTTTCCCAGGACGACGATGGCCTCTGGAATCTCACGCAGGGCGGCGAGCGCGGCACCAAGCAGGGTCTGTCTCAGCGCATCGTCTTCTGGTTTCGAGGGCTGTGCGGCCGTTAGAACACTTCGCGCTTCTCCCGGTTGGTCGGTGACGAGCAAGAGCCGTGCAAGCAGAAGGTCCTGGCCGGGTTCAGCGGGTTCACGGCGATAAGCACTCCTAAGGAGAGGGACGGCCTCGGCGAATCTACCCCGTTCCAGCAGGACTGAAGCCGCCTGCCGCTGAATGGCGGGCGCCGTCGTCTCGGTTGACAGGGTACTCCGCAAAGAAGAAAGCCGCTGCTTCTCGTTCAGCGTCAAAGCGTCGCGGAAGAGATGGAGGGTGATCTCGCCGTCTGCTGGAGCGAGGGTGTGCGCGGCTTCCAGGTGATCTGCGGCTTCGGCAAGCGAACCCTTTCTCTCCAGCAGCACGGCAAGGTTGTAGAGCGCCTGCACGGAGGCGGGCTGCGCAACCACCACGAGCCGGAGCTGTTCAATGGCGGAGTCACTTTCTTCCAGGCCGATCAAGCTGAGCGCCAGGTTGTAGCGCGCCGCCGCCGAGGCGGGATGTGAGCGGAGCACGGCGCGGAAATCGGCAGCCGCATTCTTGTACTGCTGCGCCTGATTGCCGCAGATGCCGCGCCACGTGAGCGCTTCAGGAGAATCAGGCATGAGCTCGAGCGCAGCGTTGAACCGATTCATCGCCTGTGCCGTTTGACCGTCACGAAGAAGCTGCACGCCTTCTGCTATCTCGCGCTGTGCGCCTGAAGAGAGGCTCTGCGCGGATGAGGTTGTGCGCGGTAGCATCAGCACCAGCGTCCCAGAGATAAGCAGAACCACAAGGGGACGAAAAGCAACAGGAAACGGGCGGCTCATGGGACAGCCCGCCGAAGAAACGTCAGTTTTCCACCCTCTTCAACGCGCAGGAACTGATTGGCTGCAATGTGCCGGAGCCTGTCGATGGAGCCGCTTGGCCAGAAGATCTCGATCAGGTCGGCAAAGGGCGAACGGGCAAGACCGAAGTGAACCCGAAGATCGCTTTGCGAAAGATAGCTCCCTCCACTGCGTACCTCGGCGATCTGCGCTAGTGCGCCAGTCATGCAGCGGACCCTTGCTCCGATGGCACTACGATTCGACTTCGTTCCTATGAGCTTGAGGTTGATCCAATGGTTTCCGTTATGAGCTTCAAAGCGCAGCAAGGAAGGCTTTGCACCCTGATTGTTAATGACGGCGTCGACACAGCCGTCGTTGTTGACGTCGCCAAACGCACACCCTCGTCCAGTCGCCGGAGCAGTTAAGGCGGGACCCGCTAAGCCCGAGACATCTTCAAAGTGGCCATTGCCCTGGTTGCGGTACAGAACGCGGGGCTGATTGTAGCTTGTGTCTGCATGGATCTTCTCAAGTTCCGGGTAGACGTGCCCGTTGCAGTACAGAACGTCGGCCAGTCCGTCGTTGTCGGGATCGAAGAAGCCGCAGCCCCAGCCGACCAGATGCGTCTGACGGTTAAGGCCTGCAATTTCGCTCATGTCTGTAAAGAGTGCTTTGCCGGTGTTGCGGTAGAGGTTGGGAGCTTCATCGGAGAAGTTGGTCTTCAGGATGTCGAGCCAGCCGTCGTTGTCAAAGTCCGCTACCGCCACGCCCATGCCGGCCTGTTCCGTGCCGTCGGCGTTGTAGGCTACGCCGCGCAGCGTACCCTCTTCGCGAAAGGTGCCATCGTGATTATTCATGAACAGCTGACTAGGGGTCGAATCGCTGGCGATGTAGAGATCGGGCCAACCGTCGTTATCGAAGTCTGCGACAAGCACGCCCATACCGAAGAGATCTCCCTTGCTGGCGATCCCCGCAGCGGACGAAACATCGGTAAAGGTACCATCGCGATTGTTGCGGTAGAGGCTGCTCCGTTCGCTCTTTAAGCCGCGCGGTCCACACATGACGGGCAAACCTCTGTAGACACAGTAGGGGTTGCTTCCCGGATCTTTGGCAGTGGCACGCGAGAAATCCACGTAGTGCGTTACCAGCAGATCGAGCCAGCCATCGCGGTCATAATCCACAAACGCGCAGCCCGTGCTCCAGCGTGTCTCTGGGCCGGAGATACCTGCCTTTCGGCCTACCTCCGTAAAGGTGCCGTCGCCGTTATTGTGGTAAAGCAGGTTCTCACCCCAATACGTTACAAACAGATCGTCGAAACCGTCGTTGTCAAAATCGCCTATACAAACGCCCTGTCCCCAGCCGGTTCGCGCTAGCCCTGCCTTTGCGGTGACGTCGGTAAAGGTGCCATCCCTGTTGTTACGAAATAGTTTATTCTGCGCGGGTTCTCCGTTCAGTGGCTTTTCGAAGGTAGAACTGTTTACAAAAAAGATGTCCAACCAGCCATCTCCGTCGTAGTCGAAGAACGCGACGCCCGATCCCGTCGTTTCCAGAATGTATCTCTTGGAGTGCTCCCCTCCGGAGACCTGTAGGAAATCCAGCCTGGCTTCTTGAGCCACCTCTCGAACGGTGTAACCCAGCGGTTTGCTTGCAACGGCTGAGGAAAGCGCGTGCGCTGTCCGTGGCAACAAGGAAGAGAATAAAGTGGCACCACCGGCCTTGAGCAGAGAGCGACGACCAGCAGACTCCAGATCCTGAGTCGCTCTGGCTCCGTGCTGTGACGCTCTGGTCGACCTGCTCATTTGGTCGTTGCCGCTCCCTCTGCCGATGTGGGGTCTGCCGTGCTCCCGGTGAGCAGGGCGTCAAGCCTCTTCTGGAACTGATCGCTTTTTCCGTGTTGCAACCGTTGAAAGGTAGACATCTCAGCGCCCGCTTCCGGCAGCTTCCCTTGTTCCCGAAAGACAAGCATCAAGACATAATGGGCTTCGGCATTGTCTGGATGCTCTGCAAGGAGCGTGAGCATTTCGGATTCCGCGGCCTCTAACTGATGCTGAGCAAGCATCGTGTGGGCGCGTCCGGTCCGCGCGTCGGAAAGTCCCGGTTCGATTTGCAGTGCCAGAGAGTAGCTCGCGGCAGCTTTCATCATGTCGCCACGATGCCGCTCGATCTCTGCCATAGCGAGTGCTGCGTTTGCGTTCCGGGGATTGCTACCAAGCTCCGCCTGGAACTGCTCCATCGCTTTTTCGTCCGCGTCTGGATCGCCCTTCTTCAACAGAAGCTGACCAATACGGAAGTGCATCTGCGGCAGTTTCGCGTTGCCCGCGAGTGCGGTTTGATACTGGCGAATGGCCTGCCCATACTTACCCTGAGCCTCGTTAACTTCTGCTGCGAGTTGGTGGACCCGGTAAGAATCAGGATGAGCGGTCAGCAACTCGTTTGCATTCTCGTCCCACATCTTTGTGAATAGCGTTGCGGCTATGTAGAGTACGTCCGGATCTCCTGGATACATTCGTTTGAGTCGTTCCACTACTGGCAGCGCGTTGACGGAAGCCTCGCCTCCCGTAAGGCATTCGAGAAGCGTGATGCCCGTGAGGCGTTGTAGCTTGCCCGCTGGTTCGCTCGCAAAGTGTCGCTGTAACATCGGAAGTGCCTCGCGGCAAGCTCCCTGATCTGCTTGACTGAGCGCAAGGAAGAGTTCGGCGCGGGGTGAGGCAGGCGCAAGCAGCAAGGCACGCCGCAGCGCTTCTACAGCCTCTGCAGCACGCCCGGAGCCGTAGAGGAGAACACCCATGCCCGTCCATGTCTGTGCGTTCTTTGGATCGGCTGCCACCATCGCGCGGTACTCCCGCAGAGCGCGCGGCATATCTTCCGCGCGGAGTGCCTGCTCCACCTGCGCTGTATGGTCCGGCAACAAAGGTGGCAACGAAGACCCTGGTTCCATCTGAGCTTCTAAAGCGACTGCCCCCAACAGGCAAAGCAGGAGCGGCAGCAACAATGGCATCATTCGAAATACCGGTTCATGTGGTGACAGTAACGGCTCAGTCATCATTCCACAACATTCGAGTCGATGGACGCAAGCCGATGGACTGTTCGATCGTCAGGTTGAACGGTGCCCACACAGGTGCGGGCACCATCCTGCCGCTCTGCTAGAAGAGATACTTCAAGGCAAACTGCGCGATCCTCGGGTCCCTTGATGATTGAATCCGGCCAAAGGTCCCATCGCCTACAGTATTATCCGGGTTGAAGAAGTTCGGATGATTGAACACGTTGAAGAGCTCGGCGCGGAACTGGAGCTTTCCGTACTCACGTATCTGGAACTCCTTGAAGAGGGAAAGATCCACGTCGACGAGACTTGGTCCATTGAGCGAGTTCCGGCCTGAGTTACCAACCGTGCCAGCAGTCGCGTTGGTGAAGGCTGCAGGGTTGAAGTACGTGGTGTTCGTCCGGTTGGCTGGTGCGACGTTCGTTCCCGGCACACGATCGGCCAGATCGCCGCCTACACCCGTAGCTGCCGTGTCCAGACCGGAGCTTATGGAGTAGGGGGCACCGGTCTGTGCGGTGGCAATCCCCTGGTTCTGCCAGCCGTTCAGAGCGCCCGCAACAAGTCCGCGTGCGCCGCCGAACTTTGGAAGCTGGTAGATATAAGAGGCCGTGAAGCGGTGACGCACATCGTTGTCCGATGGTCCATAGCTCTGCGCGAAGTTCTCCGGGTTACGTGGTCCACCACCACCCTCGGCCGTGTACGAGACGATGTCCAGATACTTAGCGAAGACATACGACGCGAGCACGCTAAAACCGTGATCGAAGCGGTGGTTCAGCTCGAACTGCACCGAGTTGAAGTTGGAATAGCCGGAGGGTTCGAGCATCTCTACGGGACCGTAGCAGGGCCCGCTTGTTGTACCAGTAGGGCACCGGACGCCGCTCAAGCGCCGCCGCTCGCGCAGCACGGCGTCGTTGTTGTTATAGACAATGGGGTCCTGAGCCTGGTTTGTCTTAGGATCCGGTGGAGGATTACGAACGAAGCTGGACAGAGGAGCGTAGTTGTACTCGCGGGAGATAAAGAGGTGAGTTCCCTTATTTCCAATATACGAGATGGTGAGGGTGTAATTCTTAGCCAATTGCTGATCAATCGTCAAATTGTATTGCTGCGTGTAGCCTTCGTTGAACTTTGGTGAGAAGACAGTCTCCGCCGACTCTACGGGCCACAGAAACGCTGCGCGCTGAGCCTGCGTGCGAGGGATAACGAACGGGAAAGGGTTGACCCGTCCGCTATTTGTAAAAACATTGTTCCCCGTAAGGCTTGGGGCCAGTGTGGTGAGACCGTTTACCGTGGAGTTTGAGTCAAATGGCTGTGCTGTGGAGAAACGGTTCCAGGCTATCAATCTGGCCTGATCGTAGAAGATGCCATAACCGGCACGGATCGAGGTCTCGCCTGATTTAAAGGGAGCGACGTTTACGCCGATGCGCGGAGCAAAGTTCTTGTAGCGATTCGGAATACCGGCGCGCGGGCATCCCGTATCTCCGCTGCCGAGCGAACTACTGCCGACCGGCGGGCCCGGAAACGTGAGTCCCTTAGGTGCATTCGGATAAAAGGTCGACTGCGTCTGAAGCGACGGGTCAAAGCAGATCTGATCGTTGAGGTTGTCGACCGGCGGAAGGAACGGCTCCCAGCGGATGCCGGCATCGATCGTTACGTTCGCGTTTACCTTGTAGTTATCTTGTGCAAACGCATCCAGTCCGGTATGGCGGAGGCGGCTGTTCACCTCAGTCTGCTGGTTGAAGTTGTTGGGCAGGCCAAGCAGCAGGTCGACCAAAGCGTTGCCGGAATACTGACCGTTAAAGTTGAAGCTTGGATCGGTGGCAAAGTCTTCCACGCGGTTGGACGCCTCGCGCCGGTAGTCTCCCCCGAAGGTCAGGGTGTGCTTGCCCTTGATGATGCTGAGGCTGTCCGTGTATTGCCACGTTTGGCGGTTCTGGATAAATGCGCCGTCGCCGTTCGCACTGATGGAACCGTTCACTCCGGCAAAGAGGTCGCTGAGGACTCCCGGAGCCGACCCGCTGGCCGGACCACCGAAGGCCTCCCAGCCGACGGATTGGGTGGGTCCACGATGATGGGCGACGCGAGTAAAGCCGAACACTGCGGTGTTCAGGAAGTTGGGACTGAACGTGTGGGTCCAGTCAAGCGCGACGTTCTGGTTGCGGAAGTATTTGAGGTGAGGCCGGTTGGGCAGGTTGCCGCTACCCAGGCCTGTAGAGGTGTCCTGATTGTAAAAGTAATGTGCGAAGGTACTATCATGCGGGCCGAAGGTGCGGTCGATCCGGCCCAGGTATTGGTCCTCGTTCAGGTTGTCCTGATTGTTTGCCACCGGGCTGATAAAGGTATATCCGCCGGTGCCGTTGTTGGGCAGCGGCACCAAAGCTTTGATCAGGTTCAAAGCCGTTGGATCGATCCTTCCCGATGGAATCACGTTGCCTGGGAAGGACAGCCGTGTTAGCGGGTCGATCGCCGGACTACCCACGGCCTGACCACCGGCCCCCGTTTGGTTGCTGAGGCCGCTGATGTTGGCTGCGCCACCGTTCAAATCTGGACGTTGAGCTTGGGTGAGTACCTGACCAATGGTGAGAGTCTCGTCCCGGCGCTGCCGTGTTCCTTGGTAGTACCCGAAGAAGAACATCTTGTCCTTCTGGATTGGTCCACCAAGAAAGCCGCCATACTGATTCAACTTGAAAGAAGGTTTGCGCTGTCCTGGGGTATCAAAGAAGTTGTGCGCGTCCAGCACCGTGTTGCGGAAGAACTCGAAGGCTCCGCCATGAAAAGTGTTGGTGCCAGCGCGCGTTACGGTGTTCACCAGGCCGCCCGAGTTCCTTCCGTATTGCGCCGTAAAGTTGCTTGTCTGGATGTCAAACTCCTGGAGGGCATCGGGTGCCGGAAATACGGGAGCCGTGGAGAGATAGTTGTCCGTCATGTCGACGCCATCGAGCAGGTAGTAGTTCGAGCCCGGACGATTGCCGTTGACGACCACGCCCTCATGCTGCCCCTGTCCATGCGAGACGTTGTTGTTGTCGTAGGAGACACCGGGCATGATGTACTGCAACTGCAATGGATCGCGGCCGTTCAGCGGAAGGTCCTCACGCGCCGTTGATCCACGACATGACTAACGGTGGCATCCACCAGATTGATAGTTTGTGCGCCCGAGGTAACTTCCACCGTCTCCGAAAGGGAGCCTACGGTCAGTGCCGCTCTTACGGAGACGTTCTGGTCGACCTCCAGTACAATTCCTCGTTGCACGTAGCTTTCAAAGCCGTCCTTCTCCACGCGGACCGAGTAGTTGCCCACAGACATTGCAGGGAAGGTGAAATCACCGTTTTGGTCCGAGGTATCCGTCCGGTTTTCCCCTGTGCCCAGGTTCGTGACAACCACCCTGGCACCCGGCAGCACGGACCCTGCGGGGTCCGTTACAGTGCCCACGATGCGACCGGTAGGGCCAACGGCATTGCAGGTGCCCAGCACGATGAACGTTGCGAGGAGGTACCAGGTGGCCGATGTGAGCAACTTTCCGAGATTCAATGTCATGCCAGGCCTCGAAGAACACAGGTTGATTCGCTGAAGACGCCTCTACGAGGTCGTAGGTGTACCCAGTAGCTTCTTTTTTAGAACGACGCTAACGTGCGGATCAGATCGGCCAACACAGTACCCAACGAAGGTTAACGTTGTCAATGGGTAAGGTTCCGCATCCGTTCTTGAGGCCAGCCAAGTGCGATGAAAATGCGCTTTCCAGGTGATGGTCGCGAACACGAAAGTCGTCTGCAACTTGGAGTGCAAGGATCGGGTCGAGCGTACTGACGGAGGCGGGGATGACGACAGCTTTAAGCAGAAGGCAAGTCATGCCAACCCGCCACCTTTGTTCGTGACAATGAATGGATCACAGCCAGCCCTTCGCGCGGGCGATCCGGGCGGCATCCACCCGGTTGGCAGCACCCAGCTTGCCGATCACTTCCGAGAGGTTGTTGCGGATGGTGCCCTCCGAGAGGCGCAAATCCGCCGCTATCTCCGCCGAGGTGCGGCCATCGCCCGCGCGCCGGAGGATCTGGCGTTCGCGGTCGGTGAGCGGGTCGGCTTCGACGTTCCAGGCCTCGGCGGCGAGCGCGGGATCGACGACACGCAGGCCGCGATGAACACGGCGTACGGCGTCGGCGAGCTCGGCGGCGGGACGGTCCTTCAGCAGATAACCGGTGGCCCCGGCGTCCAGGGCGCGGCGCAGATAGCCCGGACGAGCGAAGGTGGTGAGGATGACGGTGCGCGTCTTCGAATGGCTCCGGGTAAGCTCCGCGGCCAGTTCCAGCCCGGTGAGCTTCGGCATCTCGATGTCCGTGACGAGCACGTCGGGCGCGAGCTTGCGGACGGCAGTAAGGGCTTCGCGCCCGTCGGGGGCTGTGGCGACGACGGTGAGGTCGGCTTCGAGGTCCAACAAGGCGGCCAGCGCGCCCAGCATCATAGCCTGATCTTCGGCGAGGACGACGCGAATGGGTGGCATCAGCTTGCTCCTGTCACGGCTGGGAGCTCGGCGGGTATCTCGACGCGAACGCGAGTTCCATTGGCGACTTCGAGCGAGAAACGCCCGCCGATGCGCTGCACCCGCTCGCGCATCCCGCGCAGACCATTGCCTTCACGCGGCGCGGGATGGAGCCCGTCGTCTTCAACCGTCAGCGCGAGGCGGCCTTCGTCGCTGGTGACGCTGACGCGGCAGTGCGTGGCGTGCGCGTGGCGGACGATGTTGGTCACGGCTTCACGCAGTGTAAGAGAAAGGACGGTCTGGACCTCCGGGTTGATGGGGATCGTGGGTTCAACCTCGGACAGCGTGAGGGCGACCCCGGCGGTGTCGAGCGCGCGGCGGGCGAGGGAGAGCTCGGCGTGAAGGCCTTGGGTGCGGTAGCCGCCGATGGCCTCGCGGACCTCGGCCAAGGCGGTGCGGGCCGTGCGCTCCACGTCGGCGATCTCAACGGCGGCGCGGCTGGGATCGCATTCGAGCAGGCGCCTGGCGAGTTCGGCTTTAAGGACAATGACGGACAGAGTGTGGCCGAGGACATCGTGGAGGTCGCGGGCGATGCGCTCCCGCTCGGCCATGGCGGCGAGTTCGACGATCTCTCGTTCGGCGCGGCGCAGCTTGCGGTCGGAGCGCTTGCCCTCCGCCACAACCAGATTGCTGACGCCGACGACGGTGACGAAGAAGACGGCGATCCCGAGATTGATGGAGCCGTGCACCTCGTTCTGCCAGAAGGGATGACCGATCAGCCACCATCCCTCGGCGAAGAGCAGACACGCGTCGGCGAGGATGAGGCCGAGCACCGTGCTCATGCGGGATACGAAGAACGGCACGTAGCCAGCAACGTAGATAAAGAAGCTCGACGCCCCTTCGTTGCGGGGATAGTCGGCTATGCCGATCACCAGCAGCGCGATCAAAAGAGCGTACTGCCTGCGTTTGGTTTCTGCCTTGTTCAACGCGAAGTAGACAAGTAGAAAGAGACTGTAGATGCAGACAGTCTCAACCCAGTAGCGGAGATTGTGTCGCAGCACGGGTTCGATGAAGTAGAAGCCGGAGTAGGCCAGCCAGATGTAGCTCCACATCTGGCCGGTCCGGCCCCACTGCTTTTTGGCTGCGGTCGTATTCGCGTCTTCGCAGTGCATCGTCGTTGAGGGCAAATCTACCTCCGTGGTGACTACGCCGCGTTCTCCTGCCGATGGAAGACAGCCCAGCTTGCGCCCAGCATCAGGAGCGCGAAGCCGCCCAGACCGGCCCAATGTACGGCGAGCGAGATGGCGTCGCGGTAGCCGAAGATGCTGAGCATGAGCTGCGCGAAGTGGTAGGTCGGCAGATAGATGGCCACCTTTTGCAGTATGTGCGGCAGATAGCGGACAGGTATCCAGAGGCCGCTCATGAAGGACATGGGCAGGTAGATCAGGTTGACGACGCCGGGCGCGGCGTTGGCGGGTACCAGCAGGGCAAGCAGCAAGCCCATGCTGGCGAACGCAACGGCTCCCCCAGCGGTCATGCCGAGCATCGCGACCACCTGTACGGGCGTGACGGATACCTGCGCGAAGGCCACGCCGATGACGATCAGAACAGAAACGATCAGCAGCCCAAAGGCTACGGCCGTCATGCACTTGCCGAAAAGATACGCGGCGACCGGCATGGGACTGGCACGTTTGAGTTCGAGCCATCCCATGGCGCGCTCGCTTCCCATGCCCACCCCAATGCCGAAGAGCGCCGCGCCGATGGTGCCGAAGCAGGCGTAGCCCCCGAGCAGGGCTTTGGCGACGCTGAAGTTGCCGTCGTAGACGTGCCTGTTGGCCACGCCGAAGAGCACATAGAACATGACCGGAAAGGCGATGATCGAGAGCGAGAACGAGCGGGTGCGAAAGAGCTTGAGAAACTCGTATTTCGTCTCTTTGAGGTAGATGGGCAGCGCCGGTGTGGAGCGGCGGACGGGAAGAGGTGCGGTTGCGGTTGCCATGATGTGTCTCCTGTTGCTCTTGCTCTTCTGGTTGTCATGCCCGGAGGAATTTGGGTTCAATGCGAAGTGAGCGCGAGGAAGGCGTCTTCAAGCGCGGGGCTGGCGACTTCGAGGCCGCTGAGGGTGGGGTCTTCAAGGAGCATGGCGCGGAGGACGGTTTCGGCGTCGGCGGCGGTGACGATGGTGAGGCCGCGCGTTTGGTCGACCACAGTGACGGAGGGGAGCGTCCAGAGGAAGCCGGGCGTGAGTTGCGTGACGCAGCGGATCGTTCGGCCCGCGCTCTTGCTTTTGATCTCGGCGGGGGTGCCTTCGGAGACGACGCGGCCCTTGTCGATGACGATGATGCGGTCGGCGAGGGCGTCGGCCTCTTCAAGGTAGTGCGTCGTAAGCAGGACCGTCTTGCCGCGGTCGGCGAGGGAGCGGATCTGGGTCCAGAGGCCGCGCCGCGCTTCGATGTCCATGCCGACGGTCGGCTCATCGAGAAAGATCAGGTCCGGGTCGCCGCACAGCGCGAGGCCGAAGAGCAGCCGCTGCCGCTGCCCGCCGCTCAGGTGCTCGTAGAGCTTGTCTTCGATGCCCTGCAGCTGCGCGATGCGGACGATCTCGGCGAACGCGAGCGGCGCGGGATAGTAGCTGCGGAAGAGGTCCAGGTGCTCACGCACCCTGAGCATCTTAGGAACGCTGCCGACCTGGAGCATCGCCCCTACCCGGCTGCGTGTGGCTGACGTGCGGGGGTCGCTGCCAAAGACGCGAACCGTCCCGGCAGTGGCGGCGGAGAGGCCCAGCATCAGGCGAACGGCGGTCGACTTGCCCGCGCCGTTCGGCCCGAGCAGCGCGACGATCTCGCCCGGATAAAGGGTGAGACTAACGCCGTCGAGCGCGGTGGTCGTGCCGTACTTCTTGGTGACGGTGGCGAGGGACGCGGCAGGCTGCGTCTTTGGCGTAACGCTCCGAGCCGACGGGTCTAAAGCCATCTCTTCGAGGTACATCGTGGGGGCCATCTCTTCCTCCTGGGTTCCATCTACGAGAACCATCATGGACCTCGCCGAACGGCGAAAGAAGCGGAGGATGTCACCGAACGGCGTGACAGATGTCATCCGCCCCTACATGTAGTCCGCGCCATACTGCACGGGGATTTGCGTGAAGGCGATGCGCGTGGGCGCGGCCTCGCGGGCGGGGAGCATTCCGGCGAAGTGCAGCGTGGTGTGGCCGAACTTCAGGTTCAGCTTGTCCATCGTCCGCGAGAGTTCCGTCCGGCGGTCTGAATCGCCGAAGAGCGTCTCCTGGTGCTCATCCTCGCGCGTCAGATCACCCATGGTGATGGCGACAAAAAAGGGTTTCTCGTACTCCGGCCCACGCGGGCGCTGCTTCCATCCCGTCTGGAGCATCTGGAGCAGCGTCAGGGTGTCCTGCGCGTCGGCGAAGCGCGTCTCCATGCGCCAGCCCAGGTGCACAATGCCGCTGGTGTGCTTCTTCGTCTTCCGCCCTTCCATCCGCGCCACCTGCTCGCGGTTAAGCGCGTACCGGACGGTCAGCGACATCGACCCGCTGTAAAACTTCTCCATCCGCAGCCGCATGGCCGCCTTATGCAGCAGCTTGTGCGCCACCGCCCAGGAGCCTTCGTCGGTGCGGAACTCCGGCCCGAGGACGTGCGAGTGGCCGAGCGACTTCTGAATGTCCGACGCGATGGGCGCGCCGTCGTCTCCCGTTTCGCCGCCGCGCAGCCAGTGGTACAGGCGGTCGCCCCAGACGCTGTCCCATAACCGGTGCATTCCTTTTCGGTCGAGGGCAAGCAGATCCCGCATGGTCGTCATGCCTTTGGCATGGAGGCGCTTCTCCATGCGCGCACCCACGCCGGGCAGGTCGCGCAGCTCCAGGTGCTCGATGGCGCGGGGAAGCTGCGAGGGCAATAAGCCGATCAGCCCGTCCGGCTTCTGCATATCGCTGGCGATCTTGGCAAGATAGCGGTTCGGGGCCATACCGATGGAGCAGCGCAGTGTTTCCCCTACGTCGTCACGAATGGCCTGCTTGATGGCGAGCGCGATCTCTCGCGCGCGTGGCGGCTCCTGCTCGCGCCCGATCAGCTGGCAAACCACCTCGTCGATCGAGGGCGTATGGGCGACGGGGCAGCAGCGCTCCACCGCCTCTGCAATGGCGTGCGAGTACTTCGCGTATTCGGTGTGGCTGCCCTCGATCAGGATGATGCCAGGGCAGAGCCGCTTGGCCTCCCCGACCTGGGTGCCAGTCTTGACGCCATGGGCCTTTGCCTCATAACTTGCCGCGATGCAGCAGGTCGTGTCCGTCATCGTCGGCACGACGGCCAGCGGCACGTTCCGGTATTCAGGATGCAGCTGCTGCTCGACGGACGCAAAGAAGCTGTTCAGGTCGATGTGCAGGAAGCTGAAGCGGTCGGGTTGGAACGGGTAGTCCATGCGCGAGGTGTGGGTGTCAATACAACTCGATCAAAGGAGAAGGTGTCGGGGTCCTGCCGCTTCAGCCCCCGCGCAATGAACGCATTCTCCCGCTCCGCCTCGGCGTAGGAATGTGCGGCGGCTAACGCGGAGAGCGGGATGGCGCGGCTCTGCATGTGCCTATGATACGTGCGGTGCGGGAGAAAAGACGCGTTATCCGGTCCGCGTCAATAGAAGACGTGGGTGAGCAGCGGCGGCTCCCTTCAAGTCTTCTGTAAACGGCTGAGTTCGAACGTGGTCCCGGTGCAGATTTCCGTTGGCAACGGTGTCGACAATGCTCGCCGATGTACGCAAGAGTTCTTCTGCCGCAGGTTGGTCCCACCATAATGCCAACCTAGACTCACAAAAACGGAGCATCTCATGCGAATTCATCTGAGGTAAGTTCTGATGGTCGGTGATCAGCCGTGCGACCATTAGAATCTGAAAGCGAGCTGGCTTGAACTTGGCATCCAATAGCTGATTGCGAAACAGATATTCAAGCTGGTAGAGCGCCAGCGCGGAAAGATAGTACGGTTCAAGTCTGTGCGCAGGTGCAAAGATGCTCTTGCCCACTTGGTCCAGCAGCGCGCTGTAGTTTCGCGTGGTTCGATGCGGCTCCTCTAAGAAGATGGAAGCAAATGAACGGATCATGTTTGGAAGGGTCACAATCCGCGTCTTTTCAAGTCCAGCAGTTCCGTTGAACTGTCTTGATCTCCGTTCGTAAAACAGAGCCTTGTGTCCTTGATACGAAAGGAAGAAGAGTTCCAGTTTCTTCTGAAAATCCGATAAGGCAAGCAGCTGCTCTGCACGAACTTCGGTTTGTCGATTTGTAGCCTTTATGATCGAGGTTATGACCTCTTCATTCTCTGTGGAAATCAGCCGCAAGGGCACCATAACGCTACTATCTAGAGCTGCTCTTTCATTAAACAGCACGTGACTTGTCTGACAACCATTCACTATTGATAGTCCTCCATGTAAAATTTATCACCGGTAGGCCTAAGTGTTTTTGCAATGATAGTTACGCCATTATTCATCAGCGCAAACTGCAGCCTCTGGGACGGAGACGACAATGTTGCTCTCATTTCACTGTTGACCGAATTGTAGTCTTGCCAATCCCTTACGTTGTCATAGAAAAGGCTCTTAATTATGTTTCCTCCTTCGTCGGAGAGCAGTTTGATAAATTCAGTAGCGGGAATTAAGCCTAGATAAGCTTCATTAACTCCGGGGATTTCGGGGATTGTGGTTCTTTCTGAAAACACGAATTCGCGTGTAATTGCGTTCTTTGCTTGGTTGAACAGCCGCTGTAGCTGATCAGCGTCTATAAAGTGGAAGCCGACCTCACTGAACAAACGAGTACGCTCAAGATCATGGATGACGCCCAATTTGCGAGCATCCAGATTTGCATCGCCGTTATATCGCCCTGTCGTAACGTAATATAGTTGGCAATTCGGCTTCGCGCGCTTAAACTTACTGCTGTTGCTATAAACGGTCGCCATGATTGCTGCGGCTTCTGTAATGTTTTCGTTTCGAGGCAAAGTCGGTTGCTCGGAGAAGAAGTCCGTAACACCAAATCCAAATCGACCCACTTTTGCCGTGTCGAACGAAGACGAAGTTTCTGCTTGGATGAAGATGAAACTCACGTCGAAATAACCGTTGGCGGATGCGAGGTCAATCACAGATTCAGGGTCTGTGACAAGCGTTCCGTTTACCAATATGGCAAGGCCATCGATGCCGGTGTCCGCACCTTGACCTGTAACGATGTCAGCAGTATCGATTAGGTCCGCGAAGTGCCTCTGAACGCAAAGATAGGTAGCAAAATGTTCGAACTGTTTGGAAGGGTCGAGATGCCCTAAGTTGCTTTCTCGAACAAACTCGGTCAGGAGTGAGGCTGTTATGCGATCCACGTACGGCTCATGAAGGTTCACCATGTGTTTGAGGTAGTAACACGTTGTCGTGCTCCCCGGCACCAATGCCGATTACACTTCGGCCACAATATCCTGAGCTGTCAGCCTATCCAGCCACTCGTCGCGTTCGGCGGTGTAGTCGCCGCTACCTGAACGATACGTCATGATAAAGTGCGCAACACCGCCGACGCCGAACTCGCGCTGAATCGCTTCGAGGGTGCGCCGTTCGAATTCTTCGTTCGTCATGTCGCCGATGAGGGCGGGTTCGGAAGAAGCCATGGGTGCCTCCGCTGCATCCAGTCTACTGGGATAATCGTCTCCGGGCGTTCCGCTTGCAATTGCACTTGCGCCTGTTTTTGAAAGCGGTCGTCTGTCGTAATGAGCCAGTCCACGCCGCTCTGTTCAGCAACGGCGAGGTGCAAAGCGTCAAGATACGAGAGGCCGCGCGAAGCCAGGACTCCGGCCCGCTGTAACGATGCGGCATTGGGTCTGACGATCTCGGACGCGTTCGACAGCAACTGGAGAGCGCCGAGCTGACGGATGGAGTTGGGATTGCGTTCGATCTCGAAGCGCAAGATCGAACTGGCGGACCACAGCACCTTGCACGCCGCAACCAGATCGAAAATGCGAACCATCGCTTCAGCTTCTCGGCGGATACGGGGCTGCGAATGATCGTCGGCTAGACGGTTGAGGGCACAGGTGTCGATATAGATCTTCTCGATCACTGTGCCCTCTTTCTTTACTGCAACAGCGTCCCATTCTCCAACTGCACCTTATCCTCTTCGGGAGGAATGACAACCGCCGCCGCGACCTTGTCCTGCGGCTCCAGGTCGAGCAGCTTGACGCCCTGGGTGCCGCGGCCGGCGGCGCGGATGCTCTTGGTGTCGATGCGGATGATCTTGCCGAACTGGCTGATGACCATCAGCTCCGTGGTGTCGTCGACCAGGTTGATGGCCGTGACCTTGCCAATTTTCGGCGTGGTCTTCATGTTGATGACGCCCTTGCCGCCGCGGGTCTGGAGCCGGTAAGCGTCCACGTCCGTGCGCTTGCCGAAGCCGTTCTCGGAGACCGACAGGATCAGGCACGGCGTCAGGCCGAGCTGTTTATCGAGCTTGTCTAGCTTCTCGGACTTGACCGGCTCGACCTGATCGTCGGGGTTGCCGGAGAGCGCGAGCGGCGTCGAGGTCGTCGCGTCGTCGATGGCCGCCTCGACCAGGTCGGTCAGGCCCTTAACGGCCGCGCGTTCGAGCCGCGCCTTGTTGCGTGCTTCAGCCGAAGGCGTGACCGCCGCGCCAATGACAAAGTCGCCCTTGCGCAGCGAGATGCCCCGGTTGCCGGTCGCCGGCCGGCCCATCGGACGCAGATCCTGCTCGTTAAAGCGGATGGCCATGCCGTCGTGCGTAGCGAGAAAGATGACCTGCTCGCCGTCCGTGATGCGCGCCGTGATCAGCTCGTCGTCCTTGTCGATGCCAATGGCGATAATGCCGCGCGACATCACGTTCGAAAAGTCCCGGAGCGGCGTCTTCTTCACCGTGCCGTTCCGGGTAGCAAAGAGGACGTGCTTGCCCGCCTCGGCCAGGTCGCGCACGGGGAGGATGGTGACGACCTTCTCGCCCGGCTGCAGATCGACCAGCGACGCCATCGCCTTGCCCTTGCCGGCCGAGCCCGCGTCGGGAATCTCATAGACCTTTAGCCAGTAGACGCGACCCGCGTTGGTGAAGCAGAGCAGATACGCATGAGTGGAGTTGACGATAAGCTGCGCGACAAAATCCTCGTCCCGCGTCTTCATCCCCAGCCGCCCGGTCCCGCCCCGGCGCTGCTGCCTATATATAGATATGGGCGTGCGCTTCAGGTAGCCGGTGTTCGAGACGGTGACCGCCACCTGCTCGTCCATGATGAGGTCTTCGAGGCCAAGCTCGGCGGTCTCATCGACGATCAGCGTCCGGCGCGGGTCACCATACCGGTCGCGGATATCTTCAAGCTCCTTGACGATCACCGCGCGGAGCTTCGCCTGCGAGGCCAAAATCGACTCGAACTCGGCTATATTATCGCGCACCTGTCGCAGCTCGTTGAGGAGCTCGTCGATCGAGAGTTGAGTGAGGCGGTAGAGCTGGAGTTCCAGGATCGCGTCGATCTGCCGGTAGCTAAGAATCAACACGCCCGTCGCCGAGAATGTCATGTCGATGTTGTACTTGGCCGGATCGAGCGTGATGCCCGCAAGCTCTGTTCCACGTAAGTTGATCGTCTTCCCCGAGAAATAGCTGTATAGCCGCTCCCGAGCCTCAGGCCGGCTGCCCGACTGCCGAATGATCCGGATCACCTGATCCAAATGATCGAGCGCGATCTGGTACCCAAGCAGAATATGCTCGCGGTCCCGCGCCTTGTTCAGCAGGAACGCTGTGCGCCGCCGCACCACTTCGACGCGATGGTCCAGGAACGCTCGAATCGCCTGGTCGAGCGGCAACTCCTTCGGCTGACCGTTATGCACGGCCAGGAAGATCATCGAAAAGCTCTCCTGCATCTGCGTGTGCTTATGCAGCTGATTTAGAACGATCTGGTGCTCGGCCCCGCGCTTCAGCCCGATCACAATCCGCATTCCATCGCGGTCCGACTCGTCGCGAAACTCGTCCCGCGCAATGTCGGTGATCACACCCTCGTTCACCAGCTCTGCGATCCGCTCGATCAGCTTCGACTTGTTCACCTGGTACGGAATCTCTTCGACGATGATCGCCTGCCGCCCACCGGATATGTTCTCAATCCGACATTTGGCGCGCATCATGAAGCGCCCGCGCCCCGTCGAGTAGGCTTGGGCGATATTGGCCCGGCCAAACAGGATGCCACCAGTTGGGAAGTCCGGCCCGGTCACGTGCTGCAGCACCAAGGCGAGATCGGAGGTCGGGTCCTGCGGCGACTTCGAGATCAACGAGATGCAGGCGTTCACAATCTCCGTCAGGTTATGCGGAGGGATGTTTGTCGCCATGCCGACCGCGATCCCGGAGCTACCGTTCACGATCAAGTTCGGAATACGCGACGGCAGCACCGCCGGCTCCATCGTCGACTCGTCGTAGTTCGGCACAAAATCCACGGTGTCCGAGTCGATATCTGCCAGCATCTCGCCCGCAATCCGCGTCAGCCGCGACTCCGTATACCGCATTGCGGCCGGAGGATCGCCATCGACCGAGCCAAAGTTCCCCTGTCCGTCGACGATCGGGTACCGCAACGAAAACGGTTGCGCCATCCGGACCATCGTGTCGTAGATCGCCGAATCGCCATGAGGATGATAGTTCCCCATTACGTGGCCTACCACCTTGGCCGACTTCGTGTACTTCTTGTTGAACTGCAGGCCCATCTCCTGCATTCCATACAAGATACGTCGATGGACCGGCTTCAGCCCATCCCGCACATCGGGCAGCGCCCGCCCAATGATGACCGACATGGAGTAGTCGAGATACGACCGCCGCATCTCGTCCTCGATGTTGATCGAGAGCATATTCAGCGCCCCTCGCCCTTGCGGCGTCTGCGGCGGTCCATCGGGCGGACTGCCAGCCGGTGGAGGGTTGTTCGAGTTCGCGTCCTGCGGAGAAGGAGCGTCTGCGGGGGATTGTGGGAATAGATCGTCAGCCATGGTCAACCCTCATGATAACTGGTCCGATGAAGCAAACAAAAAGGAACAGGCGCGTGGCCTGTCCCTCTGATACGTACGGCTGAAGCTGTCAGAAGTTAATCTTCCCGGCAAACTGCAGGAATCGCCGCTCGTCGTTCGAGGCCGGGCTGCCCAAGCCGCCCTTCGATCCAACGATCTGCGGATTGCCCGTACCGCCGCCATAGTTGTTGGCGTCCAGCAGGCTGCCCTGGATGTACAGGTTGTGGTGATTGGTCACGTCGAAGCCCTCGGCCCGGAGCTCTACGTTCAAGCGCTCGTAGATCGGAAAGGTCTTCGAAATGGACACGTTCAGGTTGTAGGCGCCCGGTCCGCGGAAGGCGTTGCGCGCCGTCATGGTGGAGGGATACGGACCGAAGTCCGAATACCCCATGAGGGCCGGGTTGCCGAAGGGCACGTTTGCGGGCAGTGTGGTTGGGCCGCTCAACGTGTACGTGTTGCTGCCACCACCGTTTTGTCCGCTCGGGAGCGACTTAAAGGTGTGCTGGGTGACGGGAGTGGCCGGGTTGTAGCGCGGTGTGCTGTACCCGGAGTTGTTGTTGGTCGAGTCGTAAATGGTGAACGGTGTTCCGGTGCGCAGGCTGTAGATACCCGTCAGCTCGTATCCGCCCAGTAGCCTGCCCAAATAGCTGCCTTTCGAGTTGCCAAAGAAAGGCGTACGGTAGATCGGAGCAAAGATGAGGCGATGACGGATGTCGAAGTCGCTGCTGCCATGATCGAGCGCTGGGTTGTAGGGGTTCGTATAGCCCAGTGAGAAGTTGCCGGCCGACGTCTCGGAAAAAGTCGTGCTTAGGTCGTCTAGCGCGTGCCCGTAGGTGTAGTTAGCGATGACGGAAAGACCGCTGTGGCGGATGTCCCGCGTGTTGAACTGCACGTTGACCGCGTTGTAGTAAGAATCACCACTTGAACCGCGGTTATTGTCATTGGAAAAATGAGGGTTCGCGTAGGTCAACGCCTGCTTTGCTTTGGTTCCCGCCGACGGATTGGGATCGGTGATCGGATCGCCAAGGTAGACGTTGCCGCTGCCCGGGATGTTGTAATTCTTAATATCGTAAAGGTGGATGCCCCGCGCGCCGTTATAGCTGACCTCCATCGCGGTTCCCCGTCCAAGCTGCTGGTCGAGCGTGAAGGAATGGAACTGCGTCTGCGCGGTACGGATGTTCTGGTCCACGTGACGCAGGCTGGTAGGAGGAAGAGCGACCGAACCGATGGAACCAGCCAGAGGACCAGAGTTGGAGTTTGTGACGACCGGTTGCAGCGTCGGAGTCGCTTTAATGACCACGACGGCATAGTTGGGCGGATTCTGAATGATGTTGAAGGTGACGTTCCCGAAGTTGCGCTCATAGGAGATGCCGTAGCCGCCGCGTATCGATGTCTTGCCGTTGCCGAAGACGTCATACGCAAAGCCCAGGCGCGGAGAGACAGTGCCGTACTGCGGGTTCCACAGCTTGCCGATCGGACTATTGGGCACGGTCAGGACTGACCCGTTCCGTACCCGCTCCGGAATCGACGACCCCGGACCATAATAGAAGTTCGCATCCAAGTTCGGGTTGTTGTTGTGCTGCACGCCGAAGTATTCATACCGGACACCGTAGTTCACGGCCAGGTTCGCCGTTGCCTTCCATTGATCCTGCGCATAAGCGGCCCAGTCATGGAAGCGATTGGAGCGGGCGAAAGCAGGCGGAGTCGCCGGCAGATTGATGGTGCAGGAAGGCGTCTTGTTCAGGTCGCTGGTGTAGGGGTTGCGCGCGCAGGGTGTCGCTCCCTGTGGATTGACCGCCGCCTGAAACTGGTACAGGTTGCCCGTCAGGAAATTCTGCAGACCGAGGCCGAGCTTGTTGCCAAGCTGCTCGTTGGCCTGCGCGTAGGCACCATAGGCGCTGTTCTCTTGAATGTAGAGGATCTGCGATCCGCCCTGCACCTGGTGACGGCCCCGGGTGTAGTTCACATCCTGGTTATACTGAATGGTATTCTGCGGACCGCCGAAGGGCAGGCCTCCGTTCGCGGGATTTGTATCGTAGAAACCAGGAAACTGGAACGGCTTGGCAGTCACTGGGTCGAGCGCGTTAGGCGAAACGATCAAAGTGGGTACGTTCTGTAGCGACGTGTTGTAGGAGTTCGAGTTGTTGACGCGGGTAAAGCTCGCCTTGCCGATGGTCGACAGAGCGCTGCTGAACTCATGCGCCGCACTCAGCAGAAAAGCTTGCCCAATGCTTGATGCTCCGACGTTGTACTGAGAATAAGGAGACGAGAAGTTGGAGCCCGCCTGATCGATCTCGTTGTAGTTCACGTAACGGAAGAAAGTCTGCGTCTTTTGACCCAGGTTGTAGTCCACCCGTCCAAAGATGTTGTAAGTGTTCTGCGGCAGACCGCCGCCGGCGTCGACAGGCGCGGTAAAGGCGACGTTGTTGAAGACTGGAGTGCCAGACGCAATGCTGGCGTAGAGCGGCGTGGTGCCGCCACCCGCCTGCAGGTTGGTGGTTTGGCTGATGGTGACCGCGTTGCTTGGTCCGGCGTAGGTACTGAAGAAGCCCTGGACGTTCGGCGCGGCGGCGGCCAGCAGCTGCGAAGTGGGGATAACGGCGATCGAAGGGGCGGCGCTTCGCACGCGCACAAACTCTGACTGCGCGGAGAAAAATAGCTTGTCCTTGATGATCGGTCCGGTCACCTGCCCGCCGAACTGGTTGCGCGTGTACTTGCCCGTCGGCAGTCCGGCCTGCGCGTTTGAGACCGTGTTGGAGGTCGTCGCGCCTAGCCGGTTGTACTCGAACGCGCCACCATGAAAGGCGTTCGTGCCGCTGCTGGTCGCCACCGCCACCACGCCGCCCGACGCCCGGCCATATTCGGGCGAAAAGTTGTTGGTGATCACGCGGTACTCCTGCACGGCATTCAACGGCACATGGATGCCGATCCCGTCCGCAAAGACCGAGATGTTCTCGACACCGTCCAGCAGGATCTCCGTGCCAGAGTTGCGCTGGCCGTTCAGCGAAAAGCTGACGCCGCGGTTGGCCCCATTCTGCGCTGCGCCCGAAGCCGTGTTGTCGCCCGACGAGATATTGCCAGAGAGCGCGACAAAATCGTATGGGTTACGCGTCAACGAAGGAAGCTGCGCGATCTGCTCCTGATTGATGACCTGCGACACCTCGGGCGTCTGCGTATTCACCAGCGCCGCGTCGACCGCCGAAACCTCCACGACAACCGAGTTGTTGCCGACAGCCAGCTTGGCGTCAAGCGTGATGTGTCCGCCCACGTTCACCACGATACTAGCCGCATACGAGTTGAACCCGGTCGAGCTTGCCGTCACTGTGTATTCCGCGGGCAGCACGTTGGTGAAGGAGTAGAGGCCTGCCGTCCCTGTCGTTGTCGTCCGCACCGTGTTGGTGCCCGTGTTCTTCAGGGTCACCGTAGCTCCTGGAACGATCGCGCCGGAAGAGTCCGTTACTGTACCCGAGACATCTCCACTCGACTGAGCCGAAATCGAAAACGAGGTCAGAAGGAACATGATCAATGCAAAGAAAGCGGTCGGGAGTAGACGCGAGAAGGGGCTATGTACCGATTTTGACCAAAAGATCATGTAGTGTGTGCTCCATATTGTGAGTGGTGGCGTTTACATATCCTGCGTCCTACTCGCGGTGCAATCGCATTGCCGTTCTCGACACCACCCGGAGGCTTATTTTTGATGCAACGTTTGCATATGCCCGATGAAATATATGAAAATCCGTAGACCCGTTGGGTATCCCACCACTTTATAGCGCGCGCATGCTCACCTTGTTATGGGACAAGTGGTGACGTCTACGCGAAGAACGACTAACCCGTCACCACCCATCGGGCGACGATGCCGTTTTCCGCACGGCGGAGCGTAGCTTGAACTCGCCCAGGCTTCGGGTGGCGGTTGCAGGTTGCGTGCAAAGGGATGGTCTGCGACTGGCTCTTCGGGGTGAAGCGTCTTTCCGCATGCAAAGATCATTCCACTCCCGGTAAACTGCCGGTTGTCGTCAGGCGACGTGCCGCGGACTACCAGAATGTCTACGCTGGTAAACTGCGTATCTATATGGTTCATCGCTCGGGCAGTCAGATTCGGGAAGATTTCCTCAGGTTCTTCGAGGGTAAGGTCACTCCTGGTGGCACGGGGCACCGGCGGGTACACTCCTCCTCGCTCGTGCCGGCCAACGATCCAACCCTGCTGTTTACCAATGCGGGAATGAACCAGTTCAAGGACGTCTTTCTGGGCGCGGAGCAACGGGCGTATACCCGAGCCGTCAGTTCGCAAAAGTGCGTGCGGGCAGGGGGCAAGCACAACGACCTCGAGAATGTCGGTTTCACCCGGCGACACCATACGTTTTTCGAGATGCTGGGGAATTTCTCTTTCGGCGACTACTTCAAGCGCGACGCCATTGCCTATGCCTGGGAGCTGCTAACGAGCCCGGAGTGGTTCGGGATCGATCCTGCGAAGCTGTACTGCACGATCTTTGAGGGCGACGCGAAGGTGCCTCGGGACGATGAGGCGTTCGGGTATTGGCGCGAGGTCGGCGTTCCCGCAGAGCGGATCGTGGCCATGTCGGGCAAGGACAACTTTTGGCAGATGGGCGACACGGGGCCATGCGGGCCTTGTTCGGAGATCTACTACGACCTGGGCCTGGCGGCTAGCGAGACCGGTGAAGACCTGCCGTTTCCCCAAGATGAGCAGCGGTATGTCGAGATCTGGAACCTGGTCTTTATGCAGTTCGACCGCAGCTCCGACGGGACTCTGACGCCGCTGCCCAAGCCCTCGATCGACACTGGCATGGGGCTGGAGCGCGTGGCGGCGGTGTTGCAAGGAGTGCTGTCGAACTTCGAAACGGACTTGTTTGTGCCGCTCATCTTGCGCGCCGCGGAGTTGACGGGGCTGAAACCCACGTCCCAAAGTCGAGACGTGGGGCACCCGAGTTTCAAATCATCCGCCCTTGCGGCAACACCCGCCGCCGCCGCTTCTATCGAGTGCATCACCAGCCCTAACGATCCCGCAGCTTTGGCCTTGCCTTCAGCTAATTCCGCAGTGGCATCGCCCGTGTCAGTAGCCATAGACGATGAGCGCCAACGGCGCGACGACATAATAGCCTGGGGCGAAGCCCCAGGTACGGCACCCCACAACGGACACAGGGCTGAAAGCCCGACACATTCCCTGGCCCCCGACCTCGTTGGCAACGCCTCCCTCCGGATCATCGCCGACCACGCCCGCGCCGCCACCTTCCTCATTGCGGACGGCGTGCTTCCGGCGAATGAAGGACGCGGCTATGTGCTGCGCAAGATTCTGCGGCGCGGCATTCGGCACGGGCGGCTGCTCGGACAGGAGAAGCCGTTTCTGCACGAGATGGTGTTTGCCGTGCGGGATGAGATGGCGGTCGCGTACCCCGAGGTGAAGGAGACGGCGGAGCGGGTGAGCAAGGTGGTGCTGGCGGAGGAGGAGCAATACGCGAGAGTTATAGACAAAGGCTCGCAAGAGTGGCAGTACCTCATCTTGGAAAAGTTAAGACTCAGAGGGTTGAGTGAAGATATCCTCCTTCGCGAATTCGAAAGGTCAATCCCTGAAGCCATCTTTAAAGAACTGCGAAGCGAAGAGCCTTTGTTACAAGATTTGGAGCCTCTTGAAATCCTCAGAGTGATGCGATTTGCACAATTGTCAGAGCTCTTTGCAAGAGCGTTCGATCAAGTTACAGCGAACAACTTCCTTGCACGTTGGAATGCTCACCTGAATGAGCCGACCCAGGTCTCTGGCCACGATGCATTTCGACTTTACGAGACCTTTGGCTTACCGCTTGATTTTATGATCGACGCAGCCCGAGACAGTCATATCTCATTTGATATGGTTGGATTCGAAGCCGCGAGGCAGGAGGAGCAAGCCCGCGCCCGCGCCTCCTGGAAGGGCGGCTCCCAGAAGTCCGCCGCGCCGGTCTATCGCGAGCTGGCGAAGACGGAGTTCGAGGGCTACTCCGTGCTGCGGGTGGATGGGGCACGGGTGTTGGCGCTCGTGAAGGACGGCGTCGGTGTGCCGGAGCTCAAGGCGGGCGAGGCGGGCGAGGTCGTGCTCGACGCAACGAGCTTCTATGCCGATTCCGGCGGGCAGGTGGGCGATGTGGGCTGGCTCTATTCCGCTGATCACAATTCGGTCGTGGCCGAGGTGAGCGGGGCGACCAAGCCGGTGCAGGGCGTCTTCGCGCATCGTGTGGTGGCTCGTCAGCCGATTGCCGTCGGCGACGTGATCGACACCGTGGTCAATGGGGAGAACCGCCGCGCCACCGAGCGCAACCATACCGGGACGCATCTGCTCCACGCGGCGCTGCGCGAGGTGTTGGGTAAGCATGTGAAGCAGGCGGGCTCGCTCGTCGACGCGACGCGGCTGCGCTTCGACTTCTCGCACTTTACCGGCGTCGCGGAAGAGGAGCTGCGCGAGATCGAGAGCATCGTGAACGCGCAGGTACTCGGCAACGCCCCCGTGCAGACGATGGTCGACGTGCCCATCGACGTCGCCGTGAACGACTATGGCGCGATGGCGCTCTTCGGCGAGAAGTACGGCGACCGTGTGCGCGTCGTTATGATCGGAGGGCCCGGCGGCTTCTCGACCGAGCTCTGCGGTGGCACGCACACCCGCGCGACGGGCGAGATCGGCCTGCTGAAGCTGGTGGGCGAGAGCAGCGTGTCGAGCGGCGTGCGGCGCGTCGAGGCCATCTCCGGCACGGGCGCGCTGGGCGAGTTCCGCCGCGACTTCGAGGTGGCGCGGGTGGTGGGGTCGGACGTGGAGGCGGTGCGCGCGCGGCTGGCGGCTCAGGAGGAAGAGATCAAGAAGCTGCGGCGCGAGCTGGACGCGGTGCGGATGAAGGCGGCGGCGGCTTCGGTGGCGGACTCGGCCTCGCAAGCCGTCGAGGTGAAGGGAGTCAAGGTGCTGGCGCAGCGGGTGGACGGTTTGGACAAGGGCCAGATGCGGGAGCTGATCGACGGGCTGCGGCAGAAGCTGGGGTCGGGCGTGGTGGTACTCGGCGCGGCTTCGGACGGCAAGGTGTCACTGATCGTCGGCGTCACCAAAGACCTGACCGCGAAGGTGCAGGCGGGCAAAGTCGTCGGCTTGTTGGCGGCCGAGGTCGGCGGCAAAGGCGGCGGTCGGCCGGACCTGGCTGAAGCTGGCGGAAGCGACGTGGGTGCGCTCGACGGCACATTGGAGAGTGCCGCCGAAGTTGTAAGTGGATTCCTGGCTTAGTGGCCATGCGGCGAGCCCACCTTTAGCGATGATGAGACCGCCGCGAAGGTGGGCACCCGGTCTCTTCGCTGTTCTGGTGGGTGCGTGGGTGACGGGGGAGAGTACCGGCGGCGATTTGGACAGACGTACCGGTTGGAAGCTCTTAGACTGACCGTGAGGGTGTGCGAACGTGTGGGTTTTCGGTCGAGGCCGCATTGCGCTTGGCGTCGCGGGGACGATGCTGTCTCTCAGCCTTGCGACTAAAGCTGAGACCCAGAAGCGGGTACCGGGTGCGGCGTGGGTGGAGGCGGAACGGCTGCGCGACCGGCTTGAAGCGATACCTTCCCCCAGGCGCACCAAGGCAGACTATGATCCGGTCCTTGAAGCCTTTCGGCTGATCTACCATCGGAACCCCGGCGATCTCCATGCGCCCGCCAGCATCTACGCGGTGGCGGAATTGCTAACGGAGGAGGGTCGCAGCCTGCGGGAGCCTTCATGGTTTCGCGCCGCCATCAGCCAGTACGAATTTTTGCGGACGCAGTATCCGGCCAGCTCCCTGCGAATCGCGGCGTTGCTGGCCGAGGGTCAGATCGCGCAAAACGATCTTCAAGACGCGAAGGTGGCAAAGGAGCGATACGGCTTGCTGCTGAAGGAAGCACCGAAGAGCGGGCAGGTGGAGGAGGCGCGGGCCGCGTTGGGCGAGATGGCGCGGCCGGCGGGCAAGCAGGAACAAGCGGCAGTTCCGCCAGCAGCGGTGGTGCGGCAATCGGAGGCCGCCCCCCTCTCCGTGCCAATCGACGCTCCCACTCGCACGGGGGGCCTCGCGCTTGTGACTGGCATCCGCCACTGGTCTACCCCTAGCTACACTCGTGTCGTGATCGACCTGGGCGATAACGTGACCTATGAGGCGGCGCGGGTGCCGAAGCCCGATCGCATCTACTTCGACCTCCACGGCACCCGGCTCGGCCCGGAGTTGGCCGCCAAGGCGTTCACCGTCACCGACGACGGCTTCCTCAAGCGCATCCGCGCGGCGCAGTTTCGCAACCAGATGACGCGCGTGGTGCTCGATGTCAGCGACGTGACGGAGTACTCGGCGTTTCTGCTGCCGAACCCCTACCGGCTGATCATCGACATCCACGGCAAGACGGAGGCGGGTGGGAAGCGAGTGCCCCTGAACGCGCTTCCTGCCGAAGCCACGATCATGAGGCCTGGTTCGACTGCGCCTGTCCCGGAGACGACGGCCGTCAAGCAGAAAAATACGCAGGAGGTAGCGTCGCTTAGCGCACAGACGAACCGCGTTGAAGCGACCTCACAGCCGACATCGCAGCCCATTGCGGCGGTGGTGGAGAAACAGCCGGCTTTGCCGAAGCAAAGTGCGCCCGAAAAGCAGGCCAGGCTAACGGCCAGGCCGAAGACGACACCGGCGGATAGCGTCGCGGTGGGTGACGCCGTCCCCGCACGCGCGGCGGTGCCGACGGCCGACGGCGAGACCTCTCTCGTCCGCGCTCTCGGTCTTAAGATCGGGCGGATCGTCATCGACCCCGGCCACGGCGGGCACGACTCCGGCACGCTCGGCGCGGACGGCATCGAGGAAAAAGACGTGGTGCTCGACGTGGCGCTGCGGCTGGGCAAGCTGCTGCGCGACCGGCTCGGCGCGGAGATCGTCTACACGCGCTCGGACGACACCTTCGTCGCGCTCGAAGACCGGACGGCCCTCGCCAACAAGGCGCAGGCGGACCTGTTTCTCTCCATCCACGCCAACTCGTCGCCCGACGAGAGCGCGCGCGGCGTGGAAACCTACTACCTGAACTTCACTACCGACCAGGGCGCGCTGGCGGTGGCCTCGCGCGAGAACGCGGTGTCGGACCAGTCGATCCATCAACTCAGCGATCTAGTGAAGAAGATCGCCATGAAGAATAAGATCGAGGAATCGCGCGAGTTCGCCGGCGATGTGGAGCAGGGACTGTACGGCGGCTTGCAGGCGGGTAATGCGGGGCTGAAGAACCGCGGCGTCAAGAAGGCCCCGTTTGTGGTGCTGATCGGCGCGAATATGCCGTCCGTGCTGGCGGAGATCTCGTTTGTGACCAACCCGCGCGACGCCCGACAACTCCAGCGACCGGAGTACCGGCAGCGCGTGGCGGAGAGCCTGTACAAGGGCGTGGCCAAGTATGAGGCGGGGCTGGGAGCGTCGCGGCTGCCGGTGGAGCGGGCGGCGGGGATGGTGCCGGGTGGGGTGGTTGTGCCTTAGAGCTCCGAGAATAACCACACTTCCGCTAGAGCGACTTGTCAGAGCTGAACGGCTTCTAAAAGCTCTGCTCAGCCGCTCGGTGACAGAAGGGACGGGCGCGTGTGCGGGCTCCGTTATTCTCCAGATCGTTTGCTTTGGCAGTTGGTGTTATTGAATGGTAGTATCCGCCTAACGAATCAACACCGTACAACAGAAAAGTCCGAAAATAAGATGAGCCCGTTCCTCTTATTTCTCTTCGCGCTTGAAGTCAGCCTCCCGCCCAGT
Organism: Acidobacteriaceae bacterium; assembly: GCA_965215415.1. Classification (GTDB taxonomy): domain Bacteria; phylum Acidobacteriota; class Terriglobia; order Terriglobales; family Acidobacteriaceae; genus Edaphobacter. Next base: position 775,155 of record CBDCDQ010000009.1, on the reverse strand, counting down.
CTGGTTCATGCGGAGACAGGACGATGTTTGCTCCAAGTAAAGCAAAAAAATATCTTAGTGGGCGTTGCGAGATTAAGGTAAATGACGATCAAGGCTCATTCTCCATAGGCGTAGGAGAAAGGCACAGATCGCCATACTTTGCATATGTCACCATGGAAGAAGATGGTGCACATGGCTATTGGAATGAGACACCCGACTCCAATCACGCCCATACGAACCTGGGAATACTAAAGCGCGACGGGGCATGTTGGAAGAATGAGATAGCTCGCGTGTGCGCCTATAGATGAGCGCTGCGGACGCGCCATACGCACGAGGCGGCGGCCCATTGATAACGTAGTAGCCCCTCAAAGCGGGCTTTCAGCGACTAACCGTATTACTCCAGAATCGCGGTTCTCGGAGCCAATGCGCAGGCTGACAAAACCGGCCCGCTTTGCCCGGCCTTCATCCAAATAAATGAGCAAGCCTGTACCAGGAAAGTGACGAAGGCTGGTACAGGCCATGCCAATTTGAAGCGTTTAGAAGCCAGACAAGGAGCCGGAATCCTAAGCCCGATCTACCCGGAAGAAGCGACGGACCGAAGCGGCCGCAGTGCAGCCGGTAAGCAGTAAGACCCAGCTGGCTGGCTCAGGAGTGGGCGCAGGTGCAGTCGAGGTGATTTTGAGAGTGCCTTCGCCATCGGTCACGCCGTCGGCAATAGGGAAGCTGGCAAGGTTGAAGGCGATTCCGGTACCAGATCCCGTGTAAAAGGAGTTGAGCCCTGTGTCGATCCAAAAGAAGAGCGGGCTGCTGATGTTAGTGCCGAACTCTGCTCCGATGGTGTTCTTGGCGATGGTCTTGCCATCTTCAGTGATGGATATATTGCTAAAGGTCGTGGCACCCGCGGGGGTCAAGGAAGCCGTCGCCGTATCGAGGGAAAAGCTGAAAGTGACGGGCGACGGGCTTAGTGCAGATGTTTCCGTAGCGTTGAAGTTATAGATCGTCGCTGACGCAACATGGGTCAAGGCTGCGAGAGCAGCGGCGGCGATCATCATTCGGGAAATCTGCATTATGTATTCCTTCGTGTCCGTTTTTTTTAATCTGAAAGAGGCTTTCGCCTATTTGTGTTTACCCTACCACAGCGATATGGACCTTTCGTTGTCGCGTTTCGCACCAAAAAAGCCGGATAGATGCGCCTCCAGTGCCGACTGAAACAAACAAGGATGCTCGTTGATCCCAGAGGTGCTTACATTTCCAAAGGTGGTGTAGTCTGACGAATGATGAGCACTGCGGCGCGTGGAGGAGTGTGTCGGGCAGGGTGGATGGCCGCTCTCGGCTGGGGCGTAGCCCTGGCGCAGACACCCTCATCGAGGTTGACCGAGCCCGCGGCGCCGCTGCTTCCGCAACAGTTTGGCGGATGGACGATGGCTGGGACGGCCGTTACCGGAACAGAGGCAGGCGATGCCATTGAACCGGACGTTTTACGGGCCGCCGCGCTCAAAGAAGACGGTCTGCTTCGGTTTTCAACCGCGCGGTATACCCGTGGCGGAGTGACGGGAGCGGCGCTGGAGGTGCGGGCCTTACAGTTTGTGGATGCCACCGGAGCGGCAGCGGCCTTGAGTCTCGTTCGTGCCCAGGAGCAAGGTCTACGTCCGTTAGGTCAGAAGCTGGGAACAGAAGCAGCCGGGTCAAACGACCAGGTAGTCTTTCGCGAAGGCAACACGGTAGCAATCGCGCGGGGGCAGATGTCTGTAAGCGAGTTGGAGCAGCTGGCCTACGGGCTGCCGAAGATCAGCGGACCGCGGGGCATCTCACCGTTGCTGCCGACTCTATTGCCCCGCAAAGGTTTGGACTCGAACACCATGCGCTACTCGGTGGGCCCGACAGGGTATGCGGCAACGGGCGGATCTCTGCCGGGAAAGATTCTGGGCTTCGAGAAAGCGGCGGAGGTGGTGACCGGGGGTTACTCGCTGGCCGGGGGTAAGGACACGGTGACGCTTCTGCTCTACCCGACCCCGCAGATTGCGGGCGACCGGGGACGCGCGATCGAGGGCTGGCTGAACGCTCATCCCGAGGGCCTGGGCACTGCGAAGCTGCGGCGCGAGGGGCCGCTCGTACTCCTCGCAAACGGGACGATCCCCGCCGACGACGCGCAGCGGATGATTGAGAACATCCATCTGCGCAGCGAGGTCACCTGGGAAAAACCGATGCCGCCGGAGTTTCACGCTGAGGTGCGCAAGACCTATAGCCTGTTGACGAGCATCGCAGTGCTCTCGGGTGTGCTGATGGCGGCAGCAGTGCTGCTCGGCTTTTTCCTGGGCTTCGGGCGCGCGACGCTGCGAGTGTGGCTTGGCAAGCCGGCGGCGACCGAGGGCGAGTTTCTCAATCTCGGCTTGCCGCGCGGGCCGAGCAAACCACTTTCCTAGATAGTGGTGATCGTCTGCCGTTGAGCCGTCGATGCAACTACCCGGCAGTTCCGGGAAGCCGCTATACTTCGGAGATACCTCATGGCTCTGTCGCTGAATCGACGTCAGTTCAACCGTCTGGCAAGCGGATGCGCCGCTGCTGCCGTAGTGCCGTACAGTGCTGCCGCCGCTCCTTCTTCACAGATCAAGCCCATCAGTGGCAGCTGGTTTGAGTTTCAACATCATGCCACCATCGAAGGCATCGATTGGAACCCTGCTTTAGCTCAATTTACGGCCGAGCAGTGGACGGTGAAGATCAAAGAAATTGCGGACGCCGGTCTGAAGTATCTCGTCCTGATGGCGACCGCGGTTTACTATCGCGCCTTCTTCCAGACGGACATCTACCCCCAATGGAAGTTGGCGTGCTCCGATCCGCTCGAAGCCGTCCTGAGCGCGGCCGACAGGTACGGTGTGCAATTCTTCATCGGCGGCGGCTTCTATGGCGCGTGGGAGAGCGACCGCATCATCACCGATCCGCGCAGCGAAAGAGACCGGTTGCGCGCCATCGAACAGGTTGCCACGCGCTATGCGCATCACCCAAGCTTCTACGGATGGTACTGGCCTGACGAGGCGTGCCTGAACCCGCGGTTTTCGCCCGAGTTCCTCCGATACGTAAACGTGAACTCCGCACTGGCGCGCCAGCTCACTCCCGGCAAGAAGACGCTGATCGCGCCGTACGGAACGCGCATGGTGATCCCCGACGACGACTTTGTCCGCCAACTGGATCGGCTCGATATCGACATCGTAGCTTACCAAGACGAGGTCGGTGTGGGTAAATCGAAGGTCGATGAGACGTCGAAGTTTTACCAGGGGCTGCGTCTTGCTCATCATCGCGCGCAACGCGCCAGGTTGTGGGCCGATGTCGAGATTTTTGAGTTTGAGAGTGAGAACTACAGGAGTGCGCTTATCCCTGCCCCTTTCTCACGCGTGCAGAAGCAACTGGAGGCCGTTGCTCCATGGGTCGATGAGATCCTGGTGTATCAGTACCTCGGTATGATGAATCAGCCGGGCACTGCAGCTCTCGCAGGCGGTGACCGATCTCTGCGTTTGTATCAGGACTACCGGCACTGGCGCGATCAGGTCCGCGTCTGACGCTGCGCTGTCCCTCGAGTGTCGCACCGGGTCTCCAATCGCAACGAACCAGAGCAAACCTGCAACGATACTGGCATTCGGTGGCAGGAGCCGGTAGACTATAGCCGTGGGCCGATGTAGCTCAGTTGGTAGAGCAACTGATTCGTAATCAGTAGGTCAGCGGTTCAACTCCGCTCATCGGCTCCATAACCCTACAACTTGTGACCCAGCTTTGTGACGATGCGCGCAACCGCACAAGCCATTTCGCCAGGATGAACGATCATTTTGGGGGTGGTGTGGTGCGCCCGGAAGGAGTCGAACCTCCGACCTACTGGTTCGTAGCCAGTTGCTCTATCCAGCTGAGCTACGGGCGCACATTGCGTGTCGCAACTCTTCTAAGAGTAGAGGAAGTAGCGCGGGGAATCAAGGGAGTCTGGTGCGCCCGGAAGGATTCGAACCTCCGACCCTTTGGTTCGAAGCCAAATGCTCTATCCAGCTGAGCTACGGGCGCGTCTGATGTAGAGAGTAAATCGGCAGGCGTTTGATGAGCAAGCTGACCCGAAAAGCGCCTCGGCAGAGGCTCTGGAGCTTGATATCAAATGCCTGGTGAAGGCGAAGAGGACGAAGCGTGCCCGGCTGACGTCCTCCTCTCAAAGAAGAGAGTAGACCTAGGCTCAAACGTTCCTCGTGTAAGATCACAGGACATCGATGCTACTTAGGCGCGTGTTCCCGGCGTCCCTCGGGCACCCGAGTCGCCTCGAAGTTGGTCGTCTTCCATACGCCGGACGGCAGTCGCTGATACACCCTCGTGTAGCGGAACATTCCTTTCATCGGCTCGCCTTCGTTACTTCCCTCAACCTGGGCGAGCGACGTCACGATCGCGATCGACCCGACCAGTTTGATCTTCCTGTCCGACAGGTCGACCCGGGACACAACCAGCTTGCGCTTGCGAAAGCGATCCAACTGCTGCGTTTTGTCGTTAGCCTGGCCTGTGATGGAGATGCCGACGAAGTCGTCCGCCATCAACCGTTCCATCGCCGGAACATCGTCGGCGATCTGCGCTCCGCGCCATTGCTCCTCCAGATCTTCGATAAGGTGCTTGGCGTCCCGCTTGGAACCTGTCCTTCCCCTGCGTGCAGCACGGCCCTCGCCAGGCACACCAAGGAACATAGCCGCCAACATGAGCCACGCCGAGACACGCAACAGAAGGTGAGTGGGAGAACGCATCGTTCAAGCCGGATACTAACCCCCGGCACCGCCGCCGTCAAAGCAAAGTACGACGGGATTCAAAATCGAGGGCCGTCGTGGAACTTTGTCTACGCGACCGCGGTCAGGTTCTCGATACCGCGTTCCTTCATAACCTGGTACAGGCCGCCGATCGCGTGCCTGGCAAAATGGGCGGTGCCGCGATGATGCTCCAGCGCCGCCTCGTCCGCATACTGCTCGTAGATCAGCACCACTCCAGGATCATTCTCGACCAGGTGCGGCACATAGCTCACACATCCCGGCTCCAAACGCGAGGCGCGAGTCAGCGCTACCAGATGCTCCCGCACCTCGGCTTGATGCTCCTGTTCAAACCGCATCCGCACAATAAAGCTGACCATACAAGTCTCCTAAGCCTGCAACATCTCGTCGAACTCCGGCAGCGTCATCGTCTGTGCGCGGTCTGGTCCAGTCGATACCATGCCGATCTTTGCACCCGACTCCCGTTCCAGGAACCTTAGGTACTCCTGCGCCAGCAGCGGCAGCTTGTTAAACTCCGTGATGCCTTCCGTTGAGCAATGCCAGCCCTTCAGCGTCGTATAGACCGGCACAATCGCGTCATACCCGCGCATATCTGCCGGGATGGTGTCCGTCAGCTTCCCATCCACGCGATAGCCGGTACATACGGGAATCTCGGCGCATTCGTCCATAACATCCATCTTGGTGACCACCAGCCACTCCGTGCCGTTGATCATGTTGCTGTAGCGCAGCAATGGCAGGTCGAGCCAACCGCACCGCCGTGGCCTTCCGGTCACCGCACCGTATTCCTGCCCGCGTGCCCGCAGCAGGTCGGCCGAGTGGTCCTGGATCTCCGTCGGGAACGGCCCTTCGCCGACGCGCGTTACATACGCCTTGGTAACGCCAATAACCGTCCCGATCTTCGTCGGCCCGACGCCCGTTCCGGTGACCGCGCCACCTGCCGTCGCCGAAGACGACGTCACAAACGGATAGGTTCCATGATCGATGTCCAGCAGCGCCCCCTGCGCGCCTTCAAACATCACCTTCTCGCCATCGGTAAGCGCCTGGTTCAGCAGCGCCGCCGTATCCGTCACAAAGGGCGCAATCTGCTCCGCCGCCCGCGCGTACTCTTCGTACATGCTCTTCGGATCGAGCGGCTCGGTCCCGAACAGCGCGTGGGCGATGGTGTTCTTTTCGAAGCAGGCGTTCTGGATGTGCGTCCGGAGCAGTGCCGAGTTCAGCAGATCGATGACCCGCAATCCACTGCGATGCATCTTGTCTTCGTACGCTGGCCCGATGCCACGACTGGTTGTGCCGATCTTCGTCCGCCCCGGCGCATTCTCGGCCGCCAGCTCAATCATGCGGTGGTAAGGCAGAATCACCTGCGCCCGGTTGGACACGAACAGCTGCCCGTCAGACCCGCTCCGCAGCGGCAAGCCCGCCTCGCGCAGCTTCCGCACTTCGCTCAAAAATGCCATGGGATCGAGCACCACACCGTTGCCGATCACCGCTTTACAATCGGGCCGCAGCACGCCACAGGGGATCAGCTGCAAGATGAATTTCTTGCCATCGATGATGACCGTGTGTCCAGCGTTATGTCCGCCAGCATACCGGGCTACGAGCGAGAATCGCTCCGAAAGCACGTCGACAATCTTGCCTTTGCCTTCGTCGCCCCATTGGGCACCCAGAATCACAGCCGATTTACGTTGCGTCACGATAAGGGGTACTCCGGAGGGTGATATGGCGATTGTCTTCCGCAAACCGCAAGGATGCGCCTTTTATCATACGTGCTTACTCACACGCCCGAATGCCGGAAGTCGCGCTGGGCTGCTCAAACGCCCGACTCTGCTACTCTTATGTCTGCAATCACGGCGCAACGGTTTGACGGTGTTTACATTCCCGAGGCAGTGCTCGCCGAACAAGCCATTCGCAAGCGCTCGAGCAGGTGCGAGCGTGGATCAATCGACTGCCCAATTGGCCTCACGTACAACCAGTCAGGCGATCCAACCCTATCGCGCCTGGGGCCTGATCCCGGCGACGCGGGGCAATCGACTTGGCTGTGTTCAAAAGGGGATCAAGACAGTTTCGATAGACGAGAGCGCCGCCCGCGGCCAAGCCAAGCGGCTCTCGGGATGTGAGAGGGACCCTTTGGCGTCCTGGGACTCGATGCCGATAAGGGACTAACCAACATCAAAAGAGCGATAAACCCTTGGAAAGGACGAACTTCCGCATATGGGATCCCCGCGAGAAGCCCTTCTCAAGCGAAACAGGCAACGGTTAGAAGCTACCTAATCGCCCCTCCTGTTGAGTTCCCTGACCTTCAGAACAATCAGATATTCGTAGAAGCTCTGCAGGGTAGCGTAGGCCAGGCCAGCGTAGCCGTCCAGGATCGCTCGGCGAACGAACATCATGTAGAGCCATTTGACGAGCGGTCGACCCGGCAGCTTGTAGAACAATGCCTTTTGGTGCAGACGGCGAGTATGAAAGTCAGGATCGCGCAAAGCGACACGCAACGATGGGTTGCGAAGCCCTTGCTGACGGTGGATCAGCTCCGCCTCCATGGTGGAGTAGACGTTGTGCTTGGCCACCCAGTGCGCCATACCCTTCGAGAACGGAAAGTGGTCGAGCGGGCACGAGAGCTCTGCGATGGGTCCTTCCACCTCAATCACTTCATTGATTGCACGTGTATAGCGGCTGCGCTCCGGACGGACCAAGCGTATGTAGAAGGGGCTGATCTGAGCGTGTTTCAGCCATGTACGGAAGAGGAAGTCGCGGCGGCGAAGGCGGAAGCCGCTGATTTCGGGGGTGGCGGCGAGGACGACCTGCTGCATCTCCCGGCTGAGCTCCGGGGTGGAGCGCTCATCGGCGTCGAGGATCAGGAGCCAAGGGTGCTTGAAGGCTAGCTGGAGCGAGGCGTTGCGGTGGGTGGCGTAGTCATCGAAGACTCTCTGGGTCACATGAGCACCGGCCGCTTGAGCAATCGCTAGGGTCCTGTCGGTCGAATGTGAGTCAAAGACATGCAGATCATCCGACCAGGCGACGGAAGCGATGCAGCCGGGCAGGTCGTGCGCTTCGTTCTTCGTCAGGATCAGAACCGAGATCATGCAAAATAGGGGCGGAGAGCGAGAACAGCGTTCAAGCCCCCAAAAGCAAGTGAGTTCGAGAGAACAAGACGTGGACGAGCCTCGCGGTTGGTCCCCAGGATGACATCCAGACCCAAGGCAGGATCGACCTCGCTGACCCCGTAGTTGGCAGGAAGCAAGCCTCGCCCAAGACCGAGGATGGTAGCCATAGCCTCGATGGCACCGGTCGCGCCGATGGAGTGGCCGGTGAGCGATTTGGTGGAGCTGACCGGGATGTGCGCCGCCCCTGCGCCGAAAACCTGGTGAATAGCAGACGCCTCGACGGTGTCGTTGGTCTGGGTCCCGGTACCATGAGCGCTGATGTAGCCGACATCATCCAGGGACGCAGAAGCGTCCAGGATCGCGCGGCGCATGGCGGCAGCCGCACCCTCGGCTTTGGGCTGCGTGATGTGGTGAGCGTCGGCTGACATACCGAATCCAGCTACCTCGGCGAAGATCGTTGCGCCACGAGCCTCGGCGGCTTGGAGGGTCTCCAACACCAACGTCGCCGCGCCTTCGCCCAGGGTCATGCCGTCGCGATCTGCCGAAAATGGGCGGCACTGTGTCGGAGAGACGACACGCATGGAATCCCAGGCGCGCAGGAACCCGAGAGTCAGCGGAGCCTCATGCCCTCCTGCGATCGCCGCCGACACCATCCCCGACCGGACCATCTGAAAGGCAAGCCCGATGGCGTGAGTGCCGGACGAGCAGGCAGTCGAAAGATTGAGCGTAGGCCCGGTCACACCGTGTTCCGCGGCAATGTAGCTGGCACCAGCGCTCGCCATGGTGCGAATGACCGTCAGTGGGTGGACCCGGGCGTTCTGGTTGTAGAGGCGTCCCGTCTCATGCTCTTCGGAGTTACGGCCACCGGTGGAGCAGCCGGTAACGATAGCTACGGCTTCAGGGCTGTTGGTCGCGAGGAAACCGGATTGCTGGACTGCCTGGCGAGCAGCGAGGATAGCGAACTGCGCACTGCGATCCGAGCCGACGATCAACCCCGAAGCGAGAAAAGGCGAAGCGTCGAATTTCTTGACCTCCGCGTACCGGGTGAAGCGAAGGTTGGGGTTCAGCGGATCGCCGGACGGCGCCTCAGGGAAGGCGCGCAAAGGGCCGATGCCGCTCTGTCCGGAGAAGAGCGCGGCTGCAAACTCCTCCACCGTGGAGCCCATCGGAGTGACGCACCCCATTCCCGTTACCACCACGCGGTTCATTGCGCGGCCTCGGCTGAAGCCTTTCCTTGCAACGATTTGACCCCGTCCACCATGTCGCGTACCGTGCGCAGCGAGTTCATTGAATCGTCCGGTATCTGGATGGAGAAAACATCTTCTACCTCGAAGGAGATGTTGATCTTATCGAGCGAATCGAGGCCAAGCGCGTCGAAGTTGCTGTCAATGGTGACGCCTTCGAGCGGGGGTGTCTTGGCCTTGGCTACGATTGCGATGCAACGCTCGACGGTCTCATCCATGCTCTCTCTACTTTATCGTGTTTCACCTGCGCGAGCGGCTTGGATCTCCTTCCTGTGCGGAGTTCGGGCTTGCCGGATGAACCGCTTCGCTGGCTGGCAGACAAGTTCTGGAGCATGACAGCGAGGGGGTAACGGTCACCACTGCAGCAGGACGAGTTCGGAGCAAAAGCCGGGGCCCATTGCCGCGAGGATGCTGTAGCTGCCAGCTTCACCCGGCGTGTCCCTGAGGTAATCGCCCAGAACGCAAAGGACGGAAGCGGCGGAAAGATTTCCCACTTCGCGGAGGCTCTTCCAGGACGGAGCAAGGGCACCGGCCGGAAGGTTCAGAGTACCCTCCATCGCTTCAAGCACCTTGGGGCCGCCTGAATGGAAGATGTAGCTCGCGATGTCTTCCTGGGTGAGCTTGTTGTCGGTGAGGAATGCTTCCACGTCCCCGCGAAGGTGCTCCGTCACCACCTTTGGGACCTCGGGCGAGAGCACGATCGTGAACCCGGTGTCGCCGATATCCCAGCCCATGACGTGCTCCGTGTGGCGGTAAAAGGTCGACCGGGTGGCGAGGACTTTGGGACCGGTGTGCTTCTTGGCCAGCGCTGTTTCGGTTCCAGCCAGGATGACGGCCGCTGCCCCGTCTCCAAACAGGCCGCAGGAGATGAGGTTGGCGATGGATTGATCGTCATCCTGCCAGGTAAGGGAGCACAGCTCAACGGAAAGCAGAAGAACGTACTGGTCCGGGAAGGCACGGAGGTAGTCCGTCGCGCGCGAGATGCCAGCAGCACCCGCCACGCAGCCCAGACCGAAGATCGGGGTGCGCTTCACGGTGGCCGGGAAAGGCATCAGGTTGATCAGCCGCGCTTCCAGCGTTGGGCTGGCGATGCCCGTCACCGAGGCCGAGAAGATCGCGGAAATGTCTTTGGGACCGAGGCCCGCCTGATCCAGTGCGCGCATGATGCAGGTCTGGGCAAGCTCGACGGCAGCCTCAATCCACGCATCGTTCGTCTGCTTGAAGCCTTTCAAGGTAGGGTAGTGGTCGAGAGGAAAGACGAGGTAGCGGAAGTCCACTCCGCAGTTGGCAAACAGGCGTCCGAGAAGGCGAGGCTCCTCGAGCTTGGTGCCCCAGCGTGCTTTCAGGGCTTCGGCAATCTCCGCTTGAGCGTAGCGATGGGGAGGGAAGGCGGTGCCGACAGAGGCAATGTGCATAGGGGGAAAGGGGTCCTTGGAGTACGGCTCTTTGGAGTGTACGGCTATTGTGGGATGCGGGCGATCTCGCGCTGGTAGAGGGTGTTGCGGGGGAACTCTTTTGACAGGGCGGAAAGGATACTCCGCGCCTCCTCGGGACGGTTATCGCGCAGCGCGGCGACCGCCAGCATCATCCGGGCAAATGGGGCAAGGTAGTGACCCTTCGTGGCCGTAATGTGGAGCAGCCGAATTCCCTCATCCTTGTTGGTGCCAGCTCCCGTCAGACCGATGAAGAAGCGCAGCGGAGCAGGTTTGAGCGAAAGCATATAGTTCTCTACACCCGAGGCCAGATAGGCGTCGTAAAACGTAGGGTCGGCGGCAAGCAGTTGCCTGGAGAGCGCGCTGGCCTCCTTGCTGAAGTTCAGTGCGGTGAGGTCTCGTTTCTCGATCAGCAACGCGTAATCGGAGCGCATCCCGGCGATGCAGGTCTTGGCATACAGCGCGTTCGCGTCAGAAGGGTTTCGGCTGAGCGCGGCATCCGCAAGGCGCGTGGCAAGAGCAGTGCGCTCATCGAAGCCCTGGCGGATGGCAGGGTCGGGCACGAGCTTCGCACGGTGATCGAATCGGGATTGGTCGGCGAAGAGCTGGACGTCGATGATGTGGAGGCGGTCGAACTCGGAGAACAAAAAAGCCGCAGCGTCAGAGACGACCGGAAGCGGATCGGCAGGATGGGCGGCCCCGTAGCCCTGAAAGGCGGCATGGGCTCCAGGAAAATCAAGGTTGTAAAGAGCGACATACCCCTGGTCGATGGCTGGGGGATACGCGGTGGCCGCGCAGGCATCTCCACAAAGCATTGGAAGAACAACCAGAGTGCCGATAAGGTGCGTGAGGCGGCGTGCATTCATGGGTGCGCGGGTCCTCATTCAGGAAGTGGTCGGGCGGCAGTTGCGCGCGTCTTACTGTAAGACGCGCGGCAGCCAGGAACTCGAGCGGCAGCCGTCATGAACGGTTTTGGAGAGCGATGCGGATCAGGAAAAATCTGTGGTTGGTGGTGCCGGGGGCTTTGCTGGCGCTGTGCGTCATTGGGAGCTTCGCCACGCGCGGGGCAATGGCTAACCTGCAATTTCTCAAGCAGCGCCAGGGCGGCGCAGGAGAGACGCTGGTCGATCAGCGGCCCTTGCAGACGGCGGAAGCCCTGCTGCCCCTTGCAGTGTCGGCGGAAGAACAAAGCTTTGCGCAGGAGGCCTTTCGCATCGCCGACCACGAGGTGGATCAGGCGTTCGCACAGGCACTGCGGCAGGCTACGGCCGAGAGCCGGACGCTGACAGGGAAGGCTCTGGAGGTACAGCAGAAGGTCGCCGCACTCCAGGCGACCGTAAAGCAGGACCAGGCTGCAGTCGACGCCCTGACCGCCACCATCAAAACGCGTCCAGCCGGTGTAAACGAGGACGATCTGGATGTGGCCAAGACCCAGCTGGCGCTCGACACCGACGAACTTACCGACACGCAGAACAACCTGGCCGTGGTAAGCGGAGACAAGCGCGGCAAGGTGCAGGAAGAACTGGCCTCGCACGAAGCAGGAATGAAGAAGTACGATGAGCACGCCGCCGGCACGGCACAGGTTGCCGTCCTCTCGTCGCAGCGGCACGGTACATTCGCCGGCCGGTTGAAGGCCTGGTTCGACCAGCGCGGTCGAAGAAGTCTGCTGGAGCAGGCCAGGGCGCAGGCCGATCAGGATGCAGCGGCACTGACGGCGCAGCGAGGATCACTGCAAGGGAAGGCTGCCGCATCTACCGGAGCGGCCAGCGATGCAACCACAGCCACGGGCACTCGACTCTCGGCCATGCGGAAGCTCGAAGCGCAGCGAAATATCCTGGGCATACTGGACGACCGTATCGAGGGGCAGAAAGAGCTTTCGGCAAACTACGCCAGGTGGCTGGGACAGTTGCAGATGCAGCACCGGATCGTGGAGCATCTGCTGCTCAATTCGCTTGCCTGGATGGCGCTGATTGTGCTGTGCGCGGCGGCTGCGATCGTCGTTTGCCAGACGGTAGTGGACCATCGGATGGTGGGACGCACCATGCCGGAGCGGCGAAGCCTGGCAACCATGCGCACCGTGGTGCAGTTTGGCATCGAAGCCGGCGCGTTGCTGCTGGTGCTGCTGGTCGTCTTTGGCGCGCCCAACCAGGTACCCACCATCCTCGGATTGGCGACAGCTGGCCTTACGGTTGTGTTCCAGGACCACATCCTGGCCTTCTTTGGATGGTTCGTGCTGATGACGCGAAACGGAATACGTGTAGGCGATTGGGTGGAGATCGCCGGGGTGGGCGGCGAGGTGGTCGACGTTGGGCTCTTCCGGACAACCCTGCTCGAGACCGGTAACTGGACCGACAAGGGGCATCCAACCGGACGCCGGATCAGCTTTGTGAACAAGTTTGCCATGTCGGGCCAGTACTTCAACTTTTCGACCGACGGGCAATGGATGTGGGATGAGATCTCGGTCACCTTGCCTGCGACCGACGACGTGTTTGCGCTGGCGGAGCGCATAAAGGACGCACTCATCGGCGAAACCGTAAAGGACAGCGAAGAAGCGGAAGCAGAGTGGCAGCGCGCCACCCAACGCCACGGACTCAGCCAGTTCAGCGCAACGCCCACCGTCGAGATGCGGCCTGCGGCGGCTGGCGTAGATATCGTGATCCGTTATGTAACTCGCGCCGCCGAACGGCTTGAGATGCGGAACCGGCTGTCGCAGGCGGTCATCCGGCTAATGCACGCTCCCGCACTTGCAGCAGGCAAAGAGTAGCCCGGAAACCCTCGACAGCCGGCACGGTTTACAAGCTGTCGGTGCAAGGCGCGTATAGTCGGGCCATTGCACCTGCCGGGCAATGAAGCGAGGTGTTGATGCAGATCCTGGTGATCAACAATGGATCATCGTCGATCAAGTTTTCCTTCTTTGACGCAGGGAAAGGTGCGCCTCAGCCGCTCTTCGAGGGCGAGATCGGTGGCATCGGTGAGCCGGATGCCAAGGTGTCGTTTCACGATGCGGATGGAACGGACCTGGCCGGAAGCGCGGCGGTGCAGCCCATCGGGTCCATGCAGGATGCCGTCGCCCTCGTAGAGCGGCTGGTCACTGGACCGAGGATGCCAAAGGTGGACGCTATCGGCTACCGCGTCGTGCATCCCGGTCCGACACTGAAAAACCATGTGCGGATTACGGACGAGGTGATCGGCCAGCTTCAGGAAGCAGGGGCATTTGCTCCGTTGCACGATCCTGCCGCCGTGGCGATGATCGAAGAGGTACGCAAGCGGTTTCCAGAAGCGGCGCACGTCGCCTGCTTCGACACCGTCTTTCACGAAACGATGCCGGAAGAGGCGACACGCTACCCGATCCCGGAAGAGTATGCGGCCAGGGGTGTGCGGCGGTACGGATTTCATGGGCTGGCTTGCGAGTCTGTAGTGTGGCAGCTCCAGGGAGCGGCACTTCCCTTTCCACGGCGGATGGCAATCGCACACCTCGGAAGCGGATGCAGTGTGACGGCCCTGATGGACGGCAAATCCGTCGACACCACCATGGGCCTGACGCCAACCGGCGGCGTCGTGATGGGAACGCGGCCGGGAGACCTCGATCCAGGGCTGATGCTTTGGCTGGTGCGGCAGAGTTCAGCCAATGCCGTGGAGGCGATGCTGAACCATAAGGCAGGGCTGGCCGGGCTGGCCGGTACAGGCGACATGAAGGCGGTTCGGAAGGCAGCAGCGGGAGACGCAACGGCCGCCCTCGCCATCAAGGTATTCACGCGAAGCATCCGGAAGGCGATCGGGAGCTATCTGGCGCTGCTGAACGGCCTCGACGCTATCGTCTTTTCAGGAGGCATCGGAGAGCACGATGCGGCCTCCCGAAGTGAGATCCTGGCGGGTATGCACGATCTGGGGATTGCACTGGCCGAAAGCCGCGGGGGAGATACGGGTTTACGGACGATCAGCGCAGGGGGATCGCGAACCGCCGTCTATGTGGTGCCCGCGCAAGAGGATCTGACGATTGCGCGGCACATCGTCCGGCTGTGTCAAACGGAACAGTAACGTGTGCGGAAAAGGAACAGAATGAAGCTTGCGAGGAGTCTGCGATGAGCGTGGCGAATGTTGTATCGAGGGACGAGACAGCCCGGCCGACGGCGCTGACCGGCGACGAGTTACGGCGGATCGATGCCTATTGGCGAGCGTGCAACTATCTGTGCGCAGGGATGCTGTATCTCAGGGCCAACCCCTTGCTGCGCGAGCCGCTCAAGGCTGAGCACATCAAAAACCGGTTGCTCGGACACTGGGGATCGGACCCGGGGCAGACGTTTACGTGGGTGCATCTGAACCGGCTGATCAAGAAGTACGACCTGAACATGATCTATCTCTCAGGGCCTGGACATGGAGCGCCGGCGACGCTCTCCCATAGCTACCTGGAGGGCGTGTATTCCGAAATCTACCCGGACAAAAGTCAGGACGAGGCCGGGATGCTAAAGTTCTTCAAACAGTTCTCGTTTCCTGGCGGCATCGGCAGTCACTGCACGCCGGAGACGCCGGGCTCGATCCACGAAGGCGGCGAGCTGGGGTACAGCTTATCGCATGGTTTTGGTGCGGCGTTCGACAACCCCGATCTGATCGTTACTGTCATGGTGGGCGACGGCGAGGCGGAGACCGGCCCCCTGGCGACGAGCTGGCATTCGAACAAGTTCCTGAACCCCATACGAGACGGTGCGGTGCTGCCTGTGCTGCACCTGAACGGGTACAAGATCGCCAACCCCACGATCCTGGCACGCATTCCGCATGAGGAGCTGGAGGCCCTGTTTACCGGCTACGGATGGAAGGCTTACTTCGTTGAAGGAGACGATCCAGGGGTGATGCATGGTCAGATGGCCGAGACGCTCGAGCGATGCGTGCTCGAAATCCGGGCCATTCAGAAGCACGCCCGCGAGACGGGAGACACGGCGCGGCCGCGCTGGCCTATGGTCGTCCTGCGCAGTCCTAAAGGGTGGACCGGGCCCAAGGAAGTCGGGGGGCACATCGTCGAAGGCTTCTGGCGAGCGCACCAGATCCCGATCCTTGAACCGAAGGCCCGGCCGGAACAACTCGCACAGCTGGAGGCGTGGCTGAAGAGCTATAAGCCGGACGAACTCTTCGACGCGCAGGGAACCCTCCAGCCGGAGCTGCAGGACATGGCGCCAAAGGGTCAGCGCCGCATTACCGGAAACCCCCATGCGAATGGAGGTTTGCTGCGCAAGCCGCTCGACCTGCCGGACTTCCGCAACTACGCCGTGCCCGTCGAAAAGCCAGGGCAGGCGGAGGTGTCGTCAACCGATACGCTGGCGCACTTTTTGCGCGAGGTCATGCAACGGAACATGACCGGCTTCCGCGTCTTCGGCCCCGACGAGACGGCATCGAACAAGCTGCAGGAGATCTACAAAGCCAGCAAAAAGACCTGGCTGGAGCAGATCCTTCCGAAAGACGCCGACGGAACGGAGATCGCGGCCGACGGTCGAGTGATGGAGATGCTGTCGGAGCATACGCTCGAAGGCTGGTTCGAGGGATACGTCCTCACCGGACGGCATGGGCTGTTCTCCAGCTACGAAGCCTTCGTGCACATCATCGACTCGATGTTCAATCAGCACGCCAAGTGGCTTGAGAAGTCGAAGCTGGAACAGCGCTGGCGCGCGCCTATCTCCTCCATCAACCTCCTGATCAGCTCCCTCGTTTGGCGGCAGGACCATAACGGGTTTACCCACCAGGACCCCGGCTTTCTGGACATCGTGACAAACAAGAGCCCGGAGGTCACGCGGATCTATCTTCCGCCAGACGCCAACTGCCTGCTCTCAGTCGGAGATCATTGCCTGCGAAGCCAGGATTACATCAACGTCATCGTGGCGGACAAGGCGGCTCACCTCCAGTACCTCGACATGGACACCGCGATCAAACATTGCACCAAGGGCATCGGCATCTGGGATTTCGCTTCGAACGACCAGGGAGTAGAGCCGGATGTCGTGATGGCCTGTGCGGGAGACATCCCCACGTCCGAATCGCTGGCAGCCGTCGCCATCCTGCGCGAGCGGTGCCCGGAGCTGAAGATACGGTTTATCAACGTCGTCGATCTGTTCCGGCTCATGCCCGCAAGCGAGCATCCGCATGGACTCTCAGAGAAGGAGTTCGATGGCCTGTTTACAAGGAACAAGCCCGTCATCTTCAACTTCCACGCGTATCCTTCGCTGATCCACAAGCTGACCTACCGCCGGAACAATCATGCAAACTTCCATGTGCGGGGATACAAGGAGAAGGGCAACATCAACACGCCGCTCGAGCTGGCGATCTTGAACCAGGTGGATCGCTTCAACCAGGCGATCGATGTGATCGACCGTGTCCCCTCGCTCGAAGCGACGGCCGCACATACCCGGGAGTGGTTGAAAGATCAGATCACAGAAGCGATCGCCTATGCTCACGCTGAGGGGGAGGACCGCGACGAAATACGGAACTGGCGGTGGCCGCTCTAAAGGTGGCCGCTCTATAAGTGGTCGCTTTATAGGTGGCCGCCCGAGAAAGGATCGTCGAAAAGTGCCTCGCGCTCTGCCTGCTGCACATGAAGGCAAAGTCCGCCGCAGCCAGCACTATGCAGCACCAGAAGAAAACGTTTCCCGTAGCTGCGCCGGTGATTTAGGGTGAACAAACACCGGGGGAACGGCTTTTGGGGTTTGCCGAGCGAATACGAGGACTGACAGCGCCGCAGCGGAATGCGTTTGTCGCCTGCTTCCTGGGTTGGACCCTCGATGCGTTCGACTTCTTCATCCTTGTGTTCTGCGTCAGCGCTATCGCAAAGGACTTCCACGCGGGGGTGCCACAGGTCACGGAGGCGCTGTTTCTCACACTGGCCATGCGTCCGGTGGGTGCTTTCATCTTTGGTCGCATGGCCGACACGTACGGGCGGCGGCCCACCCTGATGATCAACATCCTCTGCTATTCGGTGTTCGAGCTGGCTTCAGCCTTTGCTCCTTCGCTCAAAATGCTGCTTGTGTGCCGCGCACTGTTTGGGATCGCAATGGGCGGCGAGTGGGGCGTGGGAGCGG
Organism: Acidobacteriaceae bacterium; assembly: GCA_965215415.1. GTDB lineage: Bacteria > Acidobacteriota > Terriglobia > Terriglobales > Acidobacteriaceae > Edaphobacter. The sequence goes on along the minus strand of CBDCDQ010000009.1, from coordinate 757,562 downwards.
CGCTGGCCTTTGAAACGCTCCCCGCCGAAGGTCGCGGATTCTTCTCCGGGCTGCTACAGGAAGGCTATGTCGTCGGGAACTTGTTGGCCGGGCTCGCCTACGCACTGATCTTTCCCCATGTAGGTTGGCGGGGGATGTTTATCCTGGGCGCACTCCCGGCCCTTCTGGTGCTTTACATCCGCTCGCAGGTGGAGGAGTCGCCCACCTGGCTTGAAACCCGCAGGCTGGCTGTCTCCGCGGTAAACGGCTCTTCCGCACTGGCGAACCTGAAGAGCTATGCGCCTGCATTTCTCTTTCTGGTCCTGCTCATGACCGCGTTTACATCCTTTAGCCATGGCACGCAGGATCTGTATCCTACCTTTCTCGAGAAAAACCATGCTTTTGGGCCACGTGCCACAGGCATGGTGACGAGCGTGGGAAGCGTCGGAGCACTGATGGGCGGCATCTGCTTTGGTGCATGGTCGGAGCGGCTGGGCCGGCGAAAGGCGATCGTGCTGGCGTCGCTTCTGGCTATACCCATGATCCCGCTCTGGGCGTGGTCCCACACAGTAGGAACGATCGCGGCAGGCGCCTTTCTGATGCAGTTCATGGTGCAGGGAGCATGGGGAGTGGTGCCCGCGCACCTGAACGAGCTGTCGCCGGGGCCGGTGCGCGGAACCTTTCCGGGACTGGCATATCAGCTTGGCAATCTGCTCTCGTCGCGCAACGGCGTGTTGCAGGCGAAGCTGGCGGCGGGACGGTTTGGCGGGAGCTTCCGAGTCGTCCTGTCGCTCACGGTGTTGGTCGTGGCTGTGCTGCTGGCGGCGATTGCATTCTTCGGGCAAGAGGCGAAAGGCGCCGCAATGACTGAGGTCGGAGCAAAAGGCTAAAGAACGCGCGTGTGTTTGTAGCCGTCGGCGTCAAGCGCGGCGAGCAGTTCGGCGACATGCTCCGGGCCGCGGGTCTCCATCGTGATGTCGATCGCGGTGTCGCCGAGATTGACCCCGTAGTAGGAGCGGTTATAGAGCGTGTTGACGATGTTGACCCGGTGGCTGGCGATGACCCGGGTGAGGTCGGTGAGCGCGCCGGGGCGGTCGAGCAGATGGATGCGGAGCAGGATAAGGCGGCCGTCCTGCACAAGACCGCGCTCGATAATGCGCGCGAGCAGAGTGACGTCGATGTTGCCGCCGCACACGAGCACGGCAGTGGGCACGTCGCCGAGCGAAGTCTTATGCTGCAGGAGGGCTGCGAGGGCGGTGGCTCCGGCTCCTTCGGCAAGGGTCTTTTCCCGTTCGAGCAGAACGAGGATGGCCGAGGCGATCTCGTCCTCGTCGACGGTCACAATCTCGTCGACATACCGTTCTACCGCCGGATAGGTGACCGCCCCGGCGCGACGCACGGCGATGCCATCGGCGATCGTAGTGGAGGGATCGATGGTGACGGGGCCGTGCTGCGCAAGGGCGGCGGCCATCGACGGCAGGCGCGCGGTCTGAACGCCGATCACACGGATGTCGGGGCGCGACTCCTTGATGGCGCAGGCAATGCCGCCAATCAGGCCGCCGCCGCCAATGGGCACGACGACGGCTTCAAGACCGGGAACTTGTTCGAGGAGTTCAAGGCCGATCGTTCCCTGCCCCGCCATCACGGCGGCGTCGTCAAAGGGATGGATGAAGGTCATGCCTTCCGACTTGCAGATGCGCGTGGCCTCTTCACAGGCCTCGTCGTAGTTGGCCCCATGGAGGACGACCTCCGCGCCGAAGTTCTTGGTCGCGGTGACCTTGACCAGCGGCGTGGGCAGGGGCATGACAATGATGGACCGGATGCCACGCTTTGTGGCGTGGTAGGCGACCCCCTGTGCGTGGTTGCCCGCGCTCGCCGCGACGACCCCCTTGGCGGCCTCCTCCGGCGTAAGCAGGGCGAGGCGGTTCAGTGCGCCACGCTCCTTGAAGGAGCCGGTCATCTGGAGGTTTTCGAGCTTGAGGTAGACCTGCTGACCAGTAAGGTTTGAGAGGAACTCGGAGCGTGGGCAAGGCGTCTCGTAGATCGAAGAGCGAACACGCTCGCGGGCAGCAAGGATGTCGGGGAGCGTGATGGTGGGGCGAGGAGTTTCAATCATGAGCCGGAACTTCGAGGATACGGCATTCAGGGATTCGCTTCAGGGCTTTCGCTGGCGGAAGCGGTTCGCGATGAGGAACTCTTCCCGGAGCTCGGGAGTTCTAAGGTTCTCGCGAAGGTGAGTTAGGCGCTGTTCGAGCGCAAGCAAGGTCTCTGCGATCGGCGCGGTATTCGAGAGGGCGACATCGCGCCACATGGAGTACGGACTTGCGCCGAGGCGGGTAGTCTCGCGGAGAGCGCGCCCGCCGATCGCGGCTATGGCCGGATCGTCACCGAAGCGGTCTTCGAGCAGGGCTGCGAGAGCGGTCGAGAGGAACTGCGGAAGATGGCTCACCCACGCGCAGAGTTCATCGTGACGACCAGGGTCAAGGTCGAGAACGTGCGCGCCCATGCGAGTGATCCAGCCACGCCATTCGACCTCAGCGTCTGTCGCCTGGGCGACAGAAGTAAAGAGCCAGGTCGCCCCTTGGAAGAGACTAGCCTCAGCCTCCGCCGTCCCGCCGGTCTCTTTACCAGCCATCGGGTGACCGGGAAGGAAGTGCGCCGAGCTCTCGCCCCCGAAAAGGGTACGGGCAAGTGTGGCGATCTGGAGTTTGGTGCTGCCCGTGTCGGTGACGAGCTGGCCAGGCCGGAGGAGGGGCGCCAGATCAAGCATCCAGTCCTGGATCGCCAGGATAGGGACGGCAAGCAGGATGACGTGTGCGTGACGAGCCACGCTGAGGGCCTCTTCGCGACTGGAGGCGACCTCGTCGACCGCGCCGAGTTCGAGGGCGGCGAGGCGTTCGAGCCGGTGAGCATCCCACCCGGCGATGTGGCCCTCGTACCCGGCGGCCTTCAGCGCCAAGCCGGCTGAGCTCCCGATCAATCCCGTTCCGACGATAAGGATTCGCTCGATCATGAACATAGGGTATAGGAGCAAGGAAGCAGCAGGATCGGGATGCAACCCGCACGCTCTGTCCGGCTTCCTAGCGGCTGGAGGATCGACCTAGATGAACGAACAGGATGGAGTCAAGATTTCGCGCCGGAGCCTGGTGGGCGGGTTGGGTGCAGGCATTGTGGCCGCAGCTTCAGGCACGGCCGGGATGGCGCAGGCACAAAGTGGAGGGACCGCACAGCCGGTTCAGGACCCGACCACCAAATACCCCAGACCGCCGTTTCCGGAGCAAACGCAGCCCTGGCCGGGACTGGCAGGCAAGATGAACCCGCGGCCCGACCACGGAGAGAAGAGCTACAAAGGATCGGGCCGGCTGCTGGGCCGCAAGGCACTGATCACCGGAGGCGACTCCGGCATGGGTCGTGCGGCGGCAATCGCCTTTGCGCGCGAAGGAGCTGACGTCGCCATCAACTACCTTCCCGTCGAGGAGCCGGATGCGCGCGAAGTGGTCGAGCTGATCCGTGCTGCGGGCCGCAAGGCTGTTCCCATCCCCGGAGATCTGCGGGAGGAGGCATTTTGCCAGCGGCTGGTCGAGCAGGCGGTCGCGGGTCTGGGTGGGCTGGATATCGTGGTGTCGAACGCGGGGCGGCAGCACTCCGTGCCAAGCATCGCCGATATCACCACCGAGATGTTCGACTGGACGATGAAGACCAACATCTATGCGCCCTTCTGGATCATCAAGGCGGCGCTTCCGCATTTGAAGCCGGGATCGGTGATCATTGGCACGACGTCCGAGCAGGCCTACGATCCTTCGCCTGACCTGTACGACTACGCCCAGACGAAAGCCGCGACCATGAACTATGTGAAATCGCTGGCCAAGCAGCTTGGACCGAAGGGCATTCGCGTGAACGGGGTGGCACCGGGGCCGATCTGGACACCGCTCCAGATCAGTGGAGGCGCGCAGGTAGAGAAGTACACCACGTTCGGCAGCGATACGGCGCTGCAACGTCCTGGCGAGCCGGCGGAGTTGGCCTCGATCTATGTGCAGCTGGCCGCGCAGGACGCGAGCTATACGACCGGTAATATATTTGGAGCAGGCGGCGGCAAGGGTCAGCCGTAGCCGACAAAGCGCAGCGATCGGGGCGGCGGAGACTTCGCCGCCCCGCTTTATTCGAAAGTCTCAAAGTCTTCATTCAAGAAACTTTAGATCTGGCAGGTCTACACGCGACCATACGCGCTCCGGGATGCCGCGCCGATAAACGGGGACGATTCCCGGCCTTGTTTGTCAAGTTCAACGGCCCTGCTCTTGCGTGCAGAATGCGACGTATTCCGACTTATGCCGCAGCAGCCATGCCCCTATAGCCGTGGAAGTTACCTCCGAGAGCGGGCGAGTGCCGCCCGTGTGGACACTCTCCCGGTGGCTGCCTATGATCTGACTCACAGTGTGCCCTGGGGTTCTCTGCCTTTGCTATCGGCGGCGTGCGGATCATCCAGCACTTCCAAGCCGCTGTGTGAGGCTCTGTGACCCCTTACCCTTCCACCGCGTGGCTGCAGTCGTTTGAGTGTGTGGCGCGGCATGGAAGCGTGTCGCGTGCAGCGTCGGAGCTGCACCTGACTCAAAGTGCCGTAAGCCGGCAGGTACGACAGCTGGAAGATCTGCTCCAGGTAGCCTTGTTTACGCGCGTTCGGCAACGAGTCGTGATCACCGAAGCAGGTAAGCTGTATCTCCGCGATGTCGGCAGAGTTCTGAGCGATCTTCGAGATTCGACGCATCGCATCGCAGCGTGGAGCAATCCGAAGCTGCTTAGTCTGGCGGTATTGCCAACGTTCGCCACGCGATGGCTGATCCCGCGTTTGCACGGATTCCTTGACCAGCATCCGGATGCGACGGTTGATCTTTCGACCCGCACGCAATCGTTCGACTTCGCTTCCGAACCGTTCGATGCGGCGATCCACTATGGCACGGCGGATTGGCCTGGCGCTCAGACGCATCACCTGATGGATGAAGAGATCGTTCCCGTATGCAGTCCATCTTTCAAGGCGCGGCATCGGCTGGAGAACCCGGCCGATCTGGCAAGCGTCAAGCTGCTCCATCAATCTACCCGCCCTGCGGCGTGGACCTCGTGGTTTGAGCAGGTGCAGGTGAACGATGTTCCCCCTGCGCGCGGGCCTACCTTTGAACAGTTCGCCATGGTGGCGCAGGCAGCGTTTGCGGGGTTGGGCGCGGCGTTGCTGCCGAAGTTCCTGATCGAGGAAGAGCTGGCAGCGGGCAAGCTCGTGGTGCTCTTTGCAAAGGTGATGCGAGGTCCGCATGGGTATTATCTGGCGGTGCCTACCAACCGAACGACCTCTCCATTAACTGTGAGCTTTACGCGTTGGCTGGTTCAGGAAGCTCATGTGAGGAGATAGGGCTTGTGCTGCAGAGCGCATGAAGTCACGCGATCTTGTCACTATCTCCGGAACGCAACGCGGTGTTAGGTTACAGTATCGCTTCCTGCTTAGACGTTCCCCCCGCCTTCACTTCGTGTTTGCGTCGAGCCGCTAAACCTGCCGGTCGCTGTTCTGTTTCATGCTGGAAGAATCCACCCGTTGTTGGAGGTTATCGATGAGGCTTTCTCTGCGTTTCTGGTGTTGTTTACTCTTCATCTCTTTTGCCGGCAGCAGTGGCTTGTGCCAATCCGTTACTTCGCTGCGAGGCCGCGTCACGGATGCCAGCAATGCAGCCATTGCCGATGCGGCGGTCAAGATCACCTTGACCGCTACCGGGGCCATGCGGAACGTGCAGACGGATGCGAGCGGCGAGTTCCAGTTTCAGCAGCTCATGCCGGGTTCCTACGCGATCGAGGTGAGCGCGCCGGGCTTCGGGACCACGGTGAACAATAATGTGATGCTGGCTGTAGCCACCCCAGCAACCTTCAATGTGGCCCTGGCTGTGTCCTCAACGACGGACAAGGTGGAGGTCGTCTCACCTGTACAGCCTCTCCTGAACGTGACCGATGCGACGGTAGGGAATGCCTTTGACGGGCAGCAGATCGTTGGGTTGCCGATTGAAGGCCGCAATGTGGTGGAGCTTTTGAGCTTGCAGCCGGGTGTGACCTACTTCGGCAATACCGGCAACTCGTCCGGCGATGCACGGTCTGGCGCGGTCAATGGCGCACGCACGGACCAGTCGAACGTCACGCTGGACGGGGTAGACGTGAACGATGAGAACAGCGGCTTTGCGTTTGACAGCGTTTTGCGCGTGACGCAGGACTCGACGGCTGAGTTCCGCGTGACGACCAGCAACCCTGTGGCGGAGTCGGGACGCGGGTCAGGTGCCCAGGTTGCGCTGATCACACGCAGCGGAACGAACAGCGTGCATGGCAGTGCGTATGAGTTCAACCGCTTTGCGTACCTGGCGGCAAACGACTTCTTCAACAAGAAAGAGCAGCTGCTGAATGGGCTTCCGAACCGGCAGGCCAAGCTGATCCGGAACGTATTTGGTGCCTCCCTGGGCGGCCCTCTGCTCAAGAACAAGGTGTTCGGCTTTGTGAACTACGAGGGGGGACGCCGCAATGAAGGAGCATCTGTCGTCGAGACGGTGCCCACGGCATCGTTCCGGAGCGGCACGCTGCAGTATGTCGCGGCGGATGGGTCCACGGTGACGCTTCAGCCAGCCGACATCAAAAGCCTCGATCCATTGGGCATCGGCAACAATGCGGCGATGCTGAAGCTCCTGCAGAGCTATCCTGCGCCAAACGATTTCTCAGAAGGGGATGGGATCAATACGGCTGGCTTCCGGTTCAACCAGCCCATTGCCAGCTCGGAGAACAATTACATCGCGAGGGTGGACTGGAACCTTGCGCCGAGCCACACCTTCTTCTGGCGCGGCAACCTGGTGGGGGATTCCAGCCCGGCGACATCGCAGTTTCCCGGACAGCCGAGTTCGACGACCTCGCTGGTCAACAGCCGGGGATTGGCGACGGGGTACACGGCGGTCCTCTCGCCCCATGTGGTCAATAACTTCCGGTGGGGTTTGACGCGGCAGAGCGGGTCGACCTCGGGTTTGTCCAATCAGCCGTCGGTTGGCCTCAACGGGTTGTCGGCTCCCGTGTCGTTTTCGCGGACTTCAAGCTTCCACGTTCCGGTGAACAATTTTGTGGATGACGTTTCCTGGAACAAGGGGCGTCACAACGTCTCGTTCAACGCGAACATTCGTCTGGTCGACGACCAGCGTTCGAGCAACCAGGGCTCCTTTCCGCATGCCGGGATCAACGTCGGCTGGCTGAACCCTTCGTCGATCGTGGGGAGCGCACTGGACCCGGTGAACGGCGGATTCGCGCCACTCGATCCCGGCCATGTGCAGTCGTATACCGGCGCGATTCTGGACCTGATTGGCGTGGTGAGTGAAGTGGACGCGGTGTACAACTTCGACAAGAACGGAAAGGCGATTGCTCTCGGCGCTCCGCTGGTGCGGGAGTACAGGTGGACCGAGTCGGATTTCGGTCTGCAGGACTCCTGGAAGGTGACGCCGGAGGTGACGCTGACGGCTGGGCTTCACTACTCGTATCTGCAGGCACCGTCCGAGATTCACGGAGCGCAGGTAGGAGCGTGCATCCTTTCGGGCTCCGGGTGTACTCCGTTTGCGCTTTCAGACTACCTGGCGGCGAGTGCGAGTCAAGGTGCATCGGGCGGGGCGGCGAGCAAGGTGCCGGATATCTCGTTCGATCTGAACGGCCGGAGCAACCACCGGCCGGACTTCTGGAAGCCCGATACGAAGGATTTCTCGCCCAGGGTGGCCTTTGCGATTGCACCGGGGTTCGGCGGTGCGGGCAAGACTGCCATCCGTGGAGGGTATTCGCTGATCTTCGATCATTTTGGAGCGGCGATCGTCAATACGTTCGACACGAATGGAACGTATGGGTTAAGCAGCCAGGTGTCGAATCAGGCTGGCGTGCAGACGATTGCGTCCGCACCGCGCTTTACCGGCATCTCGGATATTCCGGCGAGCTTGCTTCCTGCCGTTCCTCCGGTGGGCGGCTTCCCGGCTACACCCGATCCCAGTGCGTTTGCCATCAGCTGGAGCCTCGATTCGAAGATCAAGACGCCGTATTCCCATGTGTTCGACCTTTCGTTGCAGCGGCAGATTGGCTCCAACTCGTCGATCGAACTGGACTATATCGGGCGGCTTGGACGGCGGCTGATGGAGCAGGAAGACGTAGCGATGCCGTTGAACCTGGCCGCGGCGGGGACGACCTATTTTGCGGCCGCGTCTGCCCTGGCCAGGCAGGTCCGGCAAGGAGTGCCGGTGGGCAATGTGCAACAGGCCGCTTACTGGGAGACGCTTTTTGCGCCGCTGGCGGGACAACCGATCTGCGATCCAAGCACCGCGCCTGTGGTGGCTACCGCGACGCAGAACGCGTATTGCATCTTCCAGCAGAACCAGGGCAACGAGACGAACGCCTTGTTTGTGCTGGACCTTCCTGGCAATGTGGGAGCCGGAACGCTGTACCCGGCGTATCGCTTCTTCCACGACCAGTACTCCGCGCTTTATGCGTGGCGGTCGATTGGACGCTCGTCGTATCACGCGTTTGAAGCCACCTACCGGCAACGTGTCGGAGGGCTGAAGGCGGACTTCAACTACACGTATTCGCATTCAATCGATTGGACTTCGCAGGCGGAGCGTATCAACGCGTCGGGCGGCATCAACAATGCGCAGATCATCAACACATGGCAGCCGGACCAGTTGAACGGCACGTCGGACTTCGACGTCACTCACCAGTTCAATGCCAACGCGCTTTGGAGGCTGCCGGTGGGCCGGGGACAGCGCTTTTTGAGCGGGAGCAACCGGCTGGTCGACAGCGCGCTGGGCGGGTGGCGGATGACTGGAATCTTCCGGATGACTTCGGGGCTTCCGTATGAGATCGACAATGGCTCGGCGTGGCCGACGAACTGGGATATCGAGGGGTTCGCTACGCTGGCAAACCGCATTCCGGCCAAGGCGCGGAAGCGTGGCAAACTGCAGCAGATGTTTGCCGACCCGCAAGCAGTCTTCAACAGCTTCCGGGCTTCGCTGCCGGGCGAGAGTGGATCGCGAAACCCGTTACGCGGAGACGGCTACTTCGGGTTGGATGCGGGCTTGAACAAGGACTTCCCGCTGTACCGGGAGACCAAGCTGCAACTGCGATGCGAGGTGTTCAACGTGACCAACAGCGTCCGCTTCGATCCGCATTCGGTGACTTCACGGCTGGATGGGGCGGCCAACTTCGGTGTGGCGAGTTCCCTGCTGAACAGCGGAAGAGTGACGCAGCTTTCGGGACGGATCGATTTCTAAAAGAAAGAGCGTTGCACGGCGGCGCTTCCCTGACTGGGGATCGCGAACATAGGATAAGAGGCGCGGGAGCGTCTTGCCGTAGGGAAAGGAAACGATGGAACAGCGAAATCCGGATACTTCAAACGACAGTACGCTGTCGCAGCTTCTCAAGAACCTGACCGGCCCGGCAAGGGCGGACGTTCTGCTTCGCATGATCGTGGTGCCGGAGCCTCTGCGGGAGGAGACCGGAGAAGCGGTCTCCCGAGCTCTGCTGGCGCAGGCCCTGAATATGTTGCTGCTGGAAGACTTGCTGCAGAGAGTTCCCGCGGCTTCTCGCTATGCGGAGCGTGCGCTTGCAGAGGGCAAGACGATCCTCCATGACCACGGAGCCGTGCGCACCGTGCGCCTCGAGGGGATGGGAACGCTGCCGAGCGGCGAAGAGTCGATCCTGCGGCTGTTGCGCCCGCTGGGGTATGCGCTGCATGGGGTATACCCGCTGGAGCGGTTGCGGATGACGGGTCGCTCGTACGCTCAGGTCGATTTGCCGGAAGAGATTGCGCAGTTCTTTCTCAGCGAGCTGCATCCGGAAAAGTTCTCAGAAGCCTTTCAGGCCGCCGTCGTGCGGGTGACGGGAGAGTCGATCGATCCGCTAACCCCGGCAGCCGAGGCGCTGCTGCGCAAGGTGGAACGTGACGGAAGTCTGTCCAGGACAGAAGCGGTCGATCTGCTCCCTGTACTGGTGCGCTGTTTCGGGCGTCATCATCCGGAGATTGCCGAAGCGGATTACGAGGCATTGCTCCTGGAATCGGCCGAGATGGCGTGGATCGCCACCGAAGGAAACATCTTCAACCATGTGACGGACAGGGTTGCTGACGTCGATCAACTGTCGGACGCGCAAAAGGCGCTGGGCGAGCCGATGAAGCCGACGGTTGAAACCTCACAATCGCGCCGGGTGCGGCAGACAGCCTTCCTTGCGGCGCGGGTGGAGCGGAGATTCCGGGCGGCGGATGGAACGCTGCGGACGCGTGAGGTACCAGGATCGTTTCTTGAGTTCATCACGCGCCTGCCGATGCCGGAAGACGGCCCGGATGCCGGTCATCTCGATCTTGGTTTTGACAGCTCGAACGCACAGGCTATTTTCAAAATGACTGCCCAAGCTTCCACTTAGCACCCGCATCGTGCAGCCACTACTCCGTTCCACAAAGGTCCGTTTATCGTGAGTTCTCCGTTTCAGATTCTTCCGAGTTCCCACGCCCGCTCGCGCGAGATGTACCCCCAGGCGCGCGCACTCGAGACGGAGCTCAAGCGTGCAGTGCGCGGAGACGTCCGCTTCGACGCGGCGTCCCGGGCGCTGTATGCAACGGATGCGTCGAACTACCGGCAGATCCCGATCGGTCTCGTGTTGCCGCGGGATGCACAGGATGTGGCAGCAGCGGTGGAGGTGTGCCGGCGGTACGATGCTCCGATTCTGGCCCGCGGTGCCGGGACCAGCCTTGCCGGACAGGCGTGCAACGTTGCCGTCGTCTTCGATTTCAGCCGGTACATGAACGCCATCGGCCCGATCGATGTGCAAGCCCGTACGGTGACGGTGCAGCCTGGTGCCGTCCTGGACCGGGTGCGCGATGCGGCGGAGGTCGCTGGACTGACGTTTGCACCCGACCCGGCAACGCACAGCCGCTGCACCATCGGCGGGATGATTGGCAACAACTCCTGCGGGGTGCATGCGCTGATGGGCGGCAAGACGGTGGACAACATCGTCTCGCTCGATCTGTTGCTGTATGACGGTACCCGGTTGCAGGTGGGCGCCATGAGCGATGCCGCACTGGAGGCGGAGATTGCGGCGGGAGGCCGGACGGGCACGCTCTACGGCGAGCTCCGGGGGTTGCGCGACCGCTACGCCACCCTGGTGCGGGAGCGATTTCCTCGTATTCCGCGGCGCGTCTCCGGGTACAACCTGGATGAGCTTTTGCCTGAGGGCGACTTCAACGTGGCCCGTGCACTGGTGGGCAGTGAAGGAACCTGCGCGATCGTCCTCGGGGCGACCCTGCGCCTGGTGGAGAGCCCGCCTTTCCGCACGCTTCTGGGCATCGGGTACCCGGACATCTTCGAGGCGGCTGACCATGTGCCGTTTCTGCTCGATCATCCGCTGATCGGGTTGGAGGGGATGGACTGCGTTCTTGCGGATTCCCTGCGCCGCAAGCAGAAATCGCTGGGCGACCTGGACCTGTTGCCCGCAGGCGGAGGCTTTCTGCTGGCCGAGTTCGGCGGGGCCAGCCGGGAAGAAGCGGAGGGGAAGGCCGTCACGCTGGCCCATGCGCTGAAGGCTCTTGCGGCGGCACCCGATGTGCGCCTGTACACGCCGGAGCAGGCGGTGCGGGTGTGGCACATTCGGGAGGCGGGACTCGGCGCTACCGCGTTTGTGCCCGGCGTCGGAACGGGATGGGAGGGGTGGGAGGACGCAGCGGTCGATCCGGCGCAGTTGGGTTCTTATCTGCGGCAGCTGACGGCGCTTATGCGAGAGTACGGCTACAGCAGCCCCATGTACGGGCATTTCGGCCAGGGCTGCGTGCACATGCGCCACAACTTCGACCTGGAAAGTGAAGCAGGCATTCTGAAGTTCCGGCAATTTGTCGAGCTGGCGGCGGACATTGCCCTGGCGCATGGCGGGTCGTTATCGGGCGAACACGGTGACGGGCAGGCTCGCGGCGCTCTGCTGGGCAAGATGTTTGGACCGGAGCTGCTGGAAGCATTTCGCACGTTCAAGGCGATCTGGGACCCCGGGAACCACATGAACCCCGGCAAGCTGATCGACGCGCACGAGGTACACGAGGACCTCCGTCTGGGGGCAGACTACAAACCGTGGCAACCCGAGACTCACTTCGCCTTTGCGGAGGACAACGGCTCCATGGCGTCGGCTGCACTCCGTTGTGTGGGTGTGGGCGCGTGCCGCAAGACAGACGCGGGAAGCATGTGTCCGAGCTTTATGGCCACGGGCGAGGAGCTGCATTCCACAAGAGGACGCGCTCATCTGCTTTGGGAGCTGATGCAGGGGGAGGTGCTGAGCGATGGATGGCAGAACGAACAGGTGAGGGAGTCGCTTGATCTTTGCCTCTCCTGCAAGGCGTGCAAGAGTGAGTGCCCGGTGAGCGTGGATATGGCGACCTATAAAGCGGAATTCCTGGCACATCACTACGAGACCAAGCGGCGGCCTTTGTCCCATTACGCCTTTGGCCGGATCGACCGGGTGGCGCGGATGGCCTCCTTTGCGCCGGCTCTGGCGAACCTCGGCGGCTATGCGCCGCTGCGCGGGATGGTTCAGTCGATGCTCCATCTCCATCCGAAGCGCACGTTGCCACGGTTTGCACGACCCTTTACGCGCACCCACCGGCAGGCTTTCGCGAGCATCGGTCAGAGGGTGATTCTCTGGGCAGATACCTTCAACAACTACTTTCATCCTCATGTGATGGAGGCCGGCTCGGAGGTGCTTCGCTCGGCGGGCTTCGCAGTGAGCGTACCGCGAAGACACCTTTGTTGCGGGCGTCCTTTGTATGACTTCGGCTTGCTCCGGACTGCCAAGCGATACCTTCAGACGATCCTGGACGCCCTTGCGCCGGAGATCGAAGCGGGTGTGCCGATGGTGGTTCTGGAGCCAAGCTGCGCCGCAGTGTTTCGCGATGAGCTGACGAACCTGCTGCCCCACGATCCGCGCGCCCGAAAGCTCCAGAGCCAGACCTTTCTGCTGAGCGAGTTTCTAGTAAAGTTTGCCCCGGCGTTCCGGCCCGCGCCGGTGGAGGGAACGATTCTGGTGCATGGACACTGCCACCAACGCTCGTTGATGGGCATGGAGGACGAGATGCAGCTGCTCCGCGCGACGGGAGCGAAGGTGGACCTGCTCGATTCGGGCTGCTGCGGCATGGCTGGTCCGTTCGGCTTTGAGAAAGACAAGTATGAGCTGTCGCAGCGCCTGGGCGAGCGTGTCTTGCTGCCTGCGGTGCGTCGCCGGGATGCCTCGACGACTCTCGTGAGCGACGGCTTCTCCTGCTGTGAGCAGATCACGCAAAACACGGACGCGCAGCCGCGGCATCTGGCCGAGGTGCTGGCGGGACGAAGGGTAGCGAGGAGACAACCATGATCGACACGGGAACGTCGCTGGAGATGGAGACGCATGGCCTTCTGCGGGAACTTGGCGTAGCGGAGAGCGTGTTGCAAGGGAGCGGGCTTCCCTGCAGGACGCCGATTACGGGAGAGGTCCTGGCCCGGGTCACGCCTTCGCCGGGGGCGTCGGTTGCCCCTTCCATTGCGGCGGCGCATGCGGCGTTTCTCGCGTGGCGCACCGTGCCTGCACCGCGCCGGGGCGAGTTGGTCCGCTTGTTCGGGGAGGAGCTGCGCGCACACCTCGAACCTCTGGGACGGCTGGTGACGATCGAGGCAGGGAAGATTGTTTCCGAAGGCCGCGGTGAGGTGCAGGAGATGATCGATATCTGCACCTTTGCGGCTGGGCTGTCACGACAGGTGGGCGGCCTGACCTTGCCCTCGGAGCGCCCGAGCCATCGCATGATGGAGACGTGGCATCCGCTTGGGGTGGTGGGAGTCATCTCGGCGTTCAACTTCCCCGTTGCGGTCTGGGCCTGGAATGCGGCGCTGGCGTTGGTTGCGGGCGATGCGGTGATCTGGAAGCCGTCAGAAAAGACGACCTTGACAGCCTTGGCCGTGCAGGCTCTGTTTGAGCGGACGACACAGCGGTTTGGCGACGTTCCGCCGGGCCTTTCGACGGTGCTGACAGGCGGCGCCGATGTGGCGGCGCTGATTGTCGACAGCCCCCGTGTGCCACTGGTTTCGGCGACAGGTTCGACCGCCATGGGACGTATCGTCGCGCCGCGGCTGGCTGCACGGTTTGCGCGCGCGATCCTTGAACTGGGGGGCAACAACGGGGCGATCGTATGTCCGTCCGCAGACCTCGAACTCGCCTTGCGCGGGGTCGCGTTTGCGGCCATCGGCACGGCGGGGCAGCGATGTACGACGCTGCGGCGGTTGTTCGTTCATGAGTCGGTCTACGAGAGCTTCGTTGCCAGGCTGAAGGGGGTCTACGCTTCAGTCGCTGTGGGCGATCCGCGGCTACCGGAGACTCTGGTCGGCCCGCTCATCGATCAATCTGCTTACGAGCGGATGCAAGCGGCTTTGGAACGTTCGCGCGCTGCGGGAGCAACCGTCACAGGAGGAGAGCGCTTGCGAGTTCCCGAGGCGTCGGGCGGCTTCTATGTACGGCCGGCGATTGTGGAGCTGCGTGTACAAACACCCGAGATGAAAGAAGAGACGTTTGCGCCCATCCTGTACGTGTTGCGCTACAGCGACTGGGACCAGGCGATTGCGATGCACAACGATGTAGCGCAGGGGCTTTCGTCTGCTGTGTTTACAAACTCTCTGCGCGAGGCGGAGAGCTTTCTTTCGGTACAGGGCTCGGACTGCGGCATAGCCAATGTCAACATCGGCACCTCCGGCGCGGAGATAGGCGGAGCGTTCGGCGGCGAAAAGGAGACCGGCGGCGGGCGGGAATCGGGCTCGGATGCGTGGAAGCAATATATGCGGCGCGCGACGAACACGATCAACTATGGAGACCAGCTTCCGCTCGCTCAGGGTGTCCGGTTCGACATTGGATAGTGGCTTGTAATCCTGTTTGGCTCGATCGAGGATTTGGAATGTTTGTGTTGACTTGCCAACTCGGCTGGACCGTTCGCACCAAGGGGCAGGGGCAGGCCCGCCTTGCCGGCCGGTTGCCGGTGCCGCCGATCGTTTCGCGTCCAAACCTCTTCGGCGACTAAAGGGAGAGCCCTTCTCTCAAGGCGCCCGAGCCTGTCTGACCGGCTCGACCGAGAAGCCCTGACACCCTTGTCCAAGGAGACACAATGATCGCTGAAATGAATGTGGAAAGCCGCTCCGTGAGCGCGGAAGTCTGGGCGAAGTTTGGCCCCAAGCTGAACACCGTGGTGCCTGGACCGAACGCGCGAGCCATCATCGCGGCCGACGACCGGCTGATGAGCCCCAGCTACACCCGCAGCTATCCTCTTGTGGCCAAACGGGGACGCGGCACGCGCATGATGGATGTAGATGGCAACGAGTTTCTCGATTTCTCTGCAGGAATCGCCGTCACCTCGACGGGCCACTGTCATCCTGAGGTTGTCGCGGCGGCGCAGGCGCAGACGGCCGAGTTCATCCACATGAGCGGCACAGACTTCTACTACGAAGGGATGACAGCGCTTGCCCAACGGCTGAGTGACGTTGCACCGATGAAGGGACCGCACCGCGTGTACTACGGCAACTCCGGCGCGGAGGCCGTCGAATGCGCCTTGAAGCTTGCCCGCTACCACACAGGGCGGCAAAATGTGATCAGTTTTCTCGGCAGCTTTCATGGCCGGACGATGGGAGCGCTTTCGCTTACGAGTTCCCGTCCTCAGCAGAAGCGCCGCTTTGCGCCCTTTGTGCCGGGCGTGACGCATGTGCGGTATCCCTATGCGTATCGCGGTTGTTCCGGTGGCCCGCAGGCTGAAGAGGCGTTTGGGCTTGGCTGCGCCCGCTACATCGAAGAAAAGCTGTTCAAGACGGTGCTGCCGCCTGAAGAGGTCGCCGCCATCTTTGTGGAGGCTATCCAGGGCGAGGGCGGCTATGTGGTGGCACCGACGCCCTTCATGCAGGAGCTGCGGCGCATTTGCGACCGGCACGGCATCCTGCTGGTGGTGGATGAGGTGCAGTCCGGTTCAGGGCGTACGGGCAAGTGGTGGGCGGTCGAGCATACCGGCGTCGAGCCCGACATGATCTGCATCGCCAAGGGCATTGCGAGCGGCTTCCCGTTGAGCGTCTGCCTGACCAAGGCCGAGGTCATGGATTGGAAGCCTGGCAGTCATGCGTCGACCTTTGGAGGAAATCCTGTCGCCCTGGCCGCAGCTTTGGCCACGATGAAGATCATCGAGCGCGAAGGTCTGACAAACGCGACCACCGTAGGGGCGGAGATCAAGGCGCGCGCGGAGTCCTGGTTGACGAAGTTCGGCATGGTGGGCGACGTTCGCGGCCGGGGACTCATGATCGGAATCGAACTCGTACGCGATCAGGAGACGAAGGTGCCGATTCCGGGCGTGCGCGATCGCATCGTCGAAGCTGCCTTCGAACGTGGCCTGCTCCTGCTGGGTTGCGGAGAGACGAGCCTTCGCATCTCCCCGTCGCTGCTTGTGACCTCGGAAGAAGCGGCGATCGCCATGGACATTCTTGAAGACTGCCTGGCGATGGGCGAACGGGAACGCTGGGCCCACACGCTGCACTAGTCGTTATTGCTCCGTCTGGAAGAAGACGGAGGCAGCGGCTCCCTGCACGCCGGCGAAGTGGCCGGCGGTTGCAGGGAGGATGCGGGGAGGACGTTTGCCGCCAAAGTGAAGCAGCTCCTGCGTTTTGCTCTGCACCATGGCGAGGAAGGCAGGCTGGCCTTCGATCAGACCGCCGGAGACGATCACAGCTTCCGGATCGAGGATGTTGAAGATGTTGGCCAAACCTTCGGCGAGGAAGCGACCGAGGGTGCTGTATGCGGCACAGGCCGCTGCGTCGCCCGCGATGGACAACGCGGCGATGGCACGTGCCTGGCTTCCCCCGTCGCCTTCGAGCACGGCGTTCGGGGAGAGCCTTCGATACTCCTCGATGAGGGCGGCAGTCGAGACGTAAGCCTCCAGGCATCCCAAGCGGCCACAATTGCAGCTTCGCCCGTTGAAGCAGATGGTCTGATGGCCGACGGTCGCAGCAAAGCCGTGTTTTCCGCGTTGAAGCTTCCTGTCGAGGACCAGACCGCCGCCGATGCCGGTGCCGATGGTGAGAGCGACGAAGTGAGCCAGCGCGTGAGCGGCCCCGAAGTGCAGTTCGGCGAGTGCGGCGGCATGGGCGTCGTTTTCGACGAAGACCGGCAGGAGCGTGTGTTGCCGCATAAAGCCGCGGAGGTCGAAACCGGCCCATCCGGGAAGATTGTCCGTGGCGGCGAAGACGGTGCCTCTGGCCGCGTCGATGGCTCCCGCGCTCGCTATGCCGACGCCACGGAGAGTCAGACCCTGTGCTCTGGCGGTGCCGAGGGTACGGGTGGCGGCTTCAAGGAGCGATCGGGCGATGACCTCGCGACCACCGGAGGCCTCTGTAGGAACGGCGATGGGTGCCGTGACCTTTCCTGCCCGGCTGACGAGGGCGGCCTTGATGGAGGTGCCCCCAATATCGATGCCGACGGCGTACCCCGTTGTGGGAGGTGTTACTTCAAGAGCCTGCTTGAAGGTGGCGGCGATGCTGCCCGGACGCGTGATGGCGGAGCCGACGACTACGCACCAGGCACCAGCGTCGAGGGCGCGGCGTGCTTCGGCAGGCGTGCCGATGTGGCCTTCGGCGACGACTGGACGGCCCGTGGCTTGAGCGATGCTGGTGAGCAGTTGCCAATCGAAGCCGGTGCTGCCGGCAGTCTCTTCGGTGTAGCCATTGAGGGTGGTACCAAGAAGATCGCAGTCAGCCCTGGCTGCGGCGATGGCCTCGGGGAGAGTAGCGATGTCTGCCATGACGAGGAGGTTGAGTTCTCCCTTGATGCGGGCAACGATCTCGCGCCAGGGCTCCCCTTCGGCATGCAGGCGATCGGTGCAGTCGAGAGCGACGATGCTGGCCCCGGCTTCAGCAAGGGCGGCTGCATCGGCGAACGTGGGCGTGATGCGCAGCTTGCCGCCACGGTAGCTCTTCTGGATGCCGATGATCGGCAGCCGGGTGTCGCGACGAATGGCCCGGATATCCTGCGGGGAGTTGAGGCGGAGACCACCCGCGCCGCCAAGCACCGCGGACTGGGCGACACGGCGGAGTGTCTCCGTATCTTCCATGGGATCGTCTGGGAAGGCCTGGCAGGACACAACGAGCTGGCGATGGAGGGCTTGGAGCGTCTTGTGCATGGGTTTACGCAGAGGCAGTAGCCGTATGTCAGTTGTATAGTCTAAAAGACATAACGACCTAGCCAAGATTGTCTCGATATTGGAACCAGTCAAGGGAGAGCCTCCGTGGAAGGTGTAGCCGCTTTCGGTGTTCTGCTGGCTCTTCTATCCGGCGCCATGAACGGTTTGTTTACGCTGCCGATGCGCTTTCTCGGACGATGGTCCTGGGAAAACGTGTGGAGCGTCTTTATTGGCGGCGCGTGTCTGCTGTTACCCGTGGCGATGATGACGGCTGCGCATGGAAGCTGGCGGGTTCTGGCTCATGCGCCTGCACACGCCGTAGCCGTTGCGCTAGCGACGGGCTTCGCGTGGGGCTTCGGTGCTGTGATGTTCGGGCAAAGTGTCAGTGCGATCGGGATTGCGCTGGCGAATACATTCGTGTTGGCGATCAGCTCCGCGCTGGGCTCGCTTCTCCCTATGCTTCTGCTGACCCCGGAGAAGGTCCATCAACGAGCCGGCATGACGATCCTGACGGGCATCGCAGTGGAGCTCCTCGGCATTGTGCTTTGCGGCCGCGCCGGAATGCTGCGGGAGCGAGCCGCGGCGCCTGGTGCGGCACAGCGCGGAGACCTGGTGGGCAAGGCGCGCCCGTTGGCGGTAGCGCTTGTTCTTGTGGTGGGTTCAGGGTTGCTGTCGGCGGTCTTCAACGTCGGCTTTGCGCTCGCCCATCCGATCTCCACGTACGGGATGGGATGCGGACTTAGTGAGTTTGCAAGTACAAACCTGATCTGGTTCTTGATGCTTGGGGGCGGCGCTGTGTCCAACCTGGGGTTCTGCGGCTATCTGCTGCTGAAGAACAAGAGTGCACGGCTTTTTGTACAACCAGGCAGTGCGCGGCTGTACGGCTTCGGGTTGACCATGGCGCTGCTTTGGGGCGGAAGCATCTTTGTGTACGGCGCGGCGGCACCCCGGCTCGGGACGCTGGGTGCTTCGATTGGCTGGCCGTTGAGTCTGGCAACAGGGCTGCTCGTGGCGAACGGGGTTGGGTTGATGCTTGGAGAGTGGAAGGGAGCACCGCGCCGGACGCTTCCCTGGATGTTTGCAGGGATCGGCGTGCTGATTGTAGCGATCGGGATTTTGAGCAAGGCGCATTAGCGGAGTTCCGCTTGAAGCCGCTCCCACCCTCGTACCTCGTCGTGCGGCGTGGCGTTCTTTGAAGCGAATGGTTTGCAGTACACCTCTGCTGCGAACCGTGTGCTGTCATAGCGGCACCCTGAAGGAGATCAAGACGATGACTGGTCGTTGGCTGGTGCTCGCGGCGGCACTTCAGTTTGGAACGTTTCTCCCTGGATGGTGTGTTGCGCCGCCACAGCGGAAGCTGCTGGATGTGCTGCGCGTGCGGGTGGAGGGCGACGCCAATGCTGCGTTCGTGATGCCCGTGAAGGGACCGGTACGGACAGAGCGTTGCGAAGTGGTCATCGTGGGAGCGGGTCTGGGGGGTGTAAGCGCCGCCCTCGCAGCGACCGGTGCCGGACACACGGTGTGCATGACCGAGCCGACACTCTGGATAGGCGGGCAAGCGACGTCGCAGGGTGTGTCGGCCTTTGACGACAACCGGTGGACGGACACCACGGGTGGAACGGCCAGCTACCTCGACCTTAGCCGCCGCATACGGGCGTTCTACGCGGCCTCACGACGCGATACGGCTTTGACGGAAGCCGAAGCCATTGCAGGCCCCATGATGAATCCGGGTGGTTGCTGGGTTGGACGGCTCTGCTTCGAGCCTGAACCCGCCGAGACGATCCTGATGCAGATGTTGCAGCCTGCACTGGCGCGTGGGCTGCTGAAGCTATGGACGCACACCGTGCCCGTAAAGGTCGAGCGGACGGGCCGCCGCCTCACAAAAGTACTCGCATACGATTTTGCGCATACTGCGTGGCTCGGCTTGCGGGGCCGGTACTTCATAGAGGCAAGCGAGTTGGGAGACCTGCTGCCCTTGAGCGGAACGCCCTTCCGGATCGGCGC
The DNA here is from genome assembly GCA_965215415.1 of Acidobacteriaceae bacterium. Classification (GTDB taxonomy): domain Bacteria; phylum Acidobacteriota; class Terriglobia; order Terriglobales; family Acidobacteriaceae; genus Edaphobacter. Next base: position 737,350 of record CBDCDQ010000009.1, on the reverse strand, counting down.
GGAGGGGCGAGCCGAGACGCACGAGCGGGATGCTCTCTCAGTGGCCGATCCCCATGCAAGCCAGAGCTTCACCTATACCTTCCTGCTGGAACGGCAGGAGCGCCAGAGTGGCCTGGACGAGCCAAAGCCATCGGCGTACCAACGTTTTCTCCCGCACTACACGCTGGACGTCGATTACGGTGATGGCCGTAGGTTGGTGTACGGCTTCTACGAGGCCCGTCCGGAGCTGCCGGGATCGTTCTGGAGGTACCGGCGTTCCGTCGATGCTGCACGATTTGACCGGACGGTGTACCCGGAGGATCGCGCCATGATCAACTGGAGCAGCAACGACCATTGCGATGCAAACCTGCTGAGCGACAATCCCCTGCTTCAAGCACATGCGTTGCAAGACGCGAAGCGGAGGTCCCTCGGGTTTGCCTGGTGGATACGACACCAGGTGGCGCGCGACGATCAAACCGCCAGCGGGTACCCGGAGCTCCAGGTGTTACCCCACGCGATGGGAAGCGTGGACGGCCTTTCGCAGCATCCTTACATCCGCGAGTCGCGGCGGATTGTTCCGCTCAGGACGGTTGTAGAGGAAGATCTTGCCGTCGACTTTCAAGCGGGTGCTCGTGCGGTGCACTACCCCGATGCAGTGGGCATCGGATGGTACCCCATCGATATCCATAGCTGCGATCAGCGGCGGTTCGGTTCACAGTCGAAGCCGTATGAGATTCCTCTTGGTTCTCTGATTGCGCGTGATGTAGACAATCTCCTGGCTGTCGGCAAAGCGATGGGAACAACGCACATCACAAACGGAGCATACCGCCTGCACCCTACGGAGTGGGCCGCGGGCGAAGCGGCAGGGTTTGCTCTCGCGTGGTCGCTTGAACACGGGATAGATCCTGCGGGGATCGACAGGGATGCCACGCAGATGCTTGGGCTGCAGAGGACTTTGGTCGCGAAGGGTCAACCCGTGTTCTGGTACGACGACGTGCCAGTCGGGGCTGCCGGCTTCGCTGCGATGCAGATGGGGGGTGTTCGTCAATGGTGGACTGCCGATCCTGCAACGTTGCATGCGGATCAGGAGGCGGAGATGAAGGGCAGCGAAGTCGCAAGGGCGTTGCGCGAACTACGACCGGTGCGGGAGGTGTTCGCCCTCCATGGCAGGGAGCGGGTTACGTGGAACGACCTGTCTCGGCTTGGCTATCCGTGCGGGGCACAAAGCGGTACCGTTCGCAGGAGAGGCTTCGCGGATTGGATGCTGGCCCGGATGTCTGAAGCTGACCAGCGATCTGCTACCCAGTTCCTGGACGATCAGGAGCTTGTCGATAAGCGGCCAGGCAACGGTGGCGATGGGTTTGCTGTTGTGCCGAGTTTCGGTCAGAAGGTGAAGCGACCTCCGAATTGAAACTGCCGCGGTGTGTTGATGGTCGTGTTGATCTGTCCGAAGGCGGCGTGGACAGCAGGCTGGTTCACGACGGCCGTAATACTGGGCACATTGGGCTGCCCGAACTGGGGACGGTTGGCTACGTTGTAGGATGAGGCCTCAAAGCGGAGCTGCCGGTCACCGCCGAGCAGGAAACGCTTGAAGATGGTCAGGTCCAGGTCATTTGCTCCCATGGTGCGGACGTGATCGAGATAGGCCGGAGCCGTACCCGGGACGAACGGACTGGAGGGCACCGTAAAGCAGTCTGGATTGAACCACTTCAATTGTGTATGAGGAGCACCCTTGCCGGGGTCGCAGGTCAGGTTCGGACGCTGATTGAAGTAAGAGAACTGTGCACCGGCCACCGGCGACGCGATAGGAACTCCTGTGCTCAGGTACAGAATGCCATTTGTAGTCCAGCCACCCAGAACGGCATCGGCGAAGCCATGGAGGTTGAGGGCACGGCCTTTGCCAACCGGAAGATCATAGGAGGCCTGACCGGTGAACTGGTACTTTACGTCCTGCGGGCTGACTGCGTGCTCGTAGTTGAGGTTCCTCCAGTCTTGCGGCGCACCGAGGTGCGAGCCGACAAATCCAAGAGGAGGATTGCCATCGTCGGTGATCAACTTGGCCCAGGTAAAGGACGCGAGCGTGGTGAAGTGGTGGCTGAGCCGCTTCTGCACCTTGGTTTGAAGCGAGCTGTACTCGGAGTCGCCGCCAGGATAGCCACGTACGACGACACCGTTGCCCGATCCATAGTTGCCGCTGCCAAACTGCGGAGCCTGCTGGAGCGACACCCAAAGCGGTACGGTGGCCGCACCGTAGTTGGTATTTGTGGAGGGCTGAACTGCCGCCCACTGATTGGGCACGGTGACACAATTGGGATCGGAGGCGTACACACAAAGCGATGCACCATACCGTTGTATGGTCTGGAGATCGAGCTGGTTCTGGTCGGCTACACCGAGAGGGATGAACAGACCGCGGCTGCCCACGTAGGCGGCACTGGCGATGACTCCGTACGGAAGCTCGTACTCGAGGCCAAAGTTGAAGTTGTAGGTGGTAGGGGTGCGTTGCGAACGCAGAACAGTGTTCAGGGTGGTGCCGAGATTGTTTGCCAGGCCTGTCGGAGAGTTGAGCAGCTGCACCACACCGTTGGGGAACGGGTTACTGAGCGAGTAGATGCCTGTAGTGCTGGCGGCAGGGCTGTTTGGAGTGGCGTCGAGACAGGTAGACGTTCCGTTATAGACGGTGTTGCCATCGGCGTTGAAGCAGGTGGCGTTCCACTGGGTCGCTGACGAGAAACCGTCGCTATCCGCGCCCGCACCGGCCGGCATATGTGTGCTGGGACCATAGTAGAAGCCCGCGCCGCCACGAATGACGAGGTGGGACTGCGGCTGCCAGGAGAACCCGAGCCGTGGACCGAAATCCTTGAGGTTGGCGACGAAGGGCGAACGATTGTTCTTGTCCACGTAGACTTCAGCGCCGGTGTAGGAGACACCATTCGAGCTGCTGGCGATGGTGGGGTTGTAGTACTCAAGGCGGTTATGCCGTTCCGTGCGTCCCCCGAAGATGTCCCAACGCAGGCCGGCCGTCACGGTGAGCGTCTTCATGGGATGGTAGGTGTCTTCAAGGAACGAAGCATAGTACGGGCTGGACTCCGCTACAAAGACATCCTTGGTGAAGCTGGGGTAGCCTGCGGATTCGGTTCCAGGCGCAGTCCCCATGCCGAAGAGGAACGAAGCGAAATCACTGCCGCCGGTACCGAGTGCGACGGACTGGTCTGTCGCGCTGACGTCGAAGGCATAGGCACCGGACGGGGCCGCCGGTTGACCGACGTTGAGAAACCGCTTCATGAACTCGAAGCCGACGTTGAGCTCGTGCTTTCCGAGAAGCCTGGTGATGGTGGCGCTTACGTCGCTGTTCTCACTGGCATAGATAAAGGTGTTGAAGTCTGCAGTACCGCCCACTCCGCCGCCCACATCATTGAAGAGCATGAAGGGCAACAGTTTATAGACCTCCTGCGAAGCCAGTGTTGACGGAAAGCCAAGCGACGTGATGTCGGTGCCCCCCTGCGAGGGGTCGCCGCCCTGATTCTCGTAGTGGCGCGTGAAGGAGTAGCGCAGCTGCAGGACGGTTGACGGCGTGAGGGTCAGGTCGTCGGCAAGCAGCAGGTTTCGCCCATTGGTGACATTCTGCGCGTAGTTCAGATCGTACGGGTTGCCGAACGCGTTGAAGGTTGCGTTGAAGAGCCGGTCAAAGGAAAATCGCCCGAAGATGCGCTGCTTCTCGCTCCTGGCCCAGTCAAGGCGAATGTCGAACCGATGAGCGGAGGTTGGGTCCAGGCCCGGCATAAAGAAGTTGTTGACGGTGCCTTCGGGGCTGGTATCGCAGGTGGTGGGATTGACGTTGCACTTCGGAAGAAAGGAGAGATACTTCAAGGCTACCGGGTTCGGATTGGCGATGATGTTTCCGGCGACAGGCTGGCGCGTCCCGGCGTCCGGGCCTGTCGCGATGTCCGGCTGCGTGGGATCGTATACCGTGAAACTGTCTGCCGAGAAGTCCCCTTTACGCTCCGCACTGGTGGGTACGGTAAAGGTGTTCGAACCATCGTACTGCTGCTGTTGCGTCGCCTCATAGTCGGCGAAGAAGAAGAGCCTGTCGTGGAGAATAGGACCGCCGATAGCCCCACCTTCCTGATAGCGGTGGAAGGCTGGAGGCGTATTCGCCGTTCCACTCGACAGCTGGAAGTTCTTGTTGAAATATTCGTTTGCGGCAAGCAGATCCGGACGAAAGACTCCAAACACATCGCCATGGAAGCGATTCGTTCCCGACTTGGTGACCAGGCTGATTACGCCCGCACCGCCGCTCTGGTACGAGGCTGGGGTGTTTTGTGTCTCGACGCGTACCTCTTCGACCGCGTCTTCCGGGATGTCGAGCGCTGGAATGATTGCCGCGGCGTTGTTCTCGGAGACGCCCAAGGGACTGCCGTCGACCATGTAGTAGACCGAACCCGCGACAGCACCGTTGATCGTGTAAGACGAGACATCGACGCCAGGGCGGCCGCTGGAGATATTGGTGATGGCGAAGGAGCTTGAAGAGTTCGGGGAGCCGTTTGCGGGCGTAACCCCGGCGCTGAGTTGAACGAGATCGAAGACGTTGCGGGTCAGCAAGGGAACGCGGTCGATCGTCTCTGCCGTGATCAACTGGCCCACGGTGGAGTTGCCGGTCTCAACAAGGTCCGTGCCTTGGGTAACGTTGACCACCTCCGATGCGGAGCCGACGCGAAGCGCCAGGTTGACCACGCTGGCCTGGTCGACGGTGACTGCTACATCGTCTTCAGCCATGCTTTCAAAGCCGCTTTTGGTGACGGTCACCTGGTACTTGCCAGGATTGAGCGAGATAAACGCATAGAGACCGGAGGCCGTGGTGGCGGAGTGCTGCGAGAGACCGGTCGCACGATTAAGCAAGGTCACCTGCGCGCCTGCGACCACGGCTCCGCTCGGATCGGTGACGGAACCGTTCAAACTGCCTCGGCCAGGTTGCGCAGCCGATGGGAAGGTTGTAGCGAAGATGACCGAAAGGGTAAGAAGAATGCGGGCTACGCTGAAGGCCGAAGATCGCCGGGTGGAACGGTGCATGGGCCATCTCCCTGGCATGGGTGACGCGAGTGGTTGTTGTTTACAGAACATTAGGATCAAGTGAAACCCGTGTCAAGAACAATAAGAGCTGTGCTGCTCGCCCGTGATGTTCCGTGCGATCCAGCCTGGCACAAGGTCGAACGATGGCAAGACCGACTTAACCCGTGGCGTAACGCGTTTGTGACGCGGACCTGCTGCCGAGTCCCGAAGAAAAGCGCACGGTAGTAACCATGGTGCCTCTATAGCCTTAGAGACGCAGGAAGATTCGCTTTCGATACAGTGGAAGCACAAGCAGCCAGCACAGCAGCAGGTATGCCAGCGAGAACCAGAGCGAAGACCACTGCGGAGAAGGTGTAAGCAGCGCTATTCCATGGTAGGCAGCGCCATAGGCGTTGGTGTTTCTGGATGGATGGATGGTCGAGAGCGCGCTGACACCAAGCTCCGAGATAAGGTACGCGGCTATTGCGTTGGTGCCGAGGACGAGCAGGGGTTTGTAGAGCCACGGATGCTGCAACGAACCGGGCTCGGCGGTACCGCGGTCTGTGCGGCCAAAACGAAGCACGTCGACAAAATAGATGGACGTCGACAGCAGGAGCAGGCTCCAGCCTCCTGCATACAGAACGAAAGAGCTGGTCCACAGCTTCTTGTTGATGGGAAAGAAGGGATTCCACGCAAGACCGAGCGCAAGCAGCAGGATGCCGGCGAGGGCAAGCAGAGCGGCTTTGCGACGTGTAGTGTTTGCGGTCTTTAACCAGAGACCGGCGAGCATACCGAGAAGAGCGGTGGCCACTGAAGGAATCGTAGAAAGCAGTCCCTCTGGATCGCGGGTTTGTTCATACAAGTGGAACGGAGTGAAGATCTGCCGGTCCAGCCAGGCGGTCAGATTGCCGTCGGGATCATTCATGGCAACGCTATGCGCAGGAACGCCATAGCCGGGAACGGGAACGAAGCGCATCAAGGCCCAATATCCGGCGAGGCACAGAAGCACAATGACCAGCTTGTCCTTCCACGCAGGCGAGAGCAGATACAGGCTGGCAATGATGAAGTAGCACAGACCGATGCGAGGCAGAACACCGTAGTAGCGTGCGGTGGCCATGTGAAAAAGGGGAAAGTTATTCACGACAAAGCCAAGAAGAATAAGCAGGAGGCTGCGGCGCACCGTATGAGCGAAGAGCTCGGCACGAGTTGCACCCCGGGCAAGGCGAGCTGCCGTCGAGAGCACGGTCGAGATGCCGATCAGAAACAAGAATGTAGGGAAGACCAGATCGGTGGCAGTGAATCCGTTCCAGGTGGCATGGCTCAGCTGCTGGAAGGGTGTCGGGCCCATCTGGTCATTGACGATAATCATGAAGGCGATAGTCAGGCCGCGCAGCACATCGAGCGAAAGAAGACGCTCAGGCTTTGCCGTGGTGGCGTCACGAACAGCTGGAGGGTCATAGACAGGAAGGAATGCGAGATCAGGCTGGGTCATTGGCTTCCCCTTTCAGATGAAGGTGCAAGATTGAGCTGGCGTGCGATGGCCAGACTGATGGCGTAGGTGTCCGCGGCCGGCGTCTCATCAAAGTGTGCTGCGGAGCGGTTCCAGGCATCGCCGAAGGCATACCAGTCAATCGGCTGCGGCGGTTTGCCGGTAGCGAGTGCGACATCGAGCGATGCGAAGTAGAGCTTCCAGCGTGGTGCATAGTAGGTACGGACAAGCCCGGCCCAATCCTTGTTTCCATACTCATGCAGGTCGGCGCTGGCGGTGCGGTCGCCCCAGGTGGTTAGAATCGACCGGGCGTCATAGTTCAGGTTCGCAGCCTCTGCAGATGTGCTGGCCCATGCAGGAACGTAGCCCAGCCAGCGGCCAAGCAGGAAATACTCGTTGGTGGCCAGAAGTTTATCTTCCAGGTCCATGTCGGTAAGCCATTGCGTGGTAAGCGACTTGAAGGCGGGACGGTCTTTGCCCTCGTACGCAGACTTGATCCGGGGCAGAAGGGCGCGCGCTTCGTTGGCGAGCACCTGCCGAGTAAGGTCTGTAAGGTCGTAGCGATAGCTGGCGCTGCTGTGAAGCGGAAGAGCGACCTCCAGCAATTCGGTGAGTGCCGGCTGGAGCGCCTGGGCGTCGTAGCGGAGGACATCGGGTGCCCAGTGGCCGGTGCGCGTGGCGTCGAGCGAAGGCTGAGCGTTGAAGATGGATTCGTGAGCAGCATCGCGCTCACCATGGTTTCGGACGCCATCGGCCCTGTACCCATAGACGGTGCTGCGAATGAGGTCCCAGGCTCTTGCGGCGTGGGCGTCGCGCTTGCCGTACCGGCGGAGGGCATAGTCAGCCGTCCACTGCCCAAGCTCGACAGGCTCAGCGCGCCACGCCATCTCGGTATACAGGTCGTAGGCAAAAGGGTTGGTGTCGAGACCCTCGGTAAAAAGAGCAAGGCCAGACAGATGGTTGCCGGGCTGCTTCCCGGCGAGCGGCATCCGTGTGGCGTAATCGAAGAGCGGCGCGCCCATGGTGGTGCGTCCGCCGAACTCCCACAAACCCCCGAAAAGCCAGCGAGCGCCCTTGAAGTCGGCTTCGCGCGCGTCGCGAGGGATGCGCCCTTGCTCGATGTCCGCAATGAGGATGTGACGGCGTTCGACCGCGGCGACGAGCTCCGGGCGGGGGTTATCCTGCCACGCCATCATGAACCATAGAGCATCGGGATGGGCGAGATTGAGGGCTTTCTGGATTGCTATGGCACCTTCGCCTACCGGGACGTCCCCGGACTGGCCACCTTCCTGGAAGGTCTCCATATCGTAGATCGTGGAGTCGCCAAAAAGCTCTCTCTGGTGTTTATAGAAGGAGGCGGCGAGGCGGGCAAAGGCAGGGTCGCGCGGGTCGAGCCAGCCGGGCCGCTTGAAGCCGTTCCATGATTCGGTTTGTACCACGACGTGAGCTCCATGCACGTAGTTGCCGAAGTCGTCGGGCACGACACCCCAGAAGCCCGGGAGTACGGGCGTGATGCCGAGGCTGCGCAGTTGGTTGATGATTGCCCGGGCCGAAGCGGCGCGCTTCTCCATCAAAGCAAGGGAGATGGGCTCTGCGAAGCAGCACATGTTCCCCATCCATTGCCAATTCTGGTGCGCCGGATGGGTGATCCAGCTGCGAATGGCGGCGTCCGCGTAGCCGAGGTCTAGAAAGGACTGGTACACCGCAAGATCGTTTCCCCGCTGGATCAGGATGGCGTTGAACCCGGAAAGGGCAAGGATGTCGATCTCGTGTTGCCAACGAGGCAAGTCCCAGTAGGGAGTGGTGTACCCGTCGGTGTTTTCGTTCAAAGCATAGCGGACAGGGTAGAGCGCGGGGCGCACGATCGGCGATTCCGGACCGGCGAGTTGCAAGCCTGGACTTCCAAGCTGGCTGCCGTTGGTCGAGAGGTTCAGGTGAGCGACATACTTCAAGTACCAGTTGACGCCAAACAGGAGCGTCGGCACGGTGGCTGCTTCCACGTGGATGTCGGCCTTGCCGCCGGTGATGCGAAAGCCGTCGGCTTTGCCTCCATAGTCTCCTGCTGTCAGCGAAAGGTGAATCTGCGGGGCAAGTTGCGGCATTTCGCGCTCGAGGACACCGCGCGCGGCAGCCAGCGTTCCCTGGCTGTAGAGCGCTGGAGAAAGCGCGAGAAGAAATGACAGGAAGCAGGAGCAACGATGCGCAGGCCGCATACAGGTCAGCTTACCGCGTTTGCGGGGATGAAGCAGGATCGATCTATGTGTCGGACGAAGCGGGTTCGTACCATAACGATGGACGTTGCATGTGCCCTGCAGTCAGAATCGAGAGCGGTAAATTCGCCCCGCCAAATTGTTTATTCGGAACCCGTGTTCCCTGGATCGGACGGAATGCCCCTTTCTTCAAGTTGAGCGGACGGGACGGCGATGATGCGCTCTTCTGGTGGATGCGCCGGACTTGCCGGAGGAGTCGAGCGGGAAGGGTACAGTGCGGTAGGCAAGCGATGGTCTGTTGTCTCAGGTTTGGCTGCTACGCTTGCGTACCTTGGCGCTCCGGCTTACCTTAGGTGCGTTGGAGCGACACTCATGGCGGATCAGCCGACACCCGGCTATTAAGCGTTGTATGCTGGTGGTGGTAGGAGCCCAACATGGCCACAAAGACCTCAACTAAGAATGGCCGGAGTAGGGGTGTTTCCCGCTCGAGCGATACTGGTTTCAGCGTTACAATCGGCGGCTTCAAATCCATCGCAAGAAAGCAAACGCTCAATTTCCGGCCCCTTACAGTTCTTTCAGGAGCAAATAGCTCGGGCAAGTCTAGCTTCATGCAGCCGCTCTTATTGCTAAAACAGACGCTAGAGGCTCCTTATGACCCGGGTGCCCTCCTAATCAATGGACCACATGCAAAGTTTACTTCTACTCAACAATTTCTTTCTGAGAACGTTAGATCCAAGCAAGTAAATGAGCTAACAGTAGGTTTCAAGAATCAAAGTGGGGACATTACTCTTGACTTCGTGCGACCGGAAAACAAACCGATAGAAATTAGTGGGCAGACGATTACTTCTGGCAAAAATAGCTTTAGCCTTCGTTTAGGTGATCGATACAAAGCTCCTTTTGCGGAAATGCCTGCTCCCATAAAGACTTATCTTTCAAGGTTTTTTCCTCCATCGTACAGGCAAGCTACGGTCGAGGTTGTACGGGATAGGTGTTTTCTAATATTTGCGCTTTCATCCGGCCCAGGTGATGTAATCCCCCTCCCGATAACTGCTTCGTTGGTAGGTGACTTTCCACGAGTTCTGCGGTCTATGATTCACCTGCCCGGCCTAAGGGGCAACCCTGAGAGAACCTATGCCATCAGCGCTGTGGGAAATACTTTTCCAGGTCCGTTTCAAAGCTATGCCGCTAGCATTATAGACAACTGGCACGAACAATCAAGTCCGCCACTTGCAACACTCAACCACTATTTACAAGCTCTGCATCTTGCATCCGGCATCATGACCCGCAAGGTAGATGAGACTCAAGTTGAAATTAGAGTGAATCGTGTGGCAAGTCACGATGCTTCTTTTGTAAGCATTGCGGATGTCGGCATGGCTGTCTCTCAAGTACTCCCTGTTCTTGTCGCATTGGCAAACGCTCAAAGAGGTCAGATGGTCTTTATAGAGCAGCCAGAATTGCATCTGCACCCTAGAGCGCAAGTCGATCTTGCTCGCATTTTATGTGCAGCTATCGAACGCGGGATTAATTTGGTCTTGGAGACTCACAGCTCGCTACTTCTTCTAGGCATTCAGACGTGCATAGCAGACGGAATCATTGACGCTAAGAACGTTGCGCTTCATTGGTTCAACAGAGACGAGGAGGGGGTCACGTGCATTGAGAGCGCAACGCTGGATGAAGATGGGTCATTTGGTGATTGGCCAGAAGATTTTGGCGACGTTTCGTTAGAGGCTGAAGACCATTATCTAACGGCCGTAGAAAAGGCTAGAGCCCGAGATCGAAAGAATGCCTAATTCTGCGGGCAAGAAGATCGTTGTAGATTCTAACGTGGCAAGAAGCGCAGGCAACGTATCTGACATCCCTATCTCTGGCCATTCCCGTGACGCCCTCCTTGCGATCCTCAACCGCAAGCATTTGCTCGTTTTGAACGAGCCATTCGAAGCAGAGTGGAAAAAGCACGAGAGTCGCTTCGCCAAATCGTGGAGAGTCACCATGCAGCAGAGAGGTCGAATTTGTTGGATTGCATCGGATGAGTTTGGTGCTTTAGCTAGACGGCTCGGAGAAATAGAAGAAGCCAACTTCCCTAAAGACGCACTCTTGAAAGATATGCATGTGTTTGCATGTGCTCTCGCCACTGACCGAATAGTAGTGTCGAATGAATCTAGGTTGAAGAAGCATCTCCTTAGGCTCGCGGCTTTCGAAACTTCGATTTTGCTATTGTCATGGGCTTCGCCCAACGAAGAAGGCAAGGATTGTGCTATTTGGTTACGAGCCGGTGCAAAGTTTGAGAATGCTAGAACTCTAGCCAAGTTGAATGCCGCGGCTAATGGCTGATAGTCACTCTTCTAAAAGTGAGCAGGTAATCGTCGCAGCCTATATTCAAAGGCGTGCAGGTTGCGTGCTGCGCTAAGCCACGCTCCGCCCCACCACAGGCGCAAGCTGCCTTAGCTTCGCCGTCAGCGCCTCCAGCTGCGCCGGGTAGAGGCTTTGTGCGCCGTCGGACATGGCTTTGTCGGGGTTGGGGTGCATTTCAATGAGGAGGCCGTCGGCTCCGGCGGCGACCGAGGCGAGGGCCATGGGGGGGACGAGGTCGCGGATGCCGACGCCGTGGGAGGGGTCGCCGAAGACGGGCAGGTGGGTGAGTTTTTTGAGGACGGGGATGGCGGAGATGTCCATCGTGTTGCGGGTGTAGGTCTCGTAGGTGCGGATGCCGCGCTCGCAAAGGATGAGGTCATAGTTCCCACCGCTCAAGATGTATTCAGCGGATAGCAGGACCTCTTCGATGGTGGCGGCGATGCCGCGCTTCATCAGGACGGGGGTGCGGGTGTGGCCGAGCTCGCGGAGGAGGTTGAAGTTCTGCATGTTGCGCGCGCCGACCTGGAAGCAGTCGATGTAGGGGATCATCTGCTCGATCTGGGCGATCTCCATGACTTCGGTAATGACGAGGAGGCCGGTCTCGTTGGAGACGTCACGGAGGAGTTTGAGGCCGTCCAGCCCCATGCCCTGGAAGCTGTAGGGCGAGGAGCGGGGCTTGTAGGCTCCGCCGCGGAGGAACTGGGCTCCGGCGGCTTTGACCTGCTGGGCGGAGAGGAGGATCTGGGCGCGGGACTCCACCGAGCAGGGGCCGGCCATCAGGGTGATCTGCTCACCGCCGACCACGACGCCGTTGGGGAAGCGGACGGTGGTGCCTTCGGGGCGGAAGGAGCGGCCGGCAAGCTTGTAGGGCGACGAGATGCGGTAGGCCTCGTGGACGCCGGAGAGGACTTTGAACTCGAGCACGTCGAACTGGCCGGGCGTGCCTACACCCGCCAGGATGGTCTGCGTTGCGCCGGTGGTGCGGTGTACGTTGAAGCCGAGCTCGACCATCCGCTCAATGACGTGCTGGATGTGTTCTGGGGCTGCGTGGTCCTGCATGACGACGATCATTGGATTTCTTCGCTTTCTAAGGTCGGGTAGGGCTGGCTGCTTAGATCCGGGCGGCTCTAGATATCGCGGCGCTGGAGGGTGCGCATGACGTCCATGATGCGCTCGTAGACGTGGAGCATCTCGGCCTCGGCGAGAGGGCCGGGGTTGACGGCCTTGACGTGGTCGAAGACAGCCTGCTCGCGTTGGGGCTCGTAGACGGGGAGGGTGTCCTTGCGCTTGAGGTCGCCGATGGCCTTGGCGGCGGCGGCGCGCTGGGAGATGAGGTGGACGATCTGTTCGTCAAGGTCGTCGATTTGTTTGCGCCACTCGGTGATGTCCATCGGGTCTTGCCTCGTTGTTGGTATGTGCCTATTCATCATAATGGTGCGGGAGAGATTGGTGGCCGCCCACCTTAGGCGCGGTGAGACTGCGCCGAAGATGGGGCACCCGGTTCTGGATTGGCATCATGAGCGAAGTCCGGCGATGAAGTTGCCGACCGCTGCGGACGCGTCTTCGGGGGCAGTCCGTTCGATGAGGGCGACGAGGGCGCTGCCGATGATGGCGGCGTCGGCAAACTCGCCCACGGAGCGGACATGGGCGGCGTTCGAGATGCCGAAGCCTAGAGCGATGGGGATTTCAGACAGCTGCGTGAACTGGCGGAGGCGGGCGACGAGGCCGGGGGCGTCCGAGGCGACGGTATCCTGCGTGCCGGTGATGCCGACGCGGGAGATGGCGTAGACGAAGCCGGTGTGGCCGGTGGCGAGCGAGGCTTCGGCGATTGCTTTGAGGCGGATGTCGGGGCTGGTGGGAGCGGCGAGGAAGATGGGGGCGAGTTGGTTTTGTTTCATTGCCGCAAGGTATTCGGCGGCCTCTTCGACGATCATGTCGGTGAGGAGGACGCCGTCGGCCCCCGACTCGGCGGCGCGGGCGCAGAAGGTTGGGAGGCCCATCCGGACGACGGGGTTGAGGTAGGAGAAGAGGACGATGCCCGCCGCGGGACGGGCTTTTCTTATATCGGCGGCGAGGGTGAGGACATCGGTGAGGCGGGTGCCCCGGGCGACGGCCCGCTCGCTGGCGCGCTGGATGACGGGGCCGTCGGCGAGGGGGTCGGAGAAGGGGACGCCGAGCTCGATCACGTCCGCCCCGTTATCGAGGGTGGCGAGGGCGATGTCGTGGGTGGCAGCGAGGGAGGGGTCGCCGGAGGTGAGATAGGCGATGATGCCGGGTTTGGTTGGGAAGGCGATTGGCACTTAGGAGTCCTCTCGCCTGTCTGAATACATTGTGTAGAAGTCGCAGTCGATGCTCAGGTTCATTGCAGCGCAACCAGCGACAACATCTTCATCGAAGTGGAACCACGGCGATTCAGAGTAAAAATGCGCGACTGTTTGCATATAGCCTTCCGTAGTAGCTCGAAGCTCCTTGACTTCTACTTTGTAAGGCTCAAGTTGCTTCAGTACGTCGCGGATGTGTTCGACGATAGGTTCAGAGCTGGGCAGCCGCGACTCGAGAGACCATCGGCTAAACTTCCTCTCGAAGTGCGATACCTCATTACGGTCACCTTTTTTCCAACAATCCGTCGGTGCAATGCCCAGCCTTTCAGTCACATCTGATGGATCAAAGTCTCCCAATACTGTGAAGTAGGCTCGAAACTCATTGTGTCGAGTCATCTAGTCCCCAAGTTCTCTGCGGGTGCGCCGCCGAGGTGGAGTTCGCGGGCGAGGATGCCCATGTCTTTGTCTCCACGGCCGGAGAGGTTGACCATGAGGATGTCGCTGGGGGACATCTTCGGAGCGAGGCGGATGGCTTCGGCGACGGCGTGGGCGGTTTCGAGGGCGGGGACGATACCTTCGGTGCGGGAGAGGGTGACGGTGGCGTGCAGAGCGTCGGCGTCGGAGCAGGCGGTGTAGGTGGCGCGGCCGGAGTCGTGGAGCATGGCGTGTTCGGGGCCGACGGAGGCGTAGTCGAGCCCGGCGGAGACGGAGTGGGTGAGGGAGACCTGGCCGGCATCGTCCTGGAGGACGTAGCTGTAGGTGCCCTGGAGGACGCCGGGGATGCCGCCTCCTGCTTTCTGGAAGCGGGCGGCGTGTTCGCCGAGGCCGTTGCCGCGCCCGCCGGCCTCGACGCCGATGAGCTGGACGTTGGCGTCGGGGAGGAACTCGTAGAAGGCCCCGATGGCGTTCGAGCCGCCACCGACGCAGGCGATGACGGCGGAGGGGAGTTGGCCGACTTCGGTGAGGAATTGCTTGCGGGCTTCGATCGAGATGACGCGGTGGAAGTTGCGGACCATGGTGGGGTAGGGGTGCGCGCCGAGGGCCGAGCCGAGGATGTAGAAGGTGTCGCGGACGTTGGTCACCCAATCGCGCATGGCCTCGTTGATGGCGTCCTTGAGGGTGGCCGACCCGGAGCTGACGCCGCGCACGTCCGCGCCGAGCAGCCGCATGCGGTAGACGTTGAGCTCCTGGCGGCGCATGTCCTCGTCGCCCATGTAGATGACACAGTCGAGGCCGAAGAGCGCGCAGACCGTCGCGGTGGCGACGCCGTGCTGGCCCGCGCCGGTCTCGGCGATGATGCGCTGTTTGCCCATGCGGCGGGCGAGCAGGGCCTGGCCGAGGGCGTTGTTGATCTTGTGCGCGCCGGTGTGGAGGAGGTCTTCGCGCTTGAGGTAGATCCGTGCGCCGCCGAGTTGGGCGGTGAGGCGCTTGGCAAAGTAGAGGGGCGTGGGGCGGCCGCAGTAGTGATGGAGGAGGCCGTCGAGCTCGGCATGGAATGCGGGGTCGGCGTCGGCCAGCGCGTAGGCGTGCTCGAGCTCTTCGAGGGCGGCCATGAGGGTCTCGGGGACATACCGGCCGCCGTAGGCACCGAAGCGTCCGGGAATGGAGGTTTGGGCGACTTTTACTTCTTCAACCAGAACGCCTGCTGTACTCATGTGCGTTTGCTCCGTACTACGCGAGAAAGCCGCGACGGTTTGGGTCGCGGCTCGGGTGGATGGGGTGTCGCCTGAAGCTATCGATCTTGATGATCGTTCAGAGGACCTGCTCCGCCTTGGCCGCTTCTGTTCGCCAGAAGCGGAGGGTAAACGGGAGCAGGCTGGAGTTGAGAATCATCTTGAGCTCAACCATACACAGCGCGTCGCCGTGGTGCAAGCTGCTCATGGTTCAAGGCGATGTTCCAATTGGAACGATTCAGGTGGCGAGACGATCGATTGAATCCGAGCGTCAGTGCCAGGCGTCAGATAGCTGTATTGTCGGAGGAGTGATGAAAAAGTACGTGGCACTTGCGTTGACGATGCTTGGGCTGGCCTCTCCTCTTTTAGCGGAGTCTCACCAGCGCGTGGCGACGGCACGGATGCGGCCGCAGCTCTTTCACGATCGCGCCCCTCATATGCACGTGCGGACGGTTCTGCAACATACACGCTAGCAGAGCTTCAAGCTGGATGAGGCACGGCGCGCCGCTGCAACAAACGCCGACACTTTCCCTGGATCTTTCTTTCCGGCAAATGCCTCGACGCCGCTCGCAACGTCTATGCCCCACGGATGTACATGCTCAATTGCTTCCATAATGTTGGCTGGATGGAGTCCGCCAGCTAAAATCGTTTGCGGATGCGCTCGAAAGATGGCTGTGGCTTCCGCCCATGGGAAGGCTACGCCTGTACCTCCACCCAAGGAACCACACTTCGAATCGATCAGCACGCGCGTGATCTCCGGCAGGGCTGCGAGCTGTGCGATCTCCTCTGCGATATGCGTGGCTTGACCCTCGGCGGCGTCCATATGCCAGTGAAGAACCTGCACGATGGATACGCATCCCTTGAAGTGCTTATCCAGTGCGCGAATCAAGGGCAGATCGGTTGCTCCATGCAGTTGGATCGTGCGGAGTTTGGCTTGTTGAACCGCTTCCACGATCTGAGGCGCCTGCCAGGCGGAAAAGACACCCACGGTCTCGAGATCGTCAGGAAGGTGGCTTGTGATGGCAGCAACCTGTGCGGGCGTAACCTGACGCGGGCTGCGCGCGAAGACGAAGCCGATGGCATCTACCCCTAGCTCTGAGGCAAAAAGCGCGTCTTCGAGGTTGGTGTTGGCGCACAGCTTGATCCACATCGTTAAAGTGTTGCCGGAACAGCAGCGCCGAGCAGATAGGCGAGGGTTGCCCCAGGATCAGGCTCGCGCATCAGAGCTTCCCCGATAAGGAAGGCGTGGTATCCCGCGGCTCGAAGGCGAAGCAAGTCTTCCGGCGATGAGAGTCCGCTTTCCGCAACGCGCACGCTGGCGGCGGGAATGGATGGAGCGAGGGAATCGAGTAGGTCGGGATGAACGGAGAAGTCGCGCAGGTCGCGGCTATTCACTCCGATGGCCTCGCACTCGAGTGCAAGCGCGCGGTCGAGTTCTTCAGCGTTATGGACTTCGCACAGGACGTCCAGGGCGTACTCCCGGGCGGCAGAGCGCAGAGTCATGAGAGCTGAGTCAGTATGTGCGGCAACGATCAGCAGGATGGCGTCGGCTCCGCAGGCACGCGCTTCCAGGATCTGAAACGGGTCGACGATGAAGTCTTTGCGAAGACATGGGATGTTGACCGCAGCCGAAGCGATCTCGAGATTGCGGAGCGATCCCTGGAAGAACGGCCCATCCGTAAGGATGGATAGCGCGGCAGCTCCGCTCTCTTGCAGACTGGAGGCAAGGGTCGCCGCGTCGAAATCGGCACGGATCAGCCCCTTTGAAGGAGAGGCCTTCTTGAGCTCGGCAATGACGGCGGGAGCGGTGATTGCGACTCTGCGGAGATGTTGCGCGAATCCTCGGGGCTGATGTCCGGCAGCCCGGCGCTCAAGCTCAGGAAGATGGGCCGCAGATCGACGGGCGGGCAAGTCTCGACGTGTCTGTTCGAGAATGCGGTCGAGTCGATTGCTCATAATGCGGCTCCATGCGGTTAAACGAAGACGGCGTCCCGATGGACACCGCCCGCTGTTCGAAACATCTGGTGCCGAAGGGGGGACTCGAACCCCCACACCCTTGCGAGTACATGGACCTGAACCATGCGCGTCTGCCAATTCCGCCACTACGGCAAGGCTGAGAACCTAGGCGGGATGCCAAAGTTCCACAACTGTGCACCTTCAGTCTTACAAAGTGCATCGGTGCTGTCAATCGCACGGCGACTGCCTTACACTTTGGGCAGTATCGACGACACGGATAGGAGCGTTGCGGTGTATGGCAGAGGAACAGGAAGCAGTCGTCCCAGATGCGGCTGAAGAGAAGATGCCGGCCGCCCTGGGAACAGAAGTGCGCCGACTGGCACATGATCTAAGCAATGCGCTCGAGATCATCGTGCAAACGAGCTACCTGCTGAGCACGGTTGGTTTGGAGCAGCCTGCAAGCGACTGGTTGGGTATGCTGGAGAGTGGTGTACAGAAGGCTCTTGCCATCAATCAGGATCTGCGAACGTACGTCAAGCTGCATACCTGACCTCTAAGGTTTGGCGGCCTTCTTGGGAACGGCTTTCTTGGCCGTCGTTCGGCTGGCTCTTTTTGGCTTGGCTGCCACGGGAGCGAGGTGCAGCTCTGGAGCGGTCCCGTCTGTCGATGCAGCGAGCCTGGCAGTGTGGCTTGCAAGCAATTCTTCGACTTGCTTGAGCAACACCTGGATCTGCATGGGCTTGACCAACATATTGTCTGCACCCATGGCCTGCCAGTCTTCGTCTGCGACCGGGAACGCAGTCAGCAGAGCGATGGCTGGCCGGTATGCGGCAGCGCGTGCGGCGCGGATCACCTGGCGTCCTGACTCGTCGCTCTCCATCCGCATGTCGGTAATGATCATGGCATAGGCGGTCTTCTTGAGCTTGAGCTTCGCCTCCCGGGCAGACGCGGCCGTGTCCACCTGGAAGCCGCTTATTTCCAGCACAGCTTTCAAGGTGAGCAGAATGGCGACTTCGTCGTCGACGAGCAGGATTTTGCGTTTGGCAGGCACAGCATACCTCTGGTGTGACGGATGGGTTCTTAGCGAGTGTCCGATACCCATCTTGCCTTGACCGGACGTAGTTGTCCAATGCGGCGGCACATCTGCCGATACCTGCCCCTTGGCTTTGGATAAGCGACGACAAACCAAGCTCGGCAAGTGGTACACTCAAGGTTGCTGAGCGTTCACCGCCAGGGGGCGCTCTAACCAAAACATTGCATGGCGAGCTTTGCCGCTCGCTGTGGAGGGGTCCTATTCCACCGATCGATAAGCGTGCCGCAAAGTCATTTATTCGTACGAACGAACGTATTCGCGCCCGTGAAGTGCGTGTCATCGATGAAAACGGCGAGCAGCTTGGCGTCATGCTTCCATTCGAAGCATTGAAAATCGCGCGCGAGCGAACGCTCGATTTAGTCGAGATCTCGCCCAACGCGGTGCCCCCCGTTTGTAAGATTCAGGACTACGGCAAGTATCTGTACGAAAAAGACAAGTCGGACCGCGCTGCCCGCAAGAAGCAAAAGATCATCGTCATCAAAGAAGTTAAATTCTCAGTCACGGTCGATGAACACGACTACCAGACGAAGAAGAATCAGGCTGTCCGCTTCCTGGGTGAAGGCGACAAGGTCAAAGCGTCGCTTCGATTCAAGGGGCGACAGATGGCGCACCGCGACCTCGGCTACAAAATCATCAACCGGCTCATTATGGACATCGGTGAGAGCGGGTTGGTCGAGTTTATGCCACGGATGGAAGGTACTACCCTCCACGCCATCATCGCACCAGCAAAGAAGGCGGAGATACAGCAGCCAGCCGCGCCTAAAAAGCCAGCAGCCATACCTGTCTCCAATGAAGCTGCGCCAGCCATCAGTAGAGCGTAGCGCACCTCAGTCGCGATCAGCCTCAATCCGCTGCAGAATGGCTGAGCCTAAAAGTCAGAGTTGACACTGCACCTTAGTAATATGAGGGGGGTTAATTAGACGGTTACTTTGCTGGTTTAGGTGGACTCTGGACAATTTACAGATTAGGTTTGCTCCATCTGCTGAGTCCACTCAATTCGAAAGATCATCGGATCAATCTTCAAAGGAGAACCATAATGGCAACTGTAGTTCGTACCTGCGTCATCGCCCTCGCGCTTGTGGGAGCGACCAGCACCACCTACACACCAACCTCACTTTTCGCTGCCGTAACGCAGCCGAAGCCCACCAGACTTCCCGTGCCCATGTGCCCGCCCAGTGATCCGGATGCCTGTCACATCGTCATCAAGTGGTAAAACTTTAGGCACTGCGAGACCCTCCGGGTAGGGTATCCTTATCCTCTCGGAGGGAGAACTCGTGGCGACGCTCCTTGTTACATTTGGTCCTCCACTCCTCGAGTTTTGCCTCTGCTGCGCCACATCGCTGCGCGTGTACCGATCGGACACGGAGGCGCAGTACCGGTCTTTTCTGTACCTGCTCGTGGCACACGCTGGTTCCATGCTGCTTCTGTCTCCACTCCTGCTCATGGCAGGACACGGGTTAGAGGCACACCTCGCTTATCACCTTTACTTCTACGGCTACTGGTTTGGCTTCACAACAGAAGCTATTCTGGGGCTTGTAGTCATCAAGGCTTCGTTCGATTTGGCGATGAAGCCCTTGGCCGGCATTAAAGAGTTGGGGAAGATCGTGTTCCGCTGGGCATACGCGGTCTCTTTTGCAACTACGGCTGCCGTGATGTTCATTCCTCATCCCTCAGGGATGGCGTACGTGACGCGTGTTCTGACGGAGATACAACGTGCGCAGGCGGTGCTGACGCTGTCTCTTCTTCTCTTTGTCTCGCTGGCACTCCGACCATTGGGTTTGACTCTCAGGAGCCGCACGTTCGGCGTGATCCTCGGGCTTGGTGTCGTGGCGGCGGCAAATCTGGCCTCGTCCGGCTGGCTAGCCTACGCCACCCATCTGTACTCCGTCGCAAGTACTCTCAAAGGAATTTCAGGCGTTGCCGCTCTGCTCATCTGGCTGACCTATTTCCTCGCGCGCGAACCAAAGCGCGGCATCGTTGTTTTGCCCACGACGTCCCCTTATCTCCACTGGAACCAGGTTGCGCGGGTGTTGGGTGATCCACCAGGATTTGTCGCAATCGCGGGCGTGCCACCGGAGATCTTCTCGTCGGCAGAGCTTGAAGTGATGCGCCGCGCGTCGGTCAAGATGAACGGCACACCCTCCTCATTGCTCAACCATTCACACCCTGCTTAAAAGCCGCATGGCCATCCATGTGGATGGCCATGCGGCTCCTGTAAGCACTGCCTTACTCTCGTTCGGAGCGCTTCCAGTTGATCAGGTCGCCAAGCGTCGTGCTGCTGCTTGAAGAGGAAGATGAACCTGAGTTGTTCGACTGCCCCTTCCCACCGCCGCCGTGATGCTCTCGCTCGCGTTCTTTGTAAGATTCGACTTCCGCCCGGCTGGCTTCTTCGCCGACTGCGCGAATGCTGAGGCCAACCTTCTTCTCCTCCTGGTTCATCTTGACGATCTTGAACTCATGCTCCTGATCGACGTCAAGCTTGACCGGCTTGCCCGTATCGTCGACAGCCTCAGAGACATGGCAGAGTCCTTCAACTCCCTCGGCAATCTCGATAAACGCACCGAACTGTGCCGTGCGAAGCACCTTACCCTTGATGACATCCCCTATACGATGTTGCGCAAAGAAGGTGTCCCAGACATCGGGCTGAAGCTGCTTCACGCCAAGGGAAAGTCGACGGTTTTCTGGTTCCACCCCAAGGACGATGGCCCGGACCTTCTCACCCTTCTTCAGGACTTCAGACGGGTGCTTGATGCGCTTGGTCCAGCTCAGGTTGGAGACATGGACGAGTCCGTCAATCCCATCTTCAATCTCAATGAATGCGCCAAAGTCTGTAAGGTTGCGCACCCGGCCTTCGATGATTGCGCCGGTTGGGTATTTATCCTCCAGCTGCTCCCACGGATTGTCCTGGAGCTGCTTCATGCCCAGAGAGATACGGCGGTCGTTCGGGTTGACGCTGAGGATGATCGTGTCAGCCTCGTCTCCGGGCTTGACCATCTTCGAGGGGTGCTTCATCCGTTTGGACCAGGTCATCTCGGAGACGTGAACCAGCCCTTCAATGCCCTGCTCTAGCTCCACGAAGGCACCATAATCGGTCACGGAAAGGATGCGCCCGCGCACCTGTGCCCCAATCGGGTAACGCTCTGTGGCATCCAGCCACGGGTCCGGCGTAAGCTGCTTGAAGCCCAGCGAAACGCGCTGCTTGTCCTTGTCGAACTTGAGAACCTTGACCTGAATCTCGTCGCCAACATTTACAAGGTCCCGTGGATGAGTAAGCCGGCCCCAGCTCATATCCGTAATGTGAAGAAGACCGTCGAGGCCGCCCATGTCCACAAAAGCGCCGTAATCCGTTAGATTCTTGACCGTGCCCGTAAGAATGCTGCCTTCCTCCAGAGTGGCCAGCGTGACAGACTTCTTCGCGTTCTGGTCTTCTTCCAGCAGCTCCTTACGGGAGATCACAACGTTGCCGCGCTTTTTATTCAGCTTGATCACGCGAACTTCGATCTCGGTGCCGATATAACCGTCAAGGTTGCGAACGGGGCGAACTTCTACCTGCGAGCCCGGCAGAAACGCCTTGATCCCGATATCGACGGTGAGCCCTCCCTTAACACGCCCAAGCACCATGCCCTTTACCGGCACCTTGTCAATCGAGGCTTGCTCGAGCTTGTCCCACACCTTGTGCTTCATGGCTTTGTCATAGCTCGCCAGATAGCCGCCCTCTGGCTCTTCGCGCTCGACCACCACCTCAACCGTATCGCCCACCTGAAATTTGGAGACCCCGGCCGCGTCAACAACCTGCTCAATCGGGATTAGACCCTCGGACTTGAGGCCAATGTCGATGACGACATGCTTTTCGGTGACTTTGACGACGGTGCCGGTGACGATGACCTCTTCTGCGGTCAGATTTTGAGCCGCAGCAGATTCGGCAGCCTGCTCACGATCAAAGCTTGCCAAAGCTGCGGCGAAGTCTGCGGCATCGTAGTTCGGCTCCTCTTCCTCGGTTTCGGCGGAAGCTTCGATCGACACCGGGGCTTCATGAGCGGCGTGCGCATTCAACTCAGCAGGAGCGAAGTCGTGGTTGGGGGTGGATTCGGAAGACGGCGCGGTGTTCTCCGCTGTCGCCTCAGGCGCTAGGGTTTCCAGTTGGGTGTTCAGGGGTTGACTCTCGGGATGATTGGGATGAAGGTCTGACATGATCGATACGTGCTCCGGGACCCGGATCGTTCCGTCTCAGTCGCCGGTCTACCGCTGAGCGAAGTACCTGCCTTTCAAAGGGCGGGACGCTTTTTGGCTTCAGATCCGGCGGAAGAGCGGCTGCTTGCGGTTCCCACACACAGTAGCTCGATTACTACAGTATCAAGGCAATGGCCGCGCGTCAAATGAGGGTGTCACTTCTGGCACGTCATGCAAAAATGGGTTCCGCGCCCGGCGAGCACCGTACGACGTATCGGACTGCCGCAGACCAGGCAAGGCTTTCCGCCACGCAGGTACACCCGATGCTCCAGTTGGAAGAAGCCACGCACTCCATCCGCGTCGACGTAATCCGAAACAGAAGAGCCGCCGAGCTCGATGGCGTGGTGAAGAACCGTCTGGAGAGCCTGGTGAAGACGGAGCGACTCGACGCGCGTGAGGCGTGCAGCCTGTCGGCGCGGGCGTATGCCGGCACGGAAGAGGCTTTCGTCCGCATAGATGTTGCCTACCCCGTGAAGAAGCGATTGGTTCAGCAGAGCGGCTTTGATCGGCGTTTTGCGTCTGCGAAAAAGTGTGTAGAAGTCCTGTTCCGATATAGTGAGGGGTTCCCTGCCAGGACCCTCGTATCGTTCTTCGGCCATCTGAACGGAGAGCCGGCCGAAACGGCGGGCATCCACGAAACGCACCTCCCGACTGCTCCCAAGGGTGAGAACCGCATGAGTGTGGGGCGGAAAAGGCGTCGCCGGAGGAGAGACGAGAAGGCGGCCGGTCATCCCCAGATGAATGAGGAACTGACTGGTACTCGAAGACGAGGACCGTTCAAGATCCATAACGATAGTCTTGCCAACCCGGTAAACGCGAACAATCCGTGCACCGGTTACAGTTTCTGCAATCAGCGCAGGCGGCGTCTTGAAGGTTTGCGGTTTGTTACTGGTCCACACAGAGACGATCGTTTCGCCGTGCACGCGCTCATGGACGCCAGTGGCAATGGTCTCAACTTCTGGAAGTTCAGGCATACGTTATTGCAGCACGACATCGTGCGCGCCAACGAGTTCCCGGTAAAGGCCGGGCGCGTCCTCTCCGCCAACCAGTACACAACCCCGGTACGTAAGCCAGGCGTGTGCGGCAAACTCCCCTTCCTCGTCTTTACGTGCGCCGATATGGAGCACTGTCGGGATCTCACGGCGTGCAAGAAGCATCCGCAGGGCGAGGGCGCGAACAAGGCAATTGTCGAAGCCGAGGTACAGACTGCTCTGCTCCAGAGCGCTGGCTGCGTCACGAACATCCTGTGGCAGCTGCGCCGGAGGTGGGGCCGGCGACGCTGGGAGGCAGCCGAGGGAGATCAGCGTACGGGCGGGCGTGGCAAGCGTCGCAAGCTTGGCGCAGACCAGGTAGAGACCCGCTTCGACGATGAGCCAGCGCTCCTCGTGATCCATCTGCATAAAGCGGCTGACGGTCTGGACCGTTCGAAGAAGGCGCACCACGCTTAGTGCACCGAGCGGACAGAGCCTGCTGTCTTGAGGGCAAGCCGCTGCGGACCGTATTTACGGAGTAACCGGACGACCCGGAACAGATAGTTGATAAAGAAGAGGAAGCGGTTGTGGACCGGAACGAATAAGTCCTCGTAGTTGAGCTCGACGAGGGGCGTAGTTTTGTATGCAAGCCGGTCGCGAAAGCGTGGGCATAGCAGGTCAGCGTGCGCTTTGCGTTCCTTGGAGAACGGCTCCGTCTCGCCGCTCATCACATGCTCCACAATATCTTCAGAGAGGATGACGATGTCCGGCGTGCGCTGCAGCCATCCGGCAATCACAGGCGGCAACGGTTCTCCATAGAGCCGTTCGGCGAGAACCAGCCCAAGAAGCACGACATGATGTTTACCGCTGGGTTCGAGGAAGGTAAACAGCGCGTTCCAGTCCAGTGCCTCTACATAATGCCTGAGAAACTGAGCGATGTCGGCCGACCACTTCAGCCGATCCCAGTTGTGCTTGGTGGCATGGGCGCAGAGTGAAACGAGCAGATCTTCCGGACGCTGTAGCAGGAGGTTCACGTCGCCCAGCGGAAAACGGAGATCAGCGCGGTCAATGTCTGCCTGGGAGTCTTGCCACAACGTAAATCGCGAAGGCATGATCTGCAGGTGAAATTCAAGAACTGTCTGGTCGGACTTGCGGCCGAAGGTAAATTCGCGCATCCGCGTCAAGATATAGATGTCTTTGCTTTCCGTGTCGCAACTGCCCAGCAAATCATAGCCGAGCCGGCGTGCAATCCTGAGTACCGGTTGCAGGTCCTCTTCAAGAAAGAGGAAGTCCAGATCGGCGGATTCCCGCAGGGTGGCCGAGCCATACAGAAGAAGCCCGGCCGACGGTCCTTTCCACGCGACGATACGAAGATGTTCGCGGTCGAACTCGCGCTGCAGCTCTGCCAGTGCGGCGAGCTGGGTGACACTGCGTCCCACGTAGGCTGCCTGGCTGGCTCGAAAGCGGGACAGTACAGCAGGCGGAGCAGCGTCCTGCAACGCGCCTGGAGTGAGCAGCCGCGTGGCCAGGAGCGGAAACATACCGTGAAAACCTGCGACTTCAATCAGGCGTTCCCAGTCGATCTCCGCTCCCGCCGGCATCTTCCAGTCCGGCTTCGGCGCGCCCGCGGGCAGGCAGTGCGCCAGCAGTCGCATCTCAGCAATGGCGTGCATGGCTTGATCGCCCATGGGACCGGAGCTCAGCTGGCTGCTCGAACGATAAGCTTCTTCGTCTCAAGCTCGGACAGGAGACCATCGAGATCGGTGCGCAGTGTGTCCGGATCGACCTCGAACTCCCCAAGCAAGACGGCCTCGATCTCCGGACGGGTGGAACCTTGCCCCAGGAGCTTCCAAAAGCGGCTGGCCACCGGCGACAGACCGAAGTACACCCCCGAACTCATATCGAGCACGACCGTTTCGTCATTGAGCGACTCAGACAGAACGTACTTCGGGATCGTGATTGCTGCTTCGGGGGCCATCGGATTCTCCGTCAAACGATACTCTACTGTTTAGAAGATATATCGTCCACCATGACGTGCATGATTACATCGAGCAGCGGGCGAGAGCGCGCAGCTCCGGACTTGAGTTATGAAACAGGGTCGCAGCCATCAGCATGGTGCGGATATCATGATCCCCCATCCGTTCGCGCAAACCTTGTACGACCTCGGGCACGTCATTCATGTCAAGGCACAGCTCGCAGACGCCGGTGTACTGGTCGCGTACAGGAAGCAGGTCGCGGAGCTTGGGGTCTTCTTTGACAAGCTGAAAGAGACCGAATGGCCCGATAGTGCTGATCGCCTCCAGCAGCGGATCGCGGACCGCGCGATGCAGGATGCTGTCGAGATCTTCCTCAAAGGTATTGCCGAGTACAAGCGGCGAAGAGCGATCGCTCCGCCGTGAAGGCCCACAGCAGCCGTAGACAAACCCATCCGGTTCGATCACCGGCTGGAAGATCGTGCCACAGCCGCCCGGCCCAGGCATATCCGTGAATGTGAAGTGGTCGGCCGGCAAGGTGGAGGCGTGGCCGAGGCGAACGACCTCGATCTTTTGATACGGCACCTGAATCTGAATGAGCTTGTCTTCGATCCGAGGATTGGGACCAAAGGCCGCCATCACCCCACGCACATAGGTGGGTATGCCGTATTCCTTGCACAGGGACAGCAGCAGCTCCACATTTGCCGGGGAAGACCACTCTTCGTGGTAGTCATCCCAGCTGATCAGCAGGGTGTCGAGCCCCGCATCCTTCAGTCCTCTTACGCGCTCGCGGGCAATCTCCGGTTTGCTCTGGCTTACCCAGCCGCCGCCGGTGACGAGCGAAACGAGCAGCCCGAGGTCCTTGGCCTCGCGAATTAGCGGAACGATCTCGTTGTAATACAGCAGGGGCTCGCCGCCTGTAAAGCACAGTTGCTCAGCGTACTTTGGCACTACCTTGATGTAGGCGCTTGCCTGCTCCGGCGTCATCTTCCCCTCGGCCTTCGGCGAAGACTCGATAATGCAGTGACGGCACGAGAGCGGGCAGGTACGTGTATAGAGAAGACCGAAGACTTCGTATTGGATCATGGATCAGCTCGCTAGGTCGTTCTGAATGAAATCATAGACTTCCGGCAGCCGGTTGAGATCGCGGGGTACAGAAAGACGCTTGAGGGGAACCTGCCGGACAAGCCGGTTCAAGCCGGAAAAGCGCTCGGCGACCAAAGGAAACAGCTGCGGCAGACCGGGGTTGTGGATGTTGTATTGAATGTGCGGCAGCAATGCCTGGATCGCGTTTATCCCTGTAAGCGACTCCACCTGAAGATCGGCATAGCTGAAGGTAGGCTCGAGCAGATAGAGCCGCTGCAGCGGGGTTGCCACCGACGAAAACCTGGCCGCAACATGGCCTAAATCCTCCCCGGCCCGGTAAGGACGGTAGTATGGCGTGGCGGGAAGTACATCCAGGTAGTTCCTGCGCGAGATAGCGAGATGATCGTCGCTGACGAGCGTGTGTCCGCGGGAAAGAAAGTAGTTGAGCAAGGTAGATTTGCCGGCGTGCGAATCCCCCAGAAAGCCCATGCTCGGCGAGGAAGCAACTGCCGCAATCGCGCCGACTGCCATCCCGTGCAGAAACTCTGCCGAACCATTCCACAGCAGATACATCGGCAGAATCTGTTGGATCACCCAGTACCGCAGCAGCTCATCCGGAACGACAGGAAGACAGATACAGTCGATCGAGGCCGAGGGGGGATTGAGCTCGAAGGAAGCGAAGGACCCGACCCTCACCGAGACAGTGTGAGCCTCGACCCGGACATAGATGTTACGCCCCTGCGACTGGCAAAGTTTGGTCGACTCGACGGGCGTGTCGCCGAGGCTTTCTCGATAACTCACGCAAAATCGAATTGAAGACGCAGCGGGAGAGAGAGGAAGGGCACCGAAAGGAAAGTCACTCTCGATGCCCGTTCCATATGCGGTGTACACCTGCACGCGCAGTCCTTAGACGATGATGGTGGTGACCGAGCGCGAACCAGTGGTGATGATTGGTCCGATAATGAAATCGGGTGAAGGGCCCTGAGGAAGACCGAAGATCTTGGTGCGCTCCGCTAATGAGCCGTACTCAATCAGGGTGGGCTTCGTGTAAGCGGCCTTCACGTTGGTGTTTGTCTGTTGCGTGCTCATACTATGCTACCTCTAAAATTGAGATGGTGGATCGTTCGTCCTGTCACAAGTATACCGTTCTTGCCCGTGCGTCGAACATCAAAGTGTGAAGAAATTGAAAGGGTAACCTCGTTCGGGTTACTGCTTTCCTGGCGCAAGAATAAACCTTCCCGCTCGAGTATGTCAATCGGGGGCGACAAAGCCTGCGATCTTCGCACCGCTACCAGGATAGATGCTTTCCCCAAGGACGCGGCTGTATGCTCATCCGTTTGCGTCCTCGCGTAACGATCTGACCAGTAATTCTCCGCACGTACGCTGCCCGAGCCTGCTTGCGCCCGCATAGCTTGCTAAACTCAAGGATGTGCCTCTACCCGCCACCCTCGTCGTTCCCCCCTCGGCTGCGACCCGCCCCAAGGTAGGCTTCGTCTCTTTGGGATGTCCCAAAAACCTCGTGGATTCCGAGGTCATGATGGGCATCCTGCACGGCAGCGGGGCCGACCTCATCCCTCGCGCTGAAGATGCCGAGATCATCGTCATCAACACCTGCTCCTTCATCGATTCCGCTAAGCAGGAGTCCGTCAACACCATCCTCGAGATGGCGCAGTACAAACGGGAGCACGGCGGGAAGGCGCACCGCATCGTCGTCGCCGGCTGCCTGGTGGAGCGCTACCGTGACGAGATCCGCAAGAACATTCCGGAGGTCGACGCCGTCGTGGGTACCGGCGAGCTGGAAGCCATTCTCGCCGCGGCGGGGCTTACACCCAGCGGCCAGACTGCTCCCTCCCCTTTCACCATTCTGACGCAGAGTCAGATCGACCGCGCACCCAGCGCCGTGCACCAGCACTCACACCCGACTGAAGTGGGTGCCCAGCTGCACTCCCGCCCCGAAGGTGATGCTCGCGAACGATCGGGCCGGTTCGCGCGCGACAGCTGGGACGGTGCCACTGCCGTCCTGCCCGACTACCTTTACAATGAAACGACGCCACGTATCCTTGCTACGCCGCGTACATCCGCGTACATCAAAATTGCCGAAGGCTGCGACCATCCCTGCACCTTTTGCATCATCCCTCAGCTCCGCGGCAAGTTCCGCTCGCGCCGCATGGGGTCCATCGTCGCGGAGGCGCAGAATCTGATCGCCCAAGGCGTTCGCGAGATCACCCTGATTGGCCAGGACACCACCTGCTACGGCGAAGATCTTGGCCTCAAAGACGGGCTGGCTCAGCTGCTCGATGCGCTGGCCCCGCTGCCAGGGCTGCGCTGGCTGCGCTTCCTCTACACCTATCCCAACAAAGTCACCACGCGCCTGCTTGAGACGATGGCCCGCCATGCGACGGTCGCCAAATACCTTGATGTGCCGCTCCAACACGCCAGCCCGTCGGTCCTCAAGACGATGAAGCGAGGCGGCAGCGGGGCGCTCTTTCTCGAGCTGATCGCCAAAGCGCGGAGCATCGTTCCCGGTATCGTCATTCGCACCTCCTTCATTGTCGGCTTTCCGGGCGAGACCGAGGCCGACTTCCAGCTCCTCTGCGACTTCGTTCAGGCGGCAAGGATCGACTGGCTGGGCGTGTTCACCTACTCCGACGAAGAGGGCGCAAAGGCCTTCGACCTGGACGCCAGCACCAAAGTCCCGATGCGCACGATACAATCCCGCCGCCGCAAGCTCATGCGCCTCCAGCAGAAGATCAGCATGAAAGCCAAGGCCGCCTGGGTGGGTCGCGAGATCGACCTCCTTGTTGAAGGCGAGTCCGAGGAGACGGAGCTGCTTTGGCAGGGACGCACACCCCTCCATGCTCCGGAGATCGATGGCAAGGTCCTGATCAATGACTTCGGCCCGCACGAAACTCTGGTCCCAGGCACTTTCTATCGCGCCGAGATCACCGAGTCGCACGACTATGATGTAGTCGCGAAGATCCTCGAATAGTGTCAGACGTCATAAGAACGGGGCAGAGCCGGGTGGTTGACACTCCGCAGCAGAGATCATACCGTGTCAGTGAACCACCATCGATTACCAACCTCCCGAGGTAGCCGCACCGATGTATCAGCCCCAGGAATACGGCGTTGTTCTGCTCCTCATGCTCATCAGTATGCTGTGCTGGGGCTCCTGGGCAAACACCCTTAAGCTCTGCCCGCGCTTTCCGTTCCAACTCTTCTACTGGGATTACACCATTGGACTCGTAGTGGGTGCGCTGCTTTGGGGATTCACCTTTGGCAGTGCCGGTAACGGAGGCCTACCGTTCGTCTCGGACCTGCAGCAAGTGAACGGTGCAAGCATCCTCTGGGCCGTCGCTGGCGGCGCTGTGTTCAATCTGGCAAACCTCCTGCTGGTCGCGGCGATCGACATCGCGGGAATGGCCGTCGCATTTCCTATCGGGATCGGCCTCGCGCTTGTGATTGGCTCCGTTGGCGGCTACCTTTTGTCCCCTGTCGGCAATCCGTATCTTGTCTTTGGAGGCGTTACTCTCGTGGTCGCTGCAATCGTTTGCGACGCGATGGCTTACCGGGCCCGCGCGGAAAGCGCGAGGAAACTCCAGACGCGGGGCATCCTCATCAGCCTCGTCGCCGGAACGCTGATGGGGACCTTCTATCCACTCGTCACCAAATCGATGTCCGGTGCGGGACACATACCAGGCCCTTACGCCATCACGTTTCTCTTCATCTGCGGGGCCGCTGTGTCGAACATCCCTGTCAACTTGCTGCTGATGAGGCATCCTCTGGACGGTTCCCCCTCCTTACGGATGACCGGCTACTTGCAAGCGAAGCCTCTATGGCATCTTTGCGGGATTCTCGGCGGGGTTATCTGGGCCACCGGAGGCGTTGCCAGCTTCGTTTCGTCGAGAGCACATTCCGTTGGTTCCGCGGTCTCTTACTCGCTGGGACAAGGGGCCACCATGATCTCGGCCTTTTGGGGCGTCTTCATCTGGAAAGAGTTTAGAGGCGCATCCACAAAGGCAAAGTCCTACCTTGCCGCTATGTTTTTCCTGTTCCTTCTGGGACTTGGAGCGCTCGCCTGCAGTCCTCTGTTCTAACCTGAGGGTGATTCCTATGGCTCTTCAATCGAAGACAATCGTCGTTGTAGGCAGTATCAACACGGATCTTGTGGTAACGGCTGAACGCCTGCCCTTACCCGGAGAGACAGTGACGGGTAATTCCTTCGCCACCTTTCAAGGCGGAAAAGGTGCCAACCAGGCGGTCGCAGCAGCGAAGCTTGGGGCATCGGTCAAGCTGATCGGAAAGGTCGGCTCCGACGCCTTCGGGGCAGAATCAGTCCGTCAACTCGAAGTTCACGGGGTCGACTGTAATCATGTAGCGGTTGAGCCTGGCGACTCCGGCCTTGCCGTCATCACGGTCGAGCACGGCGGTGGGAACACCATCACCATCGTTCCCGGCGCAAATGCTCATGTCACTCCGGCCTTTCTCGAATCGAAGAGGTCCGTGATCCAGGGTGCCGGGATCGTTCTTGCCCAGCTGGAGATCCCGCCTGACGCCGTGTTTCGCCTGGCGGAAATCTGCCAGCAGGAAGGAGTTCCGCTCATGCTCGACCCTGCCCCGGCGGCGGCCCTACCCCCTGGTCTTCTGGAACTGTGCGCATGGTTTACACCAAATGAAACTGAGGCGAACTTTTACGCCGCAGCGGAAGGCCAGCCCCGTTCGCCTCTGCAGATTGCTTCTTCACTCCGCAGCAAAGGAGCGCGAAACATCGTGTTCAAGCGCGGGCAGGCTGGTGCTCTTGTCGATTGTCTGCAGTCGACCCCCATCGAGATCCCCGCACGCAGGGTCCAGGCGGTCGATACGACTGCAGCCGGAGATACGTACAACGGGGCGTTTGCAGTGGCTCTGATGAACGGCGAAGAGGTTTCCTCCTGCGGGCGGTTTGCTTCCGCAGCTGCGGCACTCTCCGTGACGCGTGCAGGAGCACAGGCATCGATGCCGACTCTGGCAGAAACACTCCTTCTTCTGAGCGATGAGCCTCTATAGAGCACCTCACGCCGAGCCGGCATCCCGCACATGAACCCGCACATGATCCAGGCAGACGACCGATGTGCAGTTGCGGGCACCGGCGACTGGCCGTTTCCATGCTGAGCTCACGAAACAGGGATGGGTCCAGGCTCTTCCACCCACGCCTGGAGCTATCGACCGTTTGGGAATTTGGTGGACCTGATCGGGATCGAACCGATGACCTCTTCCATGCCATGGAAGCGCGCTCCCAGCTGCGCCACAGGCCCACTCCGAAGGAAGGACTACCCTCATTCTGGCCGACGTCGGTCGTTTCGTCAATCTGCAAACCGCGGCACCGCCCACAGCGGGAACAAAATAGCCTTGGCCCGGTGTCTAAGAAGGATAGAGTGAGCGAGCACTCGGCCGCCGGCGGCGCAGTTTCCCTCGCCTCTTGCGTGTCGCATCGTCGAGAACGTACTGTAGAGGGCACCCGGTATGGCGGGCATCACGATGGACGTAGCAAGCACTCTCGGTATCGGTGCCAACGACGATGCGTTGGTGCGTGAACTGAAAGCGGGTTCCGAGGAGGCCTTCTCCCTCCTCATCGCGCAGTATCACCCTTCGCTTTACTCCCTGATCGCCCGCAGCCTGCAAGATCCTGCCGACGCTGCCGACATCACTCAGGAAGTTTTTATCAAAGTCTTTCGCTCGATTCGATCGTTCCACGGCGAGTCCTCGCTCCGCACCTGGCTCTATCGGATCGCGCTTCGCGAGGCTTCAAACCAGCGTCGCTGGTGGTCGCGTCATAAGCGCCAGGAGCTGACCATTGACTCGAGCACCGTCGACGCTGACGAAGGCGATGACTCGCCATCCCTCTCGACCACGCTCGCCGACCAGCGCAACTCGCCGTTCGAGTGTGCCGCGCAGAGTGAAATTCGCGCGCAGATCGAGGCCGCCCTCCAGCATCTGCCGGAGGCTTACCGCACCGTGGTCATCCTCCGCGAACTGGAAGGCTTCGCCTACGAGGAGATCGCCGAAGTGCTCGATGTGAATCTCGGCACCGTCAAGTCGCGTCTGATGCGGGGGCGAGGCGCGTTGAAAACTGCTCTTCTTGAAGCACAGGCAAACCAATCGCAACGCCAGACGCTCACCCAAGGTGCCTTCGCACCGGCAAGGATCACTCAGTGAACCCGTTCGACACGTCAACTACTTGCAACGGTATCCGCACGCACTTTTCTGAGTACCTCGACGGCGTCACTGACGGTCGCACCATGCAGCGCGTGGCGGCCCATCTTCAGGGTTGTGGCAGCTGTGCGGACGATTTCGCCGCCTGGCGCAGCGTGCAGGACTCGCTCATCACCCTGCGCAAACCCGCTGTCCCAGCCGATCTTGGCCTCAAGCTCCGCCTCGCCATCTCGCATGAGCGCTCTCGCCGCGCCACCCGCTGGACCGACACGCTCTCGCTTCGATGGGAAAACGCAGTCCGTCCGCTCGCCGTCCCGCTCTCAGCCGGCTTTGCCACCGCCGTCGCGCTGATCGGCACCGTCGGGCTTCTGCTCGGCAGCGTGGCCGTACCCCCCGCCGTGATGGCCAATGACGAGCCGCTCGCCGCCATCTCCACCCCGCGTTACCTCTACTCGGCAGAGCGATCTCGCCCGCTCGTTACCGCACAGAACGCCACCATTGTGGTCGAGGCTGAGATCAACGCTCAGGGACGTGTGTATGACTACACGATCGTCGCCGGCCTCCAACCCGACGACCCGGCTGTTCGCGATCAGGTCCGCGACCGCCTCCTGCTTAGCGTCTTTGAGCCCGCACGTGTCTTCGGCACCCCCGTGCGAGGACGCGCCGTCGTCACCTTCTCGGGTGTCTCCGTTCACGGCTGAGTCATGCTCTGTAGCACCACGCTCTGCCATGCTGGCTGGTACAGGTTTTCACACCGGAGTAGATCGTCACTTCGTCGGCATCTACTTCATAGAAGAGAGGCACCTCCGAGATCGCCAGCAACATGGTTCGTTAGCGGCGGAGCTGTGTCTAGGCGCTCCCGCTCCCAGCCTGCGTCTCGGATCATTCGTTCTTTGTGTGCTCCCAGGATCTACACATTGGGGTTCTTACTTCAGAATCGAATGAAGCAGTCATTGCTGGAGAGCTCCACGTGGCCTGTCCACGGGTGCGGCGGCCAGACGGAACTCTTGCCCATCCCGCGCCGCTCCCATAAGCTAGCAGGAGAGCGTCCGTCCACTGTGCCCCCCATCCTCCAAGCCACCGCAGCCTTCCTCCTCTTCCTCACCGTCGCCGCTAGCTCCAAGGCCCAGACTCCGACTGAATCCAGCAGCACTCCCACCCCGTCGCGCACCATCCAGAACTCCTCCAGCACCCCTACCCCGCGCATTGCCCAGCCCGAAGCTGCCGGCTCCGCGATCACGCTCGAGACCAGTGAGCCGCTCTTCCAGCTTGCAGTCGCCCTCAACACCTGCGGCTACGACGCCGGTCTGGCCGATTCCCATCCCGTCCGTCTTCACATCCGTGATGAAGTAAACGCCGCCATCGCCGAGAGCGAACCCGCTCGCGACGCCCGCGACAAGCTCTGCGCCTACATCCGGGACCACACGCTTGCCGATCCCGGTCTCAACCTCGCGCAGTATGTTTCGCTCGCCCTCTACGTCAAGCCCTATCCCGACCTCACTCCGTCCGTCGATGAGACGGAACTGCCTCCCGACTCCACTCAGGTCGTCAACATTCTCCCTCTGCTTAGCTCCTTCTCGGATACGGTCCACCTCCATGCCCTCTGGGTCAATCATCGATCCGAGTACGAGGCTCTGGTCAACGCTGTGCACGACCCGCTCACCCGCATGATCCTCGGCACCAACATCTACCTCCACCAGCCTGCTTCGAGCTACGACGGCCGCCGCTTCCTTGTTCTGCTTGAGCCCATGCTCGCCCCCGGCTCTCCCAACGCGCGCATCTACGCGAACGACTTCATCATTGTTACTTCGCCCTCCAACGCTCAGCCCGCAACCGTAAAGATGGATGAAATCCGCCACACCTACCTCCACTACGAGGTAGAGCCGCTGGTCTATGCCCGCGCCGCCGCCATGGACCGCCTCCTTCCCTTGCTCAAGCCCGTCCAGAATGCTCCGCTCGATTTCGCCCACAAATCCGACATTGTGGCCTTGCTCACCGAGTGCCTCATCAAGGCCATCGAGGCCCGCACCCTGGACACCGGTCTGCCCGAGCCAAAACGGCCCGAAGCCATCAGAGTCAGAGCTGTGATGGAAAAATACGACGCCGACAAGGTAGCGTTCGACCGGCAGGCCGAGGTCCTGCGCCGCAAACTCGTCGACCAGGCGATGCGCCAGGGATGGGTCATTACCGAGTACTTCTACAATCAGCTCGGCCTCATGGAGAAGGACGGAGTCAGCCTTAAAGAC
The DNA here is from genome assembly GCA_965215415.1 of Acidobacteriaceae bacterium. Lineage (GTDB taxonomy): Bacteria > Acidobacteriota > Terriglobia > Terriglobales > Acidobacteriaceae > Edaphobacter. The sequence continues at coordinate 702,536 of CBDCDQ010000009.1, read as the reverse complement.
AATATCGGCGAGATGGTCTACGGCATGGACGTGCAGCGCGAGCGGCACCACGATGAGCAGATCGTCTTTTTACCCGAAGGCACCAACGATGTCGCGCATCGCGTCCCGCAGAAGCTATCAGGCCTTCGTCTGGCGGAGATGGATCTCTTGAAGGGCGATACCGCCGCGGCTTCCGAACTGGCCGAGAAAGCCCTGACCGATCCGGCCGCCGATCACGCCGAAGCCAACTACGTCCTTGCTCGCGCCGAACTGATGGAACGCCAGCCCGAAGAAGCCATCGATCACTTCAACACGGCACTCAAAACATCCAAGAACCCGCGGACTCTGGCTTGGTCACACATCTATCTCGGTCGCCTCTATGACATTCAGAGCGAGCGTCCCAAGGCGGTCGAGCAGTACCGCGCTGCGCTCGCCACGCGTGACAGCCAGCTGGACACCAAAGCCGCTGCCGAAACTGGATTGAAGCAGCCCTTCGCCCTTCCAGCTCGCGCCAGACAACATGACGAGGATGACACGCCCATCGACCCTTCCGGCAAAGCGGAGAAGGAAGCCTATCGCCCCACCCCGACGGTGCCAGCGACGCCACAGCCGTAGCTACAATCTTTCTTCTTTGTGTCGCCCCAAAGCAAACCTCCCTTCGCCGCCCGCAGTCTTGATCGGACGACCCACCCCGGCAGCTGTATCCGCTACATTAACCGTATGGGAAGGAAACGCTCTACCGCGTCCGAAGCTCCCCTCTTCGGCCACACCTTTCGCAACTCCACTCTGCTCACCCGCGCCCTGACTCATCGCTCTCTCTCTTACGAGCGGAGTGCAGCCAGCCCGCACAACCCCGATGCCGATAACGAGCAGCTCGAGTTCCTGGGCGACGCCGTCCTCGGCCTCCTTGCCGCCGAATCTCTCTTCCGCCGCTTTCCCGCCTCTCGCGAGGGTGAACTGACCCGCCTTCGCGCCTCACTCGTCTCTCGCAAACACCTGGGCGAAGTCGCCGTCCGCCTCGACCTTGGCCCACACCTCCTTCTTGGTCGGGGCGAAGAACAAAGCGGCGGGCGGAGAAAACCGGCCCTGCTGTCGAACGCGCTTGAAGCAGTCATCGCCGCACTGTACCTTGACGGTGGCCTCCCTGTCGCCCGCACCTTCGTTGAGGATGAGATTGTGACGCCCGCCCTGCCCGAGCTCCATCGCGCTCTCGACCCTGCCAGCACCTTCAGCGGAGCCATCGGCGACCATAAATCCGCTCTCCAGGAGCTACTCCAGGCGACCGGACGGGGCCAGCCGCAGTACCGTTGCGTCGCGGAGACTGGCCCCGACCACCAGAAGTCCTTTACGATCGAACTCTGCGTGGCCGATCAGGCCATAGCCCAGGCGACCGCCTCCACCAAGAAAATGGCTCAGCAGGAGGCCGCTCGCATCGCCTTTGCGCTCCTTCAGTTGGAAGCCGCTTCCACGTGAAGCCCATCGCAAAGCAGCATTCTCAACGACACCCGCTCGACGGCTCCCTGCTCGCGGTGCAGCATCTTCTCGTCCTCATAACGGTCGCCGTTTTCATCATTGCCTTCATCGCCCAGCCATTTCAGATCCCGTCCGGCTCCATGGAACCCACCCTCCGGATTGGCGACTTTCTGCTCGTCGACAAGCAGATCGTTCCCGTGCGTTCCCTTCTTCCCTCCACTCGCATTCAGCGGGGAGACATCGTCGTCTTCCACTACCCGGTCGATCCCGCAATCGACCTTGTCAAACGCGTCGTCGCTCTTCCTGGCGACCGCATCCGCCTCCATGCGGGCAAAGTCTTCCTCAATGGAGCGCTCCAGCCGGAACCCTTCACCCTCTACCAGCCCCCGTCGCCAGGCCAATTCGACTCCTTCCGCGACAACTTCCCCTCCATGGCGACTGCTGAACCCGGCGTTCAGTCCCGCTGGTGGATCGAGATGCGCTCCCGTATTCACGAGGGCGACCTGCTCGTTCCTCCGGGCCGTTACTTCGTTCTGGGTGATAATCGCAACAACTCTGAAGACTCCCGCTTCTGGGGCTTCGTGCCGGAGCAGGCGATCGTCGGCAAACCGCTCGTCATCTACTTCTCCGTCCGCCTGCGCGAGCCTCCCGTCCGTCTCGCTGACACTCTGCGCGGCCGATTCATCGATCGGGTAGCTCACTTCGCCCGCTGGAACCGTACCCTCACCATCGTCCACTGACAAGCGGACGCACGGCCTTCCGCCGGGACGGAGCGATCCGTGGGCGAGCGATACACTACCCATAACCCATGCCCGCGCAGCAATCCCCTCTCCTTCGCCGCCTGACGACCCTCTTCTCGGCTCTTCTCGCTTTCACGCTGATCGCTCTTGCCGTCCCCTTCCTCAACATCAATCGTTTTCAGCGCCGCATCGCCAGCTCCTTGGGGGAGAGCCTCGGCCGACCCGTCCACTTCGACCGTATCTCCCTTGCCGTGCTGCCCTTACCCGGCCTGACGATCGAGAACTTCGTTGTCGGTGAAGATCCTGCCTTCGGCTACGAGCCCTTTGTTCGCGCCAACCAGGTCCGCGCGACCCTCCGCCTTGCATCCCTTTGGTCCCGGCGTGTCGAGTTCTCCCGCATCGCCTTTACCGATCCCTCGGTCAACCTCGTCAAGCTTCCGGACGGCCGCTGGAACCTCCAATCCATTCTTCTTCAAGCCGCCCGCCTCGACGCCGCACCTACAGCCCAGCGCAGATCGAGTGCAGCTCCTCGCTTCCCGTATATCGAAGCCTCCGGCGCTCGCCTCAACCTCAAACTCGGCCCTGAGAAGACGCCGTTTTCGCTTACCGAAGCCGACTGTGCCCTGTGGCTTCCCGACGCCCGCGCCTGGCAACTCCGCCTGGAAGGCCGCCCGATGCGGACAGACACCACTGTCTCCAACACCGGCACCTTCCACCTTGAAGGCACCCTGGGACGTGCTTCGTCATGGCCGGAGGTGCCGCTCGATTTGAAGGCAGCCTGGCGCAACGTTCCCCTCGGCGAGGCAAGCCGCTTCCTGCTCGCTCGCGATGTCGGTCTCCGCGGTGCAATTACTCTCACCGCGGCGATCCAGGGCACCATCGAGCGAGCCGCTGTTCAAACCAGCCTCCACCTCGCCGACCTCCGCCGCGCCGACTTCGTTCCCGAGCAAACGCTCACCCTTGATGCCGAGTGCCTCGCTACCGGGATGAGCAGCTTCCACGCCTTCGCTGGCCTTCGCTGTACCTGGCCGCCTGCTCCAAAGCCCGCCTTTGGCCTGCTCCCGAGACCCGAACCCTCCACGCTCGCCCTTAGCGGCGACATCCCCGATATCCGCCACTTCGAGACTGCGACCCTTGATCTCGGCACTCCGGGGGTACCTGCCGCTACGCTGCTCACCTGGCTCCGCATCGCAAGCTCCCGGATCGCACCCCGCCTCGCCGCTACCGGAACGCTCTCCGGCACAGCTGCCATTCACCCGGGTCCTTCTTTCGCGCCCGAACTCACCCTCACCGGCGCCAACCTGACGCTTGAGAATGACACTCTCTTTACGGGAGACCTGGCGCTCCACTCTACTCCTGCCGGCGTCCTTCTCTCCCCTGTAACGCTTGCTCTCGGTGGTCGCACCCTGGCCACGCTCGACGCTCGCTTCACCCCCATCGGCTATACGCTCCATCTGGCAGGGCCCGCTACCCCTGCCAAACTACAGGCCTTCGCCGCGGCTTTGCCACAAGTCGGGGACGGCTTGCCCGGCATTCCGCCAGGCGCCGATCCCGGCACCGCTGTTCGTCTTGACCTTGTCTCCACCCGCACCTGGAATGGTCCACGCACGTGGCAGCAGGCCAGCAGCCCGCCTGCGCCTCATCCACGCCGCCGTTAAGACCGACTTCCTTGTCCGAGGGAAGCATCTGCCCGGAGGTTGCCCCCTCGACGCCGCGCATCCCCCTCTGCGAAAGTGAACTTAGGGACCCGTCCGCGCCTTCACCTGCATGGTGTGCACGCTTGCCCGAACCTCCGGAACACTCCCGTCGTTCACCGCTACCTCCTCGGGCAGGGCCTGAAACAGGATGCGTGTCGAGGCTGTAGCCTTACCCGCTACCCGCACCGTCGCGGTTGCCGTCAAGGTGCCCGACCGCACCGTCACGGGCACTTCGGCGACCGCCTTGCCATCGTTCCGCACCTCGACGGCAACCAGCCACCCGGCCGCTCTGCCCCCAACGGCGGGCAGCTCGCGGGGCGTCACGCTGGCAATCGTCAGGTCCGGCAACCCCCGGTCGCGGTACACCCAATCGTCGAAGAACCAGCGCAGATCCTGATGCGAGGCCTGCTCGACCAGATGTTCAAAGGCCATCGGATCGCCGTCATGGGCCGCTCTGTACCCCCGCAGCGACTGCTTCAGCGCATCTTCACCGGCAATGGACCGCAGCATCCACAGCACTGCAGCCGCCTTGGTGCGATTAAACACGTCCTCGCTCGCCGCCGCCTGAGCCTTCTCGAGCGGAGCCAGAGCCTGCCCGCTCTCTCTCGTGACCTCCGTTTCGGCCAGCGTCAGCGCGTGAGCCCCCTCCTGGAGCGAGTCGATCGCCGCCTGCCGTCCCCTGGTCTGCTCCAGCCATAACGAAGACAGCAGCTGCGGCACCCCTTGATCGAGCCAGGGTCGAGCCGACCGGAACCACACGTGCGCCAGACTGTGGACGAGCGTCGGGGCCAGCGTCGCTGGAGGCACAGCTCGCATCGGCAGCACGAGCAGTGCGTTCTCTTCAAAAGGCTGCCCCCGATGATCGATGATCTGCAACTGAGCCAAAGGGGCCTCGCCCAGCCAGGACACCAGCAGGGGCTTGACCAGCCCGGCCGCCGCCGCAAACGAGGGCACCGTGTCGTAGCGATCGGTCACCGCCGCGATCAGCGTGTCGTCCGTCACCGTCGGGGCATGGTCGGTCACAAACAGGCTCGGCGACCTGAAGCCCAGCGGCTGCACTTCAAACTCCGCCGTCGCTACACCCATCGCCTCGGCCACCGGCAGGTCCGGATCTTCGCTGACGGCTTTGAGCGCCTCGCGCCGTCCGCAGAAGATCGCCGCGTCCGGCGGGTCGCCCCTGTACTCCACCGCCAGGCGCAGCCGGATCGTCGCTCTGGCCTGGCGTAAACGGGTACTCCCCACTGCCTGGAAGAGCTTTGCTCCATCCCCCAGAAACACCGGCTGCGCAGCCACCGGATACCACAGGACGTTTCCGAACCCCCGCAACGCTGTCAGCTCCGGAGCGATACCGTCCCAGTCCGCTGCGGCAGCCTCGCTCAGGGGCGCGCCGATCCGCTCCAACCGGTTTGCCGACGCGTCGACCTTACCCGTATAGAACGCGATCAACTCTACGCTCGCGCCAGGCACAACGGGTGCGGCAAGCATGACCACCGCTTCGTTCATCCGTCCCGTATGGTCGGCGTCTGTGTCCACCCCGTGCTGCCCGAAACCCTTCACTGCTGCGCCCGACACCGTCTCCCAACGCAGCGATGACGACACCTGCAGGGGAACAAACCCGAGCGGCGAAGCACCATCGTTCCGCATCGTTACGTGCGCACGCACCGTCATCTCCCCACGCACCGGGGCAAGATGTACCTCCAGATCGTAAGCGGTAAAAGTCCACGCCGTTTGCTCCGCCGCAGTGAGTGCGTGCGCCATCTCCGTCTGCGGCGGCAAGGCCGAGGGAGCACCCTTTCCGGTCGAGAAAACGACCGTTCCACCGGGAGGCGGCAGAGCCTCCTGCGCATGGAGCAGCCCTGCTAGCAACGCAAGCACCACCAGCCTCAAGAGCCCAGCCCCTTGCGCTTCTTCGGCATTGCAGGAGCAGCCGGAATCACCAGAGGCAGCCGCCGCTGCCGCATGGCTTCATACATCACCACAGCGCCCGCAACCGACACGTTCAGCGACGACACCATGCCTGCCATCGGAATGCGCAGAAGATGGTCGCAGGTCTTCTTGACCAGATCGTGCAGCCCCGCTCCTTCGCGCCCCAGCACCAGCACGCAGTCCGTCTTGAAGTCGAAGTCCGTATAGTCCGGGCTGCCCCGCTCGTCCAGACCCAGCACCCAGATATGGCTCTTCTTGAGCTGCTCGAGTGAGCGCACCAGATTCGTCACGCGCGCAATCCGCACATGCTCCGACGCCCCTGCCGAAGTTTTGGCCACCGTCCCTGTCACCGGGGCCGATCGCCGCTCCGGCAAAATAACGCCGTCCACACCTGCGCCCTCCGCCGTCCGCAGCAGCGCCCCGAGGTTGTGCGGGTCTTCCACGCCATCCAGTGCGAGAAAGAAACGGTGCCCCTCCTTCTCACCCGCCAGCAGGTCTTCCACCGCCAGAAACTTCCGCTCCCGCACCACTGCCAGCACACCCTGGTGCATCTCCGTCCTGGCAAGGCGCGATAACGTCTCGCGCGACTCCTGTGTCACCCGGATACCCGCCGCACGGCATAGATCCACCACGCGCTCCAGCTTTTCGTCGCGGCGGTCTCGCGCTACACTCACATGATCCAACGCCCGGGCCCCGGAGCGGATCGCCTCCTCCACCGGGTGCAGGCCATACAGAACTTCCATCGCTTTAGTTTACGTCTGGCTCTACATCGGCTTTTTCCTGGGGGTGCCCTGGGCATCGCCGTTGCGCCTGCTCGCCTGCTTGCTACGGGTAGAGCCGCATCTTGGACCACCCGCTGCTTTCGCGCGTAAACACGACGCGGTTATGCAGCCGGTGCTCGCCATCCTCCCAGAACTCCATCCGCTCCGGGCTGACCACAAACCCACGCCAGTACTCCGGCAGCGGCACGACGTCCGGGTACTGCTCGGCCACCGCTCGCGCCCGCGCCTCCAGCTCCTCCCGGCTCGCCACCGGACGGCTTTGCTGCGACGACGCCGCGCTGATCTGGCTCTTGTGTGACCGGCTATGGAAATAAGCTTCCGTATCTTCCACCGAGAGCTCCGTCACCGCACCCTCGATGCGGATTTGCCGCCGCTTCGACTTCCAGTAAAAGAGCAGCGCGGCACGTGGATTTTCAAGCAGCTCGCGGCCTTTCTGGCTCTCGATATTGGTATAGAACGCGAAGCCGCGCTCATCCAGCCGCTTCATCAGCACCATGCGGACAGAAGGGTACCCTCCTGCGGTCGACGTCGCCAGGGCTACGGCATTGGGGTCGTTCAGCTCAGTTGCAGACGCTTCGTCGAACCAGCGCCGGTACAGCGCGATCGGATCGTCCGTCACTTCAGGCTCAAAGAAAGCAGTGCTTGCGGAGCTCATCGATACACCTCCAGAGATCCATACGGCTCACTTCCCACGATACTGGCGACGATCCAGCTGCGTTGGCGCGCATCCTGCCGGAGCGACGCTTTCATCCTCCGTTTACCGTGATGTGGAAGTCGACGAAGCGGCTTCCTCAACTTGCTCTTTTCAAACCGCCCTTCTCCTGCGAATGCACCGTTTGAACGTCGCTGAGCGGCTCTAACCCACGAGGAACGATATGCCGCTTGCGCTCAGCCGGAAAGAGCCGCTTCATATGGAGAAAGTGTCGCTCGAAGAAGGTATACGACAGCTTCGCCAGCAACACGCTTGTCGTCACCGTGACCACAACCCGCACCATGCCGTCGAGAACATGGTGAGGGCGCAGATGCAACACGCGATCCGTGACGACGATCATCGGGGGATGAAAGACGAAAAGGCCATAAGAGTATTTTCTGCCGATCTCCGCCAGGAAAGGCGTTCCCAGCAGCCGCGCCGCAAGAGTGTGCGGGTTGAGCGCGGACGCGAGTAACGCCGTGGCGAACAGGGCGATTGCCTCGTGCAGCAGCATCATGCCAACCGGGTGTTCGTCCATCCGCAACAGAATCATTCCGGCGCAAAGAAGACTGAAGAACCACAAGAGCCGTGGACCGGCCGCACTGAGCCAGGACCGCCCGTAGGCCTCCATCGCAAACAGGCCGCCGAACGCCATCTCGCCCGCACGGCAAGGCATCAGCTGCTCCGCCAGAACGGCGTTGTAGTGGAAAACCACATAGATGCGAACGACCAGCGAAAGCACCACAACCGCCCAGCAGAGTTTCTTTACCCCCTGCCAGCTGCGGCACATCCAGATCGCAACCGGCCAGACAAGGTAAAACTGCTCCTGCACCCCCAATGTCCACAGATGATAAAGAGGCAGGCTGGACTGCGTGATAGAGGCGAGGTAAGGAAGAGTGTTCTGAAGGTACAGCAGAAAGATCCAAAGGCGATGTACCGGATGACCGGCCCAAATTGCCGTCACCAACGCCGCCAAAGCCAGATATCCGAAGTACAAAGGAAAGATGCGTAAGGAACGGCGCGCGAGAAAGTTCCGGTAGCGGTTCGGCACATCCCCGGTCTCGTAAAGGATGCTGGTGATCAGGTAGCCCGATACAACGAAGAACAACGGTACGCCGCTCCCTGCCTTCGTCATCGTGCCGACAACCTGCAAGGGTGCAAACGCCGATGAGGCCCCCAGCCCGACGTGCTTCAGCAGAACCATGAAGACGGCGAAGAAACGGATACCGTCCAGGGAATGCACGTACCCCGCCTTCGGCGGGAGCGGCTTGGACATGAGAGTGGATCTCCCTCCTGGCTGCATTGCGGGCGAGGAACAATCCGAGGCATCGTGCAAAAGGTTTGAACGGTGTCAGTCGCGGTGTACTCGTAGAAACGTGAAAGTTAGATAAAAGTTGTGCTCTGCTCCGACTCTTCTTCGAGCATGTGCGGTGTGTTCCCTCAGCGTGCTCAGGCTGGTCCTCCCTTAGGCGTGCCTGCTCCCCTGAGTAGGCACGCCTGATACCAGATAAGGCACTAAAATGCACCCATGGACCATCAGCACCCTTCGTCCCGCCGGAGCTTTCTCGCGCGCGGCTCCTTCGCTGTAGCTGCATCTGCATTGGTTCCGCTTGCAGCCGAACCGCAAGCAGCCGAACCGCCAACGCCCGGGGCCCCGCCCGCCTTTGGCACCGCGCCCGCCGCCGGTCCAGCGGTAACCCCTAGCAGCTTCGCCGAAGCCGGGAAGATCGTTCAAGTCGATCTCACGGGGGCCGACCGCGCCCAGGCAGCCGGCAACTGGCGTGTCTCCATGGCTCCGCTCTACGAACGGCGTACTGGCCCGCGCAAGGTCGTTCTTGAAGACTCCCTCGCCCCGTGGTCGCGGTGGGGCTCGGCGCTTCCCGGCACCCACCCCGGTCCCTCGCAGAATCGTTTCGTGCGCTCCGCCGCCTTGGCCACGTCTCTGCCCAAAGATGATGCGGAGATCGCGTTCGCGCCCGTCGCGCAGCTTTCGCGCTGGATCGAGACGCGCCAGATCACCTCCGAACGCCTGACACTCCTTTATCTCGACCGCATCGCCCGCTTCAATCCGACACTATGCTGCGTCATCACACCTGTGCGCGACCACGCTCTCGTGCAGGCCCGTAAAGCCGACGCAGAGATCGCCACCGGACACTATCGCGGCCCGCTCCATGGCATTCCCTGGGGAGCGAAGGACCTGCTCGATACCGCCGGCATCCCGACCACGTACGGCGCAGAGCCCTTTCGCGACCGCGTCCCTGCAGCCGATGCGGCTGTCGTCAAGCTGCTCGATGCTGCCGGGGCGGTGCTGATCGCGAAGCTCAGCATGGGTGCCCTGGCGCTCAACGACATCTGGTTCGGCGGCCAGACCATGAACCCCTGGCTGCTCGAAGAAGGGTCTTCGGGATCAAGCGCCGGTCCCGGCTCCGCCACCGCCTCCGGACTTGTAGCCTTTTCCATCGGCTCGGAGACCGGCGGCAGCATCGTCAGCCCGTCCATGCGCTGCGGCGTCACCGGCCTGCGGCCCACCTATGGCTGCGTGCCGCGCACCGGCGCCATGACCCTCTGCTGGTCGCTCGACAAGCTCGGCCCCATGGCACGCTCCGTGGAAGACACGCTCCTCGTCCTCCAGGCCATCTCGGCCACAGACGCCGGGGACGTGTCGAGCGTTCCCACCAGGCTCGACTTCGAGGCCTCCGCGCCCGTCACCGGCCTTCGCGTCGGCTACTTTCCGCAATGGATGAAGGAAGCGCCAGCCACCGAGGTCGACCGCGCAGCACTTGCAACCATCGCCCGGCTGGGCATGACCCCCGTTGAAGTCTCTCTCCCGGATTGGCCCTACGATTCGCTCGACCTCATCCTCTTCGCCGAGGCGGCAGCAGCCTTTGAAGAGCTTACCCTCTCGCACAAAGTCGACCAGCTCAAGATGCAGGTGTCCGACGCCTGGCCCAACTCTTTCCGGCAGGCCCGTTTCCTTTCCGCCGTGGACTTCGTGCAGGCCGATCGCTTTCGCCGCAAGGTCGCCCTGGAGATGGCGCGCGTCATGGCTTCGGTCGACCTCCTTCTCGTTCCGTCCCTGCGCGACGAGATGCTGACCCTCACCAACTTCACCGGGCACCCGTCACTGACCCTCCGCGCGGGCTTTGTCGAGGTGGCCGAGGCCCGCAGCGACTGGGCACCCGATCCCGCGCACCCGCTGCCGAAGTTCTCTCCGCCCCGTCGTGTTCCCCATGGCGTCACCCTCATCGGCCGCCTCTTCGATGAGGGCACGTTGGGTCAGGTGGGTCTTGCGCTGGAGCGTGCCTTCAACGTCGCCGCCGAAAGACCGGCTGGCTTCCAATAAATCTTCCAAACCGGAACCAGCGTCACCGGCGTGCCCGCTGCCTGAACTCCCCACGGCTCCCCGTTCCGACGTGACGCAATCTCGCGCCTGCCCGGCGTTGAGGTACCCCGCCCCGGAAGACTACACTGAACGCATGCACATGGTCGCCAGCCCGAACCGTACCATGCAGCGCGTTCTGCAGTGCTCCATGGCGGCGACCCTCCTCTACGTTGTCGCTACGTTTTACTTTGGCATGCGGGCCCACTCGCTCGCCTTGATCTCGGAGGCGGGGCATAACGTCAGTGATCTCCTGGCCATCCTCCTCTCGTTTGTGGCGGTCTACTTCCAGTCGCGCCCGCCCACCGAGGAGAAGACCTTTGGCTACCAGCGCGCCGGGGTGCTCGCAGCCTTCGTCAACGCGCTGACGCTGATCGTTCTCTCAGTCTGGATCGTCGTCTCTGCTCTCCATCGCTTGACCGCACCAGTAGCTGTGCAGCCCCGCCTGATGATGATGGTCGCCGCAGCCGGGGTCGTCATGAACGGAGCTATCGCCAGCCTGCTCTGGAAGTTCTCCGGCGACGTCAACATCCGCAGCGTCTTCCTCCATATGCTGGGGGACACCCTTTCAACGGCCGGGGTAATCGCAGGCGGCGCAGGCATCCTGTTTACCGGCCTTACGTGGATCGATCCGCTGCTCTCGATCCTGATCGCCGGGATGATCCTCTACAGCTCCTCCGCCATCGTCCGCGAGACGCTGCACATCCTCCTTGAAGGCACTCCTAAAGCGATGCGCTTGAACGAGATCCGCTCGGCCATGCAGGGCGTAGCCGGGGTGCTCAACGTCCACGACCTCCATGTCTGGAGCCTCGGGTCATCCTCCCACGCGCTGGCCAGTCACATCCAGATTGCGGAGATGCCCATCTCCGAGTGCGGGCCTATCCTCACAGGGATCAACGCCGCCCTGCGCGATCGCTTCGCCATCCACCACACGACCATCCAGTTTGAGACCACAGGCTGCGAAACGATGCACGGCTGCAGTGCACCGCCCCCCATCGACGCCACCGAAGCGCATGGCCATCACCATCACCACGGCCATAGCCACGCGCACTAGGTTTCTGCCTCTTCCACCCTTTTCCCCTACGCCAGCGTGGCATCCAGCGTAATCTCTGCCGCCTTCAACACCTTCGACAGGGGGCAGCCTGCCTTGGCGGCGTTGGCCAGTTCCTCAAACCTGGCCTTCTCGACGCCAGGAGCCGACACCTTCGTCGTCAGGTGAATTTTGGTGATGGTCGGTCCGCCATCCTTCAGCATCTCGAGCGTCACAAGAGCGGTCGTCTCGATCGTCTCCGGCTTCAGACCGGCCTCGGTAAACTGGGCGCTCAAGGCCATCGAGTAGCATCCCGCATGAGCCGCGCCCAATAGCTCTTCCGGGTTCGTTCCCGTGCCACTTTCAAAGCGCGATCCAAAGCTGTACTGCAAATCCTTCAGGGCACCTGTCTCCGTCGTGACCGTCCCTTTACCATCCCTCAAACCACCATGCCAGATTGCGCTTGCGCTGCGATTCATGTGTCGTCTCCCGTGGTTTCTTCCTGCAAGCATTGGATGCTGCTCGTGCGCGAAAGAGCCGTTGCGGATGGCGGGCTATCTTTTTCGCTGCATCCTCATCCAACACGAGGATGGTTGCAGGACGGACCGCCAGGAGAACTCTTCATGAAGATTCAAGCCAGATTTGCCCTTGCCGCTTTTTGCTGCCTGCTGCCGCTATCCGCTGCGCGCGCCCAGCAGACAACGCCCACATCGCCTTCCCCGGTCTCCGAGACCACGCTGAACAACAACACCGGCACACCCGTCACCAGGGACGAACTGAAGGCGCAGAAGAAGGCGCAGAAGCAGCAGGAGAGGGCCGCCAACGCAAACGCCAAAGCAGCCAAGTCGCAGGCCAGGGCGAAGAAGGACCAGGACAGAGCCTTGCAGGACCAGGAGAAGGCGACCGGGGTAGTGCCGAAGAGCTAACCCATCAGCTTGAGGCGGCGGAGCACCTTGCGCGCCAGTCCCGTCAGCGGCAGGGTTGCAACCGTCGCAAGCGAGATCACGGAAAGACGTTCTTGCCGCGCCGCAACCTCGCTGCAGAGACTACCATCCTCCGCCCCATAGATCGCAACTGCATAGACCGTGTTGGTAATCGAGTGCCGCAGCCGCAGAACAGGGCCGCGGCCTCCCCCTGCATCCACCGGCAGCGACGGAAGCTCATACATCCCGGCCATCAGGCTCGCTTCAAGAGAGCGCCGTTCGAGCAGCACGCCTCCCTCATCCACGTGCAGCAGATACGCCGCAGGCCTGCTCTGCGCCTTGGCACGCTGAAGGGTCTTGTGTTCTGCCCGCGTGGCACAAAGCGTGTACACCGGGCAGCTGAGGCAGAGCGGCCGGCGCGGCAGGCAGATCGTCGCGCCCAGCTCCATCATGGCCTGGTTGTGATCCCCTGGAGCATTGCCGGTTCGGCTCGCTGCGGGTACCAGTTCGGCCGCTTGCTGGCGCACCCACGCCCGTCCAGCGGCGGTCGCGTTTTCGGGCCGTCCGGCGAGCCGCAGCATCACCCGCTCGACATTGCCGTCGACTACCGCCACGCTTTCGCCGAAGGCAATGCTGGCGATCGCCGCCGACGTATACTCCCCCACTCCCGGCAGCTTCCGCAATGCCTCCGCCGTCCCGGAGATGACGCCGCTCCACTCTGCCATTACGAACTGCGCCCCGCGGTGCAGCATCCGCGCCCGCCGGTAGTATCCCAGCCCTGACCAGGCTGCCAGCACCTCTGCTTCAGAGGCAGCCGCCAACGCGCCGAGGGTTGGAAACCGCTCCAGAAACACACGGTAATGCTTGATCACTGCGGCCACACGGGTCTGCTGCAGCATGATCTCCGACACCCACGTGCGGTACGGATCGTCGATGCCCCGCCACGGCAGTACCCGCGCATGAAGCCGGTACCAGTCCATCAGCTTGCGCCGGAACACCCCGGGATCGAGCGCCGCCAACGCTAGACCGTATCGCCCGGCGCGGTCTTCGGGTTGATCTTCACCGGCTCCTTCGGATAGGGCATCCCCTTCTTCAGCAGCTCTTCAAGATTGCCGTCGTACCCGTACACGTCGTCGAAGAAGCGCATCTGCCCATCGTCACCGGGCATCGCGGTCAGATAGAAGATCACCACTGGCAGCTGCTTCTTCAGGTTGATCTGCTTGTTGTCTTCGCCATTGTTCATCGCCTGCTGGACCTTCTCAAGCGTCCAATCGTCCTGTCCTTGAAGCACCCAGGCGGCCAGCTTGTCCGGCTCCTGCACCCGCACGCAGCCATGGCTGAAGTCCCGCACCGTTCGTTGAAACAGGTGTACTTCGGGCGTGGAGTGAAGATAGATGTCGTACTCGTTCGGAAACATGAACTTGACCAGCCCGAGCGAGTTGCGCGGCCCGGGCTTCTCTCGCACCATCACGCGGCCATGTGCTACCTCGTTGGCGTCATAGGCCGTCTGCACAACGCCTTGATTGGTAATCACTTCGTAGTTCTTCGCCTCCAGGTACCCGGGGCTCGCGTTCATGTGCGGCACCAGCTCCTTCTTGGCGATATCCACCGGCACATTCCAATAGGGCCGGAAGATCAGGTACTTCATCGTTTGGGTGAAGACGGGCGTCTGGTGCTCTCCTGCCACTTTGCCATCCACGACCTTCATGCTGAACTGAAGATGATGCTGGTCGTCATAGGCGTGCAGCATGAACTCCGCCAGGTTGACGAGGATGCGCGGGTTGACGTGCGAGTCGGGCAGCGTTCGCCAGCGTTCCAGTGAGTTCTGCAGCTGCACCACACGCTCGGATAGCGGCACATCGAGCGATTTCACCGTTGCTGGCGTCAGCTTGCCGTCGTCGCCCAGTCCATGCCTCCGCTGGTAGTTCTTCACCGCCCCCGCTACCCCATCATCGTACGTCGCAGGGGCCTCTCCCGCAGGCGCGTCGCCCTCGAGCTGCAACCGCTTCCAGAGCTGTGCGACACCCGCGTAGCTTTGTCCGCTGACGACCGGCTTGGCCACCGGGGGCAGAGGCGCCGTGTCGGTCTGCTGCTTCGCGAGATCAAGGTAGTGCGCCAGCCCCTTTTCCGTATCGCGGTAAATCTCTGAGTCCGGCTCGAGTGTCGCGATCAGCCGGGACACGTCGGTGGAATCGATCGCCTTGTTCGCCAGGAAGTCCGCCCAGTCGAGCTTTTTCTGCTCCGCTTTGATGTCGAATGAGAAATGTTGCGGATTGATCCGTCCCATGTGCAGGTCGGAGACGAAGCGCGTCGCATCTACGGTCATCGCGGCGTCGAACTGAGCCGCGTCCTGTGCCGACCGGAGCTGCCCGATCCGCTGCGCCAGCAACCGCGCATCGTAGTCCTCCGGCGCGAGTCCTTTGAGCGCGGCGTTTTGAATTGCCTCCACAAAGCCACGCGCTGCCGTCGTCGGCTTGCCGTCTTTGGACCACGCCAGCGCATAGTTTCGGCTTTCATAAAACCGCTGCACGTCGGGCTGGATATCGGAAAAGTCAGGCCAGCGAAGCCCATCCATCGTCTTCGCCGCAACCAGAGGCTGCATCTCGGAGGCATGGGTTGGAGCATCGCTGGCAGATGCAGGCTTGTTCGCCGTGCGACAGCCTGGAAGCAGCAGCAGCGCAAACGTGCAAAGCACAGGGACGAAATTGGAGAGGCGCTTCTTCATGGCGAGCTGTTCCTTCTGTATCTATATATAGACTGCGCTATCTGTTGCTAACCCGGAGGCTTCACAGACTTCCCAGCGACGGAAGCAGCGACAAGCACACAAACGCTTGCACGGCCAGCACCGAACCCGTGACGATGAGGAACAACTTCCGCTGGCGGGTTTCGATGGCATCCGCAAACGTCCCTCCAATAAATGTAAACAAGAATGGCAGCGCCCAGAGCCACGGCATCGTAGTCACCTGGGTACCGGCGAGCGGAGCAAGAAGAAGCACCATCAGCAAAGGCGTGGTATTGCCAAAATACCGGCTTCGGCGCACCCCTGCATAAAGCACCAGCGCCAAAAATGCTGCGATCAGAATCGGCCAGTTGCCGAAATCGCGCACAAAGCCCAACGCGCCACGAAGCGAAAACCAGAACCTCCCCGCGCCGCCGGTAAACACGTAGGTAAATGGAGCAAGCCGGAACCCGTAGAACGCAAATACGATCACCAGCGCGCCCAGCATGGCAAAAACCGGAATCTGGATCACCGCACTTCGCCGCCGCTCTGCCACGTAGAACATAAACAGGACTGCCGCCGTGAATCCGACGATCGCCGCCACCAGATGCGCCGCAGCCGTCAACCCCAGCGCCATCATCAGCAGCGCGATGCGGGGCTTCCACTTGCGGCGGGGTCCCTGCATGGCATGGGCGACCCCGATAGCGGTGTACACCAGACCGTACACGCCCCACATGGCGAGCACTTCATTGTTCGGCACGACGGCATAACGGACCACAGCCGGACAAAAGCAGTAAAGTCCCAGCGCAAAGAAACCGCCAGCATTGCCATACAGCCGCCGTGCCACCCACCAGAGCCCTCCGCCCAGCCAGGCTGCAAAAAAGACGAACGGGAGGTGCAGGAGATACTTCACGCTCCACAACTCATGCCGCGCCTCCCACGTGGAGCCATTCAGCGCACCCTCTGCATAGACGCGGTTCTCCGGCGGGCGGAGCTTGTCGGTGGCCAGCAGCAGCACGCGTTGCGCCGTCAGCGGAAAACCCGCCAGCCTGTACGCAAAAGTGCCGTCCCCGCTCAGGTTTCCGCACGTCGTGTAGTAGCCGGCCAGCGGCGAAGGCCGCTCCCACATTTCGCGTCCGCAGCGAGCATAACGGTAATCCTGTTGCGTCAGCTGCTGGTTGCTTATCACGGCAAGGCACTCGCCGATGAAGATCAGCAACAGCACGGCGGCGAGACGCTGCGGCGGGCCAATCTGGATGCGGGGAAGCTTCATGGGCTGCGTGCGTCGCCTCGTGCTGCGGCCCCGTACCATCGAGCCTTTTCGAGTGTACCGCGTGTATCGTTAGGTTTATGCAGTCGCTCTCGTTCCTGCCCGGCCGCGCTTTCCTGTCATCGAACTCGCCCACCATTCCGTGGACCGTAGTCTTCGAAGACGAAGGCATCGCCGGATACTTCTATGCGTGTGACCGTTCGCAGGAGGTCTTCGAGAACAGCATCCTCGACGCCATGCTCATCTACAACGTCGAGGCACTCGCCAAGAGCGACGCCGAGCTGGAGCGTCCTGAACCGCAGCGGATCGCCAGCATCGAATGGTCGCTCAATGGACTCCAGGCCGCGCTCTACCTCGATGGCACACCTCAGGCCCTCTTCGATTTCGAAGCCCGGACCGGGTCCTGCCGGATGAACTTCCCCAATTTCATGGAGGCAGAGGGGGACCGCTGGCGCAAGGGCACTCATGCCTGGAACGAATCGGCTCTCGCGCGCTTCGAAGCCGCTCTCTACAGCGCATAAACTAACCCTATGCACTTCCCAGTCACGCGCCTGCGCCGCCTGCGCCGCACCGAGGCCCTTCGTTCGCTCGTCCGCGAAACGCACCTCCATCCCAACGCATTGGTCTACCCGCTGTTTATCTGTCCCGGGGAAGGCGTTCGCCGCGAGATCGGCTCTATGCCCGGCGTCTTCAACCTGTCTTTGGATGAAGCGATCAAGGAAGCGGAGGAGTGCGCCAGCCTCGGTCTCGGCGGCCTGCTCCTCTTCGGCCTGCCACCTGAGAAAGATGAAACCGGCTCCGGCGCATGGGCCGCGGATGGCATCGTCCAGACTGCCCTCCGCGCCCTCAAGTCCAACCGCGCCCTGGACTCCCTCGTCACCATCGCCGACGTCTGCCTGTGCGAATACACCGCGCACGGCCACTGCGGCCTGATCGTGCGTGATGGCGAACACTTCACGGTAGAAAACGACAGCTCCGTCGCTCTGCTCGCCAAGACAGCCGCCTCCCTCGCCGTTGCCGGGGCCGACATCGTCGCGCCCTCCGACATGATGGACGGTCGCGTCGAAGCCATTCGCGCCGCGCTCGACGCCGTCGGCAAGCACGACACGCCCATCCTCAGCTACGCGTCCAAGTTCGCGTCGGCCTTCTATGGCCCTTTTCGCGAAGCCGCCGGCTCCGCGCCCCAGTTCGGCGACCGCCGCGGGTACCAGATGGACGGCGCAAACCGCCGCGAAGCCATGCGCGAGATCGACCAGGATATCGCCGAGGGTGCCGATATGCTGCTGATGAAGCCCGCCATGCCCTTCCTCGACGTCATCTGGGAGGCCCGGCAGCGCTACGGTCTGCCCCTTGGCGCCTATCAGGTCTCGGGCGAGTACGCGATGCTCCAGGCCGCCTTCGCGCGAGGATGGCTGGAGCCGCAACGTGCCATGCTGGAATCCCTTCTTGGCATCCGCCGCGCCGGAGCCGACTTCATCGTCACCTACTTCGCCAAAGAAGCCGCCCGCGTGCTCTGACTTTCTCTGTGGTCACCCCAGGCTCTCGTGCGGCGGTGTTCCACCACGGGGCATCAGAGCAAATCCTGCCTTAAACAAGGCGCGGGGAGCATCGTGTGCTCCCCGCAACCATCCATCGTGCAAGCCACCATCGAGTTACTTGCTGAACCGGCGCCGCACCATGCCCGCCGCGCCCAGTACACCCGTGCCCAGCAGCATCAGTGAAGAAGGCTCAGGAGTCGGAGCGGCCGTCGTATTGAAGGTCACCACCGTGCCCGCGTTCGCGTTCGTGTTCAAGGTGAAGCTCGCTGCCGTGTCGTCGTAACCCGTCTCCGACAGAATGCCGAAGCCCGCAAAGCCCGGGCCCGCCGCATTCGCTCCGCTGCTCGTCACACCGGTCAACATAAAGCTCAGCGTCTGGCCATTTTCCGTTGTGGTAAAGACCGTCGCGCCCTTGCCGAGGTTGCTCGTGTTGAAGTCCTGAAAGCTCGCGGCGTTGAACTTCGTAAAGTTCGAGAGTGAATCTGCCTTGTTGGCGTCGCTGGCATTCACGTAAGCATCGGCACTGTGGTCGCTTTCCACGGTCGCCGTGAACTGGCCAGTCGACATGTTGTACGTGCCATCGCCGCCGAGGCCGATGGTACCGGTGATCGTATCGGCGTGAGCGAAGGTGGAGGTGGCGGCGGCGAGAGTAAGGGCAGCTACTGCGGAGAGGATGTTGAGCTTCATCGATGTGGCCTCGTGATGGGAAGTTGACTGCTTGCTACAAGATCGAAACTAGCAGCGCGCGCCCACATTTCAGCCATCGATCCAGCTTTGCAACTACCCCAACCCGCGGCGGATGCGGTAACTTCGCGCACCCTGCCGATTACTTCCAGTTACCGCAACGGTAACCTTCCTCTAGGTGACCCGGCGTAATGGCTTGAAAGTGCGGCCTGCACATCGACGTTCCGCTATCCGGCTCACGGTACTCCGGTCACTCCGCCCCATACGAGGCTTCTTCAGGCGGCAAGGAGGTGATTGACACGTTCTCGTCCATCAGCTTTCCGCGAACCTCGTCCAAACTCGGCTTTGGCTCGGGATGCGTGTAACGGATGTTGTAGTTCGCCAGCGTGCTCGCCACCAAATAAAGCTTGGCTCCGGGAATTGGCCGCCAATACGCGTCCCCCTGCTTGTAAATTCCCTTCGCCCGGTCCCGGTCCAAATCTTCTTTGCGGAAACGGAACGCGTCCTTCAGAAAAATTCCCTCGAGATTACCGTTCAAGTCCAGAAACCAGTCGTCCAGCTTCCCCCGGTACAGCACGTCCATCGTGGACAACGCGTCCACCTCGATCACCACGTCCGCCTCCTTGCCCGGCAGCGCAAGAGAGGTAAACAGGATCTCCCATTCGGAGACATACGTCAGCAGGAACTTGTCGCAAAACCGCTTGCGCCGCGAATCGTCCGGATAGTCCCCATATGCGGATACCATCCGGCCCGCCAGCCAACCCTCTAACCCGCACAGCAGCCACAGCAGACCCAGGAACCGTGCCTGCTCCAGAAATCCCCGCAGGTAGGCGTCCGCGAGCGGTGTTTTATCGAGGTCCGGCCCAGGCAAAAGCGATTTGACGATGAGATGGTAAGCGGCGTCCTTCGACCCGCCGACGCTAAGATGGCCTACCTGGCCAAGAAGCGTATGCAACAGAATCCAGGTAAGTAGAAAGGGTACGAGAGTAACCAGGACGGAAAAAACGATCTCTTCGGTCCGGTTGCGCTGAAAGCGTTTGGAAGGGATAAAGAAAGAAAATGCCAGACGGTATATCACGCCCGGAGCCAGCAGATAGCCGATCAGCAAAAAACCCGCAACTAAAGCGCTCATGCGCTAGGCCGGTCTGCGCTCGATCAAAAAACGGTTCCCTTTATCGTCGACAAAGATCGCTTTGCCAGTCTGATGAAGCTGTTGCCGGACACGTTGCGCCGCAATCACCGCCGACGAGTCTCGCGTTGCCGGCTCCCTTTTCTCAAAGCCTTCACGGACGGAACGTGTCAGCTTTTCAACATTGTTGACCATGAAGATAATTATCGTCGATACGTCAAGCTTAATCATTCTACTTTCGCCTTATCTTCGTCCATTTCGGCAAATATATCTTCCAGCGCAATTTGAATTGCGCTTCCCCTCACCGAAAGCATGCCGTCCTCCGGCTGGGTGAACCCGCGCGACGAAGCAAAGTACCCATGTCGCTTCCAGGGATCGATCACCCAGACATGCTCGACACCCATGGCTTCGTAATCATCCACCCGCTCCTGCGTATCGGAAAGCGTGTCGCCTTTGGACAAAATCTCGATGCAAAGCAGCGGCGGCACCCGCACAATCCCGTCGAACGGATCGGAGCTGCGCACGACGCACACATCGGCGATGCGATAGTGGGTGGCCGAGGTCTGCACCCGCTGCTCGGTCAACGCTCGCACCTTCCACTGCTTGCGGTTCTCGCGGAAGATCGCTCCAATGATGTTCTGCAAATGCGAGTGCGGCTGTTCGCCCATATTCCTCTCCCTGAGTTCGCCGTCGATATAGTCGCGGTCTGGTCGATAGTTCGAATTGAGGTACTCGCCGATAGAAATGAGGGTAGCGGTCGCCATAGGAACAGTATCGTCGTTCCGCAGCACGAGCGGGCGTAAAATTGAGGTTGCGCTTATCTAAAGCATGATGGAGCAACTTTTGGCGGATACGATCTTCGATGTGGTGGTCTTGGGCGGCGGTCCCGCCGGGTATACATGCGCAATCCGCGCCTCGCAGCACGGGCTGAAGGCCGCCCTGATCAACGCCGACGAGCGCCTCGGTGGCACCTGCCTCCTTTGGGGCTGCATTCCCACCAAGGCGATGCTCTTCTCGGCCGAACTCTGGGACCACCTCAAGCACGCCGACCGCTACGGCATCGAAGGCGTCGAGGCCCGTACCGTCAACTGGAAGGGCGTGCTCGCCCGCAAGGACGACGTCATCACCCGTCACACCAAGGGCCTCGACTTCCTCATGAAGAAGAACAAGATCGTCGCTATCAAGGGCTACGGTCGCCTCACCGGTCCAGCATCCGAAGGCGTCCACTCCATCCAGGTCAAGCGGGCCGACGGCACCGACGAGACCGTCAAAGCCAGGAAGGTCGTGCTCGCCACCGGTTCCGACGCCCGGATGCTCCCCGGCTACACCGCCGACGAGACCATCCTCACCAACATCGAGATCCTCAAAATTCCTGCGATGCCGAAGTCGCTCGTCGTCATCGGTTCGGGCGCGGTCGGCGTCGAGTTCGCCTCCATCTTCCAGAGCTTCGGCGCGGAGGTCACCATCCTCGAAGCCCTGCCCCGCATCGTCAACGCCGAGGACGAAGAGATCTCCAGGGAACTCCTCCGCCTCTACAAAAAGCGCGGCATCGACGTCCACGTCGGCGCAAAGGTCGAAAAGATCGAGAAGAACGACACCGGCGCGCTCGTCTCCTTCACCACCTCCGCCGGCAAGCAGGAGATCCGGCAGGCCGAAAAGGTGCTCATCGCCGTAGGCCGCGCCCCCCGCACCTACGATCTCGGCCTCGATAAGGTCAACATCACTCCGGACCGCGGCTTCATTCTCACCAACGAGTGGATGGAGACCACCGAACCCGGCATCTACGCTGTCGGCGACATCGTCGCGGGCCTGCCGCAGCTCGCTCACGTCGGATCGATGTGCGGCTTAGTGGTTGCCGCAAGACTCGCTGGCAAATTCGCCAAGCCCGTCCACCGCAACCGCATCCCCGGCTGCACCTACACCGACCCGCAGATCGCCTCCGTCGGCTTCACCGAAGCCCAGGCCAAAGAGAAGGGCTGGGAGGTTAAAGTCGGTAAGTTCCCCTTCGTCGGCAACTCCAAAGCCACCATCCTTGACGCGCACGACGGCTTTATCAAAGTCGTCGCCGACAGCAAATACGGCGAGATCCTCGGCGTCCACATCATCGGCCCCTACGCCACGGAGATCATCGCCGAGGCCGTCACCGCCATCGAACTCGAAGCCACCGTCGAAGAGATGATGTTCACCGTCCACGCCCACCCCACCGTCGCCGAAGCCCTGCTCGACGGATTCTCAAGCGTCGAAGGCATGGCGGTAAATGTGTAGAGCTTCTCGGAACGGGAAAGACTGCTTAGGGGTGTTCACCCGCCGGATCGGCGAGCAGCGGCTGTTGTGCTTTCAGTTCCAGAAGTAAAGTCTCTATCCGTTCATTTTTCTCGATGGTTGCGAACCGTTCTTCGAGCGACTCTGAAGACGCCATCGCCAGCATCGTTGTGCCGATTGATGTTGCATTGAGGTTTCCTCGACACGTGCCTTCAGCCGCGCCAGCTTGCTCTGCGTCTCTCCCGCCGCCATCAGGCTACGCGCAGTGCCAGCCTTCCCCGCCGCGCGGTTGCGACGATGCTGCGCGGCCAATAACTCCACCTGAACCTGTGTCTCCGCCAGCTTCTGCTGCAACCGCGTGTAGGTCGACCGCAACATGTCCGCTTCCGCGCTCTGATCGGCGTGCTGCCGCTCAAACCCCTCAGCCATGGTCTGGTGTGAGAGCGAGCGCTCCAGAGCCGATCTTGCCAGATCGTCCTGCCGCTTGGTCACGGCCAGCTCGGCTTTGTGCAGCCATTGGGCCTTCAACTCCTCCTGCTCGTTCTTCTTCTTAAGCAGCGCATATTGATCGGCGGTGGCGATCGCCACCTGCGTCTTCACCTGGAGAAGCTGGTTCTCCATATCGAGGACGAGTTGGCGGGCAAGTTTCTCAGGATCTTCCGCCTTGGCAAGAAGGTCGTTGAGGTTCGCCCGCAGAAGGAGGGAGACGCGTTCGAGGAGTGCCATGGGGTGTCCTTTCGCTACACTACGGTCAGGCGGGTTGAAAGAAGGGCTATTTCGAGCCGTCAAGGTTCCCGCGGCTTCATCGGCTTGACATTGGCCATCAGGTCCTGGAGCTTCATGCCGCTCAAGGCTTCGAACAACGCCGGTACCTGGGCCGCGATCTTCGTCATATCGCCCGTAATCTTGTTCACGCCGGTCTGTTCATCGCCGCCCGTGGAGACGATGGTGATCTTGTCGACCTTCGACAGCGGTTCGGCCATGGCGCGCACCACCTCGGCCATGTTGCTGATCAGCTTGTCGACCACGGCGGCCTGCGTCCACTCCTGATAAGCCTCTGCCTTCACATTCATGGCTTTGGCCTCCGCTTCGCCTTTGCTGAAGATGACCTCAGCTTCGGCGGCACCCTGAAGACGCGTGATGGCGGCCTGCGCCTCGCCTTGCGCGCGGGCGGCGGCGGCGCGACCTTCGGCCTCAATTGTGATACGGGCCTTCTCCGCGGCGGCGATGTTCTGGATGCGCCGGGCCTCCACCTCGGAGCCTTTGAGGATCGTGGACGTCAGCTCGGCCTCGTGGCGGAGGATCTCGGCTTGCTGCACCTTGATCTGCTGCTCGCGCTCGATCAGGATGACCTTCACCTGCTCGGCGATCACCTGCTGCTGCATGACATTCGTTTGCAACTCGTAGGCTTTGTCCGCCTGCGCCTCCTGGCGGCGGGACTGCTCGGTATACTGCGCCTTCTGAATGGCTAGATCGCGCTCCGCCTCCGCCTGCTTGCCGAGCGACGCGGTCTCGGCGATCACGCGGTCCTGGTCGGACGCCGACTTGGCAATGGCGGCTTCACGCAAGGCATTCGCCCGGCGAATTGCCGTGTCTCGTTCCGCCTCGGCGGAGGCGATCTCGGCGTCGCGTTTGATGCGGGCCACGTCCGGGCGGCCCATGTTAGTGATGTACTCGTTCTTGTCGCGCACCTCGCGAATGGTGAAGCTGACGACCTCAAGCCCCATCTTCGACATGTCATCCAAACACGTGGAGCGCATCCGCTCGGCAACCATCTCCGGCTCCTTAACGATCTGCTCGACGGTGAGCTGACCGATAATGCCGCGCAGATGGCCTTCCATCACCAGCCGGATCAGACCCTCGCGCTGGTCGGGCGACTTCGAAAGAAACTGCTCGGCGGCTGTCAGGATCGACTCGGTGTCCGAGCGCACTTTGATCTGCGCCACCGCTTCGACGGTCACGGCGACGCCTTGGTTGGTGTAGAGGTCCTGCTGCGGCGCCACGTCGAAGCTCATCAGCTCCAGCGTCAGCTCACGGTAGGTTTCGACGACGGGAAAGATGACCGCGCCGCCCGACTTGATAACCCGCGGCGTCCGGAAGCCGTAGACGATGATGGCCTGGTTCGGACCCGCTTTGCGGAACATCCGTGCCAGGGCGACGAACAGGGCGAGAGTGGCCAGGACGACAAGGCCAACGATGATCACGACGGAGTTCTGCATGGTGCTCACTTTCAAGTACGGAGTTGGGAGATCGTTGAGGAAGAGTTATTGAGCGTCCAGCTTGTCCAGAGGACTGACCGAAGCGACGCCGCGCGCATAGTGCAACACCACCACCTCCGTGCCGCGCGCGATCGGCTGGCCGGATTCGCTCCGCGCTGCGGCGCTTCGACGAGCTCCCGTTTGCGAGAACAAGATCTCGCCGATCCCGCCGTCCGCGCGTATCTCATCGGAAACCCGGCCGATCACCCCGTCCATCCGCGTGTCTTCCGGCAGAAGGACCCGTTCGCGGGGAAGCAGAAACTTGAACAGCAGCGTATAAATGACCGCCGCGCCCAATAGGCCAGAAGCTCCGGCAAGCAGCAGAACCAGCAGCCCGAGAAGACCGCTGAACTGATGTAGCAGATACCCCGCGCCGCCGAACCAGCAAAGGAAGGCCGGAAGCGTAAAGCCGTTCAACGCGGAAAGCTGGCTTGCGGCTCCGGCGCGGGCGTGGTTGTGCGCGTGGACGGGGGCAACGTGAAGGTGGCCAATATGCACGCGGCCCAAACCGGTAAAGACCGCAAGCAGGCTCAGCCCGAGGCCAAGGACAAAACAAAGGAGATAGAAGGTGCTCATGGTTGCGTCGTTTTCTGGAGAGCGGAAGAGGAAAGGGAGGAAGCGGCCGGCACACCCAGCGTTGCGCCAAGACGGTCGATCAGCGATGGGGTCGCCAAAATGGACTCCACCACCAGCAAACAATGGCGCGAGTCGTTGTGGTGGGACAAAGCAAGCAAGGCCCGGCACAGATCCGGGTCGCGGCGGCCAAACCGGTCCGCCCCGGCGACCAGCCACAGGTCCAGCTTGTCCTCGCTGATCTCCACTGTTCGCAGCTCCGCCTGAAAATCTTCAGGGTCTTCCACGAGGTATCCGGGATGCACTTTGAAGAAGCGCGAAAGCAGAAGACGCGTCGTGTTGGTCAGGTGCGGGCGGGTGCCGGACTCAATTTGCGACAGATACGATTGCGAGAGCGTCTTTCCGCCCATCTCGCTGGCGATGGCGCGGACCAACTCTTGCTGGGTCATGGCCCGGCCCAATCCGCGAACTGACCCTTCCGCCTCGCGCAAATACCGAATTTTGTCGGAAAGTTTCATAAACCTAATATCGCAATCTGCCATTATTATATCGCATTTTGCAATAGTTTTTGGTCTTGTTTGCAATAGCTCTTTCTAACAGAACCGTTTCAAGCGGCAGGGTCGGAGATAATAGGAGCGTTGAATGCACCTCCACCTCCTCCATCTCGGCCGCATCCCCTACGCCGAAGGCCTCGCCGCCCAGGACCGCGTCGTCGCCGCCCGCAAAGCCGGTCACATCGGCGACACCCTCCTCCTCATGGAGCACCCGTCCGTCCTCACCCTCGGCCGCAACGCCTGCCGCGCCAACATCCTCGCCTCCGACGCGCTCCTTGCCCAAAAAGGCGTTGAGCTCCACGAGGTCAAGCGCGGCGGCGACGTCACCTACCACGGCCCCGGCCAGCTCGTGGGCTACCCCATCTTCGACCTGCGCGGCGACCTTCCTGGCAAGCGCGGCCCGCACCTCGGCCCCGTCGACTTTGTCCGCCTCATGGAAGAAGCCCTGATCCGCACCTGTAAAGACTTCCGCGTCCCCGCCCAGCGCCTCCCTAAGCTCACCGGAGTCTGGACCATCGCGGGTGGCACCGTCCCGGAGAAAAAGATCGCCGCCATCGGCCTTCACGTTTCGCAGGCCGTCACCTCCCACGGCTTCGCGCTCAACGTCACCCCCGACCTGCGCGACTTCCAGTGGATCGTCCCCTGCGGCATCGCCGACCGTGGCGTCACCAGCCTGGAGCTCGAAGCCCCCGCAGGCATCGCCTTCTCCATGCCCCTCGCCGCAGACTCGGTCGCCCGCAGCTTCGGCCACGTCTTCCAGCGGCAGGTCCTGGCCGTCGATACCCTCGATGAGCTAGTCGTCGAGCTCCTCTCCAGCCCCGCATCCAACGCTTTATAATCCGCAATGGCGGCCCGCTCACCGGCCACGCGCATCAGCTTCGACGCATTCGACGCAAAGGACACCTCATGCCGACCGACGTAGTCATGCCCCAGATGGGCGAATCCATCACCGAAGGCACCCTCACTAAGTGGCTCAAGAAGCCCGGCGACCACGTCCAGCGCGACGAGCCCCTCTTCGAAATCTCGACCGACAAGGTCGACGCCGAGATCCCTTCGCCCGCCGCCGGCACGCTCGGCGAGATCAAGACCGCCGAAGGCTCCACCGTCCAGATCAACACTGTCGTCTGCACCATCGAAGAAGCCTCCTCAAACGGAGCCGGTCCTCGCGTGATTATAGATAACGCCAAGTCCGAGACCGCCGCCAATCCAGCCGCCGACACCGCTACACCCTCCGCCCTCGCCGCCGCGCCTATCGGCGAAGCCGCCGCCCCGCCCGCGGGAGGCGCACAAGCCGAAGCCGAAGCCTCTGGCCCGCAGACCGCCGGTACCGACGTCGTCATGCCGCAGATGGGCGAGTCCATCACGGAGGGAACCCTGACGAAATGGCTCAAGAAGCTCGGCGACACCGTCCAGCGAGACGAGCCCATCTTTGAAATCTCCACCGACAAGGTAGACGCCGAGATCCCCTCCCCCGTCGCCGGTATCCTCACCGAGATTAAGGTTCCCGAAGGCTCCACCGTCCAGATCAACACCGTCGTCGCCGTCATCGGCGGCGGCACCAGCAAGCCCGCACCGGCCGCTGCTCCCCAGCCTCAGGCCGCCGCTCCGGCTCCCACCCAGGCACCCGAGCCCACGGAAGTTGCCATCGGCGAACGCCCCCGCTCCTCGCCGCTGGTCCGCAAGATCGCCAAAGAAAACGGCATCGACCTCACAGAGGTCCCCGGCTCAGGCTCCGCCGGACGCATCACCAAAACCGACATCCTTGGTCATCTTGAAGCCCATCTCGAAGGCGGCGCCAAGCCCGCACAAGCGCAAGCGCCCGTACAGGCTCCCGCACCGAGCCCCGTCCCCGCCGGTCTCGTCACCGCCGCCGCCACACCCGCCCCTGCCATCACTCCGGCCAAGCCTGCCACCCCCGCCCCGATCCCCGGCGAGCTCGTCCCCATGACCAAGATGCGCTCCATCATCGCCCAGCGCATGGTCGAATCCAAACGCACCAGCCCGCACGTCCATACCGTCTTCAAGGTCGACATGACGCGCATCGTTCGCCTGCGCGAAAAAGAAAAAGCCAAGTACGAGCAGCGCAACAGCGTCAAGCTCACCTACATGCCCTTCATCGCCCGCGCCGCCGTCGTCGCCCTCCGCAAGCACCCCATCGTCAACGGAGCGATAGAAGGCGACGCCATCCGCTACAACAAAAACATCAACCTGGGCATCGCCGTCGCGCTCGACTGGGGCCTCATCGTCCCCGTCATCAAGCAGGTCGAGGAGCGCAACTTCCTTGGCATCGCCCGCTCCATCGTCGACGTGGCCGAGCGCGCCCGCGGCAAAAAACTCGCCCCCGACGAGATCTCCGGCGGCACCTTCACCCTCACCAACGCCGGCATCTTCGGCGAGCAGTTCGGCACCCCTATCATCAACCAGCCGCAGGCCGCCATCCTCGGCATCGGCGGCCTCAACAAAGAGGCTGAAGTCCTCACCGACAAGGACGGCAACGACGTCATCGCCATCCGCTCCATCCAGCGCTTCACCCTCGGCTTCGACCACCGCATCGTCGACGGTGCCGACGCCGGCAAGTTCATGTCCGACTTCAAGGCCTACCTCGAAAACTGGGCCGAAGACATCGGCTAAATGGCGGGATGCTGAAGAGGAGCTCGACTTCGAGGAAACGCCTGCAGACAGCGTGAGAGAACAAGCGGGAAAGCCGTCATACCAGCACAACGCCCGAGGTGTCAGTGGGTTCTCCGACGAAACGTATGAACGTATCCCTTGCGGGCCAGCAGAGTGGTTGGATGGGGCAACTCAGTACGCTTGTGCCGCTTGCGGGCGGGAGCCTTTCCGTCAGCAGGTTCGTCAACGCCGATCCCGCACTCCGCGAACTTCAGCTGGAAACAAGCGCAGATCATTACAGAGTTTCGATCACACTGCGCGGCTCCCACGTGCTGGCTCACTACAACGGCCGCCAAGCCTACCACGGCAGAACAGCATCGGGGATGGTCCACATCGCTGAGCCGGGCACACGATTGTCGGCTGCCATACAGTCGCCCGGCGAAGCCCTCCATCTCTTTCTGCCCACCCGGATGCTGGCGGAGCTTGGCGAAGACATGAATCGGCCCGGGCTTGCATTGAGAAAAACCATCTTTGAAGCCGATTCTTCGGTGGGTTTTTTGGCGCAAACGATTGCAGACACTCTGCCGGATGCGGACGGCCCGAACCGCCTGTATGTAGATAGTCTCTGCACCGCGGCTGTGGCCAGGTTAATCAGCCGCTTCTCCAACTCCGCGGGTCCCACCTGTGTCGTGCCCCAGGGCCTGAGTGCATGGCGACTGAAGAAGGTTCGCGACTTCATCGATGCCCATCTGGATCGCCGCCTCTCTTCGAAGGACCTGGCGGAGGTCGCCGGCCTTTCGGAGATGCACTTCGCCTCGCAGTTTCGCAAGGCGTCCGGAACCGCCCCGCACGAATATCTCCTGCGGCAGCGGATCGACCGGGCCAAGGACTTACTGGCAAATACTCGATCGTCCCTGCTCGAGATCGCGCTTGCGGCCGGGTTTGGAACCCACTCCCACTTCGCGAACACCTTCAAGCGCTTTACCGGCGAATCGCCCGCGGAATGGCGCAAGCTGCGCGCGCCGCGATGAGCGGGAACCGCAGAAGCGGTATGAAGGCGGCACTGGATCGTGCCGCCTCGCTATACACGACAGGATCACGACAGGATCAAGACAGGATCAAGAGACAACACTCGTTCTACTCGTCCAGGCAGATGCGCGTGGCCGTTCCCGTTCCGGTCGCGCTTGCCAGCACACTGCCGTCCGCAGCCTTGAAGACGATGCTCACGTCGGAGATCTGCAGCTGCTTTCCGTCGCTGCTGACAACCGCCGTGGCCGTCGATCGTGCGGTTCCCAGGGCCACTCCCCGCGCTCCCGTTCCCGCATAGATCTCTTTTACATAGACATACTCGAACGAATCTCTGCCCGTACGCCTCCAGGCGCCATGTCCGTTGGCGAGTGCGCTGGAACCGAAGAAGACGGGTCCCGCGGTCGGCGTGTCGGTCTCGATGACGATGCCGTCCGAGGTAAAGCTAAGCAAAACTGTGATGCTTGCGTTGCCGAACGAAGGAATCTCCAAAGAGGTCTGCCAGGAGCCCACAGGAGTCTCCCGGGAAAAGTGTTGGGCGTTTGCCGTCTTGCCACAAAGCAGCGCGGCGCAGAATGCAAGGAGAAGAGCGAAGCCCGCGAGCCATCGCTTGAGTGGAGACGGGTTGCGGGGGAGAGTGGTGCGAGCTGCGGAAATGGACATCGGATTGAGACTCCTTTTGTAAGCTTTCGAGATAAGTTCCACCAGGCACCGGCGACACCCGGAACTCCGCGTCCATTAGGTGTGCGGCTGAACAGATGCCGCCTGTGAAACTGAATCCGAGACTACTGGCCTGCAAAAGAAAGATCTTGCGAGATCGCACGGTTCGTTGCGTACTCGCACGGGCATGCGCTTCGGCCTCGCACAAACGCGCTGGTGGGCGGCACCGCTGCCATCGCTTCTGCTTTCGCGTTCGTCATCTTCAGAGAGGATTTGCGATCTTCGTCAAGAGACGGTGGAAGGTTTCATCGACTTGCGGCTTGACAGAACAGGCTTTCGCGCCCTTCGTTGAGGCTAAGGCCTGGCGCGGGGCACTCTCAAGATTTTGAGGGTGTCGCATCCGGTTTCCGCGCGTAGTTGCTCGTGAGAAAGCGGGGGTGAGCCACCCCCGGTCCGTATCTCTTGTTCAAACCGCTTGATACTGGGATATTCAAACACCGTGCACATGCCGATATCCAGGACCTGCCCCGTATCTTCGTTGATTGAAATGGCGTTGACGGTGTCGCTATTCCAATAAAAGCCTACGGTAATGTAGCCGGGAAAGAGCGGTCCGCCCGTCTTTCCTGGAATTATGTCAAAGAAATATTTGGTGCGGTCCAACAGCGGATAGCCAAGTCCGCGCGCCACCATGCGGGCCACATCGATCACGGCGGACGTGGGAAGGAAACTTTGATCCTTTACAGAGGCCGTCTGCATCCCCAGCAGGAGGGACAGACTTAAACCGGCTAACATGCGCCTCTGCTGGCAACCATGTGGATGCCTGTCTGGGTATTGGCGAGGAAATTAGAATTGCCTCCGGTCTTGGCATCGCCGCTATTGATTTGCTCTTCACAAGCGCTTGAGCGAAAGCGAGAGGTGTCTTTGTCCCCTTCAGAAACGCTCCATATTGCGCGATGAACGATTGGCCGCAAGCCAGGTAAGAAGGAAACTTGGACATCGAAACATAGGGTGGAAGCTTTGCTCTGACTGCGCCAATGGCATATGGCGCTGTAGAGCCTCCGTGAAGAGAAAAAAAGTTGTTGGCTTCAGTCGCGAACCGATTAACTCCCCACGTGGACTCCCATCCGGAAAGACCTAATAGGAAATCGATCGGCACTTCGAGTTGCTTAGCTAAAACAACAGCATCAGCTTGATGCGCATGGATGAAACTTACAACATTGGGAGCAGTGCAGTTCGGCGACATGCGCGAATGTTACACCATGCAACCGCATTGGCGGAAACAACACGCCTGTTCTCACGACGATCTTGCAGGGAAGTAAAGGTTGCGTTAAACAAACGGATTCCGGATGCGTAACGACTCAATCTGCTGACCGTCCTGCATATCTTCCGAGTAGACAACGGCGCACCGCGCCTCCAGCGCCGAAGCCAGGATCAGCGAATCGTAGATGTTGCACCCATACCGCTCGGCCAACATACGGCCCTTCGCATGCGTTTCGCGGGTAAGGGGCAAGACGCGACGGCACAGATTCTGCAGTTGATCCACGCCTTCGGCAATCTCCGCCCACGACCATCCCAGCTTCCTGCGCGTGACGGAGGCGAACTCATTGAGAACCTGAACGCTGATCGTTCCACGCTGACCTAACAATGCCGCCGCTGCTTCCGCTTGACGGCCTTCTTCGCCCACGGCGTAAAGGATCGTTGTGGTGTCAAAGAATACGCTATCGTTCATTGGCTTCTTCGCGGTCGAAGCGGAACCCCGGAGGCAAAGGACGGCGCAAAGCACGCAAGCGGTTCAGAGCCGGGTCGCGGTTCAACACCATGTCCCGATCGCCAGACAGTCGAACTTCTACCTCGTCGCCTTCCTTCAAATCTAACGCGTCCACAAGCGCCGCCGGAACACGGATCGCCAACGAATTACCCCACTTGCACACCTGCATCGCGCACCTCAAAGATAGACAGTGCGATTGTCTATTGTTTTTTGCGAGACGCAGCCATCTATTATCTTCCTCTATCATGGGGCGTGCAAACATCGACCATTCCCGACGAGCCTTTCCTTGCTCCGCGAAAGCTCATCCACCGGGAAGCGCGGAGGGAGCAGCTCCGCTATTGGAGCCGGAAGAGTATCCCGGAGCGTCTCGCCGCGGCCGCCGCCCTCACCCGCCGCATGTACGAGATGCGAGGCATCGCCTACGATGAACCGGAAGCAGACTTTACTCCACGCCGCGTTCGCCGCCGCCGGAGTTGAATACGTGGTGGTCGGCGGCGCTTGGCGGTCAACGCACACGGGTATGTGCGCGCCACGCATGACCTCGACCTCTTCATTCGGCCACACTCGAACCATCGTTCCTCCACCTCCCTCTACGAAAGTAGCTGACTCCGGCGGTTGACCAAAGCACCTGAGATGTAGCATGGTATGTAGCAGAGGTGACAAGATGGCCCAGCTAGCGAAAGCCAAGGTCTTTATGAGCGGAAGAAGCCAAGCCGTGCGAATTCCAGCCGAGTTCCGTTTTATCGGCAGCGAGGTGTTCATCCGCCGCGATGTCCGCAATGGCGACGTGATCCTCTCGCAGAGCCCCGGCTCCTTGAACGAGATTCTTGCCGCGCTTCATCGGCTTTCCGTGCCGGACGACTTTCTCTCCGCCGCCGAGCGGGCTCCCGCCCAGGCGCCACAGCTCCGGTCCGAGTGGTGACTGCGCTGTACATGCTCGACACCAATATGGTGAGTTACATCGTCAAAGCCCGCTCCCTTGCCGCAAGCGAGCGCCTGCTTGCCCTTAAAGAAGACGAGGTGGCCTGTCTCTCCGCCATCACCGAGGCCGAGATCCGTTATGGGCTCTTCAGAAAGCCCGATGCCGTGGCGCTCCAAACGCTGATGGACGCTTTTCTGGCCAGCATGCGGGTTCTCAGTTGGGGTCGGAACGAGGCGGAGGCTTACGGGCGGGTCCGCGCCAGGCTCGAAAGAAGTGGCATGAGTCTTGGCAATATGGACATGATGATTGCCGCGCATGCGATCGCGACCGGTGCCATCTTGGTGACCAACGACAAAGCCTTCTCGCAGGTGGATGACCTTGGCGCAACTGTGAACTGGGCGACCGACCTATAGCCCGTCGCCCTTTATGTAAAGGTATCTTTGCTTTTCTTGTTTGTCATTCCCGAAGGGAATCTGCGTCTCGCGCCTCTACGCCATCAGGCAAAGTGCTCCTAGACTAAAGCAGCGCCAGCGCCGCCCGCACCCGCTCTACCGCTTCCTCCGGAGTATTACCGACCGACGACAGATGCCCCATCTTCCGCGCTCTCCGCGGCCGCAGCTTCTCGTACAAATGCAGCCGCACGCCCGGCACCGAAAGCGCCGCATCGAACCGTGGTGCTCCCTCGCTATCGATCCACAAATCCCCCAGCAGATTCGCAATCGCCGCCGGCTGCACCAGCTCCACCGATCCCAGCGGCAGATCGCACACCGCCCGCACCAGCTGCTCGAACTGCCCCGTCACGCACGCCCGTTCGCTCGCGTGGTAGCTGTTGTGCGGACGCGGCGCAAGCTCGTTGACCAGCAGCCGCCCGTCGGTCCCGACAAACATCTCCACCGCCAGCAGCCCTTCCAGCTGAAACGTGTCGGCGATGCTCTCCGCGATCTGCCGCGCCTCGGCCTCGAGCGCGGGCGAAATCGCAGCCGGGATCACGCTCCACGCGAGAATTTGCCGTTCGTGATGGTTCCACGCCGCCGGGTACGCCGCCACCTCACCCGAAGGCCGCCGCGCCACCATCACCGAAATCTCCCGCTCGAGCTCCACCCCCTTCTCCACCACGCCGGGCGCTTCGCCCAACGCCTCCCACGCCCCTTGTACTTCCTGCTCAACCGAAGCGGCGGGATCGAAACCCACCTTCCCCTGCCCGCGTCCGTCGTAGCCTCCCCGCGCACTCTTGCAGAAGCACCGCCCCAGCTCCTCCACCGCGTGCCGCAGCTCGTCGAGCGTCTGCACCGCCCGGTACTCGCCCAGCGGAAACCCGTTGCGCCGCAGCCAGTTCTTCTGCTCGATCCGGTCCTGGATCACGCCTAGCATCGCCGCGCCCGGCCGGACAGGCGCGAAGTTCGCCGCCGCGTTCATACTCCCGACCGAAATCTGCTCGATCTCAAGCGTCACCACATCGCACCCGCGCGCCAGGTTCGCTGCTTCCCGCGTGTCGTCCCATCCCGCCTCAATGCAGCTATCGACCACAAACCGCGCTGGACACGCCGGGTCGGGGTCGAGCACCTGGATGCGGTACCCCATGCCGCGTGCCGCCATCGCCGTCATCCGCCCCAGCTGCCCGCCGCCAAAAATCCCGATGGTCGCACCCGGCAGAATCGCGCTCACGCCTCCACCTCGAACCCGACCACTTCCGCCAGCACAGCATCCCGCCGAGCCGCCCGCCATGCCACCAGCTTCTCCCGCAAGTCCGCATCGGTGGTCGCCAGCATGGCAATCGCCAGCAGCCCCGCGTTCATCGCCCCCGCCGCGCCGATGGCCAGCGTCCCCACCGGCACCCCCTTCGGCATCTGCGCGATGGACAAGAGCGCGTCGATCCCTTGCAACGCCGTCGCCGAGATCGGCACCCCCAGCACCGGCACTACCGTCTTCGCTGCCAGCATTCCTGGCAGATGCGCCGCCCCACCCGCCCCGGCGACGATCACCCGCAGACCGCGCTCCACAGCTGCGTCCGCATACGAGAAGAGCAGATCCGGCGTACGATGCGCCGATACTACCCGCACCTCATGTGGGACGCCGAACTCGCGCAGAACCTCCTCCGCCGCGCGCATGACGCTATAGTCGCTGCGGCTGCCCATCACAATCCCCACCAGCGGCGCTTCTTTCATAAGGATCAAATTATAAGTGCGCGACAAAGTTTGTCTTTGCTTTCGGGTTGTCATGCCCGAAGGGAATCTGCGTTTGTCTTCTTACGGCATAGCTTTAGCTATGCCGTAAGAACGACTTCTTCTGCAGCCTGTTTCCGCTCTTCGCCTTTGGCGAAGGGCGAAACGATAAGAAACCGCGCACGTTGCGGCATCGCTGAAACCAGACCCTTCCAAACACACTGATTCCTTGACGAAAGGAACATGCGAACAATCATGCCGCTACCCCACCGGCACATCCGTAAACACCGCACTCGACAACCTCGAATACACCGGCGGCGTCGACCCGTCGTACATCCGGACAAAATACTGCTCTACCTGCCCCTCGCGCGGAATCTGGAAGCTCCGCACCGGGCTCCGCAGCACTAGGTCCTGGTCCACGCCCGCGCCGAAATCATTATCCCGCCGCCGCACCTCGAACCCCCCACCCGCAGGCGGTGCCGTCCCCGCGTCCATCTGCAACATCGTCCCCGTCGCCGCAACCACCGTCAGCGAAAGGAGGTTCGGCAGCACACCGGCCGGCCCATTCAGCGCCGCCTGCGGCAGCAACGCGTCGGCCGCCACCTGCTCCGACAGCTTGAGGCCCAGCCCCTCCGCCCAGTCGTTCGCAAACGCGATCTTGTAGGTCAAGACCTCCGGCGCGTCGCTGCTCCGGGCGATCGTAACGCTACGCACCGCCACACTTGTCGTTTGAGAACCAGCCGTGATCGCCAGCACGTCGCCCGGCCAGATGTCCGCAGACAGCTGTGGGTTTACCGCCGTATACGTCCCCGCAATCGCCGCCGACACCGCCGAGGCAAAGCTCAGGATCGCCAGTGCCGCGTTCTCGCAGTCCGCCGTCGAGCGCGCAGCCGGCTTCAGCACCTTGCCCAGCCAGGCCGCCGTTCCTGGCGCGCCGCCAAGCGCCTCCCGCGCCACACTTCCCGCATCCTGCAACCGAGCCACGGCGCGCTGCCGCAGCCGGTACCGCACCGACACCACCTCATTCGCCACTGGAACGCGTCCGGCGAAAAACGTCATCTTGCCCGTGCTGTTCAGCGTAAAATCCACACCCTCGCCGGCAATCCCCTGCAATCGTGTCTGCGTCTGGCCGCCCGAAAGCGTGCTCGTTACCCAGGCAGATCCCGTCTGCGTCACCCGGCAGTACCCCATCGACCCAAACAGCTGCACCGCGTCCACCGCCGCGAAGCTGCATGCAGCAGGCGAGTTCAGGATCGGTCCCGCCATCGCCGTATCGTACAGCACCGTCGCCGGCGTGTTCGACGAGACCCCCAGGTCCACCAGCTCGAACACCGCGTGCATCGGGGCCGCTATCGCCCCGCCGCCAAAGTTATAGACCAGCCCGTCCACCATGGCGTAGAACGTCTGGAAGAGCCGCTCCGTCTCGGCGCAATGGAGCCGCATCCGCAGCGTATACACGTGCCCCGCGAGGATCGTATAGCTCGTCCCCACCTCCGCGCCGTTGACGAACGGTGTCACGATCGTCGCTCCGCCCGTCTGCCGCACGTTGTACCCGGCAAAGCAGTTCGCCCGCGTCACCGGCCCGCCATACATCCCGCACAGCACCCCGTCGCTTGCCCCGCCCAGCTGCAGATTGCCCGCCTCCACGACCAGCGTCCCGCCCATCTCGACCGTATCCAAGGCCGTCAGCGTCGTCTGCCCGTCGTAGCCATTGCCGCCCGTCATGTGCAGACCGCCCGCGCTGAAGCCCAGGTGCGAGCCTGAATCCTTCAGCACCCACACCCGCGGATCAAACACCCCCGTGTTAAAGCTGTCGTTTACCGCATACTTCGTGTTGACGGTATGCGCCGGGATGAAGGGCGTCTCGCGCAACTGAAAGATGGCCGTCGTACCATCGCCCACGAACATCTCGGTCGCATACGCCGCCGGCTCCATCGCCCCGCTGACCGTGACATCGTTGGCCAGTTCCTTCACCGACGCCGTCTTGAGCGACGCGATCTGAAGCGTGCCGTCGCCGTCGCTCAGGGTGTGCGTGACCGCGCCGATCGGCTGCAGGCTCAGCGCTCCGCCCACCGCGCGATAGCTCGTATACGTGGAGTTCGCCAGCGCGCCCGCATTCGCCGACCAGTTCCCCCCGGCCTCCGGATGGAAGACCCCCACGGCCCGGCCGCTTCCGACCGCCGCCGTATTCAGGCCGACGCCCGTCCTTCCAGTCAGCGTCTTCAGCAATGCGCCGCTGGTTTGCCCTAGCCCCGGACTGCCAAACAGCGTCGTCTGCTTATCGAGCAGCCACTCGTCCGACACCGCGCTGAACGCCACCCGGTAGACCGGCCCCGCAAACCCCACCCCGGCGTAGACCTGCTCGGGCGTCGTGGCGATGTAGCCGGTAAACAGCACCACGCCGTTGTCCGCCGTCGCCACCACCCGCGCCCGGCGTGGAGGCAGCGCCAAGCCCGTGCCGCCCAACGAAACCGTCCCTGTCAGCCGCGACGGTTCGTTCAGCGTCCGCGCGATGGTCACCGGTGCGCCCGCGTCCAGACACGCACTGTAGTCGACCGCGCCCAGCCCATCGAGATGGTCGAAGGTCAGGATCACTGGGCCGCCTCCTCGATCGCGGGTTCGAGCAACGCTTCGGGAATCGGCGGCGCGACACACTCCAGCCCACGCATCTGCCGCACCTCCGCCACCGTCAGCACACCGGCTTTGAGCAACTCGGTCTGGATCTGCACCTCTTCCATCTCGTTCCGGCTGTCCAGATCGTTGAAGTGGAACTCGAACTCGCGCCAGCCCAGCTTCTTCGCAAACAGATCGCGCGTGATGTGCTCCGACAGCAGCTTGGCGACCGGCACGATCGCGCTCCCAAAGGCCTCGTCGGCCATCTCGCTCGCGGTCGAGCGGTTCACTTCCTTCTGCTGGCCGAGCAGCATCGGCGGCAGCTCGAACGCATTCGCGATCATCGTAATCAGAAACTCCTGCCACTGAATGTGCAGGTCGGCGTCCGTGCCCCCGGCGAAGCGCAACACCTCCGGCTTCTGCTCGCAGCTCAGGATCGGCACCCGTCCCGTGCCTTCAATCTCGTCCTGCCACCAGCGGATCAGCCGGTCGTGCTGCTCGGGCGTGGCCTCGTTCAGCCACAAGGCGTATTGCACCACAGAGTTCGAAGCCAGCCGCCCCGCGTACCGATTGGCCGAAAGGAACTGGTTCACCGTCTCGAACGCCACCTCCAGCCGCCCCAGACCGAAGGGCGTGTGCGTCCGCGGATTCAGCCGCAGATACATCAGTTCATCGTCGTACAACGGCACCAGCGACTTGCCGCCAATCGGATTGTTCTGGCCCGCCGTATTCTGCGCGTATCGCGGCTTGGACGTGTCGCCGTTCCAATAGGGATCGATCTGGATGGTTGCCCCGTCGACCGGCCACAACCGGAACGGTTCGTTCGCGTCGCCCGTCGCCTCCATCTCCACCGCGCCGAAGCCGCCGACCAGCAGGTCCTCGAGCACCTGCTCCCACAACACGCGAAAGCTGTCGCCCGCGTTCGGCTCCTCCAAACACCGGCGCAAGGCCTTCATCCGCGCGTCCGCCTCCGGGATGAACTCCCCTGCATACCCGCGCCGTACCCGTATCTGCCAGTCCATGCTGGCGATCCGGTCCTTCACCACGTTGATCGCCCGCCGCGCTACCGGCGACTCAGCGAACCTCCGCAGATTGACCGCGGTCGGCTTCGGCATCTGTGCCGGCCCCGCACCCCGGGGCTGCTGCATGATCGATGGCAGCACCGCCGTCTTGCGCGTGGGCTGCGCGGCAGCTGCTTCCACTGCCGCCGGCTCCGTCCCGGCCACGCGTTGCCATAGAGTTTCCACTGCTGTGCGTACTCCCATTTGCCGTTTCTCCCTTGCTGTGGCGTTGTTGGCGCTTGTTTTGCGCGCAAAAAGAAGGGGCGGGGCCGCCATGGCCACGCCCGCTACAAACTCTAAAATCCGAATGCAATGGCGAACAGATACTACGGTCCTACTCTGAGGGCCAAAGGCCCGACGACATATCAGCCTAGGCCGAAGGCCTAGGTAGCCTGGGTAAACACCGGAGGGCTGAAGGCGCGACACAAAGGCCGCGCTCCGTGCAACCCACCCTCACACCCGCAACTCCACCCGCGCCGTCTCCGCGATCCGTGCGAGATCGTTCACCGTCATCACCCGGATGGCCTGCCGCTCCATCGTCTCCACGCCAAATCGGTAACTCTCCCCCGCCTCGTCGCCGTCCTCCACGCTCACCTGGCGCACCGGCTCCACCACCGCCGTCAGCTCCAGCGTCGCGCCCTCCACCCGCCCGACCCCATCGCGCAGCTGCGGTGCCGTGTAGGCCAGCACCTTGGCTGCCTCGATGTCGCCTTCAAGCGACACCGCCTGAAACATCCGGATCACGCCGTTCGGCCGGTAACCGCAGTCGATCTTCATCGGATCGCCTGCCGCCGTGTAGAGCGAAGCCGCGATCCGCTTCCGCATCAGCCCCCACACGCCCGCGCGCTCGAACTCCATCCGCATCGCGCCGGTAAGGGCCGCGCGCCCTGTCCGCTTCCGCTCGACCTTCACCTTCATCGGCTCGACATACATCCGCAGCAACTGCTCCATCTCCGCCGGGATGCTCTCGGCCAGGCAAGCCCGCGGAGCCGTGATCTGCACTGCATTCGACAGGGAATCTTCGAGCGTCTGCAGCACGGGCTTCGGCGAGTCGCCGTCGTTGCCCAGCCGGTCCGCGATCTCCGCCTCCAGGCTTTCGAGCATCGCCACATCGGCCTCCGCGTCCAGGCACCGCACCCGCCGCCAGTCGCGCGTAAACCGCACCAGCGAGCGCGGCGGCTGGCCGGCTGGCCCGGCAGCCGCCCCCGCCTCCCGCAGCACCACGCCGATGTTCGCGAACTCGCCCTTCGCCACATCCGGCACATACCGGATCAGGAAGAACTCACAAGGTACTCGATCCCGCACGCTGTCGCTCCTTCGTTTCCCAGTTGGCAGTTCCCAGTTGTCAGTTCCTGGTTGTCAGTTTCCAGCTGCAGCTCGGTCTTTCCGACGGGCCACTGTAAACTCGCCTCTTCCCTCTTTCCTTCGTGCAATCCATCCGCCATCCGCCCTACATCGTGAATCTCTGCAATCCCTGCGCTTTGGACGGATGGGGGAAGTTGCGCGGCACCGCCATCGTCGCCGCCGCGCCCCACTGCGGGAACGGCTCCCGTTCCGAGTCCCGGAACGACGCGATCAGCTCCCGCACACGACCCCGGCGCGCCAGCAACTGCTCCATCAGCCGCTCGATCGTCCGAAGATCGCCGCCATACCAGACCGGCGGCACCTCTTCGGCGATCTTCCACAACACGCCCGCGTCCATCGCCTCAATCCGGCTCAGCCACGGCTCAAAGCTCGCCCATCCCGTCACCGGCGCGTAGACCGTGTTGCGCGCATACACCCCCCGCAGCGGGCTGTCGGGAAAGTTCCACTCCCCCGCGTTGAAGCAGAAGCCCTGGTCGATAAACGTCGCCCGGTACTTCCGCTCCCGAATCCGGCGTTCAAACACTGCCTGCCGCCCGTTGCAGTTACCCGTCCATTTATCCAGGGCCAGCATCCCGGCAAACTCGTGGAGATTCCGCACCTCGCCGAGCAGCGGCTCCGGCAGGTAGTCCACCACCAGCCCCGGCATCAGCCCCCCCACAAAGCGGCTGCCGAAGTGCAACCCCGCCTCGTACCGTGCCCGGAGGCCGCGCTGCAACTCCAGGTACATCTCCGGCGTATGCTCCACCAGCCAGTCCGTCACCTCGACCACATCGCTCACCGGCACCGTAAGCCCAGCCGCTTCGGCCAGCCGTGTGGCGATCAGCTCATTGGCCAGAACACGCACGCCCTGCGGATTGTTCTGGAATTTGACGACCCACAGCTGCCCGTCCGCACCCAGCATCAGCTGACTCTGCGCTCCGCCCCGCATCCGACGGATCGCCTGCACCGCGAGCACCGCCAAGCCAGTTCTCCCCCGCTTCCGAAGCATACCGCACGCCGCTCTACTCCCTCTTTCCTCTTCCTTCTTCCTTCTTCGCCGTCTTTGTCAGCTCCGCCCGGACGGCCTGCGCAATGGCCATCGCCATCACCAGATCGTCGTACGTCCCTGCCGCCGCACACGCCGTGCCGTTCTCCTGCACCACGAAGCTCCGGCACTCGCCCAGCAACCGGCGGCTGTGGAAGATGTCTGCGCGTTCGATCAGCAGCCGGCTCAGCGTCGTGATGGCGCCCGGCTTCGACGCGGTCGTCGTCAGCCAGCCAGCCTGCGCTTCGACAGCCTCGTGCCCGTTCTTCCCTTCGCGGCCGCCCTGCTTGTAGATCCTCCTGTAACCCTTGTGGTCCAGGTGCGACAGCACTGTCCCGCCGCCAAAGTTGTTCCGCTCCACCACCACCAGCGCCCCGTTGTAGCGTCCGGCGATGGCGACCACCAGGTCCGTCAACTGGTCGAGCGGCAGCCGGATCTGCAACTCCGCGCACTGGATGCCGGTTTCAAGGTCGATTACCTGCATCGCGGAGAAGTCGCCGTTCCTGCTTCCCCCGTTCGGATCGACCGCAACCACATACTCCTTGCCAGCGACGCTCGGCAGCCAGACCCAAAGCGCGCCGCAGTTCTCCCTGTGCGGCGGATCGTCCAGTTCGTCCAGCCGCCGCTCGATGGCGCTCACGCTGAAGCAGCACTCCCCCGCCGCGCGAAAGCAGTCCTCCGCGTTTTCGGCGAACTCCTGCGCCCGCAGATCGCGGTACTCGAGGTCCAGCCCGCGCCGGAACCCGATCTGCTCCGGCGTCAGCCCTTCCTTCTCCATCAACTGCCGCTCTTCCTCCGTGAACGTGTCGACCGGTGCGCCGACATAGGCGTCTTCAAACCACCATGGCAGAAAATGCCTGGCCATACCGGCCTCCCCAGCCTGCCGCCACTCGTGGTAGAAGGCCCCATAGGCTCCGTTCGGCGTCGATTCCAGCACCAGCTCGCCCCCCGGCGAAAGCGCGGCCCGCAGCCCAGCCAGCGTCTCCCGTGCATCGCCCGGCCAGCGGGAAACCTCGCTGCAATGGAGGTTCTGGATCGTCATGCCGCGGCCCGCACCCCCGTCGGCCGCGCTCAAGATGCGGAACTCGCTGTCGAGATCCGGAAAGATCATCTGCCGGACATTGGACCGGCTCGTCCGCAGCGCCCCCTGTTTGTAGTGGTCCGGCAGGCAATGCCAAAAGCGCTGGACGATGCGGAACATCCCTTCGGCCGCTTCTTTGGTCTGCGCCACCTGCACTGTCAGCACGCCGCGCCGGGTGACGGTCTTGAGAAAAAAACGCCCCGCCACCCAGGTCGTCATGCCCATCTGCCGCGCCTTCAAGACGATGTTGCGCGGCTTCCGTGCCTGTTCAAATCGCCGCTGCGCCTTGTTGGCGATCAGCGGCTTCTCGTTGCCCTCGCGGTCCCGCACCTTCAGCAGTTCCTGCGCCTTCCGGATGATTTCACTTCCCTCCGTGACGTGGCCGCCAAGCTCCTGGCCCAGCGCCAACAAGTCTTCTACCGTAATCAATTCCGCCATTGCGCCCCATTCGCTCTCCACAGCGAAGCGCGGGCGGTGCGCGCCTGTTTGGATGCGCCGCCCGCCCTTTCACCCGTCGTTGCTTCTCCCAGACCGCTCTACATCTCCCAGTGACAGCCCGAAACCGCTCGCGCGTTCGGCACATCGCGCAGCGTCAGCGTTCCATTCGAAGGAACGCTCACCGTGCTCAGGCCGTTGATCGGTTGCGCGCCGTTCAACGGAACGACCGACACGGCATACGCCGACTGCGGATTGTTGATCCGGTACGCCGCTCCACTCTGCCCCGTGCAATCCGGCAGCGTCAGCGTGCCGGCGCCGGTCAGCCCCGAAAGGCTGAGGTAGCCGTCCGCCGCCGTCATCTGATAGCCGAGCGTGCTGACTACGTGCGGGTTCGCCTCGTTCGCGCCGTACACATAGTTCAGCGCGTTGGACGCAGCCGCCGCCAGCAGCGCCTGTCCGGCCTGTGTGGGATGGATGTGGTCGGGGTTGAAGTACGTCGCGTTCGCGCTGGCTCCGTCGGCCCCGAGCAGCGGGTTTGCGGCGAAGTCGATCACACCATCTGCGCCGCCCGCCCTGGCTTGTGACAGAATCAGCGCGTTGTAGGCATTCTTGTCGCTGTCGAGCGTGCGCCCGCCAGGATCGTTGCCGGCGCGCGAGACCATCGTGCCGACAAAGACGCGGCAGCCGGCCGTCTTCATCGTCTGCACCTCGCCCAAAAGGCTTTGGAGCACGGCTGTCGCCGAAACGTTCAGCACGCTGAAGTCGTTGGTACCCGCCATGATGAGGGCAACTCCTGCACCGGCGCTCGAATGGCACTGCAAGGCCGCGCGGTTGGGCTCCGAGCCGTCGATCGCCGCCAGCGTAATGCCGGTGATGCCCCAATCGGTGATGGTGTACGCCGGCTGATTGCTCAGCGACAGCAGCGAAGGCCATGGGGTCGTCGCACCGAAGCCGAACGTGATCGAGTCGCCGATGGCATGAAGTTGCGGAGCGGCCAGCTGTACCGGCACCGGTACCGTGGTGACGCCGCGCGAGCTTACTTCATTGGCGATGGCGGCGCTGACCGCCTGCACCGAAGATGCCGGGAGCGCCGCCGGGTACGTCCGCACCCGGTAGAACGTCCCGTTCAAACCAGATCCCTGCCACGGACCCACGCCAGAAGAGCCCAGAAAGAGATTGCCCGAGCTCTGCGCTCCGGCCGAGCTGCCCTGCGCCGTGTACGCCGCCACCTCCACGCCGTCGATATAAAGGCGATCCTTGTTGCCGCCGCCGCCCAGCACCGTCGCCAGCACATGAAAGCCGGATAGGAGGTTCGGGGTTGCAGTGGCAATCTGATTGTTCACATAGAACGTCGGCGCATAAGCGTTGGGGATAAAGCCCGCACCCGGCGTGTAGTCGTACATGAAGTTGAAGCCGCCGCCGCCGCTGCTGCTCGAAATCAACACGGGATACTGGTTGGCCAGCTGCACGCCAGAGGTGATCGGGTTGATGTAAAGACCTGCGAAGAACGTCTGCGTCGCGTTCAAGGCGGCCGGGAGGCTTACACCCTGGCCCGGAGTAAAGCTCAAGCCGGTCGCGGTCCACGTCGGCGAAGCGCCCGAAACGAGCGTTCCGCTGTTGCCGTTCCCCGTGCTGTCGGCGAGCACCGTGCCGCTGCCTTGCAGGAAGTTATAGTCCGCCGTTGCTCCCGGCAATAGCGTGCTGGTTGCGCTTGATCCGCCAGGCACGCTCCACGTCCCATCCTCGCGCAGAAACCGCGAGGCTCCGCTTACCGGACCGGGATCGGGCACGATGCCCGGCTTGTGCGCCGTTCCCGATGCACCGAGCTGCGGCAGAAAGGCCGGTGCCACCGAGCCGGAGGTGATGCTGTTTCCGTTTACCTGGCCATTGATGGTCGTGGCGTTGATCGTACCCGCATTGATGGTGCCCGCGTTGAAGCTTTGCGGATTGAAGGTATAGGTGGTGCCCCGTATGCCGATATCGATGACGCTCGATTGCGGGCTATACCGTACGGTATCCACCCCGGCGTTGCTGGTCAGCTCGAACAGGTCGTACGCGCTGTTCCACTGCCCACAGCCGCGGAAGTTGCAGTTGACGTTGAACACGGCCTGCTGACCGGCGTCCATCCGCATGGTCTGCTGCCACGCGCCGACCGCGACAAACGCGGCCGAAGGAACGGAGTGCGTGCCGCCTGCACCGAGGTAGCTCGAGAACGGCGTGGTGTTGGCGATTTGCCAGCCGAGGATGCCCTGTGCGTTGTTGCCGTTGTAGTAAATACCCGCCTGCTGCGCCGTTGTCGGACGAGGGGTGTACTGCGTTACCGATTCGGTATCCGCCGCCACCCGCTCCTGGTAGTAATGGGGCTGCTCGACCGCGTCGCCCGAGGCCCAGGCCACAGTGTTCGGCGCGAGCGTCATCTGCCCGTCCACCGCTTTGGTAGCCGGATTGAGCACGCCCAGCACCTCCGCCATGGGATACAGCCCGTAGCCGCCGGTCAGGTACGACAGCGTGCCGCCG
Organism: Acidobacteriaceae bacterium; assembly: GCA_965215415.1. Taxonomy (GTDB): domain Bacteria; phylum Acidobacteriota; class Terriglobia; order Terriglobales; family Acidobacteriaceae; genus Edaphobacter. The sequence continues at coordinate 657,682 of CBDCDQ010000009.1, read as the reverse complement.
GAGCTGGTCACGTTCGGACCCGTCTGGCTGTACGTCAGCGTATTCGGCCCGGTCGTGGCGACGTTGAAGGTTCCGTTGAAGCTGCTGTCGCCGACCCCCGAGATGGTCATGGGAAGACCGTTGATGTCCTGGGGGAAGTTGCCCGAAGCAGTCAACGTCACCGTGTTGCCGCTGCGCGCGATCGACGCCACGCTGGCCGAGACGTTCAGGAAGCCGCTGGTTTGATTGCTGATGCCGACGATCGCCGTCGCTCCGCCTGCATAGTACAGGCTGGTGGGCGTGATCGAACCGACGACCGGGAAGACCTGCCGGATGCCTGCCTGGGTATCGACGGTCTGCTCCAGACCATAGCCGCAAAGACCACCGATGGCGACCGTCGTGCCGGCGGCATGGACCTTGTTCAACGTCAGGCGGAAGTGCCCGCCGTCGGTCGCCGTGTAGTTCGCCATCTCGTAGTTATGCGGAAGAATGACTCCCGACGGGTTCTGATCGACGACGCACGCCACACCGCTGGCCGCCGGAGCAGCCGAAGTGTTCGTTGCAAATCCAGTAATGACGTTGGAGGTCTGGATCGGCAGGGTGACCGTTCCCGGCGCGAGGTTGGCGGCCTGCGAGACTGCGCCCTGTGCCAGAGTGAAAAACACGCTGACGGGGAACGAGGTGCCGCTGAAGCTGGCCGTCGGATAGGGAAAACCGCCCGAACCGCCCGTCAACACGCCTGAGCTGATGACCTTCGACGGGTTTTTGTCGATCAGGAAGCGCCCTTCACCCTGGGTGCCGCCGCCGCCAGCCGTATTGATGGTGACGGCGAGCGAACGGCTGGCACATCCTGTGGCGCAGGTACCTGTATAGACCCGCGTATCCTCCTGATAGTTGAGGTCGAACGGATGCGCTCCTTCGTCCGCTTCGTCGCGAAAGCCGCCGGAGGCCGTAATGGTGCGCGCGCCGATCAAACAATCGCCTACGCCGTAGCAGTTGATGTTTTGTCCGCTCAGCGCGTGCTGCCCCAGAGTGTAGAAGTTTCCTTCAATATCCTGAGCCAGATAGTTGCTCTTGAAGTAAGGCACGGTCGGCTCAATGGTGGCGGGAAACTGGTTCGACCCGCCGGAGAACGCCTCGATCGCAATGTTTTGCGCGATGGCACTTGGCGACTCCGAGACGACCGTTCCGCCCGCGATGCCAGGGTTTTTGGTGGCAACGAGATGGATCGTCTGCCCGGAGGCCAGGCCGCGGACAAACGGATTAAGCGGGTCGCTATAGGTATGGATCGTGCCGCCCAGCCGCGAGTCCTCCACATGGGTGTTGCCGTTCCAGGTGGTGGGGAAGTAGACCTCCGCCGAGTTGTAGTCCTTTCCGGCCTTGACCTCGCACCCGTTGGCGCAGTCGGCGGTGCTGACCGCGTTGGTGACGCCGTTGTTGCCCAGCCCGCTGACGTACTGGGTGGCGTTTTCGACACCGTTGAGCACGTTGACGTTCAGCTCTGTGCCCGCGGGCTGCGCCACGACCTGGGTAGCCTGCGGAGCGATCGACACCTTTTGTGCAATGCCGCTCGCTACCTGCTGCACGGACGTATCGACGTAGTGCTTGTCGGCTGCATTGTTGGGCAGCGACGGGTCGGCCGGCAGGTTGAGCGCGCCTGTCATGGTGTCGCCGGTCGTGCGCACATAGCCGGTGTTGTCCTGCGGTGCCGGACCGCCGCCACTCAACGCGTTGGCGATGGCCTGATCGACGTAGCTTTTGCTTACGGTATTTTGCGCCACGGATAGCGGCAGCACCGTGCTGCGGATGGCGCTCACCTTGACTGCCGTCGCGCTTGCGGGCACGACCCAGTACTCGCGGCTGACGCTGCCATCGTTCAGGTGGTAGACCACGGTGTAGTAGCTGCCCATGGGGTTCGATCCCGCGTTCGGTGCGAGCTGCACGTTGAGCGCGCCCCCGGTCGAGATCGTCGCCGATACGCTGCCGCCCGCGACGGATTGCCCTCCTGCGGTCGAAAACTCCGGCCAGCTGATGACTACCGTGCCGGACGCGGGCGAACCATCGGCGCGGTAGATGGTATCCACGACGGGCGTCGTTGTGACCTGCGCGCTGCCGGGCGGCGCAAGCGCCAACATGACCGCAAGCAGCATTCCCGCGAGCAACCAAACTCTGGGGTTCCAATGCATTGTCGTCTCCTTGTTCTTGTTTGTAGGGGGCTAAACCGCCCGCATGGCGCCCGGCAGATAGCTCCGGAAGCACAGCACCGTTTCGCCGTCGTTGGCATCCGTGACCGGCAGCGCACGGAAGACGCCCGCGAGCCGGACGTACTCGAGCGGAGCTGCAAGCGTTTCCAGCACCTCTGCTGCGCCCTGTGCCGCTTGCAGCCGGGGATAGTGGAAGATGACGCGATCGCCCTGTTCGCCCTCCATGACGAACAGCCCCGACCACTCCTGGAAGAAGTTGCCGCCTTCGCGATCGACGAAGCCCACGAGGGGGCTTACCTTCATCGCGGCGACAGGCACACCCGCAGGAAGCGGACCGCCGAGCTGAAGCACGCCGCCGTTGATGGCGACGATTACGCCGACATTCAACGTGACGCGCCGTATGTAACTGGCGTCGTTACCCACTGCGGCGCTCGTTCTGATGTAGCCGGCGCTGACGCCGCTGCCGACGAAGCCGGTCTGCCCGTGGTAGTCGACATCGACGGCGACGAGCCCGCCGGCTGTAAAGCTGGAAGCTGCCGTGCCTACGTCGAGCTGTGTTGCGTTGGTGCTGCCGCCTGCGGTCAAGGGCACTGCTGTTGCGGCCCGACCGCCGCTTCCGTTGGCCGTAGCCCCGTTCACGGTGGCGAGCAGGTTCATCTGCTGCGAGCCCGACGCCAACGCGAGCTGGAGCTTGCCCCAGTTCTCGAACCGAAGCGACACGGTGGCTTCATAGCCGGTGCGCACCTGCTGCTGCACGGTTGCCGGGCTGCCGGTCAGCAGCTCGTTGACCCTGGTTCCACTTTTGCGCGTGAAGCCGGCACACCAGCCGAGATCGATCCACGGCGCCGGCGGCTGATCGAGCACGAACGCGCCCATCTGCGCCGCGTCGAAGAGGGTCGGTGCGCCTGCAAGGCGATCCACGGGAGCGAAGTACGCCCGGACACGCCGCGTGACTGGCGAGGTCGCTGCCACGGTCGCGGCGGTCATTCGCCCACCTCCTGGTAGCAGAACACTTCAACCGTCGCGACGCGCTCGACCAGCTCGGAACTTTGCTTGACGGCGCTAAAGGCAACGTCGCTCCAAAAGACGCGTGTAGCCATGGCAAGCGGTGCGGTACCGTTGCTGCTGCCCGTGTAGTTCATCTTCACCGCATTGTGCGGTGCGGTACGGAGCGCGCCCGCCAGCTCCGCGTCCATGGCCGTGAGCAAACGGCCGCGATCCATGCCGCCGTTGATCGCCGTACCTGCCGTGGCGTAGTGGACCTCGCAGGTGAGGGTCGCAAGGGGCAACGAGCCGAAGGTATCGATCCTGGCCGCCGTCCAGCGAAGACGAAAGACGTCCGTCACGAGCGCGTCGGTTGCGAGCTCGTTTTCTTCCACCAGAACACCCGGCCGCGTCACGCCGCGCACCACCATCGTGCGGGCTGGATTCAACCTCGCGAGGCGGTCGCGCAGCATGAGGTAGAAGGTGTCCTTCGCATAAGTCATAGAGTTGTCACCTTTCTTGTTACATTTTTCGGCAACGCGGCCTTTTGACTCTGCCTGAGGACGGCAGTGCCGCTTCACAACGGCACAGTGCCGCTAGGTCAGCAGGGTCAACGGTGCGCGGACGAGCAGCCGATAGACGTAGGGAGCGCTGAAGATCTGCGACACGGTGGCGGCTTCAATCTCGAGCAGGGTGCCGTCGATCAGCAAACCGAGGGCCTGCGAAAAGAGCACGCGACCGGAGTCATACGCCAGCGAACCGACGAGTTTGTCTACTGCCGTCGCCGAGAGCAGGACCTCCCAGCGCGATCCTTGATCGCCCGAGACGGTGGCGCGCGCCTTGCGAAGGACTGCGGGTGCGAGCTCCACATCCTGGAAGGAAGGGGTCGCCAGGCCAAGCTGCTCGGCCAGATCGCCGGGCGTTCCGGGGGAAGGGATGCGGAGCAGGACGCTGCGTCCGCCGCCACTGCGCAGCAGCGCATCGGCTGCGCGCCTGGCCGCCGAGGTGGACATCATGACATCGGCCATGGCGTCACCCGACCCTTTGCGCGAGGTACGGACGCAAGAGCGCCTGCACCTGCACGTCGATGAGGCTGCCGGAGAAATACTGCATCTGCAGGGTGTCCATGCGGCTCGACCGAACGTTGACCGAGGGCATGGCTTGTGCGTTCTTCACGATTTGCGCGCAGGCCACCTTGACCGCAGGTGGAACTCCAAGCAGCCCGGCTGTGTAGGTGACCTCTACCTCGTTGTAGTCCAGCCCGAGGAAATTCACGGGGAAGGTCAGCTCACCGGCGCCGGGGTTTACGTCGATGGTGGTGGCATCGAGCACGCTCCAGCTGCCAGGCAGGCCAAACGCCGAGGCGACCTGCGCGCGGAACGGATCGAGGATCTCTCCGCGCCGGGGTCGCCCGTAGCGGACGCGCACCTGCACGAGCGCGGATGTTGCCGGAGCGACGGCCACCAGGGGCAAATAGCTGAGCCGCACGGTTTGTGCGTTTGCAGTCAAGCGCATGCGCTCGACATACTGCGTGGCGAGGAGGCTGGTGCGGCGGCAGTAGCTCTCCATCAAGGAGGAAGCCATCGTGATCCAATCGTCCGTGGTGTCCGCCGTCAGGCCGTATTGCACGTATTCAGTCGGCAACAAATATCCCATGGCACCTTTGCCTTTCGTAAAATGAAACGGGGACCAGCACAGATCTGCGCGGTCCCCATGCATTTGTTTGTGTCGTCGTTACATGAAGACGCGTCGTATGTTTGCCGGAGCTGAAGGCCCAGGTGTCGAGCCTTCAGCCCCCGTCTGTTCTCGCGCGCTTACCGGGCTGATCTATGTCGCGCCTTTGGCGTTTGGAGCTGCCGGAAGCGCAGATTCCCTCGGGAATAACAAGCAGAAGGGCAACGGCTACAACGACGCGGCGTTTGCGTTATCGGTCGACGAGCACCTGGTAGTGGGCGTAGTTCGCACCCTTGACCACGACGCCGCCGAACTTCACGACGACGTACTGGCTCGCGAGCGAACCGGGGACGCCGAGCTGGAAGATGCGCGGATTCGGGTCGGACAACCAGTGGTACTCGATCATCTCCTCCGTCACGATGTACGCGGGGAGCACAGCTGCGCCCGATCCGGGGTTACCGGTATACCCGAGCGTCCACTCTGGAATGAGCGGGATGTCGCCGGCCTGGGTGGAGAGCATCTTGACGGTAAAGCCGGAGGTAATTTCCTTGGAGCCGAGGACGACGTTGAACTCGGACTTCATCTCGCGATCGATCAGATCGAGGAGCACCGGGTTGGCGTAGATGGCGGAGGGCCGTACACCGAAGGAGGCGCTTTGCACCATCTGCGCGATCGTCGACTTCAAGCCATCGACGATGCTGCCTGTGGTCGGGATGGTGACGGTGTTGCCACCGGCGGCGATCTGTGCGGCCGCGCCGAAGTACTGGGCTGTCGTCGGCGTCGCGAGGGAGGTGTCGTTGCCGTTCCACAAGGCCAGGTCGTGGGTGCGAAGGACCCCGTCGACGGTGTCGGCGAGATCTTTGGCCTGCAGATAGGCGAACTGGCTCTGCTGCTGGCCGAGTTCGATGTCAAAGAGGTTGTAGTTGATCTGCGCGACAAGGGCTTTCAAGGGGACGCTGCGTTCGACACGCGTGGGGTTGACGAGCGGCGCGACGATGTTGCGCGGGTCTACGAAGCCACCGTTGGCGGAAGGCGCTGGAATGGCCGTTTCTTCGAAGAAGCGCGAGGGATGGCCGGTGGCCGGAACCTGCTTGATGCGCTGGCCGAAGACGCCGCGGCGGCGAACCATGTCGGTGATCTCGGACTGGTACATCGGGACTTCGATCGCGCCGGGTCCAAGGTAGTCGGCGGCGGCATGGATTTCAGTAAACTTCGGGTTCATTCTGTCTCCTTAACGTCGAAGGGACACGGGTTGGCCGTGTCCGGTGGTGGAATGGGCTGCACGAAGCAGATGCCCTTCGATGAACAACACCCAACAGCGTTAGCCGAGCAGGCCGGCGCGCATGAGCTGTGCCTTGACGGCGATGCGCTGCTCCAGGCTAAGGCTGACCAGCGCCGCGTCCAGTGCGCCGGCCTCCATGGAGTCGACGGTGACGCCCTGCTTGGCGAGCAGGTTCACCATGGCGACGGGAAGCGTTTTGCGGCCGGACTCACGAGGCGGCTGTGCCCCTGGAGCGGATGCAGCGGCGCGCAACTCGGCAAGCTTCCCTTCGGATTCGGCGAGGCGAGCTTCGACGGCAGCGAGCTTCTGCTCCAGATCGCTTTCACGGCGAGTCTCGGCCGTGGCGACGAGGCGGCCCAAGGTGGCTTCGGCCTCTGCCGCAAACGTGCCCGCGAAGCTGCTTTCCCGCTCCGCGAGCCGTTCGGCGGCCTGTTGCAACAAGCCTGCGGCGGCGGCGAGGCGCTCCACGGTAAGGCTCAGTTCTTCTTTCATTTCGAACTCCATGCGTTCTCCTTTGGTTGGGTTGCGTACGTAGAGAGCGAGGTGGCAGGCCTTTCTGGCGGTTAGAAGCGCCGACAAGGAAGAGTCCTTTCCGGCGACAGCAACAGAAAGCCGAGACGACTTGCTTTAGCTCTTGGCCGGGATCGCGCCGGTCGAGATGTTCTGGGCGTTCAGGACGGCGACGACCGCCGAGACCAGATTTTGCACGTAGCCGGGGCTGGGGGTGATGCCAGCCTGCGTCAGCAGCGTCGAGACGGCTGGACCCGCCAGCAGGACGACCTCTTCGAGTTTCTGCGCGCCGGTGCCGTTCTGTGCGCCAGAGGCGGCGAACTTCTGTTCAACCAGCAGCACGGCGTTCTGAATCAGTGTGGTTGCGTCGATTGCGGCGTTGATGCCTGGCGCGACGGTGGGAAAGAGGATCGCGGCGAGCCGCTCGACCGGCACCGCGAACTCGACGGCCCACTTCAATCCTTTGGCGAAGCCCTGGCCAATGGCTTGCAACACTCCTGTAAATGTCATACGTCTCCTTGATTTTGTTGTTCGTTGGCGGCGCGCTGTGAAGGCAGATTCCCCAGGGCATCGCACCGGGAGAGGCAAAGCGCAAAGCAGGCGCTCCCATTGCGCTCGGGGAAGGTACCTAAACGGCTATCAGGCAGTCCTGCGTGCCGCGCCACAGCCTGACTTTTTAAGCCGGAAGCTCGTGTTGCGGTAAGCAGCTTTCTCGCGCAGCAGGATGGCCGCGCCGGTGAAGGTCGCTTTGGTGAGCGTCCAGACCGCGGCCTGCATATCGGCGACGTGGGCGTCAGCGAGCTCGTAGCTCATGCCCATAGCTGCGTCGCCCGCGATCCTGCTTTCCATCTCCGGGTAATCGCGGGCAAAGAGAAAGCCGGCGACGGTGAGCTTCTGCCCGACGATGGAAGCCGAGGTGATGATGCCGCATTTCTGCCGGGCGTCATGACCATCCCATCCGGTTTTGTAGTCGACTGCCATGCCCAGCAGGCTCGGCAGGGCTTGCTCGGCTGCGGCGTGGGTCAAAACGACGCGATGGCCGCGCGAACCGCTGGGCGCCTTATCGCTGGGTACGTCGACGAGCGTCAGCACGCCTTCAAATGGCAGACGGTTGGGGTGTCCTGCGACCACGGGAAACTCCACTGCCATGGCGCGGAGATCGACCGGCGTGCGCCGTCGGTCCCTGTTTGCCGAAGCGCAGCCTACCCCGGCACGATGCCCCGGCACCCCCGTTGTTCCGTTTGTCCGCGCCGCTGGGTTCATCCCGGTGTTGACGCTTGTGCATCGCCGATGCAGACCTTCCGCTAATCCCATGCCCACCTCCTTCTGGTTCGTTTCGCTTGTTGCAAAGAAAAACGGGAGAGCGCCGTGTTGGCCGCCCTCCCGTTTTCTTTTCCCTACTTTTCAAGTGTATCAAGCGGTGCATAACTAATGCCCAAAGTTATGCAGCAAGGTAAGCTGCCTGCAATGAAACACTTGCGGGTGTTTTACGGATTTCCTCCTCTTGACAGGCATCGACGGTCTTCAGCAACCCAACGTGGAGGAAGACGCCCGTAAGCAGATCGAGGGACTCGTCATAGCGACGCATGATTGTGGTCCGCTTCGCATGGAGCATTTCCGCTGTCTCCTCCGGCGTGTATTCCTGGATGGCGATGCGGGTGAGCAGGATTTGCTGCAAGGGCTCCAGCCGGCGTATGCATTTGTCGACATCGTGCACGAAGATCAGCAGGTCGTCGAAGCTTTCCATGCGGTAACTGGTGACCTTGCCCCGGAACATCTCTTTGCCGAGCATGGAAGGTACTCGGCCGGACTGGAGCGAGCAGCGCATAAACCGTCGCAATATCGCCTCGGTGTATTTGCGGTAGAAGGCCCACTCAGGTCTAATTGTGCTGGCCTTTGTCGTCCAGGCACGCACGGGTTTCTGCTCCGTTGCACGAGGGGACGGGGTTGCCGATCCGACCGCCTGGAGAAACGGGATGACTCTGCAGACCGGGTTCATCGCGCACCTCCCATCGTCTGGACCGTAGCCTGGGCAGCGGCGCATCCCATGCGTCGTGAGCGGCTCTGGGTGCGAATCTGAGTACGAGACCGAGGCCGGCCGCCTGCGTGCTTCGCGCGCCGCTCGGGCAGTTCGGAGACGGTTTGTGCACAGCCGCCGCAGTAAACGCCGTCGGCGACGGCTCCGCGCAGCCACAAGGTTCCACATCCTTCGCATACTTTCAAGTCAAGGCGCAAGTAGTTCATGATTTTCCTCATTGACACATTTCTCCCCCGACGGGCCTCCATGGAATGGTGGATTGGGTCCGCTCGGGATGCTATGAAGCGCTTTGGCCGCATCGCAGGCTCTCGGTGGCCCTGTCGTTGACGGCCTCGGCGCAGATGTGGCCGAGAGGGCGGCGTGTGCGGGAGAAATGGTTCACGCGCCCATGGATCTCCCTCGCGGGTCTGGGCGAGAGGTCGGGAGTTCTTCTTGGAACATCTCCGCCTTCAAGCCGCATTCCCAGAATGGAAAGTTTTATGGTTATAGCTTTTGACAATGCCTCTGTCAATACGCAAGATGGACAGTAACAAAATATTCTTTGAGCAACGATGAGAGGGACATCTCTGCGGAATACAAGGGGTTTCGCTCTGTATTCGTGTTGCCGAGTGATATGGTTGCGGTCAGACTTTCTCCTATGAACTTCCAACACCTCCACGAGCTTCTTCGTCTCGAACTTGTACGCCGGATCGATCAAGGCCTCGTCACGGGGACCAAACTCGCGCAGCAGGCCGGTTTTCAGCAGGCTCATATTTCCAACTTTTTGAACAAGAAGCGGTCTTTGTCCCTGGAAGGGCTGGACCGGGTCTTGGCGGCACAGGAGCTGACGATCGATCAACTGCTTCCGTCGGTTGTGTGTGCGGATCGGGGTATGCACAGGGTGCAGGATCTTCGGGCCGGGCTGGATCTTCATGCCAATGGCGGGTCCTTGCCGGACGATCCGATCGAGTACGTTCCTGTGGTGGCTTCAACGATCGCCATGGATGCGGCTGTTGCGCCGGAGAGCAGCGTGATCGAAACGATCCAGGTGTCCGCATCGCGGCTGCAGGGCAACCGTACGCGTCCTCAGGCTGTGCGGGCGCATTGGCAGCGCTTTCTTGCGATCCGCGTCGATGCCGAACAGGCGGCAGCGATGGAGCCGATTCTTACGGCTGGAACCATTGCCGTGATCGACCGGCACTACAACTCGCTTGCACCGTACCGTTCGCATCAGCCGACGCTCTTCGCCGTGCGCCATGGGGCTTCGCTCCAGGTGCGGTTTGCGGATTTTGAGGAGAACCACATTATTCTGCGTCCTTACGCGCGGTCCTTCCCGGTTCAACTGATTGCGGTGCGGACGGGTGATGTTCCGGCAGACTATATCGTGGGGCGCGTGTGCATTCTGTTGTGCGAGCTTTAGGAGCGGCTTCAAGCCCAGGCCCTGAGGCTATAGGGACGCAGAGTCTCTTCCGCTGACCCCGGAAGAGAAGCGGGTGCTTCGATGGCCCACGATAAACTCGGATACGTGCTGGCTTCGTTATACGAGAGATGGATGTTTGCCTGGGAGACGGCACTGACGACGCGCGATACGAACCGGGTCGTGCGGCCGGTAGAGTGGGGCTTCGAACATCTGAACGGGTTTGCGGCTGCGGCGGAAGCGGCCGAGTTGGCGCGCATGGCTGTGGCTAACGAGACGATCGTGCAGCGCTCGGGTGAGTTCTTTGGGTATGAGAGGCCTGTCGATTTCCAGCTGGAGAATCGATCTCCGCAGCTTTTCCCGACGAACGTTCGCCCAGAGACGCTGGCAGAGGATGCGGAGCTGCGGCGACAGGCGGCGGTGGGCGATCTCGAACCTGTACCCTTTCTGCGGTTTACTTCGCCCGTTCGCACAGAGCACGCGGAGAACGACGTGGTGAATGCGCGTTGGTATCCGGCGCCGCGCAAGGCTGGCAGGCCGAGACAGGCGATCGTAGTGATGCCGCAGTGGAATGCCGATGCATTCAGCCACAATGCGCTGTGTACGCTCTTCAACCGCTTTGGAGTGTCGGCATTACGTTTGTCGAAGCCCTACCACGACATCCGAAGACCGCTGGAGTTGGAGCGGTCCGATTACGCGGTGAGCTCGAATATTGGACGGACGATTGGAGCGTGCCGTCAGGCGGTAGTGGACATTCGCAGCTGTCTGGATTGGCTGGAGACGCAGGGGTATGAGGATTTGGGGGTGCTGGGAACGAGCCTGGGCTCCTGTTACGCGTTTATCGCGGCGGCTCACGATGCGCGTTTGAAGGTGTGCGCGTTCAATCATGCGTCTACGTCGTTTGGCGACGTGGTCTGGACGGGGCAGAGCACGCGTCATATCCGCACGGCGTTTGAGCAGGCAGGCCTGACGCAGGAGGAGGTTCGGACGCTTTTCCGGGCCATCAGCCCGAGCGAGTATATGGATAAGTTTGCGGCTCATCGGAAGCAAGTCCTGGTGGTCCATGCGACGTATGATTTGACCTTTCTGCGGGAGTTCTCGCTTGATGTGCTCAGCAGCTTTGAACGGCTGGGGATCGACTACACGTCGCAGGTACTGCCGTGCGGGCACTACACCACGGGGGAGACGCCGTATAAGTACCTCGACGGCTGGTACCTGGGATCGTTCGTGCGGCGGGCGTTCAAACGGCTGCAGTCTGAAGGGTTACTTTCCGACCGGCTGGGCGGGACGGGTTCGACTACAATCGTGAGTTGAGTAAGGCCGCAGGTTGGCGGCCAGAGGAGAGCGTATGGCATCGGCAATGGCGGGCATCGACGCGCTGAAAGGGACGCATCTGGAGTTGAAGTCGCGCATGGAGAAGTCGGTGGAGGACTTCCGTTCGCACCTGTTGTCGGCGCGCACGGGGCGGGCGAACGTCCATATGCTTGACCAGATCAAGGTGGACTACTACGGCACAGATACGCCGGTGGCGCAGATGGGGCAGATCAGCACGCCCGAGGCGACACTGATTCTGGTGCAGCCCTACGACATGGCGATGGTGTCGGCGATCGAAAAGGCCATCCGTACGTCCAGCGCGGGGCTGAACCCGATGACGGATGGCAAGGTGATCCGGGTGCCCGTTCCTCCCATGACCGAGGAGCGGCGCAAGGATGTGGTCAAGCAGCTGAACAAGACGCTTGAAGATCACAAGACGGCGATCCGCAACATCCGGCGCGACGGGAACGATCAAGTAAAGAAAGCGGCCAAGGACAAGACGATCTCCGCCGACGATGAGAAGCGGGCAAACGAAGAGATCCAGCAGTTGACGGACGCGGAGATCCGGCGCATTGAAGATTTGTTCAAAGCGAAGGAGAAAGAGATTTTGACGGTCTGAGCTATTTGAGCACGGCTTGATCCTGTCGCAGCACGGAAAGCGTCGCTCTTGGAACCTCATTGCGGAGCACGACGTGACTGCCGCTTTGCTCCTCGAACCAGCGGTCCTGCCCGTGAGAAGGCGATGACCGGGTGTCTTTGGTGCTGGACACGGCGCGGATCAAGCGCGATGTGGGGACCAGGTCGAGATGGAACATGAACCGTAAGCGGCAGGCTTAGGTATGACTGCGCTTGCGAAGCATCGTCAGCAGCCCTATGGCTCCGCTTCCCAGCAGGATGAGCGAAGACGGCTCGGGAGTCGATGCAACGTTCGCTTCGGTGATCTGAAAGGAAGCAATTGAAGACGAGTATGGCGATGCGGCAAATGCCAGAGTGCCGTGAGCGGTGTTGAATGAAAAAGAAGTGGATTGGGAAAACTCATCGAAGACCGGACCGTAAGGCCCCAGCAAATCCAAAGGCTGGCCGCCACCTAAGGAACGGGTGAATAGATTGAACCCGCTACCGGTAGCCGTATCTGTCAGGTAAAACGGAGTGGAGCGTGCACCCTGAGACAGGGTAAGTGGGTCAGTAATGGAATCGGTGCCGATACCCGGTACGGTGACGGTGGCAGGCCCGGTGATGGAGAAGTTTTTGACGTTGGCCGAATCGGCCGTGATCGTTAACGTCACTCCGGTGCCGTATCCCCCTACATTGTAGGTCGTTCCGTCGAGTGAGCCGGTGCCCGGAAGCATAAACGTGTAGTTGAGGATATCGGCGTGCATCGCTCCGGAGAGGCAAGCGAAGAGGGCGAGGGGTACGATCCTGTTCAGCTTCATCAAAGACTCCAATAGTGTGGTAACTGTACCATAGGGGCGTTACCACAACACAGAGTGGTAACGTGAAGCATCATGGCACAGCCTCCATCGTCGTCCACCAAGTGCACGCTCAAGTTGTACCGTCCTAAGATGACGCGCACTGGTTCCAGATTCGGAATGACGGGTGTAGCTGGCGCGGGGAGTATGTAGAGTCGTGCCAGACCTTGAACGACGTACCTTAGCAAGGTGCATCTTGGCGATCGTGAGGGCAAAGATGCCATGACATCGTCGCCTCCCTGTCTTGGGGATTATGCCCTTCCTGGTAATCGTAAGTGCAGGCTTGCATCGAGCTGTATATCGTTCCTGCTTCACAATTCTCGGACCTGCCTGTTGCATACCACCCCGAGAAGAGGGTGATCCGGAAAGAAGATCGCCATATGTTCTCTGATAAAAACCCACCGAGGCTCCCTGATGAATCCGCGATATCTCGTCAACCTCGAGTTCACCAACGTCCGTGTTGAAGTCTGGCTGAACCGCATTCCCGTCGGCTTTGTGAAGCCCATGGACGGAAGCCCGCTGGTCATCCCGGTCAATCAGTTCATCGAGCATGGCGAAAACAAACTTAGCCTTCTGCTCAACTTTGGCCCTTTGGCAGCGGACCCGGTTGCCGCCTGGACCAAAGAGCCGGAGGCGCTGCACTACACAGGCTCAGCGTCCGTCAGAGCGGCCATCGCCTTGTACAAAGAGGAAGAAGAGAACCCGTTTGCGAAACAGCCGCCTGCTCTCGCCACCGTCGAGTGGAAAGGCACCGCCTCGCCACAGCCCTCATTTCTCGAAAAAGCCTTCCAAGCTCCCGTCGACTTCGGTCAATGGGCCTGGGAGTCCGCCGCTGTACTCCCGAGTATGGACGGTGCTCTCCGCGCCAGCGCGATCGGTTACCTCAATCACCTGCACACCCTCCTGGACCAAAGACGCTTTGCCGAGTTTATCGCCGAGGGCTCCAGAAGATTCGACGAGATGGGCCGGGCCTACGGTATGCCCATGGAAGGCCTCCGCGGCGCGATGCTCAGCGGTCTGAACGCCCAGGAGAAAGATCATCTTGTTCCTTTCGATCCAAGCGCGATAGACCTTCGTCTTGTAGCCGGAAACCGGATGATCGAATGCCTGCGTCGGGACCGCAAATTTCTGTTCGAGTACGATCAACCTGATCCCGCACAGACATTCTTTCTGCCGCTGATGATCGGTCAGGTCCAGAACAAGTGGACGATTCTGCACTGATCTCCGAGTTGAAGAGCATAGCTGGAGTGGTGGCCTTCCCTATACCGCTTTAGACACCCTGGTAGACGAGGGTGATAAAGGTGGGTGGGTTCAAGAAGCCCTTGCCCCAGGAGTCGTCGAACGCGGCGGTGGGCTTGGCGGCGATGGTCTCCTCGAGGGATTTGCCGTGCTCTTTGAGCGTCGCGACCTTACCGCGTACCGTGGTGAGCATGTCGTGGTAGGCGGCGAGCTGGGTTTTGTTGCCGACCGGACCGTGGCCGGGAATGAGGACGGTATCCGCCGTGCCGATGGCCAGGTTGGCCTTCGCCGAGGCGATCATGCCGTCGATGCTGCCGCCGGTGGAATAGTCGATAAAAGGGTAGAAGCCGTTGAACCAGGTGTCGCCGGTGTGAAGCACGTCGGCCTCCTGAAAATAGACGGAGATGTCGGTGTCGGTATGGGCCGGGTCGTAGTGGGTCAGCAGGACGGTGCTGGTCTCGTCGGAGATTTTCTTTGTGGTGTTGAAGAGGGTTGTGGGGCGGGCGGCGATCGGGGCAGGCGGAACGACCAGGTGAAAGGCGGCCATGTTCTGGGTGACGGACATGCGGGCGCGGGTGTTTTCGTGAGCCCAGATGCTTGCGCCGGTGGAGTGGACCCATTCGTTGCCGTCGGTGTGGTCGTAGTGCCAATGAGTGTTGACGAGGATCTTGACGGGGTCAGCGTTGATGGTGCCCAGCGCCTCGGTCATCTGCGGGCGCGAGGTGGACATGCCGGAGTCGACCATAAGCTTGCCAGCCTTGGTGGGGAAGACGGCGATGTTCCCACCGGAGCCGGAGAGGGCGTAGACGTTGCCGCGAAGCTTTTCGGTGTTGATCTTGGCGGTGGCCGCGGCAGCACGCGCCTGGACGATCATCGGCGGAACGATCGTATCCTGCGCGTAGAGGGAGCGCGGATCTTGCAGGCGGAAGAGGGTGGCGGCGGTGGCGAAGGAAGTGTTTGCGAGAAAACGGCGGCGGCTGAGAGGGGTCATAGAAGCTCTTTCTTGAGAGGAGGTCGAGAACTCTTCACGGTCGACATGGCGTTTGGAAGAGGCCGTGAAGGAAGGAGGTAGCGAATTGGCGTTCTTGCAGCGCGGATTGGCTCCCCTGATGGCCGTTTCTTCGTTCTGCCTTGAGAGAAGCAAGCAGCAAGAAGCAAAAAGCAAGAATTCAACCACGATTGACCTTCATGATCGATGGATGCAGTGCTTCGCTCCTCCTGCTGAAGTCTAACGAATCATCGTGGCAGCGCATTCACGTCGTGTGGTCGACGACTATCTTCCAGCCTTTCTCCGTCTTCTCAAAGACGAGAGAAAACGTCCCATCCGCGTTGCCGCCATCCTTTTTTGGGCGTTCGAGACGGTACTTGCCGATGCAGACGGCGAAGGTGTCGTCGAGCTTGTGGACTTCAAGCTCAGAGAAGCCGAGCGTGCCCATGGCGGCGCGGGTGGGGTAGTTTTGGTGATATTCGGCAAGCATGGCAGTGTAGCCGCGCGATACCTGACGCGAGATAAAGAGCGTGTCGGGGGAATCCTTGTATGCCTGCGCAAAGCTATCGAGATCGCCGCGGTTCCAGGCAGCCTCCTGCTTGAGGAGCACTTTGACGACTTCGAGCTCCTGCTGGGTGGCGGTATGGAGCGACGGTGCCTGTGCATGGAGGCTGGGAACGATGATCAGGAGGAAGAGCGCGGCGACACGAAGCGGTCGGCGAAGCGGCATGGAAGCACCTCGGGTGTGCCTGAAGTATAGCCGGGCGCGCACGGAGTTGACGGGAACGACCACGGTGGTGTCAAGACTAAAATGATGCGATGGCCTTGACGGGTACCGAGACGAAGGTGGTCCACGCTGTGTGTTCGCACGACTGTCCGGATTCGTGCGGTGTGCTGGTGACGGTCGATACGGGAAGTGGGCGGGCGGTAAAGGTGCAGGGCGATCCAGCGCATCCGGTAACGCGGGGATTTTTGTGCGGCAAGGTGGCCAAGTATCTGGACCGGGTGTACTCGCCGGACCGGCTGCTATACCCGATGCGGCGGCGGGTGGGTGTGGCGAAGGGACCGCTGACGAAGGGACGGGAGGCGGAAGCGTTCGAGCGCATCTCGTGGGATGAGGCGCTAGGAGCGATTGCCGATCGACTGGGACGGATTGCAGCAGAGTTTGGACCGGAGAGCGTACTGCCGTACAGCTATGCGGGAACCATCGGCCAGCTGGGTTTTGGTTCGATGGACCGGCGTTTCTTCCATCGGCTGGGAGCATCGCAGCTCGACCGGACGATCTGCGCGTCGGCTGGGGGTGCGGCTTATGAGAGTGTGTACGGCATCAAGCTGGGGACCCCGCCGGAGGATTTCGTCCATGCACGGCTGATTGTTGCGTGGGGAGCAAACACCCACGGCAACAACATTCACCTGTGGCCTTTTATCGAGACGGCACGGCGCGCTGGAGCGCGGCTGGTGGTGATCGATCCGTACCGAACACGGACGGCGGCACTGGCGGATGAGCATCTGCCGATCCGGCCGGGAACGGATGGACTGCTGGCCCTGGGATTGATGCACGTGATCTTGCGGGAGGGTCTGGAGGATCGTCCGTACCTGGCGGAAGCGACGATCGGGTTCGAGGAGTTGCGCGCCCACGCGATGCTGCCAGAGCACGCGCCGGAGAGAGTCGCTGCCGTGACGGGGATTGCGGCAAAGACAATTGTGGCGCTGGCACGTGGCTATGCGATGGCGGGCCGTAACGGAACCGGGCCAGCGGTCATCCGGATGAACTACGGTATCCAGCGCAGTGAGAACGGCGGAACGGCGGCGCGTGCAGTGAGTATGCTGCCGCTGCTGACGGGAGCATGGAAGCGCAAGGGCGGCGGGCTGCAGCTTTCGACCTCGGGTGCTTTTCCGTTCAACAAGAACGCGTTGGAGATGCCCGAGCTGATGCTTGCCAGTCCGCTCGGGCGGCCGGCGCGCATGGTCAATATGAGCCGGCTCGGCCATGCGTTGACTGCGTTGGACGACCCCAGGGTGAAGGCGCTGTTCGTGTACAACTCCAATCCGGCGGCAGTCGCACCAAACAGCAACACGGTGCTGCGAGGGATGATGCGTGACGATCTGTTTACCGTGGTGCATGAGCAGTTCTTCACGGACACGACGGACTACGCCGACATGGTGCTGCCCGCGCCGACGTTCCTTGAAACCAAAGACGTCCAGGGCGCTTACGGGCACCTGTATGTTCAGCTATCACAGGCGGCGGTACAGCCGTTGGGTGAGTCGCGGTCCAATGTGAGGCTGTTCAGTGAGCTGGGACGGCGGATGGGCTTCGCAGAGGCGTGCTTCGGCGACACGGAAGACGAGCTGATCGACCAGGCGCTATCAAAAGGACATAAGTGGTTTGGGGGGGTTGACCGTAATTCGCTGGAACGCGAAGGGCACGCCCCGCTGCAGTTGCCGCGGAACGAGGCGGGCGAGATGTTGCCATTCAGCGATACGAGCTGGTTTCAGACACCCAGCGGACGAGGCGAGCTGACGCCCGTGCCTGTGTTCGCCGCGCCCGTCGAGTCGCGCAGCCGCGCTGTCGACTACCCGCTCGAGTTCCTGCCGCGTAAAGCAGATCACTATATGAACTCAACGTTTGCCAACCTGCCAGGGCACCGGCAGATGGAGACGCGGACGATGGGGGTGCTGGAGCTGCATCCAGACGATGCCGGAGCGCGCGGACTGGTGCATGGCGACGGGGTTGAGGTGTTCAATGCGCGGGGCAGCATCGCGTTACGCGCGCGGGTTGGGGCGCAGGTGCCTGCGGGCGTAGTGGCGGCAACGCTTGACTGGAACAAACTCTCAGCGGGAGGAGCAAACGTGAACGCACTGACGTCAGAGGCGCTGACGGATCTCGGCGGCGGAGCGACGTTCTATTCGACGCTGGTTGAGGTACGGCGAGGAGCTGATTAGCGCACGTTGGTGCGATCATTTACCCGGGTCAAGTGGCATGATGGCACCGGCCTTGACCCATTGTTCGACGATGGCGATGTCGGCGTCGGAGAGCTTGCCGCGTGGAGGCATGTTCATGGGGTCGTTGGCCGGGCCTTCGTGACGGATCAACCGCACCAGTAGCGACCTGGCCGGGTCACCCGGGACGAGTACCGAGCCATCGTGTCCCCCCTTCAACATCCCTTCGCGGGTCTCGAGATTCAGGCCACCGCGCCGGTTCATGGCACCGTGACAGCGATAGCAGTTCATCTGAAGAATAGGACGGACGTGCGCCGTAAAGAACTCCGGCGCGGTAGGGTTCTCCTGCGCCGATAAAGGACGCAATGCCCAGACCGCTCCCAGCAGTACTATTCCGCTGAACACCGCCGCGAACCGCCCCATCTATACCTCCACGCGAACCCAGGTCGCCACTTCTCTCATCGTAAACCCGGCTTTAGAGTCAAAGGTGCTCTGGTGCCTTCGCGCCCCCCTGATGTTGACCCGCCTGCAACGGCTTTTTCCCGCGCTTCTTGCGTGTGCCCTTCTGTGTGTTGCGCTGCCCCTACGAGCGTACTCGCGGCAGGCGATGTCGCATCCTGCACCTCGCTTGCGACTGCTTGCCGCCCCCCGGAAAGCGCGCAAAGCTGAACCGGTACGCGCCTCCAGCCGGAACCACGGCCACGCTCGTCAGCCACGGCCAGTTACCCGTCACGACGATGACCGCGCGGCACACTCCGCACGCATGCGCAAGCCGCTTCGAGCGTCCGCAGTCGTGCCAAAAAGGAAAAGGAGCATCCGCGCACGCCGTCATGCGCCGGATAGAGCCATTGCCTCGATTCCGAAGAAGACGGTTGAACGTGTTGCGGAGAGCGACGCTACGTCCGCCATTCGCGAGTTGTACATGACCCGGCAACACGCCGCCGATCCGGTTTCGGTGGTCAGCCTTGTCCGTCCTATCGCGGAGCGCCCGCAGTTGCCTGACCCGCAGGAGGTGGCCACTACGTCCGGCATATTGCCTTCGCTGTACGGTAAAGATGGCCGTCTGGTAGTGCCTGCCGCACTTAGGGGATCGCACGAGATTCTGGTTCATCAGAATGAGATGGCCGACCAGGACGGTCTGGCACGCGTGCGGGACGACGACGATCTTGCCGAGATGCGCCGCCACGGGATGCTGGTCGCGCTGCCGGTGAGCGAAGGGATGCAGGTCGATGAGCGGCTGCCGGCGGATCGCCGCTTCTGCCGCCCGTGGACGGCGAACTTTCTGGCCGTGCTGGCGCGCGCGCATTCTGCCCGGTTCCATACGGCATTGCAGGTGAACTCGGCCGTGCGTACGGTGGCAATCCAGCAGCGACTGCTGCGAACGAACGGGAATGCGGCACCCATCGCGGGCGAAGCTGCGTCGCCGCACTTGACAGGACAGGCGGTGGATATCGGCAAGCGCGGCCTTACGCTTCCGGAGATCGCATGGATGCGGGGCTATCTGTTGCCGTTGATGGAGGCCGGCAAGATTGATGTCGAGGAGGAGTTCCAGCAGAGCTGCTTCCACATCAGCGTGTACAAGAAGTATCTCCCTGGTGGTCCTGCGCCAGACGAAATCGCAGTGACGCACCGCGACCGTCCGGCAGCACTGGCTATCATGCTGCATTAGAGAGGTTAGCAACTCCCTACAGCTTCAGGCCTTTGCCTTCAGTGAGAGTGAGGAACCTGTCGATGACCGGAACGGGTACGCTCTCCTTGAGGCCGCTGGGCCAGTGGATCTCAAGCTTGTCGACCGTTGTGACGGGGCCGAGGCCGAAGTGGGGGCGGGGGTCGGGAGAGGAGGCGAAGGAGCCTCCAGCGACGATATCGGCGCGCTGGGTTTGGCCTCCGGCGGTGAGGTAGAGGGTGGCTCCGATGGCGTCGCGGGGGGACTTGGGGCCGCCGATGAGGTGGAAGGCTACCCAGTGGTTCTTGGTGTCGGCGACGTTCTGGAGGAGCGCCGGGGCGGAGTCCATGTTGTTGACGACGGCGTCGAGATGGCCGGAATTGAAGAGGTCGCCGACGGCCATGCCGCGGGAGGCCATGACGCGGGCCAGGCCGGTGCGTTCGACGGCGGGGACGAGGGAGAACTTCTGCCCCTGCTCGTTGTGGAAGAGGAGCGGGCGTTGGGCGTAGGAGGTGCCCCACGGAGAAGTATCGGCGTTGCGGTAGACGTGGCCGTTGACGGTGAGGAGGTCGAGCCAGCCGTCGTTGTCGTAGTCGAGGAAGGAGGTGCCCCAGCCGAGGAAGGGGATAGAGACTTCGGCGATGTTGGCGTCGTAGGCGATGTCGGTGAAGTTGGCGTCGCCGTCGTTGCGGTAGAGAGGCTTATAGTCGTCGGAGAAGGTGGTGTGGTAGAGGTCGAGGAGGCCGTTGTGACGGAAGTCGCCGATGGCGATGCCCATGGAGGCGGTCTCGCGGCCGTCTTTGTTGAGGGCATACCCCGACGCATACGACACGTCTTCGAAGGTGCCGTCGCCCTTGTTGAGGTAGAGGAAGTTGGGGGTGGAATCGTTGGCGACGACGAGGTCGGGGCGGCCATCGTTGTTGATGTCGACGAAGGCCGCGCCGAGGCCGTAGTAGTCGGTGGGGTCGGCGACGCCCGCTTTGCTGGAGACGTCGGTGAAGGTGCCGTCGCCGTTGTTGTGGAAGAGGTGGTCGGGTTCGCCGGGGAGGCCGCGGGGGCCGCACATGGTCTTGACGCCGCGGAACTCGCAGAAGGAGACTTTTCCGTTGGGGTCGGGCTGGTGGGCGAGGTCGTAGTGGACGTACCCGGCGACGAAGAGGTCGAGCCTGCCATCGCCGTCGTAGTCGCCCCAGGTGACGCCGGTGGACCAGTTGCCGAGCTGGACGCCGGCTTTCTCGGCCACGTCGGTGAAGGTGCCGTTGTGGTTATTGTGGAAGAGGCGGTTTTTGCCGAAGTTCGAGACGTAAAGGTCGGGCCAGCCGTCGTTGTCGAAGTCGCCGACGGCTGCGCCGAAGCCCCAGCGGTCGTTCTCCACCCCGGCTTTGGCGGCCACGTCGGTGAAGGTGCCGTCGTGGTTGTTGTGGAAGAGGGCGGCGTGGGGCGGGGGCTCTTTGCCGGCGAACGAGGCGTCGGTCGAGCCGTTGACGAGGTAAATGTCGAGCCAGCCGTCGTTATCGTAGTCGAGCAGAGCGACGCCGGAGCCGACGGTGTCGAGGATGTACTTCTTCTCGGGAGCTCCCATTTTGTGGTGCCAGGTGGCGAGGCCGGACTTTTCGGCGATGTCGTTGAATACGATGGGGCCTGTCTTGACGAAGCCACCGGCGGTGATGGGGCGGTGGCTGGGATCGAGAACGGCTGGCTGGGGGGTGCCGGTGGCGGAGCCTCCGTGGGCGGGGGCCTGGGCACCTTCCTGAGATTTGTGGTCGTTCGACTCAAGAGGGTTTTGAGCGACACACGTGAGAGTCAGAGCGAGCAACAGGGTCGAGCGGAGCATGGTGAAGGCTTTCGTATCGATATGATTGACCCGCCGATGATAGCGGTGGTTGCACGGGAGGAGAGTTCCCAAAACTGGAGCAAGACACGGTTAGGTGACTGGTCCGTTTTGAGCAAGAAGTCCGCGTAGAACAGAGGTTGCTTTGCCGTGGGTGCGGCTGCTTCTTCTCCCCATCGATACCCTTATACCCCGTGACGTCTCCGTCGTGCAGCACCTACCATAGCGAGAATACCCGTGCCCGCCAGGATCAGCGAGGAAGGTTCAGGCGTTACGCTGCTCGGAGTGTCCGTGATGGAAAACGTATGGCCGGAGACGTTGTAGGTGCCGGGAGCGAGGAAGTCCGCGGCGGGGATTGCCACGCTTGCAAAATATCCTGGACCAAAGGGTTGAGGTGGAAAGAAACCGGTCCAGCCGATCGCGTCGTTCAACAGATCTACATAGACGCCGGTGCACTGGTTGTAGCCTCCTGCCGAGCACGCGATGTTCGACTTGAAGGTAGTCGTTGACTTGACGAGGGTTGAAGTCGTAAGCGTGAAGTAGTTCTGCGCGTCCTGATAATAACTGTAGGTGAAGGTGTCGGCGTGGGCTGCGAGGGTGGTGGCTGCGAGCAGAGTGGCGAGGATGGCGAGGAGTCGTGGAGTCGAGCGCATAGCAATCTCCTTGTGGCGCGATCGGGGTTGCCGGAGAAGTCAGGCTTTTCTGTACCTGCGGCGCATAGCCTGAACCAACCCAAGGATGCCCGTGCCAAAGAGCGCAATCGAGGAAGGTTCCGGAGTCACGCCGCTGGGATTGTCTACGATGGTCAGCGCAGGGTAGACGCCCGGTGCCAGGAAGTCAGCTGGTGGTATCAGGAAGGTCTCGTTGCCGATCGTACCTTGAGCACGCGCGGACCAGTTGGCATATCCCTTGACCGGGTCCAGCGTGACTGACAGGCAGGACTTATAGCCGAACACCGAGCAGGAGACGTTCGAGTCGAAGAAGACGGTGAAGGTGGTGATCAGAGTGGGACTGGTTACCGTGAAGCCATCGTGAGACACGTCGTACGAGCTGTACGTGAATGTGTCGGCGTGAGCGGAGAGGGCGCCCGCCATGCCTAGTAGAGCCAGAGTGGCCTGGGCACGCTTGCCAATACTCATGTAAACCTCCATCGAGTGATGCCATCGTACACCCGTCATGCTCCATTGAAGTGAGACGCTCTATATCCCGGTGTGAGTACCGGATGATATCGTTTAGCGTATTTACATGATGAGGACAGCGTCGATGAGCGTGATGCAATGGTGTGCGGGTGTGTTGACGGCAGCTTTACTTGGGACGGGGGCGGTGTGGGCGCAGCCAGCTGGTACAACCGGGCACGATTCCTGGTGGAAGCATGCCGTCATCTACGAGATTTACCCGAGAAGTTTTCAGGATTCGAACGGCGATGGCCTTGGCGATCTAAACGGGATCACGCAGCGGCTGCCATACCTGCAGGCGTTGGGCGTCGATGCAGTGTGGATCGCTCCGATGTTTCCTTCGCCACAGGTGGATTTTGGGTACGACATCTCGGACTATGAAGGGGTGGACCCGCAGTACGGCACACTAGCGGACATGGACAAGCTGATCGCCGAGGCGGAAAAGCACCACGTGCGCGTCCTCCTGGATATGGTGGTGAACCATACATCGGACAAGCATGTGTGGTTTACCGAGTCCGCAAGCTCGAAGACCAATGCCAAGGCAGACTGGTTTGTATGGCAGGACGCAAAGGGGTACGACGCGGCTGGAAAGCCCATGCCACCGAACAACTGGCGAAGTCTCTTCGGCGGGTCCGCCTGGGAGTGGGTACCGGCGCGCAAGCAGTTCTATTATCACCGTTTCTACAAGCAGCAGCCGGATCTGAACTGGAACCAGCCCGCGGTGGAAAAGGCCATGTTCGACGCCATGCGTTTTTGGCTGAAGCGTGGCGTAGCGGGGTTTCGGCTCGACGCTGTGCCGTCCATGTTTGAGGACCCTCAACTGCGCGACGAGCCGGAGACTGGCGGGTACAACGAGCAGGGCGATCCTCGTCTCAAGCATATCTATACCGACAATCTGCCTGCGGTGCATGATGTCGTCCGGCGCATGCGGAAGATGACGGAAGAGTTCCCCGGAGAGCGTGTGCTTGTCGGCGAGACGTATCTGCCCAATGTCGCGGAGCTGAACAAGTGGTACGGCGGGGAGAAGCACGACGAGCTACAGCTGCCGATGTATATGCAGTTTATGTATGCGGGGCTGAATGCCCCCTTGCTGCGGAAAGAGATCAACGATCCGGAGACGCAGATCGGGACCAATCAACCGCTGTTCGTCTTCGACAACCACGACAATACGCGGAGCTGGGACCGGTTCGGAGATGGAGTCCACAATCAGGAGATCGCCAAGCTGCTGGCCACCCTGCTGTTTACGACGAAGTCGACCGCGTTGATGTACTACGGCGAGGAGCTGGGCATGACGACCTCCACGCCGCTGCGAAAGGAAGACGTGAAGGACCCGATCGGCATCACCGGGTGGCCAAAAGAGAAGGGACGTGACGGAGAGCGGACGCCGATGCAATGGGACGGATTGGTGAACGCCGGCTTCTCCACGGCGAAGACGACGTGGCTGCCGGTGGCGGCGAACTACAAGACGGTGAACGTGAAGGTGGAAGAGGAGCAGCCTGATTCCTTGCTGAGCTGGCACAAGAAGCTGATCGCCCTGCGGCGAGAGAACGGGGCGCTGCGTGACGGGGAGCTGACGATGCTCGACACGAACAACCCGTCGGTGATCTCGTATGTGCGAAGGACTGCCGATGGAAGCTCCGTGCTGGTGTCGGTGAACTGTTCGGGAACGGAGCAGACGGTGTCGCTGGAGGTGCCGGGAGGCTCGGTGAAGACGCTGATTACGGATGTGGCTTCGTTAAAGAGTGGAGTGAGTTTGAAGAGCTTCAAGCTGGCTCCGTTTGGAAGCTGGGTGGGCGAGGTGCGGTAGATAGCTAAGAACTACTTGGTCAATGCCATCTCGAAGGACTTCAATGAAATTAGGCGACGAGAAGAAACTTCAATCGCATATCGACCAAGCGACTGCCAGTCAGAAAAACATCCTCTGGCCTGATGTTTTGAGAGGTAGCCGATCCGTCGATGAGTTCTTGTGAAAAGGTGCGCGCGACGCTCCTTTAGTACAGCGAATTGGAGCGGTGATACTAGCTATCGCGTATTTCATCGTCGCGCTTACATTCGTTGCCATGTCTTTCAACCAATCGAGTTGGTTTATGGGCATATTTGCATGTCTTCTAGTTGGAGTGGGAGCGTGGTTCATCCGAAATGCACTGCTGGGTTGGCACGCCCGGAGATCTCAATGAGAATGTCTTTTTGTACATCTCTGTTGTTGCTTTGGGTTTTTCTTCTGACATCGCCTTTGTCGGCTCAGACGGCGGCTTCCTCGGACGATGCGAAGGTGATGGCGTATATCCACGGGGGGTGGGATACGCTGTCGCGGTCGATGTCGGAGTGCAAGTCGGTAGTGGACATCAAGGTGACGACGGTGCCGGTGCTGTATCTGCCGGCGGGAATGACGGCGCCTCCGGCGTTGGCGGCGATGCAGGGTCAGTGCAAGGTGGAGGTGGCGCATTTGCCGCGCAAGATCAGCCACATGGGCGATGTGAGGGTGGCGGAGATCCCGAAGGAGGGGCTGCTCTACCTGCCGAACCAGTATGTGGTGCCGGGTGGCCGGTTCAACGAGATGTACGGGTGGGATAGTTACTTCATCATCCTGGGTCTGGTGGCGGATGGGCGGACGGCGCTGGCGCGGGGGATGCTCGAGAACTTCTTCTTCGAGATCGAGAACTATGGAGCGGTGCTGAACGCCAACCGGACGTACTTCTTTACGCGGTCACAGCCGCCGTTTTTGACGTCGATGATGCGGGCGGTCTGGGATGAGAAGAGCGGCGATAAGGCCTGGCTGACGAAGGCATACGGGTATGCTTCGAGGGACTACGAGCTTTGGACCTCGCCTGTACACATGGCCGGAACGACAGGGCTGGCGAGATACGAGGACATCGGCGTGGGTCCAGTGCCGGAGATGGCGGACGATAACGGGTACTACCCGGATGTGATCCGGTGGATGGTGGGGCATCAAGCAGAGGGCAAGCGGTATCTGCTGGACGCGCCGGAGGAGCCCACGGTGCCGCAGGTGGAGGAGCTGGCGAAGACGAGCTGCGATGTGCGTACTTCCAAAGTGTGTGCGCGGGCGCATGTGGACGGGCACCGGCTGACGGCGGGGTTCTATCGCGGTGACCGGGCGATGCGGGAGTCCGGGTTCGATACGACCTTTCGGTTTGGCCCATTTTCCGGCTCAACGGACGAGTATGCGCCTATTTGTTTGAACAGCCTGCTCTATAAGTACGAGACCGACATGGCGTACTTTGCCGGGATGCTGGGCAAGGCGGGAGAGAAGGCCGCGTGGGAGAAGCGGGCGGCGGCGCGAAAGGCGGCGGCTGATAAGTACCTTTGGAACGCGGCGAAGGGAATGTACGCGGACTATGAGTTTGTAGCTGGCAAGCAGTCGGGCTACGACTATGTGACGGCGTTCTATCCGCTGTGGGCGGGGATGGCGAGCCAGTCGCAGGCGGCGACGATGCGAGGGAAGCTGGGAAAGTTCGAGCATGAGGGCGGGCTGGCGATGAGCGCGACCGAGTCCGGGGTGCAGTGGGATCTTCCGTTTGGGTGGGCACCGACGAACTGGCTGGCGGTGAAGGGGCTCGACCAGTACGGCTATAAGGACGACGCAGAGCGCGTGTCGCGGAAGTTCATGGCCACGATCAGGGCGAACTGGCTGACGGACGGAACGATCCGAGAGAAGTACAACGTGGTAAGCGGGTCGGCGAACGTGAAGGTGGCGGCGGGGTACAAGAGCAATGTGGTTGGGTTTGGGTGGACGAATGGGGTGTACGCGATGATGGAGGGTCTGATACAGAGATAGGTCTGCGGCTGCTTGGACACACCTCCTCCGCACGTAGCGAAACGTGGCAACGCGCAGGCCGCTGACGGCTTCTTACTTCGGGGCGATCGCTTATCGCCGACGAGGACACAGTATGGGATTGCTGACACCAAATGAGTTGAAGACCTTTCATGCGTTGTATGCGCAGCAACTGCGCTACCTGCTTTCGACTGAAAACCAGATTGTCAAAGGTCTGACGAGCATGATCAAGCATGCTTCCGACACTCAGTTGAAGCAAGCCTTCCAGTCGCATCTTCAGGAGACCGAGGTGCAGGTGACCCGGCTGGAGTCGATGATCGCGGACGTGAATGACGGCGATGTCGAAGACAAGAAGGACCCGATCATCACGGCCTTGATCGGCTCGGGCGAGAACATCGTGAGCGAGTCGGAGGAGGGGCCGGTGCGCGACGCAGGATTGATCGCGACGGCACAGAAGATCGAGCACTACGAGATCGCGTCCTATGGATCGGCACGGAGCTGGGCGCGAGTTCTCGGGCTAACGAATCACGTCACGCAGCTGGAGAAGACGCTCCAGGAAGAGAAGCATGCGGACCACCTGCTGAGCACCATTGCCGACCGAACGAACACGGAAGCGGAAGCGGCGTAAGGTTCAAAGCCACCCTGTAAGGCTCGTCGGCAGAATGTAAGAAGCTTTGCCTGCGAGAGCGTTAACCGGAGGGCGGAGGCTACCAGTGCAGAGTTACGGTCTGCGGCTGGTAGCCTTCGCCCTTGGGGAAGGCGATGTGGAGTGTGTTGTCTTCGAGGATTGCGCCGTTGGCGATAAGGTGCGAGAGTGCAAGGTTGCGGCGGACCGGAAGGATGAGAGTAGTTCCGCCTTGCGCTTCGAGCGCCAGGGTGTAGGTGGAGGAGGTGCGGCTCTCGTTGAGGATTTTGGGTTGGGTCGTGGGTGCGCCGGGTTGGGGCAGAGGTTGCGTGAACGCGACTTCTACAGCAGGCAAAAGAACAGTCAGGGTGGTGCCATCCGGCGAAGTCTTTGCGCCAGAACCGACGCCTTCCAGTCGGAGGGCTGCACCAGTCAGTACGCGCTCGCGAACGGTCAGGGTGCTGCCGCTCCGTTGATAGATGAGGTCGACAACTGATGCTCCAGCGTGGAGATGGTGAACTGTTGCCCTGTCCCAGTCGGCTGGGAGCGCGGGCGTGAGGGTGACGGTGTGGTGCGGCGCGTCCACGGCAATGCCGAAGAGGCCGCGGAGCGCGGGCACAACGACCATGGCGGAGGACCACAGCTGGTGCGAGGTGCTGCGACCGAATGGTGCAAAGTAGGCACCGGAGAGCAATTCTGTGACGGCTCCGAGATCCTGCGCGGTCGTGAGGTTGGCGGTCTGCATCAGGTGTGTGTAGCCGGCAAGAGGATGAGCGGTGCGGTACTCCGTCATGGATGCCCAGCCGGTGAAAAGTGGCCAAACGGACCCCTGGTGATAGGAAATGGGGTCATAGAAAGAAGTGGTTTCGGCAAGGTCGCGGAGGCCCCAATCGGTGGAGAGGTCGTGCCCGGCCCAGCGGCGGAGGTTGGCTTCGGGATGAGCTAGGCCGGGTGTGCTCGCGTTCCAATACGCAACCGCCGGGTAGACGGTGCTCGTCGCGTCGAGGGTGCCATCGGGGTTGCGGCTGAAAGCGTACTCGTGCGTGGTGGGAGAGTAGTATTCCCGCTCGATAGTCGCGGTGATCTTGGCGGCGCGTGCTTGCGCTGCGTTGGCGGTAGGCTGGTCGTCGAGGAGGGTGGCGAGCTCGGCCATAGCGGTGGAAGCCTGCTGGTCGAAGAGGGCCAGGTAAATCTCCTGGTGAGGCATGGCGTTGGGCCAGCTCTCGACCCAGCCTGTACCCTGGGAGTTGTCGTAGATGCCATCGTGGTCAGTGTCGGAAGAGGATGCGGTCTCGAACGCCCAGGCTTTGGCAATCGCGGAACGGTTCCTGCGAAGAAACTCGAGATCGCCTGAGACGCGGACGTAGTCGAGCATTTGGGTGAGGAACAATGGAGTGGCGTCGGCGGCGGCATACATATAGGGGAGAGCGCGCCAGTCGTAGCTCTTGCTGTCGGCGGTCTGGGAGTATTCATGCATGATCTTGCCGTCGGCGCGCTGGCGGGCGATGAGGAAGTCGAGCTCAGCGCGGGTAAGGGCGAAGTCGCCGAAGTTGTTGACCGCGTAGAGGGTGTAGAGGGCGTCACGGCCGAAGAACCAGCCGAAGCCAGGCCGGGCGGAGTCGCCGGAGGAGTAATAGCCGGCGACGAGGGCGGTCTCGCCTGTCGTGCTGCGGGCCTTGAGCTGCTCGATGGAGAGGGTGGCCCAGCGGAAGTCGTCATTGAAAGCCGCGTCGGGCGTTTCGATGGAGGTGAGGTCTTTCGCGAGCGCGGCGTAGCGAGCGGCGTGTGCGACGTAAAGGTCTGGCAGGGTGGCGTCGAGTTGCTGGAGTTTGGCCTGGAGCGCGGCGTTGGTGGCGGTCTCTGGCGTGCGGCCCACCGCCATGAGGAGCGGGAAGAAGCGGGTGCCATCGCGCTTGGGATCGTAGTGGAGCTTGAGTTCGAGAGGGTGAACTTGGGGCTTCTCCTGATACGGAGCCATGATGCCAGGTCGGGCGGAGGGGATGGTGACGGCTCCGGCGAGATCAGGGAGATCGGTATGGAGGATGTAGAGACCGCTGCTACCCTGTTGCACCCACTCGGAGGACGGCGGCCCGCCGTTGGGCTGTGGCCACATGGAGCGTACCTCCGGCGTAAAGGAGAAGGTAAGGTCGACGGGACGTGTGGCGTCGAGCTGGAAGAGGGCGACGGCCCCGGTGCCGTCTGGAGCTTGATCGGGGGCGAACATGATCTGGCGCAGGGTGAAGGCGATGTGCGTGTAGGTGATGGTGGTGCGGTCGGGGCGGACCTCGATGGCGGCGGCGTCCTCCTTGAGGTCGATGGGGGCGGTGTAGCCTTCGACGTTGGCGGTGATCGTGAGGTGGGAGAGGAGCTTGACCGGGAGGACCCAGGCCTCGAAGGTGCCCTCTTGCTGACCGAGCATGACACCGCGCTCACCGGCGACGGTGAAGGGCTTGCCGGCGGAGACGGGGCTGCGAAGGACAGGCGCGGAGGCGGCGAGGGGAAACGCGGGGGTTTGGATGTCGATCTGGGCGGCGAGGGACGAAGCGAGCAGAAGGAGGGTGGGGAAGAGATGCCGCATGGGATTGCCTCGAGATCGACGACGATCCAGTCTAGTGCAGATCGGACGCGGCCGGTCGAAATCCGCTTCGTAGCGAGGTCGAAACCATCCAACCTTAGGAAGCGCGGGAGAGACACCATGGATGTGCGGAAGGAACTTGGCGGGAGCTTCACATTTCCGGGAACGCGGATGACGGTGAAGCGCATGGGCTATGGAGCGATGCAACTGGCGGGGCCGCATGTGTTTGGGCCGCCGAAGGACCGGGCTGCGGCGGTGGCGGTGTTGCGCGAGGCGGTGTCGAGCGGGGTAGACCATATCGATACGAGCGACTTCTATGGACCGCACATCACTAATCAGATCATCAAGGAGGCTCTACACCCGTACCCTGATGGCTTGACGATCGTCACCAAGGTGAGCGCGAAGCGGGGGCCGAAGGGCGAGTGGCTGCCGGCGTTTTCGCGCGAAGAGTTGACGCTGGCGGTGCACGACAATCTCCGCAACCTGGGGTTGGAGGCGCTGGAAGTGGTGAACTTGCGGAGCATGCTGGACCCGCTGAAGCCGGTGGAGGGGGCGCTGGAAGCGCCGCTGACAGTGCTTGCGGACCTGCAGCGGCAAGATCTGATCCGGCATATCGGCCTGAGCAACGTGACGGCGACGCAAGTGGCGGACGGGCGGAAGATCTGCGAGATTATGTGCGTGCAGAACCTTTACAACGTGGCGCACCGGGAAGACGACGCGCTGATCGACGGTCTGGCAGAGGACGGCATTGCGTATGTCCCGTTCTTTCCGCTGGGCGGATTTACGCCGCTGCAGTCGTCGATCCTGGACGATGCGGCCGCGGAGTTGGAAACGACTCCGATGGTGGTGGCTTTGGCGTGGCTGCTGCAACGGGCACCAAACATCCTGCTGATTCCGGGGACTTCGTCGGTGGGGCATCTGCGGGAGAACCTTTCGGCGGCGGTGCTGAAGTTGCCGGAGGAGATTGTCGGCAAGTTGAACACGATGGGCCATGCCGCTGTGAACTGAGCGGCGACGAAGGGCCGGTAGGCGACCGCCGATCTTTGCGCCAAGCACGCTGCACAGGTGCCATGCGGGTTGGGTATGATATTGCGTGGAACACAAGGAGAGCGGAATGCGCGGATGGTTTCGTGGGGTTGTCCTGGGCTGTGCGCTGTCGGGGTTGCTGCTTGCGCAGGCTGGCGCACCGGGCCTGATGAAGCCAGCTGAGGTACAGAAGGCGTTGCCCGCCACTGTGTTCTTTCGTGGACTCAGCGCACCGGTGCAGGCGAGGAACTCCGGCGGCATACTCTTCCTCAACAATGGGGAGAAGCGAATGATGCTCGTGTCGCTGGTAGACACCTCAGGGTATTCGACCTCGGTGCAGGAAAAGTACCAGGCATACCTTCTGACCGAAGTTCAGCTCGACATCGGCGGTCACAAACTGATGCCAGGAGCTTACGGGTGTGGATTTGTCAGTGACGACAAATTCATCGTGCAGGACATCGGCGCGCACGATCTGTTTATGACGGCTTCGGTTAAGGACTCCGGACTCAAGCGGCCGACTCCCCTCCAAATATTGGCCGGGCCAAACGCGAGCGAGTACCGCCTGTATGCGGGGCGGAGCTTTGTGACGGTCAAAGCAAGCCAGTAGCGTGGCCAGCAGCTTAGGCTAAACCTCATGATCTGGTTGGGAGTGGCGGGGCTTTACCTTCAAACGATGCAGCAGTTGCGGGCTGCCGATGTTGCGTTTCATGCTGGGTATGCAGCTATGGCAGCAGGCCAGCTGTTACGCGCTGACGCAGAGTTCGCGAAGGTAGTGCGGCTGACGCCTAAAGTCAGCGCCGGGCACAGCGCCTACGGGGCGGTGCTGCTGGCGGAAGGAAAACTGTCGCCAGCTGTGACAGAGCTGGAGGCAGCGCACCGGCTGGACGGAAGCGACCAAACGGCGACGGAAAACCTTGCGTCAGCGTACAGCGCGCAAAAACGGTATGCGGACGCAGTCGGAGCGTTTCGCCTGCTTCCCCCGGACCTGGCTCTGACGCCGCAGCTCGAAATCGCTTATGCGACGGCTCTGGCAGGTACAAAGAATCTTCCCGAGGCTACCCAGCGGCTGCGATCTGCCTTACAGAGAACACCACTCAGCGCAGCTCTACACGACGCTTTGGGTACACTCCTGGCTCAGCAGCAGCAGTACGCTGAAGCTCAGCCGGAGTTCAAGCAGGCTGTCGCCCTCGAGACGACGATGAGTGAGGCGCATAAACACCTGGGCATGCTGTACCTGTCCCTTGGCGATGCGGCGAGAGCTGTGACTGAACTGGAGGAAGCAAGGAAATTGGCACCTCCGAGTGCGTCGATGCTGGTGCAACTTGCACATGCACAGACAGCCGCACACGCAGACGAGGCCGCGTTGACAACGATGCGGCACGCTCACGAGCTAGCTCCCCGGGATACGGCTGTGGCATACGAGCTGGCACTCGCGTTGCAAAATGCGGGGCGCAGCAAAGAGGCGCTGCCACTGTTTGCAGCAGCCGTGGCGGACGCGCCTGAGGATAGCACTGCGTTAACCAATTACGCGCTTGCGCTGGTGCAGACCGGCGACGCAGCCCAGGCGGTGCCGCTTTACCAGCGGGCGATGAAGTTGGCACCCGGGAACTCGACTTTGCTGGAAGACCTTGGCGTGGCGTACCTCCAGCAGAGCGACCTGGATCATGCGATCACCGAATTTCGTGCAGGACTGGCGCTACCCGGCGATGGCGCTCCGCTAAGCGCTAATCTGCATTACGACCTCGGACTGGCCTTGAAGCTGAAGGACCAGCTGGCAGAGGCTACCGCTGAATTCAAGCGAGCTGAGGATCTGGATGCTTCCCTTCCCGATCCGCCGTATACTCTGGGCATTCTTTATATGCAGGCAGGACGCTTTGCAGACGCTGCCGCGGAGATGGAGCGTGCCGTAACCTTGCGCCCGGAAAACGGCGAAGCATGGTCGCTGCTTGGCAACATCTATAAGCAGGCGGAGCAGCCGGAAAAGGCGATCGCTGCGTTGCGGCGAGCCATCCCGCTCCTCCCGGAGCAGCCGAGTCCGCATATCGCTCTGGCGGCTTTACTGGCACAGCGGGGAGACCGGAATGAGGCGACGAGTGAGCGGAAGATCGGAGCGGACCTCAGTCGGGCGGCCATGAGCCGGCAAAAAGCAGAGTTCACCCTGAAGAGCGGAATAGCCCTTTTAGAGAAGGGAAAGATTGCAGAGGCGCTCGTGCAACTCCGCATGGCTGTCGCCTCTGATCCTGCCTGGGCCGAGCCGCATCGCGTGCTAAGCGAAGCTCTGGGGAAGCAGGGGAACGCAGCGGATGCCGCGCTGGAGCGGGAGAAGGCCAACGAGCTCGCTCGGTAAGGATATTGCCGCAAGGCAAAGAGGAGAGCCGGAGCCCTCCCCTTTATTAGTTGCTTGAGAACCGGCTAGAACTGGAACCGGCCGGAGAACTGCAATTGGCGCGGGTTTGTGGAGCCGTTGACACCCGCACCTTGAGTGATGGAGCCCACCTGTTCGACGTTGCCGTTGGGATTTCCGTAGTTGATGTGGTTGAAGCCGTTGAAGGCGTCCACACGGAGCTGAGCGGTGTAGTGCTCGCGCACGGTGAGATTCTTCTGAAGCGAAAGGTCGCCGTTGAAGAAGCCGGGGCCGTAGAGGCTGTTGCGGCCTGAATTACCGATCGTGTCGAGTGCACTCGCGGAGAAAGGCGAGTTACCACCAATGCCCGCAGCGTCATAAAACTTCACATTTCCAAGTCCCGGAGTGCCGCTTTTGCCAGTACGCAAAGAATGAGGGTTGCCGTTGACATAGCAGGGTGCGGAACCAGGAACACTTGCACCGCAGCTGCTGTAGCTAAGTGTAAATGGCAGGCCGGTCGCAACTGTGAGAACCGGACTGAACTGCCAGCCGCCCACCAGGCTGTTTACCAGTGAATTGGATTTGCTCAGGAACATATGACTGCGCCCGAACGGAAGCTCGTATACACCGTAGAAAGTGGCTTGGTTCTCGCGAATGGAATCGCTTCGGCCCTTTGTTGAGTGCCTGTCCCACGTTGCGTAATTGGAATTAAAGTCAAAGGCACGCTGCCAAGCATAGTTCGCATTGAACGAGAGCCCTTGAGTGAACTGCTTGGCAATCGAGACCTGAAGTGCGTTGAAGTGGGTATCCTGGTCATCCCCGTAGTAGCTGATGCCGTTCGTCCATCCGCAGCCGCCGGACGCCACCCCGCCGTTCACCGGAGTACCGCTTACGATGCCGTAACCAGGCGTTGAGCAGGCGGCGAGCTTGCCACCATAGTAGCGGGAGAGCAAAGTGCTGTTGTTCGTGCCCCCGTTCGCCGCGATGCCATTACCCGCCGCCGGGTCGTAGTGGAGCGTCTGACCACTTACGCTATATTGCGACGGCAGAAAGATGCCGGCTTCGTTAGGATTGGTGTTGTTGCCGTCGCCGGCACTCAGGGTGTGGGTACCTTTATTTGCAACGTAGGCCATTGTGAAAGAGAGCGTGGGCGAGAGTGCCTGCTGCACGCTCAAGTTCCAGGCATCAATCGTGGGAAGTCGAAGGGTAGTGGGACGAGCCTTTGGCGTAACTGCATAGCCGGGTGCCGGAAGCAAACCGTTAGAAGGAACGCTCGGAAACACGTTTGCCGTTGGACCATTTGCGAGCTGGAATGACGACGACGTTGGTCCACCCGTGGGCGAAATCGACTGGTTGGCAAGTACGGGCAGGTTCTGCGTGACGACGTGACCGAAGATCGAGCCGAAGACTCCGATATCAAAACTGCGGCCGTAGCCGGCGCGGATAACCGTTTTTTCCGTCGCCTGGTAGGCCAAGCCAATGCGTGGGTTATACGCCCCGGTAGGCACACCCTCGTTCAGGTTGCTGGCAACCGTACCTATGCCCGCAACTTTTAGGAAGCCGGTGTTGAGGTCAAGCAGCGATCCATTGCCGGGAGCATTGACAGTCTCGGGAAAGTAAAATTCATAACGCAGACCGAGGTTTGCGGTAAGCTTTGGCGTGACACGCCAAGTGTCCTGCGCGTAAAAGAAGTCTCGCTTCTGGAACTCCTTGGCGTTAGTCGACGTGCTGACATACCGTTGAAAGGAGGTAACATCCCCGAGGACGAAGGAAGCTAGTCCAAGACCACCTGTAGTAGCGTTCGATGTTGGTCCATTGCTGAACTCCATTTGCCCTGTCCGATTGTTGTCGCTAGGAACACGAAGGTTGCGCGCATATCGTATGTCGGCTCCAAACTTCACATTGTGGTTCCCTATCGTTTTCGTCCAGTTGTTAACGATTTGGAATTGATCCTCCTTTTCAGTCAAAGGGCAGTTGCATGATGTTATGTTGAGCCCAGTGCCATACTGCGGACCTTGCCCACGTGCATTGCTGCTCGCACCGATGCTGGGACTACCGAACTTCCCAGCATCGGTGATGTTGAACGAGGGAGCTCCGCTAGTTACGGCATCGAGATTTTCGCCTGGTATACCTAAGTTTGTTGCGAAAGCGACACCCTGGTCGTATTTTGCGGTCTTGATGTTATAGCGGTAATACCCAAGGCGAACATCGGTGACGAGCTTGCTATTTACCGCAATGTCCGTTCCGAGAGCAAGGCTGTCGTTTGCGCCAACCGATGTTCCGCCGAAGCCGCCAAGCCCGAAGCCAGCGCCACCGGCATCGCCAAAGAGCGTTTTACCGCTTAGCGTATCCGTGAAGCGACTGAACCGTCCGAAGGCATGAATGCGCTCACTGACCTGGTAGTCACCGCGCACATCCCACTGATTGCCGTTGAAGATACCGGTTCCGCCCTGAGCGTAGTTTTGTGCTAGTCCAACACCAGGAGTTGCGCTAGGGAAGCTTCCTGCATTGTTCGGTTTGAAAGCTGAAAGTTGCTTGATCAAAGCAAGTGCGGGCGCAGATAGTTGTGCGTGTGGAATAAAGTTGTTGGCATAGGGCACGTAGGTGGTCGTGCCGTTGGTGACGATGGTTTGATAAAGCTGATGGCCTTGAGATAGATACTCGCTGAAGTCGCAACCCAGGGCACCAAGACAGCTGGAAGTGACGAGCGGTGTAGGCAGCGTTGCCACAGCGGAGCTTCCAACTTTCTGCCGGAAGCCTTGATAGTCAGCGAAAAAGAAAGCTTTGTTCTTGAATATTGGGCCGCCGACTGAACCTCCGAATTGGTTCTTCAGGCCTTGCGGAAACGGGTTTGTTGCCGTCAGGCTTTGAGGCGACTGACTGAACGGATCGCGAGCCAGGTTGGCGTTGCTCTCGCGGTAATCGAAGAGCGAACCGTGAAACGAGTTGGTACCGGACTTGGTCTGCGCGGTGACGACGGAGGAGACGGCCTTGCCGAACTCGGCGTCGAAGTTCTGCGTGGTGATCTTGGTCTCGGAGAGCGAATCGGAGTTCGGATTGATGACGATGATGCCGAGGATGGGGTCCTGGTTGTCGGTGCCATCGAGCTCAAAGGCAACGCCACCGAATGCCTGGCCGTCGACCTGAATCTGTTTGGAGGCCTGAGGGTTCTCGCTCGCTGCATGTGCCCAGCCAAGTTGCTGTGCGCCAGGTAGCAGAAGCTGCAGGTTGGTGAAGTTGCGGTCCGGGATGGGAAGATCGACAATCTCCCGGGCGTTGAAGATGGTGGAAACGTCGGCTCGATCCGTCTTGAGCTGGGCGACTGCATCGGCGTTGACTGTGACGGACTCGCCAGCGGCATCCCCGATCGTGAGCGCGGCCGCGACTTTGGTAGAAGTGTCGGCGAAGAGTTGAATGCCGGTCTGAGTATAGCCTTTGAAGCCTGCCGCGGCGATCTTGACGTCGTAAGGGTCCGGGATGAGGTGCTCAACGGTAAACTCACCGGAGGAGTTGGTGGTCGCGGTAACGGCAGTTCCTTTTGCCGAGTCGGAGACCGTGACCGTCGCGTTGGGCACAACTGCACCAGTCGTATCGGTGACGGTGCCGAAGATGGACCCGTAGACCGCCTGGCCGAAGCTTGAGGAGGCCGAAAGGAGGAGGGTCGCTCCTAAAGCGGTACCGCGAATGAGTTTGTGCAGCATCTGGTGTCTCCCTTGAACTCTCCGGTCGCCCGGAGGGTAAATCGTTTGGGTCATTCTGTCGTATCGTCGTAGCTGTCTCGCCGAGATATACACAGTCAGCGATCGCCACGTTTGCGAGGCAAAGTGCGTGGTGGTGACGCGAAAATTAACCTTGGTGAAGCAACCGAAAGTTACGCCTTCAACGAGACGCGTGTCAAACGCAACATAACCTTTACTGTGCTGCCATGTTTACCCGAGAGATTCGGAGGAGTGAATCAGCTTATGCCTGTTCCAGAACGGCTCAATTTGCTTCCATTCTTCACTGACCAGTGTCGGGTGGGCCTCGTAGAGGGTCGATCTTGAAGGCAGCTGGTCTGTGCTGATTGTTGCTCGTGCCAGGGGTTCTCTATACTCGGACCGTGACGAACGAATGGAAGCATCGAGAGAGACCGACCCGAAGACATGTTCTGCGTTCTCTGTCGGCTACGGCAATGGTGCTGTCGTTCGATGACGTGCTTGCTCTGGGACAGGTCGCGCAAGTGCCCGCTGCCGCACAGATCGGATCACGCCCGGCGTACGAGGTCAGATCGAAACCCGCACCAAAGGAGCTGCCGTCCGCAGTCACTGGGACGCCGCTAGGGGTGAGCTTTGTCGATGTTGCGCGGGAGGCAGGCCTAAACGCGAAGACCATCTACGGTGGGGAGCACAAGAACAAATTTCTCCTCGAGACGACTGGTTGCGGCGTCGCGTTCTATGACTTCGACCACGACGACTGGCTGGACATTTTTTTGGTGAACGGATCGCGGCTGGAGGGGTTCGCCAAGGGTCAGGAACCGATGTCACGGCTGTTCAAGAACAATCGCGACGGCACCTTCACGGACGTGACGGTGAAGGCCGGGCTGGCGCGGAGCGGATGGGGGCAAGGATGCTGCGTTGGCGACTACGACAACGATGGCTGGAGCGACCTGTTTGTCAGCTACTACGGGCAAAACGTGCTCTACCGTAACAACGGCAACGGGACGTTTACCGATGTGACGAAGAAGGCCGGCCTGGTGCAGGCAGGAAAGACGCGGTGGAACTCGGGGTGCGCGTTTCTGGACTACG
This sequence comes from Acidobacteriaceae bacterium, assembly GCA_965215415.1. Classification (GTDB taxonomy): domain Bacteria; phylum Acidobacteriota; class Terriglobia; order Terriglobales; family Acidobacteriaceae; genus Edaphobacter. The sequence goes on along the minus strand of CBDCDQ010000009.1, from coordinate 619,846 downwards.
ACCGCGATGGGCATCTCGACCTGTTTGTGGCGAACTATATTGACTTCGACATCAAGACGGCTCCGCTGCCCGAAGCGGCTGGATGTGCTTATAAGGGGATACAGGTAGCGTGTGGACCGCCGGGGTTGGAGGGCGGGAAGAACATTCTGTACCACAACAACGGCGATGGGACGTTTACCGACATTTCCGAGAAGAGCGGGATGTGGGACACCATCGGGACGTATGCGCTGAGCGTGTCGGTGGCCGACATCGACAACGACGGCTGGCCGGACATCTATGTGGCGAACGACTCAACGGCGGCGACCTTCTACCAGAACCAGAAGAATGGGACGTTCAAAGACATGGCGATCGAGTGTGGGATAGCCTACTCGCCGGACGGCAAACCGCAGGCAGGGATGGGCGTGTCGATCGGGGACTTCAACCGCGACGGGTTGCTGGACATCGTCAAGACGAACTTTGCGGGGGACACTGACTCACTCTATCTGAACCTGGGCGATGGGACGTTTGAAGACCACACGTATCTCTCGGGGCTGGGGGTGAATACACGGTATCTGGGGTGGGGTGTCGGGTTCTTCGACATGGACAACGATGGTTGGTTGGACATTCTGATTTCAAACGGGCATGTGTACCCGGAGGTAGACGGGACGCACATCGACGCGCCGTATGCTCAGCACAAATATTTGTATCGGAACCTGCGGAACGGGCAGTTCGAGGAGGTGACGGCGGCGGGCGGGCCGGGGATCAACGACGCGGCGACGGCGCGGGGGTGCGCGTTTGGAGACTACGACAACGACGGCGATATCGATGTGGTGGTGAACTGCGTGAACGCGCTGCCGCAGTTGCTCCGGTGCGATGTGGTTCCGGGTGGGGCGCCGGCGCGCAACTGGATCAAGATCCGGACGGTCGGGGTGAGGGCGAACCGGGCGGGCATTGGCGCGCGGATCAGCGTGATGACCATGGTGGACGGCAAGCCGTTCGTGCAGATCGAGGAGGTGCGGAGCGGCGGAAGCTACTACTCGCAGAACGATCTGCGGATTCACTTCGGGCTGGACAAGGCGGCGAAGGCGGACGCTGTGGAGATCCGCTGGCCTTCGGGTACTGTAGACACCCTGAAAGGCTTGGCGGCCAACAAGTTGTATGTGGTGGAAGAGGGTGGCAAGGTGTTGAAGACGATGGCCATGGGGGTGGCGAAGGCTTGAAGTTCTTCTGGTTGCTTCTTTTCGCCGCTACGACATACGGACAGATTGTGTATCCGGCGACGGGCGATCATCCGTCTCCGGCTTGGTTTGTGGATGTGGCGGAGAAGGCGGGAATCAGCGTTCGCAACGTAAACGGCAGCGTGGAGGCGAAGAGGTACATCATCGAAGCCACCGGCTCGGGCGTGGCGATCCTGGATTACGACCGCGATGGCTGGCCGGACATCTTTCTGGTAAACGGAACGACTATGGGCGAGGCGAAGGAGCGGGCGACCAGCCACCTCTTCCGCAACAACCATGATGGGACGTTTACGGATGTGACAGTCAAGGCGGGGCTGGTTTCGACGGGATGGGGCCAGGGTGCCTGTATCGGCGACTATGACAACGATGGCAATGAGGACCTCTTCGTTACGGGGTACGGAAAGAACCGGCTCTTCCATAACAAGGGCAATGGGACATTCGAGGAGATCGCCGAGCGGTCGGGCGTGGCAGGCACGGGCAAGGAGTGGGGTACCGGATGTGCGTTCGTCGACTACGACCGGGACGGCAAGCTGGACATTGCGGTGGCGAACTACGTGCATTTCGACCTGGCCAAGACGCCCGCGCCGGGGCAGGGAGCGGGGTGCATCTGGAAGGGCGTGCCGGTCATGTGTGGACCAAGGGGGCTGGAGAGCGCGCCGAACGTGCTCTTCCATAATCTGGGCGGCGGCAAGTTCGAGGATGTCAGTAAGGCGAGCGGGTTCGAGAAGACCGCCGCGCACTATTGCTTTTCGGTGACGACGCTCGACTATAACGACGATGGCTGGCCGGACTTGTATGTGGCTTGCGATTCGACCCCGGCGATCCTCTATCGAAATAACAGGAATGGGACGTTTACGGATGTAGGCGCGGACGCGGGCGTGGCGTTCAACGAGGATGGGCGGGAGCAGGCCGGCATGGGCTCGACGGCGGCCGACTATGACGGTGACGGCAAGATCGATCTGTTCAAGACGAACTTTTCGGACGATACCTCGACGCTCTACCACAACAACGGCGACGGGACGTACAACGACGTGACCTTCCCGGCGGGGCTGGGGACCAACACGGACGCGCTGGGATGGGGCGCGATGTTCGCGGACGTGGACAACGATGGCTGGCCCGACCTGCTCGTGGCAAACGGACATGTGTATCCCGAGGTCGACTCTGCCAAACTGGGCGCCGCCTATCGGGAGCCGCGGCTGCTGTATCAGAATCTTGGCAATGGGAGGTTCAAGGACGTAAGTAAGGCGTCGGGGCCGGGGCTGACGGAGCCGCGTTCGAGCCGTGGATTGGCGGTAGCCGACCTGTTCAACGACGGACGTCTGGAGGCGGTGGTCAACAACCTGAGCGACAAGCCGATGCTGCTCGTCAACCGGGCGAAGAACGCGAACCATTGGCTGGGGTTCAGGCTGGTGGGTACAGCTTCGAACCGGGATGCGATCGGTGCGCGGGTTACGATTCACGGCGAGAAGCGCAGCTGGGTGGATGAGGTGCGGAGCGGATCGAGCTACAACTCTTCAAGTGACCTGCGGGTGCACTTTGGCCTTGGCGGAGAGACCAGGCTGGCGGCAATCTTTGTCCGTTGGCCCGATGGGCTCACAGAGCGATTCGCAGCTCCGTCCAGAGTGGACCAAATCACGGAACTGGTCGAAGGAAGAGGTCAGGTCCAACCCTGACGCACCCAGTTTGCCTACTGGCTGGTAAGTTCTTCGTGTGGCTGCTCGGTCAGGGCAATCTCGCTCCTCTGCAACTCGGCCGCCTGCTGCTTGCTCAGTACGTCGACGCGGACCTTTGCTGTGCCAGCGGAACGGATGCCGAGGCGTTCCGCGGCACCGACTGAAAGATCGATGATACGGTCGGCGAAGAGAACGCCGCGGTCATTGATACGGACGATCACCGACTTGTGGCTACGAAGATCAACCACACGCACCATCGTGCCGAACGGAAGCGTTCGATGACAGGCCGTCATTTGGTTCATGTCGAACGTCTCACCGCTCGCAGTTTTGTGTCCGTTGAGGACTGCGCCATACCACGAGGCGATGCCGATGCCGCCCGCTTTCGACAAAGTGGGCAGAGTCGGAATGAACGAAAAACGCTTCCTGGGCTTACTCAGAGTGGGCACGATTGGAGCTGTGGGCGCGGGAACGTCGAGGGTCATTGGGCGGGTAAAGTCGAGCGCGCGCTCCGTAATGCTGGGGATCGACATCATGCAAAGAGCGATGACGGAACAACTGGCGAGGCGGATTCCGTTCGTAAAGATCAAATACGCTCCGTGCTTCGGAATTGCACCAGACGGCTCCGGGTGCCTTTCGATCTCCTAATTGTACCGCCGTGAGGTGGTTTATCCAACCGCAGCTTCTTCTACCATGTGCAACAGGATCAGCTACTTAGACGCTTTGCACCATCGATGAGGCTTCCTTCACTGCGCAGCTACGGGCACCTTCCAGATGCCGGCACAGTACTGGGCGATGGCGCGATCGGACGAAAAGATGCCGGAACGCGCGGTGTTCAGAATGGACATCTTGCTCCACTCGGCGGCGTTTTGAAAGGTAGTGCCCGCCTCGGCCTGGATCTTGATATAGGACTGGAAATCGGCGAGGAGCATGTACGTATCCTTGTTGAGGAGCTCGTCGAGAAGCGGGCGAAAGAGCTCCCAGTCGCCTTTGCTGAAGGCCCCGCTGCCGAGGCCGTCAAGCACTTCGCGGAGCAGGGGGTCCTGCTCGTAGAAGTCGCGGGGGCGATAGCCATCAGCCTTTTTCCGGGCGACTTCGGCGGCGGAGAGGCCGAAGACGAAGAAGTTTTCGGGGCCGACGGCGTCGCGGATCTCGATGTTTGCGCCGTCGAGAGTGCCGATGGCGACCGCGCCGTTCATCATGAACTTCATGCAGCCGGTGCCCGAGGCCTCCTTGCCGGCGGTCGAGACCTGCTCGGAGAGGTCGGCGGCGGGGTAGATGCGCTGGCCCAGTGAGACGCTGTAGTCCGGGATGAAGACGACCCGCAGGAGCTTACCGGCGACGGGATCGTTGTTCACGAGCTCGGCGACCGTGCAGATGAGCTTGATCATCATCTTGGCCATGCGGTAGCCGGGCGCCGCCTTGCCGCCGAAGATGAAGGTGCGCGGGGTGACATTGGCGACGGTGCCCGCTTTGATCTGGGCGTAAAGAGCCAGGATGTGCAGGGCGCAGAGGTGCTGCCGCTTGTATTCGTGGATGCGCTTGACCTGGACGTCGAACATACTCGCGGGGTCGACCGTGATATCCATCGTCCGCTGAATAAAGGAGGCGAGCGCGGCCTTGCCGTCGATCTGGCGCTTGCGCCACTGCTCCAAAAAGCTGTGATCGGCTGTAAACGCTTCGAGTTTGCCGAGCTCGGTAAGGTCCGTGTGCCAGCCCTGGCCAATGGATTCGTCGAGCAGCCTGGCGAGCGGAGGGTTCGAAAGCATCAGCCAGCGGCGCGGCGTGACCCCGTTGGTCTTGTTCGAGAAGCGCTCAGGATAAAGCTCGTAGAAGTCTTTGAGGGTGTCCTGCTTGAGCAACTCGGAGTGGAGCTTGGCGACGCCGTTCACGGCCTTGCTGCCGACTACGGCCAGGTTGGCCATGCGGACGGTCTTATCGCCCTCCTCGCCGATGATCGACATCCGCGCAAGACGGGGCTTGTCGTAGGGAAAGCGCCGCTCGACCTCCCGGAGAAACTGCGCGTTGATCTCGTAGATGATCTCGAGCGGACGCGGCAGGAGATCGCGGAAGATGTGCAGAGGCCAGCGTTCGAGCGCTTCCGGAAGAAGTGTGTGGTTGGTGTAGCCGAAGGTCTTTTGGGTGATGCGCCAGGCCTCGTCCCAGGAGAGGCTGTGGACATCAATGAGCAGGCGCATCAGCTCGGCAATACCAATGGCGGGATGGGTGTCATTAAGCTGGACGGTCCATTTGGTGTCGAAGTCGCGGACCGACGGCTTCTGAATGAGATGGAGGCGAAGCATGTCCTGCAAGGAGCAGGAAGTGAAAAAGTATTGCTGCATCAGGCGGAGGCGCTTGCCGCCGTCGGTCTCGTCGTTCGGGTAGAGGACCTTGGAGATGGTCTCGGATTCCATCTTGTCGCGCACCGCGCCGATGTAGTCCCCGGTGTTGAAGGCGGCAAAGTCGAAGGACTCGACGGACTCCGCCTTCCACAGACGAAGGCGATTGACCACGCCGTTGCGGAAGCCGGGAATCGGCGTGTCGTAAGGCACGCCCATTACTTTGTTGCCGGGAATCCAGATGCAGTGGAGAACGCCCTCTTCGTCTTTGTACGATTCTGTTCGCCCACCGAACTGAACGGTGACCGAGGCGTCCGAGACGGCGACCTCCCACGGGTTGCCGTACTGGAGCCACTTATCGGATCGCTCCACCTGCCAGCCGTCGCGGATCTCCTGGCGAAAGATGCCGAACTCATAGCGCAGGCCGTAACCGATAGCGGGCACGCCGAGGGTTGACATGGAATCCATGTAACAGGCGGCGAGGCGGCCGAGACCACCGTTACCGAGGCCGGGTTCAGGCTCCTGCTCCGCAAGCGACTTCAGGCTGACGCCGAGTGAGTCGAGGGCTTCCGCGCAGTTCTCCGTCAGGCCGAGGTTGAGCAGGCCGTTCATCAGGTGCGGGCCGAGCAGGAACTCCGCCGAAAGGTAGCAGACAACGCGGACATCCCGCTCGCGGTACGACTGGATGGTGTTGATCCAGTCGTCCATGAAGTGGTCGCGGACGACGTGGGCGAGAGCATGGTAGCGCTCGGTGTCGGTCGAGAGATCGAGCAGGCGGCCGACGGTGCGGGTAAGATGCCCGAGGAACGACGAGCGCAGCCCTTCGACAGAGGTGTCGGCTGCTTCCTGGGTGGCGATACTCTGTTGGGTCTTGCTCAAGGTCACCTGCTTGGGGAAAGGCTGTCTTCCCTGCATATCTTATGCGATGGAGGTAGAGCGCGGATTGCTGACGGTGAGATCGCGGCGGGGGCGTGTTCGTTGTGGCGTTAAATCCAGCCGCCGTCCACAATGTGGTTTTGATTTGTAATGGCGGAGCTGTCGTCGGCGGCGAGGAAGAGGATGAGCCGTGCGACCTCATCCGGCCGAAGATTGCGCTTGAGGCACTGGCGAACCAGGATCTCGGCCTCGTAGGCCGGGGACATCCACAGGCGCTGCTGGCGCTCGGTGAGGATCGCTCCGGGAAGAACGCAGTTGACGCGGACGCCGTTTGGGCCGAGTTCGCGGGCAAGCGAGCGGGTGAGCGCGACGATGCCCGCCTTGGCGATGTTGTAGACCGGAACGTTCTCGCCCGGGATCATCCAGGAGATCGAGCTCAGATTGACGATGGAGCCGCGACCGGCGGCGCGCATGGCGGGAGCGACCGCCTGCGCGGCGAAAAACTGGTGCTTCAGGTTGACGGCGAGGCGCTCGTCGAAGAAGGCGGGAGTGACCTCTTCAAAGCGGTGGCGGCTGTCGCTGCCGGCGTTATTGATGAGGACTTCAATAGGCCCTAGCTGCGTGGCGGCCTCGGCGATGGACGCCTGGAGGGCTGCCGTGTCCGTTAGATCGCACGGCAGAAAGAGGGCGGGCTCTGGAAGCCGCGCGACAAGCTGCAGGGACGGTTCGGCGGCGATGTCGAAGAAGACGACACGGGAGCCCTGGGCAACGAAGTGCTCCACCAGCGACGCGCCGATGCCGCCGCCCCCGCCGGTGACGAGGACGACGCGATCGCGGAGGCTGGGGTAGTTGGCGAAGCGGGAAGGCTGGTCGGTTGGCATGGACCGTATTGTTGCGCCTTGTAGCTGTCGGGAGCAAGCGCTTTCCCTTGACAGGGCGGGTCGAGTAAGCAATCCTTAGACGCTAGGCACCCTTTTGAAAGCCTGGAGCTTCGTGCTGTCCAGACGTTGTTTGGCGCAATGTAAAAAGGTCATGTGGGTAAAAGGTCATCTGGAACGGAGCTGTCGATACGATGTGGGCAATGTGGTTGCAGGGATTGGCTGGGAATTTTGGAAATCTGAGCGGGTTGGCCCTTCCGATTCTGTTCTTTGTGGTGCTGTACTTCCTGATGATTGCGCCCAATCAGAAAAAGCAGAAGAAGTGGCAGGAGATGCTGGGGCAGTTAAAGTCCGGCGACAGGGTAACGACCAACGGCGGCATTCGTGGCACGGTGTTGACCGTAAAGGATGATGTGGTCGTACTACGCATTCTGCCAGACGGGGTGAAGCTCGAATTCGTCAAAAGCGCAATCGCCGCAGTAACGACGCCGGACGAAGCATAAGAAATATAGGAACAAGGAAGAGATAAGGGACGGGCCTTCAGCGCCCTCCCAAGAAGATTATGGGCAAGAATCTGGCCGGCAAGACGGCATTCATTCTGGCAATTCTGGTGGTGTTCTGCATTGGCATCGTAGGCTTTCCGCGTCATGGCTTCAAGCAGGGACTGGTCGACCACATCCATCTCGGGCTCGACCTTAAAGGTGGCATCCATCTCGTCATGCGGGTGAAGGTAGCCGAAGCCGTCTCGGGCCAAACAGATAACGATGTGGCACGTCTTGAAGCCGACCTCCAGAAGGCAGGAGTATCAGGAACGACCGTGGGTAAGCTGGACCCGGCGCACCTGGATGCAATTACGGTCTCTGGCGTTCCGACGGCGCGGTCAGGTGATGTGCGAAGCCTTTTGAACGGCGGGACTTACCCCAGCTACGATGTTGCAACTTCCCCTGACAACAGCCTGAAGCTAACCATGAAGCCTACAGCGATCGCGGACCTTGAGAAGCGAACGCTGGAGACTTCGATCGAAACCATTCGCGAGCGCATCGACAAGCTTGGCGTGTCGGAGCCAACTGTGCAGCCCTATGGCCTGGGCGCAAACGAGATCCTCGTCGAACTGCCGGGCGTGAGCGACCTGAGCCGCGTACAAGACGTGATCCAATCGACAGCGCGGTTGGAGATCCACCAGGTCGCCGGTGGTCCCTACTCGAGCGATCAGGACGCGTTACAGGCGAATAGCGGAACGGTTCCGGCCGATTCCGTGTTGATGCGTGGCAGCGGCATCTCCGGTGGTACGGACCAGGTGTGGCTTCTGAAGCGGGTGAGCGAGGTGGCGGGCAACGACTTCCGCGACGCCCAGCCATCGACTGACGAGAATGGCCGTCCGGACATCACCTTCAACCTGACCACCGACGCGGGCGACCGCTTCTACAAGTACACCGATGAGCACAAAGGCGCGGGCTCGATGGCCATTGTGCTCGACAACCGGGTACGCGAAGTTGCTGGCATTCAATCGGCGATTCGTGATTCGGGACGGATCTCCGGCGGCGGCTTCACCAAGCAGTCGGCGGCGGATCTGTCGCTGATGCTCCGCACGGGCGCGCTTCCAGCGTCGCTTGAGTTTCTCGAGACCCGCACGGTCGGCCCGAGCCTGGGTGCCGCGTCCATCCGGCAAGGTGTGCTGGCGGCCGTCGCCGGGATGTTGGCTGTGATGGCGTTCATGCTGATCTACTATCGCGGCGCGGGTGTGAACGCGGATCTGGCGCTCTTCCTCAATCTGGTCATTCTGCTCGGCTTTATGGGTTACACCGGCTCGGTACTGACGTTGCCAGGCATTGCGGGTGTCATCCTGACGATTGGTATGGGTGTGGATTCAAACGTGCTGATCTTCGAACGCATTCGTGAAGAGTTGCGGACAGGCAAGACTGCAGCGGCAGCCGTACAGCAGGGGTTTGCGCATGCCTGGATCACCATCATCGACACGCACGTGACCACCATTGTTTCGGCGATGATCCTCTTCCTGTTCGGCACTGGCCCTGTACGCGGCTTCGCGGTTACGTTGACTTTTGGCTTGCTCGCCAACTTATTCACCGCCGTCTTTGTTTCGCGCACCATCTTCGACGCAGGTCTGGCGAAGCGCGAACGTAGCGCCGCACTATCGATCTAAGTTCGTAACGTGAAAAGCGGAAGTGAACCAGCGAGTAGGCTCGCAGAGGATCTTGAACGTGGAATTATTTCGCAACGCAAACGTCGACTGGCTGGGCAAGAAGTGGTACTTCCTCGGGTTCTCGCTGATCTTTTCCGTGGCGGGTGTGCTGAGTATGTTGTTCTGGCACGGTCTGCCGCATGGCGTGGACTTCAAAGGCGGCACGATGGTGTACGTCAAATTTCCGTCGCAACCTAACGAGGACCACCTGCGCCAGGCGCTCGACGCGGCTGGCGTAAGAGACTTCCGCATCCAAAAAATTAGCGGTCCACTCGGTCAAGCGGCAAATGAAGAAGTCATCGCGCTTCCCCAGGCATCCGCAGGAGACGCGGCGCACGATGCGGGACGCTCGGCGGTGCTGAACGCCCTTACCGGGAACTACCATGACTCAACCTTCGACGTGCAGCAGGTGGAGATCGTCGGGCCTACCGCCGGCAAGCAACTCCAGAAGCAGGCGTGGCTGGCGACAATTTACTCGCTCATCGGGATGCTCGTCTACCTATGGTTCCGCTTCGAGCTGATCTACGGCGTGGCGGCGGTTGTGGCTGTGTTCCACGACACGCTGATTACCGTCGGAGCGTTTTCGCTGACGAACCAGGAGATTACGCTGACGGTGATCGCGGCCATCCTCACGCTGATCGGCTACTCGATGAACGACACCATCGTCGTCTTCGACCGCATTCGTGAGAACCTCGCCCAGTCGCGGCGCGAGTCGCTCTCGGACGTCGTGAACCGGAGCATCAACCAAACGCTTACGCGGACGGTCATCTCGTCCGGGCTGACGTTTCTGACGGTCCTTTCACTCTATCTGTTCGGCGGCGAGGTGCTGCATGGCTTCTCCTTCGCGCTGGTGGTCGGCATCCTCATTGGGACTTATTCTTCTATTGCGGTGGCCGCGCCGATGCTGGTGGCCTATCAGGATTGGCGCGCCTCGCGCGGCAAGGTGGCGACGCTTCCCGCTGTGCGTCGGGCGAAGGTCTGAACACACGCTACGAATGTTAGGCTGGTAAGACTAGCCGTAGCGGCGCTTTCCATGGCCACTGTCGAAGAGATCAGCATCGCGTTCCCCTTGAGATGGTGACCCTCGTCCGGGAAGCCGTCGAGGAAGGCGAGTACGCCTCCCGCAGCGAGGTGATCCGCGACGCATTGCGCGATTGGACGCTCAAACGAAGCTTGCGCCGCAAAGGCATCGAGCAATTGCGTGGGGTCTGGAGGCAGGCCACTGACCATCCATCCCCGGGCGCGCCGCCGGATGAGGTGCTTGACCAGTTGGAACGGAAGTATGGAGCTCTTGCCGACCGAACCGGACGCTAGCCGTGCCTTTGGAGTTCTCCGACTTCGTGGAATACGACCTCGAAGCGATCGCCGAATACATTTCGGAGGACAGTCCACAGCACGCAGTTGCTTTCCTTCAAGAGATTCGAGTGCGGTTTAGGGAGGTCGCGAAGTGGCCACTGCTTGATCAGTTGCGTCCTAAGATCGGAGCCGGAGCGCGCATGGCACTGCTTGGCCGCTACGCGATCCTCTTCCGTGTTCTCGATGAGACTGTGAGGATCGAGCGCGTCGTCTTCGGCGGACGCGATCTCGGCAGCTTGCTCGATTCTATTCACTAGCTTGAGGATCGGCATTCGACCTTGTTTACCGAATTGGAACAAAACGGAAGCCGCCGGTGTCTAAGCCTGTAGCCTGCTCGCAAGGCCCAACGAGGCTACCTCCATGTTCGAATCTTCACTGATGGAATCCGGCGGACAGATCAAAACCAAATCCAAATACTGGATGATCGGGACGTTTGTATTCAACGGCGCGATCTTGGCTACTCTGATCCTGATCCCGCTTCTCTATCCTGAGGCTTTGCCCAAGACCGCCATGACGGCGATGTTGTCGGCTCCGCCTCCGCCTCCACCCCCGCCACCCCCGCCACCGCCTGCACAGGTCGTCAAGCCCATCAAGATGGTCTCGGAGATCGACGCCGGCCTGCACGCTCCCACGAAGATTCCTAAAGACATCAAGATGTTGAAAGAAGAGGCGGCGCCTCCGCCGCAAACGGCCGGAGTCGCTGGTATGTCGGGCATGGGTTCGGCTGGTGGCGTACCTGGCGGCGTGATGGGTGGTATAGGCTCTGCGCCTGCCCCGGTAGTCAAGGTTGCCGTCGAAAAGCCCAAGGGGCCTGCCCGCGTCTCGGGCGGTGTCATGGCTGGAAGCGTCTTGAACAAGACGAACCCGGTCTATCCTCCCATCGCCAAAGCGGCTCACGTCTCCGGTGCCGTGGTTCTTCACGCGATCATCTCGAAGACGGGGTCGATCGAAAACCTTCAGGTAGTCAGCGGGCCCGAGATGCTTCGCGCCAGCGCGCTCGACGCCGTGAAGTCCTGGCGGTACAAGCCGTATCTATTGAACGGTGAGCCGACCGAGGTCGATACCACCGTGACCGTCAACTTCAGCTTCGGCGGAGGCTAGACTCGGCTTCGCACCCTTATGGCTTCAGGGGCTTCCTCGGCGGTATCGAAGCTCTCCTGAAGCGTCTCAGCAGTCCAACAGTTTCAACTCTTTCGGAGGAATGATTCAGTGATTCTCGCTCAGCTCAGCACCCTCGCACACGCTCCGGCCTCGCTTGCCCTTTTCTTTCAGGAGGCCCAGGTGGGCTTCAGCCCGCTCCAGCTCTGGGGCAACATGGGCGGTCTGGCCAAGGCCGTCGTCGTCATTCTCTTCATCATGTCCATCTGGTCGCTGGCCGTCATTATCGACCGTTACATCTACTTCTCGGCCGCACGCAAGCAGTCGCGCGAGTTCGCTCCCAAGGTGGCCGGCGCGCTGAAGGATGGCCGCCTCGATGAGGCGATCAAGGTCGCCGATCGTAGCAAGAAGTCGCATCTGGCCGAGGTTGTTACCGCTGGCCTGCAGGAGTTTCGCAGCTTCGGCTCCGGCGGCACCATCACCGAAAACCAGGTCGAAAGCTCGAAGCGCGCCCTGGAGCGTTCCGAAGCCATCGTCCACGCCAAGCTGAAGAAGGGCCTCAGCGGTCTGGCCACGATCGGCTCCACCGCTCCGTTCATCGGCCTCTTCGGCACCGTGACCGGTATTCTCAACGCCTTCCAGGCCATAGCGACGCAGAAGTCCTCGGGCATCGGCGCAGTCGCCGGCGGTATTTCGGAGGCCCTCGTCACGACCGCTTTCGGTCTGCTCGTCGCCATCCCCGCTGTCATGACGTTCAACTACTTCACCAGCAAGGTTGAGGCGTTCGACGTGGAGATGGATAACAGCTCGAGCGAGCTGGTCGACTACTTCATCAAGCAGAGCAGCCGCTAAACTGGCGTCCGGGGCCGCCCACGCAAGTCGGCTGCCCCGGATCAACCTGAACCGATGCGATGGAGCGGGAACTATGGGAATCAATAAGCGGGACGAAGGAAAGAAGGTCAACTCGAACATTAACGTCACCCCGATGGTGGACGTAATGCTGGTGTTGCTGATCATCTTCATGGTCATTACCCCGATGCTCAACAACAAGGTGAACGTCGATCTGCCGAAGGCCGACGCCGCCGTGGTGATGGAGGACGCCAACAAGGAAGACGCAGTCACGGTAGCGGTAACGCGTGACGGGCGCACTTTTCTTGGAAGCGATCAGGTAACGGTTGACGATCTCGGCGGCAAGATCGCGAAAAAGCTCGAAAGCAAGACGAGCAAGGAAGTTTTCATGCGCGGCGATTCCCGGGCCAACTATGGAAAGTTTATGGATGCTGTAGACGGCATCCGCTCGGCTGGAGTAAGTCAGATCGGCTTGCTGACAGAAAAGACTGAAAAGTAGCGAGCGGCATTAGAGAGTACAAGGAGAAGGCATATGGGAATGGGTGGAGGAAGTACAGGCGGAGCGGTTTCGGAGATCAACGTGACGCCCTTGATCGACGTGTTGCTGGTACTCTTGATCATTTTCATGGTCATCGTGCCGGTCACGCCGAAAGGTCTCGATGCCTTGGTTCCGCAGCCTCCGAAGACGAAGACACCGCCACCTGACAACGACCGTACGATCGTCGTTCAGATCCAGGCGAACGGTGCGGGTGAGCCTTCTTACAAGATCAATGACAACGCGTTCAACAAGTCGGCGATCGAGTCGAAGCTGGTGGAGATCTTCTCTGCACGGCAGGAGAAGGTCATGTTCGTCAAAGGCGATAAGGACCTCGACTACAGTAAGGTTGCTGAAGTGATTGACTTCGGCCACCAAGCAGGTGTCGATAATGTTGGCTTGATTACGCCCCGCATTGAGGCGGGTCAGTAAGGACGTCGGGGCAAAGATGGGCGGTGCGGCCAGTTGGCGCACCGCCCGTCTTCTTGTAAAGAGCATTTCGAAGCGCGGATCTCGTGCCGAGAGTAGACCGCGATGTACACTACAGCCATCCGTAATTGCTCTGCGCAGAAGACGCATCGTACGACTAACTTGCCGAGAACACTCTCCTCTCTGTAGAGTGGCTAGACGCAAGGTTTAGGTATGTTCAGGGAGACGCCACCGCAGGCTGCAACGCGGCATCTACCACGAAGCAGGGGCGCCGCGAAGCGCAAACCTGATATACAGTTGTAAGGTCTCAAGAGCGACGCCCATATTGAAGGAGAAACCCCGCCCCATGAAACTCAATGCACGGATTCCGGTTACGGCCGCTCTGCTCGCTCTGACGCTCGGTACGGCTACTGGATGCAACAAGCTCAAGGCACGCGATCAGCTCAACAAAGGCGTACAGGCCTTCAAGAACGCGCGCTATGAAGAGGCCGTCAGCAACTTCCAGAACGCTATCGAGCTTGACCCCAATTATGAAAATGCAAAGCTGTACCTGGCGACTGCGTACTCCTACCAGGTGGTTCCAAATCTCGAGAGCCCTGAAAACCTTGAGGTAGCGAAGAAGGCGTTGAGTGGCTTCAACGCTGTACTACAGAAGGACCCGACTGACCTGACAGCACTGCGACAGATCGCCTCCATTGATCGCAACATAAGGAAGCTCACGGAGGCAAAGGAGTACGAGAAGAAGGTGATCGCGATCGCGCCTAACGACGCAGAGGCTCACTACACGATTGGGGTCGTGAACTGGATGGAGGCTTACCAGAACGCGCGCAACATCCTGGCTGCCGATGGGTCGACCGATGACGGGAATGGTAATCCGAAGAAAAGTAAAGGGGCCTGCCAGAAGCTGCAAACTGCAAACAACACTCTGGTTACGGAAGGCCTTCAGTATCTGAACAAAGCTGTCGAGATCAACCCGACCTACGACGACGCAATGCAGTATCTGAATCTGACCTACCGGCGTAAGGCGGATATCGATTGTCCGGACGATAACGCCCGCAAGGCAGACCTGGCGCAGGCCGATCAGTGGAGCCAAAAAGCCATGGGGGCGCGCAAGCAAAACGAGGCGGCAAAAGAGAAAAAGACCGGCGGCGGCGTAACCATGCAGTAGATCCAGTCTGTGAGTGAATACCCCTCCCGATCAGGAGGGGTGTTCTGTTTAACCCTTTCTATTTCCCTTGGACGATCCGTTCGCTCGCTTTACAATTTCGCCATACCCGGCAACAGGTCTGCTGCGTCCGCGTGTCTGGAGGTCATTGATGTCCGAAACCGTCGCCCTTTCTGATGCTACCGATCTGCGTCCCCGTCTTAGCCACGTCGCACGGGTCGTCGACACGTTCCTTGCGCCGTCAAGGACGTTTGAGGATATTCTGCAGAGCACGTCATGGTGGCTGCCGTTTCTGCTGGCCGCCATTTTCTCGTCAGCTACTGCGTACGTCATCGAGAAGAAAGTCGGCTTCGACACCGTCTCGCAGAACCTGGTGCATGACAACCCTGCACAGGAAGAAAGGATGTCCTCACTCGAGCCTAAGCAACGCACAGCACAATTGCACGCGATGACAGTGGGTACACGATACTCCACCTATGCTGCGCCGTGTTCATTCTTCTTATCTCCGGCATAGGCGCACTGGTCCTCTGGGCGAGCTTCAGCTTCGGCCTGGGTGCAAAGACGACGTTCTGGCAGATGTTCGCAGTGTGGATGTATGCCTCTCTCCCGCGATTGCTGGCCAGTGTCATCATGATTGCTTCGATCTACTTCGGAGGCAATGCAGAAACGTTCAACATGAAGAATCCTGTCGGGACTAACCCAGCGTTCTACCTGCCCGACGCCGCACCGTGGCTGAAGACGATGCTCAGCTTCGTCGACGTGATCGGACTATGGGTACTCGCGCTCCTGGTGATCGGCACGGCCATCGTGGCGAAGGTCAAGCCCAGTCAGGCAGCAGCGGTCGTGGTGGGCTGGTGGCTCGTGGTGCTGGTGGTAAGTGCAGGGGTCGCGGCGGCGACGAATTAGCTACTCTGTCCAGCGGCGAAACACCAGGGAGCCATTGGTTCCGCCAAAGCCGAAGGAGTTCGACAACGCATAGTCGATCTTCGCCTTTTGTGGTGTGTTGGGGACATAGTTGAGGCGGCACAGCGGGTCGAGCTCCACGATGTTCATCGTGGGCGGCGCAGTCTGCTCGAGCATGGCCATAATCGTGATGCCAGCCTCAAGTCCGCCTGCACCGCCAAGCAGATGACCAGTCATCGACTTGGTCGAGCTGACCAGCAACGTGTGATTCTTTGCTCGCTCCCCAAAGACATTCTCGATAGCCTGCGATTCCAAGGCGTCGCCCAGAGGGGTTGAGGTGGCATGCGCGTTGACGTAGTCGATCTGGTCCGGCGAGACTTCCGCCACCTTCAGCGCTGCGGTCATTGCGCGGCGACAGCCTTCGCCTTCAGGGGCCATCCCGGTCATATGGAAGGCGTCGGCAGACATCCCGTAGCCGATCACCTCGGCGAGGATCTTCGCACCGCGCGCCTTGGCAAAATCCAACTCTTCCAGGATGAGGATGCCCGCGCCTTCGCCCACCACGAAGCCGTCACGATCCTTGTCAAAGGGACGGCAGGCGTGCTCAGGATCTTCATTGCGTGTCGAGAGTGCCTTCATGGCAGCAAACCCGCCAACGCCCATCGGAGTGATGGCCGCCTCGGTGCCCCCGGCGATCATGGCATCCGCATCGCCGCGCTGGATGATGCGGAAAGCATCGCCGATGGAGTGCGCACTTGAAGTACACGCTGTAGCGGTGGCCTCATTCGGTCCGCGGGCATTGTATTTGATCGAGACATGGCCGGCAGCAAGATTGACGATGGAGCCCGGAATGAAGAACGGCGAAATCTTGCGTGGTCCGCCTGCCAACATTGCAGAATGCTCCCGCTCGATGACGTCGAACCCCCCGATCCCGGAGCCAATGTGAACACCGAAACGGTCGCGGTTGCTTGCGTCGATCATCAGGCCGGAGTGCGCCATAGCCTCGGCTGAGGCCGCCAGCGCAAAATGGATAAAGCGGCCCATCTTGCGCGACTCCTTTTTCTCGACAAACAGGAGCGGATCGAAGTCCTTAACCTCAGCGGCAAACCGGACCGGGTGCCCGGTGAGATCGAAAGCCTTGATCTCGGCCATACCGCTACGACCGGCCAGGAGCCCTTCCCAGACTTCGGGAACGTTCTTGCCTACGCCGCAGATAAGGCCGATGCCGGTTACGACGACGCGACGAAATCCTATCGCTTGCTGCTGGGGCATTGCTACTTGGCCGCCTTCTGATTCTTCTCGATATACTCGACAGCATCTTTCACGGTCTTGATCTTCTCGGCGTCTTCGTCGGGAATCTGGATATCGAACGCTTCTTCAAACTGCATGACCAGCTCAACCACATCGAGCGAGTCCGCGCCGAGATCTTCCTGAAAGCTCGCGCCGGGTGTCACCTCAGCTTCATCCACCTGAAGCTGCTCGACGATGATTTGTTTGACCTTCTCATCTACTGCTGCCATTTAGTTCTCCTGTTCAAACTTTGCGTTCACCTATCCAAGGCGACGGGAAGATGTGGCTACGAGGGGTCAGCTTCGCCAAGCCCAAGCATATCGAGCGCCTCTTTGAGTGTAAAGCAAATGGCAGGTTGCAGTGGAGGACGATCAATGGTTAGACGGGCCAAATGCGGTCAAGCGCAAAGGCCTGCTGCGCTGTCGCTCTCCACTGGCCGGGGAGGAGTCACCGTGAGAACGGCCTGCGTCGGATCGTGCACATAGAAGCGATGCGTGTAGCAAATGCGTCTGTCCAGAAAGATTTCAACAACGGAGTTGTCTATGAAGGCGTGAAGGCTCGTACCAGGAGCCAGGGGACCGGCGAGCGGCACCACGATCTGATTTGCACCGCCATCGCTTGTAAACCGCAGGGTGTGAGTCTCGTCCGCGGAATCGGAGTGCAGCGAGAGGACCTTGCCTCGAGCATCGACGAGGTCGATCGGTTGTGCGGGTGCAGCAGCAGGCTGAAGGACGAGGAAGAAGTCCTGCGCCTCTTTGGCGTGCTTCGCAGCCTTACGAAGCCGTGCGACCTGAGCAGCAGGCTCCATGTGGAGCTCACCGTCGCTTAAGGTCAGAAGGCGTGGCAGTGACATCAGACCGGACCAACCAGCCTTGCTGCACTCGATATCGGCGCGTGACTCCGCAATCCATCCCCATAGAATGCGGTTTCCGGTGGCGTCGAGCTGAGTCTTCGGAGCGTAGAAGTTGACACGGTCTGTACCCTTCCGCCCGTAGTCGAACTCGCCAACCTTCTCAGGCACAAATCGCATGGACGCGCGATCAAGTGTGCCGGAGCGCCAAAGCACCTTTCCCTCAGTGGAGTAAATAAGGACGTACTTCGTCTGTCCACTCGCTTCGTCTGTAAGCGGGAAGAAATCCGGGCACTCCCACATCTCTCCTGTATCGACTGGGTTTGCACCCGGAAATCCTGTCCACTTGCCTTTAAACAGAGGATGGAGGTAATCCCACGAACGAAGATCGTGAGAACGGTACAGAAGAACCATACCGCCCACCCCGGCAGTTCCGGAGCCGACAAGAGCGTACCAGGTATTGCCCTCGCGCCAGGGCGAGGGGTCGCGAAAGCCGGTAACCTTCATCCCGGCTGGCGGCTTGGGGATGACCGGAGCCGGGAGCTTCCTCCATGAGCATAGAGAGTCGTCGGTTGCTACGGCCAGGCACTGCGTCTCGCGCAGACACGTGTTCGCATCCATGAGGGTAGCTTCCTCCCGCGGTGCATTCTGGACGCCGGTGTAGAGGATGGCAACGCGGCCATCGTCAACGACCGCAGTGCCGGTAAAGCAGCCTGCGCTGTCAGGGCCGCCCGGAGTCGGGGCAAGCGCTACCGGAAGACGGGTCCAGTGCACCATGTCCGGCGAGACGGCATGAGCCCAGTGCATATCGCCCCAAAGCGCGGAGTGTGGATTGTATTGATGGAAGATGTGGTAGCGCCCCTGGTAGTAGATGGGGCCACAAGGATCGTTCATCCAGTTGCGCGCAGGAAGATCCTGGTAACCAGGACGCAGCAGGTCGCTGAGCGGCTCTTCCGCCCCGGGAGTTTCCTCGAACTTCCTTCCAGCGGCGAGCAGAGGTAACGGGCAGGCGAAGATCGAGGCAAGAGTCCTAAGGGCGGAGCGGCGTGAAACCCTATTCGGCAAGACGATGATCCATAGAACGCATTCCAGTGAGGTATAGGCACCTCGCCTGTAAAAGGCACGGTCCTCAATCAACGAAGCTCGAGTTGCGGCCCCACTATGATGAAGCGTGTGACCTCGTTGTTTGGAGAACATAACCTGCTGCCCCCGACCTGGGTGGAAGGCAGCAACGTGTTCCATACGACCGAGAAGTGCCAGCGGCTACAAGCAATCCCGCGTAACCGGCGGGTGAGCGGCAAACC
This sequence comes from Acidobacteriaceae bacterium, assembly GCA_965215415.1. GTDB lineage: Bacteria > Acidobacteriota > Terriglobia > Terriglobales > Acidobacteriaceae > Edaphobacter. The sequence continues at coordinate 600,887 of CBDCDQ010000009.1, read as the reverse complement.
GGGAGTGAAGCTGCGTTTATGCTTCAATTGCGAAGACATTACCTCGGCCAAGCGGTCTGGATAGATGCCCCGCGCATCTGCAATGTTGGAGACGTTATGAAGAAAAGTCTGCTGCTGTCCGTACTCTTGTTCACGACGCTGGAAGGGCTGAGCGGCTGCCTGGTTGCGGGGTACTCGAGCACAGGCGGCTTCTATGTCTGGCCAGGCAGTGTCGTCATTACGCTCTTGCTGCTGCTTCTCTTCCTTCTTCTCAGGCGAGGCCGGTAAGCAGGCCGCATCCGGAAAACGACAGGGAGCCGGGTAGGTAGCGGGCATTGCAAAACAGCGGCAAGGTAGCACTCAAGAAGGTCCGCCCGCAAGAACACACCAGTAGACCCGGGGTCGTCGAGGTGGGAGCCTAAGACGAAGAGAGCAAGTTCGTGCCGTGGAAACGGGAGATGTCGCCGCTGATCCATGCTTTGGCTGGCGGAAGAACGGGCAAGCAGGATGCTGCCCAACACAGATGGATCAGGTCTGCCGTCGTATGTTCTGCGACGTCATCGCGAATCAGCCTCCTCAAGAAGATGCAACCGAGGCAACAGAAAGCGTCTCGACGGGCCGGTCCACCTGACTCAGGTAAACCTGCTCAACCCCCTCCACCGTATCGATTTCATTGAGAGGCTTGTCCGTCCGGATGCGGAGGATGCGCGGGAAGCGCAGGGCAAAGCCACTGGCATGGCGGTCCGAGCGCATGATGTTGTTGAACGCTACTTCAAGAATCACAAGCGGCTCGACGGTGCGAAAGTGGCCAAAGTCTTCCAGAGTGTGAGCTTTCAAGAACTCGGTCAGTTCCGTGACCTCGAGATCGGTAACCCCGGAGTAAGCCTTGCCTACATTGAGCAACTCTCCGTTCGCGGCATAGTTCGCCCCGCGTACTGCAAAGGTGTAATCGGAGAGGAACGCGGCGCGGCGACCACTGCCGTACTCGGCTCCCGTGATGACGACATCCAGGGTAGCGAGCTCGCGCTTGAGCTTGACCCAAGCGAGACCACGACGGCCCGGTTGGTAAGTGGAGTTCGTTGCCTTCAGCATGACGCCTTCGTTCGAGCGGGCACGGGCCTGAACGTAGGCCCGGTCGATGTCGCTGGCAGACTCGACCAGCCGCGCCGGTGAAATCATCAGTCGCAGTAGCGGTTCAACCGTAGACACAGGCGAATCCAGGAGAAGTTCAGCCTGAGTTTTCTTCGCTGGAGGGGCCGTGAGGGGTGAGACGACACGGTCTACCATTTGTTCGATCAGCGCTTCCAGCCGATTGCGACGATCGGTAAGCGGGAGGTCAAGGACCAATTCACCGCGATGGACCATCAAGTCGAATGCCATGAAAACCACAGGAACCTGGGCACGGAGCTCGTCGGAAACCTTCTTGCGACCGATGCGCTGGCCGAGGGTCGCGAACGGGAGTGCGCGAGCGCTCACATCTTCTTGCAGATTACTGCCGTCGGCGAAGTTCCAGCCGAGGATCTCCCCGTCCAGAATCATCGGACCGTCGACGTCCGGCAACACGTGGGCGAAGGCTTCAGCTATCTCCGGGAAGCTGACCGTTACGTCTTCGCGATTGCGAGAGTAAACAGCCACCCGGCCAGGAGAATGCGGATCGCCACAGTGAATCTGGGCACGCATCCCGTCGTATTTGTCCTCAAGCAGAGCTTCGATCTGCAGAGTGGGATCAGGCGGTACGTCTTTGGGGGGCTTCTGCGTAAATCGAGCCGCAGCTTCTTCGGGGCTCTCCACGGGCGAGGCAAGCATGAAGCCGAGCGGGTGAAACAGGCTCATACGTGCCTCATTCAGGGTGCCTGCGAATGCGCGGCGCGTGGCAGTGACCAGATCGGCTTCCAGCATGACGGCATGGCGCAGATCGGCAACGGGTACGTTAGCAGCGACTCCGATTGCCTCTTCGATCAGGCTTTGCTTTACACCGATACGCATGTCGCCGAGCATCAACTTCAAGAGATACTTCGCTTCGATTGGGGTAGCGCGGCGAAGAAGACCTTCCACGAGGGAGGCACGCATTGCGGTCGTGCGGGCGCTCGCCATCTCGGAGGAGAGAGCGCAGAGGTCGACAAGGGTCAGATTTGCTTCGGGTATCTGTCGTTGGGCAAACAGATCATGCGCGGCGGCGCCAAGGTCTCCATGACGGCGGTACGCGGCGGTAAGCTCCTCGCCCGTGGCTTCAGAGACGGCCAGCACGGCTTTGCTGAGCAGCGCTCCCCCGGCGTTGAGCTTGCGCGGATCGGCCTCAGGAAAGGGAGTTCCCGCCAGATAAAGAGCAAACAGGCCAGCGTCGTCCGTTCCTGGCGCGGCCTGGTGCACACCGCCGATAGCCTCTGCGATCGCAGCGCGCTTCTTCAGGCGGCTCCCTTCGGAGGCAAGGCGCTCGGCAAGGCTAGCTAAATCGACGAACAAAGCCATCCTATAGAGATGCAGGTTTATGGCACCGCGGCAGGCAGGGTTGCAAGGAACGCACGCAATGCCCTGTTGCAAGCTTCAGGTGCGTCCTGCTGCACCCAATGGGAGATGCCGGGAAGAAAACGGAGGGTCAGGTCACTCACGAATTCGTTCGTACCATCGGTCGTGCTTTTCAGAAGGAAAATATCTTCTTCGCCCCAGAGGAGCAGCGTGGGAGTAAAAATCATTGGGAAACCCGCCTGCATCTGCCGCTTGAGCCCCCCGCCACGGATAAAGGCGCGGTACCAATGAATCATCGCTGTGAGCGCACCGGGCTGAGCGGCGTTTGCGCACGTAGCTTCGAGGAGGTCTTGTGGAAACAGTTCCGGTCGTGAGGATGTGCGGAGCATCGTTTGTCCGATACCGCGCGCGCCGTGGCGGCCGAGCAGCCACTCGGGTACCCAAGGAAGCTGGAAGGCGCCGGCATACCACGACCGGAGTGCCTGTCCGGGGTACCGGAACACGCTGCGCGCGAAACACATCGGATGTGGAACGTTGAGGATCACCAGCCGCTCCACTGGCCGCAGTCTGCGCGTGCAGAAGCACCACGCTACGATGCCACCCCAGTCGTGCCCAAGCAATACGACCCGCCGTGCGCCAGAGGCGTCGATCAGACCGGCGACATCCTCCATCAGGTTCTCGATGGCGTAGGCGTCCATCTCGACCGGTCGAGAGGACCTCCCGTAGCCTCGCTGGTTGGGTGCCCAGACGCGGAAGCCCATCGCTGCAAGCGTGTGTATCTGGCCAGCCCAGCTCAGGGCCACTTCGGGAAAGCCCTGCAGACAAAGTGCAAGCGTGTCACCGTGGCCGCACATAAGCACCTCAAAGTCCAGCCCGTTTGCGTGGACGAACTGGACTTCGATGGGCTCAGAGGAGCTGTCCATTACAAAGGCATCTTGCCGCCGGTTGCGCCATAGATCTCCCCTGTAACGTAGCTGGCGTCGTCTGAGGCGAGAAACACATAGACGGCTGCCTGCTCAACCGGTTGCGCGGGTCGCCCAAATCCGCTGCTGGAGCCGAACTGTGCCACCTTTTCGGCAGGCATTGTCGAGGGAATGAACGGGGTCCACACCGGACCGGGCGCGACACCGTTGACTCGAATCCCATATTCCTTGATGCAGCTCTTGGCTACACTCTTGGTCAGTGAGGCAAGGGCGGCCTTCGTGGAGGCATAAGGCGCCAGGATGTCGTCAGGCTCAAAGGATTCGATCGAGACGGTGTTCAGAATGACTCCGCCCGGCTTCATCTCAGGAATCGCTGCCTGAATCATGAAGAAGGGCGCAAAGACGTTCGTACGGTAGGTCGTCTCGAACTCGTCTTCCGGAATGTCGGTGATGGCATCGTAAGTGCGCTGGAAGGCCGCGTTGTTCACGAGGATGTCCAGCTTGCCGAACTCCTCCACAGTCTTACGCACGAGCTCCTGGCAAAAAGTCTTCTGCCGCACATCACCAGGGTGAGCAACGGCGCGACGGCCTGTTTGCTCAATCAACGTAACCGTCTTATCAGCGTCGATCTGCTCTTCAGGCAGGCAGGTGAAGAGGATGTCCGCGCCTTCCTTGGCGAAGCAAAGAGCAACGGCGCGGCCAATGCCGCTATCGGCTCCCGTAATCAGGGCAGTGCGCCCCTGGAGCTTGCCCGAACCCTGGTAGCTGCTTTCACCATGGTCGGCCTTGGGATCGAGTTGATCTTCGCCGCCCGGAGCGGATTGCTTCTGCTCGGGAAATGGCGGCTGGGGAAAGCGGGTGCGGGGATCGACGGTCGGTTTGGATTCTGGCATAGAGCGGTTCCTTCTCAAGGTGAAATGCGGGCGTTCGCGCACCAGATAGGAAGCGGGAGGGCCGTCCGGCGTTGCCCCTCAAGCGTCAGTCTTCGTCCGTCAGGCGACCGAGGTAAGGGCCTCAGTCTCACGAAGCGTGAGGAAGTCTACGCGGATGCGTTTCTTTCCTCCTTTCGTAAAGGAAACCAGAAACATATCGCCATCCACATCCACAACCTTCCCGGTTCCGAAGCTTGGGTGTTCGACTCGATCTCCCGGGTTGAAGGCAGTTGGAGGCGGCGTCTTCGGTTTGGGCGGCTCTACATAAAGCGGCGGGTGTTCAGCTTCGACCTCCGCTGCCAGAGCAATCGATTTCTTCTTCGCGCAGTTGTCACAGCGATCGCAGGGCTCGCCTTCGGGATCGCCGAAGTATTTGCGAATGAGCTGGAGGCGGCACTCGGGACTTCCCGCGTAGTGCATCATCTCGGCCAGGCGATCCCGGTCGTGCTCGGCGCGGTCTGTGTAGGTTTGTACGAGCGCACGGAGCGTTTCGTCTCCGGGAATGCCGTTCGGCAGGGTGAAGCCTTTACGTGTGCGTTTCACGACGCCTTCCGTCGTGAGCAGATGGAGCACAACCTGTGTACGCCGCAACCCGACGTCGGAGTGCTCCGCAATCTGCTTGACGGTTGTGGGAACCGGTGGCTTCGGTGCTTCCGGGCCGGAGCCAAGGGGAGAACCATCAAGTGCGCGGATGACGGCAGAAAGCTCGTCCAGCTTGGGATAGCGACCGGCAAGGAAGTAAGTCTGGATACGCTTGTCTTCAAGCTTGTAAAGCAGCACCGCGCGTGCCGGTAAACCATCGCGGCCAGCCCGGCCTGCTTCCTGATAGTACGTCTCGACCGAGTCAGGGAACTCGAAGTGATACACAAAGCGGATATCCGGCTTGTCGATGCCAAGCCCGAACGCCTTCGTTGCGATCATGACCTTGTAATCGCCGCGCATAAAAGCTTCCTGTACCGCTTCACGTTCGCGAGTTCCCATCTTGCCGTGATAATGCCCGGTAGAGATGCCGTGCTCGCCGAGGAACTCATACAGTTCGTCTGCGCTTCGGGTGCTGGCAGTGTAAATAATCCCTGTACCCTGCTCCTCGTTCACCATCTTCAGAATGCGGTCCAGCTTGGACTGGAGGTTGACCGTGGAGTGAACGGTAAAGGAGAGATTGTCCCGCTCGACGCCGGTGTTGACGCGCACGGCCTTTGACGCTTGAAGAATTTGCAATATCTCTTCAGCTACCTCCGGCGTCGCGGTTGCGGTAAGCGCCAGCACGGGTGGATTGCCGAGAGCGTTCCGAACAAAACCCAGGTTGAGGTATGCGGGTCGAAAATCATGGCCCCACTGCGAGATGCAATGCGCCTCGTCCACCACAAACAAACTGACTCCGCCTGCTTCGTTCAAAGAAGCGATGAACTCCTCGTTCTCCAGCCGCTCCGGCGTAACGTAGATCAGCTGCGAGCAACACTGTTCGATGTGATCGGCCGCGTCGTTCGCCTCTGCCGTCGTCAAGGTAGAGTCGATCTTCTCGACCACGATATCGGCCCGCTCGGCCTTGTCCTGCTGATCCTGCATCAGCGCAATGAGCGGGCTGACGACGACCACCGGTCGACCGAGAAAGAGCGAGGGCAGCTGGTAGGTCAGCGATTTGCCCGCGCCTGTCGGCATAATGGCAAGGACGCTTTCGCCAGCGAAGATAGCTTGGAGGACCTCACGCTGACCAGGACGAAAGGCCCCGATGCCGAAACGCGTTCGAGCTTCTTTAAGTACAGTCTTCCAGGGGACGGATGCAGGAGCTTTATTCATCGTGTACTTCGATGCATGGAGAGTGACGTGGGAAGTCCAGCTTAGAGTTGCGACTCCGTCTTGCGCTCCTGATAGTGGCCGATGTTCTCGTAAACACTGTCTGGAAACTTGAGCGTGCGGTAAAGATTGCCGCAGTCTGGGTCGTCCGGGTTCGGGAGAATTGGAAACTGCTGCTCACGCTGCCAGGCAACGATACGGTCGCGTTTGGGAGGGTTGTAATCGCGCCCTTCCACCTGACGCAACATGAGGGTCGCCTGCTCTTGGGAGAAGTCGGGGTCCTTGGTGAGATAACCGAGAACCTCTGAATCTGTAAGAAAATGCCGCGCCACCATGGCGAAGACTAATCGCCCATAGTGACCGATGTCTTTGCCCGCGTCGAGCGATTGAAGCAGATGCGCCATCATGGAATCCTGACGCAGCGCGTCGGCACCGCCAGGCTCCTCGGGCACATCGTCTTTGTCTGTTTTCCCTTGCAAGGCTGCCAGCTTCCCCTCGGCCTCTTCTGCACGGGCGATGGCTTGTTCAAGTTCGGATTGCGTCGACTCACCTGCTGTCATCCTGGTAGCTCCTTTGTATTCGCTTTCTATTCGCTACTATGCGATGGCGAACCTGGCCTCGAGGTTGCTCCTTTGTTCGGCTACAGTAAAGAGATGCCGTTGCGTTCGGACGTAGCCAATCGTATACAGGAGCTGGGCCCCTGGTTCCACAACATGGTAGTTGGCGGCGTGCGAACAGCGCCAGACCACTTCCTTGGTGACTATCCGGAGGTCAAGTACCGCCATTATCGCGATCTCCTGCCCGCCGACATGAGCGGGATGACCGTCCTCGACATCGGCTGCAACGCCGGCTTTTATTCCATGGAGATGAAGCGGCGGGGCGCGGCGAGGGTGCTCGGTATCGATATCGACGAGCATTACCTCCGGCAAGCGCGTTTCGCTGCAGAGGTCGAAGGGCTCGATATCGTATACCGGCAAATGCCTGTTTGGTCTGTCGGTGCACTTGGCGAGAAGTTCGACCTGGTCATCTTTATGGGCGTCCTCTACCACCTGCGGCATCCGCTGCTCGCACTCGACCTGATTCACGAGCACGTCGCCAAAGACCGGCTTCTGTTCCAGAGTATGCTCCGTGGCGGGATGTCGATCGGGTCGGTAGCCAGGGACTATCCGATAACCGCGCCAGTCGACTTTGAAGCCGCCGAGTTTCCCAAGCTCCACTTCATCGAGCATCGCTACGCTAATGATCCTACCAATTGGTGGATACCGAATCGCGCAGCCATCGAGGCCATGCTGCGCTCCTCGGGCTTCCGCGTTGAGGCGCAACCCGAAGACGAGACCTACCTTTGTCGCTGGCAACCGCTCGAAGAGCCTGCGGACGGCCCGCACTGCGTCTATCCTCATCCGGGTTCATAATGAACAACTCGACAGAAGACCAGGCAAGTGCCAGGCGCTGGATGCACGCCATGCAGACTGGCGATTTCGAAGGGGCATGGCGGGAGAGCGATGCCATCCGCCTGCGGGGCGCTGACGATCCACATCGCTTTTGGCAGGGAGAAGATGTGCGGGGCAAGCGAATCATCGTGCGCTGCCTCCATGGATTTGGCGACACGGTACAGATGCTGCGCTACGCGCCCGCTCTGGCTTGCCAGGCGGAGAGCGTCCTCTGGGAAGTGCCGCCACGCACGGTCGAGCTGGCCCGATATTTTCTCGGTGTAAAATGCGTCACCACCTGGGGTGAAGAGGAGCGGGCATGGGACGCGCAGGTCGAAGTCATGGAATTGCCTTACCTCCTGCGAACTACACTGCAAGATCTCCCGATCGCGACCAGCTACCTGAGCCTGCCAGAGGCTGTGCTTGCAAAGACGGCGGCTGCAATGGGCCAGACACTCCTTCCGCGTATCGGTCTGGTATGGGCGGGAGGCGATTGGAACCCTGCGCGTTCCATTCCACTTGCACTGGCTGATCCTCTGCTGAGCCTGCCCGGCGTGGAACTCTGGAGCTTGCAGGGAGGGGCCGCCGCAGAAGAGGCGAAGGGCACACTGATGCGGGATGCGACTGCCATCTGCGGCGCGGGTCAGCTTGCGCTGGCAGGAACGATCGCCAACCTCGATCTTGTAATCACCGTTGACACACTGGCCGCGCATCTCGCCGGAGCCATGGGCAAGCCAGTCTGGGTGATGCTGCAAGCGGCCGCCGACTGGCGCTGGATGAATAAGCGGACCGACAGCCCCTGGTACCCTTCGATGCAACTCTTCCGGCAGCCGGCGCAAGGCGATTGGGAAGGCCTCGTGAGTGTGGTAGCGGCCGCTCTGCGGGAGTTCACGCTACGCTAAGAGCATGAAGACGGCCTGGGATACCTACGACGCGTATCTGTTCGACATCGATGGAACACTGCTGCATTGCAAGGACGCGGTGCATTACTTCGCGTTCTGCAAAGCCCTTCAAGCGCTTGCAGGACGGCCTCTGAACCTCGATGGTGTGGTCGCGCATGGCAACGTCGACGAGGGCATTCTCCGCGACGCGCTGCTGCTGGCCGGTGTGTCCGAAGCTGAATGGCGGCCGCGACTCCAGGAGGCAGGGCAGATCATGTGCGCCTTTGTCGAGGAACATCGGTCGGAGCTTCGGCTCAAGGTGCTTGCAGGGGTAGGAGAGACGCTGACCCATCTCCGGCAGACCGGCGCTGTGCTTGGCGTTGCGACTGGCAACCTTGCCCGCATCGGCCAGGCGAAGCTGGAGGCGGCAGGGCTGCTCCCGTCTTTTCACTTTGGTGGGTACAGCGACGGCTTTGAGACCCGTGAACACGTCTTTGAAGCTGCGTTTGCACAGGCGAGACAGCTCGCGGGAGCCGAGGCGCGCGTCTGCGTCTTTGGAGACACCCCCCGGGACATCCAGGCAGCGCAGGCAAACCGGCTGGATGTCATAGCGGTGGCTACCGGGATCTATCCCTTGGCGCAGCTGCAGGCAGAAGGGCCGAACCAGTGTGTCCAAACGATGACGGAGCTCCTGACTGCCAGCACCTCCCCACGGTAAAGAACGGCCAGTTGGACGGCATGGTGTCCTGGCGTTCTGCCTTCTTTCCCGGGCTGCTTCATCCGCACGGCGCTCGAGAACACAGACAGAATAGGCCGGTGGCTGCTAGTGACTTACCGAGAGCACCGCCTCGAGCTCCACGGCGCGATGGGCGGCGGTATGCTCGGCGAGGATGCGGATGCGGGCGTTCGCCCCGATCCGCACGCGCTCGCCGTCCGTTAGATGCTGGAGCATGTCGGCAACCTCAGCCGAATCTTTTGGCAGCAGGATCTCTTCGCCCGGTGTAAGAAGATCGCTCAGGCCGGCCCAATCGTCGGAAAGAATAGCGGCTCCACAGGCGGAAGCCTCAAAGAGCCGTACAGAAGGGGAATGACCCGCCTGGACCATGTCGTCGCGCGTCAGGTTCAGCGTGAACCGGCTCGACGAGTAGAACGCCGGATGGTCGGCAGGAGCGACATGGTCGAGGTGGCGGACGTTCGATCGCCATCTCGTATCACTGGGATAGAGCGGACCAGCCACAAGAAAGCTCGCTGTGGGGAGAAGCGAGGCCGGCTCATCCAGCAAACGCAGGAGCTTAATCTGCCGATCGGCGGCATAGGTGCCGAGATAGCTAAGGTCGGCCTGAAATTCCGTGCGCAACGCGGAAGGGCGATACAGGTCGGGATCGACCGAGCAGAAGAGTGCCACAGCCTTCTTCGCTCCAAAGCGCCGTTCGAGCTCTTGAAGCACCGGCCCTCCGGTAAAGGTCAGGTAGGCGGCATAGTGCGGGATGTCGACGGCATCCAGGTAAGCAATTCGTCCTTCTGCCCGGAGGGCCGCGAGGGTAATGGGCGTGTCGATGTCGTAGAACAGAACCGGGCAACGCGCCTGTGCAAAGAGCGCGCGGGAGGCTTCCGTCGCATCTGCAAAGTAGGAGCCCACAAGAATCGCATCTGCATCGGCTGCTGCGGCAAGCAGCGTCGCCTCATCCTGCGCCCACGATTCATAGAGCTGCACAGTGCAGAAGCCGGGATCGGGCATATCGCGGTGGCTGCGATACCACTCCACATCTTTCTCGATAAAAAGGATGCGGTGCCCGCGCCGGGCAAGCGCACGGAGCAGCGCACGGTAGGTTGTCGCGTGTCCATTACCCCACGACGACGTGATGCTGAGGCCGTAAACGACGAGCTTCATGCAGCTGCTCGCGCGGCAAGGCAAGCCTCAAAGGCAGCCTGTGCCTGTAGCGCGCGCTGGGCATAGGTATGGTCACGGAGCGCACGCGTGCGGAACGCCTTCCCGATGCGGCGGCGCGCAGCCGCGTCATGCTGTACGAGTGCGGCTACCACATCTTCAGCCGTCTTGACGACAAGGATCTCCGTGCCCACTGTAAAACAGTCGTCGATCCCCGGCCAGTCGTCGCAAAGCAGACAGGTGCCCGCGCCGGCCACCTCGAAGACGCGTGTGGGCGGTGAAAAACCCGAGGTAGCCATCGACGCCCGGTTGATGTTCATGACCATGCCTGCCGAGCAGTTGACGCGGTTGTGGTCGGCTGTCGGAACATGGCCGATGTAACGGACGTTCGGCGGCATTGCCTTGTCGCCCCAGCCTTCGCCGCCAAGCAGGAACGTGCTCTGCGGGGCGAGTTCGGCTGCGCGGAAGAACAGTGCGTCCACACGCACTTCCCGATCGGGCAGCCGGTTGCCGAGGAAAGCCACATCGCAGGCGAGTGTCGGGTCCGGCGACACTGGAAAGTGGGTCTCCGGGTCGAGCCCGTTATACATACTGAAGTAGGCTCGCGCCTGGAAACCACAATAGCGCTCCTCCACCCAAGGGCCGCCGCCATAGGTAAGGACGGCGTCGTACTGCGGCATGAATGTGCGAAAGGCGTCGTCCGCATCGGCCGCCATGCGCGAAAGAGTAGCTGGCGAATCGACGTCCCAGAAGGTAATGGCAGAGTGCGTTTGCAGCTCGAGAATGCGTCGCTCAAGCAGCTCGTCGTCTACCCCGATGCCGCTGTGCTTAACGATCACGTCAGCGCCAGCTGCGCGTGCAAGCATGGCATCGATGTCGACTGTTGGCTTGTAGACGACGGACTCTACATAGGAGAAGTCGTCCGCGTCACGATGCTGTTGCCGTCCGTAGGCGTCGGGCTCGGCAAAGGTGATCTGGTGCCCCAGGCGTGCAAGATACTTGTAGCAACCGCGATAATAGGTCGCCGCCCCATTCCAGTAGGAAGAAACGATGCTGGAGCCAAACGCAAAGATTCTCATGCCAGTACCTCGCGGCAGATGGCCGTCAACTCACGCGCACGGTGATCGCAGGTGTGACGGGTGAGAACGGTGTCAAGGCCCCGTTTCGCTTGCACAGCCGCCTCCTGAGGGTTAGCCAGCAGGTGGCGTAGAGCTTCTGTCATCTTCGCGACATTCTCTGCATACAGAAAGTCGCCGTCGCGAAAGAGAGCTTCCGTGTCCTGCCACGGTGCCGATACCAGCGGAATGCCACAGGCCAAGGCCTCGAAGACCCGGATGGTAGGGATGCCCCTCATGGCGTCTGACGTATATTGCTGCCGCGGGATATGGACGGTGACGCGGGCACGGGCATACACGCCGGGAGCGTCCAGGTTTGGGAGATAGCCTCCATACTCGACCCCCGCGTGGCGAAGCGCGGCGAGCCCCTCGTCCGGGTAACGAACACCGAAGATGAGGGTGCGGGCCTGGTCGTTCAAAGCCGTTGCAGGCTCAAGGAGATAGTGGCGGATCTCCGCAGAGCGTTCCCCTTCTCCCCAGTTGCCGATCCAGACGATGTCTGCTTGTTTGAAGGCAGCAATCTGGGGGCGGAAGATCGTAACATCGGCAGCCTCATGAAGGGTCCAGACGCGGGTCAGGCCGAATCGCTCTTTATAGAGCGACCGGAGTGCCTCTCCAAAAGCAAGAATCCCGTCAAACTCGTTCAGTCCAAAGGCTCGCATCTGCTCTGGTGAAGACGATGCGCGGTGGTGGGTATCGTGAAAGAGCAGGCGAAAACCCAGCCTGGTGCGGAGGGCAAGCAGCTTGTGTGCAAGCGACGGCGGGTTCCATTCATGGAGGATGACGATGTCGGCGCCTCCAAGCCAGGAATCCCAACGGGCATCCGTCTCGTCCGGCCTGTAGGTCTCAATGGCTAGATCCGGATAGGTACGGGAGAAATCCGCCAGCGAACGAAGACCCTTTGGCTCCGTCTGGAGATTGTCGAACGACCATTCGCGGTCTGGCTCAAGGATGCTGACATGATGACCGAGGGACACCAATGCTCGCAGGAGACCTCGCAGAAAATGGGCGTTGCCATTGTTCCAGTCGGAGCGAAGCGAGTGCGCCAGATACACGATGCGTAGCTTATCCTGCATCGGTAACGAGTTCCCGGGCCGCTGGGGTGATGGTGTGGAGGGAGGGCGCGGCTAGCTCCGTATACAGATCGAGGTAAGCGTCGGTCATACGTGCAGCGCTAAGGTGCAATGCCCGGCGGTGAGCTGCCTGCTGAGCGCGGGCAAGCGCCTCAGGTGAGGCTGCAAGGTGTCGCAGGATCGCGGCCAGGCTGTTGCTGTCCGTAAAGTAGAGGGCGGCCTCGCCCCAGACCTCGCGCAACGAAGGAAGGTCATTGGCCAGCACGGCGCATCCGCAGAGCGCGGCTTCCAGGGGGGCCAACCCAAAGGGCTCGTAGATCGAAGGAGCGAGGTAAATGCTGCTCGCGTGGAAGAGGGTCAGGAGCTCGGCCTCTGTCAGCAGCCCAAGCAGCGTTGTTTGCCCAAGCTGGGCAGGGGCGGCGGAGTGCTCGTGCTCGCGCTCGCCAGCGACCAGAAGGCGCATCGGCGGCTCGATTGCGGTTAGCAGCGACAGATTCTTGGCTTGATCCCAAAGGCGGCCCACAGAAACAGCCTGGAGCTGGCGAGGCGGCGGCAGGGTGAGCGGAGTGAGGGTTCGGCCATTGGCAATGACGCGGGTGGGCGAGGGCAGCGCGAAGTGCTCGGCCAACGCGTGGAGCATCCAGCGGGTCGGCGCGGCCACAGCGTCAGCTGCGTCAAGACCTTCCTGCACCAGCGAACGGTAACGGCTGAGCCAGTCAGCTGGATGTGTGTGCGGGGTGCGACAAGCTGCGGTCCAGCTTAGAACATCGCTGTGGGCCGTCACGATCCGCGGTACGGTCAAAGGAATGCGACCGAAGCAGAACTGGCTGGTATGGAGAACGTCCGGGGCGAAGCTGTCAGCGACGCGACGCAGTAGCGGTTCGGCGTCCAGGTAGGTTGCGTGATTGCTCCGCATCCATTCCAGCGGCACGGCGGAGCAATCAAATCGGAAGGCACGTCCGTAGAGCCGGGCTTGATTGCGGCACCACCCCGTTTGCTCTCTGGAAAGTGCACGGCCAAAGGAGACGAGCGCGACAGAGTGGCCGCGCCGCAAGAGGCCCGTGCTAAGTTCTTTCGTAAAGGTCCAAACGCCGCCGATAGGGTCCGTGGTCAGCAGAATGCGCAAGCGAGCTCCTCTTTGCGAGGATAGACGAGGGAACCGGCTTCGCGTTCAAGTTCAGCAAGGGTGTGCGGACGCTGCGCCTGGATATCGCTCCATCCTTTGTCGCTGAAGAGGCTGAGATAGTGATGGTGAGCACGCTCCCACGCCTGCTCGTCCGGCTGCGCGCCAAAGGTGGTGACGTACTCCGGACTGCCGGGGAAAGGAAACATGGGGACCGGTTCACTGACCCAAATGCCTTGCGCTTTCAGGTCCGCCTGCCAGGCAGCGACCAGAGCCGGATCGTCCTCGGGCGTCTTGATCAGGTTGGCCTGCACCCACGGAATACGTCGCTTGGCGTAGACGAGCAGCTCTGAGATACGGTCCGTCGTGATGCGGCAGTTCTTGTTCATGGCGTGGCGGCCGGCATCGGTGATGGATTCGACCCCGCACTCAAAGGAAACGCAATGTGCGCGAGCGAGCAGATCGATCGATTCTTCGTTCCACAGGTCGATGCGCGTCTGAAAGCCGATCGAAACAGGGCGTTCGGCGAGGGCTTCAAGCAGTTGGCGCACCTGCTTACCTACCCCGAAGATCTCATCGATGAAATAGATATAGTCGACTCCTCGCGCGAGAAGCTGATCTACCTCTGCAAGTACGGCGGCAAGGTCCCGCTCACGGTATTTGTTGCGGAAGAGAGTCTTGTTGCAGAAGGTGCAAGCATAGGGGCAGCCGCGGGCGAACTCTACCTCGGCTCCGTGTCGGAGATGATCGGCTGCGTTGCCCGGAAAAATGTGATGGAGATGGTGGTGACGCTCCACCGGGTAGTCGCTGTAGTCGAGCGGGCCAAGAGCGCGCATATCCGTGGCGCCCAGCCCTGGCGTGGAATGGACTGCGCCGGCGGGTGAGCGCCAGACGCAGCCCGGAATCATCTCCCAGGGAGTGGTTGCGAGCTGCGGCAGAGTCTGGTCGGGTTCACCCCGCAGGACGATACCGGCTCCTGTCTTCGACAAAGTAGAAAGCGGTGTAACCGAGCCGTGCGGTCCGATAACGACTACCGTGGAAGAGCGGCCCAGTCCGGTGATCCACCGCCCTGGCACGCGCAGCTCTGGCTGCGGGCAGCGCCAAAAGAGATAGGAAGGCGCTGTGGGAATGACAAGGAAGTCCTCAGAGAAGAGGTCCAGGCGATGACGAACCTGCTCCATGGTCAAGTCTTCCATCCAGGCGTCGATCAGGAGCACCTCCTGTCCAGCAGCGCGCAGGAACTCCCGCGCGGAGAGCAGTTCGAGCGGGAAGTGCGGCTCGGAGCAACCGAAGTAGGTGGAACCTTCGAACTCCCACTTTGGATTGACCAGAGCGAACTTCAAGCGACGACCTCTCTCTCCAGAGTATCGGCAGCTTCGGAGATTTGCACCTGCTGCCGTTCACCAGCAAGCAGACCCCGGTTGTTGCGCCAAAAAGTGTGGATGGCGTCAAGCGTCGATTCGCAGGAGTGGCGCGCGCACCAACCTGTGTGCTTCCCCATCTTTGTCGTGTCTGAGACATAGAGAGGCTGATCGCCAGGGCGCACCTCGGCATGACGGAGGATTGGCGCGATACCGGTCTTCAGTTCTATCAAGCGGAGCATCTCGACCACGGAAATGGCATGCTCCGGACCGCCCCCGATGTTGTAGATCTCGCCTGTGGTCCGCGGGGCATGTTCCCGGGCAGCTTCGATCGCGTCCAGCAAATCGCCGACATGGAGGATGTCGCGCACCTGCAGACCGTCTCCGTAGATCGTGATCGGACGGCGCTCAAGGACGCTATACAGGAAGTGCGCAACCCAGCCCTGATCCTCGTTGCCAAACTGACGCGGGCCTGCAATGCACGACATGCGGAAGACGACCGTCGGCAGATCGTAGATCCGAGCGTAGTCACGGACGTACTGGTCAGCCGCACCTTTAGAGCAGCCATACGGTGAATGGAAGTCAAGCTTTTCGGATTCAGCTACCCCGGTAAAGCCAGGATCGGACGCGCGGTAACGGGTGCTCGCTTGTTCAACAGGAACGCTTTCAAGCCCGCCATAAACTTTGTTGGTCGAGGTAAAGAGCAGAAAAGGGCGACGGCCCGAGCGGCGCGCGGCTTCCAGCACATTGAACGTGCCAAGCGCGTTGACCTCGAAGTCGGTACGCGGCGCGTCAACGGAGGAGGTAACAGCGACTTGCGCGGCGAGGTGGTAGATTTCGTCTACACCTTCTGTCGCCTGAACGACAGAGCGCGCGTCCCGTATATCTCCTTCGACAAACTCGACCCGGTTGCCCGCAGGGGACTCCCGCAGCCAGCGCAAATTGTGCGCCACGCCTTTGCGGGACAAGTCGTCGAAAATGCGGATGCGCGTTCCAGGGTTGGCAAGAAAGCGCTCGGCCAGGTTCGAACCGATGAATCCCGCACCACCAGTGATGAGAATCGAGCGTGTAGGGCCTGCGTGCATATCGCTCATCCTTATGCGGTCAATCCGTAAGCGCTAAGCTCGCGGAGCATCGTGTCGGCCTTGTCTTCAGCCTCCTGCCCTTGGAGCCAGGCGGCCAATTCGCGGAAGCCATGCTCGTGCGTCACTGTCGGCTCGTAGCCGAGCAGCTTGCGGGCTTTTGTCAGGTCGGCGAAGCAGTGGCGGATGTCACCTGCCCGGTACCGCTCCGTGATGACGGGCGCGAGATGCTGTTTGCCAACCGCAGCGGCGAGAATCTCAGCCACACGGCGGATGGCAATGGGCTGGCCTGAACCGATGTTGACGACCTCGCCGTCGGACGGACCCCGTTCCATCGCCAGCATATTGGCGCGGACGATGTCATGGACGCTGACAAAGTCGCGCTGCTGCTCGCCATCTTCAAAGACGAGCGGGGCCTGATCGTTGAGCAGGCGCGCTGCAAAGATGGCAGCCACGCCTGTGTACGGATTGGAGAGCGCCTGCCGTGTGCCATAGATGTTGAAGAAGCGCAGGGCCGTAACAGGCAGATCGTAGGTTCGGCCATAGATCAGGCAGAGTTCTTCTTGGTCCCGCTTTGAAAGCGCATACATCGAGTTGATCTCGGAGAGCTTGGTTTCGGCGGTCGGCACGGGAGCGAGGATGCCCTGGCACACTTTGCAAAGCAGATCCCAATGCCCTGCCTTGAGCTGCGCCGTGGAGCGCACCGGCGGAAACGCACTTGCACCACAGGCGGAGCAGGCGTACTGGCCTTCGCCATAGATCGACATGGACGAGGCTACAACCAGTTTTTGAAGCGCCGTTTTGTTATCGAGGATGGCCTGGAGCAGTTCCGCGGTGCCCTGCGTGTTGACGCTCATGTACCGGCTTATCTCGTACATGGACTGACCCACGCCGACGGTCGCGGCAAAGTGAAAGACCACATCGACGCCTGCAAGGACCTCCCGAAGCCGGTTAGGATCGCGCACATCGCCAAGGACCAGCTCAACGTCCGGGGAGAGATAGGACGGAGGGCCGCTTGGATGTACCTGCGGAGTAAGGTCGTCCAGCACACGGACGCGGTGTCCGGCGGCAAGCAGACCATCGGCGAGGTGGGACCCAACAAAGCCTGCACCGCCGGTAATCAGTATATGTTTAGGCGTCATATTGTTTGAAGATCCTCCTCAAGCACGGCCTCGGAGGTGGAAAGAGCCGCGGGCGCATACCGTTCGACCGCCCATGTGGCGAAGTCGACAAAGGTCTGGTTGTCAGCCGGCGGGCTGGTGTGATGCGCTTCAAGTCCAAGATGTTCGGGAGTAAAGCAGAGCGTGAGAGCGGTTCGGAAGGGATGGAGCGCGCTCATCTGCCGGTCGAACCATGCATTCGCGCCGGGACGGAAAGAGTCCGCCCAGCTCAAGCCGGTACGGAGGTATTCGATGTTGAGGCGCTTCATCCAGGTCACGGCCTCGTCGAGGCGGTGGTCCTCAAAGTGGAACCACTGGCATACACCCGCGCTGCCATCCTTTGGGAACGATTCCATCGCCAGCTTCGGAGAACCGTCGGGCTTGATGAGGCCGAGGTAATAATGCCGATAGTATGCGGAGCCCTCAGCCTCTTTGTGGCGGGTCTCGGCAGGCCAGGAGGGCGGCAGATCGAAGAGGCTATACCAGTGCAACCGCTCGACGCGGTCTTTCAGCAGGTCCAGCGTGCGCGTCATCCCGAACTGCTGCACCTCTTCCGCGCCAAAGGATGAGACACCTACTTCCGTCGCCCACACGGGAAGACCGCTGATAGCCTCGGCCTCAGCGACGCGTGCGGGCCACTCCGTGAGCTGCCAGTGGTTCCAGTCAAGCGGAAAGCCGTGGACGCCAACTGCGTCAACGTGCTCCATCACACCTTGCTCTGCCATCAAGCGCAGGAAGTCCGGATCGCACGAGGAGACGCCGCCGAGCACGATCGTCAGATCAGGGTTTGCGGAACGGATGGCAGCAGCGGAGCGCTTGACCATGTCGGCGAAGCGCACCCAGCCGGGATCAAGCTTGAAGTTCCAATGAGAAAGGTTGTTCGGTTCATTCCACAGCACGATCGCTTCGACCATTCGTACAGATCCTTTTGGAAGACATACGGGTATGCCAACGTACAAGTGCGGCAGAACGGACAGGGAAGCAGGGTTGCAGGATGGCTCGGGAGTGAGCTTCTACTCTCAGAAGGTAAGTAGATGTGCAAGGTTGCCTGTGACATTCACAATGCGTTTACAAGATGCTTCGATGAACTGAACAGTACACGAAGAACTCATCGAGCTGCCTTGCGTGTGTGCATTTCAAGGTGAACATGGAGCAGGCCGACCGCGGCGGGGGTAACGCCCGGAAGGCGGCTGGCCTGGCCGAGAGTGCGCGGACGAACGCGGCGAAAGGTCTCCTGCATCTCGCGCGAAAGACCACTGATGTGGTCGTAATCAAATGCTGAAGGGATAACCTTGCCCTCGGCCTTGCGGAGCTTGGAGATCGACCGGCGCTGCTGGTGGAGGTAGCCAGCGTACTTGATCTCAGTTTCTACCGTCTTCATCTCATTGCGGACCCAGACAGGAAGATGGTCGGCGGTCAGAGCCGTATGCCAGCAAGCCAAGGGGCCCTCGGCAAAGTGGAGCCGAAGGATAGGGGCGAGAGCTTCGATGGATACTTCGGGACGCTTGAGGAACTGCGCGAAGCTCTGGCCGGCAATGTTGGCTGCGTCTCCATCGAGTTGCGCAAGCAGGCAGTGCGGCAGATCGGACGCTTGCACGCGAGTGGCGTGGAGCAGCATCTCGAAGGCTTGCGCGCGCGCCTGCCTGGCTTCGTAGGCGGCCCATGCCTGATCGTCGATCAGACGGAGGCGACGGCCGTGTGGCGTCAGGCGGCAGTCGGCATTGTCGATGCGGAGATGCAGGCGGAACTCCGCGCGCGAAGTAAACATCCTGTAGGGCTCGTCAGTGCCTTTGGAGATCAGATCGTCGATGAGGGTGCCGATATAGGCTTCAGTGCGGTCGAGCGTGAACGGCTCTTCCCCTTTGACCGACAGCGCGGCGTTGATACCAGCCATGATGCCCTGTGCAGCGGCCTCTTCATAGCCGGAGGTGCCGTTGATCTGCCCGGCGAGGAAGAGGCCGGGCAGACTCTTGACCTGAAGGGTGCGGTCGAGCTCCGTTGGATCGACCGCGTCGTACTCGATGGCGTAGCCGGGACGAAGCATCTCGGCATGCTCGAGACCGGGAATGCTGGCGACCATGGCGGCCTGCACCTCCATCGGGAGAGAGGTACTCATGCCATTGATGTAGACCTCGTGCGTGTTCAGCCCTTCGGGCTCCAGAAAGAACTGATGCTGTGTCTTGTCCGGAAAGCGGACGATCTTGTCTTCAATGGAAGGGCAATAACGCGGGCCGACCGCCTCGATCTGGCCGGTGTACATGGGTGACCGGTGAGCGTTGTCGCGGATCAGACGCAGCGTCTCGGGCGTGGTGCGGGCGATGTGGCAGACAATCTGGCGAAGCGGAGGTGCTCCCCCCAGCGCAAAGCGGGAGCGAAACGAAAATGGTGTTGGATCGGCGTCGCCCGGCTGCTCCTCGAACCGCGTCCAGTCGATCGTCCGTCCATCGAGACGCGGTGGCGTACCGGTCTTTAGACGGCAGCGGCGCAGGCCGAGGCGCTTCAGGGCTTCGCCAAGAAGGATACTGGCGGGTTCACCGGAGCGGCCAGCGGTGTATTGCTGCTCGCCGCAATGGATCAGGCCGTTGAGGAAGGTGCCCGTCGTAACGATTGTGGCGCGGGCATGGATCTGCCGATCGTCGCGAAGTTGGAGGCCGGTGCAAACACGACCATCGCCCCCGTGGTGAAGCAGCAGGTCGACGACCTCCGCTTGCTTGATGAAGAGGTTCGGCTCGCTTTCAAGCAGCTCGCGCATCGTGACGCGGTAAAGAGCCTTGTCGCACTGAGCGCGGGGACTCCAGACGGCGGGACCGCGCGAGGTGTTCAGCAACCTGAACTGGATACCGGTAGCGTCGGCGACCTCGCCCATGACTCCGCCGAGCGCGTCGATCTCTCGCACGAGATGCCCTTTCGCGATGCCTCCAATTGCCGGATTGCAGGACATTTGCGCGATCAGGTCGAGATTCAGCGTGAAGATGGCCGTTCGCAGCCCCATCCGCGCGGCGGCCATAGCGGCCTCGCACCCGGCATGCCCCGCACCGACGACCACCACATCATACTGTTCACTAAACGCCATGGAGCCATTCTAAAAGAACGCCATTCCGACTCGACTCCACAGTTTTGATAAGGGCATGACGCGTCAGTTCCCGGGTTGTTGTTGAATCACAATCGAACGGATCATTACAGTCTCTGTCCAGCGTCTCACATGAGTTGATGCAGTCTTGGTTAGCACGGATAGCAAGGACATTGAGTCCGAGTACGCCAATGATCTCGGTCAGCTCGAAATTGTTCATAAGCGCATCGATACGGCAGCGCGTGAAGAGTTTGGACCGGGTGTAAGCACTTTTCACGTGAAGAGCTGTAAGTCGCTTATGGGGGCGGGCGCGAAGAGAGGCGGAACGTATTTGCGTGTGACGGCTTTCGTTCGCTGCCCGTTCTAATAGAATGACGGCATGAAAGCGCTTGCTCTAATGTTGTCTTCTGCTCTTCTGTCTTCTGCTCTTCTAGGCTCGACTGCCCTTGCACAACGAACCGATCCGCCGATCGACCACGCCTACCCGGCGGCCATGCACACGGTGCAGATCCCCAGTCACGGGACGTTGCTGAACGGTTTCATCTACGAGGCGGCAGGGCAGGGGCCACATCCTGTGGTCTTGCTGCTGCACGGATTTCCGGGCAACGAGAAGAACCTCGACCTGGCGCAGGCGATCCGCCGCGCAGGATGGAACGTTGTGTACTTCGACTACCGGGGCTCATGGGGAACGCCAGGATCGTTCTCGTTCACCCATGCGATGGAGGACGTCCAGGCGACAGTGACCTGGATACGCAACCCAACCACGGCTGCCAACTACCGGAGCGATGCACATTCGATTGTACTTTTAGGTCATAGTATGGGCGGGATGATTGCGAGCTATACAGGATCGCAGGACTCCGGCATCCAGGCCGTCGGGTTGATCTCCGCGGCAAACATGGCTGGGCGAGTGCTTCCCGCGGTCGAGGCTGGGCAGACCGAAGACGCAGTCGGACCGCTTGGCAAGGCGCTGGCAGCCGAAGGCCTTGCTCCGCTGGCCGGGTGTACGCCGGAAAGCCTGGCGCTCGATCTGCTCAGCAACGCGGCGCGGTGGAACATTCCGGATCTTGCACCGAAGCTGGCTGACCGGCCTTTGCTGGTCGTGACGTCGGACGACGGCCTGGCACCAGCGACCAATGAGTTGATCGCACGCGCACGAAAGGCGGGAGATACGCGCGTCACCTCCGTGCATTTGACGACCGATCATGCCTACTCCGATCAGCGGCTGGCGCTCGAGGCAGCGGTGCTGAAGTTCCTCAGCGAGCTTCAAACAAGGTGACGGGGATGACGCAGCTCTTTTACTTTCACCATCGCTGGTTCGCGGTCATCTTCCTGCTTTGCGCGGCGTTGGTGTTGGCAAATGTCGTTCACTACGTGCTTTTTCGTCTTTTGCGGCGCAGGGAGGTAGAAGGCGGCCTTCTGGGATGGGGGTTGCAGCAACACCTGGGCCGTCCGGCGCGCGGGGTATTCCTGATTACATGTTTGATCGCCGTACTGCCTGCGGTGCCGAAGTTGCCCGACCGCATTGAAGACTTTATCCGGCAAGTCGCCATCATGGCCCTGATCGTGGCCATGGGATGGTTTGCGGTGGGCTGCGTCTACGTGATGCAGAACATCTTTCTGCGGCGCTACGACCTTGCGGCTGAGGATAATATTCGTGCCCGCCGGGTGCATACCCAATTTCAGCTCTTTCGCCGCATGGTGATTGCACTGGTCATTGTGGTGGACGCGGCCGCCGTGCTGTGGAGCTTCCACGATCCGCGCATCTGGCAGTACGGGACAGGGTTGCTGGCGTCGGCTGGCGTAGCGTCGCTGGTTCTGGCTACGGCAGCGAAGTCCACCGCGGCAAACTTTCTTGCGGGCTTGCAGATCGCCGTGACTGAGCCAATCCGTATCGACGACGTGGTAGTCGTTCAAGGGGAGTGGGGCCGGGTAGAGGAGATCACCTCGGCCTATGTGGTCGTCAAGATATGGGACCTGCGAAGGCTGATTGTGCCGCTCAGTTACTTTATTGAAAACAGCTTTCAGAACTGGAGCCGGCAAGACACCAACATCATGGGAACGGCGTTTGTCTATGTCGATTACGCCATTCCGGTGGCAGAGCTGCGATCGCAGTTGGACACGATCGTGCATCCGTCGCCGTTGTGGGATGGCAAGGTTTGCGGTTTGCAGGTGACAAATCTAAGTGAACGAACGATGGAGTTGCGCTGCCTGATGAGCAGCCATAACTCAAGCACCAACTTCGACCTGCGCTGCCTGGTGCGGGAAGAGATGATCGCGTGGATACGGGAGCATTATCCTGAGGCCTTCCCGGTAACCCGATTTACGGGATTGGATGCCACACAGCTCCAGCCCGTCTCTCCTGATCGCGACGGAGGACGTCCGAGCGCCTAGTCGAACTGGGGTAAGTGGTGGACGTCGGACTCAGGAACGCACTCCAGCGCGCCACCAGCCTTGATCCAGGCCTTGATACCCCCTTCGATCACCTTCGTGCGGCAGTTCTCCTGCTGGAGCATATGGGCCACGCGAACGCTCGTCACATCTCGAATGCAGGAACAATAAAGATAGACCTCGCACTCGGGTGCCATAAATTCGCGAAGGGCGATCAGCTCTTCCTTCAGCCGGTTCGGCTCCACGCGAATAGAGTTCTTGATGCGCTGCATGCCTGGATCGTAATAGCCATGGCTACGGACATCCGCGATGACGACCAGGCTGTTGGGAGAGAGTGCCTGCATCCGCTCATGGAGGTTTTCCGCAGTGATCTTTTCGATGGTCTTGTAACGTCTCGACCGCAGGGTGAACACGACGAGAACACCAACATAGCCCAGGAGCAACAAGGCGACTATGGCAAGAACGGTGTGGCCCAGCCGCCCTACCCAGCCGGCAATCTCACGAATGAAGCGGCTGAAGACGAAGCCGATGGCAAGCCATGCCGTGCAGTAGAGTGACGTACCCGCGACATCGAGGCGAAGAAAGCGTGCGAACCGCATATTGAGGCTGCCCGCGAGCGGAGCCGACATCGCTCCTAGACCAGGGATGAAGCGGGCGAAGAGCAGCGTCCTGGGGCCGCGGCGGTAGAAGTACTCGGCTGAGGTAAAGATGCAGGACTCAGGATTGATGGACACCCGGCACATCAAGGCAAGGAGCCACCATCCCGTATTCCGACCGCCAAAGTAGAGGAGGGTATCGCCCGCAACCCCGGCAAGCCCCGCAGTGACCAGGAGCAAGCCGAAGCGCAGATCGCCATGGGCAGCGGCTCCGGCGGCGAGCAGCGTCAAGGAGACGGGCACCGGTACACCCACGGCTCCCAGAAAGAGGATCAAAGCCGTAACGGCGTATCCGTGGTGCGCTACAACGCCGATCAGGTCCATCGTGCAGAGTTCCCCAGAGCTGGTATACCCACTTGGATGCCGAGGCTCTGCGAACGGCGTATGCCTGGCAGGAGGATTTCTGCCAAAGCGGGAACGCTACGGGACGACGGGAGCGATCCGGCCACGGCGCAGACGGAAGCGTTCGCCGCGCCAGACGACCGTATCTCCTGCGTAACTCCAGGCCCAGAAGAACAGCCCACAGAGATCACGCACGGGCAGAAGCCAAAGATCGCGGAGGACCTGGCCGTCACGCAGAACACCCACGCCAACAGCAAGCGCCAGCGCGACGCGGGCAAGTAGAACAAGGCTCAACAGCGAAAAGCTCCATAACGCGAAGCCGCTGGCAACGCAGGTAGCGGCAGCCCACACAAGTGGATAGGTAATGCCCAAACCGACGTAACCGAGCTTGCGGGAGTCGCGTGTGGACCGCGCCCAGCGAAGTTGATGGTCCCAGAAGCTCTGGAACGTGTAGGCGGGTATCGTGGTCTCGACGATCTCCGGGCAGAGCTCGACCGTGTACCCTGCGGCGGCGATGCGGCAGCCAAGCTCGTAGTCGTCGGCCAGATGATCGACAAGAGAAAGGAGGCCCCCTGCTCTAACGAGAGCGTCGCGGCGCATGGCAAGAGTAGAGCCAAGACCAAAGCGGAGACCGCGCTCGATCAGGCGTGCGGTCAAGACGCCGGGCATAAAGTCAGTAGCAATGCCAAGAGCTTCGAGCTTCGACCATACAGGAATATGGCCGTTGGCCAGAGTGGCAGCGCGTCCAATGTAAGGGGCTGTGACCATGCCGGTACGCTCCTCGGCAAAGCGGGCCATCACACGGGTCAGGTACTGAGGAGAGACAAAGATGTCGCTGTCGTTGATCAGCAGATGATCGTGGCTTGCCTCGCGCTCGAGTTGGACAAGCGTGCTGACCTTGCCGCTTGCGCCCAGGCGCTCCGGGCACACGATCAGGCGGAGGTCACGATTGGGGAACTCGCGCTGGAGGCGTTCAATCTCGAGTACAGCGGGGTCTGCAAGACTGCCAACACCGAAAAGGATCTCGACCTCGCCGGCGTAACTCTGCTGGCAGTGGCTGACGAAAGCAGCGTACATCTGCGGGTCTACGCCTTTCACTGGCTTGAGAATGGACACTGCGGGAGCGTCGTTGCTGTGCGAAGACGGTGTTCGGACGAAGCTGCGGGCGGACCAAAGTGCAAGGAGGAGATAGGCGAGGCCGCAAAGGGTGATGAGGGCGAAGAGTGCCTCAATTGCGGTGGCCATGCGGTTAGTCTACCGAAGGTAGCTCAATGGAGAGCTTGGGAGTCGGTCCCAGCCGCAGCAAAGCGGAGGTCGAATGACGGAATGCGTTTCTCGGTAGCCTACCCGAACAAGATGTGTCAGGGATGCTCCTGTACCATGGCTCATGACGAAAACCAGCCTATGGGTACATTGGCTCTTAGCTGCTTACTTATGGCTGGTTTCACTCGTTTCTCTTGGCAACTGGAACGCTCAGCCCGGACCTCACTTGGTGGCCGCTCTGAGAGCCGGACAATTGCTCACTAGAGGAGACGCTGCTTTTCTGGGATTTGTGACTCTACCAGCGCTCCTCTTCACCCTGGCTGTTGTGCGACGCTCCAGGCTGGTTGTCGTCTCTGCACTTGTCTTCGATCTGATCTGGCTTGCGCTGCAAATTCTTTCGTGGTGGGTACCTTACATCTTCGGCACTGCCAAGCCCTGGCAGGTGAGATACGGTAGAGGCCCCACAACGAAGATTCTTCCCAGCTTTGGCCTTCACGTTGCGCCCGATGCAATGCACCTGCTGATCACGATTTTGATAGCTGCCGCTTTGTGGACCGGCCTTGCGACACTCCGCACCCGAGGCTAAGTAGCTGAACTGCCTTCGGGCCCGCGAAGTTAGGAACGCAGGTCCTGATATGTCGCATTTGTAGGAAGTGAGTCATGCACACGCGGACAGGCTGGAAATCAACCCTCTACAGGGGCTATTCGTAGCGTAGCGCCTCGATCGGGTTCAGGTTGGCAGCCTTCCAGGCCGGGTAGATGCCAAAGAGCAAGCCGATCGCACAGGAGCTGGCAAAGGCAGTCGCGATCCAAAGCGACGAGAGGATCGTCGGCAGGAAGATCGCGATGACCTTCGAGACGACGGAGCCGATCAGGATGCCGGCAATGCCGCCAACCGCACAGAGAGTGATGGCTTCAAGCGTGAACTGGGTGAGTATCGTGCGCCTGGTTGCGCCAATGGCCTTGCGGATGCCAATTTCGCGGGTGCGCTCGGTCACCGAAACGAGCATGATGTTCATCACGCCGACGCCGCCGACCAACAGCGCCACGCTCGACAAGGCGAAGAGCAGAAGGAAGAGGCCGCCGGTGATGTTGTTCCAGAGCCGCGTCAGCGAGTCGGTGCCGAAGATCGCGAAGTTGTCGGGCGCTTCGTTGTGGACCTTCCGGCGGCGGCGGAGGAGTTCGGTGAGCTCGTCCTCGACGGCGGGGCGGTTCTTGGGGTCGTCGTATTTCAGCGAGATCCAGTAGTCGAGGCTTTCGGGATGCAGCTTGTGGTACGTGGTGATAGGGAAGATGGCCTTGTTGTCCTCGGGGTTTTTGCCTCCGCCGAAGGCCTGCTTGTACTTGTCGAGGACGCCCACGACGGTGAAGAGCATACCGCCGGCCTCGATCTCCTTGCCCAAGGCGTCCGTGCCGGGAAAGAGCTCGTCTGCGGTGTCGTGGCCAAGGACTGTCACGTTCGCCGACCGCTCCATGTCGCTCTCGTTGAAAAAGCGGCCCTCGGCAAGGTTAAGCTCATTGACGTCTTTGACGGATGGGGTGTCGCCTTCGAGCTTGGTGCTTTGCATGGAGCGGCCGTTTGCACGAACGGCGGTCGTGCCGACGCGACCGGGCGCGGTGTTATCGACGTACTGGAGGATCGGAGAGACGGCAACGACATGGGGCAAATCACGCATCGCAAGGGCATCGTCATAGGTGAGCTGCTTGCGGGTAAGCATCTCGGTCGTGGGCCGCTGCCCGAACACGGGGAAGCGGAAGACGAAGAGGACGTTCGAGCCGAGCGACTGGACCAGGCCGGAGACGCTGTTGTTCAGCCCGTTGATGACCGACGAGATGGCGATCACCGTCATTACCCCAATGACGATGCCGAGGATGGTGAGTGAGCTGCGGAGCTTGTTGGCCCGCAGGGTATCGAGGGCCATGGTGACGGTTTCGCCGATATCGCCTAAACGCATATGCCTCCTAGTCCGCTCTTAGCGCGACGATGGGGTCGAGCATGGCCGCTTTCCGCGCCGGATATACGCCGAAGAAGACGCCGGTGGCCGTCGCCATGATGAGCCCGACCAGGACGCTCCAGACGGCGATGGACGACGGAAAGCCGATGAAGAAAGTGACGACCTCCGCCACGAGTACACCGCCGAGCACCCCGATGAAGCCGCCCATCAGCGCCATGGTGCCGGATTCGATCAGGAACTGAAGGAGGATGTCGCGGGGACGCGCGCCCAAAGCCTTGCGGATGCCGATCTCGCGGGTGCGCTCCGTCACAGAGACGAGCATGATGTTCATGATGACGATGCCGCCAACGATCAGCGAGAGCGCGGCGATGGCGCTGGCGACGAGACCAAAGGATTGCGTGATCTGCGTGGCGAATCCGACAAGCGTGTTGTTGGTGTCAAGCTCGAAGTCCTCCGGCTGGCCAGGAGCATCGTGCCGGCGGGCACGCATCAGCACGCGGACCTCATCGGCAGCAACCTGGAGCGGCGCGCCCGAACTCGCCGCCTTGACGTAGATGGTGACGGTCTTCGCCGTGCCGTAGCTTTTCTGATACGTGGTGAGCGGGACGCCGACCCAGTTGTCCTGGCTCGCGCCAAAGGTGCTGCCCTGCTTTTCCGTCACACCCACGATGGTATAAGGGACGCCATCCACACGAAGCTCCTGACCCACAGGATCGAGGCCAGGGAGGAGGTGCTCGACGATGTCGGTGCCCACGATGCAGACGTGCGAGGCGTGCTCCTCGTCGGCGTCGGTAAAGCCGCGGCCCTGGGTGATGTTGAGGTTCTGAAGAGACGGCATCTGCCAGGTGTAGCCGCGGATCTGCGAATCGGTGACGGACTCGGTACCGTGAACCACTTTACCGCCCGTGGCCTGCTGTGCGCCCATCCCGGAACAGGTTTTGCAGTTCTCCTGAACGTAGTAGTAATCGGGCAGCAGGATATTCTTGCGCTTCTGCATGGCGACGTACTGCTCGGCGCTGGTAATGAGTTGCGGCATCTTGGAGACGGTAAACACGTCCGAGCCGTAGTCGGAGAACTTGGTGGCGATGTAGGTGCTCGCGCCATTGACCAGCGTGACGACCGCGATGACTGAGGCCACCCCGATGACCACGCCGAGCAGGGTGAGCACCGAGCGCAGCTTGTTCTGCCACAGGGATTGGAGCGCGAGTTTGAAGGCTTCCTTGAGCTCCATGGCGTCGGACTTGAGATGAGAGTAGCAGCGTGGAGCGGCGCATGGCCACAGATATGTAGGTACGGCTCGGCAGGATGAAGGTTCCAGTATGCTTAGGGAGCAGACGGCTGGGCGATCGCTGCCGTTCGGGCCTTTGGGCGTTGAACGGGGGAGGAAAGTCCGAACTCCGCAGGGCAGTGTGCCGGATAACGTCCGGGACGGAGGCTTCAAGGCCTCTGGACGGCCAGTGCAACAGAGAGCGAACCGCCTTTGTCACGAAAGCGACATAAGGTAAGGGTGAAAAGGTGCGGTAAGAGCGCACCGGGTCCGGCGTAAGCCGGACCGCATGGTAAACCCCACACGGAGCAAGACCAAATAGGCAGGGAGTCCGTCCGCTTCACTCCCTAATCTCTAAAGCGGGCGGCGCGCATTGGCCCGATGCGCTCAGGCGGGGAGGCCTGTGAGAACAGGGGTCGAAACCTGCGGGTAGGTTGCTGGAGCCAGTCAGTAATGGCTGGCCTAGAGGAATGATCGCCTAAAACAGAATTCGGCTTACGGGCCGTCTGCGGATCTGTGGCCCCGAAGTCCTGTGTGGACTGCGGGGCCTTTCTTTGTAATTCTCTATCGGGGTATTGCAAACAAAGGATTTAGTAGCAGACCGGTACTTTCCTGGCTGTGCACAAGAGCGAGGGTGTGTCGCTTTCTGGATGATGCATGTTGATCCTGGTGGACCTGTGAACGCGTTTACGGGATGTCGTCGGCGTTTACCGTGCCGTCATCGGGTGTTGACGCTCCTGTGATCGACGAGCGTTAGCTTAGCGCCAGCGACGCAGGGTCGCGTTCTGCTCTTAGCGGACCGCGGCTACCTTCAGCCGGAACGCACGTATTCGCGGCACGGGCGCGCTGTAAGCCGGAGAGATCTATGTCCTTGAGAAGATTGTCGACCACTGCGCTGTTTGCGGTTGTGGTTACGTGCACGGTTGCCGGAATCGCCGATGCACAGAGTGGACGCGGTACGCTGACGGGGACGATCTCGGACGCGCAGGGTCTGGCCTTGCAAGGTGTGCGAGTAACGCTTACCCCGGGCGGCGTCAGCGTCTTGACCGATTCGACGGGGCAGTTCACCGTGACCGGTGTGGCGAGCGGAGTCTACACGCTCGACGCCTCTTACGCTGGATTCGCACCTTACTCCAAGCCGGTGACCGTTACCACCGGCACGGCAGTGCGTGTGGACGGCGTACTGGCCATAGCGTCCAACGTGCAGGATGTACAGGTTTATGCTCCGCGTCAAGGTGGCGAGTTGGAAGCCATCAACCGCACCTTCAACGCGGACAACGTTATCAACGTGCTGCCAGCCGACGTCATCACCAGCCTCCCAAACGCGAATATCGCGGACGCGATTGGCCGATTGCCATCTGTAAGCCTGGAGCGGGATGAGGGCGAGGGCAAGTACGTGCAGATTCGCGGGACGGAGCCCCGGCTGACGCATGTGACCCTGGACGGCGTTACCATCGCCTCCCCCGAAACTGTGCGTCAGATCAAGCTGGACTTGATCCCCGCCGACCTGGTCGAGTCCGTACAGATCAACAAAACTCTACAGGCGAATATGGAAGGTGACGGCATCGGCGGCTCGGTCGACCTGCGGACCAAGAGCGCTGCGGATGCCCCAACGCTCGCTCTGGAAGCTTTGGGTGGGTATAACCCAATCCTGGGTGGGCGGCCCAATTATCAGTTCGACGGCACAATCGGCCGTCGCTTCGGAGGCGCGAAGAAGTTGGGTGTTCTGTTGGGCGGCTCGTATGACTGGAACGGACGCGGCATCAACGACATCGAGCCGGGGCCCGCGCTGGCGGGGACGTACGATCTCCGCGATTACCGCTACTTCCGTGACCGGCGTGGGTTTGCGGGCACGCTCGACTACCGCTTCTCTAACACGTCCAGCATATACTTGAAGGGGATGTACTCACACTTCGACAACTTCGGGGACGATTGGATTTATACGCCGACGATCAACTCCTATGCGGACGGCACCACTCTGACCCAGGGTGGTCCGAACGGCAGCATGGCATTCTCGGCCCTGCGGCGGCGGCCGATCCAGGATATCGGCGGCTTGCAGGCCGGGTTACACAGCGTGATCGGTCGTTCGCTGCTGAACGCCGACCTCGACGCGTCAGTAGCCCGCACCCGTGACGATGGCTATGCCAACGCGCACTTTGCTCCCATCAATGACGACAATCCATTGAAGAATGTGCAGTTGGGATTAGACCTGAGCAATCCGCTGTCGCCGCGGATCAACGTTCAGGATGGCAAGAACATCTTCGATACTACAAAGTACTTTTTCCAGTTCAATAACGTCCAGAATCTTCACAACCCAGAAGTTGACCTAGGTGTTGGGGCTTCGCTGGCAACGACTTACAACTTTCGCGGACACGCCAGCACGTTTGAGTTCGGAGGCCGCTTCCGCAACGAACATAAGTTCGTCAACCAGGACACCCGGAACTACTACGCCGCTGGCACGACGTTCGATTCCGACAACAATCCCATCTATGCTGGAGAACCTGCAGGCTACGCCCTCTCCAACTATGTGAACGACTTCTCCGACCCGGATTACTACGGGGGCAACTACAAGTTTGGGCCTGGGGCGGATGTTGAGAAGATTCGTGCCAATCTCAACCTAAACGATCTTGGTGTCGGTGACAGTGTCGGCAATGCGTTCAATCAGATCGAGAAGGTCTCCGCCGGGTATGTGATGAACACCTCTGAACTAGGCAAATTCCGGGTTGTTCTCGGCCTACGCATCGAGGCCACCAATGAGAACAATCGGGGAACCATCGGCGCGAGCCGCTCCACCGATGTCGGGTCTACACCGGTCATTGCAGCAGGATCGTACATCAATTTGCTGCCCAGTGCGTCTGTTCGCTATGCGTTGACTCCAAGCCAAGGCCTACGCTTTGTTTACGGACGCGGTCTGTCCCGTCCCAACTTCGGCGACTTGGTGCCCTTCCAGAGCGCGCCAAGCGGAGGCAAAGCGAGGTCTAATTATTCGCTTGGAAACCCCAAGCTGAAATCCGAATACGCCGACAATCTCGACCTGCTTTATGAAAACTCGCTTCCCCGCTCCGGCCTTCTCCAGGCGGGCTTCTTTTATAAGAACTTCACCGATCCGATTGTGGCAACCACCACCTACCACGTCTCAGACGCCATTGTCACGAGCGGACCTTACTTCCTCAACCAGACCATCAACGCCGGAAGCGCCTGCGTCTACGGCTTTGAAATCGCGTTCCAGCAGCACCTTAGCTACCTTCCGGGGATACTGAATGGGTTGGGCGTCGCGACTAATTACGGTTATACCAAGTCGTTGGCTCATCTGCCGCCTTATGTCGATGTGAGCGCGGATGGCGTTCCAGTCGGGACGATCAGCGGACCAAACCGTGGGCCGGGCGGCTCAGACGCGCCCCTGCTTCGTCAAGCACCAAACACCTTCAACTTCAGCCCCACCTACGACAAGCGCAATCTCTCTCTACGCTTGGGGATGTCTTACAACCAAGCCAACATCTACTCCTATGGGTACAACGCTGGCAAGAACTCGGGACCTATCGTCCAAGGTGGTAACGGTGGGGGATTGTATGGACCGAACGGCGACACGTACTTTTACTCTCACCTACAGATTGATCTGCAAGGAACTTATAACTTGCCACAGGGATTTACGCTCGTCGCGTCGGCCCTCAACCTGAACAACGAGGTGTTCGGCTTCTACAACGGCAGCCCGATCTACCCCATTCAACGTGAGTTCTACCGGCAAACCTTCGGCGGTGGATTGCGATGGTCGCCAAAGCGGGAACATTGACACAGCGAACCGCCCAGGTGATCCAACGAGCTACTGCGTCACTCGCCTGATTGAGTTGGCGGCGAGCCCGACGGCGAGCGCATCCTCCGTCACAGCTACCACTAAATCTGCACCCAATGCCTTGGAAAGCTTTGTGCGAGCGGAAAAGCCGCCGTAGGTTCCACCCAACGCCCCTAACACTCCGAGTGCCACTCCACCGGCTACAGGACGGCGTAGAACGGTCGCCACAATCGCGCCAGACAGCCCGCTCAGAACAAGGCGCCCGACCACGGCCACCGGCAAGGTGCGATCGGGTGCGTTTGGCAGCTTATCGGCAATACACTCGCCTACCGCGGCTGCCGTCAGAAGCCCGACCGCAGCGGGCCGTCCCACCCAGGAGGCCCACGTTCCTTCGACCGGCAACCTGCCCGACCGGGCAGACCATGCAATCAATGCGAGCGGCGTAAACGACCGCAAACCGGTGGCGATGCCAAGCAGAGTCGTCACGCTTGAAGAAGAAACGGTTTCTAAGTTTTCCATGTGTCTCCTGGCGCTCAAACGGAGCGAGGCATACCCTTCGTCAGTTGCCGGCTGACGGCCTCGCGTTGCTCCCGCAAAGCGAGTCTTTGCCGAGGGTGACTCTCTGGTTCATCCTTATGAATTGTAGTCGGATCGCCTCTAGCGCAGAACGGAGATCAGGCGGTCACGTGTTATCTCTACCTGTTCTCCTGTAGCAAAGGTCTTCACCTTGACAACTCCACGCGCCGCCTCATCCTCTCCTAGCAGGATCACGTGCAGAGCTAACCTGTCTGCCGCCTCGAAGCTCTTCTTGAGCCGAAAGCTTCCATCTCCCACCTCTACTGAAAGACCTGCCTGGCGCAACTGTCGTGCCAAGGCCAGTGCTGCCGCGTTCTGCGCCTGACCGAGCGGCGCGATGTACGCATGGAGCTTTGTTGCCTGAACAGGATCAGCCTGCGCCTGTAACGTCAGGATGAGCCGATCTTCGCCTATGGCAAAGCCGATGCCTGGAGCCTTTGGACCGCCCAGCATCTCACTGAGTCCGTCATAGCGGCCGCCACCGAGCAGCGCATTCTGCGTTCCGAGCCCCCTTCCATCGGGAACGGTAAACTCGAACGTCGTCCGAGTGTAGTAGTCAAGGCCACGCACCAGCCGGGGCTCGATGAAGTACGGAACGCCGCACGCCTTGAGAGCCTCGCACACGGCAGCGAAATGGCCGGTCGACTCAGCGTCCAGGAAGTCTGCGATCTTCGGCAGGGCATCAATCACGGGCTGGTCTGCTGGCACTTTGCAGTCAAGCACCCGCAGCGGGTTTGTCTCCGCTCGGCGATGACAGTCTTCACACAGCTGCGCCCTTATTGGCTCGAGGGCCCCTCTTAAAGCCTCAATGTATCTGGGTCGATCACGCGCCGATCCTACCGAGTTCAAGGCGAGTCGCCAGCCCTTGACTCCCAACTCGTCGAGCAGGCTTCCCAGCATTTCCAGGACTTCGGCGTCGCGAATGGGACTCTCAGCACCAGACGAGACTGGACCCAGCACCTCTGCGCCGATCTGCCAGAACTGCCGGTATCGTCCTCGTTGCGGGCGCTCGCGCCGAAACTGCGGTCCGATATAGAACAGCTTTTGCATCTGGCCGGTATCACCCAGCTTGTGCTCTATGTAGGCGCGCACCACCCCCGCCGTGTTTTCCGGACGCAGGGTGAGGCTCTGCGCCTTCTCGGATGCCGCTCGTGCGCGGTCCTCCCATGTGTACATCTCCTTTGAGACGATGTCGGTCTCCTCGCCTACGCCACGGGCGAACAGCTCCGTCGCCTCGAAGATGGGCGTGCGTATCTCGCCAAACCCGTAACGGGCGAAGACGCCGCGCGCAATCCGCTCAACCTGCGCCCACAACTCTGTCTCCGGTGGCAACAAATCCCGCGTGCCCCGAACCACCTTTACCGTCGCAGCCATCTACACAGTCTAACGAATGTAGAGTTTACGACCGTGTGGCGGCTGCACTTATATGACCGGCGAAGACGCGGGCTAGTTCCTCAGGAGGCACGACTTCTAGCTGCGCGTAGGTGCATTCCTTCCCGTCTTTATCCGAACGCCAGCGGCGGAACTGGGCCATGTGCCGGAAGCGGTCGCCTTGCATATGCTCATACGCGACCTCGACCACCAGCTCCGGCCGCAGCGCGACCCATGACAAGTCCTTGCCGCTGTTCCACCGGCTCGGAGCGCCCGGCATCCTCTGTGAAGCATCGGCCTGTCCCCACGCCGACCACGGGTGCGCCTCTCCCGCAGCCAGCCGGTAGGGCGCGAGAAACTGCACCAGCTCGCGGCGCTTGGCCATGGTGAAGCTTGCGCAGACGCCCACGCTTTGCAACGCGCCGTTCGCGTCGTAGAGCCCCAGCAGGAGCGAGCCGATAGCAACGCCCTCTCCGTCCTTATGCCAGCGGAAGCCCGCCACCACGCAGTCGCAGTCGCGTTCGTGCTTCACCTTCAGCATCGCCCGCTTGTCCGGCTGGTACACGCCGCGCGCGGGCTTGGCCATCACTCCATCTAGACCCGCACCCTCAAACCGGGTAAACCAGCCCTGCGCCATGACGCGGTCGCGCGTTACGGGCGTCCGATGCACCGGCGGCTTCACTCCGCGCAACACCTCGTCGAGCCGGAGTATTCGTTCTTCCAAAGGCACCCGCCGCAGGTCCTCGTCGCCGAGACAGAGCAGGTCGAAGAAGACCACCGATGCGGGCGTCTGTTCCGCCAGCAGCCGCACCCGCGAGGCGGCGGGATGCACCCGCAGTTGGAGAGCGTCGAAATCCAAGCCGCGCGGCCCGGCGATGACGATCTCGCCATCGAGCACACAGCGAACGGGCAACTGCTCTTTCAGCACCGTCTCTACTTCGGGGAAATACCGGTTAAGCCCCTTGCCGTCCCGGCTCTGAAGCAGCAGCTCGTCACCGTCCCGAAAGACCAGAGCTCGGAAGCCGTCCCACTTGGGCTCAAACACCCAGCCGTCGCCCTCGGGCACGGCGTCCACGCGCTTGGCCAGCATGGGCAACAATGGCGGATTGACGGGCAGGTTCATAGGTCGATTTTATCTGGCATCAGACCGTATCGCATCTATTCGTAATAAGTGCTGAAGGACAGACCTCGCATCGAGCGAAACCTCGAAGTTCTTGCGCCGTTCTATGACATGAATGACAAACGAGCTGCGTGTTCTCCAAAGTGTAGCCTTCGATAGCCTTGAACCGATCAAGCTCGGCGCCACATTCAGGTAGCTCACTGTGACAGAGCGCGCACAAACCCCGTTGCCTCTTCCACATTTCATCCTTCAGCTTACGACGCTGTGTCGGTGTTCCAAGCTCATCGAACTCAAGGCGCTTCGCAATATAGCGTTTCATCTGAAAAATCAACTCGCGATCTTCACCAGCGACCGGAAGTATCTCAGTTCGGACTTGTTCAAGTATCGGGAGTGTCTTTTCACGATTTTCTTTTGAGAGTTCAGGCAAGCTTCTCCTACAACACCGCGGACTTGGTGGTGATAAGTTGGGATACCCGCTCCACAAATCCCTCCACCGCCACACTCCCCTCATCTCCCTTGCCCCGCACCCGCACGCTTACCGAGTTGGAGATGGCCTCCTTGTCGCCCATGACCAACACAAACGGCACCTTCTGCAAGGCGAACTCGCGGATCTTGGCCTTCATCTCGTCGTTACGCTCGTCGAGCTCCACGCGGAGACCGGCGGCCTCCAGGCGAGCCTTGACGGAACGCGCGTACTCCATATGCTTGATGGAGGAGATGGGCACGAGGCCCACCTGAACGGGAGCCAGCCAGACGGGGAACGCTCCGGCGTAGTGCTCGATCAGGACGCCGAAGAAGCGCTCCACACTCCCGAACAGGGCACGGTGGACCATGACAGGCTGGTGCTTTTCGCCGTCCTCGCCCGTGTATTCGAGCTCGAAGCGGGCGGGCAGGTTGAAGTCGAATTGCACGGTGGAGAGCTGCCACAGGCGGCCGAGCACATCGACCAGCTTAATGTCTATCTTGGGGCCGTAGAAGGCGGCCTCGCCAGGAATCGTGCGGAAGGCGATGCCTTTGCGCTGCAGCACGCGCTCAAGCGACCCGGACGCCAGCTCCCAATCCGCATCCGAGCCGACGTAGCTCTTGCGGTCGGCGGGGTCCCAGGTGGAGAGCTCCACCTTGAACTCAGCGAAACCAAACGTCTGGAGTACGCTTGACGCGAACTCGATGCAGGCGTCCACCTCATCCTCGATCTGCGACGGCGTACAGAAAATGTGCGCGTCATCCTGGGTGAAGCCACGTACGCGCAGGAGGCCATGCATGGTACCGGAGCGTTCGTAACGATAGACGTTGCCCAGCTCGGCGTAGCGGACGGGCAGGTCGCGGTAGGAGCGCGGCGAACTCTTGTAGATGAGGATATGACCGGGACAGTTCATGGGCTTCAGCCGGTACTCGGCGTCGTCGAGCTCCATCGGCGGATACATATTGTCCGAGTAGAAACCCTCGTGTCCGCTGATCATCCAGAGTTCACGACGCATGATGTGCGGGGTGTAGACCATCTCGTACCCGCGGCGGATACATTCTTCGCGCATCCAGTCTTCCATCGTCTTGCGGATCACTCCACCCTTCGGGTGCCAGAAGATCAGCCCTGCGCCGGCGACCTCCTGAATGGAAAACAGGTCGAGCTGCTTACCCAGAACGCGATGATCGCGGGCCTTGATCTCCTCCAGTCGGGCGAAGTGCGCCTTGAGGTCTTTCTCGTTGAAGAAGGCCGTTCCGTAGATGCGCTGGAGCTGCTGGTTTTTCTCATCGCCGAGCCAGTACGCCCCCGCTATGGACATGACTTTAAACGCCTTGACCTTTCCAGTCGAAGGTACGTGCGGACCGCGGCAGAAATCAGCAAAGCCACCATTCTTGTAGAGCGAGATTTCGTCTCCGGACTGGGTGAACCGCTCGATGAAGTGAACTTTCATGAAGTCGCCCCGTGATCCATACGTCGCTAGACCCTGCTCTCGGGACTCAGCCACGCGTACGAACGGCTCGTTGCGGGCCACTACCTCGTGCATCCGTGCTTCGATGGCGCCCAGATCAGCCTCTGTGAAGGGTAGTTCGCGATACACGTCATAGAAAAAACCCTGGTCTGTAGCAGGTCCATGCCCCAGCTTCGTCTCAGGAAAGAGCTCCAGGATCGCTGTGGCCATTACGTGCGCGGCCGAGTGGCGGAGAATTTTCAGCGATGCTTCGTCAGTCTCTTTCAGCAACTCCAGCGCGACGTCCTCGGTCAACGGAGCGGAGAGATCGACGATACGCTCGCCTGCCTCCTGTCCTGCATACATTGCCTCTTCAGAGGTATCCGGCTCAGCCGTCGCTGTCACTGCGCCCGCCAGGGGCCGAACCCGCGCCACCACGACCGCCGCTGCCAGACGAGGTGAGATCCCCATCGCGATGCCCATTGGCGTCGTTCCCTGCGCCACCTCACGTACTGATCCATCCGGCAATTGCACCCGCACTGTTTCGTTCGTCACGATTGTTTCCCTCAGACCTACCAGCATATTTCTTTCGCACACGCGAGTCGATGCAAGAGGATCTGTCCGCCCCGCACGT
Organism: Acidobacteriaceae bacterium; assembly: GCA_965215415.1. Lineage (GTDB taxonomy): Bacteria > Acidobacteriota > Terriglobia > Terriglobales > Acidobacteriaceae > Edaphobacter. The sequence goes on along the minus strand of CBDCDQ010000009.1, from coordinate 563,338 downwards.
TGTCTACGGCGAGGAATTGCTTGCAGTTCCGCACCCTTCCTTCGCCGGCTACATCCCATGTGCAGCGCGTTACTCACTCTCACCCTAAAGGATGCCTATGCCTACCCTGCTCAAGATCGATGCTTCTCCGCGCGGCGAGTACTCTGTCTCCCGCAAACTCTCTACCGCATTTGCCGAGGAGTGGCAGAAGACCCACTCCGGAACTGTAGTTACTCGCGATCTTTATCAAACCTCGCTGCCGTTTGTCGATGTCGCCTGGATTGCGGCCGTCTACACCCCGGACGAGCACCAGACGCCGGAGCACGAGGCAGCGCTTCAGTTGTCGAATGAACTGCTCGCCGAGCTTTTTGCCGCGGATGAGGTGCTGATCGCCACGCCAATGTACAACTTTTCGATTCCTGCCATTCTGAAAGCGTGGCTGGATCAGATCGTCCGTCTTAACAAGACTTTCAACTCGAGTTACGAAGGTCTGGTGAAAGGCAAAAAGGCGCACGTCATCATCGCAAGCGGCGGCGACTACGGTCCCGATTCTGGCCGCGGAGCTTACAACCTGGAGACACCGTACCTCAAAGCGATTCTAGGGTTCATCGGAATCAGCGACGTCAACATCGTCTACGCAGGAGGCACATCTGCTATCGATCAGGGCAAGGTGTCGCGCGAGGAGTTCGTCGTTCCCTTTACGGAAGCTGCTATCGCAGCTGCAAAGTAGCCGGAGGCAGGGCGGGCAAGCACCTCATGTCCGTCCTGCCTTCGTGTTGAATGCTGTGCTTAGGTGCCTTCGATCACGGTTCGTTCTCGATCTGTGATCCGGCTGCACTGTTCTTCAAGCAGCAGCACACACGCTACCGCCGCGTAGCCGCACAGCTCTCCATAGATTCTTACCTCTACGATAATGCCGGTGTTGAACATCACAGCAAGCCAGAGTGGCAAGATGTAGATGTAGTTGCCAAACCGTGTGGGCCGCACCCACCTTCGCATGACCCATACGACAGGCAGCAGATATCCGCACAGGTTGAGCATCGCCGGGATGAGGCGTGGAGAGATACGAGCCAGGTTCTCCTTCAACCTGGGGTAATCCTCACTCCGGTCGTTATGGCCAAATAGATGCGTCAGGGTCAGCTTGATCCCGACCCAGATTCCGATCAGCAACACTACCCTGACCCACGGGATCTGCGGGAGTGACACTCGTTTCCAAATCGGAAGGGGTTGGGCATTGTCACTGCGCGCAGGGTTCTCCAGGGTAGCGGCGTCAAGCATGTACACCCCAATGAGAAACAGAGTCGTCTCCCGGTTCAAGGTGCCCAGTATCATCACAGCGACCAATGGCAGAAACTGTCGGGTGTAGATAAAGCAGAGTCCCGCAGTAAAGAAGGCAATAGCCGCAAAGTCGTAGGGATATGAGTAATTCTGCTCCAGATGGTTTCCGTAGGTCAGCATGACAGCGACCAGAAAGAACGGGTAGACGAGCACACTGAGATTGCCCGTGCGTGAGACTGCCTTGTAAAGTTTGAGGATGAAGTACGCGCAGGCTGCCAGGGAGAAAAGGCTCAGGAAGAAGAAAGGCCCACTCTGCGGACTGAACGCCCCTTGAGCGTGCGTCATGATGTGGTTCATCACCCAAGGGACCTTGTAGAACAGGTCGAGGAATGCGACCGGCAAGATACGCATCTGGAATGGTAGCCTCTCGTGTCCGCTGAGATAGTCGGGCAGACGCAGATAGAACCTGGTGCTGTAGATGTATACCCGCAGGAACTGAAGCGTTATCACGGCATACATGACCCATTTGAACGCGATCAGACTTCGACTGGTTTTCATTCGTACGCGACCATTCTCCAGAGTGCCTCTTTCTCCCTAGCATCTTGCGTGTTGCAGCAATGCTCCAAGTGTAGAGCAGCAGGCAGGCGTCGCTGAACCCGGGACCCTATAATCTCGATATGTTCTCCTACGCGGATGCCCTTGACCATCTTCATGCACTTGGACAGGAATTAGCTCCTGCGAAAGATGGTTCCCGGCGTAAGTGGGACCTTACTCATATGCGTTCGTTGGCCACAGGACTCGGCAACCCGCAATCGGCGTTTCCCGCTATCCTGATTGCAGGTACCAACGGTAAAGGCTCGACGGCCGCAACGCTTGCGTCCATCCTTGCTACGTCGGGTTATCGCATTGGTCTGTATACATCCCCGCACCTGACGCGCGTCAACGAACGCGTCCAGCTTGGTGGCCAGAACATCCCGGACGACGTATTCGCTCGCCTTTTCTTCCAGGTCGAAATAACCGCCCTACGACTTGTGCAAGAAGGTAGGCTTCCGCACGGGCCGAGCTTTTTCGAAATGCTGACGGCAGTTGCCTTTCTCTATTTCTCCAAAGCGAAAGTAGACCTGGCTATACTCGAAGTTGGCTTGGGCGGACGATTGGACGCCACCAATATTGTCGATCCACTGATCTCCGTGTTGACAGACATCGCGTTAGACCATCAAGAGTATCTTGGCCCCACCATTGCCGCAATCACCCGGGAGAAGTGCGGCATTCTCCGGCAGCACGGCACACTTATCACCCTTCCGCAGCACCCTGAAGCGAACCAAGCCATCGGTGAGGCCGCTGCTTTGCTGGATCTTCGCGCTCTTTCCGCTGCCGCCTTCATCCCTTTGCGCCAGGACCTTGCAGACGAAGGACTTCGGGCAAACCGCTACACCGTCAGCCTGGGTGGGCGGCTTTTGGAGGTAAACTCCCCCTTGTCGGGGCACCACCAGCAGCGCAACATCGCGTTGGCCATTGCTGCAGCCGAGGAGCTTCGCCTACGCCATGGGTTTCGATTGCCGAACGCCCTGATCGCCGAGGGAATCGCTGGAACCCGCTGGCCGGGCCGCCTGGAAGTCGTTCACACAGCTGGCCGCCCTGACCTCCTTCTCGATGTGGCCCACAATCCGGCTGGAGCATGGACACTTCGCGCCGCCATCGCGCGACTTCCCGAGATGCGTCCGCGCACTCTGATCTTCTCTTGTCTTGGCGATAAGCCGCTTGAGGAGCTTGCACGTATTCTCTTTCCACTCTTCGACTCCTCCGAGGATGGCGATCCAGGTCGACGCCGTGACCATCTCATCCTGACGCAGATTGATAATGTGCGGGCGGTTCCCCTCGTCGACCTGCTTGCAACTGCTCACGCGCTTGCGATTCCCGCTCATGCGGCGGCTCATACGGGCGCTGCACTGGCACTGGCGCGTACGATGACGCCTGCCGATGGTCTAATTGTCGCTACAGGCTCTGTGTATCTGGTTGGCGCTTTACGGCAACTCGCCCGAGCTGACTAACGCTCCTTTGATCAGGGTTCTCCTAATGAAAGGAAGACGACACAGTACGATGGGGGGGGACGATGCTGCCGAAAGTCATGACGAACCCTCAAGCGATTTTTGTGCAGCGCTGGTTTACCTATCTGATCTACATACCCCTGCTCGTCGCGAGTACTGTTCTGTTTGGGTGTCTTTCATTGGTTTGCGGCTTATGGGACCGCTCCGGGCGGCAGCAACACCGTATTGCCAGGCTTTGGGGCAAATCCTTGTTGTGGCTGGGTTTGTCTCCCGTAAGGGTTGACGGCGCAGAAAAGCTGCGGGCAGCTCCGGCCGTCTATGCCTGCAATCATCTCAGCTATATGGATACGCCTACGCTCTTCGGGCAACTTCCCTTCCAGTTCCGAATCTTTGCCAAGGCCGGTTTGTGGAAGCTTCCCTTCATCGGGTGGTATCTTGATCGCTCAGGCCAGGTGCCCATAGATGACAAGAGCCCTCGTTCCGCGATCGCCGGTCTCTTGCGGGGCGTGAAGACTCTTCATTCCGGTCTCCCTGTCTTAATTTTTCCCGAGGGCAGACGCACGCCGGACGGCACGATTAAGACGATGGCATCCGGCGCAGCCTTTCTTGCGATTCGCGCACAGGTACCGCTTGTTCCACTCGCGTTGGTCGGCACCTATGAATTGCTGCCCCTTCATACGTACCACATCGCTCCACGACCAATCCGTTTACTCGTGGGCGATGCCATTGCCACAACCGGCAAATCAACGGGCGACGCGGAGGAGTTGACTTCGACGCTGTTCAAGGCGATCTCCGACCTTTACGCACGTCATGGATGATTTATGAATAGCTGCGTTCCACGTGGAACTGTGCCTTGTGGGTTAGTTGGCAACTAAGATAGTCGTATGAGTAAGCCACGGATCGCCGTTCCGCTTCCTACCAGCTTCGATCTTGAGTACAACCGGCGTTGCTGGCCACAATACGCGCACGCTGTCCACGACGCTGGGGGCGAAGCTGTGCAGATCGATCTTTGCGCTACCCCCGGAGAAATCGCCACACTGGCGAGGACGTGTAACGGTATCCTGCTGCCCGGGTCTCCCGCGGACGTCAATCCGACCAAGTATGGGCATACGGTCGAGGCTGCGACCGCTCCAGCCGACCAGAGCCGCGAGAACTCAGACGAGCTACTACTTCAAGACGCGCATAATCTGTACAAGCCAATTCTCGGCGTTTGCTACGGTGCTCAATCGCTCAACGTCTGGCGTGGAGGAACACTGGTGCAGGACCTGCATATTCTTCCTGTAAACCATAAAGCGGGCCCAGGTGTCGCGGTCGCGCATACCGCCGTGGTCGAGCCATCATCTCTTGTAGATGGCCTTGGGCAGGATCAGGAAGATCGTCGCTTGCCTATTAACTCGAGCCATCATCAAGCTATAGGCATTGCAGGCGATGGTCTCACCGTAGTCGCCAGGTGCCCACTTGACGGCGTGGTCGAAGCTGTTGAAGGTGACCAGACTTCAAAGCACTTTGTCCTCGGCGTGCAGTGGCACCCGGAGCGGAGTTACAACATAAGTGAAAGCAGTCGCGTCTTGTTCGCCCGCTTTGTGGACGCGACTGCCCGATGGTCACCACGGCCGGTTCGAGCTTCGGTCGCGTGAAGTTCCACGTGGAACATAGCGGACCTGCTGGCATCCACCTATGAGCGTGATTGCTGAAGATCGTATCCGGGAACTTCTAGTCCCATTCGTCGCTGATCGCGTCGTTCCTTCTGGGTTGTACCCGGCGCTTAGCGTCTATCTGGATCTACTGGTTCGATGGAACAGCCGGACCAACCTTTCGGCGGTCCGCGAGCCTGAAGAGATCGTGCGGAGGCACTTTGGCGAGAGCTTGTTCCTTGGCAAACACCTTCCACAAGCTGACACGCTCCTCGATTACGGGAGTGGTGCAGGTTTCCCGGGTCTGCCCATTCAACTCCTCCTTCCAGCCCTGAAAGTCACGCTTGGAGAGTCCCAGGGCAAGAAGGCCAGCTTTTTGCGTGAGGTGGTACGGGAACTGCGGCTGGACACGGAGGTCTGGCCCCAAAGGGTGGAAGCCATGCCTTCAGGTAGACGCTTCTCCGTCGTGGCGTTGCGTGCTGTAGACAAGATGGAGCTTGCAGTGGCAATAGCGTCGGCCAAGGTCGCGGAGCACGGAACGTTGGCCCTCCTCTTGGCTGGGTCGCAGGGAGGCATACACATTCCAGGCTCACACGATCGGATTGTTCAGTTCATCTCCCCAGCAGTGTTCCACATGGAACATACCGGTTTGCGGAAGATGAAGCCTACCGGTTAGGCTCGGTCTATGGTCGTTGAGCGTAGATCCAAGGTTCTGGCGATCGTCAATCAAAAGGGCGGCGTAGGCAAGACGACAACGGCGATCAATCTTGCGGCCTGCCTTGCTCTCGGTGGCAAGCGCGTTCTTCTGATCGACTGCGACCCCCAGGCCAATGCGACCAGCGGCGTTGGTGTCTCCCGAAGAACGATCGAGGAGGAGCAGCGCGCTACCATCTACGACCTGCTGCTTGGATCGGCTGGCGTCGCTGAAGCCGTGCTCGACACGGAGATCCCGCAGCTGAAGCTGATTCCCGGCTCAAAGAACCTGATTGGCGCAAACATCGAGCTTGTAGGCGGAGAACGAAGGGAGTTCCGGCTGCGGGACGCGCTTACGGAGGCACGAGAAGAGTACGCGTTCGTTTTACTGGATTGCCCGCCCGCGCTCGATCTCCTTACGCTGAATGCACTTGTTGCGGCCGACTCGTTGCTGGTACCGATGCAGGCTGAGTATTTTGCACTGGAAGGCATCTCCGAGCTGATGAGTACGCTGGACAAGGTGGCTTCTGCTTTCAACCCGCAACTGGCGCTTGAAGGGGTTGTTCTGACCATGTACGACGACCGTACTAACCTGTCGCAACAAGTCACGGAGAACCTGCGATCATTTTTCGAAGAGAAATTGTTTCAGGTGACTATACCGCGGAATATACGCCTCGCGGAAGCCCCAAGCCACGGTAAACCAGTCGCTCTTTATGATGCCCGTTCTCGTGGAGCGGAGGCGTATCGCGCTTTGTCGATGGAGCTGCTGGAGCGGAATGGAATGCGGTCTGAAGCCGCTGAGCCCTCGACCGCAGTCCAGCCAAAGGTCACGTTCTGGCCATACAACCAATAGGTCTCCCGAGGCTTCCGTGCGCTGCCGGCGAGCAGTGGCGTCCGTACAAGAGTGACAGAGATCATGCCGTGTGTAGGTCGGCAAACAAAAGACTGCAAGGTCTTCTGCGGCGTCGTAATCAGCCAGAGGTGCGGTCATCTGCACGAATGCTTACCCTTCTACCCACAAGCGGCTGAATAGCTCTTGAGCGGAAGTCATGGTCTACGCAGTGCTCTGCCGTCTCTACCGGGGCAGTGTAGCGTCTCCTTTGATCGTGAACGCAGCTTCAGACTTGTTCTCCGTTTCGTTCGGCTGAGCGGAACCAAGGGTCAGGCGGTAGGTGCCTGCCAGAATCGAACGAAGACCCTGCTCATCGACGCTTGACAAGGAGCGTGGTGCAAAGGTGAGGGTAACTTCGCGGCTCTCCCCCGCAGTCAGATGAACGCGCTCGAAGCCAACCAGCGACTGGAGGGGACCAGAGGGTTGCGGTGTCTTGAGGAAGGCTTCTACAACCTCATCCCCTGCCTGTGAGCCGACGTTGGTGACTTGGATGGTGGCTGTGAGCGGCTCGCCTGCACGGAGTTTCCTGGTCGAAAGTCTCACCTCTCCGTACTTGAATCTTGTGTAGCTCAATCCGTATCCAAATCCCCAAAGCGGCTTGCCGGTGTAGTAACGGTAGGTGCGCTGCTTGAACGAGTAATCTGTGAAGGCCGGGAGATCGTTCGTGCTCGCATAGAAGGTAACAGGCAATCGTCCGGCGGGATTGTTTGCTCCGGCGAGCGTACGAGCTATGGCTTTGCCGCCCTCTACGCCTGGATACCACGCTTGCAGGACGGCCGCCGCGTGCTCCTTGGCCCAGGTAAGGGCAAGCGCGCTGCCAGAGAGCGAGACCACAACAATCGGTTTACCGGAAGCAGCCAGAGTCTCCAGCATTCGTCCCTGTGCGGCCGGGAGTGCTACCGAGGTGCGGTCGCCGCCAGCAAAGCCTTCTATCTTGATCGGCATCTCCTCGCCTTCGAGGTTCGGTGAGAGCCCTATGAAGGCGATCACCAAATCGGAAGCCTTTGCAGCTGCGAGCACCTCGTCAAGTTGCGCCTGCGCGGGTGGCGACCACTTCAACGTAACACCCCCACCCGCACGATTGCCAGAGTGACTATATTCCACCACCAGCGCATGCGACGCCTGATCATGAAAGACGACCTTGAAGATTCCTTGCCGCGTGCTCGACATCAGGGGCGGCGCAGTGGGTGATGAGCCCTCAGCTCGCTTGAGGGCCGCTTCGCCCAGTGCGCCAGGATTCAACACACCCTCCGAGATCACCTTTCCGTCCACGAAGACGCGATATGTTTCGTGGGGAGAGTACGGGAACGCGCCACCTGCCTCAAGTGTGAAGGTATACTCACCCGGGGCGGGCGGGGTCAGGGTGCCAGACCAGCGAACCGAGTAGGCGTAACTCGGAAGTTCAGAAACAGGCTTCGCATCCCGCCAGTCGTTCTGGATCTCCGGCGTAGTCGCAGTGGCGACAGGCGATCCTGTCCAGTTTGTAGTGGCAAAGTACTCCGTCTTCAGGCCGGCACCGAAGACTGTTCTTGGCACGGGAACCTCGAATCCTTCGGCAAGGGTTGCGCCCTGTGCATAGTGAATCGTCGCATCAGGAAACTGCTCAGCGATGCCATCGAGCGGCGATATCGGAGAGAGCGGCGCACCGTTGTAGTTGCCTTCCAGCGAAGAGATCAAATCCGCCGTTGGTCCGACCACTGCAATGTTCTTGGGTAAGGCCTTCAACGGAAGTATGCCATCGTTTTTCAACAACACCATCGACTCCTCGGCAGCGCGCAAGGCGACGAGACGATGAGCGTCCGAGGCGACTTCACTGAACGCAATCTTATCGAGGGGATTAGTACCAGGCAGATCAAGCAGGCCCAGCTCTGCCCGTGCGGTGTAAAGCCGCTCAGTGGCCTGTGTCACCAACGCTTCTGGGACGATCCCCTGCCGCACCGCGTCGGCAAGCGTGTTGAAGCCAGGTGACCAGATGCTGCATGAAAGGTCGGTGCCCGCCTCGAGCGACTTTGCCGAAGCGTGAAGTATGTCCGCAGCGTTGTGGTGCCCTTTGTAGACATCGACGATAGCTCCGCAATCTGACACCACAAAGCCGGAAAAGTTCCAGGCATCGCGCAAGTGGTCCTTCAGCAGCAACTTGCTGGTGCAGGCTGCGTCTGTGCCGATGGCATTGTAGGCGCACATTACCGACTTCACGTGGCCATCGATCACCGTCGCGCGGAACGCCGGCAAGTAGGTCTCCTCTAGGTCGCGCGGAGCAACGTCGACGTTGAAGGTATGGCGTTGTGATTCAGGCCCGCTGTGCACGGCAAAATGTTTGCTGGTCGCGATGGCTTTCGGGTGTGCAGCATCGGGGCCTTGCACTCCTTCAACGAACGCCACGCCCATCTTAGCGGTAAGAAAAGGATCTTCGCCATAGGTCTCCTGCCCGCGCCCCCACCGTGGATCGCGGAAGATGTTGATATTAGGTGACCAGAACGTCAGTCCGTAGAAGATGCGGCGATTGTTCTCGCGGCGTGCCTGGTTGAACTTGGCGCGTCCCTCGGTAGAGATAATGTCACCGATTTGCTGCACCAGCTTTGTATCCCAGGTTGCCGCCATGCCGATCGCCTGCGGGAAGACGGTGGCGTATCCGGCGTTGGCGACACCATGCAGAGCCTCGCTCCACGTCTGGTACTCGGGGATGTCCAGGTGGGGAATGGCTGGAGCGTAGTCCTCAAGCTGCGACGCCTTCTCGTCGAGCGTCATACGAGAGACCGCATCCTGAGCGCGTGCCGCCGCAGAACGTAATGGATCGCGGAAAGGTAGGGTCTTCGTGCCGTCCTGTGCGTACAATGAGGTTGCGACGAACAAAGCAATCTGTGACAGGAAAAGATGCGAAAAGTTATAGCGATGCATGCCGCCCTCCTTGAGACAGAGCAAGCTTACTAGATCATGGCGGTACGTAGCTGAGCTGCGATCTCGCGCACAGGAGACGATTTGATGGCGGGCATTCGACCTTACCCTGAGTACAGTAGCTTTAGACCTGCTATAAGGGTCTTTGTAGGCAGCGTACCAGTGGTCTGCTACTTTCAGCCGCTGCGCTAACGCGGCCGAAACGCGTTGCGGATGGTGTCTGTCCGTGCGGCAACCGGAGCAGCTTTGATCGGTTCAGGGTAGAGCACCACGAACCGCCGCGGGTTCTCGCCCGACGAACTCGTTGGGAGACCAGAAGGTTGCAACGCCAGATGCAACATCCGGCGTTCTCGCGAAGTCATCGGTGGGAAAGCGAACGGTTGGCCTGTGTTGCGGACGTGACCGATCGCTGTCTCGGCTGCCAGCTGAAGATCACGGCTGCGGTCTGCTTTGAAGCGGTCTGCATCGAAGAGAATACGGTGGTGCTCCTCAGGTTCAAGGTGTAGGATCTTCGCGGCAATATGCTCCATAGCGTGCAACAACTCTCCGTTTCTCTCGGTAAGCAGGGGAGCATCTGGTCCAGATAGTTCCACCAGGATCTCCGGCGTGCCAGCCGGTGCCGTAACAAGCCGGTAGACCAGATCGAGTCCGGCGGCACGAATGATCAAGTCAAGAAGATCTTCGACAGGCTGCGCAGCCAAGGTTTGATCGTTCACATATGCCTCCTGGGCGAATAGGCGAGTGTAACCTTAAGACTGCACCTCAGGCACCTGTAAAGAGGTTACGTCGATGCGCTTTGTTTCAGATGAGGGCCAGCGTTTCCTGTGATGGTCCGGACATGCCCTAACTTAACGTCTCCATCAGTTTGTTGATGGTGCGGTTCATGTCCTTGTCTCCGCGCCGGTGCTCATCGATTTTTGATATCGAGTGCATCACCGTGGTGTGGTGCTTTCCGCCGAATTGTCGCCCGATCTCCGGCAGGCTCGCCTCGGTAAGCTGCTTGGCCAGATACATTGCGATCTGCCGCGGCACAACAATCTGCCGCGAGTTGTTCTTCTGCTTCAGCTCTGAGACTCGCATTCCAAACTGATCGGCCACAGCCTTCTGAATGGCTTCGATCGAGATCTTTCGTACCTGCGTGTCGATAAACTGCTTCAGGCACTGCTGCGCGACAGCGAGGGTGATGTCCACTCCATGCATCCCGCACCAGGCGATAAGCCTCACCAGGGCCCCTTCCAACTCTCGCACATTGGTCCGTACGTTCGACGCAATAAAGAGCGCGACATCGGTCGGCAGCTGCGAGTGCTCGCTTTCAGCCTTCTTCTGGAGGATGGCGACCTTGGTCTCCAGGTCGGGCGGCTGTATGTCCGCGATCAGGCCCCACTCGAACCGGGAACGCAGGCGATCTTCAAAATCTGCAAGCTCCTTGGGCGGCCGATCGCTGGCAATCACGATCTGCTTCATACCCTCATGCAAGGCATTAAAGGTGTGAAAGAATTCCTCCTGAGTTCGCTCCTTCCCGGCGAGGAACTGGATGTCGTCGATCAGCAGGACGTCCACGTTGCGAAAGCGATCGCGAAATCCGGTCATTCTGTCGTAGCGGACCGAGTTGATCATCTCGTTGGTAAACTTCTCGCCACTCAAATAAGAGATCGCGGCATGAGGCTGCCGGCGCTTTACGTCATGCCCAATCGCATGCATCAAGTGCGTTTTGCCCATACCCACGGGTCCGTAAAGAAAGAGCGGATTGTAGGCCTTTGAGGGCCGCTCCGCGACCGCCTGTGATGCCGCCATCGCAAACTGGTTCCCGCTGCCGATGACAAAGGCGTCAAACTGATACCGCGGATTGAGCTGCGATGCTGTACTCCAGTCAAACCGGGCCTGCTCAATAGCCGGTCCCCCGCTGGCGCTTTGCCGGTAGGTCTCGCGCCCGGGACGTGCGCCGTGTGTGGGCTGCGGAGCCACGCCGCCATCCTCTCGACGCTTTGGCTCTTCCTTCTCCGGACTGGTAAAGGTGACCGCTTCGATCTCCTCGCCGAGACCCAGATTGTCGATGGCTTCCTGGATCAGGTCACCATACCGGTCGCCGATATGTTGAAACTCCACGGAGGGAATCGTCACAACCAGCGTCTTTCCTTCCACATGCGAGTGGCGCGTCGGCTTAAGCCACGTCTGAAAAGACTGACGGTTGATCTTCTTTTCCAACGCCCCCAGGATGAGGCTCCACGGATTCAGCACGGCGGTCGCCGTTGGTACGAAAGACATCGGACACTTTCCTTTACATCATCGACTCGCCGGGAGAGCCCGGCGTGAAAAACAACAAGACTCACCTCGCCGCGAACGGCAAGTGGTGGACAACGCTATAACGTCAAAGACATCAGTGACGCTGAGACCCAAAGCGCCCAAGGACACAAAAGACCGCTACCGTCATGGAGCGGCACATAGAGGAGTGCAATCCATCGACCTGCAACAAGGAGCAACTCGATCTACGAAACGGATTCCAGCGTAGCACGGATTGGACGCCGGTCAGCACGTCCTCATGGCTGGAAAAGTGACTTGCACCATCCATGGTGAAGACTCCGATGTTACGCTGAGATGCTCCTCTCTCCCGTTGAAAACAGGCGGGTTGCAAAGGCTTTCCGCTCTTGCCCGACAGGTCCCTTTTCATGAAGGGGTCTACAACGCTCCAGCCTCCTCGTCAAGATGCCATTGGTACCAGGGCCTGGTGCAGCGCCATGCAACACTGCACGATGATCTTTCGTGTAGCGCCCGATAGAGGCTTTAGAGCGTCAGCCAAACACGTCGGTGCCGCCGACCAAGGACCATCATGCCCTCCTGTCTTTTGCGCGATCCTTCCGAGCTGCCAGTAGCTCTTTCCGAGCTGCTGGCCGCTCTTTCTTTCGCTCTGGACCTCACGGAGGACGCCGTACCGGGTCACGCGCTGCGCTCTTGTCTCCTGGGGATGCGCCTGGCCGCCGCGGCCGACCTTCCCGCCCATCAGCGCGCCAGCCTCTATTACGCTCTCCTGCTGAAAGATATCGGCTGTAGCTCCAACGCCGCACGAATGTGTTCCATCACAGGGGGCGACGACCGCGCGATCAAGGCAGGAGTCAAGCTGGAAGACTGGACCAAGCCTCATCAGCCAAAACTCTCCACACTGTCTTTGATGTGGAAGAACGTACTTCCTCACAGCGGTGCCTTGACGCGAGCGCTTCGCATCGGCAAAATCGCTCTCACGCAGCACGACAACAACCGCGAGATGATCATCCTCCGCTGCGATCGCGGCGCGTCCATCATTCGCAAGCTGGGTTTTGACAACGCGACCGCCGAAGCCGTCCGCTCGCTCGACGAACACTGGAACGGGTCTGGCTATCCGGCCCGTGCCCAGGGCGAAGCCATCCCGCTGCTTGCCCGCATCTGCGCCATCGCACAGCACCTGGACGCCTTCTGCCATCAGCGCGGTCCACAGGCAGCCATCGATACTCTCGAAGAACGTTCAGGAGCATGGTTCGACCCACACCTCGTTCGCCTAACCCGCACCTTACATCGTCGTAACACCCTTTGGACACATACGCTTCCCGCCGGCTCTGTGGACGACACCCGGTGCGCCGTGCTCGATCTCGATGCCAGCAACGACCGCCAGCTTCCACCCGAGCGCCTCGACACGATCTGTGAGGCTTTCAGCGAGGTAGTGGACGCGAAATCGCCCTTTACGTTCCGGCATTCGAGAGGCGTGGCCGTCGCAGCGCATCAGATTGCGTTGCAGCTAGGCCTGTCGTCCGAGCGGGTCACCTTCATTCGCCGCGCCGCGCTGTTGCACGATCTTGGCAAACTGGGAGTTTCAAATACGATTCTCGACAAGCCCGGGCGCTTGGACGCTGGCGAACGCTCCGCGATCGAGGTCCATCCGACCCAGACCCGCGCGATCCTCTCGCAAGTAGCTGCGTTTCGCGAGATGGCCTGTGTCGCCGGCGAGCACCACGAGAAACTTGATGGCACCGGCTACCCTGATCGCCGGGTCGCGCAAGACCTTCGTCTTGAATCGCGCGTCCTTGCCGTAGCCGACATCTACGGTGCGTTATCTGAGGATCGGCCTTATCGCCCCGGCATGGACCCCGACCGCATTAAAAGCATCCTAAGCGCGGAAGCTCCTTACAAGATAGACGGAGATTGCCTCGATGCCTTGATGGCCGCGCTCGCACAGGGCCCTCTCACAACCTCAAATCCTGTTGAGAACGCAGCCTCTGTGGTGCCTCCGTCCTTGGAGATAAGCAACACTCCTGAGGGCAGGACACTCCTGCAACCCCTCGCCGAAGCAGGCGCACTCTATCGCCTCGGCCAGAATACGCTTCCGTTCTAGCGCAATTGGAGCAGAAGGCAATCGTGTGGCGCGATGGTTTCAGCGATGGACGAGCCCTGTCCCGCATCCGTTCGAAGCCAAGGCTTCCGGATGCGATAAGTCGCCTTTGGCAACCCGTACGCAGAAAACGGTGCGTTTACTTGAAGAGGCGCATCGCTCACGTTGAACAGCGCTAAAAAGATTTTCCCGCTGTCGGCTTGCGAAGTCCACGCGATCAGATCAGAAGACTGACCTGCAACCGGCGGAAGCAGATGTTGATCGTGTCCTTGCTGATTGATTGCCAGTACCTCAGGGTTGGTGAGCAAGGCTAAGGTGTCCCGGTTCAACATCGTCAGATTCCCTCCAAAGAACAGCGGCGACCGTGCGATGGACCAAAGCGTAATCAGGGTGCGCTGCTCAGCTGGTGAAAGGCGCGTCGCGCGTGGTTCGCCATAGCCAGGCACCGGCCTCAACTCGCCTAGCGGCAACATATCGGCGTCCGGCCAGTTACCCGGCTTCACGTGCGCCTGCCACGCCGCGATGGTTGCAAATTGCTGCTTGATGGGACGAGGGAAGTCAGCCCTGCCCGGACGATCCCAGAAATCCCAAACGTCGTCCGAGATGCGCCACAACTGCGCATTTCTACCCACGTCCCCAGCGTTTTCCAGTGCCGTTGGTCCGGGCGAAAGGCTCAACACCATAGACCGGCCAGACTTGAGGATCGCACGATGAATCATGGCAATCTCGCCAGCCTTGTACGGATGTGAGGTGATGCAATCGACCTTCAGATAGTCGACGCCCCAGGAGGCGTACTGCCGCACAAGCCCGTCGTACCATGCTTGTCCCGCCGCATTATCGCGTACCCCGAAGTTGTCCGGGTTCCAGGGGCAAGTATCGCTCGTATCGGCCGCGTCGGCAGCATGGAAGTTGGTTCCTACGGTGGTGTTCGCGGCAACCGTCTGCTTTGGAATGCCACGAATGATGTGCAGACCGAACAGAAGGCCCTTGGCATGGACGCGATCGCCGATGGCAGTAAGTCCTACGCCTCGAGCGGCTGAGGGGAAGCGATTTGGTGCCGGTTCGTATTGACCCTGCCCGTTGAATGTGTACAGCAGCGTTGCCGTCTGAGTTGCGGTTTGCACTGCTGCCTCGGGATTCTGCAAGTACCATCCCTCATCGATGACCGCGTACCGCCAACCAAACGGTTTCAGCTTAGCCGCCAGCGTATCCACATTTGCGGAAAACTGCTGCTCGTCAACCGTCAAACCGTACGAATCCCAGCTGTTCCAACCCATCGGCGGCGTGGGCGCAAGTGTCTGCGCGAGGATGGGAAGCGAGCACAAAAGGACGAGAAGCCCTGTGAGTAACCGGTCCTGCATACGCAACACCCTACTCGCTGACGGGTGAACGGTCCACACATCACTCTGGCGCGCCATGCTGATAATGTTTTCATCGAGCGTAGACGCGACGGGAGCTAGGGTTTGTGAACACCAGCACAGGACCCGCGCTTGAAGGGTGCTTGCTGCTCCTAGATCGTTTTCTGGAATGCAGCGTACCATGCCGCCAGTCAAACCGCCGCAGATGCGATGTTCCTGCACAGCAGGGTTTCCGATCTTCCTTCTCTTGCCATGCTTCTCTCCAGCAAAGCTGCCGCAGAAAGTCGGAATAGGTCATAAGTACAAAGCATCAGAATGTCTAGGGCGCAACAGGCGCTACAGCAAGGAGGGTTGGGAGTGGCGGTTGATGCGTTAATCTTCGATTGTGACGGTGTGTTGATCGACAGCGAAGTCGTGGCTTGCCGTATTGCTGCTGAAGAGCTGACCAAGCTGGGGTACAGCGTCGACACGAGGCAGGTCATTGCTCGTTTCGCCGGTCGTCCCGACCACGAGATGCGTGCGGAGATCGAAGTCGAGTGGGGCCGGCCTATCCCCGACTCCTTCCGCAACGACATGAACCGGCGCACCTTTGAGGCTTACGCAACCGAGCTCCAGATCATGCCCGGCATCAAGGAGGCGCTGGAGCAGATCTCGCTTCCAATGTGCGTAGCGTCGAGCAGCTTCCCTGAAAAGCTCGAACTCGGCCTGCGAACCGTGCGGCTCTACGATCGTTTTGCACCCAACATCATCAGCGGAACGTCCGTGGCTCGCGGCAAGCCTGCGCCAGACGTTTTCCTGTTCGCCGCAGGATGGCTTAGGACAAGTCCCTTGCGCTGTCTCGTGGTGGAAGACAGCGTTCCAGGAGTTCTCGCTGCGACACGCGCGGGCATCCCAGTGCTTGGCTTTACGGGCGGGTCGCACTCGGCTGCTGATCATGCAGAGCGGCTGAGCATGGCTGGCGCGTTTGCCGTATTCTCGGATATGAAGGAGCTTCCGTCGCTCGTCGCCAGGTGCGATTAGAGCACTCCAGCGACTGTCAGCATCAAGCTGGAAGGTACACGCATGGCGCCGCTCATCGGTAAAGTGCGATGCCGCCATCGATGTGGGGCACTATCCGCTTAAGCGCCAACGCTGTTACCAGAAGTGATAGCCGATTACGCGGGGAGGACCGTGCTTGCCTTCAATTACCTCCGTCGAGATGACGACCTGCACGTTGCTACCCGAGTGAGCAGGCAACGTCCGAAGCCATCCCTTCAAGGCCACATCGTTGCTTAGAAAGTCACTTGCAGCTTCCGTTCCAGACTTTCCGATGCCAGCCGCCATCAGGACATATTGATCCGTTTCCCGGTCGAGAAACCGGCTTACGGTACCGTAATCGATTGAATTGCTGATAGCGCTTGCTGATGTATCCACAGTCCATGTGCTCTCCGGATGCAGGCTGTCTTGAATGACGTTCGTGCCATTGCTCAGGGTCACAAAACGAAACCGCAGTTGTTGGCTGAGGCGTTTGGTCCATATATTGTTGAAGCCGCCAATGAGGAGGAAGGGACCTGCCCGAAGCTGCTCGATCGTGGTGTCGGCCGCTCCTTGCGTATGAAACGCGTGGCCGTGGGTGCTCAGGACATTGATCAAGGCACCATAGCTGATGACGTCGCTGAGATGCACCATGTCGGTCTGAGTCATCGCAGTCAACAGGGTTTGCTCAGGCTGTGGACGGCTGATATGACTATTCGGAGAAAGATCATTACCGTGTTCATCGAAGGAATGAACACCCAGAACGATCAGCGTAGGCATCTTTGATCGCAGGCTCGGGCCCCAGAACAGAGCTACGCCCGGAGCCAGGTTCGTTTGCCGCAGAGAACTCCAGAGAAGACCTCCCGCCAGAAGCACGATCAGGAGCAGACATGCGAGCAAGTTCTTTGAAGCCGAGGCTTGAGGTGACCTGGACCGCATCCCAGGGCTGGTGCCGTGAGATTGTATGCGGAGATCAGACAGAGGCGGAGGAGCACCTGTGATCTCTGCGCTCTTTGGACTGACCTCCTCTCGCTCATCCGCTACCGACGTGACCGCTGAAGGGGAATGCAGGCTCTCTTCCGGCCAGTAGAAGTGCGGCAGATAGGAGCCGAGGGGCACGTCGATGCGCAGCTCCCGCTCGCGTCCGGCGGAAAGGTAATACTGCGCAAGCCTCTTCCGTACCTCTCCCGCTGAAATTCTGACCACCGGATCGGCGTTGGTATCGTAGTCAGCCTGACGATCGAAGACACAGATGCCAAGCGTCCGTTCCTTCAGGAAGTCTGCGTTGCCAGCGATCGCTTCTTCGACAATATAGGTGAGGAGTGCTGGATACCGCTTGCTGTTCCGAAAGTGCGAACTCGCTACGATACGGTGCAGCTGATCGAGGATCTGCTGCCGGGTCTCGCTTGTATAGTCCTCTTCACTCAAATACCCAGGAGCCAGGGTCGGCGTGCTTGTGCTCATGTTTTGCAGCCCTCCTCAAGCAATCTCGATAGGGCAGCAAACAGCGAGTTATGCCGTAGCTGAAGAGACACAGAGCAGCAGGATGTTAAGAAGATGCAACGCGCGTCATCCCGTGGACGGGATTGTTTGGAGCCGTCTCGGGGACGACCTAGTAAAACCGTATCACGTCCGTCATCTTGCCGCACCTGCGTTCGCCCCCTGAAGATGCCCGTATCATACGTCCGTGAACCCTTTTGTTTTGTGAGATTTCATGAAGGCGTTACCGTATCATGCTTGAATACAGTGGAAGCTGTCTTTAGGTTCAAAGTGAGACACGCCTGCGGCACACTGCACCCCTTTTTCTCCTGCTCTCGCCTTGCCAACGTCAACCTAGCGCCGCAGTCTGCCTTGTGCAGCACGGCGTAACGATGAGAACCTGCGGCTGATAACAAGGAGCACCATGCGAACTGCAACCCTTTGGAACACTCACTTAGCTTCTTTTGCCCTGTCCCTAATTCGGTGCCAGCCTGGCAGGACTTCCCGCAAAGCTGCAGCCTTCCAGAGCAAGAGTCTCTTTGTTCCCTTTGGATTCGTGTTGTGCCTGGCGTGGATCATGCAACCAGCTGCCGCGCAGCAGAAGGAGACCTCAGTCCCTCTTTCGCAACGGCTGACGATTAACCTTGCCGCTGGAGTGCCGCAGTATATCGGCGATGCCTCGTCCACTTCGAATGCGCCCCAAAGCCAATGGTGGTACGAAAACTCGAAGAGCTCCCCGGCTTATGCAACAACGGCATTCGTGGAAAGCGGCGATACCGGTGCTAATTGGCAGCACGTGGGTCTGCCCTATGACGCAAACGTTACGCGCACCTTCATCAATCAAACGTCGGGCGGTGGGCAAGGATCGCTGACGGGTAATGAGAACTGGTACCGTCTGCATTTCAAGGTCGCTCCAAAATACGCCGGGCAGAAGTTCCTGCTGAACCTTGAAGGCACACATACTGCCGTGCAGGTTTACATCAACGGCACGTTGTTGCCGGGTATCAGCCAGGTAGCTGCGGATGCAAAGGCAACCCACGTCATCGGTTTCGTGCCGGTAGTAGTCGATCTAACGCCATATCTGCACACCGATGGCGCGGCCGACAACGTGATTGCCGTAGACGTGTCGCGCGGCTCGCCGTGGTTTGAGCAGCCGAACTTTTCCGGTGCCTTCCGGTTTGGACAGGCTATGGCAGGCCTCTTTCGCAACGTATATCTGCTTGTGACAAACCCCGTCCATATTCCGCTCAATGTGTACTCCAACACAAAGACGTGGGGTACCTACGTGGGCACCCTATCGGAGGTGCCGGCGGACCAGGGCACCGCGACAGCGGCTTCTGCGGTGATCGAGGTGCAGACCAATGTGCTGAACGAGTCTGCGACCACGCAGCAGATCACGCTGACCACGCAGATCGTTGATGCAGGGGGCAACGTGGTGGCGACTGCCTCGCCGGTAACGCAGGCGGTAGCTCCCATGACGCCAGCCGCCTTTCCATCGACACCTGCACCCATGTTCGATCAGCAGATCACGTTGACGAACCCGACGCTGTGGTATCCGAATAACTCTACTTACGGCAAGCCGTATATGTATCGCGTGTACCACATCGTGAGCGTGGATGGCGTTGTGGTGGACGCGGCGACCAGCCCGCTCGGCGTCCGCACGCTGACGTGGGATGCGAACTTTCCTTATTTCAACGGCCACGCGCATTATCTTTGGGGCGGCTCCGGGCGCTACGACTATCCGGCGCTCGGCTCGTCCGTTCCCGATGAACAGCAATGGCGTGACCTTGCCCAATTTGCGGCGAGTGGCGGCAATGTCTGGCGGCCCGGCCATTCGTCCACCAGCGAAGAATTCGTCGACGCTGCGGACGCATACGGCATCATGATCGACCAGCCGAGTGGCGATGGTGAAGGTTCCTTCAACAACCCTTCAGCCGACGACGCGCTGCTCAAACAGGAAGTCCACCGCGACATGATCATCCGCGACCGCAGCCATCCGTCCATTCTGGATTGGGAGATGGACAATGGCGGCAACAATGTAACGCTTGCCAATCAGCTCGCCACCCTCGGTACGCAATGGGATTCGATTGCCCCGCGGCAGCAGGCGTCACGCGCCTACTCGCCGCAGTATGCCTTCATCGACGAATGCGATGGCGCGGGTTGCGAAGTAGGCAATAAGCAGCAGAACCCTGGCAATCCAGCCTTTGGCGCGGAGTATTGGGATAATGTGGGTACTGGCCGCGGCCTCGCGTATGACTATGAGCTCGCCTTTGCCCAGGGCTACCTGAACGACTGGCGCAACGGTCGCGCGAACAACACCTTCGGCATGGCGCAATGGTATTTCGCCGATACACCGGGAGAGGTCGCGCTCTACGCGGAGTACCAGAACCAGCCCAACATGTCGAACTTCGTGCGCAGCCTTGGCTATAGCATGGTCGACCAAAACCGCTTTCCGCGTCTTCTGTACTACATCTACGAGGCCAACTGGACACCGTTCTCCATCAAGCCTGTCGTCGCGCTGGCGCACCATTGGAATCGCGCGTACCAATACACCGCGGGCACGCCCATCCAGGAAAACGCCTTCAGCAATTGCCCCAGCGTGCGCCTGTTGATCAATGGTGTCGCCAAAGACCCGGTGACCGGCACCTCGCTGGCCGACCAGATTCCGAACCCGTGGAACATTGCAACGAACAACAGCCAGAACCAGAACACCACGACGATGCCCGGACAGGTGCATTGGATGGTGAACTGGGTTCCCGGGACGGTCACGGCGCAGTGCCTGGATACGAGCGGGAACGTTGTTTCAGGCGCGACCGACTCGCGCACCACGGCTGGTGCTGCAAACAAGATCGTCCTTTCGGTTGTGCCCGAGCTTACAAAACCTGATGGCACCAGCTTCCAATGGACTGCGAACGGTTCGGACGCAGCGTTCGTGGTTGCCGAGGTGCAAGACGCGCAAGGCAACCTCGTACCCACCGCGGCCGACAACGTGACGTTTAGCGTGAGCGGGCCGGCGACGTACATGGGCGGCACACAGCAGCTGGTGTCCGATCCTGCAATCTCCGCTTACTATCAGGACGCTTTCTCGAAGGCCAACAGCAATGTAATTAGCGGGCTGCCCTATGCGTTCTTCCATTCGCCCGGGGACCCCGAGCTGAACTTTGAAGGGGGCCTGCAGAAGATCGCTCTGCGCAGCACGTTCGCGCCGGGCACGGTCACCGTGACAGCATCGGCTCCCGGGCTGGCCGGCGGAAGCGTACAACTCGCTTCTGTGGCGCCGCCGGCGCCCGTGCAATCGCAAGCACCGGCCATCATTGTGCCTCCCACCGATCAATCCGTAACTGCGGGTTTTTCCGCCACCTACACCGTAGCGGCCAGCGGCTCCGGCACACTTGCCTACCAGTGGTACGTCAATGGTGCTGCAGTGAGCGGGGCAACAGGCACCAGCTACAGCACCCCCAGCACCAGCCTTGCTGATAACGGTAAGACCGTCAGCGTAACCGTCATCAGCAGCTTTGGCAACGTTACCTCCAACCCTGCAAAGCTGATCGTCAGTGCTCCAGCCAGGGTGGCGATCGTCACGCCGCCCTCCACGCAGAACGTCGTCGTCGGGCAAGCCGCCACCTTTACCGTTGCTGCTACGGGTTCTCCGCAGATCAACTACCAATGGTTCGTCAACGGCACGGCGGTCGCAAACGGGCCGCAGAACAGCTATACGACACCGGTGTTGGGAACGCCTGGCACGTCAAGCGTCTACGTTATCGTCCGTAATTCGTTGAACACGGTACAGTCCGCCACCGTCATGCTCAACGTCGGGGCGGCCGTGCCGGTGAGCCTCTCGACCCAGCCGCAGAGCCAAATTGTTCCCGTCAACCAGCCAGTGCAGTTGAGTGCCACGGTCACGGGTTCCGCTCCCTTCACCTATACATGGCGGTTTACGCCAAAGGGCGGTTCGGCGGCAATCCTGGTGAGCAATACGCAGCTCTCCGGCACCATCACCTATACACTCCCCGCGATGAGCACGGCCAGTGTAGGCGCATACACCGTGACAGTGACCAACGCGGCCAACGTCCCGGTAACCAGTGCGGCGGCGCAACTGACGCTCGCGCCTCCGGGGATCAACCTCGCTCTCAACCGCATCGCTACCTCCAGCAGTACACAGGGTGCATGCACCGACAAGACGACCGCGCCTCCGTTCAGCGGACCTAATTGCAGTGGAGCAGAGAACGCAGTTGATGGCAACGCGAACACGCGCTGGGCGTCACTTTCCGCCGGGCAACCTCCAGCCGCCGTGGTTGCTGGCGTGGACCCATCGTGGCTGCAGGTTGACCTTGGCTCTGTTCAGGCTTTCAACACCATGATCCTGAACTGGGAAAATGCCTACGCGGCGCAGTACAAGATCCAATACACCAACCAGGACCCCGCCACCAATCCGACTTGGGTCGACGCCACACAGACGATCAACAGCACGGGCGGCACAGAGACCATCCATTTCTCGACCATCCAGGCCCGCTACGTGCGGATGCTGGGCACACAGCGCGCCACGCAGTACGGCTACTCTCTGTATGAGCTGCAGGTCTACAATATCCCCCAGTGCGGCGGCTCAAACGAACGCTACACGGTGGGAACGAACACCTCCAGCCTGGTCACGGACAACCTGCTCGGCCTGACCTGGACGCGCACCATCAAGACAGATACGGAGCCCGGCTCGCAGTTCACCGGCATCGACGCGGCCGCTTATTGCAAAAGCATCACCATGCGACTGCCCACGCAAGCCGAAGCCCTGGGCATCAGCGGCAACAACAACGCGTCCTGTGCTTTTCCTGGCGCATGGAATACGTGGACCTCGACCGTCGATCCGCAGGATGCCGGCGAAACTGCGTTGGTCAACTTCGATGGCACGTTCAGCTACAAAGTAACCAACAACTGGCCGGGAGCGGTATTGTGCGCGACAGGCAATGCAGCAACGGTGCCACCAGCGATTACAGTGCAGCCTCAGTCCGTCTCGGTCGTCGCAGGTCAGTCGGCCACCTTCTCGGTCACAGCGAGTGGCGCACCCGCACCCACGTACCAATGGCTGCGGAACGGTACCTCGATCGCCGGTGCGACCGCTTCTACCTTCGTTACGGCGACAACCTCTGCTGCGGACAACGGCGCGATCTTTACGGTAGCCGTATCGAACGCCGCCAAGACGATTACCAGTGCGCAAGCGGTCCTTACGGTGACAGCGACCCCGGTCACGCCTCCTCCACCGCCGCCGACGACCAACCCTGGCCCCGGCAACACAGGCCCTGGCGATACCGCCGTCCCAGGCTTCGGTACCGGCCCGGTGCCCGCTGGCCCCAACCTTGCATTGGCAAAATCGCCCACCAGCAGCGGGGATGAGAACTCCACGGTCTACCCGCCTGCCGCGGCCTTCGACGGCAACTTCAAGACGCGATGGTCTTCAGCCTTTGCGGATGCGTCGTGGTTGCAGATCGACCTCCGCACGGTGCAGCCGGTCGGACAGGTAGTTCTGCGTTGGGAGCGGGCTTACGGCTTGCAGTACCAGATCCTTGCTTCAACGGACGGAAAAACCTGGGCCACGGTCTTCACTCAAACGAACGGTCTCGGTGGCTCGGAAAACATCACGTTTCCAACGGTCAACGCCCGCTACATCCGCATGAACGGGCAGCTGCGTTCCACCACCTATGGCTACTCTCTATGGGAGTTTGAGGTATACGGTCCGGTTGGACCAACCATCGTCACCCAACCTGTGGCCCAGACCGTCAGCGCCGGGTCGCAGGCCCAATTTACGGTGGTTGCCACCGGACAGGGTCCCTTGGCCTACCAGTGGCTGCGGAATGGCGTCACGGTCCCCGGCGCAACCTCTGCCACCTACACGACTCCCTCGCTCTATGCGTCCGATAGCGGCGACCAGTACAGCGTGGTCGTTT
Source organism: Acidobacteriaceae bacterium (assembly GCA_965215415.1). Taxonomy (GTDB): domain Bacteria; phylum Acidobacteriota; class Terriglobia; order Terriglobales; family Acidobacteriaceae; genus Edaphobacter. The sequence goes on along the minus strand of CBDCDQ010000009.1, from coordinate 539,775 downwards.
CAAATGCAGAGGGGCCAGTTGCCTCGGCCCCCGGAGGAGTGACCGTGGCCCAGTCGGCCCCGGGCACGACGAATCTTGCACTCTACAAGTTCGCCAGCAGCAGCGGGGACGAGAACATCAACCTGAGCCCTCGCAACGCTGTTGACGGTGTCCTTACAACCCGCTGGTCCTCGGCCTTTGTCGACGACGCCTGGTTCGAGGTCGATCTCGGCTCTTCCATGCTCGTCAACAAGATCGTCCTCTACTGGGAGGCCGCCTATGGCAAGTCGTACCAGCTGCAGGCTTCGAACGACGGGCAGACATGGGCCTCCTTCTATTCGCAAAGCGCCGGACGGGGTGGCGTAGAGACCCTTACCTTTGCAGCCATCCATGCCCGGTTCCTGCGTCTACAGGGCATCGCGCGAGCCACTCCCTACGGCTATTCCCTCTACGAACTCGAAGCGTACGGACCGGCGCAGTCAAGCTCCAGCCCGACCATCACGACCCCTCCGTCTAATCAGAGTGCGGCCATCGGGAGCACTGCGACCTTCACGGTGGTCGCCGGGGGTACCGGTCCTTTTACCTACCAATGGCTGCGCAACGGCTCGATCTTGCCTGGAGCTTCGGCGGCGACCTACACCACGCCGACCCTCACCGCTGCCGATAGCGGCGAGCAATTCACCGTCACCGTTGCGAACGCCAGTGGCACCTCCACCTCTACACCCGCGACACTGACGGTGGGCACTTACACCGTCTACCCGGGCTTTCTTGGCGTAGATCTGGTCAACAACACGAAAGGAAGCTGGGCCGACAATCAGGTATATGTCACCGTCATCGGTATCGATCCAGCCAACGGCAGGTTTGCCTACGTCACTCCGGCTGGCACTATCGTGGACTTCACTCTGGCCGACACAGGTGCAGCGAATCACCTGACGGCACCTAACGGCAAAGCCTACGGCAACTACTCTTTCTCGCTCGCACAAAGTACGTTGCTGAAGCTCCCCATCCTCACCTCAGCGCGCGCTTACATCTCGCTGGGAGCACCGCTTTACGTGCAGGTCAACGGCAATGGAAGCGGCAATGTTACCGGGTACGCCGGCCCGAACCCGCAAAACAAAACGGACCCGAACTACAACACGCACTTCGACTGGTACGAGTTCAACTACGGTACCAACGGCACTGTGAGCACCATCTATATCAACACCACACAGGTCGATCAGTTCGGTCTGCCCCTCCTGCTTGACGTCTGGGCCGCTGGCGGCAGCTTCCACAAACAGGTGGGCATCACGGAAACAGTTGCACAACTCGACAAAGAGTTTGCGGCCGAGGTTCCTGTGCAGTTTCAACCCACAACCATGTCCGACCTGCGCATCTTCTCACCCGCCAAGCTCGGCCTCGCCGCCGGAGCGCCTTACGGCAACTACTTTGACAGCGCCATCTCCCAGGCTTGGAGCAGCTACCAGAACACGCCCCTCCCCATCACGCTTACAGGCCGTACTTTTGAAGGCACAGCCACCGGCTCTGCCCTTACCTTCCACGAAAGCAATCCAGGTACAACCCACGCCGGAGAAACTTTTGTCGTACAGCAACCTTCGACGCAGGATGTTCTGGGGTGCGCTGGAGCGATGGCCAGCGGCGTTCCAGGCAACACACCCGCGCTGCGGGATGAGAATGCAGTTCAGCTTCAACTCGAAAATCAGATCTGCTCCGCTATCAATCGAGGAGTCCTGACAAGCCCGGCACTATGGGCTGATGCGGCGAGCTACTACACCACAGCACCGGCAAACTTCTACTCACGCTTCTGGCACAACCACTCCATCGGTGCACTGGCTTATGGATTCTCGTATGACGACAACAATAACCAGAGCACCACGATCACAACGCAGAAGCCGGAGCACATGGTCTTCACCATAGGCTGGTGAGATCCAGCCATTCCTTGGATTGTTGCCTACGGTTATTGTGCATCGCGTCTCAAGCAGTGGCGCAGTGCACCACGTGCACGGCGTGCGGACGAGTAGTTGGGTTGAGAGCTCAGCGCAACATGAGGTGCCCAGCGCTTTGCGATAAAGAGGATGATGAGGTGACCAGGACGCTGTTAACTGCGCCACCTTAGCTCGACAGGCCCGCTCAGCGGATGCTCCCCGGTTCCCTTGAGCCTTGCCTGTTTCAGCGCGAAGTACCACTTAGCTGGCTTATCGGCGTCATCGATCAGCATCAAGGACGGATTGGACCGCAGCCCGCGAGCCTGCTCGATCATCGTCTCTTGGTCCTGCCGAACAAAGCGCCCGCCAAAGAATCGAGCAACGGTTGTAACGAGCGGCACATGGTAGAAGACGTTCCACGCCGCCACCACGTCGATCCGGCAGGTTGAGGTCGTTACCGGCGTCACCGTGGTCAGGCTGGAAAACCACTTCGCTCCACAGCGGATCGTCTCCACCCGCCGATTCGGCAGCACAAAGTCGATGGTCGTTGTGATCGGCTCACCATAAATGCCCAGCAGCTTGTAGGGCGCGCTGTTGCCGCTTGGCGCATGGGCGGACATCCGAAAGCCTTGCGCGATGGGCTCGAACCGCTTCACCTTTTCATGGATCGACGCCTGCGACCGCCACCACCACGCCTGGTGCACGAACGGCCCGTGCGCCGGGTCCATCAGCCCAATGATGCCGTGGTCCACATTGCATGGCAGATCGGCCTGGAGGTGCGCTCCGCGAAACCGCTCCGAGAACTTCGGCAGCTCGGGCACCGGCGGCAGATTCGCCCCCACGCGCCCCACACCAGCCGCTGGAACGTACACCCACGCATATCCGTCCCGCTCCTCGCACGGGAACGCCGCCGCGTAAATCTTCGTCGGGTCGAGGCCCACCAGCTGCTCTTTCGTGAGCGACGGGATCTCCACGCATTGCCCGCCGCACGGCTCAAACCGCCACCCGTGGTACTTGCATTGCACCGTTTCGCCATCGAACCACCCCGCCGACAGCGGTATGCCACGGTGCGGACACAAATCGCGCATCGCAAACACTCTTCCATCGGACTTCCGCCCGAGCAGCAGCGGCACCCCGAGCAGAGTGGCCGTCGTCATCTTGCCCTTGCGCAGCCCCTCCGCCCGCACAGCCGGGTACCACTCTCCAAAGATCAGCTCCGTCGGCGGCCCCGCCTGCGCGTCCATTACCTCACTATAGAAGAGCGCGCTTATACACTGAGCCTCATGGCCGAACGCACCCGCAACCGCCTCTTGCTCATCGCGCTCTGGCTCATCTTCTACGCCACGTTCGCGCTTTTCACGCCCGCGCTGCTCGACGACGCGGACTCCGTCCACGCCGAGGTCGCCCGCGAGATGCTCCTCCGCCACGACTGGGTGACCCTCTACGCGAACGGCATCCGCTACCTTGAAAAAGCGCCGCTTCTCTACTGGTCTATGGCCGCCAGCTTCCGCCTCTTCGGCGTTTCAACCGCCGCCGCAAGACTTCCACTCGCGCTCACCGTACTGGCTCTCGCGCTCGCTCTCGAAAGCTTCGCCGCGCGTGCCTTTGCCAACGCAAGAGCCGGCCTCTACGCCGCGCTCATCCTGCTTTCCTCGTTCGGCATCTTCATCTTCTCTCGCATCCTCATTCCCGATGTCGGCGTTTGCCTCGGGCTCACCCTCGCTCTCTACGCCTTCTGGGTTAGTGAACAGCAAGAACGACCCAATCTCTGGCCATGTCTAGGATTGGCCGTCGCCTGCGCTCTCAACATCCTTACCAAAGGCCTGATCGGCCTCGTCTTCCCGGTCGGTACCGCCCTCCTTTGTCTCTTTTTCACACGTGGCTGGCGCGGTACGCTTCAGCGCCTCCTTCAACTGCATCCCTGCGCCTCACTCGCCACTTTCTTGCTGATCGCCACTCCCTGGCACATCTTAATCGCACTGGCAAACCCCACGCAGGGCTATCCCCGCAATCTCGACTTCACGCACGGTCATTGGACCGTGCCTTTACCCACGGACGGCAATGTTCACGGCTGGGCCTGGTTCTACTTCGTCAACGAACAGCTTCTCCGCTATCTCAACCTCCGCGTCCCCCGCGACTACGACACCGTGCCGCTTGCCCTCTTCTGGGGGCTGATCCTGGTGTGGCTGATGCCCTGGTCTACCTTCTTGCCGAGTGCAATCGCGGCTGCGCTACCCCTCCGAAACGCCGCGTGGAGAACCCGTCTCCGCAGCCGCAGTCTCTCTTCGCAGGAGCGCACCCGATTCTTTCTCATGGTCTGGGCCGCGCTTCCGCTGCTCTTCTTTTCCTTGTCCACGCGGCAAGAGTATTACGTGCTTCCCAGCATCCCACCGCTGATTCTGCTCATCGCCGGATGGTTAGCCGCCGGTCCGCGGCTGACCACGACCATCATCCGAGCTGGGGAAAAAGGTTCTTGGGGAACCGCTCGCATCCTACCGTTGACTTACCAGGACCTGCCTCACATCCAACAAATGAGCGGCGTCACCCGTATACTCCTCATCCTGGGCACCCTGGCAGCTACTGCCGCTCTCTTCCTGGTTCTTACCGGCACCGCTCCTTCGGGTCAGATCGATTTAGCTGCCCTGCTTCAACAGAACCCGGGCGACTACGCTCTTTCCTTCGGCCACTTCCTCGACCTCAATCGTCAGGCCATGGGAGCCTTCCGCACTCCGCTCCTGCTCACCGCCGTCGCCCTTTTCGGAGGCACCCTCGCCCACTCTCTCCTTCGTAGACGAGGCCAGCCCCACGCCGCCATCCTAAGCCTTGTCGCCGGAGCCTTCCTGTTCCTCTTGGCCGCCCATCTTGGCCTGCAAATCTTCGCCCCGGTCCTCTCTTCGCAGCAACTCGCCGCCACGCTCGCCACGCGTCTTCACCCCGAGGATCTCATCGTCATCCACGGCGAATACGAAGCCGCCAGCACCCTGGGCTTTTACCTGAAACGCAACGACCTGCACATCCTCGAAGGCCGCTCCTCAAATCTCTGGTATGGCTCTTTCTTCCCGGACGCGCCCCGCATCTTCGAGACCCCGGCCACCCTCGCGCAAAAGTGGGCCACCTCCCGACGCGTCTATCTGTGGCAGTCGCTTGCGAACGATCCTGGCCCGCTTCCAACGCTGCCCAGCGTGCCGATCCTCATCATTAAATCGGGCGGTAAAGCTCTGTACACGAACCACCTTTTACCCTGAGGCTACGGAGCTTTCGCCTTGTCCGGCGGCAGATTCGTTGTCAACTTGTCTAAGACAAGCTCGCGTATGAGGTCGTTGCCGGCGTGCCCCGCCAGTCCCAGCGCGGTGTTGATAAACACCAGTCCTACTCCCCGGCTCGCGTGAGGATAGTACAACTGCGACAAGCCTGCGGAGGTCATGCTGCCCAGGACATAGGAGTAGTTTGGCTGGCGTCCACCGCTGTCGGTGCGCGTCACAACTGCCGAGACGATGGCATGGACGACGCGCGAACGCAACGTTCCTGTGCCCTTGTAGAAATAGCGAGGGTCCTGACGCAGCAGAGATGGATACACTGCGGAGCTGAACATCCGTTCCGTCAGCTGATCACCGTAAGAAGCCGCATACCGTTTTCCATAACCGCTGGCACCGTAGCCGTAGCCGTCGAACTTGCCGAGCCCTTGCTCGACACCCGCGGCAACGCCCGCAACGGCAAATGATGTTGGATCGAGCACTGAATGCCAGCCCAACGAGAATTTCTGCTTCGTCGCGAGCGGCGCCGGGTGCTCCGAAAAACTCGTATAGAAGTTCGGCAGGATACCGAGAACTCGCTGCTTCTCTTCCATTCGCACCTGCTCGGTGGCTATCTCGTTGATTGTGAGTGTCACGTAGACTGTCTGCGAGGCGGTTGCTACCCGCAGTACAAGTCCTTCCATCCGAAACGCTTCGCCGGGCGTCAACGGAATCTGTGCCGATACGTAAGGCTCGAACCCCGCACCGCTGACGATTACCCGGTACAGTCCCCGGTTCAATCCTTCCAGCGAGAACACGCCACGCGCATCCGCTTCAATCACACGTTGATCGTGCCCGTCCGGACCAACCAAGGTCACTTGAGCTTTTGCCACACCAGCGCCTGTACTATCCGTCGCCACCCCCGAGATGCTCGCGGAGCTCGTAGCCGCCTGCTGCTGCACAACGGCACCCGGCGATTGTGGAAGCTCCGCCAAGACAGGTGCAATCACCATCAACAACCCAACGCACAACCACACCTGCAATCGTTTCAACGCAAACCCCACATCACTGCGATTGTAGAGCAATGGCCTTACGATCCGGTGAAGGCGTCCGGCCGCATCAGAAATCCAGCCGCAAGCCCATCTGCAGCTGCCGCTCTCGCATCGTACTGGTTCCTGCCGCCGTAAACGTACCGAACGGCCTCACGTTCAACCCTTCAGCCAACACGGTGGCCGCGTCCTGAAAAACCAGGGGCGTGATCCCGTTCGTCTTCGCACCGGCCAAGAAAGCCCGGGTCTGCACACCTGAATAGTTAGTTCGATTGGTAAGGTTGAACGCCTCTGCCATCCCGCGCACTCGGACCCTCTCGGTGAGCCGCACTTCGCGCGACAATCGCAGATTGACGTTCATCGCGTCGGGCAATCGCTCCGTATTGCGCCCGACCGTAGGGAGATACGTTGCACCGCCCGACCCGTTGATGCTGTAGTGCCCGCCCTTCAGCAGTGTTCCGCCGTAGATTGCCAGGCTATATGGTCGACCGCTCTGCTCGGTAACCACCGGTCCTGTCTCCCATCCGTTCAGCACGGCGCGGACCACCCGGCTTTCGGTTCGCACGCGTGGCGCCCACAACACGTGCAGCATGAGGTGGTGCGGGTAGTTCAAGCTCGACAATCCTCGGTCGTATCCAATTTTGAAGGGATCAAGCGGAGCGTTCGTCCGGGGAGTTCCCGTGATCGGCCCGTAGTCGATAGCCTTCGACCAGGTCCAGCTGCCGCGGAACTCCAGCCCTCCACGCCCGCGCCGCCGCGCCTCGACGACAAGTGCGTTGTAGGTCGCGTTTGCGTTCGACACAAGATCCGTCACCGGCCCAAACAGCGTCGATACCCGGGAGGTATACACCGGCAGCAAAAACTGCTCCCCGTCTTTGACGCCGATCTTGCCCGTTCCTCCGCTTAGTTGAAATAACTCTCGCACCGGGGAGGGTGCGATGTTTACGTCTACCGAGCTTGGGAGCTGCCGGTCAGAGTTGAAGCGGTAACTCACCGCCGCCGTTACGCCGCCAGGCATCTCGTGTTCTACGGAGAAGCTGCCCTGCTGCACTACAGGTAACTGAAAACGCTTGTCGAAGATCAGTGCCGACGTGGTCGTCGCGACAGCAGCCGGAGGTGTCGCCACATACGCGCAGGGATAGCCGAAGCCCTGATTCGGTCCTCCAGCCGACTGCGGGCAGAGCGTCTCCGTTGCCGGTGTGATCCGCACGTGCAGGGTCGACGATGCCATCGCAGTATCCTCGAGCGCGGCACGGATGGTCGTTCCTGGCAGCCGTCCGAAATATAGCCCAAAGCCTCCATGGATCACCCATCCGCGGAACCCGAACGGCACCCAAGATACTCCCAGCCGAGGTCCAATGTTGTTGCCGTCGGCCGGAAATACACTCGTCTTGCCGATGCCGCCGAACACAGCGTCTAACGCTGGATTCGATTTTTGTGGGTTAGGCAGCCCCTGCACCTCCCAGCGAACGCCCAAATCGATCGTCAAACCACTGCCCGGACGCCACTGCTCCTGCATAAAGCCTGCCATCTCAGTTGTGTCGAAGATCGTTGCCGACTGGCCGAAGCTCTGGCTGTAGCTGCGGAAGCACGCGTCATGGATCTTGGCAAAGATCGACGGACACGCCCCGTTTGGATAGGCATTCACACCAAAGGTGAAGTCGGTGATCCAATCCACTAAGCCGCCCGCCTTTCCCCCGGTCGCGCCTGAGTCGTAGTGGAACGTTCCTTCCTGGTTGGCGAGTGCGTCGATGCGGTCATGGACCCTGCTCATTTCGCCGCCCACACGAAGAAAATGCCGCCCGCGCGTCCACGCGAGCATCTCGGCAAACTGTAGCCGCCGTTCGTCCGGGTAGGCTTTGCGCCCTAGCGACGCCGGTGTCCCGAACAGCAGCCCCTGAGGCCCAATATTCACCTCCGGCGCGTACCCTCCCACGCTGATGCCGGGCTCCTGCGGCAGAGATGCCTGCGCGGCCTCGTACTGGAAGTCACGCCCATAGCCCAGCCGCACCTCGTTGCTGAGCTTACTTCCGAGAAACGAAGTCCAGCGCAGCACACCTTCCTCGACCAAACCGTTGCTGTTGCCGATGCTAGCCATTCCACGCGCCACCACTGGAGCAGTTGTCGCAGCGCCCGGCCCGTTCCAGACTGCGCGATTGCCCTGGACGCTCACGTGAGTGCTCCACGGCAGCCGTACATCGAGCTTCGCGAATGCTACGTTCTGGTCCTGCCGTCGGGGCACCGTTCCTGTCAGGCTGGCCAGGTAGTTGAGGGCCGCGTTCACCTTCGTCTTCGACACGCCACGCGTTCCCAACAGAGCCGTTTGTGTTGCTGTCAGTAAGAAGAACCCCGGATACTCCGGCGAAGTGACGGCGGGAAAGTTGCGGGTCTGCCGGTCGTACGCACCAAAGTAAAACAGCTTGTCGCGCCACAAAGGTCCGCCCACTGTGCCACCTGCCTGCTCACGCCGATCTGGCGGCTTCACCACACCCGATGTCACCACACCGTCTGCATATGCTGTACGGATTGAAAACGCGTTGGCCGCTCCCCACGCGGCCTCCCGTAGCGAGAAGAACCCGGACCCATGCAACGCGTCGGTCCCGCTCTTCGACACCATCGTCGAGACTGAGCCTGCCGCCCCGCCATATACCGCTGTATACCCTTGTCCTGCTACCCGGAACTCCCGAACCGCCGCCTGCGAGAACGTGTACGCCGCTCCCGCGTGCCGCCCCATCCCGATGCCGTGCCCGCTCGCGCCGCCGGAGGTCCTGCCCGAGAGTACCCCCTCCTGAGCATCGTCCTCTGCTTCGCGCCCTTCTTCTCCCCCGGTGCCAACCGGTACCGATCCGAAGCTCTGGTCATGCACGGCCCCGTCCACCTGCGTCGCGTTTTCTGTTACCGGCAAGCCTCTGGCGGAAAACAGTACCTGTCCATCGGCATCCGGATCGAGCACAACACCCGGCGACCCAGCGGTGAGGCCTGCCCAGTCCTGCCCCCTGGCGGTCGCTCCGGCCAACTCTCCCGGGCCGGTAACGCTTGCGTCCGGATCGCGCGTCAACACGCTCGGAATTGCATCCACTACCCGCATTCCTCGCTTGCCGATTCCCGCTTTCGACGCATACGGCAGAGGCGACACGTGAAGACCGCTGATGTGCCGGTCCTTGGGAGCCGTTGATCTGGCCACGACCGCATGTCCTAACTCAAGCTCAGTGGTTCGACCCAACTCGACCGTGGCTTCCATCTCGACTGTGCCCCGGTACCCGGGTGCGTGTGCCACCAAGCGGTAGTCCCCTGGTGTCAGACGAACGAGTTGGAACTCCCCGTGCTTGCCCGAGAGCGTCCGCCAGTGCTCGCCCTGCTCGCCGGCCAATTCGACCTCGGCTCCTTCAATAGGCTCGCCCTCCGCCGAGATGACCCGGCCTGCCACCGCACCATCGACCGCAGACTGCGCCGCCGCACCGCCGCCAAAACCTGCCAGCAAACTCACCGCAACTGATAGCCAAGCCCGCATCCCTGCTCCGTCGCCAAAGCGCAACGTGAGACCGCAGGAGAAGGGCAGTCAACGAAACAGGAAAGCACAGCTCGCCCGCCCCTCGTCATCCGGGCAAAGCGTAGCCATCGAAGATCAAGACAGACACTCGCAGACTATCCCACCCGTCCCATAATGGGAAGCACCAAAACAAGAGGGCGGCAGCCGAAGCCGCCGCCCTAGTCATCGTGAGCTTTCGTCAGAACTGAACCCGCGCTCCCAGCTGCACCTGACGCGGGCTATACACCAAGCTGCTGTTGGCGTTTGTGCGGAGACCGAACGGCGTATTGTACGTAAAGACGTTCGGCGTGGCCGGTGCGGCTGGCGTTGTTCCGGTTCCGGCCTTGGCCGCAGTGCCCGGTGTAAACCCGTACGCCGTCGTATTCACGCCGCTCTCGTTGACGTGGTTCGCCAGGTTGAACGACTCGGCCAGCAGCTCCGCCGTCGCCAGGTTGCCGATCTTGAAGCGCTTCGAGATACGCATATCCAGCACCTGCGTCCGGTTCTGCGTGAATGTGTTGCGCCCAAAGTTCGGAAGACGGTTCGTTCCGCCCGAACCATTCAAGGAATTCGCCACCGCCACACCGGTTGCCGTGGTCTGTAGATTGTTCACCGATCCGGAAAGAGACAAGCCGCCAGAGTAGGGCAACCCGTTCTGGATGGAATAGCTCGGCGAAACTTCATACTGGTTCAGCAGAGAACCCGCGATTCCGTGGAAGCGCGAGAGTGTCTCGTACACCGCGTAGGCCACCAAACGATTCGGCACGTTCTGGTTCGAATTGCCGTACTCCAGCCGCAGATTGCCAGGATCGAGCACCGAGTTCGCGTTCGTGAACGTGGTGTTGTTCTCGCCGTAATCGAGCGCGTGAGACCACGTATAGTTCGCGCTGAACTGCAGGCCATGCGACAGCCGATGGTTGATCTGCCCCACCAGTGCCTCGTAGTTCGAGTTCACGCCGCTGAAGATGTCCGTCGTGGTTCCGTAAAGCGCGTTGGCCCTCCCGTTCGTCGTGGCCACTTTACCGTAAAACGGCACCGTGAGCACCGTTCCATTCGGGATCGGTCCCTTGCCCGTGGTATCGACGACGGTATAGGAGACCGTGCCGTTCGATGCCGGCAGGTTGGTGTCGATGAAGTCCGGCAAGCGCCGTCCGAAGGCCGCCAGCCAGGTCACCGACATCGACGTATTCCACCCCAGGTCCTGGTCCACCGTCAAGTCCGCTTGATGCACCTCGGGCAGCTTGAAGTTCGAATCGAAGTAGTACACCGCGCTCGCTCCCGTCGGCTGCAAGGCCGGATTGAGGATGCGCGGGAACAAAGGCCCCGCCAGCGGCGAGGTGTTGCTGTTGTTCAACGAGATCGTCTGTTGTCCGCTTGTGCTGCCCGTCTGCGCGATGGCGTTGTAGATCGTGGAGTTGATGACCCGCGCGAAGAACTCTCCGTAGCCGCCACGGACGATCGTCTTGCCCGTCCCGTAGATGTCATAGGCGAATCCGACACGGGGTCCGATGTTCCCCTTGTTGCTTGGAAAACTGTTGGTCGATCCATGCGTAAAGTCGCCGTTCGGCAGCTGCGGATTGGGCAGTTGCTCAAAGTCGTACCGCAGGCCCAGCGTCAGACTCAACCGCGGGTTCACTTTCCACTCGTCCTGCGCAAAGCCCGCGTACTCTTTGGTCTCGAACTGGAAGCCGAGCGGTCCAAAGCCCTGGGTGTACCCGGTATAGCACTCCTGGTTGAAGGTCGCGCCGCATCCATTCGCGACATTTAAGTCGGCGATGTACTCCGCATATGGAATCTGGTTCGCGCCGCCGTAGCTATAGCCTCCGAAGATCGAGCTCAGGTTCTGGCTCAAGTCATAGGTGTGCAGGTAATCCACTCCGAACTTGAGATTGTGGTTGCCGCGCACGACGTTGAACGTGTCGGAGATCTGGTAGCGGCGTTCGTCCGGATACGCGGGACGATTGAGGAACGTCGGCGTGCCGAACTGAAAAGCATTGGTAATGCTGACGTTTGGCGCGATCCCATACGGATTGGCGTATCCCGCCGATGGTCCCGCCGCCGGGTTCAACAAGGTCGTCTGCTCATATGCTGTGGGCGTTTCGTTGAACTCATACTCGAAGTCCCGGCCATACTGATAGCGGATCTCGTTGCTGATCGTCGAGGTGAGCAGCGTATCCAGTTTCGCGATGCCGAAGGTGTCCTTGACGTAGTCGTTGCCCGCGCTCGCAATCCCGTAGTTCAGCGCGGACGTCCCCGTCTGAATACCCGCTGGGGACGCCCAGCGCAGCCGGTTTACCTCGAACGTGGCGTGATTGTGGCCAGTAATCTGCCAGTCCACCTTGGGAAAGAAGATGTATTGGTCGCCGCTTCTTGGCCCAAGCCCAAGGATCGAGTTCAGGCCCTGAATGCCCGAGATGTACACGGGCTGCGCGGCGGAGAACTGCGCCGCCGACACGTTTGCCTGCGATACCTTGTTCAAGCTGCTCGCCAATTGGCAGTTCGCCCGGTTGATGGAGGACAGCGGATCGGGAGTGGAAGGAATGGTTGTGGGAGGAAGCGCGCAGGTCTTGCCGGCGGGCAACACCACATCCGGAAAGGTGTAGAAGAGCGACGGATTGCTGGGCGCGCCCGTGTATGGAAAGTCGCGGTTGAAGCGGTCGAACGCGAGAAAGAAAAAGGCCTTATCTCGGACGATCGGCCCACCGACGCCGATCCCGTACTGCTTGCGCCAGTCTTTCGGCTTGAAGACGACGCTTTGATACGCCACTGGGTTGGTGCTCGTCTGCACCGCGTGCGTCGTGTACTGGTTCTTCGCGCCCCACTCCGCGTCACGGTCGAAGAAGTATGCCTCCCCGTGCAACTGGTTCGTGCCCGACCGTGTCACCGCGTTCACCACACCGCCCGCCGACCGGCCATACTCCACTGAGTAGTTCGACGTGTTCACCTGGAACTCCTGGATCGAAGCCTTGGCCGTCGAGTACCCCACGCGCGTCCGGCCGCGCTCCTCCGAGAAGAACGCCTGATTGTCGTCCGCGCCGTCGAAGGTCACATTGTTCAGCAGCGTGCTTTGACCGCGAAAGCTCAGCAGGCCGAAGCCGTTTCCATCCGATACAACACCAGGAGTCAGCAGCGCGTAGCTCGACCACCGATAGTTGTTCACCGGCAAGTCTTCCAGGATCTTCTCGTTGATGGTGTTTGAGAAATCCGGCGAGGTCGTGTTGATGAGAGGATTGTCGCTCGTCACCTCAACCGTCGTCGTCTCAGACCCAACCCCTAACGCAAGGTGGGGATCGGTTAACGACCCGACGGTAACGGTCACGTTGTTCGACTTGAATGTGTCGAACCCGGGCGCCGATACCATCAATGTATACAATCCGGGCTGCAAGTGGATGGCGCGGAAAAAGCCCGATTCGTCTGCGGTCAGGGTCTGCTCCGCGTTGGTTCCGTTCGACCGGACGACCACCTTCGCATTCGGGATCACCGCGCCGCTTCTATCCGACACCGTGCCGCCGATTGCCCCGTCTACTGCCGACTGCCCGAAGGCCGCTCCGCCACCCGCAAGCAACGTACACGCCACGGCCCACTGCATTCCATGTTTTCCCATAGCTCAGCTCTCCAGGCAAATTGCTCTCCGCCGCAGGACACACGTCATCGTTCGTATCCATCGTGCGGTCTGTTATGCCGTATTCAGAGGCTGACACAGGGCGATGAACGCTCCGTTAATGCTCCTCGAAGCACAAACTTCCCGGCAAGCATAGCTCGACCGTTACACTTAACCAAGCAATGTTCATCGACGAAGCACGAATCCGCATCAAGGCCGGCGACGGGGGCAATGGCTGCATGGCCTTCCGGCGCGAGAAGTTCGTCCCCCGCGGCGGCCCCTCCGGTGGCGACGGCGGCCACGGCGGCGACATCCTTATGTCCTCCTCGCTCTCCCACAACACCCTCGTCCACTTCCGCTTCAACCCCGAGCACAAGGCCCAGCGCGGCGGGCATGGACTGGGCTCCAACTGCTCGGGCCAGGCAGGCGAGCACACTACTCTCAACGTCCCGGTCGGCACCCTGCTCTTCGACGACTCCACCGGCGAGCTCGTCCACGACTTTTCCCGCCCCCATGAGACCATCGTCATCGCCCGCGGCGGGCGGGGAGGGCGCGGCAACCAGCACTTTGCCACCTCCACGCATCAAGCTCCCCGCGAGCACGAGCTCGGCCGCGCCGGTGAAGAGCGCAACTACCGCCTCGAGCTCCGCCTGCTGGCAGACGCCGGCCTCGTCGGCTTCCCGAACGTCGGCAAATCTACCCTCATTTCGCGTCTCTCCGCCGCCAAGCCCAAGATCGCCGACTATGCCTTCACCACGCTCGAGCCCAACCTCGGCGTCGTCCAGGTAGGCGACTTTCCCCACACCGCGTCGTTCACCATCGCCGACCTCCCGGGCCTCATCGAAGGCGCGCACCTCGGTCACGGCCTGGGCATCCAGTTTCTCAAGCACATTGAGCGAACCTCGGTCATCGTCCACCTGGTCGATGTCTCCGACGGCAGCGGTCGCCACAACCCCGTCGAGGACTTCAAGGTCATTACCGCCGAACTCAAGTCCTTCGACCCCGCCCTCGCCGCCAAGCCGACTATATTAGTGGCCGCCAAAGCCGATGTCGCCAACCCTGCCAAGCTCAAAAAGCTCGCCGCCATGGCCAAACGCCGCAAGCTCCCCTTCCACACCATCTCCGCTGTCTCAGGCACCGGTATCGATCCCCTCAAGTTCGCTGTCGCCGAACTCGTCGCCCTTCATCGCCCCGTGCCCATCGACCTTGAACCGGCTGCTTCGGGGAAGCTCAAGCCTCACTATCCTCCGCCTGCTGCTTCGGCGCGTGGCCGCTCCTAGATCGGATCGCTGCTCCGAATGGCTAGGCGAGCCGGGGGCGGCTCTGCAACGGGTAACTCGTTGTGACGGTGGTCTGGACGACCTCAGGCTTGAACTCCTCGACGCGATGCCCCCCCAACTGCTTGGCCCGGTACATGGCGGCATCCACATTTTGAAGCAACGTGGCACCATTGCTTCCACACCCAGGATAAGAGAGGCACACACCTACGCTAGTCGCAACCGGAATCTGTCGTCCATCCATCTCCACGGGAACCGAGAGCGCGGCTACGATCGCGTTGCCGAGAGCCAGGACGGCTTGGCTGTCCTGCACTTCCGTCAGGAGGACGACAAACTCGTCACCGCCCATCCTGGCAACCACTCCCTTTTCGCCGACCTCGTTTCTTAAGCGGTCCGCGGTGGCACACAGCAGAAGATCGCCGGCATGATGCCCGAGCGTGTCATTGACCTGCTTAAACTTGTCGAGGTCCATCATGAGCAAGGCCACCCGTGTCTTCGCCCTGCTGGCGGTGTGAATCGCCGCGTCGAGCCGTTCGTGCAGCAACATACGATTTGCAAGTCCGGTGAGCACATCGTGCTGCGCTAGATGACGATATTGTTCTTCGCTGCGCCTGATGGTTCGCGTTTGCTCCTGAACCTGGCGGCGCAAGGCGGCTGCCCAGCACAAAATGGCGAGGGTCGTTGCCCCCACGCCCATGAGCACCGTGAGTGTATGTTGGCCGTTCCACCAGGAAGGAGTAGCCAGCACCCGTACGTCTGCCGGTCCGCGAAGCAGAAGACGGAACGACGTGAACTGCTGCCCTTGAGCCTGCACGTCAACCCCGCGGGTTTCTGCGCGCGGCAGGCTGATACCAGCCAGTTGCAGAACACTTCCGGGCTTGTTCGGGAAGCGCGATTCAGCGTCGGGTAGACCCGAGAAGATCGCCGGAAAGATCACTCCGCCCGCATCGACGATCAGAGTATAGTCACGGTCGCCACGATGAGCGCTGATGAGCTTTCCTTCAAGCTCTATCAATTCACCTGAATGTTCTCCGTTGAGAACGCGAGACGCTGTAAGAGGAACAGGAGCGACCGGCGTCGCCTTGCCAAGAACGCGGAGCCGCACGTCGTACAGTCCCGGTATGGAATCCTCTACACGTGGGAAGCCCTGCACATCCACAAGGTCACCTGGCTCTGCCGCGGTGTCACCCTGCGATCGTTCAAAGCAGAGACCGGCTGTCTCATCCTGTACACAAAGGTAGCGGTCCGGCCATGACAAAGTGACGCGTCCGTGAACATGGACGCCTTCAAACGATCGTCCGTTTGGGTTGTACTGGAACAACTGCTTAATGGACCGCTGAGGTGAGGCAAACGGGTCCTTGGGAGCAGCACGTTCCACCTTCAGGTCTTTCAGACTCTGAAAGAACAGATGCGCGCCCGTGATCTGATGGCTGCGGTTGTACTGCACACCCGCGTTGGCGTGGAGCAGAACCGTCGCGTTGATAAGTTGGGTGTAGTCATAACCAGGCTCACGAACGGTCGTAGCTCCTATGACCCCGCCGGCTGAGGCGAGCTTCAGCTCAACGTTGTGCTCGGAAAGAAGAGCCATCTGCACCACTCCTTCCGCGATGACCCATTTACAGTCGTACGCTCCCGTCATCACAAGGGGTATCTGCAGCGGAACCGCCGCCCACTTCATGGACGATTGCCCAAGAATGCGCACGGTAGGCTTTGTCACTATGGGAGCGAAGTTTCCTGCCGCCGTAACACCTTTGACTTCGACTCGGGTGCCCTCGCGGAGTGGAAGCGTCGTTTCGGGAGGCATGGAGACATACAGCCCACCCGTCGCGTCGTTGATAAAGATGCGCCCGCGGTTGATCGACGCATGGTCGATAAAGAGGTCGTAGTAGGTCACGATGGCATGCAGATCTACCGGATAACCCCGTTGTGCCTCCACACTGGTCAACTGGTGAACCGCTTTTGTGGAATACAAGGTAGGCAGTGCGTTCTTCGTGCGGTTTAGCCCGTCACTGCTGCTCCCTTCAGCACAGCCAGTCAGTACTGCAAGCGTCACCAAAAAACGCAGCCAGTCTACAGTGCACCGGTTACGATTTTTGATTCGCAACTTCACCGCCACGCTCCCTCCGCCACTTACAGGCGAGTCTCTACACGCGCAAGTCTTGCGGGGTCGACTGTAGGGTCTTATCGGCTGCCGGGAACTTCTCTAAAGCGCAAAATGAGTTCAGAGGAAGCGCGAACGTTCCTGAGAACGCTCCTCTTCAGCGTTCTCGCACCAGGCACAGGCCGACACCTACGCAGGAAGAACAGTCTGCTTGCGACGTATGATCCAGAGTAGAAGGCCAAGAAAGGCCCACGTCGTGCCTGCAGTTCGCGCAAGCGGCCCCAGATTGATCCACAGGAAGAAGCACGTCAGCAGACCGCCGAGCGATATCAGGATCGGAAACCACTGAGTCGCTCTGCCCCGTCTCCACCCCAGCAGCATCGAGGAGAGGTTGACACCCATAAAGGCGAGCAGCGCGCCATAGTTCAGCAACTCCGCACCCAGCTGAAAGCTGAAGAAGATTGCACCAGCGAGGCAGATGACCCCGATCAGGAGAACGTTGTTGCGCGGAACGCGTGTCCGAGGTTCCAGCTTGGTAAAGAAGCGCCGGGGAACGGCTCCATCCTGCCCCATGGCGTAAAGCAAGCGCGCCGCGCCCAACTGCGAAGCCATTCCCGAGCCCATATTGGCCAGCAACAAGGCGCAATTGACAACGGCAAACAGGATCGGACCACCCATCCGCCGGGCAACATGGACGTACGCCGTATCGATGTCCGGAAAGGGCAGTCCGCGTGGCCACACTAACTGCGCGACGTATGCTTCCATGCTGGCAAGAACACCAGTGATCAGGCAGGTGAGCACAATGGCTCGGGGTATGTTGCGCCCAGGGTCTTTGGCTTCGTCGCTCAGCGTGGAGATACCATCGAAGCCGATATAGGTAAGGACCGCAATGGAGGTTCCGCGCAGCAGTCCACCAGAGTTGTAGGTTGTGCGGTCGTACAGAGGTTGCATGAAGAAGCTTGAATCTAAATGTGAAAGGTGCATCAACCATCTGGCCGCGGCGGCGAACACCAGCACGATGACGGCACCCAGCACCGCGGCCATTCCGGCATTGATGCGCGCGGAGGTTTCGACGCCATTACAGTTCAACGCTGTAAAGAAGATTGCGAAGAACACCACGAAGGCGATATAGGGCACGCCGGGAACGAAGTTCATAGCCGCTCGGCTGCACCAGATCACGCAGATCAGCGGATTCAGGACGTAGTCCATAATCAGGCACCAGCCTGTGATGTACCCGAGGCTGGGATGAATTTCCTTTCCGACGTAAAGGAAAGCCGAGCCACCCTGGGGATAAGCGCTCGCCATGCGGCCATAACTCATTGAGGTAAACAGCATGGCGACCATCGCGAGCAGAAGGGCGGCGACTACATGACCATGCGATTCCTCATAGATCACCCCAAAGACGGGCATGGGAGCCGTCGGTTGAATCAGAATGATGCCATACAGAACAAGATCTGCGAAACGTAGCTGACGCCGAAGACTCATGGGTCCGGATGGATCACCTTCAGCAGAGGCCGTCATCATCTCCTCAGTGTACCGGGCGGGTCCGCGAGGCGATGTTTCCAGCCCCGGATCTGCACAATGGGCTTGGTGGGAGCGTCTTCTGGAAGCAGGCAGTCACCGTCTGGAACTCTCCCGGGGTGAGTTCGTTCCAGCAATCTCAATGAAGTGTATGCAGGAACGTTCGTCCTTACCTGTGACGGGAGGTGCCGGGAACTCATCCCGGTAGCACCAGCCCGAAGGGTTTAAGCCCATTGCAAAGCAGGCAGAGACTGCATCATTAAGAGACACTTTGCAGGGATCTTTCTCGTATGAACAACGTCACCTCTCCCCGGAGGAGTGCTACACGAGATCGGTGAGCAATTAGAACGATGAGAACAATCTTGATACGAAAGCGAGTGACTTAGATTGTCATTTCCACGAAGAAGCCACCCTCCTATGTGTGTCAGGAGGGTGGCTTTGTGTAAAACCGCCTGTGTGGATTAAACCGTTGTGATCGCTCCGTTGACGCCTCGCGGGAAGAACCCGCCATAGTTGGCACCGGGTGTGGCGTTGGCGTACACGATGGATAAGACCTGGCTCGGCGTTCGAACGATGGCCAAAGCGTCGCTGTCGACCGTGAAGTAGAAGTTACCGTCCGGAGGCGGCGGCACATCAAGCGCGTCCACGGCAGCCGACTTCACACCATTCTCGGCGACCAGCAACCGCAGGCTGCTTGCGTGATACGCCTCAACCAAGGCAATTCGTGCACCGTAGCTGAGACCGGCCGTGCTTAGCAGGCCCGCCGCACCGCCGTACGCCGACACGCCCACATCTTCGAAGTCGCGAGCAAGGTTTAGGAACGCTTTGAAACTCGAGTATCCGTCAATGGCATCCAGGTTGATCGCTGGCTTGGCGATTGCCAGTGGCCCCAATAGCTTCTGGAGCAGCTTGACATGTGTTTGCTCGTCTTTGGTGATCTGCTTGGCGATCTTCGTCAGACGGCCGGAAAAGTCGCCGCTGAAATCGACCTGATGGCCGCCGATGGTGGGTCCGGCGTTGCCGACGCCCTTAACCTTTATGCCGGACTCGCTCAGCGTCAGACCGGTGGTCGCTCGTGTGTAAAACTCGGCCTCCAGATACTCAAGGTTGAGCGCGAAGTTGAAAACCTCGACGTCAGTCGCCGTGAAGCCAGCCGAAACTGTCGCAGCGTCCGTTGTCTGAGCGAAAGCCTTTTCACCCAATACCGCAGTGCCAGCCAACGCAAGCCCGCTGAAGCCCGCTCCGCGAAGAAAATTACGGCGGTCCGTGCTCACCAAAGGCTGCTTTACCTCATTCTCCATGTTCTTCATGTACTTCTCCTGTGAACCTGTAGCTATTTGCACTCGACGCACAGCCTCTATTGAGTGACTGCGCATCCGTTTAGGTTTCGTCACAATCTTCAACCGCCGTATCTTGGAGCCCGCTTATTGGCTCCGATCGTCGGCTTCTTCTGACCTCTCTACGCGCCTCCTTCATCTTTGGATGGCACGTTTATATGCAATTCACAAAGGCTTCCTGCGTTGCAGCATGGCGATTGACATTCTGCTTGGCGGTTGTAGGATGCACAATCACGATTGAAGGTACACGGTCTACCGGTCCGACCATTGAGCCTACAATCGATCGATGCGCCTCGCTTTCTTCGGCGGAACGTTCGATCCTATTCATAGCGGCCATCTTGCCGTGGCGACCGCTGCCGCTCGACAACTTGAACTCGATACAATTCTCCTGGCTCCGACAGGGCGTCAGCCACTCAAACCATCCCGCTCCGCCGCACCCTTTCACCACCGCCTCACTATGACTGCGCTCGGTTGTGCCGCGGCATCGTCCGCTCTGGCGCAGAACAAGTGCCCATCACTGTTCGCCTCAGACCTTGATGCTCCTCGCGCAGACGGTCTACCCAACTACACCGTCGATGTCCTTACCCAACTCAGCAGGCAATTTTCAGGTGCCACTCTGTTTTCCATCGTAGGGGTGGATTCTTTCCTCACAATACCGCGATGGCGTGAACCAGCACGGCTTTTTGAGCTCGCCCAATGGATCGTCGTCTCTCGTCCCGGCTACATCCTTGATCGCGCAGCTCTCGCGCACTTCAACCCAGAGCAGCAAGGCCGGGTTCATCACGTTCTGGGCGTCCACGAAGACGTTTCTGCCACTGAACTCCGCCACCGCCTGCAGCACGGCGATCCCTGCCTCGACCTGATCCCCGACCTTGTCGCCGCCTACATCGCGCAGCACGGCCTCTACCATCCCTCCGTCTCCACAACGTTCGAGAGTTGACGCTGTACCATAGAACCTGAAGGAGCTTCATGCCGTCCCTACAATCCAGCCAGCTTCTCGCCGCCGCCGTAGCCGCGTGCGAGGACAAAAAGGCCGAAGACATCCGCATCCTTGCGCTCGACCCAGCCGAGAGCGGACTGACCGACTTCTTCCTCATCTGCAATGGAACCAACGACCGGCAGAACGTTGCAATCACAGACGAGATCGAGCTGCGCCTGAAGCGCGACTTCGGCACCTACCCCAACTCCGTCGAAGGCCGCCGACAGGGCGAGTGGATCTTGATGGATTATGTTGACTTCATCGTTCACGTCTTTTCGGCTGAGAAGCGCGCTTTTTATGGCCTCGAACGCCTGCGGAAATCTGCCACAACGCTGTCGATCGCGGACCTGAACGCCACGGTCAAGGAGCGGATCGCCGAAGCGCGTGCCAAGCCGGCTGCGATCAAAAAGGTAGCTGCGGAGAAGTCCACGACGAAGAAGACCGCAAAGAAGGCATCCTCAAAGTCTTCTGTTCAGAAGAAGTCCCCTAAGACTGTCGTCGAAGCACCTCAGAACGAATAAGGTGTTTCGACGCGCCCAGCGCTCTGCATGAAGCTCACGATCGCGTCTCTCACTACAAGGACGAGCAAAGCAAATCGCAGTGCGATCGACATTGCCGTCGATGATTACATCCTCCGTTCCGGGCGCTATGTACCCATGGTGTTACAGACCTTCGCATCCGAAGCTGCCTTCCTGGAACGTGTCGCCCGCTCAGTCGGCCGTGTGCCGCCAAGGCTCATCCTCTGTGATGGCGAGGGCGAAATGCTCTCGTCAGTCGACTTTGCCGGACACATTGCCCGGTTTCGCGATACAAGCACTCAGAACCTGATCCTCGCTGTTGGACCGGCGGACGGTTGGAGCGACTTGGCACGCAGGCAAGCGAACCTCCTTGTCTCCTTCGGGCGCATCACGCTCCCCCACGAACTCGCACGCCTCGTTCTCGCTGAACAGGTGTACCGCGCACTCACCATCTTGGCCGGCCATCCTTACCATTCCGGCCACAAAACACGGCAAAGCCCTCCCTAGGGGAGGGCTTTATCGGCGATGAACGCCCTCTAGAAAGTAATTTTTACAGACAACTGCATCGCACGTGGGTTATTGGAGAAAACCAGTTCCTTGTGGTTGAACTTCCCAGAGTTCACCTGATCAAATAACCGGGTTGTCGCGGCCGCAGAACCAATAGAGTCTACTTGATTCGTAGATCCCGGCAGGTATTGGGAATGGTTCAGGACGTTTAGTGCCTGTGCGCCGAACTCGATACTGTAGCGGTTGAAGAAGGTTATCCGTTTATACGCACTCAGATCGATTTGGTTGGTCCGTCCCGTAGGCAAAGTGTTCCGGCTCAACGTTGGAAGCACGCCCAGACCAGCCTGAACATAATACGCGTTCGACGGAGTAAACACGTTTGCCGCAGGTGTTGCACCCAACGTGATCACTCCCGCCGCGTAGGCGATGGTGTCCGCTGCACACGCGGTGTACTGTGAGCCACCGTTACCGTTCGCAGCGTTATACTTCCGGTTCTTGCCACACGCTGCCTGAAGGGAAGGATCTACAACTGGCGTCACCGCAGTGCCTGTGCCTTTGACGCCATTCGGGTTTACGATGACGCGATCTGATGCAGAATCCCCATTCTCGTTAGAATCAATCGCACTCTGCACCGTGGTGTACTCAGGAGACTGTAACGTATAAACCGGCACCACCTCCCAGTTTCCAAGCAGATTCTTTAACAAGAAATTAGAATTCTTGAAGAACGGAAGATCGTAGATGGTCTCGATGGTCAACCGGTGCGTGCGATCCAAAGCCGACCTAGCGTAGTCCGCCCTGATGTTTTGAAAGTCCTGCACCCGCCGCGGGGTAAGCGCCGTCGTGTTGAAGTCTGCCGTTGAGTCGTCCATCGTTTTGCTATAGGTGTAGGCCAGGTTGAAAAGCAGTCCGTGCTGAAACCGCCTGGTCAACTGTGTTTGCAGACCGTTGTAATTCGACCCACCATACGGCACATCGCCCACGATTTGGCTGGTGAAGCCCGCCTGCTTGTAGGCGGGAATGATGTTCGACGGTGTAGCCGCCAAGATGTTGGCCAATGTCGTGATGCCGCCCGCAGTTGGTCCTGAGAACGAAGTAGGTAGCGAGTTGGACGCATTGACACGAGCTTGGACGTTGATTCTATCTTGCAGATCGAGGTGCACCCCGCGCGTTCCGACGTATCGCACTTCAGCCGTGTAGTTCTTTGCGAACACATGCTCCAAGCTCAATGTCCATTGCTCGGAATACGGAAGGGTCTGGTTGGGAATGTAGGACGAGGTGGCTGCTCGTTGTTGATCCAGTGTACTGAAGACGGTATTTTGCGGGAGACCGCCTGAAGCAAGGAAATTGGGGCTAGAAACCGTTGTGTCCACGTTCACCGTTGTTTGGAACTGAGGCGGCGCAGTCGTGGTTCCGATGTTGTCGTAGAGGACATCGTATCCAATTCCGAAGCCAGCTCGTATCGAAGTGTCTGCGTTGGGTGCGTAGGCGAAGCCGACACGAGGCGCAAAGTTGGTCCGTTGTGGAGTCGGCTTGTTGAAGACGAGCAATCCAGGTACGCTGGCCAACGAATTGAGGGACTGTAGCTTCTCCCCCGCCGGCACCGACGTGAACTCATACCGAAGGCCTACATTAAATGTCAGCTGCGGAGTGACCCGGTAATCGTCATTTGCATAAGCGTAGACGTTCGTCTGATCGCCGTAAAAGGTCGGACTCACGCCTGGAGGCGTCGCATTACGCTGGCCGAAGACGTCTGGACTATCGTCCGTAAGGTAGGTTCCAAGCGTGCTGTATTCATAATCGCCGCGAAGACGTTGTACAAAGAGCTGCGGAGCAATCGCCTTCCGGCCTTCAACGCCAAACTTCAGCGTGTGATTGCCTTTGATCCAGGTAAGCGATTCAACCGCTTGGTACAAGTTCTCGATGGTCCCCTGAGGCGCGTTTGGGTCCGGCCCAAGGTTCACTCCGCCTAAATCGTCGAATACAAGATTGGGAAACTGCGCTAGGCCCGGGAAAATCGCGGTGACTGAGGTAGTGTTGTAATAACGGTTGAAGCCAATGCGAAACTCATTGCTCAGCGCAGGTGAGAAAGTGTGGATCTCGTTAATCGCGGCAAGATGGTACCTGTTGGGCGCGGTAGTGTAGAAGCTCGGGAACGTGGCGTTGGTGTCCTGTCCGTCCAACCGGTTATATACATACCGCACCCGAAGATTGTCCTTGGGCGAGAGTGTGTAGTCGGCACTGCTGGTCGAGTAATAAAAATTAGAAAACGAGCCCAGCGGTAAACTCACGTCTCCCGTTGGAACGTTTGCGTCTCCTACAACTACAGAAGGATTGCAGTTCGCATCTGAGGAGGAGGCTTGACTGCTGGCGCTCGGCGTGTACTGCGCGTACACCGCCAAGTTGTTTGCTGACAAGCCTGGGATTGCCTTTAAGGCCGCCAGACCCGCCGCTGTGGGAGCGCAGAATGCGGACGAGGAACCCGCCTGACCGGTGGTTTGTCGCTCGAAATTGGAAAAGAGAAAAAGCTTGTTCCTGACAAGCGGGCCACCGAGCTGACCGCCATACCGGTTAAAGTCGAAACGTGGTTTGAATCCAGCTGCGACTCCGCTTGCCACGTTGCCAATAGCCTGCTGGGCGTCAACTGCGTTGAGTTTGCGGTTTTGGAAGTACTCATAAAACCGGCCATGTATTCGATTGGTGCCGGAAACGATCAACTGATTGAACTGGCCACCAGTGGAGTGGCCGTACTCCGGGGAAAATATATTTTGGAGCACGGTAAACTGTCCAACCGCATCGTTTGGCACGTACAGCAGCGGCCCCGTGACGCTCTTTGAGTTGTTGTCAATTCCTTCGATTGTGAAGTTGTTGTTGCGCGGACGTTGTCCACTTACGGAAGGTCCTGTTCCTGCTCCTAAGCCGCCAGAAGTTGCTACACCCGGGTCGAGAAGCGCAAGGTTCAAGACGCCAAGACCTACCGTGGCAGACGGAAGATCCTGAATCTCGGTCATTTGAAAGGTTGCTTGAAGTTGAGAAGTGGTCGTATCAATCGAGACGTTTGCTTCGCTCGTCACTTCCACGCTTGTCGAGGAGCCGGGAGTCAGCACGGCGTCCTGAGTTTGAATCTTGTTAGCATCGACATTGACGCCCTTGAGAACGCCACTTGTAAAGCCGGCCGATATGGTCATAACATCGTAGAGTCCGGCCGGCAGGTTGGGAATGCGGTATTCACCACTTGCGTTGGCTGCCCCCTCATAACGGATGCCACTTGAAAACACTAGCAGCTGTAGATATCTACGCTATTTGGAATAAATCAGGTGAGGCTAAAGAGCTACAGCTCAATGAAGGAGGTTGTCTATGGAGCAGGCGCCGAATACTTCACGTTAGGGTAGCTACGTGTATCCATCGAAGTTAGTGGGATCTCGCACTGGACCCTACTGTAAGCTTGCACAGGATCTGCTTGCATTTTCATCCGCTCTCTTGTAAACAGGATGACATCGCACACCTTCTGACGGCTGGTATTCGAAGACACCCAGCAGGCTGACAGCAAAAGCTGGCGTGCGCCGCCCCTAATTGGAGACGTTTATGTCCCGCTTGCTCCGCTTCACCCGTTTCGTCTTACCTTCTCTGCTGGCTGTTCTTTGCACCTGCTCCGCGGCACAGAGCGCTAACACGTCGCTCCGCGGCGTGGTGAGAGACCCGCAAGGCGCCGTCATTGCTGGTGCTGACATTATCCTTAAGGATGCTGCATCCGGACAGCTGTTCACAGCTGTCTCAAAATCGAGCGGCGATTACCAACTGCTCCAAATTCCGCCCGCAAAATACGCCATCACCGTCACCTCGTCCGGCTTCAGCCCGCAGACGAAGACCGCCGAGCTCCTTGTCAACCAGCCCGCCAACGTCGACTTCGTCCTCACCATACAAGCTTCGAACGAAGTGGTCGATGTATCGGCCGCGGCCCAGACGCTCAATGTCACGGACGCGACTCTTGGCAGCTCCACAAACAATCAAACGATACAGGCTCTTCCAAGCGAAACGCGCAACGTCCCAGACCTGCTTTCGCTTCAGCCTGGCGTTCTTTTCATTCCTAACACCAATCCCAACCCGGCTCTACAGGACTCGCGAAGCGGCACGGTCAACGGTGGCCGGTCTGATCAGGGCAACGTTACGCTGGATGGCGTTGACGATAATGATCAAGTGCGCGGCCTGGCATTTACCGGCGTGCTGCGGGAAACTCAGGATTCGGTCGAGGAGTTTCGCGTTGTGACCGGGGGAGCCAACGCCGATTCAGGGCGATCCTCTGGCGCACAGATTTCGCTGGTTACCAAGTCTGGGACCAACAAGTTCCACGGAGCGGCGTACGAGTATTTTCGCCCCTCGAACACCGTTGCGAACGACTACTTCAACAAGCAGGGTCAACTCGCCAGCGGCCTTGATAACCGCCCTCCCAAGCTCATTCGCAACATCTTCGGCGGCGATCTCGGCGGTCCAGTTCTCAAAGACAAGCTGTTCTTCTTTAGTAACTATGAGGGCGAGCGCCTCGCCGAAAGCCAGACCGTCACCCGCATCACGCCGACCGCGAGCTATCAGCAAGGTGTCGTTCAATATCAGGCTGTGGATGGCTCGACCGCCACCATCTCGCCGACGCAGCTCTCCGCGTTGGACGCCGGATGTCAGGTCTGCAATACCCCTGCTTACCCCTTTGGTCCTGGCGTCAACCCGAGCGCACTTAACTATTTGCGGTCGCTGCCCACGGCTAATGGAAACAGCCTTGGCGACGGCGGCGTCAATTCTGGTTCCTACACCTTCTCAAGCCCAAATCCTCGCTCCCTCAACACCAGCATTGTTCGCCTCGATTACATTCCGGCCAGCAGGCATCGCCTCTTCGCACGTGGCAACTTACAGAAAGACGTTACAGCAGGCGTCGAACAGTTCCCCGGACAAGGTCCCTCTTTTGTTCTAATCGACAACACTAAAGGTATGACCTTCGGCGACACATGGACAGTGTCCTCCAAGATTGTCAACGACATTCGCTATGGATACATTCGGCAGGGGTACAGCAATATAGGCATCGGCTCTGGCGACTACGTCACGTTTCGCTTTTTAGATACGCCCACAGCCCAGACACGAAACACCACTGTGAACGTTCCTACGAACAACCTTGTTGATAACTTCAGCGTTTCGAGTGGCAATCACACCATCCAACTCGGAGGAAACTGGCGCCTTGTTCATCAAAACCGCAACTCTACTGCCAACTCCTTCAGTTCGGCATCATCCAACCCGTACTGGCTTGCTGGCAACCCACCCAAGCCAGAGTCAATAGGCCTGGCTCCCGTTGATGGAGGCTTTGGCAATTCTTATCAAATTGCTTACGCCAATCTCGTGGGAACGGTGCCTTCGGTGATGGATGTTTCCAATTACCATGTGGATACCGCTACGACCGGAACGCTGCTCGCAGACGGTGCAGCCCTTGTACGTCACTTCAAGGCCAACGAGTACGAAGGGTATGTTCAGGATCAATGGCGCATCCGTACCAATCTTACCCTGACCGCCGGTGCGCGTTGGACGATTCTTCAGACTCCTTACGAGACCTCCGGCCAGCAGGTCACCCCGACTATCGATACCCATGCCTGGTTTACTCAGCGTGAAGCCGCTGCGATACAGGGAGAGATCTACGAACCTAACCTGGCTTTCGCTCCAAGTGGGCCCACGTACGGCAGGCCAGGCTTCTGGCCTAAAGCCAAGAACAACATCGCGCCGCGTTTAGCCCTAGCATTCTCGCCAGACAGTCGAACGTCCATCCGTGCGGGAGCGGGCATCTATTATGATCACTATGGTCAGGGATTGATCAACACCTTTGATCAAAATGGTGCCTTTGGCCTTTCCAACTCTGTCACGAACCCTGCAGGAGTAGCGGGTTACGAGACCTCATCCCGGTTCACCGGACGCCACAGCCTTCCCTTCAACAACGGCGGCTTTCCGGCGAACGTTGGCTTTCCCTTTACGCCCCTGACGACCAGTACGACTGATTTCGCGATCACATGGGGAATTGACAGCAAACTTAAAACTCCCTATACAGAGGCATACGATCTTTCCATCCAACATGAGTTTCCCGGTGGGTTCACCTTTGAGCTTGCCTACGTTGGTCGCTACGGTCAGCACCTGCTGCAAAGCCTCGACCTGGCCGAGCCGACCGACTTTGTCGATCCTCAGGGCGGCGGTGATTACTATACCAACGGCACCATTCTTTCAAAGTTGGTCGACCAGAATGGTGGGACCGCGGCAACTGTACCAGCACTTGCATACTTCGAGCACCTGTTCCCTTACATGGCCAATCAGGAGTACGCAGGCGAATCAGCAACGCAGGCTATTTACGATCTCGAGTGGGCTCCCTACCGTGGCACACTAGGTGCTACGACCTCCCTCGCGGATATTGACTTTTACTGCAATCTACCAAGCCTCAACTATTGTGCGGCAGGTCACCAGCCTCGTTTTTGGCAGAATCAGTTCGCCTCGCTCTATGCTCTCTCGACCATCGGGAAGAGCTACTACAACGCAGCCGAGTTCACCCTGCGTCATCCTTTCAGTCATGGCCTTCAATTTGACGTCAACTACACGTTCTCAAAGTCAATTGACTGGGGCTCCGATGCCGAGCGCACCTCCGAGTTTTCGAATGGCGTTGCACTGGCTTCAAGTGAGATCCAAAATAGCTGGAAGCCCTACCTTAACCGCGCCGTCTCTGATTTCGATACCCGCAGTCTGCTGACGATTGACTGGCTCTATCAACTTCCTTTCGGAAGGGACTTTCACTCCTTAGGAGCAAGCAACCATCTTGTGGAAGCTCTTATAGGAGGTTGGCAGTCTTCCGGCATCTTCCGCACAACGAGCGGCTTGCCCTTCTCGCTACAGGAACCCGGATACACCACCAATTGGCAGATTCCTGCTTACGGTATTGTGGTTGACCCTGCCTTACGCGCTCATAAACACTTTGACGCAGCAGGGAACGTACTCTACTTCAACGACGCGAGCGCTATCAACAATGGCGTGTCGACCGGGGCGCCTGTGCGCCTCCCTTACCCTGGCGAAGCAGGCCAACGCAACAACTTCCGGGGTGACGGCTACTTCGGCCTAGACTCCGGCCTCTCGAAAGCTTGGGCACTCCACGAGTACGGCCGCCTTAAGTTCGCGTGGGAGGTCTACAACGTGACCAACTCAACACGCTTTGATCCCTTCCAGATCGGTGCTCAACTGACCCAGGGCAATTTAGGGTCGACCAGCTCCCCTACGCTTACACAGCCGCGGCGTATGCAGTTCTCGCTCCGCTACGATTTTTGAAGCTCGTGAGACCAGGAGAATGATGCTGGTGGCTATGAGCATTTGCGGGCTTGGTCAGGCGGTTGCTAGTGCCTCGCGCACTAACGGCGCGACGGAGCCGCCCAGCACTTCAATGGCTTCCATCATGACGCCATGTGGAATCAGGGGGCTGGTCATCTGAAAACTGAAGCGATCGACACCGCCGAGGGCCTCGTTCACTCGCAGGACCTTCTCGGCGACGTTTGCCGCATCGCCCACAAGGAGCGCGCCAGTTGGACCGCGCAGAGCCTCGAACTGGCCTCGTGTCACCGGCGGCCAACCGCGCTCCTTGCCAATCTCGGTAAACATCTTCTTGTAACCTGGAAAATAGTTGTTTGCCGCCCACTCGTCTGTTTTGCCAGGAAACGCGAGAGAGTGGATACCCAGCTTCAGCGTCTCGGGAGCGTGGCCTGCACGCCTTCCTGCTTCGCGGTAGAGATCGATCAGCGGACGGAAGCGCTTATGTTCTCCGCCTATGATGGCCACCATCAAAGGCAGCCCCATCGTACCGGCACGGACGAACGATGCGGGAGTTCCACCCACGCCTAACCAGATGGGCAGCTTCGTCTGCACAGGACGGGGGTAGACGCTTTGTCCTGTGAGTGGCGCACGAAAACGCCCGGACCAGTTGACCGTTACTTCTTCGCGCAGCTGCAACAGTAGTTCCAGCTTCTCCGCAAAGAGGTCGTCGTAGTCCTCAAGGGCGAGACCAAACAGCGGATAGGCCTCCACAAACGAGCCGCGGCCGGCGACGATCTCCGCACGTCCGTCTGAGAGCAGATCAAGGGTCGCAAACTCCTGGAAAACGCGTACGGGGTCTGCCGCGCTGAGCACCGTAACCGCGCTCGACAGGCGGATGCGCCTGGTCCGGCCCGCCGCCGTTGCAAGGATGATCGCCGGAGCGGAGTCCAGAAACTCGGCGCGGTGATGCTCGCCAATGCCGAAGTTGTCCAGGCCCACCTGGTCGGCCAGCACCATCTCGTCGATCAGGTCGTGCATCCGCTCGGCTGGGCTTACCGCGCGATCCGCACTCACTGCCGCGAAGCTATCAATACCGATCTCCATCACGTCCTCCGTCAGCTGTTAGAAGGCTGTCGTCCGGCAAAGATTCAAGTTGCAGAAAGCCGTAAACTGAAGTTGTGCTTCCTGCGATTCCTCATCCGTTATCTGAGTCCAGTGCCGCCGCTCTGGAGTGGTCACGTCTCCGCGAACATATCGCCGCAAAGACCAACTCGCCCCTGGGCCGCGCCTGGACTCTTGCGCTTGAACCGACTGCCGATCGCAGCTGGCTCGACGCACAGCATACCCGCACCGCCGAGCTCCAAACTTTCTTCACGGCTGGGGGTTCCTTCACGTTTCACGGGCTCTTCAATCCTTCCACGCTGCTCGAGAAAGCGCGCATTGAAGGCACGGCACTTGAGGGCCTTGAAATTGCCAGCCTCCTGACCGTGGCCGAGCGCGTTGCCGCCTGGCGCAACACGATCGACCCCGATCCAGGCCAAACCCGGTACACCTGGCCGAGCATCCTCGCTCTTTCCGAACCGCTCCTGGCCCATGATCTGGCATCGCTCCTACGCACCCTGCGGGGCAAGATTGAGCCCGACGGAACGCTCGCGGATGACGCCAGTCCGGAACTTCGGCGCTTGCGCCGGGCCATGGAGCGGCAGCATCGCGCGATTGAAGAAAGCCTGCGCCGCGCTGCCAGCCGCCTCCGCGACGAAGGAAGCACTCAATCGGTCGATGCACTGATCACCATCCGTGGCGACCGCTTCGTGATTCCGATCAAGGCGGAGTTCAAGCGTCGCATCCCCGGAGTCGTCCACGCCAGCAGCTCCTCCGGGCAGACGGTCTTCATTGAACCACTCGAAACGATTGAGCAGAACAACGAACTCGTTCGACTGCTTGATGAAGAGCAAGCCGAAATCCATCGTATCCTCGTAGCGTTAACCCGTGCTCTCGGCGACCAGGCACCCGCTCTGCTGCTTGGATGCGCCATCCTTGCCGAAGTCGAATCTCACGCCGCTCGCGCCCGCTTTGCAGCCGAACTCCACTGCACCCGCCCGATTTTCTCGGTGACCGGCGAAGGGTTGGCTGCGCCCCGTTCCGCCTCTGAGACGTGGGCTACACCGTCTTTTCTCTCGCTCGTCGCGGCTCGCCACCCCCTCCTCGAACTGCGCATGAGAGCCGAGGAAGAAGGCAGAACACCGACGCCCCTCACCATCACCCTTCCGCCGGATACCAGACAGCTCATCGTATCCGGCCCCAACACTGGCGGAAAAACTGTGTCCCTCAAGACGTTGGGGCTGCTTGCCCTCATGGCACAGTCCGGCATTCCCGTCCCCGCCGAATCCGCCGTCCTCCCTCTCTTCGTAGCAATCTACGCAGACATCGGCGACGCTCAGTCCATCGAGCGCAACCTATCCTCGTTCTCTGCCCATGTCGTCAACGTAGATCGTATCTCCCGTCTGGCTACACCCGAGGCGCTCGTTCTGCTGGACGAGCTCGGTTCTGCAACCGATCCAGAAGAAGGCGCGGCCCTCGCCGTTGCTGTAGCTTCGCACTTCCTCACGCTCGGCTGCTGGACTGCCATCACTACGCACCTTACTTCGTTGAAGGTGTACGCCTCCACACGTTCGGGGGTGCTCAACGCCGCCG
This sequence comes from Acidobacteriaceae bacterium, assembly GCA_965215415.1. Lineage (GTDB taxonomy): Bacteria > Acidobacteriota > Terriglobia > Terriglobales > Acidobacteriaceae > Edaphobacter. Next base: position 508,217 of record CBDCDQ010000009.1, on the reverse strand, counting down.
TGGGCTTCGATCAAACGACGCTCTCGCCCACTTACCAGCTCCGTCTAGGCGTACCCGGAGCCTCTGCCGGCCTCAACATTGCTGAGCGGCTTGGCCTTGATGCAAGCATCGTCGCGAGGGCCCGCGCTCAGCTCACCACCCAGACTGCCGACATCGCTGCCTTCCTTGATCAGCTTCACGACCAGCTCACTGCAGCAGCCGCAGAACGTGAAGCCCTCCAGGTCCGGGAACGCGAGCTCTCCCGCGAGAAGGCGCGTCTGGAGATCGAAGGGCGTGAGGAACAGAAAGCCAGAACCAAGGAGCTGGAAGGAAAGCTTCAAGCAGTCATCACCGAAGTCGAGTCGCAGCTGCGTGAAACAGTCAAAGCCATCGGTGACAAGACGGTCTCGCAGAAGATCGCCCGCGATGCCGCATCAAGAATGTCGCGAGCGAAGCGTGAGTTTTCAGAGCAGTTCAACTCGACCGTCGTCGCCCACAACAGCCGAGCTGATCGATCTGACAAGCCTGGTCTTCAGCCTCAGCCAGCAGTGCCGCCGGTCATCAAACCCGGTGACCTCGTCTACTTGAAGTCTCTCAACCGGCAAACCCGCGTTGAGCGCATTCTTGATCTCAAGACCTTTGAGGTCTCCATTGGCCCTATGAAGATGCGCGTCGACCGTTCCGACATCGTTTCCGTCGAAACCGTTAGAGCAATTACTCCGCTTGAAGCCGCGCGCCGTCGCGGTGGCATCACTGTTCAGACGTCTACCTCCACCGACAGCGACTCCATGCCATCCGAGATCAACGTCATCGGCCGTACCGCCGACGAGGCTGCCGAAGAGGTGGAGCGTTTCCTCGATCGCGCGTTTTTGGCCGGTCTGCCCCGCATCCGGGTCGTTCACGGCACGGGCATGGGCATCCTCCGGCGAACTCTTCGCGAGCTACTCCGCGCGCATCCTCATGTGACCACTATTGCCGAGCCCGCTCACAATCAAGGGGGGCAGGGCGCAACCGAGGTGGAGCTTCGGCAATAGCGAAGGTCTACCGCGTTGCACCCAGCGGCTGACACACGGCGTACCACGGCTGTGAACCTGCGCACTGCCAACCATCAAGGAGTGGATCGATGATCTTCACACCCGGATGATCGAAGTGGTTGACAAACGCAAACCGGACCTGTTGCATCGCCTTCGCTCGCAGCTCGAGATCACCGAGCGCACTTCGCATCAACGGGACATCCTCGATGGCGTTCGCCGAAAATACTCCTGTGGCTAATCCCTCCCGCGCCCCGAGCGGAATCACCGTCAGATCGAGCCAGGGCGTGTTGTAAAGCACTGCGTCATTGTGGCGGAAGTAATGGACTCCGGCCCAGAGGTACGGGTTGAAGGTCAGCCCGGTGGAGACTAACGGCGGAGTTGTCCAGTCGCCCACCGCAATCCCTACCAGGCCCACGTGCTCCACCGGTTGCGACTCCAGGCGCGCCATCATACGCGCGGCTGGCCGAATAACGCTGTCGGTCGACCACAGAAGTGCGCCAGCGCCCACGACCGCAGCCAGAGCAACACCCCCCCTGCCGATCGGGCCGAAACGTTGGTAAGTGCTCATTGCAAGGAGTGCGGCCACCCACAGCAGTATGGGCAAGCGATCTGCAAAATAGTGGGATGCGTTGAGATCGTGCGGTACAAACGGCAGGGTGACAATCATCCCGAGAGCCAGCCAGAACCATAACGATCTTCGCTGGTCCGTCTGAGGTTTTCGCAGAAATGCCAGCGTCAATCCAAGCGGAACGATGGCCACCAGCAGGAGATGGTAGATACGCGTGGTTGCAGTCGCATGATGGAAGAACTCGCTAAAGAAGCTCAAGCGCTGTCCGCGCGCATACATCAGACAATCGCGCACCAGGCGTCGTTGCGGCGAATCTGTATTGGCGATCATCTGCTGCGTTGCGTGGGCGATGGTAAACAACTTCAGGTAACCCAGTGTGAGCGCGCCCAGTCCAAGGGTGAGCACATCTCTTCCTCTGACACTCTTGGGAAGTCCCTCCTGCCGGAAGGCGCACACAATGAGGTCGAGCGTGCAGTACCCGAGCACCGCCAGCAATGGCACGGGGTGCACTAACACCAAGCCCACGCACATGGCCACAAACAGCACTTTGCCAGCGATGCCCGGCTGTCCTACGGTGCGCAGCCATACGCCGAGCGTCCATAACGCCAGAGACACCCCAAGGCAGAAGTTTACGAAACCCATCCCGAGCGGCCAATTCAACACCAGTAACGTTGCCAGCAAACTTGCCTGGTCGGCCGCTGGCCCTACTGCCCGAGCCAGGTAGCGGAACCCATAGACGAAGGAAACCAGATAGCCGCAAATCACCAGCTTATCCGCCAACAGTAGCGGAACAACCCGCGACAAACCGATCAGCAGGTAGTAGTAGGCCGAGTAAGGGGGCAGCAAATGCTTGATCCGGTAGAAGTGTCCGTACACCTGTGGCCCATGACCGAACAACGCCAACATGACGTGCGCGTAGTACAAGTGCATCGGACCATCTTGGGTAGGAAAAACCGGCAGCGACAAGACCCAGGTAACGTATCCCGTACAGACACACGCCAGCACCACACTCTCGAGCGTGACGCCACGCCGTTTCTCTCCCATCATCGTGAACCGCCTCACCATGCAGTACCGTAAGGGTAAATCAGCGGGGCAGGCACACTCAGGCCGTCTGCCGCATCCCACTATGGAGGGAGAAACATATGGCGACCAAGCACTTCAGCTGCAAAGACGTAGGCTATGACTGTGAATGGCACCTGGAAGGGCCGAGCGAAGAGGAAATGCTGCCGAAAATAGAACAACATGCTGCCGATGTGCACAACCTGACCCACTTCAAAGGCGAGGCCGTGGAGCATGTGCTGAGCGCCATTCGGAAGAACGACGCTCCAGTGATCTAAGGCGCGTTGCGCTGGGGCAGTCGAAAGACAAGACCGGCACTGAAATGGAGCAGTCTTGAAGACCCTGGCTGCGTGGCGGACGCCTGCACCGAAGCCGTGCTGATGGTGGACAAAGAGCCGTAGCCTACTTCAATCGCGCGGATATCCACATACTTTGCCACCTGGTAGTCGAGTCCGAGGAAGCCGCCATATGCGGCTTTGCTCTTATAGATCGGGTTAGTCGCCGCACGCGATCCACCCACCCCACCCAGCAACTCCGCATATGGCCCAAGCTTCGATCCAGGTGTGTGGTACTGCACGCGTCCACCGATCAGAAACTCGTTCAGGTGCGCATTGGCACCTTTTTGGATCGATGCGCGTAGATCAACTCCGGCGTTGAGTGGTCCGCTGTGCACCAGCAGGTCGAACGCGCCCAGCTCCACGCCCGAGAACAAACGGGACGTAGCATTTGCGCCAAGGAAAGCATAGATGCCGGGGTCCGGAGTGGAATTGCTGACTCGTACGAAGGCCGGAGCGGCATACATACCGATCTGAGCTCGCGCGCTCCCACCCACACCAATGACTGCCACGATCAACAAGCTGCTGCGTAACGCGTTCCGCAAACCCATCTCTCCATCATAACCGCGCCAGGGCCTTCACCCAACAGCGTGCCTGAAGCCGGTAGAGAGCCTGCGCTAAACGCGTCCTGAAGGAGCAGCTACCGCCACGCCGCGACGTCCCAACCAGGGCAGCCATTCTCGAGTGGCGAGCGCCTTCTGCGCAGACATCTCACCCACAGCCACCGCAAGGGCACTCTCCGGACGAATGGCGAGATTTGGAAAGCTCGCAGCGATCGTGGCAATCGTCTCCTCCGCCTGTGCCTCGGAGATCCAAGGCAGCACGCAGCGCGAACACCAATCACCTTCACAGGCATACAGGCCTTCCATCGCACCGCGCCCTGAGGGACCGTAATGCAGTTCAGATATGGAGTGCCAGGTCAATCGTAGAACCCCAGGCTGGTAAGCGCCCAGATCGCCTGTCGCCACAAGCCCGGCTTGGCCAACCCGCAACTCAGTCGTGTGCGCCCTCAGCCATCGCTTTCCTTCCACCCGGAAGACAAGCTCTCTGCTCTCGTCCAGCCGTTCCAACGCGATCTTCGTTCGCCGCTCGTTCATAAGGTACGCTTCCCGCTTCCGTAGTCGCACCGCACATAAGCAGCGCGGTAAGGATCACATCCTATACAGATAACGAAACAGCTGTCCAGAAGTTACTTCGTAGCGCTCTGTTACAACACACTGAAGTACCAAAAAGAGCCCAGCTCATAAGGCTGGGCTCTTCACGATAGGGATTTGCATGGATCAGATACGCATGGGCATCAGAATGTAGCGGTAGCGTACGTCCTCGCTGCCATCTTCGGGGCGCATCTGGCCGGCTGACTGCGCGTCTTTGAACTCCATACGCACCTCGCCCTGTGTCCCAATAGCTTTCAGAAAATCGATGAGGTACTGGCTGTTGAACCCCACGACCAGCGGATCGTAGTTGTACGGCGTCTCGATGGTGTCTTCAGATTCGCCGGAGTCGGTAGAAGATGATGATAGCTTCAACTCGTTTGACTCCAGACGAATCTTGATCGCGCCACTCCGCTCGTCCGCGAACTGCGCAACACGCTGGATTGAAGCCATCAGCTCTTCGCTTCGCACGATGACGAACTTGTTGTTATCCCGCGGCAGCACCGCCTCGTAGTTTGGAAACTGCCCTGTGAGTTTGCGGCTGGTCAACACCCGTCCGCCTACCTTGAAGAATAGCGTCGACTCGTCGTCGGCGAACTCCATCGACTCTGCCTCGGTGGAACCCAGCAGCGAGTTGAGTTCAGCCAAAGCCTTCTTCGGAATCAGAGTCTTTTTTTCTCCTGAAATGCCGTCGAGAATCTCACCCAGCTTCTCGATATGAGCCAGCCGATGCCCGTCGGTCGCCACCATGGCCATCGATTCCGCCTTCAGTACCAGCAGAGCACCATTCAACGTATACCGGCTCTCTTCGTTTGAGATCGAGAAGATTGTCTTGGCCACCATGTTCTTCAATGCAGGAACAGAGATTTTGACCGCTCCTGTCTCAGGCCACTCTGCCACCTGCGGGAAGTTCGCCCGCGCCATGCCAACCATCTTTGTATTCGATCGCCCGGCACGAATCTGCACCCAGTGGTTGTCCATCAGCTTGATGGAAATCTCACCCTCTGGCAGGAGCTTGATATAGTCGAACAGCTTGCGTGCCGGGATCGTGCAGGCACCCGGCTTCTTCACCTTCGCCGCGCAGCTTGTCCGCAGCCCCTGGTCGAGGTCAGTCGCGGTAATAGTCAGGGTCTCGCCCTGCGCCTCGAAGAGGAAGTTCGACAGGATGGGGATGGTCGTCTTGCGCTCGACGACACTCTGCGCCGCCGTAAGCTCGCGCAGCAGCTCGGCCCGTGACACGGTGATCTCCAGATTGCCCGTCGCTGCAGCCGTCGTCGCCATACCCATCTCCTCGATCGCAATCGCCACGTTCATCTCCTTGGTTCCTACTCTTAGGCACAAAACGGGCTGGGGAGACTGTATCATCCCGCGCGACTCCCATCCACATCCATGCGTTCCCTCCGATTCTAGTGATCGAACCAAGCTGGCGCACCATAATCGTTTGTGGGAAACAGGACGGGAACTGTGCACAGGGAAGTACACCACCCCGTCACGCTTTGCTGGAATGATCCTGGCTTTGCATTGCCCCCGGCCGCGAATGTACCTACTGATAAGAGAAAGAGAAGAACAAATACTAGGAGGAGTAGTCGTTGTCGCTGGAAATGTGGAACAGAGTCTTAACGTCTTCTTATCAGGCGGCTTAGGACGGTGCCTTGATTTAGAAATCCCTCACCGGCAGGATGAGACATGCGCATCGTCATCCCAAAACAGTACGAATGAATGCGGCTTCTTCCGCTTCTCCACAGGGGATCGCTCAAGCTAACAGGAAGACGGGCGACTCTCTCCTGAAAACCGGCTTGTTCACAACAGAATGAGCTATTTAGCAGGAGCCATTTACACACAGGCTGGAGACGATGGAAAGGAAAAGCAGGGTGTAAAACAAAGCGTCCGGCAACAGCGAAGTTTGCCGGACGCTTGCGTTCAAAGTGCGTAGAGCCTAGCGTCTTGCCTGAATCACCTTGCCGCCACTGTTCCCCAGTTTGCGGCGTGCCCGCCTTGCAGCGATCTCCCGCATTTCGCGTCCGATGGAGGTCTTGTTCATGACCGCCTGCGTCGCGATGCCAAACAGATTGCCCACTGCCCAATAAAGCGCCAGACCCGAGGCGTAATTCCAGGTGATGTAGCCTGAGAAAAGAGGCATCATGAAGGCCATCATCTTCTGCTGCTGGGGATCGACGCCGGGTGAGGGCGTGTAAAACTGCACGAGGAACTGGCTCAGGACCATCACAATGGGCAGGATGTGCCATGGGTCGGCTGAGGAAAGGTCTGGTAGCCACGCCCAGTGCGCCTGCCGCAACTCGACGACCTTCGGCAGCATATAGAGGAACGCAAAGAGCAGCGGCATCTGGATTAGCGTCGGGATACAGCCGCCAAACATATTGACGCCGTTGTCCTTTTGCAGCTGCATGATCTCGGCATTCATGTCGTTCCGCTTGGGGTCGGTCACCTTCAGGTTCTTGTACTTCGCCTTAATCGTATCCATTTGCGGCTGAATGCGCTGCATCTTCAGGCCGGACTTCATGGTCTGAATGCGCAGTGGCAACAAGATGAAGTTGATGATCAGCGTCAGCAGAACGATCGCCCATCCCCAGTTCGAAGCGAAATGGGTCTGAATGAACTGCAGCGCGAAAAACAGCACCTTACCGATCGGTCCAAAGAAGCCAAAGTCAAGCAGCGGCTCCAGCGTGGCGTTTGTGCCAGCGGGATGAATGGCCTTGAGGATGTTTGCCGCCTTTGGTCCGGCATAGATCCGCATGGCGGTCTGGCCGGAGATATTCCCTACAGCCGCACCCAGGATCGGAACGAGCATCGGTTTGGCGGAGGAAGACGGCGTACCCTGGCCCAAACCGTTATTGCGAGCAGCTTTTGCGACATCGATTTCATTATGGAGACTGGCCAGCGTGGCGGAGCCAGGCGTGTCCGGCAGGAAGATAGCAGCGAAGTAGAGATCGCTTACGCCAGCCCACTCGAGGGGAGCGTTGTCTGTCGCACCGCCCGACACCTTCTTTACGTCACGATGCTCGACTTTGCTTGCCGTCGAGAGGTCGACCTGCGCGGCTGTGTAGGAACGGACGTCCTCCTGGTCGCCGAAGCCGCCGGGCCATGCCAGCAGTGCGCGGACTGGCGCACCGTTGCGGGTAACCTGAAGATCGGCATGGAGCAGGTAACTCTCGTCAAAGCGGAAGGTCTTCGTCGCCTCCAGACCATTGCCGCTGTACTTGAAGGTCAATGTTCCCGGAGAGGCGACCTTGCCCACGGCTGAAGGAACGAACAGGGCCGAGTTCAATATCGCGGTCATCGCTGGGTCATAGGTGTACACCGACAACGGGTACCCGAACTGCTTGGCCGCCTGGTCGTGAACGAGATCGAGCGGCTGCTTGTAGTTGTCTTTATAGTTCTTGAGCTGCCAGGAGACAGCCTGCGCACCCTTGTTCGAGAAGGTGATGCGAACAAGCTCGTTCTCAAGCATTGAGGTTGATTCAGCGCTTGCCTGCACCACGGGCACCGCTTGGCCGAGTCCGGCAGGAGCGCCAGGCTGCCCTGCATTGGGGTACTCTGCGGCGAGCGGTGCAGTCTGTGCGGCGGTCTGCGTCGCAACCGGCGGGTTGGGTGAGGCTGTCTGCGGGTTGTGCTTCGATTTGTAGAACTGGAGACCGAAGAAGACAGCCACCATCACGAGCATCATGGTGACGAGCGACTTGTTGTCCTGCCCGCCGCCTTGTGTGGGATTTTTGAACTCTGCCAAAAGACTTCCTATCTGTGGGCGTGCTGTATCGCTCGCCGGGGGCGGTGTTCCGTCCGTCTTCGATGATACAAGGTGTCGCTCTCTGTACGTGCTGGGCACCCGCGAGTGTTTTGACCCGCGCGACCTTGTGGTACAAAGGACGCATTTAAGGAGCTCAAGCGTGCGAACGCTCGACCGCGTATTAGGATGGGTGCTCATTTTAGGGGGCATAGGTCACTCCCTCGGCTCGCTGCAGGCGTATAAGGCCGATCAGGTGCAGCTGCTTTGGTCGTTGAGCGCGAGCCTGCTGGTATGGCTGCTTGGAGCGATCAACCTCGTTCGAGCAGGTCGGCACGGAGATCGTGCTTTGGCATGGGTTTGCCTGGCTGGTAACCTGGCCTGGCTTATAGCCGCACTGCGGTTCGGGGTACTCATCGGCGATGTCCTGGACTTTCGGCCGTTGACCTTCACCGTGCTGACGCTGGGATTGTCCGGGTTCTCCGTGCGGTCGCTTACGCAGGCGGGACCGGATCAAGGCCGCCGTCGGTGAAAGGATGGCAGCGGGCCAGCCGGCAAAGTGTGAGCCAGGAACCCCGCAGGGCGCCATGTCGATGCAGGGCGATGTAGCCGTACTCGGAACACGTAGGCAGGAACTTGCACTGCGTCGGAGAAAGGGAGTGCAGGATGGGCGAGAGCACGAGTTTATAGAGGCGGAAGAGCATGGGTGGTCGAGCTAGAGAGTGGGCTGCTAGAGAGTGGGCTGCTGTCTGGCGGCGAGCTTCTGCACCGTGCGGAAGATCTGGGCCACCTCGCGGTCGAGCGCGGCGTGATCAAGGTCGAGCACAGAGCGGCGCGGATGGAGGATAACGTCGATCGAGCCGGACAGCAGGCCGAGGTGCTGGCGGATGAGCGCACGGAGACGCCGCTTGATCCGGTTGCGTTCATGCGCTTTGCCAAGGACCTTGCCGACGGTCAGACCGACCCGCGGTGTCACTGCATCTGTGCCGCGCAAAGGCTGGCCATTCGGACCGAGCGCCGGGCGAAGCGAGACGAAGAAGCTCATCTGCTTCGAGAACTGCTTGCGGCTCGCCTTGTAGGCTCGCTGGAAGTCGGCGTGTTTGCGGAGGCGGTTCGGTTGCGCGAGCATGGCGTAGGCTGCTGGTATTCAGTGTATTGGAGGCGCACTCGACGATGAGCGAGGGGAGATATGTGGCCCTGCTGCGCGGGGTCAACGTCGGCGGCAAGAACAGACTGCCCATGCAGAGGCTCCTGGCAATTTTAGTGGCCGCGGGCTGCCGCGACGTGCGGACATACATCCAGAGCGGCAATGTAGTGTTCCGCATGGACGACGTCAGCGGCCTGACAGCTACTGTGGAGTCGGCCATTACCGCCGAGTTGGGAATCCAGGTGCCCGTGGTTCTGCGAAGCGCGACGGAGATGGCTCAAGCGGTTGCGGCCAACCCATACCTTGAGGCTGGCGTGCTCGAGGAGTTGCTTCATGTCTCCTTCTTGAAAGAGATGCCTTCGCCCGGCAACGTCGCCCGTCTGGATTGCGACCGGTCGCCAGGGGACGCCTTCTTTGTTACCGGGCGCGAGATCTACCTGCATCTGCCGTACGGTGTCGCCCGGACGAAGCTGACCAATGGGTACTTCGACACGGTACTCGGCACTATCAGCACACAGCGAAACTGGCGGACCGTGAAGACTCTGGCCGCTATGGCGGCTGTATCGGGGTCGTTATAAACCTCTTACGGGTTTGGGATTGCGGGTGACGTTGTTCTGCCTTGCTGGCTGCTGCTCGTCTTTGTCCCTCGATGGCGCTGGACGCAAAGGCTCGCCACCTTCATCGTTCCACTTCTCTTGACCGAACTCTATATGGTTGCTGGTGACGGCCTCACGGCAGTTGGGGGAGGCTTTCAGACGCTCCGGCAGGTGCCGGCGCAGTGTCCGTCACCGTAGCGGGTGCGTGCTTTACCTTGCAGGCGTGTGGGCCTTGTTCGCGGAAGCCGTGGTGGGAAGGCTGTCCGGGAAGTCACGACCATCTCCGCCAGGTCAGTTGTGGATCGGTCAAGATTTTCAGGATAAAGGCGGACTGCGGCAGCCGCCGATTGATGTAGCTCCGCAGCACCGGCGTGAAGCGCTGGAGAAAGCGCGTGCCGGGCAGTGGCTTCGCGACAACCAGGTCGCGCACCAGGGTGAAGTGAAAGGAAAGGCGCATGGCGTGCGGCGTGCCTCCCTCGAAGAAGAGAACCTTGGTGCCGCGGGCGACTTCGTGCTCGAGCAGGTAAGCGCGCAGCACGGTGCCAAGTGACAGCGCGGGCAGGTCATCGCGATTCATCTGCCAGTCCACTTCAACCATATTGTGGTGGTGACGGCCACCGGCGAGTGCGAGCCACCGGCCTGCGCGGTCGCGGACCCCGCAGAGGAAGCCGCCAGGTACGGTGGTAATTGCGTCGTACCGCCAGCGAGCCACCGCGTTCGGCACGGCATAGGTGGAATGACGATTGAGTGCGAGGAACTCGAAGCGAGAGAGCCTGACGTCGGGCACAAAGGTGCAGCCGAGTTGAGCTTCGGCCTTGCGGCGAAAGGCACGCATATTGCGGCGAGTATGCTGGCCCAGTTTCGCTAACGTGTCCTCGTAGGTGTTCTCCAGAGGGAAAGAGGCGCGGATCATCCTGCGTTGCGTCGCAAATCGCCAACTGTGGGCGTCACGATCTTCTGGCCTGGAAGCGAGTACCCCTTCATCAAGAACCGTCTCGACGAAGGATTGGAAGACGACCCGCGCACCCTTGCGCATCAGAGCCTCCGCGGCACAGCGGGCGGCGGCCGGACGCTCCGCTGCGGGAGCCATCAGGGTGCGACGCCCCCCTGCATCGTCCGTCGCGAACACGCCAGTGGGGCAGCCAAGTAGCTTGTACTCATAGACCAGCAATGCGGCTTCGAGCTCCCCCGCCCCGGTACGAAGCAGGACGAGGTGCGGAATCTTCTTGAGCGCGTCCCTAAAATGCAGAAAGTAGTCGAGGTGGTCCATCATGCCGTGCTGCCCCGTGCGCTCGGTCAGGGCGGCAAGGGCTGGAGCGTGGGCGAGGATGGCGGCCCGGCCGGGGACGATCTCGGTTTGCCAAGAGGCGGGCGGCACAGGAGCAGAGTATCGCATGAGCCCCAGGGGGTGCAGTCTCTGCGCCAACTTGAGCAGCAAGGATCAATATGCTGCGGAAGGAACCCTCTCACTCCAGGCACCATCGCGCTTCACTGGAGGAGTGTCTGCGTTCGCAAGTGAATGCTGACCTCTTAGGGCAACCGCGTTGACGGAAAGAAGGATCTTCTTGTCCTCGGCATAGATCAAAGGGCCGGAGAGCCTTGTTGATCATGGAATCACAGCGAGCCGATTTGTTGGCAGTACAGTACAATTCGGTTCCAAACAGGGAAGAGGAGACGGCCTCCACGTAAGGAGTCGCGTCATACTCATCTTCGGAGCTAGACAGAGGACAGGCCGCTGAAGGATCGGAACGAGGTGCGAGGTAGCGTCGCGGTACCCCGTGTGGCCCGGACGCTGCGTGAAGAGTTGAGGTTCACTGCGCGTCTCGGATCACCTCTCGCCCTTGGCGAGCTGGGATGGATGTCTACCTACATCGTGGACGCGCTTATGATTGGACGGCTGCCGCACTCTGCCTTGTCCATCTCCGCGTCTTCTCTTGGAAACACTATCTACTACGCGATAGCGTTTTTTGTGATTCAGGGCATGACGGGCCTCCAGACGGTGGTGGCACAGCACTATGGCCGGGGCGAGCACGAGAGCGGCGTTCGGACGCTGATGCAAACAATGTGGGTCGTGGTGGTGGGCACACCGTTGGTCATGGTGCTTACATGGGGGGCGATCTCGGTGTTGCCGCACTTAGGCACACCGGCCGATATCGTCGCGGAAACGAGCCGGTACCTGCACCCCCTGGCCTGGTCGACCGCTCCGTTGTTGCTTTACTTTGCATTGCGCTGCTATCTCCAGTCGATCGACCGGGCGGTTCTGGTCATGGTATCGCTGGTTACCGCCAGCCTGGTCAACCTTGCCGGCGACTGGGCGTTTCTGTACGGGCACCTCGGCCTGCGCGCCATGGGTATCGCCGGGTCCGCGTGGGCGACGTGTTTGGTGCGCGTCTACATGGTGTCGCTGTTGCTGATGGGTGTTCGGCGGAGTCTGCGCGCGCAGGACCAAAGCTTGACCTTTGCGGGTCTTGTCCGCCGTATGCGTCCGGATTGGCCACGGCTTGGAATGCTCCTGCGCATTGGATGGCCGACGGCACTCGAAAGCGTAACGGACCTCGGCGTCTCGACGTACATGACGATCCTTTGTGCGCGATTGGGAACGACGCTGCTCGCGGCGCATCAGGTAGTGCTTGATCTTGACGCTTTTGTGTATATGGTCCCGGCCGGATTGGCGTACGCCACGATCGTTCGGGTAGGGCAGGCCGCCGGACGGGGTAGCCTGCCGCAGATTCGCCGCGCGTCAAACGCCAGTCTTCTGCTGGCAGTGGGCTTTATCTGCATTGCGGCCTCGGCGTTTGCCAGCTTTCCGCACCTGTGGGCCAGCCTGTACACGACCGACCAGGCAGTCGTGGCTGCATCGGCCCCCATCTTCCTGATCTGCGGGGTCCTGCAGCTGGGCGACGCAACCGGAGCGATCTTCAGCTGGTCGCTCTTTGGGCTGGGGGACACGCGAACGCCCTTCGTGGTTTATACCTTCTGGTACTGGGTTGTGGGCATGCCTCTGGCGTACTGGCTGGCATTCTACGGCGGCTTCTCGGTCCGTGGCCTTTGGATGGGGCGTGCTGTGGCGGCGCTTGGCTCCGCGACCACGTTGGCCATATTGTGGCGGGTCCGGCTTCATCGTCTTGAAGACCGGAGACTGTCTCCTTCATTCAACCTGTTCACCCCAATCGGCGCATGACACTAAGGAACGCGCTGACGGGCTGCACCAAACTTTGACTCTTCGAGGCTATGAGCATGATGATTCGTCCGCGTACGTTGTTGTTTCTGTTGTTTGTGTTTGGTGGAGGACTGGTAGCTTCAGCGCAGTCTACTCTGGGCAGCGTTTCAGGCGTTGTGCGCGACAGGACGGGGGCTCTGGTCGCGGGAGCAAGCGTCAAGTTGCACCGGGTGGAGACGAACACGGATCGGGTGGTAGGCACGAACGCCGAGGGGGGCTATACGGCGTTGAACGTAGAGCCGGGTACCTACGAGGTGACAGCTGGGGCAAAGAGCTTTGCTCCAGAGGTGCTGACCGGGGTTGTGGTGGATGCGCGGCAGCAGCTTCGCCTCGATGTGACGCTCGAGGTAACGGGCAGCACGGAAGCGGTGAATGTAAACGCGTCCGACGCGGGGACGATCAACACAGACGACGCGTCGATCTCAGCGTCATTGTCTCCCCGGGACGTACTGGACCTCCCAGCGAACTACCGCGGAGCGGGGTCGACCTCGCCGCTGAACGTGATCCAGACACTGCCGGGCGTGCAGCCGGACTCGGGGAGCTATCCCCCAAGTCCGTCAGCGTCGCCTAATCCAAGCATCAAGTTCTCGATCCAGGGCGGTTTGCCGTCACAGTCGGAGACGACAGTCGACGGCATCTCGGCGCAAAATCAGACTTCGAACACGATCCAGGCGGACGCGTTTCCGTCGGCCGAGTCCATCGCCGAGATACGTGTGGATGGCGTAAGCAATAACGCAGAGTTTGGCCAGCCGGGCGAGATCACGACGGTGACCAAGGCCGGAACGAACGCGCTGCACGGGTCAGCCTTCTGGTACTTTCAAAATCGGGCGTTTGATGCAATCCCCTATGGATTGACGAAGGCGACCAAGCCGCAGAAGGTGGCGAACGACTTTGGCGGGTCCGTCGGCGGGCCGGTAGTGTTGCCGCGCCTCTACAGCGGACATGACAAGAGCTTCTTCTTCGCTACCTATGAAGGGTTGCGCTTTCCGCAGGCGGTAGGACGGCATCTGCTGGTGCCGACCGCCCGGATGAAGCAGGGCGACTTCTCCCAGGAGACGGGATCGCTGACGAACCCATTTACGGGCGGAACGTATCCAGGGGCGGTGTTGCCGGGAGTGAACGCGAGCGCGGCCGCGTTCCTGTCGATCTATCCGGACCCGAATATAGGAAATACGCAGTCGGTGCAGGGAGCGCTAGCAGGACTGGGGTACAACTATGTCGACACGCGGCGGAATGACATCGACTCAAACCAGTACGATCTACGGTTCGATCAAACAATAGGGCAGCGGCTTACCTTTTTCGCGCGTTATACAGCCAAAAACATCGACCAGACGCAGCCGGCTGACCTCCTCGTTCCAAATGGGACGGCCTTTGGCAGGTACAAGATTTTTGCATTGTCGGCGAACCTGGCGATCTCGCCTCGGCTGGTGAATGAGTTTAGATTTGGCTTTACGCTGGAGCAGGATGGTACACAGAGCCCATTTGATGGCACATCCCTGACGCAGAGCGCAGGCTTCCAGGGACTTCCAGGGACAGCGCCTTTCAACGGATTCTCGCATGTGAACTTCAATCAACTGACCGCGAGTGGATCGCGACTGGGTGGGACTCAGCAATCCCGAATCTTTCAATACGTGGACAATCTGACGTGGCAGGCGGGAATGCACACGGTTCGTGTGGGCGCAGATTATCGTCGGTTGGGTGCATACTCCGTGCGAAACGTGTATCCGTCAGATAACTACGGTAATTTCTACTTCAATGGTACCTTTACAGGGCAGGAATTTGCAGATTACCTGATTGGCAGCCCCTTCCTCAGCGCGGTCGATAACGTGACATCGGACAACGTTGGTACCTCAAATGCATATGCGGTGTACGCGCAGGACACTTGGAAGGCGACTCAGCGGCTGACCTTGACGTTCGGACTGCGGTATGAGTTTCACCCGGCATTTGCTACCAGTGCACAAGCCATTGGAAACTTTGATCCCTCAGTGGCTAAGTCGGGTCGGGTCGTCTATAACGACGGGCATGCTGGTAATCTCGACACGCAGGAGTTGGCGAGCTTCAACGCCTGTCAGACAGCTGGGGTAAATAATCCATATGCCACGAACCTGCCAGAGAATGGCGCACCGTGTACGCCGGTGCTGTCGAACACACAGGCAGGTCTTCCGGCAGGGCTGCGAACTTCGCCGAAGCTTCGATTTCAGCCGCGATTTGGCTTTGCGTTACGTCCATTTGGGAATGATAAGACGGCAATTCGTGGCGGCGTCGGATATTACAACATCACGACAACCGGGGCCATCTTCTACGCGCTGACTAATACAGTCAACACGAACCTGCGTGTTTATAACAACTCGGAAACAGCTACGGGACCTTTGTTTACTTTCCCGAAGGTCTCGCCAACAAGCACCATCTTTGCTCCGGATTATACCAATCCGAGCACAGTGTTTTACTCGGCAATCGATACAAACTGGCACGATCCGTACTCCTTGCAGACGAACCTGTCGGTCGATCACGACCTCGGTTACGGGTACGGGGTGCGCGTGTCGTATGTTGGTTTGAAGACGTGGCACCTCGTCTGGCAACCAGAATTTAATATGCTGCCATACTCAAAAACCACCCTTGCGGCGAACCAGCCCCGGTCGGCATTTCCATTTCCCAACTTCCTGAGTTTGCCGGACCGGGCCACCTCAGCGCAGGCGAACTACCAATCGGGGCAGGCGGAGCTATCGCACCGGTTTGCACATGGTGTGTCGTTCGACACGGCCTATACGTATGCTAAAAACCTTTCGGATAATCAGGGCAGCTATGGGACCTTCAACGCCCCATCGTTTGTCGATGAACAGGGCGGATACAATGCGACATACAGCTATGACCGACATCTTGATTATGGCAACGTGACGGGAACGCGGCGGCACCGGCTGCTGGCAAGTGGCGTGGCGCAGCTTCCGATCGGACGCGGAAAGCGGATCGGCGGCGGGATGGGGTGGCTAGCAGATCAAGCAGTGGGTGGATGGCAGTTGTCAGGCATCTTTCTGCTGCAAACCGGGCCTTTTCTGACGCCGTTTATTCCCAGTGGAACGAACATCGATCCGTCAGGAACGGGGTCGAGCAGTATCTATACCAGCGCGCAGCGACCCGACCGCAAAGGGAGTGGCAACAGTGCAAATAGGAGCCGGACCAGCTGGTTCAACAAGGCCGCTTTCTCCTGCCCCGGCGGAACAGACGTCGACGGTAACGTGGGCATTGCCTCTCTCCAGAGCGGCGGCTGTATTGTAGGCGGAACTGGGATTGATCCGGCGACACACGCTTCTGTGTCGGTGTTGCCCATTGGGCGCTTCGGCACGTCGTCGGTCGGCGATGTGAACGGCCCCGGGACGGTCAGCTTATCCACCGGGCTGAGCAAGCAGTTTTCAATCACTGAGCGGATGCATCTGCGGGCAGAAGGAACGTTCACCAACATCCTGAACCACACGAATTTCGCAGACCCGGTCACAGACGTGACCAGTGCGGCTTTCGGAACAATCTCGCAGGCGCGAGGATCGGATTTTGGCGGGAACCGGACGGGACAGGTATCGATGAAGCTGGAGTTTTAGCAGTGAAGGGGTCAGTCTTTCTCTTCTCTTGAAGATGCCTGTGGCAAACTTGGAGGAGAGAGAGGATGACCCGGATGCTACTTGCTACGCGAAGTGCCGACCGCTCATGATCGAACACGCGCCCAACCCGATCATCAGCGTCATTGTGCCCTGCTTCAATGAGGAGTCAGGACTGGCCGCGTGCTATCAGCGGCTGACTTCCGTTCTTGAGGGTACGGGAGAAAGCTATGAGCTCGTCTTTGTGGACGATGGCTCGAAGGACAGCACAGCCTCGTTGCTTTGGCAGTTAGAAGATCATGATGTGCGAGTCCGGCCACTCTATCTGTCCCGCAACTTCGGTCATCAGGTGGCGGTCTCGGCTGGATTGGAGGCGGTGACCGGGCAGGCAACCGTGATCATCGACTCAGACCTGCAAGATCCGCCGGAACTCATACCGAAGATGCTTGATCTATGGCGGGCAGGCAATCAGGTGGTGTATGGCGTGCGAGAATCGCGTACGGGCGAGACCAAGTTTAAGCTGTGGACGGCGCGGATGTTTTACGTGGCTATCAACAAACTCTCTGACGTCGACATTCCGCTCGATACCGGAGACTTTCGCCTGCTGGACCATAAAGTCGTCGAAGCGTTCCGGCGAATGCCAGAGCGTCACCGGCTCCTCCGTGGCATGTCGAGCTGGATCGGCTACACCCAGGTAGGAATTCCCTACCATCGTGACAAGCGGTTTGCAGGCGAAACGAAGTACCCGCTCAAAAAAATGCTTGGGCTTGCGGCCGACGGTATCGTTAGCTTTTCGACCGTGCCTTTAAAGTTCGTGACGCTGATCGGGTTCCTGTCGGCGTTTCTAGCGTTCCTTGGCATCGTCTATACGCTGGTGGTTCGATTGTTCACGCACGAGTGGGTGCGGGGATGGGCGGTGTCCTTCATCGGGATGCTGTTTATGGCAGGCCTGCAGATGCTGTCGCTTGGTGTGGTGGGCGAGTATGTGGGAAGGATTTACACGGAGTCGAAGCAACGTCCGCTGTATTTGCTGCGGTCGAGGCGGGAGAGCTTCGACCACGATCGTAATTTGAGAGGAACGCCGCTCAAGTAGCGACTCGAACGAACATCCTAGTTGGCGTTCATTTGGGTCGCCATCTCGTCGGACGTAACAGTACGAGACCAGAGTGCGCGAACGTAGGGGTAAGCAAAAGACGAGTGGCGTATAGGATCTCGTCGGCGATCAGAATGCCGTGACGCCTTCCTCGACTACCAGGCGGTCGACCGCAATGTTCATGGCTTCGCCAAGGTGTTTGAAGCCCTCGCGCCATTCCGGCATCCAGTAGTTGCTGTCGGAGCGGCGCAAGAGATCGTTCCAGATATTCTGAGACTGCCAAAGCGAAACCTCCAACGGCATAGCACGCAGAGCGAGGGCGAGGGTCAACGCGGCGTCGAGAGCGGCGATCGGGTCCCCATCCCCGGCGGCGGCAGCCTCCAGGCGGATCATCGCCCGCTTCATGCGCTGACCCGCGGCGAAGGAGAGCACCGGCGTGTCAAGGGTGACGAGATCGGCGGCGGCTTGGGTAAAGAGGGCTTCAACCTCGGCGGGGTCGAACGTTTCAGCTTCGAGCGCGCGTCGCAGGCTGGCGTTGATGGCAAAGCCGGCGGCGAGTGCAAGAGCCGGCGGAGTGGCCATGCCGGATTCGGTCAAGTAGTGAAGCAGCGAGGCATGATCCTCGTAGAGGGTGCGAAGAGAGTTCTCCATCTCGGACAAAGTGCGATCAAGGATGGTGCGCAAGATGCGGTGCTGCTCATCAGCGAAGAGTGAAGCCAGCGAGTAAGCGATGGGCTCGGACTCGGGGTTGTTCGTAGTGGCGAAGAAGCTATCGATCAGGCGAATCACTTCAGGCAGATTGGCGCGGCGAATGGCAGCGCGGACCTCAGCGATAAAGACCGTAAAAGAATCGTATGTTTCGGGAGTGCAGCGCTTAACGGCGGCAGAAAGGTTCTGGTCGCCAAGGTGCAGGACCGCGAAGCAGAACTCCTCTGTCTCCTCGGTGATGCGAGAGCGGATGTGCGCCCGGCCGCACGCTACCTTGCCACGACCGGACGCGAAGACCTCGTGCAAATCGCGATGCAAGTCGTAGCAGAAGAGCTCGCCGTGTTCGGGATAGTTGCGGAAGACTGAAGAGATAGCGTAGTGTGCGCCCACTTGTTCCAGGCCGATCTTCATTCCCGTCACATAGCGACGATAGACCTCTGCTCCGTCGCCGATCTCCGGGACGTTTGATTTTGCCCGGGCAAGGATGGAGAGAAACTCCATCTCCAGGGCTTCGCCGGAGTTCCCGGCAAGTTCGTGCGGATCGCGGAAAAGCTTGGCGGCGAGTTGGAGTACGCGACCAGCGTAGGCGATGATCTGGACGGTTTCAATGCCCGAGATCTCGTCGAAGAACCAGCCGCAGGAGGTGTACATGAGTTGTGCATGACGCTGCAGTTCAAGCAGCTCGAAGACGGTGGTGCGCTCTGCGGGAGAGAGTTCCTTGGCGGCGTGCTCTTCCAGAAAATGGGCGACGTTGCCTGGGGACCGGTCAAGAACGATGGAGATGTAGGCGTCGCGCGCCGACCAGAGATCCTTAAGCAGACCGGTGGCAAGCTTTTCCGCTAAGGGTGCTGTGGCGTCGCGGAGATAATCGAGAGCTTCGCGGAGCGGTTTGCGCCACTCCTGGTTCCATCCTGGTTTCCCGCCGTTACAGCCGCAGTTGGATCGCCAGCGTTCGACGCCATGGGCGCACGACCACGACGTGTTCTCGGCCACCTCCGCCTCCCAGATGGGCGGGAAGCGAGCAAGGAACTCGCCGTAGTTCGTCAGATTGGCCTGCTTGCCTTCATCGATCCAGTGCATGGCATAGGAGAGGGCCATTTCGCCGTGCTTGTGATGATGACCGTAGGATTCGCCATCGGTGGCCACATGGGAGAGCTGAGGGGTATCGGCTTCCCCAGAGCCAGGCGCGTGAAAGCCACGCAGAAGGCGGCCGCCGAACTCTTCGCCGCTGTTGAGCAGGCCCTCAAAGGCAATGGCGCGTGAGCCGGGGCCGTCGTAGAAGAAGACGGCGATGGACCGTCCGCCGTCGAGGTTGACGGTGTAAGGGTGTGTCGGGTCGCAGGTCGCGTTTGTCGTTTCGCTCCAGGGTAGCGGTGCCACAGGGTTGGCGTCCGCGCCCCGTCGCTCGGTGCCGTCCCAGGCGAGGATGCGCCGGACGCGGGCGCACTGGACGGGCGCGAGCACGGTGAACAGGATGCCTTCGCGGGCGAGCAGGTCGAGCACAGCACGGTTGCAGGCCGTCTCCGCGAGCCACATGCCTTCAGGACGGCGGCCGAAGCGGTGCTCAAAGTCGGCTATACCCCAGCGGATTTGCGTCAGGGCGTCGCGCTCAGTGGCGAGCGGCATAATGATGTGGTTGTAGACCTGCGCGATGGCCGAGCCGTGGCCGGAATAGCGTGCGGACGAGGCTTTATCCGCGTCGAGGATCATGCGATACGTCCGGGGGGCTTTGTCGGCCAGCCAGGAGAGCAGCGTCGGACCGAAGTTGAAGCTCATACGGCCGTAGTTGTTAACGATCCGGATGATCTTGTTCTGCTTGTCGGTAATGCGAGAGGCGCCGTTTGGAGCGTAACACTCGGCCGTGATGCGGTCGTTCCAGTCGTGGTACGGCGCGGCGGAGTCCTGGACCTCAACCGTCTCAAGCCAAGGATTTTCGCGCGGCGGCTGGTAGAAGTGGCCATGCACGCAGACGAAGCGGGGGATGCCCGGAGTGTTCGGCTGAGGGGCGTCTCCGGCGGCGGTGCGGCGGCGGGACGGCTTGGGCCGGGGGTCTTGCTCGGGCGTCATGGATACAAGAGTAAACCTCTGACTTGGCTGCGCCGTGACGGACGTAGCTGACACTGCCGTTTCCATTCGAAGATGGGAAGCGAATTGGGCCGCGCTTTGAGAGGAGCCACAATCGGCGTGGCGTAAACTTTGAGCATGGCCATGCACGTGGAACGAAGAGGCGACGAGTACTGCGTGGTGATCCCGCGGCAAGCGCTCGAGGCTATGCGGCTGAGTGAAGGCGCTGCTGTGGAGATAAGCCCGGTGAGCGAACCGGAGAAGCCGGTCATCCGCTACATCTCTGTGGAAGAGGCCTTGGAAGCCTTTCACTAGACGCTGCCGCAGCACCGTCAAGCCTATATAGAGCTTGCGAAGTGAATCGGTGATTCCTAAGCGTGGAAGCTGTTATTGCGCTGCACGACGCCTTGATCGAGGAGTCTGGCGGATCACACGGTCTTCGCGACTTTGGATTGCTGGAGTCGGCGATTTCCCGCGCGGAGAACAAAGTCAACTACGATCCCGGCGCGATGGTCGCAAATGTGAGCGCATCGTTCGCGTGGGGCCTCAAAAAGAAGCACGCGTTCATCGATGGGAAGAAGCGGATCGGTCTGGGTGCTCTTACTGTGTTCCTGAAGACGAACGGGTTTGTCTTGACCTGTTCCGTCGAGGAAGAGACGGCGATGGTGCTGCGGGCGGCGGCCAGCGAGATCGACGAGGCGTCGTGGACAGCTTGGGTGGAGCGAAGCGTTGGGCCCCTGTAGCGTAGCAAGCACATCTCTCCGCGTGTTCCGGAATGACAAGATTCAGAGGAGTGCAACGGGCCTTAGATCGCCCGGTAAATAGAGCGGATGGCCCGGCGTGCCGTCCAGGCAGAGTTTGAAGGCGTGAAGCGTGTGGCCTTCGTTCCGCAGCATGGCTTGTACGGCGGCTCCACGTGCGCGCAGCTTCGGATGGGGTTTGCCATAGGCGAGCACGATCAGGTCGGCCTGCGCGGCCATCTCGCGGATGTGCTGATCGTTGTCCGGGCCGACGGGATCGGCGACTTCCAGCAGCTGTTTCTGGTCAGTGACACGGTACGCGAAAGTGTTGCCGATAAACATCGTGCCGTACCCCCAGGCGCGGGCGTAGCGCTGGCACTTGGCGATGGTGGGGTCGTCGACCTCGGTGTCGGCGGTGGAGGGATTCATCAGGACGAAGAGAACGGCGGGTTTAGCCTCGCCCCATACTCGATGGAGGGTGTAGCGATACTCGTGGCGGTCGCCGCCGAAGACGGCGTGGCTCACTACATCGCTCGATAGTTTGAGGCGAACCTTGCCGCCGGGATCATGCCTAGCCATTCCTGCGAGTGTATCGTCTCGGTTTGAACCCGCCTGCAGGGTATGGAGAGAGGTTCTGCGTATACTGACCACTTTTTGTTCAGGAGGCGGGCCGATTGCTCAACGTTCATCCAACGCCGAAAAGAACCGTGGCCTCAAAGACTTTCTGCTGCACCTGTTCAAGATCACGGTCGGTCTTCTAATCGCGCTCGGTCTTGAAGGTTGTGTGGAACGGATTCATCAGCATCATCTCCGCGACGAGGCTGATCACAACCTGAGACAGGAGAGCCGTGATAACGAGCATAAGGTGAAGTCCGCCCGTGCGGCGGCGAGACGAACAGAAGAATTTGATTGATGTGATGAAGTTCCTTCAGGCGCGGTCTGAAGGCAAACCATACGACATCCAGAATATCTCGCTCGGCTACGCGTACGAGTTCGACCCGGAGAAGATCACGCCCGAGCCGGCGAAAACGGCTTGTATGGACGAAGTAGGGGAAAGGCTTCGGTAGGCTTATTTAAAAGCTTTGACTAAGGCGGCACCAAGTAGCTTGCTCGTTAGACGACAAACGGGGGCTTGCCTGCCGCCAGGTCGCAGGCGCGCCAGAGATACCAGCTGGCGACCGAACGCCAAGGGCGCCAACGTTGGGCGCGCTTCTCAATCAGCTCGGGCGCGGCGAGCAGGTCCGGGGTGACCTTCTGCGTGGGCTTGAGCCCTAAAAAGGTGAGCGCGAAGCCTTTGCGGATGGCGTAGTCGCCGACGGGAAGAACGTCGGGGCGGCCGAGATGGAAGAGCAGCAGCATCTCCACTGTCCAGCGGCCGATGCCGCGCACTTGCGTCAGGTGCTCGATGATGTCCTCATCGCCCATGCGGCGGATGCGGGCGAGCGTGGGCACGGTGCCGTCGAGCGTCTTGGCGGCAAGGTCGCGGAGAGCGCGGGCCTTGTTATGGGAAAGGCCGGCGGCTCGAAGCTGCTCGTTGGGACAGTCGAGCAGGTGTTGCGCCTCGAAGTGGCTGCCCACGCCGCAGAAGGGATAGAAGCCTTCGAGCAGGCGGGCATGGATGGCGGCAGCGGCCTTGCCGTGTATCTGCTGATACAGAATGGAGCGGACAAGAGCCTCAAAGGGCGACTGCGCCCTGGGAAGGCGAAGGGTGAACGGACCGGCGCGGGCGATCAGTTGGCCCAGCTTCGGATCGGCGGCTGTCAGGTCGGCCAAAGCGAGCGCGCGGCTATAAGGAAGCGAACGGGTGAGCCGGGACGCCGGAACGGAGGGCATACAAGAACGGTAGCAGTTTTGGCCCGGCCTGAACGATGGGACGGCTCCAGCGAATATCGCACACCGAGTACAGATTGGAAGCCCCGTTCCTCTAAAGGAAAGGGAAGTTCCGAAATGCAAACTACACATTAGACGGCAGTACCGCGAGCATCTGGTACGAGATATGGTGTACCAGGGATCGGTCCTGTCTGGCGAACGGGATACAGAGTGTAAAAAGCGGGGCGGTTGTTTGCAGCGGTCTTGGAAAGTTGAAGAGACTGCTATACTCTGGGACTCTTAGCACGATAAAGGGCTAGACAGCACATGAAGGGCCGGACGTGATGGATTCTTGAGGGTACCGGCAAGTACGGCACAACTCCACCGGGTATGAGTACATCGGTTACCGTGGACGCAGAGGGGAAGCAGGACGCACTATGGCGCAAGTTTTCGACCGCACTTCGAACGCGTTGGCTCGTATGAGCCTGGTCTTGACGGGTCTGATCGTCATAGCGGTCGGCGTTGCCCTGAACTCACTTCAGCGTTCACCGTGGGTGACCCGGCAGGGGCAGCGGCCAGATCAGCCAATCCCCTTCAGTCACAAGCACCACGTTGTGGGTCTAGGCCTGCAATGTCAGTACTGCCACACCTCGGTGGAAAAATCAGCCTATGCGGGCATTCCACCCACCAAAACTTGTATCAACTGCCATGCCCAGATCTGGACCAATGCGGAGCTCTTAGAGCCCGCCCGTCAAAGCTGGGCGACGGGTGCGTCCATCCAGTGGATCAAAGTGCACGATCTGCCTGATTACGTCTACTTCAACCATTCGATTCACGTGAACAAGGGTATCGGTTGCGCAAGCTGCCACGGACGCGTCGATGAGATGCCTCTGATGTATATGCAAAATACGCTCCAGATGGAGTGGTGTCTCAACTGTCATCGCAATCCAGCCGTCAATCTGCGGCCGGTGAGCGAAATCTACAACATGGCATGGGCTGGAGCTTCAAGCGACCGGCCGGTCTGGTGCTCGGATACCGGGAAAGGGAACAGCGTTCCCACCGCGCAGCAGGTGAACTGCACCACCAAAGATCCTGGCGGTTCGGCCATGCAGTTGGCGATGCTGCAGGTCGCTCCGGGCAGCGGAAGTGGACAAGCCGGACCACACTCGGGTGACGGGATGCAACAACCGCCAACTCAGGGTGCGGGGCAGACGGTCAGCGACGGATCGCCGAACGCCTTCCAGATGCCCGCAAGCTATCAGAAGTTCACCTCGCAAGTCGAGCTGGGTAAGTACCTGACAGCCAAGTACCACATACGCGGAGCCAACGAGCTTTCGAGCTGCGAGACGTGTCACCGATGAACAAGACCATGATGAACCTAGGCAATACGGCAGCCGAACTAACTGACACAACGACGCCTGCGGTGGTGACGCACATCGGCAAGGCCAAGATGACGCTAGCCGAAGTGCAGGCCAAACTCGACGGGAAGACGGGACGGCGCTTCTGGAAGAATCTGGACGAGCTTTCCGGCGATCGCGAGTTTCAGGAGTTGATGGCCGAGGAGTTCCCAAGGCAGGCGGGAGCCGGCGAGTGGGTTGACCCGATCACCCGGCGCGGGTTTATGAAGGTGATGGGTGCCTCGTTCGCACTGGCAGGGCTGGCGGGTTGCACCAAGCAGCCGGACGAGACGATCTATCCGTACATCAAGCAGCCCGAGGATCTGGTTCTCGGGAAATCGATGTACTTTGCCACGGCATTCCCTTTTCCCACTGGCGCAGTGCCGGTCCTGGTCAAGTCAGACGCCTTTCGCCCCATAAAAATAGAGGGCAATCCAGACCATGCCATGTCGAAGGGGAAGTCAGACGCTTACACCCAGGCGACCCTGCTTGAGCTCTACGATCCAGATCGCTCGCAGCATGTACTTTACCGTGGGCAAAACGATGACTGGAGCCACTTTCAGCAAGAGTTCGCGGGAGCCGTCAACAAGACGAATGGCGGGCAGGGTGTCTACATCCTGTCGGAGACGGTCATCTCACCAACGCTGGCGAGCCAATGGAAGCAGGTGCAAACGAAGTACCCCCAAGCAAGGCTGATGCAATGGGAGCCCATCAACCAGGATGCAGCGCGCGCCGCCTCGAAAGCGGCATTTGGCAGCTATACCGATGTGCAGTACAGGCTGGAAGACGCCGATGTAATCGTCTCGCTGGGCGCGGACTTTCTGGGCGGTATCCATTTCCCAGGCTTCCTTCCTCTCTCCGCTGCCTATGCCGAACGGCACCGCTACGAAGAGGGCAAAACGCCCAACCGTATGTATGTCGTTGAAACGATGCCGACGGTCACAGGCTTTAAGGCGGAGCACCGGCTTGCGCTTAAGCCAACCGATCTGGCCGCTTTCGCCGACGCACTGGCGGGCGGTCCGGCTGCCATCGCCGATCCTGCTCAGCAGAAGTTTATGACCGCGCTGCTCGATGACTTGAAAAAGAGTGGTGGCCGTTGTGCCGTCATTGCAGGTGCGCACACACCGGCATCGGTGCATATCGCGGCGCACAGCCTGAACGCGGCAATGGGTGCGATTGGTAAAACGGTGATCTACACCGATCCGATCAACCCGATACCCTCCGAGCAGAACGCCGATCTTAAAGTGCTTGTCGACGATATGAATGCGGGCAAGGTGCAGTGGCTGGTGATGCTCGGCGCAAACCCGATCTACAATGCACCCGCCGATCTTGAGTTCGCAACGGCTATGAGCAAGGTGGCCAATACGGTCCATCTTGGCAGTCACGTTGACGAGACGGGCGCGGTCTCGACCTGGCACATCAATCGTGCGCACTACCTCGAAAGCTGGTCCGATGCCCGGGCCTACGATGGAACGATCTCCGTCGTGCAACCCATGATTGAGCCTCTTTATCACGGCAAAAGCGCGCACGATGTGCTCCAGTCGCTCCTCGACGATCCGCAAGCGTCGCCTTACGACGCGGTCGTCGCGACCGCAAAGACCTACATCAAAGGCGACTTCGCCATGGGTTGGCGCAAGGCACTGCACGATGGCTGGGTCGAAGGTACAGAGCTCCCGGCGCGAGCTCCGGCTCCCCTCCGATCGCTGTCGAATGCTACGACTGCTCGTCCCAACCCTGGCAGCGGCAAGACGCTTGAGATCGCGTTCCGGCTCGATCCTTCGCTCTACGATGGGCGTTTTGCGAACGTGGGCTGGCTGCAGGAGCTTCCCAAGCAGATCACCAGTCTCAGTTGGGATAACGCTGCGCTGATGAGCCTTGCCACTATGGAACGGCTTGGCCTTGAAGAGAGCCATCCTGTCGAGATCGACCTGAATGGAAGAAAGCTTGTTGCGCCTGTCCTCGGAGTTCCTGGCCATGCCGACGATGCGGTGACAGTGCACCTTGGCTTTGGTCGCGGTATCGAGGCGGGTCGGGTCGGTGCCGGTGTCGGCTTCAACGCCTATCTGCTGCGGACCAGTGAACAACCACTCTACTCGGCTGGTGCGATGCTCACCCGGAAGCCGGGCACCTACGATCTTTGTGTCACCAAGGTTCACTCCATTGAGCACCGGGGAGCGTTCGCACAGCACGATCTCGAGCATCCCGAGTCGGACAAGCAAGGAACCTATTCCCTGCCCGGGCACGAGGCGCAGGAGCGCGGCATCATTCGCTACGCTACTCTCGAAGAGGCCAGGAAGAACCCGGGCTTTGCACATGAGGGTGGTCCGGGTTCGCTCGTAAACAAGGTCGGATACGGAGCCATGGGCGAGGACCCGAAAAAGGAGGATTCTCTTTCAGGCGACAAGTTCCCCTACGACCGGCAGGATGTTTCTTCGCTCGCAATTCAAAATGCGTGGGCCATGTCGATCGATCTGAACAGCTGCATTGGGTGCAACGCCTGCATCGTAGCCTGCTATGCCGAGAACAACATCCCCGTCGTCGGCCGCGAACAGGTTAAAGTTGGCCGTAACATGCAATGGATTCGCATCGACACTTACTTTGAGGGCGATCTGAGCGCACCCAGGGCACACTTCCAGCCCATGGCTTGCCAGCATTGCGAAAACGCCGGGTGCGAGCTGGTCTGCCCGGTGGGGGCGACGGTGCATACCCCGGAAGGGTTGAACACGATGGTCTACAACCGCTGTGTGGGTACCCGCTACTGCTCGAACAACTGTGCGTATAAGGTGCGTCGGTTCAACTTCCTGCTCTACGCTGACTACGAGACGGAGAGCCTGAAGTTCATGCGGAACCCCGACGTCACCGTGCGGTCACGCGGCGTAATGGAAAAATGCACGTACTGCGTACAGCGGATCGAAGAAGCCAAAATTGAGGCCGACAAGGAAAACCGGGCGATCCGGGATGGCGAGATTATCACGGCCTGCCAGCAGGCATGTCCGACCGATGCCATCATCTTCGGCAATCAGAACGATAAAGGCAGCAAGGTCGCAAAGCGTAAAGCAGAAGAGCGGAACTATCCGGTGCTGGCGGACCTGAACTACAAGCCGCGCACCACCTACACGGCTGGTGTGATCAACCCGAACCTGGAGCTGGCATAGATGGCAACCAAAGTTCCCCTGAACGATCCCATGATCGACCCGCGCACCGGTGAGTACGCCGTCATCGCCCCGGGACACAACTTCAAGTCGGTCACGCAGAAGATTGCCGGTATCGTGCTTACCTCGAACACGCCGCTTGGCTGGTTCTTCGGCATGATCGTTGGTGCGGGCGTAGCAACCGGCGTGGTGGTCGGCATCACCTGGCTTTTTCTAAAAGGCGTTGGCATCTGGGGAGTGACGATTCCAGGCGCATGGGGATTTGCCATCATCAACTTCGTATGGTGGATCGGTATCGGCCACGCAGGCACGTTGATCTCGGCCATCCTGCTTTTGTTCAAGCAGACCTGGCGCAACTCCATCAATCGCTTTGCTGAAGCCATGACGATCTTTGCGGTCGTCTGCGCCGGCACCTTTCCCCTGATCCACGTCGGGCGGCCGTGGCTGGCGTATTGGCTGTTTCCGTACCCGAACACCATGAACATCTGGCCACAGTTCCGGAGCCCGCTGGCATGGGACGTCTTTGCGGTTTCGACGTATGCCACTATTTCGATTGTGTTCTGGTATATCGGCATGATTCCCGACTTCGGTACGCTGCGGGATCGAGCAACGTTGCCTTTGGCCAAGTGGTTCTACGGGCTGCTGTCGCTCGGCTGGCGCGGCTCAACCCGCCACTGGATACGGTATGAGACTGCCTCGTTGCTGCTTGCCGGGCTTTCTACGCCACTGGTGCTCTCCGTGCATACCGTCATCTCCTTCGACTTCGCTGTAGCTGCCCTGGCCGGCTGGCATACGACGATCTTCCCTCCCTACTTTGTAGCTGGAGCGGTATATTCGGGCTTTGCCATGGTCATCACGCTTGCCATCCCGATTCGCAAGTTCTACCACCTCGAAGATCTGGTAACGCTGCGCCATCTGGATAACATGGCGAAGGTTATGCTCGCGACCGGCTCCATTGTGGCCTACGGGTACGCTATGGAAGTTTTCATGGCATGGTACTCGGCGAGTCACTGGGAGTTCTTCATGATGTGGAACCGGATGTTTGGGCCGATGGGCTGGGGCTACTGGATTCTGATCCTGACGAACATCGCCATTCCCCTGACCACGTTGTGGTCGCGCAAGCTGCGAGTGAACGTCACCTACCTTTTTCTGCTGTCCTTCGTCATCAACACGGGTATGTGGTTCGAGCGCTTTGTCATCGTCGTAACCAGCCTCTACCGCGACTACCTCCCTTCGAGCTGGGGAACCTACCGGGCCACCAAGTGGGATTACATGATCTACATCGGAACGATGGGGCTGTTCACCATGTTGTTCTTCCTGTTTGTGCGCTTCCTGCCAATGATCCCCATGTCTGAGGTTCGGATGATGCTGCCGCAGACAAAGGTTCGCCCGCGCGGGATGGATGCCGAAACCGCCATTGAGGAGGCTGTCTGATGCCGCCACGCGAAGGTATTTACGGGCTCATCGCTGAGTTCGACACACCATCGGATCTTGTATTCGCAACGCAGGAGGCACGAGCAGCTGGGTACCGGCGCATGGAGTGTTACACGCCCTACCCGGTCGAGGAGGCTGCCGAAGCCCTTCATTTTCATAAGAACAGGGTGCCGATGCTGTGCTTGATCGGGGGAGTCATGGGACTGACCACGGCCTATCTGATGCAGACGTGGATTAATGTCTGGGCATATCCCTTGAACATCGCTGGGCGCCCACTCTTTTCCTGGCCAGCCTTCATCATTCCGGCCTATGAGTGGACCATTCTGTTCGCCGGCCTTTCAGCTGCATTTGGCATGCTGGGGCTCAACGGTCTTCCGCAGCTCTACCACCCCGTCTTCAACGCGCCCAACTTCCGGAACGGTGCTACGACGGATAAGTTCTTTCTGTGCCTGGAAGCGACCGACCCCAAGTTTTCGCTAACCGACACCCGCAGCTTTCTCGAGAAGTTCCCGGCGATCTCCGTCGTCGAGGTGGATCACTAATGATTGTGCACAAGGCCATCAAAGGCGTTCTCGCGGCAGTTGGTGTGTTTTTCCTGGCCGGTTGCCGCCAGGATATGCACAACCAGCCGAAGTTTGTTCCGCAGCGTGGCACCACCTTCTTTGCGGACGGCCGCTCAGCGCGGCCCCAAATGGAAAACACCGTTGCGCGAGGGCAGATGCGGGCCGACTCGTATTTCGAAACTGGTCTGATCGGCGATCACGAGGGAGATGGTATGCCCTTCCCCGTGACGCTTGCCGTGCTGCAAAAGGGGCAGGAGCGCTACAACGTCTACTGCACCCCCTGCCATTCACGGGTCGGCAACGGCGTCGGTATGATCGTGCAACGCGGCTATGCGAAAGCGGGCAACTTTCATACTGTCCGGTTGCAGACGGCTCCACTTGGCCATTTCTTCAACGTAATCGCAAACGGCTACGGCGCGATGCCCGACTATTCGTCACAGGTGGGGGTGGCCGATCGCTGGGCAATCGTGGCCTATATTCGTGCGCTTCAGCTTAGTCAAAACGCTACAGCGAGCGATGTAGCGACTGGCGCTCATGTGGAGCCGCTGACATCGATCTCAGAACAGGAAGGATTTGCGGCGGGCTTCGCGGACGAGTGGGCACTTCCTCCGACCGCGGTGACTGGGACGCCGACAGATCAACCGTACGTTTTACCGGGTACGGGTGCGGCCCTGCCCCTTGGTCCTGGGCCTGCTCCCACAAGAACACCTGCGAACCGGCCGTCCGACCTGCCACGAAGCGACCGGACCAACTTCCCGCCGCCTACGGCGAGCAGTAACAATCAGCCGCTGCAGTAAATGAGTGCAACCCGCGAAGAAGCGGTGAAAGGCGAGACGGTATGGCATCGGGACAGCAACAGTACGGCACAAGCGTTACCCATCATTCGGCCCCCCGCGGCCCGCGCATCTTGCCTGCCGTACTTGGCTCGCCAGAGCTGCTGGGGGAATGGCGCACCCGTGCGCTCATCGTTTGCGCTGTCGCCACGATTGGGTCTCTCCTCTTCCTGCTGGAGGGACACAATGGAGCGCGTCATCTGTTGCGTGCCTACCTTATGGGCTATGCCCTGGCGTTTGGACTTGCCGGCGGTGCGCTTGCCGTGTTGATGCTGCAGTACGTAACGGGTGGCAAGTGGGGCCTGTTGTTGCGTCGGCCACTTGAGGCGATGACGCGTACCTTTCCGCTTGTAGCGCTCATGTTTCTGCCCATTGGTCTTCTGCTCAAGCATCTTTACCTGTGGGCACGGTACCCGACCGATGCATCGACCGCAGAGGCGCTCGCTCACCACCTCATCACGCAGGAAGAAGCGCTCGTGCTCCACGCCAAACGCGCCATGCTCAGTCCGGGTGCGGCCTGGGTTCAAACCATCTTCATCTTTGCGGTGCTTGGCACCTTTACGTACTTTCTCAACCGTTGGTCGCTTCAGCGCGACGCTGACCCGGGGCGCGGAACCGAGCCTAGTTATGATCGGTGGCGGGTGAAGTTTGAAAACCTGAGCGGCATCGGTATCCTGCTATACGTGATCCTGATGACGGACGGCGTCATCGTATGGGTCAAGTCGCTCGATATCGGCTGGTCCTCCTCAATCTATGGGCTCCAGTTTCTTGTCGGGCAAGGCTACTCAGTGCTTGCCTTGGGCATACTTACCGTTATCCTGCTTTCGCGCGTAGAGCCGATGCGTACGCTCCTCAGGACCACCGAACAGCATGACCTCGGCAAGTTTGCGTTCGCCTTTGTCATGCTCAACATCTATCTCACGTTTGCCGAGTTCCTGATCATCTGGTCAGGCAATCTGCCGGACGAAATTCCGTGGTATCTGAACCGCATCCACGGCGGCTGGTGGTATGTCTGCACGGCCGACTTCATGTGCCACTGGTTGATTCCGTTTTGCCTACTGCTCTCCCGCGACCTGAAGCGCGACAAGCGACGCATGGTGGCGTTGACCAGCTTTATGCTGTTCGCTCGCGCCGTAGACATGTTTTGGCTGATTGAGCCAAACTTCAAGGACGCTGCCGGCAACTTGCACCTTTCAGGGAACTTCAGCATTCTGGCGTACATTACCGTTCCCGTAGCTGTGCTTTCGCTTTGGGCGGCGTACTACCTGACACAGCTAAATGCCCGTCCCTTGATCGTCGTCAACGATCCACACCTTGAGGAAATGTTGGAGGCTGAACATGCCCACTAATCACGACCGCCATGAAGGCGACACTCTCAATCCTGCTCCCCAACCGAACGGACACGCTGGTGCGCGTGACCACAATAACCCCGGCTACGAGACGACCGACGTCAACGTCAGCGGCGTGGTCGTCTTCCTCTCCGGGCTTTGCCTGTTTGTCCTGGTTTTCTTTGTGTTCTGCTTCGGCATGGGCAAGGTCATCAACAACGCACTCGAAAAGAGTGACGGGCCTGTCAACAAGTGGAACCAGCTATCGGCCTTCGCGGGCGCGGCAACTACTGGGGGCAAGCGACAGGACCTTGCCACAAACCCTGACATGCAACAGAAGAGCCTCCAGCAGATCACGAAACAATTTCCGCAGCCGCGGCTGGACATCGACGACAGCAATCAGAGCACGGCTGACCTCCACGCCCGTGAAGATCTCCTGCTCGACCATTACAGCTCCACTCCGGGTCAGCAGGCCATCCGCATCCCGATCGAGCAGGCAATGACTCGGATCGTCCAAAGGGGCTTGCCGATGGCGGCGCAGAGTGGACCGCCAGCCAGGATGGTGGCCGAGGCGTCTGCACCTCCGGTGCAGGTTCCGCTGACCACCGGCTTCGCCCGAACTGGATACGAGTTGGATCAGATGGAAGCGCGCGCGCAGAAACTGAGCTACGGCAAAGCTCTCGGTCCAGAACACGCGGAGTTAAAGATCGGCAAGTAGAAAGTTGTGGTCTAACCGATAGAGGGATTGTTGGAAAGCTTATGGATGTCACGCGCACAATACGGAGAGTAGTCGGCGGCGCGATGCTGTGCGCGCTCGCGTCTTCCTTGTGGGCTCAGGTCTCGAGCTACGGAGACAAGCAGACGGGCGAGAACACCGGAGACCAACTGCCGCAGGTATTGCAGCAAGTTGGGGTGGCACAACACCTCAACCGCCAGCTTCCGCTCGCAACGGAGTTCCTCGACGAAACAGGCAAGGCCGTCCGCCTCGGCGACTATTTCGGTGCACATCCCGCCATCGTGTCGATGGTTTACTACAACTGCCCCATGCTGTGCTCAGAGGAGCTCGATGGACTCACGGGGGCACTCGAGATGGTGCGTTTGACTCCCGGTAAGGACTTCGAGATCGTGATTGTCAGCATCGATCCCAGCGAGACGCCCGCGGATGCCGCCAAGAAGAAGGCGTTCTACCTGAAGCGGTATGGCCGCCCGGAGACAGCGTCCGGATGGCACTTCCTCACAGGTCAGAAACCGGCGATCGATGCGCTGACCAGCGCGACCGGTTTTGGCTACGTTCGTGTTCCGGGTCCCGATGGACGGCTGACCCAGTTCGCACACGCTAGCTCGATCGAGATCGTCACCACGGAAGGGAAGCTGGCCCAGTACTACCTCGGAGTGGAGTACTCGCCAAAGGACGTTCTGCTGGGCCTTGTGGAGGCATCCGGAAACAGGATCGGCACGCCGGTCGCAAACATCCTGACCTACTGTTACCACTATGATCCGCAGACCAACAAGCACTCCTTGATCGTGGCGCGCGTTGTCCAATTCGGCGGCATGATGACAATGGCCGGATTGGGCGGCTTTATCTTCCTGATGTTCCGGCGTGATCTGCGGCTGGGACGCGAGCACAATCTGACCGCGCGGAATTCGACGCAAAGAGAGAACGGGTAACAATGCATATCAGTCCTGTACTGTGGCAATTTTTGACGAAGTGGCTGGCGGCCTCCGCGCTCTTTCCGCGCGAAGCGTCGACCATCGCTCCTGCTATGGATGCGCTCTACTTCTTTCTTCTACTGATGACGGTGTTCGGTGTCGTGCTGGTCGGGGCCCTTGTGTTTGGCTTTTCGTTCCGCTATCGCCGAGAGAAGAACCCGGTGGCGACCCAGGTTGAGGGATCGACTTTGCTTGAGGCGACATGGACGATCATTCCCTTGGGCATTTTTTTGCTCTGCTTTGTAGCAGGTGCCATCCTCTATTACCGCATCTACAACCCGCCAACCAACGCTATGAATATCTATGTTGTTGGGAAGCAGTGGATGTGGAAGGCTGAGCATCCTGGTGGGCAGCACGAGATCAATGCATTGCACGTGCCTACCGGCCGTCCTGTGCAGCTAACGATGATTTCGCAAGATGTTTTTCACAGCTTTTCAGTACCAGATTTCCGCGTCAAGCGTGAGGTGATTCCGGGGCGCTACACCACCGTCTGGTTTGAGGCGACCGATCCTGGCGTGTACCACCTGTTTTGTACGCAGTATTGCGGCACGAAACACTCAGGGATGATCGGTGAGATCACGGTGCTCAAGCCTGAGGACTACCAGAAATGGACGCAGCAATCGACCAGCGGCATGTCGCTTGCGCAAAATGGTGAACGGCTCTTTGCGAGCATGGGCTGCAATGCCTGCCACAACGGAACGGCCGCGGCGCGTGGACCGAGTCTGGCTGGCGTTTATGGAGCCAGACTTCAGCTGGCGAACGGTTCTCAGGTAACGGTGAACGATGCCTATCTGCGTGACTCCATCCTCAATCCATCCCAGCACGTGACGGCAGGGTATGCGCCTATCATGCCAACCTATCAGGGCCAGGTAAGCGAAGACGGCCTGATCGATCTGGTGGAGTACATCAAGACGTTACAAACAAATTATCGGGTTCAGCAAACGCTGAATACCTCGCAGTCCGATCAAGCGGCGCCCACAACGCCGGGGATGGTAAAACCATGAGCGCATCGACGACGACAATTCTCAACCTTCCGGACCAGACCACAGCGCAGCTTCCGAAGCGCAATTACCTGAACGCGGAACACGGCCTGCTGAGCTGGCTCTTGACCGGCGATCACAAGCGGATTGCGATGCTTTACCTGATCTCGATCACCTTCTTCTTCTTTGTCGGAGGAGCGTTCGCTGGTCTGATCCGACTGGAGCTGCTGACGCCGATGCCCGATCTAGTCGCGTCGGACACTTACAACAAGTTCTTCACCATGCATGGCATCATCATGATCTTCCTCTTCCTGGTGCCGTCGGTTCCGGCGACGCTGGGGAACTTTTTGATCCCGATCATGATCGGTGCGAAAGATCTTGCCTTCCCCAAGATCAACCTTCTGAGTTGGTACCTGTATATGGCTGGCGGCACGTTTACGCTGGCAGCCTTGGTGCTGGGCGGGGTTGATACCGGCTGGACGTTTACGACTCCGCTGTCCACCCACTACTTGAATACTCATGTCATCACGGCGGCGACTGCCATCTTCATTGCCGGCTTCAGCTCGATTTTCACGGGGCTGAACTTCATCGTCACGATTCACCGCATGCGTGCGCCCGGCATGACCTGGTTCCGGATGCCGCTTTTTGTGTGGTCGAACTATGCCGCGTCGATTCTGATGGTACTGGGGACTCCGGTGCTCGCGATCGCCATCGTCCTCGTTGCGTTGGAGCGAACGTTCGGCATCGGTGTCTTCGACCCGTCCAAGGGTGGCGATCCCCTGCTGTTCCAGCACCTCTTCTGGTTTTACTCGCATCCAGCTGTGTACATCATGATCCTTCCAGGGATGGGGGTCATCTCTGAGGTCATCAGCACGTTCAGCCGCAAGCGTGTCTTTGGCTATACGGCCGTGGCGTTCTCGTCTGTGGCCATCGCGCTCTTCGGCTTCTTTGTGTGGGAGCACCATATGTTCATCATGGGTGTCTCGAACTACTCAGCCCTTGTCTTCTCCCTGTTGACCATGCTGGTTGCTGTACCTTCAGCGATCAAGATCTTCAATTGGGCCTTCACCCTTCAGCAGGGATCGATCACCTTTGAAACTCCCATGCTGTACGCCTTCGGTTTTCTGGGACTCTTTACCATCGGTGGCCTCACGGGAGTGTTTCTCGGCTCGCTCGGTATGGACATTCATCTCACAGAGACATACTTCATCGTCGCCCACTTCCACTTCGTGATGGTAGGCGGCATGTTGATGGCGTTCCTCGCAGGCATCCACTTCTGGTGGCCGAAGATGACGGGCCGGATGTATCCTGAGTCCCTCTCGAAGCTGGCCGCCGTTGTGACGTTTATCGGATTCAATCTCACTTTTCTCCCCCAGTTCATCCTCGGCTACCTTGGTATGCCACGTCGATATCACGCGTACCCGCCTGAGTTCCAGGTGCTCAACGTACTTTCGACCGCGGGCGCAACCGTGCTGGGCGTCGGTTACCTGCTCCCGATGCTGTACCTCGCGTGGTCGCTGAAGTACGGTGCGATTGCCGGTAACAATCCCTGGCAGGCAACGGGTCTCGAGTGGCAGATTCAATCACCGCCTCTCACCGAAAACTTTATCGAGATTCCCGTGGTGGACCACGAGGCCTACGATTACGACTGGCTGGCACATAAGACAACACACGAGGTGACGACCGTTGGATAACGTACTCACTCACCCCCATACCCACGAGACGGCTGTTCATGCGGAGCACGAGCATATCGTGCTTCCGCAGCACCGTCATCACTTCGAAACAGAAGAGCAACAACGCGAGGCCGGAAGTTTTGGCATGTGGCTCTTTCTGCTGACGGAGATTATGTTCTTCGGCGGGATGTTCTTTGCTTACCTGCTTTACCGCAACTGGTACAACCCCGCCTTTGTCGCGGCTTCCAACCAGCTAAGCGTCACGCTGGGTGCCATCAACACGGCCATCCTGATCTCCTCCGGCTTCTTCATGGCGCTTGGGGTCTGGGCGGCTGAGGTGAGGAAACGCAAAGAACTCGTTCTGTGTCTGATCCTTACGACGATCTTCGGCTTTGCTTTTCTGGGGATCAAGACGGTCGAGTACAAAGAGAAGTTCGAAAAACACCATATTCCTGGGGCACACTTCGATGTCAGAGAGTTCGTCAATCCAGCTGCGTTCGGGTTGAAGGAAGAGCCCCTCTCGCCGGACATGGCGCAGAAGACGCAGATTTTCTTCTTTCTCTACTTCGCGATGACCGGGATGCACGCTTTACACATGATCATCGGTCTCGGTCTGCTCTTCTGGCTAACGTGGCGAGCGCACAAGAATGAGTTCAGTGCAGGGTATGTCGCTCCAATAGAAAACTTCGGCCTTTACTGGCACTTTGTAGACATCGTCTGGATCTTCCTCTTTCCGTTGCTCTACCTCATCAACAAGCACGTTGGATAGCGTTCCTGGAAGCGCATAGGAGTGGCCCTTGTCAGACCATCACGAAGCATCGAACACGACGAACCCTGAACATGGTGAGCACCACATCGTCACGCCAGGCGTCTACCTCGCGATCTTCGCCACCTTGCTTGTCTTCACTGCTATCACCGTGGGCGCGGCGTACGTACCCATGGGCGTGTTCAATCCGATCATTGCACTCGCTATCGCCAGCACCAAAGCCGTTATCGTAATCCTCTGGTTCATGCACGTGAAGTATCAATCGCGTCTGATCAAGATGACAGTCGGTGCAGGCTTTTTCACTTTCATCGTCTTAATCGGTATGACGCTCAGCGATTACGTGAGCCGCGCCTGGGGGCTCTGGTAAGGAATGCCAATCTGTTCTATGCAATCAACGCTGTCGTAGACCGAGCAACATGTCTCACGTAGCCTAGAGGTATGTCGGATGATCAACTAAGCGGGCTTTCGCAAGAACTCAAGCGGCTGTCAGAGTCACCACGGGTCACGGTGCGCCGGCCTGGCTCACCCGTCCCTCATGGAAAGTGCGTGGTGTACTGGATGCAGCGCGCGCAGCGCGGGCGCGACAACCATGCGGTAAACATAGCCGTAGCTGCAGCCAACAGTCTGACTCTACCGTTGGTGGTTTACTTCGCAGGCATTTCGAACTTTCCCAGTGCCAACCTACGCCACTATGCCTTCCTGAACCAGGGCCTGCCTGACATCGAGTCCGATCTCGCGGAGCGGAATATCAGCTTTGTGATGCGAAAGGCACCGCGCGAATCGCATGAACGACTGCTGGCCGACGTGCAGGCAGCGATGGTAATTGGGGACGAGAACCCCATGCGCGAACCGGAGCGCTGGCGGCGAGAGCTGGCTGAGCGCATCAAGATACCCTTCTGGACAGTGGACACCGATGTCGTCATACCGTCCAAGCTGATTGTGAAAGCGCAGTTTGGGGCCTACACCATCCGTCCCAGGTTGTATAAATTGTTGCCGGAGTACCTGGTGCCCTACGGCAATCCGAAGGCACAATATGCCTGGAACCGACCTCAAAATTTTCGCGCTGATTCCGTGCATGAGGATATAACAAAGGATTGGAAGGACTTGGATCGGTCAGTTGCTCCGGTACCCGAATGGACCGGTGGGATGCATGCAGGCCTGACACGGCTCCAAACCTTCACAACCAAGATGCTGCCGGAGTATGAGGTGCGACGCAATCATCCCGAAACGGATGGAACTTCCTGCATGTCGCCCTACCTGCACTACGGGCACGTGGGACCGCAGACGATCGCTTTGGCGGTCGAGGCTGCAGTAAAAGCCAACCCCACGCTGCAATCGGCACGCGATAGCTATTTCAACGAACTTATCGCATGGCGAGAGCTTGCGATCAACTTCGTGAAATATCAGCCGAACTACGATTCAGCCGATTGCGCTGAAGACTGGTCAAGACGGACGATCGCCGAGCACGTGCACGACGAGCGGGAACGGCTCTATACCCTCGAGCAACTGGAGGCTGCCGAAACCTATGACGAGCTTTGGAACGCGGCACAGCTCCAGATGGTGCGCCATGGCTGGACGCATAACTATATGCGGATGTACTGGGGCAAGAAGATCCTGGAGTGGACGCCGGATGTGGAGACGGCGATGAAGTACACCGTGTATCTGAATGACAAATACTTTCTCGATGGCCGCGATCCGAACGGATACGCAGGCATTGCGTGGGCGATCCTCGGTAAGTTCGACCGGGCATGGAATGAGCGTCCCATCTTCGGCAAGCGGCGGTATATGTCGGGCGCCTCTACAGGACGCAAGTTCAACTCCAAGTTGTACATTCAACAGATGTATGCGCTGCCTGGAGGCGGGAAACAACCTGAGTTGAAGCTGTCCTGAGAGTACTCCTGTGTTCTGCAGGAGAGCCGTCGGCTAGACTAGGTGAGAGGAACGCCGTTTGGCTTTGTATCTGGTGACCGGGGCAGCTGGCTTTATAGGATCGCACCTGGTCGATGCTCTCGTGAAGCGTGGACATGAGGTGCTTGGCTTTGACAATTTCGCCACCGGACGTCGTAAGAACCTGTCGATCGTTGAAGGTCAGTTCAGATTGATCGAGGGAGACTTGCGGGATGCGCCTGTGGTGGCCAAGGCCTGCATCGGGGTAGACACTCTCTTCCATTTGGGGGCTCTACCCAGCGTCCCGCGCTCGATCAAGGACCCGGGACTTAGTCACGCCGTCAACCTCGACGGCACCTTCAATGTGCTGGAAGGTGCCCGAGCGACAGGCGTACGGCGCGTAGTCTATTCTGCTTCGAGTTCGGCGTACGGAAACCAGCCCGGCTTCCCCCGTTTGGAAACGATGATGCCGCAGCCGCTCTCTCCGTACGCCGTGCAGAAGCTCGCCGGCGAGCTCTACATGCAGAATTACTGGCGCGTGTATGGGATGGAAACCGTTTGCCTGCGCTACTTCAACATCTTCGGACCACGTCAGGTGCCCGACTCCCCGTACTCCGGTGTGATCGCGCGTTGGATCTTGCAGATGATGCATCGGGACCGGCCAACAATCTTCGGCGACGGCGAACATGGCCGAGACTTTACCTTTGTGGCGGATGCGGTGCAGGCGAATCTTCGGGCTTTGGAGGCTCCAGCCGAGGGCGTGGCAGGGCGTGTCTTCAATGTTGCCACCGGTCAACGGCAGACGCTTAACCACACGTTCCGGCTCTTGTCCGCTCTGCTGGACTACGAGCCTGACGCGGAGCACGGACCGGAGCGTGCTGGCGACGTGCAGGATTCGCTGGCGGAGATCTCCCAGGCTCGGGAGGCGATCGGTTATGAGCCGTCAGTGACGTTTGAAGACGGTCTGCGGCAAACCGTCGAGTGGTACCGCGTGCATTACGGCAAGGCTGCATGATTGGATCAAGCGAGTGGGCGGCGCGGGTTGCGGATCGAAGCCTCCACCTCGGCATCATCGGTCTTGGCTATGTAGGCCTGCCGCTGACGCTTCTCTTCGCGGAGGAGGGGTTCCGCGTCACTGGCTTCGACATCGATCCTTCGAAAGTGGCCTCCTTAAACGCCGGTGATAGCTACATTCAAAGGATCGAGCCGGAACAGATTCGCGCCGCGCAAGCAGTCGGGTTCCACGCGACAGGGGTCTTCCCCGCGATTGCATCCGTAGACGCGATCCTGATCTGTGTGCCGACTCCGCTGCATGACGACCACACGCCGGATATGAGTTTTGTGGTCTCGACTGTAGAGGCGATCGCTCCCTACCTGCAATCAGGACAGCTCGTCATCTTGGAAAGCACCACCTATCCGGGAACGACGGAGGAGATTGTGGTCCCGATCCTTGAGCGGCATCGTGGCCGTGTGCTGCGCGACGGGGCGACCGGTGCAGGGATTATGGTGGCCTTTTCCCCCGAGCGTGAGGACCCGGGCAACACGACTATCCCGCGCCGAGAGGTGCCCAAGGTGATCGGCGGGGTCGATTGTTGTGCGACCGAAGCAGCGGCCGCCCTTTATGGTGCAGTTTTCAGCCAGACGGTAACCATGTCCAGTCCCGCGGCGGCTGAGATGACAAAGCTGCTGGAAAATATCTATCGCTGCGTCAACATCGCCCTGATCAACGAGTTGAAGCAGCTCTGCCAGGCGATGGGTCTCGACATCTGGGAGATTGTAGCCGCAGCCGCGACCAAGCCCTTCGGATTTC
This sequence comes from Acidobacteriaceae bacterium, assembly GCA_965215415.1. GTDB lineage: Bacteria > Acidobacteriota > Terriglobia > Terriglobales > Acidobacteriaceae > Edaphobacter. The sequence goes on along the minus strand of CBDCDQ010000009.1, from coordinate 467,852 downwards.
AGGCTTTTTATCCGGGACCCGGCGTAGGCGGCCACTGCATCCCGGTGGACCCTTTCTACCTGAGCTGGAAGGCTCGCGAGTTCGGTGTGCCCACGCGCTTCATCGAGCTGGCCGGCGAGGTGAACGAAGCAATGCCAGCGTATGTCGTTCAAGCGACAATGCGCGCTCTTCAGCGAGAAGGCATAGCCCTGGCCCAAGCGAAAGTGCTGGTACTCGGCATCGCCTACAAGCGCGATGTTGACGATCTGCGCGAGTCGCCGTCCCTTCGTGTGATGGATCTCCTGCGGCGGGGTGGGGCAGCGGTCTCGTACAACGATCCTTATTTTCCCTTTGTAGGTCGCGGTAGACACTACGACCTGCAGATGGAGTCGGTCTCGTTGGACGATATAGGAGAGTATGACTGCGTGGTTATCGTAACCGACCATACCGTCTACAACTACCCCGACCTCGTAGCGCGCGCCCGGCTGGTGGTAGATTCGAGGAACGCGACCAAAGCCATCCGGGGAGCCGATGCGGCGAAGATCGTTCGCTGCTAGAGGCACGGAGGCAAGCGGCCAACAGAGCCGCCGGACGCGCATGGCAAAGTTGATTTACCTTCTTCTCCAGCTCCGCGTCTGCTGACCACGTTGAGGGGATGCATCGGTGCGACTGACGGCTACGCTTGCCATGGCCCGGAGTGTAACGGCGGGGCTGCGGCAATGGGCAATCCTGTCCGCTCTGCTCACGGCGCTGGCCGCGGTGCGTGCTGCGCCAGGGCAGCTTGCCGGAGAGCGTCCGCAAGCGCCGCACGTCCTACGAACGCAACGCTTCCTGGCTGGACGTGGAGTTATTGGGTCGCACGAGAATGCGGCGGCTCTCTCTTCGGCTCGCCAGCAGCATCTCGCCCTGGCCGCAGAACGGGCGTTGCACCCCAACGCCTCGCTGAGCGGTGCCTGGCAGTCTCTTGGACCGGCACGGATCGCCAGCGCGACCTATGGCAATGTAACGGGACGCGTTACCGCTGTGGCCATTGATCCGGCGGACTCGACGGGCAACACGGTATATCTCGGCACAACCGGTGGAGGCGTTTGGAAATCCACCAATGCCGGGGGGCCGAGCAGTGCGACCAGCTTTGCTCCTCTGACCGACGCAATCTCTGCCTTCAACCCGAACGCAGGCACCGCAGCCATTCCTTCGCTGAGCATCGGTGCGGTCAGTGTCGCCAACGGCGTCGTTCTGGCGGGGACGGGCGATCCCAACGATGCAACCGACTCATACTACGGGTCGGGGCTGCTGCGTTCGACCGACGGCGGCTCGACCTGGACGCTTATCGTAGCCTCCAACGATAGCGCAATTGCTCATAGCTTTGTAGGGCTGGGTTTTGCCGGTTTCGCCTGGAGCAGCACGACGCCGGGGCTTGTAGTGGCTGCGGTGTCCGAAGCGTTTGAAGGAACGATCACCGGAGCAGTCGATCCGGCAAGAAGCGTTCTCGGACTGTACTACTCCAATGATTCAGGCGCGAACTGGCAGATGTCGACCCTCAGCGACGGTGCAAACCGCACGGTGCAGACACCTCAGCCAGGTAGTGGTACAGGCCCCGGCAACGCAGCGACTGCTGTCGTTTGGAATCCCGTCCGGCAGCAGTTCGTCGCGGCGGTCCGTTATCACGGCTACTATGCATCGCCCGATGGCGTAACGTGGACAAGGCTGTCAGCGCAGCCAGGCGCAGGGTTGACGCAAGCGGCGTGTCCCACAAACGCAAATACGTCTGGCAATCCAAGCTGCCCGATCTTCCGCGGCGCGCTGGCCGTGCAGCCGGATACGGGTGACACCTTCGCGCTGACGGTCGACGCTCTGGACCGCGATCAGGGGTTGTGGCAGGATGCCTGCGCGCTCTCAGGTTCCGCCTGCGGGGGGCCGGTGAGCTTCTCGAACCGCCTGCCGACAGGACCTCTCGAAGCCGGGAGCGGCAGCACCGTCATCCCGCAGTCGGACTATCATCTGGCGCTCAGCGCTGTTGCGATCAATGCGGGGAGCGGCACTCCCGACACGGTTCTCTTAGTCGGCACGGACGATCTGTACCGTTGTACGCTCGCGGCCGGATGTGCGCTCCGCAATACGACGAACGCGGCTAACGCCTGTGGCTTTCCGGCAGGAGTAACCGGGTCACAGCATGCGATCGCGGTTCTACCCACGGCTGCGCTGCCCCTCGTGTTTGTGGGTAACGACGGCGGCGTGTGGCGCTCGACTGATGGCGTCAACCAACAGCAGCCGGTCTGTTCGGCCGACGACGCTACACACTTCCAAAATCTAAACGGCGGCCTCGGTTCGCTGGCCGAGGTCATCAGCTTCGCCCAGCATCCGACCGACGCGGGAACGTTGCTGGCGGGCTTCGGCGCAAACGGCAGTGCGGGCACGGGGATAGCGACAGGCGGCGCGGCATGGACGCAGCTGGCTCCGGGTGAGGGCGGCACAGTCGCCATCGATCCGGCCAACCCGGCGAACTGGTACGTCTCGACCGGCGCTTTCGTCAGCATCGCGCAGTGCCCGCATGGAGCGGCGTGCACGGCGGCTGACGTGAAGGCTGCCGTCCCGATCGGTCTGGCGCAGGTCTCGTACGATTTCTCACTGCCCGATCCGCCATGGCTCGTGGACCCACTCTCGACGGACGAACTGGTAATCGGAACCTGTCGCGTTTGGCGCGGACCGGCAACCAGTCCGGCTTCGTGGAACTCCAGCAATCAGATCAGCCCCATCTTCTCTGGCCCCTCGGGTCAAGCCTGCGCGGTAGATACAAGTGGTCGTCCGGTAAACTCTTTGGTGCGTTCGCTGGCGACTGGTGGTGCGGCGAGCGGCGCGGCAGCAGCTCAGAATGCCGGGTCTACCGTACTCTATGCGGGTATGGCGGGCGCGGCATATGGCGGGAGCGCGGGCGGGCATCTGTTCTCCACCAAGACTGGGGGGACGGCGCGGAGCAGCTCACCCTGGACGGATCTCGCCGTTTCACCCGTTACCGGTGGCGGCAGCTTCAATCCTGATGGCTTCGACGTGTCTTCGGTCTTTGTCGACGCGCACGACCCCACCGGCCAGACCGTCTACGCGACGATCATGGGCTTCAATGTCCCGCACCTGTACCGCTCGACGAACGGCGGCGCACAGTGGATGAAGATCGACGCCAATCTGCCGGATGCGCCAGCCAATAGTGTCGTGGTCGACCCCGGCGATGCCAACACCGTCTATGTTGCAACAGACACGGGCGTCTACGTAACTCAGCAGGTCGCCACCTGCGCAGGTGCCAATTGTTGGAGCATCTATGGCACCGGCCTGCCGAACGCTCCAGTCGTGCAGCTGCTGGCGGGCAGCGGCATCGCGGGGCCAGGTGGCGCAAACGGTCAGCTGCGGGCCGCCACCTACGGGCGTGGCATCTGGACGCTACCTCTCCTCACCGCTGCCGCGCACGCCGCTCTGGCAGCCATGGCGCTTGCTCCTTCGTCACTCACCTTTGCAGCACAACCGGTGGGTACCTCCAGTGCGGCGCAGACCATCACCGTCACCAACACAGGCAATGCCGCGCTGACCGTCACTTCGCTGGTGATCACCGGCGACTTCACGCAGACCAACAGCTGCGCCGGCGCAACAGTCGCAGTGAACGCAAGCTGTTCAGTACAGATCGTCTTTCTGCCCGGCGCGACCGGCGCGCGCTCCGGCTTACTGACGCTCTACGGCAATGTAGCAGGCGGACAGGCAACGGCAACACTTTCGGGCACAGCGACACCGGGTGCCGCTATCGTGCTCACTCCTTTCGCCTTAAGCTTCGGCAGCATCACAGTCGGCGCGACCGCTGCCGCGCAGAACGTTACCATCTCGAACACGGGCACCAATCCAGTCGCACTCACGAGCGAAACGGTCAACGGCGACTTTCGCATCGCGGCGAACACCTGCACCGGGTCGCTTCCGCCGAGCAGCGGCTGCACGCTAGCCATCGTCTTCTCGCCAACAGGGTCGGGGGCCCGCACGGGTGTCTTAACCGTCACCGACGCAGTCGGCACGCAAACCGCCGCGCTGAATGGCACAGGCTCCGCGCCCGCGACGGACACGCTCGCACCGCTCACCCTCAGCTTTGGACCACAGCAGATCAACACCACCAGCGTGAAGCAGAACGTGACCCTGACAAACGCAGGCGATGCGGCACTGACGTTGATCTCCGGCCAGATTACCAGCGGCGACTTTACCGTAACGAACAACTGCGGCAACTCGTTGAACGGTCACGCCAGCTGCGTTCTGGCCGTAGCCTACGTGCCAAAGAACGTCGGCGTGCAGACCGGCGTGCTCACCGTAAGGGACCAGTTCCGCAGCCAGACCGTTCTCTTGAACGGCTTTGGGCTTGCGCCGCCTGGAGTGTCGCTTGCGCCGGTAGGGCCGCTCGATTTTGGCCCCCTCGGTGTGGGCGGTGTCAGCACCGCGCAGACCGTCACGCTGACAAACAACGGGGGCGTGACGCTGTCTATCGCGAGCACTACAGTCACTGGCGACTTTGCCATTGCAAGCAGTACGTGCGGCAGCTCCGTGGCAGTGGGTACAGCCTGTGCCCTCCAGGTGGTCTTCAGACCGGCGGCAGGTGGGGCGCGAACAGGAAGCGTAACGGTGATGGACAACAGCCCCTCTTCCCCGCAAACACTCGCTTTGACTGGCACCGGGGTAGATTTTGCGCTGACAGCAGGAAACAGCACGGTAACGGTTACCAGCGGATCGTCGGCGGTCTACTCCCTGCTCTTGACCTCGGCTGCCGGTGTGCCAGGCACGGCTGCGCTGACCTGCACCGGCGTGCCCATCAACGCGACGTGTCTGATCGTTCCGGCTTCCCTTCCGCTGGGTGCCGGAACCGTAACCGCTGTCGTGACCGTAGCCACCGGCGTGGCGACTGCCTCCGCGGCACGCGGGCCCGGCCGGGTGTGGCTGGCACTTCTCCTGCCGCTCGGTGCCATGTGCCTTCGTCGGCCAAAAAGCCTGGAAGGATTGCTGGGGCTCGTTATGCTCTGCAGCCTGGGGCTGATTGCGGGCTGTGCAACGGGTCGCTCGATCCCCGATATTCCTACTGTGGCCGCACCCAGTACGCCTACGCCGACACCCAAGGGAACGTTCACCCTCGTGGTGTCAGCCACCAGCAGCGGGCTGACCCGAACGCAAAACCTGACGCTGACGGTCCAGTAGCAGCTTCACGACGGTAACGCGTCGCCGTAGAGGGCAGGGGTCTGCCGGCAGACTCCAAGCATCTGCTTACACGGCTTGTCCTGCACAGTATCCCGACGCCCAGGCCCACTGGAAGTTGTAGCCGCCCAGCCATCCGGTTACATCTATCACTTCGCCTGCAAAGAAGAGGCCCCGGACGTTGCGTGCCTCCAATGTACGCGGATGAAGTGCAGCGGTATCGACGCCGCCTACGGTGACCTCCGCCTTGGAATATCCCTCCGTTGCAACCGGTGTCAGACGCCATGCGTGGAGCTGGCCTTCCAGCATATTGATGGACGCGTTGGTCCAATTGCGTGGACTATGGAGAGCGAGCCAGCGTTCAGCCAGCCGCGCCGGGAAGATGCCACGCAGCAGGTTCAGGACGGCCGCGAAATCGCGACGGGCGTTGGGAGCGAGCAGCGGCGCAGTCAGGGTACGGCTGGGTGCCAGATCGATGGTGATCGTCGAACCTCCTTGCCAGTAAGAGGATGCCTGCAGCGCGGCCGGACCGGAGAGGCCGCGATGGGTCAGCAGCAGCTTCTCGCGAAACAGCGGGTCGCGTTGACTGACCGCCGCCGACGCTTCAAAGCTAAGGCCTGCAAGGTCGCACCAGCGTGTCTGGTCCTCTTCGCCAAACACAAACGGCACGAGCCCCGGTCGCGGCTGCACGATCTTTAGCCCAAATTGCCGCGCCAGATCGTAGCCCAGGCCGGTGGCACCCATCTTCGGGATCGACAACCCCCCGGTAGCTACAACCAGCGCAGGAGCCTGGAAGCGTCCGATCGATGTATCTATCACAAAGCTCTCGCAGAGGGTGACTTTGTTGATCTGCGCGTGCAGCACAGTGCGCACGCCTGCCTCCGCACACTCACGCTCAAACAGCATCACCAGATCGCGGGCCGAGCGATCGCAGAAGAGCTGGCCCAGTGTCTTCTCGTGATAGCGGATGCCATGCTTTTCGACCAGGGCGACCATGTCGGCTGGGGTAAAGCGTGCCAGTGCCGAATGGGCGAAGTGCGGATTGTCGGAAAGGAAGTTTTCAGCAGTCGTGTGGAGATTAGTAAAGTTCGCCCGCCCGCCTCCTGAGATCAGCATCTTCTTGCCCGCTTTGTCGGCGTGGTCTAGAAGCACCACCCGGCGACCCCGTTTCCCTGCTTCGGCAGCACACATCATCCCAGCTGCACCTGCGCCCAGAACGATCACGTCGGCGGTTTGGGTCAGTGGCATCCTCTCAGTTTAGCCGTCAGCAACCTATAGCCGAGCGGAGGGCATCCGACGTAGCAGAGGATATGAACATGGCTGAGATCAGCACCAATCCGCAGATCACGCACGACGACAGCACCACGCCGCTCCAGACCGAGCAGGAGAAGATCGATCACACAGCGGACGACATGGCCGTCAAGGCACGCAAGGTGCAGAGCACGAACGAATCCACCATCAACAGCGGGGGCGGTGTTTCGCCCGGTGGCGGGGGTATCTTCAGCAAGTAACCATCGCCTCGAATCAGATCCCAAGCTGTGCGACGATCACTAGATGATCGATAAAACGATGAACTCGCAACCGCATCGGGCAGCCGGATTATCGGATATGCCCTTAGCGGTTGTTTCACGAAGAGCCGCCGACCGTATTCGGGCAGGCCACCTCTGGGTGTATCGCACAGATATCGAGCGGCTGTCCGACCATGTAGAAGCCGGTGCACTGGTGAACCTCGTAGATGCACGGCGGTTGCCGCTCGGCACCGCTCTCTATAGTGCTGCGTCGCAGATCGCATTCAGGCTTGTGTCTCCAACCGCTTCTCTGACGCGTGCGGACTACCTTGACTCCGTTCAGGAAAGGCTTCTCGCCGCCTTGTGCCTGCGCGATCGGCTCACACCCGCATCCGAGAACAACAACGCGTGTCGCCTCGTCTTTTCTGAGGCCGACGGTCTTCCTGGTATCGTCGTCGACCGTTATGCCGGGCTGGCTATCGTACAGCTCCTCATCCAGGGGACCGCGCAGGCAGATGTCCGCAAGGTCGTGGCCGAAACCCTCTCCGCGCAGCTCGATCTCCAGCGAGCGATAGAGCGCCCGGACCCGCGCATCCGTGAACTGGAGCAGCTTGCGCCTCCGCCAGAGCGTCCGCTCTTCGAACGCACCGACGATACCGGACAAGCGACGATCTTCACCATCAATGGTCTCCATTTCCACTTCGACCCGGCCGGGCAGAAGACCGGTGCTTTCCTCGATCAAAGATTGAACTACGCCGCTGCAGCCTTCTACGCACACGGCCAGGCACTCGATCTATGCACGTATCAAGGCGGATTTGCGCTGCACATGGCCGCACATTGCGAGCGGGTGACTGGTGTGGATGCAAGTCGCGCGGCACTGGAAGTAGCTGACCGGAACCTTACACTCAATCCTCGACTCACCGCGTCCGTCGACTGGATCGAGGCCGACGCCTTCGAGCTCCTGCGTGAGTTCGAATCCTCTGGCTGCCATTACGACACCATCGTGCTTGATCCGCCTGCCTTCGCCAAGTCGAAACGAGCCACGGAAGGGGCGCTGCGCGGCTACAAAGAGCTGAACCTCCGCGCCCTGAAGATGCTGCGTCCGGGTGGCCATCTCGTCACCTGCTCCTGCTCGCACCACATTGCGCTGCAGGAGTTTACGGCGATCCTTGCCTCAGCCGCCGTAGACGCCGGACGCACCATACAGTTGCTGGAGATACGCGGGGCGGCACCGGACCACCCCGCCATCCTGACCTTGCCCGAGACGAGCTACCTGAAGTGCCTCATCTGCCAGGTTCGATGATGTTTATCGACCGGGTTCTACCGATCGGTACTCCCCTTTGGAAGGGGCCTTCGGTTTGCATTCCTGGCAGAAGGCTTTGTGCGAGAGCCAGTTTGCGAAATGCAGGACATACCGCTGCTTGGCCTGGTGCAGGGTCTTCCTGGGCAGCGCACCGTCACAACCAGGAGCAATTTCGTGCGCGTTGAGGGCGGACCGTTCTTCTTTGGCAGTCTGGTACTGCTCATACAGATCGAGACCTACGGAACAAAACATACAGAACTCCGGCAAGAAAGGGTTGAGCGATCTTCTTCGACTACGAGACGGAAGCGAGACGCTGTACCGTCTGCACCAGCCGTCCAGGCCCTTCCATGGCGGGGAAGAACTCATCCGCCGGAAGATCTGGAAGGGGGTACGACGGAACAAAGAGCAGCAGCCTGGCGTCGCTCCAATGCTCACGAATGTGCTGGGTAGCTTCGGCACGCAGTTCGGCAGATAAAGAGTTGCAAAGAAGAAATACCGCGACGGTCGAACGGTCGGCGGCAGCGTACAGATCGGCCAGTGAATACACCGCGACGAGGTGAAACCCGGCCTGCTCCAGCACCCATTGGCGGGTCTGCGCGAGACGCCGGTCGTGGCTGAAGAGAATAATCACCGGGAAGAAGGGACCTTGCCGCTCGCGCTCATAAAAAGTCCTCCTGCCCTATAACACCAAACTTAGTCCCAGTTTGAAACTCGGTCTGTCACGTATCAAACAGACGGCAAGACTTCTTTCCACCAAACTAAAATGCTTCAAATTGCGAAACCACAAACAAAGGCGCTTCGCCGTCGGGCGATGGAGAACTCAGGAACGATCAGCGTCCCTATGCAGCACCGCAGGATCTAAGGGAGCGGAGGCAATCCAAGCTCTACCAGGAACTCGTTATGCCTGGCGGTGGCTGCCTGTATCTTCGCGTCTGCCGCGACCAGGGCCGCATGGACCTCCGCAAGATCGATCTCCTGCTCCGCCTCGGCCGTCCGCACATACCGCGAGATGTTCAGGTTCATCTCGTTCTTGCGGATCTCTGCCATGGAGACGCGACGGGAGTAGCGCGCCTCTTCCTTCCGCTCGCGGTAGGTATCGAGCACCTTGGTGATGTGCTCTTCCAGCAGGCGGTTCTGACGCTTGCCTTCTCAAAGTGCTCGGCCGCGTTGAGGAACAGCACATCCTCATGCCGCTTGCACTTCTTCAGCACCAGCACGCAGACCGGAATGCCGGTCGAGTAGAACAGGTTGGCCGGCAGGCCGATGACCGTGTCGACCATCCCGTCCTCCAGCAGCTTGGTCCGGATGCGCGCCTCAGCGCCGCCGCGAAAGAGCACGCCATGCGGCAGAACGATTGCCATCACGCCATCTTCCTTCAGGAAGTGCAGCCCATGGAGCAGGAAGGCGAAGTCTGCCGCGCTCTTCGGAGCGAGGCCATGATTCTTGAAGCGGCTATCTTCGGCCAGCGCGTCCGTCGGCTTCCAGCGATAGCTGAACGGTGGATTGGCGACGATGGCATCGAAGCGCGGCTGCTTGGCCGGGTTGCTCTCCTGCAAGAGGTCCCACTCGTTCAACAGGGTGTCGCCGTGGAAGATCCTGAACTCCGAATCCTTTACCCTATGCAGAAGCATGTTCATCCGCGCCAGGTTGTAGGTGGTTACGTTCTTCTCCTGCCCGTAGAGCTGACCGAGGTGGCCGCCCTGCGCTTCCAGGCGATGACGCACGTTCAGCAGCAACGATCCTGAACCGCAGGCAAAGTCCATCACCGCGTCCAGCCGGCGGCGCGGTCCTGTCTCCGGTGCCTGGCTGTCCAGCGTCACAATGCCGCTCAGGATGGAGCTGACCTGCTGCGGCGTGTAGAACTCACCCGCCTTTTTGCCCGAGCCCGCCGCAAACTGGCCGATCAGGTACTCGTACGCATCGCCCAGCTGATCGGCCGAGGCTGAAAACTCGCGCAAACCTTCGGCCACCTCCCCCACGATGCCGACCAGTTTCTTGTTCCGCTGGTCGTAGTTCTTGCCCAGCTTCTCGCTGGTCAGGCTGATCTCGCTGAACAGGCCGTTGAACTCGTTCTCGAAGCTCTCGTTCTCGATCGAGTGGAAGCCGCTCTCGAGCTGATTGAGCAGTTCCGTGCTTTGGGTGCGCGCCAGCTCCGCGCGATGCTCGACCACAGAAACTTCGGCTCGATTGTGTAGTGGATCTTGCGCCGCATCTGCTTCTCGAACGCCCCGGTGTCGGCAGGGTTGCGGTCGTACCAGACCGCCAGCGGAGAGCGGCGGTCGTCCTTGGCCAGCTCGGGAAAGTCGGCGCCCAGCTCCTTCCTGGCCGCTGCCTCGTAGTTGTCGCTCAGGTAGCGCAGAAACAAAAACGCGAGCATGTAGTCGCGAAAGTCGTCCGGGTCCATCGACCCCCGGAGTCGGTCGGCGATCGACCACAGCTTCTTGCCGAGGGCGTGCTTTTCGTGTGTCGTCATTCGGCTGCGGGCTCCAGATCGTCGAGGGAGGGGAAGAGTTGCTGCATGAGGGCGGCTTTGTGGGTGCGGAGGTAGGCTACGTGTAGCTGAAGGCCGTTACAGGAGAAATCAACACTGTTAAGAACCTCAGCGACGGATCGCTGTTCGAAGATGCTGGGTAGTGGCATCTGAAATGAGCGGACCTGCTGAAAGTTCAAGCCTTGACGATTTCCTCCAGCTTGAAAGCTGTCAATCTGGAGTTGTCCGACATCTGAGTTAAGCCACTGACATAGATACTCCGGCGATAACTCAGACGGATCAGTTCGGATAATACACACGTGCTGGTTTACATTACCGCATTCGACCCGTTCGTCAGCGATGGCACTACGTCCGATGGAGGCTCCCGTGATGTTCAGCAGAACGTCGGACTTCATAATCTCCGTCGCTTGAAATGTCGAATGGGTTTCAACATTGATAAAAGCCATGTCGTCCAAGAGCAGTACACCCCAGCCGACATTTTGACTGCGTACGAACGGGACCCCCAAAGCAACATAGACGATACTGCCGCCGGTCGGAGTGATGCCACTCCCTACCTTGTTTGTAAGCGGCCCTAGCGCACCGCGCTTCCAGTCGCCGGAGATGCGGAATTCGGGGAAGCGGAGGCGAGGGGTTGTTTCACCGAGGGGGAAGAGTTGCTGGAGGAGGCCTTTCTTGTGTCGCTTCATGGCCTCCAGCTTCTCCGTCTCCGCCGCAATCAACGCATCCAACGACTCCAAACACTCCGCAATCTTCCGCTGCTCAGCAAGTGCGGAATTGCTACGCGGCAGGGGTATGGGCGTTTCAAGCAGATCTGAATCGGCGATATTCAATGAACCATGGGCGCGTGCGCCTACGCTCAGCCGTTGCCGCAGGAACTTGCCGTGTAGATTCGCTTCGAAATAATACTTTAGAAGACGCGAATCAGCTGCTTCCGAGTTGATACGAAAACAGGTAAATATACTGTTGGGTACTGCAGCCGAGTCAATGCCGTCATATCTGGCTATGAAGCCCTCAGGATTGCTCTTGGTCGAACTTTTGTTGTAAGCGAAATCTCCCGTTCTAAGCTTTATGTAGTTCTTGTATTGCCCTCCTGCTATGGTTCGCCCGTACTTCTCGACTTGGCTAACTAGTCCAATTCCGGACGTGATGCTGAGCGGTGTGCAAACTACATCGCCAACACGATCTGAAATCATGGATACTGTGCTACCAAGTGGCAAGGAATGCCACTCTTGCCGGAACCCCGGAAACCTTAACTTCGGCACCAACACCTTCTTCTCCCTCGCCTTAGTCATACGCCCGCAGCCCCGCGATCTCTCTGCCGGTGCTCCACTTCAGCAACAGCGGTTTCAGCTCTGCCATCAGCAGATGCTCGCGGCGGGCGCGCTCCTTCCACGGCAGGTCGTGCACGGCGAAGAGGTCCGTCAGCCGTTCGCCGTCGAAGATGCGCCGGTCGAGAATCTCCTCGACAAAGGCCCGGACAGCCTCGGGGGGCAGCCGATGCGCGGTGCTGAGGCGTTCGAGCGTGCGGCCAAGGCGCGCCGTCTTGAACAGCTCGAAGCCCGTCCGCAGCTCCTTTTCGTCGTACTGCCGCAGCTCGAGCGAATCGATGTACGCGCCGATCTCTTCGGGGTCGTCGAACTTGCTGTCGGCGGCCAGCAGATGCTTGGCCTGTTCGCGGCTGGCCCGGATCTGCTGCGGACGGCCGCCCTTGGCCACCAGCGCCATAATGAAGTCATAGTCGATCCTGGCAGAGGAAAAGAGCACGAGGTTGAAGTCCAGCTCATCCGCAGGCCCGGGCGTGCCAGGGGGTGTCTCCTCGCGCAACCGGCGCACCGTCTCCAGATACTGCGTGCGGAAGCCCTGCAAGTCGCCGATGGGAATCACCTGCTCGCGCTCGGCCTCCTGCTCCGGGGTCAGGTCGGTGTACTGGTCCAGCTGGTTGGTGAACTTCTGCACGGCGGCAAAGCGCTCGACAAACCCGGCGCGTGCAGTGTCGCCCTTCAGGTTCGGCACGGCTTCAGGCTTGACCTCAAGACCATGCGACGCCATGAAGCGGGTGAGTTCGGCCATGGCCTGCTTCAGCTTGTCGAGTACGACCGGCGAAGCGTCCACCAGCCAGATCTTCCGGGCGCGGTCGAGCGGCTCTCCGCTGAACAGCGTCATGGCCTGATTCACCTGCTCCTCCTGTCCGCGGAAGTCGATGATGGTGCCCCAGGGCTTGGTGTCGTTCAGAATGCGATTGGTGCGGCTGAAGGCCTGGATCAGCCCATGGTGTTTCAGGCGCTTGTCGACATACAGCACCTTGAGGAACTGAGAGTCGAATCCGGTCAGCAACATATCCACCACGATGCAGACGTCGATCTTCTGCGCGCGGGGGAGATCGGCGCTCGACAGCTTCTGGTTCTTGATCCGCAGTTGCACGTCGCGGTAGTAGGCGTAAAAGTCGTCCAGGCTGTGGTTTGTGCCGAAGCGCGTGTTGTACTCGGCAAGGATGGCCGCAAGGGCCTCACGCTTCTTGTCGGGCTCCTGCCGGTTATCTTCCTGCTCTTGCGGCAGGTCCTCGGCGACATCCTCGCCGCCGAGCCTGTTGTCCTTGCCGGGAGTGAACGGCGGCGAAAAGATGCACGCAATGTTCAGGGGCGCGAACGCAGGGTCAGCAGCCGCTCGCTCGGCCTGCACGCTGCGGAACGTCTCGACGTACTCGATGGCGTCGGGGATGGAGTTGGTAGCCAGCAGCGCATTGAAGCGGCGGTCCAGGGTCGCCTTGTCGTGCTTGGCAAGAATCTCTTCGACGATCTTGTGCTTCTTGAGCGTCTCCCCTGCCGAGACGGCGTGCTGGCCATCCGGTTTGTAGTACTCCACCTGAAACCCGAGCACGTTGCGATCGGCAATGGCGTTGCTGATCGTGTAACGATGCCGCTCATGCGGAACAGGTGTTTGGTCGTCAGCTTGTACCCATGCCCGCCTTCGCGACGTTCCGCCGTGGCATTTTCCTCGAAGATTGGTGTACCGGTGAAGCCAAACAACTGCGCCAGAGGGAAAAATTGCTTAATGGCCGTGTGCGTCTCGCCAAACTGGGAGCGGTGGCATTCATCGAAGACGAAGACGATCCGCTTGCCGCTCAGTGGCTTCAGTCGCTCGGCGTAGTGTGTGCGGTGTGCAGCGTCGAGCGCGATGCCCAGCTTTTGGATCGTCGTAACAATCACCTTGTCAGCGCGATTTTGAGAGAGCATCCGGTCGACCAGCGCGCCCGTGGTGATATTTTCTTCCACGCAGTCCGGCTGGAAGCGATTGAACTCCTGCCGCGTCTGGGTATCGAGGTCTTTGCGATCGACGACAAAGAGGACCTTCTCGATTGACTCCTTGTCCTTGAGCAGCGTGGACGCCTTGAAGCTCGTCAACGTTTTTCCGCTGCCGGTCGTGTGCCAGACGTACCCATTGCCCGCGTTCTGGTCGATACAGCGGACGATGTGACGCACAGCATAGATCTGATAAGGCCGCATCATCAGGACCTTCTGCTCCGTCTGAACCAAAACCATATACCGGCTGATCATCTCGCCGAGGAGGCATTTGGCCAGGAACTGCTGCGCAAACTCGTGCAGGTGCGTAACCTTGCTGTTATCGTCTCTGGCCCAGGTGTAGACCGGCAGAAAACGCTCTTCGGCGTTGAACGTGAAGTGACGATCGGTGTTGTTGGCGAAATAGTACGTGTGCCGCTGGTTGCTGACGACGAAGATTTGCAGGAAGCACAGCAAAGAGTTCGTGTAGCCGTTCCCTGCATCGGCCTTGTAAGCGACAATCTGCTCCAGTGCCTTGCGCGGATTCACCGAAAGCTGCTTCAACTCGACCTGCACCACAGGTATCCCGTTCAGGAGCAGGACGACATCGTAACGATGGAAGCTGTCCGCAGTGTTCATGCGTAGCTGGTTGATCACTTCAAAGGTGTTTTTGCACCATTCACGGGTGTTCACGAGTTCGAAGTGGAGTGGGGTGCCGTCCTCTCGCTCAAAGGTGTCACGCTCGCGGAGGCTGCGAGACGCGAGAAAGACATCCGGCCTTATGTCTGTTGGAGCAGCCGGTGGAATTCCTTGTCCGTCAGCTTGCAAGAGTTGAGCGACTCAAAGTGGTGACGGAAGTTGGCATGGAGCGCTACACGATCGCGTATGTCGTTGCGATAGGTGTACTTCAGTTCTTCCAGTTGTCCGATGAACTGCTGCTCGAGAATAGTCTCTGAGATGGGAGTGGGCATGGTCTAAGCTCGCTGTCTAGCAAGGCGACGGGGTGGAAGTGGCCCCGGCCGAGAAGTCGCGAAACACCGGAGTTGCTGTGGAGACAGCACAACAACCTGGTATCCGACAGCCTTTTTGTAGTTCGTCAGAATAGTCAGTTCCTCTACAACACGACTGGCCGATCTTCTGGCAGCTTCTCCGGTTGGTAAGCGTGGTCTTTACCGATGAGTCGAGGCTACACGAATCGAGAAAGTACCATGGGCGGCACGATCAGGGTCAACCGCCTGCACGACTTGCAAGCCAGGCATGATGACGGCCATCCTGCAGCAAGTATCCCGCTTCTCTTTAGAAACACACGATCTGCGTTCTCCCCGTGCTTCTTGATTCCAAACAGGACCGTGTTTGCTTAAGAAGGCATACACTCAAGGAGTTGGTATCGAATCCCCGCTGCCCTCTCTTTTCAGAGACGTCATTTCTCCTGCCTGCTCCCGGCACGAGTTCTTGCGAACTGAAGCAGGGGTTCGGCCATGCCGGCAACATCCAATCTCCTCCTCGATTCTCTGTCTCTTCCGTTGCTCGCGGAGGTCTTGCGCTACACTCAGCCCTTGCCCTTGCCGGTACGCTACAGTCTCTATGCCGCAGATCAGAGCCCCCTCTTCGGCTACTTTCTGACCTCCGGGATCGCTTCCGTGGTGACCTCGAGCACAAAGGGCGGCACAGTCGAAGTGGAAGTCGTTGGGTGCGAAGGTGTGGTGGGCGCGATGCATCTGCTGGGCACGGCTGTCGCGCCGACGCAATGCTTTATGCAACTCCCTGGTAGTGGGTTCCGGATCAAGCTGAGCGTGCTGCGGGAGATCTTTCAAGTCTCCGCCGAACTTCGAGGGAGGATGCTGGAGTTTGTTCAGGTGCAGGCACTTACACTCGGCCAGATTGCCGGCTGCCATCGCCTCCACAGCGCTGAGCAGCGACTAGCGCGTTGGCTGCTGATGGTTCAGGACCGCGTCGCCAGCGACGATCTGCCGCTGACGCAGGAGTTCCTGGCCGAGATGCTTGGCTCCCAGCGCACCACCGTCTCCGCTGTTGCCGCTGAGATGCAAAAGGCGGGCATCATCGAATACACTCGCGGGCATCTGCGGGTGCTTAACCGCAAGGCGCTCGAGGCCGTCGCCTGCGACTGCTACGCCGTAACTCATCGCCTGCTGCAAACCCTCTACACGTAATCGCGGCTTGTGCGGCTATACTTCGCTCATCTTCTTTCAATGATCGGGAGTAACGATGGGCTTGGCGTCGCGTGTGCTTGTGGGTATCGTATGTGGGTCAATGACGGCGTGGAGTCAGCAGGCGAAACCGGCCGAGAAGGTCGTCGTTACCGGGGC
The DNA here is from genome assembly GCA_965215415.1 of Acidobacteriaceae bacterium. Classification (GTDB taxonomy): domain Bacteria; phylum Acidobacteriota; class Terriglobia; order Terriglobales; family Acidobacteriaceae; genus Edaphobacter. Next base: position 451,758 of record CBDCDQ010000009.1, on the reverse strand, counting down.
TCCCACGGCCACGCCGATGGGCATCACCCCAGACTCAACCACCGATGGATCGGTAACTGTAGGCGGCCAAACCATCGCGTACCGCGCCGTGGCGGGAACCCTGACTGTGGGCGCGACTGACATTCAGGACACCACGCTCGGCTTCGACGGACGTCCACTGCCCGACTCTGGCGAGAAGGCTCCGGAGAAGGTCGAAGACGCTCCACCCACCGCGCGGATGTTCTATGCGGCCTATTTTAAGAAGGACGATACCGCCGAGAAGCGCCCCGTTACCTTCATCTACAACGGTGGTCCTGGCTCGGCCACCATGTGGCTGCACATGGGCTCGTTCGGACCCCTGCGTGTTGCTCTGCCCGACACAGAGCATCCGCTCGGTGCGCCCTATGCCCTCATCAAGAACGACGCCAGCTTGCTCGATGTTTCGGACCTCGTCTTCATCGACGCGCCGTCGACCGGCTTCAGCCGGATCTTCGGCAAGGAGAAAGAGAAGGCCTTCCTTGGCACCGACGGCGATGCCCACGCCTTCGAGCGGTTCATCCGCCGCTTTCTGACCAAGTACGAGCGGTGGAACTCGCCCAAGTATCTCTTTGGGGAGAGTTATGGCACGCCGCGCTCAGCCGTTCTGGCTGCTGCGCTGCGGACTGTCGACCTGAACGGCATCATCCTGCTCTCCCAAATCCTCAGCTTCGACAACTCGGTCGACGGGCCGAAGCTTAATCCCGGCGTCGATCAGGCCTACGCGCTCGCGCTGCCCACCTACGCGGCGACGGCCTTCTTCCATCACAAGCTGCCCACACAGCCGCCCGCCTTGAAACCGTTTCTGAGTGAGGTCGAGCATTTCGCGCTCGGCGAATACATGGCCGCGCTGCTGCAAGGCTCGGAGCTGCCAGAGGCCCGCAAGCAGGCCGTCGCCGAGAAGCTCCACGGCTACACCGGCCTGCCGGTCGCGTATCTGATGAAGTCCGACCTCCGCGTCGAAGGCGGCGCCTTCACCAAGCAGCTCAAGACCGACAACGACAGCACCGTCGGACGCCTTGACTCGCGCTATCAGGGACCTGACGTCGATCCTCTGGCCTCTTCCGCCGACTATGACCCGCAGTCGACCGCCATCACCTCCGCTTACACCGCGGCCATCAACGAGTATCTGCGCCGCGATCTGAAGTACGGTGAGCAAGCCACCTACAAGCCTAACGCCTATGGGGAGTTCTCCTGGGATCTCCGCCACCAGGTGCCGGAAGGTCCGGCTGCTGCCCAGCAGGAAGGCGGCACCAACGTCATGCCGGACCTCGCCTACAAGATGAAGATGAACCCGAAGATGAAGGTCCTGCTCGCGGGTGGCTACTACGATCTGGCTACGCCGTACTTTGAGGGCATCTACGAAATGCACCACCTGCCCATTCCCAAGGCCCTCCAGGCCAACATCAGCTACCACTACTACGAGGCCGGCCACATGATCTACGTCAACGAGCCTATCCTGAAACAGTTCCACGCGGATGTGGCCGCGTTCATCAAGGCGACCGAGGCTGGGCAATAGGCATTCTGCCCTCAGTCGCTTTGGCATACTGTCCAGAGAGGTATCTGCCTTGGCAACGTCCTCAACCCTCAGTGAGTTCATCGGCGTCCACCCTTCTTCGGATTTCCATCTTGCCGAGATCGTCGAGAACGGTCTTCCACTCGACAATCTTGCGCTGCTGCGGGCAAGCGGCCTGACTGCGGGCGAGATCGCCGCAGCCGTCATCTCGCCCCGCACTCTCAAACATCGTAGAGCGCGCGGCGAATCCCTCTCGCACGAAGAGACCGATCGCCTGGTGCGCGTCGCAAGAATCGTGGCGCTTGCCCGTGACGTCTTCGGCACCATGGAGAAGTCCCTGCTTTGGCTGCGGTCGCCCGACGACCGCATCGGGGATCGAACTCCGTTGAGCCTGCTCCAGATTGAGTCCGGCGGCCGGTTGGTGGAGACGATGCTTTGGCAACTCGACGAAGGCGTTTATACCTAATGATCCTTTGGCGGATCAGCAATCACGACGACCTCGTTGGGTTAGGTGGCGAGAAGGCGGACGGGCGGTGGCATAGCGCGGCACGGGGAAAGCGCATCGTCTATCTCTCCGAGCATCCCGCCCTCGCTGATTGAAGTACTGGCGAACTTGAAAGGCGATCCCCGGCTCTTCCCGGATCATTACCGGCTGACGAAGGTAGCCGTCGCCGATGACGTGCCGCGAAGCACCGCGGATCTCGGAACGCTCCCCAGCGACTGGCGAGAGCGTCTGGAGGTGACGCGGACCGTGGGCGATGCTTGGCTCACCCGATGCGATACCGCCCTCCTCGCAGTACCGTCGGCTCCGTCTCCCGAGTCGTCGAACCACCTGCTCAATCCCTTGCACAGTGATGGCGCAGGCTTGTCGGTCCTTTGGACGCGCTCGATCAGTCACGATAAGCGCCTCTTCCATCTCCGCTGAAGAGTCGTGTCCAAAACCGAGATCACCTCTCAGCTAAGCTGTAGCCATGTTCACCGCCAAATTTTGGAAGGCTTATTGGGTGGCACTGCGGCGTATGCACCGTGATCCAGCCGCCCTTAAGCTCGTGCTGCGGGTCACTGCTATTTCATTTACCTGGGAGCGTATTTTGGCTGGATAGTGCGCGGCGTGCTCGCAACGCATGATGGAGAGACCTATTTCATCCTTGTATTTGGTGCCGCTCTCGGCGGGGGAGCGTTGCTGCTGGTCACGATCTGGAACTGGAAGGATGCTTGGCTGACACGAAGAGAGACGGCGAAGACGGTCAACGTCGCCGTTCGGGATCAATTCCGCCTTGACGCCTTTGCCATAGCTATGCTGCTACAGCGCGCATCGAGTGAGCCGATGGTGAAAACCAAACGCTGCCAACGGCAGTGAGGTCATCACTCGGCGTAGTCAGTTGGATCGACTGCGCACGCTGGATCTTGTGGACGCGTTGCCGGAACACGTCCGTTGCCTTCTGCTGTTGCCCGACGGACACTGGACTTCCGAACAAATCAATACGTCCTGGTTTTCAGTGGAAGCTCTACGCTGCCTGCGTTGGGTACTGTGCCTTGATGGCGTGTTGATGTCACTGGGTGATGTAATTCACTCAAACGCGAAGGATTTTAGCTCGCTCCTGGATAAACCGGAACGCATCTTGAAGGCACAACGGCTGCTCGATCTATGGGACATCCGTGTGGAACGGAACATAGCGGATGCTGTCTTCTCACGCTGTTATGTCGAACAGCTTTCCAGGGGGAACATTCCCGCAGAGAACGAAGAACAAAGAGCACTCGCTCTTCAAATACAAGAGGCGGCAATCGACTCGCCAGGCGAGGACTACCTCGTCGGCAGCCGGACAGTGCCGGAACTTTCAGATGCCGCAGCTCGTGATCTCTGGATAGCCGCTTACCGTCGGCATGCCTGCCTGCTGAATGTCATGGAGATGCTCGATGGAGCGAGTGTGGAGTCCCTACGCAGAGTAATTTACGTTGAACCTGAGTGAGTCTATGTCACATTTCATGCAACCTTCTGCTAAGATAACCGTCAGATACAGTGTGGCCGACAAGAGAAGGCCACACCAAGTCTGAAGTAAACAGGAGAGTGTGTGATGACGACGATGACCCGATTTGTTCCGTTGCGTTCCTCTTTGCAGGATGTGGCCGTGCTGCAGAACCGGCTGAACTCAATCTTTTCGGAGTTCGCCCGCCCGCTGATCGCGGAAGAGGGCAACGCCGCCAACGCCCCCGGCAGCAGCTTCGTGCCGGCGGTCGATATCTATGAGGACGCGCAGTCGCTGGTGCTGAAGCTCGAAGTTCCCGGTTTAAAGCCGGAGGACATCGACATTCGCATCGAGAACCAGAGCCTGGTGATTAAGGGGGAGCGCAAGTTCGAGGCCGAAGAGAAGGCGGAGAACTTCCACCGTATCGAACGGCGCTTCGGCACCTTTGCCCGGACCTTTACCCTGCCGCAGACCGTGGACACGGAGAACGTAGCCGCCGGGTACGACGCCGGGGTGCTTCGCCTCCAGCTGGCCAAGAAGCCGGAGGCCAAGCCCAAGCAGGTGAGGGTCGAATCGGGCAGCGGGGCGAACGCCCAGGCCAACGGGCAGAAGACGATGGACGCGAACGTCACGGCCTAAGCGGTAGCGTAGTGTGAGGAAGGAAGGCGGGAGGGCTTCGCGGGTTCGCGGACAGGCCTCCCGCCTGTTGTTTTGAGGGAGACACGATGGCAATCAAGTGGGAGAAGTTGACAGTCAAGGCGCAGGGCGCGCTGCAAGGGGCGGCCAGCCTGGCCGGGGAGAACGGCAATCCCGAGGTGCTGCCGCTGCATCTTTCGGCGGCGCTGCTCGAAGATCGTGAAGGCGTGGTGATCCCGGTGCTTGAGAAGATCGGTGTGCCGGTAGAGCAGCTGCTGAGCGGAGTGAACACCGCCATCGGCAAGCTGCCGAAGGTGCAGGGCGGGACGCAGCCTTCGATGGGCGCGGCCTTGCAGAAGGTGATGGAGCGCGGCTTCAAGGAGGCCGAGAACTTCAAGGACGACTTCTGCTCCACCGAGCACCTGCTGCTGGCGCTGGCGGAAGCGAAGGGCGACGCGGTGCAGGCGGCGCTGGCCATGCATGGGGCGACGCATGCGGCCATCCTGAAGGCGCTCAGTGCGGTGCGCGGCTCGCAGCGGGTGACGGACCAGAACCCCGAGGGCAAGTTTCAGGCGCTTGAGAAGTACGCCAAGGACCTGACGGAGCTAGCGCGGCGCGGCAAGCTCGACCCGGTGATCGGGCGCGACGAGGAGATACGCCGCGTGGTGCAGGTGCTCAGCCGCCGGACCAAGAACAACCCGGTGCTGATCGGCGAACCCGGCGTTGGCAAGACGGCCATCGTCGAAGGGCTGGCGCGGCGCATCTTTCTGGGCGACGTGCCGGAGATCCTGAAGAACAAGCGGGTGTGCTCGCTCGACCTAGGCGCACTGATCGCCGGGGCCAAGTTCCGCGGCGAGTTTGAAGAACGCCTCAAAGCCGTGCTGAAGGAGATTGAAGAGTCGCACGGCGAGGTGATCTTGTTCATCGACGAGTTGCATTCGCTGGTCGGCGCTGGGGCGTCCGAGGGGTCGATGGACGCGAGCAATATGCTCAAGCCGGCGCTGGCGCGCGGGGAGCTGCGGGCCATCGGCGCGACCACGCTGAACGAGTACAAGAAGTACATCGAGAAGGACGCGGCTCTGGAGCGGCGCTTCCAGATCGTCTATGTGGGCGAACCAAATGTGGAGGATACGGTCGCCATTCTGCGCGGGCTGAAGGAGCGGTACGAGGCGCACCACGGCATTCGCATCAAGGACTCGGCCATCGTGGCGGCGGCGACGCTCTCACACCGCTACATCTCGGACCGCTTCCTGCCGGACAAGGCCATCGATCTTGTGGATGAGGCAGCCGCGGCGCTGGCGATCCAGATTGGCTCGGTGCCGGTTGAGATCGACGACCTGGAACGGCGGGCGACCTCGCTCGAGATCGAGCGGCAAGCGTTGAAGCGCGAGACGGACGTTGGCTCTCGGGAGCGGATGGTCGAGGTCGAGCGAGAGCTGGCCGAGGTGAAGGAAGAGGCCGCCGGTTTACGGGCGCGCTGGCAAACCGAGCGCGGAGCCATCGGACGCATCGCCGAGTTGAAGGAGAAGCTTGAAGGGCTGCGCTTCCAAGCTGATGACGAGACGCGGAAGGGGAACCTGCAGCGGGCGGCGGAGTTGCAATACGGGGAGATCCCGAAGCTGGAAGCGGAGCTGCGCGGGTTGACCGATGCGGCGGACGGCTCGGCTGGCTCCGCCCGGTTGCTGAAAGAGGAGGTCGATGAGGAGGACATCGCCCGCGTCGTGTCGAAGTGGACTGGCATTCCAGTCTCGAAGATGCTTGAGGGAGAGATGCAGAAGCTGGTGCAGATGGAAGACCGTCTGCGCGAGCGGGTGGTTGGGCAAGACGAGGCGATCGGGGCGGTAGCGAACGCCATTCGACGGTCCCGGGCGGGTCTGTCCGATCCGAAGCGGCCGATCGGAAGCTTCATTTTCCTGGGGCCGACCGGCGTGGGCAAGACAGAGACGGCGCGGGCGCTGGCCGAGTTCCTGTTCGATGACGAGGCCGCCATGGTGCGGATCGACATGAGCGAGTACATGGAGAAGCACTCGGTCGCCCGGCTGATCGGCGCGCCTCCGGGGTACATTGGGCACGACGAGGGCGGGCAGCTGACCGAGGCCGTGCGGCGGCGCCCCTATGCCGTGATCTTGTTCGACGAGATTGAGAAGGCTCATCCGGATGTCTTCAACGTCTTGCTGCAAGTGCTTGACGACGGCAGACTCACCGACTCCAAAGGACGGACGGCCGATTTCAAGAACACGGTGCTGATCATGACCTCGAACCTGGGCGCGAGCCTACTCTCGGGCGCGTGGGCGGACGGTGAAGACGGCTTCAAAGACGCGACCACCCGCGTCATGGGGGTGCTGCGCGAGCATTTCCGGCCGGAGTTTCTGAACCGTGTGGACGACATCGTGGTCTTCCATCCGCTCGGCGAGGCGCAGCTGGAGCACATCATCGACTTGCGGCTCGCCGATCTGACGCGGCTACTGGCGGACCGGAAGATCACGCTGGAGCTGACGCCGGAGGCGCGGCGGACGATCTTCAAGGCTGGGTACGACCGGGCGTATGGGGCTCGACCGTTGAAGCGGGCGATCCAGCGCATGGTGCAGGACAAGCTGGCCGTCAAGATCCTGAATGGCTCGGTGCTCCACGGCGACCATGTGCTGGTGGAGCCGGGTGTAGACGGACTCTCGTTCCGGGTGATGGGACGAGAACCGGTTGCCATATAGGGTCGCCCAGGACCGGTCAGGCGGACGACGGCCCATCGGTGTCCATCACGTTATAGAAGCTCGCCCGCTCTTTCCCCTTTGAACGTAGTTTTGCCTGAACCTATGGTGGTCCGCGCTGCCAAACCAAATATCCACTTGAGCAGTTTATATACGCTTTGGGGGTAACCGTAGGACTTTGCTGACAATGTCAGGTTGAGCATAAAGGATCGCGTGGATCTTCCGAGCGATTAACCCGAATCCTTTCCCCGAGGCCGCTTCTTTCAAGGCCATGAGCTGCGCACGACCGGTTAGGGAGTCGCCAGAGTCTAATTCGGTTTCCCCAAGTGCGAGTCGTGCCTCGAACTCTTCGAGAACAAATCCTGTCCGTTGAGTTTCAGCAACAATCAGGCGAAGGCTTTTCGCAGCTTCGGCTTTCTCCAAACGGTCAACGGATGCTGATCGTACGCGAGCGGCAACGATTGACAAGACAAATTCGCTTTCTTTACTTGGTTTTCGCCCAGGCATTGCAGTAGCAGTACCCATGATTTCTCTCGACTCCGAAGCTTTACCCTGCGCGACAAAGACTCGCGCTAAAGCCGCTTCTGCATCCGATCGGTAGTGCGCTGGAAATCCAAATCTGTCGATTTGCTCAAGCGCCTTCCCAGCCGCGACTGCAGCATCCTCTCTCAAGCCAAGATCCAGTAAGATCCCAGCCAAGCTGACGTAGGCATCAATGATCTGTGTCTGCCCACCGCGGTTAAATATAGCGATGGCTTCGATCTCATCCTGTTGCGCTTCCTTCAGTCTGCCTTGCGCCTGAAGAACGCGACCCAGTCCCTCGAGATCGTGTGCGGCTAGGTCGCTGTTATCTGTCGTTTGACAGATAATTAAGGATTGCCTGTACCTCTGCTCAGCACCGCGAAGGTCACCGGCGTCCAGGAGAACCTCACCAATATTTGATTGTGTTAGGGCAACGCTCTTCTGATTAAGAAGCTCAGACCAGGCGATGAGCGCCTCTTGTAAGTACTTGTATGCCCCTTTAAGGTCCCCCAGCTGTTTACGCGCTACAGCGATGCTGTTTAGCGCCCGCGCCACCCCTTCACGATCTCCAATCGCCCGAAACGTAGACAGAGACGCCTCAAACGTTCTGCTGGCTTCGACAAAATCTCCCTGAAGGTTGAGCAGATGTGCGCCCATGGCCTGCGAACGAGCAAGTCCGTCCTTATCTCCGACAGCGTCGAAAAGCCGACTGGCTTCACTGACCGCTTTCGCTGCCTCATCCAATCTGCCTAAACCGCGCAACTCATTGGCGCGCAGGGTCAACGCGTGAGCCAGAAGAACAGAAGCACCGATGGAGCGGGCCTTCTCCGCTCCCTTGTCTGCTGAATCTAAGGCCGTCTTTAGATTACCCTGAGAGTCCGCCGCGTAGGCTTCTGCTAGATCAATACTGGATTCGTCTGCGAGGGATGTACGTAGCCTTCGCAGAGCTAAGATAGTGTTTTCGGCTCCCTTCCCTTTTCCTCCTTTGACCTGGGCATAAACAAGAGACAGCCCATAGTCGATCCTATCGGGATAAAACTCAAAGAGGAGCCGGTAAGTTTCGATCGCTTTCTCCCAATTATTGGAAATTTCGAACTGGCGCGCCAGAATCAGCGATCGTTCCGCGCGAGGAAGACTGAATGAAAGCTCGGATGTTTTCTTCGCCTCTGCGATCGCATTTGGATCATGGCCCAATTTAGACCACGCGCTCGCCAGCGCCGAGTGCAGAAGCGCGTCATTGGGCTCAATGGCGATGGCTTTGAGGAACAAGTCCCGAGCGTCCATAGCATCATAGTTGCGCAGCTTGTTCAATCCCTCGGCATAGAACCGCGCGGCACCCTGATTTGAAGGTAGCGTCATTGCAACTTCTGCTTGTTGCCGGGGCGTCACGGAATCAACGTCCAACTTTGCCCGCAGATGCTCACCGGCGCGCGATATCACCTCAAAGAGATGGGACTCGGACCCGGTCTCAGACACCGTTCCTATCGTTTCTCCTGTTGCAGCGTCTTGCAATCGAATATCAACTCGAACATCGGCGCCCGAAGCGCTCCGCAAGCTGGCGTAGGAGCCACTGACAATCCAGTCACTTCCCAGATTTTGCTTGATGCGCTGAAGCGTATCCTGACCGAGGCTGTTCACTTCCGGCAAAGCCAGTTCAACATTCATGCGAGCGACATCTTCGGCTGGAATCATCCGGAGTTGGTCTCCTGCTGCGAGCTCCGCGCCTAACCAGTCCGAGAGGGCGGTCGAGAGCCACGCATGATCTCGATCGCCGGTAAGGTTCTTGAATCCGAGAACCACCACGGAATGGCGACCGGTGCTTAGTGGCAGATTTCGGATTTGCGACGGACGAAACAGTCTGGCGTAACCCAATCCCAGGCAGCTGGCGACGACTACTCCTGCCGCCAAGCCATAGAGGTAAAGAAGCCACTTCTTATAACGCCAACCGTCTGGTGCAACGGGGGAGGAGGAGGACTGCAGTGTGCCAGATGCGCAGGCGTGTAGGTCGACGCCATTTACTGCAACGAGCTGGAGTGGGCTTTCCACGTGACTGTCTTGTGAAACCGGAGCAATGAACCGGTATCCGTGACGAGGGACGGTCTCGATGAAACGAGGGTTTTCCGCTGAGTCGCACAAGGCTCGTCTCAGCTTTGTGACAGCTGTGTTCAGACTGCGATCGAAATCGACGAACATATCGTCAGCCCAAAGCTCGTGGCGCAACCGGTCACGAGTGACCAGTTCGCCCGGATGCTCAAGCAGAATGCTGAGGATTTGGAAGGGCTGCTCCTGAAGTTTGATCTCCGTTCCATGCCTGCGCAACTGCCCAGATCCTGTGTCGATCTGGTACGTGCCGAACCGCAGAACCCGATTGCCATGGGCGAGGGACCGCATAGAAGCCTTCAGAGAACCCCTGGAGTTGTTGCAGAAAGTCTACCATCGCGGTCAAGATGGTTCCTTCTTCGGTTAACAAGTTCCCCTAACGGCAATTATATGAATACGTTAGCAGGCAAGGTGCAAGGTTATGCCCAGTTGTGTTGACGGCGCATGAACGATTGCTTAGCGTGAACACAAATCACAATGGTTCAGTCCTGAAGCTTGGACTCGAAGGGGAAAAGTCATGGAGAAGAGTCACAGGTACCTGTCGCTCGTGCGCAGGGCTGCAAGCAGCAGCTTGACCCAGCTTTGCTTTTGCTTGTTGCTCCTTTGTAGCGTCGCCTCTGGTCAGCTGGATCAGGCCTCGATGACGGGCGTAGTGGAGGACGGCTCCGGAGCCATCGTCGTAAACGCGACCGTCATTCTTACAAACGTCGACACCGGTCTTGTGCAGCAGACTCGCACCAGCAAGAGCGGCGTGTACAACTTCTCGCCCATCAAGATTGGGAACTACAGCGTCTCCGCGAGTGCCCCGGGGTTCTCGAGGACAGTGCAGGACAACGTACATGTCGACGTGCAGGATCGGAGGGCCGTCAAGCTAACGCTCAAAGCCGGTTCCGTCACGGAGACGGTTGAGGTCACGGCGGCACCGCTTTTGTTGCAGACGGAAGAAGCATCAGTGGGCCAGGTCTTTAGCAGTAAGATGATCGAGGATACGCCCCTGAACGGCCGCAATTACCTTTACGCCGCGCAATTGACGAGCGGCGTGGTAAGCGCGGGCGGCTCTCGTGCCGCGGGCGAAGGAGCCTTCAGTTCGAATGGAAGCAAGGCCGTGCTCAACAACTTCGTCCTCGATGGGGTCGATAACAATGTGAGCTCCGTCGATTTTCTAAGTGGCGCACCAGCAGCAGTTCGCCCTCCACCGGAAGCCATCTCCGAATTCAAGGTGCAGACCTCCGACTACAGCGCAGAATTTGGCCATTCCTCGGGATCTGTCATCAACGCCAGCGTCAAGTCGGGCACCAACGACATTCATGGCGATATCTGGGAGTATGTTCGCAACAACGCCTTCGATGCCAGAGATTACTTCAACCCGGCCACCTGCCCAGCGGCGGGCTGCATACCGGGTGCGAACGCCGGTCCTGCGGCTGAACTCCGGGAGAACGAGTTTGGCGCCGCTTTAGGTTTTCCGATCATCAAGAACAAGTTGTTCTTTTTCGGAGACGTAGAGGAGTCGCGCATCGTTCAGGGAACAGCGAACAGCATCGATACCGTCCCCACCGCTTTGGAGCGGAGTGGCAATTTCACCGAACTGCTCGACCCAAAGCTGACGGGCTCTACAGTAGATACGCTATACGAACCCGGAAGCGGGGGGACTGCAGCGCTCGGCAGCGCGTGCGGAAATGCTCCGAATGTCATGTGCCCGGCGGAGATCAATTCAACGGCCCAAGCCATCTTGAAGGCCTATCCCCTGCCGAATACAAACCTCGTGAATGGCACCTATCCCTTGTATAACAACTACGCATTCAGCCAGACTCAACACAACAACACACTGCATTGGGACGCCCGCGTCGATTACAACTACAGCGCCAGAGACCAGGCCTTCTTGCGATACAGCAACTCCAACAATGATTACTCGTGGAACACTCCTCTGGGAGTCCTGGATGGAAGCAGTTTCTCCAGTCCACCGTATGCGCGCAACGTGTCCCAAAACGTAGCGGTGAGCGAGACTCATATCTTTAATCCCTCTATCGTGAACGAGATTCGTTACGCCTTCAACTACACCCACTTCCTTGTGCTGCAGTTGAATGCGAACAGCAATGTGGCGGCGTCCCTAGGGCTGGGCGGTATTCCGAGCGGGCCGGGAAACGGCGGTCTTCCGAGCATCAGCATTGGGGGCAACAATGGTCTAAGTAACCCTGGCTCTCCTGGCTATCTTCCCGCCGACGAGCATCAAAACAACTGGCAGCTTCTGGATAACGTCACAATCAATAAAGGCAGACATAGCCTCAAGATGGGCGTCAGCCTCCAGAGCATCCGGTTTTCTACAGTTGAGCCGCCCGATTCGCGCGGCTACTACCAATACGACGGCACGTTCACCGGCATCCCGCAAGACCCCAGCGGGTTGACTTCCGGTGCTGGTATTGCGGATTTCCTTGCCGACTACCAGGTGGGAGCGAGTCTCAGCAATATAAGTACAACCCATGATTTCCGCTGGGACAATGCTTTTTTCATTCAGGACGACTGGAAGCTCTTGCCGCACCTCACTGTAAACCTTGGCGTTCGCTGGGAGTTGCAGACGCCGATCGGCGAAGTGGGCGGCCGCCAGGCTGCCTTGAAGCCGGACCTGAGCACCATCAAGTGCGTCACAGATCCAAACAACTCCGGGGTCTGTGACGGATCTGGTGCGGCGACCTACGTCGTTCCGAGCCAGACTCCGGTAAGCTCGCTCGATCCGGCCTTCATCGCGTACCTAGCCAGCTTTCCAAGTCCGGTGAAAGCCGTCAACACGGATAATCGCTATCTCATCAACTACTCGAAGCATGACTTTGCGCCCCGTATAGGGTTTGCTTATCAGGCGGCGAGCCGGTTGGTCGCGCGGGCTGGCTTCGGTCTCTACTATGGCGCTCTGGAGAGCGTCGGTTTTGGCGGCCCGAATATGGCCTTCAACTATCCCTTCACTGCGCAGGCCAATTTTGGCTATAACCCGTGCAACAACGGCGTGGGAAACTGTACGGCCACCACCGGCATCACGCTGAAGAATGGATTTCCTGGTTCAGATCTCGGCGCAGGCTTTCTGGCTGCGGCGGCCGGGCAGAATCCGGAGCTGAACGGCACAGGGGACCAGATAACGCCCTATGTCATGCAAACCAACTTCACTCTGGAATACGCCCTGACGCACAACACCTCGTTTTCCGTGGGGTATGTGGGTGCCATGTCGCGTCATACGAATGACTTCGCCATTTACAACTCGCGCGATGCGGCAATGGATTTGCAAGCGCAGAACTCTTACCTCGCGAGACCATTCGGTCCGCGCTTTACCGATCTTGATTTCTATCAATCCTACGGCGGTATCGGTAACTTCCACTCGCTTCAGACGAAGATCGAGCGCCAGTTTTCGAACGGGCTCCATTTTCTTGGAACCTACACCTGGTCGCACGCCCTGGACGATACCGCAGGTAACGGGATCGAGGGCGGCAAGAACGCAACCAATGCTCTGGTCTGTCCGGTACGGCTTTGCGATTACGCCAGTTCTATTTATGACGTCCGTCATCGCGCCACCTTCCTGGGCGGCTATGACCTTCCTTTTGGAAACAAACAGAAATTTTTGAACCATGGCAGCTTGATGAACGTTGTGGTAGGGGGTTGGTCTGTCGGCGGGACATTCATAGCACAGAGTGGCGACCCGCTGACTGTCGGGCAGGCCGTGGGTACCATACAGGGTAGTAACGCGCTGGCGGTCAAGGTGGGGGATCCGTATAAGGGGGGAGGCTCGATCATACCGAGCAACGGCGGTTTGAGCCGCGGCAACGATCAGGCGCTTTCCGCGTGTCCCGCACAGGTAAAAACGCTCGAGCACTGGTATAACACCTGTGCCTTTGTAAACAACGTCTACTACACAAGCGCCGATCCGAACTGCGTTGGGGACAACGACTGCTTACCACCGCTTACAAGCTTCGAAGCAGTGCGCCCCTATCTGGGAGACCGGCCCCAACAGATCAACGGGCCTGGATTCAACCGTGTGGATGCGTCTGTCTTCAAGCATTTCGCCATGCCCTGGAAAGAATCGCAAACCTTGACCTTCCGTGTGGATGCCTTCAACGCGCTCAATCATCCGGCGTTCGGCGATCCGTCAACCGGAATTTCCGATAGTTCCGGGCAGATCACCAATACAAAGACGTTTCAGAACTTCACGGTGGATTCAAGAGCCTTCCAGTTCAGCTTGAAGTACTCGTTCTAACGCTTGCCAAGGGAAACTCAATAACTCTCATAGAAGGGTTGTGACACCTGTCTGCGCCTACAGCAACATGAATAGATCAGGTTACGGCGGCGGCTCGCCGGAACCAAGAAGCATACGCAAGCAACTGAAACGACGAAGGAGTTTCCATGCAGAAGCAAGTCTCGACTTTCCTCGCCCTGCTCGCTATCGCGTGCCTCGGTGTAGACGTGCCGTCCGCCGCGGCGCAACCATCACGGCGTTCCATGCCTACCCGTCTTGCCGCTCCAAGAACTGAGCCTGCGATCGCTCCTCTGGCGCCGACGCAGACCGTTCATTTCGGTCTGACCCTGTCTTTGCGAAACGAATCGACACTCGAGGCGCTCGTCCAGCAGCAGAACGATCCAGCGAGCCCGCGTTACCACCAGTACCTCACAACCGAGGAGTTCAACGCTGAGTATGCTCCAAGCCAGGCGGACTACGATCGCGTTCTCGCCTTTGCAGCGGAGCAGGGATTTGCCGTCACCCACACGTTTGCCAACCGGCTGCTCGTGAATGTCAGCGCGACTCCGGCCAACATCAACAAAACATTCGGCGTTCGCATGCAAATCCACCAGCATGCTGCAACAAACATCGCAACGCCCGCCGGAAAGACGACCGCGGAATATTATGCGCCGGATGTGGAGCCGAGTATCGAAGCCTCGGTGCCGATCCTGAATGTCGTGGGGCTCAGTACGCGAGACTTGCCGCATGACAAACTGGTGTACGCCAACACAAAGCATGGCAGGGCCCTCCGTGCTCATGCACTCCGCAGCGCTCAACCTTTCGACGTAATCGGTTCGGGGCCGGACGGCCAATATTTTGGTAGCGATATCCGCACTGCTTACACCAATGGCACAACATTGACCGGAGCCGGACAGACGGTCGGCCTGGTCGAACTCGGACCCTACAATCTGAGTGACGTCACCGCCTACTTCAAAGCAGCGAATCAGCCTTTGAACGTGCCGGTCATTAACGTTCTCGTAGATACGGACGGAGTCTGCCCGACTCATTGCAACGACGGGGAAGAGGCCATCGACATACAGCAGGCGATCTCGATGGCCCCTGGGCTTTCTGCCCTGATCGTCTACGAGGGCGATGGATTGGGCAGCTTCGCGCAGGCAGCCAGTGACAACGTAGCCAAGCAGATCAGCTTTTCCTTCGGATACGGGGGTGTCACCACGGAAACAGCGCCGGACTTTGAACACATCTTTCTAGAAATGCGGGCCCAGGGTCAGAACCTTTTCGTCGCAACTGGCGACGATGGCGCCGAGGTTGGTACAGTCGATTACCCCACCATGAGCCCAAACATCGTCGCTGTCGGGGGAACCACCCTGGTCACAAACGGTGCCGGCGGCACCTGGCAAAGCGAGACTGCCTGGAACGGCAGTGCCGGCGGCTGGAATTCGGGATCTCCCATTCCTGCCTACCAGATCCCCTTTATCAACAAAGCGAATGGGGGCTCGCCGAGCTACCGCAATGTGGCCGATGTCTCCGCGGAAGCCGATTCCGACAACTTCTACTGCTCGAGCGGCGGCTGCTTCGAAGGCGTCGGCGGCACCAGCCTCTCGGCCCCTCGCTGGGCGGGATTTCTCGCGTTGGCCAACGAGCAGGCAAATGGAAAGCCCGTCGGCTTTCTCAACAACTCCCTCTATGCTCCCAGCAAGAGCGGCGCCTACCCCCTCGACTTACATGACATCACTGAAGGGAACGACTTCAACGATGGCAGTCCTAATTTGTTCTCGGCGACGAAGGGCTATGACCTCGTTACGGGCTGGGGATCGCCTAATGGCGCGAATACGCTGAACAAGCTTGCGCCGCCTCCTGCTGCGGGCAGCAGCCAAGCCAATTTTACTTTCAACGCCGCGTCCAAGGTCCTCCGGTTTACAGCTGCTACCGCTTCCACGACCCTCACCCTGAACCCCATAGGAGGGTTTGCAGGCACTGCCAACCTTACCGTGTCGATTGCCGGCAGCCCAGCTGGCTTTACGACAACCCTCGGCAGCTCCAAGCTGGACGCAGGTGCAACGACAACGCTTGATATTCATACGAACGCATCCGTCCCGGGCGGGACTTATCTGCTCGCCGTGACCGCAATCAGCGGCGGCCTCTCACATATCGCGTATATCGAGCTGCTGCTCCCGGACTTCTCCCTTACGAGCGCTGTGAGCACGTTGTACCTTGGCCAGCAGGGTACCAGCACAGGTGTCGTCTCGGTCAGCCCGATCAACGGGTTCGATGGCGAAGTAACGCTCTCGTCAGGTGATTTGCCGCCGGGCGTCACTGGATCTTTCTCTCTCGATCCAACGCCCACCAAAAGCACAATCAACCTTAACGCGGCGCTGCTTGCGCCAACCAGTGCCGGTACGCCTGTGAAGGTCAGGGGCGTTGCAGGCGGTAGCTCCCACCTGGACACATTGTTCACGGTTGCAGTCAGTGCGGAGAAGAGCGACTGTGGCTTGGGTGATGTCGTGGACTTTACTCCGCATTACAACGTAACCGCGTTTTATACCGACGGAGCGAAATTTACCGAGTCCAAGGGCATAGACGGACACGGATACGCGTTCTCATCCACGGAGCTTGGCAGCGCGCGCGTGCTCGACGGGATTCGCTTTCTCTTCGGGAAGCCTAATATGCACAATGCGCTCTATGCCAACGGACAAACCATTACGCTACCGCAGGGACAATTCAACGCCTTGCACTTGATGGGAACTGGCCTTAACGGTATCCAGCTCGGACAGCGGCTCACTGTGACCTACACAGACGGAACGGAAAAGACCTTTACGCAAAGCTTTAGCGACTGGTTTCAAGGAGGCTTGCAGGTCAATGAGGCGGTGGGCGTGGCAACGGCCCATGCCACTTATGTAGACGGTACGGTTGATGGACAACAGTTCACCGTGTACGGCTACACGCTTGTGCTGGACAGCAGCAAAACCGTGAAGAGCCTCACTTTGCCAGTCAACCGCAATCTGGTGCTGCTCGCAGGCAGCCTTTCGGCGCAGGACTTTGGAACCCAGGTCAACCTGGCGAAAAGCTACAACATGGTTGGCATTTACAAAGACGGGTCCAAGTTCGGACCCAACGATGCTTTTGCCGGTACCGCCTACTCGGCCAATTTGCTACAAGACACCGCAGCTTCGGGTGTTAATGTGGTAGTGGGCTACTCTGTATTTCACCTTGCTCCCGCCAACGTGCCGAATACAGTCGAAGCAGCAGGACAGACGATTCCGCTGCCTCCTGGCTACTACCAGGATATAAAACTCCTCGGTTTGGGTTACTACGACCAGATCAACCAATCTCTCCAGATCAACTACACAGACGGCACCTCGGATACTCTGCAGCAAAGCTTCAGCGACTGGGGAACGATTGGAGGTTACTCCCGCGAATCGGTGGCGTTGAACACCTCCTATCTCAACAACTACGATGGAACCAAGGTTCAGCAGGCATTCAACACCTATCTCTACACCATTCCGCTGAATCTTTCGAAAACAGTCAAGAGCATTACCTTGCCTTCAGACGGAAATGTGGGCTTCTTGGGCATCACTCTTGATGCACCGTCGATCTTCAACCAGGAGCCGACTTTCTGTAACCCGAAGTACTTTTAACCATTGCAGGGACCGGGAGCAGCCAGCCCGGTCTCTACAATCATTGAGTCCAGCATCGGAGACACTCTTGCACTGAATCTTGCAACCATTCGAACACGCCATCCGGATCGGCATATACTCTCGTATCGAACCGGCGCGTGTGCTGCGTTGGTCAGGAGCGACTCCCTCGAGCCTCCTGAAAGGATCAGCTTATTCTTCCACCTCGGCTCTCTCTCCGGCTTTCCCAACGCGTCGCCGTTCTGGCAATCCTGATATCGGCACCCTCATTCCTTTGTGCGCAGACGGCTTCGAACGATCCGGCTGCGGAGGTCAATCCGTTTATCGGCACCGCAAATGGAGGAAACGTCTTTCCTGGTGCTACCGTTCCCTTCGGAATGGTGCAGTTTTCTCCTGAGGCTACGCCTGTCGGCTCCAAACGGCTCATCGCCGCTCCCGGCGGGTATGAGTTCCGCGCCACGTCTATCCGGGGTTTCTCCCTGACAAATGTTGAGGGTTGGGGCTGCGCAGGCGGATCTGGTGACATTCCGCTAATGCCCATCACCGAAGACCTTAAAACGTCGCCATCGGCAGACTTCCGCCACACGTACGTCTCAGCCTTCAATCACAAAGACGAGCAGGCCGTTCCCGGCTCCTATCGTGTTCATCTTGGTAACGGTGTCGACGTTGCTCTCGCCTCCGGGACTCGGGTCGCCACGGCTACCTTTACCTTTCCCGCCGGCAAGCCATCTACCATTCTTGTTCGCACCTCGGATTCTGAAGTCGGTTCTACCGCCGCTGAATCTTTTGTCAATCCTGCAAGCGGCGTCGTAAGTGGCTCTGTCACCAGCGGCAACTTCTGCGGTTATATCGGCAGTCCCGATAAGACCTACGAAGATAAGCGCTCTTACTACACCCTGCATTTCGCGGCGCATTTCGACGTACAACCCGTCGCGCACGGTGCCTGGCACGATGCGACGCTCTCCCCTCTTGAAACCTCATCGCACGGAGGCACCGGCTTTGGCCCAAAGGGCGTTCCCGAGGTCGGTCATGGTTCGGGCGTCTACCTTACTTTTCCCTCCGGATCGGAGGTTCACGTGCGAATCGGTATCTCCTACGTCTCACTCGGGAACGCCGAAGCTAACCTCCAGGCCGAAGCCCCTGCAAGGACGACGACGGCAATCATTGCTGCTCGTGCCCGAGCGGCTTGGAATCAGCGCCTGTCGCAGATTGAGATCGCCGGCGGCACGCCCGACCAGCGCACCGTCTTTAGAACGGCTCTTTACCACTCTTTGCAAATGCCTACGACTTATAGCGATGCCAACGGTGATTACGAAGGCATGGACCACCACGTCCATCACGTCTCGCCGGGTCAGCATTACCAATACGCGAACTTTTCCGGTTGGGACGTCTACCGATCGCAGTTTCAGTTGCTCACCTGGCTCGACCCAAGCCTCGGCAGCGACATCGCCCAGTCTTTGCTCAACCAGTCGCGGCAGGACAATGGCCGCTGGGATCGATGGACGCATCTGTCGGGTGCCACTCACGTCATGAACGGCGATCCCGCCGCTCCCGCTATCGCGGACATTTACGCCTTCGGCGGTCACGGCTTTGAGGCGAAGGCCGCCCTGAACTCGCTTGTTCATGCTGCCGATACACCGACGGCAGAAGATCTCAGCCATGCCGGCTGTCCGGTCGAGTGTGTCGGTCAGCGTCCCGGCCTGGATCAGTGGCTAAAGCTGCACTACATCCCGGTTGGCGCTCCTTCCTGGGGTCCAGCCGCCGACACGCTGGAGGACGCGACCGCTGACTTTGGCATCTCGGCGCTGGCTGGTCACCTTGGAGACCGCACGACGGAGCAGCGCTTCCTCACCCGCGCGCAGTACTGGAAGAACATCTGGAACGAGGGCGCTGCGCCAGATGGCGGCTACATGATGAACCGCAACGCTGATGGTACGTGGCCCATGCTTCAGCAGGATGATGATGAAGACAACGACCCCACGCCAAAGCCCTTTACTCCCGCGACCGGTGCTGGCTTTGTGGAAGGCTCGGCGGCGCAATACGTCTGGATGGTTCCCTTCAACGTTGCAGGTCTGTTTGAGAGAATGGGCGGCTTAGACAAAGCCACCACACGCCTCGATCACTTCTTCTACAAACCGGATGGCTCGCCCGCTGTCACTAAAGCCGGTCCGCTTCATGCCGAGCTTGATAACGAACCATCCATCGAAACACCCTGGCTTTATCTCTTTGCGCGCGAGCCATGGAAGACCCAGCAGCTCGTGCGAGAGGTCCTGAACAGGATATGGACCGACACCCCCGCCGGTATTCCCGGGAATGATGACCTCGGCGAGATGAGCTCCTGGTATGTATTTGCCGCCATGGGTCTCTATCCCGAAATCCCCGGGCGCGCCGAACTCGTTCTCGGCAGTCCTCTGTTCCCGGCTATTCGCGTCCACCGCTCTGCCGGTGATCTGCGCATTGTAGCAACGGCCGCCGCCACCAACAGCCCATACGTGCATCAGCTTCTTGTCAACGGGAAACCATGCACAAAGACTTTCCTGCCTGAGACGTTCACGCTACACGGCGGCACTCTGAACTTTACGCTTTCCTCATCCCCCGACAAGTTCTGGGGCGTACACCAGGGCGACGAACCCCCGTCGTTCAGTCGCTAGCGGAAGCATTTCGCTTATTGAAGGAGTAGTCCCCCAGGAGAAGCAGCATCATGAGTAAATCACAAGGCGGCTCGGAAACCAGCCGCCGTTCTTTCCTCAAGTCCACAGGATTCGCCGCCGCGGCGGCCATGACACCTGTTGCGACGAGCCTGGACTCGCAGGTGCCCACGGTCACGCAGCATGCATCGACAAAGAGTGCGGAACTCGGGAGCCCTGTCACGCTTGTCAGCCTCCTTCAGGGAACGGACTCAACGCATTCCTTCTCGCGAGGGAACACGCTGCCGATTGCAGCGCGTCCGTTTGGCATGGCCCACTGGACGCTGCAGACAACGTCAAATTCCTCGTGGATGTTCCAGCCCGGGCAGCGGCGCATCCAGGGATTTCGGTCCACGCACCAATTGAGTCCGTGGCTCGGCGATTATGGCCACGCAACGTTCCTGCCGGTATGCGGCAGTCCGGAGTTGGACTACGGTTCCCGCGCGAGTTCGTACCGCCCGGAGGATTCGCTCTTATCTCCCCACGCGATGGCGATAAGACTTCTTCGTTATGGCATCGATGCGGAGTTGGTCCCAACCGAGCGCGGTGCCCTGATCCATGCAAACTACTCCAGGGAGGAAACACCCAGCTTCGTCTTCGATGTGCCCGGTGAAAAACCTCCCGTGCCGGAAATCGATGTTGAGCGGCGAACCGTCCGCTTCCGCTCTACCGCGAACTCCGGCGGGGTAGCGGACGACTTCGCCTGCTACTACCTCCTGCACTTCTCAGCACCCTGGAGCGCGCTTGCGCACAAGGACCAGAAGGACCATCGCTCGACCCATCTCAGCTTTGCGCCAGAAGTCCGCTCTGTGGATGTACGCATCGCAACCTCTTTCATCTCCTTTGAGCAGGCAGAGCGCAACCTGAAGCTCGAACTTGGTGCACGTTCCCGAGACACACTACGCGCTGAGGGAGAACAGGTTTGGAATAAGCATTTGAAGTGCATTGAGATCGAAGGCGCGACAGAAGAGCAGCGGCGCACGTTCTACTCATGCCTGTATCGCACCCTGTTATTCCCGCGCATCTGGCATGAGCCTGACGCGACCGGCGCGATGCAACACCGCAGTCCGTATAACGGAAAGGTCGTCGCGGGTGTAATGTATGCCGACCACGGTTACTGGGACGTCTATCGTGCCTGGTATCCCATGATGACAATCCTTTTTCCCCAACGCCTTGGAGAGATACTGCAGGCATGGATCAATGCCTATCAGGAAGGCGGATGGCTTCCCCAGTTTCCATGCCCAGGCTATCGCGCGTGCATGACCGGTAGCCTGATAGATTCGCTCTTCGGGGAAGCAGCCGCCAAAGGAATCGAAGGCTTCGATCTGGCCGCGGCCTATGACGGGCTGAAGAAACACGCGATGCAGAGCGGTAACCCGGATGCAGGGTATGGCCGTCGCGGTATTGAGGAGTATCTCAAGTTCGGCTATCATCCCTCCGACAAAGTCGATCAATCATCCGCTGAAACGGTTGACGCTGCCTACGGCGACTTCTGCATCGCTCAGGTTGCCAAAGCACTAGGCAAGACGGATGATTTCGCAATGTTCATGAAGCGCTCTGAGAATTGGCGGAACGTCTTTGATCCCGAAACAGGCTTCTTCCGTGGTAAGAAGTCAGACGGTACCTTCCTGCAACCTTTCAGCCCCATCCGCTGGGGAGACCCTTACGTTGAGGGCGCCGCGTATCAGCATCGCTTTGATGCACCGCACGCCATGCCGGCATTGATTGACGCCATGGGTGGCAAGCAGAAGGTCGTCGCCGAACTAGAGAAGATGCTCACGATGTCGCCCGATTTTGAGACCGGATCATACGGTACTGAAATCCACGAGATGTCGGAGATGGCAGCCATCAACTTCGGTCAGTATGCGCACAGCAACCAGCCCTCACATCACATTCTGTATATCTTTACAGTGGCCGGCCGGCAAGACCGCACCGCGTACTGGACCAGACGTGTGATGAATGAACTGTGTAGCCCGGATATGTTTGCGGGCGATGAGGACACTGGATCGATGGCTGCGTGGTACATCCTCAGTTCGCTCGGCTTCTATCCACTTTGTCCCGCCCAGCCGGAATACATCCTCGGAGCGCCACTCTTTCCGCGGTGCATTGTCCATCTGCCGAGCGGGAGAACATTGGTCGTGGAAAATGCCTACAAAGGGGGCAACGCTATCCACACTTCACTCGACGGGAAACCGTTGCCTGGTGGCGCAATTCAGCACAAAAGCTTAATAGCAGGCGGAGAGCTCCGCTTTACTTAAGTCGCTTGAGTTCATCTGTGTTAAAAATCTACTTGGAACGCCTGAGAGCCGTTGAAAGGATCGAGAAGTAGCGACAAGGACAAAGCATGGCATCGATTACACGTCGCAATATGCTGAAGACGGGCATCGCCGCTTCGGCGGGAGCGTTTACAGCAGGCCGCTCATCGACCACGGAGGGCCAGCACGCAGCCGGCGTGAGCCAACTTGAGTTCGGCTCGGAGCAAAAGCTTGCTGTTGTCGCATCCCGTTCGCCGAGAACCCGTGCGCTCTTCGACTTTGGCTGGCGTTTTCACCTGGGCCATGCCGCTGACCCCGCCCTGGACTTTGGCTTTGGAGAACCGTCGCGCGAAAGTACCTTTGCAAAGGCAGACTATGTGGCCCCAGTGGGCGAGTTGGACTTCGACGACGGTGCGTGGCAGGAAATCGACCTGCCTCATGACTGGGCCTTGGACTTGCCCTTCATCTCCAGTGACGAGAACTCGGCGCAGGGCTGGAAACCCATCGGCAGGCGTTATCCAGCTACCAGCGTGGGATGGTATCGTCGGCGCTTTGACGTGCCAGCCGAAGATCGTGGTAAGCGCGTCTTCCTTGAGTTCGATGGTGTCTACCGCGATGCCGTCGTGCTGCTCAACAACCATTATCTAGGCCGGGAATTCAGCGGCTACGTTCCCGTCATCTACGACATCACTGACTACCTTCGTTACGGGAAGCAGAATGTGATCGTAGTGCGCGCTGATGCGTCATTCGCTGAGGGTTGGTTTTACGAGGGAACGGGAATCTACCGGCACGTGTGGTTAACCACGATAGATACCTTGCACCTGATCCATTGGGGAACAACCGTGGTCAGCAAACCTGAAGGCACTGGGGCCTCTGTAAGCGTCTCGAACGAAGTGGCCAATGAAGGCGAGAGACCGCGCACGTGCCGCCTGGTCGTAAGCCTGATCGATATGTCCGGCAAGGAAGTCGCTGTGTTCCGTAGCGATCCGCAAACCATACCGGCGTGGGGAAGGGCCATGTTTCATGGCAACACAACGCTCGTCAACGCTCGCCTCTGGAGCTGTGAAGAACCAAATATCTACAACGCCATTTCGTCCGTGGAGAGCGACGGTGTTACCACCGATCGAGGGGAGACGCCTTTCGGCATCCGATCCATCCATTTCGACGCAAACCTTGGATTCATGCTCAACGGCAAGCCGGTTAAAGTAAGAGGAACCTGCAACCACCAGGATCACGCCGGCGTGGGTGCCGCCGTTCCCGACCGGCTGCAGCAAGAGCGTGTTGCTCTGCTACAGAGCATGGGCTCGAACGCTTATCGCACCACCCATAATCCGGCCACGCCTGAGCTGCTCGACGCATGCGACCGCGCCGGAATGTTGGTCATGTCTGAAACGCGCATGATGGCCTCCACGCTGGAAGGTCTCGACCAGTTGGACCGCATGGTCCGCCGCGACCGCAATCATCCCAGCATCGTGTTGTGGTCACTCGCCAATGAAGAGCCCGATCAAGGCTCACAAACAGGAGCGTTCATCGTGTCTGCTATGAAGCGGCGTGCGGCTGAACTCGATCCCACACGCCCCGTAACGGCGGCGATGAACGGCGGCTGGGGACGCGGCCTGTCCCATATCGTGGACGTGCAGGGCTTTAACTACGCCGGGCAAGGTGGAGGAGGGGGTAAAGATACGGCAGCGCACATCGATGCGTTCCACAAGGCTTTTCCAAACCTGCCAACTGTCGGCACCGAGACGGCCAGCGTCACCACCACCCGCGGCATCTACGCCGACGATCCAAAGCGAGGCTACGCGAACGCCTATGGGCTCAACTATCCCGACTATACCCTGCCCACCCCGGGGTGGTGGTCCATCTATGCGGAGAGAAAGTTCCTGAGTGGCGCCTTCGCCTGGACAGGGCTTGACTACCGAGGCGAGCCCAGTCCTTACTCTTCCGTCTCCGTCAGTGCGCAAATGGGTGCCATGGATACCTGCGGCTTCCCCAAGGACGCCTACTACTACTACAAGGCTTGGTGGGGAACGGAGCCGGTGTTGCATCTCTTTCCCCACTGGAACTGGGCGGGGCAGGAAGGAAAACCGATCGAAGTCTGGTGCTACTCGAACCTTGAGGAGATCGAATTGCTGGTAAACGGCAAGCGGGTCGGCCTGCAGAAGATGCAGCCGAATGGCTACGTGCACTGGCAGATTCCCTATGCTGCCGGCAGGATCGAGGCGCGAGGACGCCGTCAGGGTAAGGTCGTCTTAACAGAACAAAGGGAGACAACCGGAGCTTGCGCGAGCCTTCGCCTGACGGCCACTTACCCGGTGCTACGCGCAGACCGGGAGGATATGACCAGTGTGCGCGTAGAGGCGCTCGACAGTAAGGGTCGGGTGGTACCTCTCGCGGATAACATGATTGACTTCGGTCTCTCCGGCCCGGGAAGAATCCTTGGCGTAGGCAATGGCGACCCTAGCAGCCGCGAGTCCGATAGACCATCCACGCCGTTGCGGGCCAGTCGTCTACTCTTCAACGGGCTCGCCATGGTCTTCGTGCAGGTCCTCGACCAGCCCGGCAAACTACAACTGCAGGCCTCCGCGACCGGCATCCCGTCGGCTCGGATCTCTATTCCTCTCCAAGCCGCCGTGCGCCGTCTCGCAGTGCCGCTCTCAGCCCTGAAAGTAAAACCTGTCGAATCCTAGCGGATATGTTCTGGCCCACCTCTGGACAATCCGCAAAGTGGAATCTTCCAGAAAGGTGCTGATTTGCCAAAGTACCGTTCGATTCCGCAGGTCACATGGTGCCGTCCAGTCGGGGTAGCAAACTTGTCCGGACGAACGGGGCGTCTTCTTGAAGTCGGCGGCCAGCTTTGAACAGGTGCGCCACCACCTCCGCACCCTACTCCTCACTCACGCGGAAGACGGCCGTACGCTCCTATTCCGCTCCTACGACCCGCGCGTGCTGGTTTTCTTCGTCGCAACCTGCACACCAGCGGAGCGTGCCGAATTGTTTGGCTGCGTAGACGAGCTCCTGCTGCTCAAGGAAAGAACCGGCGAACCCGTGCGGCTGATGGCATCAGGTGAGCAATTGCCGATTATGGGAGCTCCAAACGTCAACGCAGGGTGGTGAGCGCACACCTTGCCTAAGAGCGTTCACGTAAAATCTCTTCCTACATAGGCCGCTAGCCTCCGATAATACCGCTCTAATTACGTAAATTGTACGATCTGCCGACCACAATGAGCTAGGTGTATGCTGCCAGTCAAGACGAACGTAGCATGTCTTAGTAAGATATATCGATCACTTAAACAGGCCCGCTCCCCATGCATCTTGCACGATGTCACGCATTATTTTACGTTCGCCAAACTGGGCGAGAATAGTGAGTGCGGAATAATCTCTACCTTGCGCAGGTTAGCCAAAGTTACCCTGCTGCCAAGCGCGAGTGCGGGTTCAAAGCCGTACATTTCATCAGAGCGAAGTTGACCTAGCAGTGTGAGTGCACGATCGAAGAGGTATCGGTCTTTGTCATCCTGTTGGTCAAGATCGTTCTTCTCCATGCCACCAAAAAACGTGCTGCTAAGAATTCTCCCTTGCCCGCAGCTATTTTCGCGGATTGGTCACGAGGAAACAACATGCCGCGCACGCTATAGATCTTAAGACTTTGTCCGGAGTGTGTTCCCCAAACGTACAGCTCTCCAAACGCACTTCGACCGGTAATGAAATAGTCGTCCATGGCCGCAATCTGCGTACCCTTCAGGCATGCTTCAAGCAACGGAGCATATATGGACGGATCAACGTCCACAACAGACCCTTACCAAAACTGCAAAATCCGTAAGTTTTCCAATACGATGGCATCTGATCAGGAAGCTTGCCTCGAAACTGATCGATTAGTAGCGGTGAAACCGGTACTTTGAGACTCTGCTGGACCGAAGCCCTTTGTTTCATAGAAGTAGCGAAAGCTTTCATCTATCTGACTCATCATTTGCATTGCTCCAGTTTGACATTCATCCGGGTCGTAGAACGAGTAGCTGATGGTACTCCTTTTGCGGCAGCGTCAAGGATCACAACGCGGCTTTGGCCAACCTGTGGAACGTTGCTAGCCCACTGGCCCCCAATCGTTGAATTTACGGTTTTATCCCCGAAGTCACCAATCACGTTTGCGCCTGGAGCAACTTGATCTGGATTGTGTAAAGCAGCCGATGTGCTCAATATTCCTGTTGCATTCGCCTTGGCGAGTTCAGCCGCCCTCTCTGGCGTCTCTCCTGCTTCAATGTAGTTGTCCGTGTAGTCAGCAGTCAGTTCTCTTTAGTATTTTGTGTGCGCGTCCCGTGCGACCGACGGATCGCCCCTTCAGTTGGCTTGATAAGCCGCTCTTCCGTCCAGATATTCCTGGATCGTCATGTCATTCAGTCCCCGCTCCTGACCGGCGAGTTGACGGTCCATCTCGCTAGCCATGCCAGCAGGCAGTTATTGCCTTTGAAGCAGGGTAGGTGCCTCTCCTCGATCTTGGCAATGTCTTTCTCCACTGCCTGCGGATGAAGGTTGGGGCGCTCACCGGTTCTAGGCGGAAGATGTCCGCCAGGTTCCAGGCCCGACGCGTGGCCGAGTGGGTTGTGTTCCATGGAGCGGACGCGGATCGGGTGCAGCGGAATTGCCTTCGGTTTGAGGGCGGGATAGGTGGAGTGAGCGGCGTGTTCAAGCCCGCCATATGCTCTTCCAAGGCCTTAGCTAAGCGACTGTCGAGCATGGCCAGAGCCTTCGGGATGCGAACAGCGACAAGGTTCTGCACGCCGTAGAAGTCCCGTTCGATTTGCTCCAGCCGCTCGATGAAGTGACCCACCCGCGCAATCCAACTTACCGACTTGGCTTTTGCAATCACCCCGCGGACGATCTGGAGGAGTTTGCCGAGGAACTCGCGCGCGTAGTGGACCAGAGCTTCGCCGTAGTGGACAAACTTAAGGCCCCGCAAGACTGCCAGGATGTCGCCTTTGATGAAGCGGCGGAGGAACTTGACCAGCGGCTCCAGCATCTTGCCGCCTTCTTTCAGCAGCAGAAGACACGAGGCCTTAACAACCGCGCCTGCCTCGCTACCGGCGATGCCTCCGACGACAGTGCCCGCCAGCGTACCGACTGAGCCGGCCGCCGCGGCCAGGATCGGAAGCACCAAAGGGACGGCGGACGCGATTACAAGGCCCAATTCTTCGAGATCGTCGCGCCTTTCCGGATGCTTGGCGAGGCGGATCAACACAGCCGTCACATCGCGCGCTCTTGACGATGATCGGAGCGGGGACAAAGCTGGCGAGCATATCGGCGATCACGGCAGACGTGGACCTATGATCCGCAAACTTGCCAAACGCGACCTGCTTCAGCCAATCGACGCCGCCAACGGCGTCTTCCCAAAGTTCGTCGATGAGAGAACTCATGAGATTGCTCCTCCCAGCCGGGACGCAACCTCAAGAACTTTTGCGAATCGTCATGAACAGCCATCTGCACGCTGCATTTTGCCGGATTCTTGTTTTCACCGTAGACCACCTGCGCCGGGCCTGCCGCACACTGGTGTGCAATCCCAGGCCGCTTCCATCCGTCGTTCCCTTGCGGGTTGAATCGTCGGACAAGGTAACCGTGTACGGGATGTTGGCAATCGGAACACCGTCCCAGTAGACCCTCCGGAACTCCAGGTCTACACGCTCTGTGGAGTGAAGTCGACCTAGAAGAAATGGGAGGGAGCTCTGGAAGGGGTGGACGCCTGAACGCGACTTGCGGCTAGGCTCCGAGAGGATTACAACGTAGCACCCAGCACGTCTCAGTCCGTCAACCGGCAGGTTAAGGAATGGGGTCGAACGACAACGAACGGAAAGCCAGAGCAGATTTCTTCGGGAATGGCCACCCTGAGCAAGAGTAAAGGAGCACACACTCACATTTCCGGCTTTAGTTACAGGGCACATGCCGACAGCGCAAGCTTGTTGAGTGAACAGGCGCGAGCGTGGAGATTTCCGCTACAGTCGAAGAGGTGAGCAAGAGGCGTGTGGCGGTGATCATTGGAGCGGGGCCGGCTGGGCTGACGGCCGGATTGGAGTTGCTACGGCGGACGGATGTGGCACCGGTCATTCTAGAGGCGAGCGGAGAGATCGGGGGCATCTCGCGGACGATCCGGTACAAGGGAAACCGGATGGACATCGGCGGTCACCGATTTTTCTCGAAGTCGGACCGGGTGATGCAGTGGTGGATGGACCTGATGCCGCCCGAGGCTGCGGCCGAGATTGCGTACCAGGGTAAAAAGCGTGTGGTGGCTGTACCGGCGCGGCTCGAAGATGAGCCGGTACTGCGAGGGGTGGGCCCGCTCGATCCTTCGAAAGAAGAGGATGACGAGGCAGAGGAGCCAATTGTCGAGGAGGTGATGGCGGCCGCACCGCCCGATCCTGATCTGGTGATGCTGATCCGGCCACGGAAGAGCCGGATCTACTATCTACGAAAGTTTTTCGCCTACCCAATTACGCTGACCGGAGAGACGTTGGGGAATTTGGGGGTGGCGCGGACGCTACGAGTGGGCGTGAGCTACCTCCTGTCGCGGGTGCGGCAAGTCAAGCCGGAGCGGAGCCTCGCAGATTTTCTGGTGAACCGGTTTGGGAAAGAGCTCTACCTGACGTTCTTTAAGAGCTATACGGAGAAGGTATGGGGGACGCCGTGCGAGACGATCTCGGCCGAATGGGGAGCGCAGCGGATTAAGGGGTTGAGCCTGACGACGGCAGTGAGGCACTTTGTGTCGAGAGTATTTGTACGGAAGACGACAGAAGACGTGGCGCAGAAAGGGACGGATACGAGTCTGATCGAGCGGTTTCTGTATCCGAAGTTTGGACCCGGGCAGTTGTGGGAGCATGTGGCAGAGACGATTGTCAGCCAAGGGGGTGAGATCGCGATGGGGTGGCGGGTGGACCGCATCTGCTGCGAAGGAAAGCAGGTGGTAGCTGTGGAGGCGGTGCATGAGAGCGGCGCGCGGCGGCGGCTCGAGGGAGAGTATTTCTTCTCGACGATGCCGATGAAGGAGCTGATGCGGGCTATGGACGCTCCGGTGCCTGCCGCTATCTCGGAGATCGCCGAGGGTTTGCAGTACCGGGACTTCATTACGGTGGGACTCTTGTGCGAGCGGCTGAAGGTCAAAGAAAGGGATGGAGGGCTGCTTAAGGACACGTGGATCTACGTGCAGGAACCAGATGTGCTGCTGGGGCGATTGCAGATCTTCAATAATTGGAGTCCGTATCTGGTAGCCGATCCCGAGAAGGTGTGGATTGGGCTGGAGTACTTCTGCTATGAGACGGACGATCTTTGGAAGATGCCGGATGACGACCTGCGGCGGTTCGCCATTGCGGAGTTGGCGAAGATCGGGATTGTGGACGCGGAGGCGGTGACGGACGGGCACGTGGTGCGGGTGCCGAAGACGTATCCGGCATACTTCGGGACGTATGCGCGTTTCGATGAGTTGCGGAAGTGGACGGACGGGTTCGACAACCTTTTCCTGGTGGGGCGGAACGGCATGCACAAGTACAACAATCAAGACCACTCCATGCTGACGGCGATGGCAGTGGTGGACGGGATTGTAGCCGGGCATGTAGACAAGGCTGGGCTGTGGGAGATCAACACGGAGCAGGAGTATCACGAGGAGAAGAAGTAAGTGCGCAAGGTGCTGCTGGTGTTGACGGTGCTGCTGGTGGGGTTTGTGGCGGTGAACCGGCAGCGGATCTACCTGCGTGACCCTTTAGGAACGGTGACGCGGGATGGGGTAAAGGCCGCGGATGCGCGGGTGTTTCTCAACTACTCCAACGATGTGCTGGTGCAGGTAGGGAGCGCCAAAGATGGCAGGACGGTAGAAGAGTTTCTTGCACAAGGATGGAACGGGCTGGTAGGGGTGCCGCAGCAGCTGACTTGTTTGCAGGCAATGGCTTGCCTGACAGAGGCAGACCACGCGCCGATGATCCCGGTGGCGGGTGCGGGCAGGGCGATGGTCGGAAGCCGTGAGACGGTATTTACCGAACGCGGAGTGACCGTGCGGGTGGGCCTGCGTTAGGGGCCTCAGGGTCTCGGGCTGGAACGCAGGTCCCCCGCGGGGAACGACAAACAAACCGGTGCGGCTTTGCGCTAGGACGCTGCCAGGGAGCGCAGCACGTATTGCAGGATGCCGCCATGCTGGTAGTAGAGGATCTCCTGCGGCGTGTCGATGCGGAGGGTGGCGGGAAAGGCCTTGGTCTCGCCGAGTTCCGATTCGGCGACGATGGTGAGGTTGCGACCGTTGGCGAACTTGCCCTCCAGCATGGCGGCGAGCTGTCCGGGCTGATCGCCGATGTGAAAGACCTCCTCCCCGGTGAGGCCGAGCGATTCGGCGCACTCGCCGGACTCGAACTGGAAGGGCAGGATGCCCATGCCGACGAGATTGGAGCGGTGAATGCGCTCGTAGCTCTCGGCGATGACGAACTTGATGCCCAGCAGCCGCGGTCCTTTCGCCGCCCAGTCGCGCGAGGAGCCGGAACCGTACTCCTTGCCCGCCAGGATGCAGAGCGGGGTGCCGCGCCGGGCGTATGCGACGGAGGCGTCGTAGATGGACATTCCGGTGCCTTCGGGCAGCAGGCGGGTGACGCCGCCTTCGGTGCCGGGGGCGAGTTTGTTGCGGAGCCGGACGTTGGCGAAGGTGCCGCGGACCATCACTTCGTGGTTGCCGCGGCGCGAGCCGTAGCTGTTGAACTCGAAGGGCTGAACGCCCTGCTCCATCAGGTACTTGCCGGCGGGGCCGTTTGGCTTGATCGATCCGGCCGGTGAGATGTGGTCCGTAGTGACGGAGTCGCCGAGGATGGCGAGGCAGCGTGCGGCGTGGATGTCCTCGACCGGTGCCGGTGTGGCGGTCATGCCTTCAAAGTAGGGGGCTTTGCGGATGTAGGTGGAGTCCGGCTCCCAGCCGTAGGTCTCGCCCTGGGGGACCTTGAGGTTTTGCCAGTTGGTGTCGCCGTCGGATACGGTGGCGTACTGGGTGCGGAACATCTCGGCGTCGATGCAGCTTGCGACGGTGTCGCTGACCTCTTGCTGAGTAGGCCAGATGTCGCGGAGGAAGACGGGTTCGCCGGTCTTGCCGTGGGAGAGCGGCTCGTTGGCGAAGTCGTGATGGATCGTCCCCGCCAACGCATAGGCCACCACCAGCGGCGGTGACATCAGGTAGTTGGCGCGGACCTCGGGCGAGATGCGGCCCTCGAAGTTGCGGTTGCCCGAGAGGACGGAGACGGCGACGAGGCCGTGGGCGTCGATTGATGCTGAAACGTCGGTGGGCAGGGGGCCGGAGTTGCCGATGCAGGTCGTGCAGCCGTAGCCGACCACCTGGAAGCGGAGCGCGTCGAGGTATTTCATCAGGCCGGACTTCTTGTAGTAGTCGGTGACGACGCGGGAGCCGGGCGCGAGCGAGGTCTTGACCCAGGGCGGGGTGCGTAGGCCCTTCTGGACCGCTTTTTTGGCGAGCAGACCGGCGGCGACCATGACGTAAGGGTTCGAGGTGTTGGTGCAGGAGGTGATGGCCGCGATAACGATCGAGCCATGGTCGAGGTACTTGTCAGGATCGAAGCCGAAGCGGCCTTCGACGCTGGTCGGCTGAACGGTCAGCGTTTCGACTGGCAGCGTGGCTACAGGGACCTCGGTGCCTTCTACGGCGGGTGCGGGAACGCCGGTGCCGCTGGTCACGTCGCCGCTGTCGCTGGCGTGGCCGCCTTCACCCTCCCAGCGGACCATCTGCCGCGCGGCCTGCTTATTGCCGTTGGGGCCAAGCAGGGCGGGAAGTTGCTGGGCAAAGCTTGCCGCTGCTTCGGAGAGGAGAACACGGTCTTGCGGGCGCTTGGGACCGGCGACGCTGGGCTCGACCGTGGCGAGATCGAGCGCGATGGTGGCGGAGTAGGTGGCTTCGGGTGCGGCTGGTTCCGGCGATGCGGTATGGAACATCCCCTGCTCGCGGAAGTAGGCCTCGACGAGCGCGACTTGAGTCTCGGGGCGTCCGGTCAGGCGCAGATAGCGCAGTGTCTCGGCGTCCACGGGGAAGATGCCGCAGGTCGCGCCGTACTCAGGGGCCATGTTGGCGATGGTGGCGCGGTCGGCCAAGGGTAACTCGGCGATGCCCGAGCCGTAGAACTCGACAAACTTGCCGACGACGCCCAGCTTGCGGAGCATCTCGGTCACGGTGAGGACGAGGTCGGTCGCGGTGGTCCCTTCCTTCAGCTTGCCGGTCAGCTTGAAGCCGACGACCTGCGGGATCAGCATCGACACCGGCTGGCCGAGCATGGCCGCCTCGGCTTCGATGCCGCCCACGCCCCAGCCCAGCACGGCGAGCCCGTTGACCATCGTGGTGTGGGAGTCAGTGCCGACCAGCGTGTCGGGATAAGCCATGACCTCGCCTTGGTTATCAGGCTTGGTCGTGAAGACGACGCGGGCGAGGTACTCGAGATTGACCTGGTGGCAGATGCCCATGCCGGGGGGTACGGCGGAGAAGTTATCGAAGGCCGTCTGCCCCCACTTCAGAAAGGCGTAGCGTTCGCGATTGCGCTGGAACTCCAGTGCGGCGTTCAGGTCGTAGGCGTGGGGCGTGCCGAACTCGTCGACCTGGACGGAGTGGTCGATGACCAGCTCGGCCGGCTGGAGCGGGTTGATCTTTTCCGGATCGCCGCCGAGGGCGCGCATGGCGTCGCGCATGGCCGCCAGGTCGACGACGGCGGGGACACCGGTGAAGTCCTGCATGAGGACGCGCGCCGGCATATAGGCGATCTCTCGGGAGGGCTCGGCCTTGGCGTCCCAGTGGGCGAGGAAGCGGATGTCGTCGGCGGTGACGGTGCGGCCGTCTTCATGCCGGAGGAGGTTCTCAAGCAGCACGCGGAGCGAGAACGGGAGGCGCGTAAGATCGACGCCCGTTTCGGCAAGTGCCTGGAGGCGGAAGATGGTATAGGTTGTGCCGCCGCTCCGAAGGGTGGAGCGGCTTTGGAATGAGTCGGGGTGCGAGGCAGGCATGGAAGTCTCCTGAACGACGAGGCGATGCGGCGAGAGGATGGTAGCAGAGAGAAAGGGTTTCCTGTTCAGGCCGCACGGCCACGGTCATGGTGGCCGCGGCGGAATCGTTTGGCGAGTGGCATGATGCCGGCGGCGAACGGCCGATAGTTGTTCCTCTCAAGCATAGGTTAAGTTTACCGTTACCCGCACCCACTCGGACCTCGCCAAGGGTTCCGTGTACTCCGCAAGGAGTCTGATGTGTGGTCCTCGGGCGCGATCAGGGGACGCGGATGCTCACCCGAGCGGCGCACCCTCTAAAACCACGGGCAACACTTCCTTCATAGATTCTCCCGTTGTTTACGGAACCGGTGCTCTCGATAGGAGACAACCTCCGAGATCCCAATCCACACATCCAGCAGCCCCAAGCCGGAGATCAGGCCACGCACCCATCCCACATGAAGCCAGCGATTGAGCTCCGGATGCGCAAAGAAGAACGGGTTCTCATCCCAAACCCGGCTCCACCACGGCAGCCAAGCCACCAGTGCGCCCAGATAGATGCAGAACAGCACCAGCACGGTCAGCGACAGCCGTTGCAGCCACAGCGGCGCAGCTCCGTTTGCAGCGTTGCCAGCCCCTTTGGTTGAGGCAGCAGCTCGATCTGGCGGCTCCGGAAACAACTCTGATTGCGTCGACATCCTTCCTTATTCTGACAGCACCTTTGATCACGAGCTGCCGCCGTTTTCATTTGTGAGGTACGGCAGAAAAGATCCGGGTCTACCGTGCTTGATCCAGCATCGTAGTAAGCCGTGCCAAGGGAAGACCGACAACGTTGAAGTAGCATCCTTCTATCCGGGGGATAAACCGCGCCGCCCTGCCCTGAATCGCGTAACTTCCGGCTTTACCCATAGGTTCGCCTGAGGCGGTGTACGCGGCTATCTGCGACTCAGTCAGCTCGGCAAACCAGACGCGCGTCACTTCAACTATCACCTGCCGCGTCGATGCAGTCAGGACCGCGACTCCGGTGACCACCTCGTGCACTTTCCCGGAGAGTCGTCGCAGCATTTGTGTCGCATCCGCCTCGTCGACAGGTTTTCCGAGGATGCACCCTTCCGTGAATACCGTCGTGTCCGCTCCGATGACCGTCATTCGCGACGCGTCCCGCTGCCTCGCCAGCACCGCTGCGGCCTTGTGCTCGGCGAGGCGCATGGTGTAGGCGCGGACCTCTTCGCCGACCTGGGGTGTCTCGTCGATCTCTACCGACTGGACTTCAAAGGTCAGGCCGATCTGCGTCAGCAGCTCCTTGCGACGTGGCGAGGCTGAAGCCAGGATCAGCATCTAGTTCCAGGTAACGCCAAGCTGCGCGCCCTCCGGTGTTGCCAGGCCCCACGCCATCCGCGGTGTGTTGTGCGCGAAGCCCACGCGTCCGTCCGGCCCGAGCAGGATGATGCCGCCATGCCCGCCCAGCCGGTCAAAGAGGTACGCGATGGCGGCCGTGGCTGCTTCTTCCGGCGATGCACCGGCGGCCACGCTGTCTACCGCCCACTTGCCCAACACAAGCTTCATGATCGGCTCGCCCCATCCGGTCAGTGAGACGGCGGCCGAACGGTTATCTGCATAGCAGCCACACCCGATCAGGGAGGAATCGCCCACTCGCCCGGGAGCTTTGTTCAAGGTGCCGCCGGTACTCGTCGCCGCCGCCAGGTTGCCGTAAGAATCCCGCGCTACCGCCCCTACAGTATCGTGCGATGTGAGCGGCCCGGAGAACGTCAGATCTCCTTCGCCAGCCAGCTCGGCCGTCTGCGCCGCGTAGAGCCTACGCTGTTCGCGCGGAATCACCAGGTCCATGTTGTCGCAGAGCGCCATGCCATGCTGCCGCGCAAACCGCTCTGCCCCCGCACCTACGAAGTAAATATGCGGCGATCGATCAAGCACAAGCCGCGCCGCGTGAATAGGGTTGCGTAAACGCTCGACGCACGCCACGCCGCCCGTGCGCAAAGTTGCGCCGTCCATCAGCAGCGCATCCATCTGTACCTTGCCGTCGCGCGTTAGAAACGAGCCGCGGCCCGCATCGAAGGTTTCGTCATCCTCCAGGACGGCAACCGCTGCTTCGACCGCGTCCACGGCCGTGCCCCCATCTTCGAGCCGTGCGTAGCCGGTGCGCAGCGCCTCGGCCATGCCGCGTTTGTGCGCCTCAACCTCGTCATCCGGCATGGCCCATGCCCCGCCATGAATCGCCAGAACCGGTGATACGTTCATCCGTTCAGTTTACCCGGAGGCTGTAGAAGAGCCTGTGCTTTACGCCGCGAAGACTCCGCAAGCATGTTTCCGGCAACATAGGACCATGATGTGGACCTTGGCCTACGAATGTGTAGGGGCGTCCGGTACTTGGATCGCCCTCTAACGATGACGCAACATGGTGCTTCCGCGT
Source organism: Acidobacteriaceae bacterium (assembly GCA_965215415.1). Taxonomy (GTDB): domain Bacteria; phylum Acidobacteriota; class Terriglobia; order Terriglobales; family Acidobacteriaceae; genus Edaphobacter. The sequence goes on along the minus strand of CBDCDQ010000009.1, from coordinate 416,087 downwards.
GCCGTTCTCAGGACGCTCCTGCGGCGGTTAGCTCGCGTCGCTTTGTCTCCTGGTACGTGTAGCGAATGCGGTGAATGACCGTGATCGTCGAGAACACTGCCAGTACCCACAATGCAGGTGCCATGACGCCCCAGCGGTTACAAAGCGCCCCGAGGATGATCAGCACCACACGCTCCGGCCGCTCCATAAAGCCGACCTTACAGCTGCCGATGAGAGCTTCGGCACGGGCGCGGGTGTAGCTCACCATCAGGCTTGCGGTCATCACGAATGCAACCAGGCCGACGTAGAAGAAGCGGTTGCCGCGCGCATAGTAGACGAGAAGGCCAAAGAAAAGGGCAACATCGGAGTACCGGTCGATGACCGAATCAAAGAACGCGCCGAAGACTGACACCTGGTCGGTCTGCCGCGCGACACGTCCATCCACCATGTCGAAGATGCCTGCGCCGATGATCACCAGACCCGCATAGACGAAGTAGCGGACGGCGTGATCGCCCCGCGCATAGCCGAAGAAGACGGCGGCAACGATGTTGATGAGAAGACCAGCGAAGGTCAACGCGTTAGGCGAGATGCGCGTCAGCGCCAGCCCGTCTACAATCTTCTGCAGCAGCCATCCACTGCCTTTGCCAAATGCGCTGGTCCAGGTCATTGCGTCAACGTCAATCTTAGCGCAGGCGTTCTGTGCCCCTTGTTCGCGTGTCACCTAACACAGGAGGGTTGTGATGGTCATACCATGCCACTCTCCCCGGAAACTCAGCACCTATCCCACAACTTCTTCTGCGTCTTCCTGTTGGTCGTGGATCGTCGTCAGCTTCAGCACCTCGAGTTCGCGCTTGCCGTTTGGCGTCGTCACGACCGTTACATCGCCAACGCGCTTACCCAGCAGCGATCGGCCGATCGGCGAAGTAGTAGAGATCAGACCATTCGCCACATCCGATTCCTCGCTCGTCACCAGCTTGTAGCTGATCTCCTCGTTCTTGCTCGAATCGAAGACGACGACCGTCGCGCCGAAACCGACCTTGTCGTGGGGGATGTTGGTCAGATTCACCATGGCTAACTCGCCCATACGCTTTTTGAGTTGCCCGAGCCGCGCGTTCACAAACTCTTGTCGCTGCTTGGCCGAGTGGTACTCCGCATTCTCGCTGAGATCGCCAAGGGCGACGGCCTTCTTGATTTCGGCCGGTAACTCTGTCGTGAGCTCGTGTTCCAGCAGGCGAATTTCTTCTTCCAGTCTCTTCTTAACCTTTTCGGGCATGATCTCTTCCAGACGGCTTAGGTGAAAGCCCGATTATACGGGGAAGCGGTCGTGGGCCGTCACGCTGGGGTTCTGCCGCAACGCCAGAAAGGCCTCCAGAATCAACACAGCCGCCACCTGATCGATGATGCCCTTGCGTTCACGCCGGTTGCCGGTGTGCCCGGCGTCGTCGAGGTGCCGGTGCGCTTCGGTCGTCGTGAGCCGTTCATCCCAAAGGTGAACGGTTATGCCGAACTCCACACGCAAGGTGTCGGCAAACGCCTGCGCCTTGGCCGCTTGCGGGCTTTGGTCGCCCGACATATGAAGCGGGTTGCCGACGACCACTTCAGTTACCGCATACTTCCGCAGCACGCGCCCGATAGCCTTCAGGTCTGCCCGTCGATTGGTCCGGTGAAGCGTCCAGAGGGGCTGAGCGGTGTATCCAAGCTCGTCCGTCAGCGCAAGGCCGATCCGCCGATCGCCAACATCCAACGCCAGTACCCGCGCCACCAACCCGGTGTGCAGATCGGAACTTCCTTTGAATGTAGTGTCGTCTGCCATCCTCCCAAGCATAGCCGCAGCCTTAAACTAGCTTGGGAAGGGGTGCACAACGGATGATGCTTCGCAACGGTCGCGTCCTGCTGCTTCTTGCGCTTGCCCTCGCTTTGGGCATCGCGTACACCTTCTATGCGCCGTTCGGGCCCACCTCCGAGACCTTCGTCGACATCGCCTCGGGCACAGCCACCGGTGCCATTGCCGCGCGGCTGGAGCAGGCAGGCGTCATTCGCAGCCGCCGTGCCTTCGAACTCCTGCGCGTCTTCAAGCACGGCACCCTCCACGCGGGCGAGTACCGCTTCGACCATCCCGTTCCTCTCGCCGAGGTCTACCGCCGGCTCGTAAAGGGCGACGTGTACACCCGGGGCCTCTCCATTCCAGAGGGTTTCAACCTCTTCGACATCGCCGCCGCCGTCGAACGCGCCGGGCTTGGCTCCCGGGATGCCTTCCTCGCCGCCGTTCGTCAGCATACCGAGCTCATCGCCGATCTAGCCCCGCATGCTCCTTCGCTCGAAGGCTTCCTCTTTCCCGCGACCTACCGCTTTTCTCCGCACACGACGCCAGTCCAGATGCTTGCCGCCATGACGCACCGCTTCCGCCAGGCCGCTGCGCAGATCGGTTTGCAGCCGGGCTCTCGCCAGGATGTCAGCCGGATTGTCACCATGGCGTCGCTGATTGAGCGCGAAGTCGGCATGGATGAAGAGCGCCCGCTCGTCGCCGGGGTCTTCATCAACCGTCTTGCAAGGGGGATGCCGCTCGAAACGGACCCCACGGTCATCTACGCAGCGCTTCTGGAACATCGCTACCGCGGCACCATCTACCGCTCCGACCTCCAATCGCCGTCGCCATACAACACCTACAAACACGCCGGTCTACCCCCGGGGCCCATCTGCAATCCTGGTCTGGCGTCCCTCAAAGCCGCTTTGGCTCCAGCCCACACCGATCAGCTTTATTTCGTCAGCGATGGTGCGGGACACACTCGCTTCTCCTCAACGCTCGCCCAGCATCACGAACAGGTGACCGCCTACCGCGCCGCAGTCGACCTTCCACCCTTACCGCAGCCTTCTTTTCTGGCGCGACCCCGCACCCGTCACGGAGCATCGAGTAGAAACAAACGGAAGCCGCGCTGAGTTCCTGCACATCCAACCGGGAACGGTCCATCTCCATGTTCAGGCGGCTATACTTGCTCATTGTGTATAGACTTTTGAAGCGGGCGCAAGGGACGCTGCTGCTTGCAATCCTTCCCGCGATCACCGGTTGTCTCAGCCACGTCCGCACCGTGCCCAAGACGCGCATCGCACCGGTCGTGATGGAGACGAGCCTCGATCAGCTCGTGAAGCAGATGGACCGACGCTACGAGGCGATCAAGACGATGAATGCTTCGATCGAGATCTCGGGCATCACGGGCGGTTCGCTACAGGGTGAGGTGCGTGAGTCGCTTTCGCTTGCCGGCTATCTCTTTGCTCGAAAGCCCGAGGATCTGCGCATCTACCTGAAAGTCCCGGTCGTCAGCTCCCTGGCGCTGGATATGACGTCGGACGGCAAGACCTTCAAGCTCTACATCCCATCGCGCCACAAGGCCGTGATTGGCACCAACCAGGTCACCGAGCCATCGAAGAACTCGCTTGAGAACCTTCGCCCCGACGTCTTCGTCGATTCATTGCTTGTGCGCGGCGTGGGCGAAGACCAGCTTATCTCCATGACGCTCGACACACACGTCGTGGACAAGAGCACGCCCAAGAAGCAGGATCTGATCGAGGAGCCTGAATATCAGCTGTCGATCCTGGCAAAGCCGCAGGGCAAGGAGGTTCACACCCTTCGTGTGATCCACATCTCCCGCGCGAACCTCTTGCCCTATGAGCAGGAGATCTATAACGATGCCGGACAAATCGTCACCCGGGCACGGTTCAGCAGTTTTCAACGGTATGGTGAGATCGAATATCCTACTCGCATCGAGATCGAACGTCCGCTCGACCACTATGGGCTGAACCTGACCTTCACCAAAATCGAGTTCAACGGCAAGCTCGAAGACGATCAATTCGATCTTAGATTTCCGGAAGGTGTGGCGGTTCAAACCATGCCGTAGGCAGCCATCGCAGACGGGCATCCCTCCCGTTATCTATGACTGCATCTGGTTCACCGTCTCATCCGGACGCCTCTTCGCTCCTGTTGTCACCAGCCAACCTTGCCGCCGTCCGCCCACACTGCTGTGTCCTGGCCGTTCATCTCGACGAAACGAAGACAGCAATCAATCAGGACGCCCTCCACCTACTCTGCGGTGAAGGGCATTCGTGCGTGCGCTATGCGGATGCTACTGGTTGAAGTTGGGTTCTTCCTCGTCGGCTATTCCGTAGCGGCGAAGCAAATTGGGCAGGTTCTGCGAGAAAGCCGCGCGTGGCATCACCGTGTCACACCCCGCCTCAACCGCCTTTGCCTTCAGGTCTCCCTGCAGATGCGAAAGGAACCCGACGATCGACGTACCCTTCTTAAGCTTGGTCTTGAGCTTGGGAATCAGCGTCATCGGCTTCGCATTGGCATTGTTCAGGTCGACGACGATCAACCCAGGTTTATCGTCGTCCTCATGGCCGAGCAGGGCGGCAATGGATTCTTTATCGTTCTTGACGAAAGCCACCTTGACGCCGAGTTTGCGTGCGGTCTCCTGGATCTTTGCGATAAAGAAAAGATCTTCGATAAAGAAGTAGATTTTGGTCGGCGCATCGGCGGCGATGGGTACGGGCCGGCCCTGGGAGTAATCGATCGGTTGCGAGTCGCTTTGGTAGCTTAGCCGTGCACTGCGTCCACCGTAGTTGCCCTGTGGCTCCATCGTGGATGGCGGCGTCTCGGCGAAGTTCCCGTTCACCGCACGATAGCTATGATCCATCGGCCCCACAAAGCTGCGTGGACCGCGCGCTTGCTGCTTGCCGCCCCCACCCCCTTTGCGCTTGAAGCCGGTGCCGCCATTGCCCGGCTGGTGCGAGTTGGCATCGCGGAAAGGGCGGGTGCTGCCGCCCCCGTTGTTCTGTTGAGGGGCCGCTCCCGCCGAGAGGTTCGCCGTGCCGCCCGAACCGTCAGAACTGCTCCCGGGTCGCTGCTGCCGTTCGCGATCGCGGAACTTCTTCTTCCACCGCTTGCCAGAAGCCGCCCCGCCTCCACTTGGAGGCTGACCCTGCTGCTGACCGCTACCTTGAAGGCCGCTTTGGCCGCCGTGATGGCCGTTGGCGACCGGATTCGATGCCGGTGCCTGGGCCGAAGCAATGGGAGAGGTGGTGTCGGCTCCTGCCTCATGAGCTTCGCCTGCACCGTCCGGGCCCTTGCCCTTGCGTTTGCGCCTGCGCCTGCGGCTGCTCTTTGATTGCCCCATACCATGAGGGGGATTTGTGCTATCGCTCGAAGAGTTCTGCGAGGCATCGTGTTCGCCTGGCGGGAGTTGGCTCTGGTGCGTCTGTGCCTCGGAGACGGTCTGCTCTACGGTCATAGTTCCACTTCCTATTACGTTAATCTGCCGCGACGCCTTGTTTCATCAGGCCCGGTGACCTCACGCGACTGCTGCCTGTAAACGGATCGCCGGTGCAGTGTCTCAATCGCGCACTCATACTCCGCACGCGAACGTAGCCCCGCGTCTAAGTGCAGGGAGCGTGGCGGAGCGGAATTCAAGCGTCGGAAAAAACAAGATCAAGTTGTACTCGAACGGACGTTATAGAGACCTATCGGCTGCGACAGCGCAATGCATATCGTGCTGTGCAAAGGGCATCGTTGCAGCTACCCCTGACCGAAGTTCCTCACCCAAAGTTCCAGCGTGGCAAGCAATCCGGTCATCTGTCATCAGCGTGCATCCAGATTCTCTTGAAGGAGGCTCAAGCGGATGAAGCGAAGACGGGTTCTTACGCACCTCTTACCCTACAGAAATTTGCCTTCGTTGGCAAGCCAAACGAGAGAACGCGCGAACGCCACATGCCCTATGCAGCGCCCGATAACAACGGGCCGATCAGGGCCTCCTTAGGTTAAGCCTCGTCTACCAAGCTGGCGCAATCTGCGTGGACTACGCTCTTTCAGGTACAAGGTGATCCGCTTGCAAGCGCGACCCATACCCGGGAGGGCACATCAAGGGCCATGAGCCGCTTCGTAAGTTTGCCGGATTATTTATTGTGCAAACGTGCATCCTCTCCAATAAACCATACACGCTCCCATTCAGTTCTTTGGCTTTTAGAAGAAGGGTTAGGTCGGCGATGTTTGACCCCGTCTGAAGCGGCACCCTATAATCTTAGAAGGTGCGGAGCGTCGAGCACGTTGTGTCAGTTGCAGGCACGCTCTATGCATCATCCGGCAGGCTTCCAGCACTGACGGTTCAGGCCCGCTAACCGGTGCGCCGAATCGCCACATTCAGCACGACCTTTTGAAGGAGCTTTACACTACCCATGAATCGCACCCTGATCCTCCTCTCCGCGCTGAGCGCCGGCTCCATGGCTGCTGTCGCCACGGCGCAGACCGCAACTCCCGCCGCTACCCCCAAGGCCGCCAGTGTGTCCGCTCCTGCGGCACAGACTGCGCCTGCGCCTCAGGCCGTTCCTGCCAAGATCGCCCTGATCTCCTTCGAGCAGGCTGTATTTGCTACCAACGAGGGCCAGCGAGCCGTCCAAGACGTCCAAAAGAAGTACGAGCCCAAGAAGGCGCAGATCGACACTCTCGCGCAGGAAGTCGATACCCTTAAGAAGCAGATGCAGTCCGCTCCCGCAACTTCCTCGGACGAAGAGCGCGCAAACCGTCTTAAGGCAATCGACACCAAGGAGAAGACCCTGAACCGCGATGCTGAAGATGCCTCGCAGGCTTATCAGGCCGACCTTCAGGAGGCTTTCGGTAAGATCGCGCAGAAGTTCAGTGCCACAATGCGGCAGTATGTTCAGCAGAACGGCTACACCCTCTTGATCGACGTAAGCAGCCAGCAGACACCCATCATGTGGGCTGGTAACGCAAACACAGACGTTTCGCAGGCCGTCATCGATGCGTATAACACCAGCTCGGGTGTGACTGCACCTCCGCCGTCTGCTCCTTCGGCTGCCGGACGTCCCCGCGTGAGTTCGCCTGCCACCCGACCCGCCACCGCCACACCCAAGAAGTAAGTCCTGCGAAGAAGGCCTGACTGATCATCCGATCGGTCAGGCCTTTGGATTTGCCGGCAGCTAAGAGAAGTTATGGCGGTCGTTAACCGTGGAAAACCCTGTGAATTTCCATTTTGAGAACGCTCTGCCTAAGGTCACGACTTTTCAGATGTAACCGAGCAGCTGCTGCCAATGGCCGCGAACTTCCTTGGAATGAGTGAGTTCATATCAAGGATCTAAGTCATGGCCGAGCATTGAAGTAGAACCCTCCCTCACTCAGGTTTCCACAGGCTAAGGTTACGCTTTGATTACTGTTGCGCATCGTACTGCACTTGTTGTCTACTCTTCGCCTACCTTCAGCACTGCTAGAAACGCCTCCTGCGGGATGTCCACCTTACCGATCCGCTTCATCCGCTTTTTGCCTTCCTTCTGTTTGTCGAGCAGCTTGCGCTTGCGGCTAATGTCACCTCCATAGCACTTGGCGATGACGTTCTTGCGAATGGCCGTCACCGTCTCGCGGGCAATCACCTTCGCGCCGATAGCCGCTTGGATGGCCACCTCAAACATCTGTCGCGGAATTAATTCGCGCATCTTCGAGACGAGTGCCTTGCCTCGATCGTAGGCGAAGTCCCGATGCACGATGATCGAGAGCGCGTCCACCGGCTCGCCGCCGATCAGGATGTCCATCTTCACCATGGGCGAGACCCACGTGCCCGCCAGGTTGTAATCGAGCGAGGCGTACCCGCGCGAGACGGACTTCAGCTTGTCATAGAAGTCGAGCACTATCTCGTTCAGCGGCAACTCATAGGTCAGCATCACCCGCGTCTCGGAGACGTACTCGATGTTCTTCTGGCGGCCACGCTTGTCCTCGACGAGCTTCAGAATGTTGCCGACATACTCCTCATTGGTAAGGATCTTGGCGGCGATCACGGGCTCCTCGACCATTTCGACCTCAGTCGGATCAGGCCAGCGCGATGGATTATCAACCTCCAGCACGCTGCTGTCCGTCATCGTGATCTTGTAGCGCACACCTGGCGCGGTGGTGATCAGGTCGAGGTTGAACTCGCGCTCCAGCCGCTCCTGAATGATTTCGAGATGCAGCAGCCCCAGGAAGCCGCAACGGAAGCCAAACCCCAGCGCTACCGACGACTCCGGCTCGAAGGAAAAGCTCGCGTCGTTGAGCCGCAGCTTTTCAAGCGCGTCGCGCAGCATCGCGTGCTCGTGCGTATCCACGGTATAAAGGCCCGCGAAGACCATGCTCTTGATGTCTTCAAACCCAGGCAGCGCCTCCGCGCAGGGTCGCGCCGCTTCGGTCAGCGTGTCGCCCACCTTGGTGTCCGCAACGTTCTTGATCGTGGCGACGAAAAAGCCCACCTCGCCCGCGCTCAGTTCCGCCAGCTCAACCGGCTTCGGCGTCATCACGCCCATGCTCTCGACGTCGAAAAGCTTGCCGTTGGACATCACCTTGATCTTCATGCCCTTGCGGAGCCGCCCGTTGATGATCCGCGCCAGCACGATCACGCCGCGATACGCGTCGAACCAGCTGTCGAAGATCAGCGCCTGCAACGGGGCCTCGGGATCGCCTTTGGGCGGCGGCAGCAGCGTCACCACGGCCTCCAGAATGCTCTCAACATTCAGGCCCGTTTTGGCCGAAACCGCGATCGCGTCGTCTGCCGGGAGCCCGACCGACTTCTCGATCATTTCCTTGGTGCGCTCAATGTCCGCGCTCGGCAGGTCGATCTTGTTGATGATCGGGATGATTTCAAGCCCATTCGAGATCGCCAGATACGCGTTGGCCAGCGTCTGCGCCTCGACCCCCTGCGAGGCGTCGACCACCAAAAGCGCGCCCTCGCAGCTCGCCAGCGACCGCGACACCTCGTACGAAAAGTCCACGTGCCCCGGCGTGTCGATCAGGTTGAGCTGGTACATCTCGCCGTCTTGCGCCTGGTACGCCATTCGCACGGTATGGGCCTTGATGGTGATGCCGCGTTCGCGTTCGAGATCCATCGCGTCGAGCACCTGCGCCTGCATCTCGCGCGAGGTCAGCGAGCCCGTCAGCTCCAGCAATCGGTCCGACAGCGTCGACTTTCCATGATCAATATGCGCGATGATCGCGAAATTGCGGATGTGGCTTGGGTCCATGAAGGGTGCAGAAGGCCTCAACGTCAATCTTAACACCGGCAAGCGCAGGCTTTGCGGCATTCGCACGCGCGCTTGAACCACTAAGGTGTTCTACCGTATAAACATTAGACTTCATTGATGAGAGGAAGCGATGAACTCCACCATCCTGCTCGCTACCACCTTCTTTCTGAGCACTCTCGGTGGTGGCAACGCGCCTTGCCAAACAATGCCGCTCAGCGAAGCGTTGCATACCCATAAGGCGTCGGTTATGGTGATAGGCGCATACCACTTCGTCTCCAAGGCAAACGTCCACAACATCGAGGTCGAGGACCCCTGACACCCAAGCGCCAAGTCGAAATCAAGGACCTTGTAGCGCGCCTCGCGCGGTATCGACCCACCAAGATCATCCTGGAGGAGACCTCCGGCACGAGCGATCTTGAGCAACACTACCGCGAGTTCCTCGCGGGCACATTCGTGCTTCCCGCAAGCGAGAACTACCAGATTGGCTTCCGGCTCGCAAAGAGTTTGGGACATCAGCGGATCTATATCACCAACGCTCGGACCGACTTCGACTATCCAGCCTTGATTGCTTCGGCCAAGGATCACCATGAGGAAAATATCCTGACAGAAAGCGACCGGTTGAGCGAAGAATTTGGTCATCAAGCAATGGCTGTTCAGGAACACGACACGATCCTCGATATGTACCGCTTCTTCAATCGCCGTGAATCGATTGACGCACTGAGTACCCCTTATATGCTGTTGGCGCGGATAGGGGCGAACTCGGATTATGCCGGAGCGAAAACGGTGGCGAGTTGGCACCTCCGCAACTTGGAAATGTTCGCTCAGCTGACTCAGCTGATCCAATCGAAAGACGAACGCATCTTGATCTTGTATGGTGCAGGACACGCGTACCTTTTGCGGGACTTCATTCGTCAATCGCCCGATCTCGTCCTCGTCGATCCTCAACAGTATCTGCGATAACGAGCAAACGCGCGGCCTCACCGTCTTACAATAGACGAGGTACGAAGGGCGCGAATGATTCGATTGAACTGGATGCGGCGCGTGGCGCTGACAATGGCCGCCGCTCCGCTCCTGCTGCTTGCGGGATGCCCGAGCGACCAGACCGCCGCTCCCGGCAAAGCTCCCGCACAAACCACAGCGCCTCCTCTTAAGGCCACGCAAAGGACCGCATCCCCGCTCGCATCCGCTCCCACACAGGCTCCCGATGCTCCGCCCGCATCAGCTAAGGCTCAAGGTCTCATCGCACGCGCCGAGGCCAGCTATCGCTCCGGCGTAGCCAACTACCAGGCCAACCGCCTCGACGCGGCGCGCATGGATTTCGACACCGCTGTCGACACCATGCTGTCGAGCGGTCTCGACCTCAAGGCCGACCCTGCTCTCTCCGACGAGATCGAGCATCTGCTCGATGCCGTGAACTCGCTTGAAATGGCCGCGCTCAAGCAGGGAAACGGGTTTTCACCAAAAATTGAGGAAGCTCCCGTAGATGCGATCGGCGACCTCACCTTTGCGCCTGATCCGGAGCTGACCGCGCGTCTTCGGTCTCAACTTCAAATCAAGTCCGACCTTCCGCTGGTGATCAACGACGAAGTGGCCGGTTACATCGGCGCGTTCGCCAATTCGATCTCGTATCGCGCTCACATGGCTCATAGCCTCGCGCGCTCTGGAAAGTACAAGGCCATGATCCAGAAAGCGCTCGCCGACGAGGGTTTGCCGCAGGACCTCTTTTACCTCGCCGTGGCTGAGTCCGGCTTTCAGCCCCAGGCTCTCAACCCGAAGTCAGGCGCAGGTGGTATGTGGCAGTTTATGCCCACCGGTGCCTATGGTCTGGCGCGGAACGGCTACGTCGATGAGCGCTTCGATCCTGAGAAATCTTCCGTCGCGTATGCCCGTTACATGAAGAGCGTGTACAAGCAACTGGGAGACTGGTATCTCGCGATGGCGGGGTACGACTGGGGTCCCGGCTCTATTCAGCGCGCGGTCATGCGAACCGGTTATGCCGACTTCTGGCAGCTTTACCGGCGCAACATGCTGCCGAAGGAGACCAGAGACTACGTCCCCAAGATTCTTGCCGCCATCATCATGGCAAAGAATCCTGCACAGTACGGTTTGGACAAGGTGGTCGCAGATCCTCCCGTTGTGTATGACACAATTAGCGTCAGCTACGCGATCGATTTGCGGCTCGTCGCCGACCTGACGAATGCCACCTTGCCCGAGATCGTTGGCCTCAATCCCAGTCTGCTGCGCATGACGACCCCTTCGGATTTCGCCTTCGACCTCCACATACCCCCCGGCACACGCACTGTTTTCCTGGACCGCCTCAAGAACATCCCTGAAGAGAAGCGCACCAGCTGGCGCTTCCACGTGGCGCACACAGGCGAGTCTCTGGACGCAATCGCATCCTCACTCCACGCTCACGCGAGCGAAATTGCCGAAACCAACGGCTTGAAGCCGGGCGAGTCACTCGAAGACGGCGATGAATTGGTTGTGCCGATCACCTTTACGTTTGCTGCCGCTCGTCCGGCCGTGTACACAGTGCACCGGGGCGACACGCTCGTCTCGGTGGCCGACCGTTTCAATGTCTCCGCGTCCGATCTTCGCTCGTGGAACCACCTGTCTGGCAGATCCTTCCGTGCCGGGAAGACGGTGCGCGTCAGTGAGCCCGTTCGCCTCGGCCCCACGATGCAGAGCCGTCGCGGGGTTTGGCGCAGCAAGGGATCGAAGCGCAGAGGAGGTGGACGGTATCAGGTGGTGCGTGGTGCATCGCGCAGTTCGATACGCTCTCTTTCGCACGGCGCAAAGAGCAGTTCGGGTAGCCGCGCACACGGCGCCATTAAGCGTGCACCCGCACAGAAGGCATCTTCTTCCACTCATGCGCACGCTCATGCTGTCCCAACAAAGAAACGCAAAGCTGCGCGATAGGTATCGGCTCCTAAACAACCTTGCCTTCCCCAAGGAAGAGATGCACTCTATTGCTAGCTTCCGCGCGCGCGTACGATCTTGTCTATTCACTTGCATCTCACTTACAGTTGCAGTGCATGGCACGCATCATGAACGAGATCCAGGGGACAACGATGACGAAGTTTGACCAGGTGGATGAAGCATACGGGCACAGTCTTCGTGCGGCGGAAGCGGACCAGAGCAACCTCACGATCCGCGCCGCCGGTTATGGCGACGATGAAGAAGAGGAGGAGGTCACGCTGCCACCGGACTCTCTCCTGGCCAGCGATGAAGAGGACGATGAAAACGATCTGGACGACGAAAGTGAACTCGAAGGCGATGGCAAGTCCGACGTTGACGCAGAGGACGTGCAGCATCCGCATCGTGAAGACGCGAAGCTGACAGCCGCGCCTCCGTCACCAGGGCACATTTATACGCCAGCGACCAAGCTATCAAAGAAGCCAGGCTCACTAAGCGATAACAGTGCAGACCATACGGATGAGAGCGAAGACGCCGCCGACCTCGATGCGGATGAGGCATCTGACTTCGCCACGATAGGGAGAGTATCTCGAAAGCGGAAGCCTGTGTTACATACTACGGCCAAGAAGAGTGCGGCTCGGAGTACGCTCGTACATCAAGCTCCTGCCAAAAAGGTTGTTGCTGGAGAGTCTCTTGCAGCGAAGGCTGCGATCAAGAAGCCCCTGGCAGAGAAAGGGACGGCTATGTCGATTCAAGCGACCGCCGCGCCTAAGAGATCCCCGGCTGGCCGTAGCGGGAAAGCTGCGCCGCTCAAGGCAGCTAAGAGCAAGACCGCCGCACGCCGTACTCAAACCAACACGAGAGGTACCACCTTGGCAACAACGAAAGCCGCAGCGAAGAAGACCGCTTCCTTAAAGAAAGCGCCCGCGACGAAAGCTACAGCAAAAAAAACAGCGGCCAAGAAGGCGGTGTCTCCAAAGACGGCGACCAAGTCAGCGCTCAAGAAGACGACCCTTCCGAAGGTTGCGGCAAAAGCGGCTTCGGCCAGGACGACGGCGACCAAACTGGCCGCAAAGAAGACCTCCCTGAAGAAAGCACCAACTGCCGCCAAAAAGATCGTGGCGAAGAAAGCCTCGAAGTCTGCCGCAAAGTCTCCCGCCAAGAAGATCGCTGCGAAGAAGAAGTAGGTACGGCCCACGTCTCGGCGTTGAGACGTGGGATTGGAAAGGCGAGGCGCGCCTAGCTCTTCGACGTAGCCGCGATGACGGCCAGCACCTCTTCGCTATGCGTCTGCGGATCGACCTTCGTCCAGGCCTTTACCACCTTGCCGGAAGGATCGATCAGGAACGTATCGCGCTCCGCAAACTTGATCGGCCCCATGCCCATAATGTGAACTCCATAGGCGTCCACCACCTTGTGCTCCGGGTCCGCGAGCAGCTTGAAGGTCAGACTCTCCTGCGTGCAGAAGCTCTTATGGCTGTCTGCCGTATCCAGGCTCACGCCCAGCACCACGGCGTTGGCCGCCTTGTACTTCGGGAGATCGCGCTGAAAGTTGTGCGCCTCGATCGTGCAGCCCGAGGTCTTGTCCTTCGGGTAAAAGTACAGCACCACGAACTTGCCCTTGTAGTCGCTCAGGCTCACAGGCGTGTTGTCCTGCGAGGGCAGCGTAAAGGACGGCGCCGTCGTGCCGGCCTGCACTACATCCGCCGCCCGGGCGCCGGTGCTTACCGTGCAGGCCATACCCAAAACCATCATCGTTACCGTACGCATCATACGAAATCTCCCTTGGAATTCCGAGCCGAAACGAAGCGCTCTCGTCAGCAATACTATCCGTTCCGAAGCCCCGCTTGTTGACCGGCCGCGCATCACGCCTCCGCCACCACCGCGATTCCCGCGGCATTCGCCGCCGCTACGATCCCTTCGCGGTCAAACAGCAGCGTCCGTCCCGCCTCGACGCACAGGCACGTCGCGCCCGCCTCGCGCATTGCCTCAATCGTGGCAACGCCCACCACCGGCACGTCGAAGCGCATGTCCTGATTGGGCTTGGCTACCTTCACCACCGTCAGACTGCGCGACAGGATGCCCGCCCCTCCGCCCGCTGTCCGCATCAACGCGCCCGCCCGCAGGATCGTCGCGTCCGTGCCCTCCATCGCCTCCACCGCCACGCACGCGCCCGCGGCAATCACCACCGTCTGCCCCAAATCGTACCCGGCGATTCCCCGCGCCACCGTCCGTCCGTACGCAATATCGCTCCGCTCGTCTTCCGTGGGCTCTCGCCGCGTCAACTCGCCCGCCGCCGCCAGTAGCGGCTCCAGGTACGCCGTCGACGACACCAGCTCGATCCCATCGTCGCCCAGCACCTTCGCCACCGCGCCCAGCAGCCTATCGGTCGACCGTGTCCGCAAACTCAGCAGCAACTTCGCCAGCCGCCAGTCCGGCCGTATGCTGGAAAAGATCTGCTTGTGCCGCACCTGCCCGGCCATCACCGCCCGCGTCACGCCCTCCGCGTGGAACGTCTCGATGAGCTTCGACAGCTCTCCCAGCGACATCCAATGCACCCGCACTCCGGGGTCCGCCGCCGCCCGTGCGTCCATCTCCGGGTCGGTCTCCTCCCTGATCGCCGCCACCACCACGTTCAGCCCGTGCGCCCGCGCCCCCTCCAGCAACAGGAAAGGAAACCGGCCATTGCCCGCGATGAGACCCAGCTTGCCCTTGCCTTCAGGCAACAAAGGCCAGCCCATTTTTTTCCACCAGCGTGAGCAGCTTCAACGACGCGCCCAGCGGCTTTTTCTCACCCCGCTCCCACTGTGAGATCAGGTTGGCCGACACACCCAGGTAGCGGGCGAACCCTGTCTGGCTCGCCGTCTCGCGCTTGCGGATTGCGGCGATCTGATCGGGCCCAATCGGCTTCACGGGGGTAAGACACATCTGATCGAAGTGCCGCATAGTCAACTTATCCATAATGCCCGCCTCGTGCAGGTCTTCGACCGTCTCATGGATGGCGTCAAACACCGGACTACCGTATCGCTTCTTGGCAGTCGATTACTTCGAGTGCCCGAATATGGAGTGCTCTTGCGATAGCTTTGTCGTCATACGCCAACATCCTCCTTGCAAGTTCCTTTAGAGCGAAAACTTCATCTCTGGTGAGGATCGGTGACGAAGACACGCATCTCTGGCTCCTGAAAGCCTAACACTTAGTGTGCGTAATTTACTTGATGATCCCGCGCTGACTATTTGCAATGAACTCCGCCAGATACGCTACATGGTCCCCGTCCGCAGCACCCTTCACCAACTCCTCCTGGATCGCCGCGAGCGCCTGCGTCGTGTTCCTCTTCGACGCCAGCAGCAAGCGGTACGCCGCGCGCAGCCGCCTGACCTCCTCTGGTTTGAACCCACGCCGCTCCAGCCCCACCTTGTTCAGCCCATAAGCATGGTTGTTCCGCTCGATGGACGTCAGCGAGTAAGGCAGCACGTCCTGCGTGATCGTCGTGCCCCCGCCGATATACGCATACCGCCCAATCCGGCAGAACTGGTGCACCGGACACAGCGCGCCCACCACCGCGTAATCTTCCACCGTTACATGGCCCGCCAGCGTGGCCGAGTTGGCCAGAATGCAGCCGTCGCCGAGATGCGAATCGTGCCCGATGTGGGTGTAAGCCATGATCAGGCAGTTGTCGCCGACCCGCGTCACGCCCCCGCCGCCCGCCGTTCCGCGCGAAACGGTCACATACTCCCGGATCGTATTGCCGTCGCCGATCTCCACCCGCGTCGGCTCGCCCGCATACTTCAGGTCCTGCGGTGCGGTCCCAAGACAGGCAAACGGATAGATCGTGTTGCCGGCCCCCAGCCGTGTGTGCCCATCGAGCACTACATGGGACACCAGCGTACAGTCTTCGCCCAGCACCACATCCGCCCCAACCGTGCAGAACGGCCCCACCGTGCAGCTCGCCGGCACCACCGCGCCCGCCGCCACAATGGCCGTGGGGTGTACGCTCACTCCGCCTTCGCCTCAGCCACCGGAACCGCCATCTTCACCGTCCGCGAAGTCAGCGCGCACATCACCGTCGCCTCGCAGGCGATCTTGCCATCCACGGTCGCGACACCCCGCATTTTTACAGCGGAGCTCCGCCAGTTCAGCACCGTCACCTCGATCCGCAGCTGGTCCCCCGGCACCACCGGCCGCCGGAACTTCGCGCCGTCGATGGAAGTGAACACCATCAACTTGTCGTCGCGGTCGGCGTACTCGGTCAGCAGCAGCGCTCCGCCCGCCTGCGCGATCGCCTCCACCATCAGCACACCCGGCATGATCGGGAAACCCGGAAAGTGTCCCTGAAAGAACGGCTCATTGATCGTCACATTTTTCAGCGCGACAATCCGTGTCCGCGGCTCCGCCTCTACGATCCGGTCGATCAGAAGAAAGGGATAGCGGTGCGGCAAGACCGCCATGATCTCGTTGATGTCCATCGTCTTCGCCGCCGGCGGGCCTGAAACAGTCTCACTCATCGCAAACCCGAGTATAAACGCGGCGCCACTACATGAAGTTGTGGACCTTCTTCACCGGCAGGTCCGGATTGAACAGCTCCGGCCCCATCGGTCTGCCATACTCCGTCTTCGTCAGGAACAGCTGCGCCGCCATGTCCCCGTTGTGATACCGCGTGATCGAGAGCGCCGTCGGCAGCCCCTGTACCGTGTGGTAGTCCTCGTACTCCTCGACATCCTCGTCATGGTCCTTGAACGTCTCATTGCGCCACTCAAACGTCCGTCGCAGCGGAAGGTGCGTCGTCGCGTCCAGCTCGAGCGTCACCGCGTCATTGTTCGCGCTCAGCACCGTCACCTTGTCGGCCATGCGCCGCTCCACCATGGATGTCCCCTCGGCCAGCACCATCACCCCGGGCTGCTTCAGCCACGTGCGGATAACCTCTTCGATGGTGTGGCTCTGCCGCCGCAACCCTTCTTCCACCTGGAGCTTCGGCAGCGTCGTCTTCCCCTTGTACGTCACCTCGTATCCGGCCTCGCGCGTCCAGATGTGGACCACCTCGCGCTTCTTGGTGTACTCGATCCGCTCCACATCCGCCTGCCCGTTGATCGGAAATTGCCGAAAGCTCCAAAAATCCACCACGCTGCCCGTGGGCGCGCCGCGAAAGAAGCTCGCCGTATGCCCTTCGCGATACATCGTGGTGCGGTTCAGCCAAAGCGGCCCACCCAGCGCCGTCACCATCTGGTCCAGCAGGATGCGCCCGCGCTCCTCCGGCGTGGTTCCCGTCGTCGCGGTCGGCGCGGCACTCGGTATGTCCGTCGCCTGCGCCCTTCCAGCCACCGGCAGCATCATTGCAACTCCAAGCAGACAAGCTTTCACCACCACAAGCACCTCATCCCACCAACACCGCCCCGCCATTTACGTTGAAGACCTCGCCCGACACGAAACCCGCCAGCGGTGTACACAAGAACAAGATCGGACCCGCGATCTCCTCCACCGTGCCCGCGCGTCCGAGCGGGATCGCCGCCATCACCTTCTTGGACGTCTGGGGATCGTTCAGGGCAGCCGCCGACATCTCCGTCCGCACCCATCCCGGAGCCACGCAGTTGCACAAGATTCCCCCGCCCGCCAGCTCGCTCGACAAGCTCTTTGTCAGACTGATAAGCGCCCCTTTGCTCGCCGCGTAGTCCGCATGGAACGCCTCGCCCCGCTGCGCCGCCGTCGAGGCCACCAGCACAACATGCCCCTGCACCCTCTCAGCCGAAGCGGCTTGCTTCTTCATCTGCGCCACGCCCGCCTGTACCAGCCCGAACACGCTGTCGAGGTTGATCCCCATCGTCGACCGCCACTGCCCCGCTGTCATCTCGCCGATCGGCTGATCGTGCGAAGGCCATACCCCGTGGTTCACCACCAGGCAATCCAACCGCCCAAACTCCGCCGTCGCCGCCGCAATCAGCGCCTGCCCATCCTCCACCGTCGCCAGCTCGCGCTGGATCGCCCGGCACACCTCCTCTCCGCCGCACGCGTCCACCAAGGCGGCCGCCTGCTCCTCCGCCGTCCGATAGCTGAAGACCACCCGCGCCCCCGCTGCGCGAAACAGCTTCACCGTCGCCGCGCCGATCCCGCGCGACCCACCCGTTATCAAAGCCACCCGCCCGGCCAGTGAAAGCGCCACGCCTCTCTCCGAAGACATCCCCATCCCAGAATCATAGCCGGGTGCCGCGGCAAACAAGCGCGCCTGGAAAACTGTTTGCAGCCCATGCCGCGCGGCGTACTCTTATCCGCATGCGCGTCGCCATCCTGATCGTCCGCCTCCTGCTCGGCCTCCTCTTCCTCGTCTTCGGCCTCAATGGCTTCCTGCACTTCATCCCACAGCCACCCATGCCGGCCAGCGACGCCGCCACCATGGCCACCCTGCTCGCGCACAGCGGATGGATGAGCTTCGTCTCCGTGCTCGAAGTCGTCGCCGCCCTCCTCCTGCTCGCCGGACGCTACGTTCCCCTTGGTCTCGTCCTCCTCGGCCCCATCCTCGTCAACATCCTCGTCTTCCACATCACCCTTTCCGGCGGCCACGACATGGCGCCCGGCCTCGTCTGCACCCTCATGGAACTCTTCCTTCTCTACGCCTACCGCCAAGCCTTCCGGGGCCTCTTCGACGCCAAGCCGGCACTCGCCTGACCAACACCCTCAAGCGCAGCCCTCTCGCGGGGAGCCACTGCGCTGTAGTACCTTGGTTTCCGCAAGCGATCTCCCGCACGAGGCCCCATGAACCCGACCCGCCGCCAGTTTCTCAAGACTGCCCCCGCCGCCCTGCTCGCCGCGAAAGCTCTCGCCGCCCCCGCGCCTCTCCCCCTCGGCCTTCAGCTTTACTCCGTCCGCGAACTCCTCCCCAAGGACTACCCCGGCACCCTCAAGCAGGTCGCTGCGCTCGGCTTCCGCGAGGTCGAGGCCGCCGGCTTCTACAACCACTCGGCCGCCGACGTGAAGCAGACCCTGGCCACCGCCGGCCTCCGCTGCGTCAGCGCCCACTACGCCTACGGCGCGCTCGCCCCCAAGCTCGACGAGATCCTCGCCTTCCTCCGCGAACTCGGCACGGAATACCTTATCTGCGCCGCTCCCGGCTTCAAGGACCCGACCAGCCCCGCCGCTAAATCGCACACGCTTTCGATAGATGACTGGCGCTGGAATGCCGGCGAGTTCAACCGCATCGGCAAGACCGTCACGGCCGCCGGCCTCCGCTTCGGGTACCACAACCACGTCGCCGAGTTCCACCCCCTCGACGGCGTCGTCCCCTACGACGAACTCCTCAAGCTTACCGACCCCGCCCTCGTTACCTTCGAGATGGACTGCGGTTGGGTCAAAGTCGGCGGCGGCGACGCGGTGGCCTACCTCAAGCAGCACGCCAGCCGCATCTCCATGCTTCACGTCAAGGACTTCAAGGCCACCGGGGCCGCCACCACCACCGAAGGCGCGGTCGCCGCCGAACTTGGCAAAGGCACCGTCGACTTCCACGCCCTCTTCGCCGCCGCCAACCGTTCCTACATCAAGCACTGTTTCATCGAGCAGGAACAGTTCACCATCCCTCCGCTCGAAGCCCTCAAGATCGACGCCGACTATATGCGCAGCCTCCACTTCTAAGCCGCGGGTCATAGCCCTCGCTAACCGCAGAGAGCAACTTGCCTGCTACCTGCGACCATGGCCTGCTACTCAGGGGGTATCTAAACGGAACTGGCCAGGGTCCAGGACTTGCCGGTTTAGCAGCCGGGAGGACTTAGCGCTTTATGCGCTGAAACAGGCGGATACTGGCGATGCCGGCCGCGCCCGCTTTCAGGCATGGTGCCGTGTTTTCATCCGTTACACCTCCCAACGCAAACACCGGCAGGGAAGCCGCCAGTGCGCAGGCTTGCTGCAGTAACGCCAGACCTGTCCCTTCTTGTACGCGCTTGCCGTCGACCGTCTTGCTGAAGACCGGGCCGAAGAGGATTGCCGTGGGAGGATCGCGAAGAAGGCGATGGATGTCGTCGATCGAATGGCAGGATGCAGTGACTACGGGCGACGGGCGGTCTGCCGCCGCGTACACCTTGATGACGTCCGCAGGGTGCAACTCGTCTGTAGAAGAGGGCAAGTGAACGCCATGGGCGCCCACTGCGGCTGCTATGTCTGCCCGGCCGTTGAGGAGCAGCTTCGTTTGAGTGCCTTCGATGGCATGGAGTATTCCCCGCGCGAGTTCTCCCAACTCTCCCGCTGGCAAGTTTTTCTCTCGCAGCTGGTAGAACTCCACGCCTTCGTGGGCGAGTCGTTTGGCTTGTTCTATGGGTGAGAGGGGGGCGGGCTTTCCGGCCTGGTTCCAATTTGAAATGGCATAGCGCAGCGGCGGCGGATACATTCCCTCAGTGTAGGAGAGCTCGCCACACTGTGTTATTTTTAGCAGGATGGGCGGTCTGCGCCTGTTATCTATTCCGGCTCATTCGGTCATGCTTCATTTGCAAAACCGAAGGGCACCACCCAGGGCCTGGGGAACGTTCCCGGCTTACGTGTTGTACGTCATGCGGATGATTCCTGCCGCGCTCAGGTTAGGGCGTTTATGAGTAGTGTTTACGATCTGATTGTGATTGGGTCCGGTCCGGCGGGACAGCGCGCCGCCATCTATGCCGCCAAGCTCGGCAAGAAGGTGGCCCTGGTCGAGATGCGGGAGGTCGTTGGCGGTGCTTGTATCAACACCGGCACCATCCCTTCGAAGACCATGCGTGAAGCGGTGCTCCATCTCTCTGGCTACAACTATAAGTCCATTTACGGGATGAACTACCGGGTGAAGGAACGCATCACCATGGCGGACCTTGCCTTCCGTGTGCAGCACGTCATCAAAACCGAAGTTGATGTAACGGAAGCACAGCTCTCGCGCAACAACATCGAGATGCTGGTGGGTGTAGCGAGCTTTGTCGATCCGACTCACGTCAAGGTAACAAACTCCCGCGGATCGTCCATCTACGAAGCCAGGAATGTTCTGATCGGCACCGGCACCAAGCCGGCCTCATCACCCAAGGTACCCATCAACGGCCGCAGCATCATCAACTCCGATCTTGTACTCGATCTACCCAATCTCCCAAAAACGCTTATCATTGTGGGCGGCGGCGTCATAGGGGTCGAATATACCTGTATGTTTTCGGCCCTTGGTG
This sequence comes from Acidobacteriaceae bacterium, assembly GCA_965215415.1. Taxonomy (GTDB): domain Bacteria; phylum Acidobacteriota; class Terriglobia; order Terriglobales; family Acidobacteriaceae; genus Edaphobacter. The sequence continues at coordinate 394,994 of CBDCDQ010000009.1, read as the reverse complement.
TCCGGGTCACACTGGTCGAGCGCCGTCCTCGTCTGCTCGAGTTCGCCGATCAGGAGATCATCGAAGCTCTCAGCTACCACCTGCGCGACTCCCGCGTCACCATGCGGCTCAATGAAGAGGTGGAGTCGGTCGAAGAGATGCCGGACGGCACTGTCGTCGCCAATTTGGAAAGCAAAAAGAAGCTTCAGGGCGACGCGCTCCTGTACGCCGTCGGTCGCCAGGGCAATGTGGACGAACTGAATCTTGCCGCCGTCGGCATCGACTCCGATTCGCGCGGTCGCATTCCGGTGGACAAGGATTACCGCACCAAAGTTCCCACCATCTTTGCCGTTGGCGACGTGATTGGCTTTCCTTCGCTCGCCTCTGTCTCGATGGAGCAGGGCCGCGTCGCCTCCGCCCGGGCGTTTGGCGACGAGAGCATTATCTCCAACCCGAGCTTTTACCCCTACGGGATCTGGACCATTCCCGAGATCAGTTTTCTCGGCAAAACGGAAGAGCAGTTGACCGAAGAAGACGTGCCGTATGAGGTCGGCGTGGCGTATTATCGCGAGATCGCCCGGGGTCAGATTCGTGGCGACACCACAGGCCGGCTCAAGCTGATCTTCCACCGGATGACGCACCAACTGCTTGGCGTACACATCATCGGCGAGGGCGCAAGCGAGCTGGTGCACATCGGGCAGGCGGTCATGGCATTGGGTGGAAAGCTGGACTATTTCGTGGATACGGTCTTCAACTATCCAACTCTTGCGGAATGTTATAAAGTGGCGGCTTTCAACGGATTGAACCGTGTGAGCAAGTTCGATTGACTCCCGGCACTCCAAACCAACGAGGCCAAGGCGCATATGACGACCATAGTGGGTGTGACTTTATCGGAGCGGATGCTGGCGGGCCTGGTCGTCGACCACAAGCTGGCTGGCGGGCTTCATCGTTTTCCTGAGAACGAAGACGACCAGTACGCGCTGGTTGAGATGCCGACCGACGGTTTGATCAAGACGATCTGCGAGAGGGTCATCTCGGCGGCCGGCGACGCAAAGAACATCACGGCTGTAGGCGTGGCGCTGCCCGGCATCATCAAGAACGGCGTGATCGAAGATTCGCCGAATCTCCCGCAGCTCAAGGGGGCGCGCGTTCAGGAACTGCTCACCATGCAGCTTAAGCAGCATGGCCTGGGTGTCGCCGTAAACGTCCTCAACGACGCAGACGCCATTGCTTCCGGCCTTGCTGCTTCGTTCGGCAAGCTCGACCACACCATTCGTGTGTGGAGCATGGGCGTGGGTATCGGCTATGGCCGCTATCCCTTTATGCCCTCAACCGGCGAAGGCGGCCACACCGTGGTGACGCTTGACGACAAGGAGCGCTATTGCGGGTGTGGCGGCCGCGGCCATATGGAAGGCATCATGGGCCATCGCGCCATGCGCCTGCGCTTCCTCGACATGGAACCCGATGAGGTCTTTGACGCGGCCAACAAGGGTGATGCCAAGTGCTGTGACTTCAAGCGGCTTTGGCATAAGGCGCTGGCGGCCGCAACCGCCAGTTCGATTCACCTCGATGGTCCCGGCAAATTCTTTCTCACCGGCTTCAACGTTCGTTTCGTCGACCTGCCGGTGTTGCGCGACTACCTGCAGCAAATGGTGACGATGAGTCCCCTCCAAAGCTATTCGGTCGAGGTAGTGGACGATGACGCCGCGACGCGAGTGATCGGCGCTGCGGTCGCAGCACAACAGGCCGCGATCCGCTAGACGGTACATCTTCTAAAGCGACATCGGTCCAAAGCCTGAAGGCTCGCGTTCTTTCGCGACGCGTTCAGGCTTTGTTCCTGGCACATCCCCCTACCCACACCTCTACTCCGAGGTAACTATTTCTGTCGAGCCGCCGATGAGGGCCTTATGCGCGGAGGACGTTCGCGCGGCCCACCTCTTTGTGCGTGCGGACAGCCAAACGGGAGTGAGCGGAGGAGTGGTATGCAGGCAGAATCGACAGCGTTGGCGGCACCGGTAAAGATCAGACCTCATAACCTGCTCGCGGAGGGCCGGTCGGGCAAGTACCTCATCATCCAGCTGGGCAAGGAAGAGTTTGGCACCAGTGTGCTCCGCGTGCGCGAGATCATGAAGGTTCAGGAGATCACCGCCGTGCCGCAGACGCCTGATTTCGTCAAGGGTGTCATTAATCTGCGTGGCCGCGTGATCCCCGTCATCGATCTGCGGATGAAGTTCGGCTTGCCCGAGCTCGACTACACCGAACGCACCTGCATCGTGGTGGTCAATGCCGATTCGGGCGGCACCGAACTGCCGGTCGGCATCGTCGTAGACGGCGTTGTCGAGGTGCTGACGCTGGTTCCTTCGGACATTGAAGACACCCCGGACTTCGGTCACGGCCCAGTGACGCCGTACATCTCCGGCATGGCCAAGATCAAGGGCAAGGTCAAGATTCTCCTCGACATGGACCAGGTACTGAGTAAACCGGAGTTGCAAGGCCTCGGAGCGGGATTCTAGCTTCGCACACGACGGGATCGATCCCAACGGGAGAATGAGATGAGTTCGTCCATGACGATAGGAAAACGATTTTTCGTAGCTTCGGGAACGCTGTTGGTGATGAACGTGGTGCTGTCCGCAGTAGCGCTTCTCGGCTTCGATAACGTGGAACGTGAGGTCCATGCCTTGTCGACGTCTACGGTGCCCGCCCTTTTCTACGCGGCGCAGATGAGCGCCAATCTCAACACGATGCGCGGCAATATGCTGCGCGGTGTATTGGAACCCGAACTGGCGCAGAAGCAGCAATTCGAAAATATTGTCGCGCGCAGCAAGCAGGGCTTTAACGAGTCTGTCCATTCTTATAATTCTGCGGTCACGACGGAGAGCGAACGCGAAGACGCCGCCAGGATTTTCCAGCGTGTGGAGAGCTTCGGTCCCGGCTGGGAGAAGATGATGGCGTTGAGCCACCAGTCCAAGACGGCGGAGGCTTACGCCGCCTACAACGCCGATGTCGCGTCTGCGATGAGTGCGTCCAGAGACCAAATCGACGCCCTGGTGGCAAAGCACAAGAAGGTTTCCGACGACGCCATGTCTTCTGCCACTCATGCAGCGGAGACCACATTGTGGATCACCGCCGTCATGTCCATCGCATCTGTGATTCTCGGCATCTTCGTGGCCTGGTTCATGATCAACGGCCTCAATGCGCAAATGGGTACTATCGTGGCGGAACTTTCCGACGGCTCTGAGCAGATCGCCAGCGCGGCCGGTCAGGTTTCGTCCTCGAGCCAATCGCTGGCGCAGGGCTCGTCCGAGCAGGCCGCCTCGCTCCAGGACACCTCTGCCTCGTCCGAAGAGATCAACTCCATGGCGCGCAAAAACAGCGATAACGCGCGGCAGATGGCCGGGCTGGTGGGCAAGTCGCAGGATATGTTTGTCCGCACCAACGAGCAATTGGAGGAGATGGTGGTCTCCATGGACGAGATCAATGAGTCCTCGGGCAAGATCTCGAAGATCATTAAAGTGATCGACGAGATCGCGTTCCAGACCAACATTCTCGCGCTCAACGCAGCGGTCGAGGCTGCCCGCGCGGGAGAGGCGGGCATGGGGTTTGCCGTCGTCGCCGACGAGGTCCGCAATTTGGCTCAGCGCTCTGCACAGGCTGCAAAAGACACCGCTATGCTCATCGAAGAGTCGATTGCGAAATCGAACGGCGGCAAGATGAAGGTCGATCAAGTGGCCACCGCCATCCGCGACATCACTCGCGACTCGGCCTCGGTGAAGCTGCTGGTCGACGAGGTGACTCTTGGGAGCGAAGAGCAGTCGCGTGGTCTCCAGCAGATCTCGAAATCCATCATGCAGATGGAGCAGGTGACGCAGACCACCGCCGCTACCGCCGAGGAGAGTGCCGCCGCCGCCCAGGAGCTGAATGCACAGTCGGAGTCGCTCAAGGATATCGTCGGGAATCTGAGCGCCATGCTCGGTGGCAACGCGCAGCCGGTAAGCCTCGGACCTTCGCGCTCCAAGCCGAAGAAAGCGGCAACGCTCTCCTCCGCCATGGGCGCGTTTGGATCAGGCAGACCCGCTGCGGCAAGCTCGTCGCGCAAGGCCAGTCAGGAAGATATGGGCGCCTTTCCGCTTGAGGCGGCCTTCAAAGAGTTCTAATGCCCAGCCCACAAGGGCGGCGCACCATTTGCATAGAGTGTGAGACTTGGCGCACGACGCGCCGTTCAGGAAGCCACGAGGGTACTATGTCCGAAGGTTTAGCGGCAGACAACACGACCGAAACCCTGTTCACGCGAGTCGATGAACTCTCGACCGTGCTGATGGTGGATGGCGTCGACGGCCTCTTTCCGGAGCACCTCGACTCCCTGGCTGCCGAAGCAGAGGATTATGGCCGCCTTCCCATTGCTACCCTGGCTCGCGAGCTGGCAGCCTGGATGCGATCCCGCACCCTTGACGAAGGGGCACGCCAGCCGCTCGGCGACGCCTTGCAACACATCCGCATGGCCATTGAACAGAAGGAAGCTGCTCAGGTCGCGATGCCGTTACCCCTCGCCGTTGCTTCCACGCAAGCAGGCGAGGTGGAGACTGTAGCGCCACCAGCAGCGGCTTCTGCGCCACGGTCCTCAGTCGAGCCGGAGCCTGCCGAACCCACTGCCGAAGAAACTGCTGCTGCCGAACTCGAAGCCAGCAACGCGTTTTCGGAAGATACCGAGTTGGTCTCCGACTTTGTCATGGAGGCTCGTGAGCACCTCGCCCTGATCGAAGGCCAGATGCTCGAGCTCGAGCAGGACCCTGGCGCAATGGAGACCCTGCACTCCGTCTTCCGGACGTTCCACAGTATCAAGGGTCTTGCCGGCTTTCTTGAGTTCCATATGATCCAGGAGGTCGCGCATGAGGTAGAGACGCTGCTCGACCTCGCACGCAATGAGAAGATCACCGTCACCTCCGCTGTGGTCGACATCGTTCTTGAGAGCGCCGACTACTTGAAAGCTGAGCTCAGCCGCATCGAGAGCCAGGTCGCTGGTGCTGCACCTCGTCCGCCCGGACCAAACAAGGATCTGATTCGCAAGATCAACGCTGTGGCCAAGTCCGGCGGGCTGGCTCCGGCTCCTCCAGTAGAAGCCGCTCCTGCTGCTGCCGCGCCGCCACCCGTCAAGGTAACCCCACTCGTGGCCCCCGCCGCTGCGCCTTCAGCGTCCGTCGCCGCTGCATCCGCCGTGCCGGTCGCTGCGGCAGCTGCAGCTCCGGCTGCTCCTTTGGCTACTCCCGCGATAGCCGCTGCGCCGAAAGCCGCCGCTGTAGAACAGAAGCCCGAGGCGAAAACGGAGGCCAAAGAAGGCAAACCCGCTGGCAAGGAGGGCGAAGGCAAGTCGCCGGATTCGTCCTCCGTTCGTGTCGAAACCGCCAAGCTCGACCACCTGCTCGACATGGTTGGCGAGATGGTGATCGCGCAGTCGCTCATCCGCCACAATCCTGTCATGGCCGCCGCCATGGACGCCCGTTTGCTCGCCGACATCGCCCAACTCTCCCGCAACACCGCCGAGGTTCAGCGCACCACCATGGCCATGCGGATGATCCCCATCGGTCAGCTCTTTCAGCGCACGGCCCGCCTCATCCGCGATCTTTCCCGCAAGGCCGGCAAGCAGATCGCGCTGGAGACCGTCGGCGAAGATACCGAAGTCGACAAAACCATCGCCGAAGAGCTCTCCGACCCGTTGCTCCACATGGTTCGCAATTCGGTCGACCATGGCATTGAGTTACCTGCCGAGCGCGCCGCCACCGGCAAAGATCCGATGGCGAAGATCCGCCTGAAGGCCTATCACCAGGCCGGCCTGATCGTCATTGAAATCTCCGACGACGGTCGCGGCCTCAACAAGGAAAAGATCGTCGCCAAAGCTCTCCAGAACGGGGTCATCTCCTCTGCCAACCAGCTCTCCGACCCTGAAATCTACCAGCTGATCTTTGAACCTGGCTTTTCTACCGCGGAAAAGATCACGGACGTCTCCGGTCGCGGTGTCGGTATGGACGTGGTGAAGCGGAACGTGCAGAAGCTCCGCGGCCGCATCGACACGCAATCGATCGCCGGTCAAGGCACCACCTTTCAGCTCAAGTTTCCACTTACCCTGGCCATCATCGAAGGTCTGGTCGTCATGGTCGGCAACAGCCGCTACATCGTGCCCATCTTCTCCGTGCGCGAGATGTTCCGGCCTACGCCGGAGGTGCTTTCGACCGTGCAGGATCGGCACGAGATGGCGTTGGTGCGCGGCAATCTCCTTCCGATCGTGCGGCTGCACAAGCGCTTCAACATCCCCTCCAAGAGCGTTCACCCGAGCGATGGTCTGCTCGTCGTCGCCGAGTGCGACGGGAAGCAGTTCTGTCTGCTGGTCGACGATCTGGTCGGCAAGCAGGAGGTGGTCATCAAGAGCCTGGGGGAGACCTTCAAAGAAGTCGCCGGTCTCGCCGGGTGCGCCATCCTGGGCGACGGCCGCGTCGGCTTGATCCTCGACATGGAAGGCATCTACCACGGAGGAAATTCATGAGTGCCTTCTCTTCAGCACCGACGCAAGGGGGCGCAGGCTCGCTCAAGCTTTCTGTCGCGGAATTCACCATGATCCAGCGCATGGTCTATGACAAGTTCGGCATCGACCTCGACAAGAAGGAGGTCCTTGTCGCCGCGCGCCTCGGAAAGAAGATGCGCGAGATGAACTTCACGAGTTTTCAGCAGTATTACGAGTTCGTCAAGAAGGATAGCTCCGGCCAGGCTCTTACCGAGATGGTCGACGTCCTGACGACCAACCACACCAGCTTCTTCCGCGAGCCGCAGCACTTCGACTTTCTTACCAAGACCATCATCCCCGCCTTTGACAAAGGCCGTATGAACCGCATCTGGAGTGCCGCCTGCTCCACCGGCGAAGAGCCCTACACCATCGCCTTTACCCTGACCGAGGTCCTCGGCGCGAAGACTGCCTCCACCGTCCAGATTCTCGCTACAGACATCTCCACACGCGTTCTGACTCATGCCAAAAACGGCATGTACGAGGCCGAACGCTTCGCCGGTGTTCCCGTCGAACGCCTCCGCAAGCACGTCCTTAAAGGCTCGGGTTCGTCCGAAGGCCAGTACCTCGTCAAGAAAGACACTCGCGCCCTCATTGAGTTTCAACGCCTTAACCTCATGGAAGACTTCTCCAAAGTCGGCAAATTTCAGGTCATTTTCTGCCGAAACGTCATGATCTACTTCGACCAGAAGACGATGGAGCACCTCGTCAACCGGCTGGCGGCGCAACTCGAAGTCGGCGGCCATCTGCTGATCGGCCACTCTGAAAGCCTCAACAACATCCAGCATCCGTTGAAGTACATCGCCCCTGCCACCTTTCAGAAAGTGGAAGGCGGTGTCATGTCTGTCAGGGCGAAACGCTGATGGCCATGCAGGTCATTGGCGTAGGCGCTTGCGCGGTCTCGGCCGACCCAACAGCAACCCTGATCACGTATGCGCTCGGCTCCTGTATCGCTGTGCTCATCTATGATCCCGTTACCCGGGTCGGCGGGCTGCTGCACTATATGTTGCCGGAGTCCAGCCTCGACGAGGCCAAAGCCAAGAAGAACCCGTATATGTTCGCCGACACCGGCATCCCGCTGCTCTTTCAGAATGCTTACAAGCTGGGCGCGGTCCGCAACCGCATCCAGGTCAACGTGCTCGGCGGCGCGCAGATCATCTCCGCGTCGGACACCTTCAACATCGGCAAACGGAACCACATGGTGCTGCGCAAGATCTTCTGGAAGGCGGGCATCCTCGTTCAGCACGAAGAAGTTGGCGGAAGCCAGTCTCGTACTGTGCGGCTGGAGCTCGATACTGGACGGGTCATCATGCGCTCCGGCCAAGCCGAAACGGTGCTGCCTTCGGGAAAGAAAGGATAACCATATGGCCTACAGCGTTCTGATTGTCGATGACTCTCCTGCCATGCGGAAGTTCATCCGCCGTACCCTGACCCTCACCGGCCTCGACATCGGCGAGTGTGCCGAAGCGAACCATGGACGCGAGGCGCTGGAGATGCTCACAACCCACTGGATGGATATTGTGCTCACGGACATCAATATGCCGACGATGAACGGAGAGGAACTGGTGGAACATCTGGCCGCCGACCCACTCTTCCGCACCATCCCGGTCGTCGTGATCTCGACTGACAAGAGCGACGCCCGTCTCGCCCGGATGTTGGCGCTGGGCGTCAAGGAATACGTTACCAAACCCTTTGCGCCCGAGACCCTCGGCTCCGCAATGGAGAGGCTGCTTACAGGAGTCGTCGCCCATGCCCACGCTGTCTGAACCTACCGCACGCGAACTCAACCCCTTGCTTACCGCAGCCGCCACTGAGGTGATCGAGTCCATGTTCTTTATGGGCGTCATGGGCGAGCTCGACACGCCAGCCTGTCAGGAGCCTGGCTGCCTGGGCGTCCAGCTCGATTTCAAAGGTCCACGCAGCGGCACCGTCGGGCTCCGCGCCTCCAAGGCTACGGCCCAGACCATTGCCGCGAACTTCCTCGGCGACGAACCGACAGAGATCGATGTGCCAAAGTCGCTCGAAACGCTTGGCGAACTTGCCAATATGGTTTGCGGCTCTTTTCTCAGCGCCTACGCCGCCGCCGACGTCTTCGATCTCACGCATCCGGAGAACAACACAACGCTGCCGGATGAAGACCTCCTGACTGCCACGCGCTCCATTGAACTCGATGAGGGCGCGCTCTTCATCTGGCTTGTCTTGCATCCGTTCACTCAAGCCCAGACTCTGGGGTCCGCAGCATGACGCCTGGCCAGAAGATCAAGGTTCTCATCGTCGACGACTCCGCCATCGTCCGCAAGATGCTGTCGGAGGTCATCTCGGCCGAGTCGGACATGGAGGTCGTCGGCACCGCGCCTGACCCCTACGTCGCCCGCGACAAGATCCTTGCGCTCAACCCCGACGTGCTAACGCTCGATATTGAGATGCCGCGCATGGACGGCCTTACCTTCCTCAAGAAGCTGATGGTCTACCACCCCATGCCGGTCATCGTCATCAGCTCGCTCGGCCAGTCTTCCTGCGCGGCTTCGATGGAGGCGCTTCGCTCTGGTGCGGTAGAGGTCCTCGCCAAACCGGGCGGCCCCTACTCCATTGGCGATCTGAAACACGGCCTCGCCGGCAAGCTTCGCGCCGCCGCTGGAGCCAAGGTCCGCAGACTTCCTACCCCGGGTGCGCCGCCACCTGCTGCTCCTGCCACGCCGCCGATTGCGTCAGCCGGCAGAAAGGCCTTTGCGCCCGATGCCCTCATCGCGATCGGCGCATCCACCGGCGGTACCGAAGCTATCCGCGAAGTACTTGAAAAGCTGCCGGCCGCCAGTCCCGGTATCGTCATCACCCAGCACATCCCTCCCGTCTTCTCCGCCGCCTTCGCCACACGCCTCAACCAGCTATGCGCCATCGAAGTTCGTGAAGCGAAGAACGGGGACGAGGTTCGCCCGGGCCTCGCCCTCATTGCTCCTGGCAATTTTCACATGATGCTGCGTAAGAGCAGCTCGGGCTACACCGTCCAGATTCAGGATGGCCCGCGCGTCTGTTATCAGCGCCCCTCAGTCGACGTCATGTTCTCCTCGGTCGCTGCGACGACCAAAGGCCGCGCTGTTGGTGTCATTCTTACCGGCATGGGAGCAGACGGTGCTCAGGGACTGCTGGCTATGAAGCGAGCCGGATCGAAGACGCTCGGCCAGAACGAGGAGACCTGTGTGGTATACGGTATGCCTCGAGAGGCGCAAAAACTTGGTGCAACTGACCAGATGCTTCCGCTCTCTGGCATCCCCAGCGCCATGCTGAACCTGGCATCCATGCTCTAGCGAGCTTGTTCTGTAGGCCTACCTTGCAGTAACTATGCACGTTCGCCTGTCGGCCTATACTCCCCCTATGGACCGCCTTTGGACCCCATGGCGCTACAACTACGTCAGCCAGGCCGAACCCGGCGTCCGTAAAGGCGTGCCGCCTGAGTTCGCTGCGTGGCCATTGGACCAAGATAAGCACTGCGTCTTCTGCAATCTATTGGCCTCTACCAACTACGCGATCGCCCAAGGTACGGCGTCCCGGGCTGCCGATCAAGCCGCCCGCATCGTCCATCGGGCGGAGCATACCTTCATCTGTCTGAACGCCTTTCCGTACGGCACCGGTCACCTCCTCATCGTCCCTTACCAGCATCGAGACTCCCTCGCCGAACTACCTGAAGACGCAGCCCTGGAGATGATGCGCCTCGCTCGCCGCACCGAGGAGGTTCTGCGGGAGGTTTATCACCCTGACGGCCTCAACCTTGGCATGAACCTTGGTGCGGTGGCCGGGGCTGGAGTAGCCGATCATCTTCATCTCCACGCTCTTCCGCGCTGGACAGGCGACACCAGTTTCATGACGGTCGTCGGCGAGACCCGCGTGCTGCCTGAAACGCTGGATACAACTTGGGAAAAGCTAGAGCGGGCCTTCGTCAGCCATGCAACATAGTTTCGTGAGGAGCCATCTATCTTACAAATCGCGGTGATGTATGTGGCAAGCAGCAGAGTTGCTTACAGATTCTCTCATCGCCACGAAGTCACGAGGGCCGGGAGGGCTAATGCACATCCCCAACAATCTTCCGTCGCTGCCTGCACGCACTCTTCATCGCGAGAGCGTGCTTCGCTTCCAGACTCCGTCCGCAACAATGCGGTCGCCAACCAAACTGAAGCGCGTGCCGAACCTGGTTTCCCGCGCTGCCCTTCAATCTTTCGTCTGTCTCGCCATGGAACCGGAGGACGCCAAGATCACCGGAGCCACCCGTTCCCTTTCGCGTCGGCTCCTTGCGCTGAATATGCCTCAGATGAACTAGACAAAAGACTTACATGTTTCTGCCTTCACGCAGGAAACATGGGTATGGCTTCGATGATGTCGAGCCCGGCGCGGCGGAGGAGCTGGTGGATGACCGGTTCGGTAAGGCGAGAGGCGTCGTATTCGATGCGTATGGTCTGCGCAGTTTCGTCCAGGTGCAGCCTGCGAACGCCGTAGACTTCGCGAAGCCGAGCAATGGCAATCACCGCGTCTTCCTTTGGGCGCGCTCCGTAGCGGTAGAGGACATCAAGCTGCGTCATGAGAAGATGATAGCAGCGTAGCGGGCGTGCATCAGCGTGCTGGTCTGCCACCGGGGTTCCATACCGGGCGGAAGTCGGAATCGGCGAGCCAGCGAACCGGCGCGAGCATGGACATGATCACGGCGGTCATGTGCTGGAAGTCAATCGTCGCGAGGTCATCAGAAGGGCGATGGTACTCCTTGTGCAGACCGAAGCTGGAAACGGTGTGAGCAATGATGCCTTGGCGCGCAAGAGCATAGTTGTCTGATCGAGTGAAGAACTCCTCTCTGGGGTGTGGGTCGGCTACAAGGTGCGCGCCATGCTGGGCAAGTGCAGGGCCAAGGTCCGAGCGGTTGAAGCCGGTGAGCCAGAGTGCGTCGGGTGCAATTGCAGGATCGGACCGGCCGATCATTTCAAATTCGAGATTTGCCACGATCGACGCTATGGGAACAGGTGGATGCTGGAGGAAGGCGCGGTTCCCGAAGCCTCCGATCTCCTCCGAACCGAAGAGCGCAAAGACAATCGTGCGGGCGGGGTGCTGACCGGCCGAGAGCAGCCGCGCCAGGGTAAGGACGGCCGTGGTGCCGGAGGCGTCATCGTCGGCTCCGTTGTAGATGAGATCGGCCACGCCAGCTGACCTGGCCGGATCGGCTTTCGCCATGCCGAGGTGATCCAGGTGTGCGGTGAGGAGAATGACTTCGTCTGGACGGGCAGTGCCTCGCAGGATGGCGATGGCGTTCCAGGTTTCTGTACGCGGGACGTCTTCAAAGTGGTCGAGACGCTTGGCGAGGCGGTCGGAGAAAGAGACAGGCAGCGGACTCTTCTGAAGAAAGGTGTTGCCGTCGCCGCCAGGTTCGAGGCCAAGCGACTGCAGCTCCGCGGCTGCAAAGAGGGCCGCGAGGTGCTCGTCGCGCGTCGCCGAGCCGCGGCCGTGGAGCTCGTCATCGGCGAGAAAGGCCATATCCGCGCGGATTTCACGGTCGATGGTCTCGGCTGTCTTTGAGGGGGTGGAGGCGTCTAATCGTTGTGAATGAGAAGCTGGTGTGAGCGCAAGCAATGTAAACGCAGCGGTGAGCAGAGGGCGGGAAGAGAGCATGACGTGCGTTGAGTATAGAGGGCCGCGAAGGAACACGATCGAGCGCGTGACTCGGGGCCTGGCCGGAACGGCATTGGCTCTGCTGATGACGGCGTGCTCCGGGTTTTTTCCACCGTTGACGGCGACTCCTGCAACGACTCTTCCCTCTGTTTCTGACGGTAAGGATTACGTTTACGTGGCTAATGCCGCGGGAAACAGGCTGGCAGGCTTCGCTGTGGTGACCACCACGGCAGGCGTAGGAACCCTTACCTCCGTAGGACCGGCCATCAGCCTCCCAGTGCCTCCGACAGCGATGGCGATAACGCTTGCAAACAGTTTCCTCTATGTTGCGGGACCAGGGGGAGTGTATGGCTTTTCTATCGATGCCTCTTCCGGTGTCCTCACGGCTTTGTTGGGTGGTGGGGTGGAGGCGGTCACTGCATTTCCTATGGCCTCCCTCGACGTGTCGCCGGATGGGCGTTGGCTCTTTGGCTTGAGCCTGGATGGGCAGACGCTGTATGAGTGGGGGATCGAGAGCTCCACGGGCGCGTTGACGCTGCAAGAAGCGACGACCTATAGCGTGAGCGGCGCAACCGTTCTGCCGAAGATGGTGCGCGTCGCTCCAAACGGGGCGTACGTTGTGCTTGCGCTGGGAACGGGCGGCGATGCAGTATTTCCATTTACAACGGCAACGGGTGTGTTGGGTGCGGGTCAGGAGATTGGCACCGGCAGCGTTCTTGCCAGCGACAATGCAGTGGCCATCGATAGCGCATCGACCTTTCTGTACATCGCCCGAAGTGGGGCCGGTGCCGGTGTGGCGGTCTTCAAGTTCAATCCGAACGGGTTTGGAGCCACTGGAGGCCTTATTCCAGTCCCGGGATCGCCCTTTGCCTCCGGCGGAGGTTCGTTTGCGCTGCTGCTGGACAGTACAGGCAAGTATCTCTACGCAGGCAATCGGCAGGAAGCGACAATCGGAGAATTCGCCGTGGGGCCCGGTGGCACGCTCACGGCGGTCGCAGGGTCGCCGGTTTTAGGCGGCAGCCTGATCAGTTCGCTGGCAAAGGACAACAGCGGGCGGTATGTGCTGGCCGTGGCAAGTGGCGGGTCGCCGGACCTGGCGATGTACGGGTTCGACGCGGCAACCCCTGGTAAATTGGACCCGCAAGCAACGGTGGCCACGGGGAGCGATCCAGTGACGGCGGTGCTGGTGGTGGCGACCCACTAGAAGACCGCGCAGCTTGGCCACTGCGCGTGTGGATCTGGGATGTTCTACAAGAGCCGGCACAGCCGCACGTAAGATGGAGCGATGAGCTTGGGTGGGCGTTGGCTAAGGCTGTTGGGGGTAGTGGTCTTGTGCGGGTGTTCGCGATTCCACCCTCATCTCGCTTCGAGCTATGTATATGTGACGGCGAAGGAGACGTTTTTACGTGACCGGGTCGCGACCGTCTTCAACCGTACCGGTACTGTAAGGAACGGAGATCGGTTGAAGGTGCTGGACCGGGGCCGGCGATCTATCAAAGTGGAGACGGACAAGGGTGAGCAGGGCTGGATTGACGAAAAGGCCGTGGCAGTGCAGGAGGTCTTCGATGGCTTCAGCGATCTTGGACGGGCCCACCAGGCTGAAAAACCTGTCGCCTCTGCCGTTGTGCGGGACGAGGTGTACATGCACCTGAAGCCAGGGCGGGAGACGGAGCGGCTCTTCCGGCTGGCTGAGGGCGAGAAGCTGCAGCTGCTGACCCGAGCCACGCTGCTGAAGACGGTACCCGGACCTCCAGTGAAAGCCCGGGCGAGTACGACAGCGGAGCCGGCATCCTCTCCTCGCAACGGCGCGAAAGGCGCAACGCCTGCCGTTTCGACAGCAGTGAAACCGAATGCAGCAGCGGTCGAGGCTGCGGCTCCGCCCGCAATGGAAGATTGGTGGCTGGTGCGCGATGCAAAGGGTCACACCGGATGGCTGCTGAGCCGGATGATGGATGTGGACGCACCCGATTCGCTGACACGGTACGCGGAGGGCCAGCGGATTGTCGGCACCTATATCCTGAACCGGGTGAACGATCCGGAAGCGGCTGCGGACGACAAGAACATCCCGGAGTACTTGACGGTGATGAGTCCTTACAAGGCTGGACTGCCCTATGACTTCGATCAGGTTCGGCTGTTTATCTGGAACGCCAAAAAGCACCGCTATGAGACAGGCTTTCGCGAGAAGAACATCGAAGGGTATCTGCCGGTGGAGATTACAGCGATCAAGGACCCCGGCGAGAAAGGTGCCTCCGGTGCTGCAGAGCTCCCCGCATTCCGTTACAAGGTGCTGTCGGCGGACTCAGCGGGGGTGATGCCTGATCCGGTCACCGGTGCCATCACACCGGGAAAGACGTTTACCAAGACATACCGGCTGGAGGGAAACATCACTCACAGGGTGCTGACAGCAGGAGAACCCGCTTTAGACGAGGCGCATCCTGTGCCGCCGGGTGAGAAAAAGAAGAGGGGGCGTCGGTAAGGGCCAAGAACGGGTGGAGACATCTGCGTCAAACGCCAGAAGGCCTCGCGTTCAGAACGAAGCAACCCAGGTGCCCGTGGAGCGGCTAGGTGGGGGAAGGCTGGGATGGAAGGAACAGCTGGAAAACGGTCCAGCTTGCTTTGTCCCCTTGCCGGCTGCGAACCAGCAGACGGCCTTCGTGGCGGTGGATGATCTCGCTCGACACCCAAAGGCCGAGGCCTGTTCCGGCAGCGCCTTTGGTTGTGAAGAAAGCGGTGAACAGACGCTTCATCGTCTGCGGGCTGATGCCCGATCCTGTATCGGCGATCGTGATCGTGGTGCCGCGAGCGCCCGTGCGCCAATCCGTCGCCTTGCGAGTTCGGAGCAGCAGGCGCCGTACGCCCTCACGACCCTTCATGGCGTCGATGGCGTTGCGAACCAGATTCGAAAGCACCTGCCGGACTTCGCTCTCCAGACATACGATGCTATCGGCGGGGTTGGTCGTGCCCCGGCGGAGCTCCACGGTGACCTCAACGTTTTCAATCTTGCCGTTATACAGGTCGAGAACCGAGTCCAGCAGAGCCGTCGGCTGAACGGCTGCGGGCTTCGTGGATTGTTTATAGAAGCGGAGTGACTGAGATGTGATGAGCGCTGCGCGGCGTAGTTCGGTATCGGCGAGATCAAGGAAATGCTTGATTTCGCCGGGTTCGGTGCTGTTGCGCGCCAGATACAGGAGGTTGGTCACAGCTTCGAGCGGGTTGTTGATCTCGTGAGCAATCGAAGCGGCGAGGCGACCCACCGCGGCAAGCTTTTCGCTCTCACGCAGGGCAGCTTCAAACTCCATACGGGCGGTTACGTCGTTCTGTATGCCTACAAAATGGGTGAGCTTGCCGTCACGATTGTGGATCGGGGACAAGGAAAGCTCGTTCCAAAACAGGGTCCCGTCCTTTCGATAATTACGAAGGGTTGCGACCACCTCACGTTCGGCCTTGATCGCTTCGCGAATAGCGGTAAGCCCCGGCTGATCGTGTTCTTCTCCCTGGAGGAAGCGGCAGTTCTTTCCGATAACTTCCTCAAAGGAGTAGCCGGTCATGACCTCGAAGGCTGGGTTGACGTACGAAAGCGGCATGTCGGGCTGGTCGGCCTTCGCCACGGTGATGCCACTCGAAACGGAGCAGAAGATCTTCCGGTTCAGGTGAAGTTCCTCAAGGGCATTGCGGAAGCGGCTGAAGAATGTGCGGCGGGCGTACAGAATGACACTAAGCTGAGTTAGCAGAGTGGCAGGGTCGAGCGGCAAGGTGAGGGTACCGTCAAAGCCGGAGGGTTCAGCGTCCTCTCGCGGAAGTTCCCCGGGTTCGTAGATGGCGATGAGTGCAGGATTAACGATGTTCGGCTGATCGTCACCATGCCCGGGATGCGACAAGAGAGCATGGATGCTGTAAGCCAGGGGTGCATCGGCCAACACGACTTCAAAATCGCTAAACAACCCCGATGAGATGGGATGTGCGGACACGTCGACGGCGGCTAGATCCAGCTGCCGGACAGCAATCTCCAACAATCGCCGAGTAATAGGATTGCAGACGTGGAAGGCCGCGCGAGGCTGTTGCATACCCGGGCTCGTGTCCAGGATCACCGCCGGCTCGGAACCGCCTGCAAGCTCATCGGTAGTCATCGGCGCGGCTCCTCACAACCATCCACCACCCGTCGCAGGGTGAGGATAAGCCTTAGGATGCCCGGAATGCGGATGAGGTTTGGAGATAGAGATCGCGAGCCGAGGATGCACTGCCGTTTAAGAGTAGAAGCTCGCGATAGTGTCTACAACTGCAGCTTGTTCGTCCTCGCGAATTTCAGGGTAGAGCGGCAAGGCCAGAACCTCGGCTGCCGCCTGCTCGGCGTGAGGGAAGTCGCCCTTGCCATGGCCGAGAAAGCTGAGGGCCGTTTGTAAATGAAGGGGAAGAGGATAGTAAACCTCAGAGCCAATCTGCCCGTCGGTGAGGAATTGGCGTAGAGCATCCCGGCGTGGAGCCCGGATGACGTATTGGTGGAAGACGGGTGTGGCGCGAGGATCGCTATAGGGCAGTGTGATCCTGCCCACCAGTCCGGCTGCTCGGAAGAGGTTGTCGTAGACGGCTGCTTTGTCACGACGCTGTTGATTCCATCGAGGCAAGTACCCAAGTTTGACTTCCAGAACGGCTGCCTGGAGGGAGTCGAGGCGAGAGTTCCACCCGATCTCGTCGTGAATATAGCGCTTCCTCATACCGTGCGCCCGGAGCATGGCAGCGCGTTCGGCCACGACCGAATCGCTTGTAGTCACGAGGCCGGCGTCGCCGAACGCAGATAGATTCTTGGTTGGATAGAAGGAGAAAGCGGCGGCCCGGCCCAAGGCGCCGGCCGGAGTTCCCCGCCAGAGCGCACCAAAAGCCTGTGCAGCGTCTTCAATGAGGACAAGATCCCGGGGGGTGGCAACCGCAGTTAAGGCGTCCCAATCCGCGCACTGCCCGTAAAGGTGGACAGGAAGGATGGCCTTGATCTCTGGGTGCGCGTGCAGAAGGGTAGCGACCGCAGCGGGGGAGATGTTGAAGGTAAGGGGATCAATGTCCGCGAAGAGGAGCCTGGCACCGCAACGAAGAACGGACGAGGCGCTGGCGAAGAAGGAAAACGGCGTAGTGACAACCGTGTCGCCAGGGCCGATGCCGGAGGCTTCAAGAGCAAGCCATAGAGCGTCTGTCCCGCTGGCGCATCCAACCGCATGGGGTACGCTGCAAGCCAGGGCGGACGCAGCCTCAAAGTTGGAGACTGCAGGCCCAAGGATAAAGCGCTGCGAATCGCATACAGCTTCGATGGCTGTAAGGACCTCTTCGCGGATGGCTGCATATTGGCGAGAAAAGTCCAGCATGGGGACCGGCTGGCTCGTCCGTAACGCGGAGGTGTCTAAAGGCACAGCTCCCATGGTACTCCTCGCGCTATGCCAGTATCTGTAGGTGCAGGACGGGTTTGTGCAAGCAGGGGAGTTGTGCTTTATGAAAGATAACCGTATCGTAGGGCAAACCCGTAAGGGTGCTGTACATCTGTCTTAGGTAGTGCGCGTTCCGTCTCTCCTTTGGGCCTGATGCCTCAGAAGTCGTGCATCTCTCCCCCGAGTGGTACCTGCAGGTGACATAGAACCAATAAGAGGAGATCGGCACTATGGACGCAAAGCCGGCGCAGAACATTCAGGACACGTTTCTCAATACGGTCCGTAAAGACAAAAGCCCGATCACCATCTACCTGGTGAGCGGCGTTAAGTTGACGGGTAAGATCCGCTCGTTCGACAAATATTCGGTGCTCTTAGAGAACAACGCGCAGGAGCAGCTGATCTTCAAGCACGCCATCTCCACCGTGGTGAGCGGCCGAGCGGGCTCCCACATGGAACTAAAGAGCGATGCCCGAGCCGAAGTCCGCCTCGACAGCCGGTCTGCTCCCGCGGCAAGTGCCACGAATAATCACGAAAGCCTTGGGGCGACGGGCTGACTTGACACACCCTGAACCCAGGCTGGTGGAGGCAGCCCGGCTGGTTGGAAAAGCGGATGTCCTCCCCTCCGGCTCCGTGGAGCGAGCCGTTCTGGTGGCCGTGGAGTTTACGAGTGACCGGCGACGGTCGAGCCTCGCTGCGCGGCAGGCGCGTAAGTCAGCTGCGCTCCTGAGCGGCGAAGATGCAGGCCAGCGGACGTACGAACTCGACTTCGAAGCAGGGCTGGCGGAGTTCCAGGAGTTGGCAAAGAGTGCCGGGGCGGAGATCGCAGCGACCTTGGTGCAGCATCGTCCCAAACCCGACGCGGCGACGTTGGTAGGACAAGGCAAGCTCGAGGAGATCGAAGGTGTAATCGCCTCGACCGGTGCTCAGGTGGTGCTCTTCGATCACGACCTGACGCCCTCTCAGCTGCGCAACCTGGACGCTAAATTGCCATGCCGGGTGATCGATCGAACACAGCTCATTCTCGATATTTTTGCGCGGCACGCTCGAACCCGTGAAGGGCAACTACAGGTGGAATTAGCGCAGTTGCAATACCAGCTGCCACGACTGGCGGGACGGGGGAAGGCAATGAGTCAGCTGGGCGGCGGTATCGGAACGAGGGGCCCCGGCGAGACCCAGCTCGAGACGGACCGCCGCAAGATCAACCTGCGCATCGACCACGTTAAGGAGCAGCTGGAGAGCGTGCGGCGCATCCGGCGGCAACAAAGGCAGCGGCGCGAGGCCGTCCCTGTTCCTGTGGTCGCCCTGGTGGGTTATACGAATGCTGGTAAAAGCACGTTGTTCAACGCGCTTACGGAAGCCGGCGTTCTGGAATCAAGCCGTATGTTTGCAACGCTTGACCCCAAGCTGCGGCAACTGGTGCTTCCTTCGCGGCGCAAAATCCTCCTGTCGGACACCGTGGGTTTCATCCGCGATCTGCCACACACGTTGGTAACGAGCTTTCGGGCGACGCTCGAAGAGGTCGAGCGAGCAGAGCTGTTGCTGCATGTACGGGATGCCTCAAGCGCAACGGCGGACGAGCAGAAGACGCAGGTGGAGAGGGTTCTAGCAGAGCTCCAGGTCGGAGAGAAGCCTGTCATTGAGGTGCTTAACAAAACGGACCTGCTTTCCAGCGACGAGCGCTTCGGGGTGATCCGCAATGGCGTCGTGGCGGTCTCGGGCTTGAGGAGAGAAGGCCTGGAGGAGTTACTGCTCGAGATCGACCGTCTGCTGGTAGTCGATCCTCTGGTGGTCTGCAGCTTCCGGGTACCTCAGTCTGAAGGGGGTGTCATCGCAGCGCTTGAAGCCGGCGCGTCGGTCGAGGAGATGCGGTTCGAAGGCAATCTGGCTTACTTCAAGGCAAGAGGACCAGCGTCGTTGCTTGGACGGTATCGAGAGTACCGTGATCGGGCTTCGAGCGGAGTTGCGGGTTAAACTGCAAAACCGCCGGACGGGGAGCGGAGGTAGTGTCCCTCGTCACGCGGTCTGCAGGACCCAGGACGCCAGGTCAGGGTGTACTGGTAGTACAAATCGGCCTGGTAAATCAGTCAAGGGTCTTGCAAGCTGAACTCGTTCCAGCCAGCCGGAAATGGGACACTCACTTGCAGAGGCTGCACGCTCCACCGGTTGACACCCCCAATGGCGCTTTGCTAAAAATAGGAGTACCGCAAGGGCTTTACCTTCTTCCACCCCTCGCATCATGCTGCGAGTCACTACGTCTTCCTTCCAGGAAGGGAACCCCGTTTCGTTTAGCTACTCTCATGGACCTGATACTTCGACAACTTGGCGACCTTGTTCTTGGCTCCGTGCCAACGATCATCCTGTTCGTCTTGCTCGTAGCCGCATACGGGCTGCTGGTTCGGAGGCCCCTAGATAAGGTGCTGGCTGAACGCCGAGCGCGGACGACGGGTGCGGTGGAGCAGGCACAAGGAGCGATCTCTGCGGCTGAGGCTGAGACTGCAGTGTACGAGGACAAACTCCGGGCCGCGAAGGCGGATCTCTTGAGCATGCGTGAGGCAAGGCGAAAGAGCGGGATCGCGGAGCGCGATCTGGTGATCGAGCAGGTACGGCAAGCCGCCCAGGCCCGTGTACGGATCGCTCGCGACGAGATTGAGCGCAGTGCGGATGCCGTGAGGCAGCACATTGAATCGTTGAGTACGGAGCTGAGTGCGCAGGTGCTAAGGGCTGTTTTGCCTGCTGGCGCGAACTCGCGGGAGGCGGCGCAGTGAAGCGGCTCTCCTGCATTTGGATTTTGTTCAGCCTTCTGATCGCGATGACCCCTGGGCGCATCGTGGCTCAGGGCGGTCGGCCCGTAACAGCTGCAAGTGGCGAAGCGAGCACGCCCGCCGGGCAGTCGCCTGAGGCAAACAAGTCCGAAGAAGACGAGAACGATGTGTACCGCAAGTCGCCCATGGTAAAGAAGATGGGCGCAATGATCGGCATGAACACGGATCAGTCAGCGACCGCTTTCGAGATGGCAAACTTCCTTATGCTGGCAGTTCTGCTGGGATGGTTTCTGCTGAAGGCGCTTCCGAAGACGTTCCGCAATCGCAACGCGGCGATCCAAAAACATCTGGTGGATGCACGATCCGCGACCCAAGAGGCCAACGCTCGCCTGGGTTCCGTAGAAGACCGGCTCGGCAAGCTGGACGGGATCATCGCGGAGCTTCGCGCGCAGTCGGAGAAGGACGCAGTGGCTGAGGAGCAGCGGTTTCGGGTCTCAGCAGAGGAAGAAAAGGCCAAGATCCTGGCGGCTGCTGAGCAGGAGATTGCGGCGGCAACAGTGCAGGCTCGCCGCGAGTTGCAGACGTATGCGGCAGAGTTGGCAATCGAACAGGCAAGCCGGAAGCTGGTCGTGAATGCCGAAACGGATCGTCTCCTGGTTCAGGCATTTGCGTTTCGTTTGTCGCAGGGCAAGGAAGGGCAGAACTGATGGCCAATGTCTTCGCTCCGCGGTATGCTCAGGCGTTTTCTCAGGTCGTGGCTGCGAAGGGTCTTGATGCTACTGCGGCGCAGCAGCAGATGCAGGATTTCGCTGCTACGCTCGCGGGCAGTCCGAAGCTGCACGAGGTATTGAGAAATCCATCCATTGCAGAAGATCAGAAGTTGAAGCTGCTGGATGCGATCGCTGGACGCATTGGAATGATGCGTGAGGTGCGCAACCTTTTGGCCGTGATCGTCGACCATAAACGCCTTGACGCACTGGGCGAGATACTCGAAGAGTATGCTCAGCTGGCGGATGAAGGTTTGGGAGTGAAAGTGGCAGAGATTACCTCGGCGCACGAGCTCAATGGAGACGATCGCGCGAGCCTTGAGGCTCAAGTAGCGAGGCTGGCAGGTGGCCGGGTCCGGGCGACCTATACGCTGGATGCTTCGCTGCTGGGCGGTGCTGTCGTCAGATTGGGATCGACGGTGTATGACGGCTCAGTGCGCGCGCAGCTTCAGCAGTTGAAAGCGAAGTTGATGCCCGCTTGATGTGGGTTGAAGGTCAGCCGTGTAGGCTCATGGAAAGACAGAGAGATCAGGTACAGGTATGGCAAAGATTAGCGCGAACGAGATTACTGAGCTGTTGCGGCAGCAGATCGACAATTACGAGCAGCGCATCCAGGTGGACGAAGTAGGCACGGTCATCTCCCTGGGCGACGGCATTGCGCGGGTTCATGGGCTGGACAAGGTCATGGCTGGCGAGCTGATCGAGTTCCCGCACGGTGTAGCTGGCTTGGCAATGAACCTGGATGAGGATCAGGTCGGTGCCGTGCTGCTGGGCGACTATACGGAGATCAACGAAGGCGACCAGGTAAAACGTACTGGCAAGATCATGTCCGTGCCGGTAGGTGAGGCGTTGATTGGCCGCGTGGTGAACGCGCTTGGTGCGCCGATCGACGACAAGGGCCCGATCGACACGACCACGTTCTTACCCGTCGAACGACTGGCTCCAGGTGTGATCGACCGGCAGTCCGTGCGCGAGCCCATGGCAACCGGGATTAAAGCGATCGACACCATGATTCCGATCGGTCGTGGGCAGCGGGAGTTGCTAATCGGCGATCGGCAAACAGGCAAGTCGGCGATCGCTCTCGACACGATCATCAACTCCGCCAAGAACAATTTAATTTGCATCTACTGCGCCATCGGGCAAAAGCGATCCTCTGTGGCACAGGTAGTGCAAACTCTTGAGGAGCAGGGTGCGATGGCGTATACCATCGTAGTGGCCGCAACTGCCTCCGAACCCGCACCGATGCAGTATCTTGCGCCGTTCGCGGCGACAGCCATGGGCGAGTACTTTCGTGACAATGGCAAGCACGCGCTGATCATCTACGACGATCTATCCAAGCACGCGGCGAGCTATCGAGAGATCTCTTTGCTGTTGCGCCGTCCACCGGGACGCGAGGCATACCCGGGAGACGTGTTCTATCTGCATTCACGGCTGCTCGAGCGATCTTCTAAAGTAAGCGACAAGCTCGGCGGAGGTTCCCTGACGGCACTGCCAATTATTGAGACGCAAGCGGGCGATGTGTCGGCCTACATCCCGACCAATGTCATCTCAATCACCGACGGGCAGATCTTTCTGGAAACGGACCTGTTCAACTCGGGCGTGCGCCCAGCGGTCAACGTAGGGCTGTCTGTGTCGCGGGTTGGCTTTTCGGCGGCGACTAAAGCGACGAAGCAGGTCGGCTCGACCCTGAAGCTCGATTTGGCGCAGTATCGCGAGCTGGCTGCTTTCTCACAGTTTGGTTCGGATCTCGACAAGGTGACACTGAACCAGCTCAATCGGGGGCAGCGATTGACGGAGCTGCTCAAGCAGCCGCAGTTTCAGCCGCTCAGCGCCGAGAAGCAGGTGGCAATCCTGTTCGCAGGGGTAAATGGTCTTTTGGACGATGTCGAGGTTAAGGACCTGCGTGCCTTTGAGGATGGCTATTATCAGTATCTGGAGTCGAGCGCACCTGCGATCCTGACCGACATCGCGACGAAGAAGGCGCTGGACGACGACATTAAGGGCAGGTTGACGACCGCGATCAAGGAATACAAGCAGAGCTTTCTCGCCAGCTTGAAGGACAAGGCAACTGCAGGCGCGAAAGAGATGCAGGCCTCTCAAAAAACCCCCGAAACGGCCATGGTGGGCAACAAGTAAACCTATGGCAAACGTTCTCGATCTACGGCGGCGCATTCGCAGCGTGAAGAACACGCGGCAGATCACCAAGGCCATGAAGATGGTCTCGGCGTCGAAGCTGCGCAAGGCTCAGGCGCGTGCGATGGATGCTCGCCCCTACGCGCAGATGCTCGTCAATGTGCTCGAATCGCTTGTGCGCCGGACTGATCTCTACAATGAGGAGACTGGCGAGATTCTGCATCCTCTGCTGGTCGAGCGGGAAGAGAAGAGCGTTCTTGCCGTGGTGATCGCAGGCGACAAAGGTTTTGCGGGCGGCTTCAACTCAAGTATAGGAAAAGCGGCGCAGAAGTTCATCGAGGCGCGAATCGGTCAAGGGCAGAACGTTGACCTGGAACCTGTTGGCAAGAAGGCGATCGGTCTATATAAGAAGAAGTTTGCCGCGGCCAGCTATGAGAAGACCGAACAGCGTTATGACAATGATCTCTCGACGCACTACGATGTTGTGCGGCATCGTGCCAGCCAGGTCGAAGTGGCCTATGAGCATACAGACCTTTTGCTGAAAACCGAGTTTTCCGCAGTGACTGCGATGGCGCGGTCGATTGTTGAGCGATATGAGCGGGCAGAGATCGATGCGGTGTACGTGGTGTACAACGAGTTCAAATCTGTCATACAGCAGCGCGTGGTGATCGAGAAACTCCTGCCCATCCGCAAGCTTGGTTCGCAGGAGGTTGAGGCATCGGAATCGATGACCGGGGAGCAGCGCGATGCAGCGATCCGGGCGGCCGAGTCTGAAGGGATCAGCGTCCACGAGCCTGAGACCACCGAGATGGAGGATGAGGCCAAGAAGTTCGGCACTGCCGATGTGGACTATATCTTTGACCAGGCCCCAGAGAAGATCTTCCGCAACCTGATGCCACGCTATGTCACCACGCAGATCTTTCACGCGCTGCTCGAGAGTGTCGCAGCGGAACACGCGGCACGTATGACGGCGACGGACGCAGCGACGAAGAACGCTGGAGATCTGATCGATTCGCTTTCACTCACCATGAACCGGGTGCGGCAGGCAGCGATTACGAAGGAAATTATCGAGATTGTGAGCGGAGCGGCGGCGTTATAGCTTCGCTTGTTCGAGAGAGACAAAGACTATGGCAGAGAACATCGGTAAAGTAATCTCTATCAGCGGCCCCGCCGTTGACGTACAGTTCAGTGAAAAGCATATGCCGCCAATCTTCCAGGCGCTGCGGATCGTCAGCGACGGCTTTGTAGTCCCTTCTCCCCTAAGCGTGATTGTCGAGGTGCAGCAGCATCTGGGAGAGGGCAGAGTGCGGTGTATCGCGATGGTGGCCACTGAGGGCATGGTTCGCGGTATGCAGGCGATCGACACCGGCGCAGGGATCACGGTGCCGGTCGGGCGCGAGACGCTGGGTCGCGTGCTGAACGTGCTCGGTGAGCCGGTGGACGAGCTTGGCCCGGTCAACGCAAAGAAGCATATGCCGATCCACCGGCAGGCTCCTGCATTCGACGAGCAGTCGACGTCCGAAGAGATGTTCGAGACGGGCATCAAGGTCATCGACCTGATTCAGCCGTTCCTGAAGGGCGGAAAGATCGGTTTGTTCGGCGGCGCGGGCGTGGGCAAGACGGTCGTGATTCAGGAGCTGATCAACAACGTGGCCAGCCAGCACGGCGGCTTTTCCGTCTTCGCCGGCGTCGGCGAGCGGACACGCGAGGGTAACGATCTCTGGCATGAGTTTCAGGAGTCGGGCGTTATCGACATCCACGACTTCAACAAGAGCAAGGCCGCGCTGATTTATGGCCAGATGACCGAGCCCCCAGGGGCACGTCTGCGCGTGGCACTGACCGGGCTCACCGTTGCCGAGCACTTCCGTGACGAAGAAGGCGCGGACACGCTGTTGTTCATCGACAACATCTTCCGGTTTACGCAGGCCGGGTCTGAGGTATCAACGCTGCTCGGCCGTATGCCTTCCGCCGTAGGCTACCAGCCCAATCTGGCGACGGAAATGGGTGAGTTGCAGGAACGGATTACGTCGACCAAAAAGGGCTCGATCACCTCCGTGCAGGCAGTGTACGTTCCGGCCGACGACTTGACCGATCCAGCCCCTGCGACGACCTTTGCCCACCTGGATGCAACGACCGTGCTGTCGAGGCCGTTGTCGGAGCTTGGAATCTATCCTGCGGTCGATCCACTGGCTTCGACTTCGCGCATTCTTTCACCGCGTGTCGTCGGGCAGGAGCACTACGATGTGGCGCAGGGCGTCAAGCGCATTCTTCAGCGTTACAAGGATCTACAGGACATCATCGCGATCCTTGGCATCGATGAGCTGTCAGAAGAAGACAAGATCACGGTCGCTCGGGCTCGTAAGGTGCAACGCTTCCTTTCGCAGCCGTTCCACGTGGCAGAGATCTTTACCGGCATCCCGGGCGCCTACGTCAAGGTTGAAGATACGGTGCGCAGCTTCAAGGAAATCATCGACGGCAAACATGACGCGATTCCTGAGCAGGCCTTCTACTTGAAGGGTGGCATCGAGGATGTACTGGCGGCAGCCGAAAAGATGAAGCAGACGGCATAATCATGGCTGAGACGACAAACACGTTGGCAGTGCGGCTGGTTACGCCGGACCGCGTTCTGGTGGACGCGACGGCAGACGCAGTGGAGTTGCCGTCCCAATCTGGTTATCTTGAGGCTTTATATGGGCACGCACCATTGTTAGCCGAGCTGGCTGCGGGCGAGGTTCGGCTGCATGGAGGCACTTCTGGCGACCAGAGGTTCTTTGTTGCTTGGGGCTTCGTCGAGGTGCTCCCTGAACGAGTAACCATTCTCGCGGAGTCGGCGATGAAGCCGGGAGAGATCGACCGTTCGGAAGCAGAGCACGAGATCGCCGAAGGAGATAAGCTGTGGTCCGAGGCCGGGGACGACGGACACAAGTATGACGAGGCGAACGCGTTGAAGCGCGAGGGTGAAGAGAAGCTGGCAAGTGCCGCAGGCAGTTAGCTGGTTTGATCGGTGGCGAAGTCAGCTGTCGTTCGATCTGCCCCGCCATCGGATTCGTCTCGTAAATGATGATCGAAGGATGATTCAACTCGCTAACGCAGACCGGTGTGCGGTGATGAATCTAAATAGTCTCGATGCTCACTGCAAGGCAGTGCACAGTCGCCTCGTACAATGCGGGTATGCACGGCCCTCGATCTTCTCTAGCGGGTACAGCGAAAGCAGCTGAATCTGGTTCTCAAAACAGCAGTTTCAAGCCAAGCTGAATCTGTCGGCTCGTCCCCGCCGACGTGATGACCCCCGCAGTCGGGCTCTGCACCGTGGCCGAGGTATAGACGACTGCGTTCGGTGTGCTCAGGTTGGTATGGTTCAGCACGTTGAAGACCTCCGCCCGGAACTGCAGCCGCGCCCGCTCCGTGAGCTGCGTGGCCTTCAGTAGCGAAAGATCCCAGTTCACCAGTCCTGGCCCGGTCAGCGTATCGCGGCCCACGTTCCCGACCGTCCCGTTGACGGGCGCCCGAAACGCCGCCGGATCGAAGAACCTTGCCGCCCGCTGGGCCGTCGTCCCCCGCGTGTAGACGCCACCCGCAAACGCGGGATTGTAGTCCGGCCGCACCGGGTTGCGCGTGTCGCCGGAGTTCGTCGGGCTATAGCCAAGCTGCGGGCTGAACGGAAATCCGCTTTGGAGCGACGCAATCGTGCTCAGACTCCATCCGGCGATCAGCCGATCCGCAGCCGGCCCCAGGTCGCCCAGCAACCTCCGCCCCCGTCCCACCGGCAGCTCATAGGTCCCGTTGACAGCCGCAACGTGCCGCACATCCGTCGCCGCCCGGCCATAATCGAGAGCCGGATTGCCGGGGTACGAGACAAACGCGGGCGTGTTCGCCGAGACGCTGGTGTTCCATGCCGAGCCATTGTCAAGGTTCTTCGCAAAGGTATAGTTGCCGCGAAATTGCAGCCCGCCCGCCACGTTGTGCCGCGTATCCACCTCCAGCGCGTTGTAGTTGCCCGCGCCCTGGGACACCCACGAGGTCGTGTTCGCCACCAGCGGATTGGCTTTAACCGCCGAGGGATAGTAGATCGTCCCTGCCGTCACGTTTGCCAGGCAAGCCGTCGCGCCCGAGCAGACCACCGCCACCGGTTCATTCTGGTCTTCCGATAGGATCTGTTGGTAGCTGCGCGACCCGACATACGCCACTGTTACTGACGTGGCCTTGTCGAGCTGCCGCTCCACATGGAGATCGTAGGAGATCACCGTAGGCGTCGCGATGTCCGGCTGCACGTTCGAGGGCGAGATCAGCCCTGCAGCTCCGCCCGTGAGGTTCGCCACCGGCACGTTCGCGTAGGAGAGGGTAGTGTTATACGGCGCGGCCTGATCGAAGCGGTAGTCCAGGTTGTCGAGTAGCGAGTGATGCAGCCCCACCCCGGCCCGCAGGGTGGTCTTGCCGTCCGGCGCGCTCCACGCTAAACCCCCGCGCGGCTCCGGCAGGAACTTCGCCCGGTTGTCCGTCAGCCCGGAACTGCCAGTCGTCGGTGTCGTGTTGATGACATCGTTGGTAAACCCATAAACCGCCGCCCGTCCGTGCGCCTCGTTCCAGCCGTCGGTTGACTCCACCCGCATCCCCGCCCGCAGCTCCAGCCGGTCCGACACCCGCCACGTGTCTTCCAAATACCCCGCGCCCATCGTGCTTCGCCAGTTCAGCGGCGTCGGATTCGGAACCACGGTGTACGTCTTCACCGTACCCGCAAGGAATGTCGCCAGAGAGGCGAACGAAGCCTGCCCATACTGGTTCTGCGCCAGATTGTCGTTCGACTCCAGCCGCTGTGCCCATCCGCCCGCCTCGATCTGGTGCCGCCCTACCGTCCAGAAGATGTGGTCGTCGACCGTGTAGAGGTTGCGTGTGATCGCGTTGTTTGAGCCTACGTTCGCGCCCGCGCCGGTCACCTGCGACGAGCCGTTCGACGCCGTAGACCCCGCGATGACGATGGCCCCCGTGGGCCGCCCCGCGACAAACCCCGGCACCTGCGCCTGCACATCCGCCGGAACGCCACCGAGGAAGTAGAAGCTCGCGCGCGAGAAGCCCGCTCGCGCCGTGTTCAGAAGACGCGCCGAGGCCACGTGCTGCTCCTGCACGCTCGCCACCTGCTCCCGCAGGCTCTCGTCGATCAGCGACAGCGGGTTCTGGGTGGGCGTGTTGGCCGTGGAATCGTCCACGGTGTAGACAGCGAAGAGTAGGTCGCGCCCGGTGATGTTAGCGTCGACGCGCGTCGTGCCGAACTCCTCTCGGATGTGCTGCGTGGGCGAGGAGAACGCCTCGGCGATGCCGGTCAGATGGCCGTTGGCGTCGAGCAGCTCCGGTCCGTTCTGCGCGGGCCACAGCTTCAGCAGCGGCACAACCGCCGGGCTGAGCGCCGTCTTCGTCTCCACGCCTTGCGCATTCGGCAGAAAGCCCGCCCGTGCCTGGGTGTCCGGCACCAGCGTCACGTCCGTGATGCCGAGGTTCTGCCGGTAGCCTTCATAGTTTCCAAAGAGGAAGAGCTTATCGCGTCGCAGTGGCCCGCCCAGCGCGAGGCCGAAATTGTTGCGCTGGAACTCCGGAATGCGGGCCTGGTCGAAGTAGTTCCGCGCGTCGAAGTACGAGTTCCTCAAAAACTCATAGGCCGACCCATGAAGCCGGTTCGTTCCCGAAGCCGTGACAATGGAGATTTGGGCTCCCTGCCGCTTGCCGTAGCTGGCCGAGTAGGTGTCGGTCACCACGTTGAACTCGCGCACCGCTTCCACGCCCAGCAGCTGCCCACTGGTGCCGCCCGGCGTCACGTTGATCAGCGACGCGCCCGTGTATTCGACACCGTTCAAGAGGTAAAGATTGTCCTGCGGCCGCCGCCCCGACACCGCAAACATACTACCCACGGACGAGTTCGACGTACCCACGCCGCCGCTCCGCTGGGCCGTGTAGTTCACCGTCGCCGGGTTCAGCGTGATCAGGTTGTCATAGGAGCGGCCGTTCAGCGGCAGCTCCTTGACCTGCCGCTCATCCACTAGGCCGAAGGTCTCCTGGGTGCTTGCATTGATCGCCGGCGGCACATCGACCACGCTGATCTGCTCGGCCACCGACCCCGGATGCAGCGTGAACGGCACCCGCGCTGCCTGGCCGACGGTCAGCGCCACGCCCGTCCGCACCTCCGGCGCAAACCCGTCGAGCGATACCGAGACCGTATAGGTGCCGATCGGAATGGAGGGCGCACTGTAGCTCCCTGTCGCGTCGGTCGTCAGTCGCCGCTCGCCGCCGGTTTCCCCGTTCCGCACCACCACCATCGCGCCGGCGACGCTCGCTCCAACGCTATCCACGACCGTGCCGCCGATGGTGCCGCCCACCACCTGGCTGTGCAACATTTCGGACACAAACATGACAAGAAGAAGAGCGCGAACGAGGAAGCGACTCATGCGAAGGGTCTCCAGCAAAGAAAGAAAGAGGAGGGTCAGGCGGCAAGATCGCTTTTCAGTCTGTCGTTCCCGAAGAAATCTGCGTCTGCGCCGCCGAAGGAGGCAGTGTTAGCGGCTACAACAGGCGCAAAGATGGACGAGACGGGTCATCATCGAAGAACGGTACCTAAGCTGTGGAAGGGATTAGAGCCCGCATGAGCGAAGCGGGACGGAGACCTGCTTCACCGACAACAACAGCTGAAAGCCGCTTGGTGGAAGGTCAACGCCATGGGAAGACTCTACCACACCCGTCAGCCCTTCTCCGCCACCGGCTGCCCGAACCGCCGTGAAAACTGTCCACCCACGTTGCGGATCACGTCCCGAATCCCGAAGAGCGGCCAGGCGATGCCCGCTGTAACTACCCCGGCCCCTGCGGCCACGGCGATTTGCCAGCCTAAATAGAAACGGCTCGTCCGTTGCAACAGCAGCAGCGCCAGCACCAGCGCCGGAACGCAGATGCCCACCAGCCGCCGGAGAAACGTTAGCTCCAACGGCTCCAAGTCGGCGAAAAGCTTGATATTTAGCCGCATGATGAAAATCATCTGGAAGACCTCTGTGGCAAGCCACGCCCACAAGAAGCCCGTGACGCCGAAGACCGGCACCACGGCCAGCGAAACCGCCGTCATCGCGATGTAGCTGAAGAACATGATCTTGGCCAGCTCTTCATGCGTGTTGGTCGAAAATTGGAACTGAAACTTATGCTCTTTCAGGCTGATCACCATCGAGATGGCGGCGGACAACATATAAGGATAAGGCGAAAACAGCTCCGCCTTCTTGTGCATCCAGACCGTGATCAGCACGGGCGACAACATCAGCACGCCGGTGTTGACCAGCGGGATGAGGAAGAAGATGAACCGCTCCGAGTAGTCGTAGAGCAGCAGCAGCCCCGGCCAGTCGCGCCGGCCGAAGAGCGTTGTGATCTCCGCGCCCATCGACTGCGTAAACATGGCGAGAATCTGGCGGCACATGGAGAAGACCAGCCGCATCACGGTGAAGCCAGCCACCGCCACCGGCCCCAGGAACCAGTTGATGATGAGGATGGGCGCTTGATAGGTGAGGAAGCTGGTGATGGTGATTAGTCCAAAGTAGCCGCTGGGCTTGAGGATGGCCGCCACGGCGTCGCGGTCCCAGTAGCGCAGATGAGGGAAGAGACCCGGTGCGGTTCGGCGAATGTCCACCAGCACAGCAGCCATCGAGAGAAGCATTGCGACCACCTGCACGCCCGCGAGCACCGGAAACGGCAACCGGAGCACAACGCAGAGCAGCACGCTCGAAGCCGTCAGCAGCGTCTGGAAGTTATTCCAGTGCGATCCCCGGTGCGCCCGCTCCACGCCCATGAAGAGGCCGGTCACGTACCCGAAGAGGATGCCGAGCAGCACCTGGCAAGCCAGCAGATAGACGGTCAACTGCGTCGGAAAGCGGCCAATATCCTGCTTGAGGTAGTGATCGAGCGGCAGCGCAAACGCCACCAGGCACAGCACGGAGGCGACACCTAAAATGCCGAGCAGCAGGCGAAGCGCGGTCGATTGCCGCACCTCATAACCTTCCAGGTCACCCGAGCTGTAGCGCACGGCAAGGTCCTGGTTCATATAGGTCTGCACGCCAAAGTTCAGCATGGCGAGAGCCGAGACTGCGCCCGAAAGCGCCACCCACCGTCCGAATCCTGCGGTAGAGTAGCGCGCGATAAAGATGGGCGGCATAATGACCTGCTGGATCACCATCAGCATTCGCCCGGTAAACATGGCGCCCAGGTTCTTGAGAATGCGGGTGAAGCCGGCCATGGTCGAGGTCTCTGCGGGGGGTTGGATGGTCGGTCAAGTAAAGCGCGTCAGCCCGATTCTATCTTGGATGCGCCTGGACGACGGTCAACGCTGCCGAATCGCGCGATCGATCCGCAGCTTCTCCGTGGTCAGTTGCGCGAGCATTGCCTGGTCACCACGCCGGTCTGCCTCGGAGAGGAGCGCGCGCACCTCCCGCTGCCGCCGCTCCAGCCGCTGCCCTTCGAGGGTGTGCAGCGCGTCGGCGACCTGGGCGACGGTAGTCCCACTTACACCGCTTGTTTCGTCCGTCTGCAACAGCACACGCGCCAGAACGCCTCGGCTCTCGTCGTCCGGCGCCGCGTCGAGCGGATTGTTTGACGGTGCCCCATGCGCCAGCGCCTTCAGTAACTCGCCCGTCGGCAGTCCCTCGACCCACTCCGGGTGCTCGCCCAGCTCGCCCGCGGCAAGCTCCCGGGCCGGATCGCCCGCCGGCAGCACCAGCGCCCGCAGCAGCACGCGCTCGGTCTCGGTGGCCGGTTCGGCGGTTGGCGCCCGGACGCTCTCCTTGCGCTGCGCGGCGGCCTGCTTCAGCTCCTCACGCATGACGGCGGAGTCGATGCCCAGCTTCTGCGCCGCGTCCGCCGCGAACTCGTCCCGGTGCAGCCGGTTGGGCATACGCCGGATGTGCGGCAAGAGGAAGTTCATGGCCTTCACCTTGGCCTCCGGCGTCCGCGTGCCGAACTGGGTCCGCGCGCGCTCAATCAGGTAATCCGAATGCCGCTGCGCCCCGCGCAACGCCGCCATGTACGCCTGTACCCCCTGCTCGCGAATGTACCGGTCGGGGTCCAGCCCGCCTTCGAGCGCGACCACTTTCACGCTGAACTCTTCTTCGGTCAGCAGCGCGATGGACTTCTCGGCCGCCGCCGCGCCCGCCGTGTCGGGGTCGAAGTTCACGATCACCTGCTTGGTGAATCGGCCCAGCAGCCGCGCCTGCAACTCCGTAAACGCCGTGCCCGAGGTCGCCATGACGTTCCGTATGCCGGCCATGTAGACCGAGATGCAATCCATCTGCCCCTCGACCAGCAGCGCGAAGTCGAGCGTCCGCATGTCGGCTTTGGCTTTGTCTAAGTTAAACAAAACACTGCCTTTGGTATAAAGCGGCGTCTCGGGCGAGTTCATATACTTCGGCCCGGACTTCTCGTCGGAGTCGAGCGCGCGTGCGGTGAACGCGATCACCTTGCCCTGC
Source organism: Acidobacteriaceae bacterium (assembly GCA_965215415.1). Lineage (GTDB taxonomy): Bacteria > Acidobacteriota > Terriglobia > Terriglobales > Acidobacteriaceae > Edaphobacter. The sequence goes on along the minus strand of CBDCDQ010000009.1, from coordinate 362,267 downwards.
TCGTTTGCAATCGGGAAGGTAATCCGTTTGCGAAACCGCGCATACATCGGGCCGCCGGAGCCGTCCGCCTGCTCCTTCGAGCTGAACAGCCCGCTGGCCCGCAGCACCTCCTCGGCGAAGTGCCCGCGCAGCCGGTCGCGCATATCGTTGAAGTCGTCCGGCGCATACCCGATGCGGAACTTGGCGGTGGTCTCGGCGCTCAGTCCGCGCCCTGTCAAATACTCCCGTGCCCGCGCCGCTTCAGGCGACTTCAACTGCGCCTCGAAGTACTGCGTCGCCGCCTCGTGGATGTCGATCAGCTTGCCGCGCAGCCCCGCTTGACGCGCCTCTTCAGCCGACCCGAACTCCCGCTTCGGCATTGCGACCCCCACCTTGCCCGCGACCGTCCGCACCGCCTCGGGAAAGCTCACGTTCTCGAGCTTCATTACAAAGGTGAAGACGTCGCCCTTCTCCTGACACCCGAAGCAGTAGAAGAACCCCCGCGCGGCGTTCACCGAAAACGACCCGCTCTTCTCCTTATGGAACGGGCACAGACCGGTATAGTTCTGCGCGCCCGTCTTCTTCAGACGCACATACTCGCCGATCACCTTGACGATGTCGACCTGCGCCTTCAGCGTTTGTGCGAAGTCTTCCGCCATCGTCTTCAGTTTAGAGGAGCCGCACTGTGGCTTTACGATCAGGCGTGGGATGTTATGCTGCGCCATGCCCTTTTCCAAGCTGCTCCTCTGCGCTCTCCTGAGCACGACCGTCTTCGCCCAAGCTCCCGACCGCACCGAGACCCTGCTCCAGCGCCTCGCCGATGCTCCTAGTCCTTCTGGAGCCGAAGAACCAGTCCGCGCTCTGATGGCCGCCGAGCTGAAGCCCTTCGCGACCGAGCCTCTCCGCTACGACGGCATGGGCGCGCTTATCGCCCAGCAGGGATCTACAGCGAAGGACGGGGGCGGCCCCCGCGTCATGATCGACGCCCACATGGACGAGCTCGGCGGCATGGTGCGGCGCGTCACGCCCAACGGCTTCCTCACCATGCAGATGCTTGGCGGCTGGCTGGACCAGGCGCTCGTCGACCAGCGCTGGATCATCATCGGCTCGAAAGGCCCGGTCCACGCGGTCACCGGTATCCGCGACATCCACGTCATTACGCCCAACGAGCGCACCGCGGTCCAGCCGCGCGAGCAGGTCTTCCTCGACGTGGGCGCGAAGTCTGCCGCTGAAGCCGCCGCGCTTGGCCTCTCCCCCGGCGACCCGGTCGTGCCCGACTCGCCCTTCGTCTCTCTGAACGGCACCGGCAACTACCTGGCCAAAGCATGGGACGACCGCGTAGGCTGTGCCGTGCTGGTCGAGGCCATGCGCCGCACCGCCAAGCTGCCCCACGCCAACCAGCTCTTCTTCGTCGCCACTACGCAGGAAGAGGTCGGTCTCCGCGGGGCCCGCACCGCCGCCCAGACCGTCAAGCCTGACATCGGCATCGCCCTCGAAGGCGGTATCGCCGGCGACACCTACGGCGGCCACCTGGAGGAGACTCAGGCCAAGCTCGGTGGCGGCCCCGGCCTCTTCCTCTACGATTCGAGCACCATCGCCAACCGCAAGATGGTCGCCTTCACCAAGCAGATGGCGGCGGCGAACAATATCCCGCTCCAACTCGACCTCGTCCAGGGTTATGGCGACGACTCGGCCGAGATCCAGACCACCAACGGCGGCACGCCCACGGTCAACCTCGTCGCGCCCATCCGCTATACGCACGCACATAACGGCATTCTCAACCGCAAGGACTTCGATCAGCTGGTCGATCTCGTCGTCGCCATGGTGACTCACCTGGACGACAGGACGGTGCACGGGCTGCGCGACTTTACGCCTCAGCCATAACCCGCTTATCCACAGGTGGCTCATTCGAGAGCGTTGCAGGCCGATAACTCTCTCTGAGCCATGTCTAATGAAGCTAAAGGTGCGCCGGAGAACATCGCCGTAACGAGCGGGAGCAAGGCGCGTGTCAAGAGGCGCGCCGAGGCTCACCATCGACCCGCGCCCGCCACTTTGTTGAACCACGTGGAAGCCGATCTACGCGGCGCATCGGGCATCCTGCGGTTCAGTCCCGAAGTGGAGCAGCGCTTTTGCAAGGTAAAGATGCCGGGAAGAATTCGGCACTACCTTTGGACCACCTTGCTCGGTATTGCGCTCTACAACCTGTTTCTGCTCTCGGACGCCTTTATGGTTCCCGACGTCTTTGCCCAGACAAGGCTCATTCATCTCTGCGTGACCGCTGTGGGTCTGATCAACGTGCTCCTCCTGCGCCGCCGTATTGTCCGGCCTGAGAGCGTCATCGGCCTCCTCCTTCTGATCGTGGGAAACGCCGTTTACACCAGCTACACGTCGCACGCGCGAGATGCGGTCTTTATCTCCTTCACGATCCCGTTGCTCGTTGTCTTCGGGAACATCGTCCTGCCGTTGCCATTCCGTTACGCTGTGGTGTTCTCCACCCTTTCTGCGACGGCCGTCTCCTGGACCATCTGGACCCAGCCGGGCCTGGATACCGGCGCACGCATCTTCGCCATTCTGCTGGAAGCGAGTATGGCTTTTTACACCCTGATCGCAACCTTTCGAATAGAGGGCGGCGAGCGGCGGGCTTATCTTCTTACCCTTCGCGAGGCGCTGCGCGGGGAGACGCTGGTGGAGCAGAACCGCGAGCTTTCAGAGCTCTCGGAGACCGATCAGCTTACGGGCGTGGCGAACCGCCGTGTCTTCGACCGTGATCTGGAGCAGCTCTGGAAGGAGCATCAGCAGAGCCGCACTCCGCTTGCACTCCTCATCATCGACATCGATCATTTCAAGAGGTTGAACGATACGCATGGCCACATCAATGGAGACCTGTGCCTCCGCAAGGCCGCGGAAAAATTGCGTAAGCTGATGCAGGCGCATCAGAGCCTGGCCCGGTACGGGGGTGAGGAGTTTGTCGTGCTGCTGGAAGGCGAGGGAGCTTTTCGCGCGACCGAAGTGGCCGAGCGGCTACGGGCGGAGATTCAGTCAATGCCGATTCTGCTTGCCGGTACCGATAACAAACCACACCACATCACGATCAGCATTGGCTGTGCGACCGCCATTCCGCGTGCCGACCTTACCCCAGCCAAGCTCTTCATTGCCGCCGACAAAGCGCTCTATCGAGCCAAGCGCGAGGGCCGCAACCGCGTTCACGCCCAAGCGCTCGAGTGTGACGATGACCTGGCCGAAACCGACATGACGGAAGAGGAGGATGGACCTCCGCGCCTTGTGGTTCCGGCTGGAAAAAATGAGCGCCGCTCGAAAACTTCAACCGCGCAACTGGGTTTGCTCCGATAGACCCTATGCCCTGGGGCAGCCGGGTCCATTCGGAAGAGGAATGGACAACACTTCAGAGGATCTTCCATGATCGCATTGACCCGTAACCTTATCGTCGTCGCCGCGCTGGCACTGGCACCGGCCGCGTCCTTTGCTGGCATCTTCATCTCCGTCGGGATTGCGCCGCCCGCTCTGCCCGTCTACACACAGCCTCTTTGTCCCGGAGACGGCTACTTATGGAATCCGGGCTACTGGGCTTACGGTCCTGCCGGCTACTACTGGGTGCCCGGCGTCTGGGTGCGTCCACCGCAGGTCGGCTTTCTCTGGACACCTCCGTACTGGGGCTGGAGTGGCGGCGCGTACGTCTTCAACGCCGGGTATTGGGGACCGCACGTGGGCTTCTATGGCGGGATCAACTACGGCTTCGGCTTTGGTGGCGTTGGCTTCGAGGGAGGACGCTGGGACGGCGGTCACTTCGCCTACAACACCGCTGTCGTCAACGTGGACCGTACGGTCGTCCACAACACGTATGTGCAGAACACCACGATCAACAACACGGTGATCAACAACACAGCTATTAACAACCACACCAGCTTCAATGGTGGCTCCGGAGGCATCCAGGCGCGGCCTTCGGCGCAGGAGACGCAGTTCCAACACGAGCAACACATCCAACCGACCGCCGAACAGCAGCAGCATTTCCAGTCGGCTGCAATGGATCGCGGGAATCTTGCTTCGGCCAATGGCGGCCGCCCACAGATGGCGGCGGCCCGGACACCCACCGAGTACCACGCAGTTGCGCAGCAGCATGCAACCGCCCAGCCCATTACGTCACGCGACCGGGCTCAGAACCAGCAGCAGCGGATCGGCAACGGCGTGCAGTCTGGCCAGCTGACTGCGGGTGAGACGCACAACCTCGAGGGCCGCGAGGCTGGCATCAACCACCAGACAGCACAGGACCGGGCGGCCAACGGCGGCAGGCTGACGCCTCAGGAGCATCAGCAGATCAACCAGCGACAGGACAACGTCAGCCGGTCGATCAACCAGGACAAGCACAATGCCGCGACGCAGGGTCGACCGCAGCCTCATGGGCAACTGGCCGCGCGTCCGGAAGGGCATACTGAAGGTCATCCCAACGAAGGACATACACGCGAGCGGTAGCCGCAGTGGCCTGCATCCGGGGCTGACGGCCTTCGAACGCCGTCGGTCGTCCTTCAGCCACTAGTATGGAAAGGATGCTGCCGCCCGACCAACTCGACCGCTTCGTCCTGGTTCTGGTGCGGGCGCGCAACCCCAACAACATCGGCGCGGTAGCCCGTGCCATGCACGACTTTGGCTTCAGGCATCTACGGCTGGTGAGCGATTATCCAGTGCCCTATGCGGGCGCCAAATCGGCAGTGGATGCTTCCCTCGTGCTGGAGGAGGCACGTGAGTACGCCGGTTTAGCGGAGGCTGTGGCGGACTGCACGCTGGTGGTGGGTACAACTGCCGTGGGCGCCCGCAAACTCGAGCACACGCTGGAGACGCTACCCGCCGCCGCGCCCCTTCTTCGTGCAGCTTTGGCCGAAAGCGGACAGCGCGTCGCTCTTCTTTTTGGCTCAGAGAAGACTGGCCTCTCGAACGAAGAGCTGAGCTTCTGTGACTGGCTTCTCACGATTCCTATGCAGGCGGGCGAAGGTCGCCACCTATCGATGAACCTTGGCCAGGCCGCCGCAGTCTGCCTGTTTGATCTCGTTCGCGAGGGCAAGGTGGTTCTGGCCGAAGGCGCGGAGCGGGCACCGGCGGCGGATGGCGAGCGGCTTACCCTCCTCCTTTCGGAGGTTCTCGACGCGGCCGGGTACAGGAAGCACCATCCTGCGCACAGCGATCCAGCGCAGCTGCGGCGTCTCGTTCATCGTCTGACATTGAACCGGCAGGATGCAATGGTGTGGATGGGGATCTGGCGACAGCTGCTTTGGAAGCTGCGAAGTGACCGCAGATCCGATGGCGCTGCAAAAAGCGGAACGGCAGGCTTACTTCCGGGATCATAGCCAGAGATGACGGCCCGGCAAATTGTCAGTTCATCCAGCTGCGATCGTTCGGCTTCTGCTTCAGGTCGTCGGGGTCGATATACCGTCCGTCTTTGTCGAAGCGCACGGTGCGGCCCTGCTTGCCCATGTAGACCTCGAACTTACGGGCTGCGCGGCGGCGCTTCCACTTGAAATAACCGTTACGTACCCCAAAGTAGCGTTCGCTCATCCCGAACGCCAATCCCCGGCGCGGTGCAAACTGAACATATAGAAAGCCGCAGAACGCCCCGGCCAACTGGAGCAGTGCACCAAAGCCATTGCCCCCTTTCAGCAGGATGGCCACCGCAATCAAGATGTAGATCGCCACCATATACTTGGCGCGGATACGAAGCACGAACCAGAGTAGAAACTCCTGATCGCCAAAGCGCATGGCGATCGCGATCAGCAGGCCGAAGATACCCGCCCATGCGCCCGTAGCGACGGCAATCGGGTTCAACGCAAAGACGTGCGTAAACGTGATGGCCGAAGCCAGCAGCGCACCGCCGACCACAGAGGTAAAGTACAGCTCCACCAACCATTGTGAGCCGAAGGTGCTCTCGAGCATCGATCCGGTAAACCAGAGCGTCAGCATCCCGAACAGGATGTCAAGCAGCCCGGAGTTCAGGAAGCTATAGGTGACGAGCTGCCACAGTTCGCCGCGCAGAACCGCCACCGGCTCCAGCAGCAGATGCTCCAGCAAGAACCCCGACCCACCGGGTGAAACCCAGTGCAACAGCAACAAGCTAAAGAAGACGGCGATGTTGGCCAGGATGATCTTTCGCACTGCGCCGGCAAAAGGCGGAAAGGTCATCGTGATGGGGCTGGAACGGGCCATGGCTGCACTTCCCATTTCACCACAGTTGCCGTTCCGTGACGGGTTACGGTTTCAGCGTAGCGGAAGGCCGGCTGCCTGTTCCCGGTACGGGCCGTGCAGTGCCGCCTCCAAGGGGCATTGGATAGACGGCGAGGCTGCGATGGCCCGCCGTGTCTACCGACCGCACCCCAAAGATGGTGTTGTCTTTCGAGAGGTGCAGCGTCATCGTCGTTGCGGTACCGGCCGGAACGAAACCCGTCCAATCGGGCGCACTGGTGTCGCGATATACGATTTCAAAGCTCGCTCCTGCCGGCATACCTTTTGGTGCATCCCAACGCAGAGTGGTGTCGTTGTCGAGCTCCGTCGTCACGACGCCGACGTTCTGCGGGATACCCGGTGCGGCGGCGAAGGTGGCCAGCGATGCCGCATTGAGCCGCGCCACATCCGCTACGTAATTGAAATCGTCATACTCGATCAGATCGCCGTACTGCACCCCGTTCTCCACGCGCGGATTCTGGTGCTGATGGTTGAAGTTTTCCTGCCACTCCGTGAAGCGCACTGCGGCAAAACCTTCAAGGTTGAAGCTGGTATGATCTCCGCCACGGAGAAAGCGATCTCGCCGGAAGATCAGCACGGGACGGAAACCTGGTACCAGACGAATCGCATTGCTATGCATCTGGCCAGGCAGAGCGACGGCACGCTGCTCCCCCGCATGAAAGTACGTTCGGCCCACGTCTGCGATGGCTCGCGCCAGCTCGCGCGATGGTGAATCATTTTCCGCGCCAACCGTTTGGATCGCGCGCAGCTGCTCGAGCGTCGCTGGCCCGGGAACACCTTCGGAAAAGACGCGAACCGCCATCTTGTCCTGTCCGGTCGCACCCGGCGTCGTGTCGCCACCCACAATGTCATCGTTGAGCACCGCTTCGAGCTGCCATCCTTCCGCCTTGGCAAGCCGTGCCAGATGCCGACTGCCGTTCAGCCCCTGCTCTTCACCCGCTACCGCTACAAACACGAGGGTCGCGGGGAGCTTCAGCTTGGAAAGCACCCGTGCACACTCGAGCGACACCGCTACGCCCGTCGCATCGTCGTTAGCTCCTGGGGCGGGGGTGCGGTCGTCGCCATTATCCGAGTTGCGCGAATCGTAATGCCCCGTAACCAGAACCCGTCGTGCAGTCTGCGCCGGATCGGTCCCTTGCAGCACAGCATAGATGTTCTGGAGGCGTGTGTCGCGGACGATCCGTGTGCCCGCTATGCCCGGCTCTAGAAAATCGTCCCGCTTCACCGCCAGACATCCGCCACAACCGTCCGAGATGCGTCCGAACTCCGCGAAGATCCAATCCGCCGCCGCGGTTACACCCGTCGCCGGTGGCAGGTCCTTCTCCATGCTGGAAAGAGTGCTGCGGTTGCCGAAGCTGACGAGCTTAGCCACCATCGCGTGGATCGCATCGGGCGAAACCTGCGCCAGTGCCGCGGCAATGGCTGGATCGAGGGGAGCGGTCTGAACCGGTGAACCCGTCTGGCCGCAGAGGAAATCAGGCATAAAGACCAGGGTCGCGGCAAGGAGCAGAGTAAGGCCGCAAAGTGACATTCGGAAGGGATTCGTTCCTCTTGATCCAAAGAAGCTTGTTCCTCTTGATCCAAGGAGCGATGCAGAAGCGCGAGGGTGGATTGACATGAGCCGACAGTGTATCTCAGGGACGTAGATTCGGCTGGTCAGCGCAGGACGGTCTGCCCTATGATGCGGGGAGGCGGCAGCCTGCCGAGAGGTGACAAGATGGCGATCGTTTGCCCGGAATGCGAAAACCCTTTGGTGGTGGACACAGAAGCAGTGGAAGAGGGTGAGGTTGTGCTCTGCGATGAGTGCGGTGCGGAGCTTGAAATAGCATCGCTTGAGCCCTTGGAGCTGACGCTGGTCGACGACTCCGGCTATGTAGAGGAAGAGGACATCCGCCGGACGGACGAAGATGACGAATAAACGCCCGTCGTATACTGGCGGCATGATCCGTCTCCGCGTCTCTGGCCTGCGATACTCTGCCAACTTGTTGATGTTCGTCTCCCCATTGCTGACAGGTGCCGGTATGCTTGGTGGCCATTCGGCACTGGCGCAACGAGGACCTTCGCAGCGCACCGTGCAGGGAAAAGTAACGGACAAAGGTGAAGCGGCCATCGGTGGCGCGGTCGTCTACCTGAAAGACGACCATAGTCTGGCGGTCAAGAGCTTCATCTCAGAGGCAGACGGCGGGTACCGGTTTGGCCAGCTCTCGGATGGAACGGACTATGAACTCTGGGCTGAAAGCAACGGGAAAAAGAGCTCCACCAAAACGATCAGCTCCTTTGACAACAAAAAGTCGTTTCAGATCAATCTGAAGATCGACATGGCCAAGTAAGGCCATACAGCGCGATTGCTGCACTCCGCTGCCATCTTACCGCGGTTACTAACGGCTCTAAACTTTAGTATGTTTATGGAAGATTGTTGCAAATTAGAGGGAGCAAATTCCCGATTCTGCATCATACTGGAGCAAGGCAAGCCCACCACATCTCAAGTTTATGGAGTATCGAATGAAACTCAACACCCTGCAAACCAAGTTTGCGACAGCACTTGGCGTCCTGGCGTTCGCTTCCGCTTCAGCTTACGCCGTCACGCCAGACTACTCCGCGTTTACCAGTTCAAACGGACTGAACGCGCCGGGCATCCTTACTCCAGACGGCTCGACCATCGACTTCCCGCTAGTACGGCAGGACCTCAGCACGTTGACCATCAAGCTGAAGGGCGTGGCTGCACAACCCGCCGCTCCTGAGGCCGTCGCCAATGGTTACGTCGACATTCGTCAGAACACGGGCTTCCGGAACACCTACTTCGTCACCGCTGCGTTCCCTGCGCTGGCAAGCGAACTGCCCACGCTTGAGTCGGCGTTGGAGCTGATCGGTTTGCCTATCACTGCCGTCGCTGATCAGACAGCCGGCACGAGCAAGGCGATCTATACCGTTCACGTCGAGGGCACGATTACTGAGCCTGCAACGATCCTCGCTGGCGGCATCGCCACTGCGCTCGCCACAATCGTCAGCCCACAGCTGAACGTCACCATTCAGTACCCCGGTGTTATCTTCCCTGACATTCCTGCCAAGTTCCAGCGCATCACGGACACCGCCACGGCGGAGTTGGTCAACGGAAATGCTGTTGTGTTCTCCGTTCCGCGCAACGATCCCAAGCCCACCACCCTTGGTTCGGTCATTGCCGATCCTTCGGTGGGCGTCGGCGAGACGATCGTCATCTCCGGCAATGGCACCAGCCTGCTCTCCGCCGAGTTGGCGCTGAAGTCGTCTGAGGTACAGCCCGTGCTTGCGATCCTCGTGGGCAGCGGCTTCACCATCTCCTCATCGAATGATTTCTTCACCAACGATTCACCGCGCTTGACCTTCATCCACGCGGTCGCCATTTCCACCACGGTTGACGGCTTTCAGGCCCAGGCCGAGCAACTCGGACTTGCCATCCTGAAGGCAGTCAAGAAGTAAGCAGCACGATCCAAACTGTACCGCAGAGGAGCGAGCCATGGTGGCTCGCTCCTTGCTTTGTTGGTTTAAGATGCGCCGCGAGAAAGCAGCTGCCTTCGCGCAGACCGTCTGCTCAAAAGAGCAAACAAGTATAGCGAATCATGCCGTTTGTACGCGCTCTGTGGTCTGCGTCGCCACTCTGCTGCTATGTAGTACGCGCAGCCTCAGGCCTCATTGAGTGGTGCCGGTCGTAAAGATCTGCTCTGCGTGCTGGCCGAGGATGCGGTACACGCCGAACTGCCTGCTGCCTTCCCCGCGCAACTCAAAGAGCAGGCTGGCTCGGTTTGAGGCCTCTACGTCGACAGCGTCGATCAGGTGCAACCGGGCGGTGCGATCGAGGTGAGCGGCGTCGGTTACGGTGTGCATGGCCGTAACCAACTCGCCCTGTGCATCTCGCTGGGCAACAAGCGTGATGTATCTCAGCTCTGCACCGGCCCCTTCCGTGTGCGCCTGGTAAACGAAGGTGGGCGCGTCGCCGTAGCTCAGAAGGTACCCATTCAGCTTTTCGTCCAGCAGCCTGGTCTGCCCGGTGCGCGGGGGTGCAGCTCCGCGCCGTTTGGCTCCGAGCTTCTGCACAGGGGCCGCCGGACCTCCAGGCACTGAAGCGTAGGTCGCCAGCTCTGCCTGCGCCCTCGCCTGCATTCTGCCAAGTACCGCCACACGTTCTGCATCGTCGTCCCAGAGCCGGGTAAAGTCGTGTACGGGCCGGTTGGCTGCGTCCGAAACTGCTACCATCTGCTGCAGACCTGCAGGCAGGCCGGAGAGCTTTGGCAGGTCGGCTTCCGTCATAGTATGCGTGGGCTTGCCGCGGTGGAGGCTTGGCCTGTTGGGATCATCCCCGAGGAGGCCTCCTGCCCCGGTAACGCCCGCCTGCGTTTGCTCTTTAGCGGTCTTCTTGGCATCGTCGGCCGTGTGACGCTTCAGGGTTGGTCGATCAGGATCGTCCACTGCCGGGGTGGCCGTGGTAGTTGTAGACGGATCGGGTTCTACACGGCGTTTCATCGTCGGGCGGTCAGGATCGTCGACTGCCGGGCTGGTCGTCGCCGGATCGAGTTCTGCACGGAGTTTCATCGTGGGGCGATCGGGATCGGCCTCTGGATTGATCTTCGCATCGTCCGTGGCTGCCTTGGCGTTATCTGCTCCTACGGAGGCGGGCGTCGCGTCGCCAGTCTTCGTCGCAAAGCGCGGCTTGTCCGCTCCACCGGAGGTTTCCACCTTGGCCATGGTTGTGCTTGCCTTGCGCTGCGTCTGCTTTCGAGGTGGTGGAAGCGGCTTATAGCTGCCGTAGCCGAACCAGCCATCGTCATAGGCCGCGGCAGCGTTCAAGGCCTGCAGACGCCGCGCGTAAGCCATCTCGACTGTCCCCTTCGGAACGCCCGCCAAGTCAAGCTCGTACAGGTTCTCCGGCATCAGCGCAAACGGGATGGGCCGTGCCAGGTAAACGCCCGCGTCCTCCAGGTGCTGGTCGACGAAAAGGGTAATCGGGACCAGACGGCTGGCAGCGGGTTTGGCCAGGTCGCCCGTCCACTCGTAAACGGCTACGGCGCGAACTACCGTCTCCGGCTTGGCCACGCGATGTGTCTGCGCTCCGCTCCCGACCATCCCCAGTGCTGCGCCGCCGAGCAGCGCACCGACTCTTTGAAACATCCTCATAGTGACCATTAGACGTTGGCGCACGGCAGATTCGATCAGGAGAACGTACCCCCCTTTCACTTTCGTTACCATCAACTATGCGCTCGCCGCCTCTGCTTGAGATCACCGGCCTCTCTATTCGCTTCAAGGAGCAGATCGCGGTGCAGGACCTGTCGCTGACCATCGCGCACGGCGAGACGCTTGGGCTTGTCGGTGAGTCAGGATCGGGCAAGTCAGCCACGTCTCTTGCATTGCTGCGCCTTCTTCCGTCCACGGCGACCGCCACGGGCAGTATTCGGTACGAAGGAGAGGAGCTGCTTTCGCTGAGTGAAGCCTCCATGCGGCGTCATCGCGGGCGCGACCTCGCCATGATCTTTCAGGAACCGATGACGGCGCTTAACCCGGCAATGCGCGTGGGTGCACAGATGGCCGAGGCTTTGCGCGTGCACGAGCCAAAGCTTGGGCGGAGGAAGGTGCGCGAGCGAGTTCTCGCTGCCATGACGGAAGTAGCTTTGCCGGAGCCAATCCGCCGCATCGACGACTACCCGCACCAGTTTTCCGGTGGCCAGCGACAGCGGCTCCTCCTTGCCATGGCGCTGATTCACCGGCCTCGCCTGCTGATCGCCGACGAGCCGACGACGGCACTCGACGTGACCGTTCAAGCCCAGGTGCTCGCGCTTCTCAAGGAGCTGCGCCGCACCCATGGGCTTGCGATGCTCTTTATCTCGCACGATCTAGCCGTCGTTGCGCAGGTGGCTGACCGCATTGCCGTGCTGCAGCATGGACGGCTGGTTGAGGTCGCGTCCGCGTCTGAGTTGTTTGGCAATCCGCAGCATCCCTACACCCGCCGCCTCCTTGCCTCGGTACCAACGATGCATACCGATCGTACCCAGCCGCTTGCCTGCTTGGCAGCGCGAGAGCTTTCCTAGCCTTGCCTTTGCGGCTTACACTGGAGATTGTGCACTTTACGATTTGCTAACCCATGCGCGCGCTCATCGTCTCCGACATTCACGGCAATCTCGAAGCATTGACCGCCGTCCTCGCAGCCGCTGCCGGACAGTTCGACCAGTTGTGGAACCTGGGCGACGTGGTAGGTTATGGCGGCAGCCCCAATGCCGTCATCGACCTCCTGCGTCCGCTTGCAACGCTCAACGTGCGCGGCAATCATGACCGCGTCTGCTGCGGGCTAACATCAGCAAACGGCTTCAACCCGGTCGCTCGGGCTGCCGCAGCCTGGACCGAGCATGAACTCACACCAGAAAACCTCCTTTGGCTCCAAACGGTCGCGCAGGGTCCGCTTCACCCCACGCAGGCAGGGGTGACGTGTGCTCATGGATCGCCACTCCACGAAGATCATTACATCCAGAATATGCGTGATGCGTGGGCACCCTTGCAGCAGATGACGACACCGCTGACGTTCTTTGGCCACACCCACATCCAAGGCGGCTTTGCGCAGAAGTCGCACGAATGGCACGAGCTGCGCCCCCATTCTGCAAACGGGCATCGCGGCATGGGCGCCAGGAACGAAGCCGCTGTGGCGACGCTAACCCTCGAGCCGGCAATGCGGTACCTCATCAATCCAGGCTCCGTGGGCCAGCCGCGTGACTGCGACTGGCGCGCAGGCTTTGCCCTCTACGATACGGTGGCAGGAAGTATCGGCTTTCATCGCATCCCGTACGACCTGACCGGCGCGCAAGGGCGCATCCTCATGGCAGGTCTACCGGAGAGGCTGGCGGTCCGGCTACGTGAAGGACGATGAGCCGGGCAGTGCGCGCGGCGTTCCGACCGCTTGCACGCCGCTGTCACGCCGCTGGCACGCCTGTTGGAACAGGCGGCTTGCGCCGAAAGAGACATCATGAACCGGTCGCACCCCCTCGAAGTCATGCTTTCCGGCGACGCGCTGCGGTTTGTTCGCCGCAAGGTCTCGACTGGCCAGTATGCTTCGCCGTCGGCGGTCATTCAGGAGTCGCTCGAGTTGTTGCAGGCGCAGGACGGCGACTTTGAGGATTGGCTGCGTGACGAGGGCAAGTCGGTTGCTGCCTACTTCAAGCCGCAAGCCACCCGCACCTCCACCTCTGACGCTTCAGCGGAGCGTTATCTCCAGGAGCAACGGCGGCTACGAGCAAAGGCACGGTAACCCGGATCTCTGCTTTTAGATGGGAGACGACCATCTTAGGAGACCATACGGCAGCCATACAGTCGTTTTCCGGAGGGTTGCAGCCCTATTGTTTGCGAGCCAGGCCGCAGCGTTGGAGCCCTGGCCGAAGCTACGAGGCACCCGCAAGGCATCACATATACAGCCAACCACATCCTAAACAGGATGGAATACAGACAACTTGGTCGATCCGGACTGAAGGTGCCCGAACTGTGCTTTGGCGCCGGCACCTTAGGCACCAACAACGAGTTCTTCAAGGCGTGGAGCACGACCACCGACGAAGAGGCCGTTCGTATTGTCGACCTTTGCATGGAGGCAGGCGTCAACTTTTTCGATACCGCTGACATCTATTCCAATGGCGGCAGCGAGTTGGCTCTGGCCAGGGCTACGGCCCACCTGAAGCGGGAGGATCTCCTCTTCTCGACCAAGGCCACGTTCCGCGCCGGTGCGGGCGCCAACGATGTCGGCTCAAGCCGATACCACCTTGTGCAGTCGCTTGAGGCTTCGCTAAAGCGGCTCAATACCGACTATGTCGACATCTACCACCTTCATGCTTTCGACGCGACCACGCCCGTCGAGGAGACATTGAATACGCTCGACAAGTTTGTTCGGGAGGGCAAGGTGCGGTATATCGCGTGCTCAAACTTTTCCGGATGGCACCTGATGAAGTCGCTCTCTGTGTCCGAGCGGTATGGTTGGGCCAAATACGTCGGTCACCAGGTTTATTACTCCCTGATCGGACGCGACTACGAGTGGGAGTTGATGCCGCTGGCGCTCGACCAAGGGGTTGGTGCCTTGGTGTGGTCACCGCTCGGGTGGGGACGTCTTACCGGCAAGATTCGGCGAGGCCATCCACTGCCGCCTGACAGTCGCCTGAACACCAAGGTTGTCGCCGAGAGCGGGCCGCGCCCATCAGACGAGTACCTCTTCCAGGTGATAGACGCGCTCGATGAAGTTGCCGCGGAGACCGGCAAAAGCGTCCCACAGATTGCGTTGAACTGGCTTCTCACCCGCCCTACCGTCTCCACCGTCATCATCGGCGCACGCAACGAAGAGCAGCTCAAGGCGAACCTGGCTTGCGTCGGCTGGAGCCTTACTCCGGAACAGATCGGCAGGCTCGACGCGGCCAGCGACGCTCCGTTAGCCTATCCGTACTGGCACCAGCGGCAGTTTGAAGAACGGAACCCGAAGCCCGTTTAGTTGTTCTCCGCTTGAGAGAAAGAACCGGCTTCTACATCTGCATGGCGGCCGATTGCTCTTCCAGGGCGAGGCTCAACTCTTCCCACTCGGCAAGAAGGCGGGCACGGGACTCGCGCAGTTGATTCAGTTCAGCTGCGGTACGCTGAGCCTTGGCAGCTGTGGTGAAGTGGCCAAGCTGGGCCTCGGCGGCCTCGACCTGCGACTCCACGGCCGGAAGCTTCGTTTCTACTTCGACGAGACGATCTTCCAGTTGCTTCAGCTTGATAGGGTTGAGTCGCTTCGCAAGCGGCTTCAACGCATTGGCAGGAGGAATCGGAGCCGGCGCGGGCGGAGGCGCGATAAAGGAGGCGGCGACCTTCTCAGGGCCTCCCTGTTTGCGCCAGAGGTAGTCCTCGTAGTTGCCGGGGTAGACGTGCACGCGGCGGTCTTCGACCTCGAAGACGCGGGTGGCGAGTCCGTCGATAAAGTAGCGGTCGTGGGATACGAACAGGACCGTGCCGGTGAAGTTCCGGATGGCGTCGAGCAGGACGTCCTTGGCGCGGAGGTCGAGGTGGTTGGTGGGCTCGTCGAGCAGCAGCATATTGGCAGGGGATACGAGCATCTTGGCCATGGCGTAGCGGTTGCGCTCGCCGCCGGAAAGCACGCCAAGGGGCTTGAAGACGTCATCTCCCGAGAACATGAAGCAACCGAGTAAGCTGCGCAGCTCCGTCTGGGGGACTTTGGGGGCGATCCCCGAGATGTCGTCGAGCATCTTGGCTGAGCCGTCGAGGACCTTGTACTGGTCCTGGGCGAAGTAGTCGGCGAGAACGTTGTGGCCGAGCTTGATCTCGCCGGAGGTCTGGGCTTCGAGGCCGGCGAGCATCCGGATGAGGGTCGACTTGCCCGCGCCGTTCGCGCCGACCAGGGCAATGCGGTCGCCGCGGTCGATCGAGAAGCTGACATCGTCGAGGATGGTCTTGGGCTCATAAACCTTGCGTAAATGGTTGACTTCAATGACCGTTCGTCCGCTGGCCGGGGGCTGCGGGATGGTGAAGTGGATGGTGGCTTCGTCCTCGGGGATCTCGATGCGTTCGATCTTCTCGAGCTCCTTGATGCGACTCTGGACCTGCTTGGCCTTGGTGGCCTGGGCGCGGAAGCGGTTGATGAAGGCTTCGAGGGCTTCGATGCGGTCGCGCTGGTTCTTGTAGGCGCTGAGGAGCTGCGTCTTCCGTTCCTCCTTCTGAGTGACGAACTTCTCGTAGTTGCCGTGATAGGTGTGCATCCGCTTGTTCCAGAGCTCGACCGTCTTGTTCACCGTTACGTCAAGAAAATAACGGTCGTGCGAGATCAGGATGAAAGCGTTCGGGTAGTCGTGGAGGTAGTTCTCCAGCCAGTTGCGCGATTCCAGGTCGAGGTGATTCGTAGGTTCGTCCAGCAGCAGCAACGACGGCTTCTGCAGGAGGAGCTTGGCGAGGGCGATGCGCATCTGCCAACCGCCGGAGAACTCTTCGGTGTTGCGGGTCCAGTCTTCCTTGGCGAAGCCCAGGCCGCCGAGGACCGCGCCCACCTGCGAGTCCAGGGTATAGATGTCGTGGACGTGGAGCTGGTCGGCGATGTCGGAGTAGCGCTCTGCGGCGGCCTGGTACTCCTTCGACTTCGGGTCGGTGTCGGAGAGCGTGTGGGTGATCTGCTCGGCCTCGGCCTCCAGGGCGTGGAGGTGATCGAAGACGGAGAGGCACTCGGCGAAGACGGTCTTGCCACGAAGCGCCAGGCCGTCCTGGGGGAGATACCCGAGGGTCATGCCCTTGACGCGGGTGAGCGCGCCGTAGTCAAGCGACTCGACACCAGCCAGAACCTTCAGGAGAGTGGACTTGCCGGTGCCGTTTCCGCCGACGAGGCCGGTGCGCTCGTCGGGCGTAATCAGCCAGTTGGCGTCTTCGAAGAGGAGCTTGGGGCCGAAGCGTTTGCCGGCGGCGGAGAGTTGGAGCATATCCTCATTTTCTCATCCGGTGCGCCGGGAGGAGTGGGCAATCATCGCCGCAAGCAGGGTGGTGCGCGGAGTGAGGTGTTCGATCAGAATGGATTCGTGCGCGGCATGGGCACCATCGCCGACTGCGCCCATCCCATCGAGGGTAGGAACGCCCAGGGCGGCGGTAAAGTTGCCGTCAGAGCCTCCGCCAGTCGAGGCCTCGGTCAGGGCAAAGCCTAGTTCCGCTGCAAACTGCTGGGCCTGCTCGAAGAGCCGCACGGTGCCGGCAGAGCGCTCCATAGGTGGACGATTGATACCTCCGGTTACGGTAAGCGTACAGGCGGGGTCTGTGCAGCGGAGAGCGCGAAAAAGGCGGTCCACCTCGAGGGCATCGGCTGCTTGCGCCACCCGGACGTCGACCTCCACCAACGCTTGCGCGGCGACAACGTTCGACCGCGTGCCGCCTGTAACGACGCCGGCATTCACGGTCCGGGCAAGAGCGGGTGTAGTCCAGGCGGAGACAGTCTGAATCAAACGCGCAGCCTCCAGTACGGCCGAGTGGCCACGGTCAAAGTCCACTCCGGCGTGCGCGGCGACGCCCGCAATCTGCAAGGTGTATGCCCCGACGCCTTTCCTTGCCGTCTTGTAAGCGAGCCCCTGAGCCGGTTCGAGCACGAAGACGGCAGACGATTGCAGCGCCCGGCGCTCCGTAATAGGGCGGGAAACGGGACTGCCGGCCTCTTCTTCGCTGTTGAGCAGAAGAGTGACGGCGGGAGTATGACCAAGATCGCGCAGCGACGCCACAGCCGTGAGAGCCATCAGGACGCCCGCTTTCATATCAAGGATGCCGGGACCGAAGAGGCGGCCTTCGGCCTCGCGCCACGGCATGGCTCCAAGGCTACCGGTAAGCCAGACCGTGTCGAGATGACCCAGCAGGAGAGGCACTTCGGAAGTTCCGGCTCCGAAATGTATTTCGTACACATCTCCGAAGCCAGACTGCGGGTGGACGACGACTGCGCCGCCGAGTTCTTCAGCCAGTGCGGCAACGTGGTGCATCGCGCGGTTGACGCGCCCGGGTTCTTCGGTCGGGGACTCGATCTCCACCAGGGCGCGAAGATTGGAGAGCATCCAGTCTGTGCGCCTGGCGACTGATGTCTGAAGCCTGTTTATCTCAAGGGACATGGGGCGATGGTACGGCATCCGTTAACTGTGTCGATTTGGCCACACGCGCCCCACCCGTATGACCTGTATTCTGCAGAGGTTATCGGCTCGGCGGCGCATGACGGCTCATTGTGAGCAAACAATCCGGTCTGAGGTGTCGTTTACCGGCATCGGTCTGCATAGCGGGGCACAGGTGGCGATGCGTCTGCTGCCGGCTCCAGGCGGCTCCGGAATCGTCTTCCGGCGGGTAGACCTCGACGATTTCGAGATTCCCGCCAACGGCCGCAACGTCGCCAAGGTTAGCTACGCGACCAGCCTGATGCGCGGCAGCGTGCTGATCTCCACGACGGAGCATCTGCTATCGGCATTGGTGGGATACGGAATCGATAACGTCATCATCGAAATCGACAACCTCGAACTGCCGATCCTCGACGGCAGCGCATGGCCCTACGTTGAAGCTTTCCAGCGGGTTGGCCTCAAGGCGCAGCGGCGCAAACGCGAATACCTCCGCATCCTCAAGGAGGTGGAGGTGCGGGACGGGAGCAAGTTCATCGGGGTCTATCCGGGCTCAGGATACCGCATCGAGTACACCATCGATTTCCCACCGCCGATCGGCTTCGGCAGCTTTACCGGCGACCTCGCCGTGGGCGACTACATACGGCAGATCGCCCCGGCACGCACCTTTGGCTTTCGCAAGGATGAGGCCATGCTGCGCGATATGGGCCTTGTCCGCGGCGCTTCCGATAGCTGCGCGATCCTGGTTGGGGAACACGGCGTAGAGAACGGCCCTCTGCGATTCGCAGACGAGTTCGTCCGGCACAAGGTGCTGGATCTGATTGGCGATCTGGCGCTGGCGGGGCGGCGCATCGAGGGGCGCGTTGTCGCAGAACGCGCAGGCCACGCCATGCATACGGCGCTGGTGCAGCGGCTGCTGCGCGATCGTTCCGCCTGGGACCTGGCGCATGGCTACGACGAAGCCGGTGATTTAGTCCCCGAGCCTGAGTCCTCTCGCACAAGCTTGCAGGCGGCGCTTGCTTAGCCTTGCGGCCGTCGCGGTCGGATCGAACCTAAGCTCAGTGTGGGGCGACCGGCAGGGAGCCCTTCAGGAAGCAGTCCGGCGGCTCGAAGCACTGGGAAGGGTGCAGGCAGTGTCCACTTTCCGTGAAACCACGCCAGTGGGCTATCTCGATCAGCCGGATTTTCTCAACGGTGCACTGCTGCTCGAAACGGCTTTGAAACCGCTGAACCTGCTGCATAGTCTTCAGCACATCGAGCAGGTCATGGGTCGTGACCGTGCGGGCGTTGTGGAGAAGGGTCCGCGCATCATCGATCTGGATCTGGTGTTGATGGGTGACGTCGTCATCACGACAGCAGAGCTGACGCTGCCGCATCCGGCGCTGCCAGAACGTCACTTCGTACTGGAGCCCCTCGCGGAGATTGCTCCCGGCCTCCGGGACCCGCTCTCCGGCCGGACGGTGCGGGAGATGCTCATCGCGCTGGAACGGTATTGATCGGCTCAGCAGTTCCCCAACTTTAGCCATCACGTGAATGTGTCCTTTGCCGATACACAAGGAGGAACGCCCGGTCAGCCGGGAGGAACTCACACAGCATGGGGCACACGATGCATCATTTTATTCGGAACTGCACGACCCGTCTCGCCCGGGCAGGTTGGCTGAGCGCCATTATCGTTTTAGGTTTTACCGGGGTTGCAGGAGTCGACGCCCAGACAGTCTTCCCGTATCCGCATACGGTTACGGTCGGCGGTTCGGATACCGAACCCGTCACCATCCAGATCACGCAGAGCGGGACCGCCACGGCTGCCACGGTGCTGACGGGTGGAGCTCCAAACCTGGACTACACGCTGGTGGCAGGCGGAAGCTGTGGGTCGGGTACGGCGTACACAGCAGGTGCGACTTGCACGGTGGCGGTCAGCTTTGCGCCCAGGTTCCCTGGCGCACGTCATGGGGCCGTGCTGCTGGTCGACGGCGGCGGCAACGCGCTGGGGGAAGCGTATCTGGAAGGATCGGCGACGGGCTCGCTGAGTGTACTCACCCCGGGTCTGATGACGACGGTTGCGGGCGATGCCCAGTGGATCTACTCCGGAGACAATCATCCGGCGACCCAGAGCGCCATCTTTCTTCCGCAGGGCGAGGTGGCCGACCCCGCCGGCAACCTTTATATCGCGGACACGAACAACAATCGGGTACGCCGGGTCGACGCGATCACGGGTTTGATGACGACAGTGCTCGGCGGCAACAATGCAGGGTACAGCGGAGACAACGGGCCAGGGACTTCCGCTCTGGTCAATGCCCCCTACTCGCTGGCGATCGATGGCGCAGGTAACCTATTCATCGGCGACAGCGGCAACTACGTCGTCAGGATGCTGAGCACACTTACCGGAACTGTGACCACCATCGCCGGGACCGGTGGCGCGGGCGGTACGCCTGGAGACAATGGACCGGCAAGCCTGGCGCATCTTTCTGGCGTCGGCGGGCTTGCCGTCGATTCGTTGCACCGTCTGGTGATCGCCGATACGGGGAACAACACCATCCGCCGGATAGATCTGCAGACGGGCATTATCACGCGCCTGGCGGGACAATACGTCGCCGCATTCAGTGGCGATAACGGACCGGCACTCAGCGCGACCTTCAACGCTCCAGAGGGTATCAACTTCGGCCCCGACGGCAGCCTGTACGTTGGCGACGTCAATAACGCGCGCGTGCGGAAGATCGATCCAAACGGGATCGTCACCACAGTGGCCGGCGGGGGCTCGGATCTGCAAAGCTCAGGCATTCCGGCGGGGAACGCACAACTGGCCTTGCCCGCGGGCGTCGCCCTGGATGCAGCGGGCAATCTCTACATCGCAGACGCAGGCAGTAATCGGATTCGCAAGGTGGCGGCGACCACGGGCTTCATCTCGACCGTCGCGGGCAACGGCGCCCAGCAGTTCGCCGGAGACGGCGGCAACGCCGACAAGGCTCAAATCTACGGGCCAAGCTCGGTCTTCTACGACGGGCAGGGAAACCTCTATTTCGGCGACTTCTTCAACAACCGGATTCGCAAGGTCAACGGCAGTTTGGCCGCGTTCAGGTATGCAGCCATCCGAGTGAACCGCACCTCGGCTCCGCAGATGGAGCAGATGGAGGACGATGGCAACGCTGCCCTCGCGTTGAGCGCACCCGTGCTTTCAAACACCTCGCTCGATCCCGCGACGACCACCTGTGTGCTGCCGGGGTCTCTGGCAACCGGTGCGTCTTGTATGTTGGGCGTGGCCTTCTCACCCACCGTGCTGGGTAATCCGGCTGTCGGCTCGGTCACGCTGCCGTCGGACGCGGGCAACTCTCCGTCGCTGATCGGGGTGAGCGGCCAATCTCTTTCGGTCGATCCGACGGCGACCACCCTCAGCTCCAACGTGAACCCGTCCGGGTTTAACTTGCCAGTCACCTTTACCGCGCACGTGACGACACAAGGCACCAATGTAACGGGTACCGTCAACTTCCTGGACGGCGCAACAGTCATCGGGAGCGGCACGCTTAATGGGTCTCACCTGGCGACGTTTACCACCTCGATTCTGGGGCCGGGGCCGCATATCATCACGGGGGCGTACCAAGGTGACGCGACCAACGCCTCGAGCCTGTCGTCGGCCCTCATCCAAAGTGTGAAGCAGGTGGCGACCGCAGTCCTGCAATCGAGCGCAAACCCTTCCTACGCCACCCAGTCAATCACCTTGACGGCGACGGTGACAGGGCATGGAACTGTTCCGACAGGGACGGTCGTCTTCAAAAGCGACGGAGCGACGCTGGGAACGGTCGCGCTCGATGGATTCGGAATTGCCACCTGGACGACCTCGACCCTGACGATCGGGCAGCACGCGCTGGTAGCGGCGTATCAGGGCGACGCAACCAACAGCGCGGGTCAATCGAATACCGTGCCGCAGGTGGTGCAAGGGCAAGCCAGCACCACGGCCCTTATCGCAAGCGCGGCGTCAATCCCGGTCGGCACAGCCGTCACCTTCTCCGTACAGGTGACCGGCAGCAATACGACGATCGCGAGCGGCACAGTTGCCTTCAAGGAAGGCGCGACGACTGTAGGCACGGCAACACTGGACGCCACAGGCGCAGCAAGCTTCTCGACCACAGCCTTCCCACCGGGGCAGCACACGATCGTAGCGGTCTACGCGGGCGACGCAAACTACGCCAGCAGCACCTCGTCTGCGGTAGTCGAGACGGTACAGCAACTCGCCACCGCAACGGTGGTGACGGCAAGCGCGAACCCGGCATCGGCTGGCGCGAGTCTGACTCTGAGCGTCTCGGTCGGGGTGTCCTCCGGCACGGCGACAGGCGGGGTGATCGCAGGCACGGTTACCTTCCTGAAGAACGGCGTGGCCGTAGGATCGAGCCGCCTTGCACCGAACGGTATAGGGACCTTGAGCCTGACGACGCTGCCACTGGGACCAAGCACCATCACAGCGCAATACGCGGCCAGCACGAACTATCTTGGCAGCACCTCGGCTCCCCTGGTCGAGACGGTGGTGCAGGCGACGACGGCTACCGCTTTGGCAACCAGCCTGACTCCTTCGGTCGCTGAAGACGCCATCACCTTGACCGCTACCGTGACCGGCACGGGCGGAACGCCGTACGGCGCAGTCACCTTCTTCGACGGGCAGGCGACACTGGGCCAGGGCACGCTCGACGCGCATGGGGTGGCGACTCTATCCACGTCGGCCCTGACCGTTGGCCTGCACCCCCTTACGGCGACCTATGACGGCGATACGCTCGACCAGACGAGCACGTCAGTACCGCTCGGTCAGACCGTGCTGCATCGCCCAACAGCGGACGTGCTGACCAGCTCGGCCACGTCATTGACTGGCGGCCAGCAGGTGACGCTGATCTCGGTGGTGCAATGGACCGGCGCCATCGTTCCGACGGGCACAACCGTCTTTACCTCCGGCGAAACGATGTTGGGAACATCCGTGGTCGACGGCACGGGCGTGGCTACGCTGACGATCAATCCTCAGATAGGCCTCACCGATGTTGTGGCTACCTACTCGGGCGACGGCACCTATGAAGGATCGGCCTCCACCAACGTGGAGATTTCAGTCGGCGAGCCGGCACTGTTTACCGTCGGCGTCGACAAGGCAGCGATGACGGTCAAGCGGCTCGACCACACAACCGTAAACTTCACCATCGGCTCGGTGCGGGGCTTTGCGGACGACTTCAAGCTGGGCTGTCTGGGCCTTCCGTTCGCAGCTACCTGCACCTTCAGCGTGGATCAGGCGTCCCTTGCGGCCGGCGGAAGCCAGACGGTGCAGATCACGGTCGATACCGGGTCGCCGTTGACAGCCGGTCCTCTGGCGCATCTTGAGAGGCGCCCGGGAGACACGCTGCTGGCCTTGTGCTGGCTGCCGGCGGGTGCACTGCTGCTGCTCTTTCGTCGCAGGCTGAGCTTGCCTGCGATGCGGCTGCTGCTGGCGCTCTGTCTATTGGGAACGATGGCCGGCCTCTCGGGATGCGGAGCGCTGACTGTAAACGGCACACCACCCGGCACATACCACTTCCAGATTACGGCTGCAGCCCAGGGAGCGAACGTCCTCGAGGCAGTCGACATGACCCTGACGGTGACCCCATGAGGGCCGTCTGGCTGGGCTTCGTCCTCATCGTGCTCGCGGCGGTCTGCCACGGACAAGCCCGGTATGCGGGCACCGGACCAGGATCACTGGTGGTGGTCGGCACCACCGCGGGCACCTTCAAATTGGACTACGGCCAGCGCAATCTGGGAAGCCTGGGGATGTTTGTCGATCTCAATCCCTCATGGCGCTTCGGCATTGAAGGCGAGTTCGGGCGCACACGCGTCCATAGCGACGCCGACACACGCTTCACGACCTATCTGGCTGGCCCACGCATCTCGCTGCGCCCGCACCGGCTCGATCCCTATGTGAAGGTTCTGGCAGGATTAGGACGGTTCAGCTTCCCCTACGGCTATGCGACTGGAAACTACTTTGTGGTCGCGCCGGGCGCGGGTCTGGACTGGCGGGCAACGGAGCGGGTGCGTTTGCGCCTTGTAGACTTCGAGTACCAGGAGTGGCCACAGTTCACCTTCGGGCAGATACACCCGTACGGCGTCAGCGCCGGGTTCAGTGTTTCGCTGTTTCACTCGGGGACGAAGCGGGGAGACTGGCACTCGCAGTAAGTGCCTTATCGAGTTCGCGGACATGGTAGCTCCGGTCCCCAGTGACGCCGATGAACCTCTGCGTGCTGTGTGAAAGGGGCCACGTAACTTCTACCTTGTCGACGAGGGTGGCTCGACCGATGCCGATGTGCTGCCGTAGCGGGTTGCCGCCAAAACTCGAACCGTACCCGACTGTGCGGTAGATCGTCCGTTTGCCACTACCCGTACGGACAGTGACGGCGATCTTTGCGCCAAAGGCTGCCCGGTTCGTCTTCACGCCTTCCAGCACAAGCGTGATCGAATGGTTGCCATGGCCGGGATTCTTATAGAGGATGCTCTGGAAGGTATCGCCCGGGAATGCCCCGCCCATCTCTTCAAAGACATCTTCGTTCCCGTTGCCCTCCAGATCGCCGAACGCGATGGCATGGCCTTTTTGAAGATGGCCGAAGCCGCCCGAGGTGGTCACATCCTGAAAGCCGGTGCCGCTGTCGTTCCGAAACATCCGGTTTGGCAGCAACGACTGGTAAAAGCTCTCGCCGGTGCCCAGATATAGATCCAGCCAGCCGTCGTTATCCAGATCGCCGAAGTTGGCACCCATAGTCAGGATGGCGCGGTCGAGATGGACTTTGTGCGTGATGTCCTCAAAGGTGCCGTCGTGCTTGTTGCGGTACAGCTTCGGCACCTCCCCGTGGAAGGGGCGGCCAAGCTCAAAAGCGCCAACGTCATTGGTCGATTCCGTGGAGTACCCGGCAACGAAGAGGTCGGGCCAGCCATCGTTGTCGTAATCGAAGAACCAGGTCGCGAAGCTCTCGCGTTGGAGGTCGACTCCTGCAGCGTGGGCCACCTCGGAAAAGTGGCCGCCGCCATCATTGCGAAAGAGCAGATTGCGGCCGAACTTCCGCGAGATGTACAGATCCGGAAGACCATCGTTATTGAAGTCGCCCCAGGCTACGCCCTTGACGTAGCCCAGATCGATAGGGATGCCGCTCGACGCAGATACCTCCGTAAAGGTGCCGTCATGATTGTTGCGAAAGAGCTGCGAGGGGTGGGTGTCTTTGTCGAGTGGGTCGGCGGGGTTGGTCTCGTGGCCGACAAAGACGTCGAGCCAGCCGTCGCCATCGAAATCGGCCCACGCAGCGGTCTGCGTCGGATGTGCACTCATCAGGCCAGCCTCAACGGTGACATCGGTGAAGGTAACGTGGCCGGGCGTACCGCCGTCGTTCCGCAGCAGGGACATGGGGTAATTGCCATGCTTCCCCCACCAGCCGCCACGCAGTATCAGCACGTCCGGCCGCCCATCGTTGTTGTAGTCGGTAATCACCAGGTTCAGGCCGCCCGTCTCGCCGAGCAACCCTGACTGCACCGTCACATCGGTAAACGTGAGCTTGCCATTGCGAACGCCATTGTTGTGAAAGAGATGCATCGGGTCGCCGGGCATCGATGACGTCACCATGATGTCGAGCAGCCCGTCACCGTCAAAGTCCTCCATGACCACGCCGCCCGCATGCGAGGTCAGGTCAACTCCGGCAGTCAGGGCGATGTCGTCGAACTCGCCGATGTCGAACTCCGAGGCATAAAGATTCGGAGGAGGGAGGTACTTTGCGGGCACCTTGTCGGGATACTGGCCCAGCTGCATATAAGCGATGTTGAGCAGCCAGCGGGATTCGTCGTCCTCGGGGTACTTCTCGAGCAGGGCCGTCAATTCGCGTACCGCCCCTTCCGCACCGAGCGTTCTCTGATGCACGCCTCCGGCGCGTATGGGAAAGATGCAGCTCTTCTGCCCGCGATGTGCCATGCAGTTCTGCTGCTCCCCAAGGCGCAGATACGAGAGGCCAAGCCACTCGCCCAGCTTCCTCGCTTCCACTGCTGGCAGCGGCTGCTGGGCGTCTACGCTGCGTTTACGGAAGGTTTCGAGATCGGCGATGGCGGCTGCACTGTCGCCTGCGCCGAGCAGCTCGATGGCAAGCTGCTGACGAACGGTGGCCTCGTCGCGGAAGCTCAGGTTGTTCTTGAGCAAAGATTCGTAATAGCGAGCGCGCTCGGCCTGTTTGGTCGGATCGGTCTTCCAGTCGGACTCGTGGTAGATCCTGGCGAGAAGTGCGGCCATCGCTTTGGTGCTCTGGGCCTGGAAGTACTTGCCGCCCGCAGGGACCGGAGCCGGCGTGACCCAGTCCGGAGCTTGTGATATGGGCATAGACATCTGAGCGTTGGCCGTGCCGACGGCCAGGAGAAGGAAGATGCAGACCCCCCTCGGGAACGACAAACACCATAACCGAGGACCTATTGGAGTGCGCATCGCTGGTCTCCGTAGATGCCGGTCGACAGGAACTTGCGGACGGCGGGCTGGTCGGGCGAGACACGCGCCAGAACAAGGAGTGTAGAAAGCGCGGCGCCTTTGTCGCCCATCCGACATTCGATGAAGGCCAGATTCAATCCAGCGGCGGTCTGGGTAGGATCGTCGGCGATGATGCGCTGGAAGAGCTTAACCGCCTCGCCGGCGTGCCCGTTCGATGCGTCGAGAACTGCAAGGTTTCCGAGTGCCGTCGGTTCGTTGGGGTCCAAACGAAGGGCCGCCTCGTACTCGGCGCGGGCCTTTGCCGCATTGCCACTGCGCTGATACAGAAAGCCGAGCTGGACGTGGACGGGCGTGTCGGTCTGTGCGCCGAGGGTAGCTTCGGATCGGGCGAGGAGGATGAGGGCTTTCTCGCCGAAGGCTCTGTCGCCGCGTTCGGCCAGCTGCGCGTAGGCAAGTCCGAGATCGCGCTCGGTGACTGTAGCCTTGCCGATGGGAATAAGCTCAGTCGTCTCCGAAAGCGCGGCGAGGCGGCGGTTGGCCTGTTCGGGGTTGCGCTGGATGTTGTGGTCGGTGGACTGATTGTGGGAGATGTCGGCGGTATCGTGTGTAGGCATGTGGCAGATGGCGCAACTCTGCTGTTCGGGAAAGTGCCGCGTAGCCATGGCGGCACCGGTATGGCACGTCAGGCATCTGGCGCGATAGAACGCGACCCGCGCAGCTTCAGGAGGAGAGCTGTGCGGATCATGGCAAGTGGTGCACGTCAGAGCGTCGCCCGCTCCGGAATGGCCGTCGATCCCTGCTTTACAAGCGCTGCGGAGGAGGGCCTCCCATTGGCTGGCGGCGCGGCCTCCTCCCGATTGCGCAGAGGCTTTTACGAAGTACACGGCGTAGCGGTCGAGGTCGTCGCCAGGACGGAAGCTGGCGGGCGAGGTAGAGGCGCGGAAGACGGCGGCGTCACCTTCCAGATGACAGTTCAGGCAGGCACTGTCGCGCTGGGCGGGAGCAAGCTTACCGGGGTTGACGATAGCACCGCGGCCTTTGGCGGCCAGATGTGCGGTTGGGTCGCCGTGACAGGCCGCGCAGCCGATCCCGGCCTGAGCAAAGGGCGCAGTCGAAAAGCGGTTTCGAGCCTCGGGACGGGCGGTCGCGACGCCCGTAGCATGACAATGGAGACAGTTGGCATCTACCGGCAGTGGCGCAGGCATGGCGGTGACCGAGCCGAAGTTCGGAGCCATGTCCCAGACAGCTTTCTTGCTGTAGTAATTGATCGGTGCTTCAAACCACTGCTCGCCCTGCCGGTACAAGAAGGTCCGCCCCCGCTGGCCAGAGCCGATGAAGTAAAGCAGCTTCTGCTCGCCATGGAGAGCAGGACCCGGGTTGCGATCAAATGAAAGATAAAGCGCACTCTCGCGGAGAAAGACCTGGTAGTCCACACCGGAAGCTGCATGACGAAACCCTCCCGGAACGATGCCGGCCGCGCCTTCAAGAGCAGGTCCGCTTCCCCGCGCCATGGTCGTTTGAGCGTAGCTGGCGGCGATGCCCCGGTGGCAGGAAGCGCAGATTGCGTCTGTGTCCGAAGGCTGAGCGCGGCCGCATAGCCCGAACAACACAAACACGATCCCGAACGCAAGCCTCACGCCGTCTACTTTACAGGGCCGGATGCATTGAATCTAGGTTCGCTGTCCGTCTGTATCTTTTGTGCAAGCGCCGTTTCGCGTGCAGCATCGTCCGGGCGGCCAAGCGCGCGGTACGCCTGGCCGAGTAGGCTGTGCGTCATGTAGTTGGCGGGGTCCATCGATCGAGCGCGCTCAAGATACATCGCGGCGTTCGCTGGGTTCTGCTGCTTCAGCAAGACCTTACCCAAAAGAATGAAGGGACCGGTCACGTGAGGCTCCAGCAGCACGGCACGCTGCAGAGATTGGAGCGCCTCCTGGTATCGGGCCGCCCGGGTGTATGCATCGCCCAGCCGGTCGTAGATGTTCCCGTCGAGTGGATTGCGGGCGCGCTCCTTTTCAAACTCGACGATGCCCTCGTCGAGTCGATTGCCAGCCAGCGCAATCTCGCCCAGCAGCTGGTGTACGAGCGGCAGACCGGGATCGAGTACGGCGGCTTTTTCGGCAAACTCCTTGGCTATCGGAACAAACTCCCGGCGAAGGAGCATCCTGGCGGCAAGGAGGTAGGCCGGGGCGGAGTCCTGCGCGAAGCCGTATTGGGCGGCAAAGGAGTGCCGCGCATCGTCGTAGCGGCGCGTGTCCAGATAGCAGAGCGCAAGCACGTAACTTGGGTCGACGCGGGTATCGGAACTCCATTCGTGCGCAGCAGTCAGCAGGGGAATAGCTTCGCCCGGCTTGCCCTCGCGGAAGAGGGTCAGGCCACGAAGCTGCATGGCTTCAAGATCGTGCGGTTGCTGCGCGAGCGCGGAAGCAAATGCGTTGTCGGCGTCCGGAAAACGGTTGAGGGCGTACAGCGCTTTGCCCTGCAGACGGAAGACTCCAGGGCTGACGGGCGGTGCGACAGTAAGCCCTTCAAGCTGCTTGAGAGCGGCAGCGGCATCGCCCTTGTCGATCATCTGTTGAATCGGCCGGAGCCTGTCCTCCGTAGGCGACGAGTCAGAGACAACGCTTTGTGTCTGCGCCACGATGCCGCAGGATACTACGGGCACCAGCAAAGAAGCTCTCGCGAGACGGCGCAAAGCCGGAATGGAAAAGTGAGCGATCAAGGGTTCGAGACGTCAGGGCTGCTTCTATAACGTTGTGAGACGAACAGCGGATGTTACTTCGTTCCGTGCTTGGAAGCTTTCTTCTTGGTATGAAGGTACTCCACTAATGCCGTCACTTCATCCGGCTGGAGCGCGTCGGCAAACGGCGGCATACCACCGCCACCTTTGAGGATGCGATGCTCGATATCCGGCTTCTTCATCTGCTTGCCCACGGTCGAGAGGTCAGGCCCTTCCTCGCCGCCGGTCCCGTTCAGGCCATGGCAGTGCTCGCAGCCACGCTCGTGGAAGAGCGTTGCACCCAGACGCTTCGGATCACCGTTAGCGTAGACCGGTTGTGGACGTCGTAAGAGCGGAATCGCAGCGACAACGATCGCCATGGCGGCAACTATTGGATACTTCATCAAGATTAGAAGGCTCCGCTCATCGATTGGCTTGCGGGAGCGACAAGCTGGTCTGGAACGCCCGTCTTCTGCGGCACGTCGAGCTCGTGTGTGTGCCAGATGACGCTCTCGTTCGCAATCTCGTTGTGCTTGCGGAGGAACTCAAGCGCGTACGTACTGGCGGTCGGATCATCTTTTTGATCGGCGAACGCAGCGGCCTGCACGGCTGCTTTGTCCTTCAGTCCAAGGCGGCGGTAAAGGATGGACAGATTGTAGTGAGCGGCCAGATCATCCGGGTCGATGGATTGGACCGTCTCGTACTCAGCGCGAGCAAGGTCGTACTTGTGGAGCTGGTAGAACGAGAAGCCAAGCTCCCGGTGCGCGTCGCGGGAGCGCGGAAAGGCCTTTGCAACGGCCTGGAGATCGGCGATGGCCAGATCCATGTCGCCCATATTGCGCTCGACCAACGCGCGATAATAGAGCGCCCGAGCGTTGCCGGGGGCGAGGCTTAGAGCCTTCTCCAGGTTGGGCCGGGCGTCGTCGTACTTCTCCCACTGGATGTCGACGATAGCGATGTTGGTGAAGACGTCGGCGTAATCGGGCCGCAGCTTCGCCACGCGCTCAAAGGCGTGGACCGACGCCGCGTACTGCTGCGCGTCCAGCAGGGCGATGCCGTAGTTGTTCCACCGCATCCACTCCTTGTTCTCGACCTTGGCCTGATCGCCCGTCAGCGGCATGGCGGCGTTGTCGCCGGGCGTGAACGTGCGCGACTGCGAGACCATATCGACGATCGGCTGATCATAGTGGTTCTTGCCCATGCCGAAGTCGACGAAGTGCTGATCGAAGCGCCGGTACCTGACGGTCGCCGTGATCGTCACCGGCCCGGTTGCGTCTTGGGGCATCAGGAACGAGTAGCGCACCAGCTGCGACCGTCCGGACTGGATTGTGTTGTTATAGGCGACGACGCGGTTGGTCCAGACCTCATGGTGCAGGTTGGCCGTGCCCTTGATGTTGATCAGGCGGTTGGTAAAGGTATGAGCGCGCTCGTCCAGGTTGCCCGTGGGCTGGATAAACCCGGAGTCGTGCAGCACCTTGCCCGAGGCGTCCTTCACCTGAAATGCCACCCAGGACTCATACATATCGCGCTGCTCGGGCACGTGCGAGTGGGCGATGCCCTTGTTCTGGATCACGACATCGGCGGTCAGCATCTCGCCCGGCGTGATCTTGAACGGCACCTGGCCGAGCGGCGCGATCAGGTCCTTGGTGGAGGAGCTGTCGACGATCTCGCCATGCTCCAGCGCGAAGATGTCCACGTTGAACACGGAGTTCTGGAGGAACTGGACGATGCGCGTGGCCTGCTCGTCGAAGCCATAGAGCTTGGGAATGAGGGTGTTCGCACCCAGCCATCGGTGCGAGGCGAGCTGGCCCTTCTTCGCGCCGGGGTCGATGGCTTTCAAGCCCTCGCGCTGCATATGGCACGTCTGGCAGGTGGAGACGGAATCCTTCACGTAGAACGGAAGCGGCGACTGCTTGGCGAAGGAGCTGTTCTGCCACTCGTCATACAACGAGATGGCGCGTTGCCACTTGTAGTCGTTCAAGGCTTTCGGCAGCGCCGCCTTGTGGCAGGAGGCGCAGTATTCGCTGGTGCGATAGAACGGCTTCATCACCGCTTGCGAGTGCCGGTCGAGGTGCGCGAGGATCTCTGCGTCGGAGACCTTGCGGGTGATGGGCGCGCCGTTCTCGTCCACCAGCACGGCGGGAACGCCCATAACATAGCTGCCCGTGCCGCGCGTGTCGATCGACTGAATGGCGTGGCAGACCGAGCAGGTCACGCCATCCTGGTCGTAGGGCCGCTTCTTCGGCGCACCTTGCGTCAACGCGCCCGCGACCAGCGCGATGGGATCGTGGCAACCCTCGCAGTGGCGGGAGAACTCAATGCCCTTGGTGTCGTTCAGCAGCGCGACGTTCTTCAGGTAATACGGCACGCGATTGGAATTCGAGTGGGCGGACTCGCGCCACTGCTTATGGCTTTCCTGATGACAATGGCCGCAGTACTCGGCTGTCGGAAAGCTCTTCGGATCGATAAAGGCGCCCGTGTCCGTCGTGGCGTTCGAGGGCAGGAAGGGCAGCTCCTTGCCATACCGATAATTGTACTTTTGTCCCATCTTCTCGTTGTAGGCGGCGCGGGAGGCGGCATACTCGTCGGCCTCGGTGCCTGCCTTTACGGGACGCCCGAACGCAATTGCCGCCAGGACGGCGCAAAGGGCGAGAACGGCGGCGGCGCATCGATGGATCGGACGAAGAGGCATAGCACAAGGGTCCGGCTGGCTGCTTTTGCGGACCTCACTACTCTATCGGGCCGAGAGCGAAACTGTCCTCCACCTTTTAGTGGATACCTCTCCGCGAGTTGATCGGACAACAGCGGCCCGAGCAAACCGGCTGCGGCGGCTGCGAGAAGCGGCAAGCTGGAAGCAGATCGACATCCGTTGCCTGTATGCTGGAGCATCGTTGCGGGCCGGAGAACGCCGTTTATGAAGATGACCCCCTATCTATTGAAAAGCACCATCGTGGGCGCCTTGGGCGGGCTGCTGTTCGGCTTCGACACGGCGGTCATCGCCGGAACCACCCAGCAGCTCACCACTGTGTTCTCGCTGACGCCATCAACGCTCGGCCTGACCGTCGCTATCGGCCTGATCGGTACTGTCATTGGGGCAATGTTCGCCGGGGTGCTCGGGCAGAAGATCGGCGGTCGCGAGGCGCTGCGGATCATGGCCATCCTGTATACGGTCTCGGCCATTGGTAGCGCGCTTGCGTGGAACTGGCCGTCGCTGATGATCTTTCGGCTGATCGGCGGGCTCGGCATCGGCGGGTCTTCCGTGCTGGGGCCCGTCTACATCGCGGAGCTGGCTCCGGCGCAATGGCGCGGACGCATGGTGGGACTCTTCCAGTTCAACGTCGTGTTTGGCATCCTGCTGGCGTATCTCTCGAACTACTTGATAGCAGGGTACTTCGTGCATCACGTCGAAATTGCCGCCATGCAGTGGCGATGGCAACTTGGCGTGGCGGCGGTGCCGTCAGTCCTCTTTCTCATCATGCTCTACGGCATCCCGCGCTCCTCGCGCTGGCTGGTGACGCAGAACAAGACGGACGAGGCCCTCGAAGTGCTCCGCATGATGGGTTCGCCGAACTCCGAGGCCGAGCTGCAGGAGATCAAGGACTCCATCCACATGGAGCGCGGCATGGGCGACGAGCCGCTCTTCCAGGCCAAGTACAAGCTGCCCATCTTCCTGGCCGTTTCGATCGGCCTCTTCAACCAACTCGCCGAATCAACGCGATCCTCTATTACACGCCGTTCATCTTCGAGAAAGCCGGGTTCAGTCAGCTCTCCGGCTCGTTGCAGACGGTCATTATCGGGCTAATCAACCTGATCGCGACGATGCTCGGCATGAGCCTGATCGACAAGATCGGTCGGAAGACGCTGCTGCTGGTCGGGTCGGTCGGCACGGCGACCTGCCTCGCGGGCGTGGCGGGCATCTTCTTCACCAGCAGCCATCAGGATTTGCTGGTCTGGCTACTGTGCGGATACATCACCTTCTTCGCCCTCTCGCAAGGGGCCGTCATCTGGGTCTACATCTCGGAGGTGTTTCCGACGCGCGTCCGAGCCAAGGGGCAGAGCCTGGGCTCCAGCTCGCACTGGATCATGAACGCGATCATCTCGTTCATCTTCCCGGTGCTGGCCAAGGCCTCGGGCGGCATCCCGTTCGCCTTCTTTGCGGCCATGATGGCGCTGCAGTTCTTCGTCGTACTCTTCGTGTATCCCGAGACGAAAGGCATCACCCTAGAACAGTTGCAGCGGAAGCTGGGGATCGCTTAGTGGCTATCCCGTTCACGTTTCCGGCACGATTTAACGCTTCGCTCTCCGGGTCGACCCTTGCCGTCAAAAGGCCCAAGTGGTGCCCAGGAATAGGACTGACGTGAGCGGCTTTATTACGCGAAGAAGCATAGATCCTGGTCTGACGGAACACGAGAGAGATGTACTGGTTCGGTTGGAAAAAACCGGTTGGTTCGTCAATAAAGTAGCTGGAGATGTCGACGGTCCTGGCTTCGCCTATTCTTTTGGTCTTTATGAAAGATTTGAGCATCCCGAGGTAATTATTTTTGGTCTAGCACCGGAGACCATGCATATTGTCATCAACGACATAGGTAAACAACTCCAACACGGAATGCGGTATGCAGACGGAGACCAATCCCACGACTTGCTGGAGGGCTATATCTGCCAGTTCGGTCTCGTTGATCGACGGTGGTATAAGATGACCCTGACTTGGGCTGGTTGGTTCTACAGAAGTGTTGACTTTCCTGCTCTACAGCTCTTCTGGCCAGATAAATCCGGCCTGTTCCCTTGGGTTCCCGGATGTAACGAACGAGTTCGAGTCATGCAACCTGATTTGCGTACACCTTCAACACAGAGGTAGCCACAAATTATGGTTGCAGATGCAAAGCAGCATTTAGGCACTAACTCGGCGAAGGGAGCGACCCTTCGCGTCGATAACGGTTGACGCTCAGGGCCTTTGAATGGAGTGATTTAGTTGCTGCCGATGCACAATAAATAGCGTTGAACTACGACTCGACGCTCTGTACGATGCCCTTAGCGCGCAATCCCGCTTCGGCCTTGGCGAAGTAGTCCTCCACCGTTCCTTGTGTCCTGATCCATTCGATGTAGCGTCCAATCCCCTGCTCGATGGTGGTTTGCGGCTCGTAGCCGATGGTGCGGATGCGGGTGATGTCGGAGATGAGGGAGCGGATTTCGCCGGGGCGGAACTCGCCGCGCGCAAGGGGTTCGACGGAGACGCCCAGCTGCGCGGCGATGATCCCGGCCAGGTCGCGGACGCTGGTGGCCCGTCCGCTGCCGACGTTGACCGGCAGGCCGTCCAGCTTGTCCGTGGTGGCGACGAGGAGGTTGGCGCGTGCAATGTCTTCGACGAAACAAAGGTCGCGGGTCTGACCGCCGTCCTCGTACAAGATCGGCGGCTGGCCGTTGAGCAGGCGCGTGCAGAAGATGGCGATGACGCCGGTGTAGGGATTGAAGAGCGACTGGCGCGGGCCGTAGGTGCAGGAGTAGCGCAGCGCGACGGCCGGGATGCCGGTCTGCTTCGACCAGAGCAGGACGAGGCGCTCCTGGTCGACTTTGGTCAGCGCGTAGACGGTCTCGCCGCCGCCGAGGGTGGCTTCGGGCGTGGGGATGGAAGTGGTGGGCTTGCCGCAGACGGGGCAGTGGACGCTGAAGTCGCCCGTGCGGAGCTGCTCGGCGGGGCGAAGCAGCGGGACGACTGCCCCGTGCTCCGGACAGGTCGCCGCTCCCTCGCTGTAGACGGCCTGCGAGCTGGCAACCACTACTTTCCTGACGGGCAACTGGTGGTCGCGAATAGTTTCGAGCATCTGCGCGGTGCCGAAGGAGTTGACCAGGACATACTTGGCCATCTCGGGCATATAGCCGCCGTAGGCCGCCTCGTGGAAGACGACGTCGATGTCCGTCAGGGCGGCGCGCATGGTGTCGTAGTCCTGCACGTTGCCCTGGCGGAACTCGGCGGCCGGGTTTAGCCACTCGGGGCGGCCGTGCTTATGCGTCTGCGGCTCAAGGTTGTCGAGGATACGGACGGTCCAGCCCTCGCGGACGAGGAGGTCGACGATGTGGGAGCCGATGAGGCCCGCGCCGCCGGTGACAAGGGCGCGCTTTTGGTGGGAAGACATTGAGCTTAGTTTACCCGTCGAACAGGCTCTTTGCCTTCGGAGCCAGTAGTGTGCGAGATCGTCCTGAAGCAATCAGTGAAATTGCTGCTGTAAGCAACCTAAAACGTCCACTCCGCGTTTGCCGGCGGACAAGAATCAGTGTTCCCGAGCAACGAGCTCACCGGTCACTGGGATCTCACCATGCTCTTCCGCCATCCTCCAACCCGTCGAAGCCTTGGTTACATAAACAAGTGCACCGATGACATGGAGCACGAGCAGAGCGCAAAATACGGTGCCGCCGGTGTGGAGACTTGTCCGAACTTTATATAAGTTGCTGCTCCTGCTGCGTAATGAACACGGCAGTCATGAAGGCGGAGACAATGGTGGTTCGGGTCTTGTCGCCGAAGACTAAGTCGACGATAAGCGCAGTGGTTGCTCAAGGGCGCGAAAGCCGATGTCCCGGCGATATTGCATACCTTCAAAGTGGATCGAACCGAGTTTCGCATAGGCGTGCGCTAGAGCTTCGCTGAGCGAAGGAGCGAGCGCGGTGACAGCGAGAACGCGTCCGCCAGCGGTGTATATCTGGCCGTGAACGGAGGCGGTGCCCGCGTGGAAGACCTTGGAGTATGGGCTGGAGGATGCAGAAAGGCCAGTGACGGCAAGACCCGTGCGAAAGGAGCCAGGGTAGCCGGGGCTGGCGGCCACGATGCAGGCAGTGGAGTCAGGCTTTAAGGGGATGGGAGTGGCCGGTAGGCTTCCATCGACAGCGGCTTCGAGCAGAGGGAGGAGGTCGCAGTCGAGCCGCATCAGGATGGCTTCTGTTTCGGGGTCGCCAAACCGCGTGTTGAACTCGAGCACCATCGGCTGGACAGGCTGGCCGTCGAAGTGGACGGGGCCGTTTGCGTCGGGGACCATCATGATGCC
Source organism: Acidobacteriaceae bacterium (assembly GCA_965215415.1). Classification (GTDB taxonomy): domain Bacteria; phylum Acidobacteriota; class Terriglobia; order Terriglobales; family Acidobacteriaceae; genus Edaphobacter. The sequence continues at coordinate 326,237 of CBDCDQ010000009.1, read as the reverse complement.
GCAGAAGAGCACGCCGGTGAAGGGCTTTCCCGCGGCGCGCATGGCGTCCACGGCCGGCTGGGCGACATGGGCGGTGAGCCAGGCTTCGAGCGCGGGCGGCATCAGGGCGGGGGTGGAGTAGGCGCCCATGCCGCCAGTGTTGGGGCCGGTGTCGCCCTCGCCAATGCGCTTGTGGTCCTGCGCGGCGGCAAGCGGAAGGGCGCGTGTGCCGTCGCAGAGCGCGAAAAAGGAGAGTTCTTCGCCGGTGAGGAACTGTTCGAGGACGATCTCGGGGACGGGCGCGCCAAGAAAGCTGCCGTCGAACATGGCCGCGGCGGTGGCGGCGGCTTCGGCGTGAGTTTGCGCGATGACGACGCCTTTGCCGGAGGCTAGGCCGTCGGCTTTGACAACCACCGGCGTAGGAAAGCTGGGGAGCGCGGCATGGACTTCAGCAAGCGAACGGCAGAGGGTGTAGGCGGCGGTGGGGATGCCGTTGGTCTGCATGAAGTGCTTGGCGAAGGATTTGCTGGTTTCGAGAAGGGCGGCGGCCTGGGTGGGGCCGAAGACGCGGTGGCCGCAGGCTTGGAGGGCGTCGACGAGGCCAAGGGAAAGGGGCAGTTCGGGGCCGACGATGGTGAGGGCTGGTTGCTCGGCTTCCACGAGGGCGAGGGTGGCTTCGAGGTCGGCGACATTGAGGGGAAGGCAGCGAGCTTCTTGTGCGATGCCGCCGTTGCCTGGGACGCAGAGTATTTCGGTGACGTGCGGGGACTGGGCGAGCTTCCAAACGAGGGCGTGCTCACGTCCGCCGCCACCAATGATAAGGATCTTCATAGGGTGAGGCTAGGGATGTGGGGGGGGGAAGTCAATTTCGTTGTTCACCAGCCCACCTTAGGCGCGATGAGACCGCGCCGAAGATGGGGCACCCAGCATCCGGCTAAGGAGTTGAAAGTCCTGGACTAGACGTAACTTCTAGGACTGCTGCTCGCTTGCCTATTTGAAAAGCCATGGTAAAGATCATTCCTGCTCTGATGCGCAAGAGCCTATTCGAATCGATGGAGTAGCCATTATGTAGCCATACCTGATTGTCGAGGCGTACAGATTTCGCTTTGATCTTGCGATCTGCGTCGGATTTGGATTCGGCTAGCTCTAGATAAACGAGAATGTCTTTGATCTTAATTTCCCAGGAAGACCAGTGAATAGGTCCCCCCGGAGAATGGGTACTTCGATCATTTTGAGTAGTAAAGATGCTCCATCGTTGCAATGCATCAGGAGTAGAAAACATGGTTAGAAACGCGTTCATCTCCATCGTATTTTTTTTTACGTCTGTAGGCACCAGTCGCTGCTGGAACTGCTTAGCCCAGTTCTCGGCGGCAGCATCTGCATCTTCCGCCGTGTGGAAGCCCGCTGTGATGAGGTGCGCCAGGTTCTTCTTCGCCTGCATCGGATGGAGCGCGCCGCCCGCCACATCGACCCGCATCTGCTCGATCTCGGAGGCGCGGAGATCGGTCAGCAGCGTCCAGTAGCGCCACATCAGCTCGTCGGAGATGGACATGAGCTTGCCATACATCTCGGCGGGGGCCTCGTGGATGCCGATGGCGTTGCCGAGCGACTTCGACATCTTCTGCACGCCGTCGAGGCCCTCGATGATGGGCATCATCAGAATGCTTTGCTGCGGCTGGCCGAAGTGCTTCTGGAGGTCGCGGCCGCGCATCAGGTTGAACTTCTGGTCGGTGCCGCCGAGCTCGACATCGCACTGGAGCGCGACCGAGTCGTAGCCCTGCATCATGGGGTAGAGCAGTTCGTGGCAGGAGATCGGCTGCTCGGCTTTGAAGCGCTTGTGGAAGTCTTCGCGCTCGAGCATCTGCGAGACCGTAAACTGCGCGGTCAGCTTGACGATGTCATAATAGCCGAGCTTGTCGAGCCACTCGGAGTTGTAGCGGACCTCGGTCAGCGCGGGGTCGAGGATCTTGAAGACCTGCGCCTTGTAGGTGTCGGCGTTGGCGGCGATCTGCTCCGGCGTCAGCGGCTTGCGGGTGACGTTGCGGCCGGTGGGGTCGCCGATCAGCGCGGTCGAGTCGCCAATGAGGAAGATGACGGTGTGGCCGAGCTGCTGGAAGTGGCGCAGCTTGCGGATCAGCACCGTGTGGCCGAGGTGGAGGTCGGGCGCGGTGGGATCAAACCCGGCCTTGATGCGCAGCGGGCGGCCGGAGGCGAGGGACGCGGCGAGCCGCTCCTTGAGGGCGTCGAGCGGAAGGATCTCGGCGGCGCCCTTGGCGATGAGGTCGAGCTGGTCTTCGAGAGGCGGGAAGGCGGGCATCTGGCAAGTATAAAGATCGTGACGAAGCAGTAGGCGTTACACTCTTCGGATGGCTGGGTTCGCGGTAGTGATGACGATCTTGACTTGGGGGATGCTTTGGCTTCTTGACGGCTACTGTCACTTCTATATGCCTCTACGTGGTGGCCAAGAGGCGGACTGCTGTAGAAGTGCCTGACCGGAGGCGGCTGGCTGTCGAGATTGCTTCGGCCCCTTTCCTGGCTTTACTGTGGGTCGCTGTAGCGCTCCTCGTCCACGTCAGCATTTCAAATCGCCTCGCTCATCAGGACTGTGGTCTCAGTGGCGACCCGTATGTCACACTGCCCAACGGGTACGAACTTGGCAGCGGTAACACTTACGACGGTTATATAAAGGCCCCCGGTTTCGAAACCGACGTGCCAATGTCGGGCCCTGGCTATGTGCGTTCCATCATCGATCTACAGCTTTCCAACGGTGTGTTTACCGGTACGCAACTCGATTCGAAAACATCCAAGTTACGCAACTTCGTGTATGACACGCGCACCAAGGTCTTCCAAGCTTCTGACGGGATTGAATTCGCTAGTAAGGAGAGTGCGGGCTCCGAATCCAAGGAATTGGCAGCCTTTGGAGCCGCCATGACAAAGGCGCAAACAGACGCCACTTCCTATTGGAAGATGTATGAACAATACCGGCATCACTGGCCAAATTACATCCTGGCCTTCTTGATTGTCGCTGGCGAACTTGCTCTGTTCATATGGACAACAAAGATCTGGATCAGGGCGACCGCTCCTGTAGTGGCCTGATTCATGCCCGACCGCAAGCGCAAACCCGACCGCCTCACCCCGCACAAGGACAAGCTGTGCCAGACGTGCGGACGGGCGTTCTCGTGGCGCAAGAAGTGGGAGCGCGACTGGGACGCGATCCGGTACTGCTCGGACGACTGCCGGGGGCACAAGCCAGGAGAGGCGGACCGCGCCTTGGAGACGGCGATCCTGGAGCTGCTGGCTGAGCGCGGGCGGGAGAAGACGATCTGTCCGTCGGAGGCTGCGAAGGTGGTGGGAGGCAAAGACGCCCGGCGCGATTGGGAGGGGCTGATGGAGCCCGCGCGGGCGGCGGCGAGGCGGCTTGTCGCGGCGGGCAAGATCGTCATCACGCAGAAGGGTGCGGTGGTGGAGCCGAGTACGGCGAAGGGACCGATCCGCTTGCGGATACGGTAACTCGGTGAACCACTTTAGCCACAACACGGCTGTCGCAAAGGTGGACACCCAATGTCAAGGACAACCCAAGTTTCTTTCGAAACAGCAAACAAGAGAAGCCCGACGCCCCTGCTAGATAAAAGCGACGGACTGGATGCCGGTGACGTCGAAACGCTTGCGGCAGCGGATGTTTTTGCAGCCGAGAGGATCGTCGCGGCGGACCATATAGCTTTGCGCTTTGGCAAAACGAGCCTTGTCGCGGTCGTCGGCTCCACGGGGCAGCTGGGCCTTCTTGCGCCGGACGATCCAATCGATCTGGTACTCCCCTGGCTGGCCGCAGTGGGGACAGCTTAGGGTATGGGTGCGCTGCTCCTGCTTTTCGTCGAAAAAGTCACGTTCTTCCATCGAGGCCTCGCGTCCTGTCGTCTGGCCGCCACTATAAGATGCGGCGCGTATCGTTATAACGATACGCTGGGCGACTGGTCAGGAGGAAGAGCGCGATGAAGAAGGGCAAGAAGAGCGTGTTTTCGGTGGTGAAGGCCGTTAAGGCGAACGCGCGGGCGCGAGTAGGCACACCTCCGCCGCAACGGGTGCTCCCCGACCCAAGACGGACGGTGGATGCGGAACCCAGGCATAAGGAGACGCTGTCGGGTCTTTTGAACCGGACGGAAGAGGATGCCTAGCGGAAGTCTGTCGTGGCGCACGCTCCTTCGGCTTCCGAACAGGTGCGACATTGTTTACAGAAGCTGCGGTTGAGCAGATGCGCACTTACCAGCAGCACGGAGCCGGTGACGCTCCCTGCGAGTTCGACAATGCCGGGAAGTGTCTCGCCCACACAGGCGACAGCGACGATCAGCACGATGCCTGTCAGAATCGGGGCTAGCAGGGCCTGGCGGCGATGCAGACGATAGCCAGGGATGAAGGCGGCCACGCCCAGGATCAGGATGGCGGCGGCGAGCAGGCGATGCAACGAAGCGTCGCCGGGCAGGTACTGCGCAGCTGCGGGAAAGATGCCGATGGCCAGCGGTGTGAGCAGGCAGTGGAGCAGGCAGAGGGTAGAGGCGGCCGCGCCAAGCAGGTCGGTGTGGGGATGAAGATGGGTAAGGGACGGACGATGGATGAGAGACTCCTTGGATCATGGGCTGTGCGGAGGTAGATCTTCTTCGGGAACGACACACAATGGAGCAATCGCAGATTGCCGCGTTTTAGTCGGGCGATAAGCGACACTACGATTGCGCACCGTGCATCGACGGAGAGCCCACGCCTCAGAGGCGCAGACGTGGGTCACCTCGAACGCAGATTTTTTTGGAAGATAGCAATCAGAATGGCAACGGCCGCAACGTGTCGTTTTAGAAGTTGTAGGTAAGCTCCCCTGTCACCGTGCGCGGCGTGACGTAGTGGGTGCCGGAGAAGGTGGAAAGGAAGTTGTAGAGAGCGTACTTGTTGGACAGATTGACTGCTGTAGCGCGCAGGCCGATCCGGTGCTTATCGCCGCGAAAAAGGTTGTCGTCGCCTACGGCAAGATCGAAGAGACTGCGCGCGGCGATGCGTGGCGGATTCCTGTCGTCATCTTCGGCGTTTGGGCGAGGGATGGAGACGAGCTGGGAGGTAAATCCCGGGACATCGCATGAGGTGAAGCCGCTGGTGGGAGTGGCTTTGACCCCGTCGCAGGTAAGACCTGCCTGGAACTGTTGGTCGAAGGTAAGGCCACTCAGGTCCACACCGGGCTGGCCGTTGGCGAGGGTGACGGACGTGCCCGTGCAGAGGCTGTTTGCGCCAGCAGGGTTGTAGCAGGGAACGGCACCCGCCGTGAGGCCGCTGTCGTAGCGCCAGTTCACCCCAAGCCACATGGACCGGCGGAACGGAAGACTGTACTGGAGGTGCGAGGTCTGGTTGTATTTTTCGTCGTGATCGATGCGGAAGGGCAGGTTGGACCCGAGGGTGCCAGGGGTTGCGCCCACGCCCCCGACCTGAGGGTTGAAGAAGCGCGCGGCTACCGACGACATCACGACGTAGGCGCTGAGCCCGCGAGTCTCAGGCACGGAGACGCGAAGGGCAAAGCCAGGAATTTTCGAGTTGTGCCACTCAACTGGAAAGGTAATGGGAGTCGAGCCGAGGACGGAAAAGTCGTAGGCATTCCGGGTGTACTTCCAGATGTAGTCGCCGGAGAAGACAAGGTGCTTGCCGAAGGCCTGCTGAAGCCCGGCGTGGAACTCGTTCCGCATACCGGGATTGAAAGGGGCAGGCACGCAGGAACCAAGCGTCTGGAAGACCCCTTGGATGACCGGATCGTAGCAGCCTTTGACGGAGAGGACGAGGTTTTCGTTAAAGGGCGTCTCCTGAGCGCGCGCGTAGGAGAGGCGGAGGACGGTATTGGTCTTCCTGATGCTGTAAGAAAGACCAAGGCGGGGTTCGGCCTGCCGCTGAATCGCCAGTCCGTTATAAAAGTCGCCACGGAGGCCTACGTTGAACAGCCAGGGACCGGCGGTGAGCTGGTCCTGCCCGTAGAAAGAGAGCTGCTTTACATCCGTCTGGCCGTGGAAGGTGTAGGTGCCGCCGCCGCGGGTCAGATCGTAGGGCGCAAGAACGGGGTTGAACGATGGGCTTGTGGGATCGTTCAAGGAAGGGTCGACGAGGCCGATGGTGTCGTTTTCGCGGAGAAAGGTCTGCCCGTAGTTGCCGCCGACCTTGATGTTGTGGATGCCCCGGACGTAGGAAACATCGGAATGGACTCCGGCATTGAGGAGGCTGCGCTGCTGGGCGACGGTCTCCCGCTGGAGTGGGCCAAAGTCGGCGAAGGCATTCTTGCTGGGGTAGTAGTTGAAGCCGTCGCGGCGGACATAAGGGCCGAAGTTCAGAACGGCGTAGGTGTTGAGCACGCGGGTGTAGGTGGGCGCGATATCGAAAGTCTCGATCTTGGCGCGCTGATCGGTCTGGCCCACAGGATTGCCTCGAAGCGGGTCAACCACGCCGGCGTTCAGGTTGTCGTACGCATTCGGCGTCTGGAACCAGGACCGGGTGTACTGCAGGTTCGTGTGGATGGTGTTGCTTGCATTGAACTGGAAGTCGACGCGATCGAAGAAGTTGAGCTCGTTGCCTTTGTCGTGGAAGACCTGGAACTCGTTGGGGTCGAGGAAGCGACCGGTGTTAAGGCCGCTGGCTGAGACGAAGTTGCCCCAGTGATTGCCACCATAGGCGAGCTGGGCACCGGCGTTGACCGACCCGAAGGTACCATAGGCGAAGTTCACGCTCCCCGCAGGTTTCGTGACCCCCTGGCCGGAGCGCGTTGTGACGACGATCACAAGCGAGGTCTTATCGCCGTACTCGGCTGGTGGTGCGCCGTCGATCACGCTGAGCGACTGGACCGCTTCGGACGGCAGCTGGTTTGAGAAAACCTTGCTCTGCTGATCGGTAATTGGCTGGCCATCGACGGAAAACGAGTTTTCGGCGTGGTCGCCAAGGCCGTGGAAGAGGCCGTTCGAGTCAGCCGCCACGCCCGGGGACGAAAGTGTGATCAGCGAGCTGAGTGTGGACGACGCGCTTTCGAGGGGAAGCTTGTCGATCGTAGCGCGATCGACGTCCGTGTGGAAGGTGGCATCGTTCTCAACCAACTCGGAACCATTGTCGACCACCGAGACGGTAGTATCGCTCCCTGCGATGTCGAGCTTTACAAGCGAGGCGACCGGAACGACCGAGTTGACGTCGACGCCAATGGTAGACGGCTGGAAACCCGCAGCCGCGACTGAGACGCGATAAGGATTGAACGGGACGTTGAAGAAGCGATATTGACCATTCGCGTCCGTCGCGGTGATGCGGGTATAGCCCGTGGCCGAGCTGAGGATGCGAACACTCGCTCCGGAAACGAGTGCGCCGGTCTTGTCCGTCACGGTGCCGGAGACGCTGCCGGAGGTGCCCTGAGCGCATGCCAGTGCGGAGAGAAGGAGCAAGGGAAAAAGGAAGATGGACTTGAAGCGGTGCATAGACGGAACTCCTGTCGAGCTCATCGTGCCTCTCAAAAAGCGGAGGCCCGAGAGCACGTGCTGAAGAGGCAGGGGTGCGGCTTTATAAACGCGAACGAACCGGCGGCCAGGTTGAGAGCCCGGCGGGCGGCGGGCGGCTCGCGAGTTGGAAACGCCAGCGGAAGAGCCGTTGTGCGTCGGCCGCTACGGAGTCGAGCTGCTGCACAGTGGCGACTGAATCGGGCGCAGTCTGGATGTCTGCGGGAAGGGCAGAGTGCATCGCCACGCAGAGGGGGCAATGATCCGGTGCGGCATCTGGATGTGGCTGGCTGCTGTGGGAGTCAGCCTGGCTGGGCAGCAGATCGTGCGTGTGGCAAACCTGCACCGTGCTCATCAACGCGATCAGCAGGAGCGTGACGACGGCTATCCAGCTTGGGCGGAAGCACCGAAGCGGGAGAGAGGCGTCGTGTTGAGAAAAGCTGGGCATAAGTGCGAGGCAAGTTGGCTGCCGGGGTGCTTCGATTCTAAACTGGACCCTCAGTGTGCGTATACGGCTCTCCCTCTTCGGGGTGAGCACGTCTAGTCAGTGGGACTCGACTTTTGGACGATGGAACGAGATAGAAGGTTAGATGGTGCGCGATTTGTTGTCTGGCTCCTGCTGCCGTGGTGCGCGTTGACGGCACAGACGTCGCGGCCGCTTGTGCCGGAAGGCGGTTCTCCTGTCGCACCCCACCGAACGCGTCTTATTCTGAAGGACGGCAGCTACCAGGTAGTGATGAGCTACCGGATCAAGGGTGACCGGGTCCTGATGGTGAGCGCAGAGCGGGGCGGCACCGAAGAGGAGATCCCAGCCGCACTCGTAGATTTCGAGGCGACACGACGCTGGGAGATGCAGCATACGGCGCCGGCACGGGACGACCAGGGGCAGGCTCCCGCGCCGGCCATCGATCCTGATCTGCTGAAGGAAGAAGCGGAGCGGCGGGCACTTAGCCCGGAGGTCGCACCCAATCTGCGGCTGCCAGAGCAGAACAGTGTGGTAGCGCTCGATATCTTTCGCGGAACGGAAGAGCTGGTGCCGTTGCCGCAAACTTCAGGAGACCTGAACACAACAACCTCGCACAACATCCTCAAAGGTGCGCTGAACCCGATGGCAAGTGCGCACCAGATGGTACTGCTGCGGGGCGAAAAAGCGGACGCACAACTGCACGTCAACCAGCCGGTGCTGTATCTGCGGGCGAACGACGAGTCGGGCATCCGCGCGGGCGGCGCATCGTTGACGGTCGATACCCACGGCGCTTCCACTGCCGGGATCAACCAGGTGCGCGGGCATAACGACAGCCAGTATGTCATTGTGCGGGTGGATGTCCGGCAGGGCGCACGCGTGGTCGCGAGCATTCAGGTAGGGCGGGGCGGCGAGGTCAAGCAGCAGGAGGACGTGATCGATACACTGGCCGAGACACTACCGGGAGGCCAATGGGTCAGGCTGACCCCGCGCGCGCCGTTGAGCTTTGGCGAATATGCTCTGGTAGAGGTGATCTCCCCGCGCGAGGTCAACCTGGGAGTGTGGGACTTTGGAGTACATCCGACTGCGCCCGAGAACAAGGATGCGTTGAAGCCCGAGCCGAGAAAGCCCGGGTCTCTGGAGCGGCGCCGGCCGGAGTGACCGCTAGGCGCTGGCGGCTCGCTTCATCTCTGTCACCCGGATGTCGGAACGGATTTCAGATGCCGGCCGGTCCGTCTTCCGATCGGGCACCCGGTCCGGAACACGATCCATCACCAGGCCCATCCCAGCGACGGCGACGTTGTTGCGGGTGGCATTCTTTGCTTCATACATCATCGTGTCGGCAGAACGCAGTATGGCGGAGACGGTGTCCCCATCCTCAGGAAAGGTGGCAAGGCCGAAGCTGCCGAGCACGTTCAGTGACAGACCTTCGCTCTCGAGGAAGCGGGCCTTGCGCAATTGCTCGCATAGACCCATCACAAGCGTGGTGGCGGCAGGCTTCGTCGTGCGGGGCAACAAAGCCACGAACTCATCGCCCCCATAGCGAAAGACCGGGTTGTCAGGGCCGAGGCAACGCTTCAGGAGCGCGGCAATCTCCGCCAGCAGACGTGTGCCCTGGAGGTGCCCGTGTGTGTCATTGACGTTCTTGAAGTGATCCAGATCGAGGAAGACGAGGCTGAACGAGGCTTTCCGCAAGGGGCCGGTCGAGGCGACCTGCTCGTCCAGCAACTCGTAAAGGTGCCGTGAGTTGAAGAGCCCGGTGCAATCGTCTGTGATCGTAAGTTGCTGAATGCGCTTGAGTGAACGGCTGTTGCGGATGGCGATGGCTGCGTAATCGCAGAGAATGCGCAAAAAGGAAACGGAGTACTCCGACAGGAGGTCCATCTTGCTGTTGAGCAGTTGAATGACGCCGAGCGTCCGGTTTTCGGAACGGATGGGCACACAGGCGATCGATTGGATGTTGAGGTCAGCATGGTTCCGCGCAAAGGAAGCCCAATGGGGGTCGAGCGTGACGTCAGGAACGATAAGCGGATTACCAGTCGCCGCCACCCAGCCGGAGACGCCCTCGCCCATGGGAATGCGGAGGTGCCGAAGCGCTTCCATGTCTTCGCCGAGAGCGATGGCGTAGAAGAGCTCATCCGTTTCGGGGTCGACCATTAACAGCGACCAGCGCTCCGGACCGAAGAACTGCGTCATCTTGTGCATGATGGCACCAAGAATCTCTTCAAGCTGCAGGCTGGTCGTTAAAGAGCGAGCCACGTCGTGAAAGATGCGGAGGTTGTCCATCTGCCGGCTGTCGATGATCTCGTAGGAACGCTTGTCTTTCAAGCTGCCCTTCACGGGGCCTCCTCTGTACCGCCTCACGAAAGCCGCTGCACTCCAAATCATGTCACGAAAGGTGACGTTTGAGCAGGTATTTCGGATGGGACACGGCTAAAGTAACTAGCCGCCGATCTGCACCATGCTCCGCGAAGGCTTAAGGAAGCCGGGCTCGCCGATATGATGACGCGCTTCCTTCTGCTGAATGGTCCGCCGTATGTAGTTCCGAAGTGTGTCGTCCGATCTGCCGGACGCGCTCTCTGCACCACGGGTAAGTTCGCCGTAAAGGTCATGATCGGTTTGGGAGAAGAGGCAGGTGCGGATTTTGCCGTCAGAGGTCAGACGTATGCGGCTGCACTGTCCGCAGAACGGGCGTGATACGGGAGCGATGATGCCGATCTCTCCAAGACCGTCGTCGAAGGTAAAGCGCTGCGCGGTCTCAGAGGCGGCGTTGGCGGGAAGACGAACGAGGGGCCGGTATGCATGGAGGCGGCGCACAATCTCCTCGAGGGTCACGACAGATTCGGGCTTCCAGCTTCGCGCACCGGCACCCGATGAGGGTTCTTCGAGAGGCATCCATTCGATGAAGCGAACGATCACGCCTTCGGCGCGGGAGAAGTCAGCAAAGGCTTCAATCTGGTCGTCATTGAAGCCGCGGAGCAGGACGCAATTCACCTTGAGGGGGCCCAAACCGGCAGCCTGCGCTGCACGGACGCCACGAAGGACCTTGTCCAACGAGCGCGGGACGCGGGTGATCGCAGAGAAGGTAGCGGCGTCCACGGCGTCCATGCTGACGGTGACGCGGGTGAGACCGGCGTCGCGAAGGGGCCGGGCGAGGCCTTCCAGAAGATGGCCATTGGTGGTAAGGGCGAGGTCGAGCGGAGCACCGGTAAAGGGAGAGCGCAGGCGGGCGAGCTCGCGAACCAGGTCTACAAGGCCGGCACGGAGCAGGGGTTCGCCTCCGGTCAGGCGAATCTTTTCAATTCCGAGTGAAACGAAGAGGCGCATCATGTGGAGGTAGCCGGCCATCGGCAACTCGGAGACGACCGCTCCCTCAGTTCCCGTGCGGCAATAGACGCAACGATAGTTACAGCGATCCGTGACGGAGACGCGGAGATCGGTCAGGAGGCGGCCGTGGCTGTCACGCAGGCGCTGGCCGTCGGGAGATGGCGGCGGGAACGGCTCCGGGCTACGTAAAGCGATAGATGCCATGGTCACTTCGAGGCTATTGGATGCGCGCGAGGCACAAATAGACCGGGCGCGGCAGGCCTCTTCAGTATGAGGCCTCGGTAAGACATCGCGGTTATCCTGCTCGCTCGCGCGGTAACCTGAAGGTATGTCAACCAGTGCAAGCGACGCAGCGCGGCTCAAAACCCGTGTGTTGATCGCGTTTGGATGCGTGTACCTGTTTTGGGGGTCCACCTACCTGGCGATCCGCTTCGGCGTGGAGGTGTTGCCGCCATTTGTGCTGGCGAGCACGCGCTTTCTTATCTCTGGCCCGCTCATGCTGACCGCATGCGCGCTGCGAGGAAGAACGGTGCGAGTCGGCTGGCGAGAGCTGGGGTTGCTGGCGGCAATCGGCACCTTGATGCTCGGCTGCGGCAACACCGCCGTCGTCTGGTGTGAGCAGTTCCTGCCGAGCGGGCTGACTTCTCTGCTGATCGCGGTGGTGCCGCTGTATGTGGCCCTCTGTGAGATGATGCTGCCTCAGGGAGAGCGTCTGAGCGGTAAAGGATGGACCGGAGTGGCGATCGGCCTGGTTGGATTGGGCGTTCTGGTCTCACCGGGGCTGCGCGAGGGGCTGCACGGAGACACGCGGCAACTGATCGGCATGGCCGTAGCGCTCGGGGGCGCGCTCTGCTGGACGGCAGGTTCGATCCTGTCGCGGCGCTCGAAGCTGGCAGTCAGCCCGTTCGTGGCCGCGGGATGGGAGATGCTCTTCGCCGGAATGTTCAACTTCGGCATGATGAGCCTGAACGGCGGCTATCGCGGAAGCCACTGGGGCTTGCAGGCCTGGAGCTCGATCGTTTACCTGGTGACGTTTGGGTCGTTGGTGGGGTATACGGCTTATATCTATTTACTCGACCACGTTCCGGTGGCGAAGGTAGCGACGTATGCCTATGTGAACCCGGCGATTGCCGTGATTCTGGGGTCGATCTTTCTCGGGGAACGGATGTCCGGCATTGAGTATGCCGGCATGGGGGCTATCTTGATCGCGGTGTACCTGGTTACGAGTTCCAAGCTGAAGAGCGGCACACCCGCAGCGGAGATAGATTGTCCGGTCACCGAGGAGCTGGCATAGCGCCTGTCGGGCCGATAGACGGCCCGTCCTATCATGAGCACCACGACCGGCAGTGCGGTCACGCCGCCAGCGTGGTGTGCAGATGGCTCGCCCTTCGGCTAATCGGCATTGTCCGTCCGCCGCTTGTGGGAACTCGATCGCGCCAGCTCTTCGAGAAGGTCAGGATCTTGGATCGGTGACGACACCTTGTAGTCCCCGCTGGCCCACTTACCCAAATCCAGGATGCGGCACCGGTCGGAGCAGAATGGAAAGTCTGCGCCGTCCGCCAGAACCACCTTGCGGCAGGTCGGACACAGTAATGCTTTTACCGCCCGGAGAGCTTCAGCCGCCATACGGGCTATCTTAGAGCATGGAACCACTTCGCGACCAACCCGCCGAAGTTGCTGCTCGTACTCTGGCCAGGGATGCAGAGCGATTTCCTGCAGGCGTTTGGCGGCTGCTGGAGATGGCTTGTGCCGCCGCCGTCCTCTCCGCCGTGGCGTACGGGCTGATGGTAGCCAGTCGCTGGCCGCTTGTTCATGACGCGCCTCTCATGCACTACGTCGTCTTTCTGATGGCTCACGGCTTCGCTCCGTACCGCGATCTGGTCGAGATCAACATGCCCGGCAGCTATATGCAGGAGTGGGTCGTCATGCACACGTTTGGCGGCGAAGCGCACGGCTGGTTCGCCTGGGATATGTTCACCGGCCTGACAGCCATTCTTGCGGGAGCGTGGATCGCCGGACCGGACCGCCACTGGGCGGGTGGCACAGGCGGAGGCTTGGCGTACCTCCTCCATCTCAGCGACGGTGCCTGGGACCTCGGTCAACGCGATTGGGTCATTGCCGTCTTGCTGCTGCTCGCCTTTGCGGCCACCCTGGAGACAAGACGTGGAAGATCCAACGCGTGGATGGCACTGGCGACGTGTCTTTGTGCCGCCGCTACCACCATCAAGCCGCTCGCGATTGTGACACCCTTTCTTCTGCTCGGGGCGGTCCTGTTCCTGCGCTGGCGGAAGGGAGAACCGCTGCTGCCGCCCATTCTCTGGTCACTCGCCGGGGTCGTGCCGCCGAGTCTGGCTACGGCTTTGTTTCTGGCTCATTGGGGTGTCTGGCGCGAGTTCCTTGCGACCCTACGGGGGATTGTGGCCTACTACGCCGGTCTCCAGGCGCTCAGCCTGCCAGTGCTGCTGCATCTTGCCCTGCCGCGCTCCATTCTTCCGTTCGCTGCGGGCGGCGTTGCGCTGTTTCTTGTCAATCGTTCGTGGCGATCCTCCCCGTCGTTGTTCCTCCTTGCAGGAACCTTGCTGGGTTTTGCCTTCTTCTTCCTGCAGCGAAAGGGCTGGACGTACCACCGGTACACGGCTCTTGCCTTTCTGTTTGTCTGGTTCATGTGCGAGGTTGCTACGGCGCTGCGAGGACGTCTGCCAGCCGTTCGGTATGCCGCAGCTGCCTTGCTCGTAGGGGGAACACTTGGGGTTTGCAGCCGGGCCCTGCAGGTTGAGCGCGCGAACGTGTACCCGATGGACACCCTGACTCATCTCCAGCAGGACCTACGGCACTTTGGCGAACCGCAACTTTCAGGCAGGGTGCAGTGTCTTGATATGGCTCTGGGCGGGTGCATCAACGCCCTGTATCGCATGCAGCTTGTTCAAGCCACAGGCTTTCTCTATGACTTCCCTTTGTTTCCTGTTCGGGATACGAAGCTTACCAGGCAGCTCCAGGCGCGCTTTCTTGGGGAGATAACCGCCAAACCACCGAAGCTTATCGTGCTCAGTGCGCAGAATTGGCCGAGCGACACCTTTGGTTACGATCAACTAAGCCGGTGGCCGGCCTTTCACCAGTTTCTCCAAGACCGCTACACCGTGGCGTCGAGCTACCAATCCGATCCTCAACGGCCCTCGGTCGGGTATGAACTGTTTCGATTGAAGGAACGCCAGTGAGGAGATCACTGGCGGAGGATGGGGGATTCGAACCCCCGATAGAACTTTTGGTCCTATAACGGTTTAGCAAACCGCCGCCTTCAGCCACTCGGCCAACCCTCCGCACTTCCCCTTAGCCGCTCCCATCAGCGAGCCGGCAGGGTAACAGCCCGATTATAGCCCGGACACTGCTCCGCCGCACACCACGAGGTAGCGCTTTGCGGTAGATTTGTCCCTGTACCGTCCCGTACCCCTTCACCTTGGAGCCTTCCACTGCCCTTAGCCACCCACATTGCCGCGAAGAAGCTGCGCCTCTTTCCCCTGATTGGGGCGACTTACTTCATGGTTTCTGGCGGCCCCTACGGTCTGGAAGACATCATCGGAAAGGCTGGTTACACCCGCGCGCTGCTGCTGCTCGTGCTGATCCCGCTGGTCTGGAGCGTGCCGACCTCGCTGATGGTAGGTGAACTCGCTTCGGCCATTCCGGAGGACGGCGGATACTACCGCTGGGTCGCGCGCGGCCTGGGACGCTTCTGGGGCTTTCAGGAGGCGTGGCTCTCGCTCACTGCGTCGATCTTTGACATGGCCATCTACCCGGTCACCTTTGTCTTGTATCTGGGACGCATCGCCCCCACGTGGACGGCCGGGTATCGCGGCACGCTCTGGGCACTGGCGGTCGTTCTCGCCTGCGCCGCCTGGAACCTCCGGGGTGCGCGCGCGGTGGGCGAAGGATCGGTCGTGATGTTCTGCGCACTGCTTGCGCCATTCGCCGTGTTGATCGCCGCCGCCCTTTGGGGCACGCTGACACATCATGCGCTGGCCCTCTCCGTCACCGGGAGCAGGACTACTCGCGATCTGGGCGGAGCCGTTTCAATCGCTCTGTGGAACTACATGGGGTGGGATAACGCCTCCACCGTGGCGCAGGAAGTCGACCGTCCCCAGAAGAACTACCCACGAGCCATGCTCATCGCCGCTGCGCTGGTAGCGACTACCTACATCCTGCCGCTGGCTGCCGTCGCTTTGGCCGGAATCCCTGCCGACCGCTTCTCGACCGGTGCCTGGACCGACGCCGCGAGCCTGATCGGCGGCCCTGTGCTGGCCCTGGCCGTCGTGCTGGGAGGTACCCTGAACGGCTTTGGTATGTTCAACGCCCTTACCCTGAGCTACACTCGCGTGCCGTATGCACTGGCCAAAGAAGGCCTGCTGCCCGTGGCCCTCACCCGCACCACTGCCAAAGGTGTCCCGTGGCTTTCTGTGCTGCTCTGTAGCACTGCCTGGGCGCTCGCCCTCAACTTCTCCTTCGAGCGCCTCATCTCCATCGATTTGGTTCTTTACGGCGGTGCGCTCATGCTGGAGTTCGTCGCCCTGATTGCGCTGCGTCTCCTCGAACCCGCGCTCCCAAGGCCCTTCCGTGTTCCTGGAGGTTTGCTTGGGGCGATCCTTGCCGGTGTCGGCCCCGCGCTGTTGATCGGCTATGCCATCTACAATGCTCGCACCGAGCGCGTCGCCGGACTCAACGCACTCATGTTCGCGGCTGTGGTCGCTGCGGCCGGTCCAGTCTTCTACCTGACCGCACGGCACAGGCGCAACCGCGTTGGACGGTGAAGCCTACTCCGACGATTGCCGCCGCTCTACAAGCGCATCGACGATCGGCACGGGCTTCGCTTCCGGGTTGATCTTGTTTTGGATAAACCGCTCCTGCGCCTCCACCACCTTGGTACGAGCGAACGACGCGTCGCGCCAGCCCTTCACTTCGACGCGCTTGCCTTCGAGATCCTTGTAGATGGCAAAGAAGTGAGTGATCTCCTTCAGCATATGCGGGTAAATCTCCGAGTAGTTCCAAACGTCCTTGTACCGGGGATTGCCTTTGCCGACGCAGAGCACCTTTTCATCGCCCAAACCCTGATCAAGCATATCGAGCAGGCCGATGGGTCGGACCTCCATTACGCAACCGGGAAAGCTCGGCGTATCGACCAGCACCAATACGTCGAGTGGATCGCCGTCGTCGCCCAGCGTACTGGGAATGAAGCCGTAGTCGCCCGGGTAGTGCACCGGCGAGTACAGGTTCCGGTCCAGCCGGAAGACGTGCAGATCCTTGTCGTACTCGTACTTGCTGATCCCCTCGGAAGGAATCTCAATGACGCAGTTGATCACTTCGGGCGACTTTGCGCCAACAGGCAACTCCAGATAATTGGGCATACAGGTAGGAATCTCTCTTTGTCTTCGTGCTGGGTGAATGGCGTCGCGCAGCTCCAGGGTGTTCGCAAGGGCTCCGTCGAGACGATTATAATCGGAGCCAATGAAAGCCCATGTCTACGTTACCCTGAAGCGCACTGTGCTGGATGCCCAGGGCAAGACCGTTGCCGATGCGCTGCGTCGCATGGACTACAAGGGAGTAGCCGATGTCCGTCAGGGCAAGTACTTCGTCCTTTCGCTCGAAGACACGCTCTCCCAGGCGGACGCGCAGACAGAGGTTGAGCGCATCGCCCGCGAGGTACTGACCAATCCTGTCATAGAAGAGTTCACCTGCCGAGTCGAAGCTTGAACCGGTAAACATAACCCCTTCCTGACGCTCAGCCGATATGCTCCTCTGAGAACGTCGTACACTCTCGGAAGTAACCTTACCTCCGGCCCAGGGAGATCCATGCGAGCGCTACATTGTATCCAGAGACTTACGCTCTACACCGTATGTGCCGGCTTGCTGGCTTCCGCCCTCATGGGCCAATCTCGCCAGACCGCGACGCGCACCGCGGGGATTGATGTCTTCGGCGCATTCTCCGATACGAACACAGCCTTCTACGGCCCTGACCGGAAGTACGGCGGCATGGCCGGCGTCGATTTTTCGCTGTACAAATACTTTCCTCGCCTGAGCGGCAGGATCACGCCGTCGCTTGAAGTGCGCGGCACGGACACGCCCGGAACACCTGTGGCAGAACGCAGCATTCAGGGCGGCCTCAAGGTCGCTTACAACTGGCACGGGCTGCATCCGTACGGAGACTTTCTTGTCGGCGGCGGCACCATCCTGTTCAGCCCTCCCGCGCCGCTCGAGCCTGGCTATGTCTACGCCTCCGACAGCTCCTTTCTTTACGTCTACGGCGGTGGCCTGACCTACGACATCCTGCCGAGGTGGTCCTTGCTGGCGGACTATGGGCACCAGTCGTGGGACCTCGGCTTCGATCCGCCGATTACGTTTACGCCGCAGAGCGTCAGTGTCGGCGTGGTCTACCACCTGCGGCTGAAGGCCTTCCGGCAGTGATGGCTCACCTTCAGCGCACACAAACAGCCTGGCCGCCGAGTGCTAGGCTTGAAGCGTGCCACAGCCTTCTCCCACCAGCCTTGCCGTCGCCGAACCGGTAAGGACCGGAAGCCGCTTCATCCGCGCTTGCCTTCGCTACCCGGTAGACCGCACCCCGGTCTGGTTTCTTCGTCAGGCGGGCCGGTATATGCCGGAGTATATGGCTGTCCGCAAGCACCACTCGCTGTTGGACATCTGCCGGACGCCCGAGATCGCAGCCGAGGTGACGATTACCGCCGCTGAGCGGTTGAACGTGGATGCCGCTATCATCTTTGCCGATCTCCTGCTGCCATTTACACCCATGGGACTCGACTTCGAGTTTGTGGCTGGCGAAGGTCCGCAGGTGCATACGCCCGTTCGCACGTTGGAGCAGGTCCAAGCGCTTCGCACCGACCGGACCAACGAGTTGTGCTACGTGGCCCAGGCCATCGAGAAAGTGGGCCGCCACTTTGGCACCCCGCGCGCGGACGGCGATCAACTCGGCATCATCGGGTTCTGCGGCGCGCCATTCACCCTTGCCAGTTACATGATCGAAGGCGGTTCGTCGCGCAACTACGTCGAAGCCAAGCGGATGATGTACTCGAACTCCGCGGCCTGGCCGCTGCTGATGGAGAAGCTCGTCGCGGTGCTGGTAGAGTACGCCGCACAACAGGTAGAGGCTGGAGCCGACGTCATCCAGATCTTCGATAGTTGGGCGGGAGCGCTTTCCGTAACCGACTACCGGCAATACTGCCTTCCGCCGACGACCGAGCTCGTCCGCCGCGTCCGGGCGCTGGGGGTGCCAGTGATCTACTTCGGCGTGGATACCGCCTCGCTGCTGCCCGCCATGCGGGAGACCGGTGCGGACGTGATCGGCCTTGACTGGCGCATCCCCCTCCGGGAGGGCTGGAAGGCTGTTGGCACGGGATGCGCCGTGCAGGGAAATCTCGACCCGATTACCCTTTTTGCGCCACAGGATGTCTTGAAAGCACGTGTCGATGGTGTGCTCCGCGAGGCCGCCGGACACCCAGGGCACATCTTCAATCTCGGCCACGGCATCGTTCCGGGTACGCCGGTGGAGAACGTCATACAGGTCGTGCAGTGGGTGAAGGAGTTTCAGCTATGAACGTCGATTACGCGTGGAACAGCAACGGCGAGGCGGTCCTTCTGCTCGCCCACGGAACACCTGATGTGCTGAGCGAGATGGCCGAGTACCTGGAAAAGGTAACCGGTGGCCGCAAGCTGCCGCACGAGGTGGTCGAAGAGCTGCAGCATCGCTACGCGGAGATCGGATTACAGGAGACGCCGCTTCCTGAAGGCCCGCCGCTGACACGATGGACGCTGATGCAGGGCCGCTTGCTGTCTGAAGCCCTCCATAAGCCCGTGTATGTGGGGATGCGGAACTGGCATCCGTATATAGCCAACGTGGTGGCCAAGATGCGGGTGGACGGGGTACGCAAGGTGAAAGCGATCTGTTTGGCCCCACAGAACTCGCGCACCTCGGTCGGTCTGTATCGCAAGGTGTTTCTGGAGGCTGCACACGACATGGAGGTCGAGTTTGTCGCCGGATGGGCGGCCAACCCGACGCTCGCGCACGCCTTAGCCGACCGCCTTTGGCCCGCCTGGGCGGAGGGATGCGCCGTCATCGGCAAGCGCATCCCGGTGCTCTTTACGGCGCATTCCGTTCCTTGCCGGACGATTATGTCAGGAATCGTTTCTAACCCCGCCAGCCCTTCTGCCAGACCTGGTGGTCCTGTACCGGTAGACGGCATCCAGAACTATGGGAGCCGGACCGAGCCCGATCCTTACCCTGTCGAATGCAAGAACACCGCCCGCGCCATCGCCGAGGCGCTGCGCCCGGTGGGCATGACGGAGCGCGACTGGTATTTTGCATTTCAAAGCCAGGGCGTCGCGGGCGCGCCGTGGATTGGACCATCTGTGCAGGACACGCTGAAAGCACTGGCCGATGCGGGGCACACGGGTGTCGTCCTGCAGCCCGTCGGGTTCCTCTGCGACCACGTGGAAATCCTCTACGACATCGACATCGACTTCAAGGAGCAGGCACGCGAGTTGGGGATGCAGCTTTGGCGGGCGGAGAGCCTGAACGATTCGCCGCTGCTGATCCAGGCCGTGGCTGAGGTTGCACTCGGCACCTTTGCCGCCGACATCGACGAGCGGACACCCGCAGCAGCAATGGCGTAAGTTCCATGCCGTCGAAGCGTATCGCGGTTATCGGCGGCGGGATCGCGGGGGTTGCCGCAGCCTGGGAGCTGGCGCGCACCGGGGTCGAGTTCACGCTGTTTGAAGCCACAGGACGGCTGGGCGGCGTGGTGGAAACGGTCTGCGAACAGGGCTTCATCATCGATTGCGGACCGGACGCCTGGGTGACAGAAAAACCATGGGCGCGGACCCTGTGCGACGAGCTGGGACTGGCTGGCGAGGTGATCCCCTCGAACGACGACACGCGCAAGACGTATATCCTGCACGGCGGCAAGCTGGTGGCGATGCCGGATGGGATGCGGATGATGGTTCCTGCCAACCTCGATGCGGTGGATGCTTCGCCGCTCTTCAGCGAGACAGCCAAGGAAGCGTTTCGGGCAGAGGTCGGGCGGGCGGAGGAGCTGCGGGCAACCGCTCCCGTCTGCGATGAGAGTGTAGCCTCCTTCGTCCGGCGGCACTTTGGCGACGAGGTGCTCGACACGGTGGGCAGACCTCTGCTGAGCGGGGTGTTTGGCGGTGACGTCGAAACATTAAGCGTTCGGGCCGTGATGGCTCCATTCGTGGCGCTGGAGCGGCAGTTCGGATCGCTCATCGTGGGTGTTCAGGCAAGGGAGACGAAGAACACGCCGGTGTTCACGTCGTTGCGCAAAGGTGTCGGAACGCTGGTCGACGCGATGGCCAAGAGGCTGCCGCGGCAGTGTTTGCGGCTACGGACACCTGTCGACTCGCTGGTGCCGAGCGGTAAGGGCTGGTTGGTCCACGGAGAATCCTTCCATGCTGTGCTGCTTGCCACGCCATTGCACGTCGCGAGCGCACTTCTAGGAAGTGTGGACCGGGACCTTGCGCGGCTTATGGAGATGGACGCGAGCTCCGCCGTGGTCGTTGCGTTCGGGTTCGCAGAGCGGTTTGATCTTCCGCCAGGCTTTGGCTTTCTGGTGCCGCCGGTAACGGGCGAGGACACGCTGCTGGCTGCGACGTTTGTAGACCAGAAGTTCGAAGGCCGTACGCCGGCGGGCGGGCGTCTGCTGCGCGCGTTCTTTGGTGGCGAAGCTGGGGAGCGGTTACTGGCCGCAGGGAACGAACGCGTGATTGCCCTGGCCTTGTCTCAGCTGCAGGGGCTGCTTGGCCCTCTGCCAAAACCGGTCGTTACAGTGGTACGGCGATGGCCGCGTTCGTTGCCGCAGTACGCAGTGGGACACGGAGAGCGCCTTGCTGAGCTCGATGCGCAGGTAACAACGCTCGGCCCCTTATGGCTGCTGGGCAACGGCTATCGCGGTGTGGGGCTGCCCGATCTGATACGGGACGCGAGGATCGCGGCGCACGCTTCAAGCGGTCTTTGAGAAGGAGAAGGAGAAGGAGCGCGCCAGCTCCCACGGCCCATTGCGGTAGTGCCAAAGCGTTAGTCCGTCGCCCCTAAGATCGCGAGGAACGAAGCAGGCACGGAGGTCTCGCAGCAAGGTTCTGGCTGCTTCGGAGGTGCTCTTGTTTTGAACGACGATGTGCGGTTGAAACTTTTGGCGGTCCTGTGGGCTAAGATGTTCGGCAAAGGCCGCCGCCAGACGCCCATGCAAGGTGAGTAGGAGGGAGCTTTCAAGGGTATAGGCGACGCCCTTGCCGAGCGAACGAAGACCGCTTACGTTCACGGTGAACGGGTCCCACGAGGCTGCGGTCAACGCGATCTCTTTGGCAATAAAAGGCTCCTCCGGGAGAGTATGGAAGAGCGTGACGTGGGCATCGATCACGTTGCGGGCAGGCGGAAAATGCTGCTCGCGTAAGTGGTTGAAATGAGCCTGGGAGGCAGGATCGAGTTGCAATGTCAGGATGTACGACATGGGTCAGTCAGGCACTTGCCAGCCGGCAGTCGTTCCGGCGAGCGTGGCTTTGTCGGTGGAGACGGTCGTGACGGCTGTTGCCATGGCAGGAAACGCTGCCTGAACCTCGGGCGTGCGCGCCCAGATGGGTACGTCCTTCATCTCGTAGCGATACGAGACCTGCGTCTCAGGCAGGCCGTTCGCGGCTTGTGCAGGCGGGGTAAAGCTGTCGATGCCAGAGACGGCGCGGTGGCCATAGCAGAAGCGCGGGGCGGCACGTTCGCCCGTCGTCGTCAGGGAATATCGGCTGGCGTGAAGCCCGCCCATCTCACGGGAGACGGTAAGGAGCTGCGCCTTTACGAGCGAGTCCATCTGCTTTGTCTTCTCCGGGTTACCGGTCTCGAACGGAAAGCGCGGAGCATCCGGAAAGAGGCATTCGCGGCGTTCGAGGTAATACGTGTTGAGAGCCTTGGTGAAGTTCTCCGGCGTGGCCGAGGCGCGCGTCTTGCAGCCTGTTGCAGCCGTCCATAAAACTGTTGAGGCAAGTAGCAGGAACGCAGGCCGTGCGAAATGGTTCATGTGTCTCCTTCAGGGCATCCTATCGTGTGATGCTAAAGCAATCACACGCTCCCTGGATGCTTCGAGCAAACAACCCGCGGGGTACGGATGAGGCGGGGCAGATCGGCATGAGGATGATGAAAAAGATGGTTCGGCTTCCGAATATGGCGGCGGCGCTGATGGCCGTCGGTGTTGCCACGCTGACGGGGTGTATGGTGGGGCCGAAGTACGTTAGACCAGCAGCACCCCTTGCGCCCTCGTTCAAGGAAGATGGCGCCTGGAAGGTCGCAACGCCCGCCGAAACGAAGCTGCGCGGCGAGTGGTGGACAATCTTCGGCGACGCGCAGTTGAACGCCCTCGAACCACTGGTCGCGATCGACAACCAGAGCTTGAAGGCATCGGAGGCGCGCTTTACCGAGGCACGATCGCTTATTCGGTACAACCGATCCTTCCTTGCGCCGACCGTCAGCGTGGCTCCCTTTGCAGGCGGCCTTCGACAATCGTCCAACCGGCCCTACTTCCCGGCATCGAGCGCGGGGAACAACGGGACAGTTACCAGCGATATTCAGCTGCCAATCGAATTGAGCTGGGAGGTGGACGTCTGGGGGCGCATCCGGCGCAACGTCAATGCGGCGCACGCGGAGGCCACAGCCAGCGCGGCTGACCTCGCCACAGCGCAGCTGAGCTTACAGGCGGAATTGGCTATGGACTTCTTCGGCGCACGCGCGGCAGACGCCGAGGAGAAGCTGCTGCTCGATACGGTCAAGACCTACCAGGAAGCGTTTCGCATTACAGCCAATCGTTTCGGGGGCGGAGTGTCCCCTAAGTCGGATGTGGATCAGGCAGAGGCGCAGCTCGAAGCAGCGCAAGTCCAAGCCAGTGATGTAGCCATCGTGCGCGCACAGTATGAACATGCCATCGCTGTGCTGATCGGTAAGCCGCCCGCCTCGTATGCACTGAAGGAAATGCCGCTCGACGTAAAGCCTCCAGCAATTCCCGTCGCCTTGCCGTCGGAGCTGCTGGAGCGGCGACCCGACATTGCGGCAGCTGAGCGGCGGATGGCTGAGGCGAACGAGCGGATCGGCATCGCGACGGCAGCTTTTTACCCGACGATTTCAATCGGCGCGGCTGGCGGTCTGGAGGCAACGACGATCACCAACCTCCTGAAATCTGCCAGCCTGCTGTGGTCGGCGGGACCGACGGCTAACGAGACGGTCTTTGACTATGGACGGCGGCGTGCGACGCTTGCTCAGGTAAATGCCGCCTATAACGAGACCGTCGCCAACTACCGCCAGACGACGCTCTCCGCCTTCCAGCAGGTAGAAGACAATCTGGCAGTGCTGCGGGTGCTCCAAACTGAAGCCGAGCAGCAGCGGCGGGCTACGGCTGCGGCGCAATCAGCGGTACAGATCTTCAACAACCGGTATGTTGGGGGACTCGATACGTACCTGCAGGTGGTGGCGGCGCAAACCACGGCGCTGACGAACGAGCGCAACGACATTGACATCCTCCGGCGGCAGATGGCGGCGAGCGTCCTGCTCGTCAAGGCGCTGGGCGGTGGATGGGATACGACACAGTTGCCCAGGCTTTAGCTCAGCGCGGAAGGCCGCAGCGGCAGGGTGAACGAAAAGACAGATCCCTGCCCCGGCTGGCTCGTGACCTCGATAGTGCCGTCGTGAGCATCTACGATGGCTTTGGCGATGGCCAGCCCCATGCCGGTGCCTTGCACGCGGAAACGTTGTCCCTGGCCCCGGTAGAACTTGTCGAAGATCATCATGCGTTCCAGGTCGTCGACGCCCACGCCGCGATCCGCTACCGAGGTGGTGAGGGTGCCGTTTGCGGCCTCGGCACTGACGAAGATAGGGCTGCCATCGGCTGAATACTTCGCCGCGTTCTCGAGTAGATGGCCGAGGACTTTCTGTATACGTTCGAGGTCGAAGACAGCTTTGGGCAGAGTATCCGGAATACGTATCTCCACCGGATGCGCGTGGCCGTGTGCGCGAAGGTTCGCAAACAAGTCCTCGACCGCCGCGTCGACGACCTCCCGGATGGAATGCGGCTGCAGATCGAGTTGAATCTCGTGAGCGTCGAGCTCGGCCATCTCCATCGCCTGCCCCACGAGCCGGTCGAGACGTCCGGCCTCCTCTTCGATCACCTGCAAAAGATCGTCGGTTTGAACGGGATGCAGCGCCGTCTCGCTGCGAAGAGTCGTGACCGCGGCGGTGATGGAGGTAAGCGGAGTGCGAAGTTCGTGAGCAACCGAATCGAGCAAGGCATTGCGGAGGCGTTCGGATTCGCGTGAGGCTTCCAGGCGGGTGAGCGTCTCGACGGCTCCGGCGCGTTCGATGGCGATAGCGACCAGGCCGGAGACGGCGTTCAGGGCCTCGGGCGAAGTCGCCGTCCCGGTAAGGCCGAGCGCACCGATGGGCCGGGCTCCGAGCATGATAGGCGCAAGCGTGATGCCGCGCACATCGTCCAGGTGTTGATCGCGGGAGAAGGCGGCCTCGCGGAGTTCTGTCGTGGCAATCTCCATGAAGTCGGGATGCGACCGATAGACGCGATCCTTTTCCCGGAGGTAAACGGCGGCACCCGAAAGATTGAAGGTGCTCGCGATCATGTGGGGCAGCTCGTTCAGCAGATCGATGACATTGCCGGAGATCATCATCTGTTGCGAAAGATTGGAGATACGCTCGGCTTCCCGCTGTCGTGCACGTGAGGTAGCTGCCTCGTTGCGAGCCCGCTCGGCCAGCTGCG
Organism: Acidobacteriaceae bacterium; assembly: GCA_965215415.1. Classification (GTDB taxonomy): domain Bacteria; phylum Acidobacteriota; class Terriglobia; order Terriglobales; family Acidobacteriaceae; genus Edaphobacter. The sequence goes on along the minus strand of CBDCDQ010000009.1, from coordinate 301,170 downwards.
CGGCGACGATGCCGGTGGCGAGGAACGCAAAGAGCGCAACCCAATTGCGGCTGTCGCGTATGGTGAAGGTCAAAACGGGCGGCAGGAAGAAGAAGTTGAACGCCGCAGAGGAAAGGAAGGAGAGTATGACCGCGTGCCGCAAGCCCCAATTAGCGGCGACGACCAGGATGACCAGAAGGAAGGTCATGGCGACGGTGATCTCGTTGATTCGCGACAGATGAAAGAAGGAGGCAGTGATGACCGCAATGGCGGCACTCGAGACGCAATAGCGTACCAGACTGCTGCGTAGGGATCGGTTCACCCCTGTATCTTATCTCTGTATGGCCATCCGCGACGCGATCAGTCCGCCTGCGACACGAACGCCCGAAGAGTGGCTGGAGAAGGTGTCCGCCGACACGGCAGAGAAGACGCGGGGCACCTTCAAACTCTTTTTGGGCTATGCGCCAGGCGTAGGCAAAACCTACAACATGCTCAGCGAGGCGATCCGCCGCAAGCAGCGTGGTGAGGACATCGTCATCGGCGTCGTGGAGACTCATGGACGGCCTCGAACGGCTGAGCTGGCCGCGCAACTCGATCAGGTGCCGCGGCGAGAGATCGACTACAAGGGGGTGTGTTTCGAGGAGATGGACCTCGACGCAATCCTGGCGCGCAAGCCGCAGATCGTCCTCATCGACGAGCTCGCCCATACCAACATCGAGGGCAGCCGCCATCGCAAGCGGTATGAGGACGTGCTGGAAGTCCTGGCAGCGAAGATTGACGTGCTGGCGACGATGAACGTGCAGCACCTTGAGAGCGTTTCACCCGTGGCGACGAGCATTACCGGCGTGCAGATCCGCGAAACCGTACCGGATTGGGTGGTGCAGCGCGCGGACGAGATCGTGATGGCCGACCTGACGCCCGAAGCCTTGCAGACGCGGATGCGCCGAGGCGACATCTACAAAGTGGATCGTGCGGAGAAAGCGCTGGCAAACTTCTTCCGGCGCGGCAACCTGATCGCCCTGCGCGAGTTGGCGTTACAGCACGTGACCAAGGCCGTCGACCGCACGCTGACGGCGTACATGGACCAGAAGCGCATCGTCGAGAACTGGGGCGTGCGGGAGCGGGTGGCGGTCTGCATCAGCGCAAGCACGGCGGCTCAGAACCTGATTACACGAGGTGCTCGCATCGCCGAGGGGGTAGGTGGCGAGTTGTACGTGCTCCATGTGGACGATGAAGACGAGCTGAATGCGGCGGAGAAGGATCATCTCGCTGCAAACCTGCAGTTCGCCCGCAACCTCCAGGCGGAGGTTTGTACGGTGAAAGGGAAGAGCATCGCCCATACGGCAGCCGACTTTGTGCGCGAAAAGCACATCACCCACGTCATCTTTGGGCGAACCGTAGTCAGCGGATGGAGGCAGTATCTCTACTACTGGGCCATTCAGCACTTTCTTCGCGAATCGCCCAACGTGGACGTGCACATTGTGACGCAGCGGAAGGCAACGGATTGAAGTCGATCAAGACTGCCGCGAAAATTTTGATTGTGGACGACGAGCCGCAGATACTGCGGGTGCTGCGGACTTCACTCACCGCGCAGGGGTATGCCTTGAAGGTGGCGGCCAACGGCGTCGATGGGCTGCTGGCAGCGCGGGAGTGGGAACCCGACTTGGTTATCACCGACCTGGCGATGCCGCAGATGGACGGCGTTTCTTTGTGCCGGGAGGTGCGGGCGTTCTCGCCGGTGCCTATTGTCGTCCTGTCGGTGCGGAACCAGGACCTGACCAAGATACAGGCGCTCGATGCGGGCGCGGACGACTACGTGACCAAGCCGTTCAGCATCCAGGAGCTTCTGGCGCGGGTCCGGGCCCAGCTGCGGCGGCGCGAGGCAAGCACACCCGACCCACAGCCCGTGATTGCGCTTGGCGACTTCGTCATCGACGTTCCGCAGCATCGAGTCATCGTTCGCGGGGAGGACGTTCATCTGACACCAAAGCAGTTTGAGCTTCTGGTGGTGCTGGCCGAGCATCCGGGCCAGGTTCTGACTCATCGCGCGCTGCTCCATGCGGTTTGGGGAACAAACGCCGATCAGCCGGAATACCTGCGGGTCAATATCGGGCAGGTGCGTAAAAAGATCGAGACGACCGAGGAGCCGCGCTACATCGTGACGGAGCCCTGGATTGGGTATCGCTTTCGACCAACGGGCGCAGAGGAATAAATTGTCGATCTTTCCGGGAACCGTTACCATGGCGCGATGAGAAGCTTCGACGGAGCGCGGCGCGAGTTGTTGAAATTGAGTGGCATGGGTCTTGCGGCGATGGTGCCTTCGATCGCTGGCGCGCAGACCGCGAGCAGTCTCGGGCAGACTTCGCTCTTCTACGATGTGCGGACGTTCGGCGCGGTGGGCGACGGCAAGGCGGTCGATAGCCCTGCGATCAACAAAGCCATCGACGCGGCGGCCAGCGCGGGCGGCGGAACGGTGGTCCTTCCGGCCGGAACGTGGCTTTGCTTTTCGATACGTCTCAAGAGTCACGTCGGCTTGTACCTTTCACAGGGCGCGGTGCTGCGCGCGGCGGACTCCCCATTGCCCCATGAGGCGACGGGCTATCGCAGCGGCACCTACGACGCGGCCGAGCCGAATACAGCGTGGGACGCCTACCAGGACTATGGGCATAACCACTGGCACAACTCGTTGCTCTGGGGCGAGGGGATCAATGACGTCAGTATTACCGGACCTGGCATGATCGACGGCAAGGGCTTGTCCAACGGGCGCGGCAAGGAAGAAAACGTCGTTCCGTTCCAAGCCGAGCAGGCGGGCGTTGGCAACAAGGCCATCGCGTTGAAGAACTGCCGCAACGTCCTTTTCCGTGATTTCTCCGTGCTGAAGGGCGGCCACTTCGCGTTGCTGCTCACCGGAGTCGACAACCTGACGATCGACAATCTCACGATCGATACCGACCGCGACGGTATGGACCTGGATTGCTGCAAAAATGTGCGCGTCTCGAATTGCACCGTCAACGCCCCCTACGACGACGCCATCTGCCCGAAGAGCAGCTACGCCCTGGGGTACGCCAAGCCGACGGAGAACATGACCATCACCAACTGCCTGGTGACCGGAAGCTATGTGCTCGGCAGCGTCCTCGATGGAACGTTCAAGAAATATGACGCCGACGCGAGGGTCCCGCGCAACGGCCGGATTAAGTGCGGGACGGAGTCGAACGGGGGCTTCCGGAACATCACCATCTCGAACTGCGTCTTTGAGGGCTGCGAGGGGTTGGCGCTCGAAAGCGAGGACGGCGCGCTTTGCGAGGACATCACCATTACAAACATCACCATGCGCGACGCGGTGTCGGCTCCGCTGTTCTTTCGATTGGGCGCTCGGCTGCGCGGCCCTGTGGAGAGGACAAAAGTCGGCACCATGCGGCGCATCCTGGTCAGCAATGTGACGAGCTACAACGCGGGGGCTCGTATCTGCTCGATCTTGAGCGGAATTCCAGGGCACGCGATCGAAGACGTGAAGCTGGCCAACATCTACCTGCATCACAAAGGCGGCGCGGGGGCGGAGCAGGCAGTGATCCGGCCACCGGAAAACGCCGCGGGCTATCCGGACCCCGGAATGTTTGGACCCATGCCCTCCCAGGGACTGTACCTGCGGCATATGCGGAACCTGGAGGTGAGCCATGTCGAGGTGGCAGCGGAGCAGGCGGACGCGCGGACGAGCTTCTATTTGCAAGACGTGGAGCGTGCCGACTTTTACGCGGTGACCGCCCCCAGAGGGCAGCCCGCCTTTACGCTCCACGCAGTGACCGATCTACGCATCGTGATGAGCCGCGCGGCGGCGGACCAGACACTCCCCACGGCGGATGGCAAGATCATTTAGGTTCGGGGAACTTTTCGCCTGCTGCTATCGTTGTGTAACTCAGAACACAAAGGAGTTGGCGATGCTCTACCAGGTTTCCCGCAATGGCCAGATGTATGGACCGTACACGCTTGAGGACCTTCGGCGGTACCTCGGGAGCGGCAACGTGCTCGCCGGCGATTTCTGCAAGAGCGAAGAGATGGCCGAGTGGAAGAGTGTGGGCGAGGTGCTGGGCGTGGCACCCACGGGCTTCACACAGCCTCCCTATGCCGCAGGGCCTGTGTATGGGCAAGCACCCGCGGGCGGTGCGGCTGATGCCAACGCGTATCCCGATCCGCCAAATCTTTCGTGGGGACTGGTGATCCTCTTCACCTTCCTAACCTGCGGCCTCTTTATGGTGGTATGGAATATTGTCGTGTCGGCGTGGATGCGGCGAGTCCAGCCGAACAGCCAGGCGCTGCTCTACTACATCGGCGGCGCGGTGCTTCTTCTCGTCAACGGTGGCTTAGGCACAAGCAGCGGGATGTTGACAGCCTTCGCCCATGGTCATCGGTACTATGGCCATCCATTTTCGATATTGATACTCCTTGCTGGATGGATCGTTCGCCTGGTCGCGCGGCTCAACATGAAGGCCTCACTCGAAGAGCAGTACAACCGCGTGGAGCCTGTGGGCCTCACCTTGAGCGGTGTGATGACCTTCTTTTTTGGCGGCGTGTATCACCAATACCATCTAAATCGGATCAACGAGATCAAGCGCGCAATTCGCTTTGGACGCACTAGGGTGATCCTTCGGTGAACGCCTGGGTTGCTGTTGTCGCATGCGCAGGCGTCGTGTGGAGGTTCCCGCCCAATCTGTACAGGTTCTATCCGCGGTGCCCCTTCTTCGAAGCATTCGGGCTACTCTGTCCGGGCTGTGGAGCGACCCGCGCCGCTGCGGCACTTCTGCATGGCCAGGTCGCAGAAGCGATGCGATGGAACGCCCTCTTTGTAGCGGTGACGGCTGCCGTTGTACTCTACGCGCCGGTGCGCTTGTTCCTGGGAAAGCAGGCCCAACCTCCTCCACAGGTCCTGGCTTGCTTGCTGGCCGCGGCGGTAGTGTTTGGCGTTGTCCGAAATGTTAGATAGGAACAGAGACGCGCAGGCAACTCTGGCGGGAACTACTATCGAAGGATGATCGCTCACCTTCGCGGACAGCTTCTCCTGAAGACTCCAAACCAAGCCGTCGTCGAGTGTAGTGGCGTCGGGTACGAGGTGACGATCAGCGTGGCGACCTTTTCCGCGCTGCCGAGTGAGGGAGCGGAAGCAAGCCTCTTCATCTTCACCCACGTCCGCGAAGATCAGATTGCGCTTTTCGGCTTTGCGGAGACACAGGAGAAGAAGCTGTTTGAGAAGCTGCTGACTATCACCGGTATTGGTCCGAAGCTGGCGATTACAGTGCTCAGCGGCATCGCGGCGGACAGGCTGGTAGTGGCCATCAGGGGCCAGGATCATGCAACACTGACCCGTATTCCAGGTATCGGCAAGAAGACGGCGGAGCGCGTCGTGCTGGAGCTGAAGGACAAGCTGGACGACCTGGTTACCGCACCGGCGACCGGGAGCGTGCCACATGGTACGGCGTGGGACGATACGTTATCCGCCCTGGTCAATCTTGGTTACGGGCGGCCGGCGGCCGAGCGCGCGATTGAGACAGCCATCAAAAAGGAGGCCGCTGTCGCAAACGATTTTGAAGCGCTGTTCCGCGCAGCCATGACGGCCATGCGGTAGCTCCTTTGCCGAAGCGGCTAGAGCATACTTCGCCAAAGCCTGGGCGTTGCGTCAGGCGCGTTTGCGGTAGCGAATCGCAAACTCATAGCCAGGATTGGGCGGAAAGAGCTTGGCTGCGAGGCGAAGACGTTCGGCCAGTGCGTGCGGCGTCAGCAGCGGGTACTCCCGTTCACGCAACTCACTGTAGTTGAAGTCGATGGACAAGGAGAGCAGATAAATGGCGACCGCATCGGAAAAGGCCGCCTCGTAGAACTCGCCGCGCGCCTTTTCGTCGATGTGCGGCTGCGGCGGACTCGCATCACCCGCACCGGCCTGAACCAGGCATTGATTGCGGCTCTCCCAGGCATCCTGGCTGGTCTCGCCGCGCACATCGCGGGTAGCCTGATCCCACAGCAGCTTCTTGAAGATCTCCGGAGCGCCTGCTGCTTCCACAAAGGCGTGGCCGATGTTGATGAAGAACTCGAAGCCAAGCGCGAACCGGTCGTTCATCAATCGCGTGGAGATAAAGACGCCATCGGATTGCAGGTCTTCCTTGTCGAGCAGCACGTTGCGGTGGCAAATGGCCTCGTCGCGCAGCTCGGGCTTGAAGACGGGCGAGATCATGGTCTCTTCGGAAAGTTCGCCGGAGCCGCGTTCGATACCATGATGGCTCGAACCCATCGCTAAGGGAACGAAGTAGTAGGCTTTGGCGATGAGCGACGAAGCAATGGTCGCGGGCACCGCCTGGACAATACGCTCCAGCTCTCCGGCAGGGAGTTCGTTCTGCCCGTATGCGGCGTAACGGATGCTGTTGGCCGATTGCTGAAGCGCTGTTTCGCGAGCGATGGTAACCGCCCGCACCAGGCCGCTGCGGTCGTAGTTGCGTCGGGTTGAAACGTCCTCTGCCATCAAAGGGTATTCTATCTCTTATGACGCTTCCGGCATCGACACCCGCAGATGCACAGAAACCCCGCACGCTGGCAGCAGGGTACCTGTTCGGCATTCCATTGGGTGACCTCGGCTGGTTTGCGAGCCTGCTGATGAGTGTGGCGTCCGGCTTTGCGGCGTTCTTCGTGGGAACGTTTCTGGGCATTGCGGGGCTGCTGATCTCAAATACGGTTCTGCATCGCCCGCCGGACTACTCCATCAGCTACCGGCTGATCGGGCTGCCGTTCGGACTGCTGGTGCTGGTGGTTGCGGGACTACTATTAGGGACGCTTTGGGTGCGGCGCATCCTGCGTAAGGCATAGAAGCATGGCGGCCAGAAAGAAGCTGCGGGTCGGGGTGCTCTTCGGGGGGCGCTCCGGGGAGCACGAGGTCTCGCTTTTATCGGCGGCGTCCATTCTCCGGGCCATTGATCGCAAAAAGTATGAGGTTGTGCCGATCGGCATCACCAAACAGGGACGGTGGCTGGGCGGCGACGAGTCACAGGCGTTGCTGGAAGGGGGCGCGACACCAGCTGCCTTGCCGGAAACGGGTGCGGAAAGCCCTTTGCTCCAGTTGCAAGCCGTCGGGCAGACTGCAGGCGGGGGTCCTGCGCTCGATGTAGTCTTCCCAGTGCTTCACGGCACATTTGGCGAGGACGGCACGATCCAGGGGTTGTTTGAACTTGCAGACCTGGCGTACGTAGGCTCCGGAGTTCTCGGCTCAGCGGCTGGCATGGATAAAGTGGCGATGAAGCAGCTTTTCGTGGCGGCCGGTCTGCCGCAGACGCCGTACCTTGCGCTGCGGCGAAGCGAGTGGAAGACCGACCCGCAGCGGTGTATGCGCCTGGTCGAAAAAGCGCTGGCGTATCCCGTCTTTGTAAAGCCGGCAAACCTGGGTTCTTCGGTGGGCATCTCCAAGGTGCATCACCGGGGTGAGATGGCTGCCGCAATGGACCTTGCTGCGAGCTTTGATCGCAAGCTGGTGGTGGAACAGGGAGTAGGTGGCCCCGGCGCAAAGCCACGTGAGCTGGAGATCGCGATCCTCGGAAACGACACGCCCGAGGCGTCCGCCATAGGGGAGATCGTACCCGGGGCGGAGTTCTACGACTATAACGCAAAGTACCATTCAGACGCGTCCGTGCCGATTATCCCGGCCAAAGTGACCAAGGCCGAGGCCAGGCAGATCCGCGACCTGGCGTTGGCTGCATTTCGTGCCTGCGACTGCGCCGGCCTTGCCCGCGTCGACTTCCTGATGGAGCCCGCGATCCGCGGAGCCAGGTCGCGCGTCTTCCTCAACGAAGTGAACACGATGCCTGGCTTTACGAGCATCAGCATGTACCCTAAGCTGTGGGAGGCGAGCGGGGTAGCCTACCCCGAGCTGATCGACCGCCTGATTGCGCTGGCATCGGAACGGCAACGAGAGAAGCGAGCAACACGCTTCACCATGGATGAAGCACGTTAGAGGCACATTCCTGTAATATCAGCAGCATCCGCCAAATAGCTCCGTCTTGCACTATTTTGAGCCATCCGGCGACGCCGTGTACTCTCTCTGCAAACGATACCGAGGTTGCGATGGACTTTAGCATACTGCCTTCGCTTTGTTGGCTGGGCGTCTTTGTTTGTTGCTTCCGTCCGTTGGTGCGGCGTGCTGGACCGCACACCAATATATGGTTCGCAGGATGGACGTTTTTGCTCCTCCATTATGCGGCGCTCATCCCTGTAAGCGTGCAGGGCATCGCCGGACAGGCTCTCGACCTGAGCTCCGTCTGGGGCATGGAGCTCTGCGGCTTCTGCTTTATGCTGGCGGCCAGCAATGCGCCGGTCACGCGGCAGAGCGGCATCCTTGCAGGAGAACTAAGCGTTCCGGTGTTTCTCCAGTCTTTCCTCTACATCGCCGAGGTGCAGCATAAGGCCTTATCGACTGCGGTCGTCCTGCTCTTTGCCGTCCCTGCCGTGCATCTGCTGCTGATCCCACGGGATCGATCACCTCAGTTCAATCATCTGGCAGGCGCGTTCGCCTTGCTGGCTATAGGTCTCGCGCCCTTCGGCGGGAGCAATCCACTGCTGCTGCTGGATGTCATTCTTTGCGTGCTGTTCCTGGCGGCGGCTTACCTTACGGCGACCTACGCTGCGCGCATCTCACGCGGTACCGTCACGATGACCATCGGACTGGTGATCTGGGGTTTGTCGTTTCTGCTGCAAGCCGCCAATCGCCTCCCCACATTATTGGTAGTCAACCACAGCCTGCTCGATCTTCCGCGGTATGTGGTGGGGGCCGGCATGATCCTCCTGCTTGTGGACGAATACACCAGGCGAGCAGACAGCCTTGCGTTGCACGATCCGCTGACGGGTCTGCCAAACCGGCGGAGCTTCGACGCGAGGCTGGATGAAGCGCTTACCGAAGCCATGCTTACGGGGACGCCAGTGGCTTGCCTCGTCATCGACTTGGACAAGTTCAAATACATCAACGACACGTTCGGTCATCCGGTCGGCGATGCTCTGCTGCAGGCTTTGGCCAAGCGGCTGAGTTGGAACCTGGGACCACGCGATATGCTTGCGCGTACGGGCGGCGACGAGTTTACGGCCATTCTGGTTGAAGCTGGCGACGAGTCGCACATACGTTTTATCGCCGGTGCGATGATGGCGGCCGGCTGTGTGCCTATATCCATCCAGCAGCACCTGATCGATGTGCGGCTGTCCATTGGCATCTCCGTCGCTCCACGTGATGCGGTGACCACGGCCGACCTCCACCGCACCGCCGATGAAGCCATGTACCGCGCCAAGCGTCACGGCGGCAGTGGAATCGCCTTCTGCCAGGAAGAAGTCAGCCAGATTCATGCTCTGTAGCCGGGAGCTGTACAGCTACTGTGGTGTCCAGCTGGGATGCGGGGTGAACAGGCCGCCTACATAGCCCAACCGATAGACGAGAAAGGCCCCAAAGGCTACGCTGACCAGCCCGGAGGTGACGCTCAGGACCCGACTAAGACCAGCGAATTTGTCTCCAGCAAAGGTAAGCGGAAGAGCCATGGCGATCGTCATCAGCATCATGCCAAGCATGGTGCCTACGCCAAAGACAAGCAGGTAGGCCGTGGCCCAGAAAGGACTGCGGATGGTTGAAAGTACAAGCAACGCGACAGCGGCCGATCCCGCAAGACCATGAACAAGGCCGACCATCAGAGGTCGAACGACCTGGAACCGGCTGAGTGTCTGAGGCCCTTCGCTGCTGACAGCCGGGAGGTGATTGTGTGGGAGAAGCCGCTGCCCGACACGCCGCAGGATGCCTGTAAGGTTAAGCACACCGAGCAGGATCAGCATCAGGGCGACGGAGAACTCCATCGACAAGCCCAGGCGTGGCGGAATCGCAACACCAAAAAGAATGATGAGGCTGCCCACGGCAAAGATGGTGAGGGTATGGCCGAGCCCCCAAAGCGTGCCGATCAGAGCGGCGCTTCTAAGACCACGCTGGCGAGAGACGATTGTCGAGACGGCGACAACATGGTCAGGGTCGGTGGAATGGCGCATTCCAAGGACCAGCCCTATGGTCGCAAGGAGCAGGGCAGGATGTGCACCGAACGCGTTCTGGACCCATAGGGAGGACACTTTCAAAGTCTACACAGCTCGTCCGTGCACACACCGCTTGCCTGTGTGAAGGATAGATCCAGGAGCGCAAACGAGGCTGCGACCGAGGTGCGCGCATCAGGAGGATCGTGACGCAGTCCGATGCACTGGTAGTCTTGCTCATCATGGTTCGCTCCTTCGCAAGTCTATGCATCCTGTTGGTCTATGTTGCTTCGGCCCACAGTCAAACCAAGCGTCTGGTGCTGATCGATCAGGATGGCGCAGGGCCAGCCGGGACGGACCAGATGGCGATCATGGCACTGCTGCAAGCACCCGAGGTCGAGGTGCTTGGCATCACCATGGTCACCGGTGACGCCTGGGAACCGGAGGAGGTAGCTCATACATTGCGGATGCTGGAGCTGATCCAGCGTACGGACGTGCCGGTGGTGCCGGGCGCGGTGTTCCCTCTGGTACGGACGGAGATCGAGACGAAGCTCGAGCGTCAGATGTACGGTGCTCTTCCATGGTATGGCGCGTGGGGCGACCCAGGGGATCATACGAGCGGGCAACCGCATCATGGTCCATTCACGGTGCCGGCCTTGGTCGAGGGGCAGCCAACCAAGAAGCCGCTTGAAGAGGATGCAGCCCATTTCCTCATTCGCCAGGTCCATGCGCATCCGCACCAGGTCACCATTTACGCAGGTGGACCGCTCACCAACATTGCATTGGCCATCACCATTGACCCGGAGTTCGCCATGATGACGCGTGGGATCGTTGTAATGGGCGGCAGCCTGAATCCCCAGACTGCGGAAGCGGAGCTTGCGACGCCACCAAGGCACGAGTTCAACTTCTGGTTTGATCCCGAAGCCGTGCGCATCGTCATGCGGGAGCCTTGGCCGCGCGTCGATTTGACCACGGTCGACATCTCGATGAAGACGCAGTTTACAAAGGCGATGCTCGCCCGGATTGCCGCTTCACCCGAACCGGCGGCGCAATATGTGGCAAAGCATACACGTGAGTTTTCCTACCTGTGGGACGAACTCGCGGCATGTGCCTGGCTCGATCCAACGATTGTGACGAAAGAAGCAATGCTCTACATCGATGTGGACCTAAGCCACGGACCAGGGTACGGAAACACCCTCATGTGGACGGCTGCAACCAAACCGCCGCTCAAGCTGCAACCGGTTCATGTGCAAACCGAGATTGATCTTTCACGCTTTTATAACCTGTTTCTCAGGTTGATGCAGGCCCCTCCTATGCCCGCACAGAGGTAACTTGCGAAACAGTTTGTAGTCGAAAGCGCAACTTAGCCGGTGTACACTCAGGGGCTGACGCGAAAGGAGTCCGCGGTGAACTTCGACATCTTCGACGCCTCCTACGTGGAGCGCTTGCAGTGCGGCGACGATGCCACGGAAGAGCATTTCGTACGCTACTTCAGCGAGCTGATCACACTGAAGCTGCGCTCTCGGCTGCGCTCCCCGCAGGCGATTGAGGACGTAAAGCAGGAGACCTTCGCCCGTACGCTGGTGCTGCTGCGGAGCGACGGCGGCATCCGTCACGCGGAGCGCCTGGGTGCACTGGTCAACTCCATCTGCAATAACGTGCTGTTTGAGCAGTATCGGGCCGATGGGCGAGCGGACCCGCTGGCCGAGGAGACCGCCGCCATGCTGGTGGAGCGGGCTCCCGGTGCGCTTGACGGCATGATGGTGGGTGAAACGCGGGCGAACGTGCGCGAAGTGTTGCAGTCTCTGCCCGTACGCGACCGGACCATTCTCAAGGCCGTCTTCCTGGACGAGCGGGACAAGGACGATGTGTGCCACGAGATGGGTGTGTCACGCGAGTACATACGAGTGCTGCTCCACCGGGCAAAGAACACTTTCAGGAAAGCTTATTCCGAACATGCGGGGGTCCGTTGAAACGAAATAAATGCCGCAGGCACGATCAATTTGTGAGGATAGTGCCATGACCGCAAGATTGAGCCATACCGACGCCGGGGTGCAAAAGAGCGTCGAGCGCTATCTGCTCGGGGAGTTGACGGGCGAAGCGCGCGAACGATTCGAGGACCACCTGTTTGACTGCGCTGAATGTACGGCCGAGTTGAAGGACGGCTTGTCATTCCTTGAGGCGGCCCGGGCAGAGTTGGAGGCTTCGCCCGTGACCTTTCCGGTACAAGCGGAGGTGACCGGGAACAAGCCCTCCTGGTTCGCCTGGCTCTGGCAGCCGGCGTTACTGGCTCCTGCGCTGGCTGCCTGCCTTGCCGTCATCGCGTATCAATCTGCGGTGTTACTGCCTGAGATGCGGTCAGAGATAGCGCAGAGCGAACAGCCGACGCTAATCCAGCCACTTGTGCTGGCGAACGCCGGAGCCCGTGGAGACGCCGTGCCGGAGATCCTAGCGCCTCGCATGGGCAGCTACGTGTTGGTAGTGGACGTTCCTCCCTCCCCAGGAACATCAATGTATCGATGCACCCTCTATTCCGACTCAGGCGCTGCCCTGTGGCACGTGGACGTGCCGGCAGCACAGACGAAGGACGCCATCAGCATCCAGGTGCCGGCGCACGCAGCCCAGGAGGGTGTGCAGGAGCTGCGCATCACCCCGGTCACTTCAGCGACACCGTCCAATGATAAGCTGGTGCCTCTCGCCAGCTACAAGTATCGGCTGACCTTCGCAAAGTAGTTCCGGGCCCAGTAGACCAGTATCGGTTGAAGGAGCGACGATGGACGCCAGCACCAAACGAGTGATGTATTACCACGCGGACGCGAGCCCGGTGGGCGGCCATATTACGCATCCGATGGAGCACGTGCTCCATAGCCATGGGTCGGTCTCGCTAAGCCAGGCGGGCGGCCATATGCATTCGCGCGTGGAGGAGTACAAGCTCGAAGGGCTGCTTGACTGCGGCGCGGCGTACTCGAAGGTGCACGGAACGCACCGGGGGATCGACGGCAACTGGACGACGCTAGTCACTGCCGTAGTCGAGCGCGTGAACGTGATGGAGGTGGTGACGTGCGACCGGCTGGTCTCGCGGCTGGCCACGGAACATCCGCGTGCGGGGTACTATCCGGCGGTGTCCTTTGTGGGGTCGCAGTTTCAGAACCTGCGGATCGCGGGGCATGCGGTCACGGCACCGATTGACCTCGGCCTGCTGACCTCGAAAGAGACGCGGGCGGCAGCGAAGCATCGACGGGAGCAGACGACCCCCGGGCAACATGCAGCCGAACCGGCACATATTCTATTTCCGGAACGGCCCTGGACGGAGGTCGAGACCTTTGTGGCAAAGGCGGTGGAGCAGGCCGAACGCATCGTCCATGCACCGGGTGCGCCAGAGTGGTTGAAGGGGCGCTTCCAGTGGATGCTGTCGAAGGAAGAGCGCGCGAAGAAGGGGTACATCGTATGCTCGCTGGTCGAAGAGATCCAAGGGACCGATCCGCACAATACGTTTGGGCATATCGTGCATGTGCCTGGATTTGGGAACGTGTTTCTGGGGGAGCTGGTGGTATTTCCTTACTCTTTTCATCTAACCATGTTAAGGATCGAGATGGGGTGCGCCGCCGATGGGAATATCGCGTTTGGCAGCGGAAGAAGCAATGGATGCACAATGCCTTAGGCATCAGTAACTTACTGCTTCTTCTGTTTTCGATTGTGGGGTGCACATCCAACGTTGTACACCTGGCTTCTCTTTCTCCGGAACAGCTGTATTCCAAAGCAGAGCAACAATTTATTCGCGGCGATCTGGAGACTGCCAAAGGATACGCTGAAGAAGGTTTGCAGCGGTTCTCCGGCAGTACCGTATGGACTTCAAGCTTTAGAGTGGAATTGGCAAAGATTCTGCTTTACAAGGGAGAGAGCGAACGCGCCGTTTCGTTTCTGAAGCAACCAGCTTGTGATTGCGACAAACAAGACGTAGTCATACATCGTGATTTGTTTCTTGCTGTCGGAGAACTACGCCTTGGGAACAAAGAAGCTTCCCGGACAGCTCTTGAAGCCGCTATTAAAATTCATCCAATCGGGACTCTACATACAGAACTGACGGCCATACAAGGTGTCCTCGCGATTGCTGAAAATAACTTAGATACCGCTCAATCGCTTCTCGCACAGGCGTTGGTTGAGAGTACCGATGGCGAAGAAGTCTTTCAGCAGATTCAGATCTTGATGAACTTGGGCGTTATCGCTCTTCGCCGCCAACACTTTGAGGAGGCAAATAGCAGTTTCCACAAAGCCTTAGCTTTGGCGTCAAGCATCGATGCTCGACAGGCCGTGGAGAAAGCAACCGGAAATATCGGAAGGGTTTATTATCAAACCGGTGATTTTCAGCTAGCCCGTGAAAACTTGGAATTGGCGGCCAATCAAGCTCGAAGGCTGGGAGCCATCTATGACGAAGTATATTGGTTGACCAATGCTGGACTAAATCAATTTGGACAAGGAGATTTTCGAGCCGCTCAATCCTCCCTCGATCAATCTCTTCAGTTAGCAAAAAAGATTGGCAACAAAGCTCTTGAATACGATGCCGAAAGGGCAATGTCTTATCTGCTTATAAGTCAAAAGTCCGATTTAGCCATCGACCATATCGGTGAAGTGAAGCGTCTAGCGTTGCTGGGGCCGGACCGTAGCGAAGACCTGGAGGCTTCATTGCTGGAATCGTTTTCGGCTATCCAGAATAGCCGCATACTTGAAGCCGAGCACAAGCTGCTATACGTCGAACGGAGTGCCGACGCACCGCCTTCTCTCCGATGGGAAGCGGAAAACACGCTTGCCGCTCTGTACGAAAAAACTGGTCGTCAACAGTTAGCCGAGCATTGGTATCAACGTACAATCGAGACCTTTCACCAACAGCGTTTAACGTTGATGACTGTTGAGTTGGAGCTGCCGTTTCTGGAGAACGGCAGCAATCTGTACATGGGGTATATGGAGCATCTGATCCGGGCGGGGCGGACGGCAGAGGCGCTGGGGCTGCTGGATACGAGCCGAGCGGAGACGTTGGCCGAAGGGTTGGGGACGGCTCCGGTGCAGGCGGGAAAGGCTGCCGATCCACGCACGATAGCTGGGCGGTTGGGTGCGACGATTTTGGTGTACTGTCTGCGGCCGGAGCGGTCCTATCTGTGGGCGATTACGGGCAAGGAGCAGCAGTTCTATACGCTGCTGGGAAGCGGGGCGATCCTGCCGCTGGTGGCTCGGCATGATGAGGCGATCGCGGGGTCCAAGGACCTGCTCACGCAGAAGGATGCAGTGGGGCGGGCTCTCTATGGCGCGCTGCTGGCTCCGGCGGCGCGACTCTTGCCAAAGGACGGCGGACGGGTGGTGCTGGTGGCGGACAGCGCCCTGAGCCGGTTGAACTTCGAAACGCTGATCGTTCCCGGTGACCCGGCAAAGGGCGTATCACCCCACTACTGGATCGAGGACGTGAGCGTGACGAACGCGCGGTCGCTGCGGCTGCTGGCGGCGGGTGGGCAGCCTGGGCGTGCGCAGCCGAAGGCGGTCTCCGATGCGGCGCAGATGCTGCTGATCGGCGACCCTGTCTATGCCAAAGGCGAGTACGCGCCGCTGCCAAACGCGGGGTCGGAGATGTCGGGAGTGTCGGCACATTTTGCCGCGGCGGAGCGCGTGGTGGCGTCGGGCCGCGACGCATCGCCCGAGGCCTACCCCGCGAGTCGGCCCGGGCGGTTTCGTTTTCTGCACTTCGTCGCCCACGCCACGGCGAGCGAGCTGAACCCGCTTGATTCGGCGGTGATCTTGTCCAATAAGGACGCGGGGACGGGGGCCGGAACGAACAAGCTGTATGCGAGCGAGATCCTGAAGCAGCCGCTCTCGGCCGAGCTGGTGACACTGTCGTCGTGCTACAGCTCGGGCACACGGAACTATACGGGCGAGGGCGTGGTGGGGCTGGCGTGGGCGTTTTTGCGGGCCGGGGCGCACTCGGTGATCGGTGCGCTGTGGGAGGTGAGCGACGTGTCGACACCGAAGCTGATGGACACGATGTACACGCGTCTGCTCACGGGTGACCCGCCAGACGCAGCCTTGCGCGCAGCCAAACTGGAGATGCTGCATTCGGATGGCGTCTTCCGCAAGCCAGTCTACTGGGGGGCGTTCCAGCTTTATGCAGGACGCTAGCACAGCCATGGCGGATGATTACGGCGCGTCGGCATATTCCTCATGCCACGCACTCTGAATCGCTTCTAACAAGCCCTCGTTCGACTTCGCAGGGTTGCCGACAAATCCGGGCAGCTCTGTGACGTACCGGTGCAGGTCTGTAAAGCGGACTGTATACGGGTCGAGATCCGGAAACTTCTCCTGGAGCTGAATGCCGATCTCTTCCGTGTCGGTCCAGTCGATTTCGCGGGGCATAGGTGTCTCCTTCAACAGTGCGGCGAGGAACGCGCTTCCCTTCGATCCTAAGCGCCAGGGCCGTGAGAAGGTTTGCCTTCCTGGACATAGTTGCGGTTCCACTTGGGAATTGCAACAACGTAGGCGCCGGGCTTTTCGATGATGGCCTGGCAGCCGAGGCGGCTGTTGAGCTGGATGTCAGCGGCGGTCTCCATGCGGTCGAGCTCGAGGTCTTCGGGCTCGGAGATGCCCTGTGCGCCGACTTTAACGTGGATGTGGCAGGTGGTGCAGGCGCAGACGCCGCCGCAGGCGTGATCGAGAAAGATGTCGTAGTTCTCCGCCACATCGAGAAAGCTCATGGGGGCACCATGACCCTCGTACGGGAGCGAGTCGAAGAGGAACTCGACCGTCTTACCCTCGGGCTGGAAGGTGACGCGGACCATGCCCTCGGCGGGGGGTGTGGTGAGGTCGACTGCGGAGAGAGGCTGGGCGGCGTGTTCGGACATCCTTCGATTTTACCTGCCGCCGGTTAGTGCAGGCGGAGGAGGCCGCGGACGGAGATGTCTTCGTCGAGTTCTTCCCAGTGGATGCCGTAGCCGCCGCCGATGATCTCCCATCGGGCGCGTTGGGCGGACCACGTCGCCGTACCGCGCTCGCTTTGGCTGCAATCGAAAGGGAACTCGCAGGTCCAGGACATGGTGCTTTGGCTGTACTACCGCTGTTACGCGGCCAAGAATGGATCGGTGATCCCATGGTCCGCGCTTGCCGAACAGTTTCCGCAGGATACGAACCCCAGGCGAGCCCGCCAACACGCTAGGGAAGCCATCACTTAGCTCCGCCTGCTGTGGCCGGGGATACGGGTTGAGGCGACCTCTACGGGCATCTGAGTAGACAGGGCGGTACAGTCCCTGCTCTTGGCCGATCCATCGAAGGGCCGTTTGCGCCGCCTCAGCTAGGTGAACTTCCCGTATAGACGAACCCAAATTGCATGGTGAACTTCCCCGTACCCTCTCCATTGCGCTTGGAATTGTGAACTTCCCCTACAAGAATGTGAACTTCCCTATACGCCTTAATAAGCAAGCAAGAGGTTACAAGAGAAACAAGAGATGAAGAGAAAGCAGGAGGAGGCTCTGTGGATTAGTGAAGAACCACAAATGTCAAGACAACGGCCAAAGCAAAGACTGCCTAAGTAAAGAGCAAGAACAGATCGAACCGTCCAGATGACACGCACGATGAAGCAGAACATGGGCCAGGTGCTCTCTAGAGGCTGTTAGGAACTTTGTACCTGGTTAGGTTCTTTGCTGGGCGTTGTGGATAGTCGAGCATGGAAGGATGTCGAACGGGGTTACGGGTTATCCGTCGGATGTGACGGACGAGGAGTGGGCGTTTGTGTTGCCGTACCTGTTGCTGTGTCGCGAGGACAGCCCGCAGCGCAGGCATGATCTGCGTCGGGTGTTCAACGGTGTACGCTATGCGGCGCGGACGGGTGGGCAGTGGCGGTATCTGCCGCGCGAGTATGGTCCGTGGTCGGCGGTGTACCAGCAGATGCGGTGCTGGCTGAGGCGGGTGTGTTCGAGATGCTGGTGGCCGATGTTCAGTCCATCGTGCGCGAGTGGGCTGGACGAGAAGGCCAGCCCACGGCTGTCTGCATCGACAGCCGCACGCTGCAGTCGACGCCCGAGAGCGGCGCACGGGCGGGCTATGACGGAGCCAAGCGAAGGAAGGGATCGAAGGTCCACATCGCGGTCGATACGCTGGGTCATCTCCTGGCGCTCAAGGTGACGGCGGCCGATCGGGGCGACCGCGAACCGATCGCCGCGCTGGCCGAAGAAGTGCAGCAGGTTACCGGCTCCACCGTGGCAATGGCCTATGTCGACCAGGGCTACACCGGGCCAAACGCCGCCGAAGCCGCGCAACGGCACGGCATCCGGCTCGAGGTGGTCAAACACCCCATGGCCAAACGAGGCTTCGTGCTGCTGCCGCGCCGCTGGGTCGTGGAAAGAAGCTTCGCCTGGGCCGCCCGGTTCCGACGACTCGCACGAGACTACGAACGGCTTGAAACCAGCCTCAAAGGCTTCCACTACATCGCCTTCGCCATCCTCATGACCAACAAACTCATCAACGCCGCTCTTACAAGTACCTAACAGCTTCTAGGACATTTGGAAGGCTCGCAAGGCAACCGGCTATGGTCCAGCCACGCGACTTCTACCGGTAACTCCACGGCGAAGAGACTGAACCGCTGCCCTCGATTTCCAACGGCCTCTCGACTCGGACCAAATAGAGATGTTCGAAGTCTACCCCGCAATCGGGAATGTGCGAACCAACGGGCCGGAACTCATGAGAAAGCCGCTGAAGTCGGCGAAAGCGGGGACTGCCGCGCTGATGTGTCCCCGTCCGTAACCCGTTTTTGTAAACAGCTACCGAGGTTCACAGTTGACATGCCTCGACACAGCGATTGTGTTGTGTTCATGGCGATTTCCTTCGCTTCAACTCGCGGGTTTGTTGCCTGCGGGCGTGCACCCTTGCACGTGGGCCGAGTTGGAAGCCGCGTTTGGCGCGTCGTCCTATCGTTCGAGTTTGTTGCAGGGATTGCTGGAAGCTGCAAGGATTCTGGCGCGCGCTGGAGGCCGAGTGCTGTACATCGACGGCAGCTTTGTCACGGCTAAGTCTTTTCCCGGTGATTTCGACGCGTGTTACGACATAGCCGGGGTTAATGCACATCTTCTGGATTCGGTGTTCTTCAACTTCGCAAACAAGCGCGCCGCCCAAAAGGCGCGGTTCAAGAGAGAGCTTTTTGTTGCGGGCGCGCTTGCAGCCCCGGGGGGCGAGTTTCTTCGAATTTTTTCAAAAGGATAGAACCACAGGAATGGCCAAGGGTATCGTTTCGTTGGATCTAGGGAGTTTACCGGCATGATCCGAAATGAACGTCAGTACAGAATTACACGTGCGGAAGCAACACGCTTCCAAGAGGCTCTGGTTGCAGCCCGGAATGCTCCGCCAAGGCCGGAGACCGATCCACTGTTTTTGCAGGCGGAGATCGACGGCTTGCAAAGCCAGCTTGAGGAAATGCTGGAAGAGATTCAGGGTTACGAACAATTGCGCGATGGTTCGCAGGTAATCCCGTCGGTGAACTCGGTTCAGGATGTTCCAGGCGCGCTCATCCGGAGCCGTATCCGCGCCGGCCTTACGCAGGAGCAGCTGGCCGACCGAGTGAATTTGAAGCCGCAGCAGATTCAACGGTATGAAGCGACGGATTACGCTTCCGCCAGTTTGTCGCGTGTGGCTGAGATTGCGAGTGTATTGGAGCTCAGCCTCGAAGACAGCCATGCACTCTCGCCCAGCTTCAAATTGGCCGGTATGATGAAGCGTCTAAATACTGCCGGTTTGCCTCCCCAATTTGTGTCGAACCGGTTGTTGCCGAAGCGGCCTTTCGACAGAGCAGCGGATGGGGGAGACGACTTCACACTAGAGGCCGCGCAGGCCATCGAGCGTGTTTACGGTTGGCATCCTGGTGTTTTGCTTGGCAACGACGCACTCGATGTGTCGCGCGTGGCGGCGTCGCAGGCGCGTTTCAAAGTTCCTGCTAGAGTCAACGGTCTGCAGCTTGGTGCATATGTGGTGTACGCGCATTACCTTGCATTGCTGTTGTTGCAGGCCACAAAAGAGAGCACCGTGCGCCTGAGCAGCGATCCGGTGGAGGTCAGGCAATCGATCCTGAGACAATACGGCGCCGTCACGTTCGATACGGTGTTGCGCTTTGTGTGGGGTTGCGGGATACCTGTCCTCACCCTGAATGATCGCGGAACCTTTCACGGGGCTTGCTGGCGGCATCAAGGTCGTAACGTCATCGTCTTGAAGCAGCAGACCCGATCCGCGGCACGGTGGGTCTTTGATTTGTTGCACGAGTATTTCCACGCAGCTCATAATCCGGAGCTGGAGGACCATCCGGTTATTGAAGAAGCCGAGAACTCTGAGAACAGACGGAAGTCTCCGGAAGAGCGACAGGCGAGCACGTTTGCGGGCAACGTGATGCTGGATAACAAGGCCTCTCAACTTGCCGATCAATGTGTGACGCTAGCTCACAACAGCATCGAGCGGTTGAAAGATGCTACGACACGAGTTGCGAAAAGTGAATCTGTGGATGTGGGCTCCTTGGCTCAATACATGGCCTTCCAGCTTTCGGCGCAGGGTGTGAACTGGTGGGGAGCGGCGACGAATTTGCAAGCCGCCAGTACCTCTGCCGGGCTTCCACGCGAGTTATTGCTGAACAACGCCGATTTAACCTGCTTGAACTCCGTGGATCGAGGTCTGTTGCTACGTGCCTTGGAACCTCAAATCATCGCGTTTGCTGGCCAGCGGGGAAGCGGGAAGACGACCGTCTCTGAGGGCGTCGCCAAGGTATTGAACTGGCAGAGGGCGAGCTTCGGGGAGTATCTGCGCGCCGCTGCAAAACGTCAGGGCGTTGCAGATGCGACAAAGAATTTGCAGGAACTTGGCGCATCGCTCGCGAAAGACCCCGACCGTTTTTGCGATGCTGTTCTTACCTTCAGTAAGTGGGAAGCAGGCGAACCATTGATCGTTGAAGGTATCCGTCATGAGTCCATCTTGGAAAGCCTGCGGCGAAGAGTTGCGCCGCTCGAAGTGCGACTTGTTTACTTGGATATCAACGAAGCGGAGCGTGTGAAAAGGCTGTCCCGGCGGGAAGCCTCGACAGAGCTGCGCATCCACCTGGTAGAGAACCACTCCACGGAGATTGAGGCAAAAGGTGTATTAGCGGACGCCGCGGATTTTCGGGTCTCGACCGAAGAGAGCACCGAGTTGGTTGTCAGCAGAATTGTCGAATGGATTCAGTCTGGAAATACTTCACAAATCATCAGAAACGGTTAGGAGAACGATGGACTCGAACCTAGAACTCGCTCCGTTGAAAATTACATGCACAAGCACTCGCTGCGATGATAATCTGCATTGCTTCCGGCTGAACCAGCGGTTGAAACGTACAGGTCCGGATGGACGTTGCCGTCAGTGCAACGTCGAGCTGATCGACTGGTCCAGGGTGCAGCGCCGCAACATTTTGGATGTGGACCATACGGTAGCTGCATTGCAGCTCGAACTCATTCGTCACCACTTTTGGCATCTAGATCTTTCCGAGTACGCTGCAAGATACGCGGTGCGCAAGGGCAAGGTTGCTTTGCGGAAAGCTGTTGAACATCAGCTTGGAAAGGCGATCGGATCTCCGGAGCATCCCAGGCAGGGTCGCCAGACACCACGTGAAAACGCGCGGACAGCCACGGTCGTTCATTACGCGCAACACGCTACAGCGACCTGCTGCAGGCCATGTCTTGAGTATTGGCACGGGATTGAAAAAGGCTCCGATCTGACGGCGGCGCAGATCAAGTACTTGACTGATCTCGTGATGAAATATGTTGATTCCAAGCTGCCGGGGTTGGAAGATGAGGCACACAAATTGCCTCGTCGGGTTCCACGGCCCGAGCTGGTCAAGGCAGCGGCAAGAGAGTTCGCTCTTGCCGGTTGATAAAGAGCGCGCGTCGGGGCTTTATCGGGAAAAGACGCTCGACGTTTTGAGCCAGCGTATTCTCATGACTCGCGTGCAGGGCAGTGAGCAGGAGGCTGATTTACAGAGTCCGGTGAACTGCGGGGGCTTTGGACGAATTCGCCATTTTCATCGCTCCACATCCGACGGCTGGCCGGCCAACCCATTGCCGATCGATCCGGCAGCCCGGGCTCTCGGCCTGCCGGACGGGCTCGCGACCATCGAAGCGCAGGTCTTTCAGAATGCAGCATGCAATTGGCGGTGTTGGTATTGCTTCGTGCCGTTCAACCGGCTTAGCGCCGATATGCGATATTCCGAAATGCAGTCGTTGGACAACTTGGTCTCGGGTTACGCGGAACTTGCGCAGCGTCCAGCGGTGCTTGATCTGAGTGGAGGACAGCCGGATTTGACACCGGAATACATCCTTTGGGCGATGCGGTCGCTACGCGCGCATGGACTGGCAGACAGCACGATGCTCTGGTCAGATGACAACTTATCGATGGACTACTTCTGGTCGAAGCTGAGTGTCGCTGAGCAGTCGGAGATCGCTTCGTATAAGAACTACGCGAGAGTTGGTTGTTTCAAAGGGTTTGATGAAGAGTCATTTGCATTCAACACCGCTGCGGAGAAGGGAGGCCTGGGCAAACAGCTTCTTTTGATGAAGCGTTTGATTGGAAGTGACCTCGATATGTACGCCTACGCTACGTTTACAAGTGCTTCGGCAGAGAGGATCGAAACAAAAATGGCAGACTTTGTCGATCAGCTTCAGGTAGTTCACCCAAACCTGCCTCTCAGGACGGTGCCGTTGGAGATCCAGATGTTTACGCCAACGGCCGGACGTATACGGCCGGAACACTTGCAGTCCATGCACATTCAGCAGCATGCCATTGCTGCTTGGTCATCGGAGCTAGAGAAACGCTTCTCCCTAGAGGAGCGGCGCAGCAATGTGTGTGACGTTCCGCTGACTCCACAGGGACTGAGATAGGGTATGACTCACCTTGGGACGAAACCCGGCAAAGGTGGTATGACTCAGTGGGCGCTGGGTCTGCTGCCGACTCCGCATCTTCTGGATGCTGCCTGGTGGTTCGACGCCATTACGGTTGAGGCTTTCCGAGCGGAGATTGAAGCGCTATCGCGACAAGCGCCGATTGTCTTTCTGGGAACGCCATCACTCTTCCTCGACGCATGGCAGCGCGACGAGTCCCGCTCCAGCTACCTCGTTGATGGCGATAGGGCAATCCAGAAGCGACTGCCCACGGGCCTTCGTTCGAGGATGGACAGCATGAATCTACTCAATGAGGTTCCGCGTTTGGGGCACGCCGACCTAGTCGTAGCGGATCCTCCCTGGTACGTTGAGGAAACGATGGCGTTCTTGCGAGCCGGGCAGGCGGTCTCCCGGATCGGGGCACAAGTACAGATTTGTTTGCCGCCAAAAGGAACACGCCCCACCATCGAGCAGGAGAGGGAAGAGTTATTCGACTGGGCAACGACCGGTGGTCTGCGATTGAAGCGTGTCCTTGAGGGAAGGGTCCGATACGAAGCCCCGCCTTTTGAGAGAAACGTCTTTCGGTCGATCGGACAGCCTCTTGATCAGCAATCCCGGGTTGGCGATCTCGCCATTTTCGATGTCGAACACAGCTCAGGGTTGACCTTGCGGTCGAGGCCGGCTGTCGTCGAGTGGGACGACCACACTCTGCTTGACGTGCGCTGGCGAGTGCGCGAGGGGCCTGGAGAAGGGAGTCCAGTGCTCACGACCTTAGGCTTCTGCGATGATGTTTTCCCATCCTGTAGCAAACGTCACGGTGACCGTGAAAAGCCGGAGGTCTGGACTTCGGGGAATCGCACGTTTTGCTGCGACAATCCACAGCGTTTCCTCACAATTCTGCGGTCGATGGACGGCGCGACGTTAGAACAGGTCCAAGCGAGTCGCTGCCACCTTTATCCTAGAGATGGAAGCGAAGCAGCGAAAGCCGCCGATCAGATTCTGGTTGTACTGCAAATGGAACAACGCGAGATAGAGGCTTTCAAGCAATGCCTGCATGGGAAAGAAGTGTAGTAGACGAGGTCGCTGCACGCTTGGCCGAAGCTCCATATTGGGGCGAGAAACTTGCGCCATGGAGAGCAGGGAAGGCTGTTCCTTTCGCGTGGCACCTTGCCGTGTTTGTAGAACCATTCCTGACTTATGTGCTTGACGGGACGAAGAAGGTCGAGTCTCGGTTCTCAGTCAATGACGCCGCACCTTACCGAAAGGTTGAGCGCGGCGATGTCATCCTCATCAAGTCTTCAGGAGGCCCTATCGTAGGGATTGCTGAAGCGGCCGATGCCACCTCGTACCAAATTGATGCTGCCGGACTGGACGACATTCGAGTTCGTTTCGGTGACGCGCTTTGTATTGAAGGGGAAGACTTCTGGCACGCGAAACGCGCGGCCTGCTACGCTACGCTGGTTCAGCTCTCCCGGGTGAGCAGCACAGACCATATTGAATGTGAAAAGCGTGACAAGCGGGGCTGGGTGACGTTGCGCTATGAACCTGTGCTGCAGTTTCTCGCGTAATTGTTAGAGCTTCTTGAGATAGCGACATAGAGTCGCACCTTCAACGTCTGTAATACCTACCGTTGCGCTTTCTCTACGTTTGGCTTCACGCAGTTTGCAGCTCACCTGCAGGTGCAAATTCTAAGAAACAAAACTGCTTATCACCACCCGGTCCGACACAAGGATCTAAACTCACAAGGCAATCTACTGGTCTTGGGTCGGCAAAAACTATATGGTATACCCTGGTGCCACGTTGCACAGTACCCCTGATCCGCGTTGCATCAGGGTGCGTTTCGGCTCTATGCTACACGAGATGACGAAGCTCAAAGAACCTGTCGCAACACAATGGCCCAAGAGAGACTCGAAGGGTCAACGGGTTGGATAGGTCCGCGTGAGCACGGTCGACCAGCATGAGCAGCGGCAGCTCGAAGGCGTCGATCTTGACCGGACCTTCCTCGACAAAGCATCCGGCAAGGACGTGAAGCGGCCTCAGCTCGAAGCCATGCTCGGCTTCGTCCGCGACGGGGACACAGTGATCTGTCATTCGATGGACCGGCTTGGCGGAACCTCGACGATCTGCGAAAGCTGGTTCTCAGCTTGACGGACCGGGGTGTGCAAGTCCAGTTTGTGAAAGAGAACCTCATCTTCACCGACACTGACCCTCCGATGGCCAACCTGCTCCTGAGCGTCATGGGCGCTTTCGCTCAGTTCGAGCGTGAACTGATCCGCGAGCGTCAGCGAGAGGGAATCGCGCTTGCGAAGAAAGCGGGCGTCTACCGTGGCGGGCAGCCAGCGCTCCCAGCCGCGCGGGCGGCAGAACTACGTCTGCGGATTGCAGCCGGCGAGGTAAAGGCAAAGCTCGCACATGAGTTCGGCATCGATCGCACGACTGTTTATAGATATGCGGTCAGAACCGGAGCAGGGAAGTGAAGAAATTCCTACAGGGCTCGATATTGTGCCGGTGCGGCAAGTCTAACATTCTTGCTCAGGGCATATGCGCCACCTGCTATTCCCTGAGAAGGCAGGACGACGCTCATTTCGCCGGGCTACCGGAACGTGTTCTTGAGCGAGATGGCTACCGTTGTCGCGTATGCGACGCCTCCGGGCGAGATAAGCGCTCGATCATCGTGCATCACCGAAAGCCGGGCAGATCGCTTCTGTCTCTCATGATCTCGCTCTGTCCTGGCTGCCATGCGAAGGTGCATTGGACCATTGCAATCCTCGTCGACATGCCGCCCCTGCTGCGGGAGTTGTGGAGAAAGCAACATCCAGCTGGCCATGAGCAGGTGGCGTTGGACTTCACAGAGCGGACCAAAGCGGCTCAACCAGTGGCTTTGTTCGACGATGAACCCGTTCTCTAAAGGGCGGTTATTGTGCTTGTCATCCGAGTGGCCGCGGGCGCTAAATAAGAGTTACCGTGCGGGCGTAGCTGGTTCGACTTTACGACGATCTTCGACGCGATAGCCTTCAGGGATCTCAAAGAACTTGGGATCGGGCTCATTGGTGCTCAAGTCAGTTACGGTGAAGACTTGATGACCTACCTGAGCACTGTCGAGCGATGAGGCGAGATTGAAGTCCAGTTCAAAACTGTAGCTAAACTCGCGTACCGTGGCCATGGGAGCGTCGTTACCGAGGACGCCGGTGTTGAGGGTGATTGTGTCTCGATAGTTATGGACGGGTAGGCCAGCGAAACTCAAACCCCCGAGGTCCTCGTGCAGAAAGGTGCCTTTACCGCTTTTGAGCGCGCCAGATTGAAGCCCCGTTGGATCGTAGTGGCCGAGGCCCGGGACAGATGTTTGAAGTTCGCATACCTTCTGACGCACAAAGCAGTTGTAAAACTTGTGGGCGACGGGATTTGGATGGTAGTCATTTCCAAGCGGATGTCACTCCCCTTGGGAGTGAGAATCCACCGCTCCATGTAGATGCGGCCTGCACCGTCACGCAGGATGGGACGGTTGTTGACTTCGGTGAAGCTCCCGCCGCTGCGAAGTGTTCTGAATCCACTTAGTGTGAAGGGTAAGGGTGAAGGGCGCATTGGGAAGGTTGGGCACGTAGATGCTTTCGAGCACGCCTTGGCCACCTCCGTCCGTAGAAGAATAGCCGCCGTCGTTTTGAGCCTGCATAGCTCGAAAGCAGGTGAAGGAGAGACTGGCCGTGATGAGGGAGAAGCGGCCGAAGGCTCTAGAGTGAGCATGTTTTCCTCGCCTGAAGTATACGCGACCGATGGTGGATGAACGATCAATCGTGGACATCGTCGCGCTTGGGCAGCTGAGGATCGTACCTGAACGCCGCCCGCTAGCCGAACGGAGATAGTTATGCCTGTCACTTGGTGGCCGCCGTCATCTTGCATATGAGGTGGGCCTATCTTGTCCCTTGCTTAGTGAATGTTCTGGTCGGAGATGTTGCCGGCAACCCGATTTGCAAATTCGTACCACCTGCATTGGACCTCCTAATGGCACCGACATGGGTTCACCCGATCCTCATTAATGATGAGATACTGCCCTCATGGGAGCTCTACAGCGCGTAGCGGAGTCATTGCGATTGGCTGCGTAACCGTTTATAGGTGAGGTAGCCAGTGGGTTGATCTCACAAACCGAAGTCATGAGCCCCGGAACTAATACTGGATTGTCCTTTTTCTAAGAGTACGGAGGTTAGGGCGCAGTGGAAGCTACGTTACATGGGGTGAGTGGTCTTAGAGTGCTTGTTAAAGATGGATGTTCAGTTACCGTGGGGCGGGGCGACCAAACCACTGTTCGTATTTCGTCTGACTTCACACTCTCCAGCGTTCACTTCTCCTTGGAGGTGCGCGAGGAGCGGGTTTTGCTTCGCGATCTCGCCAGCACAAATGGCACGTTCGTGAATGGAACCCGGATACAGAGCTGTCTGCTCCGGAATGGCGATGTGATTTTAGCTGGGCAGAACACGTTTAAGTTGGCGACCGGTGATGAGGTTCCGAACCCTCTGGCAGTTCTCTCCACAGACGCGAAGTCGCTTTACGCTGTGCTGGATGCTGCACGGGAGCCGCGAGTGTTGGAACTTCTTCGCCTCTCCAATGCTCCGTTTTACTGCCTCTACCAGGGGAAGCCGGCGGCTGAGATGGAGCTTGTGGCGCCTTACCTTGTTCCATTGGCTTCACAACCGGAGCTTCTGCGACAGATCCTCGAGGAGGGCTGGGGGAAGGCGTGGGGGATCTTTTTGCACTGCTCAGAGCCTGTGCAGGTACTTTGGACTCACCTGACCCACTCGCTGATGGTGACGCTGGAAGGGGAGGAGACGGCTGTTTACTTCCGCTACTATGATCCTCGGGTGTTGCGGGAGATTCTTCCCGCGATGGACGCACAGCAATTGGCGGAGTTGACGGGTCCGATCCGTCAGCTTCTAATGGAGGATGAAGAGCCAGATAGTCTGGTGCGCTTCACGAGTCCAGGGGAGACGGGTAAGATCGAGAGGATTGCGGTAGTACCAGTGATGAAATGAATGGCGAAGCTGTTCGCTTGCATGAACGAGCGGTCTGGATGTTTCTGAAGGCTCCCGGGCGGAACTGGAAAGAGGAGGCAGCGCGATGATCATACGGAGAGATCAGACGGCGTACCTGGGGAAGCTCGCCTTCATCCATAGGATACGTAAGCTCATCTGGAAGCAATTTCCCGAGGCCCTCAGTGTTCCTAGGCACGAACTCGACGCTCAGATCTTCCGGCAACTACAGCGCGCGGAGCGGTATGGGCTGCACTCGGAGAACGCCGCCGCGACCTATGTAATGACCGCCTGGCTATTAGGGCCCGAGTTCGACCAAGAGTATCCCGCTGTGCACGATCGTCTCAGCAATCCGCAGCTCTCGGAGGCACTCAAAGTGCTTTGGCTACAAACCTTCACAATTCGCCTTCTGGATGGTCCAGAGCAGACAGGACCGGGGTCTGACCATGCCGCTTCCTGACTGGGGTACGCTCGTACAGACTGGCCGCAATGCTGCTTCTAGCGCATATAGCAATGCCGCTGACGCAGCTGACAGGGCAGTCACTGCAGTCCAGGACGCAGGAACATCGGCGTACCACACGACCGTAAGTGCCGCGAATTACGCGGCCGAGAAAGCTCAACAGGCGGCAGACTATGCAGCTGAGAAGGCTCAGCAGGCAGCGACAGCGACGTCAAACGCCGCCAAGTATGCTGGAAAGAAAGCAGCAGCGGCAGGCGTCATCGGTACGGAAGGCGTGGTCGCTGTCGGCGGAGCGGGAGTAGCTGTAGTGGGTGGTGCGGTCGCGAGACAGGTCACCCCTCTCGTAAAAGGGGCTGCCGGTACCTATAAAGCGGTGAACGAGTACTTTCATCCGGCACAGCCCGTCGTTGTTCCCTGTGTGCGCTGCCTTAATCACTCTTCGGCGGCAGCGCGTGCGGCGCGCATTCGCAAGCGCAACGCGTTGATCAAGAAGGCGATGGAGGGCAACGATCCGGCGGCAAAGGCGAAAGCCGCACAACTCAAGAGCGATATGGTCGCCGTCGAAATGGCGCGGCTCTCCGAAAACACCTACGCTCAGTCGTTTGACAATCCCCGTAGGCCCGCCACGGCCAACCCTCCCTCCCCCTGGAAAGTCATGTCGGATGAAGATCTAAAGAATGCTGGTATTAAACCCCAACTCCTCCGCGATTCAAGAGGTGTTATGTACCAGCTGCCTCCCGGCTTCCCTATGGACCCTAAGACGGTGCTGGCGTTTCGCGGTACCACGGGGGAGACAGGTGACATCGTGGCGGATCACGACCAGGCGCTTGGTCTTCCCGATGAGCAATATACGGCCGCTAAGGATTTAGGCTACCAGGTAGGCATGGCCTTTCCCGACGCGGAGGTTACCGGTCATTCGCTCGGAGGGGGCAAGGCGCAGGCCGCGGGCATTGCCGGAAATCTTCAGGGAATGATGTTCAACTCAGCAGGTCTCAACCCGAAGACTATGAACTTGCCTGCCGACGGGCTGGACAAATACAGCAGCGACTTCCTACAGTATCGCGCCGAAGGAGGACTTACGAGTGCTGGAGGAGACCCCCTGACAGGGATACAGAACTCGCCCGCGATGCAGAATACCGTCTTCGGCATATCCAAGGGAGCGGGAAGTGTACTCGGCGCAGACAAATGGGCGCGAGACCAACTAGGAATGTCTCCTCTGACGGACTACGCTCCTGCGGCCCAGCGCGATCTTGCCAAGCAACTCTCCGACCGCCTGATGAACGTCACCTCCCAGCAGGCAGCCAAAAACTACCAATTCAGCAGAGGCAAATGGTACATCCCGCCAGCGGTCGGAAAGGTGGAAGGTCTCACCAGCAGGAATCCGGACGGGAGCGGCACCGCAGCATCGAATCAGCACTCTATTACCAACATGGTTAGCGGTTTCGAATACAGAAAGTACAACAACATTGAAGCGCTTCTCAAAGCTACCCACACGCCGGGCAATGCCGCCTCGTACCTGGGGCCTACCGAGATACAGATGAAATGAGTGACCTACATGAGAAAAGCAGCTTGGCTTTGCATCATCATATCGATCGTTTGCACACAGGAGGCAGTTGGCATGGTTGACCCCAGCAGGGTGTTTACGGATGCACGAGTGATTGCGTTGGCCCGTTCCGTGGCAAAGGGAGACGTGATGGAGGTCCAGCGTCAGATCGCGTCGGGCGTCGACGTGAAGGTAAAAGGGGCGAAAGGCTTCACTCTGACGCAGTTTGCTCTGTACGCAGAGGATCACGGCGCTGAGGTTCTCCATCTGTTGTTGAAGGCGGGAGCCGATCCAATCAGCCTTCTTGAAGGGGGACACGACGTACCCCACTATGCCGCCGAACGGAACGATGCAAAACCTGACTTCCTGGCTGTCCTGCTCGACGCGGGTGTCTCCCCTAATTGGGTCGGAGGTGGACGGGAAAACTCCCTTCTAGACGCGGCAGTCTCTGGTCGGAACAAATCAATTGTAAGCCTTCTGCTCGCGCGCGGAGCCGACGTCAACTTGAGCGATTCCTTTAGCGGCACTGCGCTGCACACCGCCATGATCATCCCTGATTATGAGATCGCGACCCTGCTGCTTGACCACGGAGCCAATCCTCATCTAAGAAATAGCCAAGATCCCAAGATCCGGCCTGACATTCCACGCGAGACCCCGACCGAACTCTACTGCAAGCATCTGAGCGGGCACCGCCCGAATCCAAGCCCTGAGCAGGCAGCCGAATTCGAGGCTATGAAAGCAGCCTTCGCGCGTCGCGGGGTGATCTTCCCCTGCGGCATTTAGCGTTCCGCCTCGACACCTAGAAGTCGTCGGGTCTCGTACCCGCGGCTACCTGGAACTAGATCGATGAGAGACCAGTTTGAGAAAGGTCTTCCTGATCTGCATCACGATGTTTCTTGTTTGCGCGAAGGAGGCAGTTGGCATGGTTGACCCAGCAGGGTGTTTACGGATGCACGAGTGATTGCGTTGGCCCGTTCAGTGGCAAAGGGAGACGTGGTGGAGGTCCAGCGTCAGATCGCGTCGGGCGTCGATGTGAAGGTAGAAGAGGCGAAAGGCTTTACCCTGACGCAGTTTGCTCTGTACGCAGAGGATCACGGCGCTGAGGTTCTCCATCTGTTGTTGAAAGCGGGAGCCGATCCGCTCAGCACCCTTGAAAACGGGCATGATGTGCCCCATTATGCCGCCTCACGCGAAAACGCGAAGCCAGACTTCCTGGCCGTCCTGCTGGACGCGGGTGTGTCTCCCAATATGATTGGCGGTGTCCAGGGTGATTCACTCTTGGACGCCGCAGTCTCCGGACGGAACAGAGCGATCATAAGCCTTCTGCTCGCACGCGGAGCCAATGTCAGCTTCTGGCGGCTGATCAGCTCGTCGGTAAAGCACCTACTGTTCCCCAACTCCGATGCAAGGGGCGCGAGGAGAACTCACATAGGTCTTGCGAGTCCCAGCCAGAAGCTTGTCGCTGCTTGAGTACGGTCTAGACGAAGATCTAAGGATTGGTTACTCAATGTAGGACGGCTTCCATAGCTCTTCTACCCTCCACATTCCTCAAGAAAAGGCAGGCCGGCAGCAGCCGCTGCTGTCATGGCCTCGGTCTGTGAAGATCCCGCACCCGCGTCGCCGATAAATACGTTTGGAGAGCCGATGATGATCCGGCCGCCGTGCGCGGTCATGTCACCCATACGCGCGGCGGGCCGTCCATTAAAGAAGACCGTTGCCGACCCTTCAGCGATCGTGTCGGGAGGACCAATACACTGCGCCATGGTTCCAACCATTGCGGCTGGTAACCCGTTGATGAGGATATTGGGCGAGCACTCTATCGGCAGGATTGGTCCACCTACGTGCGGTACCGCACCCGTGGTGGCGGGACAGATGTGCATATCGGTTACGCGAGCGGCTGCGGGCATGGCTACCTCTCAGATACTGAAGAACTCTTCATATGAAGTGTTCAACATAAACGCTATTCCTGCAAGTTGCCGGACAGCGAGACGGGGTACATCTCAACAATTTATAGCTGTTCCGTCACTCGTGGCATTGGAGAAAACAGAAGGTAGGCACAACGCAGCAGTTGATGTGAATTGTGTCTTGGTTGTCGTAGCAAGCGCGTCCGCAGAACAGCCTTCCTCAAGGGCAAGCCGTCACCGTCGGTCCAGAGTTCCAACTCTGGACCTAAGCTGACACTTCGGCTTATGATGTCGTAGCTGATCTTCTTTCCAATCTTCAGCAGCTCTCTGCCGCGCGTGTCCAAACGCACCAGGCTGCCTCCAATACGCTGGAAGAGCGCTTCCTCGTCCCCCTGGGTATAGCCGATCACCCGACCGGCGATCTCTCGTTCGGGTCTCAAGTAGAGGTCTTTCCGTTTCTGCGCGAGTTCTTCCAGAGACCTGATCTCTCCGTCGGGATAGGTACCTTTTGTTTGAGCGATGGCCTGGAGCTGAACGTCCAGCGTTGCGCGGCTAAGTGGTTGGGGTTTCTGGGTTCCGTCAGGAAATGGACAATGGAGCACGCTAAGGTTTTAACCGCCTGTGTAGACCGTTTCAGGGTCGCAGGGCCCTCACAGAGGGCCTAGCGGTCTCATAAACAATATTGTGGCGAGCTCATTTAGCCCACCGTTAGGGAAACATCAGCCCACGTGTTTTCAAAACGCTGGTTTGTGAGAACGGTCGCAATCGGGAAGACCTGTGCCAAAAAACCTCGTTGTGTAGTTTGGCAATCAGTTCTCATTTGCTTTTGCTGGGTTTTAGCAACAGTATGACTATTGAGAACGGTGCCACCTTTTGAACAGCTCAGCGGAGCCGGAAAATCACTAACCTGCTTTATTGTCCGTTTTCTGACAAGACCCCAGAGTAGTGCTCAACGCTTCGCTCTGACATCTACGATCTCGCTGGATCGCTGATTTGGCATTCAGTACAGGCCGCCTACGCAGCACATCCTTCATTACTGAGCAGCGTCAGTACGCATTCTTTAATGTCGTCCCGGATGAGTCTTACCTGCTCCATAGGAAGGCCTTTTGGATCTTTCAGAGGCCAGTCGTCACGACGCAGGCCGGGAACGCAGGGGCATTTATCGCCGCAACCCATGGTGATGAGTAGCGCTGCATCTTCCGCGAGTTCCTGGGTGAGCTTCTGAGGCTTGGCGTTGCTGAGGTCGATTCCTACCTCTTGCATGACAGCCAGGACCTCGGGATGGACCCTTAGACTTGGCTCCGTCCCTGCGGAGATTGCTTCCGCCTTCGTCCGGTCGGCGAGCTGGTTGAAGAATGCGGCTGCCATCTGAGAGCGGCCTGCGTTGTGGACGCAGGCAAAGATCACCTTGTGCATTGTGTTTCCTTTCGATGTTCGGTCGATGCGAGGCTCCATGCCTGGCTTGCCATCTGAACCGGGTCCCATGGGCTGCTGAGGGGAGGGGTATAGCTGAGGTCGAGGTCGGAGATCTCATCGACGGCCATTCCGTGGAAGAGAGCGGTTGCAAACACGTCGATGCGCTTGGAAACTTCCGCTCCCCAAAGGCCCATGAGCTGCGCTCCGAGCAAGCGTCCCGTCTTCAGGTCTCCAGTGACACGCGCGCGAAGCGACGTAGCTCCGGGATAATAGGCTTTGTGGTCGTTCATCGTGCTCTCTACGGTGAAGGGCTGAAAGCCTTCGCGTTCGGCCTCATCCTGCCGCAACACGGTCCGAGCAATGACACGATCAAAGATCTTGACGACCTGCGTTCCGAGAGAGCCCGCGAACTCGCGCTGTCCGCCTACGGCGTTCTCGCCTGCCGTTCGGCCCTGCTTATGGGCGGTGGTTCCAAGCGGGAGGTAGGTATGTCGGTTCAGGAGACGGTGCCACGTCTCTGCACAATCGCCGGCAACGTATATGTCCGGCACTCCGCTCTCCATCTTGCGGTTGGTCAGCAGGGCACCTTTTTCGCCAGTCTGCAGACCCGCGTCGGTTCCGAGCACGGCATCCGGCTTGACGCCTACCGCGATCAACACCATTTCGCGGTCGTGCTCGAAGCCGCCACTGCCCGAAATATGAAGATGATCGCCCACTTGAACGATACGTTACGCTTCGACGTTTGTAGAGACGGCTACGCCATGCTGCTGCAGCTCCTGGCCGACGGCTTCGCCGAATTCAGCATCGACCGTTGCAAGAACGGTCCTCGTCCGGCTGGCGACCGTGACCTCGATCCCTCGGTGGGTCAGCGCGTCCGCCATTTCCAGCCCGATAGATCCAGCTCCCACAATCACGGCGCGGCGGGGCTTTGTCTTCTCCAGATACTCGTGAACCGCAAAGCTATCCTTCATGGTGTGGAGCAGGAAGACACCGGGTAGATGCCATCCCTCGACGTGTGGCTCCGTAGGATTTGCACCCGTCCCGACCAGCAACTTGTCATAGGAAAGGACTCGGTGTCCCTGACCCTCTATCTGGACCGCGATGGTCTTCGCGGCAGGGTCGATCATGGTCGCACGGTGCCCTCGACGAATGGAGATGCCATCGAACTCTGTTCTGTGCGCGAGGCTATGCCAGTCGGGAGTCTCGCCGCTGAGATAGAACGGCAACCCGCATATGCTGTAGTTCGGAAAGTCGTCCTTGAGCAGTACATCGATCTGCGCGTCCGGGCTAAGTTCCCGAGCGCGAAGAGCTGCGCTGATTCCTGCGTCGCTGCCACCGATGATGAGAAAATCGCATCCGGGCGGCCTATTTCTTCCCAATTTCGTCGAGTTGCTTCTGCAACGCGAAGGTATCGAGCGTGGCAAGTGGCAGGCACAGAAACAAACTGATACGCCGGTCGAGAGCCTGAAGGGCCTGGCCGTAGGCGCGGTCGATCTCCTGCTCTGTTCCCTGAGCCATAGCCGGATCGGAAATACCCCAGTGCGCCGTCATCGGCTGGCCGGGCCACAAGGGACAGACCTCGGCAGCCGCCTTGTCGCATACGGTAAAGACGAAGCTGAGATGAGGAGCATCCGGGCCGGTGAACACATCCCATGATTTGCTTCGGGCATTTGTCGCGTCCAGTCCTGCGTTTTCGAGCTGACGGAGGGCTTCAGGCCTAACGGTCCCGGTCGGGTGACTTCCGGCGCTGTAGGCGGTGAAATTGACTCCACCCTTCCGGTTCATGATCGCTTCGGCCATGATCGAACTGGCGGAGTTGCCAGTGCAAAGAAACAAAACGTTGTAGTGCGGCATGTGTAGCTTCCCCTGGTCGGAGTGCGTTATGCGTTTCCGTTTGGCTTGATCGCGTAGACCTTTACGCTGGCTGCGGCGGCGTTCACGTCATACTGCGATAGAAGCGTCGTCAGCTCCTCGTGCAGGGAAGGCTCAACGGCTGCCGGGGTGCAGCAGGCGTCTTCGATCACCTGGAACGGGCTTCCCGCGTCCATACTCGGAGAGCAGCAACCTGCCTGATTTTCGACTTTTGCATAGGCGTTGAGATCGGCTCCGCTGTCTACGATCTCCACGTGCTGGAAGCCAGCCGCGAGTAAGCCTTCGCGATAATCGTTAATCAGGATGGCTCCGGCGATGCAGCCGACGTAAGCCGCCATGCTCTGAGCAACGGCCTCGGGTAGCTCATGTTTCAACGCGATATCGCTGATGGCGACGCGGCCTCCCGGCTTGAGAACACGGGCGATTTCGCGGAAGACAGCGGGCTTGTCGGGCGCAAGATTGACGACGCAGTTTGAGATGACACAATCGACCGAAACATCCGGGAGCGGAATCTGGTCGATGGTGGACTGAAAGAACTCCACGTTGGTGTAATCGCCTTTGTCCGCGTTCTCACGCGCCCTCTCGATCATGGCTGTGGTCATGTCGATGCCGATGGCTCGGCCCTCTGGACCAACCATCTTCGAGGCGAGAAACACGTCGAGGCCGCCGCCCGAGCCAAGATCAACCACAACCTCTCCAGCTCTCAGATGAGCCGTCGCCGTGGGATTTCCGCAGGATAGGCCCATGTTGGCTCCTGCCGGGATGGACGTCAGCTCGTCGGCACTGTAGCCGAACGCTTCGGCAACGGCTTTCACGCCTGCATGATCGTTCGATAGGGTGCTCTCTGCTACTGCTCCATACTTCGACTTCACCGAATCTAAAAGCTGCTCCGACATAATCGCCTCCAAGAAATATCTGGTTTGGCGACTATATGGCTCCCCTTCGGATACGTCAATGCGTATACATGAAAGTATGGCGGCGAAACAGACGTACAACGTGGAACGGTTCTTTCAGGCTCTCGGCGATAACACGCGGCTCCGGCTGCTGAACCTGATGGGCGACCAGGAGATTTGCGTCTGCTACTTTGTCGAAATCCTCGGCGGTCCTCAACCGAAGATCTCCCGGCATCTGGCTTACCTCCGCAGCGCCGGAATCGTCTCGGCCCGGCGGGAGAGCAAGTGGATGCACTATCGCATTGTCATGCCGCCGCACATCGGAGCCGCTCAAATCCTCAAGCAGACGCTTGGCTGGTTGAAAGAAGAGAAGGCCATGCAGGCAGACAGAGCAAGGCTCACGAAAGCCTGCTGCTCACCCTCGAAGTACGCACTTCTTGAAGGCGCTCCGCTCCCAATTACGCTTGACGTTGCACCCTGTGAGGTTTGCTAGTGTCTTTCGCTCCTGTTACCCAAGGCCGCGCCTGTGCTCCGGCTGCTCGCAAGAAGCTCTCGTTTCTCGACCGATTCCTTACGCTCTGGATCTTCTTGGCAATGGCCATCGGAGTCGCCATCGGCCACTTCATCCCGTCGTCTGCCGGGTTCGTCAACCGCTTTCAGACCGGCACGACTAACATTCCGATTGCTATCGGGCTCATCATCATGATGTTTCCCCCGCTGGCTAAGGTGCGCTACGAGAAGCTGGGTGAGGTCTTTCGCAATAAGCGTGTCCTCGGCCTGTCGCTCGTGCAGAACTGGATCATCGGGCCGGTGCTGATGTTCCTCCTGGCCATCGTCTTCCTCAAAGGTGAACCTGCCTATATGCGCGGTCTGATCCTGATCGGCATCGCCCGCTGCATCGCGATGGTGCTGGTCTGGAATGAACTTGCTGAGGGAGACACGGACTACGTTGCTGGGCTAGTGGCAATCAACAGCGTCTTTCAGGTGCTCTTCTATAGCCTCTATGCCTGGGTCTTCCTGACCGTTCTTCCAAAGTGGTTTGGCTTGGAGGGAAGTGTCGTTCCGATCGGCATCGGCCAGATTGCGCAGAGGGTCGGTCTCTACCTGGGCGTCCCGTTCGTCGCTGGCTTTCTCACTCGGTACGTGCTGATCCAGGCGAAAGGTGAGGAATGGTATCGGACCCGATTTATTCCCCGAATCAGCCCTCTTACCCTTATCGCCCTATTGTTTACGATCCTGGTCATGTTCTCACTCAAGGGTGATCTCATCGTGCGCTTGCCGCTCGACGTGGTGAAGATCGCCATCCCGCTCGTCATCTACTTCCTCATCATGTTCCTGGTGAGTTTCTGGATGGGCAAGAAGCTCGGTGCCGACTACGCACAATCGGCCACGCTCTCTTTCACGGCAGCGGGTAACAACTTCGAACTCGCGATTGCGGTCGCGGTGGCCGTTTTCGGTTTGAACTCGGGAGAGGCATTTGTTGGTGTGGTTGGCCCGTTGATAGAGGTTCCGGCCCTGATCGGCTTGGTCAACGTCGCGTTCTGGATGAGACGCCGGTACTTCAGCTCAGAACTGAAGGGCTTTCAAGTTCATCCTGTCGAGGATGCCCCATAGCCGCGTCTGATAATGACACCCAAAATTGTGTTGGGGCAAAACGAAAGCGTCGCTGCTTCTGCAAAGCGGTTCTGTCATCATAATGCGTCGTAGTCGTCGTGCGGTGCGTAATGTGGGAATCGCTGCACTTGCGATTTCCAAGGACTGTGGGAAGGGAGGGAAACGGCTTCATGTTTTCCTCGCTTTCCATCAGGCCGTCATTTCCACCGCGGGCGCCGCAGCGTTTTTCGGTTTGTAGTTTGTCCCATAGAGCTGACGAGGGTTCTTCTTGTAGCCGAGTTTTTCGCTGTTGGTCTGCACCTTTGGTTCGAGCTTTCGATCCTGCTGTGCCTTGATGATCGTCAGAGCATGGCTCAGCCGCTTGTTCTCGACGACCGCTGTGTGGCTGACACGCTGGTCTTTGCTGAAGAGACGGTAGGGAAGCGTGCGACCCTTCGATCGAACCTCAAGCGTGCCATCCGGGAACTCGTAGAGATCGACGTACTTGCCAGCCAGACCTTCCGAGAGCTCGCTCCGCTCCAGGATGATCTGCTTTCTGTCATACGACATGGTTAGCTGATCGCTCACATAGCGCTGCTCGCGATGACACAGGATGTCGTTGAGGCGATCCATCTTGACGTTAAGCGACCGATGCAGGTTCTCCGGCTTAGCAGCATGCAGCGCGAACCGTTCGTTGAAGCGCTTCAGGAACCCGGGCAGGAACGCGTTGCCGGTATCCATGTCGCATACGTTCTCAAGTCGCAACTCTTTCACCAGGCGATCCTGAAGCGTGCGGTTGGCCCGTTCCACGCGGCCCTTGGCCTGGCTGGAGTTGGCGCAGATGATCTCGATGTTGAGCTCGGCCAGAGCGCGGCCGAACTGCGTCATGCCGGAGCCACCTTGCGCGTCGCGGTTGATCCGAAAGACCGAGTGCTTGTCGGAGTAGAAGGCTACCGGGCAGCCGTGGGTGGCAAGGTATCCTTGCAGCGCTTCGAAGTACGAACCCGTGCTCTCGCTTGGTACGAAGCGCAGCTGCATCAGCTTGCTGGTGGCATCGTCGATGAAGACCAGCAGCGTGCAGCACTCGCCGCGCTCCTCGAACCAGCGATGCTGGCTGCCGTCGATCTGGATCAGTTCACCGTAACTCTCGCGTCGTAGCCTTGGCTGATGGAAGCTCCTGCGCTGCTTGCGCGAGAGCCACACGCCGGCCTCGACCATCCACTTGCGCAAGGTCTCGCGGGAAACCTCGATGCCGTGGCGCTCCAGCAGAACCTCCGCCGCGAGCGTCGGCCCGAAGTCACGGTAGTTCTGCCGGACGAGTTCCAGAACCAGCTCACGAACACCTGAGGCCAATTTGTTGCTTGCTGGCCGACCTCGGCTCTTGTGGATCAGGGCTCCGCCGCCACCATCACGGTACCTGGCCACCAGCCGTTGCGCCTGCCTCAAGCTCACACCCAGCACGCCCGCCGCCGACTCCGTCGTGCGACTGCCAGCCAGCACCTCGGTCAAGACCTCAACCCGTCGCAACTCCTGCTTGCTCATCTGTAGCCAACCCATCTGCCGCCTCCAACCCTTACTCAGGATGGGGCAGCGACACTTTGGCTTTGCAGAGCTACGACATCATTGCTTTGCGCTTACAAAATTGACTGTACCTAATCTTCGTTATCAGATGTAAGCCCTGTTTTGTTATACATACGTTTGCACGATGATAGCCTCATGTCAAGTGAGAAGCACCGGCAGGTTCCACACCCGAGGCCACGGCACTACTTCTTGGGTGGCACGATGGCGTCTTTGGCCGCTTTGCCGAGCCGGAACTTCACGGTTGTCTTGGCCGCAATCTTGATCGACTCGCCGGTGGCCGGGTTGCGGCCCATGCGGGCCGCCCGTTGGGCCTTCACGAGCTTGCCCAAACCAGGCACCGTAAACTCCCCCGTCTTCCGAGTTTGGGTCGTCGCGGCTTTCAATTCGTAATCTGCATTATTCATTCGACGCCTTTTGGCCTTGCACTCGTCAGCTATTGGGGCGGTTTTCCTCTTCCTGCACTCTACCTCTCCTCGCATAGGAGATGTCTTCCGTGCCGGAGTGCAGAATTGGGCCGTCAGCCCCATCCCATGAAAGAAGCAGGTAGATGGCAATTCCATCCTCGGTGAGCACGGACGTTGATCGTACGGAGCGAAGTTCAATCGGTTCTTGCTCAACCGTGGTCTGGAATGTTCCACTAGAAGAGGATTGCGGAAACTACTCTCCATCCTGCTGTTGGCAGTGTTTGCCTTGCCTCTTGCCACTCCGCTCCTCGCCATGGGCGGGTCGGATGACGCGAGCCTGCCGGCATGCTGCCGCAAAAATGGAAAACACCATTGCATGATGAGCATGGGCGAACGCGGTCAGCTTGCTCAGCATGATCCCATGCTCAACACCGTTCCCGAGAAGTGCCCTCGCTGTCCCGCAACACTCGGTTCGGCTCACACGGAAACCTTAGCGGCACCTAAGGCAGAGGCGATCTTCGCTTCGCTGGTAAGCCATCCGACCGGCGTAGCCCAGACAGAGTCGAAACGACGAATCTCTCAAGATAGATCCCGCGAGAAGCGCGGCCCCCCAACAAGCCTCTCCCTCTGATTCGCTGCGTCTCGCAGGCCTGCTTTCCAGGCTGCGGGCTGCATTCATGCATACCTCCGTGTGCATGCGCTTGCGATCCGGCGCTTCGGCCGGAAGATCGAGAGATGAAGCTTTATGAAAGTATAGAGCGTCTTATGCGCTTGTATTCTTGCGCTGTCCGATGCGGCTGCGACGCCGGCTGTCCTCTTTGCACCCTCACTCCATGCCCAGGCTCCAATCGGAACAGGGATAGCTCTCCGCCTGACTGACCCTTCAGGCGCGGTCGTTGCAAACGGAAGTGCATCCCTAAAGAACAATCAGACGACCCAGACCTACAGCCTGACGCTAGACGTGAAAAGAGAGTTCGTTCTTCCAAGGCTGAATCCGGGCTCGTATACGCTTACCATCGAGGCACCGGGCTTTCGGAAGGTCGAGCAGGTGCTGGAGCTGACGGACACCACACAGTTCCCAATCCAGATCGTCCTCCAAGTGGCTGGCAGTTCGACCACGGTATCCGTGACCGACAGCACCGCCCGGGATCAGGCTTACGAGGTGGACAGGAACACCTCGGCAAGCCGTGTCGATATGCCTTTGCTGGACATTCCGCAGGACGTAGCCACGGTGCCACGCGCCGTGCTGCAGGATCAGCGGGCCATGAACTTGAGCGATGCGACGCGCAATGTCGCCGGGGCAGCGACAGACTTTGGCTTCAACGGCGGCTCGGAACCGTTGATTATCCTGCGCGGCTTCCAATCTACGTCGATGACCGCACAAGGAACGATGTCGGGAATGTCGAGCTACTACGTCGACGGAACCAAGGTAGAGGGCATCCCTGTGGACATGGCCGATGTGCAGACGGTCGAGGTCATCAAGGGGCCAGAGACAGTACTCTACGGCAGAGCGGAGCCGGCGGTATCGTGAACGTCGTACCGCGCCCCTTCGAGCACCAGCCTGCTTTCGCGCTTGAGCAGACGGGAAGCACCTACTCCACGTCACGCAGCATTGTGGAAGCTTCGGGGCCGTTGGATGCCGCCGGACGGTGGCTGGGGCGGGGCACGGCCGCGTGGACGCAGAATCGATCGAACCGCGACTTTGCCCGCGATCGGCTTGGCTCGGGTTGGGCGGGCATTCAGTGGAATCCCTCCTCCCGCGACCAGCTCACGCTGAATGCCAGCTACACAGACCAAAGCTATCGTAACGACTACGGTATCCCAGCAAATGTCGCGACACGGCGTCCCTATGACTTGCCCTGGAATGTGGGATTCAACGATTCTCCGGAACTGGCCTATGTGAAGCCTCTGTCTGCCAATGTATTCGCGCGGCACACGCTCTCCGAGGATTGGTCGGTCAGCGGGAAGCTCATTATGACCGTGGCCGCCACACACGACGCGGACATCACGCCGTATCGTGTCGACCTGACCACCGGAGGGGATTGCTTCCAGGAGTATGGTGGCCTGTGCCGCTACTACTACTACGTCAATCCGCGCGGCCAGTACCGTCTGCACCAGGAGAATGTGGAGTTCCACGGCGTCTTGAAGCAGAGCATCGTGCGGCACCAACTGCTCTTCGGCGGCGATTTCTATAGCCAGGATAAGAAGGGCACCCTCTACTTCCAACAGCTTGCGGGAATCAACATCTTCCATCCAGTCTTCACTCCTCAGCCAAAGCTCGATATCGGCACGGCGCTGGCAGCGCCGACTATCGACATCAACGACTGGAACAGCGGCTACCTGCAGGACAACATCAGCATCGGCCAGCATCTGCACGTTGTCGGTGCCGTGCGTCTCGACGGTATGGCCGCCATCTATGGCGATCCGAGCACCCCGCTGAACAAGCAGTTTTTCGCCAGTCCCCGCGTCGGCGTCGTGTGGCAGTTTCAACACAGCGCGTCGATCTATGGCCAATTCCAGGACGCTGTCGATGCGAATAACGGTCGCGACGGCAACGGAACCGCCCTGGCTGCGGAGCGCTCACGCCAGTTCGAAGCGCGCTTCAAGTATCAAGCGCCTTCAGGTGCGTGGACCGCGACACTGGCCGTGTATCAACTCACCAAACGAAACCGGGCGGATTACACGCTCTATCCCATCATCAGAACGATCGGTGAGGCGCGGTCGAGAGGCGTGGAACTGGATGTGCTGGGGCGGGTCACATCGCGCCTCGCCACTATCTTTTCCTATGGCTACACCGAGGCCGTGGTGACGGCCGACCCGAAGTTACAAGGCACGTTTCTGGCTGATGTTCCACGTCATGGCGGAAGCGTGTGGGCCCGTTATGTGGTTTCGAAGAACTTGACGGCCGGCCTGGGCGAGTTCGCTCAGAGCTTTCGTCAAGGGGATCAGATCAATTCATTCATCATGCCGGGCTATGGCCGCACGGACGCCATGCTGTCCTATGGCTTTGTTGGAAAGCGCGTTCATACGACCTTGCAAGCGAACGTCAATAACCTGCTGAACAAGCGTTACTACTCCGGCAGCCACCAACTGGTGCAGGACTGGATTCAGCCCGGCGCACCGCGCACCGTGCTTCTTTCCGTCCGCTTCAGCCGCTGAGGGGTGACACTCGAATGCTTTGTCGTCGTAAACCCGAAGCAGCACGTCTGAGCTTCCCTTACCTTAAACACCGAACCAGGAGGAGAAATAACATGTCTGATCGACGCGCGTTCCTGAAGTCCGCCACCATGGGCGCACCCGCAATCATCCTAGGCGGCACAAAGCTGCTGGCGCAGTCTGGCGCACCAGA
Organism: Acidobacteriaceae bacterium; assembly: GCA_965215415.1. GTDB lineage: Bacteria > Acidobacteriota > Terriglobia > Terriglobales > Acidobacteriaceae > Edaphobacter. Next base: position 258,221 of record CBDCDQ010000009.1, on the reverse strand, counting down.
AGATGCCGCTTTATCGAGCATGCAGACCAAGGCTTTGAAGCCGCCAGCCAATGGGCCTATCAAAGTCGCCTTCGTCATTTCCGAGGGCGCAAATGTAATGGACATCGCGGGCGCGTGGGAAGTGTTCAACGAAGCCATGCTCACCGCCAAAGGGAAGCCATGGCATGAAACGGATGGGATGGATGACATGTCGATGCCGTTCCAGACCTACACGATTTCGGATTCGCTCAAGGCCGTGCCTGCCGGCAATGGACTCATGATGGTTCCCAACTACAGCTTTGAAGCTGCGCCCAAGCCGCAGGTCGTTGTCATTCCGGCTGAAAAAGGCCGCAGCGATGCACAGAAATCATGGTTGCTGTCCAACTCGGCGACGGACGACGTCACCATGTCGGTCTGCACCGGTGCCGAAGTGCTCGCCCAATATGGTTTGCTCGACGGCTTGACCGCCACCACGCATCACCTTTTCGCGGCGGACATGCAGAAACAATACCCCGCCGTGCATTTCGTGAGCGGAGCCCGATTCGTCGACCACGGAAAGATCGCCACTGCCGGCGGCCTGACCTCCTGGATCGACCTTGCCTTGCACGTCGTAAAACGGTACTACGGGCAAGATGTCGCGCAGGTTACAGCCAATACCTTGGAGTATCACGGCGACCTTTGGAAGACTCCGAACTTCGGTGAAGTCAAGCCGGTTGTCGCCGCCAAGTAGAGTTCGCGGGTCGGAGTGCGTAGGGGTACACAACAAACTTCGCCTCTTTCTTCGCCGGGCACCACTACGAGTTCATCAGAATCGAGTCACCCCTATTCCTGCTCTGCCCAAGCCACCCGAAGGAGCTTTATCGATGAATCGACGTATATTTTCGACCCACGGCATAGCCGCCCTCGCAAGCGCCACCCTCGCGCAACACGCCCCCGCTCAACACCAGCCGACCGAAGCGGACGCGGATCGGTCGATGGAAGAAGCCATGCGCGGTCCACGCCAACAAATCGCCATGCTGGTCTATCCCCAGTTCACCGCCTTGGACCTGATCGGTCCGCACACCTTCCTTGCCGCGTTGATGAACTGCGACGTGCATCTCGTCTGGAAGGATAAGAATCCCGTACCTCTTGATCGTGGAGGCACAGCAATCCTGCCGACTAAGACCCTGGAAGAATGCCCCCGTGATTTGGACGTTCTCTTTGTTCCAGGCGGATTGAGCGGCACCGTCGCCGTAATGAAGGATGACGCCGTTTTGAACTTCATCGCTGATCGGGGCTTACGCGCGAAGTACGTGACCAGCGTTTGCACCGGCTCGCTGGTACTTGGCTGCGCGGGCCTGCTGAAGGGGTATCGGGCTACGTCGCACTGGTCGACACGCAGGCTCCTGCCTCTGCTTGGAGCCACGCGGGTAGATGAGCGCGTAGTAGAGGACCGTAACCGCATTACCGGCGGTGGAGTGACCTCAGGGATCGATTTCGGCCTGACCCTGGCGGCGCGTATGCGCGGACAAACCTATGCCGAGATGCTGCAACTCATCAATGAATACGATCCTCACCCACCCTTCGCGAGTGGAACACCGGCCAAAGCCGGCATTGGCTTGACCTCTCACCTGGAGAAGGCTCTGGCACCTGGAATAGAAAAAGCGCGAGAGGTCTGTCTGCAACAGCAACAACGATTTGGAGCGTGAGAGTTTAAGTTGGCGGCTATCGACATGGCTGAGTCTGCAAGCCGTCACGTCCGGCATGTGCCTAGCGGCGTCGGAAGTAGTAGGTGACTGAGGCGCTTACATAAGACTTCAGCGGGAACCCGGTGTTCCTAGTGAAGGGCGATCCTTCGCCAGGAAGCGCAATGGATTCGAGAGTCTGGCCCCCGTACCCGCTGGCGAGGAAGACGTTGACTCCAGCGTCGAGACCCTTCGACGAAAACGGGCGAATGACCGCCGTTCGGAGTTCCCGCACGGGCACGGAGTCGGCGCTCGAGCCGTCATCCAGTTGGCCGAGCGGTTTGCGGGAGACTTCTTCGTACTCGCCGCGCGCCACAAGGCCGAGCGGCAGTTTGTCGACCGTTGCGAGCACATCATAGATCTGCCTGGGCGCTTCGGGGGTGGGCAGGCCGGTGAGGCGGTCGCGGGCGTCGGCCTTCGAGTACAGGCCCTGAATGAAGCCATGCTGGAAGTTGTGGCGCGCGGTAAAGGTTAACGATTTGATAAGGCCGGGGCCAAGGTCCTGCTGCAGGCCTGTGTCGTTCGAGATGCGGGCGAGCTGCTGCGCGGTGGTGACGTGGGCAAGATTGAGGCGGAACTCCGTTCTGGCGAAGGTCTTGCTGGCGACCAGCTGGTAAGCGCGGGCTTTGGCGACGATCGTGCCGCCGGTGATGGCGGTCGTGCCGATCCGCGGATCGTCCACGTGGAAGGCCTGGCCGTAGCTGAGCGAGACGACGGGAAAAAAGCGCTGCCGTTCAGGTCGAAGGAACGTCAAGGTGCCTTTAGGGGAGTTGATGGTGGCAGACCGGTTGAACGACTGGCCGGGTTTAAGCAAATCTTGATTGCCTACCGCTACCTGGTCGAAGCGGTATCCCGTGTCGTAGTGGAAGATGTGGAAGAGAGTTCCGTCCAGCGCGGCAAAGGGGGAGTAGAAGTCAATGGTGAGATTGTTGGAGGTGTCCGGCTGGAAGCTGCCGGAGGCTTCGTCGAACTTGTCCAGATTGAGATCGCGCGGAGCCTCGCGGCGGAAGTCCGCGCCCGCCAGAAGCGAGAGCTTTTCGCTGAAGCGGCCGGAGTAGAGGACGTTTTCGGAGTTGGCGTTGCGGTGTTCGCTCTGGCGGATCAGACCATCGCCGAAGTTGGGCCGGACATCGAGTGTGTAGTAGCGGTAGTAGCCGGAGAACTGGAATTGCCGATGTGGGGCCAGTTGCCAGATGTCGTTGAGAATGACCGTTCCATTGGAGGTCGCTTCATGTTGACGGGCGTCGTAGGTGTCGTCGGGAGTGGGCACGCCGACGGGGATCAGGCCGGGTTGGAAGGCCGCGCCGTAGTAAGCGATGCCGTAGGCGGTCAGCTCGTGTTTGCCGAAGTTAAAGACTTTAGAGACATTGCCCTTGTACTGCTTGCGGTGTTCCAGACGGGCGAGATACCCGTTTCCGAACGAGACCTCGGCCCCGACCCACGCGCGGTTCGAAGGGTTGGCGGGGCTCCAGCCACCGACGAGGTTGAGATCGCGGTAGTCGCCGGTCAGGCGCAGGAAGGGTTTGATCCGGTCGCGCAGGCCGAAGGTGATGGCGGCGTTGACGGAGTTGTTGCCCTCGCGGACGTTGAACGCCGCGCCGTCGGTCTGGACGCTCTCGATGGCGGCGGGGATGATGACATTGGGGTCCGCGTAGCCGTTGCCGTGCGCGTTCGCGGGAAGGTTGTTGGGGAAGAGATAGCCGCCCACCTGGAAGAACATGGCGATCGGTTCGCCGTGGTCGCCGGCGACGCCCGGAACGAAGTATTGCGGCGGCTTCACGCCTCCGGCCGGCGACTCGACCGGCATCCCAGGGATGGAGACGGGCATGCCGGGCCGGCCGGGATTTGCGTCCAGGGTCTCATCGCGGATCATCACCTGCTGCGCCGGGTCCGGCTCGAAGACGCCCCGGTCCGTGACCGATGCCGTCACATTCACCGATTCGGTCTGCGCGGCGAGGCTCGAAAACTGCAGACGCTCGGTCTGGAGACCGTGGGGCCGAACGGCAAGGGTGCGATCGAGGACGGCGAAGCCGAGGGACTCGGCGGTGACGCGGTATTCTCCCCCGGCAAGATCGGCGAAGGTAAAGCGACCGCTCGGATCAGTGTGGGTCTCTCGAATGATGGCGTCGGCCCGGTGGACTAGTCGCACGGTCGCATTGGCCACGAGGTGGCCTTGAGGATCGATGAGCTCCCCGGAGAGCTCTGTGGCATACGCCGCAGAACCGCCGAGGGCGCTAAACGAAAGGAGCAGAGCGGCGATCCACGCTCGAAGTGCTGAAACTTTCAGCATGTTTAATCCTTTAGCGGCGAGCCTTGACCGAGTACGTTTTTCTGAGATGGATTTCTGCGTGTTTGCGGCCCACTAACTGAGTTCTTGATCCTCCTGCAAAGGAGAACGGCCTTGGGCGAAAGCTCCACGCACTTCAGTTGCTGCACTTTACCCATTGCGCTTCCCTGCTCTATGAGCCGGAAGAAGCCCGGATCACAAGAGGCACAGCCATCCGCAGCTCCTATGTTTAGCTGTTCCATTTGTGACGCTAGCGGGAGAGCCTTCTCAAGCAGCTCGCAGAGGTGAGCGACTTTCGTGGTCCGATGCTGGGCGACGTAGATACCCCAACGGTGGAGCAGAGACTCGGGTATGTCGAAGGTGGAGCGTCGGACCTCTACCCCGTAGGAAACACGGCGGTAGTTGGATTTCGTGAACTTGGACGGTTTGGGCTTCCCTGCTTCGGTCTTCTTCATGCGCTCTTTCACAATCAGAGAATGGCGGGTATTGTAGATGGCTGTCGGAAGGTTACAGCTGCGGCTGAGTCCCTCGACGGGGGCGGTACGCGCTCAACAGTATGTTTCTTGACGTGCAGCGCGAGAGGTGAAAACTGAAAGCGATGCTAGACCGGAAAGCAGAAGCGTGGCTGCGGGCCAGTCCCAGAGGAGGTACTCGAAGCACCATCCTGAGAGAGGTCCTCCCGACAAGGGCAGACGAAGACGGGCCGCCGTTTCCAATCCAGCGACGTGCGCGGTGGCTTCTTCGTTGCGCCAGAGGAGCCGGTGCCAGATGCTTGCGACCGTTCCGCCGAGCACCTGATCGTGCAACCGGCAATGGGTCAACTCGTGGGAGAGCACCACAGCCAAAGAAACGGGCGTTGCAGCCGAGCCGCAGCGACGTTGATGCTGGAGTCGGTGTGACGGGTGCAACCGAGGGAACCAGCAGGACAACCTGACAGGGCCATCTGCGCCCGGGAGAGAACGTGGATGGGGATACCGCGTGCTCGTAAGAAACGGCACCTTGTCGGGGTTGGAGCGTGACAGGGCGGCGATACCGCTTTCAATGTCGGGAGAGTGGGTCTTGTTCGGCTTCCATTCGGCGGTGACCGCCAAGGGCGCGGTTCGGTCTTCACGCCAGCTAGTCCGTAGAAAGTAAGCGGTCTGGTAGAAGAGCACCTGCGCGACGAACAGGGCTGGCAGCAGAAACAGGGGCGCAGTGAAGCGTGTCGATTTGTCAGCTGGTCGCAAGGCGGGTTCGGCTCCGTTTGGATGATGCCTGATCTGAGGACGAGGCGGGCGGCTGTCCAGACTTATCGGCTACCAGGATGCGGTGGATGGTGGTGTGGCTGATGCGGAACTGGTGACAGATGTCGCGGATCGGCGTATTGGCACGGTATGCGTTCACGACCATGGTTCGTTGCGCGGGGGAGAGTTTGTGCTTGCGACCGCCCTTTCGTCCCCGTGCTTTGGCAGCCTCGACGCCGGCTCTAGTGCGTTCCCGGATGCCCTCGCGCTCGTATTCCGCAAAGGCGGCGATGATGTGGAAGTAGAGCTTGCCCGAGGCCGTTGTCGTGTCGATCGCCTCCGTGAGAGAGTTGAAACGCACTCCGTGCTTTTCGAAGGCGGTGACGAGATCGTCGAGTTCTCGCATATTGCGCCCCAGCCGGTCGAGACGCCACACCACGAAGCTGTCCCCTTCCCTCATGATGTCGAGAGCGGCGACGAGTTGTGGCCGCGCCTTAGAGCCGGACGTGATGTGCTCCTGGAAGACTCGGCCGCATTTCGCCTTTTCCAGGGCGTCGAGCTGCAAACCGAGATTCTGTTCATTTGTCGAGACGCGGGCGTATCCAATGACCAGAGAGAGACCGTTTCGTAACACAACTGTTACCAGAATCATAATTGATTGCGTTATGGATAGTGTGAGGCTTTGGAGCCTCTTTGGAGCGCAAACCGGGCGTCCGGGCCGATGTAACAAAACTGATCGTTTGTGGGATGTGGTGCCGGATGACTACCGCTATTGCGACATACCGAGACTTGGCGTTCTCACTGCGGCGGCTGCAAATTGCCTAAGCTGCTCTTCGGCCAAGGCGTATGCTTCGTCAACTCGGGAATGCCACGCGCGAGAACAACGTCACCAGCTTGACCACCGACAGGCTCTTCCACGAGGATGGGGGGGAGCCATTTCTGCCGAGGAACACCATCGACATGGTAAATCTGCTCCGTTGCGTAGGCGACATCGACCCCTGTCTTCGGGAGTTTGTCGTCTGACACCGATCCAGCCAAATGGGCCATGGGCGTCCCCACGACTATGGCTCGCTGCATTGCGTCGAAGCCACCGGCTATGCCTTCGCCCATACTGCCGGTCCAATGATTGACCAGCACCACAACCGGCGCGGTGTAGGTGAACGGGCCTCTTGGTGCGACGAACTCGACCCAGTTCCGCTCCACATCTGACTGCCCGTAGCTGGGGATGCGATGCCGCTGATAGGGAAGGATCTTGGACACGAAACGACTCATGATGCCGAGCGCAATCGAGCTGTCACCTCCACTCGGCACATCCCGTAGGTCCAGGATGAGCCCATTTGTGTTCCTTGCTTCGACCAGTGCCTTATCGAAGGCAGCTACGGTCTTTTGCTCACCCAGCGAGTTGTTGAATCGTATGACCGCGATATTGCCTGGAAGACGTTCCAGTGAGAGTTCTCCGGAAGCGCGGTCGAAATAACGTTCCACTGGTAAGCTCACGGTGTACGAACGACCGGCTGGCGTCACCAGGGTCAGCACTCTTGGCTCATCCGACTTACCAGTGAGAACAAAGAGCAAGGCCCATTCTCTTGCCTGCGGGCTTGTCTGCGAAACAGCTGGCGTGAGCCGGGTTGCAATGGCCTGTTCCAATGGAACAGCACCTGCGCTCGTGATGCGGTCCCCTGCGTGAATACCCTCACGTTCAGCGTCACTTCCCCTTCGGACAGCGGTGACCACGGCGGCGGACGGTTGGAACTCGGCCCAGACATCTGCAAAGGTGGGAACGGGCAACCAGCGGTCCACCACACGGGATCGGACCTCAGCATGGAAGTCGTGCAATTCGCTGAGAGCGGACGCCAGCACTGCGCCAAACGCTTCTTTGGAGTCGGCTTGCTGCACGGCCCCAGCGTAGCGAACGTCCCAGGTCAACCAAGGCTTTTCAGCGCGGTCCAGATAGGCGTAGTTGTTCTCGAAATCCTGCACAAAGGTTTTGAAATCCGCCTGTCTTGAAGGTAAGGAGAAGTCCTGTGCAGAGGCAGTTGAAGAAGGCAATAGGAGGCTCAACAAGGAGCGAGCGACAACAAGCAGCATGAATCCTGTTCGTTTCAATATCTTTCCTTCACAAGGGGTGACACCAGCATAGAGCCTTATGCCCCAGGGATAGCGATTGGTACCCACAAACGCATCTCACGCCTTTTAGCGGGTTGGACCCCGATCAAGGCGACTCCCGACGGCAAACTTCCGCCTGTGCGACATCCCGTTACCGATCTCGGAACAATCAGGGCCTCCATCACGTACCCTCTGAAAACCGGAGGTACTTGTGATGTCTCTGAAGAGAACGGCCCGCATCGCTGGTCTTTGGTACCTTGGCTTCACCTTTGGACCGTTTTACCTGCTGTATGTTCCCTCAAAGACAGTCGTGTTGAACGATGCAGGGGCCACTGCGGCACGGGTACTCGCGCACGAGACGCTCTTCCGCTGGAGCATGCTTACCGAAGCACTCGGTGTTGTGATCTTCATCGGCTTGAGCCTTGCCCTCTATCGACTTTTCGAAAGAGTAGACCGCCACCGGGCGCGACAAATGGTGGCTCTCGTTGTGGTTTCGGCCGCGTTGAGTTTAGTAACTCTAATCTTCAACGCGGCCGCGCTCCTCGTCTTTCGCGGAGGCGACGGCTTCAGTAGCCTTGACGTACACACCCGCGAGGCAATCGGCATGGTTCTCATCCGTATGCACAGCCAGGCCAATGGCATAAACCAGACGTTTTGGGGACTGTGGCTGCTGCCTTTCGGATGGCTGGTCGTTAGGTCGCGCTTCTTACCGCGTTGGCTCGGATACTGGCTCTTGCTTGACGGCATCGCGTGGTCTGTCGTCGGGATGACTTGGTTCTTTTCTCCCGACACTGCAAACGCAATGTTCCGTTACTTTCAACCAGTATTTTTTGCGGAGATTGTCGCCATGCTCTGGCTGCTGATTGTGGGAGCGAAGGAACAGGGAGTCAAGGCAGCCTTGTAAGGATGCCACGCGCCACCCAAGAAGCAGTCCCGTCGCCCCTTACGGGGCCGGGGCAGCCGACACTTTCACTTGACACAAGGCCTTTACCGTGTGAGCGTATCTATAACAAAGCAAGCGGGCTTACGTCTGATAATGCATCTTATGTACAGTAACTCATGTAAGCGCAAAGCAATGATGTCGTAGCTCTGCAAAGCCAAAGTGTCGCTGCCCCATCCTGAGTAAGGGTTGGAGGCGGCAGATGGGTTGGCTACAGATGAGCAAGCAGGAGTTGCGACGGGTTGAGGTCTTGACCGAGGTGCTGGCTGGCAGTCGCACGACGGAGTCGGCGGCGGGCGTGCTGGGTGTGAGCTTGAGGCAGGCGCAACGGCTGGTGGCCAGGTACCGTGATGGTGGCGGCGGAGCCCTGATCCACAAGAGCCGAGGTCGGCCAGCAAGCAACAAATTGGCCTCAGGTGTTCGTGAGCTGGTTCTGGAACTCGTCCGGCAGAACTACCGTGACTTCGGGCCGACGCTCGCGGCGGAGGTTCTGCTGGAGCGCCACGGCATCGAGGTTTCCCGCGAGACCTTGCGCAAGTGGATGGTCGAGGCCGGCGTGTGGCTCTCGCGCAAGCAGCGCAGGAGCTTCCATCAGCCAAGGCTACGACGCGAGAGTTACGGTGAACTGATCCAGATCGACGGCAGCCAGCATCGCTGGTTCGAGGAGCGCGGCGAGTGCTGCACGCTGCTGGTCTTCATCGACGATGCCACCAGCAAGCTGATGCAGCTGCGCTTCGTACCAAGCGAGAGCACGGGTTCGTACTTCGAAGCGCTGCAAGGATACCTTGCCACCCACGGCTGCCCGGTAGCCTTCTACTCCGACAAGCACTCGGTCTTTCGGATCAACCGCGACGCGCAAGGTGGCTCCGGCATGACGCAGTTCGGCCGCGCTCTGGCCGAGCTCAACATCGAGATCATCTGCGCCAACTCCAGCCAGGCCAAGGGCCGCGTGGAACGGGCCAACCGCACGCTTCAGGATCGCCTGGTGAAAGAGTTGCGACTTGAGAACGTATGCGACATGGATACCGGCAACGCGTTCCTGCCCGGGTTCCTGAAGCGCTTCAACGAACGGTTCGCGCTGCATGCTGCTAAGCCGGAGAACCTGCATCGGTCGCTTAACGTCAAGATGGATCGCCTCAACGACATCCTGTGTCATCGCGAGCAGCGCTATGTGAGCGATCAGCTAACCATGTCGTATGACAGAAAGCAGATCATCCTGGAGCGGAGCGAGCTCTCGGAAGGTCTGGCTGGCAAGTACGTCGATCTCTACGAGTTCCCGGATGGCACGCTTGAGGTTCGATCGAAGGGTCGCACGCTTCCCTACCGTCTCTTCAGCAAAGACCAGCGTGTCAGCCACACAGCGGTCGTCGAGAACAAGCGGCTGAGCCATGCTCTGACGATCATCAAGGCACAGCAGGATCGAAAGCTCGAACCAAAGGTGCAGACCAACAGCGAAAAACTCGGCTACAAGAAGAACCCTCGTCAGCTCTATGGGACAAACTACAAACCGAAAAACGCTGCGGCGCCCGCGGTGGAAATGACGGCCTGATGGAAAGCGAGGAAAACATGAAGCCGTTTCCCTCCCTTCCCACAGTCCTTGGAAATCGCAAGTGCAGCGATTCCCACATTACGCACCGCACGACGACTACGACGCATTATGATGACAGAACCGCTTTGCAGAAGCAGCGACGCTTTCGTTTTGCCCCAACACAATTTCTAAAATCATTAGTAGACGATCCTATGCCGATGACTGGCCCCTCTTTGTAACCATGGCCCCAAGATGGTTCAATGGATTATTGCGTCGGTTCATCTCCATCCTGTTGCTGGCCATCTTGGGACTGCCTTTTACCCTTCCTATGCTTGTCATGGGACAGGATGCGGAGGCTGGGCTGCCAGCGTGCTGCCGACGCAACGGTAGACACCATTGCTTGATGAGCATGGACGAGAGCGGCCATCTCGTCGTCAGTCACGATCCTCAGTTTAAATCTTCCGCTGAAAAGTGCCCTTACAGCCCTGGTTCCGTTGCCACTTCGCAGCCGCATCCGCTTGCAGCACCCACGCTAGCAGCGGCAATCTTCGGCGATCTAGTCAGCCATCCCACCGGGTTTGCGCAGACCGAAGCCAAGCGTCGCATCTCCCGCGACCGATCCAACCAGAAGCGCGGACCTCCCTCACAAACAAGTCTCTGATTCTTTCGCAGGTCTTAACTGACCTGTCAGATCAGTTCGGCAAGAGTCGTGAGCCCGCGTTCCATGCAGGCGTTCAGCTTCTGCCCATGTTTATGTGAGGCTAATGTGCGTCCACTCAGACCTTTGCTCGTCGCGCTCTACGCGACGGCACCCCTCTCTCTTTACGCCTTTGGGCAACTGCAGCTTACCCCAACCTCCGTTTCGGGTGCGATCCAGGATACCCAAGGCGGAACCATCGCCGGTGCCCGGATTACGCTCGTCCCGTCATCGGGTGCGAAGCCTCTGGAGATGACCTCCGACGCATCCGGTCGATTCGGATTCAATGGCCTGACCGCTGGCGCTTACAACCTGCGCATCGCGGCGAACGGTTTCGAGACCATCGCGAACTCTATCACCTTGGCTCAGGATGCGAAGCTTTATGCGACCTACACGTTGCGAATCGCTTCTACGAACACAACCGTTGTAGTCACGGCGACACGCTCTGAACGTTCCATTACTGACCTGCCCGCAAGCGTCAGTGTCGTCACCGGTGAGCAGATCGAGCAGACGCCCGCCCGGACGATTGACGATGTCTTACGGCGCGTTCCCTCAGTGGACCTTCCCCTGGCCAGCACCAATGAACAGCACCCTACCGACACCATCGTCTCCATGCGTGGCCTGAGCGGCATCCGGTCGCTTGTTCTTCTGGACGGCATTCCGCTGAATGACCCCTTCTTTGGGTTCGCCCAGTGGAGTGAAATTCCTGTTGGCGTGGTTGAGCGCGTTGAGGTGGTGCGCGGCGGCGGGTCTGCACTCTGGGGCAATTACGCCATGGGCGGCGTCATCAACACCATCACCAAGCCGAATGACAGAACGGAGCTGGTGATTGAGTCAGCGGGAGGAAGCCGAGGGAGCTACCGCACCGATGGACATGCCGCATTCGCGGGAATCAGGTACGGTGTCGGCATCGACGCCGGTAACAACCATAGCAATGGATACATCGAGCAGGCAGATGGGTTTAGAGGTTCCATCGACGTGCCGAACTCCTATACCTCGGACACGGTAGCAGTGTCAGGCGATGCGGACCTTGCCTCAAGTTTGATCGCCAGGGGCCGGGTCAGCCACTACAGCAATGCAATGAACTACCTGACCCATCTGCAGACTAACGGCGAAGGGACATGGCGGTACACCGGGGCGCTGAACTGGAAGCCCAGAGACCGCGATGCACTGGACCTCAACGTCTTCCATGACGACGAGCGTTTTACTACGAACAACACTGGCGCTCCCGATGGGGCGGACCCAAACCAAGTGGAGTACATCCAGAATATTCACCGGACGCTGGTCAGCGACACGGGCGCTTCGCTTATCTGGACCAAGACCTATACCGGTGTCCTTCGCTCCCTCGCAGTAGGCGGCGATTATCACGGCATCCGAGGCAGTGATGCTGCGAAGATCTACGACGAAAACAAAGCTTACCTTCGCACAGACTTAGGCTCCGGCAACGAGCAGTTCGTCGGCGCGTTCTTCCAAACCGACCTCCGTCCGCTAGAGCGCCTTCAGATCCTTTTCAGTCTCCGCTACCAGAATTTCTACAGCTATAACGGGCTGGATAATACGCCGGGGGGTCTCGGCTCTGCGGTACCCACCCGAACCAGCGATAACGTCGATCCTCGTATTTCCGTGCGCTATCAGCTTCCAAAGGACTTTGCGCTGCGGGGCGCGTTCTACAGTGCGTTCCGTGCACCCACGCTCGACAACCTGTACCGGTCGGCGTCAGTTCCCGGCTACATCCTCTACAGCAACGCCTCCCTCTCTCCCGAGACGCTGAGCGGCGGGGAGTTCGGATTCGACTTCAATAAGGGGCCGGTGCGGTTTCAAGCGACGGCTTACAACAGCCACATTTCAAACCTGCTCACCTACCGCTACCTCGACCCCAGCACCCTGCCAGAAGGATTCCAGATCAGGGCTCGGCTCATCAACGCGGGCAGTGCCTTCAGCCGGGGTTTCGAAGCCGAACTGGACTGGCGGCTGCGTTCCAACCTGAGTACCGTAGTCGGCTATACCTATGCCGATTCCGTGGTGACGGCGAATACCGAGGACCTTGCGAGCATCGGGGTCCAGCAGCCAGGCATTCCTAAAAACAGGGCCACGATAGGCGTGGATTGGACAGCATATCGCCACATCCAGGTCTCGCCGCATCTCCGCTATCTCTCTCGCACCAGCGGCGATCCAGACAACCTTTATCATACCGATCCGCACTTCATCGCCGACCTTGCCGTCAGCACTCCGATCAGGAAGAACCTCGATGCTTTGTCCAGATTGAAAACCTTCTCAACAGGACGTACACCGGCACCAACGATGGCTTTACCGCACCACTCTATGGCAAGCCCTTTACCGCAGTCGCAGGTGTCCGACTCAAGCTGCGTTGATCGGCAAGACCAAGAAGTCCAGCGAACAAAGTGCTACGTCAGCACGACATCATCGAGGAGAAGCTATGACAAGCAAGCCGGTTGAAGCAAGTGGATCGGAGCAGGACCGACGTCTTTACCGTACCGTCTGGCGGTGGCATTTCTACGCTGGACTTTTCTCCATCCCGTTCATTCTCTGGCTTTCCTGCACGGGAGCGATCTACCTGTTCCGGCCTCAGATCGAGCACTGGCTTGATCGTCCTTACGATCATCTGCACGTGAGCGGCGTCTGCTCATCCCCGGAGCGGATTGCACTTGCGGCTGTTGCAGCGGTGCCGGGTTCCAGCGTCCATTCCTATGAACTGCCGCCGAGTTCCGATGCCGCCGTACGCGTCGTGGTTGGAGTGGGGACACAGGAGTACCACGTCTATGTGCATCCTATCTCTCGCGCCATCCTCAACGTGGTGAACGAAGATAAGCGGTCGATGACGATCCTTGCTCATTTACACGGTCAGCTACTTGCTGGGCGATGGGGCTCCTACCTAATCGAGCTGGCTGCATCCTGGGCCATCGTCCTTCTTCTGACAGGTCTTTACCTTTGGTGGCCTCAGCAGACAGCTAGTCTCGCGGGCATCCTTTGGATTCGTCTTGGTAAAGGGCAGCGCCTCTTTTGGCGTGATCTTCATGCCGTCACGGGCGTATGGATCTCCGCTCTCGCCCTTTTCCTGATTCTCACTGGTCTACCATGGGCAGATAATTGGGGTGCTTACTTCAAGAGGTGGAGAGACATCAGCCATACTTCTGTGACCAGGCAGGACTGGACGACGAGCCGCGCGGAGGTTCTTGCCGATCGTCTCGCCAAAAACAAGCCAGGGCTTGCATCGCCGGGGTTCATGCCGGACATGCCAGACATGGATCACCCAGGACACATGATGCAGGCCATGAACTCTCCAGAGGCTTACGCGCCATTCAACCGGCTGGTTCCTGTCGCTGCAGGCCTTGAGCTGTCGGCCCCCGTCGAAATCATGCCTGCAGTCCAGGGAAGAGGCGCATGGACTATTAAGTCAGACGCACAGAACAGAACCTTGCGGGACGTTGTGCAGGCTGACCCGGAGACGGGCGCGGTCATCAGTCGCAAGAACTTCAGCCAGGGCATGTTGCTCGACCGCATGGTCGGTCTAGGAATCGCCACACACGAAGGCCAGCTTTTCGGCTGGTTCAACCAGTTACTTGGTCTGACTGTCGCGATGGGATTGAATCTGCTTTCCGTAAGCGCCGCAACGCTTTGGTGGCGACGCCGGCACGTCGGAGTGCTTGGAGCGCCGGTTCCGAATGGGAAGGCCCGCTGGACCATGCCGCTTATTGCGGCAGTCTTTGCGCTCGCGGTCTACCTGCCTGAGATGGCGTACTCTCTGGTGTTTGTACTGCTGCTTGAGAGGGTCGTTTTCTCGCGCATACCCCTCTTAGGTCAGTGGCTGGGATTGGCGACAGTCTGAAGCCCCGCTGTCATCTTACCTCTCTTCAGACGGTCCCTTTGTTGTCTTCCGCTCAAATAAAGGGACGGGCACAACCAAGGGTTTTAAGCGCAAAGTCGAGCTGCACTTGTTCGTGGCCTTTTGGGGGTTGCTCTCCCCAGAGCTTCAAAAGCAACGGCGGCATTGCGGACAGAACAGCTCTGGTTCGGTGGATCTTCGCATGACTCTAACGTTGCATAGAAAAACGGAGACACCCTCACAGAGCAAGTAGCATTCAAACGCGGCATCACCCGCCCTCATGCCCAGGGGAGACCATTGGCTCTCCTACAATCTCTTTGCCGCTAAGACGAAACAGGATGGTGCTGCTTTTCAGCGCCCAATGACTCGGACCGTTGAGCGACCTGGCCGCCGTTTCAAGAACGGCCGTTTGGGAAACGATGGAGACCCGCATCGTAAGGTCTCTTACATGGTTAGAAGATCAACCTCCCGGAAAACACCGCTGCATGGTTGTAGGCGTGATAAGTTGTGGTCGCCACCTGGAAGGCCCCACCCGCCACGACCGCAACCCGGCTCTTCGGGTTGTGGGGATGCAGCGGAAAGCGTGTCACCAGTCCGGGTGTCAAGAAAGTTTGGATCTTTCCGTTGCGCGGGCCGCCATAAGACGCCGTGCTGTTGATCTCAAACTCCGGATAAAGATACCTCTGCACGTGGTACTGCAATACCGTATTGGAGACGGCCGTTCGTCCCAGACCCCGCACGTTGCCTGCCGGCAGATTGCCGCCCAGATACAGGAAAGCGTCGAATTTGCCCCACCCCTTGCCCCCTGTTAATGCCGGCGTCACCGTCGCGTCCGTCGAGCCGTTCTTATAGCTGCCCGTGGGCACCGAGACGGTCGCGATCGCTGAAAGCATATAGTTTCCCTTCTTCTCGTTAGCGCTCAAAATGCGGTACTTGCCCGAGAACGAGATGTCGCCAAAGCCGTCGAACGTCTTGTCGCCATGCTCCACAAAGCCTGGCAGAAAGATATCGACTTCAGTGCGCGGGATCGAAATCATACTCAGCCCGCGCCCCGCGCCAAGGTTCCAGTTGTGTACGAGACTGGGCGTGATCTGGCGTGTAAAGTCCGTGCGAAAGAGCTGCGCCAGCATTGGATACGGCGAGACCATCGGCGGAATCCACTTGGGCTGGTCCGCCTGATAGCGCGTCGTCCGCGCCTCGTACCTGGCAAAAAGAGATTGGGCTTGAGCAAGGGGCACGGCAAACGATGCTGCGAGCGAAACGGCAAGGAGAGATTTATACACAAATCCTGCTTTCTGTTAGGAGCACGAAGTTAACGGCGAAGCATCGCTTTGGAAGGGCACGGCCTCAGCCGTGCCGATACGTTGCAACTATGTTCCCTACCGTCTTTTCTCTTTACTTTGTTGAAGAGGGAAGACGGAATGACCGGAGAAGAACTCTTCACAACATCACGCACTCTCTAATCGGCCGAGGCGAACTCTGCGATAGGATCGGCCAGAGCACGGCCGCCCTCGCCGATCCAGGTACCCGTCCACCTCTTTGAGACCACGCGCAGCACCATAAGCACCAGCATGGCCAGCACGGCGTACACGATAAACCCTACCCGGTACGAGCCCGTATGCTGCTTCGACTGCCCGAGCAGATTTGGCAAAATGAACCCTCCCAGCGCGCCGATCTCGCCAATCATGCCTCCCGCGACGGCCGTCGTCAGCGGCCAGCGCAGCGGCACCAGCTGGAAGGTGGCTCCATTGCCGGCCCCGAGTGCCGCAAAACACAGCATGAACAAAAGCGTGGTCGCAAGCAGCGGCGGCGTAGTCATCAGGCCGAACAGCCCCGCAATAGCAATCAATAAGACGACAGAAAGCGTCGTGATGCCGCCGATCCGGTCCGCAAACCAGCCGCCCAACACCCGGGTCAAACTTCCCGTCAGCGTCGCCAGAACAGTCAAGCTCCCGGCCTGCACCTTTGTCACATGAAACTGCGAGTAAAAGAACGACGGCAGAAACGTCGCCAACCCGATGAACCCGCCGAACGTAATGATGTACACCATGTTGAAGTACCAGCCGTCCTTCTCAAATAGGCAGCTCAGGTGTTCACGCAACGTCTGGTGTTCAATGTCTGGCGGCTCCTTGGCGAAGACGACCATGACCAGGAGCGGGAGCAGCATCATCGCCGCGGCAAAGCCGTACACGTGCTGCCAGCCAAAGTGCATCGCCAGCCGTGGAGCGAACAGCGCGGCCAGAGCCGTGCCGCTGTTGCCCGCGCCCGCGATCCCCATGGCCAAGCCCTTGTACTGCTTGGGGAACCAGCCCGAGCCCAGCGACAACGCCACTCCGAAGCTCGCGCCCGCAATGCCCAGGAGCACGCCCATCGCCAGCACGTCGTGGAAGCTGTGGACGAAGAAATACCCATACAGCAGCGCCAGGACGATGCAGCTCATCTCCACGATCGCCGCGTTCTTCCGCCCGATGTACTGCGACAGCACACCTAGCGGGAAGCGCATAAACGCTCCGGCTAGTGTGGGCACCGAAACCAGCAAGCCGATCTGCGCCGGGGACAGCCGGAACGCCTCCGAGATGAACGGGCCCATCGCCCCGTTCAGCACCCACACGGCGAAGGAAAAGTCGAAGTAAAGGAAGGCCGCCAGCAGAGTGGGTGGGTGACCCGATTTTAGAAACATCCTCATATTTGCCATGGTGTAAGCCTTTCAAAGCCAGAATGGAGATGCGTCCAACGAATGTCATGAAGTGCAGGCAGTACAAGGAACTAGCGCAGCGTGGACCGCTCCACGCGAACGGCGCATTGTTTGAAATTAGGCTCCCGCGAGATCGGGTCGAAGGCGTCGATGGTGACGAGGTTGGCGTTTGTCTCGGCGAAGTGAAAGGGCATGAACACCTGACCCGGCCCGATGATGCCGGTGACGCGCAACTCCACGCCCTCCACCGTTGACCGGCGAGAGGCGATCTTTACGGTGTCGTGCGAGCGGAGCCCAAGCCGCGCCGCGTCCACGGGATTCATCTCCAGCCACGCACGGGGCGACATGTTTTGCAGCATCGGCACCGCGCCCGTCTTGGTGCGCGTATGCCAGTGCTCCACCGTCCGCCCGGTGTTCAGGATGAACGGAAACTCCTCGGTGACCGGCTCCGGCATCCCCCGGGGGACGACCGCGTGGAAGATGGCGCGCCCGTCCGGGGTGGGGAAGACGCCATCGCCGTAGAGCCGCTCCCCTCCCCACTGCACCCCGCCCTCGGCCTCGATCCGCTCCCAGCCGAAGCCGCTGTAATCGCACAGCCGCCCTTCGGAGACCCCTTGCCATTCGCGATAGGCGTCTTCGGCCGTGGTCCAGCCGGGATACAGCTCCTCTTTCTTTTCCAGCTTTTCGGCCACCGCGAGACAGATGTGAAAGTCGGACTTCGCGCTCCCCGGCGGCTCTACCACCTTGTTTGCCTTGGACACCCGCCGCTCTGAGTTGGTGAACGTGCCGTCCTTCTCTCCCCAGATGGCCGCCGGTAGCACCAGATCGGCAAACTCCGTCGTCGGCGTGGGATAGAACCCATCTGAAACCACCAGGAACTCGATCTCGTTCAGCGCATGGGTAAGCAGATCATTGTTTGGGAACGACACCGCCGGGTTCGTCCCTATGATCCACATCGCGCGTACGTCTTTGCGCACCGCCGCCTCGATCATGTCAGGATACGCGTACCCGCGCGCCAGCGGAATGCGCTCCGGTTCGACACTCCAAAGCCGCGCCAGGTCGTCCCGCGCCACGAGATCGCCCCACGCCCGGTACCCCGGCATCGAAGACGCAAACCCCGTCTCCCGTGTGCCCATAGCGTTGCACTGCCCAGTGATCGAGAACGGCGACGCGCCCGCCCGCCCGATGTTCCCCGTCAACAGCGCCAGGTTGTTGATCGCGGCCACGGTGTACGATCCCTGGGTCGAGTGGTTTACCCCCATGGTCCACCCGATGAAGCCCGCCTGCGCCCGCCCATACAGCCCCGCCACCCGCTCGATGGTCGCCTCAGGCAGTCCCGTAGCCGCCGCCGTCACACTCGGAGTAAACGTAGCCGCCAGCGCCGCCAACGCCTCAAACCCGGTCGTATGCGCGTCGATATAAGCCCGGTCGACGAGCCCGTCGCGGATCACGATATGCGCGATCCCGTTCAGCAGCGCCACATCGCTCCGGGGCTTCAGCGCGAGATGAATGTCTGCCATCATGGCCGTCTTCGTCACCCGTGGATCGGCTACGATCAGCGTCGCTTGCCGGTTGCGCTCCAGCCGCTGGCAAAGGATCGGGTGATTGTCGGCCACGTTCGCACCGATCAGGATAATGACATCCGCTGTGTCGAGATCGGCATACGACCCCGGCGGCCCATCGCTGCCAAACGACAGCTTGTACCCCGACACCGCGCTCGCCATGCACAGCGTCGTGTTGCCGTCCAGATTGTTCGTCCCGAAGCCGAGCTGCACCAGCTTACCGAGCGTGTAGAACTCCTCCGTCACCAGCTGCCCCGTGCTGATGACCCCAAGTGCCCGCTTGCCGTGCCGTGCCTGGATGCCGGTAAACCGCTCCACCATGACCGTCAGCGCTTCGTCCCAGCTCACGGGGGTCAGCACCCCGTTCTTGCGGAGCAGCGGCTCGGTCGCACGCCCCGGAGCCGACAGGATATGGTGCTCGCTCAGTCCCTTGGGGCACAGCTTGCCCATGTTGACCGGATGGTCCGGGTTGCCGCGCGCCGCCACCGCTTTGCCGTCTTTCACGCCGATCAGCATCCCGCAGCCCACCGAGCAGTACCCGCAAGTGGTCTCTACCCAGGTGTCCGCCACGCGCGACGCCGAGGTATACCCGAACTCAGGGTCGACACCATACGCGTACTTCTGCTGCCGCGTGTTGAATCCGAGAAAGTGGAGGATGTCCTCGACGGGCTTCAGCGTCTTCAATGGGCACTCTCCTGGTTCAGGAACGTCAACGCCATATTCAACGGCACCACGGAGACGAAGAAGAGATAGCGCACCACCAGCACACCGAAGAGCGTCGCGGCACAGGCCAGCGGCGTCATCGCCAGCAGTGAGAAGCCGATGCCCGCGAGCACCGTCGTCCCTGCGACTGCCAATTCCTTCCGCAGCGGCCCGCCTAGCAACCGCGCCGTCGCCCGCAACTCGAACATCTCGGCCCGCTTCATTCGTACCAGGCGAACGAGGCAGTTAGCGATCCACAACGTGGCCGCAACCGCAATCACCGGCTCCGCCCGGCTAAGGAACTGCGGCATATGCGGCAGCGAGTTCCCCACCAGCCGGAACAGGACCGCGCCCCCCAGCACCCCCGTCAGCAGAAAGTCCGCCGGCGTGTGCCATGTATTCCAGGACGGCCGCGCTTTGATAAGGTAAATTCCCGAACTCGCGAGCGTTCCCAGCACCGCCAGCGCCAGTGCCATCCAGTTCAGCACCGGCAGCAGCATAGGCAACACCGCCGCTACATGCATCGGCACCCGCGGCAAGAACCGCAGCAAGGCACTCGGCTGGAGCGTAAGCGACATCAGCCAATGCACCGCCGTCGCCACGCCTAACGCTCCGGCAAAGAGCGTAAACACCAAGACCTCGCGGCTCAGCCACGACCGCTTCCACATCTTCAGCGCGCGCCACGCGAACGCCGGTCTGCCCAGGTGCAGCGTCGAGAGGGTCAGCGCGACCGAGACGATCCCCAGCAGCAGCGTCATCAGCACAGGCTGCGGCTGCCGCGACGGCGCAACGAAACAGAGCGCACCCATCACCGTCTGCATCAGCACCGTCATAAACACTAGCGGCCAGTGAGGATGCTCCGGCACCACCCGGCCCTCGTTCGCGTTCGCCAGAAACGCCGAGGAGTTCTCCGGCAGTGTAATTCTCGTGGTCGAGATGGCTTGGGCGCCGCTCGGCATCCCCGGCGAACTCGCCTCCGCGTGATCCGCCACCCACGCCGCCGTGTTCACGATCTCGATCTGGATCGCCGCCTCCGGGCACGCATTCACGCACGCCGGTTCCAGCCCATCCGTCAGCCGGTTGTAGCACATGTCGCACTTGCCCACCACGCCTCGGTCCGGGTTGTACTGCGGCACGCCGAACGAGCAGTTCCACGTGCAGTACTGGCAGCCAATGCACATGTCCGTCGAATGAAGGACAATGCCGGTCGTCGCGTCCTTCGTATACGCCGCCACCGGGCAGCCCTTCATGCAGTCCGGCTCGACGCAGTGATTGCAGCCCATCGACAGGTACAAGCGCTGCGTGTCCGGGTAGCTGCCGCCCTCGATCTCGCCGATGCGCCGCCAGCGGATTTCCTCCGGGTTGCCGTTCTGCTCGTTGCACGCGACCTCGCACGACCGGCAGCCGATGCACCGCGTCATGTCGAAGTGAAACCGGTACTGCTCGCCCTCCGTGAGCTCTCGCGAGGGCATCAACTGCGGCTCGACTGCCCCGGTCCACATCTCAGCAAAAGACGTTTCGGTCAGGCGCACGATGTCGAGAACACCTTGGCTGTCGACACCTCGGGCGCGCTCATGGAGCGGTAGGGCCATTCGTTCTCCTGCTGCTTGGAACAACGCCGAAGCGTCTTTCTTGTTGCGATGCCCGAAAGAAATCTGCTTTGTCGGCCCCTACATGAGCAGACAGACTGGTTAGTAAACGTCCCGGTGGTATCGGTGTTGATCTTTCAACTCGGAGACGAACTCGGCGGCTGCCTCTTCAGCCATTCCGCCGTGCCGCTCCACAATCCTGTGCAGCGTCCGGTCGACGTCCTTCGCCATATAGGTCGCGTCGCCACACACGTAGAGACTCGCGCCCTCCCGCAGCCAACTCCAGAACATCGCCCCATGCTCGGCCATCCGGTCCTGCACATAGATCTTCTGCTGCTGGTCGCGCGAAAAGGCAAGGTCCAGCCGCGTCAGGTGCTGGTCGATCACCATCTGCTCCAACTCCTCGCGATAGAGAAAATCCGTAGCGGCGCTCCGCTCCCCGAAGAAGAGCCAGTTCTTTCCGGTCGCGCCTGTCGCCCGCCGCTCGTGCAGAAACGACCGGAACGGCGCGATCCCCGTCCCCGGCCCGATCATTATGATCGGCGCGTCGACATCCGCCGGCAGACGGAACTTCTTGTTCACCTGGATGTACACCGGCGCGGTATCGCCCACGCCCATCCGGTCGGCAAACAGCGTCGAGCACACGCCGCCGCGCTGCCGGTCATGCGTCCGGTACCGCACCACGGCCACCGTCGCATGCACCTCCCCGGCATGCGCGCGCGGGCTAGACGAGATGGAATAGAGCCGCGGGGAGAGCTTCGGCAGCATCGCCACCAAATCCGCCGCGCCCGTCACCACGCCCGGATACTCCGTCAGCAGATCGATCAAACCGCGCCCGTGCAGATAGCTGTCGAGGTGCGTCTGCTGCTCCGGAGGCAGCAAGCCGAGCAACAGCTTGCACCCCCCTTTGGTCGCAAACGCCTGAAGGAGCTTCCGGCTGATCTGCGTGAGGAACAGCGGCCCGAGCAGCGCCTCCCGCACGCTCATCGTGCGGCCCTTGTCGGCTGACCCGCCGAGCGTTACCGCCTCCGCGCCCGTCAGCCCAGTCGCCGTGAGCACCTCGTCCACCAGCACTGGATCGTTCTGTGGGATCACCCCCAGCGCATCTCCCGCGTCGTATTCCATCTCCGAGCCAAGGAGCGAAAATGCCAGATGCACCGTCTGCTTGCTCGAAACATCATGCGTCAGGTCGTACTTCTCAACGAGCGGCGCATGGAACGGATTGTCACGCGTCGGCCCGGCAGCCTTTGCGGACGCGGCCATCGCTTTCGGAGCGGGCGGAGGCGGCGCGTGGCCGTTCCCGTTCAGCGAAACATTCGCCAGCCGCTCCGCTACCGACGCCTTCCACAGCGCGAACGGCTCATCCAGATCGACATCGCAGTCCACCCGTTCGAGCATCGGCTTGGCCCCGAGCGCAAGAAACCGTTCCTCTAAATCCTTGCCGAATTTGCAGAAGTGCTCGTAGTGGCTATCGCCCAGCGCCAGCACGGCAAAGTTCAGGTGTTCCAGTCGCGGAAACGCCGGATCGCTCAGGTGATCGTAAAACGTCTTCACCCCGTCGGGCGGATCGCCGTCGCCATACGTGCTCGCCACCACCAACGCGATCTTCTCTCCGCGAAGCGCCTCGGCGGAATACGCGTTGAGCGAGAGCGACTTCACCTCATGACCCTTGCCCTTCAGCTCCTTGCCAATCTTCTTCGCCAGTCCCTCGGCCGTACCCGACTGCGTCGCATACAGCACCGAAACGCTCAGCGGCGCCGACTTCCCGGGAGGCGCAACCGCCGCCGTGCCCGCTCCCTGGCCGAAGACGCCCGCAAAGAACCCATTCAGCCATGCCCGCTGCGCGGGTGTGAACGGCGCATTGTCAGGAATATAGGGCACAAAGGAGGAAGGCACGACGGGAGTTTGTGTGCTCATGCACCTCCTCCGTCGCCCGTACATTGCTCCCGCAACTGGGCGATGTCGCTCCGGCGCGTAAAGTCTAGGAACGACTCGCCCACGCGCTTCTCCGCCTCAAACACCCCGAAGAGCCGCTCCATCACGGCCGGCAGTTCCGTAAACTTGATCGCTGGGATCAACTCGCGCGCAATCCCCTGCTCATGGTCCGCCCCGCCGCCAAGGTAAACGCCGTAGCCCTCTTCTCCGCCGACCTTCACCCCCATCAACCCTATGTCCCCGATGTAGTGCTGCGCACACGAGTTCGGACAGCCCGTCACATGGAGGTTCACCGGCTGCTCCAGCTTGAACCGCGCATCGAGATGGTTGGCCAGGATCAGCGCGTGAGCCTTGGTATCCGCCTGTGAAAACTTGCACCCCTTGTTCCCCGTGCAGGCAATCACGCCGCCCATGATCGTGCTCGCCGACCAGTGCAGCCCGGCCGCTTCGAGAGCCGCCTGCGCCGCCTCCACGTTGCCATCCCCCACGTTCGGGATCAACAGGTTCTGCCACACCGTCAGCCGCATCTCGCCCGTGCCGAACCGCTCAGTAATCTCCGCCAGAGCCACCATCTGCGCCGCGGTCAGCTTGCCCACCGGCGTCACGACGCCAAGGTAGTTCAGCCCCGGCTGGCTCTGCCGATGCACCCCCAGATGCCCATGCTTCTCGATCGGCCCGCGCGGCTCACACTCCGCCGCGTCGAAGCGCAACAGCGGAAATGCGAGCTTTCCCTCCGTCTCCTCCAGGAACTTCTCGACACCCCACTTGTCCACCAGGTACTTCAGCCGCGCCTTCTTCCGGTCCGTCCGGTCGCCATGCTCGGCAAACACACGGATCATCGCTGCCGCCAACGCCACCGTCTGCCCCGCAGGCACCAGAATCCCCACGTCCGAGGCGAACTGACGGTGTCCCGTAATCCCGCATAGCAGCACCCGAAAATACACCCCCGCCGGCACGCTCTTGCCCTCTGCCACCCGCACCGCCAGAAAGCCGATGTCGTTCGTGTCCGACACCACGGAGATCGCCCCGCCCGAATCGAACGCTACGTTGAACTTCCGTGGCAACCCATACATGTCCCGCGAGTTGCGGATGTAGTACTCCAGCCCCTTCGCCAGCGGCCCCACATCCATCAGCTCTTGCGGGTCGAGCCCCGTTGTCGGCGTGGCCGTAATGTTCCGGATGTTGTCCGCGCCCGACCCCTTCGACGAAATTCCGAGCGCGTCCAGCTTCGTCAGCACATCGATAATGTTCCTGGGCGCAAAATCGCGTATTTGCAAGTTGCCTCGTGTCGTCACAGCGCAGCCGCCGTCGCCCCAGTCCGACGCCATCTCGGCCAGCCCGCGCACCTGGTCCGCGCGCAGCACACATCCGGGCATCCGCATCCGCAGCATAAACGACTCCTGCGCCGGAGCCACATAGAACAGCCCGAAGAACTTGAACCGGTATGTATGCTCCGCATCCGGCAGCTTGTCTTCCTGCGCGTGCGCCACCAGCTGGTCCCACGCGTCCAGCGGATTGCTGTCGTACTTCCACTGCTCCTCACGGCAAAGCTCGTCAACCGGCGTCCCGAAGAACTCCGGTTCTGCGGCCAGGTTCGTAACGCCCGAAGCGGCGTCGCCCGTGAGCCGCCCGGTAGCCGTCTCGCCCACAAACGGCACCGTTAGCCGGTTCTGCACCCCCGCCCAGAAGCCGCGCAGATACTCCGTTTGCTCCAGACTGAACGCCTCGTCCTTTACGGTCGGTATACTTCGCATAGCCCTCCTGTGCGTCTCACAGGTACAGGTTTGTGACAGCCGGCATCCGGCAAGGACTGTGCCTGACTCACCACCAGGTGCTCGGTACGCAGCCTCGGTGTGCGTTTGCTGACTGATTTTGGCGCTTGCGCCTAAGAATAACAACAGTATGCAAACGGCGCAACCCTTCCGTCCAGATCCTTCTTGGTTAGGTTCAAGCAAGGAAAACAGGCACACAGCTACGCCTGAATCCGTTATTTAGCAACCGGGCAGACGATTACACGCGCCTCAAAACGGTCGTTTTCTTATCCTCGCTCTTACCGAAGATGCATCCACGACGCCTTCTTGTCCTCTGCGGCCCGCCGTTCCCATCGCCATACCTCGTTACGCGCCTCGTCTTTATCTCGGAGAACTAAATAAAATCCTCTATTAACTAAAGGCACTTTGGCTCGCCGTTTGCGCTGTGGAAAACCTCATTTATTTCTAGGTTACTTCAAGTGACTCTCGGGTGGCGGGAACAAGGCGTATGAACTCCGTCCAAGCATCTGACAGTTTCATCCGGTTAGGCGCCAGAGTTGTTTCGCCTTCTCCTTGTGTCCTCATTCGCTCTCTGGAAGGGTGCTATGGCTACGAAGGTCTATCTGATCGATCCACTCTGGAGATGGGACAGTGCGCTCGAACCTTCTGCGCGTAAACTACTCCTTGAAGCAGTTCACCGCAACCACCAATACGCCGCATTTGTTGCTTGGGTCAAGCTTCACGATCATGCTATGGCGGATGTTCTCATCGACGCTGCCTTGGATGTTGTAATACCGTTCGTTCTTCGCTGCACATCGCTTCCGATGCAGAGTAAAGTATCCGCCCGCCTGCGCAGCCAAATTCGCCGCGTAGCTAAACAAAAGCACATCAGGTAAGGCTTGAGGAACCAAAGGGATTGCTTTATGAACTTGCCGTCTTTGCGCGCGGTCGCGCTGGAGACCTTAGTGACACTTTTCTCATAAGCGAAATATGTTCCGAGTAGGAGGCTCCTAGTGGAAGTCATGAGAGACCATGGACGCGGCGGTGACATTGAGCTCCTCGATGTGCTTCGCGCGGATGTGGACCACAGTGTCGACGTTCTGGAGAGCGCCATCGATGAGCAGGAACTTGGCATAGGTGACGAGCGAACGGTTGGCCTCGTAGAGGTCGGGGTCGATGATGGCGTTGGCGATGCCGGTCTCATCCTCGATGGAGAGGAAGATGAAGCCATGGGCGGTGCCGGGGCGCTGCCGCGCAATGACCTGTCCCGCGATGCGGGCTTTAACGCCATGGCGCATGAGCTTCAGGTCTCCGGCGCAAAAGACATCTATGCTGCGCAGTCGGTCACGGCAATGAGCCATGGGGTGTCGGCCCACGGTGACGCCGGTCCCGGCGTAGTCGGCGACCATGCGCTCCTCGGGGTTCATGGCCTGGAGTGGGGAAAGCTGTTCTTCGTCACCGTCCAGTTCGGAGAAAAGCGGTCCGGCCTCGCGGACGGCCCGCTCGACCTGCCAGAGCGCGTCCCGGCGATGCACCTTCTCCCCGAGCGAGTTCAACGCGCCGGTTTCGGCGAGCGTGGCAAAATCGGTCTGCGAGAGCGACGGCACACGACGGGCAAGCTCCTCGATGGAGCCGAAAGGACGCAAGGCCCTAACGCGCTCGATCTCCGCCGCCACAGTCGAGCGCAGGCCGCGCACGTAGCGAAGGCCAAGCCGTAGGGTATGTGAGCCGTCCACTTCTTGTTCCAGGATGCAGTTCCAATCTGAGCGCAGGACATCGACCGGCTTGATGCGAAGCCCGTGCCGCTGCGCGTCTTTGACCAGCACGGCCGCCGAGTAGAAGCCCATCGGCTGGTTGTTGAGGATGGCGGCGGTGAAAACGGGCAGGTAGTGAAACTTCAGCCAAGCACTCGCATAGGCGATCAGCGCGAAGCTGGCGGCGTGGCTCTCCGGGAAACCGTAGAGCGCGAAGGAGCTGATGGCGAGGATGATCTCTTCCTGGGCCTTGAGGCCGACGCCGTTGGCGTCCATGCCCGCGCGCAGCTTGATCTCCAACGCCTTCATCTTGTCGGCGGAACGGCGGCTGCCGAGCGCGCGCCTCAGCTCCTCGGCCTCCCCTCCGGTGAAGTTGGCGATCACCATGGCGATCCGCAGAAGTTGCTCCTGGAAGAGGGGTACGCCCAGGGTGCGGCGCAGCACCGGTTCAAGCAACGGGTGCGGGTATTCGATCTTCTGCCGACCCTGCCGCCGCTCCATGTAAGGGTTCATCATTTGCCCGACGATAGGCCCGGGCCGGATGATGGCGACCTGCACGACCAGATCGTAGAACTTGTCGGGGTTGTTGCGGGGCAAGGAAGCCATCTGAGCCCGGCTCTCGACCTGAAAGAGGCCGATGGTGTCCGCCCTTCGCAATGACTCATAGACTTCGGAATCGTCTTGCGGAATCTGGGCGATGTCGACCCGCTTGCCGTAGTAGCGGGGGATCAGCTCGACGCAATCCTTCAACACCGCCATCATGCCGAGCCCCAACAGGTCCACCTTGATGAGGCCCATGTCGGCGCAGTCTTCCTTGTCCCACTGGACGACGTTGCGGCCCGGCATCGAAGCCGGTTCGATGGGGACGACGGAGGCGAGCTGGCCTTGGGCGACGATCATGCCGCCCGAGTGCTGGCCAAGATGCCGGGGCAGGTCGAGCATCCGTATGGAGAGTTCCAGGTACTTGGCGATGCGGGGATGATGGAGGTCGAACCCCGCCTGGCGGAAGTGGTGCTCCATGGTGTCGGTGGGCCCCTTCCACTCGAAGGAACCGACCAGGCGTGTAAGCCGGGTCTGCATCCCGGCATCGAAGCCGAGCGCCTTGCCTACCTCGCGGGCGGCGGAGCGGCCGCGATAGGTGATGACGTTGGCGCACATGGCCGCGCCGAGCTGGCCATAGCGTTCATAGACGTACTGGATAGTCCGCTCCCGGTCGTCGCCGGAGGGCAAGTCCAAATCAATGTCGGGCCACTCACCGCGAACTTCGGACAGAAAACGCTCGAAGAGCAGCTCCATGCCGACGGGATCGACGGCGGTGATGCCGAGCGCGTAGCAGACGGCGGAGTTGGCGGCCGAGCCGCGCCCCTGCACGAGGATGCCGTGCTTGCGGCAGAACTCGACGACATCCCAGACGATCAAAAAATAGCCCGCAAGGCCCAGCTTGGCGATCAGGGCCAATTCCTTGTCGACCTGCTTATCGGCCTTCGCCCGGAGCTTCGCGCTGGCCTTCGCGCCATAGCGCCGGGCCACGCCCTCGAAAGTGCGCTTGCAGAGGAAGCTGTCCATGCACTCGCCCTCGGGCACCGGGTAGCGGGGGAACTCGTAGCCCATGTCCTTCATCTGGAAGGTCAGCCGGTCGGACAACTCACCGGACGCGGCGATCGCTTCGGGAATGTCCTGGAACAACCGACCCATCTGCTCCGCCGACCGGAGATGCCGCTTGCCGTTCTGCTGGAGGAGCAGGCCCGCATCGTCGAGCGAGCATCCGTGCCGGATGCCGGTGAGCACGTCGAGGATCTCGCGCTCGAACTCGGTCGCCATGCTGACGCCGTTGGTGGCGAGCAGTGGAAGGTGGAACTCGCGGGCGAGCGCGGTCGCCGCCTGGTTGCGCGCCTCCTGTTCGCAGAGGCCGTGCCGTTGCAGCTCCACATAGACGTTCTTTTGTCCGAAGGCGCGAACGAGCTGGGCAAGCACCTTGCGGCCTTCGTCCATGCCGCCGCGCTCCAGAGCGGCGGCAAGCGGGCCTTCGTCGCCACCAGTCATACAGACCAGACCCTCCGCGTGCGCCTCGACCTTGCGAAATGGGGCCATGCCGTCGCCCTTGCTCCGTTGCGCGAGCTTGTAGCCGGAGATGAGCAGGGAGAGATTGCGATAGCCGGTCTGCGACTCGCAGAGCAGTGAAAGCCGCACCGGACGGCTTGGAATGGTATGCGGCTGCCATGATGGAGGACGCATCTGCTGCCCGAACTCACCGACGGATACCTCGGCCCCGATGTGCGAACGCAAGCCCAGCTTCTTCGCCGTCGTGTACAGGCGCGGGGAACCGTAGAGGCCGTCGCGGTCGAGGATGGCGAGGCCGGGCAGTTCGAGGTTCGCCGCCTGCTGCGTCATGGCTTCAGGCACGGAAGCGCCTTCGAGAAACGAGAAAGCCGACCGCGCGTGCAGTTCGACGTAGCGGCTAGTCATAGAGGCCCACCACGAACCAGCTTTTGGAAGCCTGGTCCTGCCGGAGACGCAGGGCTTGTAACGGTTCGGCTGTCACCACATCCCAAAGATCGTTGTCCCACGCCTGTCCGTCCCACCATGAACCGCTCGAATGCCACGGACCGGCACACGACGCAATCACAAAGCGAGAGCCCTCCCAGAACAGGAGGCAGGGTTGATCGGCCCGGCAGGTCACGCGCACGGACTGTGGCGGCCGGAATACGCGAAGCGCAAGACGTGAGGGAACTCCTTGACGTTTGGCCTCGGCACGAAGACTGGGCCGAAACGGTGCCATGGCGAAGGCGTCGTCCACATGGCTATTGAGCAACCGTGGCGAACCTACATTGTCTTGCCCGGCGATGGAACGCAGCCTCGCCAGCAGAAGCTCCAGCTTGTCGGGTTCTGGAAACTGCGCCTGGAACAACCCACGCTGCGCCGTTTGCGGCTGCGCGGGTTCGGCGTCGAGCGTGACGCTCACAATACCCGCTTGGGGAGGGTGTGCCTGCAATTCCAGATTGAGCAGCTTCAGCAGCAGCTCCCGGTTCTGGGTCGGCGTGGCCGGGCGGACTTCGAGCGAGTGCGGCTCGCCGCGCTCCAGTTGCAGCGTCAGCCGGATGAAACGGAGAGCGTAAGCCCGGTCCATCGCTTTCCGCAAGATCGTCTCCAGCATGGGCGACAGCACGAAGAGCAGGGAATCAAGCAGCGCGAGCGGATTGTCTAGTGCCGTAGTTGCGGACAGCGTAAACTCCGACTCTTCCGGCACGAGGAGGTGATCGGCCTCGCCCCGCGCGAGCAGTTGCAGCCGGCGGCCCTGTTGCCCGAGACGGCTGACAAGCTCCGTCTGAGGCAAAGCCGCCAACTGGCCCAACGTGCGAATGCCCCAACGATTCAGGACCGCCAGCGTCTTCGGTTCGCAAGGCAACACCCTTGTGGAGAGCTTCGCGAGCTTGCCTCGCAGACTGTCCCGGTCAGCACACACGACCTTTTGGTTGCTCTGTGCCAGCATGAGAGCGGCCTCGGCATTCGGCGCGGCCCCGATGCCGGCTGGAAACCCGGCGGCATTAAGCTCCCGGTAGAGCCTTTGGGCATAGCTCTCAACTGAGCCAAAGAGTGTGCCGGTGCCGGAACTGTCGATCAGCAAGATCACGGCAGGCCGGTGGGCGTCCGCGTAGCCGTTCATCGGCGAGGCGATCGCCTCCATGTGCGGGGAAAAGCGTTCCGCCACTTCGACGGCAAGGGCAAACGCCGCCTTCTCCTCCTCTATATGCCGGGAATGGAAGACCACCGGGCCTCCCGCCTCGGCCTGCACCTTGCTCATGCCGTGCTCGACCCCTGCGGCCCTGGCGCGTTCGCACCGCGAGACGACCTTCTCCTGCGGGGGAACGCCTTCGAGCACCACACATGGTTGTGTATGCGGCTATGGGAACCCGTGCCGCCATGCGGCCACGGGGAACTCCGGGATGTGAATGGCTGCAAACTGCACCCTAACTCCCGGCGGCGCGCATCCATGCCGGTGCCGCCTCCCAGACCGTGGCCCGTCCCGGCGCTTTCCTGCCGAAGGCGGGTCCGGTCCGCTGCCGCGCGATCTCCGCGATGCGCGGAGCGGCGGTCAGCACTCCCTGCATCTTCGGCGGCTCTCCGGTGGAGCATTCGAGGACGCAGGCCGCGCTCGAACGGGCGCACGGCTCCTTCGTCAATAAGAGCAGGATGGCATCGCTCTCCTGTGCAGCGCGCCGGTAACGGAACCACGTCGCGGAAGGGATGCGAAGCGCCTGCTGCGGCTCGACGGACGCGAGATCGAGAACGACAACGCGGAAACCACCCGATTGGAGGACCTGGTCCGTGGCGCGGAGGGCGCGGTCCAGCCGGTCCCATGGCTTCTGTTCGCGGATGGTTGCTGCGACTACTGGGAGAGTGGAAGTCGCGCGTGTCCGCGCCGCTTCCGCCGCCCGCCTGTCTCTCTGCCGCAAGGGGTCGGTCTCATCGACCTTGCGGAGGTTCCAACGCTCCCACTCGACCTGGTCCTGCGAGGCTGTGTGCAGGCCGAGCGGCTGGTTGGGATGGCTGGGCGTACCCTCCATCTTCCGTCTGCGCCGCTCTTCCTTGTCGAACAGCATCTGCTCCAGGGCCGAAGCAAGGCCTTTGGTCTCGCCGCGTGGATGCGAGCTGCCGCAACCTCCGTGGATCGGCCTATGACTACCGCTTTCGACCGCAAGCGTTTTGGAAAGTGTGGATTCCTTCACAGCCACCGTGCTCTGCCTGGCAGCTGCGAAACGCACCCAGAGCAAGTTGCTCAACTCGACCCCGGCTGCCGCCGCGCTCTCGGGCGACAGCGTGTCGCTCACGTCGATGTACGCGCAGGTTCCTTCGGTCGATGCCCTTGACAAGAGAGAAAGTGCAAGGGAACTATGCCCCGAACCGTCCGGTCCGGTCAGCTCGCACACAGAGCCAAGCGGCAGGCCGCCTCCGAGCAGGCTATCTAGCCGGGCATTGCCGAGAGGATGCAGCCTTGGGGCTTGCTGGGCGACCGGTGATAGCGCCGCGGGGATGCGGGTTGCCAGCTTCGCCTCGATCTCCCGTTTGAGAAGTGCCGCCCGCACCTGCATTGTTTTCGCCTTCTATTCGCCTTACGAGTGCAAGCGTAGCGCATCCTGGGGCGGAAAGCCAATGTGCACACTCCTTGGTGCGGGCGGATATTGGAAGGCTGTCCCATCTTTTCTGTCGAAGCGTCAGAGATCGGACGCTGAGGAGAGGGACTCGACATAGAATTCGTGCAGCTTCGCCTGGAGCAGCTTGTTGTCGGACAGGTGGGTATGGTATTCGGCGATCAGTGCCGGCGTCAGGCTGCGACTCAAAGCGTACTCGATCACTTCATCGTTCTTGAAGGCGCAGAGGAGCACGCCGATCGCAGGCTCCATGCGGTGCTGATCTCGACCAAACCGGGGTTTGCGGCTGTCTCCTGCGCGACGAAAGCGGCAATCTTGCCGCGGTAGCACTCGGGCGCAAGGCAGTTGTCGGCCTCCACGTCCGCGAAAAGCTGAGTGTTGAACCCGGTGCGGCGTGGGCAGGCGAGGCAAGCGCCCGCCTCCGGGTCCAGCGTGGGGTCGTCGGTAGGGAAGGGAGCCTCGGCAAGCGCAAGGTAGAGATTGCTGTCGATCCATGCGGCAAGGTGCTTCGCGGGTAGCAGGTGGGCGTCCTTGTCCTGCCAGTCCTTGCGGAAAGAGTTCTTGAACGCTTCGGCCTGTTGCTCCGGGGTGAGCCGCGCGATCAGGTTGGCGTGGCTGGCGGTGATGCGCTCCTGCTGGAAGGCCTCGGCAACATCGGGTATGAGCTGGAGAAGGGAAAGCCGCGCGTAGATGTGGCTCTGGCTCTTGCCGCACTTCGACGCCAGCGCCGCCACGTCGTAGCCGGGCAGGTCTAACAGCCGCTGGTACCCGGCCGCTTCCTCGTAGGGGTGTACGTCGACGCGCTGCGCGTTCTCGATGATCTGGATTTCGAGGCTCTGCTCGTCGGACAGCTCAAGGACGCGGGTGGGCACGTCGGCCAGCTCCGCGATCTGGGCGGCACGGAAGCGCCTGGCTCCCGCCACAACCTCGAAGCGTTCGCCCCTGGGCCGCACGGTGATGGGCTGGATGAGGCCGTGGACGGTAAGGCTGTGGGCGAGCTCGATCAGCTTGTTCGGCTCGAAGGTGCGGCGCGGGTTGGTGCTCGATTCATCGAGCAGGGAAAGGGGAAGGGTCTTGTATCCTGAATCTGCAATCGCTGCGGTGTACATGCTTGTCACTCCTGACTGGGTGTGTGCGTCGTGAATGGTTGGGGGCAGTGTTCCTGCACTGCCCCGCTGAACCTCTCTGCTGGCTAATCCTCTGTATCTGCCTCGGGCTTGACTGCAACGCGCTCGATTGCGGCGGCAAGGAACTCGGTCTCGTAGAACTTCACGGTCTCAGTGCCGATCTTGCGCTCGTAGTGGTTGTTCCGGGCCTCGGCCTCGACGTAGACGCGATCTCCCTTTTTGAGCTTCTGGGCGTACTTGCGGAGATTGCCGAAGACGACGATATTCTGCCAGTCGGTGCGGGTCTGCCGGTCCCCCGCGTTGTCAGTCCAGTGGGAGGAAACGGCGATGGAGAAGGTGGCGGGCGCGTTGCCGTTGGCTTGTTTGGCGTCGGCTCCGAGGTAGCCCATAAAGGTGGAACGGTTCAGGTGGTTGATCATGATGTTCTCCTGTGCTGCTGAAATGGTTGGGCGGCTAGAATGCCAGCGTGTTAGGCGGTTGGTGCTTTGAATCGTCTTGGCAGTGGCTGTTCTCACAGACACGCCTTGGCCCTGGCCCACGCCAGCGAGGGGTAGCAAGTGCAATGGTGTGGGAAACGTGGCCCCGTCTTTTGGGGCCAGCCCCGAAGGGGCCGGAGGAAGCGGTGTTTTAGCGCTGCACGGAGCGTTTTCCATCACCTTGCGCGCGCGTGGGAGCAGAGCTCCCTAGTAAGCCTGGTGACCTTGCCTTGCGCGCAAGCGCGGGAAGTAGCATTGGGGCGTTGCGAGGTGTCCCCGCTGGGTTGGGGAGCCTCCGAGACAAGGACGGCGGCACTTGGCCGGCATTGGCTGGGAGCTGGGGAAGGGCGAAGCGCCTTCCCCGCCTGAAGCACTAGGACGCTAGACCGCTAGCCCGTTGACTCACTAACAGACTGTATACACGGAAGCCTACTGCTCGATACGCTAAAG
Organism: Acidobacteriaceae bacterium; assembly: GCA_965215415.1. Classification (GTDB taxonomy): domain Bacteria; phylum Acidobacteriota; class Terriglobia; order Terriglobales; family Acidobacteriaceae; genus Edaphobacter. The sequence continues at coordinate 224,702 of CBDCDQ010000009.1, read as the reverse complement.
CCGGAGCCGGAGCTGCTGAGGCGAGCGAGAGTGGGGAACTGCCACTGTAGATGTAGCTCGTAGCCGCCAAACATCGGCATTCGGATTTAGCGATCCCGACCCTGACTGGTCCTTCCGGTCCGGAGAAGAACAACACTCAAACCATCCCCCGTCGGGGTAAGATTATTTCAGGTGAAAACCATGGATCTACAACTGACAGCAGCTCAAGCCTCTGCAGTGACGGGGCTATCTCTAAAGGCAATCAATAAGGCGATCGACCGTGGCGCTATTCCAAGTACAGCGAAGGCCAAGAACGGGGTTCGGAAGCGCTACGTCTCAGAGCTAGCCTTGGTCTGTCTCAAGCTGGAAGCGAAAGGCCTCGGCGAGCTGCCTCTGAGCTTCAGAAAGAAAATTTTCCACTTGGTCCTGACTCATCCCGAGATGGATGTGGTGCGTCCGGTGGAGGCAGTTCAGATCGATGTGCAGCAAGCTCATCGCGAGGTTCTGGAAAGTGTTGGAACTCTGAAACAAGCCGAGCAGATGGTCACTGTGGATGAAGATGTAATGGGTGGCGCTCCCGTCGTTGCCGGCACTCGAATCACCGTGGCGGCCCTAAGCGAGATGCTTGCTCAAGGCGCGACTGCTGAAGAGATCGCGGAAGGTCATCCGTCTTTGAGCGCCGAACAGGTCCGCCTGGCTCCTATTTACGTCGCTGCTCATCCTCGCCGGGGTCGGCCAGCGTCTCGGCCGTGGGCAGAGAACGCGATTCAGATTAGAAAGACTCTGGTCCCAATTGGAGCGGCAAGGGAACGATGACCTTTCTGATTGACGAGTGTCTTCATCCATCCCTTGTGGGCGTGGCGGAAGAGCGGGATCATCAAGCGCACTATCTTGTTTATTTAGGAATGCAGGGATGGAAAGATCCCGATGTTCTAAAAAGGGTTGCCGAGCGGGACTACACGCTGGTGACCAACAATGCCGCAGACTTTCGCCGTTTGTATGCGGACCTGGATCTTCACGCAGGGCTAATCATCATTGTTCCGAATGTGACACCAAAGCGGCAACAGTCGCTGTTTGGGGCAGTCTTAGATCACCTGGGTAAACGAGCCTTGGTGAACACCGTAGTAGAGGTTGGGTTTGTGGACGATCAAATTTCCATCATCGAGTATGACTTACCGGATGAACGTGATGCGGACGGAAGGGCAGGGCAGTGACGACCCCAACCGTTGAATCCGCAGTCTCGTTGTTTGGCGAGCGTACCAAAGGCAAGCTGGCCAACGTAGGGGCATCTGGCCAGCCTGAAGATCAGCTTCGTTCACCATTCGAAAGTCTCTTGCAAGACATGTCGGTGCTTACTGCGCTGGCCGGTGCCGTAGAAGCGGTCGGCGAGTCGTCCGTTGCAAGCCTGAAGACGCGGCCAGACTACGCGGTGACTGTAAAGAATGCACTCGTTGGCTTTGTGGAACTGAAAGCACCCGGTAAAGGAGCCGATCCGCGCAAATTCAAAGATCCGCATGACAAAGACCAATGGGAACGCCTACGTTCGCTTCCCAATCTTCTTTACACGGATGGCAACTCTTTCAGCCTTTGGCAGAACGGAGAGCTTGCCTGCCCTGTGCTCATCCTCATCGGAGATGTTGAGAGTTCGGGCAAGAAGCTGATGCCTCCTCCTGGGTTTGCCTCGCTTTTCGAGAGCTTTCTTCGCTGGCAACCCGTACCGCCGCGTAGTGCCAAGGAACTAGCTCATACGACTGCACGACTTTGCCGCCTGCTGCGTGATGAGGTTACGGAGCAGCTCGCTCTTAAGAGCGAAGCGCTTACCAGCCTGGCAGAGGACTGGCGCAAATTGCTCTTTCCAGAAGCGACGGACGCCCGGTTCGCCGATGGATACGCGCAGGCCGTTACCTTCGGCCTGCTGATGGCACGAGCAAAGAAGATCGTGCTCTCAACTGGTCTCCAGAAGGTCGCCACCGATCTTGCCAAGACAAGTTCCTTGATTGGTGCTGCTCTGCGGCTACTGACGGACAATGCAGCCAATCAGGAAACCTTGAAAACGGCTCTTGGAACTCTCATTCGGGTGCTCGATGCGGTCGATTGGGACAAGATCAGCAAGGGCAATCCTGACGCTTGGCTGTACTTCTATGAAGACTTTCTCGAAGTCTACGACAATGATCTTCGCAAGCTGACTGGTTCCTACTACACGCCACCAGAGGTAGTCGGTGCGATGGTCGAACTCGTAAACGAGGCTCTCAAATCGGCGCGGTATGGTCTTCATGCCGGCCTCGCATCATCCGCAGTGACGTTGGCGGACCCTGCCACGGGAACCGGCACTTTTGTTCTGGGGGTCCTTCGCAGCATTGCGGAGACCGTACGGGCCGACGAAGGGGAGGGGGCAGTCCCAGCGGCCATTCAGGAAGCATTGAAGCGGCTGATCGCATTCGAAATGCAACTGGGTCCCTTTGCGGTGGCGCAGCTCCGCATCCTGGCTGAAGTTGTGGAGCTAACTGGATCAATTCCAAAGACAGCGCCGCGCCTGTATGTCACCAACACCCTGAGCGATCCCGAAGAGGAGTCCGGTTGGATTCCCGCCATGCTGGCTCCCATCGCCAACCAGCGTAAGGATGCCAACAAGATCATGCGGGATGAGACCATCACCGTCGTGATCGGCAATCCGCCCTACAAGGAAAAGGCCAAAGGTAAGGGGAGCTGGGTTGAGAGCGGAGCGAAGAACTCCAAGATTCCCGCTCCGCTCCAGGCCTGGATGCCTCCGGCTGCGTGGGGCGCGGGAGCACACAGTAAGCATCTCCGGAATCTCTACATTTACTTTTGGCGTTGGGCCACTTGGAAGGTCTTCGATATTGGTGACGGAAAGAAGCTCGGTCCTCACGAAGGTGTTGTGTGCTTCATCACAGTCGCTGGCTTCCTGAATGGTCCCGGCTTTCAGCAGATGCGGGCGTATCTGCGTGAGACCTGCGACGATATCTGGGTAATCGACTGCTCTCCAGAGGGTCACCAGCCGGAGGTAAACACTCGCATCTTCCAAGGCGTTCAGCAACCGGTCTGTATCGTCATGGCTTCCCGGTCTGGAAGGAAGACAACCGCTTTGGGTTCCGTGCATTTTCAGGTACTCCCCAAGGGCAAGCGCGAACAGAAGTTCGTCGCGCTGAAAGCCATGCGATTGGCTGACAAGGCGTGGATAGCCTGTCCAGATGAGGCTCGCGCGCCTTTCCTACCAGCCTCAACAGGAGCATGGAGCGACTTTCCAAAACTGGATGATCTCTTCCTGTGGAACGGCTCGGGTGTCATGCCTGGCCGCACCTGGGTGATCGCACCGGATGCGCAGTCACTGGAGGGCCGCTGGGCCAAACTAAGGGCCGCCAAACCATCAGAGATAGATGATCTTTTCCTGCCCCACATGGTGGACGGCCAAGTAGGGGACCGCCATAGTGCTCGCGTGCTGAAGGATGCTCTTGCCGGGTTCAAACCAAGAGCCATGTCGGTTCGGGATGACAAAGATGGTATTGAAACGCCGATTCGATATGGCTACCGATCCTTTGATCGGCAATACATAATCCCTGATAAGCGCCTCATAAACCGGCCCAACCCTGAGCTTTGGGAACTTCGTTCCAACAATCAGATCTACGGAACCGCACCATCAGACCGCTCCCCCACGGCAGGTCCCGCTCTTAGCTTCACGTCACTTGTTCCAGACCTTCACCATTACAACGGACGTGGTGGCCGTACGCTGCCACTCTGGGCAGATGCCGGAGCGAGTGCTTCTAATCTGAAGCCGAATGTACTTAGCACGCTGTCAGAGCGGTATTGCACAGCAGTTTCCGCAGAGGACCTGTTCGCCTACATCGCAGGAATCGGGGCTAACCCTTCCTATACGACTCGCTTTCAAGAGGACTTATCCACACCTGGCCTGCGCATTCCGTTCACGTCGGAAGCAAGCGTCTTTCAACAAGCCGTCGTCCTTGGTCGCACCGTGTTTGGCTGCATACCTTTGGTGAACGTATGGTGGACCCGGAGCATGGTCGGCCTGTCCAGCCGCCGCGCTTGCCCGTGGACCGTCGCCCAAGCATACCGAAGGCTGGCGCGATCTCTCAATCGCCTGAGGACATGCCAGATACGCTTGGCTACGATGCGGGCAAGCATCGACTGCTTATTGGCCACGGTTTCATCAACAACGTCACGCCGGCAATGTGGGCCTATGAAGTGTCAGGAAAGCAGGTTCTTACCCAATGGTTCAGCTATCGCAAGCGAAACCGGGAGCGACCCATCATCGGGGACCGACGCAAACCCTCGGCTCTGGGAGACATCCAGCCGGACCATTGGCTGCCCGAGTACACCACTGAGCTGCTTAACGTCCTCAATGTCCTCGGGCTTCTGATCGACTTGGAGCCGCAACAGGCGGACTTGCTGGAACGTGTCTGCTCGGGTGCGCTGATATCCGCCAGCGATCTGAAGGGTGCAGAACAAAGCGAACTAATTGCGCAGCCTAGGAAAGCTAGGAGAATCAAAAAGAACGATACGGCTGTGCTCTTTTAGTAGGAATAGCGGTGTTGAGTGTCTGCCTCTTCACGGCGTGCGAGTTAATGTTTGGACAAAGCGGCAATCATCTCACTGCTGGTACTTTCCTCATTGGGTATGCCGTGGAAACCTTCCTTGGCAAGCGTTCTAGTTGCCAATTCTTCCTTGCCTGTCATCAGCAAGTCGAGTAGTTGATCGAAGCTCTGATGTACTGCTCCCGTTCTGTCGGTAAGGATCGGCAGATATACATGAACGGGACGAGTTTGGCCGCGCCGGTACACCCGGTCAGTGGCCTGGGCCTCCACTGCCGGATTCCACCATCTGCCGTAATGAATGACATGATTTGCTTCGACGAGCGTCAGTCCTACACCTGCCACGAACGGTGACAGAACAATCAATCCGAAGCCAGGCAGTTCTTTAAACTCGTCGAGCATGTGTCGCCGGGTAAGTGCGCCACCGTTCCGAGAACGGGCTGCTGTAGGGGTGTCGCCATTCAGTATCCGCACTGGGGTGCTGAACTCATCGCCAAGAACCCTTGCGAGCATTCGTTGTACGTCTTTGTGACGAGCAAAAATGAGAGCCTTCTCGCCAGCAGTTTCGATTCGGTGCAGCAGCTCTATGACACGGCTCAGTTTGGAGCTGCCGCGCTTCAGATCCTCGGATGAAAGCTCATCTCCGGACGAGTGCAGCAGGGCAGGGTGCTGGTAGAGGCGCGCGAAGTCGTGCAGAAGAGCGAGCTTTTGCTTCGGTTTGCCTGCTGCTCCCATGCCTTCAGACATGCGGCGATGCTGCTCGATCTCCTCCGGCGACATCGAGCATAGAATCCGATGCTCGTTCTTAGAAGGAAGGCTGAGCACTTCATCTTTGCTGCGCCTCAGCATGAAAGCGTGCGGCTTCTCATACAGAAGGGTTTGCTTAAGATTTGCGATCGGCAGGGCCGTTTCGGACTTGCTTTCATATCGGCTGGCAAACTGCTGCGCGGAACCGAGAAGCCCGGGCTGCACGGCGTCGAAGATGTTCCACAAATCAAGCAGGCGATTTTCAACCGGCGTTCCGGTGCAAGCGACCCTGAACTTGGGCTGCATTTTCTTGATCGCGTGAGAGACCCGCGAGTTTGGTGTCTTAAACTCCTGCGCTTCGTCCGAAACGACGATAGACCACAATGACTGGCCTTCCGGATGGTAGGCAAAGCTGAACTCGTAGTCGCGTAAAGCTTCGTAGTTGGTAATTACGACGCGATGCTGCCGGATGCGATCTAGGTCGAGTATCGGCTGCCGTAGCTGGCCTTCGTTACCGCCGAGGTCTTTCCGTCTGTACGACTTCAGCTCAGGTCCGTAGAGAGGCAGGACTGGAAGGAAGACGTTTCCTTTCTCTGTGAAAAAGCGCTTCATCTCCTGTTCCCACGTTTGGTTTTCGAGCAAAATGAGCGGAGCTGTAATGAGGATAGGACGGTAAGGAGGTCTCGAATGGGAAAGGTCAGGAAAGAAGCCAGATTCAATAGCCCATGCTGAAAAGGTAAGCAGTTGCAAAGTCTTTCCAAGGCCCATGTCATCGGCGAGGAGTACCCCGCTACGGCCGGGAATCTGGCTGCAACGCTGAAGCCATTCGACACCGGTCTGCTGATACGGGTCGAGGCGGCAAGCCGGACTGAGTGCTGCGGGAGATTTGGAAGCTCCATGGTTGGTCGGCCAACCCAGCCTGACGAGCCTGCTCAACATAGGTCGAACGAACTTCATCCTGGTTCGTTTCGATGAGCAGGGTCTTTTTGCTCTCTTTCGCTTCCGCCTCGTCTGTTCCGGCGCTCGATCCGCTACCCGTGGTGCCACTTGCCGCTCCCCATAAAGAGGTTAGGCGGCTCTCATCTTCGTTTGCCTTCGGCACGGGTTGGTAAACGAATGCTCCAATGCCGATCACCCGATCGCTGTAGGACGGCGGCAGCTCGACGTCGCCTGCGATACCGTCGAAGACCTGAAGAGGATCTTTGAGCAGCTCCGCCTGCTTTTCTCCGCGCACGCGCTGGACTCGCTTCATTCGGTCAAGCACCGATTTCTGGCGATTGGAGAGTACGACGCGAACCCGTTCGCTGCCGGTGCGCTGAATCGTGTACACGTCATGAGCATCGGCGCTCCGCTGAAACACGGTGCGGAATTCTGCGCTGTCCAGCGAGGGCGAGGTTGGCACAAAGCTCAGTGACCCGTCAGCTTCTTCGTAGAAATCTACCCCGAGGGAGGAAGGAACGATCACATCATTCTTTTCCAGCCAGGCGTCGAGGTGGGCATCGACCTCGGCAGAAAGCCGCTTCACATCGGCGAAGGTCATCCAGCTTGCCTGCGGACCGCGTGCAGCATCGGGCAGGGCATTGAACTTCTCCATCGCATCAACCAGCGCGAATTGATTTGCATCCAGGTGAAAGACTTCTTTCGTACTGGATCGGAAGAGGTATGGTCCGACTCTCTCCAGCGGAACCGGCTGTGAGCCTAGAAGGAAGCGAAAGACGTAACGGAACTCGGGACGCCCTAAAACGCCAGACCGGTCTATACGCAGGAGAAACGGGCTGTCTTGCGAGAAGCTGTGGTGCAAAGTAAGCTCTTCGCGGTCGAGTTCCGAAAAGTTCTCATACGGAATTTGTAGGACTCCACCCTGCACATGCGCCAATCCCATCTCTAGCGCCATCGCCGCTTCCGCAGCGGTACGACGCCCAAGTGCGACGCCAGTGATGGGAGCGGGCCACGATTCCGGGCGTGACCAGTCAAAACCGTCAATCGAACTAAGCTCCAAACCCTCTGTGGCGGCCGAGACGATTACCTTTGAACTGAAGACGTGGAGCTGTTGCGTCATGGGACGATCCCAAGTCTTGCTAGTTTGCTGTACCCCTTGATCTCCCAATCCCCGTTATGAGGAATACTGTCGAGCCGAGTGGAAGTGTTTCTGAGCTGACCGATAGTGTACGTAGGCCTCCTTAGTGTGACTCCACGCTCCTCAAAGACGGATCGGCGATAGATCGACGCAGCAAACCCCGTCTCACTGAACTCTACGATGATGTAGCGCTCACCGTTGCCGTGAAATTCCATCAAGAATGCGCTGCTGGCGGCGGACCCGGCGAGTACCCGGCCGAATGTAAGGCCTCGCGCTTCGCGGCTCCCATTTACCTTGCGCATGTCGTCATTGGAAACGGCTACCTGAAAATCCTGAACGTTGCTGCTTCGCTTCGCGTAGCGGAGCCAAAACTCCGCGCGCCGCCGGTTTTCGTCGCTTTTCGGCACGACGATGTCAAAGAAAAGCTGAATGTAACGCTGTGCCAACCAGGAAAGGAAGATGCCCCTTGGTTGTTCGGCAACAGAACGCCAGTTCAAGCTGCCCTCGCCGAGGCGAGGGTCGCCGAGGCGCTTGTCATCGGTGATGCTCTGCATCAACTCTTGCCGGAATGTCGAGAAGCGAGTAGGTAGACTGCTTGTAATCAGGACGCTCATGCAGCGCTTGTAGGTATCCGGTGGCAACGCAGGAAGGAAGATGTTGGAGCAGTCCCATCGCCATCTTTCGATCACTGCAGCCTCGGTTGTGACAGGGCCAGTCGCGCCAAACGCATCGCCCTCCCGCTTTGCCGCGCTCTCCAAGATGCGAAGGGCAAGTTGTGACGTTGGCTCTATGAACAACGCTTCGGCTGCGGAAAAGACGGAGACACGTTCGGCGAGAGCTTGTGCTGCAAGCCGATTAGCAGCTTCAGGCGTGAAAAGAAAGCGCGCAGTCTGCCACTTGGCGATTACACGATTTCGGCTGGCCCGGTACCCCCGGTCCAGTTGTGTCCAAAGCAAATGTTCTATGGCTTCCGGCTTGGCGGCCGTACTGTTGCAGGGTCTCCACGAGTTGATATACGCATAAGCGATGCCCAGGAAATTCGACAGGCGTTCCAGGGCGCGGGGGTTCGCTGCTAGACAAGCCACTAGCTCAGGCCGGAGGGCGGTGTTTTGAGAGAGACACAAGGTGTTCCATTGCAGACGGTTTGGAAACTCAGGATCGAAGTCGGCCGCTTCCCAAAGCCGCCAAACGGCTTCAGGATTGAGCGCAGTCCTTGTACCTAGCTTTCGCGGTGCGGCCTGCGACAACCTCTTGGAGACGATGGCGAGCTTTACAAGGAGTCGAGTCGGATCGGCGACCTGAACCGGTTCTGTGACTAGAAGTAGGGCTTGGCTGCGAAGCGTTGCGAAAGCGTTGGAGGTTTGCAGCATCACATCGCCTTCTCGACGTTTTTCTCGTCCGTCGCTTTGACTCTTATGCGAAAGATGACTCGTCGGCTGGCGTCGGAGGTTGGCTCAGGGTCACGTTGCCCCCTGCCGACGGCGGAGAGTTTATCCAGAAAGCAGGTGCGTTCGGTTGGGTATGGCTCAAGCGAACGTAGAGACTCCTGAACGACAGTCATCGAACGTCTCTGACTGAGCTCCAGATTGGAATTTTCGCTTTGTAGAGGTGTGCGACCTGCCCATCCGGTCGCATCGGTATGCCCCTCCACGACGATGGAGTCCACGCTGGCCGCATACTTGGGATCACACAGGGCCGCCGCAAACCGAGGGATGTTCTTGTCCAGCCATTGGTCTCCCTCTGGTTTCAGGTCCGCACGTTGCGTCTCAAAATTCATGAGATCACCGGGTACGATCACGAGGATTGCGTTTGGGTCGCGTGGGTCCCGTTTGAGCTTGTTATTGTCAATGCCTTGGATTTTAAGGTCGGTTTGAAGCTTGCGTAGGATAACATCCGCAACAGCAGCATCTTTCCTTGCGGCGTGGCTGATAAAAGCTAGCAGAAGCAGGATAAAGATGACCATGAGAGAGGTCATCAGGTCCGTCAGAGAGCTGCTAAGGTGATCGGAGCTATCGTGGTCTTCCATTTGACGCTCCTTTGACTTTCTCAATCTGCTCGATCATGGTGTCGGTGAAATTAGTCATCTGATCTGCAAATTCTTCATACTTGGCCTCAAGGCCCAGCGCCGCGCTAGGCAGCAGCTCATTCGCAATCTTGACGATACTGTCGAAGTTCTTGCGGACGCCTTCCTGGTAGTCGCTGAAACCTTTGCCAAACTCCTGCAAAACGGCCGCAATGCGCTTGTCTACCTCGCCCATGACAGATTCAAACTGCTGCACCGTGCTCTCGTATCTCTGCAGGCGTTGATCCTGATGATTGAGCGCGTCTTCAATCGAACCTGCGGCTGTCGCCAGTTTGCCCGCTACATTCCCCTGCCCGACCACGATAGCGGCGAGTGAAACGGATTGTGCTTTCAGATCACTTGTATAACCACGCACCTCCGCGCCTGCAGCGGTCAGTTTCTTGAGGGCGTCACCATTCTTCTGCAGAAGGTCTGAAATGAAAGCCTGCGCTTCCCGCAGGCTGCCACTTGCACGGTCGAAGTCGGTGCTTCTGTCGCGGATGCTTTCCAGGATCTGCTCAAGCCTAGCCGTCAGTGCCTGTGTCGAAATTTCCGTCTGTCCGAGAAGCGCCGCCGTCGAGTCGTTTGAACCCTTGGTAAGCGTGTCCACCCTAGAGATAAGCTGATCGACTGTTGTTCCTAGTTTCTCCTGGACTGCCTGCATGCTTTCTGCAGTGCCTGCAGCAATTCCAGAAAGGAGCCCCTGCATGACGCGATTCAGCTCCTCAGTCTGTTCTCGCCCCGTGCTTACCTGGTGCAAGGTGGCCTCTTCCGCTTTCGCGACCACATCGCGAAAAGCAAGCTGCATCGCTCCAAACTGGTCGTTCATGCCACCCAGCATTGCGCGTGTGCCTTCCAGCGTAGCTTGCATGTTGCCGAATTCATCTCTGGCCGATCCGGAAAGAGCTTCTCGGAAGCCGCTCGCCATATGCTCCAGTGCACCCGTAAGCGATTGCTCCAGACCACGTAGCAAGCGTTCGAACTCGCCCGTCATAGAATCCTGCTTCTTCTCTTCCAGCCCGACAATCGCTCCCTGCAGCGTATCGAGAGAGCCAGTCATTTTGTCGAGGGTCGGGCTGATTTGCTGGTAGAAAGCTCCTGCCACTCCAGTTGCCATGGATGAGGCCAGTTGAGGTACAACCTGCTGGTTCAACGCGTCAGCGAACCGCGAAACCACATCGGCACTGATGTTCGCTACTTCCACGCTGGCATCAGCGGAAGACTTCCTGATATCCAGCAAGATACGCGCAGCAGACAACCTCGGGATTTGGTGGGAGAGCGTTTGAATAAGATCGGCGTACGCATTTCTCAGCTTTCGGGTGCGGCTCTGTTCGAAAAGCGTAAACGCTATGCTAAGCAGCAGCGCCACGATGGAGCTGAGAAACTTTCCCGATAATCCGTTGATGAGGATGTCGATGCCTGTAATCGGTTCGGTGGTGTTGGTTCTGTCGTAGTGAACACCGCTCAGGCCCCCAAGGATGGCCATGAATGTCAGAGTCAAACCGACTCCGGTCAGTAGTCCAGGAAGAGAACGGTAGCGTTCCGCCCGGAGCGAAGCGGTTAGCGTTCCGTATGGCAGAACGGCAGTTGCCGCTTCCGTTAGAAAAAACGCTTCTTCGCCCGAAGCTGTCGGGTATAGCTCCGAGGCATCGGTCACCCGCTGCCACCAGGCGGCAGGCTGCGGGTCCAACATTCCGGCGCGGCTCTGGATTTCATCCCACGCCGTTAGCGAGAGACCAGTCTTGCCGACCTGCCGATCAGGGCCTTGTGGCGCGAAGCAGGCTTTGAGCGATGCAAACTGCTCAAGAATCTTCCCCGACTCGCGCAAAAGGGAAAGCAGGAAGTAAATGACACCTGTAACCAGAAGAAGGCAGCCAACGGAGATCAAGACAGCGAGATGATGAACGAACTCTGCGAGGGAGAAGGTTGGCATAAGAGTCGGTCAGTTTTCAACAATAGTACTTTGTACAAAGCGGGTGCACTAGGGTGTACCCCAGCGCGACAGTCACAGGACGGGTCCAAACCCGTCGCATTAGGATCGGTTCCTCGGTTCTGATACAGGGGCAAGGTCTTGGTCTTGACCCCAACGCTACACTTTGATGGTTATTATCCGGTCGAAAACGCTTCCTCGCAGCGGCTTTGGCCTCCTGCTGCTTGAGCTTCAGTATCTGTAGTTCGAGCTTGCTGATGCGGACCTCGGCGTCGGCTGTGATCTGCTCTGCTTTTGCTTTCAGGACTGCGACCTCGGCAGAAGCGATCTGGTATGCCTCTCGCTGCTCGGCCAGCGAACGGCGGCGGTATGACCTCGGTGGGCCTCCATTCACTCCTTCAGCCATCGGTTCCTCCTGTTTCGCCTGGATGGGATGTCGTCACAAACGAACGTTTGTGGGAGTGTTTGTAGCTCGCCCGCTTATGTGGGCTTTGCGAGCCAAAACGCAACCGAAACGCTGGCCAGAATCATGGTACCGGAACAAACCGTTTCTGGTAGCCTCTTTTCATGGTCATTGGATATGCAAGGGTGTCAACCGAACAGCAGGATACAGCGGGGCAACTGCCCGACCTGAAAAAGGCTGGCTGCAAGCGTATCTATCAGGAAGTGATGGGCGGTGATACGCTGGATCGGCCGGAGTTGGAAAAGTGCCTGGACCGGCTGGAGACAGGCGACACCCTTGTGGTGTGGAGATTGGATCGGCTGGGCCGCTCAATTCGCAACCTCCTTCAAATCGTCGACCGGCTCGATAAGAGCGGCATCAACTTCATCTCTCTCAAAGAGAACTTCGACACGAGCACCGCCGCAGGCAGGCTCGTCTTTCACTTCTTCGCGGCGTTGACGCAGTTTGAACGGGAGCTGATTCGGGAGCGCACCATGGCGGGTCTTTCGTCGGCGCGGGCGCGAGGCCGGATGGGTGGCCGAAAGAAGCTGCTATCACCCCAGCAGGTGCGTGTCGTAAAGACGATGTGGGACAGTCATGAACACACGCGGCATGAGATTGGGGCTCACTTCGGGGTCTCTGTCCAGACAATCGACCGGGCAGTAAGGGCGAGTGCGGCGGAAACGAAAAGCGGGGCAGCGAAGTGACACGTCTCGTTCAAAGGGTGATGCACTGCCCATGCGGAAACGCCAAGGTCGTGGCTCTGGGCTTGTGTGCAACCTGCTACACGTTGAAACGGCAGGATGAGGAGTATTTCGGCGGCCTGCGCGAAGCTGTTCTGGAGCGCGACGGCTACCGTTGCCGCGTCTGCGACGCTTCCGGTCGTGACAAGCGGTCCATCATCGTCCACCACCGGATACCCGGTAGGTCGGTTCTGAACCTGATGCTTTCGCTGTGCGCTGGCTGCTATGCCAAGATTCAGCGTACAAAGGTGCTGCTCTGGGCCATGCAGCCGTTGCTCCTCAAACTGTGGCGTGAGCAGCATCCTAAAGGCCACGAACAGAAGCAGCTCGACCTCAGTTTGAAAAAAGCCTACGGCAAAGCTTGTTTCGCTGTTCAGAGAGCAAGAGGGACGAGTCGGTCATTAATGGGGCACTACTGGCGTGAACTTCTCCTCAGCAGGATAGTGAATCGGTTCGTTCGGCGTAGATGGAACGGACTCGGCAAATTTGCAGGAAGCCGTTCCATCAGTTTTCTCTTTGCTTGTTGGTAAAGCTTCGCACCTAAATATGGAAGTTCTGGCTTCAGATGTCTATTCTTTAACATCGCGGGCTTTTTGATTTTATGGCGTAAGCAATTTCATTTTATCCGGGTGCACCTGGCGAGGGCCCTTGCGGGCATCCATCCATGGAGTCTCTTTTGGCGTTAGTTCGCTTAAGTAGAAGCCGGTCTTCTCTCCATAAAACTTCAGAAATGCATCAACCGTTTCCTTTTCTACTGCCTTCGGCGCAACTTTACCACCTGCTGTTGAGGTGGAAATTGTGTATTTCCCTTATACAGCCGAAGTACGTCACGGACTACAGGGCCGTTCGCCCAAGCTTCGATTCTTGCCGCAAAGAGAGGTTTGTCGTCCCACACTAGCGACCATGCCTGTGAGTAGTAGAGGAGCTCTTGCAGCTCATGGCATCAAGCGGGTGAAGTTTGCTGAGGATGTAGGCTGCGAGGTCATTGACTTTTGCCATACGGGTACCCTCACGTCTGTAATTAACAATTAGGAATCGGTCATCCGTTGCGGACGGCCCTCAGTCGTGGGACGATACGTAACCTTCACTACTCAAACCAGGCTATCGGACGTGTCAAGCGTTTCATGAGGCCGACTTTTCGTAGTCACCTCCACGTTCGATCCATACAAGCAGAACCACACTTCACAAGGGTAATGCGTGGTTACGCGATCAGAGACCCCGTGACGTGGATCAATCCTTCGTCGACCTGCCGGGTGTCTCCGGATCGGCTTCCGCGTTGGCGATGAGGTTGGAGGCTGTGCTGTCGATCTGGGCAGCGGCAAAGGGGTGCGGCGCGGAGGGGCCGGTGCCCATGCCTTCGCCGGCGGACTCCATGGTTTGGCCCTTCATGGCGGAGGCGAGGGTGGTGTCCATCATCAGCTCGGCGAAGCGGCGGGTGGCTTTGTCGAGGGCATCGATGGCGCGGCGGATGACCTTGTAGCCGCCGCCTTCGACGGAGGCTTTGAGCTCGTTGCGGCCCTGGTCGATGGCGGCGAGCTCGTCGGCGCTGAGTTGCTGCCAGGCGTTGTGCGACTTGCCCTTCTGGACGGCGGCGAGGATGGTTTCGGCCTCGTTCTTGGCCTCGATGGTCTGGCGTTCGGAGATGTCGGCTTCGGCGTGGTCGAAGGAGTCAAGAATCATGGTTTCCACCTGTTCGTCGGTCAGGCCGTAGGTCGGTTTCACGTCGATCTCGGCCTCTTTGCCGCTGCGCTGCTCACGGGCGGAGACGTGGAGGATGCCGTTGGCGTCGATGAGGAACCTGACCTCGATCCTTGGAAGCCCGGCGACCATGGGCGGGATGCCTTTGAGGTCGAAACGGGCGAGGGAGCGGCAGTCTTTAGCGAGTTCGCGCTCACCTTGCAATACGTGGATGGCGACGTTGGTCTGGCCGTCGACGCCGGTGGTGAAGTGCTCGGTGGCCGAGGCGGGGATGGTGGAGTTGCGCTGCACGATGCGGGCAACAACACCCCCAAGCGCCTCTATACCTAAAGACAGCGGGGTCACATCGAGCAGAAGGAGGTCTTCGGTGGTGGCGTTGACGGAGCCGGAAAGGATCTGCGCCTGGACGGCCGCGCCGAGGGCAACGACCTCGTCGGGGTTGAGATCGGTGTGTGGCTTTTTGTCGCGGGCGGCGAGATGGAAGAGGTCATCGACCAGCTGGCGGACGGCGGGGATGCGGGTGGAGCCGCCCACGAGGACGACTTCATCGATCTGGGCTGGATCGAGGTTGGCGTCTCTGAGGGCCTGCTTTACCGGTCCGGCGGTGCGGGCGATGACCGGCGCGGTGAGGGCGTCGAACTGCGCTCGGGTGATCTCGCGGGCGTAGGGTTGGCCACCGGGGAGGAGGACGGCGATCTTGGCGTTTTCCGAAGAAGACAGCTCGATCTTGGCTTCGATGACGGCTTTGCGGATGGCCTGGATGGCTTCGCCGTTGGTGCGGAGGTCCTCGCCGAGGTCGCCCTGAATGTCGTCGAGCGCGATGGCGATCAGGAGGTTGTCGAGATCGTCGCCGCCGAGATGCGTATCGCCGCCGGTCGCGACCACCTCAAAGATGCCTTCGTGCAGCTTGAGGATGGAGACGTCGAAGGTGCCGCCTCCGAAGTCGTAGACGGCGACGAGACCGTCTTTCTGCTTGTCGAGACCGTAGGCGAGGGCGGCGGCAGTCGGTTCGTTGACGAGGCGGAGGACTTCCAAACCGGCGATGCGTCCGGCGTCCTTCGTCGCTTGGCGTTGCGCGTCGTTGAAGTAGGCGGGCACGGTGATGACGGCCTTCGTGACGGGCGCGCCGAAGAACCGCTCGGCGTTCTTTTTGAGCTGCATCAGGACGTAGGCGGAGATTTCGGGCGGGGTGAGGGTGAGGCCGCCGACGTTGAGCTTGAGGACCTCGCCGGGCTGGAGGCCATCGACCAGCTTGAAGGGGAAGAGCTTGAGCTCCTCCTGCACATCGTCGAGGCCACGGCCCATCAGGCGCTTGGCGGAGTAGACCGCGTTGGCCGAGTCGGTCAGCAAGGTGGCGCGGGCGGCGTTGCCGACGGCCATGCCATCCTCCGTCCACGCGATAACGGACGGGACGAGGCGCTCGCCGTCCTCGCCGGGGATGATGGCCGGGGCGTCGCCCTGCATATACGCGACGAGCGAGTTGGTGGTGCCGAGATCGATGCCGACGACGCGGTTGTTCGGGTCTGCTGCCATTTGCTGGGTGATCCTTGCACACTCGTGCGTAGGCGCGAGGCTGGTCTCATTGTCTCATCGAGAGGATGACACGTGGCGATCAGAACGGCGGTACAGGAAGCTGGGGGGCTTTTTGCTTTTTGCCTATTTTGCGGCACATATAGTTCTGAGCAAGAGCTTTGATCGAATTGATCGTAAATGCCACTGCCGTGTCCTGCTGATAGTAGGCGGAATGTTCCGTCTCCTCAATGGCTAATACCCTGACCACGGAATCGTTGGTCTTGCCTTCCATGTGGGGATAGTGGGTAAAGGTGTCGTGAGAGCGGGCACCGGGTTTGCCCAGCGCGGTAGCGGAAGAGACGGACACTGTACCATCGCCACTGGCGATCTTTGGCTCGATTCTGAAGTAGGCGTTTCTCGCCGCGTCAAAGTCCACACCCTGGCCGAGCGAGGGGTCCCCCGGATCGTGGATCGTAACCTTACCGCCGCCCCGCGTGTAAACGGTGCGCGTCGGCTCCAAGGCTCGCTTCCAGAAGTAGACGATCTCATCGTAGGTCTTGCTTCTCAGATCGTACCCGTAGCCGTAGAAGGTGTTGGGATGACAACGGGTACTCAGACCATCATGGAAGTCACGGGCGAGTCGCAGATTCCTAAGCAGCACCTCGTCGCCGCTCCTTGGGCCTTTTGAACTACGTTGCTTTGTTGCGTCCTGGTCTGAGGGTGTGCTTCGGTCTGCCAGGACGTTGGGGGCTTGCGCGCCGAACCCCAGGAACGTCTTGAAATTGGCATAGACGTTCGCGTACGGATCGCCGTTCGGTAGCTCTTCAAGCATCTGGCCATGTTCATTTTTCTGAAACAACCAATTGTAAGAGGAGGGATGCAGGCCATTCGAGACATTTGTCTGATAGTCCTTGTTGGGCAGCAGTTGCAAAGGACCGGGGCAATGACCGAAGATCGGATCGATGTGCTTGGCGTCGCTTCCAATCACGCGAGAGACTCCCCAAGCCCCGAGCCCGGGCGTTCCTTCGCTCAGCAGCGGTCCCCAGAAATCCTGGGTGTCTTCTCCCGCGCGGAACTGGTGATAAGCGCTGGGCGTGCCGGTGACCGGTTGTGCGCCGTGGATAATGCCCAGGATCTTCGATTTAGCGCCAGCCTTCTCACTGGCCCAGCGCGCAACCAGGCCGCCCATGGAATGGGTCACCACAATGCAGTACTTACACAGATTGCTCATCCCCTCCCGGTGCTGCTCGTTGACAATGATGTCGTCGATATACGTTTTCAGCTTGTTTCCCGAGACCTCGTTCGAATCTGTCCAGTTGTAGCCGAACGCGTAGACAGGGAAGTAGAAGCACTTCGCAAACGGGTCCCAGCCTTCGGCCGCCAATCTAAGCAGCAGCTTGCCATAGTAGCTCCATGCGACGCCGGCCCAGCCGTTATAGGCCGCAAGCTGACTCTCGTAGACCGTGTGCTCGTAGGTCCCCATGTTCTCATCTGTAATGTAATCCACTCCGCGTTCCCACGGCAGACGCTCTGGCTGCCACAGGCCATAGCGTTCTTTACCGCTGGCCGTCGTCCGCAGCCGATAAAAGCGTTCCGTCTCGGTCATACGCTGGTCGCGACGAGCCCAATTCCAGTAGTTGGAGCGGCCTTGTATAATGGCTTTACGTACAGCGTCGGTGTACTTGCCATTTGTGGTGAGCCACTTCCCGTCATCCGTTCCGGCAACCTTAAGATAATCGGAATTGAAGCTCTTACCGACAAGGGTATCCAATCGTTCCTGCGGCGTCTTCTGACCAGTACCGCCACGTGTAAGAAAGTTCGTTGTCATGAGATTTTGATCGTCTGGATCCCAGACAAGCTTGTTCTTCTCGGAGGGGGCATATAGCCTAGATCCCATGATGCCCGGAACGAAGACGATGGGGATGGCCTCTCGCTGAACAATTACTTCGTATTCGCGATCGGTCGGGAATGTCTCTTTCTCTAATTGATCGATCTCATACCACTTCTTATGGATCTTCTTGGGTTCGCCACGCAGCATATTATGTTCTCCGATGTTACAGCTAATCGCGCAGACGTACGCTCAGGCCCTGCAGGATTTGTTCCCAGGTCGCTATGAACTTTGCTTCGTCGACCTTCTGATCTGGCCGATCGTACGCACTAAGCGTAATACGCCAGCCAGGCTGCGACCCCTTGTCCTTAACGCCGGCAAACGAAAAAACTGCATTGTAGAACTTCGTTGGCGACGGGTCATTGTGAAAATGCTGTATTGTCTCCTGCCCTTCCATGCCGAGCACCGTTCGGTGGACGGCCCGCGTCAGGGTGTAGTGGGAACCCGGCGTAACGGCGGATTGTAACTCGTCTTTGTGAGCGTCTTCGATGTATGTGAGCGTATTTGGTCTTGTTACGACGGCGGTACGCAATTCGAGTTCATAGTCGA
This sequence comes from Acidobacteriaceae bacterium, assembly GCA_965215415.1. GTDB lineage: Bacteria > Acidobacteriota > Terriglobia > Terriglobales > Acidobacteriaceae > Edaphobacter. The sequence continues at coordinate 206,510 of CBDCDQ010000009.1, read as the reverse complement.
GAGGTAGTCCCCATATGGCAGCGATCTGCTCCCCTTGATCGGGAAGCAGCTGAATCGAGCCGTTTTGGATACAGAATCCATCGCCGACGGGCTGCCCGGAGGAGGAAGGCACAAAGTGGCGCAGGACGTTGAGAGTCACGTCTTCCACCACTTTGAACTGGTCCCTGCTGTCGTCCACTTCAGTCTGCAAGATTTTGTCGCCGTAAAGGGTCCAGGTTTCGAGCGTGTGCGAAGAATTGGGCGTTGGCACATAGCGGTAGAAGACGGCGTGCCGCCCTTCCAGGAGGTAATTCTTCACAATGCGGCTGCCTTGCGGGCTGGGACCTTGCTCGGTGCGCAGCTTTTCCACGTGTTCCTTCCAGGTCTTTTCCACTCCTTCGGCTTCAACCGGATCCCAGCGAAGGCGTAGGCCGTTGAAGATCTGCGGGTTCATTCCTTGCTCGAAGGGAGCAGGCAGCTGCAGGCTGAAGCGTCCGGCACAGGTGGAGGCAGTCTGGGTCATGGTGTTCCTCGCAGCGTTCGATGAGTTGCGTTGGGCAAACGGAGGCCGGCAACCAAGCTGCAGTACCAGCAATGATAAGGCGCAAACGGAAGTGTGGCGAACCAGCCAACGAGAGCTATACATCATCCAAACGCTGCTCCTTCGTGTATGTTGGCAAGTATATTGATTCAGCCGACGGCTTGTCCGGTAGAGCTGCCAAGCTCAACAGAATGGCACCCGCTCGGCGTAGAAGTCGATCCGGACGGCAAAGGTAGCGCTTCTTCTCCGTGCACACCAGCCGAGGACCGAGCAGCGGAGCTTGGACTAATGTTTCTTGCCCTGCGATTGATTCCCTTTACCACGCGCTTTCTTCTTGCCGGTGCGCCTGGGGCTGGAGTGTGGGCGTTCGCCGGTGGGGCTGGCGGCGGTCTTCGAGCGGCGTGCTTTCTTGACCGGCATTTCTGCAACATCGGGGATGAGCGCGAACTGCAACCGGCGCTGCTGGCGGTCGATGCGGTCGAGCAGGACGTGAACGCGCATGCCGATCTTGTAGGCGGTACCGGAGTGCGAGCCGACAATCTGGCGGTCGGTGTCGCGGAAGAAGAAGCGGTCTTCCCCGCCGTATGCGCCCAGGCTGGCGAGGGGGACTAGGCCTTCGATGAAGAGGTCGTCGAGCTCGACGAAGAAGCCGTACTTGGTGACGGAGAGGATGATGCCGTGGAAGTCCTCGCCGACGCGGTCCTGCATGAACTTGATCTTCTTCCACTCCATCAGCTCGCGCTCGGCGTCGTCGGCGCGGCGCTCGGACTGGCTGGATTCAAGGGCGATGGCGGCGAGTTCGAGCTCGGGGATAGGCTCGTTAACCCACGTCTGAGAATCCAGACGTGGGGCACCCGATTTCGACCACGGTTGCGGATCGGTGCTCAGGATGGCGCCGCCGATGGGATCGAGACCGGCTTCGAGCAGATCGCGCAGCAGCCGGTGGACGATCAGGTCCGGGTAGCGGCGGATCGGCGACGTAAAGTGCGTGTAGCTGGGGCTGGCGAGCGCGAAGTGACCGACGTTCTTCTCGCTGTAGCGGGCCTGTTTGAGCGAGCGCAGCATCAGAAAGGCAAGGATGCGCTCTTCGGGGGTACCGGCGATCTTGGCCGTGAGGCGCTGGTACATCTGCGGCGTGACCGGGATGGATTCGGGAATGTCATGCGTCTTCGCCTTCTTGTCCGTGCCCCGGACGTTGCGGCGGTCGCCTTTGGTTTGAATGCGTTTGACGGGCAGGCTAGAAAAGCCCAGCGAGTAGCCGAAGGCGCTGGCGGTCTCCTCGAAATCCAGAATACGCTTGGGGTCAGGCATCTCGTGGATGCGGTAGACGCTGGGCGCGTGCCGTTCGAGCCAGGTGGCGACGCACTCGTTGGCCGAGAGCATGAACTCCTCGATGAGCCGGTGCGACCAGCCGCGCTGCGAGCGGACGATGGACCGCATATTGCCGTCGGGGTTGAAGAGGATGACCGGCTCGGGGAGGTCGAAGTCGATGGAGCCACGGCGTTGGCGCTTCGCGTTGAGCTTGAGGGCCAGCTCATACATCTGTTCAAACGCGGGAACAAGCTCGGCGAACTCGGCGCGCGTGGATTCGTCGCCGTCGAGCACGGCCTGAATCTGGGTGTAAGTCATGCGGCGCGCGCTGCGAATGATTCCTTCACAGACCTCATAGCCGAGGATCTCGCCGCGCTCGTCGATCTCCATCAGACAGGAGAGGACGAGGCGGTCTTCATCCGGCCGCAGCGAGCACATTCCCGACGAAAGCTGCGGCGGCAGCATGGGCACGGCGCGGTCAGGGAAGTAGACGGAGGTGCCGCGCAGGCGAGCTTCAAGGTCGAGCGCTGTGCCGGGGCGGACGTAGAAGCTCACATCCGCGATGTGGACCTGGAGCCGCCAGTTGCGGTTCGGCAGCCGCTCCACGAGCACGGCGTCGTCGAAGTCGCGGGCGGTTTCGCCGTCGATGGTGACGATGGGGAGGCCGCGGAAGTCGCGGCGGCGGGCAAGCTCTTCGGGCAGGCTCTCGACCGTCTGCGCGGCGGAGGCGCTTGCTTCGGCGAGGACATTGGCCGGAAAGACGTGCGGCAGGTGGTGCTTGCGGATGATGATCTCGACGTCGACGCCAAAGGCATCGGGCGGCCCGAGAACCTCGATGACGCGGCCCTTGGCGGGCTTGCCGGTACCGGGAAACTCCGTGATTTCGATGTCGACGGCGAGGCCTTCGAGCGGCTGGCCATGATCCTGCCAAGTTTGTTGTGCCTGCGCCTCTTCGCCCAGGACGCGGTGCGGCGTGGCTGCGGGGGTCGAGGGCAGCTCCATGCCGTCGGGGATCAGGATGGGCTCGGTCATGCGCTCGTCGAGCGGGCGGACGTAGTTGCCTTGCAGGAATGGGGCGGTCTCCCAGGTGACGCGGTCGTGTGGCCGGGCGTAGTGAAAGATGCCCACCACTGTAGGGTTACGCCGCGTGAGCACGCGGGCAACACGTCCGGAGCGTCGTCCATCCCGCCCCGGAGGAGCTTCATCCACCAGCACCTCGTCGCCCTGCATCGCGCCATTCAACTCGCTCGGCGGAATAAACAGATCATCGTCACGCGAGGTGCTGCCGTTCGGGCGAACAAAGCCATAGCCGTCGCGGTGGAGGTCGAGCTTGCCCGCCAGCAGGCGGTCGCGCGTGGTCCGAAGTTCCTGCGGCGGGCTGTCTACCAGTGACTTGCGCACACGCGCCGTCTTTGCCGGATCGGCGTGGGGCAGCGCCCACTGCTCGAACTCCGTTTTGACCAGTTCCCCGCGCGCCGTGATGCGCGCCAACTGCTCTAGAAGGAGCCGCCGCTCCCGCCCGCCGCCAAGCCCCAGCTCACGGATGAGCTGCTTATGTCCGGCGCGATGCCCGGCCGAGCGGTCGATCAGCCGGATCAGCTCGCGGTCGGTCTGGGGATACGGTGTCTTCGCCATCTGCCTCTGAGAATACAGCCTGCTAAACACCCTCTACGATGATGGCTGCGGCCAGGGAGTCGCTCAGCAGGACCATCTCTTTACCTTTGCCCACGCGAACCTGCCATGCGCCTTTAAAAGGAAGCTGCTCGCACAGCGTCAGCCGAACTCCTGGCCGAATGCCCTGCGCCGCCAGGTAGCGGAGCATGGCGGGATCGGCATCGGAGACGCTGACCACCCGAGCCCGTCCGCCAAGCGGAAGCTGAATCAACGGGCGCGGCTCGCATCCGGGCACAATCGCCGGAACCGAGCCGTCGAGCGAGGGGATGACATGGCCGTGCGGGTCGAACTCCGGGTGGCCGAGTTTGGCGGCAATCCGCTCTTCAAACCGCTCGGAGATGAAGTGCTCCAGCCGCTCGGCCTCCTGATGCACCTCATCCCAGGGGTAGTCGAGCACGCGGGTCAGGAAGGTTTCGATCAGCCGATGGTGACGCACAATCTCCAACGCGCGGCGCTTGCCGGAAGCGGCGAGCCGAACCCCACGATGTTTGCGGTAGACGACCAGCGGCGGCTCGGCGGCGGCCAGCTTTTGCAGCATATTGGTCACGGACGCGCCGGTGATGGCGAGATGGAGCGCGATCTCGGTGGAGGCCACCTCCCGCTCGTCACGTCCTCCGAGCTGAAAGACGGCCTTCAGGTAATCGTCGACCGCCTCGCTTCTGGGCTGCGCTTTCTGTCTGGTCTTGCCCTTCGCCATATCGTTTTGCCGTCACTTAGGGTAACACTGCGCTATGATTTAGCCATGCCTAATTCAGCGACAATCTCCGGGGTGGCCGAAGGCCGGAAGTGGCATAAGCGGCTCTGGAGTTCCCTCGGTCCGGCGTTTGTCGCCTCCGTCGCCTACATCGATCCCGGCAACTTCGCGACGAACATTGAGGGAGGATCGCGCTTTGGCTACCGGCTGCTGTGGGTGCTGCTCTGGTCGAACGCCATGGCCATCCTGATCCAGTATCTGTCGGCCAAATTGGGCATCGTCACCGGTCTTACCCTGCCACAGAATTGCCGCAAGCACTTTGCCCGGCCGGTCACCATCGTGCTCTGGGTGTGCGCGGAGATCGCAGCCATCGCCACCGACCTGGCGGAGTTTCTGGGCGCGGCGCTGGGGCTCTACCTGCTCTTCGGTCCGCCCCTGCTGGCTCACGGATGGAGTCGCACGGAGACTCTCTTCGCCGCCGCGCTCGTCTCGGCGGTGGCGGTCTTTCTCATCCTCGCGCTCGATCTCGCGGGCTATCGCTGGTTGGAGGGCGGCATCATGGCCTTTGTCGGCGTGATCGGACTCTGCTACGGCTTTGAGGTCTTCCTGGTGCATCCCGACTGGCACACGGCGGCCTTCCATACGCTCATCCCCTCGCTGGATACGGCTTCCGCCACGAGCCTGCGCCAAAGCACGTACCTTGCGGTCGCCATGCTGGGCGCGACGGTCATGCCGCACGTGGTCTATCTCCATTCCGCGCTGGTACAGCCACGGCGCAAAGCGATGCTGACGGAGCAGGCCCGAAGGGGATACCTGCGCTTTGAGCTGGCCGACATAGTCCTCGCCATGAACGGCGCCTGGTTGATCAACTCAGCTATGATCGTCGTAGCGGCGGTGGCGTTTACGCATCTGGCCGCGCCCGTGACAGATGTCGAGCAGGCCTACCGGACGCTCGGGCCACTGCTCGGTCCCGCGGCGGCAACGGTCTTTGCGGTCGCGCTGCTGTGTTCCGGTCTTTCGTCGTCAAGCGTGGGCGTCATGGCGGGACAGGTCATCATCGAAGGCTTTCTCGACATCAAGTTTTCCATCTTTCTGCGGCGGCTGATTACCATCCTCCCGGCGCTGGCGGTGATCGCCCTCGGGCTTGACCCGCTCAAAATACTCATCCTGTCCCAGGTGGTCCTCAGCTTTGCCTTGCCCTTCGCGCTGGTGCCGCTGCTGCTGTTGACAAACAGCCCGAGGGTCATGGGAAGCTTCGTCAGCGCGCCGCTCGCCAAGGCCGCGGGATGGCTGGCCATCATCATCGTGCTTTCCCTTAACGCCGTCCTGGTCGGCCAGATGGCCCTGGGCTCCTGAACGTTATCTCGGCGAATGTTCCTCATGCGGGCGCGCCTGGAGAGGGGCGTGCGGCGCTTCGGCATGGGGCTGAACGATCGGTTGAGGCTGCGGTCTCGGCTGCTGCGATTCGAGCCGAGGCTGCTGCGGGGTACGTTGCTGGAACTCCGGTTGAGGAGCGCGTTGCTGAAACGGCTGCGGCTGAGTTCGCGGCTGCGGCGACGGAGGCACACGCTGCTGAAGCTGCGGTTGTTCCTGAGGCTGAAGTTGGCGCGGCCGGACCTGCGGCTGGCTTGCCGGCGGTAACTTCTGCTGATTCTGCTGCGGCTCGCGCGGCTGGCCAAACTGCGATCTCGGCTGCTGTGGCTGAGATTGTATCTGCGGCGGCTGGACGGGCTGAGTCCGCTGTTCCGGCTGCGGATTGGTTTGCCCGTGCTGCTGCTCCCCTGGCTGATACGGCCGTCGGTAAGGCTCAGGCCGGCTATCCTGTCGCTGCGGCGGTGTGGGCTGTGCGGACTGCGTTCGCTGTTCGAACTGCCGCCCCCCTGCTTGGTTCGCGGGGGAAAGCGGAACGCCGCCGTTCTGGGGCTGATTGTGTTGCGGAGCGATCAGCGTATGCTGTCCGGGCTGTGGCGAGAAGGAAGGCGTCTGCGGCGGCAGCTGACCTGGGCGTGGTGGTTCCCCGGAGCGCTGCGGCTGCCCCGGTTGTCCTCCGAACCGCTGCTGCTCCATGCTCCCGCTTCGCTGCGGGACGCCGTTGGCCGGCTGCGGCTGCTGCCCAAACGTGCCCGTCCCAGGACGCGTTCCAGGCTGCGCTGGTGGCGACGCGGCAAACTGTTGGCGCTGGGGCGCGGGGACGCCACGATCCGCAACCAGCGGACGTTGTGCCACCGTAACGACGGGCTGGCCATGATTTTGGGTATAGAACTGCCGCCGGTCGCCGGCCGCCTGCTCGTGGAGCTGCACCTGCGCGGCCTGGGGCGGCGCGTGTTGCTCACGCATCGCCGCCACCTCATACGCCGCGGGACGCGCCTGCGCGCCTCCGGGTCCGTTGTAGCTCACGCGATTGTTGACGACGGTATTGTTGATGGTTGTGTTGTTGATCGTGACGTTGCGGACATAGGTATTGCGGATGACGGTTTCGTTGACGCGGTTTACGGCGCGGTTGTAGTAGAAGTCGTTGCCACGCCAGTAGCCGCCCTCGTACCCGTGGCCCGTGTATCCAAAACCATAGGGAATACCGCCGTAGAAGCCGATGTGGAGACCCCAGAAACCACGATGAAAGCGGTAGCGGTTCTCCGTATACCCCCAGTAGCCCGGGGTCCAAAGCGCGCCGCTATAGGGTGGCGCGCACCACGCTCCGGGCACCCAGAAGTAACCGGTTGGTGCGTAGCTCCAGTAGCCGGGCGTCCAAAGATAGTTCGGCTCGGGAGCCGGTGGCTGCTCGTACACCGGAAGCGGCGGCGGAGGCTGCGGAGCCTCTTCGGCATATTGGTCGATCGTCTGGTCGAAGTTCTGATCGCCCCGCTGGTAGGCGCTCGGATAAGCGCTCTGGGCGGGTGGGTTGTTACCGTACTGCTGCAGGGGCGTATCGTTCTGCGGCTCGGGTGCGCGCTCGATGGGCGCGGGCTGCTGCTGTCCGTAGCTTTCGCCCTGCTGATACGCTCCGGTCGACTGACTCTGCCCCAGAACACGGGTGCGCGGCGGCTGCGGTGGGGTCTGCGATACGACACCGCGCTGCGCGGGATACGCGCCCTGTGCCGGAGCCTGGTAGCTCTGCGGCTGATTAGGATCGACCGGAGCAAGGTTGGCCGCCGCTGGATCGGGAGCGTTCGGATCGAGCGCCTGGGCGTTGCCGGTGGTCTTCTTGCATCCCGCCAACAGGGTGCAGCCCACAAGGCCCGCCATCAAGGCGTGAGTCAGATTGCGTGTAGTTCCAGGCTTCCCGTCGAACATGGTTCTTCTCCCGCGTTTCGTTCCAATAGAAGGAACACCCGCTGCCAAAATAAGATGCGGCGGCGGTGCTCGGACATCCTTGCACGTACTTCAATCCGCGGTACGGTGGTGTTCTTCGCTCCGGAGGAGGCGTTTAGGGTCTTACGGGACGCCTGGATAGAACTGCATCATGGCCAGCTGGCGGACCTGACATCGCTCGCCCTTGGTCTAAACCTCATGCCCGTGTACCTATAAGAGACACTACCGCCAATTGAAGCACCGTTGTTGTTGCCGTCATGGAACTGTCACGATGCACTTTGATACTCGATGTGTTTGAGCGGAGGCGAGCATGAGCGAAGCAAGTGTCTCTTACCTATGGCGACAACCGAAGGCGGCCGAAGGATTCGCATACGGCGTGTCGCTGCACAGCCACACGGATCAGTCGAAAGAGACACTCGACTTCATCGCGGAGCTGACAGAGGGTAAGCCACTGCTGCGAAAGCTGATGCAATGGCTGGAAGACCGATCGGCTCGTACAACCGGCATTCGTCCGAACTACGCACGGAGCTATTGGACGCCGCCCCTGACGCCTCGACTGGCATTCGACCTCGAGCGGACGCAGATCGAACATTTGACCGAGCGACCGGCACTGGTCTCGATTACCGATCATGACACGATTGCTGCGCCGATGCTGCTGCGGACGATTGAGTCGGCGCGCGGCATACCGGTGTCGGTCGAGTGGACGGTGCCCTACCGGGAAACGGCGTTCCACCTGGGCATTCATAATCTGCCGAGCTCCTCGGGCGCGGCGTGGATGGAGCGATTTACAACGTTTACGGCTATCCCCGAACACCAGCGACCGGCAGAGTTGCTGTCGGAGCTGCTTGAGGAGTTAGCGGCGATTCCTCAAGTTCTGGTGATCTTCAATCATCCGAATTGGGACCTTTACCGTGTGGGGCAGGCTTTGCATGATGTGCGGGTGAATGACTTCCTGGCGGTCAGCGGGCAATCCATCCATGCGCTTGAACTAAACGGCCTGCGCAACTGGAAAGAAAACGCGGCGGTGTCGGCGTTGGCCAGGCAGTGGAACCAGCTGACGATCTCAGGCGGCGACCGGCACGGCGTCGAGCCGAACGCAAACATCAACCTGACGCACGCGACCAGCTTTACCGAGTTTGTTTACGAGGTGCGACGCGAGCGGAAGAGCCACGTGCTGTTTATGCCTCAGTACCGGCAGCCCTGGAAGCACCGCATTCTCCAATCGACGCTCGACGCCATTCGCAACTACCCCGACTTTCCAGAGGGTTCACGGCGATGGGATGAGCGGGTGTACCATCCGGATTCAGAAGGGGTGGTGCGGCGGATCTCAGAACTTTGGGTGGACGGTCATTGTCCGCGATATCTCAACGCAGCCATGCGGGCGGTCCGGGGGATGGGCCACGCTCCGCTTTCGGGTGGCCTGCGCATCGCGTGGGACGAAGGTAAGGAGATGCGATCGGTGTTGCGTTCGATGGCGACAGACTAGCCACGCGCCGCGTCCGCTTGGGAAGAATAGTCTAAGACCATGCCCTTCCCGCTTCGCCTACCCAGGGTTGCCTACTTTCCCGATTCGTTTCACGAGGTAAACGGCGTCGCGCACACGAGCCGTAACTTCCTCGCGTATGCGGAACGGCATGGGCGCGAATTTCTGTGCGTACGTGCGGGTCGCCGGCCAATACCCCTCGCTCAAGCCGGCCCGGTGTGGACTTTGGAACTGGCGCGTAGCCAGACGACGATGCAGGTGGAAAAGGACCTGGAGTTCGACTGGCTCTTCTGGCGGCACGCGGCAACAGTTGAGCGGACGCTGCGGCAATTCAAGCCGCAGGTCATTCACATCACCGGTCCAAGCGAGCTGGGATTCTTCGGCGCATACTTCGCGTGGAAGCTGGGCGTCCCGCTAGTCGCATCGTGGCATACCAACGTCCACGAGTACCTGGCGCGCCGTACGAAGCGATTGGAGGGCTTGATCGAACGAACGACGCTCTGGGCGATGATGAGGTTGTACAGCCTGGCCAAAGCATTGTTCGCGCCTAACGCGGAGCTGTGCGAGCTGCTGAAGGCAGGAACTGGGCATCCGTGCCACTTAATGCAGCGAGGTGTGGACACGGCGTTGTTTACACCGAAGCGACGGACGCGGCAGTCGAAAGAGCCCGTGTTGCGACTGGGGTATGTGGGACGGCTTTCGGTTGAGAAGAACGTCGCGCTGCTGCCGACGTTGGCTGCGGAGTTGAAGGCCATGGGCGTGGCGGCGGAGTTCTTCATCATCGGGCAGGGTGGCGACGAGGCAGAACTTCGGCGGAATCTGCCGGAAGCGCACTTTGCCGGAGTGTTGCGCGGCGAGTCGTTGGCGGCGGCATACGCGGAGATGGACCTGCTGGTTTTCCCGTCGCACACCGACACGTTCGGCAACGTCGTCCTGGAGGCACTTGCGAGTGGCGTGCCCGCTGTGGTGACTCCGGATGGAGGACCGAAATTCATCGTGCGGGACGGCCAGACCGGGTTTGTGGTGCAGGACCGCGAATTTGCAAGAGCTATCGCGACGCTCGCCGGCAATCAGGAGATGCTGGAGCGCTTCCGAATGGCGTCACGAGCTTATGCGTTGAGGTGCAATTGGAATTCGGTATTCGACCGAGTGTATGCCGTGTATGACGAGGTAATAGATCGGGAACTGGCAGATCGGCTTGCGCCCTGATTTGAGCTTAGAAGCGAAGTTCGCCGAGGTAGACGCCATGGGGCGGCAGGCGGACCGCATCGAGAGATTGCCCGCCCATGCCGGCCGGGTACCGGAGGACTGGCCGGAGAAAGGTCCCCCGGAGATGGAGCGATGCGGCATCCGCGGTAAGCGACACGTTCAGCGGCATGTCGGACAGATTGCAGAGGACGAACAGAGCAGGGGTTTGCGGCGTCACTTGGGGGCGGCGAATGACCCAGACGAGGGCATTGTCGAGGTCGTGGTTCAGGAACGCAGGCGTGCCAGCGCGGAGGGCTGAGCTGCCGTGATGCAGATCGATCAGGGCGCGGAACCAGTTCAGCAGAGAGGCGGGATCGGCGTCCTGTTTGGCGGCCGCGTTCACGTCGACAGCAAGGGTGGGCAGCTGTCCGAGCTCTTGGCCGGCGGCGAGTTGAGCGTTGGCGCGGGTGGCAAGAAGAAGCGTGGCGGCAATCTCCGGCGGCAGGGTCGCGGAGACCTGCGCGACGGCTCCGGGCTGAAGCGCCTCGAGGGCCTGCCGGAGGGTAGTTACAGTAGAAGCGGCCATTTTGAGCGTGCTATCGAGTGGAAGGTCGCCTTCAGGAGCAAGGAGGATGCGTTTGCCGGGGAAACTACGGGTCAAGGTCTCGATAGCAGCATTTGGCGCGGCAAGGGCTAACCCAGCGGCGTTATGACTCAGGAAAAAGCGAGCCTGCTCAAGTGTGGCCATGGCAGGAAGCCCGACGAGAACATGGAGGTTGTCGCGCGTGGCTTCGCGAATGAGGGTATCCAGTTCGTCGGTGTCTTCTGTGGGCTGGAGATGAGTGAGCGTAAGGGCGTCGACTCCAAGGGAACGAATGTAGTCCAGGCGAGCGGTGAGGGCGGGGAGAGTGCCCTCAGGGGTATAGGTGTGCGGGTCGGCTGCGTACAGAACGGCGTGGGAGTACCAGGGCTGCACGTTAAGGCCGGAGCCGCTCCAATTAGGACGGGCGAGGGTCTGGGCGGTGAGGGGGAGAGTGGCCAGGAGGAAGAGTTTGCGAAGCATGGTTGTTCGATGAGGATAGCGGATGTGCGGCGATGGCGGCTCACTTCTCAACGAACCATAGAGCACTCGATCGGTGGAGCGCTTAGGAGAGGCGCTTGAGTTCTTTGCGAGCAGCCTCAAACGCAGGATCTTCTTTGATCGCACGCTGCAATTCCTGGATCGCCTCGGGTGTGCGACCTTCCTTTTCCAGGATGAGGGCAAGTCGCCAGTGGGCGGCGGCGTGGGACGGCTCTTCGCCCTCAGCTGGCTGGGACAGATAGGCACGAAGGTATCCTTCTGCACGCGAAAGATCTTTATTGGCGGTGAAAGAAGTTTTGGCGGCATGGTAGAAGGGGCTGAGGTCATCGGGAATGGCGGCGCGGGCTTGCTTGAGCAGGTCTTCGAGCGCACCAAGGTTGCCGGTTGTGGCGTAGAGGACGGCCAGCTGACGGAAAGGGGCAATGCGCGCGGGCTTGAGGCTGAGGGCTCGTTTGAATTCAGCCTCGGCGGCGGCTGGGTTGTTCTCGAGGGCAAAGAGAACGGTGCCGAGGCCTGTATGGGCATCAGAGGAGTTGGGGGCAGTCGCGACCGCAGCGCGCCAGAGAGCAACGGCTTCGGCATGGGCCGTTTGAGGGAGGAAAGAGACTCGAAGGGCGGCTCCGCGGGCAGGATCGAGTTTGGTGACGCGGTTGGCGAGCTCGACAACTTTGGACTTGTCGCCGCCGACGATGCCGGGGGCTTCGTTGTGGAAGCGGGCGAGGTCTTCGAGGGCGTCGAGCGAGTTTGGGTCGAGCTGGACGCTCAGCTCAGCTTCTTTGCGGAAGCGGCGGGCGAGGCCCATCTTTTCAAAGGTGCCGGCGTTGCTGGCGACGAGCTTTGCGCCGAGGGTGTTGGTGAGCTGGGTGTGGGCTTCTGCGGAGTTGGGGGCGAAGTTGACGGCCTTTTCGGCGGTGGCGATGGCCTCGTCGAAGTGGTTGAAGGCCCATTCGAGGACGGAGCGGTCGACGAGGGCGTGGGGGTCGTTGGGGTTGCGGGCGAGGGCGGCCTGGATGGCGGGGCGGGCGCGCAGGTAATGGTGGTCGGCGAGGAGAGTGTCGGGGGATTGGGCGCGGAGCGGGGTGAGTAGAGTCAAGGCGAGGAGCGGGGCGAGGAGCGAACGGGGCATGGTCAACTTAGATGTAAGCATCATTGGGGGATGTTGGGAGACGGAGAGAATGTTGCCGTCGGTCTTTGGAGTAGATCGTTGGTGAGCCTATAGTCGAAGCACGATGAGCGAGCGCGAGTTCGATGTGATCCTGTACGGTGCGACCGGGTTCACCGGACGGCAGACGGTCGCTTATTTTCAGCGGAACGCGCCGGAAGAGTTGCGGTGGGCGGTGGCTGGGCGCAATCGGGGAAAGCTCGACGCGCTCGGAGTCGAGGTTCCGGCGCTGTCGGCGGATTCCACCGACGAGCGGCAGGCGGACGCGCTGGCGGCCCGGACGCGGGTGATGCTGTCAACGGCGGGACCCTTCGAGCTGTACGGCAACCAACTCGTCGCTTCATGCGTCAAGGCGCGGACGCACTACGTGGACATCACGGGCGAGACGGTGTGGGTGCGGACGTTGATCGACCGCTTTCACGCCCAGGCTGAGCGCGACGGCACCAAGATCGTGCCGTTCTGCGGATTCGACTCGGTGCCGGCGGACTTGGGAGTGTTCCTGCTGGCGCGCCGGCTTGGGCCGGGATTGAAGGTGGCGAAGGGGTATTTTCAGGTCAAGGGTGGACGACCGAACGGAGGCACCATCGCCAGCGCTCACCGAATGTATAGCTCGGGCGCGGATAAAGCGGGGGCGGATTTGTTCTTGTTGAGCCCGGGTGCCGGCAGAGCGGCATTGCCCCTGGAGGTGGACCCCACGCACGCGGCTTACGACAGGAATGTGCGCGGCTGGACGGCACCGTTCCCGGTGAGCATCATCGACACGCGCGTGGTGCGGCGCAGCTGTCAGCTCATGGGAATTGATGTGGCGTATCAAGAGTAGTTTCTGTTCACGGGCGGGTCGGGGAGGGTGTGGGCCGAAGCTGCGACGCTGGGAACACGGCTGTTCTACCGTGCGCTGCAATCTCCATTCTTCCGCGATTTGGCACGGCGGTCGATGGCCGCGGGCGGAGGACCTGCGGAGAAGACGATGGATGGAGGATCGTTCCGATGTCGGGTATGGGGCCAAACGGAGACAGGCGAGACAGCGGAGGTGAAGCTTGCGGGCGCGGGCGATCCGGCCAACCGTATCACGGTCAAGTGCGTCTGCGAGAGCGCGCTGGCGATTGCGTGTGGGGGCGCGGCGCTGCCGCAGCGTGGCGGGGTGCTGACGCCAAGCGTCGGGATAGGTGATGCTTTGGTGGAGCGGTTGCGCGGCGCGGGTATCAACATCTATATGTAACGACAGGCGTGCTGATACACTCCGGCCATGCGAATTTCTGGTGGGTTGGCGGTGTTTGCGGCTTCGTGCGCGCTGGTGGCGCAAGCTCCCGTGGCGAAGCATGGGATGACGTTGGACGATGTGTCGAAGATGGTGCGGGTCGGCGCACCGGAGGTTTCGCCAGACGGCAAGTGGATCGCCTACACCGTGTCGCGGGTGGATGTGGGCGAGGACAAAAACATCTCCGACTTGTGGATGGTGAGCTGGGACGGGACCGAGGACATCCAGCTGACGTACGGGACGGAGTCGGTGGGCGGGCAGCGGTGGTCGCCGGATGGGCGGTATCTGGCGTTTACGTCGGGGCGGCCGGGCAAGGCCAAGGGCTCACAGGTTTGGGTGCTCGATCGTCGTGGAGGCGAGGCTCACCAGCTGACCGAGCTGAAGGAAGATCTGGGTGGGTACCGGTGGTCGCCAGACTCGAAACAGCTGCTGCTGACGCTCACTCCTAAAGAGGAACCGGAGGAGGACAAGGGGGGCAAGCCCAGGCCGCCGAAACCGGTCGTCGTGAACCGGTACCACTTCAAGCAGGACGAAGAAGGCTATCTAACGGATAAGAAGGAGCACCTCTACCTGTACGAGATCGCTTCGCAGAAGCTTTCGCGGTTGACGAACGACGACAAACACGAGGAGCACGACGGCGCGTGGTCGCCCGATGGAACAATAATTGCCTATGTAAGTAACCACGACCAGCCAGACCCGGACCGAACGGCGAACGACGATGTGTTTGTGGTCGACGCCAAGGCGGGGTCGGTGCCGCGGCAGCTGACGACGTTTACGGGTCAGGACCACGGACCGCTGGTGTGGAGTCCGGACTCGCAACGCATTGCCTACAGGCAGGGCTTGTCTCCAAAGTACACGGCGTATGAAACAACCGTATTGGCGGTGGTCGCGGCCAAAGGAGGAGCGCCAGTGCTGGTGTCCAGCGCGATCGATAACACTGTCGGGCCGCCCATCTGGACAGCAGATGGCACCAGGCTGCTGACGACGGTCTCGCACGATCAAGTGGAGTATGTGGCGGACTTTTCTGCTGTGAGAGGGGCGAAGATGAGGCGTTTGACGCCGCAGGCCGGCTCGGCAGACGGACTCAGCACGGGTGCCGGCCATGTCGCACTGCTTTGGTCGACCGACGCATTGATGCCGGAGATCTATGCCCTTGAGGGAACAACTCTAAGGAAGTTGACTGCACATAATGATGCTCTGCTGGCGACGCTCGATCTGGCGAGTGTCACAGATCTCACGACCAAGGCCGACGATGGGAACGAAGTGCATGGACTGCTGACCATGCCACTTGGCTATACCGCGGGGACAAAGGTGCCCATGCTTCTCTTTATCCACGGCGGCCCGACGGGACAGGACGACCACAGCTTCCAGACCGACCGGCAGCTGTTTGCGGCACGCGGGTACGCCATGCTGAACGTAAACTATCGTGGCAGCACAGGTCGTGGGCACGTCTACGCGGAGACGATCTCAGCCGACTGGGGCAACAAAGAAGTGCGCGACCTCCAGGCGATGGTTGATGCCGCGTTAGCGACGGGCAGGATCGACGCAGACAAGCTGGTAGTCGGGGGATGGAGCTATGGCGGCATCCTGACCGATTACATGATCGCGTCGACTACACGCTTCAAGGCAGCATCGAGCGGAGCAGGCACGGCGAACCTGTTCGGTATGTATGGCGCGGACGAATACATCCTTCAATACGACAACGAGTTGGGACCACCGTGGAAGAATACCGACGCCTACCTGAAGCTGTCCTACCCCTTCTTCCATGTGGAACGAATCAAGACGCCGACCTTGTTTATGGGCGGCGACAAAGATTTCAACGTCACGCTGATCGGCGGCGAACAGATGTACCAGGCTCTCAAGAGCACAGGAGTAGAGGCGGGGCTCGTTGTGTATCCAGGAGCGTTCCACGGGTTTACACGGCCCAGCTACATCCAGGATCGGTATCAGCGATGGTTCGCTTGGTACGATGGCCACCTGGGAATCAAGCGAACGGCTGCAACCGCCGGGGCACCCGCTCCCGTAAAGAGCAGTCAGTAATCATCTGTTTACCGTTTGTCTTTATAGTTGAGTGATGCGTCTGTTAGCTGTGTTGTTGGCAAGTGCTTTGATCGGTACTCTTCCGTTTGCCGTGGGACAGGTGGGCGATGCGGGGTTGCTGAGCGAGGCTGGCCCTACTTTCTCCGTGCCGGACCGGGAGCTCCCGAGCCATGTAACCGTCATCGGCTATGGCGATATGCGCTTCCACGATCCCTCCGTTCATACAGTGGCTGATCCAATTGCACGCAAAGCGCTGGTCGAACGCATAGCGCAGGAGAAGCCAGACGCACTGCAGCTTTCAGGCGATGTACCGTACAAGGGGTCGGACGCGGCGGATTATGTGAACTTCCGCATAGAGACGGAGCCCTGGCGAACGGCAAAACTGCGTGTGTACCCGGCAATGGGCAATCACGAGCTTTCGGGTGGCGAAGCGCAGGGAGTTCAGAACTGGTGGGCGGCTTTTCCCGAGCTGAAAGGACGACGATGGTACTCGGTTGCGCTGGGGTCGAGGCTCTACCTGATCCAACTCGACAGCACTTTGCCTTTGCTGGAAGGCAGCAGGCAGATGAGCTGGTTGCAGACGCAAATCGCTGGACTACCGAAGACTGTAGACTTCGTGATGATTGCGCTGCATCACCCACCGGTCGCCGACATCCAGACTCACATCGAGGTGGATCATAACCCACGGCCTAACGAGATCGCGCTGCGCGACTATTTGACGGCTACTGCGCCCAAGGTTCATGCACAGATCGTCGTGACGGCTGGACACATCCACAATTACGAACGAGCCACTGTCGAAGGCGTGACGTACCTTGTCTCCGGTGGTGGAGGCGCGCATCCGTACTTTGTGGAGCGATCGGCCCAGGATCTGTACACCGATCTCAACTTTCCGATCTTCCATTACGTCAAGTTCGAGCTGGAGCCGGGTGAGTTAAAGGCCACGATGTACAAGCTTCGGGACGCGACGGAGCGAGAACCGGTCTGGGTGGAGAAAGACCACTTTTCGCTGCCGCGCAAGTAGAGGTCATCGCGACGTTAGCTCGGGACGGGATCGTATGCCGCAGAGGATCTCGTAAGGAATGGTGTTCGCTAACGCGGCGTGATCATCGGCTGTGATGCCCTGCCCGAGTAGCGTTACCTGTTCACCCAACGCCGCGTCGATGCCTGTCACGTCCACCGTTGTGAGATTCATCGAGATGCGCCCCACGATCGAAGCGCGCCTTCCGTGGAGCATGACCCATCCGCCAGGCTTGAGGTTGGTCGACGACAACTCACGCCGAAGTCCGTCGGCATAGCCCACGGGCAGCAAAGCCAGCCGCATGGACCGTTCCGTGACAAAGCTGCCGTTGTAGCCGATCCGCGTTCCCGCCTCGACATGGCTCAAGGAGAGGATGCGCGTCTTCCACTCCATGACAGGCAGAAGACCGCGCGCCAGCCGGGACGCTGCTCCATCGCTTGCCACTAACCCCTCCAACGGCAGGCTGTACCCATACAAGCCAAGTCCAGCCCGCGCCAGAGGCCTTGCACCGACTTGCACTGCCATCTGGTGTAACCATGGAAGTGTTCCGCCATCGGCTCCATTGTTGAGCGCTGAGGTGTTGCCCGCGTGAAGCCATGCAGGTGAAAGATTGGCGTTCACCATACACCGGACCGCTCCTTCAAAGAGTGCCCGCTGCCCCAGCGTTTGCTCCGCACCGACTCTCTCTGCCGAGGCAAAATGTGTCAACAGGCCGTCTACTCGAAGCGTTGGCTCACGCGCCAACCAGGCAAGAACCGAGGGAAGGTCATCCGGTGTAAGACCTTGCCGTGACATCCCGGAATCAATCTCAAGATGCACCGCGAGTGGCTCTCCCCTCGCGGCGTCGGCAAGGGCCTCCATCTGTGCGACGGTCCAAACGACGGGTGTCAATTCGTGCTGTGCCATCGCGACGGCATCCTCCGGCAGGTGCCCGCACATGACTAGGATCGAGGGTTGGTGCTCCATCTTCGCCCGGCGCAGAGCCTCACGGACAGAGACACCCTCGGTCACGTCCGTTACACCCAGCCATTCCGCTCCTGCCCGCGCCAACACCGGAGCACAAAGCTGCGCGCCATGCCCATACGCGTCAGCTTTGATCACTGCCAGCAGAGCGGCATTCGAACCGGCTTCTTGCTTCAGCACTTTGCGGCAAGCACGATAGTTCGTTGCCAGCCGCTCCGACGATATCTCGCTCCAACTCGCTCCCATGCTCCTCCCCCTTCATCGTACCGCTGCGCTACGGCTATGCCGGCGATTGTCCCGATGGGGTACACTCGCATCCATTGTGAAGCGCCATCGCTGGCGCGGAGTTCCCCTGGAGAGCCCATCTATGATTTTCGCGCCCCGCGCTCCCCGTTTGAGAGCCAAAATGGACGTTCTGCGAGCCTCTGCCCTGACGGCGGCCATGGCTGGACTGCTTCTACTCGACGGCTGCGCGACCGGCAGCAGCAATCCACTTTCGGGGGAGCAGGCTGCACAAACCAGAAATGCGGGTAACTTCTCCAGTACGGTCTTCCTTGGGGATTCTCTGACTGCTGGATACCAGAGTTCTTCGTTGCTCGACAGGCAGCAGGTCCATGGCTGGGCTCCGCTGATGGCGACGCAGGCTGGCTTTGCCATCGTTCAGCCGCTGATCGCCTACCCAGGCGCGCCCGCCGTGCTGCAACTGGTCTCACCGGGTCCGCCGCCGGTCATCAAGTCCGCTCTCGGCATCACTACAGGACGCGACAACTTCGCCGCGCAGCCGACCGATCTCGCCGTCCCCGGAGCCTTCGTCAACGACGTCGCTAACACCGTGCCGAAGCTGGTGCCCACCAGCGGCCAGGAGATCATCAACCAGCTTGTACTGGGTTACCCGAGTCTCGGCTACGGCCAGTTCGATTCGCAGGCCGTCCAGGCGATCAAGGCCAATCCCACCACCATCTTCCTTTGGATCGGCAACAACGATGCTCTCATCGCGGACCTGACGGGCACCCCTGCGAGCATGACTTCGGTGGCCAACTTCACGACGCAGTATCAGGCTCTCATCACCGAACTGACGACGATGACGAGCGCGCACCTCGTCATCGGCAACATCCCGGACGTGACCGCCGTGCCATATCTCACGCCCGCCGCAACCATCCTGGGCCTCTACTCGCAGGTCACCGGTTTGCCGACGGCCACTCTGAGCGCACTTTTCGGGATAGTGCCCGGCGACTTCGTCACCCCCGCAGGCACGACCGAAATCGGCGCCATCCTCACCCACAAGCAGGCAACCCCACTCGACGACGCCGGCGTCCTGACCGCCGCCGAGGTCGTCACCGTCAAGGCGCAGGTCACCGCTTTCAACCAGGTCATTGCCGCCCAGGCCCAGGCCTCGGGCGCGACCTTGGTCGACATCAACGCGCTGTTTGCCCAGATCACCGCCTCCGGCCTCACGGTCAACGGCTATCCCGGCACCGCAACCTTCCTCGGCGGCTTCTTCTCGCTCGACGGCATCCACCCCACCAATACCGGCTATGCCGTAGTCGCCAATAAGTTTATCGACACGGTGAACGCCGCCTTCAAGGGCAGCATCCCGGATGTGCCGCTTGGACCAGTGGCCGCCGCCGACCCCTTGTGGCCGCCCAACATCGCCAGCCACCTGACGCCCGCCATCATCCCGGCCAACGCCGGACTGGCCGTGCATGACGCCCTTCTAGGCAGCCGGACTTCGCAGAGTCAAATACCGCAGAAATAAACGAGCGCAACTCCGACTCGTCCGTCTGTCGAAGTAGAAGGGAACTGACTTCGTGACTTCGATCGAGGGCTACAGCTTGGGTTTGCCGTACACGGAGCGCGCGGGGTCGGTGACCGATCTTGCCGCTCTGGTGGAGACCTACTCCGCGCTCCTCTTCCGTGTCGCGCACTCGGTCCTCCGCAGCCCTTCCGAAGCAGAAGACGTGGTTCAGGATGTCTTTGTCCGCGTCCTCGAACACCAACGCGATCTGCCCGCAGTCCGCGAGATGCGCGTCTGGCTGGTGCGCATCGCCTGGAACCTCGCGCTCGACCGCCGCCGCCGCATCCGGCCCGAGCAGATGGACGAGCAGTTCGCCACAGCCCTCGTCTCGCGCAGCGTTCCGGCGGATCAGGCGGTCGGGGAGGCGCGCCGTGTCAAGGCGGTGATGGCCGAGATCGAGCGGCTGCCCGGCAAAGAGCGCCACGTCCTGCTGCTCTCCGCCGTCGAAGAGCTCGACACGGCGGAAATGGCGGCGGTGCTGGGGCGCAGCGAGTCCGCCGTGCGCGCACTGCTATTCCGCGCACGAACCCGGCTGCGGGAGCGGCTGGAGAAAGGAGGAGTGTGAGCGATACAAACGAAGAGATCGTCCAGAGGGTGTTGCAAAGCCTGCGCGACGCGGCACCGCCGGATGGCATGGAGAGCCGCATCCTGAGCACGGTCCGGCATCGTGCGTCCGCGATGCCCGCACCGTCCCGCTCACGCTGGAGGACCGCTTCGTTGAGCGGAGGAGTTGTGCTTGCGGGCGTTGCTTGCGCGCTCTTCTTCACCGCGTATCGCAAGCCGCCACAAGCCGCTTTCCCGCGCTCGCAAGCGGTGTCCATTGAGTCAGTGAATCAACCTGTCACGCCACCCCTGGTCGTGACACGACAGCCTCCTAAACCGCCGTCGCGGAAAGAACGATTCGGAACAGCTTCGCCACCCCAAGAAACGCTGACGATGGTCAGTTATCCGGCTCCGCCCATGCCGTTGACAGAGCAGGAGAAGCTGCTACTTCGGCTGGCGCACAAAGGCGATCCTGTACAGCTTGCCATGCTCGATCCGGTGCAAAGAGAAGCAACGTATGCGCAGGAACGAGCTGAGGTTCAGAGTTTCTTTCACCCACCCACACAGGAGATAACCAGTGAACCGTAAGTGTTTCGTACCCTCGATTTCAGTTGTTCTAGCTTTAGCGCTTTGCGGGACCGCGGCATCAGCCCAATCGGCCGATAAGCCGCGTCCTTCAACCACCGACAACCCAACACAGACCTTCTATCTGACAAACATCAGCGAGACGCGCGAGGTGACAGAAGTGCTGACCGCGATGCGCAACATGATGGACCCGACCGCGAGGGTTTTCCTAGTGCCCAGCATGAACGCTATCGTCGTCAACGCACCGCGCAACCAGATAGAACTCGCACAGAAGCTGATCTCCGATCTCGACCGGCCGCGGAGAAGCTATCGATTGACCTATACCCTGACCGAGAGCGACGCCGGCAAGCGCATCGGCGTGCAGCACTTCACCATGATTGTGGTCTCGGGTGAAAGAACGACCATGAAGCAAGGGAGCAGGGTGCCTGTTGCTACCGGCTCCTATGACGCCGGAAAATCCGGTGCCCAGACCCAGTTTACCTATCTCGACATAGGCCTGAACTTCGACGCGACGTTGAACGAGTCCGTTAACGGAGTGAACCTCCGGACCAAGGCCGAGCAATCGAGCATCGCAGAGGGTAGCCCAAATGGATTCGGGCAAGACCCGGTCGTGCGGCAGACTGTGCTTGAAGGAACGGGTATTCTCACCCCCGGCAAGCCGCTCGTGCTCGGCTCGCTCGACATACCCGGCAGCACGCGGCATCAGGATGTCGAGGTCGTGATGGAAGTGGTGAAGTAAAAAGGAGCGGGTGCCCCATGCCTCGCTTCTGAGACATGAGGCTTCCGCTCAGGCACGCTTTCTCCGGGTCGCAGTCCACTCCGACTCAATCTCGACCGCCCCTCTTTCGCCGGTCAGGTCATGGAAGCTAGACCGTGGCCACGCATCCAGCCCAACCGCGAGACCCCGCGCGAATGGTTTACGGTGTATGTCTCTGAGCTTCTCGATACGCTTTCGAGACGTGAAAACATTGAAGTCGTAGGCTGCCTGTACACTACCGGCGCGAGACTTTATGCAAATCCTAATCTTAGTTGGGGGCGTCGGCCCCTGACAACCGAACCACTCCGGAGATGTGCGTGAGGTTCAAGTACTGCTGAATCGGCATACTGCCGCGACTGAGAAGATAGTTCGAGAAGATGGACGCTTAGACGACGAAACGATTGAAGCGATACGGCGATTCCAAAGAAAGGTGCTGGTGATGCGCTTTCCAGACGGGACTGTCGCCAACAACACCCTAACATTCAACCGGCTACAGGATGCCAATAGTGTTAGAACGGTGTTGGCACGTCCGCCCGTGCGTCCACCATCCACTCCGCCGACTTCAACGCTGACCGAAGAAGATTACAGAAAAGCGGCTGACGCTTTAGAGTGCGAGGTCGCCGCGATCAAGGCGGTAGCGACGGTTGAGATCCCAAGAGGTCCCTTCGACTCGCAAGGCCGCCCCGCAATCCTTTATGAGCGACATCACTTTAGCAGGCTTACAAATCAGGTCTACGATAAACGCATCAAGACATTTCGTATCCGATCGCATACGGAAAGAAGGGTCAACCGACCTACGGAAGCTACGATTCACAGTTTGTGAAGCTGGACGCTGCTTACAAACTCGATCAGAATGCGGCTTTGATGGCAACTTCATGGGGAGCGTTTCAAATATTGGGTGAAAACTATAAAGATGCGGGCTACTCCAGCGTCGGCGAATTCGTATCCGCGATGAAGAATTCGGTCGCCGACCACCTCGACGCCTTCGTAAACCTGATCAACTCAAAACACCGACTCAAGGTGGCTCTACAGAAGAAGGAATGGGCCACTTTCGCAAGTATCTATAATGGACCGAGCTACAGAGAGCATCATTACGATAAGAACATTGCGAATGCATATGCTGCGATCATCAAAGCGGAACCGACCGTTACTCCGAAGTAAGCGACTAGCTGTAGTTCTGTGTCTTGCACCTCTGCTTGACGTATCGGTCGCGCAGGCAGTTCGGGGTCGTTTACAAGCACGACATCTTTCTTCTTCGGAGCTTACGGCAACACGGGCACTGCTCAGCGCGCCTCATATTGCCCGGGCGGCTGGACCGTTCGAGACGGATGCGAAGCAGATGTACGCCCTGGTGAGTAGCGGAAAAGTGCGGATGTATGTCGAACCAGTCAAATACGATTCCTACGATATCGAGGTTCCGACACATACGAGCGTACGGTGCGGTGTGTTCTTTTTATCGTCCGACGGTACTGCTTCGTTCCTGCCGACCATTGGCTATGGACAATACGAGCCTGTTCAATGCGGCAGGTTGAAAAAGGTTAAATTCATGTACGGGAAGGAAAATCCTGTATCTCCGCGCATCGAGATGTACTACGAGGGGAGCACCCCGAACTCGACTTCAGAACAATACGTTTCGTTTTCATGGAGCGAGGCGAAGAAGGCTTATATGGAGGGTCGGGAGTAAGGTAGCTGGCCGTTTATAAAAATTCGCGTGGCAGGATTACTATGGCGCAAGCGGTTTCTCTGAGCAAGAGCTTGACCTTCGTCGCGAATCGTCACGAACAATATAGAGGCTAAGTCGCAGACTAGCTTCAGCCAACCGCTAGTAGGCGCCATCTCCGCCGCTCGCCAGATTCTCGAACCGGGTGTAATCTGCCAGATACGCCAGATGCACGCTGCCGGTCGGGCCGTTGCGCTGCTTGGCGATGATGATCTCGGCCTTGCCCTTCAGGTCCTCGTTTTCGCGGTCGTAGTACTCCTCGCGGTGGATGAAGCAGACCACATCGGCGTCCTGCTCGATGGAGCCCGACTCGCGGAGATCGCTCAGCAGGGGCTTCTTATCGCCTCCACGCTGCTCGCTCGCCCGCGAAAGCTGGGAGAGCGCGACGACCGGCACCTTCATCTCCTTGGCCAGTGCCTTCAGCCCGCGCGAGATGGCCGAGACCTCCTGGGTGCGGTTCTCGAAGCCCTTCCCCGATCCGGTCGAGCCGGTCATCAGCTGGAGGTAGTCGATGACGATCATGTCGAGCTGGCCGTGCTGCTGCTTCAGCCGCCGCGCCTTGGCCCGCATCTCGGCGAGCGTAATGCCGGGCGTGTCGTCGATAAACATCTTCGACTCCATCAACCGTTCTAGCGCGGCGACGAGCTTGCCGCGGTCGTCGCGCATCAGCATCCCGGTCTGGATGGCCTTCGAGTTGACCAGCGCCTGCGACGCCAGCATACGGCGAAGCAGGCTCGCCTTTGACATCTCGAGCGAGAAGACGGCGACCACTTTGCCCCCGCGCACGGCCGCGTTTTCGGCGATGTTGATGGCCCAGGCTGTCTTGCCCATCGAAGGCCGCGCCGCGATGATAATCAGCTCCGACTCCTGCAGGCCGCTGGTCATGCGGTCGAACTCCAGGTAGTGCGTGGCCAGGCCGGTGACCTCGCGGCCCTGCGCGTAGAGTTCGTCGATGGAGCCGAAGGAGTCTTTGACGATGGCGGCGATGTCGGAGAAGCCGCCGGTAATGGCGTGCTCGGAGATCTCGACCAGCCGCTGACTGACCGTGTTCAGCACGTCGAGCGCCTGGCGGCTTTGGTCCGCCGCCTCCATCATGCCGCCGTCGCAGACTGTCATGAGCTGGCGCATGAGGCTCTTGTCGCGGACGATGCGGACGTAGCTTTCGATCGAGAGCTTGCGCGGCAGCCCCTCGCTCAAGGAGGCGAGGTAGGCGACGCCGCCGACGGAGTCGAGCTCCTTCTTGCGGCGCAACTCTTCGGAGACGGTGACAATATCGACCGCATGTCCCAGCTCGGTCAGCGCGAGCATGGTGGCGTAGATGCGGCGGTGCGAGTCGAGCGCGAAGTCGTCGGCGCGCAACAGCATGGTCGCGTCGACGATGGCCACCGGCTCGACCATCATGCCGCCAAGGATGGTCATCTCGGCGTGGGCGGAGAAGGGGCGGTCATTGCCGTCGGGAGCAGCTGCTGCGGAGAAGGGATAAACTGTTGCCATCAACTTTGGACACTACCGAGCAGGGGCATGTTAGTGCGAAGTGGCGCGGTTGATACCGTGCAAAACAGGTCCCTGGACTCATTTTAGGTAATCTGGATTGTGGTAAACGGATTTCT
The DNA here is from genome assembly GCA_965215415.1 of Acidobacteriaceae bacterium. Classification (GTDB taxonomy): domain Bacteria; phylum Acidobacteriota; class Terriglobia; order Terriglobales; family Acidobacteriaceae; genus Edaphobacter. The sequence goes on along the minus strand of CBDCDQ010000009.1, from coordinate 181,799 downwards.
CGAGAACGTGAACGCCGAAAGCTAACAGGAGTTGTCCATTGGGAGTCGAAAAGATCCTCGCCGTTCCGCCCGCCGCGCAGCGCGACAAGGCCTCGTTCGAGGTCATGCGCGTCTGGATCGCCGAGAAGGGGCAGCACGTCTCCATCCAGACCGGCGCGTGGGACGACCCGTTCGCGTGGGGCATCGTGCTTGCGGACCTGGCGCGGCACATCGCCAACGCCGATCAAATCCAGAACAAGAAGGCTGATCCCGACGCCTTCCTCGCTCGGCTGCTCGAGGGCTTTCAGGCCGAAATCGACGATCCGACAGACGAGCCGGAGGGCGAAGTCACCCAGTAGCTGTAACGATCCTGTAACAGGCCGCACCATGCGCTATATCTCTGTTCCACGAAACGGAGTTCCATGCGTACAGCTTTTGTTCCGCTTTCTCTCTCCCTCGTATTGTTCAGCACCACGTACGCGCAAACTCCCGATGCCTGGGCGCGTGTCCAGCAGCTTGCCCCCGGCACATCGGTCAAAGTCAGCGCGCGAGGCGGCGGCACGTGTACGGTGCAATCCGTCTCGGTCGATAGTCTGGTCTGCGCGCATGGATCGTCCACCCGCTCGATTGCGCGGAGTGACATCATGAGCGTCAAGCTGGCGCGGCGTGGGCACTCGGCGTTGGTTGGTCTTGCGCTGGGAGCCGGAATCGGCGCGGGTGCCGGAGTCGGCATCGGAACAGCCGTCAACAGCTCCACGAAGGGCGACTTCATCCATACGTCCACGGCCAAATCAGCTGGGCTCGGCGCTGCCGTCGGTGTTCTGGTTGGTGGCACTACGGGCAGCGCGATCGGGTACTCCGCCGATCTCTTCGCCGGTCCGGTCATCTACAAGCGGTAGCGGCTTACTTGCGCCGGTATTCGACGAAGAGCTCAGGGAACTGCGCCTTGAGCGCTGCGGTCTTCGGCACGTCACAGACCTGAATGTACGGGTTGCCGGGGTTCTTGACCGCATAGTCCTGGTGGTAGGCTTCGCCGTCGTAGAAGGCTTTCAGCGGCGTCAGCTCCGTGACGATCTTCTTCGGGAAAGCCCTTGCCGCGTCGAGTTGCGCAATGTAGGCGGCGGCCACCTTTTGCTGATCCGGTGTGGTGTAGAAGATCGCCGAGCGGTACGACGTGCCCACGTCGGGACCCTGCCGGTTGAGTTGGGTCGGATCATGCACAACGGAAAAGAAGATGCGCAACAGGGTTCCGTAGCTCACCTTCGCGGGGTCGAAGACGACCTTGACCGCCTCGGCGTGGCCGGTGTTCTCGCCGGAAACCTGCTCGTAGGTCGCGGTTGCCGCCGATCCGCCGGTGTATCCCGCTGTCGTCGCGGTCACGCCCTTCACCTGCTGGAAGACCGTCTGGACACCCCAGAAGCAGCCGCCCGCAAACACGGCTATCGCGCTGTGCGCCTGTACCGGTTCATCCATTGCGGGAGCCGGCAGGGGCTCCTTCCTCGTCTCCGCGCCAAACACCATGGACCGTACCCCCACTAGAATCGCTCCGACCACGAGCACGCCCAATCCGAGTTGCAGCTGTCGTAGGCTCATGGTGTTTAGACGCACCCGACGGGATTCAGATTCGGCTCCGTTCGGTCGCTTGGTCGACCGACGATGCTGTTCAGCGGCGGCGTGCTCCTCCGCGGCTTGTTCGGCAGCGTTGCTGGTGCCCGTACCTTGCTTTCGCGCCTTCCCGGAACGGATCGCGTCTTTTCATGAAGGCTCGACGTATCTTAGGAGAATGCAGAGCCACGCCATTCCGCTCTCCGCGTTGTCCACCGCCCCAGCTGAAGCGGAATGCCAGAATGCGTCGATCGCTCAAGGTCTGAAGCGGCAGGACCCGGACACCCTCGATTACCTGATCGAGCTGTACCAGCATCGTTTGCTGCGCTACCTCGTCTTCCTGACGGGCAAGCGAGAGGTGGCTGAGGATCTCTTCCAGGAGACGTGGATGCGGGTGCTCCTGCGAGGTGCGCAGTACAACGGGAAGGCACGCTTCGACACATGGCTGTTCACCATCGCTCGGAACCTGGTCATCGATCTTTCGCGTAAGCGGACGATGGCGAGCCTGGATCAGATGAGCGACGCGGCGGAGGACGAGGTGCCGTTCCAGATCGCGGCAGAGATGCCGTCGCCCTTCGAGGAGTTTCAGTCGCGGGAGAACTCGGCTGAGGTGGCCGAGGTGATGCTGACCCTGGAACCGAACTACCGTGAGGTTTTGGTACTGCGCTTTCACGAAGAATTATCGCTGGAAGAGATCGCCGGGGTCACGCGAGCTCCGTTGTCGACGGTCAAGTCACGACTTTACCGGGGCTTAGCGGCGTTGAAGCCGCAGATGCAACGGCTGCGATCGTCGCAAGCGGAAGTGCTGCAATGATTCCCGCTTTCCAACAGAACGGGAAGAACGAAGCAGCGCGGACAATCTTGGTGAACCGCACTCACCGTATCGTGCGGGCGCGAGCTCAGACTTTAGAAGATCAGCGGGCGAAGATGCGCAGTCTCATCTTGCCGCTGCTGCTCTGCTCGGTGCTGCTGCTGCTGCTCTTTGCTGCCTTGTGGGTTCTGGTAGACGGGTACGATCTGGTCGCATCGGAGCTACCCCCATCGGCGCATCACTTCCTGATGATGTTATGGTTCGTTCCCTTGTCCGGCGCACTGGTGGCGTCCGTATGGATGCGCCGCAGCCGAGCGCAGGCAGATGAGGCTGCCCGATGAACTTGTCAAAGCAAAATGCGACTCAAGACGATGACGAGCTGGCGATCATTCCGCGCTGGTCAGTGATCCTGGCAGTGGTTGTGTTTGCCGCAGTGCAATACCTGTTTCATGGTTTGCTGCCGCATCATCGGCCGGAGATGCTGCCGATGCGGCTGCTGATGGGGTACTCGTCAGGGACGGCCTTTGCGAGCTATGTACTGCTGGTTGGTTATGTAAGTCGCGATGTGAAGCGACGCAATATGTCCCCGGGCCTCTGGCTCCTTATCGTGATCCTGATGCCAGGCGGCATCGGCGGCGTAGTGTATTTTCTACTTCGTCAACCGATTTTGTCGCGATGCCCGCACTGCTCGACGGAGGTAGCCTCAACAACTCACTTTTGCCCGCAATGCCAGTTTCAGATGGCTCCCGTTTGTGGACGGTGCTTTCGCGATGTACAGATTACTGATGTGTATTGCGCGCAATGCGGGCACGATCTAGCCCAGGATTCCACACCGGCACGGCTACGAGCCTACAGTGACTAAGATAGCCTGATGTCCCTCACTGCCATCATCGTCGACGACGAACCGCTGGCCCGGCAGGAGTTGCAGTACCTGCTCGAGGAACTTGGCGGGGTGGAGGTCATCGCTCAGGGCGCGAACGGCATTGAGGCTGTTCAGCTTATCCAGAGACATCATCCCTCCATGGTTTTCCTCGACGTGCAAATGCCCGGGTTGGATGGGTTTGCGGTCATCAAGAAACTGCTGGAGAGAAAGACGGTGCTGCCGCAGATCGTCTTTGCGACCGCCTTCGACCACTATGCAGTCAGAGCATTTGAGGTGAACGCGGCTGACTATCTGCTGAAACCGTTTGATCGCAAGCGGCTGGCAGTCACAGTAGAACGGGCCGAGGCGCGAATGAAGCTACCAGCCGGGTCGGCTAGTGGGGCGAAGCTGGACGCGTTGTTGCGCTTGGTCGAGGAGCAGGCACAGCCGGTGAAGACCCCGACAAGCAAGATCGTAGTCCGCGCACAGAGCAGATTGATGTTGGTTCATCAGAATGAGATCTGCCACGCCACAATCGATGACGGTGCAATCACGGTAGTTACATCGCACATTGAAGGGCACTCAAACTGCCGAACTCTGGAAGAACTGATGGAACAGCTCAATCCAGAGCTTTTCTGGCGGGCGCATCGCTCGTTCATCGTGAACCTGCAGCATATCCGGGAAGTCGTGCCGTGGTTCAATTCAAGCTATCAGTTGCGGATGGACGATCGTAAGCAGACTGAGGTTCCGGTGAGCCGATCGCAAACCAAGCGGCTCCGGGAACTATTCAATCTTTAGAGAACACAGGTCAGGCAGGAAAGATGGAGAGCACCTTTGCGATAGCCTGGATGATCTTCGAAGCTGTGTCGATGTTGCGAGTGATCTTCGCCACACCTGTTTGAATCTCTCTGAGGGCCGCGTTCGTCGCGTCGATCTTCGGCTTCATCTGCAGGAACAAGGCGGTGTTCCGGGTGAGTTCGTCTTTGTCAATGGCGTGGAGAATGTCACCGACGGCCATCTGCGCTCCATGGAGGAGATCCTTTGAATCCAGATCGGAAGCGTCCCAGTAAGCGCGGCCAAGCAGGTCGAACAGTACCTGATAGGCATCGCCGGGATCGACTTGCTGCAATGGAGCTGTGCTTGCCATGTCTCTCCTCTTGTTGCGCGACTAAGGGGTGCCAAGTTCCTGACCCAGCGTGACCAGGTCGACGATGTGCTGTTTGACGGTTTCGGGGTTGTTGTTCTGAGCTGCGGCGGCCAAAGCCTGATGGGTGAGCTCCAGTGAGACCAGAGCCTTCTGGAGCCGATCGAGCTTGGCTTCACTGGTCTGCTGACGGGCGGCTAGATCGAGCAAGTTGGCCACCTCTAAACGGCGCAGCACTGGATCGATCGTGTTCTTCTGAATGAACTGGTTATCGTTGGTCAGAAGCGTTTGGTAGTCGCGGTCGGCTTCACGGCGAACGATCTTCACATCGCTCGCCATCAGCCTGCACAAGGCTTCGACGCTCGGGTTCATCTCCTGCGTTGTGATCTTCAGCCCTTTGCTGACTTTGTCGTCGATCAACAAGCGGCCGACGAGGTTGAGTGCGATTCCGGTCCCTTTTGCTTCAGTGTCCGTCATCGCGGTCAAGCTGGGGAATAATGTTTGCAGATCGGGTGTGGCTGAGGCACTGAGGGTTTCAAGATTGTTCCCGGCAGAAGTGGCGGCCGCACCTAATCCTTTGTACTGACGTTTGCCGTCGGTAAGGTGAGCGAGCAACTCCGCATACAGCTTCAGGCCCTGTAGGACCTTGATACGTGCACTCATCTGCTCGGGCGTAAGCAGAGGACTACGTAGTGCATGATAGGGATTCCACGATGGATCATTGTTGTAAGCCGCCGCAGCCTCGGCGATCCGCTCCTGCTGATCGAGACGCTGCGCGGAGCGGTACGCATCGACAGAACCTTCGACAATCGTAGCGGTAGCGGCTGAAAACGCCGCGGTGTGGCGCGCCAGCGGAGCCAGGCCAACCGTGCAGCCGGACATTCCAAAAGCAACGCCAAGCAGCAAAGCCGTTGCGGTCACAGAGGCACGGAGTCGCAAGCCGTCCTGCACCCGCGTCAACGGTCTCGTTTGCATGCAAGCGATCAGAAACCGTGCAGAAGAGTTTGTCAACAAAATATAGTTCGGGAGATCTCACAATGGTTTAACTATCTTTACGCACGGAAGAGTGATAGAAGAAATACGCTTGCGGAAGAGGTTCCATGGCGAAGCGAATCGTCTTTTGTTGTGACGGCACATGGCAAACCGCCTTGAGCGGCACTAACGTCTATCGCCTGTACAAGGCCCTCCTCCAAACGTCCGAGCAGATTGCATTCTACGATGATGGTGTAGGTGCGGATGGCAACCAGTTCGAGAAGCTGGTGGGTGGCGCAATCGGGGGCGGTCTGCTCAAGAAGATCACCGACAGCTATACGAAGATCGCGCATGTGTACGAGGCTGGCGACCAGCTTTACCTCTTCGGCTTCAGCCGCGGAGCGTACACGGCTCGCAGCCTGGCGGGTTTGATCGCGATCTGCGGTCTGCCAGACAAGCCCTTCGACGATCACTGCGTGAAGAATGCCTTCGAAGCGTACCGCAATCCCACCAAGCGGAAGGACATTCTCGCGAGCCTGAGCATGTACGGGCCAGGAGACGTCACGGTCCGTATGATCGGCGCGTGGGACACTGTTGGAGCACTGGGTATTCCTGCGATCTTTGGAGGAATCGATCAACAACTGGGCTTTTTGGATACAGCGCTTCACCCCTGCATCCGAAGCGCCTACCACGCGGTGGCCATCGACGAGCATCGGAGATCGTTCCCGGCGACGCTTTGGACCTCGCTTCCGGCAGACGGACAGACGCTCGAGCAGGTTTGGTTTACCGGCTGCCATGGAGATGTAGGCGGAGGCACGGCAACGGCGGGCGGGGTCGACGATGCGACGCGGCTCTGCGACATTCCGCTTGGATGGATGATGCGGAAGGCACAGCACGAGGGGCTTACCTTCGACGGGGCAACGGCGGCACAGCTGCAGTCGCCCCCAGGAAAGTATGCACTCGACGCGTACGTGGATTCCTGGAGCCGCACGCCAGTGGGAGCTCCGCTACCCAGGCCGATTGCAGCAGATGCTTGTATGGCGAACAGTGTGGCGGTGCGGGTGCAGTATGCGCTGACGTACCTGCCGCCGAACCTGACGATCACGGATGGCGCGTTGGCGGAAAGCTACCAAATTGTGGATGTAGTCAACGAGATGGCGATCTAGCTTTCGAGTGCGTCGTGTACATCGCGGACGAGGTTGCGGAGGTAGCTGCGGCGGTTGAGCAGGGCGATTATGTCTTGCTTGGCAGCCTCTTTCCCAACGTCATCGCCTGTTTCGATGGCGGCATCCCAGCAGGTCCAGAGTGCTTCCAGGTTAACCTGCGTCTCGGCCATCTTGGCCGCGAAGGTCGCTTGCGCGGCGAGTAGATCATTGCGAAGCTGGGGATCGTCGTCGCCCATCCCCTTCGCCATGCGCATCTCTTCCAGCTGCATGTTCAGTTCGAAGGCCTCTTCGAGGAGGTCGGGCGGGACGATCTGCTTCTTTGGGGTGCCGGAGGTGCGGGCGGCGTCCGTCGCGGTTTTGGACTGCTCTTCGAGCTCGACGCCTTCGAGGGTGAGGAGGTATTGGGTGCGGAGGATAGGATCTTTGAGGGTGCGGTAGGCGTCGTTCAGCAGGGACGACTGGGCGAGCGCGGCCTCCTGCTCGGCCTGCGGTTTGGACGCGAAGCGATCAGGGTGGAGCTTGCGGCTGAGGGTGTAGAACTGCTTCTCAAGCGCGGTGACGTCGAGGATGAGCTTGCGCGGAAGAGCGAAGAAGGTGAAGAAGTCTTGTTCCATCAGGCAGCTTGGACGTGGATTAGCTCAGCATAAGAGACTGGCGTGGGTATTTTCTGCCCATCGGCCTTGAGCTCATCCAGGTAGATGCTGATCCCCTCACGGATAAGCTGGCCGACTTCCTCTCGCGTCTCGGCGGCGACACCAAGACCTGGAAGATCGGGCGCATAGGCACCCCAGCCTCCGTCCTCGCCTTGTTCAAAGATGACAGTGTAGCCAAGCATTGTTTACTCCAGACCCGCTTGCCTCAGAATACTCTTCAACGTCCCTTCGGGCACGTCTTTCGACCCATGATAAGCGATGACGACGGTACCGGGCTTCGTTGGGTGCTTGTAGACGCGGTGGCTGCCGGAGGTGCGCTTCCAAAGCCAACCATCCCGCTCAATTAACCTTGTCAACTCTCGATAGTTCATCTATGCCTCCTCAAGCGCAACCTATCGCATGAGGACGCACGAAACAACTGTCCTGTCTGTGTGGACAGGTGTCTATGTTGAGAATGAAGAACCGCACCCGCAGCTCTTTGTCGAATGCGGGTTGATGAAGTTGAAGGCCTGCCGCATCAACGTCTCTTCGTAGTCGAGCACCATGCCGTGCAGGTAAATAAAGCTTTTGGGGTCAACAAAGATGCGGATCGGCGGAGCGTCCGTCGCGGCGGGGTCGAGGTGCGTCTGGGTGAAGGCGTAGACGCGGTCGCGGTCACGGGGCTGGGTGTCGAAGCGGATGTTGTAGGAGAGGCCGGAGCAGCCGCCACCCTGGATGCCGACGCGCAAGCCGCCTTGGTCGGGGGTGATGCTCTCCTTGGCCATGGCGATGCGGATGCGCTTCAGGGCGCGCTTGGTGAGTTGAATGCCCTTTTGTCCGGGAGCCTGCCCGTCGGCGTCGAGCACCGTCTGTCCGGCAAGAGGGTCCGTCGGCAGTGGAGCCGATGCGCCAGGTGCGGGTGCGCCGATTTGGGTGAAGGTGGCCATAGGTGTTCTCAGGGCAAGCAAGAAACGCAGCGGCTATCCCGCTGCGCTTCCCTGTAGTTACCGGAGCTTAGTGTGCGCCGACCGCGACCTGTTCCGTCTCGGCCACGTGGTTCTTCTTCTTCCAGTCGCCGATGGCGGCGCGGATCGCGTCTTCCGCCAGCACCGAGCAGTGGATCTTGACCGGGGGAAGCGCGAGCTCCTTGACGATGTCCGTGTTCGAGATAGTAAGGGCCTCGGCGATCGTCTTGCCCTTCACCCACTCGGTGGCGAGCGAGCTGGAGGCGATGGCCGAGCCGCAACCGAACGTCTTGAACTTCGCGTCTTCAATGACCTGAGTCTCGGGGTTGACACGGATCTGGAGGCGCATCACGTCTCCGCACTCCGGCGCACCGACCAGGCCGGTGCCGACGGCCTCGGAGCTCTTGTCCATCGATCCCACGTTGCGGGGGTTCTCGTAGTGGTCCACTACCTTGTCGCTGTATGCCATGTCTGTATCCTCACTTGATCTGATGGTACTCCGGTGCGGTTCGGTGCGCCGGGTTGGCGGCATGGCTGAAGCCACGCCCGAAACTTAGTGGGCCGCCCACTCGATCTTGGTCAGGTCGATGCCTTCCTTCACCATCTCGTACAGAGGCGAAAGCTCGCGCAGCTTCAGCACCACGTCGATCACCTTGTCCGAGACGTAATCGACCTCCGCCTTGGTGTTGAAGCGGCCCAGCCCGAAGCGGATGGAGCTGTGCGCCACATCGTCGCCCAAACCCAGCGCCTTCAACACATAGCTTGGCTCCAGCGTGGCCGACGTGCAGGCCGAACCGGATGAGACGGCGATGTCGTTGATGCCCATCAGGAGCGACTCGCCCTCGACATAGACGAAGCTCATATTCAGGTTGCCGGGGAGGTGGTGCTCCATGTTGCCGTTGACGTGAACGTAGTCGAGCGCGTTCTCGAACTTGGCCTTCATGTAGTCGCGCAGATCCTTCAACCGCTCCGCCTCAACCGCCATATCCTGTCCGGCGATCTCGCAGGCCTTGCCCAGCCCGACGATGCCGGGGACGTTGAGCGTGCCCGAACGCATGCCGCGCTCGTGCCCGCCGCCGTCAATCTGTGCCTGGATCTGCACACGCGGGTTGCGGCGGCGAACGTACAGCGCGCCCACACCCTTTGGTCCGTAGATCTTATGCGCCGTCAGGGAGAGCACATCGATCTGGTCCTTCTGCACGTCGACGGGGATTTTACCGACCGCTTGCACGCCGTCCGTATGGAAGAGGATGCCCTTCTCATGGCAGAGCTTGCCGATCTCGGCCATGGGCTGCACGACGCCGATCTCGTTGTTGGCGTACATGATGGAGACGAGGATCGTCTTGTCCGGGCCTTCGGTCACGATCGCGCGCTTCAGGTCTTCAAGATCGATCAGCCCGTCGGCCATAACGGGCAGGTAGGTGACACGGAAGCCATTCTTTTCGAGTCGCTTGCAGGTGTCGAGCACGGCTTTGTGCTCGGTCGCCTGGGTAATGATATGGTTGCCGCGCTCACGGTACATCTCGGCGATGCCCTTAAGGGCCAGGTTGTTCGATTCGGTTGCGCCGGAGGTGAAGATGATCTCCTTGGCGGTCGCGTTGATCAACTTGGCAATCTGTTCGCGGGCAGTCTCGACGGCCTGCTCCGCGTCCCAGCCGAAGGCATGGTTGCGACTGGCGGCGTTGCCGAACTTGCCCGAAAAGAAGGGCAGCATGGCTTCGAGCACACGCGGGTCCATCTGCGTGGTCGCGTGGTTGTCCATGTAGAGCGGAAGGGTCACGCCCGGGGGAAGCGGCTTGGCCGAATCCGTAATAATGAGGCCATTGTTGGCCATATCGTTGAAGCTGCCGTTGTTGCTGATCTCTGCGTTCATCGTGACTCCTGTGTTCTCAAACTTTGTCGTTCCTTATACGGCGATACTGACCAACCCACCAGCCAGCGTCGAACTTGAGTCTTGCTTCTCGACCTCGGCCATGTCCACCAGATCGCCGATGCGGATGCCGTTCAGCAGGTCCTTGATACTGTCGTTCACCTTGCGTAATGGTTCTTTGATGGTACAGTGTCCGGCAAGGTCGCATGTTCCGTGGATTGTAATGCAGCTGGTAATAAAAAGTGGGCCGTCGATGGCGCGAATTACTTCAAAGGCCGTCATGTCGTGCGCAGATCGAGCTAAAGCATAGCCACCGGTACTGCCAGCGGTCGAGATCAACAAGCCTGATTTAGCAAGCGTTTGAAGGATCTTAGCCAACAGGGGAGGTGGAATGTGGTACGCCTCAGCAATGTCCTTGGCGCTTCGCGCGCCATTCCGCGGCGTAGCGATCGCCTGCTCCGCCAGATACTTCAGCGCCATCAACGCGTAATCCGCCTTTTTGGTTAATCGAAGCATGGCAATCGGACCCGATCAGTCTGAGATCAGTGTACGGCGCGGCGAACTGCGGCGCAAGACACTAGGAGGGGGGAGCAAGCGGCAACACTGTTGTGCCGTCACTCAGCCGGCGTACGATGATCCAGGCGTACTCCGCAGCTGAAAGCGGAGCAAGAATCGCGATGGTATGGACGAAGGCCGACTTCCATTCGATCATCCACGACGAAGGAGCAATCTGAGCAAACAATACGATGACGAGCATCGCGATCTGAAGCAGCGTGTATAGCTTGCCAAAGCGACTTGGGCGAAAGTTCCGCAGCGTTCCGGTAGCGAACAGCAGCGTGGCAATCAGCAAAATGCCGAGGTCGCGGCTGAAGACCAGTACAGTCACATACCGCGGCATCAGCCCAACATGGGTAAGCACGATAAAAAGAGTGCTGAGCAGCAGTTTGTCCGCAATCGGGTCGAGATAGAGGCCAAGCGTCGTCCGCTGCTCCAGCCAGCGCGCCAGCAGCCCGTCAAGACCGTCGCTCAGCCCTGCCAAAATGAAAAGCCCGAAAGCCAGAAGAAAACGCCCGTCCAGAATGGCGATGACGAGAAAGGGAATGATGAAGAGCCGCATCAGGGTCAGCAGGTTGGGAGCGGCGCGAAACTGGGCAAGAAAGCGCATCGAGACGATAGGCCATCGTAGACTACCGGAGAGGAAGGCCGCCGCTGCGCCGGAGAAGGTTGCCCTTCAGCGAGCATTGCACTAAACTGTACTGACGCACGCAGGCGCGTAGCTCAGTTGGTTAGAGCGCTACCTTGACACGGTAGAGGTCAGCGGTTCGAATCCGCTCGTGCCTACCATTCCACATCCGGGCTGATCGTTTATAAGGCTCGATGTTGGACCTCTGCGAAACGGATTGGAGCAACTCTCATGGCAGCCAAATGCGATCTTTGCGGCAAGGGCCCGCAGTTCGGTAACAACATCTCCCACGCCAATAACACCACGCGCCGTCGCTGGAATGTGAATCTGCAGCCGGTGAAGGCCAAGGTCGGCCCGACGGCCACCAAGCGGATGCGCGTCTGTACGAGCTGCATCAAGACCGGCAAGATCGTCAAGGCATAGGTAGCTGAACGCAACGACAAACCCCGGCCACCTTCTGGTGGCCGGGTCTTCAGCTGTTTAGTTGATTACCGCTTCTCGAACGCAAGGGACGCGCTGTTCATGCAGTAACGAAGGCCGGTAGGCTTCGGCCCGTCTGGGAAGACGTGACCGAGGTGAGCACCGCAGGTGGCGCAGGTCACCTCGACCCTTCGCATGCCGTAGGCGTTGTCTTCATGCGCCTCAATAGCATCCGCCGACACCGGCAGCCAGAAGCTCGGCCAGCCGCTCCCCGACTCAAACTTCTTCTCCGACGTAAACAAATCCGCGTTGCAACCGGCGCAGCGATAAATGCCGTCCTCGTGGTTGTTGTTCAATGGGCCGGAAAAGGCGCGCTCGGTGCCTTTCTGGCGCATGATGTGGAACTGCTCCGGGGTCAGCAGCTCGCGCCACTCCGCCTCGGTCTTGTGCATCTTCTGCCTGGGTACTGTTATCTCCGCCATCACGTTGCTCCTCAATCTTGGATGCCGCACTCTCGCGGACGCTGCTAGGCCTCTTTAGCAATCACTTCGATTTCGATCAGCGCATCCTTCGGCAGCCCCGCCACGGCTATGGTCGAGCGCGCCGGCGGCATCACGCCTTCCGAGGCAAGATAGGTTGCATACACCTCGTTCATCGCGCCGAAATCGCTCATCGACCGCAAGTAGACCGTTGTCTTAACGACATGCACCATGTCGATCCCGGCCTCGCTCAGCACGGCTTTGATGTTCTCGAGCGCACGCTTGGTCTGCTCCACAATTCCCCCGGGAACCAATTGTCCCGACCGCGGGTCCAGCCCGATCTGGCCGGAGGCGAACAGCATATCGCCCACACGAATGGCCTGCGAGTAGGGGCCGATAGCGGCGGGAGCGTCTTGGGTGGCGATGGCTGTTTTGTTCTGCGGAGGCATAGCCGCCATTGTCGCCGCTATGTGGTCCCTGTGCAACCAGGCGACTTATTTGTAAGCGATTGCAACGAAGCAAGCTGCTAAAGCGGCTCAATCACCCTCTAAGAGGGAGAGGGTGATAACAATGGGATTGCTTGATGAAATCGGATCGTTGACTGGGATGTCTGAGCAGGGTCAAAGTGGCGGAACCAGTAACGTGGCTGGTGCGGTGATGCAGGCTCTGCAGCAGCATCCGGGCGGCCTGCAAGGCGTTATGGACAGCTTCAAACAGAACGGCCTCGGCGGTCATGCCGACGCGCTCGCCAGCGGACAACAGCAGACTACGACTCCAGAGCAGGTACAGCAGGGCCTCGGCGGCACCGGCATGATCGAGTCGGTCGCGCAGAAGGCAGGCGTCTCTCCCCAGGTAGCGCAGATGGCGATTGCCGCGCTGATGCCCATGGTGATGAGCCATTTCGCTCAGACAGGTCAGGCTCCTGGCGAAGGGCACATGGGGATGGCGCAACAGCTTCTTAGCCGCTTCCTGTAAACAGCAGCAGGCCTGCATAACGCACGGCACCTATCTCGAAAGGATACTCACGATGGCCGATCTCGACCAACTCAAACAGAAGTACGCTCCTGTAATCACTACGGTGGAGTCGTTTTATCCTTATGGTGCGCATCTTGAAGCTATCGATCTCGACGGAGAAGCGTTGCACATCAAGGGGAGCGTTCCTTCCACGGTATGCGCCAATCGCGTGTGGGATGTCATCAAGGAGTGCGACCCCACCTTCAGCGACCTGCACCATGAGATTGCGACGACAGGTGGAGAAACTCAGCCTTACACCATCGCTTCGGGTGACACGTTGTCGCACGTCAGCAAACTCTTCTACGGAAACCCGAACCACTATATGTTGATCGTGAAGGAGAACCATCTACCAGATCCGAACAACGTCAAAATTGGGACGACACTGCAGGTACCGGTTCGTTCCTGATTATGGCGTAGAGCACCAGGGTATGGGCGGGCTGATCCAGGCCGTTGCAGAGCGGCTCGCCTACCCCTTACATTGATCCCGTGTGTGTGCGGCTTTCGGCAAGGTCGAGCTCACGCTGCAAGGTTCTCATCACGTCATCGTCGATCTCACCCTCGTCGCGAAGCCGTATGAGGGCGGTTCGCTCGACCTGCAGGGCTGACAGCATCACCTCACGCCGCCGGATGCTATCGAGCGCACGCGGCAATCGCTCTCCGCGGTGCGCAGGAAGGGTGTTCATGCGGCCTTGATAAAGCCCTGAAAGCTCTTCATAGATGGGTGCAGAGCCTTTGTCCCGGGCGCGTGAGCGATCTAAATAGACCATGGCTTCGTGCAGCAGAACCCGCCGCGCCTCCTGCTCTTCGATGTTAGCCACCCCTGGATGCGCGAGCCCCGTTCTGCGAATTACCCAAGGCAGCGTCAGTCCCTGGAGTACAAGGGTGGTGAGGATCAGGCAGAACGTTAGAAACAAGATCATGCTCCGCTGCGCCAACACGGCACCGCCCGGAAGGGTATAGGGCAGGGAGATCGCTGCCGCCAACGAGAGCACACCGCGCATACCACTCCATCCGATGATGAAGACGCTCTTCGGCTCTGGCAGCGTTGCCGGCTCGCCAAAGCCCCAGCGCTGTAAGGCGTAAGCGCCATAGGTCTCTCCAAAGACCCAAACGACGCGGATCAGGATCATGACTGCACTGAAACCGACGCCATACTCAATGAGCTGGACGCGCCCAACACCGGGGATCTCCGCCACGACATACGGCAACTGAAGACCGATGAGAACAAACACGATCCCGTTCAAGACGAAGGTAAGCGCGCTCCACACCGCCGCAGTCTGTAGCCGGACGTTGGGTGTAAAGAACTCGACGCTCTTGCGGCTCATGTACATGCCGCAGGCAATCACTGCTAGCACCCCGGAGGCGTGCATCGCGTTCCCGCTGAGGTACGCCACATATGGCACAAGAATACTGACTACAATTTCGATCGGCGCATCGTCTACCCACTTCTCAAACCACGCCACGATCGCCCCGATTGCCAGGCCGACCGCTACGCCACCGCCAATCAGATAGAAAAGCCGCATGGTTCCCTGCACGACACCGGGATGATGATTGTGGGTTAGGATCAGCAGGCCGAACTGGAACGCCAGCAGTCCCGTTCCATCATTCACCAGGCTCTCCGCCTCCAAGACCTCCACGATATGCAAAGGCAGGCCGACGCGGCGCGCGATGGCCGTGGCTGCGATCGCATCGGTTGCGGCAACGATGGCTCCGAGCAGAAATCCTGACCGCCAATCGAACCCTGGCAACAGCCAACCCGCAGTCCAGGCGAGCCCAAAGACCGAGAACGCCACGAGACCGATCGCCAGCATCAGGATTCGCCCGATGTTGCGTTGAAACTCTCGCCACGACAGCGTCCATGCTGCCGAGTAAAGCAGCGGCGGCAAAAACACAAAAAAGATAAGCTCCGGATTGAGCGGTATCCGCGGAATGCCCGGAACGAAGCTCAGCAGCAGGCCAGCCACCACCAGCACGATAGGGTACGGGATGTTCAACCGTCGCGCCAACCCGGCAAAGCCCGCTACAAATACAAGCAGCACCAGGAAAATGGTCTGGACGACCTGCACGCCACCACCGGCGACTCCCATTACGCCCCCCTTTGCGTTACGTGGAGGATGGAGGACAGGAAACGGGGCATGGCGTGATTATCGCCGGTTTTGGGAGGTGCTTGCGCTCTCCAGCCCGTGCGCCATATCAATGATTGGTTCCTCTCTCCTAAAATGAAGGCATGAGCCTTTCATATCCAGCAGCCCGCGCCTCTACCCAAACAGAGAGCTACTTCGGCACCCCGGTAGCCGACCCATACCGCTGGATGGAAGATGTTGACTCCCCGGAACTGGCCGCCTGGATCACGGACGAGAACCCGCTCACCGAGCGTTTTCTGGCGGAGGTACCAACTCGCTCAGCCATGCGCAAGCGCCTGATGAGCATGATGAATTTCGAACGCTATACCGTGCCATTGCCGTACCATCTGGCGGATGGCAGACGCCGCTACATCTTCCAACACAACTCCGGTCTGCAGAACCAGCCCATCGTCTATTGGCAGGACGGCCTCGAAGGTGAGCGCCACGTCCTTCTCGATCCGAACACTCTCTCCGCCGACGGTACTGTCGCACTGAACGGCATGAGCGTCACCGACGATGGCCGCCTCGCCGCCTTTGCGCTGTCCGAGGCCGGAAGCGACTGGATGACCTGGCGCATCCGCGAAGTCGCCACCGGCATCGACCTGCCTGATACCGTCCGCTGGTCGAAGTTCAGTGGAGCCTCCTGGCGCAAAGATGGCAGCGGCTTCTTTTACGCGGCCTACGACGCTCCTGGTCCGGAAGCGATGAAGGAGGCTAACTTCTTCCACAAGATCTACTTTCACAAGCTCGGCACGGTGCAGAGCGAAGACAGGCTCATCTTCGAGCGTCCCGACAATGGTGAGCTCAACCTCGGTGCGCACGTCACGGACGACGACCGCTATCTTCTCGTTCGTCAGTCGCAGGGCACCAGCCCCAATAATGAACTCGCCGTGATCGACCTGCTCGATCCTGCGACTGTCATACGCCTGATCTCAGAGCCGGACGCCGCCTACAATCCCATCGCCAATGAAGGCACTTACTTCTGGATACAGACGACCTTTGACGCACCGCGCGGCAAAGTCCTCGGGATCGACCTTACCAAGCCCGAACGCGAGCATTGGGTCACATTGATTCCGGAAAGTGAGCACACGCTCGACCAGGCGTTCATGGTAGCCGACACGCTGATCCTCTCGTACCTGGCCGACGCGCAGAGCCGGGTTGCACTTCATCGTCGTGACGGTACGCTCCTTCAACAGTTGGACCTCCCAGGAATTGGCACCGTCGGCGGCTTTGTGGGGCGCCGCACCGACGACGAGACCTTCTTCGCGTTCACCAACTTCACCGCGCCCGGCGTCATCTACCGGCTGGAGCTGGCCTCGCTGACCACTACCGTCTGGCGCGCCCCCGAGCTGCGCTTCGTCCCTGCCGACTTCGAGACACGCCAGGTCTTCGTCACCAGCAAGGACGGCACGCGCGTCCCGTTGTTCCTCACTCATCGCAAAGGCCTCGCGCTTGATGGCTCCGCCCCCACGCTGCTCTACGGCTACGGCGGCTTCAACATTCCACTGCTGCCCGCTTTTTCCGCCGCGCGCGTGCTCTGGATGGAGATGGGCGGCATCTACGCGCAAGCCTGCCTCCGCGGCGGCGGCGAGTACGGCGAGGCGTGGCACGAAGCCGGCACCAAGCGCAACAAACAGAACGTCTTCGACGACTTCCTCGCCTGCGCCGAGTGGCTCATTGACACGAAACACACTTCTCCCGCAAAGCTCGCTATTCAGGGGGGATCGAACGGCGGCCTGCTTGTCGGGGCCTGCATCACGCAGCGGCCGGAGCTGTTTGGCGCGGCCCTGGCCGAGGTCGGTGTGCTCGACATGCTGCGCTTCGACAAGTTCACCATTGGCTGGGCATGGAAGGCGGAGTACGGCTCGCCGTCGGAAGACGCAGCCGACTTCGAGGCCATCTACAAATACTCGCCGCTGCACCGCCTACGCCCCGGTGTCGCCTACCCGGCCACCATGGTCCTCACGGCCGACCACGACGACCGCGTCTTTCCCGCGCACAGCTTCAAGTTTACGGCGGCCCTGCAAGCACTGAACCCCGCCAATCCCGCCTTGATCCGCGTGGAGACACGCGCTGGCCACGGAGCCGGAATGCCGCTCTCGAAGCGGGTTGAGGGTGTGGTGGATCAGTATGCATTTTTGGTGCGGGTACTTCGATTCGGAGGCGGCATGGACTTCTCAGCTATCTAGCTTGCCTATGCTTAGAACCACTGATATGGTTCGCCCATGTCCGGTTCTCTGCAAACCATCCAGCACGCGAAGCAGAAAACGCCTGCGACTATTCAATGGGAATGGGGCCACAGCCAGCCCCTAAAGCGCTATGGGCTCTGGTTCATCAAAACTTCCTGCAAACGCGCTTTGACGGCATCTACAACGACCGCTTTACCGCAAAGACAAAGACCAAGTCTCTTCATGCGGAGGGACGCGCGCTCGACATCGGCCTGCTTGTCTCCGTGCCCGATGAAAAGCTTATTGGCGATCAGCTTTTCGACGCATTCATCGAACACGCGATTTTTGTGGGATTCCAAGAAAGTATTTGGAATCGAGTCATTTGGAGCGACGCAAATCCTACAAAGCTCCTTTATCAGGGTGCCGATGCGCATACTGGACATATACACGCGGGCTTTACGCGAAGTGGCAGCCAACAGACCGTGTTTCCTGTCGCTTTCGTCAACGCTTTGGCCGTAGTTCGATCCGGAATAGAAGACCTTGCTAAAGCTAACCGGTGTATAGGTTGAGGCGGATGCTCAGGGTTCAACATCTGCCTTTTGCCCTGATCCTTGTCTCATTATGTACCTCATTTACGAGCGTGTGCGCGGCAGAATCGCAGCCGGATGGGCGCGCTGGCTCGACTCAGCTTCGTAGTGTGCTTACGCCATTGAGCGGGCCCCGCTGCAAGACTTCACGAGTCGATCGGGAAAGCGGCAGCTCCGAACAGCTCTGTCCCGGCATAAAGGGTTACAAGCTTCTTATATTGGATTCGGATAACAGGATGTCTGTAACCGTAATCGCGCCAAACGGCGTACGACATCCGCTGGAGTTTTGGAACACCGTAACGTCACAGTTCTCGGAGCTGGGTAAAACGGCGGAGTGGCGGGCCAAGCAGAGTGTTCCTGGAGCGTTGATCCTGCCGCTCAACGTCAACGATGATCCTAATTCCGCCGTGGCGACAGCCTACCTGGTTGTGGTGCGCCTCGAAGGTGGGGACGTGTGCGCCGTCGCGAAGATACGCGGCGGACCAGACGCGCCGGCTGATGCACGGCGGAAAGCCGACTCGGCAGCCGATGCCACCTGCCTAAAACAGGCATTCTGAGGCCTCTTCATATCTTCTGCACTCGCTGAACATCCCGCACCCCCGGCACCTTCCGCAGGTTCTGCGTCAGCTTGTTCAGGTGACGGACGTCCACCGTCTCCACCACGAAGTCCACGATGGCGTTGCCGTCGGGCGTAGGTTTGGAATCCACCGAGCGGATGTTCGTGCCGTCGTCCGCGATGATGGCGGTGAACTCCTTCAGCAGCCCGGGGCGGTCTTCGCAGAGGACGGTCAGGCGGACGGGGTAGGTGGGGAGCTTGGGCGCGCCCGGCTCGGCGGGAGCGGCGGCCCACTCCACCTGGATGCGGCGATCGGACTCATACAGCAGGTTCTGCACGTTGGAACAACTGCGGGCGTGGACGGCGACCCCTTTGCCGCGTGTCACGTAGCCGATGATCTCCTCGCCGCGAATAGGATTGCAACAGCGTGCCCGGTAGACGAGCAGATCGTCCTGCCCCTCGACCTGGAGCGAGTCTGACCCTTTACCAAAGAAGACCCGCTTGACCGCCTCGGACATTTGGCCCAGCGTGTTGCCCACACCGGCCTCGGGTGTCGCAGCCTCGGCGGCCAGGGTACTGCCAGGCTCCAGCTTGTTCAGCACCACGCGCGAGGAGTACTTGCCAAATCCCACCCCGGCCATCAGCTCGGCCTTCGTTCCAAGGCCATAATCGGCAGCCACTCGCAGAAAGTCCGCTTCTGTAAACTTTCCCAGCCCCAGCTTGTACTTTCGCGCCTCACGCTCCAGCAGCTTGCCGCCGATCTCCATGGCCTGCTCGCGTTGGTGCTCGTTCAACCAGTGCTTGATCTTGTTGCGTGCGCGGCTGCTCTTCGTAAATGACAGCCAATCCCGGCTGGGCGCATGGCCAGCCTGCGTGGTGATCTCGACGATGTCGCCGTTCTTTAACTTCGTTCGCAAAGGCACGATGCGCCCGTTTACTTTCGCGCCGGTGGTGGAATGACCCACGTCCGTGTGGATCGTGTAGGCGAAATCGATCGGGCTCGCGTCCTTCGGCAGCACCACCACCTTGCCCTTGGGCGTAAAGGTGTACACCTCCTCGGGATACAAGTCGATCTTCAAGGTCGACATGAACTCGTTGGGATCGGACATCTCACGCTGCCACTCCATGAGCTGCCGCACCCACGCCAGTCGCGCTTCGTCTTTTGCCGTTACGGAATCTGACGCCTTATACTTCCAGTGCGCCGCGATGCCCTCCTCTGCGACACGATGCATCTCTTCGGTGCGGATCTGCACCTCGAACTGATGCCCGCCGTCGATCAGCGTCGTATGCAGCGACTGGTAGAGATTGGGACGCGGTGAGGAGATGAAATCCTTGATCCTGCCGGGAACCGGACGCCAAATGCTATGCAGCAGCCCCAGAAGGGCATAACAATCGGCGTCCGTCGTACAGATGACACGGATGGCGAGCAGATCGTACACCTGATCGACCGGGATTTGCTGATCCGCCAGCTTCTGCTGAATTGAGTACAGCCGCTTGATGCGCGACTCCACGCGGCCTGTGATGCCGTTCTCGAGGAGCTTTGCCTCCAGCTTCACGACGATGTTTCCCAGAAAGCTTTCGCCTTCGCCCCGGAGTGCATCCACCTCGTCGGTCAACATCTGATACGCGATGGGATCGGTATAGCGAAACGCCAGATCTTCCAGCTCGCCGCGCAGCTTACCCATACCCAGCCGGTGCGCCAGCGGAGCATAGATGTCGAGCGTTTCGCGCGCAATCTTCTGTTGCTTCTCTGGCTTCAGGTGCTCGAGCGTCCGCATATTGTGCAGCCGGTCGGCCAGCTTGATGATGACCACACGCACATCGGTCACCATCGCCAGTAGCATCTTGCGAATATTTTCGGCCTGATGGTCTTCGCGGTTTGCGAACTTGATCTTGTCCAGCTTCGTGACGCCCTCGACGATGTGCGCCACCTGCTCCCCGAAGCGCCTGGCGATCTCCGGCGAAGTCACGTCGGTGTCCTCCACAGCATCGTGCAGCAGCCCGGCGGCAATAGCCGTCGAGTCCATCTTCAGCTCCGCCAGCACCTGGGCGACTTCGAGCGGATGGATGATGTATGGCTCTCCCGAGGCGCGCTTCTGCCCTTCGTGCTGTGCGACGCAGAAGGCCCATGACTTGCGGATGATGTCGAGATCGTCGTTTGGTCGGTTGGTATGAACGGTTACAAGCAGCGTCTCAAAATGGCTGTCAATGTGACTGTCGCCAGTTACAACCGGCGGGAACGAAGCAGCCAGTTGTGCAGGCGGAGCGACGATCGTGCCCATAGGCTCATCGACGACCATCGAAGACACCTGAGCAGGCTTACGATCGGTCGCACGGCGTTGCGGAACTGTCTGTGGCGGAGCAACCGCGGGAAGCGAGGCCTCCATGTCCATCCCCGTCTGCGAGTTGCTCGTGAGGCGCGGCATTACCTGAGAAGTCGCGGGGGCGGCAAACTCTGGTCGCAGCGGATGAAGGGGTGCCATAGTTCATTATAGGTCCGCCACTCAGCTGCTCGCTCAGGCAGGCTCTGGCTGCAAGAAAGGCGTTCCAATTACACTGGGCCATGCACCACCGCAGCAAATCCGCCGCATTCAAAACCACAGTCCCGCGGTGGACTTGCCTGACGATCGGTTTAGTTTTATCTGCTTGCCCTGCCCACTTATGTCATGCGCAGGACGCACCGGCGATAGGGGAAGCGCATCTCGCCCGTGCACGCCGCCAGATGTCGAATCATCATCTAGCGGAAGCCGAGGGGGAACTCCGGGCTGCCGTCGCAGTCACTCCTGACCCGGCTGAAGTTCACTTCCTCCTTGGTAAGCTCCTCTTCCTTGAAAATCGCCCGCAGGAGTCCCTCGCCGAGTACACCGCCGGTGCGAGTGGGCGCTCTCCTACTGCGGAAGACCTGATGACTGTGGCCTCAGACTATGTGATCCTCAAGGACTTACCCGATGCTGACAGATGGCTCAACGACGCGGTCAAGCTCGACCCGGTCAATCCGCGCGCGTGGTACCTGTTAGGTCGTACACAGTACAACGAAGACCGCGCGGTCGCCGCCGAGCGCTCGTTCCAGCACGTCCTCGCACTCCATCCACAGGACGTACGCGCCGAATATAACCTTGGCTTGGTCGAAGAAAAGTTACAACGTCCTCAGGAGGCGCTCACTGCTTACCGGACCGCCATCGAGTGGCAGCGCGGATGGTCGAAGCAAGATGCACAACCATACCTCGACCTAGGCATCTTGCTGCTGAGCCAGGGAAACGCCAATGAAGCACTGAGCGCACTTCGGGAGGCTGTCCGTTACAGTCCGGACAACCCCCTGGCACAGCAGGAGCTTGGACAAGCACTCGAAGCTCTACAACGGTTCGATGAGGCGCTCCAGGCGTTGCAACGCGCGATAAGCCTGGCACCTGAGGCCCAGCAACCCCACTTTTTTATGGCACGGATACTGAAGCACATGGGACGGAACGAGGAATCTGCAGCAGAATACGCCATCGTTGCAAAGATGCTTGGGTCGCACTCGGATACGCCTACACCCAACGTGGAAGCTCAACCGAGTATCAGCGATAACCCGCGAAGGGTGCTCGATCCGCCACCCACGGATCGAGCCGTACAGAGCAGCCACTAACTTCGAGTCTTTACCCGCAGCGGCTTAGGGTCGTCGTCGTCCTCAATCTCCTCGTCATCGTCCTCGTCCTCGTCATCCTCGTCTTCCAGGTCATCGTCCTCGTCTTCATCGTCCAGGTCGTCGTCTTCGAGATCATCTTCCTCGTCCTCTTCCAGGTCGTCGTCCTCGTCCGCGTCATCTTCATCCTCATCCTCATCGTCGTCCAGGGGAGTCTTGGCCAGCTCGACGGAATACGGCGTCTTGCCGAACTCGTCGAACACTGAGGGAGCCTTGGTCTCTTCTAACGCAGCCAACGCTGATACCGCAATGAGGGTGCTGCTGAGATCTGGAGTATTTACGATCGTTTCCATGACAAGCTCTCCTTTAGATGTATGACTGCAATGTTCATCGATGGTTTTTGGATGCAATTCGTCTTCGTAGGATAGCCGGACCTCGGTGGAAAAGCATTCTTCCATCGTTGATCTTCACGTCGAGTCCCGATCGGGACAATCAGCCCTCTGCAAAAGGTTCCAACTGCTCCGGACTGGGAGGAGCAGACAGCAGGCTCACAATCACCAAACAGAGTAGAGAAGCCACGAGCGCTGGAAAGATCGCATCCCGCTGCGCTAACAGTGCGGGCATACGCGCTTTGACGAGGCTGGTGTCCCAGAAGATCGTCACCACCGTACCCACTGCGATCGACGCCACTGCGGCAGGAGCCGTCGCGCGGCGCCAGAAGAATGCCGCGAGGATCACTGGTGTCAGCGCAGCCGAGTAGATCGTGTAGGCATAGAGACTCTTCTTCAACACGGATTGAATATGCCCCGCTTGATACAGTGCCCAAAGACCAAGCAACACCACCATCAGGCGACTCACGATCAGGATCTTCTTGTTGGAAGCATCCGGCACCAGGTAACGGAGGTAAACGTCATTCACCAGGTTGGTGGCCGGCGAGAAGAGCCAGTTGTTCGCCGTCGAGATGATCTTTGCGAAAATAGCACCCATGAGCAGCGCGCCCAGTACTTGAAGCAGCCAGCCCGTCGTATTTGGTCCGGACGCCAAAGGAAGACCATTGACACCGCCAAAACCATGCAGCCCAAGGTAGGCAAGGATCTCGCGCGGTCGCTCATGCACCTCGCCGGAGGGGAAGAGGCTTGACCCAGCTACCGCCAGCGCAACGATGATCGTCTCCAGTACCACTGTCCCTGCGATCCAACCAACGACCGCGCGCGAGGCATCGGTCTCCGACCGCGCCGAAAAGAACTTCTGGTACATGGATTGATTGCCGAGCAGCAAGAGGCAAGTCGGCAGGAAGAGCTCGAATCCTTGTGCCAGCGTCAGGTCGCCTAATATCTGGAAGTGCGTCACGGGCAGGCTGGCGTGGACTGCGGACCATCCTCCGGCGCGGTGGAGGAGCACCGGCAAGGCGGCACACATCGTAAAGGTCGCGAGCAACCCGATCGCCACGTCCATGTACGCAACCGATGCCATGCCTGCAATCGCTGTGAACACGATCACAAAGCCTGCGATGAGGTATTGCCCAAACGCCGCCGAGATCATCGTTGGGAAGATGAGGTGCAGGATGTCGCCGCCACCCACAAACTGGTAGCTCGTTACGGCTGTGTAGGTAAATAGGATGGCTACTACCCCAAGCACACGCGCTGCCTGGTTGTAGCGCGCTTCGAGCAAGTCGGGAATGGTAAACTGCGCAAACTTTCGTGCGCGCGGCGCGATGAAGTAGATCAGCAGAAGCCCGGCCCAGCCTCCGCCGCCCTGCCAAAGCGCCGCAAACCCATGACGGTACGCGTTCTCTGCGCCGCCAAGCAGAGACCCGGAGCCGATCCAGCTTGAAAGCAGGGTAAACACCAGTACAAAGGCCGAGAGGGATCGGCCCGCCAGCAGGTAGTCGGTCTTTGTCTTCACCTTGCTGACGCGTGCCAGCGACACCGTAAGCAGTGTAACGACGATAAGGCCGAGGACGATCGCGTAAAGATTCATGCTGTGCGGCGATTGTACCCCGCTGAGCGCCTGCTCTCCAGCTAGACGTGATGGACGAGCCGCACATCGTGTGAGGCGGTAGGCGTCCCGACCGGTATCTGCGGAGAGGCAGTCGATGGCTGCTTCCTCAGATGTTGCTCGGCGGCATAGGCCTCGATCTCACTATTCACCTCCGCTCCAAGCAGCAGCATCAACCCGCTGATGTAGAACCACAGGAGCAGAATAATGACCGCACCCAGCGATCCATACGTTACAGAGTAGCTGTTGAAGAAGTGGAGGTAGATCCGCAACGCCGTCGATGAGATAAGCCAGCACACAATGCCTACTGCGGCTCCGGGTGTGAACCAATGCCATTTTTTATTGGCAACATCGGGACCCCAGTAATAGATCACTGAAAACACGAGCGCCAGCAGTAACACCGCAACGATCCATCCGAGTACGCGCGCCACAAGCACAGCCGTGAACAGCATCTGTGCCTGCACCAGATGGTGCCGCGCCAGCAGAGCCAGAAAGTCACCACCCATCAGCGAGGCCAGCAGGATACTGACAATGAAGGAGAGTAGAACCGTCATCAGGATGGCGGAGCCGCGTACCTTCCAGTAGGGTCGCGTCTCCTTAACCTTATAGACCGTGTTGAGTGAATCCTGAATCGCGCCGAAGCCGACGGATGCAGCCCACAAGGCAGCCGCCAGCCCAAAGGTCAACTTGCCGCCACTACTCGCCGCCTTTGTTTGGTTGAATGTGTCGAGCACGATCCCGTAGGCGGAAGGTGGTAACACCAGAGCCAGATACTGCAACAACTTGATGTAGATATCGGCCGCCGACCTTGCCGCGAGACCGAGGATCGTGCTGGCAGACACCAGTGTAGGGAATAGGGCAAAGAGAAAGTAGTACCCGAGCTCGGCAGCCCGGCCGAGCAGGTTGTCGGACAAGACAGCGTTGATCGTCTTCTTGGCCAGAAGGCTGACTGGCATCCCCTGCAAGTTCCAAAGCGAATGCAGCGGTTGGAGCGAGACGTGCTTCCACACATGCTGTTGCTCGGTGCCAGTAGTTCGAGCGTCGTGATCGTTGGACATAGGTCTTCTCGTATTAAGAAAGATGCCGGATTGTGCCAAGCCGATGGCCAATGTGACGTTTCGATCCGAAAACAGGCAGGGAACATCTATCCTAGAAAGAACGAGGAGGCAGAGGAGCGTGATCGAGGTCAATCCCCGGCGGCGGGGACTCTGGAAGCATCGTCCGTTCGCCGTGCGCAAGCTCGAGCAGCTTGTCCGCCTCGTTCAAGAAAGCCATGCCCAGCCGCTCACCGGCACACCGCGACCGGTGGAATGCGTCGGCCCGGATGATCTAGGAATCACCTTCATCGGGCACTCATCCTTTCTGCTGCAGATTGCCGGTAAGACCGTTCTGATTGATCCTGTGTTTTCAACCCGGCTGGTCGTTCTACGCCGCCAACGCCGCGCCGGGGTTCGCGTGGCCGAGCTCCCTCCCATTGATCTTGTCCTGCTCACCCACGCCCACATGGACCATCTCGACAAGGCCTCGCTCCGTGCCGTGGTTCGCGCCACTCGCCGTCTGCGTGGCTACACCCCTGGATCTGCTCCAGAGGTTGTGGTGCCACGCGGTGTCGAGGACCTTGTCGCCTCGATGGGTTTCGCCCGCGTTCATCGCTTGCAATGGTGGCAAAGCCTGTCTGCCCAGGGGCTGACCGTCACGATGACTCCCTGCCAGCACTGGGGAGCGCGTATGTTTCGCGATGCCCACCGTGGCTATGGCGGCTATTGTGTAGCCGGTGCCGGGCACAGCGTCTACCACTCGGGTGATACCGCTTACTTCCCTGCGTTCAGTGAAATCGGCGCTCGCCTTCACCCACAGGTGGCGCTTCTGCCGATTGGGGCATACTTTCCGGATACCCATCGCTCCGTGCACACCAGTCCTGAAGAAGCGGTTCGCGCCTTCGTCGAATGTGGCGCGCGGCAGATGATCCCGATGCACTTTGGAACCTTCCGCCTCGGCCGTGAGCCGATGGAAGAACCAGTCAAGCGCCTGATGGTCGAGGTTCGGCGGTTGAAGATAGAAGACAAGGTGCGGGTGCTTGGAGAGGGTGAGACCTTGCAGATCGCATCCGCTTAGCCAGCTGCAGCGTTGTCAGGCAGTCCTTCGCTCCGGTTGCGACGGCTCTCGCCACGATTTTTCACCGCGAACCTGGCTTTGCAAAACCGGCACTCCCAGGGGTAATAACCTAACCGTCGCAGCACAGTATGCTGCAGAAATCCTTCTTGCCGAATACGCCGGGATTGAACTGCATGGCACTTCGGGCATGGGGGAGACGGCATGGACGGAATTCCTCTCTGCAGCTACACCATCTATCGACTTAGCCCTCGACCTGCCTTAAGCAGGAAGGGTCATCATCGACGGTATAGAGTCAGGAGCATTCCATCGCGGCGCATGTTGGATTGTCAAGACGGTAGTAAACGGAATAGGTTACTGCGCGGCTGTTTTGCGAAGCACGTCGGCCGCTCTCGTACACGCCCGTTCTCCCAGCGGTCGAGGGAAGGGGAACACATACATCGCGCGGACAGTCGAACAAACACTGCCCATCAGCTCGTAGGCACATGGACGATGTGCCACCATCGTCGCAGTGTAGTACCGCGAGCCTGGAGTGTCACGCAGCCCCGATTCGCTAAGCACCAACCGCTATCTTGACCCGGACAGGCGTCAGCCAGTTATGCCGGTCCGCCTTATGCCCGTTGACAATGCCAAAGAACTCCTCGTGCAGCATCTTTGTGACGGGTCCCATACTTCCATCACCCACCAGGATGCGGTCGACCGAACGCAGATGCGTCACCTCGGCAGCCGTGCCGGTGAAGAATGCCTCATCGCAGATGTAGAGCATCTCGCGCGGCAGGGCCTGCTCGACTACAGGAATGCCGAACTGGTGAGCAAGCGTCAAAATGGAACTTCGTGTGATGCCGTTGAGCACAGAGTTCGCTAGAGGCGTCGTATACAGCACACCTCCACGCACCAGAAAGAGGTTCTCGCCCGATCCCTCGGATAGATACCCGTTGGTGTCGAGCGCAATGCCTTCTGAGTAGCCGTTGATCTCAGCCTCCATGCGGATCAGCTGGGAGTTCATGTAGTTCGCGCCAGCCTTCGCCAGTGACGGCATGGTATTCGGGGCGAGCCGGCTCCAGCTGGATACGCAAACATCCGCGCCATCATTGCCCGGAACGTACTTGCCCCAGGGAAAGTTCGCGATGTACGTCTCTACGGGAGCCCTGAGGCCATTGACCCCCATCTCGCCGTAGCCGCGGAACGCAACGGGCCGTATGTAACAGGGCGTTATGCCATTGGCTTCAACCACATCCACCACTGCATCGGCCAGCTGTTCGGCAGTGAACGGAAGCGGCATCCGGTAGATCTTGGCCGAATCCAGAAAACGCTGCATATGCTCCGGCAACCGGAAAATACCCGCTCCACCAGGCTGCTCGTAACAACGGATACCCTCAAAGATCGACGATCCATAGTGAACGACGTGGCTCATCACATGAATCTGCGCCTGGTTCCAGGGGATCAGTTTGCCGTTGTGCCAGATGTGCTCGGTGCTTACGATGGTCATATCCGCTCCCTTTGTTGCCGCAGCTGTTTGCCTGAATTATAGCCTTCGCGTGAGAGACTATACGGATGTTTGATCCACACAGCGTCAGCCTGGCCGTGATCGGACGGTCGGCGTATGTGCGGTTTTCTGTTCTTGCCCTCAGTTCCATTTTCTTCCTTGTAGATCCTTTTGCTGCCCTTCCCACCTTCCTCGCCGTGACGGAAGGCGCAGACAAAGTCCGTCGCCGCAACATGGCCCGAAAGGCCTCGCTCACCGCATGGCTCTTTCTGTCTGCGTTTGCCTTGGGTGGCCAGTACATCTTCCGGATGTTCGGCATTACGCTTCCTGCGTTTGAGATCGCCGGGGGCGTCATTCTGCTTCTAATCGGCCTCGATATGCTCGAAGCCAAGCGCTCCGCTACACAGGAAGTTACGGGTGATACAGCCGCTGCCGCTTCCAAGGAAGACGCCGGTATCGTTCCCCTCGGCATCCCGATGCTCGCCGGTCCCGGTTCGATCACCTCCGTCATGGTGCTCGTCGGGCAGGCGCAGACGCGCTGGCAGATGGTGGCGATCCTTGCTGCCATCTTGATCACCGCAGCCATCTGCTACCTTGTGCTGGGGAACTCCGACAAAGTCGCTCGTGCCCTCGGCGACACCGGTATCCGCATTCTGGTGCGCATCATGGGTCTGCTGCTCGTCGCGCTGGCGGTGCAGTATTTCGTCAATGGCATGGTGGACCTTGGCGTTATCTCGAAACCCTCGTAGCGTCGCGGGCGCAAGCCAGTCGCCCCCATATCCCCTTTGTTTCTATTTGGTTGTTACAAGAGGCCGTGCAGAGAGTAGGCTTGCCTCGATTGCACAAGGGGAACCCACCATGTCATCTACCGCGTCCGCGATCAACCGTATAGCCCCGGTAGAAGCGTATGGTTGTGAGACAGGGCGCACCCTCCGTGTTACTCAGCGGAGTGCCGCATCCGACCGGGCCCAGGCGCGCTCCGACCTGCTCTTCACAAGCATGGATATGGAACGATGCGAACGGCGGGTCATCGTCGCCGCGCGGCGTGATCGAGCAGCTTCAGCCGCCGTTGCGCTGCATCAGGGTGTGTGTACCGTCTGCCAGAGGATGCACCTCTAGTGCACCAGAAGACCCGTCGCCGCCACGATCAATCCGGTCGCTCCGATGGTGAGCCCTAGAAAGAAATACCCCCGATTGCGCGTAAACAGCGTCACGGAGCAGAGCACGACGGCTATCTGCAAAAGAGCCTCACCGACATCGTATCGCGATGCTCTTCGTTCCGCATGATCGACCTCGGCCTCAAACTCCCGGGCTTTTTCCTGCTCTTCCTTCAGATCTGCTGTCCACTTCGCGATGCGTCCGCTATAGTCATGCAGCTTGGCTGCGCCAAGTGGCGTTTGCGGCTGCAACTCAAGCAGATCGACCGTGACGCTCAGGTTGTCCATCCGGATCTTCTTCGCCTGGTAAAGGTTCCACTGGTCTCCCGCGCGTGTCTGCATCAGCACGGCTTCGGTGTGTGTCCTGTGGCCAAGCACCGTTACCATGGCTACGAGAACCGCCAGAATGGAGATCGCCAGTGAGATGCTGGTCAGGCTCTCACCGCCCTCCCCAGCCTCCTTCAGTCGATCGGCATACTCCTGCATCTCGTTCGCTTCCATCGTGTCGCCATCCTACACCGTCGCAGAGGTGACAGCGCCGCCCTCATTGCTTAGGATGGTAGCCCTATGCAACGACGCGACTTCCTCAAAACCTCGACCACCGTCCTCGCCGCGACCGCTCTGCCCGCACTTGCCGCCCCAGCAATGGCCGGAAGCTCCCGTCAGATCATCCCCATCAATCGGAACTGGCGCTACAAAGCCAGCAAAGTCGTTGGTGCGGAGTCCCTCACCTTCAACGACAGTTCCTTCGAGCGCATCGTCATTCCGCATACCAACGTCACTCTGCCGTGGCACAGCTTCGACGACAGGGCTTATGAGTTCATCTCCACCTATCGCCGCCGCTTCAAAACTCCTCCGGGCTCCGCCGGCAAGCGCGTCTTTGTCGACTTTGAGGGCGCAATGACCGCCTCCACTGTGTTTCTCAACGGCACAAACCTCGGCGAGTACAAAGGCGGCTTCACCCCATTTTCCTTTGAGTTGACCGGGCACCTGAAGCCGGAAGGCGGCGACAACGTCCTCGTGGTGTATCTCGATTCCTCCGAGCGCAACGACATCCCGCCCTTCGGCAATGAGATCGACTACATGACCTTTGGCGGCATCTACCGGGAGGTCAACCTGCGCGTCGTGCCGCAGATCTTCCTTGACAACATCTTCGCCAAGCCGAAGGACGTGCTTACCAGGCCCGCGCTCGATGTCGACTGCTTTCTTGCTGGCAAGGCTTCCGGCCCACTGACGCTCGAAGTGGAGTTGCGCGATGGTGGCCGCGGCGTCGGCAAGGCCTCGAAGACCATTACCCTGACCGGCAGCCCGGACCCGCAGGCCAAGCTTGAACCCGAGACGACCGCGCCCGCGTACCTCAGCACCCAAACCACGCAAGACCCCGCCCGTCAGACGCTTACGCTGCCGAGCTTAGGCGGAATCAAGCTCTGGGACATCCAGACTCCGCATCTTTACACCGTCCACGTGCGCCTGCTCGAAGACGGCAAGGTGATCGACGAAGACTCCCGCCGCATGGGGTTCCGCGAGGCCATGTTCACGGACCGCGGCTTCTCGCTCAACGGCAAGATCGTCAAGCTGCGCGGCCTGGACCGGCACCAAACATTTCCCTTCGTCGGCCAGGCCATGCCCGCGCGCGTCCAGCGGCAGGACGCCATCATCCTGCGCAAGGGCCTGCACTGCAACATCGTCCGCACCTCGCACTACCCGCAGTCCCGCCACTTCCTGGACGCCTGCGACGATCTCGGCTTGCTGGTGCTCGAGGAGATTCCGGGCTGGCAGCACATCGGGCCCGAGGGCTGGCAGTCCACCTCCGTCGACAACGTGGGCCGGATGATTCGCCGCGACTGGAATCATCCATCGATCATCCTGTGGGGCGTCCGCATCAACGAGTCGCGCGACAACCATGACTTCTACGTTCGCACCAACGCCTTGGCCCACGCGCTCGACACCACGCGCCAGACCGGCGGCATCCGCTATTTTCAGGAGTCCGAGTTCCTCGAAGACGTCTTTACCATGAATGACTTTGGCTTTCCGTTGAAGCCGCCCGTCCACGGCAAATATCTCAACACCGAGTTCGTCGGCCACACCTTCCCCACCAAGACCACCGACGACGACGAGCGCCATCGCGAGCATACGCTGCGTCATGCCCGCATCCATAACCAGCTCGCCAGCGACCCCGGGTATGCCGGGGGCATCGGCTGGTGCGCCTTCGACTACAACACCCACGCGAACTTCGGCGCCGGCGACCGCATCTGCTATCACGGGGTGACGGACATCTTTCGCGAGAACAAGCCCGCCGCCACGTTCTACAAGTCGCAGTGCGATCCGGCGGAAGAGATCGTCCTCGAACCCGCCTTCCATTGGGCTAATAGTGACGAATCCACGGGCTTCACCAAAGGGGTCATCTGTTCCAACTGTGACCATCTCAAGGTGTATCAGCGGAAGGGAAACAACGGTGAAAACGATTGGGCCCTGCTGGCTGAGCTCGATCCCGAGCGCAAGGAGTTCGATCACCTTCCCCATCCTCCCTTCATTCTCGACCGCTCCATGTACACAACGCCGGAGCGCCATGGCTGGGGCGATCTCCGCATCGACGGCTTCTTGAAAGGGAAGCAGGTGGCCTCGAAGACGCTCTCTGGCTCAGGCGTGGACATGAAGTTCGTCCTGCTGCCGGACGACTCCATGCTCCACGCCGACGGGGCCGACACCACGCGTGTGGTGCTCCGCGTGACGGATGAGTTTGGCGCGCTCCGCACCTATGCGAACGATCCGATCACGTTCAAGCTCGAGGGTCCGGGCACACTGATCGGCGACAACCCGTTTGCGCTGATCGGCGGGACGGGCGCGGTGTGGATACGCGCCAAGGAGGAGGGTGGGCAGGTTCGGCTCACCGCCACCCACCCGCGCCTCGGATCGCAGACCATGGAGCTTAACTTGATTGCCACTCCACCCGAAGTACTCTAACGCGCGTGCGTTCAAGAGCGGTACCCATCCTCACGGCGGTTTGATTGCCATGGGGATGGGGGTACCGCTGCCAGATCTACTTGCTTACCCTCACCACCACCAAACCCTGCGTGGGGATGGTCAAGGTTAACGAATTTTGGGTCAGCCGCATTTGGCTCGGCGAGGGCAGCTTGCCCGCCTCGCGTAGCTGGGCGATCTGCTCGCGGCTTGGCGTTGCCGGACGGCCCATCACGTCGAAGGTCTTGATGACATTGCCGTGGTCGGCGTCGAGCTGCCAGACCTCCAATTTTGCGTTTGGCGGGACGCCTGCGAAGGTCAGCTTGATCGTCTTGCTTGGTCCTGGCACGGCAGGGGGAGGCGTGTACTCCATCCACTTGCCGTAAGGTTCGGCGTAGTTCCAGGCGGCGATTGCGAGGCTGCCGTCTGCGGAGCGTGTCGCCAGCACATCGTCGGAGGCGAGCTTGATCCGCTCCGTGCCCAGATGGTGCAGCATGGCGAAGGCGTTGAAGGCCGGCTTGGGGATGTTGCGCTCCGCGATCACGCCGAAGCCGCCGTAAAAGGGGGTGCGCACCACGCCCTGCTCTTCAAACACGTCTGAGAAGCTCCAGTAGCTCATGGCTTCGGTCAGGCCGTCGCACTGGCTGATGGTCGTCGCAAGCCACGGGCCCATGTAGACGGTGTCGGTTACGTTCGGCTCATTGGCGTAGCTGGCGTTGTACTCGGAGAAGAGCAGCGGCATCTTCGGGGAAGGCGAGTTCAGGATCTCCTGGTGCACCTTGGCGACGGCGCGGCAGACCAGCTTCTCGCGCGAGACTTCTTCGGGCGGGTTCAGCACGGTGGGCGTATCGTTGCCGTAGACGTGGGTGCTGGCAAAGTCGACCGGCACGCCAGCTGCCTTGGTATGTGCCAGGAACTCGCCAACCCAGGCCGCCTGCGCCGTCGACGGCCCGCCGACGATCAGGCGCGGACTGACGGCTTTCAGCGCGCGCGCCGTATGGTCGTAGAGCGTCCAGTAGGTCGGCTGATTCGGCTTGCCACCCCAGAAGTCGAGGTTTGGCTCATTCCAGACCTCGAAGTACCAGGTCGCCACCTCCTCAATGCCATAGCGGGCGATCAGGTGCTTGGCAAATGCCGTCATCATGCCGTCCCAGAGCGCGTAATCCTTGGGCGGCGAAGTGTTCGGGTGATACCAGAAGGGATGGATGGATTTGGGATCGGACGCCATCTTCTGCGGCATGAAGCTGAGTTCGACGAACGGCTTCACGTGATGCGCCAGCAGGCCGTCATAAATCTGATCAACATAAGAGAAGTTGTAGATCGAGTCGTTCGTCTTCTCCGCCGCAAGGCCGGGGTTCTTTACCTGCCGATCGGGATCGTAGAGGCCGACATCGTCGTTCAGGATGCCGTGGAAGCGGACGGCTTCAAAGTTCGTCGCGGCTTTGACGGTGTCAAGGTCTTTGCGGTAATCGTCGCGGAGCGCGAGCACCGCGCGGCCGGAACCGAAGATCTTCTCCCAGAAGTGCGGGAACGGCGTCGTTGCGCCGCGCGCGTCGATCGTGACTGTCTCCGCCTGCTGAGCGAAGAGCGGAACTACCAGCAGCAGCGAGGCAAGGACAAGGAAACGGCGCATGAGACCTCCAGGCGGCCCATGCCGCGCAATGGCAAGAGTAGGGCACACATCCTCCGCTGGCAAGCCTGCCTACTTGTGAATCACAGTCTCCGCGTGCGTCAGCTTCTTGGCCACATCCGTCGGCGTGGGGAGCTGCGAAGTATCCCATCCGCCGCCCAGCGCTTCGATGAGCTGCACCGAGGCTGTCATCTGCTGAATGTGGAGCGTGGCCAGGGTTTGCTGGTCGGCGAGCAGCGTGTTCTGTGCGGTGACCACGTTCACGTAGGGATCGACACCGGTTTGGTAACGCGCGAACTCCAGATCGACGAACTCCTGCGCCGATTTTGCCGCCTCTTCCTGCTGCTGAAGCTGCTGCGAAAGCAGGCGCACCGTGGCTAGGTAGTCCTCCACCTGCTGGAAGGCCGTAAGCACGGTTTGCCGATAGCTGGCGACATTTCCGTTGTAGGCGGCGATGTACTGGTTGACCGTCGCGCGACGCAGCCCGCCGTCGTAAATCGTCTCAGAGATGGAAGGTCCGACTGACCAGAAGCGGCTGCCGATGTCGAAGAGGTGCTTGAAGCTCGAGCTTTGGAAGCCGCCGGTCGCGCTCAGCGTCAGCGTTGGATAGAACGCGGCGTAAGCGACCCCGATCTGCGCGTTGGCCGCCGCCATGGCGCGTTCGGAGGCAGCAATATCCGGCCGCCGCTCCAGCAACTGCGATGGAACGCCAGCGGGTATAGCTGGAGGCGTTCGCAGCAACGGCTTGACGGGCAGCGAGAAGCTCGACGCGTTCGTGCCGATCAGCAGCGCGATAGCGTGCTCATACTGCGCCCGCGCGATGCCCAGGTTGATGGCCTGCGACTGCGCCCGCTCCAGCGTGTTCTGCGCCTCGACGACCGAGATGCGATCGCCTACCCCGGTATCATACTGCGCCTGCGTGTACTCGAGCGTCTTCTTATCCTGTTCAATGGTCTGGTCGTAGATTGCCCGCAGCGCGTCCTGCCCGCGCAGCTCAAAGAAGGTGATAGCGAGGGAAGCCTGCTCAACCAGCCGCTCGTTTGCCAGGTCCGCCGCACTCAGTTGTGCGTTGTATTGCTGCGCCCGGATGAGATTACGAACGCGCCCCCAAAGATCGGGTGCCCACGAGATGTCGAACGGCAGCGACGCAAGCTGCGTCTGCGATCCTCCCGAAGACACGACGCTGCCGGTGTTTGTAGCCGTAGTGGACACGCCGCTGCCCAGATTGCGCGACGATTGTGCACGGCTGTACGCCGGAGCCGTACCTACGCTGGGATAGAGCTGCGCTCGCGCTTCGGCGATCAGCGCCCGCGCGGCCATGAAGTTCTCGAACGCCACCTTGATGTTCTGGTTGTCAACCTCCAACCGGTCTTCGAGCGCATTCAGCTCCGGCTCCTGGTAGACCTCCCACCACTTGCCGCGCAGCATGGCGTCGCCGGGCTGCGCTACCTTCCAGGCGGCATCTCCCGTTGCATCGGCGAACTGCGTGGGCGATTCTTTGTACACCGGCGGAGGCACCTGCGCGGTGGCGGCGGGCCGCGTGTAGAGCGGGCCGACCCGGCAGCCGCCGAGACACAACGCGGCCAGTGCCGGAATGATGACGAGTGTGCGGCGAAAGACATTCATAAGAGACCGTTCAATCTGCCGGAAAGGCAACCGCGCCGCCCGGGTGGAAGTCGTCGCGCGTTTTGCCTTGTATTCGCAGGCGCAGCTTGTCGAGCGTGAGATAAACCACAGGCGTCGTGTAGAGCGTCAATAGCTGGCTGACGATCAGCCCGCCAACGATGGTGAGCCCCAGGGGACGCCGCAGCTCGGAGCCCGTTCCCGTGCCGAAGGCTAACGGAAGCGCGCCGAAGAGTGCCGCCATGGTCGTCATCAGGATTGGGCGGAAGCGCAGCATACAGGCCTCGAAGATCGCCGCCTCGGTGTCCATTCCCTGTTCGCGCTCGGCCTGCAGCGCAAAGTCGATCATCATGATGGCATTCTTTTTGACGATGCCGATCAGTAGAATGATGCCAATGATGGAAATGACGTTGAGGTCCTGATGGAAGAGAATCAGCGCCAGCATCGCCCCCACGCTCGCTGAAGGCAGCGTCGAAAGAATGGTCAGCGGATGCACCAGGCTTTCATACAAGATACCAAGCACGATATACACCGCCAGCAACGCAGTCAGCACCAGGTACTTCTCGGTCGCAAAGGACTCCTGGTAGGCCTGCAAGGTCCCCGCGAAAAAGCCGCGAATGCTTGACGGTGTTTCCAGCCGCTGGTGCATCTGGTCGATGGCCAGCGTAGCGTCCGAAAGCGCCACCCCCGGCGCAAGATTGAACGAGATGGTTACGGAAGGGAACAGGCCAGTGTGGTTCAACGCGAGCGGCGTTGTGGTCGTTTGCGCCGAGGCAAGACTCAGCAGCGGCACGTTGCCCGCCGCTGTCGTACTGCTCGCACCCGCCGGGTGAAAGAACACATTTTCAAGCCCCTCAGGCGTTTGCCAGTACTGGGGTGCGACCTCCAGCACGACGTAGTACTGGTTGAGCTGCGTATAGATCACCGACACCTGCGACTGGCCAAACTGCGCGTACAGTGCGGCATCGAGCGACTGCGCCGTTTGCCCGAGCCGCGCCGCCGTGACCCGGTCGAACGTGACTCGCTCGTCCAACCCCCCGTTTTGCTGATCCGAACTCACATCCTGCAGACCAGGCAGCTTCCGCATCTCGCTCAGCAGTTTTGGGCCCCATACCTGCAGGTCGGCTATGTTGTCGGCCTGGATCGAGTACTGATACTGCGCATTGCCCCCGCGCCCTCCAATGCGAAGGTCCTGCGACGCTTGCAGAAAGGCTGATGCCACCGGCAGTCTCCCCAGCTTCGGTCGTAACCGGTTGATGACCTCCGCTGCGCCTGTCTTCCGCACGTTCAGCGGCTTCAGGATTACGAAGACCTGGCCTGTATTGGTGGTGCCACCGCCCCCCGTAAAGCCAAGCACGTTCTGCACCGCAGGGTCCTGCTTGATGACGCCTTCGATCTGCCGCAAGGAGTTGTCCATGGACGGAAACGATGCGTCCTGCGGCCCCTGCAAACCACCGTTCAACGTGCCTGTGTCCTGCTGCGGAAAGAAGCCCTTCGGGATTTTGACGATCGTTACAATATTCAGCGCGATGGTCAGGAAGAGGACGAACAGTGTGAGCACCGGGTTTTCCAGTACCCAGTGCAGACTGCGCCGGTATAGCGACAGCACCCACTCGAAGAATCGTTCCGATTTGTTATAAAGCCAGCCATGCTTCCGCTCGTGCTCGTTTTTCAGCAGGTAAGCGCACATCATCGGTGTGGTCGTCAGCGAGATGACCATCGATACCAGGATGGCCGTTGAAAGAGTGATGGCGAACTCGCGAAAGAGCCGGCCCACGATCCCGCCCATCAGCAACAGCGGAATGAACACTGCGATCAACGAGATTGAGATGGAGAGCACCGTAAAGCCGATCTCCCTCGCCCCCAGCAGCGTCGCACCCATCGGCGTCATGCCATCTTCGAGGTGACGGGCGATGTTTTCCATGACGACGATGGCATCGTCCACCACGAAGCCGGTCGATATCGTCAGTGCCATCAGACTAAGGTTATCGAGCGAGTAGCCACACAGATACATGACCGCAAAGGTCCCGATCAGTGAAACCGGCACCGCAACAGCGGGGATCAACGTCGCCCGCCCGTTCCGTAAAAAGACGAAGACCACGACGATGACGAGCACAATCGACAGGATCAGACTACGCTCTACATCGTTCACCGACGCCCGGATCGTCGTGGTCCGGTTCAGCACCACCGTCGTCTCGATGCCGCTTGGGATGGACGCCTTAATCGAGGGAAGCGCCGCCGTGATCCGGTCTACAGTCTCGATGATGTTCGCACCGGGCTGCCGGAAGATGATCAGGGTCACAGCGCGCTTGCCATTGAGGTAGCCCGCTGTGCGGATGTTCTGTACTGAATCCAGGACGTCCGCAACATCGTCCAGCCGGACAGCCGCGCCATGGTTGTAGCCAAGAATGAGGGGCTTGTAGTCCTCGGCGTGCGAGATCTGCCCGTTCGCCACAATGTCTGCGGTCGTGTTGCCGTCCGAGATTTGTCCGCGCGCCAGGTCGGAGTTCTGGAGGCTGAGCACGGACTGGATGTTCGCCATGGTCAGGCCGTAACCGGCGAGCTTGGTGGGGTTCACCTCAACACGCACGGAAGGGAGCGCGCCGCCTCCGGGATTCACCTGCCCCACGCCTGCGATCTGCGAGATCTTCTGCTGGATGACAGTCGAGGCTTCGTCGTACAGCTTGTCTGGCCCGTACTTGTCGCTCGTCAGCCCGAGGATCATGATCGGCGCGTCCGCCGGATTCACCTTGCGGTACGTCGGGTTTCCGGGCAGGTTCGCGGGAAGATACGTTCGCGCTGCGTTGATCGCCGCCTCCACATCGCGCGCCGCGCCGTCGATGTCTCGGCTTAGATCGAACTGGATGGTGATGCCAGTGGTTCCGAGGCTGCTCGACGAGGTCATTTCCGTGACGCCCGCGATGTGGCCCAGCTGCCGTTCAAGCGGGGTGGCGACCGAGGAGGCCATGATCTCCGCGCTCGCTCCCGGCAGGCTGGCATTGACTGAGATGGTTGGGAAATCCACTTGCGGCAGCGGCGACACCGGCAGCACCGTGTACGCGATGGCTCCCGCGATGGCGATCGCGACCGTCAGAAGCGTCGTCGCCACAGGCCGATGGATGAAGGGCGCGGAGATGTTCATGCGTGCGCCTGGGAATTGGCCGGAGCGCTCACCGGCTCATTGCCCGTTTGCGGGTGCGACGGCTTGCGGGAGAAGCGCTGCGCGAGATTGTCGAAGAAGATATAGATGACGGGAGTCGTGTAGAGGGTCAGCACTTGGCTCAGCAGCAAGCCGCCGACCATCGAGATGCCCAACGGTCGGCGCAGCTCCGACCCAATGCCGTGACCAAACGCGAGCGGCAGACCGCCCAGCAGCGCCGCCATTGTCGTCATCATGATCGGCCGGAAGCGCAGCAGGCAGGCCTCGTAGATGGCTTCGGTCGAAGTCTTGCCGTGATTGCGCTCAGCTTCGAGTGCGAAATCCACCATCATGATGCCGTTCTTCTTTACGATGCCGATCAGGAGCACGATGCCGATGATGGCGACGACGCTGAGATCCTGATGGAACAGGATCAGCGAAAGGAACGCGCCCACACCCGCCGACGGTAGCGTCGAGAGGATGGTTATGGGGTGGATGAAGCTCTCATAGAGCACGCCGAGGACGATATAGACCGTCACCAGCGCGGCCAGGATCAGCAGCGGCTCGTTGGAGAGCGAGTTGCGGAAGCTGGCGGCAGTACCTTGAAAGTCGGCCTGCACGCTGGCGGGCATCTTCATGTCCTTCTGCACCTGGGTAATCGCATCGATAGCACCCTTGAGGGCGGCGTTCGGCGCAAGGTTGAACGACACCGTAATGGCTGGGAATTGGCCCTGGTGCGTGATCGAGAGCGGCTCCGTCGTCTCTTCGAAGTGCGAGAATGCGCTCAGCGGTACACGATTGCTGATGCTTCCTGTGGTTGTACCGGCCGACACCGACCCACGCGATGTCGTGGAAGTCGCCGACCCGAAGAGCGCATTCGCAGGAGCGGTAAACGTTCCAGCCGACGTGGTGTACAGGGGCGACGTGGTCAGCGCATTTGACCCCGCCGAGGTCGATCCACGCCCGGACGAGCTCGAGCCGCCGGCACCGCTCGTTCCTGTTGCTGCGTTCGACTGGATGTAGATCTGATCGAGCTTTTTCGGATCGGCCTGAAACTGCGGCTCTGTCTCGAGTATCACGTGATACTGATTGAGCTGCGTGTACATCGTGTTGATCTGCCTTTGCCCAAAGGCGTCATAGAGCGTTTGATCGATGGTTGCGGGCGCAATGCCCAGCCGCGACGCCGTAGCCCGATCGATCACCAGCGACACGGCGTTGCCGCCCAGTTGCTGGTCGGTCGCTACATCCTCCAGCTCCGGCAGCTCCTTCAGCTTGGCCACAAACCGCGCTGTCCAGTCGTTCAGCTCGGCTTGATCGGGGTCTTCAAGCGTGTACTGGTATTGCGTCCGGCTCACCCGGTCGTCCACTGTAATGTTCTGCACGGGCTGCATAAAGATTTCAATACCCTGGACGTCCGCAACCCTGGTCTGAAGCCGCCGGATCACATTCGCCGCACTGAGGTCGCGCTGCTCCAGCGGCTTGAGGTTGATGGAGATGCGTCCGCTGTTGGTCGTCGTGTTCGTGCCGTCCGCGCCGATAAACGACGAAATGCTCTCGACTGCAGGATCTTGCAGGATCACCTTGGCTAGCTCCTGCTGCTTGCCGGCCATGGCAGGCGACGCGATGGTCTGCGGAGCCTGGGTAATACCCTGGATTACGCCTGTGTCCTGTACCGGAAAAAAGCCCTTCGGGATGATGATGTAGAGAAAGATCGTCAGACCCAGCGTCGTCAATGCGACCAGCAGCGTAATCGTCTGGAACTGCAACACCACGCGCAGCGTCCTGCCGTAGAAGGCGATGGCTCGTTCGAAGACCCGCTCTGACGCCTGGTAGAACCGTCCTTGCTGTGCCTTCGGATCGTGCTTCAGGATGCGTGAAGCCATCATGGGCGTGAGCGTCAGCGACACCACGGCAGAGACGATGATCGTGACTGCAAGCGTTACGGCGAACTCGCGGAAGAGCCGTCCTACGACATCGCCCATGAACAGCAGCGGGATCAGCACGGCGATCAACGAGATGGTGAGTGACAAAATGGTGAAGCCGATCTGCTCCGCTCCCTTGAGCGCGGCTTCCATCGGGGGGTCACCCTCTTCGAGATAGCGGGAGATGTTCTCAACCATCACAATGGCGTCGTCCACCACGAACCCAGTCGAAATCGTTAGCGCCATCAGGCTCAGGTTGTCGAGCGAATAGCCCAGCGCGTACATCGCTGCGAAGGTTCCGACCAGCGACAGCGGCACCGCCACACTGGGAATAATGGTTGCGTAGAGGTTCCGCAGAAACAGAAAGATGACCGTGACGACAAGGGCGATGGTCAGCAGCAGCTCGAACTCGACGTCGTCGACCGATGCCTGAATCGGCGTCGTCAGGTCGGTGAGCGTCGTGACCTCGATGCCCTGGGGCAGATTTGCTTCAAGCTGCGGCAGCAGCTTCTTGATGCTCTTGACGACGGAGATGGTATTGCCGCCTGGCTGCCGCTGCACGTTGAGAATGATGGCTGGCGTCTGGTTCATCCACGCAGCCTGACTGGTATTTTCGACCCCGTCGATGATGGTCGCCACATCCGTCAGCATGATGGGCGCGCCGTTGCGGAAGGCCACGACCACCTTCTTATAGTCCTTGCTCGTGATCAGCTGATCGTTCGCGTCAATCTGATAGTTTTGCTTCGGCCCGTCGAAGTTGCCCTTCGCCGCGTTGACACTTGAGCTCGACACCGCCGTCCGCAGGTCTTCCAGGTTTACGCCGAACGACGCGAGCGCGGCAGGGTTGGCCTGGATGCGCACGGCTGGCTTCTGCCCTCCGCTGATCGACACCAGCCCAACCCCGGAGAGCTGCGAAATCTTCGGCGCGAGCCGCGTGTCGACCAGATCCTCTACCTGAGACAAAGGGATGGTCTTCGAAGTAATTGCCAGCGTCAGGACGGGCGCGTCCGCAGGATTGGTCTTGCTGTAGATCGGGGGCGAGGGAAGGTTGGCGGGAAGAAAGCTCTGTGCCGCGTTGATCGCCGACTGCACCTCCTGCTCCGCCACGTCGATATCAAGCGAAAGATTGAACTGCAACACCACGACAGAGTTGCCGCCGGAGCTCGATGAGGTCATCTGGCTCAAGCCTTGCAGCTGGCCGAACTGCCGCTCGAGTGGAGCTGTGACCGTCGTGGCCACGACATCAGGGCTTGCACCGGGATAGAACGTGAGCACCTGAATGGTCGGGTAGCTGACCTCCGGGAGTGCCGAGACCGGCAGCTGCGTATACCCGACGATCCCGGCCAGCAGGATCGCAGCCATCAGCAGGGAAGTCGCCACTGGCCGCAGAATAAAAGGGCGCGACGGACTCAAGGCGCGTCGCTCCCCGTACCTGCGCCGCCCTTGCCGCCATTCGCCGGCCGGCTCGCGACCGTCACCTTCGCATTGTCTGTCAGCTTTTCAAAACCGCTGTTCGCCAGCACGTCGCCGGGGTTGACGCCTTCTGCCTGCGTGTTGCCGCCGTCCGACACGCCAGGCTTTACTGACTTCATGTGCGCGATACCATCCTGCACGACATACACAAAGGCGGCCTGGCCGTTGTGCTGGATCGTTGACGATGGAAGCAGCGTCGCGTTTTCAAGCGTCCTCACCAGCAGACGGGTGTTCACGAACTCATTCGGGTACAAGCTCATATCCTTGTTCGGGAATTGTGCCCGCGCCTTCACCGTGCCCGTTGTCGTATCAATCTGGTTGTCGAGCGAGAGCAGCGTTCCTGTTGCGATCTTCTTCAAGGCCGCCCGATCGAATACATCCACCGTCAACCGGGCGCGCCTGGCCAATTGAGGTGCGACCTGATTGAGGCTGTCTTCAGCCAGCGTAAAGATCACCGTAACAGGCTGCACCTGCGTCACCACGGCCAGTACCGTCGCTCCATTCGCCGTCACGATGTTGCCGGGGTCGATCAGCCGCAGCCCCACACGCCCGGCAATCGGGGAAACAATGTGACAATAGCTCACCTGCACCTGATCGAACTGCACGGTACCCTGATCCGTCTTCACCAAGCCTTGATCCTGCAGGACGATCTTCTCTTGGTCGTCCAGTGTCTGCTTGGGAATAGCATTCCGTGCCCAGGCCGCGCGATAACGCTCAAGGTTCATCTGCGCCTGCGCCAACACGTTCGAGTCGCGGTCGAGCACACCCTGTGCTTGCAGCAACGTCGCCCGGTACAGGCGGTCGTCGATATCGATCAGGGGCGTCCCCTTGCGCACCAGCTGGCCCTCTTTATAGTGGACGGCCAGAACCTGCCCGTTGACCTGGCTTGTGATGGACGCTGTATACACGGGCGTGACCGTCCCGATCGCGTCCAGATAGACGCCTATATTTCCCCGTTGCGCCGTTGCTGTAGTCAGCGTTACCGGCGCTCCTCCAGGCCCTCGACGTGGCGGTCCGCCAGCAGCAGCGGCGTTCGGGTCGTTCTTACGGTGCAGGATGAAGTAGAACGCGCCCGCAAAGATCAGCAGCAAGAGTACCCACACGAGCACACGGATACCTCGACTCCCGCGAGTAACAGTCTCGTGTTCAGGAGGGAGTGCGGGCTGCTGATGATCCGGCCCCATGGGAGATTGCTCGTCTGATGCAGGTGACACAGTCGATTCCTCTTTGTAGAAGGCTGACGCACTCCAATAGCCGGTTGCTTGGAAGTCTCCGCCTACAAGGTCAAAGCGTTGGGCCCGGCAAGCCTATGGACGATGCGAATGGGCTATAAAGTTGCAACGCGCCTCGGAGCTTCCATGTTTGTCGCGCTGCGGCCTCAGGATGAAGCCGCGTCCAGGTGGCATCTTACCGTGGTCCGTGGTTCCTCCGGGTGCAACGCTTGGGAACTTCGGCACACGATGGTGGTGTAAGGCCGTGACGCTCCCCCGAACGCAAGGCCTACAACTTCTCAAGGAGAACTGCCATGCCGGAAGCCGTCATCACCCACCCCGAAACCATCCACCTCGACGAGACACTTGTTCAGGAAACCGCTCATCCCTTCACCCACGATCTTGCAGCCTTCCGCCAGAAGATGCCTTTTACCGTGATCCCCACGAACCTTCCCGGGGCGTATGCCACTCCCGCTCCTCCAGCGAACTTCGACCCAAAGGCCGCGAGCCAGCTTGACCTTATCCGCTACGGTCTGCTTTGGCGTAAGCCCACGGAGACGGATACGCCTGAGATCCACGCCGCGTGGAACACGTTCTTCAGCCGCACCTGGCTCGAGAAGGACCGTATCGTGCCTCACTCTGTGCCGCAGATCGGTGTAACCCACCGCCTGACTCAGGTCCCGCAGAAGCATACCGACGGCACCTATACAAGCTCCATGTGGGCAGGCGCGGGCGGAAGGACCGGCAAGTGGACGGGCGTAATCGGCTACTGGCACATCCCTACTGTCAGCAAGCCGACCGAAGCGCAGGGCACCGAGGGCGGATGGAACTCTTCGTCCTGGATCGGTATCGATGGATTCTTCAACTCCAATGACGTGCTGCAAGCGGGCATCCAACAGCGCGTGAACGCCGCCGGGGTCGCCAGCTATGTCGCCTGGTACGAGTGGTACTCCACACCAGTCGCCGGATCGCCCGGCTATGTCTGGCAGACCAACATCGCCAACTTCGATGTCAGTCCTGGTCAGCAGGTCTACTGCTCCGTGCAATACGTCAATAACAATACGGCTG
Source organism: Acidobacteriaceae bacterium (assembly GCA_965215415.1). GTDB lineage: Bacteria > Acidobacteriota > Terriglobia > Terriglobales > Acidobacteriaceae > Edaphobacter. The sequence continues at coordinate 137,861 of CBDCDQ010000009.1, read as the reverse complement.
GGACCCTGTACTTTGCCAATCAGACCACGGGACAACACTTCTCGATCACACTGGCCCCGCCTCCGGGTGCAAACTTCAGCGGCAGCAGCTATGAATGGATCGTGGAAGCTCCGGACGGCGGCGAACCCAAGTCCTCCCTGCCCAGGTTCACTCCGGTTACCTTCACCTCGGCGATTGCCTGCGGACCGAACGGTGCCTCGGCCAACCCTCTTACCGGCGACATCATCAACATCGTCGGCCAGGGTAAAACCCTCACGTCGACTACCATCGGCAGCCAAACCACAACGGTCAGCTTCATCGGCTGACTCTGCACGCGGGGCAGGGGCAGAGTCAGACCTGCCCCCGCCGCTCCCTCGAGGACTTCCTGAGAGCGACACCCGCCGGCCTGTAACGAAAGCGATCCGCGGTGCGTCTGATCTTTATGCCGCCCCGGCCCTCCATCACGCTTACCGAGGCCGAACTCCGGCTCATGAAGATTCTTTGGCTTCGCGGGGAGTCCGCAGTCGGTGATCTGGTCGCCGCCATGCCAGCCAGTGCCCCGCTCGCGTACAACTCCGTTCTGACCACGGTCCGCATTCTTGAACAAAAAGGCTACGTCATTCACCGGCAGGAGGGCCGCGGCTACCTGTACAGCCCTTGTGTGGCCGAGCACGAAGCCAGCCGCTCCGAGATTCGTCATATGCTCAGCCGCTTCTTTGGCAACTCCCGGGAAAAGCTGCTCCTGTCCCTCCTGGCTGAAGAAAGCCTGACCCGCGAAGAACTCAACCGTATCCAGGCGGCCATCGCAGCTGCCGCGCCTGACGAACAGGAGACGAACCGATGACCCTCGTCCCCCTGATGACCCTCGTCCCCCTCATGATCAAGGCGGGCCTGGAAGCGGCGGGCCTCTTTGGTCGTGCAGCCGGTCCTATTCTGTTCACCACATGTTGGCAGGGTCTCGCGCTGGTATGCATCGCTGCCTGCGGCCTGCGGGTCCTTCCTCGCATGGCTGCAGCTCTCCGCTTCACGTTCTGGGCTATTGCCCTTCTGATCCTTTGCCTGCTGCATCTGTCCGTCGCCGCGCCTGTTTCCTCCACGGCAATTCAGCTCGACTCGGGGTGGAGCTTCGCACTCGCCGCCCTTTGGTTCGCACTCTCCCTTACCCGCGCTGCCGGTCTAATCCGCAACGCCCTTCGCCTTCGCTCCCTCAGTCAGCAGGCGGCCCCTGTTTTCGTAGATGCCTCTTTAACCAACCTCCTTCGCCTCCACAGACGAGCACAGCTCTGTACGACCACCCAACTGGACCGCCCCGGCGTGATCGGCTTCTTCCATCCGCGGATTCTCATTCCTGCCTGGCTCTTCGACCAGCTCACGGCACCCGAGCTGGAACAGATTATTCTTCACGAGCTCGAACACCTGCACCGCCGGGACGACTGGCTGAACCTCCTCCAAAAAGTCGCTTTGGTCGTTTTCCCTCTCAACCCGGCACTGCACTGGATTGAGCGCCGCCTCTGCCTGGAACGAGAGCTTGCCTGCGACGAAGGCGTCGTTCGCCGGACCCGGGCACCGCGCCTGTATGCCACCTGCCTCGCCCGGCTGGCGGAACACGGTCTTGACCGCCGCCAGCTAAGCCTTGCCTTGAGCTTTCTGGGACGCCAGTCTGAACTCGCTCGCCGCGTTGCCAGCATCCTCTGCGCCCCGCGTACCTGGTCCAAATGGCAGAACCTCATCCTGACCAGCACTGGGGCCGCGCTCCTGCTAAGCGGCTCTGCGGAACTCTCACGCTGCCCTCAGATGGTGTCCTTTGCAGCATCACCGGGAGCGCTCGCCACAATCCCGATTGCGCCTCAACTGGCTCCGGAGACGTGGATTTCGACGCGCAGTGGGCCTCCTGTACAGTACGCCGGAACGGCTGCTCCACGCCTGGTGCGCACTAGTCTGAAGGAGACTTCAAGGCCGGCTCGCAAGGCAAGGACGCATAGGACGCATCCGGTCCTTCCCGTTCAGAGCGCCTCCTTCAAGAACACGGCAAAGGACACTGCCGGGCCGGTGGAGCTTCTCGCGTCCGATCTTCTCCGGACGGCTCCTGCACCCGCGCCCGCTCTGCCTACACTCGTCCGCTACACCCTCGTCCGGGTGGAGGGCGGCTGGCTTCTCTTTCAGCTCTAGCTACGAAGCCGAACCCGCTACATGGCGGTACTCCGGTGTAAACCCCAGCTCACGCGCCACATGCAGTACCCGCTCGAAGTTCAGGCTGATCGTCGCTCCTGCCTTTTGAGTGACTTCATCTTCAATGGGCAGATCAAAGTCGTCCGCCCCATAGCTCAGCCCTTCCAGGGCCCGCTCGTTCTGCGTCAGCACGGACGTCCTCACCCGCGGCACAGTGTCGAGGTAGATACGGCACAGCGCGAGATGCCGCAGGTACTCCGCTGTGCCTATTTCGATTCCGCCGATCTGTGTGAAGTAAGGCTTGTACGTCCAGCAAAGAAAACTGGCCAAGCCGTTCGTCTCGTCGTGGAACTGGCGCGTTCGCTCGAGATGCTCCAGCCGCTCTTCCAGGGTCTCGTCGAAACCAATCACCATCGTCGCCGTCGTCTTCAGTCCAGACTCGACGATTGCGCGCTGTGCTTCGAAATAGGCCGCGACCGTGTACTTGAACTTGCTGTGCCGCTTGCGAAAGCTCTCAGTCAGGATCTCCGATCCGCCGCCCGTTATCCAGCGCACACCAGCCGCCTTGAATCGCTCAGCTGTCTCTGAGTAACTCAGCTTTGCATGATCGGACAGGTACATGAACTCTGCAATCGTCAGCGCATAAAACTCAAGCCGCTCTCCGTATCGTTGCCGGATCGCCTGAAAGAGGTCGCAGTAGTAATCGAGCGGCAGGTGTGGATTGAAGCCTCCGTTGAACGCTGCGAGGTCGCCGCCAAGCACCAGCAGCTCATCCAGCTTGCGGAAGACCTCCTCCTGCGCCATGACATAGCCGCCCTCCTCTCCCGGCAGCCGGTAGAACGCGCAATAATCGCATTGCGCTACACATACATTGGTGTAGTTGATGATCCGCATGATCATGTAGGTACAACGGTCCGGCGCATGGAACCGGCCCCGAACGGCCATCGCCAGCTCACGCATTTCTGCGTCGGTCGCGTTCTCCCACAACCAGCGTGCTTCGTCGCGGCTGACGCGTCCACCGGCCCTGACCACGGCACGTACCTGCTCGATCGAACACTCCGCGACAACCATGGTTCAATTGTAGAACTCCCCGGACCGCCCCTTAGCTACGCCTTGCACCTCCTTGAGCAGGATCAAACTCCCTTATCGATCGCGTGCCGAGAGTCTCGCTTTTGCGACATGTCGTATGCGGTATCCACCTGCACGCCTACCTCGGTCAGCATTGCGGCGCTCAGCTTCTGGTCGACCCTGGCGATCCCGCGCCAGGGATTGCGCCCGAGCCGCTCGCGCCAGGCGGAAAACTCTGCCACTCGGAACACCGGTCGTTCTGCCGTTCTCAACTCGTTCCACTCGAGCGGCAAGGAGATCGCCATACCCGCCCGTGCTCGCGGCGAGTAAGCCGCTACCGCCGTCGCTCCTCGCTCGTTGCGCAAGTAGTCGAGGTATATCCTCCCCTTCCGCGCAGCCTTGGACATCTTCGTCAGGTACCGCGACGGGTGACGCTTCTCCAGATCGAGGACCAACCCATGTGCAAACCGCTTGATCGTAGCCCAGTCGTAGCCCGGCAGAATGGGCACGACAACGTGAAGTCCCTTGCCGCCGGTCGTCTTCAGAAAGCTCTTCAAGCCGAGCTTCTTCAATCGTCCGCGCACCTCGTCTGCGCTTTCTGCCAGCACCTCCCAGGCGATAGCCTCATCTGGATCGAGGTCGATGGTCAGCCGATCGGGATGCTCCAGATCTTCGTTCCGCGATCCCCACGGATGCACCTCCAGCACCCCCATCTGCGCGAGTCCTGCCAGCGCTTCCGCCGTCGAGAGGGTAATAAAGGGCTCCATCTTGCCCGTTTTCTTGTCTGGCACATTGACCGACGCAATGCCGGCCGACAACATGACGTTGGTATGCTTCTGGAAGAAGCAGGGCTTCTCGCTTCCTTCAGGACACCGCACCAGGGACAGCGGCCTGCCTGCCACATGCGGCAGCATCCGCTCGGCCACTGCCCAGTAGTAATCGGCCAGCCCCCTCTTCGTCAGCCCCGAGACCGTGTCCACAACCTTGTCAGGGTGTGTCAGCCGCACCGGAGCTTGCTCCAGGCGACCACCGTCGCTGGTACTTCCCCGGCTTGTTCCTTCCGAAGCGGTTCTGCGTTCCGCCTCCGCTGCCACGTTCTGGATCACGTCGGGCGTCGATACGGCCTCTTCCTTACGTACGTCGCCTGCCGCCTTGTCCTCGCGCAGTCCCTTGAATGACGCCTGCCGCACCAGGTTGTCGGCCGTCCAGGTTGCAAAGTTCACCTGCGCAACCAGATCCGGCGTGACCCAGACTGCCCCACGCCGTGCCTCCGCAGGCGGCCTGTCAAACGGACAAGCCTGAGCCCGTAGCGCATCGAGCTTCTCCCGCATCGCGCGGTGCGTCCTGGCTGTGAATCCCGTTCCTGTGCGCCCCGCATACACCAGCCGTTTTCCCTGGTAGTAGCCGAGCAGCAGCGCCCCAATCGCTTGCGTTCCCTTGCGGCTCTTCTCCGGCAACGTAAATCCGCCGATCACAAACTCCTGCTCGCGCACGCATTTCAGCTTCAACCAGTCACTGGTACGACCGCTCGTGTACTTAGCTCCGGCACGCTTGGAGATGATCCCCTCGGCATGGAGCTCGCACGCCTTCCGGAACATCGCACCGCCGCCGGTATCCAGATGTTCGCTGATCTGTACTGTCTCGGCAGTCCCGGCAAGCGCCTCAGCCAGCATCCCTTTGCGCTCCAACAAAGGCAGATCCCGCATATTCGAGCCGTTACGGTGGAGCAAATCGAAGACGAAGTACGTCAGCGGCTTGTGCGCTCCATCCTGAAACGCGGCCTGCAGATCCGCAAAGCTCGTCGTTCCGTCTTCCCGCAACACCACCACTTCGCCGTCGAGCAGCAGCGTATCGTCTGTCAACTTCGACACGGCTGCGGCGACCGCCTTCATCCGGTGCGTCCAATCCAACCCGGTCCGCGTCAGCAACCGGACGTCTCTTCCTTCTTTCCGTGCCTGCACGCGATAGCCATCCAGCTTCAGCTCATGCAACCATCCTGCGCCCGCAGGAGCCTCAACTGCCTGCGTGGCCAGCTGTGGAGCGACAAACTCCGGCAGCGCCTCCGTTGCGTCGTGCCGTCGCCCTGGTATGTGTGTTCTGTCACTGTTGGGGCGAACCTGGGTCTTCTTCCGTTCCTGCTCCTCTTTCCGATACCAGGCCTGTCCTGTGCCAGCTGTCTCCCTCGAGTTCCAGACATGGTCCTCGCTCCTGGCGATCTCCTCCAGCGTCCGGCCGGTGACGGCACTGTCCGGCGCCTCGTCCGTAATGCAAGGCACAGCCGCAGTCCGTTCAAACTCGTCATGCTCCTTGATCAACAGCCAGTTCGGCTTTCCCTCGTGCGCCGCCTTGCCCCCCATACGGATCAATGCCCACTTGCCATGCATCTTGGTGCCACGCATAACAATCTTCAGCGAGCCTTCCCGCAACCCTGCGTCTACATCCGTATGGCCTTCCTGAGGCTCCCACGTCCCCTGGTCCCAGACCAACACCGTGCCGCCGCCGTATTGCCCTTTGGGAATGATGCCCTCAAACCCGCCGTACTCCATCGGATGATCTTCCACCTCCACCGCCAGCCGCTTGTCCTTGACGACATAGCTGGGACCCTTGGCGACAGCCCAGCTCTTCAGGACGCCGTTCCATCCCAGCCGGAAATCGTAGTGCAGGCGTGTCGCCGCATGCTTCTGGATGACGAAAGGCTGCCCTTGCTTTGCCTCCGTCTTGCCGCCGCCGGACGGTTCCGCTGTCACGGTAAAGTCGCGCATCGACCGGTACCGCGCCAGCTGCGTATCCACGGCGTCAGCAGGCGTGATCTGTACGTTCGTCTTTGCCTTTTTCTTGATCATTCTCGAAGACTCCAACCGCTAGGCAGTCTTCCGCGTCTTCGCCTTTGGCTTCTCATCCTTTACCAGCGCGATCCCCTTCGCCGACGCCTTCTTTTTGCTCACGGCAACCGCCGGGGCCTCCTGCGGAGCCGCGCCCTTGCCAGAGTCACTCTGCACACTCTTCCGCAGCGCGTCCATAAGATTAATCACCTTGCCCGACTTCGGCGCCGGCGCTTCTTCTTCAGCCGGAGCTACGTTGTTCACCTTGGCCTCTACCATCGCACGCAGCGCGGCCTCATACTCATCGTGAAACTTTTCCGGCTCGAACTTTGAAGCCTTGCGCTTGATCAGTTCCTTGGCCAAATCCAGCTGGTCCTCATCGACAGCCACCTTCTTAATCTCGGCGAAGAACTCTCCGCGCTTCTTCAACTCCTCCGCATACCGCATCGTGTACGCCATCATCCCGGGCATCGCATCGTCCCCCGAAGGTGCAATCGCCACCAGGTGCTCTCGACCGCCAAATGCGATCTTGCCCAGCGCAATCTTCTTCGTTTCGGCCAACGCCTTCCGCACCACCGCAAAGGCCTCTGTCTGCGCGTCGTTCTCCGGAGTCACAAAGTAGGGCTTCTCGAAGAACTCCGGATCGACCTCGTCCACATCCACAAACTGCGTCAGGTCGATGGTCGTCTTCGACGGCACTCGCAGGTTTTCGATCTCCCTGGGTTCAATCCGGATGTACTCGCCTTTGCGATACTCATAACCTTTCACAATGTCGGACATCCCTACCTGCGTCGCTGCTGGCTCACCCGAACCGCCAGCATCCGCGCCGCCGACCGTCTTCTGATACTTGATCCGCTCGCCCGTGGTGCGGCTCAGTTGATGAAACCGTATCTCGCTCTTTGCCTCCGTAGCAGTAAACAGCTTGACGCCGAACGCCACCAGCGAGATACGCAGTTGCCCTGACCAATACGGACGTGCCATGTAGGGGATCTCCAACACAATAGGAGGCGTAACTCTATCTTCAAGATGCCCGCATGGACCATAAGCTGCGCTGTCGGCATCACAAGAGAACTATGACCGTGATGTCCCCTGCCACTCCTGCCGACACCATCCCCTCGGACGCTCTCGTCTTCTTCGGCGCGACCGGCGATCTGGCTTACAAACAGATCTTTCCCTCACTCCAACGCCTTGCCAAACGCGACAAGCTCCCGGGCCCGGTCATCGGCGTGGCGAAATCCGGATGGACCCTCGACCAGCTGAAAGAGCGCGCGCGCCAGAGCGTCACCACCTACGGAGGCCTCGATCCTGTCGGCTTTCCCAAGCTCCTCGATCGCCTCTGCTACGTGGACGGCGACTACGCCGATCCCAGCACCTTTCAGCAGGTCCGGCAGGAACTCGGCAACGCGAAACACCCTATTCACTATCTGGCGATTCCTCCATTTCTCTTCGAAGTCGTCATGAAGCAACTCGAGGACGCCCGTTGCGCCGAAGGAGCCCGCATCGTCATCGAAAAGCCGTTCGGTCACGATCTGCCGTCGGCGATGGAGCTCAGCAAGACTGTGAACTCCTACTTTGCCGAGGAGAACGTCTTTCGCATTGATCACTATCTTGGTAAGAACGCCGTCCAGAACCTCCTTTACTTCCGCTTTGCCAACTCCTTTCTCGAGCCGATCTGGAATCGCCACCATGTCCAGTCTGTCGAGATCACCATGGCCGAGAGCTTCGACATTCAGGGCCGTGGCGCGTTCTACGATGGCGTCGGTGCTATCCGCGACGTCGTCCAGAACCACATCATGCAGCTGCTCTCAAACATCGCCATGGAGCCACCGCCGGGAGTCGACATGGAGCTCGTTCGCGATGAGCGCGTGAAAGTGCTTCGCGCCATCCAGCCCATCCGCCCTGAAGATGTTGTCCGTGGACAGTTCCGCGGCTATACCGCCGTCCCGGGCGTCGCCGCCGATTCCCAGGTCGAGACCTTTGTCGCGCTCCGCCTCTTCCTCAACTCCTGGCGTTGGAAGGGCGTTCCCTTCTTCATCCGCACAGGAAAGTCGCTCGCCACTACCTCCACCCACATCGTCGCGCGGCTTCGTCAGCCACCTGCCATCTTCTCCTCCGAGCCGCCGCCAGCAAACTATATCCGCTTCAAAGTCAGCCCTGACGTCAAGATCGCCATTGGCGCACTCGAGCAAAACCAGGGTCGCGGCTTCGACGGCCACCCCGTCGAACTCCTTGCCGCCACCCAGCCCCGCGCGGAAGACATGCTTCCTTACGAAGAGCTTCTTGAAGATGCCATCGAGGGCGATCAGCGGCGCTTCGCCCGTCAGGATTATGTGGAGCAATCCTGGCGCATCCTCGATCCTATCCTTCATCAGGAAACGCCTGTTCACATCTATGAACCTGGCAGCTGGGGTCCACCCGAAGCCGCGGCGCTGACTGAGAAGTACGGCGGCTGGTTCAAGCGCCCGTAGGAACACTGGGAGGATGCCGCAGACGCCTCGGAGGTGCGCCGTTGGCCGCGCTACACTGAAGCCATGTGCGGAATTGTGGGTGTGATTGGCGCGAAGGACCCCGTCTCCATCATCGTTGAAGGGCTGCGGCGGCTGGAGTACCGAGGGTACGACTCGGCCGGGATCGCGGTAGCGGGCGGACCGGCGGGGCTGCTGTTGCGGCGCGCTCCAGGCAAGCTCAGGAATCTAGAGAAGGTGATCGCCGAGTCGCCGATCGAAGGCAGCTTCGGCATTGGGCATACACGATGGGCGACGCATGGCCGACCGACGGAGGAGAACGCGCATCCGCATCGGGATGGCTCGGGCACGCTGGTGGTGGTGCACAACGGCATCGTCGAGAACTACCTGGCGTTGAAGTCGGCGCTGGCGGCGAAGGGGCACAGGTTCCAGTCGGAGACGGACACCGAGATCATCGCGCACGTCATTCAGGATGAGCTGGAGCTGGCGGGGTCGCCCGCACAGGCGGCTGGGATGCGGACCGTTGAGGTGAACAGTTCGGAGGCGGTGGTGCGGTCGGGTACGCCCGCGATTCCGCTCGAAGAAGCCGTGCGCCGTGCGGTGAAGCGGCTAACAGGGGCGTTCGCCATCGGGGTGCTGAGCGCGCACGAGCCGGACAAGCTGGTGGCCGCGCGGATGGGGCCGCCGGCGGTGATCGGGATCGGCGAGGGGGAGTACTTCCTGGCGTCGGACGTTCCGGGGATTCTTCACCATACGCGGAACATCCACTTTCTGGCGGATGGCGAGGTGGCGGTGCTGACGACCTCCGGCGTGACGCTGACGGACTTCGCGGGCAAGCCGCTGCCGTTGAAGGTCCAGCGGATACTTTGGGACCCGATTATGGCCGAGAAGGCCGGGTACAAGCACTTCATGCTCAAGGAGATCAACGAGCAGCCGCGGGCGATCCGCGACACGACGCTGGGGCGGGTCTCGCTCGATACCGGCCAGGTGTTTTTAGAGGAGATGCAGGTCACCGCCGAAGACTTCAAGACGGCCAGCCAGATCACCATCGCCGCGTGCGGAACGAGCTGGCACGCCGGCCTCGCGGGCAAGTTCATGATCGAGCGGCTGGCGCGGCTGCCGGTCGAGGTGGACTACGCGAGCGAGTACCGGTATCGCGACCCGATCGCCGATCCGAAGGCAATTGGGCTGCTGATTACACAATCCGGCGAGACGGCCGACACCATCGCGGCCCAGCGGGAGCTGATCGCCAAGGGATCGAAGACGCTCGCGATCTGCAACGTGGTGGGCGCGGCGGTCACGCGCGAGGCGCAGGGAACGATCACCACCAACGCCGGGCCGGAGATCGGCGTCGCCAGCACAAAAGCGTTTACGGCGCAGCTCACGGCGCTTTTTATCTTCGCGCTGCATGTGGCGCAGGTGCGGGGAACGATCACGCTCGCGGAATCAAAGAAGCTGGTCGAGGAGCTGTCGCTGGTTCCAGGGAAGGTCGAGGAGATCCTGCGGTCGGTCGACGACCAGTGCTGCACGCTGGCGAAGAGCTTCTCGACGGCGCGGGACTTTCTGTTTCTAGGACGGGGCATCCACTACCCCATTGCGCTCGAAGGCGCGCTGAAGCTCAAGGAGATCAGCTACATCCACGCGGAAGGCTACCCGGCGGGCGAGATGAAGCATGGGCCGAACGCGCTGATCGACGAGACGCTGCCCGTGGTGTGCATCGCAACCAAGGACCCCCACGACGCGTCGTCGGTGCTGAAGTACGAGAAGACGCTCTCGAACATCCAGGAGGTGACGGCGCGCAGCGGGCGGGTGATCGCCATTGCCATCGAGGGTGACCACGAGATTACCGGGCTGGTGGAGCATACGATCCACATCCCGCAGGCTCCGGAGCTGCTGCTGCCGTTGCTGGAGGTAGTGCCGCTGCAACTGCTGGCGTACCACATCGCCGTGCGGCGCGGGTGCGATGTGGATCAGCCACGAAACCTGGCCAAGAGTGTGACGGTCGAGTAAGTGGCCCCTGACTAAGGAAGCCGTTCAGGCGGCCTGGATGGCTTCGGTTTTGTAGGGGAGGAAGAGGCCGAAGATGGTGCCGTGGAGTTCCGGTTGCTGACCGCTGCGGAGGAGGATGCGTCCCTGGTGGCGCGCGACGATCTCAGCGCTGATCCAGAGGCCAAGGCCAGTGCCCGCAATGCCTTTGGTCGTAAAGAAGGCTTCAAAGATGCGCGCTCGATCTACAGGGGAGATGCCGCCGCCGGTATCCGCCACGGTAAGGACGATGCCTTTACGGCCGGTACGCCAGTCAGTGGCGTCGCGGCTGCGGATCAGCAGGCGACCTCCGTGGGGCATCGCGTCGATGGCGTTGCCAACCAGATTGCTGAGTACCTGCCGAATCTCGCCTTCAAAGCAGGTGACAGGACGGCACGCCCGTTTGCGCTTCTCAACCAGAATGGCGGCGTTGCGCAGCTTGCCTTCGTAGATGCTGAGCACGGTTGAAAACAGATCCGCACAGGCGATGGACTGAGGCCGTGTGGATTGCTTGTGGAAGCGGAGCGTCTGGTTGGCGATGATCGAGATGCGCCGGATCTCAAGCGCGGCCAGATCGAGGTAGCCGCGCGTCTCCGGGTTCTCAGCCATTGTGTTGGCGAGATAGATGAGGTTGGTGACAGCCTCAAGAGGATTGTTGATCTCGTGGGCGATGGAGGAGGCGAGGCGGCCAACGGCAGCGAGCTTCTCGCTTTGAATGAGAGCGGCGGTCGTCTTTCTGCGCTCGGTGATGTCGCGGAAGAAGACGATGATGCCATCGTCGGCGGGACGGGCGATGACGTGGAGCCAGAGGTTCAGCGGCTCAGGGTAGTACGTCTCGAACTCGCCGGTGAGACCCTCGTCCATGGCGCGATGCAAGTGCTCGACCGAGGGAGAACCCTCGTAAACTGTGGCGGGAAAGCTCGTCCAAAGCGATGCGCCCAGCAAATCCGCGTCTGGCGAGATCATTCGTTTGGCGTTCCCGTTCAGGTAAGTAAAGCGCCACTCGCGGTCGAGCGTCACAACGGCATCCGTAGTGGCTTCAAGGACGCGGAGCAGTTCGACGGCGGCAGAGTGACGGGCTTGCTCCGCGGCACGGATGCTCGTGATGTCACGGTAGTAGACGGCCAGGCCGCCGGGTACGGGAGAGATGGTGATGTCGAACCAGGTGTCGAAAGGCTCGTAGAAGAACGGTTCGGCGTGTCGCGTAACCCCTAGAGAGTACGCTTCGCGATAGCCGCGTTCCAGATCGGTGCCGAGGAGGTCGGGATAGAGCTCCCAGAGCGACTTGTCGTTGAGGTCATGGGGAGCGATGCGGCTGATCGTCCGAGCGACCCGGTTGGCGTAGGTGATGCGCCAGTCGCGATCGAGGAGGATGACAGCCTCAGGCAGGTGATCGAGAACATAGGTAAGAGGAGTACCGGCGGTCTCGTTAAGGCTGATCATCGTGCTGAGTTCGAGCATATCTGATCGAGTGCCCGGTCGCTGGCGGTGCGCTTACCGGACGAAATCAGGGCACAAACTGAGTCGTATACGCAGTCGTCGGATCGATTGGTTGAGAGATGACCTGGAGGTCGAGAAGCTGTTTGTACATCGTGGCCCAGCGCTCCGGAGTGAAGTGGCCCAGGTGGGATGCTGGGGTCTCTTCACCGTCGATGAAGTGATTGCTCTTCAGAATGTCCACGGTGAACTGCATCTGGTCCGTGCTCATCGCTGGATTGCGTTGCTTGATGACGGCGTTGGTGGCGGCGGGGTTGACCAGGAAGCTGCGCCATCCGGCGAGCGAAGCCTTAACGAAGTTGGCGACTACGTCAGGGTGCTCGGCCAAAAACTGCTTGGAGGTAAACACGACGCGGTACGGTTGATAGCCGGTGGAATTGATGAGCAAGGTACGAACCTCAGCTCCTCCCTTGCGCGCGAAATACGGCTCGGAGGTGACGAAAGCCTGCTGGATGTAGTTCGGATCGGCAAGGAAGTTGGCGACGGAGTAGGTCGCGGGGATCTCGCGCGTGTTGCGGAGGTTATAGCGTTTGAGCAGGTACATGAACCAGGTGGCACCAGGGCGAATCGCGACGGTACGGGCGTCGAGGTCCTCGAATTTCTGGACGGGTGAATGGGCGTGCACCATAATGGCCTGCGGATCTTGCTGCATGGTGGCGGCGACGGCGACCACAGGAAGGCCTTTGGCGGCGGCGACAAGCACCTGGTCCGAGGAGGCCATGGCGAACTGGGCCTTGCCGGTGGCGATCTGCTGCTCGGCGGCCACGTAAGGTCCTCCGGGAGCGATCGTCACGTCAAGGCCTTGCGCTTTGTAGAGGCCGGTGCGCTCGGCCTCATAGAAGCCGCCCATCTCCGGCTGAGGATACCAGTCCGTCTGGAAGACAATGGGGATCAGAGCGTTAGACGCGGGCTTGCTCTTGCAGCCCGAGAGCGGAAGCAGTGTGAGCAGGAGCGCAACGGAGCAGCGACCAAGCAGCATAGGGGATTGCCTCAGCAGGGGATTACAGACAGGGTAGCATCGCGGCGAGCGCGGCAGAAAAGGCGAGGAGCTCGACATCGCGACCGGGAGCGGCGGCCATCTGGAGACCTGTGCCAAAGCCGCCTCCGGCCATCGGGCCCGGCAGGGCGACGGCGGGCAAGCCAGCCAGTGAAAAGGGCGTGGTGTAGCGAAGAATGTTTGCGCGGGCCGCGCTATGGTCGGCGCCGGCCAACAGCCGGCTGACCGGCGCGCAGGGAAGGATAAGGAGGTCGGCTTCGGTGAAGAACGAAAGGAGGTTTGCGACAAAGTGCGCCCGGCGTTCTTTGAGTGCAAGGAGTTGGATGGCATCGATCGAGGCTCCCCAGGCGAGCCGCTGGGCGATCGCGGAGTCGAAATGCTGTAAGTGGCCGGAGTGGAGGGCGGCGGCCTCGGCGGCCTGGAGCGGAGCAAAGATGTCGAGCGCGTCGCGCCAGGGTGCTGCATCGATCTCGTAGAGAGATGCGCCCGTTTGCGTGAGCCGGAGCTTGAAACGTCGGTAGCTGTCGAGGACATCGGCTTCGCAGGGGGCGAGGAAGTTTTCGGGTACGCAGCCGATCCTCATTCCGATAGGCACGGGTGCGGCGGGGATGCGGAAGAGGGTCTGCGCCAGCGGGGCGAGATCGCGTGGATTCTGTGTCAGCAGGCCAAGCGTGTCGAAGGAAGGGGCGAGATGGTACGCGCCCCGCCAAAGGTCTTGTTCGACCCCCAGCGCGTGCGAAGCGCGATAACCACACAGGCCGCAGAGCGCGGCGGGCACACGGATGGAGCCGCCGGTATCGGTGCCGATGGCGGCGAGGGCGGAGCCTTCCTGGACGCTGGCGGCCGCCCCGCTCGATGAACCCCCGGTCAGCCGGTCCGGATGGAGGGGCTGGAGGCAGTCGCCAAAGTCGGAGTTCTCGCCGGTGATGCCGTAGGCGAGGGGATGGAGGTGCGTCTTGCCGGTGAGGAGGCAGCCGCTATGGAGCAAGCGCTGAGCCATGGCGGAGTTCTCAAAGGGGTGCGGATGAAGCCGCTCATAGAAGCGAGTGCCGCAGGTGGTGCGGGTGCCGGCAAGGTCGAAGCAATCTTTGAGGGAGATGGGCACGCCGTAAAGCGGTGGGTGGGGCTCGGGAAAGCGGTTTGGGAGAGACTGGGCCTGGCCGCGGAGGGCAGCGGGATCGAGGTGGAGGTAGGTGTTACGCGAGGCATTGCCGTTCGCGCGGGCGAGCGCGTCTTCGGCGATCTCACTCGGCGTTAGGGCGCCTTCGGAGAGTGCGTCTTGGAGTGCGCCGAGGGGCGAGCGTGCGGGGATCATAGTTCAGGGTACAGCCTGCATCGAAAGGTGAAGCCGGTCACTCCAATCCATGCCGGCGACAATCAAGCGGCAGAGTTGAGGACAACCATGCGTTACAAGACATTGGGCAACACGGGCCTGCAGGTCTCGACGATCTGTCTGGGCACGATGACGTTTTCGGACGGTCAGGGAGTCTGGAAGGCGATCGGCGATGTCGACCAGGCTGGCGCGGATGAGCTGATCCGGCAGTCGGTCGAGGCGGGCGTCAACTTCATCGACACGGCAGACATCTACTCGGCGGGGCACTCCGAGACGACGCTGGGCAAGTCGCTCAAGAACCTTAACATTGCCCGGACGGATATCGTGCTGGCGACCAAGGCCTATGGTCGCATGGGGCCGGGGCGCAACGACGTGGGCGCGTCGCGCGGGCACATCCTGGACGCGGTGGACGCGTCTCTGCGGCGATTGGGGATCGAATACATCGACCTGTACCAGATCCACGCGACTGATCTGGTGACACCCGTCGAAGAGACGCTGCGCGCCCTCGACACGCTGATCAATCAGGGTAAGGTGCGCTACATCGGCTGCTCGAACTGGGCGGCCTGGCGGATTGCAAAGGCGGCTGGCATCTCCGCGCTGAAGAACCTTGCCAGCTTCGACACATTGCAGGCGTACTATTCCATCGCCGGACGCGACCTGGAGCGGGAGATCGTGCCGCTGCTCGAAGACACGAAGATGGGGCTGCTGGTGTGGAGTCCGCTGGCGGGCGGGCTGCTGTCGGGCAAGTTTACCCGGGAAAACCAGAAGCCGGAGGACTCGCGGCGGTCGTCGTTCGACTTTCCGCTGGTGGACAAGGAACGGACCTGGAAGATCCTAGACGTGATGGCGCCCATGTCGAAGGAGAAGGGCGTCTCCGTGGCCACGCTGGCGCTGGCGTATGTGCTGGCGAAGCCGTTTGTGACATCCGTCATTATCGGAGCGAAGCGGCCGAACCAGTTGACGGAGAACCTGGTGGCGGCGGAGCTTGTGCTGACAGAGGATGAGATGAAGCGGCTGGATGAGGTGAGCGCGCTGCCGCCGGAGTATCCGGGATGGATGATCCCGTTCCAGAACGCCGACCGGCTGGAGAATGTGCCGCGGTGGTAGGGCCGAATCGAAGGGCATAGCTTTAGCCTTGCCGCTACGAGGAGGTTGAAGAAAAACGGCCATGCGACGCAAAGTGTCGCATGGCCGTTCTGTTGTTTGGACGGGTCTGTGGCTCGGCTGAAGCCGTGCCCTCCTACCTTTACTGAGGCTGGGCGACGGTGCGGAGATAGGGCTTGAGGGTCTTGAAGCCCTGCGGGTACTTCTCGCGAGCGGCTTCATCGGAGACGGCGGTGGGTATGATGACATCCTCGCCGACCTTCCAGTTGACCGGCGTCGCCACAGCGTGCTTCGCGGTGAGTTGGAGCGAATCGATGACGCGGATGATCTCGTCGAAGTTCCGGCCTGTGGAGGCCGGGTAGTTCATCGACAGCTTGATCTTCTTGTCCGGTCCGATGATGAAGACGGTGCGGACGGTCATTGAGTCCGATGCGTTTGGATGAATCATGTCGTACTTGAGGGCGATGGATCGGTCGGTGTCGGCAATCAGCGGGAAGTTGAGCGCGGTGCCTTGGGTCTCTTCGATATCTTTCGACCAGGGCTCGTGCGACTCCATCTTGTCCACCGAAAGGCCGAGAACCTTGACTCCCCGCGCGGCGAACTGCGGCGCCAGGAAAGCGGTGTAACCAAGCTCGGTGGTGCAAACGGGGGTAAAGTTCTTGGGATGCGAGAAGAGCACGGCCCATTGGCCGTCGATGTAGTCGTAGAAGTGGATCTCGCCCTCGGTGGTCTGGGCGGTGAAGTCGGGCGCGGTATCGCCAATTTGCAGGGACATGGTGGTTTCCTCTTTAAAACGGTGAGCTTGGGAAGCGTTCAGAATCGCAGATGGGGGCCGGTGCTAACTACATCGTGGCGTACTGGCCCTACAACATCGCAGACTTCGCATGGTCGTCTTCATCATACCGGCTAACGATAAGATGCCACTAGCATGAGCATTGAAGCAAACTTACTGCGGCTGCGCGAAGAGATGGGGGTTGCGTGCCGCCGCGCGGGACGGCGCGAGAACGAAGTTGCGCTGATGGCCGTCAGCAAGGTGCATCCCGTGGAGCTGCTGCTGGAGGCGTATGCGGCGGGGCAGCGGCTGTTCGGCGAGAATCGTGTCCAGGAGGTCGCGGAGAAGTCATCCGCGCTCGTCGGGCTGGACGTCGAAATGCATCTGATTGGGCCGCTGCAATCCAACAAAACGGCGCGTGCGGCGGAGCTGTTCGCGGCGGTGGACACGGTGGATTCACTGAAGGTTGCGCAGCGGCTGAACGCGGCGGCGGGCGTCTTGAGGAAGAAGCTTCCGGTGTTGATCGAGGTGAAGCTAAGCCATGAAGAGACCAAGCATGGAGTGGCACCGTCCGAGCTTGCGGAACTGATCGAGGCGATGGCCGGGCTGGACAATCTGAGCGTCAACGGGCTGATGACGGTGCCGCCGTGGAGTGAGGATGCGGAGGTGGCGCGGCCTTATTTTCAGGAGCTGCGGCGGTTACGGGATGAGCGGCAAAAGTCTTGTTCCACGCTGGTGGAGCTGTCGATGGGGATGTCGGGGGACTTTGCGGTGGCCATCGAGGAGGGGAGCACGTGCGTGCGGGTGGGGACGGCTGTGTTTGGGAAGCGGCCGCGCCGGGTGGAGTAGAACCCATCTCAGGCGCGATGAGACCGCGCCGAAGGTGGGACACCCGATTCTGACAAGGTGGGCCCGTCGTCTGTCGCGCGTCTACCAGCCCATGGTTCCGGGTGGGCCTTTGAAGGGTCCGGTGACGTGCGACGTAATCCAGCCGCCGTAGAAGTCGCCGGGCTGGGCAGTGACGCGTTCACCGTCGACGGTGCATTCGTCGACGCGGCTGGCGTAGAAGGCGAGATGATTGGCGAGGGCGGCGTAGGCGGGGGAGGGCTGGGCGTAGCTCCAGGCTGCATCTTCGACCGTCCTGTCTCCGATCACGATCGACCAGTACGAGGCGACGCCTTTGAACTCGCAGAAGCTGCCGCGTCTTCTCGACGGCCGCAAATGTTGCATGGCGAGATCAGCCTGCGGGATGTAGAAGACGGGCGGGTGGCTGGTTTCGAGAATGCGGAAGGAGCGCGTGGTGTCCGCAAGGACGACGCCGCCATGGATGATGCGGAGGTGCCGCGGGCTTGGTTCAAGGCGGGGCGGGCGGGGGTAGTCCCAGACGGATTCGGGCTTCGGCTCGATACTCATAGCCTTACAGTAGACTGGCGCACAGGGAACACGGGAGCGCGATGCACGCTGCGGACAAGAAGTTGAACGAGATGAACAGGCTGGGCGACATGGCGCACTTTCCGCCGCTGGTGAACGCGGGCGCCACGGCCAACATCCTGCTGACGATCTGCGTTACATGGTGGCTGGCGCCGCGCCATCCGCAGGTGTATGCGCCCATGGTCTGGGTGGTCATTGTGCTGTGCGTCAACCTGCTGCCGGTGGTGGTGCTGCGGCTGGCGGAGAAGCCGGGTGTGGTCTACCGGAAGCTGGGCGAGATGGACTTCGTGGCTGACCAGCATCGCTTTTCCGACTGGGTGTACCTGGCCGCGTCGGCGAACATGGCATTCTGGGTGCTGGGGTCGTGGGCGGTGTTCTCGGTCTGGCGGACTCTGCCGGTGCTGGCTGCGGTTCTGATTGTGGCGGCCTTGGCGACGTTTTCGCCGGTACTGCTGAGGAGAAGGCGTTAACCTCCCTGGCGGCGGGGAGGTGCCGCCTGAGAGGTTTGTACGACCGGAGAGCAGGGCAGAAGCCTTACGGATGACGTGAAAAGGTAGATCCGACCAATGGTCACTCAAGACGACCCATCGTTTCATGTCTGCTGTAGAAGTTGAAGCAGGGCGAGTTCATCGAGCACCGGGACGCCAAGCGAGTTTGCCTTGTCGAGCTTGGAGCCTGCCTCTTCGCCCGCGACGAGATAGCTGGTCTTCTTGCTGACCGTGCCGGAAACACGCCCGCCCGCGCCTTCGATCAGGGCTTTGGCGGCCTCGCGAGTAAGAGTGGGCAGGGTGCCGGTCAGGACGAACGTCAGACCTTCAAGGGTGCTGGTAGTAACGCGCTTCTCGGCGGTGAGCCTAAGGCCGAGAGACTGGAGGTCGGCGACGAGCTCCAGGTTCTTGGGGATGGCGAGAAACTCGACGATAGCCTGAGAGACTTTGGGACCGACTTCATTGACGGCTTCGAGCTCCTCCGCAGTGGCGGCGCGGAGAGCGTCGATGGAGCCGAAGTGCTCCGCCAGAAGTTGCGCGGTGCGCTCGCCGACAAAGCGGATGCCCAGGCCAAGCAGGACACGGGCGAGACCGGCGTCTTTGGAGCGGGCGATCTGGGCGAGCAGGGCGTCGGCGGTCTTTTCACCTACCCGTTCGAGCGCGACGAGCTGGTCGCGGGTAAGGCGGTACAGGTCGCCGAGCGTGTGGAGGATGGGGGTGCGGAGGGCGATCGGCTCGCCCTCTTCGGTGGCCGGTGCTGCGTCCGCACCGAGTTCGGCCTTTTGGCCGAGGAGCTGCGCGACCATCGCGTCTCCGAGGCCTTCGATGTTCATGACGCCGCGCGCGGCCCAATGGAGGAGCTCTTCGCGCACGCGGGCTGGGCAGGAGGTGTCGATGCAGCGCCAGTCGACCTCGCTCTCGGCGCGGACCAGCTCGCTCCGGCAGATCGGGCAGTGCGTGGGGAAGACAATCTCGGTGGTGCCGCGCGGATGCTGCGTGTCGTCGACGACGGCGACAATCTTCGGGATGACATCGCCGCCGCGTTCCACCTGCACGAAGTCGCCGATGCGGACGCCGAGCCGCGCGATCTCGTCGGCGTTGTGGAGCGTGGCGCGGGTGACAGTCGTGCCGCCGATGAAGATGGGCGCCAGCGCGGCGACGGGCGTGAGCTTGCCGGTGCGGCCGACTTGAAAGAGCACATCGTCGAGGCGGGTGACCCCGGCGCGCGCGGCAAACTTGTACGCGATGGCCCAGCGAGGGGCCTTGCCGGTAAAGCCGAGGCGGCGCTGCTGGGCAACAGAGTCGAGCTTGAGCACGACGCCGTCGATCTCGTACCCGAGGGTGTCGCGGAGTTTGTCGGCCTCCGCGATGAAGGCGAGCACCTCGTCGATCGTGTCGACGGTTGTGGCGTGCGGGTTGACCCGGAACCCGGCCTGGCGCAGCGCCGCGAGGGCTTCGGTCTGCGTGGGGAGGAGGAGCTCGCCGTTGGGCTGGAGGAGGAAGTACGCGTAAAAGTCGAGGCGGCGCTGCGCGACGATGTTCGGCTCAAGCGTGCGGATCGTCCCGGCGGCGGCGTTGCGCGGGTTGACGGCGGGGGCAAGTCCGGCGGCCTCGCGCTGCTCATTCATCTTGCGAAAGGCGGCTTGGGGAAGGACCACCTCGCCGCGGACCTCAAAGGCCGCAGGCAGACCGGACGCCTTCAACTTCGACGCTGACACACTAAGAGGCACGCTGCGGATGGTGCGGACGTTCGAAGTCACCTCTTCGCCGACCGATCCATCGCCGCGGGTCAAACCGCGTTGCAAGTGGCCGCCGCTGTAATGGAGGGCAAGCGACAGGCCGTCGAGCTTGAGTTCGCAGACGTAGCGCACCGTCTCGGACGCGGGCAGGCCGTTGCGGATGCGGGTGTCCCAGGCGCGCAGGTCGGCCTCGCCAAAGGCGTTGTCGAGCGAGAGCATGGGCTTCGAGTGCGGTGTCTTAACGAAGCCATCGCGCGGCTTGCCACCAACGCGCTGGGTGGGCGAGTCCGGCGTCACCAGCTCCGGATGCGCGGCTTCGAGCGCCTTCAGCCGCTCCATCAGCGCGTCGTACTGCGCGTCCGTCAACTCGGGCGTGTCGAGGACGTAGTAGAGGTGCTCGTGGTGGCGCAGCTCCTCGCGTAGGTCTGCAATCTGCTGGTCGGGTGAAGGGGCTGGAGAGGGCTCGGGGGCCATAAGACTATTTTAGGGTGCGCGCTCGGTGAGGCGGTCGAGGAGGGTCCAGGCGGCGAGCACTTCCGAGCCGAGGCGCTGCTCCGTTTGCCATTGCGCATCTTGCCAAAGTGGAAGGGCGTTGCGCCATACGCTCTTCCCTTCCGCGGTCAGTGCGTAGGTGATCTTGCGGCGGTCCGTTGCAGAAGGAGTGGCAATACTCCAGCCGCGCTCGGTCAGCAGACGGAGGTTGCGCGAGGCGTTGTTTGATCGACGGCCAGGTGTTCCGCGAGGGCGGTTTAGGTGAGCGCTGGAAACCCCTGTAGTTCTCCCATCAGCTCGAACTGCGCGGGGGGGGGGTAAGCCCGCCGGTGCGCGGCTCTCTTTCATATTATGTAGGTACATAGATATTCTGGCGAATGCAATTCGGGATTAACTGCAGGGCGGTTGACTGATCATGTAGTCGCCGAGACGCAGATTCCCTTCGGGATGGCAAAACAGAAAAACAAATGCCGTTATGCTTCCCTGGCACAAGCGGGACGGAGTTGCGTCCGTCCCGGTCTGTGTCGAGGGATGCGCTTAGAGTTTGCCCGCTGTGCGCAGCTTCGCGATCTGTGTACGGACACCCGCCAGGCCGGACTTGGTGTAGATGGCGTAGAGCCGTTCTGCGCTTAGGTTACTCAAGACGACGTTGCGGAAGTTGTTGTTATAGATGTCGGTCTTGGAGGGAATGTAGCCGTACTCCGGTGCCAGTGCGGCCAGCACCAGCTGGTCGGCGGCGACGGCGGGACCGGAGAAGGTGAAGTCAGCGTCGGACAGGTTGTGCAACTCATACTCGGCAAGAATGTTGGTCTGTCCGGCGGCATTCAGGTTGATCTCGCCGGTACTGCGGAGGGCGGGCAGACGGAGATTATTGCTGGAGTCGCGATAGAGAAAGCCCTTGGCGACGGGATCGATCTGGGCGACGATCGCGGCGGCGCGAATCCAGTTGACGACCTTATACTCATTGCCGCTGGTGGGCGCGGAATGGGCGCTGGCCTGGGTGATGATGAACGCCGGAGAGAAGCCGCGCTTCATCGATTCGGCGATGGACAGGATGTGGTGACCGCCGGTACGCGCATCGCCCGCCGCGCCATCGTTGTCGAGTCCCGCGCCGCTGCCACCGATGTTGAGCTCCTGGAACTCGGTGCCGTCGGCGTTCCACTGGAAGACGATGCTTTTGGCCCAGTCGTGCCACAGCGGCGCGCCGAGGATCAGGTCGTGGTCGAGCTTCAGCGCACCGGTCGACGGCTGATCGGGTGTGGGGTACTGGACGGCCACCGCGTCGACCGCTGGGCGGCCGGCCACGCTCGACCCGTAGATGTGCGCGTACTCGGCTTCAAGATTGATGTCGGCAGTATCGTTATTCGAGACATGGATGGGCAGGCCTCCTGGATACGAGTGATGCCCCCCGAAGGCACTGCCCGGCGCGGACCAGAAGCGCTGCGGAAGCTGGGGGCAGGGGCCGGGATCGTTCAGCACGGGCGGAAAGACACCAGCAAGGAGGCCGCCGGGAAAGGTGGCATCGTCGGCCTTGTTCAGCAACCCCGCGGCGAGCAGCTGTGCGAGGATGGCCTGTTTATTGGCCGGCGAAAGCCCGGCGCGATGGAGGATACAAGTGTTGGGATTGAAAAGCGCGTCGTAGGTCTGCGTGTTGAGGTTGCTGTTGGTGATTTGCTCGGTCTGGCCAAGCAAAAAGAAAAAGGCGCTTTGCACCAGGGGTGAGTTCTCGGCTGTCTTGATCGCCTGAGCGTTGCCGGGACCGGGTATCGTCTGGATGGGTGGGGTTCCTGTTTGTGCCGCGGCAAAGCTGGTGGAAAGCAGAAAGAACGCAAGGGTGGCGGCGCGGGAGCGGCAAGTGGGGAAGAGGGAGCGGGTGCTTAACATAGGCATATCCTTGGTTGGCATGAGATCTGGTTCGCGTTGCCGGAAGGGCTGCGCGGTCATCACGAACGCTACCAGCGGCTGAGTGCGGGCGAGTCAACGGAAGATGAATACTCCGCTATGCTTGGCTTCTATGGAGCCCGTGACGCACTTTCTAACTGGCGCATGCCTGGCACGCACCGGTCTCAACCGCAAGGCCGCCTATACTACCCTCGCCATGACCTTGGCGGCGGAGATGCCGGACCTCGATACGCTGTGGTCGTTCGGCGGGCCGATTGCCGGGTTCCAGCATCATCGCGGATGGACCCACACCTTTCTGGGACTGCCGTTTGAGGCCTTGGCGATGGTCGGCCTGGCGTGGGGCGTTCACCGCTGGCGGATGCGGCGTGGAAAAACTGTCGCCGCACCGCTGCGCTGGGGATGGCTGTGGGGCTTCTGCCTGCTCGCGCTGCTGAGCCACATCTTTCTGGACTGGACGAACAACTATGGTGTCCGGCCATTTTTCCCCTTCAACCCGCGCTGGTATGCGGGTTCGTTCGTCTTTATCTTCGAGCCGGTCATCTTCGGCTTGCTGGTGTTGGGGCTGCTGGCCCCCGTTCTCTTTGGCCTGGTCGGCAGCGAGGTGGGCGCGCGGCGGGAACGGTTCGGCGGACGGGGCTGGGCGGCTGCCGCGCTGGTCGGCGTAGCGGCGATCTGGGGCTTCAGGGCCTTTCAGCATGCGCGTGCGGTCGACCTGGCCGCAACCGGAGACTACGGCAGCGCGGCCATCCAGCGCGTCTTCGCCAGCCCCGAGCCGATCGATCCTTTTCGCTGGCACTTCATTGTGGAGACGCCGGACGCCTATCAGCTCGGAGTCGCCGACACGCGCACGGATTCCATCACGGCGACGCCGGACGATCTGCTCTATAAGCCGCCCACCACCCTGGCCACCCTGCCGGCAAAGCGGAGCTGGTTGGGCGAGGCCTATCTCGACTGGTCCAGCTACCCGCTGGTGACCGACATCGGTCCCGACGGCGACGGTCTCACTGAAGTCACCTTCCGCGACGCGCGCTTTCTGTATGACACCTTCCTGATGCGTGGGCGGCAGCATCCACCGATCGGCGGCGTCGTGTATCTGGACGGCGAGCGCCGGGTCGCCGGCATGGAGCTGAACGGGCGCGTTCAGCACTAAGCGGTTGACCCGCCCCGCGCGAGCCCCCAGAATGGAAGTTGGCCCGGCTCGACCGGTGCCCCTTCCGAAAGGTCACACCATGGCAGCTTATATCGTCCTCCTGTTCGCGGTGCTCAGCCGTGTCCTTCCCTACGCGTTCCACACCACAAGCGTCGGGTTTACGGCCGTGGGCGGCGGGCTGCTGTACTTTGGGTCGCGGCGGGCGCGCTGGCAGGCGGTGTTTGCGGCGGTGGCGATGGCGGCTACGGATGTTTACCTGACGACACAGGTCTACGGTCTGGCCTTTCATGTCCGCGGTTATCTGGTGACGTGGGTCTGGTACGGCGCGGTCTGTATCTTGGGACACGGCCTGCTGTGCGGCAAGGCGTCCGCCATGCGCGTAGGCGGCGCGGTATTGGCTTCATCCACTTCGTTCTTTGTTTTGAGCAACTTCATGGTGTGGACGGGCGGAATGTACGCCCATACACTTGCGGGTCTGGGCGCCTGCTATGTGGCGGCGATCCCCTTCTACGCCAACGATGCGATGTCTACAGCCATGACGGCGGGCGCGTTGTTTGGTCTGCCCTTACTGGCGGCCAGCATGGCGGAGAGCCTGCGAGCGACAGGCGACCGGGATCTGCCAGCAGCCTGATTTTTAGCTGGACAAACCATATACCAAAAGAGTAACGGGCGATTGCGCTTGCAATTTCGCCCAAGGCCCCTTAGTGTCTAAAAAACGCCAATTTCTTAATCCGCCGTTGAGGACGATTTTCTCTCATTCGTCTTCAGGCATATCTCCTCAGAGCAAGAACGCCTCTGTTCAGGGCGTTGTCTACCTTTTCTTTCGATCTCCGGAGGCAAGTCGCATATGTCACATACTTCTCTGAAAGAGCTGTACCGGCAAAGCTTTCTCGTCCTTCTTGTTGCAGTCGTGGCGACACTTTCCGGCTTGGCGCAGACGTTCCGCGGCGGCATCAACGGTACGGTCACGGACAAAACGGGAGCGGCGATTGCCAACGCTGCCGTGATCGCCGTTCAAACAGACACAGGTGTCAGCCATGCGACGACCAGCTCCAGCGCGGGCGAGTTCCTGTTCCAGGACCTGCCGCTCGGCAGCTACAACGTGACCGTGACCTTCAGCGGCTTCCAGACCGTTAAGACGGGGGGCGTTATGGTTTCGGCGGGAAGCACCTACACCCTGCCCGTGTCGCTTCCGCTCTCAACTTCATCCGAGACCGTCGAGGTAACAGCCGCCAGTGTGGCCCTCGATACCACCTCCGTCGTGCAGACCACCGACATTACCAGCGCTGTCGTCAACAGTACGCCGATGAACGGTCGCGATTTTACGCAGCTTATCTCGGTCGCGCCCGGCTTCGGCGGCTACTCTGCCAATGGGTTCGGCTCCGTGAACGGCAGCCGCGCCAACCAGGTGAACTGGCAGATAGACGGCGTCGATAACAATGATCTTTGGCACAACGTGCCCGCCGTCAACCAGGGCGGTGTACAGGGCATCGCCGGAACGGTACTCCCGCTCGACTCGATCGACCAGTATTCGCAGCAGACTCAATCCACGGCAGAAGCCGGGCGGAATCCGGGCGGTCTGGTCAACGTTGTCACCAAATCCGGCACAAACACGCTTCATGGCTCGGTGTACTACTTCAACCGCAACGAGGCCCTGAGCGCGAACAGTCCCTTCGCAATCGGACGTAAGCAGAAGCTCCGGAACGAGAATTACGGCGCGTCCGTGGGGGGCCCAGTTCTCAAGGATAAGCTTTTCTACTTCTTCAACTACGAAAAGCAGCAATTCGTAATCAACACGCCCGCGTCGACTACCGAGCCGACGACCGCATTCCAAGCCGATTCCACCGCGCTGCTCAACCAGTTCGGCCTGCAGCCAACCTCCGTGGCGACCGCCTCGTTGGCTGCTTTCTATCCGGCATCGGTCCTCAACTGCCCCACTGTGGGCACCGCCTGCGACTCGACCAACAACTACAGCAGCGCGGCTCCCTTTTCCGGGTACAGCTACAATGCGGTGGGGAAGGTGGACTACACCATCAATCCCAAGCACTCACTGGCTCTGCGGATGTTCGGCGGCCAAGGCAACCAAACCGCTTACGTCGGCACTTACGATCCCTACTTCTTTGAGACGGCTCCGATCAGAGTGTTCAACTGGTCGGCGGTCGTCAACTCGGTCATCACACAGCGATTTACGAACCAAGTGCTGATGGGTGTCAATTACTTCAATCAGTTCTTCTATGACGCCAACCACAAGATCGATCCAACCTCGTTCGGCTTCAACACCGGTGTTGCGCAACCACTGCTTTCGGGCGCACCCGGCATTAAGATATCTGGCTTCGACAACTTGCAAAACGCTACGCCACCCTCTGGACGCAACGACGTGACCGGGCAGGTTTCGGATTCCGCGTCGCTCGTACAGGGCAAGCATCAATATCGCTTCTCGGGGGAGTTTCGACGCGGTTACGTCAACGAGTTCTATCACCGCAAGACGCGCGGTAACTTCTCCTTTCCGGGAACCCAGGGGCCGTGGGGTTACGTCGCTCCATCCTCGGCCAATCCAAAGGGAACGTACCAGTCCGGTCCTTGCGGTGTGAACTATAACTATTCGGACGCGCAGGGAACCCCGACCGTGGTGCCAACAGCGGCTCAGTCGGCCTACGTTGCGAAGGTGGCGGCTCAGGCAAATGGATCACAGGTGTTGGCGCTGGCCGACTTCCTCGCCGGCTGCACACAACAAGCGCAGATCGTGCGCGGCAATACGGAGCGCGAGGTCTACGTCAACAACTTTTCCGGCTCGGCGGCGGACGCCTACCAGGTCACTCCCACTCTAAACATCAATGTCGGCGTTCGCTGGGATTACCTCGGACCGATGCACAACGACACCAAGGACCTGTCGGTCTTCCGTCCGGGAGCCTCGAACGCGGTGAACGGACTCGTCTTCCAGGGAGCTCAGGTAGACTCGCTGTTTCCCCGCACCTTCTACGACTTCGCTCCCCGTTTCGGCTTTTCGTACCAGCCTGCAGCGGTTGCGGGAACGGTCTTCCGCGGCGGGTTCGGTATGTTCTTCGATCAGCCCAATCTGAATCCCTTCCTGGACAATCGTCCTCCGAACGGAGGCGCGCCCGGCGCTGAGGGTAATCCCGGTGGACCCTCACCCGTGTCGACGGTCTCCGCTACGAACACCGTCATCACGCCCGGCAAGCTCCTCTTTGCGACGACGACGGCGTACAATCCCTCCACAAACTACAACTTGTTCAGCATTGACCCCAACCTCAGGCCCTCATACACCTTCAACTTCAACTTGAACATGGAGAAGACGCTTGGCTCAAAAGCGATCTTCACTCTAGGGTATGTCGGCTCAGAATCTCGCAAGCTGCTCAGCAACATCGACATCAATCCAGCTGCGCTAGGGACGACGGATCTCGGCACGACGGCGCAGAACGCCACACGTCCTTATAGCAAGCAATTTCCAAACTATGGGACGATCAACCAGGTATCGAGCATCGGCACGTCGAACTACAGTTCACTGCAGACCACATTGCGGACGACCGACTACCACCATCTTTCCAGCCAATTCTCCTATACGTGGGCGCATGGCTTGGACATCTTGACTCAACCGCGCAACGCCAACATAACCAACCCGCTCAATCCAAAGGCCGACTATGGAAACATGGACTATGACACTCGCCATGCGTTTTCGAGCTATCTCTCCTACAACGTGCCGGGCGGAAGGCGCTTCAAAGCGTTTTCAAACGGGTGGCAAGTCAACTCGCTTATGAGTTTCCACTCCGGCCAGCCGTATTCCATCTACACGGGAACAGATACGAGTGGCACGGGGGAGGGCGAGGACCGCGCTGACGTGGTGGTGGGAGTAAATCCCTACTCCGGTGCAAGCAAGAGCATCGTCAACCAAAAGGTGCAATGGATCACCGCTGGCGCGTTCACAACCCCTTCAGCACCATCGTTCGGCAACCTGCGAAGAAATCAGCTAAATGCGCCGGGATATGGCGACGTGGACCTATCGCTGTTCAAAAACAACAGCTTTGAGGTGCATGGACATACCATCTCGACCCAGCTTCGTGCCGAGATGTTCAATCTCTTCAATCGCGCCAACCTTTCGCCGCCAGACAATTTCCTCGCCGACGGCAGCGCATTCGGCACTATCACCCAAACTATTGGCTACTTCAACGGTGCTCCCGGCATCGGTCCAGGCGAACCGTTCAACACGCAATTGGCGCTTAAAGTTCTCTTCTAAACTCTTCGCAGCTCTTCATCCAAGAGCCCTTCCGCGTGGAGGGGCTTTTGCTTGCTCACACCGCGTGGAAGCCGACGCGGCGCATGGCAGCCAGTGCCTCGGGATTTTGCATGAAAGTCTTCCAAACAAAGCCGGAGCGAAGGTTTTCGGCCATCAGCAGTCCAATCCCGACGTCGATGCCGAGCACGTCGGGATCGTACCACAGCACATTGGGGTGGAAGGCATCGCAAAAGCCGTAGCGGCCCCAAGCCTCTTTTCCATAGGTCTGCCGTAACGATTGCAGAACGCGGAGGCAGTCTTCAGGAGCGAACGGCAGCGACCCGGCGGCGGCACAGGGTACCACCGCGCCGTCGACAGGGCCCATGAGCGGCGGCCCTCCCCAGACGGTGTAACCGTGTTCCCAGTCGGAAGCCGTAACGCCCCAGTAATCTTCTGTATAGCCGCGATTGAGTGAAAGGCACCATGCTTTGTGTGCCTGCGTGGCAAGCACGGAATTGTGAAAGTAGTCAGCGTAGCGGTCGCGCTTGCCGCGGAAATCGAACCAGGCATGAGAGTACTGGTGCACGAAAAGCGGGTCTTCCTCGTTGATGTAGATAAAGGGGCCGAAGTCGATCCGCTCTCGCACGATGTTGTTCCACAAGGCAGGGCTGACAGGATGCGTGGTGGAGCCGATCGCCAGCAGATACAGCATCATCAACTCGCAATAGTGATCCCAGCGGGAGCGGAGGAAACCCGACCCGGGATGCCAGCCCATACTAAAGGTCTGACCACCATTGAGCATCCAGGACCAATCGACGCGCTCATAGAGCTGGGTGGCAAGGCTCGCAATCTTTGCGTCTTTGGCGTCTGTGAAGTACGCTCGGCAGGTGAGGGCTCCGCAAAGAAAGATAGCCGTGTCGATCGACGAGACCTCGCTGCCCAGGAGTGCCTGACCGGTACGACGATCGTTGAAGTGTGAAAAGAAGCCGTGCTGATGGGGCATCTTGTTGAGGTGAAAGTCCAAGGTGGCAAGCACACGGGCGCGAATGTCTACGAAGGGGAGATAGCCACGTGTATCAGCGATACAAAGGGCAGTCAGACCAAAGCCTGTGGCGGCGATGCTGCTGGCAGGACGTGCGTCGAGTGCGCCGGTCAGGGTGTGATTCGAAGCGCGATCCAGCACCTGACCCGATCGGGGATCGGCCTGCTCGTAGAAGTAGAAGCAAGCAGAGCGCTCCATGTCTGCAAGAAAGACATCTTCACGCGCAGAAAGGTCGTAGCTGGTTCCTTCCTCTTGCGCTGCTCGAGCGCGGCGCGGCGCGCAGGCCGAGGCACAGGCTGCGGCAATCAACCCCGCAGCCCTCCGACGGGTAAAGGTATGCGGAACGCCGGTCCGGGACGACTGGTAAGGCATGGCAAAATCCACCGCAGGGGAAGTGAGACAGTGGTGCGTTACAACAGATTAGAACGTTGCGCGTTCAGATGCACGGTCGCAAAGGTCTATTTGCCTACGCGGTCGAGCATATAAAGAACGCTGGCATAATCGCCACCCAGGTGAAGTTCAAGCCCGTGGTGCATCAGGAAGGCCCCACTCAGCGTGCCCCCGTCCATCAACGTGCCTACTGGCTCGTTGCCTTGTGCCACGGTACGAACTTTGTAAATGGCACGTTCATCCAGCCCTAAAATCCGCAGCGGCGCTAAAGGATCGAGAAGTTGTTGCGCATGGAGAAAGACAAAGACAGCTGCCTGTTGGCCCTGGGGCGCGACGTACTCGTTGGCGATGAAGTCGTTGTCGGTCTCCGGGGTAAGCCGATATAGAAGGCCGTTCTGAACCGTCTCCCGAATCTCCTTATCTATAGCGACGAAACGTTTGGAGGCAGTCAAATCGGCTTCCGGCATCTTGTTCAGGTTAGAACCGACTGCGAGCGAGCCCTGCATGGCGGCCAGGAAGCGATATTGGAGCGACACGCTCCTTCCATTCAGGTTCGGCACATCCGTTACCCAGGCCATCATGATGTGCGGCGTGTAGGCGTAGGTAAAGCCGCGCTGGATACGAAGACGATCAAACGCCTCGGTATTGTCAGAAGGCCACACCTCCTCGGTACGCTGGAGCACGCCAAGGTCCACCCTGCCGCCGCCTCCGGAACAACTCTCAAGCTCAAGACCCGGATGCTTGGCGCGCAGGCGGTCGAGGATCTCGTAGAAGTTACGGGTGTACTGGACCCAGATCTTCTTTTGCTGCTCGGGAGCAACCTCAGGCCAGCCAGGTTCGCTCCAGTTGCGGTTGTAGTCCCATTTTAGGAAGGCGATCTTGTTGTTGGAGACTAGCTCGTCAAGCCAGTGAAAGGTGTATTCCTTGACATCCTCACGCGCCAGGTTGAGCAAGAGCTGGTCGCGGCCTTCTGTGTGCGGACGGCCTTCAAAGCGCATCGCCCAATCGGGGTGCTTGCGGTAGAGGTCGCTGTCCGGATTGACCATCTCCGGCTCGACCCACAGGCCGAAGCTCATGCCGAGACCATTCACGTAGGAGATCAGCGAGCCGAGGCCATGCGGAAACTTCTGCGGATTCACGTACCAGTCGCCCAAGCCAGCATGGTCGTCGTTACGTTTGCCAAACCAGCCGTCGTCCATGACGAAGCGCTCGACTCCCAAGGCGGCCGCCTTCTTGGCGAGTGCCTTCTGACCCTCTTCATTTACATCGAAGCCGGTTGCCTCCCAGGAGTTGTAGAGGATCGGCCGGGTCTTCTGTCCTGAGCTATCAGGCAGGATCTGCGTGCGCTCAAAGCGATGGAGGATGCGCGAGGCCTCACCGATGCCCTCTGCGGTGTACCCGGCGTAAAAAGCAGGGGTGGCAAGCGATTCACCCGGTGCCAGGATGTAGCTGAAATCGAAAGGGTTATAGCCGCCAGTCACGCGGACGCGATGCTGGGGAGTTTCCTCCACGCCTATGCGCCAGATGCCGCTCCAGGCGAGTGCGCCAAAAAAGACATCGCCGTGTTCCTGATCGTTTGCGCCCTCATGATCGATGGCGAACCACGGATTGATCTGATGGCTGGTGCTGCCGCGTCGGCTTTCCAGCACTTGTACCATGCCCGGATGAACGGTTGTCTGTTGAATTTGCCACTCGCCCGCCCAGCGACCGGTGAGTGTGCGGAGGCGGTAGCCTTCTCCTTCAGGCAGAGTCCAGGTAGCGGCCTGCGCACTTTCTACGGTAACTGGTGCCTTGCCATGGTTCTCAAGCGTAGCCTGTCGCTTCAGTATGCCTGTATCTGGAAAGACGGTGTAGGTGAGCGCAACCGTAATGGGGCGAGAGATGTCTTTCAGCGTGACCGTCAGTGTGTCCCCGTTGATCTCATGGCTGTCGTAGTGAAGGACGAGGTCGCGATTGCCATCAGGGTACGTGATCTTCAATGCTGGCTCGGAGTAGAGGCCACCGCCCCAGCCGGCGTACTCCTGCGATGTGGTGGTGGCAGGCAGATCGAACGAGGACCACTCATCCTGTACCTTCGCCGGTCCAAAATCGTCGATACGTGTCACCGTGCCGCCCCAATAAAGGTGCTGGAGCTCCCCGCTCTGGTTGACACCCATTGCGTACGTGACCGGGCCCGATTGGAGGACGAACAGCTTCTTCGCCTCGTTGAAGCGGATGTTTTGCGCCAGCGACCAGGCCGAGCAGCAAAGCAGCGAGAGGATCGGCAGGGTTCGGCTGAGGCGCAAGAAAACTCCCACGGACGTCGTGATGATCGTTGACCGTACCCGCAACACTACCGTATCTCCCGCAGTCCTGCAATCTTCAGATCGTGGAGGGTGCGGGACGCTAGATGAGACGGTCCTGTTGCAGTCCGCTCCAGCTTTCGGCCACTACGATGCTGTCCGCGGGATTGTGTGGGTCGTACCGTACCTGCACGGGGAGGTCGATTCGAAGCTGCACGACCCGATGGGGAAGTGTCCTTACGTCCTGCGCACACTCATAGGTTACGCCGGCAATGCGATAGCGGTACACAAGCACCTGGGGCGTATTCAGCAAGCTCTTGGGCTCAAAGTCGAGACTTCCGTCTTCACTGTCGTCCTCGGTCACGCCGTCGACCCCGATGATGCTGCCGTCGATGATCCTTCCGCCCTCGGCGAGTGCCGTCCGGCGGCTGAGTTCGATGGCTTCAGGGTCGGGCCGCTTGCGGGTCAACGCCCACCAGGCGACCGCCGCCATGCCTGCCACCGCAACGGGAATCGAGCCCACCTGTTGCCGGGTGAGGCGCGCGAGGTGCAAGTGCGAGGTGAGTTCCGGGAGCACGGGCCTTTGGAATCAGGATAGCCGATGCGCCCGCTCCGTGCGTTTCGCCTGGACGCAAAGGATATACTGGAGCGTGACCAAGAAGCCGCACTCTTCCCTACCATCAGGCCATCCTTTGGACCTCGGCGAAGGCCGCCGCACCCGCTCGACCACCGTGATCTGCGTGCGGCGGGGCGACTCGGTCGTGATGGCCGCCGACGGGCAGGTGTCGATCGGCTCCACCATCATGAAGGGCTCCGCCAAGAAGATCCGACGGCTCTACCAGGACAAGGTGCTGGCAGGATTCGCCGGATCGACCGCCGACGCCTTTTCGCTCTTCGCCCGCTTTGAGACCAAGCTTGAACAGTATGCCGGCAATTTGGGCCGTGCGGCTGTCGAACTCGCGAAGGACTGGCGCACCGACAAGATGCTCCGCCAGTTGGAGGCCCTGCTGATCGTCACGGACGCCAAGCAGACGTTTCTACTCTCCGGCACCGGCGACGTGATCGACCCTGACGAGGGAATCGCCACCATCGGCTCCGGCGGCAGCTACGCCCTGGCCAGCGCGCGGGCGCTTCTGGAGAACACGGATCTGAGCGCGCGGGAGATCGCGGAGAAAAGCCTGCGGATCGCTGGGCAAATCTGCATCTACACGAACAATCAGATCATGATCGAAGAGTTGAAGGTGGAGTAGGGATGACTGCTCAGACACGCTGGATAGTTGTTCGCAATGTCGCAGCGATTCTCATCGGCTTGTTTGGCGTATTTACGATCTTCAACTGGTTCATGCTTCCGAAGGACATCTACTTCCGGCGGCTGAATCTATGGCTCTTCTTCGTATTGCCAGCAAGTGCCGGTCTGATCGCCTGGCTCTTGCATCCACGGTCCACACCGGCTACAAAGCAACTCGCAAAGACGCTCACTGTGATCTATAGTGTGGCCTTTAGCTTGTTTCTCTTGTCTTTCGGCATTGCCTTTGCGAGGAACAACACCCCCAGGTACTGGTGAGCTGCTAACCAAGTAGGTTACAATCATGCAGAAGCGAACACCACATTGTGATCTGTCGATCGTTCGTGAACTGATTAGACAAGGGAAGGTCCGCGCGACTTTAGTGGCGACAAGAAGTGCGGAAAAGCTCGGATTAGACGCTCTGGGAATGGTGGCCATTGTGCTAACCCTCACTCCAGACGACTTCTACAAGTCTATGACCACCTACATCGACGATGAAGTTTGGCAGGATGTGTACCGTCCCAAGACGCAGGTAGGCGACGTTTACTTGAAGCTAACGGTAGTCAACGATGTGCTGATCGTCTCGTTCAAGGAGTTGTGACTATGAAGTGTCCTCTATGTGGCGGCGCGCAATTGATACACGACACCCGGGATGTGCCGTACACCTACAAGTGCGAACAGACTTTACTTCCAGCGATTGAAGGTGACTTTTGCCCCGCTTGCGGCGAGGTCATCCTCGATATGACCAACTCCATGAAAGCGGGCGCGCTCATGCGCGAGTTCAACAAGCAGGTGAACGCAGCCATTGTCGATCCCGAGTTCATCGTCAGCGTTCGGAAGAAGCTTGCGCTTGATCAAAAGGAAGCGGCGGAGATATTTGGCGGCGGGGTGAATGCTTTTTCGCGTTACGAAAATGGCAAGACCCGTCCTCCGCTGGCTCTCGTCAAGCTGCTTCGAGTGCTGGAGCGGCATCCCGATCTCCTTGCCGAAGTACGGTAGACCGGGGAAGGCGTCAACGCAGATTCCCTTCGGGAATGACAAACAGAGAAGCAACGGCACCTTGAATTCTAATAGCAGCCCAACATTTAGAAGGCTTGAAAGCATATGGCAATTTTTCTCCCCGGAACCGCCGACGACCAGGCCCTCGCGCTCGATGAGATGACGCCGCGCGAGATCGTCGCCGAGCTCGACAAGTATGTCGTTGGCCAGCACGCGGCCAAGCGCGCCGTCGCAATCGCGCTCCGCAACCGTTCACGCCGCCAGAAGCTGCCGCCCGAGTTGGCCGAAGACATCATGCCGAAGAACATCATCATGATCGGACCGACGGGCGTGGGAAAGACGGAGATCGCGCGGCGGCTGGCCAAGTTGACCAACTCACCCTTCCTCAAGGTGGAGGCGTCCAAGTTCACCGAGGTCGGCTACGTCGGGCGTGATGTCGAGTCGATCGTCCGCGACCTGGTCGAGATCGCCATCGACATGGTGCGCGACGAGAAGCTGGAAGAGGTAGAGGACAAGGCCGAGCTGAACGCCGAAGACCGACTGCTCGACCTGCTGCTGCCGCCTACCGCCGCGAGCCAGCCGATCACCACGGCCGCCGCCGCGACCGCAGCCGCTTCAACCTCCGAACCCGGCTCGAACGTCGTGCAGCTGCCGGCCTCAACCCTGGTGGACGATCCAGCGCACGTGGAACCCGCCTCCGACGACGAAAAGCCATCTGATGGCCAGCAACGTACCCGCGACAAGCTTCGCCAGCAGTTCCGCGAGGGCAAGCTGGACGAGCGCATGGTCGAGCTCGACGTCCGTGACCGCAATCAGCCGAGCTTCGAGTTTATCTCCGCGCAGAACCTCGAAGATTCCGACATGAACCTGAAGGATATGCTGCCGGGGCTGTTTGGCCAGCGCATGAAAAAGCGCAAGATGAAGGTCGCCGAGGCATTCGAGTACCTGATCAGCGAAGAGGAGAGCCGCCTGATCGACATGGACCAGGTCACCCGGCTCGCCGTCGACCGCGTCGAGGACTCGGGCATGGTCTTCCTCGACGAAATCGACAAGATCGCCGGACGCGAGGGCGGCCACGGTCCCGATGTCTCGCGCGAGGGCGTGCAGCGCGACATCCTGCCCATCGTCGAAGGCACCACGGTCAACACGAAGTACGGCATGGTCTCGACCGACCACATCCTGTTCATCGCGGCGGGGGCCTTCCACGTCTCCAAGCCCAGCGACCTCATCCCCGAGCTACAAGGCCGCTTCCCCATCCGCGTCGAGCTGCACTCGCTCACGGTCAATGACTTCATCCGCATCCTGACCGAGCCGAAGTCGTCGCTGGTGAAGCAGTCCACCGCGCTGCTCGAGACCGAGGGTTTGAAGCTCGAGTTCACGCCCGAGGCCCTCGCCGAGATGGCGCAGTTTGCGTTTCGCGTCAACGAGACGACGGAAAATATTGGCGCGCGGCGCCTGCACACGATTATGGAGCGGGTGCTCGACGAGATCAGCTTCCAGGCTCCAGATCTCTTCAAGTCGCCGCGCCCGGAGGCCACTTCGGAAGGCGTCGTCGCGGAGATCGGTGCTTCCGCTCCTCTTCGCTCCGAGGCGCAAGCTCCGGCCTCGCCGCTGCCGGTAATCGAACGCACGAACGAAGACGGCACGGTGCAGAAGGTGATCGTCGTCGACCCGGAGTATGTTCGTCAGCAAGTCGCTTCGATCGTCAAAGATCAGGACCTCAGCCGCTATATCCTGTAACAGTGCGGCGTGTGGAGGGACTTCAAGCTGTCTGCTGAAGTGAAGCGATTTGGTGAGTTGGACGCGCTGGCGGCCTTGCGGCTATCAGCGTGGTCTTTCTCCATTTCGTGGATATGTTTTTTCCTTTCGATCTGACGGATCGCCGCACGCCGTTCCAGAAAGCTCCGCTCGCGCTCACCTCCCCTTTTTACCGGGGACATGAGGCGGTTCTGCTTTTCTTCGTGCTCAGCGGCTTGTGCTCACACTGCTGTACTTGAAGGGCCGTTCTCAATCCTACCTAGTCTTTATTCTGCGGAGAATCGTCCGCATCTACCTGCCGTATCTTGCCGCTTTGGCCCTGGCCGTGTCGGGGGCGGCGATCTGGCATGGTCGCTTGTATCTGGGGGCATGGGCGGACCAGTCCTGGTTGGCAGCGCCGGAGGTTCGTTCCGTCCTGGACCACGTTCTTTTCATCTGTGACCACGACTTCCTGATGTATAATCGCGTGTTCTGGTCGCTTGTGGTCGAGATGCGCGTCTCTATCGTCTTCCCAATGCTGGTGGCGGCAATCGTCCGGCTTCGATGGGTTTACGCGGTGGGGGTGGCTGTTTGCTTCATGCTTCTATTCCGCATTCTGGCCAGCGCGTATCCAAACCGCAGCGGGACGCTTGAAACTATCGGCTACGTCGCGTCTTCATCGCCGGCATCCTCCTGGCGCAAAACCTTGGCAAGATCGACATTAGGTATGCCGCCCGCACACGAGGCGAGAGGCTGGCGATCGCCGCGGCGTAGCGGCCGCATACTTCTTTGGGCATCTGTTGCCCCACATGAGCAAGCTCTTCACACTGTATGGCGCAGTCGGAGCGCTCCTGCTTGCCCTGTACTCTCCGAGCTTCCGCGCCCCGCTCGGACATAAAGTACCGGCGTTCCTCGGGCGCATTTCGTAAAGCCTGTACCTTGTCCATGTTCCGGTCTTGTATGTGCTGGTGTTCACGCTCCATACCCGCGTTCGCTACACCGTGCTCTTCATCTTCTACGTGACCGCGGCACTTGCGGTGGGTACGCTGTTCTATAACGTAGTCGAGCGGCCCTGCCTCAATCTGGGCCGACGCTTGGGCAAACGAGGTCAGCCGCAAGCGCGATCGGTGTTTAGCCAGTATGGCGCTCCGTAGCGGAACAGGGTGGCTCTCTGGGTTCGGACCGCGCGCGAATCGAAGCGACATGTCCCTCTCCGGACTGTCTCGTCCCGTTCAAGCAAGGCCCAGGAACCCACGTCTAGTTCCTGTATCGTTCCACGTCGCTTTGCCTATCCCGTCGCTCAAAACCGAGGCGTGTTCTGCCCCACCCGTATGCAGTCTCGGACCCTATGGCATAGCCGTGCAAGAAGAAGGCGGCCTCCGCGGGCCGCCCTCTCTGTATCCGATGAACAAATCGTTATGTCCCAACGGGCTGGCTGATCTCGCTGAGGCGCTTGGCCAGCAGCTTCTCCAGATCTTCGAGCGCCTTCGAGAACCCTTCGATGCCTTCGGTCAGCTTGTCATGCGCCATGCGGTCTTCGGCGTGCATCTTCTCGAACGTGGCCTGATCGATGGTGAGCTTCTCGATCTCCAATCCGGAAGCCTTTGACGCGTCCAGCTTCAGCGGCAGATCGGCTTCAGACGAGTCGAGCTCCGCTAACAGCTTGGGCGCGATGGTCAGGAGATCGCAGCCCGCCAACTCGGTGATCTCGCCAATGTTGCGGAAGCTCGCGCCCATGACCTGCGTCTTGTAGCCGAACTTCTTGTAGTAGTTGTAGATGGTAGTGACGGACTGCACGCCGGGGTCTTCCGCGCCGGTATAGTCCTTGCCGGTGTCCTTCTTGTACCAGTCGAGGATGCGTCCGACAAACGGAGAGATCAGCGTGACCCTGGCCTCGGCGCAGGCGATGGCCTGATGCAGACCGAAGAGCAGCGTCAGGTTGCAGTGAATGCCTTCCTGCTCCAGGATCTCCGCCGCCTTGATGCCCTCCCAGGTGGAGGCAATTTTGACAAGCACACGCTCCCGCGGGATGCCCGCTGCGTCATACTGCTTGATGATGTCGCGCGCCTGCTCGAGAGTCTTTTCCTTGTCGTAGCTCATCCGGGCATCGACCTCGGTGGAGACGCGACCCGGCACGATATCGAGAATCTTTCGTCCAAAGGCGACCGCCAGTGTCTTGAACGCGAAGGCCGCTACATCCTCGTCCGACGCGCTCGAACCGGCCTTTTCGCGAGCATCCTTCAGCACGTCATCGACGATGGAGGCATACTCTGGCTTCTCCGCCGCGGCGGCGATCAGCGAGGGATTCGTAGTGGAGTCGGTTGGCTTGAACTTCTCGATCGAGTTGATGTCGCCCGTATCCGCGACGACAGTGGTTACCTTCTTCAGCTGCTCCAGCAGAGTTGCCATATAAAACTCCTTCGCTCACACTCAGAGTACCAAGATCGCTCCCATATAGATGTAACCGGCGCGCACCAACCATTGTATGCCTGAGACCGTTACGGAACACTGCTGTGGACCAGCACGTGCGCCGGTTCGCTGGCAGAGCTGCGGTTGCCTGTTAGGTCCACGGCCACCACGATGTAGCTGTAGGTGTGGCCCGATCTTATGGTCTTATCTTCAAACGAAGGCACAAGGAGGATTACTGGGCTAACCTGAATCGAAACGCCGTCCTCTTGCCGGAATACCACGTAGCCTGCCAGGTCAGATTCAGTATTGGGTTCCCAGGAAAGATCGACTCCTTCCCCTTCCGCCACTGCTTCGAGAGCAATCGGTCTTCGGGGCGGAAAGACGTCACGCATCTCGAGCATTACTGGTGCAGAGAGGGCACTGCGGAGTTCGAGCACATGGCCTGCCAACGTGACGGAACGGACCCGTTGCGCCGTGTAGGTATAGCGTTCTCCCATGGCCGCTGTCCTGTCGAGCGCAGTAGCCTTGCCCGGTGCCACGCGCAACAAAGTGTCCGAAGTCTCAACTTTGTTCCTCGCCATGCCCTCCTGTTTTTTGAGGGGAAGATCGGAACTCCTCACGCGATGGAACTCGGTACTGTCCAGAACGTCTGACTCATCCCACGCGAGCACGGCTCCTTCCTGGCTGGCCGTCACGTGCAATTGTCCAACGCGGGGCGGTGCGGCTCCACGCAAGGTCAACGCGACGGGCGAGTTCCCTGCGGTGTGTCCTCCGCTATTGAGCAGAGCGACCTGATACTCCAACGAAGATGGTGCTCCCGCGGCTAAGGATGGGGAAAGTTGATCGACCGCCTGAGACGGACCGGCGCTAACGGGGAGACGCAGAACTGGAGCGCAGGACGCCTCTGGTTTCACGACAGCTCTCCGGCAGACGACTGCCGTCACCGCGCCTCGTACAGCAAGCCCATCGGTCGTCTTTCCAGAGGTGGTCCAGCGCAGATGGACCTCATCGCCGACTCGTTCGGCAAACAGCGTAGAGACCACTTCCGGCAGATTCAGCGAGGGAGGGCGCGGCGGCCCAGGGTTGGCGCATCCAGACACGACGGCCAGCGGGACGAATCCCAGAATAAAGATACCTCCGAAACAATGCTGAAAACCCCGGTTCCGAAAGCCTGACCGCATTCACAAACCATAGCATTCAAGGGCTCTGACTAGCGTTTTCATCGGTACTGCGCTGCCGCGAAGAAAAGATCCGAAAACGTGCATCGATTGACCCCACTTCCACGTCTGTTTGTCAGGTGAACAAATGTCCAAGATGAACGAAGTCTCCTTGACCGAACCCACCATCCCTCTTTCCATCCTTGCGGGTGAGGGCCCAACCCAGATCGACGGGGAAGCCGCCGAGTCCTTTATCGCCGAGAAGCGGATCGGCGAACGGATCAAACATCTTAGACTCCGCAAGTCCATGGGCCTGGTCGAGCTTGGCCGGCACACGGGCCTATCAGCCAGCTTCCTCTCGCAACTGGAAACCGGGCGTGTTGTGCCGACCTTGCGGAACCTTGCCCGTATAGCCATGGTCTTCTCAAAAGATCTCAGCTACTTCTTCGAGCCTGAACCGCAAACCCTCTTTCGCGTCCACCGCGCCAAAGATCGCGTGCGTCTTCCCCAGACCGGTGTCGAGGACCCGACCTACTTCTTCGAGAGCCTTGGCTACCTTGTGCCGGACCGCCAACTCGATCCCTACTTCGCCGAGTTCCTCCCCGGCAAAGCGGGTCGCGGCTCAAAGGCTCACCAGCACGCGGGCTGCGAATTTCTCTACATCCTGAGCGGTGCGCTGGATATCGTGCACGGAGAGGTCACCAATCATCTCCAGGCTGGTGACGCGGTGTACTTCGACGCAAACACCGTCCACAGCTACGCCTGCGCCGGCGACACCTCGGCCTGTGTCGTTATAGTGACACTGCAGCAGCCCATTACGCTGCAAGGGCTCCGCAGTCACAATCTGGGTGCGGGCAAGGTCCGCAATCTCGACCTTCGGACCCGGCGTGAGGAGAGTTCTGTCGTGAAACGCTCGCCGGAAACAACGCAGTAGTGCCGACAGCGCCTCTACATACCTCAGTGGCAAGTGTGCTGCACCCTGACCTTACTGGCCAGGACACCTTCTTCTGGGGACGGGATGCCAACGGAGGCACGTCGGCCTCCCGTCCCGCGGAGTCACAAGGCTTCACATGGGGGGTTGATCCTCAATGAGGCGACGAACCTTGGAGTCCTCGTTGCATCGGCTACTATGTCAGCCTGGTTGCGTCTGCCTGGCATTCGCCCTACCATCGCTCTAGGTGAGTGCTTCCAAACCAGCTTCGAAGCAAGGGTCAGCGATGGACCCGATACGCGTGGTCGCCGCCGGCCGGGCCGACGACGATGACGCGTTCGAGCTGAAACTCCGCCCGCATCGCCTGGCTGAGTTTATCGGGCAAACCAAAGCCAAAGAACAGCTCGCCATCGCGCTCCAGGCGGCCAGGTCGCGTGGCGAAGCCCTTGACCACGTCCTGCTCTTCGGTCCGCCTGGTCTCGGCAAGACGACCCTGGCTACCATCATCGCCAACGAGCTCGAGGTCGGCTATCAGCAGACCTCTGGACCTGCGCTCCAGATCCAGGGTGACCTGACCGCCATCCTGACCAACCTGCGCGAACGGCAGGTGCTCTTCCTGGACGAGATCCATCGGCTGCAAGCGGTGCTGGAAGAGAAGCTCTACACCGCACTCGAGGATTACAAGCTCGACATCATCATCGGGCAGGGCCCCTCCGCGCGCACGCACGTCATGGAGATTCGCCCGTTCACCTTTGTCGCCGCGACGACCCGCCCCGGTCTGCTCTCGTCTCCTTTGCGGTCGCGTTTCGGCATCCTGCTGCGCCTGGAGTTCTACACCGACGACGAACTCCGCTTCGTCGTGACACGCTCTGCAGAGGTGCTTGGCATCCCCATAGACCAGGATGGAGCGGCCGAGATCGCCATGCGCTCCCGCGGTACCCCACGCATCGCCAACCGCCTCCTGCGCCGCGTCCGCGACTTCGCCGAGGTCCGCGCCCAGGGACGCATTGACCTCCTTACGGCCCAGGCCGCGCTGAGCCTATTAGAAGTAGACGCCCACGGCTTTGACGAGCTCGACCGCCGCCTGCTTCGCACCATCATTGAGAAGTACGACGGCGGCCCTGTCGGTCTCAACACCCTCGCTGCCGCCCTGGCCGAAGAGCAGGACGCCCTTGAAGAAGTCTACGAACCATTTCTCATCCAAATTGGCTTCCTCGACCGCACACCAAGGGGGCGAGTCGCCACGCGCCTGGCGTATGAGCACCTCGGTATCGAGATGCCAGGAAGGCCGAGCTTGTTTTAACCGTCATCAGCTGGACGGATCCTTGGCTTGGCTCATCTGGACAGCTCTTCTCACGCTTCCAGCTTTGCCCAGGAGCAACGCGGCTCTTGCTTCATCGCACCCGGTGGCTGCCATCACGATCCTTTTGCCCCGATCCACCAGCTTCTCATTCGTCAGCTGCACATTCACCATCAGATTCCCCATCACCATGCCGCCACGGATCATCACTCCGGTTGAGAGCATATTCAGCACCATCTTCGTCGCCGTGCCAGCCTTCATGCGGGTGCTGCCCGTTACGACCTCTGCCCCAGTGTAAGGCGAGATGGCGATTTCAGAACCACGTGCTACGGGGGACCGGGGCGCGCACGAAAGTCCTATGGTTAAAGCGCCCAGCTTCTGCGCATACGCCAGCGCGCCGAGCACATAAGGAGTGCGCCCGCTTGCTGCGATGCCGACCAGCGTGTCGCCAGCCGTAAAGCCCCGCGCCGCAAGATCGGCCGCGCCTGCTTCACGCGAGTCCTCCGCGCCTTCGACCGACCTCCGTAGCGCGCCCTCCCCTCCAGCGATGATGCCTTGAAAGAGTTCCGGCTCTACGCCAAAGGTTGGCGGGCACTCCGACGCGTCGAGTACGCCCAGCCTTCCACTCGTTCCTGCGCCGGTATAGAAGATCCGCCCTCCCCGAGCGACCCGCGCAGCCATCCTGTCGACTGCCAGCGCAATCTGCGGCAGTTCGGCGGCCACAGCGGCAGCCACCTTCGCGTCTTCATCGTGGATAAGCTGCAGCATCCCAAGCGTCGACAGCTCGTCGATGTGGGCGGTTAGGGGATTGCGCGCTTCGGTGGGCAGCGCGGCCAAGTGCTCCAGGTCGGACATCTCTCCATCGTAAGATAAAACAGAAGGAAGACACCGAATGAGCACAGCGACACATCCCGCCCTCGCCGAGCAGGTCCACGTGGCGGCTGCAGCAGCCGGCCTCGCCGTGCAGGCAACGACCGCCTCCGCCGACTTCTCTGGTCACCCGACTACACGCTTTACCCTTAGCCTGCCGACTGCAGGTGGTCCCACGCAGGTGCTGGAGCTTTCAGATGGCTTCGATTTCGCGGCACCCGACCTTCTACAGCAGGTTCAGGTCTATTTCGCAGAAATGGCGCGCCGGCTTCGCAATCCACGGCCCGACTGCTTCCTTACGCTCCATGGTCTGCCGTTGAGCTTCGGCAAGTTTCAGTGGCCCTTTCATCAATCAACCAGTGGTGCCGACACGTCGCTCGTACACGGCGAGGTGCGCCTGGAAACTGGTGACGATCCTGTCCTGCACGCCAAGATCTCCGCTTCGATGACGATTACCTTTCGCGAAGTGGTAGCCGCACCGGAGCAGCCCTTTGCTGAAGGCTTCATCTATAACGCCGTTCGCAAGACGATGGACCAAGGGCAGTTGGAGCTGGTAAGGAGCGGCAATCGCCAGCCTGTGCCCGTAACCACCCGGTACTACAGTGCCAGGCAGAAGAAGTTCAGCTTCAACGACACCATGGAGCCACAACGGCGCGCGTTCTTGGCCGCAAAGGTCTATTGGCTTTCAGGCGTGCTGGGGGGTGGTGCTCCGGTATGGCTGCTCGACCCTCGCGACACCCAGTACCTGAACACGAGCCCCGCGGAACTGAAGCAATCAGCAGATGCACTCGCCTTCGAAGGTCTGGTGGCTGTCTCGCCGGACGCGGAGTTTGCCTCGGCAACCTCCTTGCTGATGAGCCGTAAGCCTCAATATGATCATGACCTGGCTCAAGCGCTGGCATTCATCAAGCCCACCTTCAACGAAGATATGCGGGGCGGTCATACCAACATGTAGCTTGCATTCACTGCAGCTTCATGTAAACTTGCCAACTATGCTCACCCGGCGCTAGTGTTCTCTTCGGTCAACGGCCTTACACGGCCTTTTCCGAATGAGAGGAACTATGCGCAACTCACTCCGCTATACCCTATCCGCACTGGCACTTGCCTCGATGATCGCCATCCCCGCAGCTGCTCAGAACCAGAGCCAGACAAGCAATTCACCCCTGAACCAGACCCAGGACTGGAATACCCCGCCAGCCGGCACCGAGCAGGCGCAGCAGGGCTATCGCGACGGAGTTGAAGCGG
Organism: Acidobacteriaceae bacterium; assembly: GCA_965215415.1. GTDB lineage: Bacteria > Acidobacteriota > Terriglobia > Terriglobales > Acidobacteriaceae > Edaphobacter. The sequence goes on along the minus strand of CBDCDQ010000009.1, from coordinate 94,550 downwards.
CACAACTGGACCGCGCCGCCAAGCGCCCCATCGACGCGAAGGTCTCGCACCTGTACGTCCACCCGCCGGTGAAGGGTGCTGCAAAAGACGAGTACCGGACGAGCTTTACCTCTGGGTACAACGCCGCAGTGCAGCACGCCGCCACCATGTAATGTGCGGTACCCGCAAGCAGAACCTCCCCGCAAGGGCCTTACTACGAGGCCCTTTTGCTTTCAGGCTAAGCCCCGCATGAAAGCTCCGGCCGGTCTGGTGATCCTCACCGTGCGATTTTGACGCACAAGCGGGCGGTTGATGGTGCCACGAGGTGATTAGCTAACCAGTTCACGAGCAAACGGCCAACGCAAGGAACACGCTGGCCGCTGTTTGCATCACTTGTTACATATCTCGAACGCCGTCGACAAACGCCTTTAGCTTGCGGCTACGGCTCGGATGCCGTAGCTTCCGCAGCGCCTTCGCCTCGATCTGCCGGATGCGCTCGCGCGTCACCTGGAAGCTTTGGCCGACCTCTTCGAGCGTGTGTTCCGAGCCGTCCTCCAGGCCGAAGCGCATCTTCACCACACGCTCTTCGCGAGGGGTCAGGGTACGCAGCACCTGCGAGGTGTACTCCTTCAGGTTGACCGAGATCACCGCATCCGATGGGCTGACGGCCATCCGGTCCTCAATGAAGTCGCCGAGGTGGGAGTCTTCCTCTTCACCGATCGGCGTTTCGAGCGAGATCGGCTCCTGCGCGATCTTCAACACCTTGCGGACCTTGGCCACCGGGATGTCCATGCGCTTGGCAATCTCTTCGGACGAAGCCTCACGTCCGAGCTCCTGCACCAGCTGCCGCGACGTGCGGATCAGCTTGTTGATCGTTTCGATCATGTGCACCGGAATACGGATCGTCCGCGCCTGGTCGGCGATGGCGCGGGTGATCGCCTGCCGAATCCACCACGTCGCATAGGTCGAGAACTTATACCCGCGCCGGTACTCGAACTTGTCCACGGCCTTCATCAGGCCAATGTTGCCCTCCTGGATCAGGTCGAGGAACTGCAGCCCGCGGTTGGTGTACTTCTTTGCAATCGAGACCACCAGCCGCAAGTTCGCTTCGATCAGCTCGCGCTTAGCCTTCTCCGCGTCCATGTCGCCCTGCAGCATCTCACGCTGGGTACGCTTCAGGTCAGGTAGCGGGATGCCGGCGTCGACCTCCACGCGATCAAGATCCGTGCGGCAGTTCTTCTGCTGGCGCTTGTACTCCTTGCGCAGCTCTTCGCTCTTTGAAGCCTCAAACTTGGCTTCCAGTGCTTTGATCTGCCTTTCAAGCGTCCGCATCGCGTCAACGGTCTTGTTGACTTTGTCGAGCAGACGCTTCTTCTCGCCATTGGTGTACTTCAACTCGCGGACGACACGATTGATGTAAACGTGCTCGCGTCCCATCAGCCACAGCGTCTTCCGCTGGTCCTTGGCCTTCCCTTTTGCATCCTTGCCCGCCGGGTTCTCGTGCTTCTCGTTCAGGACAGAAAGCTTCTTCTGGTGCTTGACGATCAGGTCGATGCGGCTCACGGTAGACCGCACGCGTGCCTGCAAGATCTCCTCGGTTAGCTCCTCTTCATCGAAGGTGACCACTTCTTTGATGTTGCGCACGCCACGGCGCAGATCCTCGCCGAGACCCACGATCTCGCGGATGACGATTGGTGAACGCGAAATTGCCTTCATCACACGTAACTGTCCACGCTCGATACGCTTGGCAATCTCGACCTCGCCCTCACGCGTGAGCAGCGGGACGGTGCCCATCTCGCGGAGGTACATCCGAACCGGATCGTTGGTCTTTTCCAGTGTGCCCGGGGAGAGGTCGAGCTCCACATCGTCCGACTCTTCGCCCGCTTCCGGCTCGTACTTGTCCCGGTCCGAGCTGAACTTTTCGCCCGAAAGCACATCGATGCCCTGGGTATTGATCGTCGTCATCAGATCGTCGAGATCGTCCGGCGTGGTGATGTCGCCAGGAAGAAGGTCGTTCACTTCACCATAGGTGAGATAGCCCTTCTCTTTTCCCGTCTCGATCAGCTTGTCCAAATCTTCTTCGTACTTGTCTATGTCTTCAGCCACAGTTACACGCGCTCCTACAAACGATTTGTATGGAAGAGGAACGCCACACGAGACGGTGCTCTCCATAGGTTTTACGGGATCGATGAGGGTTCAGTGCGGTGTAGACCGCGGTGGCAAGCCCGACGACCGCGAAATGGGTCAGGGCATTCAAAGGCACACGTCCCCAGCGAATCACAGAGTATCATACTCTTAGACGTGAGCAGCCGGAGAAAGGATTGCAGCGCCATCCTGTTTCTGGTACTTTCGGCATCCCAAGACTATGCACGCCGTCCCTCCTGCACCCATTGGCAATCCTGCCGAGTCGGTCGATCCCGTAGAGTCTGCGCGCGCCGCCGGGCTCCGCTATGTAGTCGACACCCAGCCAGGTATCGGGCGGACAAAGTTCCGCAGCGGTTTTCGCTACACCATGCCCGACGGCACTCTCTGCCGCGATGCTGCCACCCTGAGCCGGATCAAATCGCTCGTTGTGCCGCCAGCCTGGAGCAACGTGTGGATCACGATCTATGCCAACGGCCATCTTCAGGCTACAGGCCGCGACGTCAAAGGTCGCAAGCAAAGCCGCTATCATCCGCGCTGGCGCGAGGTCCGTGACGAGACCAAGTATGAGCGGATGCTCCAGTTCGCCGACGCGCTTCCCGCAATCCGCCAGCGCGTAGACCACGATCTCGCTCTCCCAGGACTACCCCGTGCCAAGATCCTCGCTACCATCGTCAGCCTGATGGAAGCCACCCATATCCGGGTCGGCAACGCGGAATACGCCCGCGACAACAAGTCCTACGGGCTGACCACCATGCGGAACCGCCACGTCGAGGTGCAAGGCTCCAGGATCACCTTCGACTTTCAGGGCAAGAGCCGCGTTCACCACACCATCGATCTTGAAGACCGCCGTCTTGCCCGCATCCTCAAACGCTGCGCCGACATCCCCGGCTATGAACTCTTCCAATACCTCGATCCAGACGGAACCCGCCACGCCATCGACTCAGCCGACGTGAACGGCTACCTTCGTGAGATCACCGGCAAGCACTTTACCGCCAAAGACTTCCGCACATGGGCGGGCTCGGTGTTGGCAGCGTTCATGCTCAGGGAGCTGGAGCCGTTTGATTCCGCCGCGCAGGCAAAGAAAAACATCGTGCAGGCGATAGCGTCCGTGGCTGCGCGGCTGGGCAACACCCCCTCGGTATGCCGTAAGTGCTATGTCCATCCGGCGGTGCTGGAGGCTTATCTCGAAGGCACACCGCGCGAGCAGGAGGAGGCCGTCGTGCAGGTAGTCAAAGCTGCTGAAGCGGCAGAGCACGCCCATGCTCTGCGGCCCGAAGAGACTGCTCTGCTCAGACTGTTGCAAGCTCGAGCCGCTCATCCGCCGCCGCTCCCTCCGCCAAAGGCGCGGCGGAGTGCCCCAAAGCGTCGTAGGGCAGAAACAGCGTAAACACCGTGCCGCCCAGCTCTTCGTCCGTCTGCCGCCGCCGTGGTTTGCTGCGAAGCCGCAACGTGCCTCCATGCCGCGCGACGATGTCTTTCGATACCCACAAGCCCAGGCCTGTCCCGCTGATGCCTTTTGTCGTGAAGAACGGCTCGAACAGCCGCTTCTGCGCTTCTGCGGAAATGCCAGTACCCGTATCTGCTACCGTCAGCATCAATCCCCGTGCGCCGCTCCTTGGATGCGTGGCCTCGCGCGTCCGCACCAGCAGCCGTCCGCCACCGGGCTGCATGGCGTCGATTGCATTGCCTACCAGATTGAGAAAGACCTGCCGTATCTCGCCGTCGTAGCAGGTAACCGGCTGAAGCGACCGGAAGCGCCGCTCGGCCACCACATAGGAGTTTTGCAGCTTTCCCTGGAAGACGGCCAGGCAATTCTCAATGAGATCGTCGGAGTACAGCGCAATGGGTGCCGACGCCTGCCGTTGAAAACGCAGCGTCTGATTGGCAATCACCGATGCGCGATGCAGCTCCTGCTCCGCTGTCTCGACGTAGGAAAGGACTTCCGGCAGCTTTTCACTCGTCCGCGCCAGATACAGCAGGTTCGTCACGGCCTCAAGCGGATTATTGATCTCGTGCGCGATCGAGGTGGCCAGACGTCCCACCGCAGCCAGCTTTTCGCTCGTCCGCAGCCCTTCTTCGGCCTGCTTGCGCGCGTGGATATCCTCCATCGTGCCGTACCACCGGACGATCCGGCCTTGTGCATCCCGCCGCGGAAACGCGCGGGAGCGAATCCAGCAAAACTCGCCTGAAGCCAGCCGTACGCGATGCTCGATATCGAACGGCTCTCCGCTCACCACCGCACACGTCCAGGCATGCAGCACCTTGTGCACATCTTCTTCATGTTGAACCCCGACCCATCCCGAGCCGAGCACCACTTCCCGTTCGGTTCCCGTCCATCCGTACCACCGGTCGCTGATGGTCAGCAAGGCTCCGTCCGGTCCAGCCGTCCAAGGAATCTGGGCGTTCAGCTGTATGGTCCAGCGCAGCTCTTCTTCGCTGGCGGCGAGCGCGGCCGCGGTTCGCTCGAGCGTCTCCGCATAGCGCTTTCGCGCATCGATGTCTTCGGTCGTGCCATACCATTTCAAGACGCGGCCTTCCCCATTCCGCCGCGGGTAGGCTCGCGACCGAAGCCAGTGGAAGTCGCCCGAAGCCCTGCGCCGCCGGTGTTCGACATCGAATGGCGCGCTCGTCTCTATGGACCGATTCCAGGCCTCCTTGACGAGTGACTCATCGTCCGGATGGATCGTTTCGACCCATCGCTCTTCGAGCAGAAGCTCGCTCAGCCCTCCAGGACCTTCAAGAAGCACGTCTCCGCCAGACACCAGTCTTCCGCTTCCGTCGGCTGTCCAGGGGTTCTGGAAGCTCATCTTGACCGTCCAACTCATCTCCTCTTCGCTGGCCGCGAGCGCCGCAGCCGTTTGTTCCATCCTGGCCTCCCGCTGCTTGCGCTCATGGATGTCGTCGGTGATGCCGTACCACTTGATGATGCGGCCCTCTGCGTCGCGCCTTGGGTACCCATGTGCACGGAACCAGCGGTGTTCTCCCTTGGTGCCGACGATGCGGAACTCGATATCGTAAAGCTCTCCCGTCCGTACGCAGTGGCTCCAACGCTGCTGCATGCGCGGCGCATCGTCGGGGTGCATCATGGCCGTCCACTTATCGCCAAGGATCTCTTCGTCGCCGTGGCCCGTCAGATCGGCGAGATGGCCGCTGTGCTTCAGTATCAGGCCCTGGGGGTCCGCCGTCCAGATCATCTGGGAGCTCAGCGCAATCGTCCAGCGCAACTCTTCTTCACTCTCCGCCAAAGCGTCGTTGGAGACCTTCAATGCCGCGTCGGCCCGCTTTCGTTCCGTAATATCGCGCGCAAACAGCACAATGCCGTCGGTCGCCGGCCGAACCTGAATATGGCGCCAGCGGTTGATCGGTTCGGGATAGTAGGACTCGAACTCGCTCGATTCTCCATGTTCCATCGCTTGGTGGTAGTGATAGACGTTTGGCGATCCGTCATAGACCAGCGCCGGCAACGCTTCCCAGATGACCTTCCCCACGAGACCGGTGATCGGCAGGGCAAAGAGTTCGGCAGCGCGATTCAGGTACATGAACCGCCAGCTGCGGTCGATCATGATGACGCTTTCGCTCGTCGACTCCAGCAGATCCTGGAGCCGCTCCGAGAGCCGATCACGCTCCTGAGTGGTTTTTACCGCCTCGGTCACATCCTGGCAGGTCGCGTAAATCCCTGCCACCGTTCCGGTGAGTGGATCGTAGATAGGGCTTAGTGAGTAATCCCAGTAGTGATCGACCAGCTCGCCGCTATGTTCGATAGGAATCAGGACGCTATGACCGCGAAACGCCTCGGCTGTGCGGTACGTGTGGTCTACCTGAGATCCGAAGAGGTGCCACGCTTCCCTCCAAACCTCCGCTCCCGGCCTGCCGAGCGATTCGGGATGACGATGCGCGAGAAAGTGACGATAGCTTTCGTTGTAAAGCAACACATGGTGCGGTCCCCAGTACACGCTGGCGGGGATGGGTGAAGACAGAATTGTGTTGAGCGTAACCAGAAGACTTTCGGGCCACAAACATGAATCGCCAAGCGGGGTCGCTCCCCAATCCGTGCAGCGGATCAGGTCAGCCATCCTGCCAGTCCCGCAAATGCGGCTCCGAGCCGCAGACGGTGGAGCCAACGTGGACGTGAGGGCTGCCTGTGCCGCGGTCATACCATCCCATCGGCGGTGTACCGTCAGGCGAGATGGCTCTCCATTCCAAAAAGAACACTCCGGTTCGTTACCGATGTACCGCCGCGTAAACGTCCGTATAGATAAACTGTGACCCAATGACCAGCAGCCACAGCCACAAAGCGAATCGCAGCGGGCGCTTCGGTATCCAGCGTGCCGCAAACGTGCCCACCAGCACGCCCGCCAAGCCGCCGACGACCAGGTGAGTCAACAGCGAGGAACTGTTTCCATGAAAGAACCCGTGCGCGCCGCTGCCGATCAGCGACAGCAGAAAGCCAAAGAGGATGTCGGTCCCCACCACCTGTGTCGGGGTAAGTTCTGTAAGACCCAGCAGCGCCGCCGAACCCAGCGCCCCCGCGCCCGCCGACGAGAACCCCACCTCCGCGCCCACGGGAAACATCAGGCAGGGCAGCCAATGGCTCTTCTCCCGCCGGTCCGTTCCGATACGCCGCTCGGGCTTGAACGAGAACGCGATCTGCCATAGTGCCGTCAGCACCAGCACACCGCCGAGCAGCCCGTTCAGCAACAGCTGCGGCCCATGCACATCCAGATGCCGGAGCAGCAGCGAGCCCAGCAGCACTCCCGGCAGCCCGCCCAGCACCATCAGCCCCAGCACGCGCCACGCCACCTGCCGCCGCGCGATCTGCGAGGGCACCAGCACCAGCTTCACGGCCGCCGAAAACATCAAGCCGGTTGAGACCGCGATCGAAGCGGGCACCCCCAGAAAGACGATCAGCAGCGGCGTCGTGATCGTTCCCGCCCCTACGCCCGTCAGCGCGATGAACACGGCAATGATGAATCCGATCAGATATTCCAAGGAAACTCCAAGCTTTGGGTTTCTGGTTGTCATTCCCCAGGGATTGCGCTTTTCTGGCTTAGCTCTTCGCCGCCTCAATATGAATGCCGCACTCGACCTTCTTGCCTGCCCAGCGCCCGGACCGTGGATCGTTCGGGTCGCTCGGCAGCCCCGTACACGGCTCGCACCCAATGCTCGTATACCCGCGCTCATACAACGGCAGCAGCGGAATCGCGAACCGCTCGCACAGCTGCCACACATCCCTGGTCGTCCAGTCGGCAAACGGGCTCAGCTTGCGCACGGTCACGCCGGAGGGCAGCCGGAAGTCCGCCGCCTCTTCCAGAGCCGTCCGGCTGCGCGCCTGCTCCCTCCGCAGACCAGTCAGCCACACCTTGTACCCGGCGACGGCGGCAAACAGCGGCTCCACCTTCCGCAGCCCGCAGCAGCGGTCGGGCGCAAGGTGATGCAGAAGCCCGTACTCAGCCTCCTGCTCGGCGACCGTCCGCCCCGGCAGCAGGTTCGTAAGGTTCAGCTCCCACTCCGCCGCCATCTGGTCGCGGTACGCGTACGTCTCGGCAAAGTGGTACCCGGTGTCCAGAAACAGCACCGGAATCCCCGGACGCAGCTCCCGCGCGAGAAACAACAGCAGCACATCCTCCGCCTGGAAGCTGCACGTCAGGCAGGCGTCGTGTTCTCCCGGAGCCAGAGCCAACTCCCGCCGCAGCAGCTCCCGCACATACCCCAGCTTCGCATCGAGCGTGGGGACTACACCCGGCGCGGGTGCTCCCTCCAACCCCAGGATCGCCGTCGAGCTCATTCTGCCTCTCCTCGCAGGATCGAACGCGCGCGCAACAGCCGCAGCACATCCTCTACCGTGACAACCGCGAGGCGCTCCCCATCCAGCACGACCGCCGCACTGTTCGCCTCGTCATGCGTCAAAACCAGCACGCCCGCATTGGTCAGGGCCGAAATGCTCACACCTTCTGTCGCCCGCATAACAAAAGCTCCGCGCATAAACAGCGTACGCTCCACTGCTTCCAGAAACGTGCGTGATCCCGCGACCTGGACGTGTGCTCCACAATGACCCCAGCGCGCCGCTCGCTCCTCGGCAGACACCGGCTGCTCCCTGACAGCGATTGCCCGATGCGCCACCCGGATCATCCCAGCCGCGCACGTCGCGTTCGTCACTCCGTCGATCAGCACAAAGCTGCCAGTCGTCCGGTTGGCCGTGTACGCGTCGACCGCCAGCGCCTGCACGGCTTCGATCTCCACCAATCCGATCTCGTTCAAATGGAGTGACTTAGCTTCGTCCCGCGCCAGCGTCGCCACATCCAGCCGATGCTCCACCGCAACCACCGACGCCGACACCATCCGGCTCGTATGCTTCAGCAGATAGCGTCGTCCTAGCTCCAGCGGCTGCTCATCCATCCACACCAGCGACGCCGTCAGCCGCGTCGACGTCACGGCGGGCGACTCCGGCGCGACCAGCAGATCGCCCCGGCTTATGTCCACCTCTTGTTCGAGCGTCAGCACCACGGACTGCGGTGCCCGCGCCTCCGGCAGATCGCCCGAGAACGTCACGATTCGGTTCACCCGCCCGCTCCGACCTGAAGGCAGCACTGTGACCGTGTCACCCGCCCGCACCGTTCCCGCCGCGATCTGCCCCGCAAACCCCCGAAACTCCGCCGAAGGCCGCAGCACCCGCTGCACCGTAAACCGAAACCCCTCGTCTTCACCCGTCTCGACTGCTGGCACCGTCTCCAGCATCTCCAGCAGCGATGGCCCTTGATACCACGGCATCCGCGTCGCGCGATGCGCTACGTTCTCCCCGGTCAGCGCGCTCACGGGAACGAAGTAGAGGTGCGCCGGTCGCAGCTCTCCAAGCTGATCGAGAAACCCGGTAAACTCCGTCTGGATCGCCGCGAACACCGCCTCGTCATACCCCACAAGGTCCATCTTGTTGACCGCCACAACCATATGCGGCACTCCGAGCAGAGCCGTAAGGCACGCATGCCGCCGCGACTGGATCAGCACCCCCTTGCGCGCGTCCACCAGTACCACCGCCAGCGACGCCGTCGACGCCCCGGTCGCCATGTTGCGCGTGTACTGCTCGTGCCCGGGCGTGTCGGCGATGATGAACTTCCGCTTGGCCGTCGAGAAGTAGCGGTAAGCCACGTCGATGGTGATGCCCTGCTCGCGCTCCGCCCGCAACCCGTCCGTCAAGAGCGCCAGATCGAGCACCCCCGGCCCCGTCGTTCCTTTGCCCGCAATCGACTGCACCTGATCGTCGTAGACGCTTTGCGTGTCGTAGAGCAGCCGTCCAATCAGCGTCGACTTCCCGTCGTCCACCGACCCCGCCGTCGAAAACCGCAGCAGGTCTTTCGCCCCCTGCTCAGCCAGGTACGTGTCGATGTTGAAGTGCGCCGCCGCAAACTCCGGCGAAACCGCCACCGGCGGAGCCTCGGCCCCATGACCCAGCAGGGGATTGAATTCCGGGATGCGCTCGTCCCAGACTTCGGGCTCGCGCGCGGGCGCTTCGTTGGCGGCTGGCATCAAAAGTAGCCCTCCCGCTTCTTGATCTCCATTGATCCTTCTTGATCATGGTCAATCGCGCGGTTCGCCCGCTCGGAGGTCTGGAAGCCCAGGATCTCTTCGATGATCTTCGGGATCGTGTCGGCGTCCGACCGGATGGCCCCCGTGCACGGGCTGCAGCCCAGCGACCGCAGCCGCGACTTCACCATCACCGGCTCCTCGCCGCGCCGCGCGACGAAGCTCTGCTCGATCGGCAGCAGCGCGTCGCCCCGCAAGTACATGGGCCGCTCGCGAGCGAAGTACAGATCGACCACCGGGATGCGCTCGGCGTGGATGTACTCCCACACGTCCATCTCCGTCCAGTTCGAGAGCGGAAACACCCGGATCGACTCGCCTGGATGGATACGCGAGTTGTAGAGATTCCAGAGCTCGGGCCGCTGGTTTTTGGGGTCCCACTGCCCGGCCTTGTCGCGGAAGGAGTAGATGCGCTCCTTGGCGCGCGACTTCTCCTCGTCGCGCCGCGCCCCGCCAAACGCCGCTGTGAAGCCGTAGTGCGCGAGGCCGTCCAGCAAGGCCTGGGTCTTCAACAGGCCGCAGCAACGCTTGGTGTCGAGCGCAAGGGGGTTCGTCCCCGCCGCGATGGCCCCTTCGTTGCGCCACACCAGCAGCTCCGCGCCCACATCCGCCGTCATCCGGTCGCGGAAAAGGAGCATCTCGCGGAACTTAAAACCTGTATCTATATGGAGCAGCGGAAACGGGATCGGTCCCGGATAGAACGCCTTCTGCGCCAGCCGCAGCATCACCGACGAATCCTTGCCGATCGAGTACAGCATCACCGGCCGCTCAAACTCGCTCGCCACCTCGCGGAGGATGTGGATGCTCTCCGCTTCGAGCAGTTCGAGATGGGTCAGCGAGGCTGTGGGCATGGAAAGTTCCCAGATGTAAGTTGGAAGAGAAAGGACGTTGAGGCTAGCTCAACGAAACGCAGGCCTGCTCGACGTTGGCTGGACAACAACAACGGAGATGGGACGTTTCATGCATTGATTCTTTAAAGTAGCAAAGCAGCATCGCAGTTAGATTATAGGCGAATCTGACTCTGAGCAGGTCAACCTCATGATGTACTGAGTTCGCTCTGGGCTTGCCTCATCCCCTCCAACAGCTAGGTACTGAATGTGTCGATTTCGGCGAGGACCATAGCGGCTTCGTCTTCGAGGGAGGCGCGCTGGGTGGCGTAGTCCTGTTCGGGGTATTTGCCAGCGAGGTACTCGAAGTTGAGGTCGCGGAGGTTGTCGTAGATGACGTCTTTGCGCTCGCGGAGGTAGTCGAGGCGGGTCTTGTCGCGCTGGCGGAAGGGGTTCTTCTCGGGCCAGAAGATGAAGGCGAAGAGGGCGAGGGTGAGGAGGAGGCCGGCGGCTATGCCCATAAGATGCCCATCAGTATTCGGTCTCGCGGCGTATGCGGCTGCGGAGGGCGTCGGTCTCCGAAGAAACCCACGTCTCAGCATCGAGACGTGGGGCACCCGGCTTTGTGGCCGAGCGAAGCTTCCAGGTGCGGATGACAACGGCGGTGCCGATGGTGGCGAGGAAGAAGACGGCGAACGGTGTGATCCAGGCGACGTTATCGAAGCCGCCGCGCATGGGGGCGGCCATGACGGTCGCGCCGTATTTGGCGGCGAACCAGCCGAGAATGGAGGTGTTGGTGCCGCCGCCGGAGAGCTGGTCGTGAAGTTCGGTGATCATAGGGGCGGAGACGGGGCAGCCGACGTGATTGCATTCGAGGAGGATTTGGCCGCAGCCGCAGGTGCAGATCATCTCGTGGCCAAGCTTTTCAAAGCGATGGGCGGGATCGGTTGCGCCGAGGGTGAGGAGGAGAGCGGAGCAGAGGATGGCGGATTGGAAAAGGCGGCGGGTGAAGCCAACCTTCTTCTTATGTGTGGTCTGGGCGGCATGGCTGAAGCCATGCCCTTCCGCTCCTGCCTTGAGCCTACGCATGGTGAACTTCGGCCTCGGCGACCGGGAGGATGACGCGGGTAGGGGCGGGGGCGGCGCGGGTTAGGTTGGGGGCGAGGGCGACAAAGGTGCCGAGGACGACGATGCCGACGCCGATCCAGATCCAGGCAATCAGGGGGTTGATGAAGACCTTGATGATGGGCTTGTCGGTGTCGGGGTTCTTGCCCTCATAGATGACGTAGAGGTCGTTTTGAAGGGTAGACCGGTTGGCGACCATGGTGGCGTTGGTCTCTGAGGCGTGATAGAAGCGCTTTTCGGGGGCGAGCTGGGTGAGCTTGTGGCCGCCCTTGTAGACGTCGAGGAGAGCGTATTCAGTGTCGAAGTTGGCGTTTGAGTCTTGGGTGTAGGACTGGCAGACGAGGCGGTAAGGGCCAAGCGCGAGGGTGTCGCCGAAGCCCATCTCCTGCTCTTTGGACTGGTTGAACGCCCCGCCGGCGATCCCGATGAACATGACGACGATGCCGAAGTGGACGAGGTAGCCGCCGTAGCGGCGGGTGTTGCGGCGGACGAGGAGGAGGGTGGCCGAGGCCAAGTTTTTACCTGTTTGCGTCCGGACGACGTTGGCTCCGCGGAGGAACTCGGCGGTGATGGCGGTGGAGACGCAGGCGGCGAGGGAGAAGGCCATGAGGGAGAAGAGGGTGGACTGCATGTCGTCGCCGTCTCTCCAGGGCTGGTCTACAAAAACTAAGAGCAAAGCGAGGGTTCCGACGAAGGCAATACCGGGGAGGACGAAGTTCTTGCGGATGGAGCGGATGGAGGTGGAGCGCCAGGCGAGCAGGGGGCCGATGCCGGTCAAGAAGAGGAGAAACAGCCCGACCGGGATGTTGACGCGGTTGTAAAAGGGCGCGCCGACGGTGACTTTGGAGCCGGTGACGTACTCGGAGAGGACAGGGAAGAGCGTGCCCCAGAGGACGGTGAAGCAGGCGGCGAGCAGGACGAGATTGTTGAAGAGAAAGGAGGATTCCCGGGAGACGAGGGACTCGAGCTTGTGCTCGGATTGGAGATGGTCGCGCTGCTTGAAGAAGGTGAAGAGGCAGACAGCGAAGACGATGAGGATGAAGCCGTAGAACCAGTAGCCGATGTTCGACTGCGCGAAGGCGTGGACGGAGGAGACGATGCCAGAGCGGGTGAGCAGCGTACCCAGGATTGTGAGCATGAAGGTGGAGAAGATGAGCCAGACGTTCCAGGACTTCATCATGCCGCGCTTTTCCTGCATCATGACGGAATGGAGGAAGGCGGTGCCGGTGAGCCACGGCATTAGGGAGGCGTTTTCGACCGGGTCCCAGCCCCAGTAACCTCCCCAGCCGAGCACGGAGTAGGCCCAGTGCGCGCCGAGAAAGATGCCGCAGGTGAGAAAGAGCCAGGTGACCATGGTCCAGCGACGGGTGATGTGAATCCACTTCTCGCCGGGGTAGCGCATCATCAGCGCGCCGAGGGCGAAGGCAAAGGGGACGGAGAAGCCGACGTAACCGAGATAGAGCATCGGGGGATGGATGACCATCTCGGGATATTGGAGGAGGGGGTTGAGGCCGTTGCCGTCGAGCGCAAGCGGGCCAGGCTGGAGGGAGAACGGGGGCGCGGCGCAGTTGAGGATGAGGAGGAAGAAGACCTGAACGGCAGCCAGGATTGTCGAAGCGTAGGCAGACAGGCGGACGTCGACGCGGTGGCGGATGCGCAGGACGAAGCCGTAGGCCGAAAGCAGCCAGGCCCAAAGGAGGAGGGAGCCTTCCTGGCCGGACCAGAGAGCGGAGAACTTATAGGCGGTGGGGAGGGAACGGTTGGTGTGATGGAGGATGTAGGCGACGGAGTAGTCGTTGGTAAAAGCGGCCCAGACCAGCGCGATGGCGGCCGAGGTGAGGGCGATAAAGCTGGCCAGGCCGGCGCGGCGGGCAGTCTCCCCCAGCTTGCTGGAGGTGTCGTCGGTTGTAGGGCCAGCGACGGCGGCGCGACGGAGGGCGACGGCACCCATGACGAAGGTATAAGCAGTCAGGGCGAGAGCCAGCATCAAAGCAAAGCTGCCAAACTCCGGCATGGGATGAGCGGTCATAGGCCTATGGAGATTGTCTCAGGGTGCAACAAGGAGAGCAATCAACCGAATGGATGGCACAGCAGGTTCACGCTGGACTTTGCAGCAGGTGGTGCACGCAGGATAGAAGCTCGTCGGGCAAAAGAGGTTTCAGGCGAAAGGTAACATTCAGCTGGGTGTACTCGAACTCCGCCTCCTCCATGCCGCTGATGACGAGGATAGGCAGTACCGGATGCGTCACTCGAAGTGCGGCGACAAACTCCGCTCCTGTCATGCCTGGCATAAAGTGGTCTGTAATGACAAGGCCGACCTCTTCCTGCAACTCCCCGGATTGCATCTGGTTGAGCGCACGCTGGGGATTGAGCGCAGCGAGGACAAAGTACCCGGCTCGGCGTAGGATGGTCTGCCGGGTGGCGGCCTGTACGGCGTTGTCGTCGATCAAGAGAATGGCGGGCGTCATCTATATCCAAAGCGAGGCGAGAAGAAGATACCTACGGCAGTTGAGTGTGATCTGTATCTGATATCTGTAGGATGCAGGAAAGCGGCTGCCGGTCATGGCTCTGGTTCATTGCTCCGGTTCCTGCGTCTTTGTGGACTATAAGGTCCCAAAACGTTTAGAGTTGCGCCAGAGCTCAAGCTCAGAAGCACAAGGGACTCGTGAATCTCCACACCATTGACTGGCTCATCATGCTGGTCTACTTCATCTTCGTGCTCGGTATCGGCTTTGCGCTGAAGCGGTACATGCGTACGTCCAACGACTTTTTTCTGGCCGGCCGTTCCATTCCGGCCTGGGTGTGTGGCCTGGCGTTCATCTCTGCCAATCTCGGCGCGCAGGAGGTCATCGGGATGGGTGCCTCGGGCGCAAAGTACGGGATCATTACAAGTCAGTTTTACTGGATCGGTGCGATCCCGGCGATGGCCTTTGTAGGCATCTTTATGATGCCGTTCTATTACGGGTCCAAGGCACGCTCGGTGCCGGAGTTCCTGAGGCTGCGCTTCGACGAGAAGACGAGAGCGTTGAACGCGTTCTCATTCGCAATCATGACGGTCTTGAGCTCCGGCATCAGTATGTACGCCATGGCCTTGCTGATCCAGACCCTGGGGCTGTTCCACGGGATCATTCCCGATGCGTCTATCTTCCACGTGTCGATCCTCCTTTCCGGGCTGATCGTGTTGGGGTACATCTTTCTGGGCGGGCTGACGAGTGCCATCTACAACGAAGTGTTGCAGTTCTTCCTTATCGTGGCAGGGTTCGCGCCGCTGGTCTGGATCGGGCTGCGGAACGTGGGCGGATGGCAGGGCATCAAGCAGACGCTGCCAGCGACGATGACGCACAGCTGGAAGGGTCTTGCCCATGCCTCGACGAACACCCTCGGGGTGGAGTGGGTCGGCCTGGCAATGGGGCTGGGGTTTGTGTTGAGCTTTGGATATTGGTGTACGGACTTTCTGGTGATCCAGCGGGCGATGGCGGCCGACTCTGAAGTGTCGGCGCGGCGGGTGCCCTTGATCGCGGCGATCCCGAAGATGTTCTTTCCCTTTCTCGTGATTTTGCCGGGTCTGATTGCCGTTTCGGTGACGAGCCACATGGGAGCACCGACGGCGTTGGCAGCACAGCATACACCGCTCGACGAGGCGCATCCTCATGGAATCATTCCCCAGAAGATGGACCCGTTGTCCGGCAAGGCTGTGCTGGATGCAAACGGCAGCCCCATTTACAACTACGATTTAGCGATCCCGGTCATGCTCCTGCACTTCTTCCCGACGGGCATCCTGGGGCTCGGTTTGACGGCGCTGCTCGCCAGCTTTATGTCAGGCATGGCTGGCAACGTCACCGCCTTCAACACCGTATGGACCTACGACATCTACCAGGCATACATCAACAAGAAAGGAACCGACGCCCATTACCTGTGGATGGGGCGGATGGCGACCGTCGGCGGCGTAGTGCTGTCGATCGGAGCGGCGTATCTGGTTACCAACTTCAACAACATTATGGATGCGCTGCAACTGGTGTTCTCGATCGTCAATGCCCCGCTGTTTGCGACGTTTTTGCTGGGTATGTTTTGGAAGCGAACCACGGGGCATGGAGCGTTTGCCGGCCTGGTCGCTGGAACGCTGGGTGCGCTGGTACACCATGGGTTGACGTTGCCAGCTGCAGCGGCTCCGGGCATCCATGGCGGCTGGCTTGCGGTGGTGCACCAGTACCCAAGCGACATGGCGCAGAACTTCTGGACGGCCATCTTCGCATTCTCGATCAATCTCGTGGTGACGGCGGGCGTCAGCTTAGTGACTGCGCCCTATCCAGAGTCGCAGCTTATCGGCCTGGTGTATTCCCTCACGCCGCAGCCGATCGAGACCCACCTAAGCTGGTACCAGAAGCCTGCCTCGCTCGCTGTGCTTGTGCTGGTAATGCTGGTGGCACTGAATCTCGTATTTCGATAGGGAGAGACGATGGGTCTGGATATACGAATACCGTTAGGGCTGCTGTTTGTTATTACAGGCGGCATCCTTGCAGGCTATGGCTTCTGGACCCGCGCGGACCCCACGGTCTACATGGTGTCTATGGGGGTGAACCTGAATCTCGTGTGGGGCGGCATCATGTTTGTCTTTGGCCTGGTGATGTATCTGGTGGGGCGGCGGCAGAAATGGCAGGACGATCCGGTGACGCCGCGGCCCTGGGAGCGGAAGGGGGGGCACTAATGAGCCAAAGAGTGTGCGACGTCTGGGTCCGCCACTCCGAACGTGTGATCCTTGCCATTCTTGCCGAGCACCCTTATTCCCCAGAACGCAAGTGGGTCAGGCTTGTCGGAAGAAGTGACATCGCTGCCCCAGACGTGACCCAAAGCGACTTTACCTTCCTTGTCAGAGCTATCAAAATAAATTGTTCCCTGTCCAAAGCTGTTCACGGATAGTAGAACGGCGTTTCTTCCATCTTCTCCTTTAAGGAGGATCTGTGGTTGTTCCTATCCGTTTACCTCAACCATGACGAACGTGCCGCGAACTCTGCCTTGTTTACCAAGCAATTCGATCTTGCTCGTTTGGACAACAGCGGCGCTTTTCGACGAACCATGCCGCACAAGCCACACTGTTGTCAGGGTGGACAGCACGATACTTGCCAAAACTGTTCCCGCCGCTATCGTCCATTTCATGACTTGCAGCCCTCCCGAAGCCATACAAGTAAGACTGCTTCGATGATGACAAGGATGAAGCTCATCTTCATGGTTTCCCTCTTGGCACCGTCAGCCTTTTGAGTGAATCGCATCCGACCTGCGCCGCAAGCTGGCGATCATCGATGGGCGCGTGGCCAGTTTGAGCGCTCATGCTCTTCTGGAATGTTCTTACGGCTGGATACGCAAAGATTAAACACTGACCTGCGTCAAGCACTTGTCCGGTTTGGCGGTTTACCGAAATGACGTTGAGTAAACGGCTATTTCAATAAAATCCGATCGAAAGATAACCTTCCACGAAAGGCTTCCCCTCTTTGTCCGGCACCAGATCAAAGAAGGCCTGAGCGTCCCTCCTTATGGAGTAGCCTTCTCCCCGTGCCACTTCTCTGGCTATGTCGACTAAATCGGATGTCGGGATGAAAACGACTCGTGCTCCCTCTTTTCCTGAGCAAACAGTACAAACGAAAGGAGCAAAGTTCCTAACATCGCGCTCTCCCGGCAACCATTTGAATGTTGGCAACGAACTTGGAGTCTCCTCCATTAGCAGAGTTTCCACTGTTGAATCCACTTCTAACGAGAGCCTGAGCAAACGCGAGTGGGTTTGGCGCACCGCGTAAGAACTTACCGTACTGCGCGATGAAGGATTGGCCTGATGCAAGGTAAGAAGGAAAGATAGACATATGAACATCCGCCTTCATGGCCTTCATTGTGCCGGTGGCGAATGGCGCACTAGCACCACCGTGTCAAGAAAAGTAGTTGTTGCCTTCCGCGGCGAACCGGTTAGCTCCCCACTGGGTCTCCCATCCTGAGAGCCCGAGAATGTATTCGGCTGGGATGAGCAAGGTTTGTCCGAGGGTGTTCGCATCCGCTTTGTGGGCGTGGATGAACTGAACCACGTGCCGTATTGCAGTTGCTTGTGGAGGGCATCATGGCCGTATCTCATGGGCCGCCGATTCAGATCGCAAGCTCGTGGGGCACGTTGGCAATGCAAGGCCCGATTGCCAATATTCTGGTTGTCCAGGCCTGTGTAATCTCCACTTGCGATAATGGAGCGATGAAGCGTCGGGTCATCGGCCACTATGAGTTCGTACGGAAGATCGGCGCAGGCGGCAGTGGGGTCGTGTTCCTGGCGACGGACACCATGCTACAGCGTCCGGTCGTGCTGAAGCTGCTGAAGCGCGGGACATTGACAGCCCAGCAGGTGCGTACGACGCAGCTGCGGGAGGCTCGGCTTGCCTCCGCCATCGACCATCCGAATGTCTGCGCGATCTACGACGTGGGAGAAGTGAGCGAAGACGGCGAGCCCGAGGCGTACATCGTGATGCAGTACATTCCCGGCAAGCCGCTCGACAAGTTGATCGCGGCAGGACCTGCGAGTCTACAGTTGGTGCTTTCGTGCGGGATACAAATCTCGGACGGCCTCTCGGCAGCACATTCCTTGGGCATCTTTCATCGCGATCTGAAGCCGGCCAACGTCATCCTGACTGACGGGGGACTGATCAAGATCCTTGATTTCGGTCTGGCGCGGCGGCTCGACCCCGAGCAGATCGAGTTCGACCCCTCCGGGCCGGCGAACAGCCGTGCTCCGACGCCGGGAGCAACCTATACAGCTCGTGGCGGTACCATCGCCTACATGGCCCCGGAGCAGTTCGTCACCGGGCAATCGAGTGTGCAGTCGGATATCTTTGCGTTGGGAGTCATCCTGTACGAGCTGGCGATCGGACGGCACCCGTTCCATCGTCCGGATGCGCCGGAGTTCCAGAGCATCCGCGCTATCCAGTATGCCGATCCTACTTCCTTGCGGGAGGTGGTTCCGGAGCTTCCGGTGGAGTTCGAAAGCCTGGTCCTGCGATGCCTGGAGAAGCAGCCTTCGTCCCGATTTGCCTCGGCCGCCGACGTTCGGGAAGGTCTGCGGACGATCATGCACAACCGGCAGCTTGACTCGATATCGCTGCCGGGTGATGGCGGCGGTCTCCTTGGACAGGGACGCCTGACGCTCGACCTGCCCGAAGAGGAGAAGCGATCCACAGGCATCCTCTCCATGCTGGCGGAGCGGTTCCGCGAGAGCGGCACGACCAGTGCAGGGAAGCCGAACAGTATCGTCGTTTTGCCGTTCAGTAACTTCGGCGGCACGGCCGATCCCACGCCACTGTATGGCTATGCGCTGGCCGATGCTCTGGCCGCGCGGCTGGCACGGATGCCGTCGCTTGTAGTGCGGCCTTCGAGCTCTTTGATGAGCGTTCCGACGCAGCAGCTTGATCCGCTGTCCGTTGGCAAACGGCTTCTGGTGCAATTCGTTCTTGCAGGCAACTTCATGCGGTCGGACAAAGGGTTTGATCTGAACTGGCAGTTGCTCGATGTGCCAAAGCAGAGCGTGCGCGCGGGTGGGTCCATCAATGTAGCCAGCTTTGATCTTATTTCCGTCCAAACAGAGATCTGCAATGAGGTCTTCAGCACGTTGCAGGGATTTGGCGGCTTTCAGTCGGGAGCCGATGGAGCGCGTGGAGGATCGCTGTCGCAGACGCTATCCGAACACTATCTGCAGGCGAGAGCGGTGCTTTCGTCCTTTATGTCACGGACGGGCAGCCGCGACGATCTGGACCGTGCGCGGGAGTTGTTCGAGCGCGTAACCAAACAGGATGAACACTACGCGCCGGGCTGGTCAGGACTGGGCATCACACATCTCCAGTATGCTCGACACGGACTGGGCGGCCAGATGCATGTGCTCGAGGCGCGGCGAGCGTTCGATAAGGCTCTGGCGCTCGATCCAGGATCGGTCGAGTCGAATCTTTACCGCGTCTATATGCTGCTGTCGCGCGGGGAAAAGGAGTCGGCACGGCATGGCATCGAGCATCTTCTACAAACGGCGGGCAACGACTGGAACGTGCATCTTGTGGCGGGGCAGACGCTGCGCATCGATGGGATGTACGAGGACGCGCTTGACCAATTCAATGTCTCGCTGCGGCTGAACCCGGCTAACGCTGCCCTGATCTACAACAATCGCGCGCGGGTGTATCAATATCAGAACCAGCTTGAACTTGCTGCAGACGAGCTGCAGAAGGGGCTGACTCTGGAGCCAAAACAGCCTTTGCTTCGCATCTCCCTTGGATATCAATCAATGCGGATGGGCGACCTCCAACAAGCGATAGCGACGCTCGAGCAGGTGATCCGGGACGAATCGAGCCTCGGCATCGTCTTTCCAACGATCGCGCTGTGTTACGTGCAACTGGGCGAGCGCGACAAAGCGGCCACCTTTATTGTGGATGAAACGCTCTCAGCCGCTGAGGCCGACAGCGAGATGGCATACCGGCTCGCGACCTACTTTGCGGTAGAAGGCGACGAGTCCGAGGCGCTGCACTGGCTGCGGCGAGCGATTTATCTGGGCAATGAGAATTATCCCTGGTTTTCGATCAATCCAGCCTGGAAAAAATTGTCAGGGCATGGAGATTTCGAGCGCATTCTTGAAGACTTGAAGAAGAGTTATGGCCGCAACAAGAAGAACTGGAAGCGGCTATTGGCTCAGGTGCGGGACTAGAGGACTACACTTCAGGTATGGCGACTCCCCTTGGATATGCGCGGCATGGCGGCACGGGTGTGCCGAACGGCGATCGCCCGATACGCGGCGGAGCGGCGAAACTTGCAACATCCGACCTGAACGCGAAGCGGCCCAAGCCGCCTCTGAAGAAGGTGCTGCCGGAAGTCTGGGAGCTGGTGAAGCCGCGTGTGGGCCTACTGAGCGGCAGCTTTCTGATCATGATCGTGAACCGGGCGAGTGGCCTGGTATTGCCGCTCTCGTCTAAATATCTGATCGACAACGTAATGGACAAAGGGCAGGTAGATCTGCTGCCGATCATTGTGGGCGTAGTCGTGGGTGCGACCCTGCTCCAGGGGCTGACTTCCTATACGTTGACCCAGGTGCTTTCCAAAGCGGGGCAGCGGCTGATCGCAGAGTTGCGGACCAAGGTGCAGGCGCATGTGGGGCTGTTGCCGGTGACGTTCTACGACGAGAATCGCACCGGCACGCTGGTGGCCCGCATCATGTCGGACGTGGAAGGCGTACGGAACATCATCGGCACGGGCATTATCGATTTCTTTGGCGGACTGCTGACGGCGTTGTTTGCCTTCATCTACCTCATGCGTACCAGCTCTGCGATGACGATGCTGACATTCGTCATCCTGGCTGTCTTTGGTTTGGTGGTGATGCGGGCATTGAAGGTGATCCGCCCCATCTTCCGCGAGCGCTCGAAGATCAACGCTGAAGTGACGGGTCGATTGACGGAGTCTTTAGGAGGCATCCGGGTCGTCAAGGGATACCATGCCGAGGCTACAGAGGCGGGTATTTTCGCCCGCGGTGTAGATCGGCTGCTCCAGAATGTTATCTCGTCGCTGACCGCACAAAGCTTGATGAGTCTGGCATCGACCGCCATTCTGGGCGTTGTAGGCGCGCTTGTAATGTATCTAGGGGCGCATCAGGTGGTGCAGCATACCCTGACGAAGGGCGATTACGTGACGTACGTAATGCTGTTGGCGTTCATGATCGCTCCGATTGTGCAGTTCGTCTCGATCGGCACTCAGTTGACCGAAGCCATGGCGGGCCTCGATCGTACCAACGAGATCTTGAGTGAAAAGCAGGAAGACGCCGACCCCCGCCGCGTTGTCACTCTGCCCGTGCTACGCGGAAACGTGACCTTCGAAGATGTAACGTTTGCCTATGAGACCGGCAAGGACGTGTTGCACGGCATTGACTTTGAGGCGCGGCCCGGAACGGTTACAGCTCTGGTGGGATCGTCCGGGTCGGGTAAATCGACGATCATCTCCTTGATTTGTGCTTTTCATGATGCAGGCAGCGGGCGAGTCACAGTGGACGGCCTGGACCTCGCGACGGTGCGGCTCGACAGCTACCGGGCGCAGCTTGGCGTTGTGCTGCAGGAGACGTTTCTCTTTGATGGAACGATCCGGGAGAATGTGCGGTTCAGCCGTCCATCGGCGACGGACGCGGAACTCTATGAGGCGTGCCGCATTGCGCGTGTGGATGAGTTTGCCGAGGCCTTCGAAGAGCAGTACGAGACCGTCGTGGGCGAGCGGGGTGTAAAGCTTTCAGGCGGCCAGCGACAGCGCATCTCGATTGCGCGGGCGATTCTGGCAAATCCGCGCATTCTGATCCTTGACGAAGCCACGAGTTCGCTCGACTCTGAATCGGAGGCTCTGATTCAGGAAGGATTGAGTTTCCTCATGAAGGGCCGAACGACGTTTGTCATCGCACACCGGCTGTCGACCATCCGGCGGGCGGATCAGATTCTAGTCGTGGAGCACGGAAACATCGTCGAGCGCGGAACGCACGCGGCGCTGTATACGCTTGGCGGGCGCTACCGGGAACTGTACGACCGCCAGCATGGCATCGAACAGAATCTGTTTCTGGCGCCCGGCGAGGGAGACCGCGTGTTGGAAGCTGCCGTTCGTGGGTAACTGAGGAACGGCCCCCGCCAGGTCCATCATGTCGGATTTCGCATTGGTGGGTAAAAGCGCTGACTCCCGGTCATCCTTTCGATTGACATACCCTTCCACCCGGCTGTACTATCGGTTTGCCAACGATCGTTCATCCACGTGTGCCGTAAGCCCATGGCGTTACAACGCCTCTCAGGTGCTCTCGACTGGGATGTTTAGGCTGCAAGCATTTTTGGAGGTCGAGTGAACTCTTTCCGTAACATCGCCAATACCCTGGTTCTCATCTTTGCTTTTCTGTGTTCCGTTTCAACGGCCAACGGCCAGGGAACAAATAACGGAGCGATTGCCGGTACGGTCTCTGATCCCTCCGGGGCTGTCATTTCGGGCGCGCAGATACACGCCGTCGAGAAGACGACCGGTACCAAGTACGATACGGTTTCCAGCTCTGCGGGCGCTTTCCGTTTCGAAAACGTGGTCATCGGGACGTATGACATTACTCTCACTGCCGCTGGTTTCAGGCCCCAGGTCCAGGGTGGCCTCGTCGTGCAGGTAGCTACGCTGTCCCCTCTGAATGTGAGCCTGCAGCCAGGCGGAACGACCGATGTGGTCACCGTGGATGCCAGTGCGCCCACAGTCCAGACTGAAACCTCCGACGTCGGCAATGTCATCACGACCCAACAGGTCATAGATCTCCCGCTTGGGCTAGGTGGAGTAGGGGCGACTCGCTCTCCTGAAGCGTTCGTTTTCCTGATCCCTGGCACAATCGGACCCGGTACCAACAATGGATCGGGCGGTGTGAACCAGTCGAAGATCAGTGGCGGGCAGAACTATAACACGGAAATCCTGCTGGACGGAGCCGATACCTTTCTAACGCAGAACGGCTCCTCTTTCGATCAGACCGCTCCCTCGGTAGAAGCTATCAGCCAGTTTCGGGTGATCACCTCCACGCTCTCTGCAGAGTACGGACGAACGACTGGCGGCATCGAGACCT
This sequence comes from Acidobacteriaceae bacterium, assembly GCA_965215415.1. Classification (GTDB taxonomy): domain Bacteria; phylum Acidobacteriota; class Terriglobia; order Terriglobales; family Acidobacteriaceae; genus Edaphobacter. The sequence continues at coordinate 71,291 of CBDCDQ010000009.1, read as the reverse complement.
TTGCCACAAAAGCAGGAACGAACGCCTACCATGGCGTGGTGTACGACATCTTTCAAAACGAGGCAATGAACGCCAACAACTTTTTCGACAACTACTATGGTAACAAGCGTGGAGTTGATAAGAAGAACGACTATGGTGTGACTCTGGGTGGTCCGGTTCGCATACCTCTGCTCTATAACGGGCGCGACAAGACCTTCTTCTACTTCTCCTGGGAGCAGTTTCGCCAGTCTCAAGGGGGTGCAGCACGTTCTACCGTTCCGACTCAAGCAGAACGCAATGGCGATCTGTCATCCTTTCTGACCAGCAATCCCGTTCTTGACAAGAGCAATAACATTATTCTGAATCCCTGCACCGGAAACCCGGTCCTGCAAGGACAGATCTTCGATCCGACGACGACGCGGACGGTCAACGGGACCGTTTGCCGTAACCCGTTTCCGGGTAACGTCATCCCGGCAGGGCAACTGGACAAGGTCAGCCAAACCGCGCTCAGCTTTATTCCTTTGCCTCAAAACGGAAATGCTATCAACAACTTCTCTTACACCGCGCCCTACCTGATCGAAAACACCTTGACTACGGTACGGATCGACCAGAACATCGGGGCACGCAACAAGGCGTTCTTTACTTACAGCAGCCGGGAAAATAGCTCACAGAATGGCGGAGACTACTTGCCCACGGTAGCAGGCGGCGCAGAGCGCGTTTTCTTCCCCACGCACTACATTCGAGTCGGCGAAGACTTCACCATTAGTCCGACGATCCTCAACTCTCTTTCTCTAGGCTATAACCGCACCATCAGCGAAACACTGCCATCGACTGCCGCTAACGGTGTGGATTACCCCTCAGCTCTGGGAATTGCGAACCTGCACTCGCGATCGTTCCCCAATTTCGGGTTTGGGGAAGGATTCACCAACTTCGGAGAAAGTGTCGACGATCAGATTTTCGATAACGGGTACCGCATCAACGATGCGATCAGCGCAGTTCGCGGAAAGCACAACATCAAGCTTGGTACGGATCTCCGGTATCAAATCTTCCGGCCTGTCTTCCACGATCACGACTCTGGAATCTTCAACTTCGGCCGAGGACAGACCGCAGCTACTATCGCCACTAACGGCACCAGCGGTAACGGCCTGGCCAGCTTTTTGCTAGGAAGTGCGCAGGACCAGAACGCGATTATCTATACCGACGCCCCCAAGTGGCTTTCGAAGTACTACGCCATCTTTGCCCAGGATGATTGGAAGATTACCCCCACATTGACGGTCAACGCGGGCATCCGTTGGGACGTCGATGCGCCGCGTTCTGAAGCGCACGGCAATACGTCCAATCTCAGCCTGACGGCGCCAAATCCTGGCGCAGGCGGAATCCCTGGAGCTCTTGTCTTCGCTGGCACCGGCCCTGGTCGCAACGGAAATGTCGGCGAGACCTGGATGGACACCTGGTATAAAGATGTAGCTCCGCGTCTCGGGTTCGCCTGGGCACCCGCGATGTACGGCGGGAAGACCGCCATTCACGGCGGCGGCGGAATCTACTACGGCGCGCCGCTCTCAGCCGATAATGGAAACTTCCTTAGAACAGGTTTTCAAGGCACTCCTGATGTCCTGGTGAACAACGGATTCGATGACGCTTACCACCTGCAGACTGATGGGTTTCCAAAGCAGTTCGCCAATAACGGCGGACCTACCTTTGCACCGCCGCCCAGTGTAGACCCTTCCCAATCAAACGGAGGCCAGCCAGCATACCTGGCACGATCCTACGCCCGCCCGTCGATGACGTTAAACTGGAGCCTTGATGTCCAGCAGGAGCTGGCGTCCGATCTGATCCTGAAGATTGGCTACGTCGGCCAACATTCGACTCACCTTCACTCGGCTTACGATCCGGTGGATGCTCTACCGCAGCAGTATTTTGCCCTGGGCAAGACACTTAACGCTGATATTGCGTCACCCGCCGCTGCTGCAGCAGGGATCAAGGCCCCGTATCTCGGCTTTTCCGGGACCGTAGCTCAGGCGCTGCGTCCGCTACCGCAGTACAACGGGGTCAATACGGACTGCTGTCTCGAGAATCTGGGGCAGTCTTCGTACAACGCTCTTCAGGTATCGCTCGATCGCAAGTTCCACAATGGGTTGAGCTTGCTGGCTTCGTATACCTGGCAGAAGACGTTCACCGACTCGGATAGCGCCTTGCCGATCTTCGCCACTTTTGCTGGTGGCGGAAGCCCGCAGGACCCGTTCAACCACAAGGTCGATAAGAGCATCTCGGACCAGGACATCCCTCACACGCTGGTTGTGAGCTACCTCTATCAACTACCGGTCGGCAAAGGCAAGAGGCTTTTGGGAACCACACCTGTGCTCAACCGCGTGCTTGGCGGTCTGGAGATTGGCGGTATTCATCGCTACCAGTCGGGACAGCCCTTGGCATTCGGTTCGGCGACCGGTATTCCCGGTCTTCAGAATGCGATTCGCTACAATCGTGTGCAAGGTCAGCCTTTAGTACGGCCGGGTTTCACGACCAGTACGTTCATCAACCCAACAACCAGCGTCTTCAACAGTGCTGCCTTGGCTGATCCGAACTCTGGGGTAGACGCCGGCGGCGGATACTCCTTCGGTAACCTGCCGCGTGTCACAGCCGAAGCCAGGAGTCAGAAGTTTCTCAACGAGGATTTCACCTTCAACAAGCGAACCCCGATCAGAGAAGGGATCAACGTCTTGTTCCAGGCGCAAGCCTTCAATGCCTTCAACCGTCACATCTTCAACCGGCCGGACACATCAGGTCCGAACAGCCGCACATTCGGATTTGTTAACAGCCTGATCAATCTCCAGGGCGGTGACTTCGGCAGATTGCTTCAGCTCAACCTGCGTGTCGAATACTAGCCACTCTCGGCTCCGCGAACTCCACAATCCCTGGTCAGAGCGACCCCACTCTGACCAGGGTATTAGCCCTTCGTAGCGCAACCTTTTTATGCAACCATGCACATCCCGGCATTTCGGGAGCTTATTCCCGCTTATTGGGGTGGTCCTAGGCCTTCCCTCGTTCTTGTTTGCTCAGGCTGCAGGCGCAGCTCAGAGCTGGCAGGAAGAGTTCCGCGCCGGCACGGAGGCTTTTCAGGCCAGCCATCTGTCTGAAGCTCTGCCCCACTTTGTAGCCGTCACGCACTTAGCGCCCGCCTTTGCTCCAGGACACTACAATCTTGGGCTCACGGCAGAGCGTATGCAGGACTACGACCTTGCGATCCCCGAACTTCGAAAGGCGTTGCACCTGGACCCTTCTCTGCGGGGTGCTCGGCTGTTCCTTGGCATCTCCTTGTACAACACTGGACAGTATGCGCCAGCGGAGGCAAGCCTGCGCGAAGCCTCCCGCCGGGAGCCTGCGGATGCTCAAGCGAAACAGTGGCTTGGGATGACCTACCTTGCATTGGACCGGGCTCGAGAGGCGGCAGCCATGCTCGATCAGGCCTCGGACCTGGATACAAAGAATGTAGATATCCTATACTTCGCAGGCCACGCTCACACCCTTGCCTCGACACAAGCCTATGAGCGCCTCTACAAGGCTAACCCGGAGTCCTGGCGGGTTCATGAGATCCTCGGCGAGGCCTACTCACAAGCAGACCGTGGTGAACAGGCGATCGCCGAATACAAAGAGGCTATCCGCCTCGCCCCAGAAGAACGCCAACTTCATTACTGGTTGGCTGTCGAATACGCAAACAGCTCGAAGACGACGGAGGCGATTGAGGCCTACAGGGCAGAGATCCGTCTCGCGCCGAACAGCTACGAGAGTATGTATGGTCTAGGCAGGCTGCTTGTTCAGAGTGATGGAGCGGCTGAGGGTGTAAGCATGTTGCGGCGAGTGTTAGCGGGGGAACCTACCCAGACTGACGCCTTCTACTATCTCGGTCTGGGCGAAAAGAACATGGGGGCGTATGCCGAGGCTGAGCATGACCTGCTCCAGGCAACGACCCGTGTGGACGATGCAGATATTCGGCAACGGGCGTTCTATGCACTTTCGCAGGTGTATCGAGCCGAGAAGCGGCCTGACGAGGCAAAAGCAGCGTTGGCTCAATTCGTCGCACTCAAATCAAAGTCAGATGCCCACCAGAAAGATCGCTTCTCCTCCTTGATGAAGAAGCACGAGCCAGGTGCAGCCATTGCACCAGCGGATGCTCCAGGCGTCCCAGGATCGGAGCCAGATCAGAAGACCGTCTCACCAGGCGAATGAGCGGCCTCTGGAAGTTAGGCAAGGCGACGTTCGCGATGTGGACAGACGGCGCGACACCAAACGGAGACCTTATCTCGCTTTGATCACTGTTCGCACTCCTGTCCGAGGCGACGGTGAGCCCTCTTTGCAGGTTCAGCATTGCAGAGTCAGCATTGGTGTAGAAGCTGCGCTGCCGGTTATGGCATTTGCCTGAGTGCTCAGCCAGGGAATCTAAGCCGTAGACTATCCTGTACGCATCGGCGCTGTTTGGGGTTCGCGGCTCCTCAGGGGAGCCCGACGCATCCAATGGGAGCATTGCAACCGCTCGCGGCGGAGGAAGAGGTATACGCATGGAGTTTCACATCGCACGCAAGGCTCGCGACCGCTATGGTATGGACGACAAGCTGTTCAGCTATACAGGCAATGTCGTTTTTGCCAACCTGGCTGCAAGCCGTGTCCTTGCGCAACGCGTCAACGAGGTGCGCCGTGCGGACAACGACTCACCACAAGCTTTCCATGCCGCCAGCCTCTTCGCCATGGGCCTCATCGATGAGCTCAGTCATGCACTGGTCGCCAGGTATCGCCAGACGCTCGACCCGGACGTGTTCCCTGAAGCCCTCCGCTGGTTCATCAGCCAGTTGGACAAGCCTGGCATGGAGAAGCTGCTTACACAGTTCACAGAGCATTTTCCTTCTGTCGCCGTCTACCGAGGGAGCCAAACAGTCGAAGAGTGGCTCGAGGGTGTCAGCGACAACATACCCCACCGGGAAGCTGCCTTTGAGGAGATGATGTTTCTTTGGCTGGCCAACCTCAACCCCGCTTTCGCTCCATTCCGCGAGTTCTTCGACGATGGCGAGTTGGTGGATGAAACCGTTTACGAGAGCGTCACAGCGCAGCTCGACAGCTTCTTCGCGACACGGCCGCACTTCGATCCCGCTTTCGGAACTCTGCTCGATGTGTTGCGCGCGCCCATGCTCGCCGCACCGGAATCTCTAACCGGGCAGCTCGAGTACATTCGCGAACAATGGGTAGAGCACCTGGGCGAGGACGTACGCCGTGTACTCCTCGCAATCGACGTGGTCAAGGAAGAAGACATCGCGATCTGGATGCAGTTCCATCCAGGTTCAGCCTCTGCGCAACACTCACGCGACCAGCAGGGCTGGCGTGGCGAGGGCTTTGTCGGCGACGAGTTCGTCGGCTTCGACGGCGAAGGGTACATCGACGAGCAGGGTGTCCGCCGTTTCCGCGCTGGCCTTGGCCCAGATGGCCAGCCCGAGCAGCCTACCATCCACGAATATGAGGCCTTCAGCGCCGACCACGCCTGGATGCCCACCGTCGTCCTCATCGCCAAATCCACCTACGTCTGGCTGGAACAGCTGTCGAAGAAGTATGGCCGGCACATCCACCGCCTCGACCAGATTCCCGACGAAGAGCTCGGCGTTCTCGCCGATCGCGGCCTGAACGGCCTTTGGCTCATCGGCCTGTGGGAGCGTAGCGTCGCGTCCCAGACCATCAAGCGGATGCGCGGACAGGCCGACGCGGTCGCCTCCGCCTATTCAGTCGCCGACTACAAGATCGCCCACGACCTCGGCGGCGAAGAAGCCTATCGCGTCCTTCGCGACCGCGCCGCCGCCAAAGGCATTCGGCTCGCCAGCGACATGGTTCCGAACCACATGGGCATCGATTCCACCTGGGTGATGAACCACCCCGAGTGGTTCCTCTCCGTCCCGCAGAGCCCGTTCCCCGTCTACAGCTTTGAAGGGCCGGACCTCTCGAACGACAGCCGCGTCGAGCTTAAGATCGAGGACCATTACTTCGATCAGACTGACGCCGCCGTCGTCTTTCGCCGCCGCGAACAGGCTTCAGGGCACACGGACTTTGTTTATCACGGCAATGACGGTACTACCTTCGCCTGGAACGACACCGCGCAGCTCGACTACTCCAAGGCCGTCGTTCGCGAGCAGGTCATGCAGACCATCCTCGCCGTGGCGCGCCTCTTTCCCATCATCCGTTTCGACGCCGCCATGACGCTTGCCAAGAAGCACGTCCAGCGTCTCTGGTTCCCCATACCGGGCGTCGGCGGCTCCATTCCTTCACGCGCCGAGCATGCCATCTCGAACGCCGAGTTCGACGCCCTCATGCCCGCCGAGTTTTGGCGCGAGGTGGTCGATCGCGTCGCGGTCGAAGTCCCAGGCACCCTGCTGCTTGCCGAGGCCTTCTGGCTCCTCGAAGGCTACTTCGTCCGCACCCTCGGTATGCACCGCGTCTACAACTCGGCTTTCATGAACATGCTGCGCGACGAGGAGAACGCCAAGTACCGCTCCTACCTCAAGAAGACCATCGAGTTCGACCCCGACATCCTCAAGCGCTACGTCAACTTCATGTCGAACCCAGACGAGCGCACGGCCATCGACCAGTTCGGCTCCGGCGACCGCTACTTCGGCGTCTGCACGCTCCTCGCCACCATCCCGGGCCTGCCGATGTTCGGTCACGGCCAGATCGAAGCGTTCACCGAGAAGTACGGGATGGAGTACAAGACTGCCAAGTTCGACGAGTGGCCCAACGAAGACCTCGTCGCGCGCCACCAGCGCGAAATCGCTCCGCTCCTGAAAAACCGCCGCCTCTACGCCGAGAGCGAGCACTTCGTGATGTACGACTTCTGGGGAACGGACGGCACGGTCGACGAGAACGTCTTCGCCTACTCCAACCGCCTGGGCGATGAGCGGGGCATCATCCTCTTCAACAACCGCTATGGCGGCACTCGCGGCACCATTCACGTGTCCGCCGAGTCGATGGACAAGGGCAGCGGTCAGCTCCGCACCCGGCGTTTGGACGACGCGCTCAATCTCCAGAAGGGTGACGGCCGCGTCGCCGCCTACAAGGACGAGCCCAGCGGGCTGTGGTATCTCCGCCGCGCCTCCGACCTCGCCGACAACGGCCTCACCCTCGATCTCCGCGCCTATCAATATGTCGTCCTGCAGCAATGGCGCGAGCTGCAATCGACCACGGAGCAGCCATGGGATACCCTTTGCGACGCTCTCAACGGAGGTGGCGTCTACAACCTCGAGGAGGCGTTATCCAAGCTGCGTTTGCGACCGCTTCACGAGGCATTGCGTCAGCTCCTCAGCCAGGAAAGTGTCAACGATCTGCTGCCTTCCCTGACAGCAGTCGATGACGGGGTACTGTCGCAGGCCATGGCATCTGCCGAGCCCATCGCGCTGAGCATGGCGGACTCGAACGAAGCCGAAAAGATCCAACTCGTTTCGGAAGAACCACTAGCTCAGAAGCATGAAGTCGTGAGTTCAGAGCCCGCGGATGTGCCGCCCTTCGACTCGGCGACGCAGGAGTATATAGACCGCGTCATGAACTTCTTGACCACGCTGGTACGCTTCGAAGGCGCTGAAGTGGATGAAGTTAGCCTCGTGCGGCGGTTGACGAGCTCGGTTTCAGCATTGCAGGGCACTACGCTTCCGCCGTCCCCGGCCAAGCCGTGGCCACCGACCTTTGCTCATGTGCTTCCTCTTGCCGGTACGAGTGACAAACCCGCTCCGAGCTCCGTGTGGGCACCTGTTTTGGCTTGGACTGTCCTGCACCTTCTCCATACTTCTGCGCGACCCGCGGTCACTTTCTTCGATGGGCTCCAGCTTCGTGCCGCCACCGCGGAGATCTTCTCCTCATGGGGCTACGACGGGGAAAGTGCCTGGAGAGCCGCTGCCCGTGTAGGTGTTCTCCTGCGCCATGCCGGGGAAGCTCAGGACTTTGCCTCTCTCTTTCGTTCTGAAGCTTTTTGGAGCGATCCTGACGTTCATTGGCTTGCGGGTTTGAACAGATACGAGGGGAAGAGTTTCCTGAACCGGGAACTCTTTGAGGAGCTTGTAGCGTGGATGGCCCTTCCGTCTCTCCTCGCTGGAGACGGAAAGATCGCACAAACCATAAGCGATCTTCTCGCCATCGCAGATCGAAGCGGCTACGAGATGGAGGCTCTTCTCGTTGGATTGGAAGCGGGTGCTCCTAAAGACCCTTCTATCCTGTGCGACGCGGACCAGACTGATAACCTCGATCCGCTTCCAGACGCCGTCCCGGCGTACGCGAACACCATGCCCCAACGTACCAACTTGGTCAGCGCGACCTAGGTAACTGGGAAAAATTACCCAAAGAGTGCAAAAGTTCCCTTGCCATTTTGTCCGTGACACGCAATACTTACCCAGCATCACAGATAAGTTCGGCGAAGGCGAAGGAGAGGGGCGCACATGATGCGCGTCAGGCAAGGCAAAGGGTGATCCTGGTGCGGAGGGATTCTCTAGTCAAACCTGTAATCCTAGGTCCTCACGCAAGCATCATCGGCCCGAAGGTTTGAAACGTTAGGTGTTTCAAGCACACTATGCCCACCATGGGCCGTCCAGGCGGTCCACTCTCCAGGAGAAACACTATGAAAAACTTGATTAAAGCTCTCGCCTTGGGCGGTGCGGTCGCCGCACTCGCTCCGTTAGCCCACGCCACGCCTATCGCACTCAACGTTAGCATCACGGGCTCAGACAGCTTCAACGCAAGCACAATCACCTTCAAGAGCGGTTCCATCACCTCGGGAATGCTTAACGGCACCGCTATCACACCAGGAACCGCACTGACCTTTCCGACACCGACAATCACGTACACTCCGGGTGGAGTTATCAGTCCCGCGGCATTGATCGTCATGGGAGGCGGCGTAAGCTTCTACGTTACGTCCGAAACTCCTATCTATCTCGCGGGAACTGGACCCAACACCTTTAATAACCTGATCATTTCGGGTACTGGCTACTTCACTGAAGCCGGCTTCGATCAGACCAACGGAACGTTCAGCTTTACATCGCAGGAGCTCTTCGGGACCACATCTGGCTCGATGACTCAGGGTTCGTTCAGTGCATCTGGCGTAAATAACGCCGCCACCCCGGAGCCGTCCTCGCTGATCCTCCTTGGCACCGGCGTGCTTGGCGCGGCCGGGATGCTTCGCCGTCGCTTCGCACTCAAGTCGAACGCATAACCTGACAGAAGTTTCTGTAACGAAGGGCATCCTCCTGACGAGGATGCCCTTCGTGTTTTTGTCTGCTTCCAAGCGCCAGCGGATCGGCCCTGCTCCTGCTCCGCTCATCTTCAGCAAACCCTTTTCCCCTTAGTCTTGATCCTCAGACACACGGCCTCACTGCGAGACGAACCAAAGCACAACCTGTCAGGTCTCCCAATCTGGTCCCTCGATGTCGAGCTAAAGCTGTTTCAACAAGACAGGGAGTGGCCTGCCCTCCGCTATTTGTCTGGTTTTGGCAGCTCCATCAGCAAGCCGCCGTTGCCGGTTTGAACGGTGGGGAGCTGGCCGTTCCAACGGTCGATGAGAGCCTTCTGGTTCTCGATCTTTCTTAGCTCCAGAAGCTGAGGCGTCAATGAGGTCTGGCGGATTTTGTTGGCCTCGGCCTCGCCATTGGCGCGCGTGACGGCGGCTTTGGCTTCGCCTTCGGCCTCGGCGACCGTCTTGGCGGCCTCGGCCTGCGTTTTGGCGAGCTCGTTGCGGGCGCGCTCGGCATCCTGGATGGCTTGAGCCTTGGCGGTAATGGCGGTGGCGATGACCTGCGGAACGCGCGGTGCGCCGATGAAGCCGAACTGCTGGATGCCGACGCCGACGGGCTCCATTTTTTGTTGGATGAGGGCCTGGACCTTGGCGAGGAACTCTGCCTTCTGCTCGCCGTAGATCTGTTCGACCGAGTAGGTGCTGGCGACCTCGTTGAGCGAGTTGCGGACGACGTCGCGGAGGATGCCGTGGGTAAAGGTGTCGAGATCCGAGAGCCGGTACTTGACGTAGAAGTCGGGGACGCGGCGCGGCTCGATGGCGTAGGAGAGCGAGACGTCGGAGTAGATCTCCATGCCTTCCTTGGAGTTGAAGGACATTTCTTCGTTGGCGGCGCGGCCTTCGTTCAGGTCATGGGTCCACTTGACGGTCTGGACGAAGGTGGGGAACTCGATGATCTGCGAGCGCAGGGGGCTGTAGAAGACCCAGCCGGTGCGAATGGGGATCTCGGACGGGCCGCGCTGGGAGCCGGAGAGGACGATCTCCACGCCGACGTAGCCCGCGCCGATGCGGGTGATGGCGGCGATGTAGTTGAAGAAGATCACGAGGGCGACCAGTGCCACGATGCCGATCGCGGCGAGCTTCAAGAGCCTCGCCATGTATTGTTGCTGCTGTGCCCCGCCGCGGTTTCCGCCGGGGTTCATTACTTCGCCAAAGAGCGTCACGAACGCCTCCAAATATTCCGAAAGACGACAAATCCGCCTGCGGCGAGGAGCAGCAGCAGGCACAAACCGCCCAGGACGGCGAGGTTACTTAGAAGATTTAAGAGGTGGAATGCGGTCACCATGCCTTCGTAGAGAAGGAACGCGACGAGTACAGAGAGAATCGACTTCCAGAACGGCTTCACAGGTCCCCGGCCAGTCTTGCTCGGCCTAACAACCACCTAGTACTATACGCTTTCTCAAGCCCTATCTTAGCCGTGTCTTAGGGTGACAGCGTATAGTTCACTCTCACATCGAGGTCGGCCGGTATGGCATTTTCGTTGCGGTGAGCCGGGTCGAAGGTATAAGCGGAGACACTGCGCAGTGTCGCTTCATCCAGGCCTGCTCCGACTGCGCGCATGATCTGAAATCCTACGGGAATGCCGTGCTCGCTTACGGTGAAATGCACCTGGCTGAGGCCTTGAACGCGGAGCTCGCGCGCGACTGCGGGAAAGGTTGGCGGTACTGTCGTGACGATCTTAGGAGGAGTGACGCCTTCAGGGACGCCGCGCCTTGGATCAGCGTGCGATAGGCTGCTTTCTTCGATGCAGGCTGCGGCTTTCTTATCGGATTCGTCGGCACTTAGGTCACTAAGAAAATAACCTTGTGCGTAGCACTTCCAATAGGAGGGAGCCGACGATGCGAGCTCTGCAAGGCCATTGGCGAAGATCGTCTTCAATGCGGTGTCGAAGCCGCCCACCGCATCGGGATGTACAAGCAACTTGAGTTCTTGGTATGCGATGAACTTATTGTTGGGGCTGCGGCGCAGCGATCCGAAGAGAATCGTTGTGCTGTAAACGGACTGCCGCTCCAACCTGCCCTCAGCATTCGCGATAAGAGCTGCCCGTCGACCGTGGATGACGAGGTCTTTGCCTTGCATGGAGACGCTCTGCACATCGACGCCACTCAACGTGAGCGGACCGGGTTCCGGCGCGCTTTGAATATTCCCTTGTTGATCGAACTCCAGCTTGGCACCCATCCAGAAGCCTCGAAGATAGAGAGGCTGTCCGACGAGATCACGGTTAAGCTGCTTGGTTGTTCGCTGGGCGGCGACTGAGTGCCCGCAAAGGTATAGAAGAAGCAAGGCCGGTATTGCTTTCATTCGCGACATCGCCATTGCTTTCAGTTTACCCGGTGACGATGCCCATGGCGTAGACGGAGGCGACGAGGGCGAAGGCGTCTTCGGCGAGGGCGACGGGCCAGTCGGGCCAGCCGGTGCGTTGGACGATGAGGCGGCGGACGTGGTATCCGGCGAACGCGCCGAGCAGCGCGCCCAGAGCGCCGAGGATGACACCTTCGGCGATGGCTCCCTTGAGGCCGGTGGCGGCGAGCGCGCCCACCAAGCCGCCGAAGGCGATACGGGCGATCAGAGGGAAGGGCGCGGTGCGGGCCGGGGTGAAGGGGAGTTTGTCGCCGATCAACTCGCCGATGGCCAGCGCGGTGAAGACGTAGCGGGTGACCGGATACGTGACCCAGAAGGCCCAGCCCGGTGGAACGACGAGATTGTGTTTATAGACGAACCAGCAACCGAGGGCCATGGGCAGCACGGTGCGGAGGCCGGTGCAGAAGCCGAGCAGGGGAATGCCGATGAGCCATGCCAGCATGGTGAGCGCCATCTAATTTCCTTCCGGGCTTGTTTCCGTACGCAGCCAACCGTATAAGGGGAACTGCTCCGCGAGATCGAGCACGGAGGCTCGGATGCGGGCAAGGGCGGCGGGGTCGCTCCGGTGGTGGAGCGCGTCGACGATCCACTTGGCCACGATGCGCATCTCGGCCTCCTTCATGCCGCGCGTGGTCAGCGCCGGGGTGCCGATGCGGATGCCGGAAGGCTTCATCGGCGGGTTGGTGTCGTAGGGGATGGCGTTCTTGTTGACGGTGATGCCAGCCTCGTGGAGGGCGTGTTCCGCCTCGCTGCCGAGGATGCCCTTTTCGAAGACGTCGATCAGCATGAGGTGCGTGTCGGTGTTGCCGGAGACGATGCGGAAGCCCTGCTCGGCGATGCAGGCTGCGAGAATTTTGGCGTTGGCGACGATCTGGTGCGCGTAGGCGGCGAAGTCCGGCTGGAGGGCCTCGCGGAGAGCGACGGCTTTCCCCGCGATAACGTGGACGAGCGGACCGCCCTGCTGGCCGGGAAAGACGCTGCGGTCTATACCGGCTGCGAATTGAGATTCGCAGAGGATCAGGCCGGAGCGGGGGCCGCGCAGCGTCTTGTGCGTGGTAGTGGTGACGACGTGGGCGTGCGGGACGGGCGAAGGATGTGCTCCTCCGGCGACAAGGCCGGAGATGTGGGCCATGTCGACGAGCAGGTACGCGCCCACTTTATCGGCGATGGCGCGCATGCGGGGGAAGTCGAGGGTGCGGGCGTAGGCGCTGCCGCCGGCGATGAGCATCTTCGGGCGCTCTCGCTCGGCGATGGACTCGATCTCGTCGTAGTCGAGGGTCTCGGTGTCCTTGCGGACCTGGTAGCCGGCGATGCGGTAGAGCTTGCCGGAGAAGTTGAGCTTGTGGCCGTGGGTGAGGTGGCCGCCGTGGGCGAGGTCGAGGCCGAGGATGGTGTCGCCGGGGGTAAGGAGCGACATGAAAGCGGCGGCGTTGGCCTGGGAGCCGGAGTGCGGCTGGACGTTGCTGTGCTCGGCTCCGAAGAGCTGTTTGGCGCGGTCGCGGGCGAGGTTCTCGACCACGTCGGCGAACTCGCAGCCGCCGTAATAGCGCTTGCCGGGATAGCCTTCGGCGTATTTGTTGGTGAAGACGGTGCCCGTGGCTTCGAGCACAGCGCGGGAGACGAAGTTCTCGGAGGCGATCATCTCCAGGCCTTCGTGCTGGCGGGCGACCTCGTGCTCGATCTGCGCGGCGATCTCGGGGTCGGCGGTGGAAAGGGGAGCGGCAAGGTCGATCGGCATAGGGAGATTCTATCGTGTGCCTTGCGTGGCACTTTATGGGGTGCAAGTTCGGTCGACGCGTTGACACGGGGCGCGGGCGATCCTAGGCTTGCGGAATGGAACTCCACTTTAGGCCCGAGCAGGAAGCGCAGCTTTGCCGGATGGCCGAGGATGAGGGCAAGACGCCTGAGGAGTTGATCGCGGGTGCAGTGTTGTACCGTGCTGAGGAAGACAGCCTTTTTCGGCAGGCTGTACAGCGTGGTCTCGACCAGGCCGATGCGGGACAGTTCATCAACGAGGGTGAAATGGAAGCGCGACTCCAACAGATGATGCGCAGCTAGATGCGGATTATTTGGACACCTGAAGCGGCTAGCAGTCTTGAGTCGATCCATATGTACTTGTCAGGCACATACCCAGCTCTAACCTCGTCCACAATCCGAACGATTTATGATGCGTTTCGTTCACTTCGCTCCATGCCGGGACGAGGGCGGCCGGGGATAATTAACCGGTATACTTGAATTGGTGTTGCCGCGACTGCCTTACATCATTGTTTACCGCCGTAGCGAGGAAGCTATCGAGACACTGCACATTTACCACGGAGCTCAGGATCGCCGAACCATTTAGGCCATCGAGAAGGCTGATCTCTCCAGAAACGACCACATAAGACAAGAGCCCAATGGGCCATTCGATGTTAGCCAGTGACTCGGCGCAGTAGCCCCTACCGGGTACTTAAGTACGAAGTGTTGATTGTAGAGGAGTTGCGTGGGTACTTGTACGGTTTAGGTACGAAGTAGTTAACACCGTCTTCGCATATTCGACTTACAAGAGTTATTCGATCTGTCTCTAGTATACCGGAATGGACATAACTTATGCCTAAAGATAGGCGCTTGTAAGATACTCATTCGACGAGGTTTGTGAAGTATTTTTTCAGTGGGGGCTTGACAAGAGTCCTGATACCGGAAATTTGCCGAGAAGGGTTGGGTGTGGCCTGTGTGGAAGTGACACTGGCTCCCCCCTCATTTTCCTCAGCGGTTAAAGCCATATCTCGATGGTTGCGCTTATGGCGGGGCTGAAGCCCGCCCTTCCACAACACAGACACCCCATTCGACCAGATTTTCCTTGCTTATGGCTCGTGCCTTACGCTAACCCGGTTGACTCCGCCTGCTCCTGGGCGTGGTAGCTACTGCGGACGAGGGGGCCGCTCTCGACGTGGCGGAAGCCCATGCCGAGGGCCTCGTGTTTGAGGAAGGCGAACTCGTCCGGGGTGTAGAAGCGGGCCATGGGGAGGTGATCGCGGCTGGGTCGGAGGTATTGGCCGATGGTGAGGATGTCGACTTTGCGGGCGGCGAGGTCGCGGAAGACGGCGAGAAGCTCGTGCATCTCTTCGCCCATGCCGACGATGATGCCGGTCTTGGTGATTTGGGCCGCGCTGGTTTCGGCGGCGATTTGTTTAACGTGTTCGAGGAAGCGGAGGGAGCGTTCGTAGCGGCCGCCGCTCTTGGCGACACGGTAGAGGCGGGGGACGGTCTCGATGTTGTGGTTGAGGATCTCAGGGCGGGCGGCGACGACCAGGCGGAGGGCTTCTTCGTTGCCCTGGAAGTCCGGGGTGAGGACTTCGACGCGGCAGCCTGGGGCCTGGGCGCGGATCTCGCGGATGACGGCGACAAAGGCTTGGGCCGCGCCGAGGTTGTCGTCGTCGCGGTTGACGCTGGTGACGACGGCGTGGGCGAGGCCGAGCTGGGCGACTGCGTAGGCGACGCGGCGGGGCTCGTCGTGGTCGATCGGCTCCGGCCGACCCTTAGGCACGGCGCAGAAGCCGCACCGGCGGGTGCAGAGATTGCCCAGCATCATGAAGGTGGCTGACTTCTGGTTCCAGCATTCGCCGATATTGGGGCAGTGGGCACTCTCGCAGACGGTGTGGAGGTTGAGATCGCGAGCGAGCTTCTTGAGGTTGTGGAAGGTCTCGCCGACGGGTGCCTTGGCCTTCAGCCAGGCGGGTTTTGGTGCAGGCTTGCGCAGGGCCAAGTCGATCTGAATAAGGTCCGGGTTGAGGGCCGCCGGCGGGGTCATCGTCTCCTGATTGTACGTCGCGGCTAAAGCAGACGCTCGCGTACTTCCTGCCGCGCAAGATACAGGAAGAAGGTGATGATGAAGAGAGCCAGTATCAGCATGGGCGGTGAATGAGTCTTTGAAAAGACGAACACATACCCGGCCGAAAGCAGCAAACAACCAGCGGTAACAATAGCCCATCCCCATTTGCGGAGGCGCAGCAAGCCGAACAGTCCGATAGCCAGCAGAGTGCAGATTGCCAAGACGCCGTACTTCGGTCCTCCGAGTCCGTAGATACCTGTCAGCGCGGCATAGACGTTAGCCATCGTCATGAAGATGAGGAACATACAGATGCCCGCGATGCCCGGTAGCATCTGACCCTCCTTCGACTCTTTGCGGGTTTCGACGATCTCGCTCATAGGGTATGCAGGTACGCCAGCAGATCGGCAAGGTCGCCCGCATCCATGGTGTTGCCCATGGGCGGCATCAGATTGCGGCCATGGAGAATGGTGCCGGTCACGCGCTCCTCGTTAGCTGGCGCACCGCTCGGCAGGGCTGGCTTCTTGAAGACGCCGAGCATGGACGGTCCGTGCAGCGGGCCTTCGCGGCGGTCGTAGTGGCAGACGGCACAGCGCGCCTGGAAGACGGCATGGCCATGGCTCTGCTGCGCGTCCAGTTCTCCAAGCGGCGTGGGCGGCGGGACGGACTTGCAGCCCATTGCGGTGAACGCGGCCAGACCGAGCAGGATAGGAAGAAGGCGCACCTCTTGATTCTAGTTCGCCGCCGCAATCGCTGCCACAATGCGGTCCATAACGTCGCGGTCCGAACTGGTGCCGGGCAGATGGTTGCCATCCATGATGGAGAAGATGACTGTCTTGCCGCTGGCGCAGTCCAGGTAGCCGCTGAGCGCGCGCGCCTCGCCGAGGGTGCCGGTTTTTGCAAAAACGTGGGCCTTGAGTGGAGGCTCCTTGAAGCGGTTGGTGAGCGATCCGTCGACGCCGCCCACGGGCAGACTTGCCTTCCAGGCCTCAAACCACGGCTGCCTTGTTGCATAGGCCAACAGCTTGGCGGTAGCGCGCGGGGTGACGAGGTCGTGCCCGCTCAGGCCGGAGCCGTCAACGAAGACGAAATCATCCTTGTCGATCCCCGCATCGAGCAGGAATTGCCGGAGAACGCGCGCTCCCTGCGCGGTCGAACCTGTTCCTGTGCCCGCCAACCCCAAGTCGTGCAGCAAGAGCTCCGCATGGAGGTTTTGGCTCTCCTTGTCCGTGACGGCGACATCCTGCGCGAGCGGGGCGGAGCGGTGGATCGCCAACACTGTTTCATGTGCTTGTAACTCAGGACGCCCGCCATCGAAACAGCCGCCGTGCAGAGACCCTAAAACCAGCCGCTCTCGTACCTGGTCACGAAAGCTCCGCTCCTCGGTCGAAGGTCGATGCAGCGCTCTTGCTACTCCGGCGACCGTCATGCCCCGCTCTTCCAATTTCTGCTTGAGCGCGATTGCTGCGTACTCTGCCGGATCGTCGATCGCGATCTCTTCTTCGTCGAGCGGCGCGTCCACGGCAATAGACCCATAAACCCGTAGCACTCGGGAGCCGGTGCTGCGTTCGATGTGGAGAGTGTTCGCGCTCTTTGCCGCGCCCGTGCTCACCGTACCTTCGACCGTGTAATAGGGAAGGGAAGGCTCCATCGCAATGGACGCGGGCATACCCGATCGTGCTCCGGGCGTGATCTTCAGGACGAGTTGGTTGTCATTGACCGCAAGTGCTGAGACCGGAGCGCCGTAACCCCAAACCGCATCGTCGATGACCCAGTCTTCCGGATAGGGCTCATAAGGAAACAGCGTGTCATCGCCCACCACGTCGCCGCTGACGGTTTTGAGTCCGCCGGCCACCACTTTGTCCGCCAACTCAGCCAGATACCGGAGCGGGTCCACTGGTGAAAGCTGATCTTGGGCCCGTTCGCCCAAACGAAGATACGGCAGCGTGCGGCCCGACAGGTTCGCGTCCGCTCCGCCCACCAGGTAAAGATCGCCGTCGAGCGTCTGCGGAGTAGGGAGGGTTCCATGCGCAGTAACCCGCGTCTCAAGCGTCTTGAAGCATTCGTCCTCGCTCAACAGCGCCATGGCTGCCGCCGTTGTAAACAGCTTTGCGTTGCTGGCGGGCTGAAAGAGCTGCGCCTGGTTCAGCGCAAAGATTGCCTGGCCGTCGAGGGTCGTGACCATCACGCCCCAATGATCCCGCGCGACGGCGGGCTCACTCGTCAAGGAGGCGATCTGCCGCGCGATGGTAGATTGGGCCAACAGAGCCGGCCCGGAGAAGGCGACGGCTCCCAACCACATCAAAGAGCGGCCACGGAGAAGATGCGGCATGCGGCAGTCTAGCACCCGTGCTTCACTACTATGGAGTTATGCCTTATCCGCCGCGCACCGCGTTTGCATGGCGTCTCCGCACGCGCAGTCTTGTACTCGGGCAGCGCACGCGAGTGATGGGTGTCTTGAATGTCACGCCGGACTCGTTTTCCGATGGTGGCCTCCATGCGAGCGTCGAGCGATCGGTGGAGCATGGACTAAGCATGCTCGACGAGGGGGCTGACATTCTCGACCTGGGCGGTGAGTCGACCCGGCCCGGCGCAACAGCAATCTCAGCTGACGAAGAGCAGGCACGCATCCTCCCTGTCGTAGACGCTCTGCTCAAGGAGCGGCCCGAGACCATTCTTTCCATCGATACGTATCACGCCGCTACCGCTCGGGCGGCGGCCGCCGCCGAAATCGTCAACGATGTGAGCGGTCTGCTGTGGGACGCGGCGATGGCCGAAGCCTGTGCGCAGCTGAGCTGCGGAGTGGTGCTCAGTCATACCCGTGGACGGCCGAAGGACTGGGCTGTCCTGCCGTCTTTGCCGCCGGTCGCCGTGATGCCTGTAGTGCTCACCGGCCTGCGCGATTCACTCCTGGCGGCGCGCACGGCAGGGGTGGCGAGCGATCGCATTGTGCTTGATCCTGGTTTTGGATTCGGCAAACGTGGTGAAGAAAACTTTGTCATCCACGCCATGCTCGAAAGGATGCACCAGTTCGGCCTTCCGGTCATGGTCGGCACCTCGCGCAAGGGCTTTTTACGCGCGATGCTGGCAAGCGATCAGGGCGTGTCACCGGGCGCGGCGTCCCGGGGCAGCGTACGAGCGAGCGCTGCCTCGATCGTAGCGGCTGTGCTTGCAGGAGCGCATCTTGTACGGGTGCACGACATCCACGCCATGCGTGAGGCGATCGCGGTGGCTGATGCAATCCTCGAAGCTGCTGCCGCAATCGACGGGGTGGCAAGTTCCTTCTCGCCGTGGAGCTCGTCCGTTCCGCAGTAAGGTGCTTTCACTTGCCTCCTTGACTGGTGTACGCTGAAGGCGAAGGAAACACGAAGTACTATGCTCATCGTCCTCCTGATTCTTCAACTTGTGCTGTGTGCTTTGCTTCTGGCGCTCTTGCTGCGCAAAGCACCTGTCACCGTTTCCGATCCGCGCACGTTGCAGTTGCCTGATCAGCTTGCCCGCTTGGATGCGCGTGGTGAAGCGTTTGACGCCCACACGCGCGATGCGCTCGCCGGGATGCGGGACGACATCTCAGCGGAAGCCCAGCGCACTCGCGACAGCAACGCGACAGGATTTGTCGCCTTGCGGAACGAGGTGACTGGCAACATTGGTGCCTTTGGTGCGTCGCTTCGGGAAGAGCTGGCGGCCTTTCGCGCCGACAATCAAGGCTCTTCGCAAGATCTTCGGAAGGCGGTGCAAGAGGATATCGGGGCCGTCGCCTACCGTTTGAACGGGTTTGTGGCCGACGCGACGCGTCAGCAAATCGCCGACCGCGACGCGCTTCACACCAGGCTAGCCGATCTCAGCGCAATCAATGCCGCACAACAGGAGAAGCTGCGCGCCGCAGTCGAAGAACGCCTGGACAAGCTCAACGCCACCAATGCCGCGAAGCTCGAAGAGATGCGCGTCACGGTCGATGAAAAACTTCACGCCACGCTCCAGACCCGCCTGACGGAGAGCTTTGGGCAGGTGACGACCCACCTCGGTGCCGTCCAGAAAGGTCTGGGCGAGATGAAGGAGCTTGCCACCGGCGTCGGCGACCTCAAAAAGGTGCTGTCGAACGTAAAGTCGCGCGGAGTCGTTGGTGAGTTTCAGCTCGGGATGCAGCTCGAGCAGATGTTCTCCCCTGAGCAGTACATCAAGAACGCCCGCATCAAGTCCGGCACACTCGAGTCAGTCGAGTATGCGCTGAAGTTTCCCAACGGAGAACCTGGCAGCCACATCCTGCTTGCAATCGATGCGAAGTTCCCCAAGGACGACTGGGAACGCCTCGAACATGCCTACGAGGACGGGACCGCCGAGGAGATTGCTGTGGCAGGTCGCGCTTTTGAACGGGCAATCCGGGCGGAAGGGAAGCGCATCTGCGAAAAGTACATCGATCCGCCGACGACGATGCCACACGCGATCATGTTCTTACCTACCGAAAACCTCTACGCGGAGGTTGTTCGACGTCCTGGGCTCCAGTCGGATATTCAGTCCAACTGCCGCGTCACGATTGCCGGACCCTCGACGTTCATGGCCATTTTGACCAGCTTTCAGATGGGCTTCCATACGCTCGCTATTCAGAAGAAGGGCGACGAGGTCTGGAAGGTTCTTTCAGGCGCCAAGAACGAATTTGAGAAGTTTGGCGGCTTGATGGACTCGGTCCGCAAGCAGGTCGATACGGTTCAGACTACGTTGGGAAAGATTGGAAGTAAAACGACCACGATCAATCGCGCTCTCAAGCAGGTAGCCAGCCTCGACGCGGGTCCTCCCATGGCCAATCTCCTCGGCTTCGAGGAACTCGCGGAAGTAGCTCCTCGTTTGGCAGCGGCTGCCGACGAGGATTGAGGGTGATCCCCGAACGAGCCGGGCACGATGTGTCGAGAGGAAAAGGTTCGTTTTGGCAAGCAGACGTCTAAACAGCTTTAGTGCATCGGCGCGTCGGGGGCTGCCTTGATTTTGCCGATCATCATCACAAAAGGGATCATCAAAAAACAGAAGACGCAAAAGATAGCAATAATATCCATATACGCCAGCATGGCCGACTGCCGGTGCAGCAAGTTATAGATATATGCCTGCGCAGTGTGGACTCCTGGCCCGGATACCGTGCCAGATCCGGTGCCGCCAAAGGATCTTTTCAGTGCTTGTACCTGATTTTGAAAGGCAGCGCTATCCGGCGTCAGGTTGCGTATCATGTAGGCTTCGTGCCGCTGCTGGCCACGGGAAAGCATCGTCGCCACAAACGCCGTTCCGACCGAGCCCCCGATGTTACGCGCCAGATTTGTCAGTCCGGCTACATCATTGTTCTGCGCCCTTGCGACGCCCGTATAGCTGATTGTGTTGATGGGGATGAACAGGAAGGCCAGCCCCGATGCCTGGTAGATCCGCACCAGCATGATGTACTTGAAACTCGATTGCAGCGAGAAGGTGTGCATCAGCAGCATGGACGTAGCCAGAATGAAGAAGCCGAGGCAGATCAGATAACGCGGATCGCTGCGCCCAATCAGGAAGCCCACCACGGGCATCATGCACATGATCATGATGCCGCCAGGCGAGATCACCAGTCCAGCCAGTTCTGCCGTGTACCCAAAGAGCGTCTGCACCATCTGCGGGATCAACACCGTCGTGCCATAAAGCGAGAAACCGAGCACGAACATCAGCACAAAGGGAATGGCAAAGGTCTTTCGCTTGAAAAGCGTCAGGTTCAGGATCGGTCGATGGTTGAGCTTGAGCTGGTAGAGCTCCCAGACGATCAGCGTGATCAGCGACACCACACAAAGCACGGTGAAGAAGACGATAATGCCTGAGCCAAACCAATCTTCCTCTTGTCCCTTGTCGAGGATGAATTCAAGCGAACCGAAGCCGGTTGCAAGCAGCCCAAAGCCGAATAGATCGAGGCTCAAGCCCTTCTTCGCGGCTTCGGCGACCTCTTTTTTAATGTGTGGCGGATCTTCTACCAGCCGGTTCGTTAGAAAGAGCGAAAGCAGCGCAATAGGCACGTTGATAAAGAAGATCCAGCGCCAGTTATAGTTGTCGGTGATCCAGCCGCCCAGAGTGGGCCCGATCGCCGGTGCGACGACCACGGCCAGTCCGTAAAGCGCGAACGCTTGCCCCCGCTGCTTCGGGGTGAAGGTATCGGCAAGGATCGCCTGTTCACTCGGAGCCAGTCCACCGCCACCTGCGCCCTGCAGCACCCGGCAGAGGATCAGGATAGGAAGCGAAGGCGCAAGTCCGCACAACATGGAGCTAACGCCAAACAGCACCACGCAGATCATGTAGAACTTCTTACGCCCGATAAAAGTCGTCAGGTACGCACTCGCCGGCAAGATCACGGCATTCGCAACAAGATACGACGTCAGCACCCAGGTCGCTTCGTCTTGCGATGCACCCAGCGACCCGGCGATGTGCGGCAAAGCCACGTTGGCAATGGATGAGTCGAGCACCTCCATAAATGTTGCCAGCGTGACGGTCAGTGCAATCGCCCAGGGGTTGGCCCGTGGGCGCCAAGCCGCATCAGCGCGGGCCTGGGCACTTTCGGCCGATTCGGTCTGTGCGGTTGCCGTTGCCATTCGTACGAGGTTAGATTCCGTTGCCGCTGCCTGGACGCACAAATGTCGATCCCCGGCTCAGCTGACGCCACCGTGGGAATGCTAAAGTTTGATCTCATACTTGCGCGACCGCCAGACAGGATATTGCTCAATGCACCCCGACCTTTCAAAACTGATGGCTCTCCAGACGCACGACCTTGAAGCCAAACGTCTGCGCGATGGGATCGCTGGACTGCCAAAGCTTGTAGCCACACTCGAAGCCAAGCTGAGTGCCGTCACCGGTCAGCGCTCTGTTGTACTGGACCTGATCGCCAAAGAAGAAGCCCTGCGCCGCAGACAGGAATCGGACATCAAGGACCATCAGACGAAGATTGCTCGCGTCCGCAAGCAGCTCGACCTCGCAGCCAACGCAGTTCAGGTCAATGCGTTCGAGCATGAAATTGCCTTTGCCGGGGGCGAGATCACTCGTCTTGAAGACGCTGAGCTTGAGTCGATGGAGCGGTCCGAGGCCCTCGAAGCGCAACGCACCCTGGCGAACGCCGCTGTTGAAGCCGCTGAGAAAACCCTGGCACAGGAGCGCACCCGTGCCACCGCCACAATGACGGCCGACCGTACCGCCCTCGCCGCCGTCGATGCTCAGCGCGCCGCTCTCCGCCCGCAGATTGGTGAGGCCGCTCTCGCCACCTATGACCGCATCGTCAAGGGCAAAGGAACCGCCGTCGCAGAAGCCCTCAACCAAAGGTGCACGTCCTGCCAGATGATGCTTCGCCCCCAGCGCTGGAACGACCTCCGTGACCGCGCCAACACCAACGACATGATGGCCTGCGAATCCTGTGGACGACTCCTCTTCTATAATCCTGCACGGGACGCCCCCGAACGCAAGACCGTCCCGGTGGAGAGCATCGCCGCCTCCATCATCCGCTCGCTCTGACACGACGTCTTCTGGCTGTCATCTTTTCTGGTGGTCATTCCCGAAGGAAATCCTCGTTTGCAGCCCGCCCTGCCGTCCCGCACCGCTCTCCGCGTCGCCCTCCGCCGCGCCGCCCACCAGCGTATCGACGATCCGCCGCTGATCTTCAACGATCCGTTTGCCATCCGAATCCTTGGTCCTTACGCCAATGAATTCCCTCGCACCCCCGATCCTTCACCCGGGCGCAAGCCGCGACCCCACTCCATCGCCCTGCGCGCTTTCGTCGTTGCCCGCAGCCGCTACGCCGAAGACACCTTGGCCTGCGCTGTCTCGAAAGGTGTCACCCAGTACGTCCTCCTCGGTGCGGGCCTCGACACCTTCGCCCACCGGAACCCGCACCCCAATCTCCGCATCTTCGAGGTCGATCACACCGCCACGCAAGTCTGGAAGCGCACCCTTCTTCATGCCGCTGGTCTCCGGGGAGCCGCCATCTTTGTCCCCGTGGACTTCGAGACGCAATTGCTGGCCGCGCAACTCCAAGCCGCCGCACACGATTCCAACCAAGCTACCGTCTTCGCTTGTCTCGGCGTGGTCCCTTACCTCAGCCTTGAAGCATTTCGCGCCACCATCGCCTTCATCGCCGCCCAGCCCATCGGCACCGCACTCATCCTCGACTACGCCCAACCGCGCCACGTCCTCCCAGCCGACGAGCAGCTCGCCCGCGACTCCTTGGCTGCCCGCGTTGAACAAGCCGGCGAACCCTTCCAGCTCTTCTTCACCCCCGCCGAGATCGCCGCCGAACTTCGCCTCTTCCGCAGCATCGAAGACCTCGGCACCCCCGAACTCAACAAACGCTACTTTAGCGACCGCAGCGACAAGCTCCAACTCCTCGGCAGCTCCGGTCGTCTCTTGTCAGCTAGCCTCTAGCCTTTTGTTCTCATTCCCAAAACGGAATTTGCGTTTTGCGCACCTATGAAAACGGCAAAGCCAAAGCCTCGCCGTTACCCGGCAAAGTACTACTTACCCGTCTCCATAATCTCCCCGGGAAACACGCCTTTCAGCGGAGCCGTGCGCTCCCGCTCCAACTCCGGATGCGGGAACGGCTTGCGCGGCATCATCGCCTCGCGCTCGCTCGTGTTGTAGAGGAAGATCGCCTCCACCACTGCCGCCTGCTCGAGGTCCGCCGCATGCAGCCGGTCGACCGTGTCCATGTCCGAATGGTGCGTCCGCGTCTCGTAGTCCATCGGGTCCTGAATGAACTGGAAGCCCGGCAGCCCCACCGCGTCATAGCTCAGGTGGTCCGTCCCGCCCGTGTTCCGATAGCTCAGCGTCGTGACGCCAAGGTCCGCCAGCGGAGCCATCCACTGCTTGAAGATTGGCGCGATGGCGAAGTTCTCCTGCGTATACACCCCGCGCACCTTGCCCGTCCCGTTGTCCAGGTTGTAGTAGGCGTCGAGCGTCTCCCACTCCCTGGTCGTCGTCAGCGCGCCCCGCGGTCGCTGGAACGCCGGCACGCTCGGATCGACATCCTTGGGCTCCGCGAACATCCCAAAGTGCGTCTTGATATACCCTTGTGAGCCAAACAAGCCCTGCTCCTCACCCGACCACAACGCGATGCGGATCGTCCGCCGCGGCTTCAGCCCCAGTGCCTTTAGAATCCGCACCGCCTCCATGGCCACCACCGAGCCCGCTCCATTGTCCGTCGCGCCAGTGCCCGAGATCCAGCTATCGAGATGCCCGCCCACCATCACGACTTCGTTCTTCAGCTTCGGGTCGGTGCCCGGGATCTCCGCCACCGTGTTGAAGCCATGCTCATGGTCACCGGTAAACTTCGTTTCTATATTCAGCTCCACCGTCACCGGCACATGCGCCTGCAACATCCGCCCCAGCCGGTTGTAGTGCTCGACCATCATCACGGCGTTCGGCACCGTAACTGCGGTCTCCTTCACCTGGGCGTTGCGCGCGAGATTCGCTCCGTTGTCGTCGAAGATGATCCCCGTCCCGCCGCCGTCGCCCCCGTCGCGCGACGGCGTGATCACCGCCAGCACGCCCTCGGTCGACATCATCTTCACCGCCTCCGTGCGGATAGCCGTCAGGCGCGCCCGGTCCGCGATCAGCCGCTGCCGCTCGGGCGAGTCCTGGGCGAACCGCCCGCCGCCCCGCTCGTAGCTCTCCATCTCCTTCAGTTCGGCGTCCGTATACCGCGTAAACAAGGGCTTGGTCACGTCCGGCGTCGGCCGCATCGCCCCGAACATCACGATCTTGCCCGCCAGCTTGCCCTTGTACTTGTCCAGATCGCTCGCCTGCTGCGCGTCGATGAACACCACCTCGCCCGTCACCGGCCCCTTAGTCGCCGGAGACCAGGGAGCTGCTTGTAACCAGAGGGGTTCGGGGTCAGGCGAGACCATCCGCGCCCAGGTGTTGATCTGCTGCCACCCCATCCCAAACTCGCCCCAGTCCTCCAGGTGCGCGTTGCTGAGGCCGATCGCCGTCAGGGTGTCCCGCGTCCACGCGTTCGCCTTCGCCATGTTGGGCGACCCGGTCAGGCGCGGTCCGATGCCGTCACTCAGCGCGCTGGCGAACTGCATCACGTGCGCGTGCCGCAACCCCTCTTCGCGTATCCGCGCATACATCGCCAGATCGACCGACTCCACGGTCGGCTGCGGCCCGTAGTACGACGGCACCTCACCTTTCTTCTCCGCCGCAAACGCCGGCACCACAAAACTGCCCACGACCGAAGCCGCACATCCCCAACGCACCAGCGAACGAACGAGTGACATACCCCTCCAAACACGAAAACTGAAAATCAGAATGATCCCATGACGTTACACCCGCCGCGAAAGTCTCACTGCACGGAATCGGGTGCCCCATGTCTCGCGATTGAGGCATGGGTTGAAAGGCCGGATCGCCCCAGCCCAACATCAGTCTTCCAAGCTACCTATGTGGCTGCTGTCGCTTAACAGAAGTGCGTTTGTCGTGCCTACAGACTTGCGATATCAACTCATTGCAACACGATGTAGCCGGGCACATTGGGATAGGAAACACATTTGCCGGAAGGCAGCTTAAATTGACTCCCGATCTTACCCTGCTCCGCAGTGTAGCCGGGCGGCAAGACAGCCTCTATGCCGTCGTCGACGACCGTAATGCCATGATCGCCATCGTTCCGCACCCCGAAGAACCCGATGCCGTCCTGCTTCTGTGGCGCTGATAAACATTCGTCAGGCGTTATGGGTTTCATGGTGGTTGGCTTAGCGAGTGATCCTGCCTGGACGAGCATGCCGGGGCGAATTGCGTCCAGGTTGGAGAAAACCTGTGTATTGGACATCGTTCGTCCCAGAGGGAAGGTCACCTGCATCTTTTTGACTAATCCGGCAAGATCCTGACCTTTGACGAAAAAGACCGCCAGCCTTACGGTCTCAACCTGCAACCAATCGTAGTTGTCGAACCCTACTCCCTCGTAGATCAGATCCATGTCCTCGAACGAGGTGTAGCGCTGAGGAGCGTTGGTGCGTGAATCGAGAGTGGCATCGATGAGTTCCGGGTGCCTAAGAAGGGCATAGGCGCTGGCCAGCATGGTCGCGGAGAATTCCTGCATGAATAAATCCGGCCCTTCGAGGTGGAGAGCGCGTTGATAGAGGTGGCCGGTCTCATGGAAAGAGATAAAAGCGAGCTTCTTATTTAGATCTACATGACCATTCTGACCGGGAAAGCTCGAAAAGGTATCAGGCATAAAGATCACGTTTCCCTGCTCAGGGAAAGCTTCTGCCATCGGGTAGGCCGCGAGGCTTCCGATTCGATCCCAGTCGACTTTGTTCAGAACGGCCAATGTCACGGGAACTTTCACATGAAGCTGCTGGCTGTACCAGTTGGCACAATCCGTGATTTCTGCCTGATCCCTAAGTGCCAGAGCTTTGAGTCCTTGGGAATAGTAGACGGGGACGGCTCCGTCGAGGCGTGGGAGACCTAAGGCCCTCAAGCGCTCTAGCGCACTTGTCGGAGACGGGATTGGCGTCGTTTGCGCTTTTCCGATGGCGGGCAAAAGGAACCAGAACAGAAGCATGCAGGCTAAGGGCCTGTTTCTGTTGAAGCGGCATGGCTCCGAAATATAAAACATATATCCACCTCCGATAAGCAGCAGAATGAAGGCTACTGTTTTTTAGGGATGTTGCAAGCATAGAAGTCGCATTATCGAAAATGACTTTGATCGGGTGCTCAACCCATTTCCATGCAACCTCCTCTTTCCTGGTCCGAGGGCCATACGAACCGCCATTCTCTCCATGCGATACCCTGTCTACGACTCCCACGAGGTAATCCATGCGTCTCGCCATTGCCGCCACCCTCCTCCTATCCACCGCCGCTCTCGCCCAACCCCCCACCGGCCCCGCCGCCGAAGCCCAGCGCTCCTACGCCGCCCTGAAACCCAACATCCTCAAGGCCGCCGACCGCATGCCCGCCGCCGACTACGGCAACAAGCCCACCCCTGAAATCCGCACCTTCGCCCGCGTCGTCAACCACATCGCCGAGGCCCAGTTCCGCGCCTGCGGCGCGGCCAACGGCACCAGAACACTCCCCACCGTTCCGCCCGAGACCGCCGACAAGGCCGCCATCGTCGCCGCCCTCCAAAGCTCCTTCGCCGCCTGCGACACCGCCTTTGCCGCCCTTACCGATGCCAATCTCACCGACACCTTCGACGTCGGCCCCATGGGCAAACGTTCCCGCATCGGCCTCCTCTGGGGCACCGTCTCCCACGACAACGAGCAGTACGCCACCCTCGCCCTCTACCTTCGCCTCAAGGGCCTCGTCCCGCCCAGCAGCGAGAAGTAGACCGTATGCCCACCGACCCCCACAACCTCCAACGCTTCGTGGACGCGCAAGCGGGCGTCTACGAGCAGGCGCTCGCCGAACTCCGCGCCGGGCAGAAACAGACCCACTGGATGTGGTTCATCTTCCCGCAGATCAAAGGCCTTGGCTCAAGCCCGACCGCCAAGCGTTACGCCATCCAGTCCATAGCCGAAGCGCGCGCCTATCTTGACCATCCTCTGCTCGGCCCGCGCCTTCGCGGATGCACCGCAGCCGTCCTCGCGATCAAAGGCCGCGGCCTCCTGGCGATCTTTGGCTACCCCGACAATCTGAAACTTCACTCCTCACTCACCCTGTTCGCCGAGGCCGGAGCCGGAGAGATAGTCTTCCGCGACTGCCTGGACCAATACTTCTCCGGGGAACGCGATCGTTACACCATGCAGGCGTTGCAGTCACCACGATGACACGCGCCTTCTTGCCCGACAAACGCGTCTAATATTGAGCCTCGCTACAACAGGCCGGAGCCAACATGCCGAACTACAACATGAACGCCTACCCCGTCACCCTCGACGCGCCCCGCGAGGAGACCGCCTCGCTGCTCTCAAAGGTGCTCGCCATCACCGCGACCGGCTTCCTCATCACCGCCGCCGGCGTCTACACCGCGCCCGCCTGGAGCACGCTTCCGGGCCTGATCGCCGTCTTCATCCTCATCTTCGCCATCGGCGGAGCCCGCCGCGCCAACCCAAGCCTCGCGCTCGGCCTCTTCTTTCTGCTCACCTTCTTCATGGGCTGGGAGATCGGTCCGCTCATTCACCGTTACCTCCAGACCGTCGGCCCGGCCGTCGTCTTCAACGCTGCCGCCACCACCGGCCTCGGCATGGGCGCACTCGGCTCGGTCGCTTATCTCTTCCAGATCAACTACCGCCGCGTCACCGGCATCGCCACCGCCGCTCTGCTCGTGCTCGTCCTGGCCGGCATCGCCAGCATGTTCTTCCACTTCCTCACACCCGACACTTACTCCTGGCTGACCCTCGGCATCTTCAGCCTGCTCACTGTCGGGGACTTCGCCCGCATCCGCAATGGCGGCGACGGCCAGCCCGCTGTCTCCCTCGCGCTCTCCATCTACCTTGACGGAATCAACATCTTCCTCGCCGCCCTCCAACTCCTAAGCGGGCGTCGCCGTACTTAGAGTGCTTCATAGCCTACCCCGTGGCGGCACCGGCTTCTTGGAATGCATGACCTAGCCGAGCTTTACGAGAGCCGCTGCCGCATCTTTGCCGGTCTGACCATTGCCATCGAGCGAAACGGCCTTCTTCAGATGTAGTTGTGCGTTCGTCTTATCGTTCAGCTTTCCATAGGTCATGCCCAGGTGGTACTGAATGGAGGCGTTGTTTGGGCTTGCTTTAAGCGCCTCTTCCAACAGGTCCTTGGCCGACAGATACGTTCCCTTGTTGTAGTACACCCAGGCAAGCGTGTCGGCCGTGTCAGGAGAGTTCGGCAGGGCGCGTCGAGCCGTCTGCGCCATAGAAAGGGCGACATCCGTGTTACCGCCCGTCTCCACCGTCAGGTATGCGAGGTTGTTCGAAGCGAGCGGCTGGCCAGGATCGATGCTGAGGGACTTCTTGTAAAAGTCCATTGCCTTCGTCCGGTCGCCCTTTGCCTCATAGAGAGAGCCGAGCATGGTGGTCGCGCCTGAGTCCTTTGGATGCTTGTCCATCCACTGCTGCCAGGCCTGAATGGCTGCGTCCGGGTTGCCTAACGCGGCCTGCGCCTGTCCATAGATCTGAAGAGCACCCTCATCGGCCGGATTCAGCTGTATAGCCCTTTGTGCACTGTCTCGCGCGCCAGCGAAATCTCTGCCGCCAAGCTGCAGTTGGGCGAGCATCGACTGAAGGGCACTGTTCCCCGGCGACTTGCCGATCTGCTCGCGCACCCGTGCTGCCGCTTTTTCCGGCTGCTTCTGCTGAAGATCGTTGCTGACGAGCAGGCCTAATGCGTGGGAGTCGTTCGGGTTCTTTTCGAGTGCCCGCTCGAGGTACGGCACGGCCTCCGCCCCATGCCCCTGCCGCAAGCGGAGCTCTCCCAGCTGCGTCAGCGCGAGGGGGCTGTTTGGGTTGAGCTTCAGCGCAGTCTGGTAATCGGCCTCGGCCTTGCCGTAGTCCTTCTGGTTCGCCTCAGCCGCGCCGCGCCAAAGGTAGGCTTCAGGGTAATCGGGACGATTTGCCATGACGTTGTTGGCGACCTGCGTCAACTGGCTCCAGTCGGCGCGGGCGTTGGCAAGCTCCGCCAGACCCTGCTGCGCTTCGACGCTCTTCGGATCAATGCGGCTGGCCTCGCGAAAGTTGGTCTCGGCAGCGCCCTTATCGCCTTTCATGATCGAGGTGCGCGCCAGCATCAATCGAAGCTGCACATTGTCCGGCGTGTTCTTAACTGCCTTCTGAAGCGTGTCCACCGCCTCGTCCGTCCTGTTCGCGCGCACCAGGAGAGCAGCGTTGAGCATCGCGACCTTCGGATCGTTGGCGTGGCTCTTCGTCAGCTCGTCAGCCAATGACTTCGACTTGACATCGTCCCCCTTCGCGAGCAATACACGGGCGTAGGCGAGCTTGATCGGGTAGCTTTTGCCATATTTGGCGGAGAGTTCCGCGTAGACGTTCTGCGCTTTGTCTATCTGGTGCGTCTGGAGATAGTACTGCTCTGGCAGGCTTGCGGCGTCTTCATTTTCCGGCAAGTCTTCTGCAGTCTGGCGCAGTGTCTCCTCGACTTTTGCTTTGTCGTCGGCGCGGACATATAAGCCTACAAGTCCCGTGCGAGCCCGCAGGTTTGTGGGCGCAGCCTTGATGGCGGCGTGATACTGTTGCTCCGCGCCGGGGCGATCGCCCTTTTTCTCAAGGAACGCCGCCAGCACCAGCCGCGCTTGAGCGTCGTTAGGGTCGAGTTGGACAGCCTTCTGCAACTCCTGCTCAGCGGACGCCTCGTTGACTGCTTGCGTTCCCGGGGTCTGCGGTCCGCCCGCTTGTATCAATGCCAGCTGCGTGTGAAAGGGAGCTTTGCTCGGGTCGAGCTGGATAGCGTGTTCAATCTCGGTCGTAGCCCCTGGCAAATCGCCCTTGCGAATGGCGATCTTTGAGAGCAGAGCGTGGGCATCCGCGTTGTTGGCGTTCATGCTGAGCACGGCTTTGGCCTGCGCCTCTGCCCGATCCGGTGCGCCGCCCGCCAGGAGCATATCGCCCAGATCCACGCGTGCCTGCACGTTGTTGGGCGCCAAATCCACCGTCTTCATCAGCTCGGAGTATCCCGCCATAAACGTGCCAAGCTTGATGTATGTCTTGCCTAACTCATAATGCGCATCGGCATAGGCCTTGTCGACCTTCAAGGCGTTCGAGAACTGAATAACAGCCTCATTCAGCTTGCCTTGTTTCTCGTAGCGGATACCGCTCTCGAGGTACTTCTTCTTCTGCACGTTCGGATCACGATGACAACCGGCGGCAACTGAAAGAGCGAAGGAGGCGGCGATCATCGCCGAAGTGCGGCCTGTACGAAGGCTGTTTTGCTTGAACATGGAGGGGGCTTCTTTCTTGGAGCTCAAGTCATCGGCGAAGCATCAATTAGGAACAAACGCCGGCAGCAGAGGCGTCATCTGCTCGGCAAACACAACAGCACGCCGGTGTGCGGCAAGCTGAGTCTCTTCCGGCCTCAGCGGAGTAATGACTCGTACCAGCGCGGCATCGGTCCGGCTATAGCGAATGGCGTCTAACAACATATAGAATTTCGCGGCATAGTCGTTGGCAATGCTTTGCCCATGAGAGCGGTACCAGTATAGGACCTCTTGCCGCACCTTGCCATTTGAAATGACATACTCACCGACCCTGTATCGTTGGCCCGCCGAGTCAGTCAGCTCCGTCACACCCGACGAGTCAAAGGTCCAACCCGCGCCGGGGAGGCAATGCTGAGGCGAGTGGATGGACTGACCGGAGCGCTGCGTGGGAAAGTACCCGATAAAAAGTCCAATGGGTGCCGCGTCGGGGCTGTATGGCGCCTCCGGCATATAGACCCGGTTGAGGAAGACGCCTTTGCCTAACGTCGTCAATACATCGTCGCCCAAAGGGATGTCGGTAGATGTCATGCCGCCAATAGTAGCGGGCATCTGATTGAGGGGCAGACTTGGCGGAACCTTGTCCACATCGCCGCGGATGCGGACCAGGGCGAGCGTCCCCATCATCAACAGTATGACGGTCCAGTACTGGGGTGTCTTCATGCGGCCCGTTCTTTCGGGTTCAGCAGACGCATTGCGCTGTGCACCAGGTAGAGGCATCCCAGGGAGACGAGAAACATCAGCCAGCCTGAGAACTCATGAAAGAATCCCAGTGCCTTGTCCGGGTCCCAGTATTGGACA
The DNA here is from genome assembly GCA_965215415.1 of Acidobacteriaceae bacterium. Lineage (GTDB taxonomy): Bacteria > Acidobacteriota > Terriglobia > Terriglobales > Acidobacteriaceae > Edaphobacter. The sequence continues at coordinate 39,173 of CBDCDQ010000009.1, read as the reverse complement.
CACAATCCCGTTCCGAAGATGCGCATAGCGTTTGCCGCAATGGCGATCGGAAGGCTGGCGAGCGCCAGCATCGTGCGCCGGAGCGTGGTCCGCTCTAAAAAGTACCCGTAGATCACGGCAACGGTGAACAGGCTCATCAGTGAACGGATGCCGCTGCACGCCTCGGCTACCTCAAGCTGCATGGCGGGAAGCTGGATGACGTTACCCTCCCGCAGCACCGGCACGCCAGCCAGCGGCAGAAGGTTGCTCGCCATCCGCGACGCCATCAGCTGCAGCGGAAAGGTTAGTTGGTTGAAGACGACAGCAGGGAAGGGTATTGCCAGCAAGAGTACAAAGAACACGAACCTGAGTTCACGGAGCATTGCCTTGCCCAGCAGCGTCCACACCATGCCTGCAGCAAGAACAACGAACGACGTGCGGGAAAGAAACAAGTCCGCACCGAAGACCCCGGTCATCAGCAGCAACAAGCCTGCCAGCACCAGACACAGGCCTCCCCAGTTCGGCTCCGTTTGCGTTGACGCTAAGGTCTGGCGCTTGTCCCAAATCAGGAAGAGTGCGAAGAAGGGGATCAGAAAGCCATGCGAAAAATCGGGTATGTTGTACCAGTCCAGCACCAGCTTGGCCGCGATGCGAAAGTACAGCAGGCCGAACAGCACCGCGAGCAGAGCCGGTCCTCCCCATAGCGCTCCCCGCCCGCGCGAGCTTCCCGGCGTGGGTTCCCGTACAAACGCGCTCTGCGGCGAACTGAGGGGGGCGACAGCGCCCAGCGGCGCCGGAGCAACCGCCATACGGTCCGACATATCCTGAGTCACTCCTGTTAAGGCTGCTCGTGCCGTCCCCATTCTATGCGCAAACGGGCGTGGCATTCGCCCATGGCGTGACATATCCTACTGGAGGGCGGGTCGTGCGGTCACCTTTGGAACGTTACCGTGTTCAGGCAATGCGGTAAGCACCGAATACCCGCGTCCAAACTGTATGGTTGTACGCATAGGGTGACCTCGCTGCTCATCCAGGCTATGAACTCGTGCGTATCGAATCGATAGGAACCTTATGAAGCTCGTTCTGCCTCTTCTCTGTCTTACGGTTGCAACGGCCGTTCCTCTCCAGGCGCGACAAGGCGTCGCCCGACCGGTTCTCAGCGCCAGCCCTGAGACGAGTCCCGCACCCGCAGCTGCTCAGGTTCCCGCTGTCCCGGCAGCCTCCCCGGCTTTGGTGCCCGATACCTCGCGCTACCTCATCGGCCTGGACGACACGCTTCAGATCACCGTCTGGAAGGAGCCAAGCCTGTCCGGCAGCATCCCGGTACGTCCCGACGGCATGATCTCGCTGGCGCTGCTGGGCGACGTGCCCGCCTCGGGCATGACCCCCATGGCGCTGGGCAGTGATATTGCTAGCCGTCTCCGAAAGTTTCTTACCGATCCGAACGTCACGGTCACCGTGGTTGGCGTTCACCCGAAACAAATCTTCCTGATCGGCGAAGTAGGCCATGTGGGTGCGCTCCCTCTTACGCCGGAGATGACGCCACTCCAGGCAATCTCCTCCGCTGGCGGGCTCGGTCCTTTTGCCGACGCAAAGCATATCTATATTCTTCGCGGCGAGGCGGGCAAGCAGAAGAAGATTCCTTTCAACTATAAGATCGCACTCAAGACCGGCAACCAGCAGGGCGTGAGCCTCGTGTCGGGAGACACCATCGTCATCCCATGACACGATCTTTCCAACCTGCGTTGACGTGTTTGTTCCTGGCGGTCGCTCTCGCTCCGCGTACCCGAGCGCAAGCCGTTCCCAACGTCCAGGGAGCGTCTTCGTACCAGGGCTTCCGTCTGCCGACAGTCGGCGGCACCATGAGCTATTCCCTCACGCTCTCCGGCGGGGCGAGCAAGGGGGCTTATGGAACTCGGGACCTTTCCGGATTCACCAGCGTCTCCGGCAATCTGGCACTCCTGACCACGAGTCAACGCCACCCGTTCAGCATGGTGTACTCCGGCGGCTATTTCGCCTCGGTGACGGGCGACGCTCCATCGACCGTCTTTCAGAACCTGTCGCTCTCTCAGGTGTTGACCTTCAAACGCTGGACGTACACGGTCGCCGACTCCATCAGCTATCTGCCGCAAACCGCGACGACAGGCCTTTCCGGTGTGCCCGGCGTGGGAGACACAGGCACCCCTCCGGTGGATGTTGGAACCGGCACCGACCAGGGCGTTCTGACGTACGCTCAGAGCCGCGTCTCGAACTCGGCCATCGGTTCCGCTCAGCGTCGGCTTACGGCCAGCACCTCATTTTCGGGGACAGGTTCCTACGCAATCTCCCGGTTCCTTGACTCCGGGGCAAGCGCCACCTCGCCACTGAGCAGCGACCAGTATGGCGCGGGGCTGAATGTGAGTCATCGTATCGACGCCCGGAACACGGCAGGTGCCAGCTACTTCTACTCGGAGTCTTCGTACCCCAGTACGGCGGACCCCCTGCTTCAGAACGCGCTGGGTCTGGTCTCTTCCTTCAAAGCGAACTCCTTTACGCTCAACTATGCGCGACTCATCAATCGCCGGCTGTCGTTCAACATCGCCGCTGGGCCGCAGCTCACTTCGATCTCGCAATCGGCGGCTGTAGCCGGAGTGAGCGGAACGGGAACTTCGGTCAACGCCACGGTCTCCACAGGGCTGAGCTATACCGCCAGGGCCGGTGCGGCGACCCTCAGCTACGTACGCGGCACAAACACCGGTTCGGGCGTAGTCTCCGGCGCAAGTACAGATAGCGTGCAGACCATGATCAATCGCAGGCTTTCGCGAGTTTGGTACGGTTCGGCCTCAGTTGCCTACAGCCGCTCAAGCAGCCTGGTCGTCCTGTCGAGCAATCCGTTCCAAGCGAACACCCTGGTCGCTACGATGCAGGTAAGCCGATCTTTAGGCCGCCACCTGTCTACCTACGGCAGCTACACCGCGCAACGCCAAAGTACCCAGGGACAAACCGCATCTGCCGCCTACAGCGGCCTCAACCAAACGATCGCCGCCGGGTTGACGTATTCGCCCGGAGTAATCGGCCGCCGCCGCCGATAAGGACTCTGTATGCTAGGTCACCGTACGCTCACCACCGAAGATTACATCAGCATCCTCAAGCGCCGCGCCTGGATGATCGCCATCCCGGCTGTCCTGCTCTCGGCCATTGCGTTTGGCATCACCTTCTTCATGACACCGCAGTACACTTCGCAGACTCTCGTGTTGATCGATCAGCAGAAAGTTCCTGACAACTATGTCAAACCGGTGATCGCTTCCGATCTCGACAGCCGTCTCGCCTCGATGAAGGAGCAGATGCTGAGCCGGTCCCGCATTCAGCCCATCATCGATCGCTACAATCTGGGTGGCTCGCACATGTCCATGGACGACCGCATCGATATGGTTCGTAAAGATATCGCCATCAAACCGATCCACTCCGAGATCTCGCATAGCGGCGGCCTTCCCGGCTTCTTTATCTCGTTTACAGCGAACGACGCCCACACCGCCCAACTGGTCTGCGGGGAAATCACCTCACTGTTCACCAGTGAAAACTTGAAGTCGCGCGAAGCAGCCGCCCAGGGCACTACGGACTTCCTCAAAGGGCAACTCGCTGATGCGAAGAAGAACCTGGACGACCAGGACGCCAAGCTTGCCGCCTTTCAGCGTGAAAACATCGGCAAGCTGCCCGGCGAAGGCAGCCCGAACGTAAACATGCTCACCAGCTTGAACACCCAGCTCGAAGCCGCCACGCAGGCGCTTGCACGCATGGAGCAGGACAAATCGTACCTGGAAGCCGTGATGAGCCAGCAGGCACAAGCAGCCACGGCCGCCGCGAGCGGGACCACGACGCTCTCTCCGCGCGGCGTTCCTCAAACACAGCAGCAGGCGGATTTGCAGGCTCTCCAGGCACAGGAAGCGGACTTGAGCAGCCACTACACTGCCGACTATCCGGATGTGATTGCTGTTCGCCGGAAGATTGCCGACCTCCGCAAGGAGATTGCCCGGGAGAGAGTGGAAGCTGCTGCGCCCACAGCGCCCGGAGCTCCGGCCAGACAACCGGAGTCGATCGGAACCATCCAGCTACGCGCTCAGTTGAAGTCGTTGGAGTTAGGCATTCAGGCTAAGCGAACCGAGCAGGCGCAGATTCAATCGAGCGTTCATATGTACCAGGACAGGATTCAGTCCAGCCCCCTTGTGGAGGAGCAGTACAAAGAGCTCACGCGCGACTATAAGACCGCCGAAGGCTTTTACAACGACCTCTTAGGCAAAATGAACCAATCCAAGATGGCAACGGATCTCGAAGCAAGGATGCAGGGGGAGCAGTTCACCGTCATGGATGCACCCAATCTGCCCGACAGCCCCACCTTTCCCAAGCGTCCCCTCTTCGCCGGGGGCGGTCTCTTCGCCGGGATTGTGTTTGGTCTGGCGTTTGTCGCCCTTCTGGAATACCTCAATACGGCGTTGCGTACGGAGCGAGACGTATGGGCGTTCACGCAATTGCCCACGTTGGCCGTGATTGCCTATGCGCCCGAGATGACCACGACTGTAGAGAGCCGCGTACCCTGGCTTCGCCGTTTTCTGAAGCAGAAGGCCAAGACCGAACCGGCTATGGTCCAGGGCTGACTATGTATAACGACTTCTTCGCGTTAAAAACGGAACCTTTCGGATCAAGCCCCGACCCCCGCTTCATGCTCATGATGCCGCACACGCGCGAGGCGCTCGCGGGTCTTACCTACGGCATCTCCGCGCACAAAGGGTTTATTGTCCTCGTCGGCGAAGTCGGCACCGGCAAGACTACCTTGCTTCGCCGGGCTTTGGGCTCGCTCGACCAGACACGCGTCTTCACCTCGTTTGTCTTCAATCCAAGGCTTGACATCCTGGACTTCCTCGAATTCGTACTCTCCGACTTCGGCATTACGCCTGAAAATCGTACAAAATCCGGCATGCTCATCCAGCTCAATCGCTGGCTCATTGAGCGCTTTCGCAATCGCGACACCTGCGTCATCGTTATCGACGAGGCGCAAAACCTCACCCTCGATCTTCTTGAAGAGATACGGCTGCTCACCAACCTTGAAACCTCCACCCAGAAGCTCGTCCAGATTGTGCTGTCTGGCCAGCCCGAGCTTGAAGAGAAGCTTCGCCAACCCGCTGTGCGGCAACTTCGTCAGCGTATTTCGCTGTGGTGCCGCACCCAGGCCATGACGCCTGAGCAGACAGCCGCCTATATCGCGCAGCGGCTGCAGATCGCCGGGACCACGGAGCCGATCTTCAGCCATGAGGCGATCCCGGCGATTCACCGTGCCAGCCGCGGTATCCCACGTCTGGTCAACCTCGTCTGTGAGCACGCTCTCATCCTCGCCTACGTCAATCAAACAAAGCGGGTTACCCCGGAGATGGTCACCTCCGTCGTCCGCGACCTCGACCTCGAAGCTCCGTCGTTTATGGTGGCGCCCGACCGGATCTCTGTCGGCCCCAATCGTATGTCGTCGACGCTCCTGATGGACCTGGAGCCGGAAAGGTACGACCAATGAGCAAGATCTACGAGGCTCTTCTTCGTGCGGAGCAGGACCGGAACGCTCGTGACAGCGATCACGCGCCGCGAGCGGATTCCGCCAGTCAGCGCAAAGCCTCTTCCGTCTGGTCAGCTGTCGCAACCATGGAGGCCGAGGCCACGCCGTTGCAGGCTGCCGGTCCCGAAGCGGACGTGCAAGCATTCGAGCCGCTGCACGAACCTCTTCCGGAACTGCTTTCCCATGCCTCCCGGCGTGTGCAGCCAACTCCGGCAGCCGCTCCTGCCCTCGCTCCGCCGCTCGATATCCTCACGTTTCGTTCGTGGAAGCCAGTGCTTGCTCAACTGCCTGCTTTGCTTGAGCGGGGCGCGGCCGTCGAGCAGTTCCGCAGTCTGCGTTCGCGTCTCCAGGAGTTCCGCGATCTTAATGCTTTGAAGTCGATCATGATCTCCAGCGGGGTCCCTCAGGAAGGGAAGACCTTCATTGCCGCCAACCTCGCCGTTTCACTCGCTCGGCATGACGGCAGCCGCGTCCTCCTGATCGACGGCGATATGCGCCGGCCTTCGCTCCACAAGATGTTTGGTGCCCCCAATCAGCCCGGCCTCACCGATTATCTTGCCGGAAAGGCCACGATCGATGAGGTCATGCAGCACGCTCGTCGCGATGATCCAGAGGCTCCTGTTCCGGCTGGTCTCCATTCGCTCACCTTTATTGCGGGTGGCGGAGAGCCCGAGCTCGCCGCTGACCTCTCCGGCAGCGATCGTTTCACGGATCTGATGCTGGCTGCCTCGCCGCTCTTCGACTGGATCATCGTTGACTCTTCCCCTGTCAACCTCATTGCCGACGGCGTCAATCTCGCTCGCGCTTGCGATGGTGTGCTTCTTGTTGCCCGCGGCGGCGTCACCAAATTCGAGGTTGCCCAACGCGCGCTCGCCGAACTGAAAGCGGCAAAAGTGTTGGGAATCGTGCTCAACGCCGTCGTCGATCCACCCGTCGCGGAAGGCTACTACGGGTACGATGGGTATGTCGGTAGAAGCGTCGACAGCAAGTAATCAGCCGGCCCCGCATACACGGAGTTCCACCGCACGATGATCCGTTTGCTCAACGTCTACTATCCCACACGCACCGTAGTGCTTCTTCTCTGCGAAGCGCTCATCGTCGGCGGCTGTTTTCTCCTGGCCGCCCTCGGCGTTCTGGGCCCGGATGACGCGTATCTCTCGCTCTTCTACGAAGGCGGCCTGCTGAAGATCGGCGTCGCTACCGTGCTCAGCCTTCTGTTCTCTTACTACTTCGATTTGTACGAGCCGCAGATCGTTTCACTCCGGCATGAAATCTACTTCCGCATCCTGCTCGTCCTCGGCTTTGACTGCTTCGCCCTCTCGGCCGCTATCTACTTTTATCCCGAGTTCTCCATGGGGCAAGGTAAGGTCTATGCCGTGGCCATGGGCCTGCTTACCCCGTCGCTCATTCTTTGGCGGCTGTCGTACGAGTGGATCGTCGGCCAGCCGCTGTTTCGTGAGCGCGTCTACGTGCTGGGGGCGGGCGATTTCGCTCGCTCCATCGTTGAAACGATCCGCAGCCGCCCCGACCTGGGCATGGCGATCGTCAACTGGCGCGACATCGACGCAGAACAGGAAGAGCGCAAAAAGATCTGGGTTGAGGAGCTGAAGCGCCTCGGCGGGACCAAACCTGCCGCGGATCGGATCATCGTCGCGATGGAAGGGCACCGTGGCGAACTGCCCGTCCAGGAGCTTGTCGATCTCCGCTTCCAGGGCATCGCCGTCGAGGATGTCGGCACCCTTCGGGAACGTCTCGCAGGCAAGATTCAGCTGGATGGCCTCCGTCCCTCGACCTTCCTCTACGCCGAAGGCTTCCGTATTCGCCCTTATCAGCAATTCACAAGGCAGATCGTCTCCCTTCTCGCCGCCTCGACTGGCCTGCTGCTCTTTGCGCCTTTCTTCCCGTTGGTCGTTCTCGGTGTGCGGCTCTCCTCCAAAGGCCCCATCTTCTACAAGCAGAAGCGGGTTGGGAAGGGCGGTCGCCCCTTCCATGTCATCAAGTTCCGCTCCATGTTCACCGACGCCGAGGCCTCTGGCGCGCGCTGGGCCACCAAGAACGACTCCCGCGTCACCAGATTCGGCATGTTCATGCGGAAGACCCGCATCGACGAGGTCCCCCAGCTCTGGAACGTCCTACGCGGCGATATGGGCTTCGTCGGCCCCCGCCCCGAACGCCCCGAGTTCATCCCTATGCTGTCCGAAGCGCTTCCCTTCTACTACCTGCGCCACCTCATCCGCCCAGGGCTCACCGGCTGGGCGCAGGTCCGCTACGGCTATGGCGCGACCATGGCCGAGGCCCGCGAAAAGCTCGAATACGACCTCTACTACATCAAGCATATGTCGCTCGGCCTCGACCTGCTCATCATGTTCGAGACGGTCAAGACCATCGTCCGGCGGCGGGGCGCGCAGTGATTCTCCTCTTCTGGCTTTCGCTTGCCGTCATCGCCTACACGTACGCGGGCTACCCCTTCATCATGGCCGCGTTGGCCAAGCTCCTTCCCCGCCCCTGGCTCCGCGCTCCCTGGCAGCCCGGGCCGCCGCCCATCACCATCGTCATGGCCGTCCATAACGGCGCGCCCATGCTCCCGGCGCAGCTCGCCCATCTCCTGGCGCTTGACCCCACCCTCGTCCACCGAGTCATCGTCATCTCCGACGGCTCCACTGATGCCACCAACACGATCCTCTCCACCGCCGAGCACTCACGCCTCCACCCGATCCTCCTCCCCATCCAGGTTGGCAAGTCGGCCGCGGTCAACCAGGGCATCGCCGCCGCCACCTCCGAGATCCTCCTCTTCGTCGACATACGCCCCCGCATCGAACCCGGCGCGCTCACCGCCCTCCTCACCAACTTCGCCGACCCCGCCGTCGGCTGCGTCGCCGGAGAACTCCTCCTCAACACCGCCCACCAGGACGGTGCGGCCTCCGCAGTCAGCGGCCTCTACTGGCGTTACGAGCAGTGGATTCGCAACTGCGAGGCCGCCGTCGACTCTCCCACCGGCGTCTACGGCGGCTTCTACGCCGTCCGCCGCGCCCTCGCCACCCCCGCGCCGCAAGGCCTCATCCTCGACGACATGTTCCAGCCCCTCGCCATCATCCGCCAGGGCTACCGTAGCGTCCTCGAACGCTCCGCCTTTGTTACCGATACCTGGCCCGCGTCCTCCGCCGGGGAGTTCTCCCGCAAGGTCCGCACCCTCGCCGGCAACTTCCAGCTCATCGCCCAAAACCCCTGGCTGCTCACCCCCGCCAACCGCGTCCTCTTCCAGCTCGTCTCCCACAAGCTGCTCCGCCTCGCCGTCCCCTGGTTCTTCGTCACCCTGCTGCTCAGCTCGATCACCCTCGGTCTCCGCTCTCTGCCGTTCCTCCTCTTCGCCATAGCGCAACTCGCCTTCTGGACCATGGCGCTGGTCTCCCTCCGCGTCCGCCTCCCCCTGCTGCACAAGATAGCGGCCCCTGCCGGTGCCCTGCTCGTCCTCAACGCCGCCGCCGTCGCAGGCCTCTACAAGTTCCTCTTCACTCAAGGCCCCCTCTGGAAGATCTGGTCCCCCACCGCCCCCACTCACCTCCACCGCACCTAACAAACCTGCTTGTCATTCCGCAGAGAAGCGGAGGAATCCGCTTTTTCGGCCCTTGCCGTTTTAGTTATCGTTCCTGAAGGGAATTTGCGATGGCGGGTCGATTGAACTGCGAAGTGCCAGCTTCCTCTATGTTAGGCAGAAGCACGTTTATACAGACTAACGAGGGACGTCGATCAAGCCAAATCGTGCGTGGGACCCTAGATCAAGAATGACTATGGACTTCATAAAAAGCGCGTTACCCAAGAGGCCTTGCGCCCGATCACTTTCTTTAAAGTCGTTTGGCTTTGATGTATTTGTCTCCACATCGGGATTCGTGAATGAATGAGAACCGACCTTTAAGACACCCTTTGCAGGAGCGCCTATGTAGTGCTGTTTGGTACCCCAAGATACGGCATCTCCAGATGTTCTGGCACCTGACCCATCGATCTGTTTCGTGAGGCGTTTCCATAGTGGGTAATCCACAATCAGTGTGCTCGGGCTTGATCCTGTGTCATAAAAGATTCCTTCTAAAAGCTGACCATCGAACTCTGCGTTTATGAAAAGTTTGCCGTGGCGGACTTCCGCCGGGGACCAATCTGCGGCGATATCTAGTGCATCTGGCAAGTCGGCTTTAGAGAACAGACATATCCTTTGAGATGGAAAGTCAATCACAAAAACTCTGCCTATAAGGAGATCGAGGCCCACTGTGCCTTGGACATCAACGTCCGAAACCTGAGGAAGCCGGTACGCAACGATTGCTGGAAAGCTCGCCCCTGCAAAGGTGACATCGGGTATGCGGACACCTTCGTGCTTTGTCGCCCAGCCACTGTGCTCTGAGTTACCGTAAGGGATAACTACATCCGCTCCGGTATCGAGCTGATACTTGTACGTTTTCCTGTTCATGTCTATCGGGACGTGCATGACGCTACGATCGCTATTCCACGAGAAAGTAGTACACGGCAGCTTTTCAAGTCCATATCGGGACCCACTAACTTTCCGTGCAGCGTTCAAGGAAATAGGGCTTTGGGCAGGCAAGACCGCCGCGGCAAGCAGCCCGAGAACTAAAGATCTCGACATAGGCTCTTGTATCGCGGCGAATGACAGATCGTCAAGGCGTATCTCCTCAGAAGTTGCATAATCGGCAGTGATCCGAACTGCTCACTTGACCAGAACAGAGAACGATCTCACCACTTCGTTCACTTGAACTACGATCAAATCTGCGTTCAGACTACGGCCTATCCTCAACCCCGATACAACGCCATATACCCCGCATTCATCGTCTCCAATGTAAACCCCGCGCAATACGCCGCCAACGCCTTCCGCGAGCACGCCTCCCGCAACGCTCCATCCTCCACCATCCGCACAATCGCCTCCGCAAATCCTTCCGCATCGCCTACCGGCACCAGCAATCCGCCACCGGTCAGCCGCAGAATCTCCCCGTTCCCATCCACATCCGTCAGGATAGCCGGCGTCCCCAGGCTCATCGATTGCAACAGCGACATCGGCAGCCCCTCGGTCAGCGACGACATCGCAAACACATCCGCCGCTGAGAAAAATCGCGCCGTATCCATCCGCTGCCCCCAGAACTTCACGTGTGCACCCATGCCCAGCTCCGCCGTCAGCACCTCCAGCATCGGCCGCGACCGCCCATCCCCTACAACCCAAAGCGCCAGATCCGGCACCCGCCCCACCGCCCGCGACACCGCCTGAATCAGCACCTCCAACTGCTTCTCCGGCGCAAGCCGCCCCACGAACACCAGCGTAAAGCCCTGCTTCTTAAGCCCCTCAATCCCCACCCGCTCCACCGGTAAGGTCCCGTTGTACACGCGGACGATCTTCCCTTTCGCCGCAAACGGCGCCCCCGCCTGGTTGTCGCACGTCACCTGGCAGATCCCCACCACGGCATCGCAGAACAGCATCATGAAGCTGTACTTCACCTCCATCGCAGTCTGGTACGGCAGCGGATCGACACGGTGCCGCGTCGTAATCACCCGCGGAACCCCGGCCAGCCGCGCTGGAATGGCCGCATGGGTCGTCGGCGCGGGATTGTGGCAATGCACCACGTCCGGTTTCATCGCCAGGAACTTGCGCAGGTATCGTCCCATCGTCACCACGGGGTGAGCCTTTCCCGGGTGGTAGATCGGCACCCCTTCCGCCTTCATCCCCTCGCCCACGCTCCCCAGCTTGTCGTACACAAACACCGTCACGTCGTGCCCCGCCGCGCGCTGCATGCGACAGAGCTGCGCCACCAGCACCTCCGCCCCGCCGATCTCGAGACTGTACACAACGTGAACGATCTTCATGGCTCTTGTGATTACAACAGGCGGCGCTCGGGCATTCCGGCCTAACCTGCTTGCGGCCCCTTCTGGGAAGCCATTCCGGGTCGCGCCTGCATCTCTCCCCTCAGGCGGCCGCGCCGATAGGGTGAACTAAGATGATACCTGTGTTCCACACTCGCCCAGCCTGCCGTGCCGTGTCTACGCCGAGGCTGTGCCCGTGAACCTTCCCAAGCACGCCGAGCTCTGGTTTCCCTCCTATCTCCAGAACCGCATTCGCCACCACACTAGCCTCGGTCCCCCGAAGCGCCTCTGGGTCGCTCTTACCGACCACTTCGAGCCCTGCGGCAACACTACGCTCGACAACGCCTACCGCCGCATGGCCGCCTGGGAAGACCGCTGGCCCACCATCACCGCCAACGCCCCCCGCGACGCCGCCGGTCGCCCGCCCGTCTTCACCGCCTTCTACCCGCAGGAAGAGTATGAGCCCGGCATTCTCGACATGCTCGCCAAGCTCACGCTCGACAACACCTTCGACGTAGAAGTCCACCTCCACCACTTCCACGATACCGCGCCCGCGTTCGTCGACAAGATGGAGCGCTTCACCGCCACCCTTCGCCGCGATCACGGCCTCCTCCACACGCAACGCGGCAAGCCTGTCTTCGGCTTTATTCATGGCAACTGGGCGCTCGACAACTCCCACCCCACCGGCCACGGCTGCGGTGTCACCGGCGAGCTCCAGCTCCTCCGCGATCTCGGCTGCTACGCGGACTTCACCATGCCCTCGCTCCCCTCGCCTACCCAAAGCCGCATCGTCAACCAAATCTACTGGACTACAGGCGACCCCGCCCGCCCGCGCGGCTTCGACCAGGGAGTTGAGGCCTGCATCGGAGGCGGACATCAGGGCGACCTCCTCATGATCACCGGCCCCAGCGGCCTTCGCTTCCGTGGCCGCCTTCTGCCTCGCGTCGAAACCGGGGAGCTCGCCAGCTATGACTTGCCCACTCCCTACCGCATTCAACGCTGGCTCGATCTCGCCCCCCGCCTTGGCGACGATCTCTTCCTCAAGCTCTACGGCCACACCGCCCGCGAAGACAACGCCGCCGCCATGCTCGGCAATGGCATCACACCCGGCGGCTTCGAGAACCTATTCCAGTGGATCGCCGAGGCCGCCCGCGCCCGGCACCTCGAACTCCATTGGGCCAGTGCCTTTCAGATGTTCCAGGCCGTGGACCGCCTGATCCAACCGGTGGGTGCCTCGGCATGAGAGTCGCCGTCGTTACCCACTACTTCCCCACCTCGGTCGACCCCTGGGCTGGCCACTCCGCCTTCCAAACCCTTCGCCTGCTGGCCGCAAAGTGCGACCTCCACGTCTTCTATCCGTACTCCGTCTACCCGTTCAATCTCGCTCCGCCCAAACGCCGCGGCATCGAGCCTGACCCTTCCTGGCGGCCCGGCGAGGTCGACGTGGCCTACATCCCCTACCCCGCGCTGCCTCTCATCACCCGGCCCTTGAATGGCGCAAGCATCGCCCGCAAGCTGCTCCCCCACGTCCGCGCCTGGCACCCGGACCTCATCCTCAACTACGTCGTCTACCCCAACGGCTACGCCGCCGTCCGCATCGCCGAGTCCCTCGGCATCCCCGCCGTCCTCACCGCCATCGGCTCCGACCTCAACCGCATCGCTCCTGGCTGCGAACGCCCCACCCGCTACGCGCTCACTCACGCCAACGCCGTCGTCACGGTAAGCCAGGCACTCGCGGACGCCGCTCTCCGCCTCGGCGCGCCTCCAGCCTCCACGCAAGCCATCCTCAACGGCTGCAACACCTCCCTCTTTCATCCCGGCGATCTCAACGCCCGCACCGAAGCCCGCCGTGCCCTCAACCTCGACCCGGAAGCCGAGATGGCTCTCTACATCGGGCGCTTTGATCTCCGCAAAGGTCTCCTGGAGCTCATCGAAGCCCTCGCCAGCCTCCGCGGAACCCGCCCCCGCCTTCATACCTACCTGATCGGCAGCGGCCCCGACCGGCCTGCCCTCGATGAAGCCATCGCCCGCCACCGCCTGATCGCGCACACCACCTTCGTGCCCCCGCAAGGCACCGCCCAGATTGCGCGCTGGATGGCCGCCGCAGACCTCGTCACTCTTCCCAGCTACATGGAAGGCTGCCCCAACGTCGTCGTCGAAGCCCTCAGCGCCGGTCGCCCTGTCGTCGCCACGGCGGTCGGCGGCATCCCGGAGCTGATGGACGAGACCTGCGGCGCACTCGTTCCGTCCCGGGACGCCGCTGCCCTCGCCGACGGCCTCACTCACACCCTCGATACTCCCTGGAACGCGACTGCCATCTCCGCCCGCCGCAGCCGCAGCTGGCAAGATGTGGCCGACGATCTTTGGGCCGTCCTGGAGAGAGCAAGCGCCTCTCACCACCATCCTAACGAAGGCAGTCGCTACAGCGATTTGGCCTCGTCAACCGGCTCCATGTCTACTTCTACCTGGAGGTTGTGCCCCCCACCGCCCAGGATGAGCCCCCGCAAGGGACTCACATCGCCGTAATCCCGTCCCCAGGCGACAGTGACGTGTCCGTCGGCCGGTGCTACATCGTTCGTCGGGTCCATGTCGAGCCAGCCAACGCCTTTGCAGTAGGCCGAAACCCAAGCGTGCGACGCATCGGAGCCGATGAGACGCGGCTTGCCCGGCGGAGGGTACGTCCGCAGATACCCGCTGACATACCGGGCGGCCAAGTGGATCGACCGCAGACACGCGATCTGGACGTGCGCAAAGTCCTGGCAGACGCCTCCGCGCTTCTTGAAGACCTCCTCCGGCGTGGTCCGCACGGTAGTCACCCGGGAGTCGAAGCGGAAATCGTGGTGGATACGCGCGGTGAGTTCGAGCAGTGCCTCCCTCATGGGTCGGCCCGGTGTAAACGACTCTAGCGCATAGGCGGCAAACTCTGGTCGTATGTGGATGCGCGGCGACTCGAACTGATACTCGTAGGCGTCGAGCGCTTCAGGCGTCTGATCCTCTGCCAGCGACGAGGCAGACTCTTCCCACGGAGGATCGGCCAGGGTCCGGGGTGCTGTGCCGGTTCCGCGCCGCACTTTGCTTAGCGACTCCACAATCAACTCGTGATGCGGCTCCTGTACGGTAAAGAACCAGAGTGTGTTGCCGAAGTAGTCGACCCGTTCGGTAAAGGTCAACGGTGGCGGAGAGATGCGCGCCGTGTTGTGAACAAGCTGGTTTTGCCCGTACGAGCGCGGCTTCAAACACGCCACATGGTCCCCCATCGAGACGGGAGAGTCATACTTGTACGTCGTGCGGTGGCTGATCTTGTAGAGCATCCCGCCTCATTGTCCCACGGTAGTCGGCAGCGTCCGCGCATGGCTGAAGTACCGGCTGGACAGGTTGTTTGACCATGCGGGCAAAAGCTCTTCGAGATCGGCCAAATAGCGGTCCAGCCGTCGCAATCCAGCGTCGCTGCTGCGTTTGCCGGCTACGGGATAGGCGATGGAACCCAGGTCGATTGCCTGCAGCCGCTCGAGCGCCTTCTGCAACGTGTCCAGATCGGCGGAGTCATACCGTGGCAGTCTTCCATACAGCGTGGCGAGATGATCCAATTGGAACTCCAGCGAACGAGGATTGGTCTCGTCCAGCATCAGCACATCCAGTATGGCGAGCGGCTGGAGCGTGGTGTAGTACCGCGTCCGGTAGGTCACGGAGCTGTCTGCCACTTCAAGGATGTACTCGAGGTACGGCCAGTTGTCCGCTGAAAGTGGCCGAGTAATCTCGCGCAGCTCGCGCGTTAGATAGATAGCCCGCTCAAGCCGCCGCCCCAGACTCATAAACAACCACCCTGAGCCGCGAATCAAGTTCTCGCGCTCCATGCCCGAGAAAGCGGAGAGCAGTTCGAGGCACCCGGTCAGCATCGCCGAGTACTCCGGCAAGGTAGCCCCGGGACCGGTGTCCATCGCGGTCCGCAACTGCCCGATCAGCACCATCATGTCGGCGGAAAGGCGTTCTCGCACGTTCCCGCCAATGCGCGCGATCTCTGCCAGCGTACACGGCAGGCTGTCCCAACGCTTGCGGTCAACCATCATCGAAACAAGCTCTTTCTCAAGCATCCCGAACGTTACAGGCCGGCGTTTGCTCTTTGGCAGCTTGCTGTTGCGCGATCCCAGACAACGTTGCAGTGTGACCAGCCCGGCGAGTTCCGGCTCGTCGCCGCGGCGAACGCGTGAAACGATGGAGCGAAGGATGCGTGCCATATTCTCCGCTCGCTCCACATACCGGCCCAGCCAAAAGGTGTTGTCAGCCACCGCGCTTGGCACAATGTTCGAGGCGCGCCGAAGCTCCAGTGGCTCGGCTTCCGGACGCAGGAGGCTGAAGGTGTCCACCGGCTGCGTAGAAAGCACCCACGCATCCTTGCTGTGGCCTCCTCGCTGCATCGATACCACCGTCCCGTCTGCGTCGGAAACGCGGACAAGACCACCCGGCAACGCCATCCAGCCCGTCGGCGTATGCAGCACATAGGTTCGCAGCACCATGCTCCGGGGATTCAGGCGGTGATCTTCCCACACCGGAGCGGTCGAAAGCGCAACCTGCTCCTGCGCTACATACTCGTGAGGAAACGTCTGAAGGCGGGCGATCAGCTCGGCGCGTTTTGCTTCCGGCAGTTCGGAACCAAACATCGGTTCCATGCCGCGGGCAGGAAAGGCTGGCTTCACCACAACAGAATCCAGGTGGTTCAGGACCCAGTCGAGGGCACGCGGTTGCCCACACCACCAGGTCGCGACCGAAGGCAGCTTCAACGGTTCGCCGAGCAGATGATGCGCAAGCCCGGGCAGAAACGGCATAATGGCCGCTGATTCGATCAGCCCGCTGCCCAGCGCATTCGCCACAGTCACATTGCCAGCGACGATGGCATCCACCAGCCCCGACACCCCCAGCAGGGAATCGCCGCGCAGTTCGAGCGGGTCGCAAAATCCGTCATCCACGCGCCGCAGGATCACGTTCACCGGCTCCAGGCCACCGATGGTCTTCAGGAACACGCGCCGGTCACGCACTGTCATATCGGAGCCTTCCACCAGCGTGAATCCAAGGTATTTGGCCAGGTAAGAGTGTTCAAAGTAAGTCTCGTTGTGGGGCCCCGGCGTATGGAGGACCACGCGCGGGCTCTCGCATCCTGCCATGCTGAGCAACGCCTCGCGCTGTGCCCGGAAGAACGGTGCAAGCCGCCGTACCTTTGAGGTGCGAAAGAGCTCGGGCAACACGTCGGAGACGATCGTACGATTCTCAACCGCATACCCGCTGCCGGAAGGCGCTTGTGTCCGGTCTGCCAGCACCCACCAGTCTCCTTGAGGAGAACGAGCCAGATCCACAGCGAGCATATGGAGCGAGCTATGCTTCGGCACGGTAACCCCTACCAGAGGACGCAGAAAGGCAGGATTGCCATAGAGCAATGCCGCCGGGAAGCGCCCTTCTTTCAGCAGCGTCTGCGGACCGTACAGGTCTTCCAGCAAGCGGCTGAGCAACTCCGCACGCTGGATGATGCCGCTCTCGATAAAACCCCACTCCTCTTCGGGAATCACCAGAGGCACCACATCGGTACGCCATGGACGGTTCACGCCCTGCGGATCGCCGTAGATGTTGTACGTAATGCCGTTCTCGCGGATGCGCCGCTCCGCCAGCGCCCATCGCCGCGCCAGCTCCTCCGGCCCGAGCGCGTGAAGTGACTCCATCAGCGGTTCCCAGTGCGGGCGTGGGCTGACGCCGTCCGCCGTCGATTCTTCGTAGACTGCACCATAACGGAGAGTGGACTGGTACAGATCGCCGATCACGTGGTGGGCTCCTGACGCCCGGGCGTCGCTCCCGGTGCAGGGAAGCGCAGGTCAAGCGTCATGGGGAAGACCGGGTTCTTCTCCTCGGCTGGCGTCGCCATCGGATGGAGCGGCGTTTCCGAGATCTGAAAGCGCTCCAAACGTCGTGCATGGGCTTGCTCCGCATCGCGTGGCCGGGTGGTGTGCACGCTTCCATCCGGCGGACCTGCGAAGTACGTACAGCGGGCGGCGGAGCGGTTCTTCCAGGTGTCGATGAGATCGAATACAAGCGGTGTGTGCACGGGGATCGTCGGATGGAGGGCCGCCGACAGCCGCCTCGCCCGGTAGCGGATACCCGCGATCGCCTCGCCCGCCGTTCCAATCGGCACTAACGGCACCCGGCGGCCGTTGCAGGCGACTACAAAGCGAGTGTTCGCGGTGAGGCCACTCACCTTCAATTGCATCCGTTCGAGCGAGGAGTCCACGCTGCGCCCCGTACCGCCGGAGGTCGTCTCCTCGGCCAGCACGTTCCACGGTTCGAGTGCCTGCCGAAACTCCATCTTCAAGCCTTCAGCGGCCATGGTGCCGATTGTCGGAAAACGAAAATCTAACTGCGTCTGGAACCAGTCGTCCTCCAACGCGAAACCCGCTGCGCGCAGAAAGCTGAGAACCCCCTGGAAATCTTCCTGCACAAAGTGCGGCAGCATAAAACGGTCATGGAGCGTGGTTTCCCAGCGCACCAGCTCCGCCGCCAACGGGTGCTTCCAAAGGGTGACTGCAAGGGCGCGTACCAGCAGCAGTACCACCAGGCCCATGCGGAAGTGTGGCGGCATCTCAAACGCGCGCAGCTCCAGCAGGCCGAGACGCAATCCCCGGCCCTCCGGAGGGTACATCTTGTCGATGCAGAACTCTGCCCGGTGTGTGTTGCCCGTTACATCGACCAGCAGGTTGCGGAACAGGCCGTCCAGAATATACGGGGAAGACTCGTTGCTCAGCTGACTGAACGCCAGTTCAAGCTCATACAAGGCGTCTACGCGAGCCTCGTCGACGCGGGGATATTGACTCGTCGGCCCGACATACATCCCTGAAAATAGATAGGACAGCGAAGGATGCCTCTGCCAAAAGGTCAGGAGGCTGCGCAGAAGATCGGGCCGTCGGAGCACGGGGCTGTCGAGGACACGCGTCGAGCCCAGTACGATGTGGCTGCCACCCCCCGTTGAAAGATGGCTGCCGTCATAGCCGAACTTGCCGGCTACCAGACGGTTGGCGTGTGCCTCCTCGTGCAGAACTGCGTAGAGCTGTTCAAGGTGGTCCCAGTCCGCAGCCGGAGGAAGGTTCACCTCGAGCACTCCCGGATCGGGTGTCAACCCGTAAAAGCGCAGCCGCGGATCGTGCGCGGGAGCATAGCCCTCCAGCCAGACCGGCATCTTCAGGTGGGCGCAGGTGTCTTCGATGGCAGCGATCAAGTCCAGGTAGTCCGCCACGTTGGGCGTGTACGGCAAAAAGATATGCAACAGCCCATCAGCCATCTCCGAGCACAACACTGGCCTGACCAGCTCGGAGGCCGTCTCCGCTGTCCTGGACAACGGTGGCAACGGGTCTGCCTCCGGCGTTATGCCGAATCGACCCGGATGACGAGCTGGCCGCTCTGGCAGCTTGACGAGCTCCTGCTCTCCGTGCGCTTCCGTCTGGTAGACCAGCTCGTCGGGCGCAACAAAGGGAACCGAGTCAGCCGTGATCCGGTAGCCGAGGGGCGAATCGCCGGGAAACAGCGTCAGCCGCGCCGGACGCTCGAACCAAAGCTGGCTCGACCACACCAGACGACCCTCGGATTGACGCCGCCGCAAGGGCAGCAGATACCCGGCCGGCCGCTCCGCATCGCTCCCGCCCGGCTCGTACGCCGCAAGGATGCCCGACTCCGTGACTTGGAGGCGGCGCGTCAAAGCCCGGAGAAACCGCAAGCCGTCTTCCGGGTCGAAGTGCGTCGGCCGGTCTTCGCGCGCGATCCAGTCGCCGTCTTCCCACACCGGAACGCCGTCTACACGGGAGATGCACTGAAAGGCCCAGCGAGGCAACGGCTCCCCGGGATACCACTTGCCCTGTCCGAAGTGCAGCAGACCACCCGGCGCGGTCCGCTCCCGCAGCCGGCGGATCAGCGCCAGCCCACGCATCCGCTTGATTGGTCCCAGTGCTTCAAGGTTCCACTGCGGGCTCTCCGGCTCGTCGATACCCACGAACGTCGGCTCGCCACCCATCGTCAGCCGAACATCCTGCTCCCCGAGTTCGCGGTCGACCGCATGAGCCACCGCACGCACCCGCGTCCACGCTTCATCGCTGAAAGGTTCAAACAGGCTAGGCACTTCGTTGACGCGGCGAACGGTGCAGCTGTAGGTGAACTCCACCTGCGCTGGCTCTACCGTGCCGGAGAGAGGCGCGGCCTGGGACGGTCTGGGTGTGCACATCAGCGGGATATGACCCTCTGCGGTAAACAGGCCGGACGTTGCATCGACCCCGACCCAACCCGCTCCCGGCAAAAAGACCTCGACCCACGCATGGAGCTCCGCCGAGTCAGCCCTTGGTCCACCTCCACGCGAGAGATCGCCGTCCGCCAGTTGAATCAGGTACCCCGAGACGAAACGCGCTGCTAGCCCAACCGATCGAAGCGTCTCCACCAGAAGCCACGCCGAGTCGCGACAGGACCCCGTTTGTCTCGCCAGCGTCTCCTCACACGTCTGCACGCCATGCTCGACGCGGGTGGCATACCCCACACGGTCACGGACTCGCGCCGTCGCGTCTCCGAGGTACGCCACCGTCTCGCGCGAACCCTCCGGAGCCTCCTGGAGAAAGGCTTTCATCAGCGGTCCCGCCGGTTCCGGGCAGCGGTACGGCGCGAGACTTTGCGCCATCTCGGGGGAATACTCAAATGGAAACGTTTCGCATCCGGGCTCCAGCAGAAACGCAAATGGATTGCGTGGCGTCATGTCCGCGATCAAGGTGACCTCGGCGATCAGCTCTTCTGTCTTGTCTGGAAAGATGGCGCGCGCCAGATGGTTGCCCAACGGATCAAACTGCCAGTTCAGGATGTGGCGGGCGGGCGTCAGTGCGAGCGTGTACCGCTCGATAGGCGTTCGACAATGCGGAGCCGGGCGCAGTTGAACGACTTGCGGGCCCAGAGACACGGCGCGCTCATAGCGATAGGCCATCCGGTGATGCAGCTCGACTTGTAGCCCCATGGATATCTCATGCTAATACGTGCCGCAACGGACCACAGAGTTCCCAGCTGTTCTCCTTGCCGCGCTCCGAGCTAAACTGTTGTTTCCCGCAGACGATTGGTTCAAACACGCTTGCTCAGGAGTCTTCTTTGCTGATCCTTTCCGAGTTCGACATCCAGTTCCGCCTCCCCGCTCCGACAGCCATCGTCGCCATGCTGCACCTCCATCCGTCGGTAGAGCCACAGGTCCGCGCGGGCAACCACCTGCTTATCGAATCGCTGGACGACCCCCATCACCACAGCCCGGCATCTATCGATTACACGAAGTCGGTCGTCGCCTCACGCGATTATGTGGACGCCTTCGGCAATCGATGCGCTCGCTTCATCGCTCCCGCTGGTTACTTGTGGCTCACAGGCTCCAACGTGGTCGACGCCGATCCGAAGGCAGACCAGCCATACCCCGGTGCCCGGCAGGCCGCCATCGACGACCTTCCCTCCGACGCCTTGCAGTTCCTCCTGCCCAGCCGATACTGCCAGGTCGACCAGTTCGGCGCGATTGCCCAGGACCTCTTCGGCTCCTATCTCGAGGGCTGGGAGCGCGCGATCGCCATCCGCGACTGGGTCCATGAGAAAGTCGCATTCAACTACAACGCGGCCCGGCCCACCAAGACTGCCATGGACGTCTTTACCGAACGCGTAGGCGTCTGCCGCGATTTCCAGCACCTCGCCATCACCCTTTCGCGATGCCAGAACATCCCCGCCCGCTATGTCACCGGGTACATCGGGGACATACGCCGGCCGTACAGCGGCCATGGTGATTTCAGCGCCTGGTATCAGGTATTTCTCGATGGCCGATGGATCGATCTGGACGCCCGTCACAACTACCGCCGTCTTGGCCGTATTCTGATGGCTACCGGCCGCGACGCCGCCGATGTCGCCATCACCACCAGCTTCGGAGCCGCCTACCTGACGCACTTCTTTGTGGAGTCGAACGAGATCAACGCACACGGCAACAAAGTCCCTCTCCCTTCCTTTGCTGCAGAGGCAACTGCTGCTCCAGCCGCCGTGTCCAGCGACCCCAACGGACCGACACAGACCAACAACAGTCAATCCAGCCCTACACAGACCCAGTCGGCAACTTCCTAGAAGAGCGTCTCCGAGCGCTTCAACTGTTAAACTGAACGGATGTTTGCCACATTCAAGATGCTGACGGTCTACCTGACGCTTGGCCCCCTTGCCGGGTTGATCGGTATACCGTACACGCTGCTGGTGGGGGACATCAGCCGGTTGTACCGGGTCGCCATGTGGATCATGAGGGCGGGGGTGCGTGCAGCCAACATCAAGGTCGAGGTGTGGGGCCGGGAGAACATTCCTGCAGGGAAAAGCTGCATCTTCATGAGCAACCACGTCTCGAATCTGGACCCGCCCGTCATGCTGCCGATGCTTCCCGGAAGGTCTTCCGTGCTGCTCAAGAAGAGCCTCATGCAGATTCCGATTCTCGGTACGGCCATGCGGCTCGCCATGTTTGTGCCGGTAGAACGCAGCAGCCGTCCAGAGGGCGCGCAGGCAAGTGTCGCAGCCGCCGCCTCGGCATTGCGTTCCGGCCTGCACATCCTGGTCTATCCCGAAGGAACGCGGTCAAAGGACGGACGACTGGCCGGGTTCAAGAAAGGGCCCTTCTACCTGGCGCAGCAGACCGGAGCACCTATCGTGCCCATCGTCGTTACGGGCACGGAGCGCATGATGGTAAAAGGAGGCGCCGCAATCACCCCGGCCGTGGCAAAGCTGCACTTCCTCCAAGCGATCTGGCCCTCTGCCTACACCACCCGCGAAGAGATGCAGCGTGCGGTGCATAGTGCCATCGCAGCCGCGTTGCCGGCAGAGATGCAGCCGATCGTCTAACCAGCACTCTCCGTAGGAAAAGGCACAGCCGCAGCTGTGCCTTTCCCAGCAGTGTCTGCACTCCTCCGGCCGGTTAGGCCATCGCCGGAGCCATCACGTTGACCTTGCTCGCCACCTGTGTCAGCAGTTGGTCCGTCTTGATCTCTTCTCCCTCGATCGACTTCAGGATGCGTGCGTCTTCGTTCAGGTTCAGGATCTCGGCCCAGCGGCGGAGAGTGCCATACACCGCGATCTCGTGATGCTCCACCTGCTGTGCAGCACCGATCAGCGCGATGTCGCGAACAAAGGGGTCGGTGACATCCTTGATCGTGTCTGCGGCCTCTGTCGTCAGACCGTTAGCCACCTTGCAGGTCTCTATATCGGACTCTCCGGCATTGCTGTTCAAGAGCGATTCGACGAGCGAAGCGTGCATCCGCGTCTCTTCGAGGTGGGTGCGAAGCGCGGTGCTCAGCTCGGTGTCGGTCGCTGCGGCGATCAGGTCGGGCAGCGATGCGCTGATCTTCTGCTCCATGTCAAGCGCTTTCTTGAGGTTGCTGATGTACAAGGTGCGTAGATCTTCGATGTTTGCGGAAAAGAGCTTCATAGGGAGGGTCCTCTTCGTTTTCATGTCGGGCGGATCTACGCCCGTTTCGTTCTGCTGTCTTTGGATGCAGCCGCTTGTGCGGGGTTTTCCGGGTCTTCAGCAGCGAGCGAGGATGCAGTAGGCTAGCGGGATGCGAGGAGCGCGAACGTGCAGGTGAACTTTGCGGAGCGGGCCGACAATCACAATTGGAAGCTGGACCCCATTGTGCGGTCGCTGCTCGACACGGACTTCTACAAGCTGCTCATGCTGCAGTTCATCTGGAAGAACTTCGCCGGGGTACGGGTTACCTCGGAAGTCGTGAATCGCACGGTCGAAGTGCGCCTGGGGGAACAGGTAGACGTCCAAACGCTGCGCGAGCAGATGGAGCATGTGCGGAGTCTGCGCTTCCGGCGCTCGGAGTTGATCTGGTTGGCCGGCAACACGTTCTACGGAACACGCAGCATCTTCGAACCAGCTTTTCTTGAATGGCTGGAGCGGGATTTTCGCTTGTCCGAGTACGAGGTAAGCAAAACCGGCGGAGAGCTGGTTATCCGCTTCGCGGGGCTCTGGACCGAGGTGACGATGTGGGAGATCTACGCCCTCTCGCTCGTCAACGAACTGCGAACACGGTGGGCTCTGGCGACCCTCAGCGAGCTGGAGCTCGATGTGCTCTATGCACGGGCGAAGACCAAGTTATGGAACAAGATCGAACAGCTGCGCGGAGTGGCCGCGGTGCGCGTGTCGGACTTTGGAACTCGGCGGCGGCATAGCTTCCTCTGGCAGGAGTATGTCGTCAAAGCCATGCGGGTTCTGGGCGCGAGCTTCGCCGGAACCTCGAACACCTATCTCGCCTACAAGCACGACCTCGAAGCGATTGGAACCAACGCGCACGAGCTGCCCATGGCGCTGGCCGCTTTGACTGCAGACGATAAGGAGCTGCGCTGTGCTCCATACCGTGTGCTGGAGCTTTGGCAGCAGAGCTATGGCGGAGCATTGCTGATCCTGCTGCCCGATACCTTTGGAACGACGCAGTTCCTCGCCAATGCGCCGGAGTGGGTGGCGGACTGGACCGGGCAGCGGATCGACAGCAAAGACCCGAAGATCGCGGGCGACGAGTACATTGCCTGGCTGATGCGGCGGGGGCGTGATCCGCGAGGAAAACTCCTCATCGCTTCGGACGGGTTGGACGTGAACGAGATTGTCGAGCTGCACACTTACTTTGCCGGGCGCATACGGTTTTCAGCCGGTTGGGGGACGCTGCTGACCAACGATTTTCGTGCGTGCCATCCACGGGGTGAGCGAACGCTCGATCCCATCAGCCTCGTGTGCAAGCTGCAAACTGTCGATGACCGGCCCGTAGTCAAGCTGTCGGACAATCCACGGAAGGCGACCGGGCCAGCCGGAGAGATCGTGCGCTACCGGCGGGTGTTCGGGACCGCAGCGGACGAGCAGGCAGAGCGCGTCCTCGTGGTGTGATGCAGCCCGTTTATACTCGGCGCATGTCGAAGGTGGATGTACGAGTTCTGTTTCGCACGGTGGTCGCAGCGTGCCTGCTTCCGTGGATCACGTCACAGCCTGCACTGGCCTGGGGGGTGGATGGGCACCACATGATCAACCGATTGGCCGGGATGGCACTGCCGCCGGACGTTCCTGCCTTTCTGCGATCGTCTGAGGGGCTGGCCGCGCTCGCGTACTACGGGCCTGAGCCGGACCACTGGCGGGGGCGCCTGGAGCCGGAGCTGGCGAAGGCTGGCTCGCCGGAGCATTTCATCGACCTCGAGTACGCGGACCTGGTGGGCAAGCTGCCGCGCGACCGGTACGACTTTGTGCGGGCACTGGTTCCGGTGCAGGCAGCACATCCTGATCTGCCGTTAACGGCCGAAAAGGTCGGTCTGCAGCCGTGGCAGACAATCGAAATATACGAGCGGCTGAAGTCGGCGATGCGAGACTATCGCGCGCTGCTGGCCACCAAAGCAGACATCAAGCCGGTTGAAGCGGAGATCCTCTTTCTTGCCGGGTGGCTGGGACATTATGTCGCGGACGGGTCCATGCCGCTCCATACGACCATCCACTACAACGGATGGGCGGGGGCCACGAACCCGAGGGGCTATACCACGGAACACCGCATCCATTCACTGTTCGAAAGCGAGTACGTGGCAACGAACGTAAGGCAGGGCGACATACAGCCGCTGATCGCGACCACGCCCGTTGTGCTGGGCGATGTGTTCACGGAGTACATGGCCTATCTGCGGCGGACGCATGAGCAGGTAGAGCGGGTGTACGAAGTCGAGAAAGCTGGTGGCTTTACTGGTGCAGGCACCGCGGAAGGCAAAGCGCTGGTCGATAAGCAGCTGGCTGCCGGAGCGACGGAGCTTCGGGATGTGATCTACACAGCCTGGGTGCGGTCCGCCGATCCAGTTCCGGTGCGCCCAGGAGGGTAGCGACCCAATCGATAGACTACGACCTGGGTAGTTGAAAGCGGCGCGATGGACCTGTTCCAGTTGGAAACGTTTTTGGCGGTGGCCGAAGAGCGGAGCTTTTCGCGAGCGGCGGCGCGGCTCCACCGGACGCAGCCTGCGGTGAGTCAGGCGATCGCAAAGCTGGAAGGCGAACTCGGGGAACAGCTCTTCGAGCGCACGTCGCGGGACGGAACGCTGACGGACGCGGGCAAGGTGCTGTGGGAGTACGCGCAGAAGCTGCTCAATCTGCGAGCAGAGGCGCTGGACGCTCTCGGTGAGCTGCGCGAGCTCCATCGGGGGCGGCTGACGGTAGCGGCCAATGAATACACCTGCTTATATCTGTTGCCCTTGCTCGATGAGTTCCGGCGGCAACATCCGGAGATCAAGATCTCGGTCCAGCGAACGCTCGCCAGCCGGATACCCGACGAAGTGTTGCTGCACGCGGTCGACCTGGGGGTTTTATCGTTCCGGCCAGACGATCCGCAGGTGAAATCGGTGTGCGTCTATCGCGATGTCCTGGCGTGTGTGGTCAATCCACATCATCCGTTTGCAAAGGCTGAAAGCGTGTCCATTCGCGAGCTGGGCATGCAGAACTTCGTCGCCCATAACATCGCGTCGCCACAGCGGCAGAAGGTCCTCGACATCTTCAAGCGGCACAAGATGCCGCTGCGGATGGGCGTCGAGCTGCCGTCGCTCGAAGCGATCAAGCGGTTTGTCGAGATGGGCAACGGCGTCGCGCTCGTGCCTGGCTTGACGCTCGAGCGAGAGCTTGCCGCGGGAACGTTAGTTCGTGTGCCGGTGCGCGAGCTGCAGATCGAGCGAAAGCTGCGGCTGGTGTATCGCCGGCAGGCAAGTCTTTCGCATGCGGCGCTTGCGTTCCTGAAGGTCGTCGAAGCCTATGCGGAGGCGCATGGCGGGCCCTATTGTTTTGAAGCCGAGCGCGCGTGAAACGCCGTCGGTCGCTTCTTTGGCGGCTACAGGCTCCGGACCGGGTGGGTACGGGTACAATTGCAAGAGCGGTGTCGCCCTTTCGGCAAGTCCCGGAAGCTGCGAGTGCCGCGAGATTTAAGGGGTTCGACGAAGAATGAAGAAGATGATGTGGTGTGCGCTGCTGCTGGCCTCGGTCACGGCGTTTGGGCAGGAGAGCCGTCAGGATGTCAGCGTCAGCGCTTTCGGATTGTTCGGACCGGACGTGACGGGCAACGCCGTACATTTGAAGTCGACCCGGACCATCGGCTTTCTGGGTAGCTATCGTTATCTCCTGACGCCGAGGAGCGGTCTCGAACTCAACTACGGTTTCGCGCAGAACTCGAGCAAGTACACGACGAGCTTCATTCCGAACGGACGCATCCATACACGCCAGCAGGAGCTTACGGGTGCCTACGTTTACAACCTGACCTTTAAGAGCTTCAATCCCTTTGCAGAAGCGGGCGTAGGCGCATTGATCTTTACGCCGATCAAAGACTATGGCACGAACAATCTGGATGCCAAGCAGAACACCAATATCGGGGCGCTGTTCGGTGCCGGTGTGGCTTACGAAGTCAGCCCGAGCTTCGACGTGCGGGCGCAGTATCGCGCGTTCCTGGTAAAGGCACCGGATTTCAGCTTGCCCAACTCCGACTTCAAGACCAATCGCTATGAAGTGATCTCCATGCCGACGATCGGAGTGGCGTACCACTTCTAACCCGTAGCGAGCGTTCTATCATTTCGTTGAGGTGCCATGCCCTTGCGGAAGCAGGGGCATTTCCGGTGGTTGACCGCCGCTCCAGGCCCGATTTCCCTAAGAGACAATAACCGGAGTTCAGCCGGACCGGGGTGCCGTGTTTTAGCTGCCTGGAGTTAAGCTGTTCATTGGAAGTGAAGTATCAGGTAATCAGGCACGAAGACCCTCAAAGAAAAGGCTTATCTGTAAGTGTTCCAGCAGTGGAGATAGCATGGGTTCCTGACAGCTATCTCTAATCTTTTATTTCCCTTTGTCTATAGGTTCAGTATGCCAGGCCTGCCAAGCGCGCAGGAGGGCTGCAGGGCGAGGAGGGAGCATCGTACGAACACCCCCACAGCCTGCTGGCAATCAGGTTCGGCAGAGCGCAAACAGGCGCTGCGCACGGGCGACGTCGAGCATGATCTGGGCGCGGAGGGCTTCCGAGGTCGGAAAGCGCTGCTCAGAGCGAAGGCGTTTGAGGAAGGTGAGGCGGAGAGGGGTGGCTTCGTCGAGCGAGACGGGGTGGAAGTCGAGGAGGTGGGACTCGACGGTGAAGGAGTCAGCCCCGAAGGTGGGGCGGTTGCCGATGTTGGTGACGGCCCGGAAGACCTCAGCCTGATCGCCTGAGCCGACGCTGAGGGTCGTGACGTAGACGCCGTGGGCGGGGAGCAGTTCGGGGTAAGGGGCGAGGTTGATGGTGGGCACGGTAAAGCGGGTGCCGTAACCGCGGCCCGAGGCAGGGGTGCTGTCGAGGGCGAAGGGGCGGCCCAGGAGGGCGCGGGCGTGGGAGACGTCTCCCGCGGCAAGGAGGGCGCGAATCCGCGAGGACGAGACGACGGAGCCGCGGAGGAGATGCGGGGTAAAGATGCGGACGGTAAAGCCGAGTTCCGCGCCCAGTTGCTGGAGCGTCGCAATAGTACCTTCGGCGCGATGGCCGAAGCGGAAGTCTTTCCCTTCGTGGACTTCGGTAGCCTGTGCGGCGTCGGCGAGGATAGCTTGGGCGAAGAGGCGCGCGGAGAGGCTGGCGAGGGCGGAATCGAAGGGAAGGACGAGGGTGGCGTCGATGCCGGTCGCGGCGAGGAGCTCGAGCTTGCGGGCGAGCGGGGTGATGAGGGTATGGGGAGCGTCGGGGCGGAGGTGGCGGACGGGGTGGGGGTCGAAGGTGATGGCGAGGGACTTGTGGCTGGTGGCGCGGGCCTGGGCGAGGACCTCCGTGAGGATCTGCTGGTGGCCGCGGTGGACGCCGTCGAAGTTGCCGATGGTGGTGACGGTAGGGCCGAGGTGGGCGGCGGCGAGTTCGGAGAGAGAGTGGAAGATCAGCATTGTATTGGGTCAGTAGTGTTGGTATCCACCTTAGGCACGGTGAGACTGCGCCGAAGGTACGGCACCCGGTTCTATGTTTGGGCGAGGAGCATCAGTTGATCTCGAAGTCTACTGTCAGGCCGTCGTGGGCGAGGCGGATGTGTGGGGGGAGGGCGGCATTGGTGGTGTTGTGGTCGAGGTCGTGGCCCATGTGGGTGAAGAGAGCGCGGCGCGGTTTGAGCCGGTCGACCAGAGCGATGGAGTGGGCGAGGTGGGAGTGGGAGAAGTGGGGGGCGAGGCGGAGGGCGTCGAGGATGAGGAGATCGAGGCCCTGAAGCAGCGGGAGGCTTTCAGGGGGGATGTCGGACATATCGGTGAGGTAGGCGGCCGTGCCGAAGCGGTAGCCGGTGGTGCGCTGGCGGCCGTGGACGAGGGGGATGGCCTGGAAGGTGGCTCCGAAGAGTGGAATGGGGGCGTCGGGCGCGGAGAGGCGGTGAAGTGCGACGCGGGCGGAGGTGGAGTGACGTTTGGCGGCGAGAAAGGTGTAGCTGAAGATGCGCTCGAGGGTGTCGGCGGTCGCCGGGTCGGCGTAGAGAGGGAGAGCGCCGGTGAGGGTACCCTCCGGGGTCGGCGGGGGGAAGCGGAAGGTGAGGGGGCGGAGGTCGTCCATGCCGAGGATGTGGTCGGCGTGGCCGTGGGTGTAAAAGACGGCGTCGACGTGCGAGATGCCTTCGCGGAGAGCCTGCGCGTGGAAGTCGGGACCGGTATCGATGAGGACTGTGTGTCCGTTATAGTGGAGGGCGATGGAGGGGCGGGTCCGGCGATTGAGGGAGCCGGGCTGGCGGGCATCGGTGCAGACGGCGCAGGGGCAGCCTAGGGTGGGAATGCCCATGGAGGTGCCGCTGCCGAGGAAGGTGAGGGTGGCTTGCATGAAGATGGAGGGTTAAAACGCACATTCCCGGGGGGATGGCAGACACACGATAAACAGCGTTGGCTAGCGGACGATGCGGGGGCCTCCGGAAGGTGGAGGCGCGGCAGCGGGCCCCTTGGCGGCGGCGGAGCGGGCGAGGGCCTGCGTGACTTCGAGGAAGGCCATGCGGAGTTCGAAGAGGGCGTTATCGAGGAGCTGCGTCTCCGGGGGAAGGAGGTTGCCCTTGGTGCGCGCTTCAAGAACGGAAAGCATATCGATGCTTTGGCGCGCGCCCATGAGGTCGATGCGAGGTTGCTCGCCTTCCTGGGCGGAGCCGCCGAGCTGCATGATGGCGGTCATGTAGACGGATTGGACGAGGCGCTCGAACGTCATCTCGGGGATGCGTTCCATGCCAGGGTTGGCGGCCCGAATGGCGGTATCGAGGCGTTCGGCGGTGGCGTCGAAGGCGAGCTTGGCTTCGCGGCTCTGCTCGGGGGTGAGGGGAGGCTGGGTATCCTGCGCAAAGTCTTCCTCGGTGGGCGAGGGCACGGCGGGTGGGGCGGCGGCTTCGGGGACCGCGGCGATAGGGTCAGGCATGGTGGGGGAAGGAGCGGGCGCTTCACGGACGGGCGAGGGGTCGGCGTCGGGGCGGGGATCGCCGTCGGTCGTGTGGCGGCGGCGGTCGGTGATAACGAAAGGAATGGTTTTGTCGGACATAGTCTCTTTTTAGATGCTGGGGTAGGGGAGAGCGATGGGGTGGGCAGTGCCGCCCAAATAGGTGAGCGGGGTGGCGAGGGCTTCGCGGCGGATGGTGCCGAGGGCGAGTTGGACGATGCCGGAGGCGAGCGGGACGGCGGCGACAGAGGTGAGTTCGCCTACAGGCTTGGCTTCGGAGTGTATCGGTGTGCCGGGTGAGGGAAGCGGACCTTCAAGGCGGAAGCCGTAAAGGGTGCGGTGGACCTGACCGCGGGAGCGAATGCGTTCGACGATCTCCTGGCCAAGGTAGCAGCCTTTCGCGAAGTGGAGGGCGTGAGTTTGTGCAGTCTCCTGCGGAAGGTCGCGGTCGCGGATGTCGATGCCGTACCGGGGGGTGCCTTCGAGGAGGCGGAGGGCTTCGACGGCTTCAGGAGTAGTGGTAGAGAGGGGAAGCGCTTGCGAGAGGGCGGCAATGGTTTCTGGGGTGGACCAGAGTTCGTAACGCGGGATAAGCGGGCTGTGGTCGTGAAGGACGACAACAAACGCGTCGCGCCACGTGGTGGCTTGTTTGCCAAGGGGTGCCAGGCCGGTTGTGGAAAGACCCATAGCCTCAAGGAAGGAGGCGGCTTGCGGGCCGAAGACGCCTAACCCGGCGCAATCGGGTGTGGCGTCGGTCAGCTCGACGTCGTCCATGATGATGAAGCGGCCAAGGAAGGAGAGAAGAGCCGGGATCTGCGAGCGGGTGGTTCTAAGGGCGAGCGCGCCGGGTTCGGCGAAGGCGGAAAGGTCGCCCTGTATACGGCCCTGAGCGTTGAGGACGAAGTTATAGTTGCCGACGCCGGGGGCAAGATCGTTGATCGAGTTGGTGACCATGCCGTTGAGCCAGCGGACGCGGTCTTCGCCGGTGACGCGGAGCCAGCCCAAGTCGTCAAGCGGGGAGAGGGCGGCGTGGTGGAGGAGGGCGTCGAGAGCGGCGGCGAGTTGGGGGAGGGTTTCGGTCATGCCGGGGTGCGTAGACTGATTATAGAGGTGCGGGTGTGGGCTGGATGCGGCGTTGGATGGCAGCTGGACTGGTAGTAGGCGGTGTGGCTGGGCATTCCGTACAGGTAACCGCGGTTCTTCCGAGTTGTGCTTTGCGCTCCCTCAGGTTTCCAGGACTTGTAGCCGGAGCGGAGGCCCACCTTAGCGGCGATAAGGGCGCCGCGAAGGTGAGGCACCCGCTTTTGTTGAACGATGCGCCCCATGCGGAGAAGCGGCTGACGCCGGAGCAAGGGAAGGCGTTGCTGCGGTCGGTCGATGAGGTTCTGGGCTTTGTGAGTGGGGACACCGGGCTGAAGGTGGAGCATCCGGTCAAGCGCCGGCTGATCTCGCGGGCGGAGGTGGGGAGGTTCCTGCGGGTGAAGTTCGACGAGGACGAGGGTGCCAAGCGGATGGAGCGGTCGGAGCTGGTGCTGAAGAAGTTTGGGATGCTGGACCGGGACTTCCACCTGAGGCCCTTTCTGCTGAGCTTGCTGACGGAGCAGATTGCGGGCTTCTACGACAACAAGACGAAGACGGTGAATCTGCTGGATTGGGTGGCGGTCGAGGAGCAGAAGCCGGTCTTGGCGCATGAGCTGACGCACGCGTTGCAGGACCAGCGGGTGGACCTCCAGCATTGGGCGGACGTGGGTCAGCATGACCAGGCGCGAACTGCGGCGGACGACACACGGCACATCCAGACCGACGAGGGGGATACGGCGCGCGAAGCGGTGGCGGAGGGGCAGGCGATGGTGAGCTTCGTCGATTACGCGCTGAAGCCGAGTGGAAAGACGCTGGCGGACTCGCCGGAGATGCTGGACAAGTTCAAGGGGGCGGCAGGCGATACGACCGGGTCGCCGGTGATGGCGCGGGCTCCGCTGGTATTGCAGCAGTCGCTGCTGTTTCCCTATAGCGAGGGGCTGTCGTTTGAAGAGGCGGTGCTGCGGAAGCGCGGGCGGGCGGGCGCGTTCGCCGGGGCACTGGAGCGACCGCCATCATCGAGCGCGGAGATCCTGCATCCCGCGGCGTATCTGACGGGAGCTCCAGTGCCGGTGCTGCGGCTGCCGGACCTGCATCCGCTGCTGGACACGGAGTATGCGCCGTATGACGTGGGGGTGATGGGCGAGCTGGATGTGCGGATGCTGACGGAGCTGTTTGCGGCGAAGGAAGTAGCGGAGGTGCTGGCTCCCGCCTGGGACGGGGGCGTTTACTATGCTGGCCAACGGCGGTCGGTTGCGGACAAGGCGGGCACGGGATCGCTGGCGCTGGTGTATGTGTCTCGGTGGAAGACGGAGGAGGCGGCACAGGCGTTCCTGCGGGTGTATGCCGGGAGCCTGGGGCGGAAGTATAGCGGAGTGGTGGAGCGGAAGAAGGACGAGGCGGATGGGGAAGAGCAGGTGTACACGACGAACGAAGGGGATGTGGTGATCTCGGTGGTCGGGAAGACGGTGTATGTAGGGGAAGGGTTGTCGGTGGAGTTGTCGCGGCAGGTGCGGGATAGGGTGTTGGGGGCGCAGGGGAGTGGGCCGGTGATGGTGGCCTCTGAGTTGGGGATGGAAGTTGGGCGGTGGGTGGGAGGATTTGGAATGATGCGAGCGGGCTATACTTTGGGGTGGAGTGGAGCCCACCTTGGCGACGATGAGGCTGCCGCGAAGGTGGGGCACCCGAGCACTCGATAGGAGAATGGGTTTGCAGAAGGCGGAGATTGGGGTGATCGGCGGTAGCGGGCTGTATGCCATGCCGGGACTGGAGAATGTGCGCGAGGAGCGCGTAGGAACGCCGTTTGGCGAGCCTTCGGACGCGATTATGCTGGGCGAGTTGGAGGGGCGCACGGTGGCGTTTCTGGCGCGGCACGGGCGCGGGCACCGGCTGCTGCCGAGCGAGCTGAACTTTCGCGCGAACATCTATGCGTTGAAGGCACTTGGAGTGGAGCGGATTCTGTCTGCGTCGGCTGTGGGATCGTTGAAGGAGGAGCACAAGCCGACGGACTTCGTGATGCCGGACCAGTTCATCGACCGGACATTCGCGCGGGTGGGGACGTTCTTTGGCGAGGGTGTGGTGGCGCATGTAGGGTTTGGTGATCCGGTATGCGCAACGCTTGTGGATACATTTGCAGCCGCGTGCGCGACGGTGGGCGTAGTGGGCAAGCGCGGCGGGACGTACGTCTGCATGGAGGGGCCGCAGTTCTCGACCCGCGCCGAGTCGAACCTGTATCGCAGCTGGGGCGCGGACGTGATCGGGATGACGAATCTGCAGGAGGCCAAGCTGGCCCGCGAGGCGGAGATTTGTTATGCGACGATGGCGATGGTGACGGACTACGACTGCTGGCGCGAAGGCCACGACGATGTGACGGTCGATGAGGTGGTGCGGGTGCTGCATCAGAACGCGGAAAACGCGGCGAAAGTGGTGCGGGCTGCGATCATGGCTTTGCCTGGAGAGCGAACGTGCGGGTGTAAAGATGCGATGAAGTACGCGATTTTGACGGATAAAGCGATGATTCCTCAGGCGGCGAAGGAACGGCTCCACTTGTTGATTGGGAAGTACCTGTAAGTCGTTGGATCGGCAGCTACAAGAGGGAGCTTATGGCGATTTTGGTCGTTGGATCGGTGGCTTTCGATAGCATCGGCACACCGCATGGCAAGGTGGAGAAGGTGTTGGGCGGGGCGGCTACGTACTTTGCGCTGTCGGCAAGCTTCTTTACGGGCGTGCGCGTGATCGGCGTGGTGGGCGAGGACTTCACGCCACAGCATGAGGCGGTGTTGACCGCGCGCGGTGTGGATACACGTGGGATCGAACATGCGCCGGGGCTGAGCTTCCACTGGACGGGGGAGTATGCCGGGGCAATGAACGAGGCGAAGACGTTGGGCACGGACCTGAATGTGTTTGCGGCTTTCGAGCCGAAGATTCCTGAAGGGTATCTGGACAGCGAGTATCTGTTCCTGGCGAACATCGATCCTGTGTTGCAGGCGCGGGTGCGGGCGCGAATGCCTGACGTAAAGATGGTCTGCGGCGACACGATGAACTACTGGATCGCCGACCACCGCGCAAACCTGAACGTGGTACTGCGCGAACTCGATGTGCTGCTGATCAACGATGGCGAGGCGCGGATGCTGTCGGGCGAAACGAACGGTCTGCGAGCGGCAGAGACGGTGCTTGCGCAAGGGCCGAAGTCGCTTGTGGTGAAGCACGGAGAGTATGGGGCGACGGGCTATTTTGGGGCGCGATCGTTCGCGGGCGGCGCGGTGAGGCCGTTTCGCGCGCCGGCGCTGCCGCTGGCCGAGGTGGTCGACCCGACCGGGGCCGGAGATTCGTTCGCTGGCGGCTTCTACGGGTATATCGCGTCGCAGCCGGTGTTGACGCCTGCCGTGTTTCGTATGGCGATGTTCTACGGCGGGGTAATGGGGTCGTTTGCGTGTGAGCGATTTGGAACGGAGCGCTTCCAAACGCTGACACGGGCGGAGATCGAGGAGCGATTCGGTATCTTCCGGGAGATGTCCCATCTGGACGGTGATGGCGTCTCGGCGTAGGCTGAGCGCGCGGCCAGGAGTGACGGTCGCACCAAGCTACGATCCGGATGCGGTGCGGGCGGCCACGCGGCAGGAGACGCTGCCCGTGGCACTGGGAGCTGTGGCGCTGGCGTTTCTGGCGCTAACGGTTTGTTACAGCCACGGTTATCTGTTGTTGTATGGGGACGCTGTCGCCCACCTTGGCATCGCCAGGCGAATACTGGACTCGCGCAATCCCGGGCTGGCGCAGCTGGGCGGAGTGTGGCTGCCGCTGCCGCATCTGCTGCTGATGCCGTTTGTCGCAAAGATGGAGTGGTGGCGGAACGGGTTGGCGGGCGCGTGGCCTTCAATACTTTGCTATGTGGCCGGGGTTGCGGGGTTCTACCGGCTGGCCCGGCGGATGGTGGTTCCGCGGTGGGCGGTGGTGGGCACGGCGTTCTATGTGTTGAACCCCAACCTGCTGTACCTGGCGACGACGGCCATGACGGAGCCGCTGTTCCTCGCATTGCTAATCTGGTTGACGCTGCTTACGGTCGAGTGTGTGGAGGCTCTGCGGACGGGTGCGGCGGCAGTCGCCGGACGAAGAATGTACCTGCTGGGCATGCTTATTGCGTGCGCGGTGTACACGCGGTACGACGGGTGGGTACTGGGGGCGGCTGTCTGGTGCGTGGTCGCGTGGATGGTGTGGCGGCATCGCGCGGTGAAGGTGTGGCGGGCATTTGCGACGATGACGGTCCTCACGGTGGCGGCTCCGCTTGGATGGCTGGCGTACAACCATTACTTTATGGGAGATGCGCTGGATTTTATGCGCGGTCCTTACTCGGCCGCGGCCATCGAGCTGAAGACGACTCCGGCGGGCGCGCAGCACTACAACGGCTGGCATCATCCTTTGTGGGCAGGGGTGCTGTACACGCGGGCCGCGCAGGTGGACGCGGCGGCGTGGGAGTTGGGCTTTGCCGTCATGGTTGCGGCGCTGTACGGAACCTGGTGTGCGCACAGGCGGCGTTTGCAGATGAGTTCGTTGCTGCTTTGGGTGCCGCTGCCGTTCTATATGTACTCCGTGTCGTATGGGCATGTGCCCATCTTTATTCCGCAGATGAATCCCCATTCGTTTTACAACTCGCGGTATGGCATGGAGTTGCTGCCGGCGCTGGCGTTGTTTGGGTGCGTAACGCTGGCGGTTGCGGAAGAGCGGGTGCGGGCGCGCTGGGGATTGTGGGCTCGGCTGATGGAGCCGATGATGTCGCTGCTGATATTGGGGAACACGGCGGCTATGATCTATTGGAAGCCGCTGGTGCTGAAGGAGGCCATCGCCAACTCGCTGACGCGGGTGCCGTTTGAAGCGGCGGTGTCGCGAGAGTTGATGAAACTGCCGGTGGGGGCGCCGATCCTGATAGCGGTGTCGGACCATGTGGGCGCGGTGCAGCAAGCGGGCATTCCGCTGCGGCAGATGGTAAGCGAAGGGGATCGGGATAGCTTCAACGCGGCGCTGGCCGCTCCGGCACGTCATGCGGCGTATGCGGTTTCGTTCGCGGACGACGCCGTCTTTGCGGCAGTGGCAAGACACCCGGAGGCGCTGACGGAGTTGACGGTGGTGTGCTCGACGGGGCAGGGATGCGCGCGGGTCTACAAATCGGACGAGTTTGAAGGAGCGCGGTGATTTCGTTTGTGAAGGCGCAGGCGTGTGGAAACGATTTCCTGGTGGTCGAGCAGTTGGCTGCGGCGGGGCACGACTATGCGAGCCTGGCGCGGCGGCTTTGCGCACGCAACACGGGCGTGGGGGCGGACGGCATCGAGTTTGTGGAGCGGCGCGCGGGGGGCGAGATCTTTCTGCGGCTGTTCAACGCGGATGGGGGCGAAGCGGAGCTGTCGGGCAACGGGACGCGGTGCGTGGCGGCGTGGCTGGCACGCAGTGAAGGGTTGACGGAGGTGACGTTCCAAACGCACGGCGGGCTGCGAAGCTGCCGCGTGGTGGAGGCGGACGGCCTGCGATACCTGGTGGAGAGCGGGATGGGGGTGCCGCGTGTGATACCGCGGACGATCGTGGTGGAGGGCGTGGGCGAGGTTGCCGGAGCGATGGTGAACGTGGGGAATCCGCACTTCGTTTCGTTTGTGGATACGGATGATTTTTCGTCCTATGGGATGAGCTGGCAGGCACTCGGAGAACGTATCGGCGGCAGTAACTTATTTCGGTTTGGAACGAATGTGGAGTTCGTTCGAGTGGTATCAAAGGGGGAAATTGCCTTCCGGATCTACGAGCGCGGGTGCGGACCGACGATGTCGAGCGGGACGGGAACATGCGCGAGCGCGGCGGCGGCGATGGTGCTGTGGGGCGTAGAGCGCGAGTTGGTGGCGGTGGCTGAAGGCGGGGCGCAGCGCGTGGTTTGGACGGCGAACAGCAAGGAGATGATGTTGACAGGCCCGGCGGAGATCGTCTGTACCGGCGAGGTGCACGCGTCATGATGCGAGCCATCAGGCCGGGAGCCATGCTGGGGATCGTGTCTCCAGCGAGCGCGGCAAGGGTGGAGCAGGTGACCGCGGGTGTAGCGGAGCTCGAGCGACAGGGGTACCGGACGAAGGTGTTTCCTCATGCGCTGGCGCGCGGTCCGCTCTACTATGCGGGCACGGTGGAGCAGCGGGTTGCGGATTTGCACGCCGCGTTTGCGGACCCCGAGGTGGATGGCATTGTGTGTACGCGCGGCGGATGGGGGACGGCGGAGTTGCTGCCCTATTTGAACCGCGAGTTGATCGCGGTCAACGCGAAGGCCCTTATCGGGTACAGCGATTTAACTTCGTTACAGATATGGTTGCGGAACGAGTGCGGGCTTGTGTGTTTCTATGGTCCCATGGTGGCGGCGGATTTTGCGAAGGTCGGCGGAGTGGATGCGCGGAGTTGGCGGGCGGCGCTCTCCGGGGCGGGCGCGTGGACCGTTGGCCCGGCGGATGGGTTGCGCACGCTGAAGGCTGGCCTGGCAGAGGGAGTGCTTGAAGGAGGCTGCCTGTCACTTGTTGCCGAGTCGCTGGGAACGCCGTACGGCTTTCGTGCCGGTGTGCGGAGCGTGTTGTTTTTGGAAGACGTAGGAACAAAGCCGTATCAGTGGGATCGTATGCTGTGCCACTTGCGGCTTGCCGGGGTGCTGGATCGCGTCGGGGGGATCGTGCTCGGCGATATGGCGCAATGTGTCCAGCCAGAGGAGATGGAGCTGCTTGAAGGCGCGGTGCTCCATGCGTTGCGCGAGTTCGCGGGGCCGGTGGCGATCGGATTGCGGTGTGGGCATGTGGATGGAGAGAACCGTACGTTGCCGTTGGGGGTACGGGTGCGACTGCTGTGTGGGGAAGCCGTCACAATGGAGTTTGTGGAGCCGCCCCTGCCTTAGACAAGCAACGGATTCGGTATCGTGGAGAGATGGGCAAGCACATACATCTGATCGGCATTTGTGGGACGGCGATGGCCTCGCTGGCGGGTATGCTGCGGGAGCAGGGACATCGCGTTACAGGTTCGGATGCTTCGGCCTATCCACCGATGAGCGACCTACTTCGTGGCCTGGACATTGCGGTGTTGGACCCGTTTGCGGAGGCGAACCTTCAGCCCCGGCCGGACCTGGTGGTGGTGGGAAACGCGATCTCGCGGGGCAATGTGGAGCTCGAACGGGTGCTGGACGAGAAGATTCGGTTCACCTCGATGGCGGCCCTGCTGCGCGAGGAGTTTCTGCTCGGCCGCGAGTCGCTGGTGGTAGCCGGAACGCACGGCAAGACGACCACTACGAGCATGCTGGCCTGGATTTACGAGGTGGCTGGAAGGAAGCCCTCGTTCCTGATCGGCGGCGTTGCGGAAAATTTCGGGACCAGCTTTCGCGTGCGCCCCGCTCATGAAGTGGCCGGGCCATTTCTGCTGGAGGGGGACGAGTACGATACGGCGTTTTTCGATAAAGGCCCGAAGTTTTTGCACTACTTTCCCGACGCCGCCATTCTGACGCACGTCGAGTACGATCATGCTGACATTTACGTCGACCTGGAGGCGGTCAAGACAGCGTTCAAGCGGTTTGTCAACCTGCTTCCGCGCCGGGGGCGATTGGTAGCTTTTGACGGAAGTGCGAACGTTGTGGAGTGCGTGGCGAAGGCGTTCTGCGCGGTCGAGCGGTATGGGTTTGCGCCGGACTCATACTGGCACGTATCGGCAATGCGGCATGAGGCGGGCGAGATGCGCTGGAGTCTCGCCCGCGGCGGGACGGCCTTCGCCGAGTTGCGGCTGCCCCTGGCGGGGGAGCATAACGCGCTGAACGCGACGGCAGCGGCTGCACTGGCGGCAGGGCAGGGGGTGGGTGTCGAGGCGATCGTGGAAGCACTCGCCACCTTCAAGAGCGTGAAGCGGCGGCTGGAAGTGCGGGCGGAGGTGGCAGGCGTGACGGTGATCGACGATTTCGCGCACCATCCTACGGCAATTCGGGAGACGCTGCGCGCGTTGCGGAACGCTTACCCCGGGCGCAGATTGTGGGCCGTGCTTGAACCCCGGTCGAACACTCTGCGGAGAAACGTCTTTGCACAGGAGCTGGTGGAGAGTCTGGCGCTGGCGGACCGGGTAGTGCTGGCGGAGGTTTTCCGGTCGGAGAGCATTCCCGCAGCCGAGCGGCTGATGCCGAGCGAGGTGGTGGCGGCGCTGACGGCGCGCGGTGTTCCGGCGGCCATCGGTGCGGACGCGACCGCCATCGT